>CBDDAI010000002.1:2175000-2826236 GCA_965224855.1 Trueperaceae bacterium | reverse complement strand
CTTGCCTCTATATAGGTAGTATGGTCTGGCACTATCTCATTTATATCTACTACTGCGTCTGCTTGTCCCTCATTGAAGACCGTTATTGTGTAAGTTAATAATTCACCAGCCTCTGCTACTCCATCATTGTCTCCATCTGCTCCGCTCTTCTCTACTCTTAACTTTGGCTCGGCATATTCTACACAAATGCTGACAGGTACAACTGAATCGGGTTCAGTGCCCCCATTACCATAAGTGGCATTAGACCAGTGAACTAGTAATATCTCATCAACACCATCGGGCAAGAGTATGAACTGATCCATTAAAGACCCTTGCCAATCATCAGCAGTTACTCCAGTAGCAATACCATCATCAGTACTATCAACACCAGTCCAATCTGATTCTCCAACCTTAGTACCACCATTCAAGAAAATGACTTTGAAACGTTCATTTGGCTGATCTAAGTCGCTAGAGCGGTTAAGATAGCCGTCCCATGAAACTGCATCAGAAACCCTCACTTCCACAGCATTACCAAAAGCTGCAGGTAATGAGTTAATACTATATTGATCTTGTAGTGGAGTTTGTCCACCTATAAAACGTATCTCCTCAATTATAGGAAACCCGTTAGCATCAAGGGTTGTTACGTCAACATTTTGCTCCCACAAAAACGCACTGTCCGGGCTGTTTGGGCATACTGGGGGAGGGGGCGGAGGAATCTTAGCATTGATAACCTCACAAGTGATAACATCATCTTTCCCAATAGTTGCTGAAGCTCCAAGTTGACCAAGTCCAAGCTCTATGTTGAAGTTTTCGTCAGTGAATGTTCCATCTCCATTGGGGAACCTTCTTGTACAAGTATGGCTCTTGTAAAAATGGCCATTTTGAAGCATCTCGCCAAAGCTAAATGTTGAATCAGTATTAGCGTTCCATTGAAAAGTGACATTACCTTGGCCATCTGTAAAAGCAGGAGAATCTATAAACGTTGCTCCACCATTTACTTCTGCAATGAATTCCCAGCCTGAAGCAGCAGATGGTGGATTACCCTCACCCTCATCGACTAATTTTTTAATGTTTACAGAAGGTGCACACAAAGCAAAAGCAACATCAAGTAAACTTTGGGCTAAGTCATCAAAGTCCCTGACCAGTGTTACATCAGTAGTAGATAAGTCGAAGGGTCCGATTCCCTCGTATACATCTGGTCCACTTACAGCTTCGAGGGCAGCTTGAGCATCAGCTCTATCTAAGCCCTGACCTACTCCAACAGCAAGCATGTGAGCCCCATTATTTTTAATAATATTGGCTTGTTCAATAGCTTCGTCTACCGCAGTTTGGCTTAAATCACCACCACTACCTTGAACATTTCCATTAGCATCAATCCAGCGATTAGGTACCCCATCAGTTATAAAGAGCACAAGGTCACCAGAACTGGCTAGTCCTACTGCTTCTGACAGAGCATCATCCCAGTTTGTAAACCTTTCATCACCACTATATTCAGTAGGGTCATAAGTCTCTCCGGCAGCAGTATCGTTTATATAAGGAGCAAAGAAGTTATTGTAGTTGTTACTGGTCACCTCAAAGAAATCACCCGAGAAGTTGTCTGTAACTAGACGAGCTGTTTCATTGAATTCAATTACAGCCACATTAGAGCCAGTACCCTGAAGTGCACTAACAAAAGCGTCAGCTGCAGCTCGAACATCCCCTATGGCATTATTAGTTTCAATTGATCCTGACTCGTCCAGTATTAAAATGACATCTAGGCCACAGCTCTCTTCTAGATCAGGATTAGGGGCAGGGGTTCCTGTGGCACTGACAAAATTCAAACTGAAGCAGAATGTAAGTGCTAGTAGCACTAAAAAACGAATAACTCTTGGTAAGTCAAGCAGAAAAGAAAAGTTCATAAAAATACCCTTCCCAAAAATATTGAGTAAGCTATAGCTTCATATTTACTTAACAAACAATACCTGAAATGTTTTCTCAGACTACTATTTTGATGAATGAAAACTTTAAAATATGTCATGTTAAAAAATTAGTAAACACTCTTTGAGCAAATTCTCTCACACTTCGATAACGTTAAAGTTACGAAATTTCTTAATGGTTTTTCATAATTATTCAATATTGAACTTTAGGCTAAAGGGAGTATTTATGTGCCCCACAGGCCCATAAATGATCAATCCCCTTCTTTAGTCATTCTCATTTATCTAATCATAGTCACTCTATCTAAAAAATTCCAGCAATAGAGTAATTTAACAAGATAAAAATCCTAATGTATAGTCGTAAAAGTAGTGAAAAGTGCCTCAAGAACTTCACTATCTTAACTTGTTGAAGCCATAACGATAATCTAAATTGCAAGAAATGTCAAGCATAGCAAACTTAAGGGGTGTGTCCGACTTTTTACAGTCATCAATGGATTACCTTTCTCACAGGAGTCATAGTAGGAAAAGCCAAGAATCTGATGGCGTGAAAGCTTGTCACAGGCTTAGCAGAAGCAAATTCAGAGCGTAAGAAAGCCATTCTTTGTAAACCAGACTTTGTCCAACGCATTCCAGAGCCTTTCATTCTTTGCCCAATAGCCCATTTGTTGTAACCTTCTATTTGTCCACTACCTATATCCCACCCTGCTTCTTTATACTTGATGTACTCTAGTGCCCCTCGCTCTGCCTGTTTATGTAAGTATTTCCATGCTACCTTGCCTTTATCGCTCCAAGCTGCCTTAGGTTCAACACTTAACTCTAAGTCCTTTCTCAAACCCTTTAGGTATTCCTTCCCATCTACTTTTCCTTTAAGCCAATTCTTTCTTTCTTCTAAACGCTCTTCCTCAGCTAGACCTAGCTCTTTAAACACTTCATCTAAGTAATCTACTGCATGATATACGTCCAGTAAAACCTTTTCACAACCTAGCTCTGTCAACAAGTCTACTACCCAACCTGCTCCATCCCCTAATCCTAAACACTTATCCTCTTGCCTTATATTTGCTTGCCTTGGTAATCCGTGTGCCAATGGTCGAAATTCCTCTATCTCTATCGCTGCACTTAAACTCACCCTTTCACTT
Source organism: Trueperaceae bacterium (assembly GCA_965224855.1). GTDB lineage: Bacteria > Deinococcota > Deinococci > Deinococcales > Trueperaceae > CBDCVN01. Next base: position 2,823,208 of record CBDDAI010000002.1, on the reverse strand, counting down.
GGTGTACTGACAGGGTAAGCTATTAGACTTTTTACTTCTCTCCCTTCTCCCAACCCTTTTCCTCCTTTATCTTTTTCCATTACATATGTGCCATCAGCTTGGATAATCCAGCGTCTAGGTGGTATCTTATTCCCCTTCTCTTTACAACTCCTCAAAGGCTGTTCTGCTAACGACCCATAGCGCTTCTTTCCCTCTTCATAAGCTACTTTCGCATACTTCCCCACCACTGATTCTAAGGTGCTTTTGCCAATAGGCAATCCCCATTTGCTCGCTACTAATGCTGCTTCTCTAAATCCCATACGGACCGTTAAATCTATAGCTTTCTCCAAAGCATTTGGCAAAAAGCCACTGTTATCCATTCCTAGCTCAGTGTAACTTTTGGAATATACTCCACAGTTAGAGCAGTGATTATATTGCACTGGCATTCCCACCATACCCCACACACTTCTTACTTGCTTAAACCTTAACCGTTGCTTGCTCATCATTTTGCCACATTGATAACATTTTGGAGGAAAATTTTTTGCCCTCAGCTCGTTCTTTCATCCACTCTTCCCAAATTTCCTGTGTAAATTTTGTTGAAAATTTCATCATTAGAGCCTCTAGCTCAACTATATCTTTTGCTTCTTTACCCCTTGTTTCCAAATCTTCTAATTCCTGCTTTACTTGTGCTATGATGTTTTCTTTCCACTTTTTATCCATCTTATGTTAGTTTAACTGTAAATTTTCGGACACACCCAAACTTAAGGGCTTGTCAGGTTTGCTTAAAAGGTAATTTGGCAAATAAATTTAGAGGCTTGCAATTTGTAATTAATGTTTGAGATAAGAATCAGAAAGCGCATCTTCTATTATCTTGATAGTGCATCTAGCATTGCCCCCCTTTTACCCCCTTTAGCGCCCCTTGTGGGCGCATTTTTTATCGCTTGGCTACAGAACAGTAAAAAACTCAATGGGTTAATATAACTGCTATGTCTGTAAAAAGTACAAGTGATTTAGAGGCTTTAAAACATATCGGGAGGGTTACTCGAGCAACCCTAACCACCCTAAAAACCAACACCAAAGCTGGTGTAAAAACTATAGAGCTAGATAAAATGGCCAAAGATATTTTCAAAAAGTATGGTGCTCGTTCTGCTCCTAAACTCATCTATGGCTTCCCTGGTACAGTACTCATAAGCATCAATGATGAAGCAGTGCATGGGGTTCCTAATCAACGCACCATCAAAGCTGGAGATATAGTTAAGCTAGATGTAACACCTGAGTTAAATGGCTACATAGTTGATGCCGCCATCACTGTACTTATACCACCAGTAAAACCACATTTGAGACGTCTTAGTGAATGCGCTGATCAAACTCTTAAAAAAGCTATAGACCTAGCACAAGCTGGTTGCCGTATTAACAAAATAGGACACAACATAGAAAAAGAGGTAAAAAGGCAAGGGTTTAAGGTGATTCCTTCTTTAGCAGGTCATGGTGTGGGCAAGGGTATTCATGAGAAACCTGAAATTCCCAATGTCTATGATTGGCGTTTAAGGCAGCGTCTGAAAGAAGGTGCAGTGATTAGGGTTTGAGTAAAAATAGACTTTCAATTTGGCCTAATTATAAAGCTCCATAGCATATGGAAGCCTGTGTAATTGGAACGTTATTGCTGCTCAGAGACTTAGTATAGAACCCATCATTACTACTGGTAAGGGAGAAGTGTACAAGTCTCAAGATGGTTGGACTATCAAGACTAAAGACAAAAGTCCAGTAGCTCATTTTGAGCATACATTGATAATTCAAAAAGATGCCCCTCCACTAGTAATTACAGCTTAAACCCCACCATAGCAAGTAACTTGAATCATACTTTGACTTTGTGCTAACTTAGCCTTGCAATGATCTAAGCAATTCAAATTAAAATCCTTTTACTTATTAAAGTTTAATTTATTTTTTGAGGTAAAGCTTTTATTAGTTAAACCATAGCTAAGGCATGTTGGTTTATAGCTATTTCTCGCGTCCTCATGCCTACTAACAAGAAAGGTTAAGTTATGAGAAAGTTGACATATTATGTGGCCTGTAGCGTCGATGGGTTCATCTGCCACGATGATGGTTCAGTGGATGGGTTTTTAACGGAAGGTGAACATTTGCCTGATTTGTTTAAATCATTTCCTGAGACGTTACCAACACATTTGCATGAGGTGCTAGGTATTAATGATAATAATCGGGTTTTTGACACAGTTTTGATGGGGCGGAACACATATGAGGTTGGTTTGAACGAAGGAATTACTAGTCCTTATTCAACTCTAAAACAATATATTTTTTCAAACTCTATGGAAGAAAGTCCTCATAAGGATGTTAAGTTAGTTAAAGAAAACGTCCTTGAGTTTGTCAATGAGTTGAAACAAGTTGAAGGAAAAGATATTTGGCTTTGTGGAGGTGGGAATCTAGCTTCAGCTCTTTTTCCTGAGATTGATAACCTAATTTTGAAAGTCAATCCTTTTTTGATGGGGTCAGGTATCCCTCTTTTTTCTAGTGCTGTTGAGCAAACAGCTTTAGAATTAGTTAATAGCAAAGTCTATTCTAATAGTTTTATGTTGCTTCACTACCTACTAAACCACTAAAAATTTTTATAAGAGTTATGTATTGTTCTACAAATTAATAATTTACAACTGTACCCACAAGTTGTGGAGTGTGGCAGCTAGGGTATTTTTTGTCAAGCTTTGGAGTAAACCTTTATAAACTCGACCACTAAGAGTTCTAGTTGTACAATGGGTTTATGTTACGGCAGCTCGAACTATCTGGCTTCAAATCCATAAAACAAGGGTGTGCGCATCTTAATGACTGGCCAAGCTTTCTAGAAAGGCCTGCTACATGAAAGCACAAATCTCAGAAATTCTAAAAGAATGTATACTTGTCCTCGACGGTGCCATGGGCACAATGATTCAACGCCACACCCTAAGTGAAAAAGACTTTAGAGGTGATAGGTTCAGAAACCACCCCACTAATCTTCAGGGTGCTAATGACATCCTATGCTTAACCCAGCCTGAGATAATTCGTAATATCCATAGGTGTTACTTAGAGGCAGGCGCAGACATAGTAGAAACCAACACCTTTAACGCCACCAGCATTGGCCTAGCTGAGTACCAACTGGATGAGGTTATCTATGATCTTAACTTCGAGGCTGCCAAGCTTGCCAAAGAGGCAACTGCTAACTACACAGATAAACTCCGTTTTGTTGCTGGTGCCCTTGGCCCTACTAATCGCATGGCTAGCATGTCTTCTGATGTAAATAATCCTAGTGCTAGGGACATAACCTTCGACCAATTAGTTGAGTCCTACGCAGAGCAAACACGTGGTTTAGTAGATGGTGGTGCTGATCTCATATTAATTGAAACAGTTTATGACACCCTAAACTGCAAAGCTGCTATCTTTGCTACTGAGCAAGCCTTTGCCGAAAAAAATAAACGTTTACCACTGATGATTTCTGGCACTATTACCGATGCCAGCGGACGCACACTTTCAGGACAAACCTTAGAAGCTTTCTTTATTTCTGTTTCGCATGTTGATTTGCTTAGCGTAGGTTTAAATTGTGCGCTAGGCCCCCAAGAACTGCGCAGCTATGTTGAAGAATTATCAAAATTAGCGCCCTTTTACACTAGTGCCTATCCTAATGCTGGCTTGCCTAATGCCTTTGGTGGCTATGATGAAACACCCCAAAGCATGATCCAAGTTATGGAAGAATGGCTCAAGCAAGGTTGGGTAAACATACTTGGTGGTTGCTGTGGCACTACACCTGAGCATATCAAGCTTTTTGCTGAGGTAGCTGCCGAATACCCCCCACGTATTCCACGTGAAACCAAACCTTCACCTCGTTTTAGTGGGCTCGAGCCCCTAACTATTCGTCCTAATAGTAACTTTGTAAATGTGGGTGAGCGCACCAATGTAACAGGCTCAAAAAAGTTTGCTCGGCTTATTAAAGAAGAAAAATATGAAGAGGCTTTAGAAGTAGCTCGAGGCCAAGTTGAAGGGGGTGCACAAATCATTGATGTCAACATGGACGAAGGACTATTAGAGTCTGAAAAAGTAATGACCACCTTCTTAAATTTCATAGCTAGCGAGCCTGACATTGCCAAATTGCCTATAATGGTCGATTCTTCCAAATGGTCGGTTTTAGAAGCAGGTTTAAAGTGCATACAAGGTAAAGGAGTAGTTAACTCTATAAGCCTTAAAGAAGGTGAAAAAACTTTTAAAAACCAAGCTAGACTCATTCGCCGTTACGGTGCTGCAGTGGTAGTAATGGCTTTTGACGAGCAGGGCCAAGCAGATAACTTTCAAAGACGTATTGATATTTGTAAGCGTGCCTATCACATTTTAGTTGATGAGGTAGGTTTTCCTCCTCAAGACATTATATTTGATCCTAATATCTTGACTGTAGCTACAGGCATTGAAGAGCACAATAATTATGCTCTAGACTTCATAAATGCTACTAAATGGATTAAAGAAAATCTTCCTAAAGCTCTTGTTTCTGGTGGTGTGAGTAATGTAAGTTTTTCCTTTAGAGGTAATAATACTGTGCGTGAGGCGATGCACTCTGCTTTCTTATATCATGCAGTTAAAGCTGGTTTGGATATGGGCATTGTTAATGCTGGGATGCTCGAGGTCTACGAAGAAATCCCCAAAGAACTTCTAGAACTTATTGAAGATGTCCTACTAAACCGCCATAATGACGCTACTGAAAACCTAGTTAACTTTGCCGAAACAGTTAAAAATAAAGGCAAAGGTAAAGTAAGAGACTTGAGTTGGCGTGAACAAAGCGTGCAAGAACGTTTAAAACATGCTCTCATTAAGGGCATTACTGAATACATTGAGCTAGATGCTGAAGAAGCTAGGCCTCTTTACAATAAAACCTTAGAAATTATTGAAGGTCCGCTAATGGATGGCATGAATATAGTAGGTGACTTATTTGGCGAGGGGAAAATGTTTTTACCCCAAGTAGTTAAAAGTGCTAGGGTGATGAAAAAAGCTGTAGCTTACTTGCTGCCTTATCTCGAGGCTGAAAAAAAATTAACTGGTGATGCTACCCAAAGTGCAGGCAAGATTCTATTAGCTACTGTCAAAGGTGATGTTCATGATATTGGCAAAAACATTGTTGGTGTAGTGCTAGGGTGCAATAACTATGAAATTATTGATTTGGGTGTGATGGTTCCTGCTGAAAAAATCCTGCAAGCTGCCCAAAAAGAACGGGTTGATATTATTGGCCTCTCAGGATTAATCACTCCTTCTTTAGACGAGATGGTACATGTGGCTAAAGAAATGACCCGTCAAGATTTTGAATTGCCTTTACTCATTGGTGGTGCCACTACATCCAGAGCCCACACTGCTGTAAAAATTGCTCCTAGTTATGCTAATGAGGCTGTGCATGTGCTTGATGCCAGCCGAGCTGTAGATGTAGTAAGCAAACTCCTAAATCCAGAAGAAAAACCCCAATTTGCCAAAGAAGTTAAAGAGCAGTATGAAAGAATCCGCGGGCAGCATTCTGCAAGACAAGATAAGCAGCACCTGATAAGCTTTGCAGAAGCCCAAGCTAATCGTCCCAAACTTTGCTATGACAACATTACGATTCCTTCTTTTCTAGGAGTTAAAGCCTTTGCTGATTATCCTACAGGAAAACTTTTGGACTATATTGATTGGTCACCCTTTTTTATAGCTTGGGAAATGAGTGGGCGCTATCCTCAAATTTTTTACGATGAAGTGATTGGTAAGGAAGCTCGTAAGCTTTTTGATGATGCTCGAGGAATGCTGCAAGACATAGTAGCAAATAAAAAGTTTACAGCTAAAGCAGTTTTAGGTTTTTTCCCTGCTAACAGTTGCAACGATGACATAGAAGTTTACACAAATGAAGATCGTCAGCAGATTTTAACTACTCTACATACACTAAGGCAACAACACAGCAAGCGCCAAGGGCAACACAACCTTGCTTTGTCTGACTTTATTGCTTCCAAAGATAGTTTAGTAACAGATTATCTAGGAGCTTTTGCCGTAACTATCCATGGTGCAGAAGAGCTTGCTAAAGGTTATGTCAAAGACCATGATGACTATAGCAGCATTATGGTAAAAGTTTTAGCTGATAGGTTAGTTGAAGCCTTTGCTGAACATATGCATGAACGGGTGCGTAAAGAGTTCTGGGGCTATGCCAAAGATGAAAAGTTTAGTAATGAAGAGCTTATAAAAGAATCCTATTGTGGCATTAGGCCAGCTCCCGGTTATCCTGCTTGTCCTGACCATACCGAGAAAGGATTGCTGTGGGAACTTTTAGAGGTAGAAAAAAATACTGGCATTAAGCTTACCGAACACTATGCTATGTACCCTGCTGCTAGTGTGAGTGGGCTTTATTTTGCTCATCCTGAAAGTAAGTACTTTGGTGTAGGGAAAATCCTTAAAGATCAAGTAGAGGATTATACTGAGCGCAAAGGAATGACAGTGGAGAGTGTGGAACGGTGGTTGGCTCCTAACCTTGCTTACATTAGGTAGGGCGTGCCATGAGCACCATTATTCTTAAGCTGCGATTTCTGTTCTGTAATTATTATTGTCTTGGAAACCAAATGCACAAACATAGGTCTTATGGGCATCAATTGTAGGGGCTTAAGATTTTGAGCCCCTACAACACGTGCTTGATGACAGGTGTTTTCATTAAGCAGTGTCTGAACTGTGATTGGTGTGATTAACTAATTGACCATGATTGCGGGGCAAATGCACAAGAAGAACTACGACTATTCAACAATAAAATGAGGAGCAGTAAAGTGGTTTATTCCTATTGTTTACGTTGTTTTAATAGCAGGATTATCATTTCTATATTCATCTATAACTTCATCTACCTCTCCGCATACACGTACCATACCTTCATCTATCCACACCACTCGATTACAAAACCTTTTTATAGTCCCTATGCTATGTGATACCAAAACTATGGTTTTATTTGAACTTAACTTCTCTTGCATGGCTGCTGCAGCTTTCTCCTTAAACCTAGCATCTCCTGCTGACAAAGTTTCATCTATTAACAAAACATCTGGATCTGCATGGTTAGCAACAGCAAAACCTAGTCTAGCACCCATGCCAGCGGAATAAGTATGTACTGGCTGATCAATAAACCCTCCTAACTCTGCAAAATCAACAATCTCTGGTAGTTTCTTCTTTATTTCCTGGCGGCTCAAGCCTAATAACATGCCGCCTAGTATTATATTCTCACGACCGCTAAGATGTGGTATAAAACCTAGTCGCATGGCCAGAAGTGAAACTTTTAGGTCACTCATTTCAATTGTACCAGCATCGGGCTGAACTATACCTGCCAATAGTCTGAGTAAGGTACTCTTACCAGCACCATTACGACCTATAACACCTAAGGTTTCTCCCTGATACACATCAAAGCTAATATCTTTTAGTGCCCAGTAAAGCTTCCTTTTAAACCTATCTTGTAATCTGTAGGCCAAGCCAACATTTTTTAAACGAATAACAGCATTACTCATCCCTGACTAACCTTAGGATAAGTGTAGCTAAAACGGTTTATGTACCATAGGCCAATACCTAGTAGCAAAATAGAAAACAGGGTAATAATTCCAAGTCTAAACCAATGAGGCCATTCCAAGCGTATTAAAATGGCACGATAAGAATCTATGAGCGTAAGCATAGGATTAAGATAAAGCCACTTTTGAACGTTCTCAGGAAACCTATCGATCTCAAAAAATATACCTGAGAGGAAAAATAGCATCATCATCCCATTACTTATAATAGGTCTAAGGTCAGGTAAAAAAGGGACAAAGCTAGCTAAGAAAATAGCACTCCCTAATGTTAATAAGGCTTGAATGCTCATTAGCACTGGCAGTACTAAAATAGTTATCTGCCATTTGACCCCATAAAGTGATAAAAAAATAAGTAGCATTACTAAAGTGATAGCAAATTTAAAGGTACTAATGCCAAAACTAATTGTAGGAAACATCCACTTAGGTACTTTGATCTGATTGGCAATACTTTTACTTGCTAGCAAGGAACTGGAGCCTGTTTGTACACTACTAGCAAACCACCTCCAAAAAATTAAGCCTACCAACAGAAAAACTATAAAATTTTCTCGTCCTCCTCCTCTTACACCAGCTTCAAAGAGAACATAAAAAATGGCCATATATATTATAGGTTCAATAATCCACCAAAGCACTCCTAAAAAATAGCGTGAAGCCTCAGCTCTCAACTCAGCAGCTACCCGAAAAACAATAATGGTTAATATTTGTTTAGTAGACATTAAAAAAACTTAGAATTTCTTAAGTTAGATGTTACAATAACAGCAAAATGTTCTTTCATATTTACCTTTATGAATATTATGGCTTGATTGGCATTTCTGCAACTAGCCTAGTATATGAGCTTTGTTGCAACAGAATTTATGGAAAGTTTTACTTTCCACACTATTTCACTCACAGTTTTTGCAGTGAAAATTTTAGATAGGAGAATCAAAGTATGGAAAACCCTCGTGTTGTTATAGTTGGTGCTGGTTTTGCAGGGCTTTATGCTGCAAAAAGGCTTAAAAGGGTTCCTGTGGATGTACTTTTGATTGATCAGAACAACTATCATACTTTTCAACCATTACTTTATCAAGTGGCTACTGCTATGCTCGAGCCCGAAGAAATTGCCCATAGTATACGCGGTGCCTTTCACACTCAGAAAAATATAGACTTCTACAAAGGTACTGTAATAGATGTGAATAAGGAAGATAAAATAGTTCAACTAACAGATGGCAAAAATTTTAGCTATGACTATCTTATTCTAGCAATAGGAGCAACTTACAATGACTTTGGTGTTGAGGGTGTGAGAGAAAATGGGTTCTTCCTAAAAAGTCTCACTGAAGCAGTAAATATACGCAGTCATATATTAGAACAATTTGAGCAAGCCGCTGCCAACCAGAGCTTAATTGATGAGGGCATTCTTAATTTTGTGGTGGTAGGTGGTGGACCTACTGGTATAGAAATGGCTGGAGCGCTTTACGAACTTTTTGATAGGGTTTTGCCAAAAGATTTTACTAAACTTGATTTTTCCAAAGCACGAGTAATCCTTATAGAGCAGGTCTCACATTTATTAGATGCTTATAGCAATAGCACTCGTGATTATGCCTTAAGGGCTCTTAAAAAACGTGGTATAGAGGTTCACTTAAATACTGCAGTTATAGCAGTACACAAAGACGCTGTTGTTCTTGTCGATGATAGGGAAATCCCTACCAGAACCACTCTTTGGGTAGCAGGGGTAAGAGCACACCCGCTAGTAGATGTTTTAGATGTTGAACTTACTAGTGGGTATCGTATAAAGGTTAATGCTGATTTAAGCATTCCTGACAACCCCAATGTTTTCGTAATAGGTGATATGGCTGGAGCTTTAGACAAAAAAGGAGAGCTTCTGCCTCAAGTTTGTCCTGTAGCTATACAAGAAGGCAATTATGTTGCTAAACAAATTCAACGAGATCTTCTAGGAAAACCTCGTAAATATTTCCAATATTTTGATAAAGGTTCTATGGCTATTATAGGTCGCAATGCTGGTATAGCAGAACTTTCTAAAAAGCTAGGTGGTTTAAAGCTTCATGGCTTTTTAGGTTGGGGAGCTTGGCTCTTCATACACATTATTTACTTAATAGGGTTTCAAAACAGGTTCCTAGTTTTAAGTCAGTGGGCCTATAGTTACCTTACTTTTGATCGCAAGGCAAGACTTATTACCAAAATGACACCTTCAGAAATAGAAAAAGTGAACCGTACGGGTAAGGTTACTTAGATATCAAAACCTCACGTTAATTTTTGTTATCTTTAATATAGGGTAAATTCAACCCTTAAAATCCCTTCTAGGAGAAGTTATGCGTTTTATTTTTACTATCTTTTGCGCACTAAACTTAGGTGCAGTTTTTTCACTAGATTTCGTTATGGGTATAAACTTTGATGCTGGTGGCAAGTTTGATCAATCTTTTAATCAAGGTACTTGGGAAGGTTTTAATCTAGCAATAGAAGAACTACTTGAAGAATATGACATCGAGGCTTTAGAGTTTGAAGGTACTCCTGATACCTTCTCTCAAGGCTTACGTACCATGGCTAATGAAGGTACCGATCTTATAGTAGCTCCTGGTTTTTCGCAAGCAGATGCTATTCAAAGTATCTCTGCAGAATTCCCCGATACCAGCTTTGTCATAATTGACGGAGTAGCTGAGAATGATAATGTGCGTAGCGTACTTTTTCGTGAGCAAGAGGGAAGTTTCTTAGTAGGTTATATAGCGGGCAAGTTAAGTCAAACAGGAGTAGTTGGCTTTGTAGGCGGCATGGACATTCCTCTTATCCGCAAATTTGGTCTTGGCTATGAAGAAGGAGTAAAGTATGCTTGCGCTGATTGCCAGATCATTCAAAACTTTACTGGTGTTACTCCTGCGGCTTGGAATGATCCTGCTAAAGCCAAGGAGCTTGCCACTTTGCAACATAGTCAAGGAGCAGACATTATTTATGCTGCAGCTGGTGCTTCTGGCAAAGGGGTTATTGATTTTGCCAATGAGACTATGTGCTATGACCCTGAAAGCTTAGATTTAGCGCCAAGGAACACTCTACTCACAAATGCTGCTACCCTAGCTCTTAAAAGTGAAGCTTATGCTAAAGAATGTACGGAAGGTATGCAACCCATATTTTATATAGGAGTAGACAGTAATCAAAATCGCTTTGGTGATACTGATAGTAATCCTTTAACCCTTAATCATGGCTTAACTAGTATGTTAAAGCGTGTAGATGTAGCTGCCTATAATGCTGTGCAAGACGTTGTCAATGATGAATTTACTGGAGGTGTTCAGAGTTTAGGTTTAGCTGAGGATGGTGTAGGATACGCACTAGATGCCTATAACATAGTCCTTATGCCTAAAGAGCTTATAGCTGAACTAGAAGGCATCACTGCTGCTATAATAGCTGGAGAAATTGAAGTTACTGACTATACAGAACAATAAAATTTAGTTGGAGGTTTACTAGATAAAGCCTACTTGTGTGTAATTGTGTCTGATTCTAAATGATTGCTTGGCCCAGAATTCTAGTAATTTTATGTTAAACCTAGCAGATGTGTATCAAGAGGTAAAAAAGCCTACAGTGTGTTAGCGTTTGATAGTCCAATTTTAGTTGAAGAATTTGTCCAAGGCAATTCAATGCTCGTAGAGACGCAAGATTTTGCGTCTCTACCCACACCAAAGAAGAGTCAAAACATCATAGTACGAAAATACCATGATCCAGACGCAGAGTTTCCTCAACCAAGCAAAGCGTTGGAATCAAAATTGTTTTACTTGAGGTCATAGATGAAAAAACTAATAGTTCCTACCCTTTTTATATTCCTCTCCTTGGCTTGGTCAGGAGAAATCCAACTACAATTTTGGACCCTTTCCCTCTCACCCTACTTCAATGAAACTATAGAGGCTAGCATTGCCCGCTACGAAGAGAAAAATCCTAGCATAAAAATACAATGGCAAGATTTAAGTGCTGAAGACTTAAATTTTGAACTGTTAGCTAGCATAAAAAATGGCAACGTACCTGATGTTGTTAACCTTAATGTGCCTATGCTCTTAGATTTTGCAGAGCGTGGTACCTTACTGAATCTAGAATTTGATTGTGATTACTTTGAAAAAGCTCTAAAGTCTTTTCAAGTAAATGGACAACAACTAGGTTTGCCTTGGTACTTTACCCCCTCATTATTAATCTACAATCAAGATATATTTACTCAAGCAAACCTTAATCCAAGTACCCCTCCAAAAACCCTCGAGGAAGTCATCGTATATGCCAAACAAATTAAGGATGAAACTGGCATTTATGGTTTTATGCCCAACATTGCTAACCAGCGTATGCTTTACCGTTTTCTAGAGGCAGGCTTGCCGGTGCTTTCCGAAGATGGCTTTGAAGCATTATTTAACACTCCAGAGCATATTGAGATGCTAAATGTATACTCAGAACTTTTTAAACAAGACTACTTTTCTCAAGATACCCTCTTACGCGGTTATGTAGGAGCTTTAGAAAGCTACAGTGCTGGTCAACTTGGCATGCTCATTACAGGACCACAATTCTTACAGCGTATAGCACAAAGTAGTCCTGATGTTTACAAACAAACCTTAGTAGCATCTTACCCTTTAGATCAAGGAGAGGTACTCCATGCGCCACTCATGGGGCTAGTTGTTCCTAAAAACACAACTTATCCAGATGAAGCGCTTGAATTTGCTTTATTTATAACAGGAGCTAGCGAACAACTTGCTTTTAGCAAAGCTGCCCAAGCTTTCCCTTCCCACCCGAATTCAGCTGAGAATTCCTTCTTTATTGATTTACCCAAAAACCCTACCCTCGAGGACAAAGCCCGTATCTTGGTAGCTAAGCAACTCAGCTATGCCCAAGATTTAACTATGGACGTACCTAACCCTACAGACTTATTTCAGGCCATTCAAGATGCTGTAAATGGTGCTCTCTTGGAGGATAAGCCTTCACAAGAAGTACTTGATGAAGCTGTGAAGTTCTGGAACTCGAGGCTCTAAATTTAAAAATAAAACCCTGAAAATCTTTTTAAAGACATCCAAGGTTTGGGGCCTCTAAATTATTAAAGATTCTAACTTAGAGGGTAAGAATTTTGCTTATTGCCTAGGGCTTAGCGCTTCTTTTTCTTTAATTTCTTTGAAGTGCTAATAGCCTCCTTAAGCTGTTTCCCTGACCTAAAGGCAGGATAAGGACCGCCTTTAATCTTAATCTTCTTGTTCGTGCCAGGAACAACGCCATTACGATCTTTACGTACTCTCACTTCAAAAGTACCAAAACCAGTAATGACAACCTTATCGCCACCGGCGAGCTGATCCTTGATAGACTCAAAAACAACATTCACTGCTTCTGATGCTCGAGCCTTGGTCAAGTCCGTTTCCGCTGCAAGAGTTGCTGCAAGTTCTGTTTTTGTCATGAACTTCATCTTAACTAGTTTAGAAGCGAATGTAAAGAGGGTAAGTGTGAATAAAGCTCGTTTCAAGAATAATTCTCAAAAAAAAATTTTGATTAATGGCCTTCTAGAAAGAGGTTTTTTGCCTCAATGTGCGAAATTAATCATTAAGGAATGATTAAGAAAAATGCAGTATTTCTCATCATAATTTTATCGCGTGGACAAGAGGGAGTTTTACTTTTCACCAAACTCATATACTATTGTGCCAAAAATCTTTGTTCAGCAGGGTTTTCTTAACTATAAAACCCTGTAGATAGTCGGTCATCAAGTATGCTTGCGCCCACGTTTTACAGCGTTCTAGAAGGCTTTTTCTGACTTTAGCCTACCTCAAAGTATTTTTACTATTATCTACTTTTTAATATATGCTCTTCCTCTTAAACTTGTGACCAATTATTCTTGCTATACCTTACCAAGTTCTTATGTTTTTTTGAGTTTTTGGAGGGTGAAGAGGAGCAATATGCCGCCTGGAAAAGGGGAAAATAAACCAATCTTGCAACACCCGCAACATTAAACGCCTCGAGGGTATAAAATAGAGGAAAAAGCCAAGTCGCATTATATAAGCAAGCCATCCGGTAAACTGCAAATTGTAAAGTTCCAAACCAGCTTTGCCAACACCTACACAAAATGCTGTTCCTAGACCAGGAAAGTAAAATTTTTTGGCAGATTTTTCAGAGAGTACTCGAGCTAAATTATTACCAATCCTATAGCCATGCATAATAGCCCAAAGTGCATTAGCAGGGCATGCCTTACCACTTCTAGGATGAGGTACACTGGCAACATCTCCACCTGCCCAAATAGTTGGCTGCTCTAGCAAACGTAAAAAAGAATCTGTTTGCAACCTATTGCGATCATCCTTTGGTTCATTTTCAACACCTGCTAATAAAGCTGGTCGCTGACCAGAGCAGGAAATAACAGTCTTGGAAGGAATAAAGCTGCCATCTGATAAATATGCACCCTCTGCTGTAACGCCAGTCAACCGGGTTTGAAGGCGTACCTCAACCCCACAAGCCAAGATTTGACGCTGAGCATAATCTGCTAGCTTTTGGTAGCGAGGTCTTAACTCTGGTAATAATGCTTCACCACTATGAGCTAGTACCAAACGGTAGTCTGTTGTCAAACTGGGATAGTACTTCTTAAGGTCATGCCATAACTCGGCAATTGTCCCCATTAACTCAGTACCAGTAAGTCCCCCACCTGCAATTACTACATTGAGTAACTGGGTTTTTTCCTGTACATCCGAGGTTGTTTCTGCCTGCTCGAGCACACAAATAAGATGATCGCGTAGTTCCAAAGCATAAAGCCCCCCTGTTTTTAAAACAAGGCCATATTCCTCAAGGCCTTCAATTTCAGAAGTTTTATCATAGCTACCTACCCCTAAAACTAGTTGGTCATAGTGTAAGTCAATTGCTTCATCCTGAACATAACACCTGACTGTTTGGGCTGATGAATCGATGGCTGTTACCCAACCATTAATAATAGTAGCGTGGGGCATAACCGTACGTAGGGGTGTTAGTTGATGGCTTGGGGCAATAATTCCACCAACAACTTCTCCTGTCCAACCATGAAAGCTATGAAAGTTATCAGCCGAAATACAAGTTACTTTAATATCTCCATTGCGAATCCGCCGCCCCAAACGGTGATAAAGCGCTTTATACGCATACACTGAAACATATCCGCCCCCCAATAAAACTACATGCTTCTTGCTCATCCCCATGCGCCTGTAGTGATTTTAGGAAATATAGGGTTCAACAATTTTGCCTTTGGTGTTGTTTTGAGTGGCTTACCAAAGCTGTGAAAGTCTGCTAGCCTAAAACCATATTCTTGAAATTGTTCTGCTGCACGTGCAACAAAGCCAACTGTTTTAATGTCTGGTGCACCAATTGACACATGCTCAGATGCCCCTGCTAAACCCATCAATATCGTTTCTGCAAAACAAGCAAATGCAATGTCTTTGGGCAGGCCAAAATCAGCACCAATATTGATGTTACCTAATTGAACCAAACCACCATCAACTATTAGTACATCAGGTCTTTCCTTAGCAAGGTTTGGATCAGTATTTCTGGGTTGTGTATCATCTAAAACAATGGCATTTTTCTTTAAGTGTTCACTCTTTAAAATAGCATCTGAGGAAGAAGTAAGCAAAATAATCAAGTCAGATTGAGGTGCAGGTGTTAAATCAGAGTAGCTAGCAACTTGTTTAGGATTAAAGCTGTTTTCTGCGCTCGAGACTATTGGAGCTAGGCGCTTTTGATTGCGAGCAATGAGGTTTAAACATGCAGCAGGAAAATAATCTGCTAAATGCTGAGAAAGCATCTGCACTACTACTGAACCAATGCTCCCCGACGCCCCCACCACACTAATTGTTGGGTTTTCAGGGCATTTGAGTAGTAAGCGCTCAATTGCTTTCATGGTCATATAAGCAGTAAAGGCATTACCATTAGTAATTACTACATCTTTGCGCTTTGCTAAAGCCTTACCTCCTTGAGTAGCTGGTGATGTCAGAGCACCTAATCCTACAATCTCTGCCCCTAGAGCACGTGCTTGATCAATTCCACGATTAATGACTTGCTGCGCATGACGACGTGCACTAGTACTAGGCTCGAGAAGCTGCTTTGGAGTAATAGGTAAGACTAAGGTAAACCCTGCAACCCCATCTACTCCTTGCACACGGGTATTACCTAAATTAAGACCTTTAATAGGGAAGTGTTTGAAAGCCAACGACCAAAATTCATTAGGAATAAGTCCTAGAGGCTTAGCAACACGGGCCATATCATGTCTAATCTCATTTCTTGGATGAACTAAAA
This sequence comes from Trueperaceae bacterium, assembly GCA_965224855.1. Lineage (GTDB taxonomy): Bacteria > Deinococcota > Deinococci > Deinococcales > Trueperaceae > CBDCVN01. The sequence goes on along the minus strand of CBDDAI010000002.1, from coordinate 2,807,423 downwards.
ATGCAAATTTTTTGTTTTTTGTGTTAACATAATTTCCTTATATATTTCTAGAGCGAAGTCATTTTCCTATTACGCTTTAGCGTAATGCTACTAAGATTAAAACCTTACCCGTTAAGCCCCCGTAAAATCACTGTCCTGAAAGGATCTTGTATCAATTTGTTCTAAAAGATTCCCAAGTAAAGCTTTGGGAATCAATTGGCGTAGATAAGGCAATACTTTAACGCTCTACATCCTGAAACTGAATGTAGAGCATTTAAGATATGCGTAAAGCAAGTTTGAAACAAGCTAGCCAAGATATTTAACCCCACATAAGTCTTAATCCACAACAGTCATAACGGCACTAGATATTGGTAGGCCCTCAATCTGTAACTTTTCTTTAGTGATCTCACTCCAGGCATCTACTGCTGTAATATGCAATTGGTGAGTGCGAGATTGTGACTGTGGTGGTTTTGAAGTGCTATTGCTACAAGATACTACTAGAAATACTGTAGAAATTAGTAAAAATCCTGCTAGTAACTTACGCCTATAATAAAGACCAAGGCCAAAGGGAATTAGTAGTAAAAATGCAGCTAAACCAAGGCCTTTCCTAAAAGACAGGGAAAGTGCAGGTGCTGCTCTCAAATCATAATTTATGGTTAAATTGTTAACTTGGTCAACTCGCAAGGGCTCAGTAAAAGCAATTTTTGTTACGTTGCTATTTGGGCTGTAATTGCCAGAACCTAACTCGGAATCAATTTTATTGTCATTATTGTTATCAATACCAATGGTGATTTTTTCTACATCTTGGCTAGGATTATTGGGATTACCATTACCATCTGTAGATTGAAGTTCAATTCCCCCAATTCTAAGGTCAGCTCGAGGAAAAGTTGGTGTAATATCTATGTCAATAATAGGTAAATTTTTTGCAACCTCTTTATTAGGATCAATGCTCCAATCATTTTTAATTATAGGTTCAAGAACAATATCCTTATTTACCTGTGTTAGCTTGTATACAACCTCTACAGTTGCTTCATCCTTATCACCTTTGCTATCAGAAGCTGTGAGTGTTATGACATAACTACCTGCTTCTGAGTAATTATGCGAGGTAGAGTTATTATTGACACAATCAGAGATAGTTTGTGATGTACTGCCATCACCAAAATTTATAGTACAAGTTACATTATCGCCATCAGGTTCATCAATAAGCCATTCAAAAGTAGTTGTGATAGGAATTTCACCCGTAATAGGACTTGCGGAAAAATTAGTAATGTTAGGGGGGGTATTCTTATCAATTACTAATAGGGTAACTTTGGCAGTTGCTTCATTACCAGCAGTGTCTTTTATCTTATAGATGAAAGAATCAACGCCAACAAAGTCTTTATTTGGCTCATAAATATAGGTTCTTTCCTCTTTTTCTTCAAGTTCTCCGGGATCAGCTTCTTTAATAGATAGTTTGCCATTTTTAGGTTGACTAGTTTCAACAAAGTTATCCACCAAAGAGAAAGAGTCCCCATCAGGATCACTATCATTAACCAGTAGGCTTTTTTCTTTAAAGGATAAAGGGTTATTTTTAAATATGCTGAAAGTATCGTCTATTGCTATGGGTGGTTGATTGGCTTTTTGAATGTTGACAGTTAAGATTTCTTTATCTCTACCTCCGTTATTGTCAGTAGCACTAAGCTTAACAGTATAAGCACCTTCTTTATTATAGGTGTGTGTTGCAAAATTATTATTTGCACAATCTTTAATAACTTGTACAGGACTGCCATCACCAAAATCCATATTGCAAGACAAGGAGTCACCATCTTCGTCATCTAAACTCCATGCAAAATTAACAGTAAGAGGAACCTCGCCACTATTAGGGACAGCTATGAATTCTGAAATTATGGGAGAGTTATTGTCTATCTTACTTACAGAGATAAATACTAGAGCAGTATCTTGATTGCCTGCATTGTCTTTTATAGTATAAGAAAAAAAGTCAACACCAAAGAAGTCCTTATTTGGTTCATATGTATAACCAGCATCATTAAGTGTGACAGTACCAGATGAGGCAAGAGGAACTCCTATTATATCTAAAGGGCCTTTTTCTGGATCTTGATCATTGTCCAGTAGATCTCTAGCTGAAATGAGTAAGAACGTATTTGGCTGCATAGCAAACTCATCATCTGTAGCAATAGGTGGCTTATTTGCAGCAAGAACATTTATGTTTATGGGTTTTTCAGCCTTACCAGCTTTACCATCATCAACTGTTAGTTTCAAAGTGTAAATGCCTGCTTTTATATAGGTATGTACAAAACTATGCTTAGTGCAGGGATCGATTTTTTCTATTTGACCATCACCATAGTCTAGAACACACTTTAAAACATCACCATCAACATTACTCACTTCTAGGTTAATAGTGGTCTCTAGTGCTTCGAGCCCTTTAATTGGTGTAGCTGTAAAGCTATCTATTACTGGTACATTATTATCTATTACAAAAACAGAAACTTGTGCACTAGATTTGCCACCAAAGCCATCATCAACACTATAATTAAAGCGATCTAGACCTAGAAAACCTGCTTTAGGAGTGTAAGTAATAGTTTGATTAGCATTTACCTTAGCAGAGCCAACTGTTTCAGGCAATAATTCTACACTTACTGTTAAAGGATCACCATTTGGATCATTAGCAAATTTAACAGCATCTATGTTTATAGGCGTGTCTTTAGATGTTGAAATTCCTATAGCGTCAGTAGAAGGAGGTTTATTTATGCCACAGTTAAGCTTTACATCTCCAGCATAACCAGAAGTGGGAATAATCCACTTAGTATTAAATGCTAGGAAAGATAGTGCACCTACACCACATATCTCTTCTGTCAATTTCATATTTATAGTCATAATTTTGGTGGTATCATCAACATTTGTAATATCAAGGATTTTTCTATCCTGACCTAGCCAAACTTCACCTCTTTGTAAAGGGGCATCTTCAGCAAAAGGAAGTAAAGGAACGCCTTTATACTTTACCTTAATGCTAAAATTTGCTACTTCACCAGACCTAGCACATACCGTTTTTGTCGAAAAATCCTCTTTCTTTATAACATCATCAAAACAACTGCTTTTTACCTTAATTTCCTCTGGCTCGAAAACCCTATGGAGTTTCCCTAGACCCACAGCAATTTTAACAAGGTTGACCCTAATAGTTGTTATCTTCAGCTTTCCAAGCACTATATTTAATTTGTCAGACTCAATCTTAACTTCAAAAATCTTATCTATAGAAATATCAGTTTTTGAACCTTTACGATTAATGACACGTGCAGGGCTTTCCCAAGTAGCACTGGCTACAGGGCCAGATTTACCTTTAAGGATATCGAAAAACAAACCATTCTTGAGTTCTTTCACTTTATCTTGAGAGCTTTTCCCAAACCAAGCAGCTATTGCTTCAAGTCGCCTAAGTAGAACACCACCAAACTGTATTCCTGCCTTAGGTTCTACAAATGTACCTATAGAGACCTTAAAATTCCAATCATCTATAACATTAAGTAAATCACTACTGAATTTAGCATCTGCTTTAGGCTTAAAGTCTACCTTAGAGGCATTAGAGTTTTCTAGGTTACTGTCATATCCTACTTGAAGAAGGAGACTAAAACCTACTTCAGCTTGCCCTGCTACTCTGGGCCCAGCTTTTGTATCAATTTCAATTTTTGTGTTGTATTCAGTTTTAATTCTCCCATTAATAAGTAAACCTAGAGGACCTGGTATAGGTATGTCGATATCAGTTGGATCTTTTACTGGGCATTTTGCAATAATTTTAAGCCTAGCTTGTAGATCAAAACCTGCTTTAAGCGTAGCACTAACTTTGAAACCTACTATAAACTTAATTTGTGATCTACTTAAACGTATGTCAAGAATGGGCTCTAACTTAGTTGTTAGAAGCAAATTAAGTTCTGCTGCACTAATATTGCCCTCAATTTTACATTTACTTAAGTCAAAAGCCAAAGTATCTAAACTGCCAGTAGTTGAATTGGCTACTAACAAATCTTTTAACTGTGCTGAAGTGGTAAGACCAGAATTAATAAGCTCTTCTGAATCAAATTTAACATCTATATCATCAAAAACATCAAATATGCCAACTTCTTCTAGTTGTGCAAGGATAAAGTCACCATTAACTTCAACACTCAAAACCCGCCCCATAAATCCAGCGCCTTGACTTGCAAATAAAATATCATTTACAGCAACTGTCGTATTAGTAAGTACTAGAGGGTAACGCAATGTTTCTCCGTCTACAACCTCTAATAATTCCATTATATCCTCATTAGGGAAAGGACCTACATGCATCACTCCATTAATTTCCTCAAAAAAAGGAGGAGTAAAATTATCTGGGGTTGCCCCTGGTGGGAGATTAACAGTGGGGAATGCTACCTTTTCATCAGGTATTAGCTTTACACCTGCTTTAAGCTTGGCAATAGTAACCACTAAAGGTGTAGTAATAAGATCATTATTAGCTGTGCTGCGTACAGAAAGTACAGCAGAACCCAAATCTGTGAGTGAACGGATGGTTGCCATTTGAGGGTTGTTAGCATCAAATGTTACTTGTAAAACACTTGGATCACTGTTTAACCACTCGAGCCCAACCCCCTCTAAACTTACAGGTTGACCACTACTATCGAAAGCCTCAACCTTTAGAGTTTCTTCTTGTCCTTGGGCTGTAAATAAGACTGCGGTTGGGTTTAAACGCAGACTTGCTATGTCTTCTAAAGCTACTGTTCTTAAAGAAGTAGCAGGCTTATCCTCTAAAGGAGAAACCTCTTCTACAGAATTGTTTTCTGTAACTGAGGGAACCCCATTTGTACTACATGCCATTAATAAAAAAATCAACAATAAACTTATGAGAGACTTGGCCTGTAAAAAAGTACTTTTCACAATAATCCTCCTAAAAAAGTTATTTGAGTTACAGACATAAAGGCCTGTTTAGATCTCTTCCCTAAAAAGGTTGGATCTATTTAAATTTAGGATTGATTACTGTTCATTTAACAGTCCAAAAACTGCTCATTTTTTGTTCAAGCTACTTAAACCCCTGATCAAAAGGTTCTCGCAAAGTCAGGCTAATATCTCTCTGCTTAAACTTCACTTGAAGCAATAATTAAAGCCCCTATAACTTGTAGTTTTATTTTTGTGTCAGTTATTACTCAATTATCGCAGTCGTTTTACTACTACAACAGTAGCATTATCTGGAGCACCCTCATCAAGTGCAGCCTTAATCAAATCATCAGCTAGTTGCTGGGCTGTATAATTGGCTTCAATTATTTCAGTCAGCCTTTCTTGAATCATTGATTCTTTATAGCCCCAAACACCCCATACTCCATCTGACATAAGCAAAATAATCTCTTTAGGCTGAATATCTCTAGTTTCTTTAAAGATGGATTGGTTGTTCTCATCAGTAAGGCTAGCTAAGGTGTCTATATAAGCATCATCTTCTTGTTGTTGCCGCCTTGCTCCAAGTGAGCGTATAACTTTATTAGCATCTGGGCTATCTTCTGCCTCTACCTCAGTCATCACACCTTGATCAATCATAGCCTTAACTAAAGAATGATCGCGGGTTAGAGGTTGTAAACCATTATCAGGGCGGCAAAGGTAAGCCCTTGAATCCCCGACGTGTGCTAAGGTCAAGCGCCCATTAATCACAACGATGCTAGTAAAAGTGCATCCTCCTCCATCATCATCAAGGACATCAAGAACTGCTTCATTGGCTTGCCAAGTTAAATCTACCGACCAGTCAACTTGTGCCTTGGGATTTGTTAGGTTTGGTAAAGGTATTGATTCACAAAAGGTTTTCACAGCAGCTCGACTAGCTATTTCTCCAGACACTTCTCCACCCATACCGTCAGCTACACAGGCACGTAAGATTTGTTGAGATCCCTCAAAAGTTTCTAAGGTATTTTGTACAAAACCATAACTATCTTCATTAATTTCTCTCTCAGGTGCTAGCCCAATTGTAGTAGCAGCTGCTATTACAAAAGCTGGCCTTATGGGTCTTTGTAAACTTTTAATTCGCCTTTGCAAAGTAGCAGCATCTATACGATTATGAACAGGGGAAAGAGTAGCATAAAGAATTTGCGGCAAACCGGGTTCTTTAATAGCAGAAAGCTCTAAAGGATCTACACCCTCAAGAGGGACGGGTTTACCTTTGTAAAGATAGTAAAAAATCGCTCCCCAAATATAAATGCCTGCTTTAATACCTGCTACTTTATTAACTTGCACCTCTGTAGGAGTAAAACTGTCTCTAGGTGCTAGAGTAATTTCTTCACCAACTTTGGCAATTTGTAAAGGATAGCGCAACTTTAAGCCTTGCTCAGTAAGGATAAGGCCATTAGGATTAATGTCAAACACAGCAATGTTTTGAGCAGCAAAGAATCGCAGAAGCTGTACCAAAGGGCCTAGATGCTGGAGGGCAACTTGCCAAGTTAGTTTAGGTTCCAGCACTTCCCCCTCTATCCAATTGAGTATATAACCCTCATCACCTTCATAAATAACTTCAGGAAGTAAGCGTTGAGGAGGCAGTTCGCGCCAAAGAGAAGAGCGTGGTCTAGTGCTAACTAATACAAAAGTATCTTGCTCTTCTCCTTCTATATGGGCTTTATAGTAAGCTCGAGCCAATACCTCATCAACAGTAAAATCTTTATCCCCTAAATTAATAACATCTCCTATTGAAAAGCTATCTTCTGTCATGGTAGTAGGCTCATAGTACTTTTCTTCAAGATACTCCTCTTCCTCTTTAGGGGACTGAGTTAGTTCTGACCTTGCATCTGCAGCTAGTACTTCTTCTTTAGTTTCTGCTCGAGTTTCTTGGCTTATAAAATCATTATCTCCTGCTTCAGTTTGGGTCTCTTCTTTATTAGGCACTACATTACTACTACTACTATATTCAATTTCCTTAACATCATTTTCCTGGAGAGTATCCACAGAATCATACATACCCCTTTCAGTTTTTTGCAAAATTGCTACAACTTCAGGAAATAAATCAGCTTCAGTGTGCCCAGGTTGAGTTTTGGTGTTAGTAGCATCAGTTTTAGAACTAAGGGTACCCGCTATACTTTCTTCTTCTAAAAACCTAGCATCTTGACTATTTTTGTTATTACCCTCGAGCTTCTTTTGATGCTCCATTGTTAGCTTTCACGAAAGACAAAACGTACATTTCCAAAAGAAATCTCATCACTATCACTTAACTCAGTAGGCACTTGTAAGCGAGGATTATAATTTTTTGCACCCACAGGACGAATGTAAATGCCATTAGTAGATCCAATATCCCTAACTTTCCATCTCCCATCAAAGTAAAGCTCTGCATGCTGCTTAGAAATATATTCCTCACCCCTAATGCCAGTAAGGTCAATGTCTACAGGGCCAGTTGCAGGATCGAACTTTCCTACAATAAGGGGAGTGGCTTGTAAAGGAATAGATTCCTCTGTAATTGAGCCAAACTTAGTTATTACAAGCTTAGCAGGTTTTACAGAAGTGGAGACAGCTTTGGAGACATAGGCTTGAGCAGCAGAATTTGTAGACTCTGGTGCTACCTGTTTAGGTTGTGAGCTAGTATCTATTTGACCAGTAGGGGTTGATTGAGACGCTGATGTAGGGTAAGAAGCAGGCTGGCTTTCTATAAAATGTGATTCGGCTTGTGGCGTGGGTTGGGATGAGGATTTGGCAAATTCTGGGAAAGGGTCATTAGTTTCAGGAGGGACTAGATCAGACTGTGATGGGGTGTTCCCAAGGCCCCTAGCAGAATAGGGTGCTGAAGACTGTGTAGAGAGTGGTTGTGCTGCAAAATCATCTTTTTGCAGGTTATCTGGTGACTCAGAAGGTATTGGAGAGTCTTTTTCATTAGAGTCAGTGTTGGTAGTAAAAGAGTCTATTTGAGGCTCCAAAGGCGGAGGCGAGGTAGGAGTAGGAGTGTATGGTTCAGGTGATTCAACTTGTGGCTGAGTAGAGTCGTTTATAGGCTGATCTGTAGAAAATGCCTGACTTAAACTTAGCTCTGTACCACAACCCTCACAAAATTCTCCCTCTACTGGATTCTCAGTACCACAAATTACGCATGTTATTGACATTTTATTCTGCTACCTTTTTCATACGCACAAGTGTGCAAACCCTTATGTAGGGTAAGTGTATTCAAAAGTTCTCACTTCACACGAAACTGCTGCTGTGTAACCATCCATGAGCGTTTAACGTCTCGACATAGCCTTTTGCCGCGACGACTAGGGGTTAATTCTAACAGATTAAAACTATAGTCGCAAAGACCTCTGATATATGTAATTTGAACACTTTCATTCATAACTGTGTACTTAACTTTGGTATCTAAACATAGCTCTTCTAAAAATTCCTATTTAGTGGCATTACTAAGCCCCTGTCATCCTACGAATATCTTCTTCGGTAGGGATTCTACCATCACTACCTGCTCTAAGAGTTTGAGTTTTTGCGCCTATTTTGAGTGTCTTGGCCGTACCAATACTAATAGTTTGGCTATCATTTATTTCATCTAGAGCTCTATCTAAAGCTCGAGTCATTACTGTATTACCAAGTTTAACAGTCATATTACGTGCTAGTTGCATAGTTTTGGCTGCTTTTTCAGGGCTCGTTCTAGCTTCAGCAGTGGCCTTTTTGATAAGAAGCTCAACATTACGTTGTTGCACCCACTGCATTACCTCATTATTAACATGCCCAGCCATAAACTCGTCATTTGTAAACTCCACTACTACATCAAGTGGAGGTATTTCACCACGATAGCTAATGCCTGGCACTTGATAAGTGAACCCTAACTGAGCCAACCGTAATCTAGCCTGTCTGTGAGCAGATAAGGTAAGTTCTATCACAAAAGTAGTTGTCTCATTAACAGCAGCGTTACCTAAATTATAGGGCTGCAAGGTCATGTCCACCTCCGTTTGCTGGGGAGCTACTCGAGTAACTCTATCAACAACGATGCCCTTAACGGTTTTAACACTAAAGCCAATATCAGTTATCACTTCGTGAGCAGCGCTTTGCATATCCCCCAAAATTTCCTGGGGTAGCTGACTAGCTTGTATAGCGGGTGGCAAAGGATTAGCAGTGTCAGGAACTACATCAATAACCTTACCTTGTGTCTTATCAGCAGTTTTAAGTAAAAGTTCTTCATTAAACTCTCCAACACCAATGGCAGTCACAGGAATATGCTCTCTAGATAAAAGGCTACTTATTTCCTCTACAATATTTTCATCAAACGTTTCACCATCTGTGAGCAAAATCATGCGCTTACTGCCCTTTTCTACTTGCAAAAGCTCGAACCCTTTTTCCATACCTGCACCCATATGAGTGCCACCCGAGTAATTATTTAAGCTTTCTACCGCAGCTAATAAGCGAGCACGCTGACTGGCTTCAGTAAAAGGTACCAAGACACGAGCACGATCATCAAAGTGTACAAGTGCTAAGCGATCTTGGGGTTGTAGAGCCCTTGAGTCTAGAATGCCTTGTAAAGATTCTGCTACCAGATCAAGCTTACTCTTTGCCCCATGAACAACTTCATATTCCTGCCCTTCAACTACTCTGGTTTGCCCAGTATATTCCTCAGGATCAGTTACAACCTCACGCATAGAACCTGATGTGTCAACTACAAATGCTACGGCAAGTTGTGGCCTTGCTTCAGAAGCTTGCTGCTTAGGGCGAAGATTGAGTTGTAAGAAGAGTTTTTGACTATTTTGATTGGCCAGTAAGTATTCGCGATGTGCGATTATGTTTACGTCTAACATGTAACTCCTATGACAACAAAAATAATAAGCAAGATGAGCGAAACTATTAGATTATTGGGTAAGTTAAAAATCCAAATTGAACTACCTCCAAAAATTGACAAAGAAATTATCTTCCACCAGCGCCTTAATCCTTTATTTGTATCAGGGAAAATATGCAAAATGATTCCAAACGCAAAACCTATAATAAGCCCCAAAATAGCTGCTATAGGTGCTTGTAAATCAAACACTCTTAACCAATTTATTGCTGCCCAGGCTACTACCGCTGCTAGGGCACCATATAGGCGATTTTCGAATCTTATCTTTGCCGTTTGCTCAGCAGCTATAGGAGCAAGTGTTAAAGCTGCTAGTTGCCCGGAAGGCGAGGATTTATCCAATTTTGCAAACCATGATCTTTTCATAGTCTCTGGTGTAATAACTTGCTCAACTTGAGAATATAAATCACTAGCTGCTGGTTTTGAAATTAGGGCCGTCAGCAAAATAGCCTCCGCATCTTTGTGAGTAAGTGTTGAAAAACCATCTTGATCAATAAGTTGATTATAGTTTCTTACCTCTGATTTCCAAAGCTGCTCGAGCTGTATGAAACCATGATGAAGAGCTTGAGGGTGCAAAGACAAAATATCCTTTTCTAAAATAGCGATAAGCACTTCTTTAGCTAAGCCATCTTGTAATGCCTTTTGTGATATTTTTAACAAATCAGCTTTATCAATAAATGAATAGCCCATATATTTTATGACTTGGGGATTAAGCCTATTGATTAACTTAAAAAGCTTAATGTCTAAGTCTACATTTTCATGCTTTAAGTCCTCTAGAAAGATACCTAAATCAAGGTCTCTAGCACCCCTAAACACCCATTTTCTCAAATGTTCATTGTCCAATTCCTCTAGAGCTAAGCTCCAGTTGTCTGCTAAGCCATAAGCTAGCTTTTTAGGGGTATCATATTTTTTACCAGCAAAAAAATAAGGGGCGCTCGATGTGTCTTTAGTGCCTTCTCTTAAAATATCTAAGAAAACTTCTGTAGTTTGAGGCCGGTCCTCTATACGTAAGCCTAAAGCTTTAATAACCGCCTTTCTTAGGCCTTCAGGAGTATTTTTAGGTAAAGGTTTTAGGCTCTGTCCAGCCACACGATCTGTAGCTTCAACAGGACATACCCCAACTAAAGCATGGTGTAAAGTTGCTCCCAGAGCATATATGTCAGTATAAGCACCAAAGCGAGCCTGTGAAGCATATTGTTCTAAAGGGGCATAGCCTGGCGTCACCATTCTAGTAACTTTAGTAGTTTTATTTTGCATGAACTGTCTTGCAGAACCAAAATCAATAAGCACAGTACGATTATCTTCAGTTAACAAAATGTTTTCAGGTTTTATATCACGATGTAGTAAACCTATTTGATGCACAAGTCCTAGAGCTTCAGCGATACATTCAGCAATATTATAAATCTCAGCAAAATCAAGTTTACCTCTGTTATTAATTCGATCAGATAGTGTTTTACCTTTTAAAAATTCCATAACGAAATAAGCAGTGTTGTTAGTTTCAAATTGATCAAGAACCCTCACTATACTAGAGTGATTGAATTGCGCTAAGGTTTGGGCTTCTTTAATAAAGTTTTGACGTACCTCAATAAAACCTTGTTCTCCTGTAGTAATAGGGGGAACAACTGTTGTGCCTGAACGCATAGCACCTTCTGGGAAAAGCTCTTTTATTGCTACAGGCCTTCTAAGTAAAGTGTCAGCTCCTTGGTAAGTTACTCCAAATCCTCCTTCACCAAGTACCTTACCAATTGTATAACGACCTCCTATTAACTTGCTACCCATAGGCAAATGTGGCACAATTAATGATGATCCACAAGCCGTACAACTTTGGGCATCATCTATGTTATTGGCACCACATGCTGAACATATCAAAACTATCACCTTCAGAGCTCAAATTGTAACTTAAATTAAATAACCTTGACTTTATGCTTTCCATAACACCAGTAAACTCCAGTGTGAGTTTATAAAGTTAGTATGAGAGCGACTCTACATAATTAAATTAGAATTTTGGTTGACTCAAACTTAAATTTCCAAAAACTCTAAAACTTTTGGAAATAGCCTTATTATTTACATTATACTAACTTCATAGTTTCATATTTTTATAGTCTTCCTATTTTCGCCAAACTAAACACCCAAACATAAATACTGGTGAGCCTTTATTGGAATTCAAATTAAAGTTAGTAGGACTTTACTTATAGTTATCTACTAACTTCCTTTAGGCACTAAATTACTTCATAAGTTTTCACAAAAACTTTTGCACTCCTGCTTAGCTGCAAATGAAACGTAAATAGGTCATAACATAGGTTGTCCTCTAACTGATAGCATTGTTTTGTTAAGCTGTTTGAGGTCATTGTGTGATTAAAGTCATTGCTATAGGAGACATTCACGGCATGTGGGCAGAGATGTGGCGTGCTCTTAAGGCTGCTAACGTTGCCAACAGCATGCTGGAGCCTACACAACCCATTGTTGAGGGCAGATACCAAGTGGTTTTTATAGGCGATTTAGTTCACTATAAAGATTTCGATACTTATGCCAAAATAGTAGGAGTAGAGTATTACGATATTGAAAATGAAACACACTTAAAACGTGCTGCAAGGGCTCAAATTCGTGATATTTATCGCTTTAAAGACTTTGTAAATAAGTCTAAGGGTAATGCTACAGTAATCTTAGGTAATCATGATGAGGATGCACTTACTCATGAATATCAATTAACCACACGTGGAGGTCTTAAACACAACGAATTTAACACTGAGTATGGCGGCATTTCCCTGCCTGACGATATAGCCGAGTGGATCCGTGCTTTCCCACGTGAAAAACGTTTTTATGGAGTGCAGTTTGCTCATGCAGGACCTTTGCCCAGCATGCAATACTTTGATGACTTCTTTTATAATGACAGAGATTCTAAGCACTGGTGGCAGGAGAAGCCTGACCTTGTCAGACAAGCTCGTCACCGCTTTGGCGTTTATGGCCATACTGTAATGGAAAATGGTATTTACCTAGATGAAAAGCATAATTTTGCCATGATCGATGCTTTAGCAAAACATCAGTACCTTGAAATGATTTTAAGTGAAGAGCGTCTTGACTACAGGGTTGTACAGTTTCAGTAAAAAGTTATTTTTTGGTTTAGTTTAAGACTCGAGCCCTAAATCAACTGATTAAGAGTCAGTTTTTGGAGGCCTTAATTCTAAGATTTTAGGGGGTTGACATGCGCTATTTTATATGTGTAAACTTTCCTTTGCTGCTTTTTAAGAGGCAGTGTGTTCTTTGACAAGTAAATAGAAGTGACTAAAAATCCAAAAGTGATTTTGGGTTTATGCAAACAATATTTGTAAAGTATTGTGTCTATAAAAATTCATCCTTAAAAATTCTTATGGTTAAGTTATTAAGGGTGTATGGTGAATGCCTTGGCAGTCGAACCGAAGAAGGACGTGGCTACCTGCGATAAGCCTCGGTGAGCTGGAAGCAAGCTTTGATCCGTGGATTTCCGAATGGGGAAACCCGGCAGAGAAAATCTCTGCCACCCCTAGCTGAATACATAGGCTAGAGGGAGGGAACTCAGCGAACTGAAACATCTAAGTAGCTGAAGGAAAAGAAAGAAACCTCGATTTCCTTAGTAGTGGCGAACGAACAGGAAAAAGCCCAAACCGAATCCTTTGGGATTCGGGGTTGTAGGACTGGCATATATGGATTCTGAACACCTAGTTGAAGTAGCTTTGGAAAACTACACCAGAGTAGGTGATAGTCCTGTAGACGAAAGGTGTAAAGACCTAGCCTGTTCCTGAGTAGCTTAGGTCACGTGGAACCCTGAGTGAATCAGCGGGGACCACCCCGCAAGGCTAAATATTCCGACTGACCGATAGTGAACCAGTACCGTGAGGGAAAGGTGAAAAGTACCCCGGCGAGGGGAGTGAAATAGTACCTGAAACCATACACTTACAAGCAGTCACAGCCCTTTATTTAAAGGGTGGTGGCGTGCCTCTTGAAGCATGATCCTGTGACTTACTGGTAGTGTCAAGTTTAAGCCGTTAGGCGAAGGCGTAGCGAAAGCGAGTCTGAATAGGGCGTTTAAGACGCTATCAGTAGACCCGAAACCAGATGAGCTAGCCATGGCTAGGTTGAAGCTTCCGTAACAGGAAGTGGAGGACCGAACCCGTTGAGGTTAAAAACTCTTGGGATAAGTTGTGGTTAGGAGTGAAAAGCTAACCGAATCTGGAGATAGCTGGTTCTCCCCGAAATAGCTTTAGGGCTAGCCTTAAGAATTAACCAATGGTTGTAAAGCACTGATTGGGCTAGGGGGCCCACCAGCTTACCAAACCCTGTCAAACTCTGAAAGCCATTGGTGATAATCTTGAGAGTCAGTCTACGTGAGCTAACTTTCGTAGACGAGAGGGAAACAACCCAGACCGCCAGTTAAGGTCCCCAAATGATAGTTAAGTGGAGAAGGATGTGAAGATGCTCAGACAGCTAGGAGGTTGGCTTAGAAGCAGCCATTCCTTTAAAGAGTGCGTAATAGCTCACTAGTCGAGCGTTTTTGCGCCGAAGATGATCGGGGCTAAACTATCTACCGAAACTGCGGCAGCCTAGATTTTTCTGGGCTGGGTAGGGGAGCGTTCCGTAGGCCGCTGAAGCGTTGCTGAAAAGCAATGTGAAGGTATCGGAAGTGAGAATGCAGGAATGAGTAACGATAAGAATAGTGAGAATCTATTCCGCCGAAAGCCTAAGGTTTCCTCAGGGTAAAGGTCGTCTTCCCAGGGTTAGGCGGGACCTAAGGCGAGGCCGAAAGGCGTAGTCGATGGATAGCAGGCTAATATTCCTGCCCCACTTTTGTGGAGTGATGGGGTGACGCATTAGGATAAGCCAACCGGAGCTATGGATATGCCCGGCGGTGCATGAAGCTTGCAGGGATAGGAAAATCTGCCCTCATACGGAGTGACATGCATCGGGAAGCCGCTTCAGGTGATAACTGGCTGAATCCACGGTGCCAAGAAAAACCTCTAAACTTTGAAGCAAGAGTGCCCGTACCAAAACCGACACAGGTAGGCGAGTGTAAGAACACTAAGGCGCGCGAGAGAACTCTCTCTAAGGAACTCTGCAAAATTGCCCCGTAACTTCGGAAGAAGGGGTCCCATGTGTAGCGTCTCCGGGCGCGAGATGGGCACAGTTAATTGGCTCTAGCGACTGTTTATCACAATCATAGCACTCTGCAAACCCGCAAGGGGAAGTATAGGGTGTGACACCTGCCCGGTGCCGGAAGGTTAAGAGGAGCGGTGAGAGCTGCGAATTGAAGCCCCGGTGAACGGCGGCGGTAACTATTACTGGTTAGTAGTTATAAAATCTGGCTATATGCTGGAAAGTCTGAGTATCTAGTGGTACTCGTTCCATAAGTTTTATAATAAGCTTATGTACAGTGAAAATCCATCTAGTGCAGATAATCAGCAGGAAAGATTCAGCAGTGTAAGTCTTGATATACCCTCTGACTTAGCATGGTATATTGTCGGATTTACTGATGGAGAAGGTAGCTTTAATGTTTCGTTTAAACGCGAGGCAAGCTATGGAATAGGTTGGAAAGTAGCACTTTCGTTCAACATTTCTCAGCGAGATGAATCAGTGTTAAAACTAATTCAGCAAACTTTTAAGTGTGGGACAATTCGTTTTCGAAAAGACGGCGTTGGCTATTTTGAAGTAAGGCGTCTTGCTGATCTTCGTAACGTCATTATTCCTTTCTTTACCAACTATCCTTTAAAATCAAAGAAAGTGCAGGACTTTAAAGCTTTCCACAAAATGGTTAAGATGGTTTCAGAAAAAGAGCATTTATCCTTTGAAGGGATGAAGAAATTGCTTGAAATTCGAGGACCAACCAATGGTGGAGGCAAACGTAAGTTCTCAAATGACTTTATTCTTCAAAATTTCGCTGAATATCCTCAGAGACTATACGCCAGACGCTCGTAGCTAAGTTGTAATAACGAGTAATGATATAGTCCGACCTGCATGGCGACATGCAGAGCTAGGCAGAAATGACCTAGCCCCTTAAGTTTTTTAAGTTAAGGAGTAACAAAAGTGAACCGTCCTAAGGTTAGGAGACGCTAGCCTTAGTAAAACTTGGCTATATGCTGGAAAATCTGAGTATCTCACACTACTCGCTTTCATAGCAGTGACAATGTGTTGAGTGCAGACAATCAGCAGGAAAGACTGAAAAGTTTTCAGAATCCTCAGAGACTATACGCCAAGCACCTGTTTGTGAGAGGTGAAGAGATAGTCCGTACTGCATGGCGACATGTAGAGGTTGGCAGAAATGACTAACCCACTAGTTTTACTAGAAGTAACAACGAAGAGCGAAATTCCTTGTCAGGTAAGTAAAACACTTGCCCCACTGTTTTGTGAAAAACAGCGAGAAGCCAGCTCATATCGGGGAAACCCTAGCTACTTATTGCAGGTAGTAGTGGGCAATCCCGAGGGAAGTCTAGGTAGATAGCTTGGTTATAGCAATTTACTGATGACCCCGTAACGACTGATCCGAAAGGTGAGACACGCAAGCATAAATTTTTGTTCTGTGTGTAATACGCTGGCTGCTCACCCCTGTGCAATTAATTATTAAGCTTAGGAAATAGAAGTATCTATGGAGGCCTTGTGGTTTCACAAATTGAATTAAACCCTTGGTTTGTGACAGGCTTAGTTGAGGGAGAAGGTTGTTTCTCTGTGTCATTTACGTTGCGTAAGCGACTTAAAATTGGCATAGAAACTCAGGCCTCTTTTTCAGTTTCGTTAAACCGTCGAGATTTAGCATTAATTCAGGAACTGCATAAGTTCTTTGGTTGTGGTGGTGTACGTTATTCTAGGTCAGATCGAATGTATAAGTATGAAGTGCGCTCGAGCCCAGATCTAGTAAAAAAGATAATACCCCACTTTGAAGCCTACCCTTTACAGGGAGCTAAAGCTGAAGACTTCAAAAGTTTCTGCGAAATATGCAAAAGTGTTCATGCCAATCATCATCTTAGTAAGAAGCATCTTGCTGAGATTATTGAAAGGGCTTACACTATGAATCCTTCTGGTAAACGTAAATATACTAAAGCAGACCTCCTAAGGAGACTTGGTGAGATAATGGTATAGTCTACAACCTATAGAAATGTAGGAGTATTTGTGAAGTTCTGACCTGCACGAATGGTGTAACGACTGGAGCGCTGTCTCAGAGAGAGACTCGGTGAAATTGAATTGGCCGTATAGATGCGGCCTACCCGCAGCAGGACGAAAAGACCCCGTGGAGCTTTACTATAGCTTGATACTGATGTTTGGATTAATCTGTGTAGGATAGGTGGGAGACTTTGAAGTCGGACCGCTAGGTTCGATGGAGTCAATGGTGAAATACCACCCTGATTGATTTGACCATCTAACCTCAACCCGTTATCCGGGTGAGGGACAGTGTTAGGTGGGTAGTTTGACTGGGGCGGTCGCCTCCCAAAATGTAACGGAGGCGCACAAAGGTTCCCTCAGCACGGTCGGAAATCGTGCAAAGAGCGTAAGAGTATAAGGGAGCTTGACTGCGAGACCTACAAGTCGAGCAGGGACGAAAGTCGGTTCTAGTGAACCGGTGGTACCGAGTGGAAGGGCCATCGATCAACGGATAAAAGTTACCCCGGGGATAACAGGCTGATACCGCCCGAGAGTTCACATCGGCGGCGGTGTTTGGCACCTCGATGTCGGCTCGTCATATCCTGGGGCTGGAGAAGGTCCCAAGGGTCGGGCTGTTCGCCCGTTAAAATGGCACGCGAGCTGGGTTCAGAACGTCGTGAGACAGTTCGGTCTCTATCCGCTGTGGGCGTAGGACATTTGAGGAGAGCTGTTCCTAGTACGAGAGGACCGGAATGGACGCACCTCTAGTTTCTCAGCTGTCGACCAACGGCATATGTTGAGTAGCTATGTGCGGAACGGATAACCGCTGAAAGCATCTAAGCGGGAAGCCAACTCCAAGATGAGATGTCCCACCTTAATTGGGTAAGACCCCCAGAAGATTACTGGGTAGATAGGCTGGGAGTGTAAGTACGGTAACGTATTTAGCTGACCAGTACTAATTGGTCGAGGACTTAACCATATTGGACTCATAACTAGTCACTTCTATTTTGCTTGTTAAATATATTTATTTTTTATTTTGTTCCCTTCGTGCCTTTAGCGGCGTGGACCCACCCGAAACCATCCCGAACTCGGAAGTTAAGCACGCCAGCGCCGATGATACTTAGCGGGAAGCTGCTTGGAAAAGTAGGACGGTGCGAGGGATATATCTATTTATAAGATATCTTTCTGCGGGAGTAACTCAGCTGGTAGAGTGCAACCTTGCCAAGGTTGATGTCGCGGGTTCGAATCCCGTCTCCCGCTCCATAATTAGCACTCTTTCAGTAAAAAACCATGGCAGCACCAAAGCACTATATAAACACCAAGGTTGGTTTTAGTGTTAGAAATCTTTTAGTTCTTCTTAAAAAGTCTAACCCTACTCGAGCAGAGATCACTTGGATGTTACAGACTATTTTTAAGCTCAGTTTCTGGCTCAAAACCTCTTTAACACTAATAATTTCCCCAGTACCAATACTACTACTGCAAGTCCCAAAAGAAACAAACCCAATCATTGAGCAAGCTTTGCTCACAACAGAGTTCTTGCTCTTACCAATATCGCTGTTAGTAGCGCACCTCTTTGCAATAAAAGGTGGCAAAGAAGCAGCTCTGGCTAGCGTTATTTCTCTTGCTGCCCTGTTAGCTAGCTCTATTTGGATAATGCTGTTTGCTTACCTCATAGGTATTAGAGGTATGTTTTTAGTGAGCTTTTTGCTCATTCCATTAGGGTATTATGCACTCGGTCCTAGACTAGCAAAAAATTATGTAAAGGTTTTTTTCAAGAATGAAGAAAGAATATTGTGAACACATTATTTTTAGACGTTGCATGGGGTAAACAAACTCAGCAAATACCCATTTGGATAATGCGTCAGGCAGGTAGATATTTGCCGGAATACAGACAAATTAAAGAAAAGTCTAGTTTTTGGGAAATGTGCCGCACTCCTGAATTGGCCTGTGAGATTACCTTGCAGCCTGTTAGGCGTTTAGGTGTAGATGCAGCTATTCTTTTTCAGGACATTATGACCCCTTTACCCTACATGGGCGTAAAAATAGATTTCTGTCCGGGGCCGGTCATTGCCGAGCCACTACGTTCTGAGGAAAGCATTGAAAAACTTACTATGCCTACTAAAGAAGAAATTGCTCCTTTTGTTAGTGAGGCTATTAAGCTTACTCGAGCTGAGCTAAGCGTACCTCTAATAGGCTTTGGAGGAGCGCCTTTAACCCTAGCCACTTATTTAATCCAAGGTAGTGGCAGTAAGGAATATGCTGAGTTTAGGCAGTTTCTGCGATACGCACCCAACCTCGCACACAAACTCCTTGATAAGCTTACTGAAGTATCTATTTTCTACCTAGTAAAACAAATTGAGGCAGGAGCACAAGCCATCCAGCTTTTTGATTCTTGGGCAGGTTTGCATGATGCACGAGTATATGCTGCCTTTGCCAAACCCTATAACCAAAGGATCTTTGAAGCCTTAAGCTCTTACAAAATACCTCGTCTTTATATAGCAGTGGATGCTTTACACCTTTATAGTGAAATAAAGGAGTTGTCTTGTGAAGTTGTTAGTGTTGACTGGCGAGCACCCTTAAGTCAAGTACGCCCTATGCTCAGTGGCAAAACCTTGCAAGGAAACCTTGACCCTGCTGTTTTATTAGCTCCTAAGGAAATAATATCTCAAGAGGCGAGGAGAGTGATATATGAGGGGCTAGGAGGAGCCCATATTTTTAATCTGGGACATGGCATTATGCCACAAACAAACCCTGACTCTGTCCAGTACCTTATAGAGAGTGTTCACTCTTTTAAGCGAAGTAGCTAATAATGCGGTCTTTTTCTTCTTTATTGTTAAGTATGCTTCTATGCATCCAAGGGTCAACCGGGCTATGGATTACCATATGTGTCGCTCCCAACTCTTCTGCAACTATCAAACCTTGCATAAAGCGTTTCTTAATCACTTCACGTAGTAATGAATCGGGGTTGGCTAAGCTAAGCCCCCAAAATGGACCGTGAATGCCCATGCGTCCTGAACAACCATCCAAAAGCTTTTTGGCCTCCGCAACTTTACTTTGCCAGTCACCCTCTAAAAGCTCACGCTGGAAAAAGTCTTGAATTTCAAGATCACATTTACCATCAATGAGCCATTTGATATGGGGCTCGAGTTCATCAATCATAAGGGCAGCACCTAGGTTTTTAAGCTTACTCATTAATATCTCTTTAATTCATTAGGTTATAACAAAGTTTTGTCAGAGTCTTGTAAAGAACTACTTTCTCAGGTAGGGCTGTTGCTAAGCTTTTGCAAAAGTGTGTGCTGAGTATTAAAGTAAATTGGTATCATGTATATCTTTTGGTTATTATTGATCATTGCTGTGATGGTGGGCTGGTACTTCTTTACAAAAGATAACAGGAAGATTTCAGCTATTTTAAGAGAACAAGCCCAGCAGAGAAATGGCTCTATAAAAAATGTTTTTGCTTCTTACCCACAACTACTCTTTAGTTACAAAGAAGTTGACCTTCTTGTATCAGCAATGCATGGAGCAAACGGACCTTTCACATACGCTCAATTTTACCTAACAGCCTTTCCAGATAGCTATAGTTTTAGGCTTATCAGTAAATCAATGCCAACCAAAGTTATGGAAACAAGGCCAGAGCTAAAAAGGGTGGAGATTAATAACTTAGAATTTGACAATAAATTTACTATGCGTGCAGCAGAAAAAGAGTTTGCTACAGCTCTTTTAAACAGAGAAATCCAAGATAAGTTGCTCGAGTTAGATTCAAGACGAGGGCTAGAAGTTAGTTTCCTGAACGAAAAAACCTCTGATGCTAAGGGCTCTGTAAAAAAGTTTATATTCAATATTTCGGTTGAATGTTTGCTAGTCAAAAATCAGGATTATGAAAGGCTTACTGAAGCAGCAATTATGCTTTATGAGCAAATGAAAAGGCTGGCCAAAAAATAGTTTATCAAAAAACACTTCTTTGACATTAGCAATATTTGGAAAACATTTGAGCAAATTAGAAACCAAGAGCTTTCACCTTCTAGGAATTGAGTATTTTGCGCAAATTTTGTGATCGCATACAATGAGCTTCTCTAAGCTTAGTACCTTAACGCTCGAGAAACCAATCAATAATGGCTTTACCTTAGGACGCTTGCCAAATGGTCGCGTAGCACTAATCAGAGGAGCATTACCCCAAGAAAAGGTTATAGCCGAGCTTACAGAGCGTTCTGGGGTTCTACAGGGCTTTGTTTTAGAAGTGATTACTGCCCATAAAGATCGAATCGAGGCACCCATGCATCCGGGGCTTGATTATGGTTTCATAAATTATGAAAGACAGCTTAAACTTAAACAAGAAGTAGTAGTAGACACGCTTAAGCACAGCTTGAAACGTGAGGTAAAGGTGCCCCAAATAAAACCAGCACCTAGCACTTGGCACTACCGTCACACAGTACAGGCTGCTACTGTTCAAGGTGGGCTAGGCTACCGCAAGTTACAAAGTCATGAAGTTATAAAGTTGCCAGAAGACCCTACAGCTCATAAAAGCATCAATCACTTTTGGCAAGAATGTAGTGAGCTAAGCCACAAGGGTATACACGAGGTGGTTTTTCGCTGTAATGATGATGGTAACGTTCTTATTTGTTTGCTAGCTAGGGCTTCAGCTAAAAATTATTTAAGCCTTGCTCATAATATTCTTAAAGCTGGTGTGATAGGCGTAAGCTACAGTCACTTTTCTAGCCGAAGGCACTTTTTGCACAAACCCCAGCGCCTTGCGGGCATTCGCAATATAAAGCAGCACTTTGGGCACTTTTTAGTAACTATCAATAGTTTAAGTTTCTCCCAGCCAAATCCCAAAGCTGCTAGCTTACTTTTCAAAGAACTTAGTAACTGGGTAAAAAATTTTAATCTTGGTGGTGAGTTTGCTCTGGACCTCTATGCTGGTAGTGGCATTATTTCTTTTCATTTGTGTGAGCATTTTGCCCAAGTGACCGCCTTGGAAATAGATGCTAGTAGCATAGCAAGAGGACAAAGGGATGCTAAAGATCTAGGGCTAGATAATCTAAGATTTGTTAGGGCCAATGCTAAAAAAGTGGGCACATTGCCAAAAGCTGAGCTGATAACGGTTAACCCTCCAAGGGCAGGGCTAGCTAAGCCTGTGCGCCAAGCTATAATAGCTAGTTCTGCTAAAAATTTAATTTATACATCTTGTGACATAGCTACTTGGGCACGTGATATAGCCCACTTTGAGGCAGAAGGTTTTGAGCTTATCAAAATGCAGCCTTATGACTTTTATCCTCATACTCACCATATTGAAGTGCTTTCACTACTGTCACGTGAAAATGCTTAAAACAAACTATTACTGGCAGCTGAAGAGTACGCTCGAGCCTAAAATCAGTCCAATTTAATCTGACCCCTAAGATCATAAACTTCAGCAGCAGTGACTTTAACTTTAACTATATCACCTATTTTAATGCTACTATCACCTTTAACAAAAACATTACCATCAATATCAGGGGCATCTGCTTTACTGCGCCCAATAAGTTCATTAGGTACTTCACCATAGTCATCAACTATAACTTCTATTTCTTTACCTACCTTTGCTTGTTGTATACTATAACTGATGTCCTGCTGCAACTCCATCAAACGAGCATAACGTTCTTCTTTTACCTCTGAAGGAACTTGATTAGGTAATTTATTAGCAGCTGCACCTTTAACCTGACTATACTTAAAAACTCCTACACGCTCAATTTTGGCCTCTGCTAAGAAATCTAGCAGCAGTTCAAAGTCCTCCTGGGTCTCACCTGGAAAACCTACTATGAAAGTAGAGCGTAAAGTGAGTTCAGGACATATATTACGCCACTTAGCAATAGTTTTAAGATGTGAATCTGCACCCCCCGGACGACGCATGGCTTTGAGTATTTTAGGGCTAGCATGTTGTAAAGGCACATCTAAATAAGGTAAAAGGTTTCCTTGTGCCATTAGAGGGATTAACTCTTTTACATGTGGGTAAGGATAAACATAGTGCAGCCTAATCCAAGCCCCTAGCTTAGCCAACTCAGTTACTAAAGGGACAAGATGAGCTTTGATTTTTCTATCTTGAAAGTTGCCCTCACGGTATTTTATGTCAGTGCCATAGGCACTGCTATCTTGGGCAACAATAATTAGTTCTTTGGTACCACTAGCTACTAGGCGATAAGCTTCATAGAGGATTTCAGCCACGTCTCTTGATACTTGCAAACCACGCATCTGTGGGATGATACAAAAGGAGCAAGTGTGATTGCAACCTTCAGCAATCTTTAAGTAAGCATAGTGACGAGGCGTTAATTTGATGCCTTGAGGTGGTACTAGGGCAGTAAAAGGATTATCATCAGGGGGTAAGCTAGCATGTACTGCAGTCATGACACCTTTGATGTCTGCTTGGCCAGTGATGGCAAGAACTTTAGGATGACGAGCCCTAATCTCTTCTGGGCGTTCTCCCAAGCAACCTGTAACTATCACCTTACCATTTTGCTCCAAAGCTTCACCTATAGTTTCTAGAGACTCCTCAACTGCTGGAGTAATGAATCCGCAGGTATTGACAATCACTACATCTGCCTCAGTATAATTGGATACAATACTGTACGCCTCAGCACGGAGTTGGGTTAGGATACGTTCACTATCCACTAGGGCTTTAGGGCAACCTAGGCTTATAAATCCTATTTTTCCAGACATATTAATTAATATTCCTGATTCTACTGTTTTGCTTGGCTAGCATATTGAACCTCCTAAAAATGCAACTAATTCTAACTCTTTCTGGAGCTGCTAATCAGAACGTGACCCTCGAGCAATCCACCCAAGCCCTTCTCATCAATAACCTTAACCCCCAAATCCTGAGCCTTCGCAAGCTTAGAACCAGCATTTTCCCCCGCTACTAGATAACTAGTCTTTTTACTAATTGCTGAAGATACCCTAGCACCTAAGTTCTCAAGCTCTTTTTTAATCTCATTCCGTGGCCTACTAAGTGTCCCAGTAAGAACAAAACTTAAACCTTTAAGAGCACTACTTTGGGTAGCATTCTCAGGTGCAGTAGGTTTAATGCCCTTATCCTGCAGTTCTTGTAATATGCTTAGCATGCTAGGTTGCTGCAGAGCATTGTAAACAGCCTCAGCAGTGGTTTTGCCAATATCATGCAGTACTTCAAAATCTTTTGGCTCAGCAGCAGTTAGTTGGGATATGGAGGGGAAGGCTCGAGCCAAAACCCTAGCTGTCCTTTCCCCTACTTGTGGCAAACCTAGAGCAAAAATAAATTGTTCTAAAGGGCGTGTTTTAGAGGATTCTAGCTGCTTGATCAAATTTCTAGCAGAAAGCTCAGCAAAACCTTCTAAAGCTACCACTTTTTCTTCAGTCAGTTCATAAAGGTCAGGAACAGTTTTAATTAAACCTGCGGACATTAAGCTCTCTAGGGTTTTACCAGCCATACCATCAATGTCCATAGCCTTGCGTGAAACAAAATGTTTAATGCGTTCAAAGACCTGGGCAGAGCAAGCAGGATTTGTGCATACAAGGTTAGGACCATCTTTAACTAGCTCTGCTTGGCATTCTGGGCACTTTGTAGGTGGCTTATAAGTAGTTGAATCTTTAGGTCTTTCTTTGGTAAGTACTTTGATGATTTCTGGAATTATCCCACCTGACTTATGCACTATGATCCTATCATTAAGGTGTAGGTCCAGCTTGGCAATAAATTCAGGGTTGTGTAAAGTAGCCCTTGAAACTGTGGTACCTTCTAGTATTCTGGGCTCGAGTTCTGCCACTGGAGTAAGCTTACCCGTACGCCCTACCTGCCAAATAATGTCTAACAATGTAGTGACCACTTCTTCAGCAGGGAATTTATAAGCAATAGCCCATCTTGGCGCTCTACTAGTCATGCCTAGTTCTTCTTGCAAGCCCAGATCATTGACCTTAAGAACGACACCATCTACTTCATATTCAAGATTAGGGCGCACAACTAGCCAACGTTTCATAAGATATTCTATATCCTTTATTCCTTTAACTGTTTCATGTTGGGGGTTTATTCTAAAGCCCCTATCTGCTAGGTAAGCCAAGAGTTCAATTTGAGTATTTACTCCTACTTCACGAGGCAAGCCTATACCATAAGCAAAAATCTGTAAATTTCTGCTTGCACTCACTTTAGGATCGTGCTGCCTAAGTGTTCCAGAAGCTGCATTACGAGGATTACGAAAAAGAGGTTCATCTTTTTCTTGGCATTCTTTGTTCATTTGCTCAAAAGCTTCTTTAGAAAGATAGATTTCGCCACGTACTTCTAGGCTATTAGGAACACTGCTTAAACGTCTTGGGATTCCTTCTATGCCTAAGATATTAAAGGTGACCTCTTCACCTTTTATGCCATTACCTCTAGTCGCTGCCCAAACTAAAACACCATCTTGGTAGTGCAAATTTATAGACAAACCATCAATTTTTAGTTCAGCAAGATATTCTAGACTTTGGTCTGAGGCTAAAACTCGAGCAATTCGCGCTTCAAAGTCTTCAATATCTTTACTATTAAAAGCGTTAGCTAGTGATGACATGGGCTGCAGGTGTTTAATAGTACGAAATGATGCCTGTGGATTATCTCCAACTATCTGACTAGGTGAGTCAGGGGTGATAAGTTCAGGGTGCGCTTCTTCAATTTTTATGAGTTGATGTAATAAACCATCATATTCCTGATCACTAATAAGAGGGTCTTGCAATACATAATATTGATAATTTGCTTCACGCAAGCGGTCACGTAGGTCGTTGAGTTGAATTTTTATTGCTTTTGTAGAAGGCTTTCCAAGTTGGCTCATTATTTAAATCTACCTCGTCTTAGTTGAAGGTTATTTTACTATAATTAATGTTATCTTCTAACAAGGAGGTGTGGGAATGAAATCAGGTGAAATTTTTTGTTATAACTATAACTTTAAGAAGCTTGACAAGCAAAGGTTTGTACTGATTCTTATAAGCATCAATTCTATGGAGAAATTATGTCCCTAATTATTCAGAAATATGGAGGTACCTCTGTAGGGGATTTAGAGCGCATTAATAAAATAGCAAATCGCATAGCTCGCACAGTTGAGCAAGGAAACAAGGTGATTGTTACTGTTTCAGCCATGGGAAGAACCACAGATAGACTAATAAATTTTGCTAAAGAGATTACTGCCCGCCCAAACAAGAGAGAGTTAGATGTTTTGTTAAGTACAGGAGAACAACAATCTATAGCCCTTTTGTCAATGGCCCTTCAAAATATAGGGGTATCTGCACGTTCCTTAACTGGTCAGCAAGCAGGTTTTTTAACTGATGGACTCTTTGGCAGCGCTCGCATTGTAGAAGTGAACCCCCAAGGCTTAATTGGTGCCTTTGAACATGTAGACGTTTGTGTAGTAGCGGGCTTTCAAGGGGTAGATAGTGAGGGGAACATCAACACTCTTGGTCGTGGGGGTTCAGATACTACTGCTGTGGCTATAGCAGCAGCAGTAAAAGCAGAAGAATGTGAAATTTATACAGATACAGAAGGAATTTACACTACAGATCCACACCTTATCCCCAAAGCCAAGAAGCTTGATCTAATTGACTATGATGAAATGCTCGAGCTAGCTTCTTTAGGGGCTAAAGTCTTGCATCCTCGCAGTGTATGGTATGCCCGCCGGTATGGTGTAAGAATTCATGTGCGTTCTTCTTTTTCTTACAATGAAGGTACCATAGTTACTAAGCTTAAGGAGGCTTCTGTGACAACTGACAAACCTGTAACTGGGGTAGCTTTAGATAAAAATCATGTAAGAGTAAACCTATTAGGTATTCCCGATACTCCAGGAGTAGCAGCAAGAATTTTTAAGACTTTAGGTGAAGCAAGCATTAGTGTAGATATGATAATTCAAGGTGTTCCTGGCAATAATGGCAGTCGTCAACAAATGGCTTTTACTGTAAATCAAGATGTAGCCCAAGAGGCTCTCGATGCTGTCAACTCAGTGCTATCTGATATAGGTGGTTATGCTGAGTTAGACAAAGATATTGCCAAAGTTTCTATAGTAGGTATTGCTATTGGTTCTACTCCGGGCATTGCTGGCAAGATGTTTGAAGCTGTTGCTTCTGCCGGAGCCAATATAGAAATGATTGCCACTAGTGAGGTGCGTATATCAGTAATTATTCCTTTAGAAAAAGCTAAGGGAGTAGTAGGAGCTGTGCACAGCATTTTTGGTTTGGATGCCAAAACCATTAGCAAATAAAATGGTGAATATGTTAAAGTGTTCTTGCGGCATATATCTGCCTAACAAAAAACACTTTGGAAAGGAATTTGTATGAACCATTTCTGTTTCTTGAAGTATTTTCGTTTTTATTTTTTCTTAGGGTAGGACATAGAAAAGGAAGTTGGTATTTGGGAATTTTATGCTTAACAAGAAAGGACTAGATTTATGGGAAAGTTTGGCAAAAGTTTAGGAATTTTGCTAGTAATTGTATTGTTGTCTATGCTTGGAGCTTGTAGTTCAAGTATAAAAGTAAATGGTATTACAATAAGTAGTGGTGGTAAGACGCAAATAGCTGTGGGGGAAAATCTAACACTTACAGCAAACGTTGACCTAGAAGATCAAGCAGATTTGCCTGATGTTAAAGTTGATTGGTCTATAGAGGAATTGCAAACAACAGCTACAATGGTAGAAGGTGTGGCAAAGTTAGAAATTGGTGAAAGCACACTTACTGCAACAGTTATTCCTGAAGGTACAGGCTCAGTGAAAGTCGTTGCTGAAACTGAGGGTAAGTCTGCTGAGGTAAACATTACTATAGTAGATAATAGTAATGATATTGAGAGTTTTTCAGCTACCTTAGAAGGTAGTCAAGAAGTTCCAGCAGTAACTACAGATGCTTCAGGTGAAGTTTCAGTAGAACTCAACACTGAAGATAAAACTATTACTGTTGATGGAAATGTCAAAGACTTAGGTAGTGAAGTCACTGCTGCTCATATACACAAAGCACCAGCAGGGGAAAATGGTCCTGTGGAGTTCCCTTTAGATGTTGATACTAGTGGTGATAATACTAAACGAAGTGCTAAGTTGAGCGGGAGTTTTAGTGTTAGTGATAGCCAAATTGCAGACCTAAAGGCTGAAGGCTGGTACATAAACGTTCACACCCAAGATAATGGTCCTGGCGAAGTTCGGGGACAAATTAAACCAAAATGATTTCTATAGTAGGTAAAAGGTAGCTTCTGAGTTACCTTTTCTTTTATTAAATTTAAATCCCTTAGATAATATTACAGCGCAACATCTAATCCCCAAGTAGAACTTGGGGATTCCTACCTTGGACGCTCTGCGTCGTGTGATAGTTCGTGGAACGCAGAGCGTTTAGATATGTAGGCTCTTTATGGATTCCAAGGGCTTAGCAAAATCTCCAACAGAGACGGTAATAAGGTGCGACCTCTAGCACGAGTGTTGTGAATGAACTCAAAGAAACCTAAGTACAAAGGTAGATTCTCTTGTGAGATGCCTCTGTGAGGACGTAACCATGATCTAAGCAATGACCAAAAACCTTCAATAGTATTGGTATGCACTTCACAAAATCCGTCTCCATCATCATCTCTAGCAAATTCTCCCTTTGAATGGCAAACACTTTCATGCTTGTAGCCCCATTTTTCTAAACGACTATAAATGCAGTACTCATCGCTATAAATCAAACTTCCCTTCTCTACATATTCCTCTATGACTGGTTTTATAGTCTCTTGCCTTACATTATCCAGCATTTTTACTATCACTTCACCATTTCGCTTGATTATACCTAGCACAGGTGGCTTGTCTGTGGCAGCTGTACCACGACCACGTGCTCCTTTTAGCCTTCGCCTACGCCCTTGTCTTCCTTTGGCCGCTACACTCTTCGGATATCCTTTATGCCCTGCTACAATGTACACTTCGTCTATCTCCACTTTTTCGTTTAGATCGGGTCTTTTTTTTGACGACAACGCCTTCCCTAAGCTGCTTAGTCATGTTTTGCACATCATCTTTGTTCAGTCCAAGCTCCTGAGCAATTTGACGATTGGAAAGATTCAGCCCCATGAAGTACAAGCATAAAATCCAGACAGATAATGGTTGATGATGTCCTTCAAAAACAGTTCCTGTAAGATCATCAAACTTACCACAGCATTTGCCTTGACAGAGATACCTTCTCCTCGCTTTATGTTTGTTATGAAAGCCTTTTCTAATCACTTCATTTGATTTACAATTAGGGCAAGCAACTTTACCACTAGGCCAACGTAACTCTCTAACTTTTTCATAACATGATTCATTGTTTAATAAGTTCTGTAAGTGTAAAACCATTCATGTACATTACCTAATATCTCAGGCCCTTGGAATCCATCAAGAGCCGATATGTATTCCGAAGCAGAGATTCGGAACGAGAGGGTAGTGGTTTTTCTATAACTTTGCGCTGTAATACTAACAACTAATTATTTTTTAACCGAAACAGTATAGTTGCTAGTTGATTTTTCTTTAGTCTCGCGACGTTCTTTTTCTATCATTTTTTTGACTTCCTCAGGAGTAGGTAAGTCCTTTTTATTACTAAACCGAATAGGCTTACCTAACTCGAGCTCCTTCATCGCTAGTGAAACAGTATTACGTGTCTTGGGAGTCTCTTCTTTGCTAAGTAGTGGGGGCAAGCCTATTTTTAGCTGGGCAGCACGGCGAGCAACAATTATAGAAAGGCGGTAGCGTGAATCGGTAAGTGCTAGTAGGTCGTCAAAACCTTCTTGGGCCATAATTAATCTCCTAATCTAAAGTTCTTGCAGTAAAACAGTAATATCTTTGTCTTGCAAGTGCTTGGTTTTAGCTCTTTCAGCACGAATAATACCACAAAAGCTTTGTACAGCTTGTGCCAGTACATTATTGATAATTATATAATCAAATTCTTTAACAGCTTTAATTTCTGCTCGAGCTCGAGCCAAGCGTTTCTGTATCCGTTCTTCAGAATCTGTACCTCTCCCTCTAAGACGTCTTTCTAACTCACTTAGACTTGGTGGCGCAATAAAAAGCATAACAGCATTAGGCATTTTCTCTTTAACTTTTCTTGCACCTAGAAGCTCAACTTCTAAAAGAACATCTTGGCCTTTTGCTAAAGCTTCTTCTACTGGTTTACGAGGAGTACCATAGTAATCCCCTACATACTCAGCATGCTCTAGAAAACCATCATCCTCAACCATCTTCTGAAAAACACTATCCTTATAAAAATGATAATGCTTTTCATGAATTTCTCCG
This sequence comes from Trueperaceae bacterium, assembly GCA_965224855.1. Taxonomy (GTDB): domain Bacteria; phylum Deinococcota; class Deinococci; order Deinococcales; family Trueperaceae; genus CBDCVN01. The sequence continues at coordinate 2,777,333 of CBDDAI010000002.1, read as the reverse complement.
GGGCGTTTTTCTCTAGTGGTTGCAGAAATAGAGTAGAAGAGGTTATCAAGATCAGGTAAAGCAGCTTGGCGAATGGTGTCTTTACCAACTCCTGAAGCGCCGGTCATTACAAAGAGCATGCCCTTTTTATCCATAGGCATTTATACTTTTAGCTATGTTTTTTGAAGTCAATTTCAAAGTTAATTGTGCCCACATATGATGTTAGGAATCAATTCAACTTGCCCATAATAAATTGCTTTTTGCTCAGTCATAAATTCCCTTCTCTGTAAGGCTTCTCTGGTTAATTTAAGAGGCAGACTGACCAGAGTATTCAGCCCTTCGGGTGCTACCCTAGCCTCGAAACTTACATTATCATTAGGGCATTTCTACATCAAGATCAAGAGGGTTTAGCTTTTACTTAAGGTCTTTTAATGCAGGCCTTATAATGTCCTTGAGAAAACTCCTCGAGTTGAGGCACAACTCGAGCGCACTCTTCTTCAGCAATAGGACAGCGTGTGCGAAAAACACAACCACTAGGTGGATTAATGGGACTAGGGACATCACCCTCGAGCAGGATACGCTCTCGTTTTAAAGTAGGGTCAGGAATGGGAATGGCAGAAAGTAGTGCCTCTGTATAGGGGTGAATAGGATTATTATATAACTCTTTAGCAGGAGCAATTTCCATAATTCTACCCAAGTACATTACTATAACGGTGTCACTTATGTACTTTACTACAGCAAGGTCATGGGCTATAAATAGCAAAGTAAGCCCTAGCTCTTCTTTTAAATCCTGCAATAAATTTACTACCTGTGCTTGAATAGAAACGTCCAGTGCTGAGACAGGTTCATCAGCTACTATAAATTGCGGATTGACTGCTAGGGCCCTAGCAATGCCTATGCGTTGGCGTTGACCACCACTAAATTCATGAGGATAACGCCTCATGTGTGATGGTGATAAACCTACTTTTTCTAGTAAGCTTGCTACCTTTTCCCTTTTAGCTTTACCCCTAGCCAATCTATGAATTTGTAAAGCCTCACCAACAATGCCTCCCACTGTCATACGAGGGTTCAAACTAGCAAAAGGATCTTGAAAGATAATTTGCATCTTCTTGCGATACTCTCGCATCTTTCCCTTACCAAGCTTAGTTATATCAACACCATCAAATCTTACTTCCCCTGCACTAGGCTCTATAAGACGTAAGATAGAGCGACCTGCTGTGGTTTTTCCTGAACCAGATTCACCTACTAAACCTACAACCTCACCTAAGTGAATTTTAAAAGATATATCTTGTACAGCCTTGACGTTAGCAACCACTCGAGAAAAAATCCCTTTACGAATGGGAAAGTACTTTTGCAGGTTCTTAACTTCAAGAAGGTACTTATTTCCTTTGGGGTTTGTTATAGCAGTCATGCAGTTACCACTTCTTGCAAGTCTTTTTGTACCTCTTGCCAGCGCAAGCAACGAACCATATGATTATCTCCAGCAGTTTCAAGTTCAGGCACTTGAGATTTGCATATTTCTTTAACATAGTTACAACGTGGATGAAAAGCACAACCTTCAGGCAAGGCTAGAGGATTGGGTACATTACCGGGAATTGCCTCTAAACGCTTCTGCTTTCCTTGTGCTTTATGAAGATGAGGAACAGAGTTTATAAGTCCTAGCGTATAGGGCATTTTGGGGGCATGGAAAATAGTTTCCACTTGACCTTCTTCAACGGCACGTCCAGCATACATTACTACCACACGATCGGCAATTTCTGCTACTACTCCAAGATCGTGAGTGATAAAAAGAATACTCATGCCAATTTCACGCTGAAGCTTACGCATAAGATCTAATATTTGAGCCTGAATAGTAACATCTAAAGCAGTAGTAGGTTCATCGGCTATTAAAAGCTTAGGGTTACAAGAGAGTGCCATAGCAATCATTACTCGCTGACGCATACCTCCTGACATTTGGTGAGGGTAATTTTTTATGCGCTTAGCAGGCTCAGGTATGCCTACCAGCTCGAGCATTTCCGTAGCCGATTTTATAGCCTGACGCTGGCTTTTACCCTGATGAAGCACAATGGCTTCAGCAATTTGGTTACCCACAGTGTAAACAGGGTTTAAACTAGTCATAGGCTCTTGAAAAATCATAGAGATATCATTGCCGCGAATCTTACGCATTTCACGCTCTTTAAACTCTAAGATATTGTTTTGCTCAAAAATAATTTCCCCCCCAGCAAAGTACCCCGGTGGCATAGGAATAAGCTGCATAATAGAAAGGCTAGTGACCGATTTACCGGAACCTGACTCACCGACTACAGCTAGGGTTTCACCACGATCTATGTGAAAACTTACCCCATCAACAGCTTTGACAATGCCTTCATCGGTGCTAAAGTAAGTTTTTAGGTCATTGATTACTAAAAGCCTTTCTGAAGTGGTCATTTAATCAATCCTTTAACGCCACCCGCTATAGCCTTAGCCATTTTAGGGGTAAGCATTGCTGCTAGCACCATGCCACCTGAGCTTATCTCACCATAAAGCTGAATCATAGTGCCTTTCTTAAAGGTCAAGCCTACTCCTTGCACACTTCCAGTAAGTAGATAAGCAGCAAACTCACTTAAATAAGGTTCATGTCCTACCAAGGCTAAACGTTCATCACTTTCTTGTATGTAGCTATGCAAGTCAGATAATAAATCAGAATAATGTGCATTTGCTAAATTTGCAAGTATGATTTGCTCTTTTTTCGAGCAGCTCTCTAAGGGTTTAGCAGTCTCAAGGGCTCTAGTATAAGGACTAGTAAAGAGCAGATCAAAACTAATTCCTAGAGCTATTAATGCTTCTTTTAAAGCCTCTGCCTGTTTATGTCCCTTATAGGTAAGAGGTCTTAAACTATCGTCAGGATACGCCATGCCACGCTCTGCTGCTTTGGCGTGGCGTATTAGATAAAGGTTGGGCATATTTAATGACTGGTCCTAGACTTGGTGGCACCTAAACGCACACGTTTACCACCACTGCGTGATTTAAATATAAGCCTAGTAGGTACTTCATGAAAGCCTAAATCTTCACGAATGCGGTTTGCAAGGTATTGCTCGTATGACCTAGTAACAAACTTTTCAGTGTTGACTGAAATTATAAAAGTTGGCGGGGCAATATCTGCTTGGGTAGCATAGAGTAATTTAAGAGGTCTGCCTTTGAAATTGGGAGGTGATTGGTTTTGCGTCCAAAGCTCGAGCCAGCGATTAAGTTCACTAGTCTGAATCCTGATACGAGCACCATCATAAACACGAATTACTGCTGCTAAAAGGTCGTGTAAGCCATAATCATTAATAGCACTTATAAATACCCAAGGTGCAAAACGCAAATGATAGAGGGTTTGTCTAAGCCTAGCCTCTGTTTCCTTAAGTTCTTCATCACTTACTAGATCCCACTTGTTGACAGCAACCACAACTGGCTTACCAGATTCAAGAGCAAGATTGGCAATGCGAAATTCATGATCACCAAGCTCAAAAGGGTCTATTACTAAGATGTTTACATCGGCTCGAGTTATAGCCAGTTCTGCTCGAAGCTTCGAGTAGTACTCGATGTCTTCAGTAGCCTTGCGCCGAATGCCAGCAGTATCTACTAAAACAAAAGGACGTCCCCCAAAATCAAAGTTCACATCAATGCTATCCCTGGTTGTACCAGCAGTATCAGCAACTATAACTCGCTCATCTTTAATTAAAGCATTTAGTAGGCTAGATTTGCCTACATTCGGCCTGCCAATAATAGCAACACGCACATTTTCTGCTTCTACCTCATAATCTTCTGCTGGCAAGCGAGCTACTATTTCATCTAAAAGCTCAGGTATCCCACGCCCTTGCTCAGCACTAGTATAGTGAGCATCTCCAAAACCCAGACCATAACTTTCATAAAGCTCAGGATTATTTTCATGTTTGGGGTGGTCTAGCTTAGTGGCAACACTTAAAACATCTTTTTTTAAAGACCTGAGCCAAGCTGCTATTTCGTAATCAGCAGATGTCAACCTTTTGCGTCCATCAAAACAAAGAAGTACCAAATCAGTATCACGCATAGCATACTCTATACGCTTTTTGATAGCAGTTTCCCAGTTATCACCAGACCACAAACCACCAGTGTCAAGAAGCGAAAACCCTCCTTCATCAACAGCAACCCAACTTTCTTTAACATCACGAGTTACACCAGGTTTGTCAGCAACTATAGCTTCACGCTTACCCACTAAGCGGTTAAAAAGGTGTGATTTACCCACATTAGGGCGCCCAACAATAACTACGCGTCCCATGGCTCTACTCTTTTCAATAGCATAAAAAGGTTTCTAGACCACCTTCAATAGTAGCAATCCATTTAAAATGCTGAATATTTTCTGCCATAGGTTTGCCATCACTACTTGGATAAATAATTTTTCTGGCGCTCAAGGCACTCTTACTATCAAGTTCTTTTACTGTGTAGGGCATTTATTTCCTCTAATTATAATTAAGTATCCAAAAACTATGTTTTTATTAGGAGTACTTTCAGTCAACTATACTATAAGCAGGGATGTAAAAGTTTTTGTGAAAACCTTGGGATAGTCAGTGCCTATAAGTAGCTAGTAGCCAGAAGTCAGTAGCCAGCATAAATAAAGCCCTACTGACTACTAGCTACTGGATTCTAGCTACTATGTTTAACTCAAGCAGAAGTTCACAAGTATTTATGCATAGGCACTTATTAGATATAAAATGGCTCCGTGGATTTATCTAATTTAAGGCAAGATTACGAGCTTGGAGAACTTAGCAAAGAGCAGCTCCGCCCTGACCCCTTCAAGCAGTTTGAAGAGTGGCTTAAGCAAGCCATTAGCACCAATGATAATCTAATTGAACCTTATGCCATGATGTTGGCAACGAGTAGCAAACAGGGCAAGCCCTTTGTTCGAACAGTGATACTCAGGAGTTTTGATAAGAAGGGATTTGTTTTCTATACCAACTACTTAAGTCCCAAAGCCCAGCAAATTAGCGAAAATCCTTATGTGGCCATGTGTTTTTATTGGTATTGGCTCGAGCGCCAAGTACGCATTGAGGGAAAAGCTAAAAAAGTGCCTCGTGAAATGTCAGAAACATATTTTCACAGCCGCCCTTATGATAATCAAATTAGTGCTTGGGTTTCTGAGCAAAGTGCTGTAGTAGATAGTCGAGAAGCGCTCGAGGCAAAGTTCGCCAGCCTAAAACAACAGTACCCAAATAAAGTACCCTTACCAGATTTCTGGGGAGGGTACTGTGTGGAACCTGAAAATTTCGAGTTCTGGCAGGGGCGTCCCGGTCGCTTGCATGATAGATTTCTTTATGGCAAACAAGGCCAGAAGTGGAACATAGTACGCCTTTGTCCCTAAAAGACATTGTGCAACCTCAGATCACTCAAAATCTTGCTGCAACTTGCTCCTTTAGAATAATTTTAAGTTATCCAATAACTTTCAAGGTGGTCATTAGCTGTCCCACATGCCTCTGAGTATGCTCTGCAGCATGAAAAAGCAACCCTAAAACACTTGAGGGTAAACCAGCACTTCCTACTTTACGCTCTGCAAAAATAATCTCTTCTGGCGTTTCTTGTAGCTGCTGTAAAGCCTTATCTATCGTCTTGGCTAGATTTCTTACTAAATATTCAGCATCAAAGCTAGAGTCACCACCTGCTTTCTCTACTGCCAAAGCCTGACGTTGTTCTTCAGTTAAAGATTTTGCCTTGGCATAGCTCATTAGCCTATCTAGGCTACCACTGACATGCAGCAGGTGAAATCCTACTGAGGCTGCTCCATTAGGACGTTCCCACAGAACAGACTTATCTATATTTATTAGCTCACTAACATCTTCTCTAGCTTGTAAGAGTGCGTGGGCCACTGGCATCAATTGAGCTGGCACCTTCTCAATGGGGCCTCTTAGCCATACTTCTGGTTTTGAGTTATTTTTCATAAATTGCTTGCTCCAAACTTAAGTGACTAGACTAACTCGAGCTGATAAACTACTACCGCTAACAGAGCTATAGCTACAGGCTTAATGTTTTACAAGAGTCAATTGTAGCTTCCAAAAAGTTGATAGCCCTTTTCTCTTGCTCTGCAGCAGTATCATTTGCTTGTAGAGCTTCTGAACTACTCAAAATCCCAGCTGTAAAACCTTCAGTGTGCCAATGACCTATAGGGAATTCTGGAAGTCTAGTTTTTTGGGGATAAGGCCAAGGTGAAACATACCAATAAGGCTCACTATAACTATGATCTCCGGGACTCAGACCCACGCCTACAGACTTTCCCCCTCCTAAGTCAATAAGTGTAGCTATATCAAAGTGATGTGGCCAGCAGCGTACAGGAGAAGAATTTTCATCTTCTTGCACTTTACTCAAAAGTCTATGGGCATTACCATACCAATCTGATAACTGGGCAAGGGCATCAAGGTCTGGTTCAAAGGGTTTTTCATCCCTAGCAACTGGGTGTTCAGGCATATCATAAGTAGGTTTTGCTAGATTAACATCCTGCGAACCGAGCCCGCCTAAAGAAGCTGTAAGCCATGTAAGAGCATCGCTAAACTTTGACCCTATTAGCTCATAGGCGTTTACAGGTCTTCCTGTCTCATCTAAGTTTAAAAGTGTTAAGTTGCTAATTTGTATAGCAGTTGCAAAAGGTTGATTACTATCAACAAAGCCTCCTGCCAGGATGTCTTCATCAATTAGGTAAAGACTGGTATGGCTATAGTCATTTTTAGAGGGTAAAGTGGCATTGTTAGCAGCTGCCACTAATTGCAGTGCCCAGTGAAGTTGTAAACGAGTTTCTTGTAGAATATCCAAAGGAAAATTTTTAAGCAATCGCCAATTCAACATTAGATCCTCACTATCTGTAAATTTGTTTGTTATGCACAAAACTCCACTCTATGTAATATAGCAATAATGAATGCGAACTTGACTCTGATCATCAAATGGCTTGTTTAAGGCACAAATTGTCCAAATATATTCTCATGTAACTAGTTTACATTGAGTTCCCAAACTCTGCCAAATCACCAACCAACTTTTTAATTTGAGTACCAGCTAAAACTCTTAAAACGTCCAGCTGATTTTTTTCGGTTGCTCATAAGGCTCTTTTACTGCTGATAGCTAAATAGATGATTATAGCAATTAACGTTCAGGATAACCAAGTTGACAAGATGACGTAAAGCAACTTTATGGCTAAATGCGCGACGTAATTCGGCTCTCCAGTTCAATCCGTTTATCAGGCTTCATTCTAGCGTCTTCAAATCTTGACAAGTAGCTGTTTGTCTTCCACATCCGTAATTCTTCCTGCATGGCACCATGCCTCGGTAAGATGTTTTTTGGCTTTTGCGCTATTATCGGCAATTGACTCGGCACGAGCCAATGCCTCATATGCGTATCCAAGATAAAAAGGCTCGTCCACTGGAGTTTTGCCCAAGCAGTATTGGGCGTATTTTCGAGCGTTCTCAGCTTCACCAAGTAATGCGTAAACTCGTGATGCCTGCCAGTACCCGATCGAGAGGTTCTTATCGCTACAGTCAGAGCGTTGTGTCCAATGCCATAGGGATGCTTGGGCCAATTGGATCATTTGTTCGTTGTCATCAGGAGTTCGATTTGGTTTCTCGATGAGTTGCCAAACCATGTTGAAGCAATTGGTAGAGAAATACTTGTGGGTGTGTTGAGGGTCTAGGTTAGGTTTGTCTGTAATTAGGTTCTCCTGACAAAGATGTGATCCTGCTGTGCCGGGTAGCCAGGCGCTGTTACCAGCGCCAAGCCCCCTAAGAACTGTATGTGATAGTTTCCCATCATACAGCTCAAGCCTCAGTAAGGCATAACCATGTGTTGGTTACACCCAGCCATCAATGAGTCTTGACTGTGTAGCTGACGGTGACAGTTTTCGTGTAATAAAGCGAGATTCGAAAGCATATCGCTACCTCCTAAGTAGACTATGTGATGTATGTGCCACTGCTCTGTAACTTGTAAGTCACTTTTGCATTTTGGACACTTACCCTTCTGTATCTCAAATAGCCGTTGCACCTGCGCATTTACAATAGCAGATGCTTTGAGCATATTTCGAGATTCAAAGTATAACTCATATGCTGGGTCGTAGGGGTTGGCTTCACCTTTTATCAGTGGATACGTCTTTATCGGTACTTTACTCAAGTACTTCAAGTACACCTTTGTAGATTTCTCTGGGTGTATGGCATGGAAAACCCAATTTCGCTCTTCTACAGAGTCAAAGTATTTCTGTCTCTGCCAAGCTACATTTTTATCTCCACGTCTACGTCTTATCCACCTAATTAGTTTACCAGTAATCCAATAGTCAAGCTTACTGAAAATCTCTTTGCTGTTTGCGTAACGGTGGTAACTTCTCCACCCCACTATGATTGGATTGAGTTTCATCAACATTTCATGGGTGCTTAGACCATATGAACTCTTGATTACCTCTGCTATCTTGACTTTGAACCTCTTGACAGCATCTTCAGATGGAGTAACTAATACCTAAATTTTGCGCAAAATCATCGATGATCTATCCGATTTTCTCATAATTGAAAAATTTTCTCCTTTGCAGGAAGGGCATAATTTCGATATGTTTCCAGCAAGGGCTTTTAGAAAATCTAGATATTTCGTTTCCTATAAGGCCATATCTCCATTTTTGCATAAAACTATTTACTACAACTGTTTTTGCCCAAAATAAGCTAAATCCATTTTTCACTCAAAAAGTACATCGCCACTTAAGGTATTTTGTAATTTTTGAGGAGATTTTTATGAATGTAGAATTGGATTTAGCTGAAGAATCATTTAACACAAAGTACGCTCCGCTAGCAATACTCTTTACTCATTACCAGCAAAATGAAATCTTAAAACCCATTGAATCAGCAAATGTTTCAATGAAAAACAGAAGTTTTTCCTCTGTAGACAAACTAAAGCAAACATTACTAAGCATTATGTGCGGTTGTGATACTTTTTCAGCGATTAACACGTCCCTCAAAGACGAGTTTTCTCTAGCTAAATCTTGTGGCTGGAACAGGTTTGCTGACCAATCTAACCTCTCAAAAAATCTAGATTCACTAAGTCCCTCTAATCTTGAAGAATTAGAAAAAGGAACAAAAGAGGTTCATCATAGTCTGAGTCAACTAAAACAGCATGATTGGCGAAAATCTTTGTGGTTGGATTTTGACTTAACTGGTTTGGTTGGTGGTAAATCCTATGAGGGAAGTAGAAGTGGATATTTCAGTGGTAAAAAAGGGCGAAGGGTAGGCAATTAGCAAGAGTCAGTGCAGTACAATGAGGTTATACATTCAGAGTTATACCCGGGCAATTATAATACAGTAGGTTGTTTTCAGCCAGCAGTATTAAAAGTTGAAAATACACTGGAGTTATCAGAAGGGCAGAAAAAACAGGTGATCTGGAGGTTCGATAGCGGTGCTGGAAGTGATGGAAACTATAAATGGTTGCTAGAGAGAGGATACGAAGCATTGGGTAAGGGGTACTCAGGAAAAAGAGCGGCAGCATGGGCAAAGTATGTAAAACGATGGGAAAAATATGATGAAAAATGTTGATTAGGAGACCTTGAACCACTAGTTGATTATGGTTGTCCCATAAAGGTATTTATCAGGAAAAGATTAACAAAAGAGGGCTACCATTATAGTTACTACGCTACAACTTTAAAAACATTGTCTAAGGAAAGATTAATGTACTTATATAATCAAAGAGGAGGAGCAGAGATAGAGCAATTTAAAGGTGACAAAGGTGGTTTACATTTAGAAACGAGACAGAAAGGTAAATTTCTAGCACAAGAAGGAATAGTATTACTAACAGATATAGCTCATAATTTATTAGGAAATTTCTATCGAAAAGTGCTTGAGAGTAGTAGATTTCACGGATATGGGAACAAGCGTATAATTCGAGAACTACTTGCTATACCAGGCAAATTAACATTCAAATCAGGGAAGTTGCAGAAGGTGGAGCTAATAAGTGGGCATATAAATTCTAGAGAAATGTTGAAATGTCTGAAAAAGTACTGCTCAAGCCAATGATGCATTGTCCCAGACAATGTAAATCATCTAAAGGTGGCATTACGTTGTCCTATAAGGGGTAAATTCAAAACCTTTCCTATAAGTCCTTTTCGAAAAATTTGCCTCTGGGACAAAGATAACAAATTTCAATTATGAGAAAATCGGATAGATCATCGATGATTTTGCGCAAAATTTAGGTAATAGTTTACTTCCATACTTCCTGAATCTTTTGCCTAGGAAATCAAAACCTTCACTTATGTGCACCACATTTGTCTTGGTGGCAGATAACTTTAATCCTCTCTCAGCTAGAAATTTCTCAAGAACTGGTTTTACTTCATCCTCCAATATTTCTTTGGATGCTCCAGTTATGACTATATCGTCAGCATAGCGACACAGGTTTACTTTGTATCCCTTTCCAGTTGGAAACTCCTTAGCTAACTTTCCTTGTAGTCCATCCAAGGTCATGTTTGCTAATGTAGGGGATATTACTCCTCCTTGTGGTGTTCCTTCCCTTGTTGGGTACAACGCATTTTGTCATCAAAAAGTAGGGTTTTTGACCCCCAAAATCCCGTGCTATTTGAGGTTTTAGGGCGAAATTATTTTTTATAAAAAATGGCTACACGGCGATCCCCATCAGGTCTAAGATATATTTTTGCTCTTCGTCTGGAACAGTGTTCCGATAAAAAAACATCCCATTCGCTTCAATTCTATTTCTGGTGATCGTTTTCAGTGTTTCGATTACTTGTGCAAATGTCCATCTTCTTTCCCATACTTTTTTGTTTTTCTTAAACAATGGTTCTAACCGTTTTTGCATATGCCATTGGACATAATACGCCAGCATACATAAAAATACGTGTGCTTTGATACGATGATCTAGATTATGATACACAGGTCGCATTTCTAGCTGCACTGTTTTTAAATTGCGGAATGCTATTTCTACTTGCTCTAGTTTCTTATAGCTAGTCACAACCTCTTCTTTGTCCATGGTTTTTTCATCTACTTTGGTTGTTATTACATAACATCCATCTAGATCCTTAGCTTTTGCTATTGCCTCTTCTTTTTTACTCCATAACAACTTATGTTTGGTTGATTCCTTTTCTTTTTTATCCCCTTTAACCTCCCAACTTATATATTTACCCATTTTGTATTTCTGCAGCACTTTTCCTACTCGTGCTCCCAATATTTCTACTGTTGTTTTTTGCTTGTAGTTCGCTATTTCTTCAAGGCCCTCAATCGTCAGTTCAATCAGTTTTTCCCTCGTTTTTGCATCTCGTTTTGCTGATTCAAGATTTTTGCATAAACAGTATCGTCTAGCTGGACTTTCAGGATCTACTACCTCTTTTATCTTCTTTTCTTTGAACTCAGAGGGCTTTATTATTCCTTTTTCTATTAGTTTCTGTATTCCTGCTCTTGTTAATGCTCCTATTGTCTTTACACCTTTTTCCTCTAATTCTTCTGCTATTGCTTCTGTTACCATTCCTCTATCCCCCACAAATATTGCTTGCTTTATTTCATACGTCTCTTTTAACTCTTCTACCTTGTCTGATACTGTTGTCTCATCTTTGGTGTTGCCTTTGAATACTTCTACTCCTACTGGACAACCTTCTCCATTACATATTAACCCTATTACTATTTGTTCATGTTTCTTCTTTCCGTCTCGGTTATATCCATATTTGACCAATTCGCTATTTGCGTATTGGCCTTCCAAATAACTGCTCGTGACATCATACAGTACAAGATTTCCATTCTTAAGATGCTTCTTGGCTAACTTCTTCTGGATTCCTTTTTGTCTTGCTAGCAGTGTATCTAATGCCTCATAGCAATGTTTTCTTACATCTGGTCTTCCTTCTACTCCACATTGTTCCCAAAGACTACTATTATTATATTGATTGCATAATGCTAATTTGCTTCCAGCAAATATTATTCTGCCTATTATCATAGCACTTATGTTACTTACCCATGGTTGCGGTTGTGAATACATTGCCTTATCTAATTCTATTTCCTTAATCATTGACAATATCGTATAGCTTGCTCCATATTCTTTACTGCCTACTATTTGTACTGCTTCTGGGTCACTTTTTGCAATAACCTCATTACGAAAGGTTAGCTGTAACATTTTAAGCTGCTCTAGAGTTTGTCCTGTTATTCTTCCAAATTGTTTGTGTTTTATCTTTCCATCTTCACGATAGCTGCTACGTATTACTCCTACTGGCTTATCTGTATTCGCATACTGTATCTCTAGGTGCATTTTTGTTGTAGCAGGCATTGTGGCTACACTATAAAAAATATATCCCTATCCTGTCAATTATATGCTGTGGCTACTCTAAAAAAGCAGAAAATTGGCGTTGCTAGCTTTGGTAACAGTGTTTTTGAAGATGAAAATTGCGTTTTTGAGGTACAACTTGCGTACAATCGTCCATTCTCTACAAGACCAGCTTTTAGCCACTTTTTGAGAATCCCTTTATCCATTGGTATGTTTTTCAACAACCACTCGCTTGAGATATTGTCAAAACATCCTTGAATATCGGCGTCCAGTATATACTGAGGACTATCTTTCCTGCTCAGTAACAAGTAGCTTCGCTTTATAGCATCATGACATGACCTTTCTTTACGAAAGCCATATGATGCCTTATCAGCTAGTGTTTCTGCTATTGGCTCTAATCCACTTAGGTGCAAAGCTTGCATACCTCTATCCTTCATGACTGGTATTCCCAATGGGCGTTCCCCACCATTATTCTTGGGTATGTTTACTCTCCTTAATGGCAGGGCTTCATAGCCACTTGCTTTTAGCTCTCGACTTGCTTGTTCCTTTTGCTCTGCTTTGGACCACAGCTTTCCATCTACTCCTGCACTTTTCTTACCCTTATTCCCTGTCACTCGTCTCACTGCCATCAATTTGCCAGTGTAACTATGCGTCAATAACCTTTGTAGATTCTTTGCTAACCAGAACCTACCTTCTTTGATTGCCTTGACGATACGGGCTTGAAGTCGTCGCACTGCTCTGCTACATCTGTACCATTCTATTTCATGCCATGGTAAAGCTGATAATGGCTTTGCAGGGGATAGCGCGTCAGCTCTTCTTAGTTGGGGCATTGCTTCTCTAAGCGCCGTCACTAGCTACTATCCTTTGACTTCTGACAAACTTTCTCGTCATCTGACACCTTCTTAGCCAATGTCATCTGTTAGCTTCTGACATTGGTAGGAAGTCCGCACCTTTTCAGGTTGGGTATCTCTGGTTCTCACCAGCCCTATCCCAATCATTACAATTGGGCTTTCGCTTTTTCCTAGTTCCTCTACCGCATTTTGTCCTCAAAAACCATGGTTTTTTTGACCCTAAAATCCTGTGCTAATTGAGGTATTAGGGGCAATTCCATTTTTCCAAATTGATGGCTACATCTCGACCCCTATCAGGTCTAATATATATTTTTGCCCCTCGTTTGGAACAGTGTTTCTATAGAAAAATGCTCCATTCGCCTCAACTCTGTTTCTGGTAATCATTTTCAGTGTCTCTATTACTTGTTTAAAGGTCCATCTTCTTTCCCATCCCCTTTTGTTCTTCTTGAATAATGGTCCTAATCGTTTCTGCATGTGCCATTGCACATAATACGCTAGCATACATAAAAATACATGTGCCTTTATTCGCTGGTCTAGATTATGGTAAAACGGTCGCATCTCTATCTGCACTGTTTTTAAATTTCGGAATGCTTCTTCTACTTGCTCTAGCTTTTTGTAACTGCTCACTACCTTTCCCTTGCTCATGACTTTTTTGTCTACCTTCGTTGTTATTACATAACATCCATCTAGTCTTTTTGCTTTTGCTATTTCCTCTTCCTTTTTGCTCCACTTCAGCTTATGCTGATTTGACTTTTTTTCCCTTTCATCGCCCTCTACTTCCCATCTTATATATTTACCCATTTTGTATTTCTGCAGCACTTTCCCTACTCTTGCCCCTAACTCCTCTACTGTTGCCTTTTTCTTGTACTTTGATATTCCCTCTAGCTCTTTTATTGTTAAGCTGATTAGTTTTTCCCTTGTCCTTTCATCCTTCCTCGCTGACTCTGCATTCTTGCACAGACAGTACCTCTTGTTTGTTACTTCTGGGTCTTCTACTTCTTTTATTTTCTTTGCATCAAACTCTTCTGCTTTTATTACTCCTTCTGTTATCAATCCTTGTATTTCACTCTTTGTTAATGCTCCTACCGTCCTCACCCCTTTTTCTTCTAACTCCTCTGCTATTTTTTCCGTTACCATTCCTCTATCCCCTACTAGTATTGCTTCCTTTACCTCATAATCCTTCCTTATCTCTTCTACCTTCTCTGACACTGTTGTTTCATCTTTCGTATTCCCCTTAAATACTTCTATTCCCACTGGGCATCCTTCTCCATTACATATCAATCCTATTACCACTTGTTCATGCTTCTTCTTTCCATCTCGGTTATAACCATACTTTACTAATTCGCTTTTCTTGTACTCTCCCTCTAGATAGCTACTTGTTATGTCATATAGTACTAACCGACCATTTTTCAGATGTTTCTTCGCTAATTTCTTCTGTATCGCTTTTTGCCTTCCTAGCAAATTATCTAGTGCTTTGTAACATCTTTTTCTTACATCTGGTCGCCCTTCTTCTCCACACTGTTCCCATAGTGTGCTTGTACTATATTGATTGCACAATGATAACTTACTCCCTGCAAATATTATTCTCCCTGTTATCATCGCACATACATCATTTACCCACCTCTCAGGCTTTGAGTATATTTCTGTTTCTAACCCTATATCTTTTATAAGCCTCAACACTGTACAACTTGCCCCGTATTCCTTGCTTTCTACTATTTTGAATGCTTGAGGATCATCTTCTGGTATGACTTTGTTTCTAAAGCTTAGTTGCAACAGTTTTAGTTGTTCTAGTGTTTGCCCTGTTATTCTTCCATATTGCTTATGTTTTACTTTTCCGTCTTCTCGGTAGGTGCTTCGGATTATTCCTACTGGTTTATCCGTACTGGCCTTTTGAATTTCAAGGTGCAGGTTTGTTGCAGCCAACATGATGGCTACATTATATGGCATTGATCTCTATTTGTAAAGAATATATTCCCCTTAAATGATGGCTACAAAATCGAAAAATGTAACCTTAACTTATTCCCTATTGTAACTAGCATCTGTGAGAAAAATATGGCATTTTAGGGGTACAAAATACGTTAGATTAAGGTCAAAGGTTTTTAAAACAATAAGTAAGAGTGTCAGATACCTAGCTCCCCCTTATCTTACAGAAAGTGCTCCAACTGCTCCAAGTGCTCCAAAGGGATCATTTAGCAATGAGGGACAAGATAAAATTTGGAGCACTTCAGAAAATAAACTGCTCCAAAATGAAGATGAACTGCTCCAAGATAGTTAAATATAAAAGAATTTGCAGAAATTATAGAGACTACCTCTTCTACAGTTTCAGGTACAATAGGTACAAATAGGTACTACCTCCGTACCAGACGATGCTGACAGCGTACCTGAAGAAAAATTGAATAGGCTTTCAAACATCCTCTAGAGTCTACATTAAGACTGCAATGGTTCTATGGTAAGACGATAACCAAGCCCTTGCAAGATTTTACCTACAGTACTAAGCTTCGGACTACCATTATCTGAAAGAGCTTTATAAAGTCCTTGCTTGCTTACATCTATCTCTTTAGCTAGTTTTGGAATACCGCCTTTAGCTTCTGCTAGACGACGTAGTGACTTAAGCAAAGCTTGGGTATCATTGTCCTTCTGAAACTCTTCTAAAGACACCTCTAAATAAGCTTCTTGAAATTCTTTATCCTCTTGCAAGCTATCCAGTAAAAACTCATCTAAAGTGGGGTAATTAGTCATTTTCATCTTCTTTCCTGCTTAAATAGTCTTTCCAAAAACTCTTAGCTGTTTTTATATCTTCATCTTGAGTATCTTTGTCACCACCACACAAAATTACTACAGTATCTTCACCATCTTCAGCAAAGTAAACCCGATAACCAGCGCCAAAAAAGTATCTCAATTCAAAGACGCTATTACCAACAGGAGCATAATCACCATAGTTGCCTTGCTCAATTTTCTCAAATCTTTTGACTACTCGAGCAATTATAGTCTTATCCTTTAGGCTCTTTAGCCACTTCTGAAAAGGAAGTTTACCATTCTCGGTGGTGTAAAAAATGACTGTCTTAGTCAACATGAAGCCTCACAGAACTATAGTAAACTACAGTTGACTACATCGGGTGAGAAGTCTTTAGATGTAGTAGCTCGAGCACTCTCAAGCTAACCACAACACAATAAAAAAGCCTGTGGGGTGCACTCCCACAGACTATAAACAAGCCGCAATTGAATTTAAGTAGTTCGTAGTATGTCTCTTATGATGCTGAAGATGATTTTAAGGGCTTGCTTCTTGGTTCCTGCTGAGCCAGCTGTCACAAGGGTGTTGTTATAGCTAACAAAAAAGTCGTAGTTGTTATCTCGTTTGTGTATTGAAAAACTCATTCTTTATTACTCCTTGGAAAACGTTGTTTCCTCTCTTTCATGTTTACAGTTTAAATAATAGGGTGTTAAGAGAGCGTAAAATCACCCTTCTGTACAAGTTATATTGACGGTACACAAGCTAAGGGTTTAGGTTATTTTTGTTTGCTCGAGCCTTACTGACATTGTGTTTCAAAATAACTAGCAAGCTCTTCATAATTTATTTGTTTGTTAGCAAGAGCAACAATAATATCTTCGTGATTTGTCCCTTCCTGTGGTCTAAGAAAGAAACCATTTTCTCTTAGAAATAAATCTGCTGTGGTAAAAGCTGTGCGCTTGTTCCCATCTATAAATGGATGATTTTGTGCAATTCCTTCTGCATAAACTGCAGCACAATCAAAGATACTGCCACTTTCATAAAAATAGAGATTCTTTGGTCGCATGAGAGCAGATTGTAAAAGTCCCTCATCACGAATGCCATGTGAACCGCCAAAATGGTCTATCATCTTTTGATGGATTAGCAATACCTCTTGTAATTCAAGCCAAGCAGGTTCACTCACTGTTTAGCAAGACCACTAAGGGTTTCAGCATGGGTTTTTATAGATGCATCTATTTTGCTCTCAAAATCATCACTAACTACAACTGCATCAAATGGTAATCCTTTTCGCATGATAACCTGCTTGTAAAACATTCTGACTGCATCAGTAGGAGAAACACCAATTTGACTAAAAATAGATTCTGCTTGCGTTTTAGTTTGTGTGTCCATACGTACATTAATCTGTTCGGTAAGCATAAAACTCCTCATTCGCTACCCGTATATCATAGTATATCACAAGCTTTACGATTGATAGATAACTCGAGCACCTAAAGCTTAAACCTCTTCTTATAGAATCTATCCATCCTTGGACACTCCAAAATCCCTTTCTTAACATCTTGGGCGGTTTGTTCAGTTAGCATGCCTACTCTATTTCCCTCAGTCAGCTCAGTTTTCTTCAGGCAATGCAAAACTGTACAATCAATCCAACTGTCATAGGACAAAAAAGGATGCGTGGATAACCTAATTTCAACCATACAAGGATGCAAATAGGATCGTGATTCTACGTAGGGATGGATTTGACTGTTTATCAGAAGCCCATAAAACCAATCATCACCTGCAAAATCTGCAACTATCACGTATTTGTTTTTGTCTATGCCAATTTGCTTGCAGTTAAAGTAATGAACATCCCATTTGCTAAACAACTCTAAAACAACCCAAACCTATGGGTAAGGATTTTGTAGATAGTCAACCAATGATTCTGAATTATCAAATGTCTTAGCTATTTCTATCACAGATATTTCATCATTTAAGTCTGCTGCATCATAAGCACTATCGTGACTAAGCTTCTTTAACTCTTTATAGGAAAGGTGGCCATAATTTTCAATAGCGTAATCAAAGCTCTTTAGGGATGACTCACTGAAAAAGTCAAAGTCTGGCTCTTTTTTTTGAATAACTTCATGATTATCTTTAACTTCTAAAGCTTCTTTAAATCTTTCTATCTCAGTATCATTGAAAAGACGATGTTTACCTTTTCTCGTACTTTTGAGGATATCGTAAGGAAGTGAGGGCACAGGACCACTTTTCATAGCCACATAGCTATCATCAGAAATTAGACTTCCATAATGCCCAAGGTGATACTTATCTGCAAAATACATCAGCTTTAGAACCTTATAGACATCAGGGTTAGTAACTTTAGATGCTATATAGAGAATTGCATTTAGAGATTTCTCTTTTTTGAATTGGTTCTGATCCATCACTCGAGCTTTCTTGTTAATTAAGTATGCCTTAATTATTAAGTGGGGTGGTGAGAATTATTTCTTGTTGCCCAAGCACCACCTACCAAAATCCTTTTCATTCCTTTACCTTTCTGTAATGCACCAGTTATAGGGCTTTGCAAGCTGCAAAGGATCGTTTAGTGATTGGTAATGTCTAGATAGGCTTATTTATCGCATAAAAAATTGGGTCATTTACTAAGTAAGAGCAACAACGTAGGCAGGATGCTTGAGGAGCCTTACCTGCTTCCAGCTAATGCCAATCTATTTAAGATGTTTTGTTTGTCACTCACAAAAGCCAATTCCAGACAGTCTATGAGTAAACGATTTGCTTGGAGGTAATTTTCTATGCTATTTAACTTACAAAGCTCAGGGGTGCTCACTTCTGCGTAAATCCAATTTAACTAAGTTCCAGACTTGATTTAAGCCCTCGTGTGAGCATCCCGCTGCAGTAAGAGTTAGAAACGCAGTACACCAACTAAGCTGCTGACAAAGATTGTACATTGATTTCTCCTATATTTTGCTCAGCAATCCAAAGGTCATATTGCATTTGATGCTTGAGCCAACTTTCTGCCGATGTACCAAAAGCTTTAGATAAACGAATTGCCATTTCTGGACTGATACCTGAACGACCGTTAAGCAATGCTGAAAGGGTTTTGCGACTAACCCCTAAAGCCTCTGCCGTTTGAGTTACTGTCAAATCCAATGGCTCTATACAAAGCTCTCTTAAAATTTCACCTGGATGAGGAGGGTTATGCATTTTCATAATTAACATTCCTAATGATAATCTTCGTAATTAACATCTGTAACGTTAGTATCTTCAAACTTGAAAGTGACACGCCAATTACCGCTGACTTTAACAGACCAAGTTTCCTTCCTATCTCCTTTTAATTTATGAAGGTCAAGTCCTGGCAAACTCATATCTTGAGGAGAAGTTGAAACATTGAGCTGGGCTAGAATCAAACGAAGGCGTTTTGCATGATGAGGTTGTATACCAGCTGTTGTACCACTGGAAAAGAATTTTTCAAGTCCACTATGCTTAAACTTGTTAATCACTACATTTAGTGTAACCTGTCCAGTATCAAGTTGCAAGTATTATTGAGGAGGCCGGGTAACAAGGAGCCATTGCTGGCTCCCCGTCCCCTTAGAACTGTACGTGATAGTTTCCCATCATACAGCTCAAGCCTCAATTTGATAAAGCAGCAATCAATAGCTCAATAAACCTATTAACAGGGTCAGCACCTGCTTGTAACTCAGCTTGTTTTTTGCCTAGTTCTATTAGTGTTTGCCAACAATCTTTTAGCAATGCTTCGTGCTCAGTTTGAGCGATGACTTCATGCTCGAGTGCAAACTGAAGGAACATCTCAAAGCCTATGTGAAGGTTTGCCAATTGCTCTAATAGTCTTTTATGTGCATCATTAATTGACTCTGAAAATGCTTTTTCCCTTAACTTCCGTAATCTGGTAGGGAGCTTAGTTTTTAAATCACTTATTTGTGGTGCTAACCATTTTAGGTATTCAAGCATAGCTTGGGTATAGATACCTTCATAAGCCCTATCTTGTGCTTCAGTTAGTTTCTGTTCGTTAATGTCCCCTTTTTCTAGCTCAACAAAAACTATCCTTGCTCTTAAACTATGTCCTTTTGGAATATCTTCACCACTTGATAAAGTTAGTTCTCTAGGGTAGTAGGTTGCTCTTAGACTTGTATCTGATCTCATTCTACCTGTACCTGATTGATTGGCTTGTCCTCTAAACACCTTTTCTGCTTTAGCTGCATAGGCATTTATCTGATTTTGAGTCCCTGTAGGGTTGTAGTCATCAATGGTAAATAGGGCATCTTTGGCTAGGAACGCTTGTTTCTCAAGGCTATTAGCTGTACTAGTCCAGTTATCAGGGAAGGGTTGACCATTCCATTTGGCACCAAAATGTGCTTGTGCTAATGCTGTTACTTGGCTTTTAAATGTACCTGTAAGCCCTACAACGAATATACCTAGATCAATAGTCAACGACTCACCTAATGGTGCTCTATAGATTCCTGCTAGTAGGGTGTACAGTACTTCTTTATTACTACCTAGCCTCAGAAGGTCTAGGCTTGCCTTTGTTGCTTCCTTTAGGGTAATACCTTCTAAAGGTTCACCACTTCCTTTAATGGACAGATTGTAGTCTTTGAATCTTGAGTTACCACTCGAGCCTGCTACATTGCCTAAATCAACCTCAATAGCTTCGCTGGGTTCATCAATACCAATAGCACCACCTTCATATAGGTAATAAAAACTGCCATCAATCTCACGCCAGCCTGTGTGGGCATAAACTGTACTATAACCTACATTATCACTATACATGTGGGTAACTGTACGCACATCATCAGCTTTAGTTTGCCCTGCATATACTAGGGGTCCAAACCTCCATTGACTGACCCAGTTCATGGCTTTGTATTTCTCTTTAAGAACCTCTATAGGTGGTAAGGCCTTACCATTGTTAAGTTTCCCTTCTATCCTGTATACATCTTTACTTTCAGCACCATCATCATAATTGATTTCCTTAATTACCTTTGCTGTGAAGTTACATAAAGGAATATAATCCTCACCATCTTCTGTTTTCTTAACTTTATGAAATGCACCATCTAAAATGTGGTATGGGCCTAGATTAATGCCAAGCTCTTTTTCACGCACCTTACTTTGTTCCTCTAGCATCTCAGCAATCAAACGTGCCTTAGCATTCCTCCATTCAGCTTTTATTGCTGGTTGGCTATTGCCAACATTCTCAGCAACCTTGCGTATAACAGTTTCAATTTCTGCTTCTTGAAAACCCTTATCAAACACCAATTGCCAAATGCCTTCTTTTGCTTCCTTTTGCTCCTTTGAGCTAAGTGTTCCTAACTCTGTGCATCTTTTTAAACACTCGAGCATCTCATCAGAAAATCCCTCATAGTTTTCTGTTTTTGCTCTTTTATCTTTAAGGTTCCTTAGAGCAGACTTTAAAGATGCCTTACCTATACCAGAAGCTTTGACGAATCTTTCAAATACATTCTGAAGTTCTGAATCCTCAAAGTAACTATCTGCTATGTAGATTATGTAATCCTGTTTAGCTCCTTCTAGGAGATTTCGTAGATCCTCATTACCTTTACCTTCCTTTTGTTTTTTGGCAAGACGTTCTTCTAACTTGGTACAGAACTTATAACAGTATTCAACGTGTTCATTCTTTACTTCAGTAAATGTGAAATCCTCTTGTGGTGAACTAGCTTTTGAGTTATTATTGATGCTAGTGTTTTCTTCACTATCTTTTGGATTAGTACTTTCTTGGATTCTATCTTTGCTCATGTCCAACCTCTTAAACGTGCATAGCGTCTTTGTTTGTAAGGCTTATAACCTCTGTCACTAGGTTTTAGTCTGTTTGGGTTTGAATATATTCGTTTCGAATTAATAATTACTTCCTTAACAGCTTCCAGACCTTTAGCAACATGCAAGTCATTGAAGTCAACTTTTATGCTCTTCCCTAGGTCTGGAAAGCAAAATCTCAATTTCAGCTCATAAGCAACAGCTTGCCCTACTTTTAAACCCACATTTGAGGGTTGGCTTGCATCATTATCAGCACAAATAATGCCCTCAAAGGTATTCCCGTACTTCTCTAAAATCTCTTTCACTCGAGCTGACATTGCTTGAGCTGAGATAGTGCATATAACGGGGTAGCCTGTTGCTAAGTGAATACTGCAACCAGTACTAAATCCTTCACAGAAACAAACTATGCCTTCTAGTGCTTGGGGTAGCTTTGTTGGTAGTGCCCTTCATGTAATGATGGAACTTTGTCATGTGAAAATATCTTATGGAAATAAAACAAGAAAACAATTTGCACTGTCCAGACTGTAACTCAGGAAATGTAGCGAAAAATGGTCATATACACAATGGCAAGCAGAATCACCTATGTAAAGATTGTGGCAGGCAGTTCGTTGAGGATCCTCAAAATGTTCCTATCAGCCAAACAACAAAGGATCTAATAGACAAGCTCTTACTAGAAAGGCTATCCCTTGCAGCTATAGCTCGTGTAGCAGGAGTGTCAGAAGCTTGGTTACAAAGATACATCAATGATAAATTTGAAAACATAGGTCAGGAGGTTAATGTCGAGAAAAAGGAAAAAGTACCATTGAAAATAGAGTGTGATGAGATATGGTCATATGTAGGGAATAAAGGGAACAAGATGTGGATCTGGCTAGCAATAGACCAGAAAACAGGAGAAACAGTGGGGTTGTATGTGGGTAGTAGAGACAAGGAGGGAGCAAAAGGGTTATGGAAATCATTACCAGCAGCAGTCTATAGGCAATGTGCTGTGTGCCACAGTGATTTCTGGGCATGATATAAAGAGGTAATACCAAGCAAGAGGCATAAGGCAGTGGGTAAGAAGAGTGGGAAGACAAATAGAATAGAAAGGTTTAATTGCACCTTAAGGCAGAGGGTTAGTCGTTTGGTAAGGAAGACACTTTCTTTTTCAAAGAAATTAGCTAACCACATTGCAGCTATCTGGGTATTTTGTGCATAGTTACAATTCATCATTACATGTATAGGACTACCTAATGTTGTACAGTGTTTTGACTTTTTTAAAAATGAACTCATTGAGGGAAATGTTGTCAGCTTTTCACATAGTGGTAATAATCGCCGCTTCCTTGCCATGCGTTTTTCTAATGGAAGAAAGTATTATTTTTCTGTACCCCTAGTAGGGATTCTCGACAAACTCTATGAAGTTTGTGATGACATATCTAAACAAACAGAGTGGTGGAGCATTGATGATGCTTTAGCATTTGTTTTATGCGGCAGTGTTCCTTATGCAGGAGTTTACCCTAACTGGACTTTTAGTTCAGATGGTTTTATAAAAACTATCATGCTAACAATCTGTGGGCCAGCAACTAATGAAGAGATTTTTAGAGTCTATAAAGGTTTTTTAGACCATCATGAAATGAATCCAAAAAAACTTAGTTTTTCTCAGGCAAAGTTATTACATTAGACCTTATGCACAATAAGAAAATAGATAGTGTAAACTTTGTTAATTACGAGGAAAGAGAGTATAGGAGTTAACAAAGCATGGTTAATGAAGAACAACTTAAAGAAGATGGAAAAATTAAGAACTTTACAGGAATACCAGACAAAGTGTTTTGGGAAATGATGAAGGAACTAGAGGAAAGATTTCCCGAATACGAGCAGCATAGGCATGAAAACGATAAAAGAGAGTGAGCTTATGGTGGAGGGCCAAAATACAAACTGTCTTTGGTAATGCGAGTAGTAATGCTGTTAACTTACTTACGTTGGTATAATACTCAAAAACAAATAGCCATGTTGTTTGGTGGAACCCAGTCAATGCTATCAAGAGACTTAAAGCGTCTATTACCTTTACTCAAAGAAGTATTACCAGTACCAGAAGTATGGGAAGTAGTTGAATCAGAAGAGAAGCCTGAATTATCAGAAGAGGATAAGTTAGAACTAATGGAAATAGGAGCGAAAGTTCTGATAGATGCCTTTGAACAACCAGTAAACAGACCTAAGAATAGTAAGGGAGGGAAACCATATTACTCAGGCAAGAAAAAGACATGCACAGTAAAAACACAAATGGTAACAGATGATGAGCACCATATAGAGGCGATAAGTGAGGTGGTTCCGGGCAGTAAACATGATAAGAAGCTATGTGAGGAGGTGCAAACGATAGAAAGGATGCCTTATGGGAGTGAGGGAATAGGAGACAAAGGATATCAGGGGTTAGACAAAAAAGTAGAAAAAGTTGAGGTAGTAGATGAAGAAACAGGGGAAGTGAGGAAAATACCAAGGGTAGTAGTAACAACACCAAAGAAAAAACCAAAGGGAGGGGAATTGACAGCAAGTGAGAAAGCGTTCAACCGAAGCATAGGACGAATTAGAGTAAGAATAGAGCATTGTGTAGGATGGGCAAAGAATTGGAAGGTAGTAAGGAAGAAGTATCGTTGTGCTAAGAACATTTACACCTCTATTTTACAGGTGGTGTGCGGCTTTGTGAATGCTCAGACATTACGTTGGCAAGCTGCTAAACTAGAGACTGAATTAGCTTAAGTTATTATGCATAAGGTCTATTTAGTTTACGAAATGCCTATTGATGCTTACTCTTGGTCTGAGCGTTTAAGACGTTGGCTTGAATGGAAGCAGTCTTCAAGTAGGGGTGAAGAAATGCCTGCATATGGAGCTGAGTTAATGCCTAATGATGAAATAAAAAATAAGGAAAATGCTAGGAGAAATCTCAGGAAGGAATATGAAAGGGTAAAAGCTCGAGTTGAACCTTGGTGTCCCAAGAAATCTCTTTCCAATAGTGTTAAAGAGGAGGAATTACCATTTCCTTGGGAAAAACAGGAAGAAAGTGGAGGACAGCAAAAAAAGGCTAGTTAAATACGGCCAATTTACAGCCAACAAGTTAAACTTAAAAGGTTTTAAATGATATAAGAAGATACAGAATATACTGACAACCTTGGCAGGTAGGTATATTCTGGCACCGTTTGGAATGATAGGGAATGAGCCGAAATGAGCTGCATCCGCCTTCTAAGCGATAGGCCGCAGGTTCAAATCCTGCTGGGCGCACCACTACTCATATCGTGCTAGACGGGTGCTGCCAAAAATAAGCGGTAAAGTTGTACAAAGTATAGTTAGACAAAAAATAGCAGCAAGAAGCCAAATACCTTGAGGTTGTGACCAATAAAAAACCTTCGGGTTTTGAAAGCTTTGCCAAGCAGGATAAGCTAAGATAATCGTCATCATAGTGGCATAGGCAAGGGAAAGGGCCATGTAAAGCAATCCACCAGCACTCATGGGTATTTCTGAAGGGCTATTAGCACTAAAGCGAGGGAAGGCTGCGCCTAAACCAACACCTAATCCAGTAGTGACCACTGCAGCACTCAAGCCTGCTATAGGGGAAACAAAAGCTAAAGTAGGTGATAAGTTTATAAGCTTTGCTGCTGCAATGCCTAGCCCTCCGCCAAGAATGGCCATTGCTGGTAAAGCATTCCAAAATTTACTCATTACTATGCCCTTACTTCTCAAAGGTCCAGTTCTTAGAATCCAAAAGCCTTCCCCTTCTAAAGAAATAATGGGATATGCCATACGAATACCTATTCCAGCTAACAAGAATCCCATGAACATGATATTCATTGTGCCAATGGCATCTCGAAAACGCTGGACATCAAGCTCTAGTTTTATACTACCTACACTTACTAGATAAACTCCAGCAAGAGCCAGTAAAACTAATAGCTGTGACCACTGTGTGGGATCTCGTAAGAGTAGTCTGATATCCTTAACAATGATGCCCCCAGCTCGTCCAAAAACACTTAGTAACCGCTCCCAAATGGGTGCACGACGTATACTTGGGTCTAACTTAGGTTTACCAGTCTCGAGCGAACGTATCCACCCTTCTTTATAAGCAAAAGCTGCTGCCCATGCAACAAACCATAATAAAAGAATTGAAAGAGCTGCTAGGAAATAAGCACCTATAGTTAAATGGCCCTCTAGCGCTCCCCAAACCGCTTGTGAGGTCCAGCTCGAGGGCAACCAGCTTATTTCAAAATTAGCAAACTGCTTTAAGAAACGTGCCATTTGCGCCAAGGTCATATCGGCTAGGCGTTCAGGGCGAAGCATCCTTAGAGTAAAGATAAAAGCTGCGGCTATAATAACACTAAGGCCAGTAGCAACCTCTTTGACCCTGCCTGCTGGGGAAATACGCATAAGTACTAGCGCTAGAAAACTGCCCAAGGTTACTGGTATGGAATATAAAGATAGCACTGTTGCTAAAGCAATAGGATAATAAGTCCAGTTTGCATTCAGCTCAATGCCTAAAGCTACTAATACTGGTACTGTGAAAAGAGCAGGCATCATTGCAGCACTTACATAAGTCTCTAGAACTTTTAAGTAAAAAACTTGAGTGGCAGGAATAGGCAAACTGAGTAAAAACGGTAAATCTTCGGAGCTATAGAGTGTATGCACAGCTGTAGTGAGGACACTAAAAGTTACTCCGAGCATGAGGATAATAAAAAGGGTTTCTAAACTACGCTGAATAATTGCTTGGGCAATATCTAAATCGATAGCTAAGTTCCCTACTTTTAAGGGATTTGTTAGAAAATGTACTCCTCTTCTTGTTATGCTAAAAATTCCCCAGTAGACAAGCGACAGGAAAGCTGCGCCTATAAGGTACTGTAATGGGCGACTTTTGATGCCATTCCAAGCACCACGTAAACGCATGCTGAAAAGAATAAAGGGATTGCGAGTTGGCTTAAAATTAATATTAGCAAGGGACTTAGCCTCGAGCACCCTAATCTCGCCGTTCATGCAGCCAGCTCCTGCTTTTGCTGTTGAACTTTCTCCTCTTCAGTAAGTGTCAAGAAAATATTTTCAAGGTCAGCTCTTTGATTACCTATATAACCTTGTAACTCTTCTAAAGTTCCCTCAGCAGCAATCTTCCCCTTGTTAATTAAAAGTACTCTATCAGAAACATCCTCTGCCACTTCCATTGAATGGGTAGTTAGCAAAACAGTATTACCTTTTAGAGCATATTCACGCATAAGCTTACGCACTTGCTTAGATGCTCTAGGATCAAGACCCACCATTGGCTCATCAATTACTAAGACTTTAGGATCATGTAAGAGCGCAGTAATAAAAGTGAGTTTCTGACGCATGCCGTGTGAATAGGTTTCGATAAGCTCATTGGCAAAATCTTGCAAACCGAAGAACTCGAGCCAACTTTGCGCCTTAGTTTCACAATCCTTTATCTTACGTAAACTACCTAAAAAACGTAATAGCTCTCGACCCGTAAGTTTTTGATAAAGATAGGGCCTATCTGGTACATAACCAAGCCTTGCTTTTGCTGCCACACCCTGCCTGATAATATCGAAACCAGCTAGGCTTACTTTTCCTGAAGTAGGACGAATAAGTCCGGTAATTGCTTTAATGGTAGTGGATTTGCCTGCACCATTTGGCCCTAAAAATGTTAAGACTTGCCCTGAATGAGCAGTAAAAGAAACATCTTTTACTGCTTTTACACGCCCATAACTTTTTATAAGATTACGAACCTCTATCATGATCAGTTTTTATAGCAAGGTAACATAAGGCTGTCGTTAGCACCTTTAGCAGAAACCGTAGCTGGCAGGCTGTAGTGAACTAGTTAACAGCTGTTACTTTTTTGCTCTTGGTAAAGTTTCGACTATGATCCAAAAGCAATTTTTGCTGACATAAAGAAGCAAGAGGAATAAAGCAAGTGAGACTTCATATCATTTTCTGTAAAGCGTATTATACCCAAGTCGAAGCAGGTTTCTCAAAGTGAGCATGTTAACCTAACTGGCGTTTCATATGAGTGATTAAATCAAGTCTAGAAATCAGCCAAATAGGATATACGGAGGAGTGTGCACTCCTAAGCTTAGTGCCGTTAGAAGTTGCGACAAGAAGTCATGTGTACGGCTGTTAAACAGTGAATTTCGAAAGAAAGGAACAGATTTAACCGAATGTCCCACCATTCGTACCCTCCCAAGATGTGCATCACTGGCAACGGTGTTGTGCAAAGCTCTTGGTAGAATGGAGCCCATCTAATGAGGAGACTAAGTAGTGATACAAAGTCAACAACGCAAGTATCATGCGTGAGGGAGCTAGGGTCAAGTCATATGGTTAACATACGTGAAGTGCTGATAAACATCGTTAGGTACGAACAGCCAAAGATACTGATAGGCTGTAACCAAAAGGTACAGGAACAGGTTTACACTCTCGTCTATAGTGTAACGTGGGTGTTGAGAACTCGGTGAACAGGCACAACCTAAGTGACTATAAAGGCGTACACATGGAACTTGGTAAGCCTGTACATTCTCCCACTGGGAAAGCTGACTGTAAAGGAAGCTGATGAATGTGCAGGTAGAGCGTATTTTGTACCCCTAAAATGCCATATTTTTCTCACAGATGCTAGTTACAATAGGGAATAAGTTAAGGTTACATTTTTCGATTTTGTAGCCATCATTTAAGGGGAATATATTCTTTACAAATAGAGATCAATGCCATATAATGTAGCCATCATGTTGGCTGCAACAAACCTGCACCTTGAAATTCAAAAGGCCAGTACGGATAAACCAGTAGGAATAATCCGAAGCACCTACCGAGAAGACGGAAAAGTAAAACATAAGCAATATGGAAGAATAACAGGGCAAACACTAGAACAACTAAAACTGTTGCAACTAAGCTTTAGAAACAAAGTCATACCAGAAGATGATCCTCAAGCATTCAAAATAGTAGAAAGCAAGGAATACGGGGCAAGTTGTACAGTGTTGAGGCTTATATAGCATTTTCCTATTTAACCTGACCCACTACTGAGCTTTCGGCTTGTGGCACAGTGTTAGTGACTTCTCATAAAATCATGTCACTAAATCACAAACAGTAAAAACAGTTCTCGATAGTGATCTAGCTAAAGATGAGAACATGCTTTTGCACTTATAAGAAATCAAAGTTGTGAATACTTGAATAAATACTTAGAGTAACATTCTTCCATAGGTGGGTGATTGGAATAACCACAGTGACTGAACCAAGCTTGAGCATCATCAGTAGTGACTGTTTTCAGAGCTTTCTTCACTGAAGAATTTAACCTTTTTTCGTCCCAAGGCTCTAATCTACGCAGGTGTGACTTTACCTTTGACCAACAATGTTCTATTGGATTGAACTCAGGACTATATGGTGGTAAATAGATTAATTTAGCCCCTCTACCCTCTATTAATCCCTTTACTTCCTTTACTATGTGTGCTGGTGAATTATCGATCAACACTATTTGCCCTACTTTCAATACTGGACATAAAACCTCTTCTAGAAATACTGTAAACACTTCTCCTGTTGTACCTCCATCCACACAAAAATCAGCAATTACTCCCTCTAGAGTAATTGCTCCTATCAAATTTGCAATCTTATGTTTCTTGCTTGGTACAGAAGCATATGCCCTCTCCCCACGTTTTGATCGGGCATGCGTTCTGGTCATGTTTAGATACAGGCCTGTTTCGTCAATAAACACTAACCTAGTTGATTTAAGTGCTTTCTGCAAATGTGAAAAGACTTTCCGCTTTACTGCAATGTCTTCTCGATCTTGCTCTCTAGCACGTAAAGTCTTTTTTTATAGGTCCAGTTAATCCTGCTGATCGCTCTGTGCATGCTAGTGCTACTAACTTTAATACCAGTCTTTTTCTCAAAAGCTGTGCAGAGTTCAGCTAAGGTTATGTCTGAGTGCCTTTCCAGCAAGGTTTTTATTAGTGAAAGCTGTTTAGTGTTTACAGCAGGCTTGCGACCTCTATTATGTGCTCTAGGCAATAACTCACCTGTTTTTTGATAAAGTTTGAGGTATGCTTTGACTGTAGTTGGGCTAACTAGAAACCGTTTTGCTATATCACTCTGAGAACCTTCACCAGCAAGGTAAGCATCGACAATACGTTTACGTAAAGCTAAAGGGTAAGTTCCCATAAGGAATTAGCATAACGAGGTTTTCCTTAGTGAGACAGTTATGATAGTCAAATACGTCTAGGCAAGAATTTTTCATTAGAGAATCTTCTAATTTTTGAGCAATGCAGCAAGGTTTTTTCAATTCTTTACAGAGGGGCAGTGAGTTTAGATCTGTTTCGAGATATCCTATCTCACACAGGATTTAACAAGAGTCCTAGAACTCTTGAAAAATGAGAATATTTGCATTTTGGGAAATTTAATGAAAACATCAATAAACACCTTATAGGAAAATTGTAAAGGTGATTTCTTCAGGAAGGAAAATAGCTTTAGTTTTTCCTAAAGTTATTC
Source organism: Trueperaceae bacterium (assembly GCA_965224855.1). Lineage (GTDB taxonomy): Bacteria > Deinococcota > Deinococci > Deinococcales > Trueperaceae > CBDCVN01. Next base: position 2,747,282 of record CBDDAI010000002.1, on the reverse strand, counting down.
AAATTAGGGGTTTTGCCGATACTTGGGCCAGATAAAAAAGGAAAATGCTATAAAAGATATAGGGTTAGAAACAGAAATATACTCAAAGCCTGAGAGGTGGGTAAATGATGTATGTGCGATGATAACAGGGAGAATAATATTTGCAGGGAGTAAGTTATCATTGTGCAATCAATATAGTACAAGCACACTATGGGAACAGTGTGGAGAAGAAGGGCGACCAGATGTAAGAAAAAGATGTTACAAAGCACTAGATAATTTGCTAGGAAGGCAAAAAGCGATACAGAAGAAATTAGCGAAGAAACATCTGAAAAATGGTCGGTTAGTACTATATGACATAACAAGTAGCTATCTAGAGGGAGAGTACAAGAAAAGCGAATTAGTAAAGTATGGTTATAACCGAGATGGAAAGAAGAAGCATGAACAAGTGGTAATAGGATTGATATGTAATGGAGAAGGATGCCCAGTGGGAATAGAAGTATTTAAGGGGAATACGAAAGATGAAACAACAGTGTCAGAGAAGGTAGAAGAGATAAGGAAGGATTATGAGGTAAAGGAAGCAATACTAGTAGGGGATAGAGGAATGGTAACGGAAAAAATAGCAGAGGAGTTAGAAGAAAAAGGGGTGAGGACGGTAGGAGCATTAACAAAGAGTGAAATACAAGGATTGATAACAGAAGGAGTAATAAAAGCAGAAGAGTTTGATGCAAAGAAAATAAAAGAAGTAGAAGACCCAGAAGTAACAAACAAGAGGTACTGTCTGTGCAAGAATGCAGAGTCAGCGAGGAAGGATGAAAGGACAAGGGAAAAACTAATCAGCTTAACAATAAAAGAGCTAGAGGGAATATCAAAGTACAAGAAAAAGGCAACAGTAGAGGAGTTAGGGGCAAGAGTAGGGAAAGTGCTGCAGAAATACAAAATGGGTAAATATATAAGATGGGAAGTAGAGGGCGATGAAAGGGAAAAAAAGTCAAATCAGCATAAGCTGAAGTGGAGCAAAAAGGAAGAGGAAATAGCAAAAGCAAAAAGACTAGATGGATGTTATGTAATAACAACGAAGGTAGACAAAAAAGTCATGAGCAAGGGAAAGGTAGTGAGCAGTTACAAAAAGCTAGAGCAAGTAGAAGAAGCATTCCGAAATTTAAAAACAGTGCAGATAGAGATGCGACCGTTTTACCATAATCTAGACCAGCGAATAAAGGCACATGTATTTTTATGTATGCTAGCGTATTATGTGCAATGGCACATGCAGAAACGATTAGGACCATTATTCAAGAAGAACAAAAGGGGATGGGAAAGAAGATGGACCTTTAAACAAGTAATAGAGACACTGAAAATGATTACCAGAAACAGAGTTGAGGCGAATGGAGCATTTTTCTATAGAAACACTGTTCCAAACGAGGGGCAAAAATATATATTAGACCTGATAGGGGTCGAGATGTAGCCATCAATTTGGAAAAATGGAATTGCCCCTAATACCTCAATTAGCACAGGATTTTAGGGTCAAAAAACCATGGTTTTTGAGGACAAAATGCGATCTAACTGACCAAATTCTGCACTTGCAATATGTGTTCTCCAAACACATATGACTACATAAAAGCCACTCTAACGTTACAAAACACATTGTTTAAAGTTATCAATGGATTGAGGAACAAGAACAACAAGCCTTGTCTGGGCAACAAACCAATTTCACTAACCGATTTGGTTCTGCACAACTCTTCAACCTGCTAGAGGATAAAACCAACTATGACAAGAAGCTTTACATGCTCATTTTACTATGTAAAGAAATTTGGATTTTCTATACATATGGTAAGGATGGGAGTGCTCGAGCTTAGCAATTTGCCCTTAGAAACTTTTACTAGCAATCCTCAGTAATCTGAGCACCTATTGGAGCAATTCATGTCACAAATGGCTATTAGATTGTGCAGGCATCAAATTCTACTACATTAGTACCACATCTTGACAATATGGATAAACAGTGGTAATATGGGCAATGAGGTGATAATATGATTGGACTTATGCCCGTCCAATGGAAAATTAAAGAATTACTGGAACAACATAATATTACTACCTATCGCTTTATGAAAGCATCAGGTCTAGCCAAAGGAACTGCTTATCGTTTGGCAAACGGTAAAACAGAGATAGTTAATGTCCATACTTTAGATGTGGCAATAGAGACCTTGAGGGAACTAACAGGTAAACCTATTGATATCAAGGATGTTTGTAAGTATATTCCTAGAAGCAAACGTCAGGAAGGAAATTGAGAAATTGGCTAGGAAACGTGCAGATGGGGAAGGCTCTATCTATAAGCGCATCATAAAACGTAAAGATGGAACCTCTTATGTTCGTTGGGAAGCTGCTTATCAGCTTGGGTATGATGGTAATGGTAATCGTAAACGGATTGCTCGCTATGCTAACAGTCAAGCTGGGGCTCTTCGCAAGCTAGAGGAAATTAAGAAGGAGGTAGCTAGTGGAATACAAACTGATGAAAAGCGTACTGTGTCAGAGTACCTTAAGGTCTGGCTCAAGGATAAAGCTCTAACTGTCAAACCTCGTACAGTTGAGTTTTACACTTACCACGTCAATAAACATATAAATCCTGAGCTTGGAAGCATAAAGCTAAAGAAGCTCACCACTCCTCAAGTCAGAGCCTTTATGCGAACTACTCAAGAACTTGTCAGTAAAGATGCTGCTAACAAATCACGTACAGTACTTAAGACTGCCCTCGAGCAAGCTGTGAAGGATGAATTATTAATTCGTAATCCTGCTACTGCTGTAGATCCTTTTAAGATAGAAAAAAAGGTTAAGGACATTAAATGGTCTAGTGAAGAAGCATTGGAGTTTCTTGATCATGCTCGAGCACACAGGCTTTTTGCAGCTTTCCACTTAGCTTTAAGTACTGGCATGAGGCATGGTGAGGTTTTGGGTTTGCGCTGGCAAGATATTGAAGGTGATACTGTGCACGTAAAACAATCTCTTATAAGCTTGGAAAAGGGTTATGCAATCAGTACACCTAAGACTGCTCAGAGCGTACGTAAAGTTTTATTAGACCCTGAGGCTATAGCCGTGCTTGAACAGCATAAACAACAACAACAAGCAGAGGCTCATCAGTTAGGTGATGCTTGGGGTCCTACATCACCAGAATTTAGTGATTTAGTATTTACGTCTATTATTACAGCGCAATGTCATGAAATATAGTTCCTATACAGTGTAGCAAGAGTATGTTTTCGATGTGAGACATAGGCAGTATAATTTCGGCGCTGGTAGTAACGAATTAGACTTAGTGATTGAGCTATCGTTAACTCAGGCAGTGGTATTGCTGCCTTGATTAGTAATCTTGCTTGTGGCAAGGTCAAAGCTGGAGCTTTCTCTCCTAACATTAAACGCATTCTCACCAGAAAATGATGTGCCAAACAAGTTAATAGTATATGATGGTGCCAGCCTAAGTAACTTCTAGTTTCGTAGTGGTCAAGTCCTAACTCTTCCTTTGATTCTTCAAACGATGTTTCTATTGGCCATCTCATGCCACTTAACCACACTAAAGTCTCAGGACTGATTTCTTCTGAAGCATTGCAAAAATAGTAGTTGATTTCTCCATTCTCATTTAGATTACGGCGGATTACCAACCACAACTCCACTGGTTCTCCTTCTCCTCTTGTTTCCCATATTCGCTCAAAGGCAAATTCGCATACTATTGGCCCTTTCCTCCCTTCTTTTACTACATGTCTACTCCACTTTCCTTCCTCTATTTCTTTCGCTAACTCATCTATTCGTATTGACTCAGTATTTGCCTTTGCTAGTTTAGGCTTTCTTCCTCTACCTCTGCATTCAGGCACCTTCATCTCTGGTTTCTCTTGGTACACCCTCGTGTTGCAAGATACTGCTGTAAAGTACTGCTTCCCTAACTCAGCTACTCCATCTCTAAACTCTATGTTATCTCCATACAATGCGTCTGCTAGTACGTATTCAAAATTCAAATGCCTCCTCCCTTTTGTCTTTCTTATCATCTCCAACGCTATTTCTGGTTTGGTTTTGAACTCTAAGTCTTTTGGCACTCTACATTCTTCCCTTTTTTGTTTATGTTCTTCATCGAACCACTGTTCAGGTAGGTACAGTTGCCCTTCTGTTAGAGTATGCCCTTTGTTGCTGGCATACCCTAAGTATACTCCTACTTGGCTGTTCTCCACTTTTCCTACTGATCCACAATACTGCCTTGCTACTCCTACCGAGTTTCTTCCTTGTTTTACATTCCCTGATTCGTCAACTATCAGTACTCCTTCATTACCTAAGCTTTTTGCAGCTAGCTTTTGGTGTGTGTCGATTACAGGTTCTATCTGCCAAGGACTTTTTCCTATAAAACTTTGCATGCTACGGGCATTCAGTCCCATTGATAGTGCTATTGCTTCTATATTTTTTCGATCAAGGTCACTTAGCAAGCCTTTTAGATAATGTCCTGTCCAAGTCAAACTTTCAGGTCGTTTGAATGCCTCTTCAAATTCTGCTACGTATTCTTTAAGTTCTTTTGCTAGCACTTCTATATCTGCTTCAACTAAATTACATTCTGGCAGACTCAAATCTTCTGTCTCTTCTACTATTTTATTGTGTGTTTCGCTAACTCTTTTCATGATCTTAGTTTACTATTCACACTCGCACTTTGTTCGCACTTCCCTTTATTTCAGATACAACATTGCGCTGTAATACTATAATTGGAGAGGAAATACCCCCAAGGAGTTTTGATAGAGTGTGGCATAGCCTTCAGGAAAAAGCAGGTGTTTGTAGAATACGCTTTCATGACTTAAGGCATTTCAAAACCGTACACTTCTAATCCTTTGTAGAAAACGAATCATGTACCTGAGGGAATTATAGATATTCAAAAAAGAGCCCAATTTCTCTATAATTTCTAACTTTGATCTTGGTTGTTGACTCAACACTCTACTTTTTTGCAAAACTTGTTCTTCAATCATGCATAAAGTGAGAAAAAGCCTCTACTATGAGTCTTTTATTAATCTCAACTCCTGAATATAGCCATAAGACTACCTAGCACTGCTTTTATGAGAAGCTCTCAAACTACTTTTTGAAGGTTACTCTGATTTTATATCCATGCACTTTCCTCCCAGAATTCTGGCGACTCTAATAATCCCTCTGGTATAGGTATTGCACACTCTAGTAGATATTCTAAGTATTTCCTCCCTAGCTGAAATAGACTCAATACCTTTCTGTCTTTTCTCCTAAATTGTCCTTCCTTTCCTTCTTTTTTTGCTATAGCTCCTAAATATACTATCCAGATGTATGCGAAGCACGCTACCAACAAAAGCTTTTCTAGTCTTTTTGGATCTTTTATCCGTGTCTTGTGTATGTTAAATCCTCTTGATTTTTCATCTGAAAAAAATGTCTCGATTAAACTCCTCTTTCTGTACAACTCACATGCCTCTTTTGCTAACTCTACATTCGTTACCAAATATATTGGCTCTTTGTACTCTTCTTCCCACCACGCTATTATTTGTACTGGTCCATACTTCGCTTTCGTATACTTTACCCTTTCTACATTTACTTGCTCTCCTTCTTGTGCTATATCTTCTGGTTTGAATGGTTCTTTCTCTTCTTCTTCATAACAATTGATGTTCTTTGCCGCTCTTAGTACATATTCCCACTTGTACTCTTCACATTTCTTTTGGAATTCTACTCCATCAAACTCACCGTCACCTACTACTACCACGTCTAATTCCTTCTCTAAATCTTCCTCTATTTCTTGCAATAATTCATACAACTCCTCTAGCAAAACTACATGTTCTGCTTCACTAAAGCTTCCTTTGTTCCCTTCTCTTACTTTCCAAATTACTGGTAGTGCCCTTCCTTTATATATTATACTTATCATCAATACTGCACAGTGTTTACCTAAACTACTTGCATCTATTGTGAATATTAACGTTGTTCCGCTCAGACCTGCTAGTATTTCCTTGATGTAGGGAAAATACATGGTTTCTTTATTGACTTTTTTATTCCTCAACCAACGATTAAATCGCTTTGTTCGGCTTTCCGTTTTACTATCCTTATGTTTCGTGCTTTTGTCTGCCATTTCATCCAACGCTATTTTTCCTGCTCTAACTAATCCTGTTATCATCAAGGCAAAAACTATTAAGCGCCTGGCTGCTTGACCTGCTATGTTTTTTGATCCAAATTTCTTGAGTGTGGCAAATATTCTGTTGTATGATGTTTGAGAATATGACATGTCCTACACCAACCACATTTCAAGTAATTTTGCAATACCCTTGAGGCTTAGTGTAGGGCCTTTTTGTTTCGATCTGATTTGCCCTAGGCTGACTTATGCCCTTGCCCTTCAGTATTTTCTTGATTCAGAAAAGTGTACGGTTTTGAATAAGGCATATGCATGTAAGCCTACTCAACAAGAAAGGAATTGACGCTGCAACTATTGCAGACCGTATAGGGCACACAGACCCAGCATTTATCCTTCACAGGTATACACATATTTTTGAAGAACAACGTCGAGGTGCTGCTATTCCCTTGTTCGAGCTACTATCCTCTAATCAAGACATACTTGACTAGATTTTGTGGCTGTAAATTGGCTGTATCTAATGAAAAATAACAAGAAAAATTTAATTCCCCAAAAACACTATTGTTTGTCCTTGACGGGTTTTTTAATGGTGCGCCCAGCAGGATTTGAACCTGCGGCCTATCGCTTAGGAGGCGATCGCTCTATCCAACTGAGCTATGAGCGCACAATAATTTTATAGTGTACTACTTAATGGCGATTAAAATCATCACTGTAACGTTGTATGTCATCTTCATCTAGATAAGCTCCTGATTGCACCTCAATAATTACTAAGGGTATTTTACCAGGGTTTTCAAGACGGTGCTTGGCCCCAAAGGGAATATAGGTAGATTGGTTTTCAAATAACAAATGCTCTTTTTCATCAATTGTGATTTTTGCCGTGCCACTTACTACAACCCAGTGCTCAGCTCTATGCATATGACTTTGCAAAGAAAGCCGTTTGCCTGGCGTTACCTCTAAGCGCTTAACCTGATAGCGGTTTCCGTTATGAATAGAACGGTAATTACCCCAAGGCCTATAAACTGTTTTGTGGTTTTCTAATAAGTGCTGGTAATCAGAGGTTTCAAGCTCACCTACCAAGTTCTTTACAAATTGAACACTGTTGCGGTCACACACTAATAAAACATCATCTGTTTGAATGATTATAAGATCCTTTACTCCATGAACCACTAGGGGTATAGTTTCTGTGCGGATAAAATTACTGCTAGATTTTGATGCAATAACAGGGCCAGTTGCCACATTATTATTTTCATCCTTAGGAGATTCTTCCCACACAGCATTCCAATTACCAATGTCTGACCATGTCAAGGCTAAAGGCATAACAGCTCCTTTAGTGGTATGTTCCATAACAGCATAATCAATAGAGATTGCCTCAGATTGACCATACGACTCTTGGTCAAAAAAGGTGTACTGGTACTCCTCATAAGCCTTACTGACAGACTCTTGGCAAGCTTCAAATAATGGTTTTTGGTGCTTTTGGGCTTCTTCCAGCATAGTTTTTGCTTGAAACATAAACATGCCGCTATTCCACACATAAGTACCTTGCTGCAAATAAGCAGTGGCAGTTTCTAAGTCAGGCTTTTCTACAAAACGCTCAACTTTATAAAAGTCGGTATCATCAATGCTTTCACCTTGTTTAATGTAGCCATAACCTGTTTCGGGAGCAGTGGGGCGGACACCAAAAGTGATAAGGTAACCTTGTCTAGCTACCTTTTCCGCTTGTTTCACAGCCTCAATAAATTGCTCCTTGGGCTCTAGTAAGTGATCAGAAGGTAGCACTATTAATAAAGGGTCTTCTTCATGGTTGTTAGCCAGTAATATAGTGGCAGCAAGTATAGCAGGGGCAGTGTTATTTGCTAGAGGTTCTAAAATTATCTGCTGTGGGATTATATCTATCTCTTTAGCCTGCTCAGAAAGCAAAAAGCGATGCTCAGCATTACCTAATATAATTGGATCGGCAAAAAAGGGGTCGCCAACCCGTTTTAGTGTTTGCTGGAAGGGAGTTAGATCATTATGAGAAGGTAATAACCTACAAAACTGTTTTGGAAAGGCACTGCGCGAAATAGGCCACAAGCGTGTGCCTCTGCCACCTACAAGAATTAATGGGAAAATCACTAGATTATTTTATAACTTTCCTACAGTAAAGAGCAAGCCAAACTGTTTCTAGTTTAGAGAGTTTTCCTAAAGCTGCTTAGAAACAGTTAAATTTTCTTCAACTTTTTAGATTTGCACCCTAATAATATAGTTATGGCAGCAGTTACCATGAAAGCCATAGTTAAGCACTTCCCATTGGTGCTAGCTAATGACTATGTAGACTTTGAAGTCAAATGGGGTGAGGTACATGCTCTTATTGGCGAAAATGGTGCAGGCAAGTCAACGCTAATGAAAATTTTATATGGGTATCAAGCACCTGATGATGGAGAGGTGTGGATTGATGGTAAACATGTAAGCTTTAAAAATTCGCGTGAGGCCATTGATTTAGGTATTGGTATGGTCTATCAGCACTTTATGCTAGTTGACACTTTAACTGTTACACAAAATATTATTCTTGGTGCTGAGCCTACTACTGGCATAGGCTTGAACTATAGTAAAGCAAAGAAGCTGAGTACTAAACTAATAAAAGAATTTGGGTTTGACATTAATCCCAATAATAGAGTTAGGAATCTTCCTTTAGGTTTGCAGCAACAAGTAGAGATTCTAAAAACACTTTACCGTAATGTACGTGTGCTTATTATGGATGAACCTACGGCAGTACTTACTCCACAGGAAGTGCGTAAGCTTTTTGGTTTCATTGAAAAATTTGCTGATAAGGGCAATGCTGTTATTTTCATTAGCCACAAACTAGATGAGGTCATAGAACTTTGTGGTCGGGTAAGCGTAATGCGGGATGGGAAGATGATCGGTACAGTAAAAGGTAAGGAAACTAATAAAAAAGAACTTGCCAGTATGATGGTGGGGCGTGAAGTAATTTTGCATGTGGATAAGGAGCTAGCTAAGCCCAAGGAGGTAAAGCTCGAGCTAAAAACTGTCACTGTTTTTGATCCTATAAAACAAAAAGCTACTCTTGATAATATTTCTTTTAGCCTACCAGCAGGTGAAATTTTAGGGATTGCAGGTATTGAAGGTAATGGTCAGTCTGAGCTAGTTGAGAGTATTGTAGGGCTGCGCTCAGTAAGTAATGGAGATATCTTTATGTTGGGTGATTCTATCACTCAACTAAGCACTAGAAAACGACGTGAACAGGGTCTCAGCTACATTCCCGATGACAGAAATGAACGTGGCCTTATTGGTGAATATAGTGCTGCTATGAATAGCATTTTAGGCGACTATCATCATAAACCTTACAGTAACGTTTTAGGATTTTTAAATGAACTAGAGATTCACAAACATGCTAATGCTCTTATTCAGGCTTATGACGTCCGTCCTAGAGCAACGGGAATAGCTGCACAGAGCTACTCTGGTGGTAATGCTCAAAAACTTATTGTAGCTAGGGAACTTGAAAGAAATCCTCAAATACTCATAGCCAGCCAGCCCACACGCGGTGTTGATATTGGGGCTATTGAATTTATTCATAAACAAATAGTAAGCGCACGTGATAAAGGGTTAGCGGTATTGCTAGTCTCTGCTGACCTAAACGAAATCTTGAGCTTGTCTGATAGAATTATTGTACTTTATAAGGGTAAAATTATGGGAGAGTTTAAACAACCTAATGTTGATGCTGAAACGCTGGGTCTTCTAATGGCAGGTTCAAAGAGCAAAAAATAGTTAATCATGTGATAAATCAATACCTCTAGTGATTTTCTTAAGTGAGCTAGGCAACCACCAATTCCATTTGCCTGCTAAAAGCATTACAGCGGGGACTAGTGCTAAGCGTACTAAGGTAGCGTCTAGCAAAACAGCAACGCTAAGCCCAAGCGCAAGGGTCTTGATAAGTACTAAGTGGCTGAAAATGAATACTGCAAAGACAAGTAGCATAATTAGTGCTGCACCACTAATTACTCCTCCAGTGGCACTTACTGCTTGAATTACTGCCTCTTTATCACTTAGGCCTTTTTTATGGTTTTCAAAGATACGAGCTACTAAGAAAACCTCATAATCCATGCTTAAACCAAAAACAATAGCAAAAATAAAAATTGGTATACTTGCCTCTATAAACCCTAAACCTTCAGATAAGCCAAAGTAAGGAGCAAACCAACCATTTTGAAAAATAAGCACTACTACCCCAAAAGCAGCGCTAACTGTAAAGGTATTTAGAATAATTGACTTTAGAGGTATAAGTAGTGAGTGAAAAGCCAAGCCCAATAGTATAAAGGTAATGATATACACTGCTAATAAAGCATAGGGAAAGCTTTGGTAAAGTACATTAACCCAGTCATGCTCAAAAGCATAATCTCCCCCTAGAAAAACATTCAAATTAGCTTCTTTTAAGATGTTTCTTAACTCAGCAGCCAATCTTCTGCTTTCAGTAGGTAGAATACCTGCTTCAGGAAAAACTTGTAAAAGAGCATATTGGCCATTTTCACCGACAGTGGCTTTAACTATATTACGCAAAGGGCTTTGTAGGGCTAGTTCTTGAGTGGCATAGTATTGCTGTCTTAGTAGTGGAGGCAATCTACCTGTTTGGGTAGGAGAGTAAAGCGTAATAACTTTATCTAAATTCTTAATCTCCCGGCTTAGTTCTGTCACTGTACGTACAGACAAGGGGTGGAAAAAGCCTTGTTCACCAAAATCAATAACTATATCAAACGATCGAATTAACCCATCTAAATCCAGATCTTCTAAAACTAATTGAGCTTTGTTTACATTGGTATCCTCAGTTAGACCGCGCACTCCTGAAAAACCTGCTTCTATGCTAAGGGCTGGATAGCTTAAACCTAGGAGGATTATAAATCCCAAAAACACCCACAGGAAAGGTTTTTTTAAGACTTGCTTTGCTCTAGTATACCAGAACCTGCGACTATGCTGCCCTAAAGTACTTTTGCTAATGTTTACTAAATTGATACGTTTGCCTAGAAGGCAAAATAGTGCTGGTAAAGCTGTTAGGGAAATAACCACACTAAAAAATATCACTACCATACAAGATAGCCCTACTGAGCGGATAAAAGCTAGAGGTGGTATTAGTAGAGCAGTTAAGGCAGCTACTACAGTAAGACCACTTAAGGCTACCGCCTTTCCAGCAGTGGCAGTCGTTGAAATAGCAGCTTCTTTAGGGCTACTGCCTTGCAGCAACTCTTCTCGGAAACGATTAACCATAAGTAAAGCATAATCAATGCCTGTAGCTAGTCCCAGCATAGTTACTACAGTTTGTACAAAAGCAGAGATATCAAGAAACTGACCTAATAAAAATAATGTAGCAAAGGAAATACTAATTGACATTAGTGCTACTAGTATTGGTAAACTTGCAGCTACAAGAGCACCAAATGCTATTACAAGTATTACTAGGCTTAAGGGTAAGCCATAAAGCTCTGCACGCTTTGTATCCTGTTTCGCAGTTTCTAAAAAAGCTAACTCAATAGCTGGTACCCCTGTTAAGTAATAGGCCAATAACCCTTCTTTTGGTAAAATCTCTTGAATTTGTTTGGTTATTTCAAAGGCTTTAGCTAAGTTCTCGGTGTTTAGTTGTATTAGTGCTAGGCTCGAGTGAAGCTCTTTAGAAAAACTAGGAAAATTACTACTGTTTCCAAAGTAACTTATACTGGTAATACCTTCAACCTTCTGCAAGCTGTTTAGAACTGCTTCAAACTGCTCAGAAGCTTGTGATAGCCTCTCACTCCAAGATTCATCATTTAAATTAGTAGCCGTTACAGTAAGAAAGAGCTGCCTTTTTCGCTCACTGGCGAAATTTTCTCTGATGACTTGCTTGACGAATCTTTCTTCGGTATTGAGGAGAAGGCCTCCAGTGTTATTACTAAAAACTTCATTAACGCGTCTTGACCAAGGGATAATAGCCAGCACTATGATCACCCAAGCTAGTAAAACAATCCAAGGACGCTGGCTGACAATTTGCCCGATGCTTTTAAATAAGGTAAGCTCTTTCAATGTTTTAAGTTTTCTTAATCAAGATAGTAATCCCAAATTTTAGTAGGATATCACATTATATTTATTTTGTTATAGAAAGTTATTTTTAAGTTTATGCGTATAGGTGTAGTTGCAGATGATTTATATCCCGGTTATGGAGGGCAAGCAAGTGCTACTGAAGGTCACATAAAAGCACTAATTAAAAGAGGTCATAGTATAAGGGTTTTAGCAGGAGATGAGAAGGTACCTAGTTTACCACCAAAGGGAATAAGGGTTGACCGCCTACCAGTTTGGCGGCCTAGTAACAAGCAAACACATTTTGCACTACCTTTTAGAAAGGCCATTAGAAATTTATTAAGTTGTAGTGAAGTAGTGCAAATAAACACCCCCACACCTCTAGCTCTATTTACTTGTCAGATGGCGAGAAAGCAAGGCATTCCAATAGCAATAGGTTTCCATGCGCAAGTGGAAAGCACCTCACTGCATTTTAAATTTGCTCGCTCCAGCATAGAAAAGCTTTTAGACAAGTGGTATAGCTACTTTTATAAGCAAGCTGATGCTTTGGTTACCCCCACTTCTTTTGCTGCAGGTTTAGCCAGTAATTTTACTCATAAGCCTGTGTATGTGGTTTCAAATGGTGTGCAGCTGCCTAAGATTGATTCTTCTTTACAAAAGCAAGCAGAAGCATTACGTAAGGAGCTTCTTGGTAGCAAGGTAAATTTGCTAACTTACCTTGGTAGGCTTTCTCCAGAAAAAAATTCTCTAGACCTTCTAGAAATTGCTCAACACTTAAAGTCAGATAATGTAATAGCAATAGCTGGCAAGGGGCCTCTATTAAATACAATGTTAGCTTTAGCTGGGGCAAAATTAGAGCACAAAGTTAAATTTTTGGGCTACGTAGCAGAAGAAGCCAAGCAAATCCTTTTAGAAGCAAGTGACTTGCTAATAATGCCGTCGCCAACTGAACTGCAGAGCATTGCTACCCTGGAGGCTATGGCACATGGCTGTGCAGTAGCTGCTGCTGACTTTGAAAGCAGTGCTGTGCCTGAACTGGTGAAAGAAGCTGGAGCAGGTTTTAATTATTCTCCAAATGATCTTGAAGGGGCAGCTCGAGCATTAGAAGAACTATTAAGTAACAAACCCCTTTTACAACAAAAACAACAAAGTGCAAGGGAGTATGTTAAACAACATGATGTTAATAAAAGTGCTGAAAAGTTGGAGGAAATTTATAAACAACTAGTAGCCAGAAGATAAGAATACATTAATCCAGATTACTTAGTCCTATTAAGGGCACTTTGCAGAGCCATATCCTGCAAGTTTTTTATGTTTCAATACGCCTTCCTGCAAGAAGCTCTACTGGCTTAAGTCAAAGTTGTATGAGTACAGAAATCATAATTTTAGTTAAAATAAAGTTGTGAATACTTATACACTTCCTAATAACCTCGAGGCAGAACAGAGTGTTTTAGGCAGCATTTTACTTGACAATGAAGTATTTTCTCATATAGAAGGTAAGCTAGTTGCTGAGCATTTCTATAAAGAGGCTCACCGTAAGATCTTCAAGGCCATTGAACACTTATTTAATCGCGATGAACCTGTTGATTTAGTCACTTTAACCGAAGAACTGCGTCAAACTGGCAATTTAGAAAGTATTGGCAGTGTTGCTTATCTCATTGGCTTAGCTGAAGATGTGCCCACTGCTGCTTATGCTGAAAATTATGCTAACATCGTAGCTGAAAAAGCCTTGTTGCGCGAGCTAATTAGCATTAGTGGGCAAATTATGCAAAATGCTTATGATCAGACCTTGCCCCTAGAGCAAATCCTAGACAAGGCTGAATCTGGCATCTTTAAGCTTTCTAGCAATAAACGCTTAGACGATTTAACAAATATGCCAACTTTAGTTAATCAGGCTTTTGAGGCTATTAACAAAAGAATGAATAGCCCTGACACTATTTCAGGGCTTAAAACAGGGTTCATTACTCTTGATGGTATAACTTCAGGCTTTCAAGAAGGCAGCTTAAATGTATTAGCGGCCAGACCTTCAATGGGTAAAACTGCTCTAGCCCTTACTGTTTGTCAACATGTAGCTCTAGCTGAGCAAAAAGCTGTAGGTATTTTTTCCTTAGAGATGTCAGCAGTGCAATTAGTGAGTCGTATGCTTTGCAGCCTGGCACTAGTTGACATGAATCGTGTACGTAATGGTGACCTCCATTTTGAAAGTTTTACTAGGCTTGGTAATGCTGCAGGTAAACTTTCTGAGGCTGACATCTTCATCGATGATTCTGCTGTCCTGAACGTAATGGAGTTGCGTTCTAAGGCACGTAAACTTATGACCAGCCACAACCTAGGGCTAATCATCATAGATTATTTGCAGCTGATGAGCGGAGGAGGCAAGGGAGGTGGAGAAAATCGCCAGCAGGAAATATCTAACATTTCTAGAAGCTTAAAAGCTTTAGCTAGAGAGCTTGAAATTCCTATTCTTGCTTTAAGCCAACTTTCTCGAGCAGTAGAATCACGCCCAAATAAAAGGCCTATGCTCTCTGATTTAAGAGAATCAGGTAGCATAGAACAGGACGCTGACCTAGTGATGTTTATTTATCGAGATGAGTATTATGACCAGCAATCTGAGAAAAAAGGTATTGCTGAAATTATAGTTGGTAAGCAGCGTAACGGTCCAACAGGAAGTATAGAACTCATGTTCCATAGTAACTATGTAAGTTTCCATGAGCTTGAGAAGTCTAGTCCTAACACTCAGTGACTAGGGATTTCCAATCTGAGAAAAAACTTTTCTGGTATATTATTACTATGACTGAAACAGCAATGAAAGAGCTTACCCAACAAGCAGTTACTAAGCAGGGTTTAGATAATGATATTCTAGAGGCATTAAGCTCACAACTTCTTTGGCGTATAGGACAAAGTGCTAGTGAACAATCATTAGTGATTAGAGTTGGCCTAGCAAGTAGTGCTGCTCTTTTTGCTGATTTTCCTAAACTTAGAGGTGCTAGTGATCTAGAGGTAGAAACAGCTTTAAAAACTGGTGATTTTCAAGTAGAATGGGTAGGTTCCTAAAACTAGAAATTCGCATGTGGTGAAAGGAAATCATATGAAAATAGAACACTCTATACTTTTTAATATTGAACTCTCCCTAAGCCAACAAGATGCTATATCTTTCGTTCAAAGTATAGAGCATAGTTTAAGTAAGGTAACTTTTATGAGCAACTTGCAATTGTTGCATGAAAATACTCTGGGAAATGATTATATTCGTGCTAGTATACTTATAAATGCAGCAATGTTTGGGCAACATGAGCTTGACTTTCAAAGCTTATTGATTCCTACCACTAAAGGAGCAAGATTACAAGCCCTGCCCTTTGATACACCTAAGGCTGGATGGGCAGAAGTTACAGGTGAAGCTGTTGTTAGTGTTTTGCCAAAAGGGTCTGCTGTGAACTATGACTTTGACATTACTATTCATTTGAACTTGCCTAAACCTGAAAGATGGGGAGGTAGAGCTCTACTGAAGATGGTAGAATTTACGGCACAACGGGTACTAGAGCATATTGCCGAAGAATTTCCTAAAGCTGTGCAAGCAGCAGCAAGCGAATTTGAGCTATTAGTGCTTTCTCAAGAACGAGCTCGAGTAACTTCTACATTCCTGCACCCCTTCTAGAATCACTAATGTCATCAACTTCATTCCCCAAAGGCTTACTATCTTTTTCAGGGTCGTCTTCCTCCTCCTCGCCATCTTCATTTTCTTTATCCCCTTCTCTTTCCAAAATATCTATAGTAAGTTCTTCTGAGCCTACAATAAGATAGGGAAAGCTCTCTCTAGCCAAGCGTTCATCATCATCATCAACTCTCCCCTCCACTATCAATTCACTAGCTTGTACTTGCTCACGTAAAGCTACTAAAAGTTCAGTAAAACTTAAAACCTTATCAATATCATCGCTATCTTCTTCTTCTTCAGCACCAGGCTCTAGACCACCTCTAAAAGTTAAATCAAAAGATCCAGTTACTCCTTCGGGTAAAGGGACAAGCACAGTAATCACCTCAGGAGCTTGCCTATAGCGTTGCAAACGTACATAGGTAGTAAGCATACCTCCCTCATAAGGTTCTTGCTCTGCATCAGCAACTACCTCAACAATTTCAGCAAAATGTTCTTTGGGTTCAAGCTCTAAACTTACATTTACCTCACTAACTTGAGGGTCTTCAAAGATATTGTCTGCTAAAATGTCTAGAGGTGCAGCAATGAGTTCACTGGTAATGCTGGCTATGTCACTTGGATCACTGATTTGCTCGAGCACCCTAAGTGTTTGTCCTTCACGTACACCAATCTCCCAAGCTATACTAGCAGTGCCCTTGCTACGCTGAGCTAGGAGTTCATCAAAAACTAACAAGCTGCCCACTTGAATAAGGGCAGCATAAAACCGCTCATCATTGCTTACCTCAAAATGCCTTTTAATGGTTTTACCTTCTAAAGTAATACTTAAATTTATAGGAAGAAATCTAGGGGTTGTGTTTAATACTCCTGCTATAGCATAATCATTGTCCCTAGTTACTGTTCCTAAAATGCGCTGGCCGTTATTGCTAAGTTTAAAGGGAGTTATATCACTAGGCACTATATGGGTAATAAAAGCTGGCGAAAGAGCAAAAGATGCATCACCACGTCCCACTAAAGGGTGTCCAAGAGCCCAAAATTTATTCCCTTCTATAAGAGTTAGTGTCCCTACTGCTGCTAAGGTTACATCACCGCGAATTAGTTGTATGCTGATGGGGCTACCCGGCTGTGGGAAAAAACCGTCTTCATTAACCTTGCTCATAGAGGTACTTTGTATGGGTATTAGTTCAAAAGGATTTCCTTCAAAAAGCGTAGCTAAAGTACTAATGGAACGTTCACTACTGCCAGAAAGCAAAAGAGGCGTGGCTACCGGCTTTGCCTCAGCTAAGTTAGGTAAGTGCTCACTGCCAAAAGTAGCCAAATTCTTTAAAGGTGGAGAGCCCTTCATAACTTCTATAGGAGTAACTAGTGCCAAGAAATGATCACTATTAGGAAAGGTATAACCAATAGCCCCTAAAAGATAGGGTTCGTTGTTTAGATTTATATATACAGGACTACCACTCATGCCTGCTGCTACCCCTCCTATTCTTTCTATAAATTCCCCTCTGGCACGGATTAACACTAAAGGAGCACCAGTAAGGAGATCATATTGAAGGGCAAGTATAGTGACGGGAAAAGTTACTAGCTCATTATCCTCAGCTGCAGTAACAGAAAAGCCTTCTTGTCCTTTAGCCAGTGATTCAAGTGGATAGCTAGGGGTTTGGGCCCAGGCATTGCATATAGTAGCAAAACAAAGAAGGAGGCAAAAGTACTTTATTAGAGCATAATTATTTATCACAAAAAGTCATTCTAATAAGAAAAGATGAGGCCTTTGATAAATCATCTTACTAAGCTATACTAAAATCTTGTGAAGCATATAGCCGTTTTAACCAGTGGTGGCGACGCACCGGGCATGAACGCTGCTGTTCGTTCTGTGGTGCGTACTGCTGCTTTTAATAATCTCAAAGTTTCAGGAATTTATCGTGGCTATCAAGGTCTTATTGATGGTAACATAAAAGAGTTAGGCCCACGTGATGTTGCCAATATTGTTCAGCGTGGTGGTACTGTTTTAAGAAGCGCCCGTTGCAAATATTTTCGCCAAGTAGAGGGCCGTGCTGAAGGAGCAAAAACTCTCAAGCTGCATAATGTTGATGGTCTAGTAGTTATTGGTGGTGATGGTTCATTTCAAGGAGCACATCTCCTCTATAGTGAACATAGCATTCCTGTAGTGGGGATTCCTGCTACTATTGACAATGATGTTTCCGGCACCGATGTTACTATTGGTTTTGATACTGCTCTGAATGCGGCTTTAGAGGCTATGGATAGACTTAGAGACACAGCTGATAGTCATGACAGACTTTTTTTAGTTGAAGTTATGGGGCGTAATTCAGGATATATTGCCCTTAATGCTGGTCTAGCTGCAGGAGCAGAAATCATCCTTATACCCGAAGTTTCTTTTGAGCTCAGCAGTATTACTGAGGCTTTAAGTGATTTTGCCAGAAGGGGGAAAAGCTCGAGCATTATAGTAGTGGCAGAAGGTGCCTATGAAGGTGGAGCAACTGCTCTTGCCAAGGGACTAGAAGGAGTTTCTTCTAATTATGAGATACGAACTACCATTTTAGGTCACATTCAGCGTGGTGGTACTCCGAGCGCTCGAGATCGGGTTTTGGCTTCAAGGTTTGGTTATAGTGCTGTGCAAGCGCTGCAAGAAGGTAAGTCTGATGTAATGATAGGGAAAAGTAAAAATGATATGGTTATTGTGTCTTTAGACCAGTCTCAAAAAGCACATAAAAATGTTGACTTGCAGCTCTATGAAATTTCTAAAGTGCTGGCAACATAAATCTCATTGATGAAGCAAATGAGCGATAAAGACTTAGGGTTTTACCAAGCTTGGGCAAAAATTCTTAAGTGGATGGAAGAATATGTCCAGAAGTGTGGAAAAGCTAAGTTTGAAAAAGAGGCTGATTTCCCAGATTATATTTATCGGATGGAACGCCCCTATGATTTGCCAACAACTATTATGAGTGCTTCTCTTTCAGATCCACAGGGAAAACCAATACTACTGCTGAATGCTAGTCCACGTCACAGTCTTTTCAAGGAGGTAATAGTACATCCTTATGAGTCGCATGGCTATCGTAAGCTCACCTTTAATAGTGATAAGCAAGTTTTAACTGAGGGCAAGCGAGTCTTCACTAAGGATATATTTTTCAGCTTAGCAGATGAGCTCTTCCATTGATTTTAATCTCTTAGCTACCACTCTTCATACCTATCTCTGTGGGCTACATATGCTAGGGCAAGTGCTAAAATAGTTGACAATAAACTAGTACCTCCATAAGACACTAGGGGCAAGGTAATTCCGGTAACTGGTGCTAAGCCTAAGGTCACGCCTATATTTACTATAACTTGAAAACCAATAAAGGAAAGTACTCCAGCAATAATAAGTTGACTGTGTTCTTTAGGGCATTCTGCAGCAATAGCCATTAGGCGCCAGAAAAGCAATCCATAAAGCAGCAGTAAGCCTACTGCTGCAATAAACCCCCCTTCCTCAGCAAGTACTGAATAGATGAAATCTGTATGTTGATAGGGTATAAAACCTAGCTGACCTTGTGTACCCTGCTTATAGCCTTTACCTAATATACCTCCTGAACCAATGGCGATACGTGATTGAATCACTTGGTATCCTTTGTCTTTAGGGTCAGCATCTGGGTTTATAAAAGCAACCAGCCTTTCTTTTTGATGTGGTTTCAAATTAGGCCACACTAAAGTAGGAGTAGCAATTAATATAACTAGGGTAAAAAAGAGGAGGTGCCAGCGAGGAATCCCGCGTACCAAAATGACCCCACCACCTATAGCTGCTATTACTAGGGCGCTACCAAGATCTGGTTGCAAAAATACAAAAGCACAAGGAATAGCGACTAAGAGAAAAGGTTTTATATAGTGCAAAGAGTTTTTAATGGGTTTTTCATGAAACATTGTTGCTAGTGCCAGTATTAATGTTATTTTTGCTAATTCTGAAGGCTGAAATCCTATTGGCATAGAGCCTAAGTAAAGCCAAGACTTTGCCCCATTAACTACTCTGCCAAAAAGGTGAGTAAGCACTAAAAGAATAATAGTTATGTAATAAGCAAACAAGGAAAAGCGTCTAATACGATTTAGTCCTAGCCAAAGGACTATAGCACAGCCTAATATTGCTATACTAAGAAAAATAAGCTGTCTGAAAATTTCTTTATTAGGAGCAGCACTGTTTAGAGTTATGAACCCTGCTACAAGTATCGCAAAGGTGATAATTGGTAAGCTGATTTCAAAGCGAGACACAAAACATTATAAAGCAACTGCTAACCATATAAGCAAAGCCACTACAATGGTTACACTAGCATCTACTAGCAATGCTTGTTTCCTGTACACATCCAAATCAAAAATGTGCAAACTTAGAGCACCAAAGATAGCAACAGCACCCCACAAATTTAGGTCTAGTAATAAAAGTAGGCCTGTTAACAAAACCATACGACTCATCATTCGTGACCACATTTGATCAGTAACCCAATTTTGGTAGTTTGAATGTTTATAGCTAAGAATTCGCTCAGTGACAAACCAAGGATGGCTAACCAATACATACCCACTGAGGTACCTAGGCCAAGTAGTTGTGGTTACAACATCCTCATTGTACCCAAACCAATAGGCTATTAGCCAAATAGAACTAACATGCAAAACTTGATCTAGAAAGTAAAATTGTATTATCCAGTTTGGTCTCCATTTATTTAACAAATTCTTAAAGGCATCTATACCAAAGTGAAGTATTGCCAAAGCTAGCAAGTAAACTAAAATCACTTTTGTATCTAATTTTGTATCTAAGCCAAAAATACCCAGCACAATTACCAACATAGTTGCTAAATGCAGACTAGTATGTAGTATTAAACCATTTAAATGTTTTTTAGCCTTGACCAGCCCATCAGTTTGCAAGGGATAATCAGCGATTAGATGACACAGAAATAAAAGCCAAAACATTGGTTAATAAGTAGTTACTAGTTACTTTTTGGTCATAACAGTAGCACCTGTCCAGCCTTCTGGCACACCACTTTCAAGGTACTGGGTAGCTTGCATCAAATGATGCCAAGCTACTTTATCTTTAGGATTATATTGCAGAACGCTAAAAAGCTTAGCTTGGGCTTTGGTGAAATCTTTTTGATAATAAAATTCTAATGCCCTTTCAAAGTCTGCTTGTGTTTTTTGCTTCAGCTCGCATAAATGTGGCGGATCCTCATCAAAAACCTCATACAAATTAAGAGCATTTTGCTTACCCTTAACCCTTACTTTATCTAAGAAGCGTATATTGTATTTGCTAGGATCTACTAATTTTTTATAAGTGGCTTCTGTAATAATAAAAGAAACATTATAAAATTTGGTTAAGCCCTCAACACGCGAAGTCAGGTTTACTTCATCAGAAAATGCATCTCCTTGCATACGGCTAGTTTCCCCCACCATACCAACCATCATGTTTCCTGTATTAACACCAATACCTACTTTTAGCAGCAATTGTCCATACTCTTTTCTTTGGGCATTATACTCGTTTACTTTATGAAGTTTTTCAATACCTGCTTGCACAGCATCGTCAGCGCAATCTGGAAAAATGGCCATCATGCCATCACCTAGGTATTTAACAATGAAACCCTTATGTTCTCTAACAGCAGGACTTACTTTCCCCAAATAAGAGTTAACAAACCTAAAATTGTCTCGAGGAGTCATGTTTTCAGAAATGGTTGTAAATGAACGTAGATCAGAGAACATCACTGACATTTCGTCGCTAATATGATCGCCGAGGTCAATGTCAATAATACTTTCCTTATTTAGAAATGATAGCCACTCAGTAGGTACAAAACGGCTGGAGGCCAGATTCATCTGAGTTAGATGAGTAATATCATGCCAAGTACTGAGTATGCTAGGCTTGCCATTAAAATCTAAAGCTCTTAAAGAAGTATCCATCCATAATACATGGCCATCAGGTTTTTTAATCTGCACCTCATAATGATCAATTTTTCCTTTTGTCTCAAAACTCATCAACAGTTTTTGATAATCACTAGACTCTAAGTAATAATTAGTGATGTCCTGCCCTAATAAATTCTCTGTGGCTATACCCATGAGTAATCCTGCCATTGTATTGGCATAGACAATTTCTCCACTTGTTTTGTGGCTTATAAGTACTGGCACAGGAGTAGCTTCTACAATTAGGCTTAAGCGTCTCTCACTTTCCAGAAGAGCTTCCTCAGCCTTGTTATGTAATTCCTCTTCTACTGTGTCTGAATGCTGAGTAGTCATTTCTAGTAGCATCGCTAAGTCATCTCGTTCTTGTTTAAGTTCAACCACCTCTTTTTGTAAGGTCGATAGTTGCTCGAGCAACCCTTTTATATTCAATGATGGAGCTTGCGCAATTACTGACATAATCCTTTTAAAAACCCCTAACTTTTGGATTCAAATGCCAAAGGGCGTACACGTTATTTATTACCTATTACCTCTACTCTAACTCTAGTACTAAACCTGGCAGCAACTTTTGTAAGTTTGATAAAGACTTCTTTTGCCAAGGAAATTCATTAGCACCTTTAACTAGCACTTGACTAGCATTGTTTTTACGTACCCTAAGGATAAATTTAGATAGGGTATTAATGCCAGAGCTATTAAGAAATTGCAGTTTACGCACATCAAGGGTAAGCTTAGGTAACTTCTTATCTGCTATATCATTAAGCATATCCATAATAGGCTCATATTCACTGCTTTGTAATCGGAAGCTACCTGAGCAAATGATGCTAGCATCTTCAGGGTTATAACTAACTTGATAATCCTGATGTTTAATCTCCAACACTAAAATATCTCCCTTGTGCTTTGCATATCATTCTATTGGTAACTGTACTAGAGTTGTTACTATAACCACTTTACCTGCTATATCCTCAAATCTCCAAGCTAAACTGGCACTATAATCATTCATCATAGTTAAAAATCCTAAACCAGATTCGCTATTAGCTTTTTCACTATTCATAAGTTGCTCCATATACAATTCGTTAGGGTCTCCACTTAAGAGTTTTTCTATAAAGTCTTGAAAAGGTTTAGCCCTATCAGGATGAATACTATTAACTACATAAAAACGTAAGTGATCAGGATGTAAGTCCATAGTAATGCTGACGGGATAGGCCTTGGGAGGAGAGTAGTTAAATTTCATGGCATTTTCTAAAAGCTCATTGGCTATATAACTCACGGCACTTTTAAGCTCCTTGTGTTTATTTAAATCATCACTACTTTCTTTTGGGAAAAAAGTGCCAAGATAATCGGCTAAAAAATCAGCAGATAAGCCATTATTGCGCCAGCGTTGTTTCAAGGGTATGGAAGTAGGAGAAAACCCTATTTTCAAGTATTCTTGATTTTCTCTTTCTATCTCCACAAAATTTCCAAAAGTTTGATGTGCCATAACTTGGTTATTTCCTCTTAACGACTAGCAGTGTTATATCATCATACTGTACTTGTTCACCCATGTAACTATAAACATCTTCAACAACAAGGCTTTTAACTTCCTCAGCTGGCTTATTCCAATTTTGGCTGATAATAGCACAAAGTCTTTTAAGGCCATACTGCTCACCTACTAGGTTGGCTGCTTCAGTTACTCCATCAGTGTATAAAACAATACCATCATTTGCCTCTAGATGAATATTCTTCTGAGCAACAAACTTGGTAATATCACTATCTAAACCAACAGGAAGCCCTAAATCTGTAGTATCAACTAATTCTATTTCCCCTTTACTGCGCACTACTATTACTTCTTCATGTTGACCATATAACTTGATGTTTCCTTTCTCATAATCAATGAGTGAAAGGGTCAAATTCCTATCGGCTTTCATTCTCTCAACATTATCAAAAATAGTACTATTTAAAGCATCAATAAAACTAACAGGATCTTTTTCATCATTTTTCCACAAAGCCCTCACTGCAGCTTGATTCATTAACATTACCACGCCACTTTCTAAACCATGGCCTGTAACATCGCCAATGCCAATTCTCACCCTACCATTATGCTGCATCACATCATAATAATCTCCACCAACTTCATCAACAACATCCATATAACCAGCAATGTCAAGTTCTTTAACTTGTTGTAGTTCCTGCTCTGTTGGCAATATCATTTTCTGTAAACGCTGTGCCACTTTCAGCTCAGCACCCATACGAAGATTTTCTTCTTTGAGCATTTCATTTAAGGAAAGGATTTCCTCATTGGCCTTTGCTAGCTGGGCAGTTCTCTCTCGTACACGCTCTTCTAGTTTGTCAACTAGTTCTTGCTGCAACTCACGTTGTATTCTAAGTGAAGTTGCTAGGGTAAGCACTACAGCTGCATGATTGGCAAAACTGTTAAAGATTTCAAGGTCATCTTTGTTAAAAGCATACTCACTTAAGTGGCTATCGACGTATAGTGCACCAATTACATCATCTTGATGTCTAATGGGAGTAGCCATAACACTACGGATGTTGGTAGCTAATAGGCTTTCTCCAGATTCAAAGCGGTCATCTTGTTTTACATTGGTAGTTACAATATACTCACCGCGCTGTAGTATTTGCTTGATGAGTGAGCGAGAGAAAATAATTTCCTCATTAGTGTCCTCTGTTTCCACGCTTGCTGAAGCACGAATGCTAAAGCCATCTTCAGCATCATTATCTATCAATATAATTAAGCCACGGCCAGCATAACTAAGTTGAATAGCAACCTTTAAAAGGCGTTCTAAAACCTCATCTACATCCTTTTGTGACTCAATACGAGCAATAAAAGGAGCAAGCTGATTTACAGCATTAAGTTCATCTAGTTGACGTTGGCGTAGGTTAAGCTCCCGCTCGAGCCCCTCAACCTCCGGCAATAGCTTGCTAAGCCCCTTACCAAGAGGTCCAATGGACTTTATGGCTTTATCAAACTTTTGAGAAATTTCCATTTCCATAATTCAAAATCTTCCACTAAAGCTAATCAATGGCATTTTCCCTTACCCGATAAACTTTTTCTTGCGAGTAAGGAGAAGATCCTCCCGAAAAGTACTCAATAATTTCTCCTAAAGGAATCTTTTCATCGAAAGTAGTTTTAAGCTCCATAATGTGGTTGCCATGATAATCGTGGCATCCTAAGCAACTACTCCAATTTTTTTCTGCTATAAGTTTTTGATGAGTCACATCAAGAGGATCACTTTGAATCTTTAGTTTTTTATGACAATGGGAGCAAAAAGTATAGCTTGTGGTAACTCGAGCCCCTTTATGCTCCTGATGGCAAGAAATGCAGTTTTGTGGAGAGATAGCAAGTTTTATCTTAAATTCCTCAAAACGATTTACAGGATGCTTATCTTGGGGGTTGTCGTGACAAGTAAAGCATTCAGTATTACTCACGGGATAATATCCAAGATCTACAGCGCTTTTATTCACACCTATAAAATTTAGGAAATTAGCTTGAAATTGTTGTTTTAGTGTTCCCGGAGCAAGCTTATGACAGTCTTGACAGGCTAAAGAGTCGTGCCCTATATTAGCCTCTCCTATAGCACGCGCTCTTTCAAACCTTGGTAAAGATAAAACTCCTACCAATAAGATAGCTATAAAAATTCCTATTTGATAGCCTTGTCTGGCAGCTGGTTTCATTGCCTGCTCCTAGCGATAAACAAACACAATATAAACATGGTAAGCTATTAGTCCTAGCATCATAACTGATAAAACAACATGGCTCACAAGCCAGTGGTGAGAATAACGTTTTTTGTTCTTAGGCTTGGCCATCATTTCATGGTTAAACAACCCCAAAATAAAGTTACCAAAAAACACAGCACTTAAAACAGCAAGATAACCATAACCCATAGTTGTTGAATGGACATAATATGCCAGAGGAGCAAAAGCACCTTGCAACTTGTGCAATTGATAATGGTGAGCAGCAGCTTTTACTTTGCCCGTTAGGCGCATAACTGGCAAGATAAACTGTGCTGCTATATAAAGTGTTAAAAGTACTCCTGTCCAACGTTTGAAGTTCTCACCTGCTCTTACAGATTCAAAAAATTTTATCCCAAACTCGTCTTGCACAGCAAAAATTATTATAAATAGTAAACCTAGATAAAAATAATTTTTATTTTGTTTAGGAGGTTTATCTCCTATAGGGTTAAATTCTCCAATATTAATGTGTTTTTTTGGAACACCAGCTGCTTTAAGATAGGCTTGGATAGTTTCCTGATAGTAATTAGGTCCAGATACATAATACCTAGCACTAAGGTGCTTTTGAGCAATTTGTTTAATATCTGCAATACTTATATCATTATCCTTGTCGGTTACACGTAAGTTCACGCTAATGTTTTTGTGGGTTTTAGCAATACTTTGCAACTCATCAGCATAAACAAGCTGTTCAGGCCTTTGTGTGCTATAATCTAAATGCAAAATTTGCTCTTCATTACCTGCTTGCGCAATAGTGCGGTAAATCGCTAATGAAGGTGCTATACCAATGTCACTAGACAAACATATAATAGGTTCCAACCTTGATAGATCAGCAAAAAAATCACCTTGGGGACTAGAAACACGTATAGGGGTATCTTGCCAATCATCTGCAAAAAGCCAATTAGAAAAATAACCCTGTGGCTCACGCTTAACCGTAATTTCATGATGATCTACTGCTTGTGCTGCAGAAGAAATGGTATAAGGTCTTTGTATCCATTTACTGTCAATTCTAGCTTGCACTATTACATGTTGTCCTGGTTTAGCAGGGTGTTTGAATGTGCCTTGCTGCGGCTTAAAGGAAAATGAACGCACTTCTTCAGCTACAGAAGACGTTTCTGTAATAGTTACATTAGTCCAATCAGCATAACCAACCATTTCTTGTAAAAGGGGTTTGCAGGCCCCACAAATAGTTCCCGCACCAGTTTGCTCTATTAAATCGTCAGTTGTTTTACAACCCTCTAGCTTTGAGCGCAGTTCACCGCGGTTCATTTCCATACACTCACAGACAATTTCCCCATCTTCATAGGCTGGCAAGGCAACATCAGGCCAAAGGGTACCTTGTTCTTTAAATAGTTCTAGTTGATAGGGCTCGAGTGATTTTTGCTCGAGCACTGCTCGGTAAATCTTGCCCAGCTCACTCCATCGGCCTTGAGCAGTAACACCCACAACCCTTGAGTCACTCATAGTTTGTGAGTTAAAACCCACCACTTTTTTTTCTAAAAGTAATAGTTCACGTTCAGCACCTTTCTTGATATCTTGGAAACGCAGAGCATCTAATTTTTTGTCATCTTCTAAAAGAACACGCATATTAAAAATATCCTGCCCTATAACCAAAGAGCTTAAAACAGTAGTACCATTAGGCAAAGAAGCTACTGTAGTAAGGCAATCTAAACCCATAAATTTACCAAAATACTGACTAGCAAGGCCACGGCTAGCAAGGGGATATACTCTTTTTAAAGCTTGTATATACTCACGCACCTCAGGCTTTTCATCATAGAGTTCTAAAAATTTAGCACCATCTATACTAAAAGCTTTAAGTTCTCCATTAGCTATAATAGTAGCGGAACGGGGCTTTTTCTCAAATAAGGCTTTTTCACCAAAGGTACGACCTGTGCTGAGCTGCAAAATTAATTTTTGTTCCCCTTTTTGCTCTTCAAATACATTAGCCGTACCCGATATAATAAGATATAGCTTGTTGCCATAATCACCCTGTTTAAAGATCACCTCGCCATCTGCAAAGGTTTCTTCCTTATACCAGTGGCCACCAGCATCAAAAGGTAAAGAACGAAATATAGCTGATTGCCTTAGGAATATGTCTTTAACCTGCTGCTCACCTTTATGCAGAAGTTTCTCTTTTAGAGGGTTATCTTGGGCTAAAACATCCTGAAAAGCTTTTTTGGTAATTCTAAGTAAACTTATGTTCGAGTAGGCACGTAGGCTAGCATTTCTACGCCCGCTACCGCCAGGAAGTAGTGATTGCTCACCAATAACTTCGCCTTCTTCACGTTTTGCTAGGACAATTTCTTGTCCATCTGAAGCGGTAGTAAAGACCTGTACAGTGCCATCTAAAATAACATAGCACTCATTTCCTTCATCTCCCTCTTGAGCAATAAGGCTACCAGCAGGAAAGTTTACCTGTACTGCATTGTTTATAATCCCTTTAAGCTCAGTGTCCCTCAAAGCATTGAAAATTACACTTTTTTTCAGAGTTTCTTCTAGTTTTTCCATAACCACATTTACTTTCTAGCTTAATTAATTTTACCAAATCATAGTTTAATGACAACTAGCTGCTCAAATGCCATAGCATCTCTAAACTTACTTAATAATAATAACAAATTTAGAAACTTTATACAAATTATAGCTAGAGTAAGCAACTAGAGGGCATAAATGCTTGTGAGCCCTTATTGAAATTCAAAGTAGCTAGTAGGGCTTTACTATGCTATCTACTATCCCCTAAATTCCCTAACTTTATTATAAGCTCCATCAGTTTTCACAAAAGCTTTTACACCCCTACTTATCATATGCCAGTAGTAGCTCGAATCATATCTATAAGATATGTTTGCTCGTGCAAAGCTAGCTCTTCTTTAAGCTCACTAATCTTTTCTTGCTCTTCATTATTAAGGGCCCAGAGGTAATTTATATGTAATTCCCATACAGGATCACTAATTTGATTGGCTAATGGCTGCGCTACTAGCAAGCTGTCCTCACAACGGTCTTTTTGCCCTAAGGCCAACTGTGTTTCAGCTAGTAAGAGGTAAGCTTCTAGTAGCTCTTGCTGGCACTGTGAAGCTTTAAGTTGCTTAGCACCATCTGTTAATGAGGTCAGGGCTGCTTCTAACTGACCACTACGCAGTTCAATTTCACCTAAGGTCAAAAGTGAAAGCGCTAGCAAGTATGGCGATATACTTATGTTTTGTAGCAAAGTATCTGTTTCTTGGAGATATTGACGAGCATCTTCAGCTTTCCCGTACCTAGCTGCAACTACTGCCATGTTCATGCGGTGCAAAATAGCTTTAGACTTATGCCCCTGATTCAATAAAGGTAAATAAGATTGCTCGAGCAACTCCAAAGCCCTCTTAAAACGCCCTTGACGTTGTAATGTCCAACCCAAAGTAGCCTTAGCGTCTAGCTTTATGCTTTCCCTACCCAAACGCTCTGCTTGCTTACAGACTTGCTCGAGTATCTCGGTGGCCTGGCTTAGTTTTCCCCTATCCTGATAAACTTTTCCCAACTGCAATAAGGCTTTAACAGCCCTACCTATATCACCACTGCGTTGATAAATTTTATGGGCTTCTTCATAGTGGCTAAGTGCTTGGTCAAGGTTTCCCAATCTAGTGTATATAGCACCTTCAATGTCGTTTACTCGAGCATACCTTAGTGGTTCACGTTCTGCATCAGCATACTCCTTAGCACTAGCTAACCATTCAAGGGCCATTTCCCAGTTATTGCGTCTATACTCTAGGTAACCTAAGCTACTATGAAATAGCGATATGTTACTGTCATTTTCCTCTTCTAAAGCCAACGATAAGCCATTGTATAAAACTTCTTCAGCTTCAAGGAAATTAGCCTTAGCAAACAGTACATTCCCTAAATTAAAGTAAAAATCAGAGTTATCTGGTGATATCTCAAGTGCCTGACGTAAGTATAGCTCACTTTGGCCTAAATCACCTCGAGCCTGATTTAAGCCTCCTAAAGAATAGAGTGCTCTAGAATATAAGTCTTTATTTTCCCCTGCTGACTTATAAAGACTTTCTGCTTCATCCCATTTACCAATACGCTCTAAGATACTACCTAAATCAAGTTGGATTTTGGCTTTTCTCTCTATATGACTATCTGCTGCTTCATTACTTATTTCAGCTTTTTCTATACAATCTAGGGCCAGACGAAGGTAATTTTCGGCTACATCATTAGCAAATACTTTTCCAGCTTTACGAGAAACCTCCAGAGCATAAGAAACAGCCAAGTAAGGGGCTTTGGTTTCAGCATAATGGTCTGCCAGTACAGCAAATTCAGTGTCTTTGCGTTCTTTAAGAATTTCTACTAACTTTTGATGATACCGTTGGCGACGATTATTGCTTAGTTGCTTATGTAAGACCTCGCGTAAAAGCACGTGAGTAAAGCGATATCTATCATCTGTTAGCTCTTCTACCAATCCTGCTTTCAAAAACTCATCAATATCATCAAGCAAATCATCTTCATCAGCTTTAAGGAGTTCACAAAGCAAATCAAAATCAAAGTCACGTCCTATAGTACTTGCTATCCCAAGGGTCTTTTGAGCTCCCTCACTTAAAACTGCTAAGCGAGCGGTAAAAGCCTCCTCAATACGCTCAGGTAGATCTGTGCTCTGGCGAGTCCATTCCCACAAACCCTTGCGACGTCTAATATGTTTTTCTTTTAGTAGAGCAGACAATAGTTCTTCAGCAAATAAAGGGTTACCCCCTATACGCTCGAGTACATAGCTTTCTAAAGCCTTATCAAGTTCACTACCTAGAAATGCTCTTAGTAGTGCTCGAGCTTGCTGCTCGTTCAAAGGTTTTATATCTAGATTCTGTTTACTTAAACCATCAAAAGCATTTTTAATATGCTTATCAATTGCTTTATATTCTTGGCTAGCATGCCAAGCTACAACCATACACATACTAGTAAATTGGCTACGGGCAAGGTATGCAAACAAATCTAAGGTACCTTTATCAGCTAGATGGGCATTATCAACTAGGATTACTACTGGCTTCTTTGCTAAAAAACTGCTCAGGAACTGCTCAACTGCATGAAACAAACGCATTTGTGCTATATCAGGAGGTAATTCATAGCTTTCATTAACACCAATCTCAGGTAGAATTAGAGCAAGAGCAGCCTCTAAACCTTCAGCAGCTTCCAGAAAGACCTCTTTCCTGTGTTCCTGCAAGCTTCGCAAAACATCTCGCCACGCCTCATAGGGTAAATTGTTACCTTGGTAGTTATTAAACTTTAAAAGTACCACCCCTTGTAAATTAGCTTCTTGCTCTATCTCTGCTAACAGCCGGCTTAAGCCTAGCCCAAAACCACCTTGTAATAAGATAGTATTACTTTTACCTGCAAGCAATTCTTCTAAAGCTACTTTACACACTTGCCACTCATCATCACGGCCAATCATAGGAGGGATAAATAAGCGGGCAGGGGTGTTTTCATCATTTCCCAGAGGTGTTGTGGGGGACAGAGGAATAGCAAACTCTTCAAAACGGTCAAATTCTTGTTTTGTAGGATTTAGAATTTCTATAACTTCTTGTATTAAAAGCACTACCTCAGCAGCATCACTGTAGCGTTCAATGGGCTCCTTTTTTAGTAACTTTAAAGTAATTTCATCAAGAAGCGGTGGCACAAAGGAATGATATTGGGAAAGAGGCTTAATAGCTTCATTCATGTGTCCCCAAAGCACTGCTGCTAAATCTCCTGTAAAAGGTGGGCTACCTGCTACTACCCAATACAGCAAACAACCCAATGAATAAAGATCACTGCGAATGTCTAACTCTCGGCTTCTTATTTGTTCAGGGCTTGCATAGTGAATGCTACCAGCAAATTCCCTTTGTTCACTTTGCAACTCTACCAAAACACTTTCTTGAGCCTGTCTTTTTGCCAAGCCAAAATCCATAAGTAGAGCGCGTTTATTTCCCTCTTCATCTACATCAAGCATTATGTTGTCCGGTTTCAGGTCACGGTGGATAATACTTTCACGATGAATATAGTGCAGAGCTTCAGCAACTTCACTAATGCGAGTTAGGCGTTCCAAGAGGTCATCCTCTTTGGTACCTCCAGCATAACTATCTGAAAGAGTTCCTCCTGAAAGGTAAGGCATGACTATATAAGGTGTTTCATCTTCATATGTGCCCGATTGATAAACATTAATGACATGAGGGTGCTTAAGCTGTGACATAATGCGAAATTCCCTCACAGTACGGCGTCTACTCTGCTTAGCACCCACATTAATCAGTTTAAGGGCTACTTGTTTTTGCTTTTCTTGGTCTTGTGCCAAGTACACTGTTCCCATGCCACCTTTGCCCAATTCTTTTATTATTTGGTAACGATCTTCTATAATTTCTGTAAGCATTTTTATCTTAGCATCTCAATAAGTTTATCTTAGTAATTTACTAAATTATGAGGTTTGCATTTAATGAAAGTCGTTGTGCTACATAGTTATGACTCCAAAGAGCATTTGCACGACGAGGCTTTAAATCCTACACGCCATGGATTTAACTTATCCCATAACCACATTAATACTAACCAGTGAGTTTGTTAATGTCTGAACTATAATTTGAGTATTTATTCTAGCTGCTTAAAGGCTGATATCCTAAAGATATGAAACTAAAAGACTTAGTTACATGGCTTGATAATTATTTAAAGATTGATGAATACACTGATAATTCTTTAAATGGTTTACAAGTTGAAGGTGCTGAAGATATTAACAAAATTGCTATAGCAGTTGATAGCTCACTAACAACTTTTGAAAAAGCAGCAGAAATAGGTGCAAACATGCTTATTGTGCACCACGGACTTTTTTGGGGTAAACCACTAGCTATCCGAGGAACCCACGCTAAACGGGTACATTATCTTTTAAAAAAAGATATCTCTTTGTATGCTGCCCACATTCCTTTAGATGCACACAAAGAAGTGGGTAATAACTGGGGTCTAGCACGCATTCTTGGCATGATAGAACTTGAAGACTTTGGTAAATGGAAAAGTAAGTACATTGGAGTTAAAGGAATCTTCCCAAACAAGCTAAGCTTGCGTGACTTAGCAGATACTATAGAAAAACACCTTGGTGAATCAGTATTAGTACATGCAGGTGGACCAGCAGAAGTCAGTAGCTTAGGTATTGTTACAGGTGGTGCAGCTTGGGAAATAGTAGCTGCTGCTAAAGCAAATCTAGATGCTTTTCTAACCGGTGAGCCTTTACACGCTGCGTTCTATGAGGCATTTGAACGAGGTATTAATGCTATGTATGCTGGTCATTATATGACCGAGACGGTAGGTGTAAAACTTTTGGCTACAAAATTAGCAGAGGAGTTTGGACTAGAATACGAATTTATCCTTTTGCCAACAGGATTATAATGTTTATAGTTTTTGAAGGTCCTGAAGGAGCAGGTAAATCTACGCAAGCACAACGTCTGACAACTCACTTGCAAAAAGAAAATCACAGTGTACTTGCTACCAAAGAACCAGGAGGGACGCCTGTAGGCAATGCTATAAGGAAAATCCTACTTGACCCAGAACTTACCATTAATTCACTTAGTGAGTTCTTGCTTTATTCAGCTAGCAGAGCACAAATAGTTAATGATGTAATAAAGCCTGCTTTATTACAAAATAAAATAGTAGTTTGTGATAGGTTTTTAGCTTCTTCTATAGCCTATCAAGGTTATGGGCGTGGATTAGATCTAGATTTTCTTTACAGCCTTAGTAAGGAGGTAACTGCTGATCTAAGGCCTGAGATAACTTTTCTTTTAGATATTTCTCCCAAAGAAGGTCTTAAAAGGGCAATGGTTAGAGGGAGATTGGACAGGCTCGAGCAAAACAACTTAAGTTTTCATCATAGAGTGCGCGAGGGATTTCTAAAGCAAGCTAAAGCAGAAAGCAGCTGGATTATCCTTAATGCGGAAGAACCAGAAGAAAAACTTGCTGAGCACATTTGGCAAGTGGTAGTCTCAATGCTATAATCAAACAGCGTATGGGAGTGGCAATTTATGAGTGAGAAACAGCAAAACTGGCTTACAGCAACTTTAATATTTTTAAGTATTTCTTTAGCTTTAGGTAACTTATGGCCAAGGCTTACTATACGGCATACACCAATAAAAGTAGAGAAGCCCAATATTACAGTTGCTATCTCTGGGGCAATAAAAACACCAGGAGTTTATGAGCTGCCTTGGGGGTCACGTCTTGCAGACTTAATTACAGCAGCAGGGGGGCTTCGGTACGATGCAGAGTCTACCTTGATAAATCCTGCAAAGCTCTTAGACGCTAGCAGCAATGTATTTATACCGTACATTACAGTTTACAAAGGAGAAGACCTAATAAGCATAAACTCTGCTACACAAACAGAACTAGAGTCCTTGCCAGGTATTGGGCCAAGTACAGCTAGTAAAATCATTTCTGGACGCCCTTACAATAATTTAGAAGACCTGCTTCAGGTATCAGGTATTGGTGAAAAGACTTTAGAACAATTGCGTCCGTTGATAAGGCCTTAACAATCATTACATGTATA
Source organism: Trueperaceae bacterium (assembly GCA_965224855.1). Lineage (GTDB taxonomy): Bacteria > Deinococcota > Deinococci > Deinococcales > Trueperaceae > CBDCVN01. The sequence continues at coordinate 2,713,394 of CBDDAI010000002.1, read as the reverse complement.
GGACGCACTTTGTCATCAAAAATCATGATTTTTGCGCCTGAAATCCCGTTTCAGTCAAGACATCAGGAGAAATCTCACTTATCAGACGAAGATTAACAAAAGAGGTTTACCACTATAGTTATTACGCTACGACTTTAAAAACATTATCCAAGAAAAGATTAATGTACTTGTATAATCAAAAAGGAGGAGCAGAGGTAGAGCAATTTAGAGGTGACAAAGGCGGTTTGCATTTAGTTCCTTCATGGCTTTGCTTACTGCTTTTACATGTCCATGATGGCGTGAATTTACAACCTCAAACACCTGATTTACTGGTACTGGTTGTTCCCCTTTCAAAGCACTGCGGATTAGTGTTATAATTTCATCACTTAGATGACTAAGGTTTGCAATTGTTTCCTTTTTAACCTTACCATCTTTGCGATAAGATCTTCTCAGTAAGTGAGTTTTATAGATCTTATCTTTGTAAGTTCGTGTGTTAGTGACTACATGGACTTTTAGATCTTTTTCCTTCACAACAAAATTAAATATAGCAACATTGGGAAATAAAGCCAATTTTTAGTGACTACAAAATGTACCCTAGATTACCCCTTTTATTCCATACAGGATATTGCTAGTACCCTATTTTTGCCAATAAGCTTTAGACTAAGGCTTTTAGCTTTTTGTGTTCTGCAAACACTTTTTGCTGCAAGACATGAGTTTTCACCTACATTTTTGATTTATGATTAAGAATAGTGGAAATATTGTATGAAAATAAAACTTTTAGGAACTCCTCAAATTTATCAGGAAAACTCATGGCAAAATCTTGTTTTTCACAAGTTAAATTTACTAATATTTTATCTAACTTATAAATCTACGTGGGTGTCTAGAAGAGAAATTATAAATCTTTTCTACTCTGACTTGCCAACAGAGAAGTCTAAAGTTAATCTACGCAATTTACTTAAAAGATTGCGTAAAACTGTTTTTGTTAACTTTTTTGAAGCCAAAGATGATAATTTGCGACTAGTACTCGATAGTGATGTGAAGTCTTTTCAAAGAGCATTAAAAGAACAAAATTGGCAAAAAGCAGCAGAAACGTATACAGGAGAGTTTTTACAAGGCTACGATGAAAGAACTCCTAATATAGAATCATGGTTAGAATTGGAAAGGCGAAGTTTACAAGAAGCTTATTACTTTGCTGTTTCAGAATATGCTAAAACTCTAGAGCAAAAGCAACAACTTCCTGAAGCTATCAATTTACTCTATAAAGTCCTGCTAGAAAATATTCTTAATGAGGAACTAGTGCAAACTTATATGCGTTGTGCTCATATGATGGGTCAACGCCAAAAAGCACTAGAAGTTTTTGAAAGTTTTAAAAAAAAGCTAAAGAACGAACTAGATTTGGCTCCGTTAGTTGAGACTTTAACCTTAGCCAAGCAAATTAGGCAAAACAATAATATAACTATACCAGAAAATAAAAAATATAGCTTTGCCACAACTTCTCTATCATCATTTATATTCAAAGAAGACAAACATAAACCCTTTCATAACTTTGTAGCTCGTCAGCAAGCCTTAAGTTGGTTAGAAGATCACTGGTTTAAAACTGCTACTGGTAAAGGCCAAATAGTGCTCATTAATGGTGAGTCTGGTACAGGTAAAAGCTCTCTTATCAATGCTTTTTGTGGGAGCATAGGGAGCATAAATCCCTCTGCAATTATAGCTAGGGGGCAATGTAGCACGTACATGGGTGTGGGTGATCCTTATTTAGCTTTCCAAGATATTTTCAGTAGTTTACTTAGATTCATAGGGGATAATAGTAATGCTTTTGAGAAACTAGTTAAAGTAGCTTCTAATTTGCTTAGAGCCCTTGCTCCTAAAGCACTCGAGCAAACCCTAGCCAAGCTAGAAACTAAAGAGCGTCAAGAACATGAAGCCCTTATTAAAAGCTCGAGCACACCCATAGCTCACCAAAGTCAATTGTTTACAGAGGCCTGTGCTGCTTTAGAGCAATTAGCTAAAGAAGTGCCATTGCTAATTACAATTGATGATTTACAATGGGCAGACGAATCTACTCTCAATTTGCTTTACTATCTAAATCAACGCCTCAGAGAATCCTCGGTGCTGTTTGTAGCTGCTTATAGAGCTAGCGAAATAGGGCAGAACCAACATTTAGATAAACTAATTAATGAGTCTAAACGACTTTATGGCGAAATCGCTTTAGATTTGGATAGCATAGTTGAACAAGAGCAAGAAACTTTTGTTAATGCCTTACTTGATAGTGAAGAGAACTTATTTAATAAAGAGTTTCGTAAAGAGCTTTTAGAAAAAACAGCAGGACACCCTCTTTTTACTATAGAATTTCTTGAAAACTTTGCTGCCGAGGGATACCTACAAAAAAATCAAGAGGGCAAATGGATTATGACAACAGAGATTGATCTATTTAGCTTGCCTGCCCAAGCAGAAGGTGTCATTGCAGAACGCTTACGCAATATTCCTAATGAGCTTTACGAAACCCTAAATTTGGCAAGTGTAGAGGGAGAAACTTTTACAGCAGAATTAATAGCTAGCATCAAAGAGAGAAATTTGTGGGAAGTAATCAAAACCCTAAGTGTTTTAGATAAAAAACACCACCTTATTAAATTTCAAGAATTTGTAGAGATAGGGGGCAAACGCTTATCACGCTATCGTTTTAGGCATCAGCTTTTCCAGCACTATCTTTACCAACAACTTGATGAGGTAGAGCGTAACCTTTTGCACAGCAGATTAGGGAGTGTACTAGTAGAGTTAGTACCTTCTGGCCCCTCAGAGTTAAGTTTACAGCTAGCACAACATTTCCAAGCAGCTAAACAATTTGATACATCTTTAAAATATTGGCAGGAAGCTGCCACACATGCCGAGCGGTTGGCTGCTCACTCAGAAGCCATAGAATATCTTGGGCAGGTGCTCGAGTTACTAAATACATTACCTAAAGAGGTCAGAGTATCCATAGGACTAGGCGTACAGTTAAAAATAGGTAATCTTGCTAGGGAAATAAAAGGTTGGAGTGCCCCAGAAGTGAAAGAGGCTTTTTCTGAGGCGCACACACTATGCCAAGGTTTGGATCATTCACCAGAATTGTTGTTTGCACTTTGGGGATTGTCATTATATTACCACAATAATGCAGAGTATGAAACCTCTATTTCGTTAGCAAAACAAATACTTCAAATATCTCAAGAAAATGGATTTGCAACAGATATACATATGAGGCCTTACTTAGTACTTGGTTGGAACTATTTTTTCAAAGGTCAATTACTTGAAGCTCAAAAACATTTTGAAAAAGCAATTACTTATAATGGTGAAAATGGGCCACCTGACACAATAAGTATGTGTGGTTTAGCTTGGACATTACTTATGTTGGGTTTGGAAGATGAAGCTATGTTACACGTAAATAAGCTCTTAGGGTTTATTGATCAAATAGAAGAACCCTATACTCAATCTCTTACTCGTATGTTGATTGCCTTGGTTTATTTATCGAACTTACAACCTAAGTTAGCTTATGAGCAGGCTAAAATAGCAGTAGAATTTGCTGAGCGTCTTCATTCTCCTGTGGTGTGGTCAGCTAAGTGCTCAGAGGGTTGGTCACTATATTGGCAAGGATCCAAAGAAGAGGGCTTAGAGATAATGAGACAAGGGGTAGAAAATTGGCAAAGGTATTCAGATTCAGCCTTTACAGCTTATTTTACTGGTTTGGCAGAGCTTTATCTAGATAGTGGTGATGCTAATAATGCAGATCATTGGCTTAAAAAAGCTTGGGAAAAAGCTACTTCTCACAAAGAATATTATTATAAGCCTGAAACTTGTCGTTTAAAAGCTAAATTGTTTGTTCTTAGAGGAGAAAAAGCAAAAGCAAAAGAATTGATTCACCAAGGAATTAGTTTAGCCCAAACTCAAAGTTCAAAAATGTTTGAATCACGTTTAAAAAGGGACTTAGAGGCCTTATAAGAAAACAATTAATTTGTTTCTCAATCTAGCTCGAGAAATTTATATATGTTCAAACAAACTAAAAAGTGTCATATTTGAATGCAATAAGGGGGCTATAAACACTTTGGTCATTTAGTCTTGAAAGGCCAGTAGATGGAGTGCAGGCAGAAAGACAGATGATTCAAATTATAAATATTTCTAAAATACTCAATTATATTTTCGAAAAGTACAGCAGTGTTAGGATATATCTTCTTTTTTGATAATTGATTAGATGCAACCCTAGATAGTGAAATTTTTTTCTTAGTAGTACATAACCCTCATTTAACACTCTTGTGATACGCCTTGCTATTAGACTTAACTTCAAGATTAGGGTAACTTAAAAATACTTAGAGTATTACCCTATCAAATTTCGAGTATGCATAGCTTTTTAATTGCTTTCAATGCATTAATAAGGAGTTTAAGTTACATAAATAAATTGTTGAATTACTAAAAATGCATTTATCATTTTAAGATTGGTCTTTTTGTGATTTAAAGATCTGTATGCCTTTTAGAGCTTCTTAAATATGATATGCAAACCACCGCTATAAAGTACTTTTATTGTTAAGTTACAGGTATATCAAACTTTATGAGATGCGATAATTTTCTGCTAATTAACATTTATGATTCTTAAGGTAATTTTATGGATAATTTAGCTTGTTTAAGAAAAGTAGAGCCAAATTGTTTGCTAAAGAAAGGCTTGACAATTTATATATAACTTATTGCGATTATCTCAGTGATGTTATTAACAAATAAACGAACTATAGATAGTAATTAAAGTAATTTATTAAGGAAATAAATAATGACAAATCATATACCAAGGAGATTTAATATGTACCGTACCTACTTAGTATTTTTTACATTTCTGTTCTTTTTCTTATCTGCCTGTACTAAAGTTACAAAAATTCCTATCCCTACAACGGAAACTGGCCCTACTAAAGACCCAACCTTCTCTACTCTTGATTTTGCAACAACAAGTAATGGTTTTGGGCGAGGGTTAGCTATTAATGGCAGTAACCTTTATGTAGCAGGTTATACAGTTGGAGACCTTGATGGTACAAGTCAAAGCAAGTCTGATGGGTTTTTAAGGCGTTACAATGGTGGCAAGCTTTGGGGTTTGCAATTTGGGACTAGATTTTCAGATCATATTAACAAGGTAGCTACAGACAGTAGTGGGAATGTTTATGTGATGGGAGATACCTCTGGTCCATTTGGATTTAAGGTAGGGGAGCAGGATACTTTTCTTGCAAAATTCAGTAGAGATAGTGAGCTTTTATGGACAAGGCAGTTTGGTACTAAATATAGCGATTCTGGCATTGATTTAGCTACTGATAGTAATAATCGTATATATGTTCTAAGTGATGAAGGTAGTAACAACTTTACCATTAGAAAATTCCGTTCCGATGGCAAGGTTACAAATTGTTTGTGTTTATAGTGGCCTAGTCACCAGTAGGGCATACCACATCATTATAAGGACAAATCTATTACGAAAGGATTAAAACAATGTATAAAACTTTTAAAGTAATAATTCTAGGAATCTTAGGACTTATACTCCTAAACTCTTGTCAAAATACAAATCAACCGACCTTAGGGATTTTAGAAGATATAGCAGAATTAGATTTCGTTTGGGGAGAAAACCCCCAGCTAGATTTCATTAATTCCTCAGAAGGTCAATTAGAGGTTCAAGAAGTAGAAGATGGAGCTCACAAGGTTGCTAATTTATGGGCTAATGATCCTACTAATACAAGTTGGTACATACCAGATACAAAATATCAATTCAATAGACGTCTTGATTATATTCCGGGGTTGAAAAAGAATTATAAATACCCACTTCAGAATAATTATGTTAGAAAGCTTGGTACAGGAAGGTATCAAGTCCTTCTTAAGAACTTCAATGGGTTTGGTGGGGTAGCACATGTGACTACTACTTCTCAGGTACCGAGAAGCTATAGCTCTTATTATACATATTATACAATTCCAATTCCCTACTGTAAACCGTACTTTTGGTATCCTGCGGGGCCTCACACTTATGTTTATGTGACCTGTTGGTCTTCCAGCGGTGCTCTAGTAGATTCTATGTTTAATTTACTCTTTTACAAAAACTCAAACCCTTTACCAAATCATGGGCTTGCTTATGTTTTTGCGCATAGCCTTAGACATGGTGATGGAGTTTCCTATGTACCTTCCCATTTCTATCAATATAACTCTAGGGGCAGTAAAAATAGAGTTAAAAGGTTATCTACTGGTCATTACGAGGTAACTTTTCCTCAAATGAAACGTTACTATTCTTCTCCAGATACCTCACTTAACGAAGAAGCTGAGAATGGCATATTTTTAGTAACTGGTTATGGTTACAATGATAAACGCTGCAAGGTAAGATCTCATTCCTATCCTAAGAAAGGACTTCATGCTAGAGTTGAAATTATATGTCATAATAGTTTTGGTGACCTTGTCAATGCACAATTTGTTGTAACATTTATGCGAGAACCGGGTACTTTAGGAATTCCCTCAAATAATAACAATGAGCTACAGTCTTATCAGTATACAATGCTTAATCCAGAGATTTTTGATTCAACTCTTTATGGGTGGACTGATGGAAGGGGGAAAGGGAATTACGATAGTTCTCTAACTAACAATACTAATCGTCTGGTGACAGCAAGAGTGTTTGAACCAGGTGTATATGGTGTGCGTATACCCCAAATAAAAATAGTTAATAACAGAACCAATGTTCAAGTAAGTGCTATAGGTCCTAATAGCGCTTATTGTAATTCTGGACCATGGCTTACATCTGAGGCTTTTAAGGGTAATGGCACTGATATATATGTGTATTGCTATGACCATACTGGCTCACTTGTAGACTCTAGATTTTACCTACACTATCTATCTAGTACCCCCCAAAATCTGTCTATACCTAATGGTCCTAGCTTCCTATCTAATGATCCTTACCAAAATAACGAGATTATTATAAGGTGACGACTTTAGTAAGGGTGGGCAATTTTCCTTGTTCTATAAGTGTCTATCCATCATGATTTGATTTGGACATCAATATTTCTTAACAATTTTGTTATACAAAGGAACTTTTTATGAAAGATTTTAGTAAATCAGCCTTCCCTAAAAGCCTATTGATCATGTTACTAACAGCATCTATTGCTGTGGTTATAGTCCTCATTTCACAAAATACTATTGCACAAAGTGCACCTAAGGAGACGAGCATGCTCACATATTATCAAGAACTTTTTGACTTAAGCCAAAGAGAGAATAAAGGTTTAACATTTTATGTTAATGGCCAAACTATTCCTGGCCTTGTAACTAAAATCATTAGTGATGAGGCCATTGAAATACACAATCAAATAAATGATCGTTTGATTATTCGAATTGATCGTATTGATGCTATAGCCTTGAATTAAGAACACATTTTTCTACTGTAGATGTCCAGATACATCTTTGCCTTATCAAACGAAAGATGTCATTCTGAGAATAGCGAAGGATCTCCCATATGTTACAAGAACCTATTGTTGCTCTTGGGAAAAAATTTTTCTGGGGCACTATAGTAGCTAAAAACCAGTAATTAGCAGTTAGTAAGGATTTATTATGCTAATTACTAGTTACCTAACTCTAATAAGCATTGATTTGGTGAAGTAGATGACTAAAAATATAGAAACCACTCCAATTGCCATACGTGTTTGGAGTAATGAACATACACAAGCTAATTTAAACTTGACTGTTGATGGTGTAAATCTTTGCCATATTCTCTTGGAAAAGGGTGAAAAAGATCAAGGCAAGTACATTACCTATACCTTTGACTTGCCAAAGGATGCTCGAGCACTAAACCTTTCTGGAACTTATGAGAATTATGATTCTAAGCAACAAATAAGTGGCAATCAAAATTTCAAAATTTTAGATATAGCACCCATCATGCAGACTTTACGAGATACATCTCGTCCATTTGGTCAGCGCTTAATTGATTTTAAAAAGGCAGTGCTAGCTTTTTTTGATCAACACTACCCAGAAAGTGAAGCTTGGTACAGCCCTAGTGACTCCCTGAGATTTGGGAAGGGAGTGCCTGATAACATGATTAAAGCTGCCGAGCAACGCTTGGGGTTTAATCTACCAGCCGAACATGTAAACGTATTGCGTAAGATGAATTTTTTTGCTTATGCTGATTCTGGTTGTGATCGAGTGGAGGAAATTACTACTGCTTATAATTGGGGGAATCTAAAAGAATATGAATATAACCTTGATGCAAATACAATTGCTTTTTTTAAGTCTTCAGTAGTTCTTTATACAGATGTGGGCGATGGGATAGGTGGTTTGCTTTATCAACCAAAAGGGACTTCTGAATGTGGTAAGCAGGGGGCCTATTACTGGCTTTTTCAGGGCACATTAGATGAACTATTACTCAAGAACAGTGATGGAAGTTGCAAAAACTATACTGAGGCAATGATTTGGTTGTTGGCAAATCGACTTTTCTCAGATAGTGAATACTTCTATCATGCTTTTCACAATGCTGGTGAGGATACACATATTTTATTAGTGGATCACAGTACTCCAAATACCTTAACACTTGATTTAACGTATCCCAGTCTTCGCTCTTTACCAAATGACAATCTTACATATGAAGAAGCACTTGATTGGCTGGGCTTTCAGTTCAATCTATATATTGCTTGGGATAAGTTTGAGTAATTTAAGTTAGGGAACATATTAAAATTTCAGGCAGTTTTTTGCTAAGAACTAATTTGGTGAATTAGATGATTAAAAACATAGAAACTACCCCAATTGCTATAAATGTTGTAAGCAACAAGTATACACAAGCTAATTTAACCTTGACTGTCAATGGTATAGATGTTTGCCACATTCTGTTGGAAAAGGAGAAAAAAGATCCTGTTAAGGATACTATCTATGCATTTGATTTGTCTGAAGATGCTAAAGAATTAATCCTTTCTGGAACTTATGATTATTACTATTCCCATTTTGATAAGTGGAAAAGTGTAAGTGGCAACCAAAAATTTAAAATTCTAGATATGGCACCTATAATGCAAACTTTACGAGAAACATCTCGTCCATTTGGTCAGCGCCTACTTGATTTTAAAAAGGCAGTACTTGCCTTTGAGAAACACTATCCAAAAAGTAAAGCTATGTACCTCCCAAGCACTTACTTCGAATTGGGAAAGGGAGCACCTGATAGTATGATTAAAGCTGCGGAGCAACGGTTAGGATTTAATCTACCAACTGAGCATATAGATCTATTGCGTAAGGTAAATTATTTTGATTTTGGTGATTCTGGTAGCGAACCAGTGGAAAGAATTAATACTGCCTACAATCAAATGATTGATCCTTTGCTAGGTTGGGGCACATCTGAGGAGACTTTAGAAGAATTCCCTGCTGATTTAATTACCTTCTTGAAGTCTTCAGTTATTCTTTATACGGAAGTGGGTGATGGTTTAGGAGCTGTGATATATCATCCTGCGCACAATGATCAAGGAGCCTATTACTGGTTTCATCAAGATGGGGATATGTACCTATTCAAAAACCGTGATGGAAGCTGTAAAAACTACACTGAGATGATGATCTATTTGTTCGCAAATCATTATTTTTCGCACAACGATTTTTTCTATCATGGTTTCCACCGTGCTGGTGACAATACAAATATTGTACTAGTAGACCGCAGCACTCCAAAAGCCTTAACGCTGAATTTGAATTTTCCTAGTGAGCGACCTTTACCAAATGGGAACTGGAGTAACTACGATGAAGAGGCACATGATTGGCTTGGTTTTCAATTCGATCTATATATTGCATGGGATAAATTTGAGGAATGCATTTGTGAGAGGGATATATGAAAAAGTATTCTAATTCCAAAGATGTTAACTTAGTGTACCTCGAGCACCCAGACAACAATCATTTTTTTGAAGTCTCAGAGGCTAATAACGCCCTGCGAATTCGTCGAGGAGAAGTTGGTAAACCATGTTTGGTATTCAACGCTACTTATACAACAGCTAATAAAGGGCGAGATATTTTCGAGAGTCGTATAAAGCATTGGAAAAAGCAAGGCTTTGTAGCTACCCAAGCTAGTAATGCAATCATTGAAGGGTCTATAGCAGATGAACTGTTTGCTGCTGAGATAGAAGACCATCCCGTGTACAGCAAGTTCTTCGATCTAGGTTGGGCTAGCGAGCTACGAGGGAAACAAGAACGTATCTTCCATTTCCGTAACGATTTAAAGTATGAGGGACATCTTGATTTAGAAGATACCGCTGACATGGATTTGGCTGTAGGTCTGATTATTGAGGGTGATGTGCACATAAGCAGCGTTTTTAGTCAAATGACATACATTTATCCATCACCTATTTTGATTACTGGCAGTGTTAATGCCCAAAGTTTGGCACATAAAGATAGTCATATGTTTATTGAGGGGAATGTTCATGTAGAAAATGTTGTTTACGGCGAATATAATGATGGTCAGCTTGAAATTGGTGGTGATGTACATGGGAAAGCTTGGATCTCATCTGACCATGCAATGGAAGCTTATGGAAACTATCATTTGCCCAGATTTTACTGGGGTGATGAGGATAGTAAATGGTTGTCACCTAAAATATTTGATCTTGAGGGCAACTTAGATGAAGAGGTTCTGCGTGAATACATCTGGGCAGGGAAAAGTCCACTTCGTAAAGGATTTGTTTTTACTGTGCCTAAAACAGAAGAGTCCCAAACTGGACCTGAAAAATCGGAGCTAGCGCAAAAAATGCAAGCGCTAGTTTTGGCAGAAGATACCAACGGCATAGTTGAACTATTAGAAAATTGGCCTGAACATGATGAGGAGTGGGAGCTAATGGTGGATTTACGACTCGAGGCACCTACTACAACAGCTGAGCAGCTCGAGCGTTTGACCAAACTTAAAAATGATTTTCTTGAAAACGAAAGAATAGAAGAAAATACTAAAACTAACTTTGAAGACGAGGTTTTCAACAAAGTATTTGAACTATTAAAGGTTCTGCCTGATGAACGTGATGAGGGGTTGGAACAAATATTGGAAATGTTGAACGCCCCTCTTAATTCACCTAATACAACACCTGAGCAGCTCGAGTTTTTGACTAAACTTAAAATGGAGATTGAGAAACAAGCAGCTCTACTAGGAATCTACTCGGATGATCATAATATTCTTGCTGAGTCCAATAAAGATGATGATTCTAACGTTTCCGACACATCGGATAAAAATCTGGTGAGAAGTACATTTGACACAATCAATAAGAGTACTCGTATGCGTAAATCTCTTAAGAAGGCTAAGCAACTTAACAAAACTGCAAGTAAACAACAAGAAGTAGATTCTAGTAAGGCTTTAGTGCTGTATGAACAAGTTATAGAACTCAGCTTAGAATTTGTAGAAGGTTCTTATGATGGTGATTTTTATGATGATATTAATTACAATTACCTTTTTGCTTTACAGGGGAAATTATGGTGTTTAAATGATCTTATTGAAAAAGGGAAACTTGAACATCAGGTTGAAGTTGAGAGCTTTGCAAGAAATCTGCTCGAGTATATTAACGATCATCAGACTTGGTTTTACTATTCTGAAGAGGGGCAGCTTAGTCGTTCAGCAGAACTATTAGCTCACAATACACTAGCTTGGTACGGTCTTAAAAAAGGACGGGACTTAATAGAGAAAGGTGAAGTGGCTACTGCTGTGCTCGAGGAAGCGCTCGAGCACATAAATACTTCTATTGAAAAACTTGATTATAGTAGTGAAGAAGAAGCATATAGCGTGGTTCTGGAAAATAAAGTAGAGATCTTGCTGGCACTAGGGCAAAGTTATGAAGCTTATGCTTTGGTTTATCAAGTGCAACGAAGGTTTCCCAACTTACTCTATTTTAAAAAGATAGCAAAAACTCCTGCATACCAGCAGTGGGATGAAGAGAATTAAATACAAACTACAAATTAACTTAGAAAAATTTTTATTGGAAAGTCAGTTGAAAACATGGATTATTATCCTAGCGGGACTTATTCCTTTATTAGGTTTCATAAAAAATATAACGGCGTCAGCAATGTTTATTTTGGAGACCAGTATGAGTATAGAAACTACACCAGTGATTATTCAAGTTTCAGATGATGAAGAGTACGATGCTAATTTAAGCCTTGCTATAGATGGCATAGATGTATGCCAAATTCGTTTAGAAAAGGGAAAAGATAAAGGACTACATAATGCCTGTAGTTTCGATTTACCAAAAGATGCTAGTGAATTAAGTTTTCATGGAACGTTTTCTAGAGTGTATGAAACAAATATATTTGGATACTCTTGGAGTAGGAGAAAACGTGTGCAGGGCAATCGTAAATTCAAGATTGTAGATATAGCACCCATGACTCAACATTTAAGAGACAGTTCACGTCCTTTCGGAAAACGTATACGTGATTTTCAAAAGGTAACAGTTGATTTTGCACAACAGTTTCGAATACATGATGAAGACCTCTTGTTCCTAAAGCTGGGAGAAGCAATACCTGCTAGTACGATTAAGGCTACGGAGCAGCGTTTGGGGTTTGATTTACCTGCTGAGCATATTAATTTGTTGTTCGAGACAGGCCAATTTTATATAGATTATGCCGATCGTTTTTATCAACCTCGTTCTTATGTAAGCACACCAGAAAGACTAACTAATACTGATGGCGGTTCTGGGGATTGGGATCATGTTAAAGAAGTTATTAAAGAACTTCCCTCTGATGTTATTACTGTACTAGAATCCTCTGCCATTCTTTACACAGAAATAGGTGATGGTATGAGCGGGTTATTCTATCAACCTGAAGGTCCACCTAGTTGCAATAAAAAAGAGGCTTATTACTGGATTCATGATCACGACCTTGTTAGTCCATTGCTCTTAAAGAATCGAGATGGTAGTTGTAAAACTTATGCTGAAGCTATGATTTGGTTGTTAGCACAGCAATTTCTTTATATAAATGCTGAAAATAATTACTTCTATGATGATGAAGATATTAACATTGTGTTGGTAGATCGTAGTGCTCCTAGCGGCTCGAAGCTTATGTTGTGGTTTCCTTGGTACAAAAAAGATGGCTTTCAATTTACCCTGCCTTTTGTTTGGGAAGAATTTGAATAGGTTAAATCATATTTAATCATCAAAAGTGTGCACACCTAAATCTATTACTGTTAGGAGACTTTGATGCTAGTTAATCAAAAATTATCGTCTAGATCATTTTTATTTGTAATTTTGTGGGTAATAGTTCATATTAATGGTGGCCTTATAGCATTTTTGGCTTGGGGATTTAGGGATACTGCAAACTCTCTTATTATAATTGTGATAGGGAGCATCATATTTGTGGCAATGCAATGGGCTGTTTTACGCTTGAGAGTCCCAACATTTGCTTGGTTGTGGCTATTGGGGAGTTTACTTGGTATTGGCTTATGTTGGGCTATTTTAGATTCCTATGACTCTACTGATAGAGCTTGGAGTTCTCTTATTATCATTGTTACAGGGAGCATCATACTTGGGGCAATGCAATGGGTTGTTTTACGGCCAAGAATCCCAAAATTTGCTTGGCTATGGTTATTAGGAAGTCTACTTGGCATTGGCTTCTTTTGGAATATGTTAGACAAATTTGGTGGTGATATAACTTTTTTGATAATTAGTGTTTTTATTGTGATAAGTATTTTTGTATTTTTGCGGAGTGTTTACCAGCAAAATGGCCTTTATCTTGATGCGTGGATAGTAATAAATTGTGTGGTTACACTTTTAGCAACACATTTTGTAGGGACACTTGACAATATTTTTCTTAGATTTGTAGTAGGTGGAACAATATTCGGAGTTTTTACAGGAGGATTGCTAGTATTGCTTTTGTATTTTCCGCTTGATAAACGTACTATTCTGTATATCATCAATTCCATAATCTTGATGGTTGCAATACTTATATCTCCCATGTTCGTACTGATGGCCTTTGCGCTTTCAGGTGTTTTAATCCCAGTTGCTTTGATTTTTGGTATAACATTGATAATAACAGTACCACTATTGCTTATTAGGCGACTGTCAATTTGGATTTCCAAAAGGAAGATTGCTTCACCAATCACATTTAGCAAACCTTTTTATAAAAGGGTAGTTGTATTAGATTGTCTTTTGTCCCTAAATATTGTTCTCTATCTATTATTTGTTTCCGTTTGGCCTTGTTGTTATTAGGAGGTGACACAGAAACACTTCTGTGGGACACGATTAATTGGATGATATTGTTCACAATGTTTATAACTGCAACTGGGATTAGCATAATTATGTCTATTGTTGAATTTCGAGATTTCCATTACCATACAGGAGAAAAAGATATGACACTTGCTAGAACTCGAGCTACTGATGATTTATTTCGTTGACTTTTTAGTTTTTACTATTGGATCTCTAATAAAAATTGGATTTGCTGTTGCTTACTTTGTTTTTATGCGTAAAATTGCTATTAATTTGAGGAATGTATTTCCTAATTGGATGGCAAAGCGTGTCATAATATTTGCACTAGTCTTTATTATCGTTAGTTTAGCACAGTCAATAATTTCACCAATTTTGATATTTTCTAGTCCTATATCTGTTTCACTAATTTACTATTTAGGTAATGCGTTAACAACCACTTCACACATTATGATTCTTTCAGTGACTGTTAGTGCCTTGGTCTTCGCTAGAAACAGGTTTGAATCTATAGAATAAGTAATTAAAAGAGTTCTATTATGATGAAGATACTAACATCGTGCTGGTAGACCTTAGTGCTCCTAGTGGCTCAAAGTTTAGATTGTGGTTCCCTTGATCTTGGGACAGAAAAGATAAATTTCAATTTACCTTGAGTGATTCAGTGACCAATTCCCCAAGGAAAGTGTGGCGTAAAAGACGAGTGGGTAGGATTATTCTCATCTTTCTTCTTCTACTATTTGCCCCTCAACTAACTTTGACTGTTTACTATCAAGCTAGAATCCATAGGCAAATCAACGACATTCCAATTTTGGAGTATGGAGTGGTGTTCGGAGCGTATGTGAGAGAAGATGGGACACTGAGTGATGCAGCCTTGGAACGGATTGAAGCAGCTGTATTGTTGTACCAAGAGAGAAAGATAAAGAAGTTGTTTGTATCAGGAACAAATCGTAGTAATGCAGAAGCGGAAGTGATGGCACAATATGCCCAAAGTCGTGGAGTAATGATGGAGGATATTATGATAGATGGTTTGGGGATAGACACTCATGACACCTGTCGCCATTTCAGTGAAGTAGGAAAAGAGGCAATTTTAATAAGCCAAGGGTATCATCTGCCACGAACAATGTATATGTGCAAAAGAGATAGAGTAGCAGGGGTTGGATTAGCAGCGAATGGGCTAAACATTCTGTTAAAGAGAGGGGATAATCTTATAGATATATATGGCACAAGAACACAACGATTTGTGAGAGAGTCTGTATTGACATGGTCGTACATACTTGGGGTGTATGATCTGATGTCACAAGAGGCAGAGGGGCAAGAGTAGAGGCTTGTTTATTGATTCCTCCTACAGCATTTATAATACCTTATAGTTCTTGGTAGATTAATTGTGAATATAGATAAGGCTCTTTATGGATTCCAAGGGCATAACAAAATTTCCAGCAGGGACGGTAATAAGGTGCGACCTCTAGCACGAGTGTTGTGAATGAACTCAAAGAAACCCAGATACAAAGGCAAGTTTTCTTGTGAGATGCCCCTGTGAGGGCGTAACCATGATCTAAGCAATGACCAAAAGCCTTCAATAGTATTAGTATGTACTTCGCAAAATCCGTCCCCGTCATCATCCCGAGCAAACTCTCCTTTGGAATGGCAAACACTTTCATGCCTGTAACCCCATTTCTCTAAACGATCATAAATGCAGTACTCATCACTATAGATCAAGCTTCCCTTCTTTACATACGCCTCTATGGCTGGTTTGATAGTCTCCTGTTTCACATTGTTCAGCATTTTTACTGTCACTTCACCATATTCTTTTGATGATACCTAACACAGGCGGTTTATCTGTGTCAGCCGTACCACGACCACGTGCTCCTCTTAACTTCCTCCTACGTCCTTGCCTTCCCTTAGCTGCCACACTCTTGGGATACCCTTTATGCCCTGCTACAATGTACACTTCATCTACTTCCACTTTCTCACTCAAATCAGGCATTTTTTTTGGCAACAACACCTTCTCTAAGTTGTTTAGTCATGTTGTGCACATCATCCTTGTTCAAGCCAAGTTCGTGAGCAATTTGACGGTTAGAAAGGTTAAGGCCCATAAAGTACAAACATAAGACCCACACAGTTAATGGTTGATGATGACCTTCAAAAACACTTCCTGTAAGATCATCAAACTGACCACAACATTGTCCTTGACAGAGGTATCTTCTTCTAGCTTTATGGTTGTTATGAAAGCCTTTCTTAACGACTTCATTAGAATTACAGTTAGGACAAGTGATTTTACTATTAGGGCAACGTAATTCTCTAACTTTTTCATAACATGATTCATCATTTAATAAGTTCTGTAAGTGTAAAACCATTCATACATGTTACCTAATATCTCATGCCCTTGGAATCCATCAAGAGCCAAACTAAAACTACTTAGTCGCCTCACGGCGGCTTTTTTATGTTTCAATTCCTTATAGGTACGCTAAAAACTATACTTTCGGAGCTGCTTGGGGATACTGTTGATGGTTTCAATTCCTTATAGGTACGCTAAAAACTTAATAGTGATGTTCTCACCATCTATGTCAGGGCCTTGTTTCAATTCCTTATAGGTACGCTAAAAACAATATACCTAGAAAATTGCCCACCAAGCTTAGGACATGTTTCAATTCCTTATAGGTACGCTAAAAACCATCGCCATGCAGTAGCCCTGCCAACGTTGTATTTTTGCTTCAATTCCTTATAGGTACGCTAAAAACCCTATTCATCAAAGGGCTCATAAAGGGGCATTAGTCGTTTCAATTCCTTATAGGTACGCTAAAAACTTGAGCGCGTTTTTGATCTCGGAAAACGCTCTGTTCAGTTTCAATTCCTTATAGGTACGCTAAAAACTGAAACGCCTTATAGAATATAGATAGCTAGTAGAAAGTTTCAATTCCTTATAGGTACGCTAAAAACTTAATGCCGTTTGGGTGGAATCTTCTGCTGCTGATGAGTTTCAATTCCTTATAGGTACGCTAAAAACTAGGAGGGTTTTTGGTATCAGTCAAGTTATAAATAGATGTTTCAATTCCTTATAGGTACGCTAAAAACAATAGGTGCGCAATTAACTAACAGCAACATTCTTCGTTTCAATTCCTTATAGGTACGCTAAAAACTAAGCCTATCACCTAAAACATCCATGGCACTAACCATCGTTTCAATTCCTTATAGGTACGCTAAAAACAAAGAATTCTTCTAGATACTCATCTTTAATATGCTCGTTTCAATTCCTTATAGGTACGCTAAAAACGTGGATTACTTCAAGAGGATAGAACATTTGCACAAGTTTCAATTCCTTATAGGTACGCTAAAAACTATGGAGGAGAGGCAAGTCAATGCGATGGAACAGAGTTTCAATTCCTTATAGGTACGCTAAAAACTATCACTATTGATCGCCTAAGAACGCTTTGTCGTCAGTTTCAATTCCTTATAGGTACGCTAAAAACTGAGTTGTAGCGGTACGATAGCGCACTTTCTGAGAGTTTCAATTCCTTATAGGTACGCTAAAAACTCTGCGCGAAATTTTGCGAAGTCTCAATTAGTTGGGTTTCAATTCCTTATAGGTACGCTAAAAACGGTACGAACGTTAGACTAATTCAGGCCAGTAACCAAAGTTTCAATTCCTTATAGGTACGCTAAAAACGATTTTGGGATGTCTCGGGATTATGGGATGAAGATAGTTTCAATTCCTTATAGGTACGCTAAAAACTTTGATGCCTGTTGCGGAATGCTACTAACCGTTGGGTTTCAATTCCTTATAGGTACGCTAAAAACTTTAAAATGCCTAACGTTTAGCAGGCATTTTTTCTAGTTTCAATTCCTTATAGGTACGCTAAAAACAAGGCTGATCGTTGAATCAGCTACGGCAGTTCCCGTTTCAATTCCTTATAGGTACGCTAAAAACTGCCGTAACTGAAGATGAAGCAATTGGCACTGGCGAGTTTCAATTCCTTATAGGTACGCTAAAAACTAATTCCCTGTGGGCTTGCCTTTCTGGTCAAAGGAGTTTCAATTCCTTATAGGTACGCTAAAAACAATCAAATTTTTACCTTGAACCACAAGATGGAGAAGTTTCAATTCCTTATAGGTACGCTAAAAACCCAATATTACGAACTGCTTAGGGATTATTTAGTTGTGTTTCAATTCCTTATAGGTACGCTAAAAACAAAAGTGGGTTTGTAGGAGGCGATGTAAAAACCCTCGTTTCAATTCCTTATAGGTACGCTAAAAACTGATTTGCGTCTCCCACACGGGCAACAGTGAATCCACGTTTCAATTCCTTATAGGTACGCTAAAAACTTGATCTATGAGTTTCATATATGTTCTATTGTTAGGTTTCAATTCCTTATAGGTACGCTAAAAACTCTATAATTAAGGTAGAAAACGTATAATCCTTACCTAGTTTCAATTCCTTATAGGTACGCTAAAAACCTCCCAACAAATTGTTGATAATGTAATCCCTAATGAGTTTCAATTCCTTATAGGTACGCTAAAAACTATACAGAGGAATTAGATAAAGGCAACACAGCGAATAGTTTCAATTCCTTATAGGTACGCTAAAAACTTAAAATGCCTAACGTTTAGCAGGCATTTTTTCTAGTTTCAATTCCTTATAGGTACGCTAAAAACTAAACGTCGTTTCTAAGAAGAAGAGTATTAGCGATGGTTTCAATTCCTTATAGGTACGCTAAAAACTTGGTTTAGATTGGGTAGGAAGCACTACTCTTACACAGTTTCAATTCCTTATAGGTACGCTAAAAACAATGTATAGGCATCACCTACAAGAGATTTTTCCTGAGTTTCAATTCCTTATAGGTACGCTAAAAACAGAATTGACCCCTCTAACTTGGAAAGAATCTTAGCCGGTTTCAATTCCTTATAGGTACGCTAAAAACTCTATAACGGTTTTGAATTTGGCGGATCCAACATAGTTTCAATTCCTTATAGGTACGCTAAAAACCTGCACTTTCTTTTGTAAGGCGATCCAATTAGGTGTTTCAATTCCTTATAGGTACGCTAAAAACCGGGCAACGAGAACGTCCATAGAGCGGATTTTAGTTTGTTTCAATTCCTTATAGGTACGCTAAAAACGGGGTCTGACTTTTTCAAAGCTATGTTGGGTGACCTAGTTTCAATTCCTTATAGGTACGCTAAAAACTGTCAACACCAACCTGAAGAATATTTGCAGTAATTTGTTTCAATTCCTTATAGGTACGCTAAAAACCCGAGACGACTCAAAATCTCTTACTGAGTGAAATTAAGTTTCAATTCCTTATAGGTACGCTAAAAACTACATAAAACTCTCATAAAAGGAGTATGCCAAAGTGGTTTCAATTCCTTATAGGTACGCTAAAAACCAATCCAGTCACGCCAATCCTGAGTGTCAAAGAAGAGTTTCAATTCCTTATAGGTACGCTAAAAACGAAAGCCCTACACAAAATTAAGAAGGTTACAGAAGAGTTTCAATTCCTTATAGGTACGCTAAAAACGTGAAAATAGGTTCAACCTTGGATTACGCTGAATATTGTTTCAATTCCTTATAGGTACGCTAAAAACTTATATTTGATGAATCCAAAAGAGTATCGTAGTTATGTTTCAATTCCTTATAGGTACGCTAAAAACCCTTGCCTATAAATCCGAAAACTTGCTCAGCCTTTGTTTCAATTCCTTATAGGTACGCTAAAAACTCGTTTTCCCTAATCAGGAGAACAAGCTAATGATAACACATTTACTCGAGCAAGCAAAATAAAATCCGATGAAATCTGACATATATACTACCTAAGAGGGAAAATTACCTGATTTTGTGACTTGTGTCGCTCTCCCAGAATTTTTGCAGTATTGGACATCGACACACTTTTAAAGAAAATCATCTGGTTCATTTACTTTAACCCCAAGAGCGTGTTTATTCAAGTAGCTCTCTGAACGCAAGGTATAAAACAAAACTGTATCATGGCTTTTATCAATCAAGTTACCTACCTCATAATGTAAACGTTTGAACTGTGCTGGTGTTAGCTCACCCTCGAGCAAAGAATTCTGAACATGGGTTAAGTACTTGCGACCTGTTTTAAGCACTTTGACAACTCGTTCAACACCTACATCATAAACCATAATTACATACACTTAAGACCTCGCTACATAAGGTTTATAGGACTCATCATTAATAAGGTGCTTTTCTATTTTGTAGCACTCCATACGAATTAAACGTTTATAAGAAACATGGCGTTTAAGCTTGGGCATTTTTAAGGTATCTTTAAGGCGTTCATCGTAAGCTTTTAGGAAAGTTTGTCGTGCAGTATCCTTGAGAAAAATGCCTCCTGAACCTTTCTTGAAGCCGTTTGCCTTAAGCATCCCTTTGTTTATTAATGTAAAAATTACTCTATCTACAATAATAGGCTTGAAGATTTCAGCTAGGTCAAGATTTAAACTGTAACGGCGATAGTTAGTTGTGTGCAAAAACCCAATGCGTGCATCAAGATGTGTGCGGTAAATCTCTGAGAGGCATGTTGTATACATTAGGCTATTGCCAAAGGAAATAAGTGCATTCACGTGATTTTTGGGAGGGCGTTTACTGCGACTCTCAAACCTAAAATCCTCATTGCCAATTATACTATCCCAAGCTTGGTAATAGCCTTGTCTAGCATTTCCCTCAAGAGCCATGAGAGCCTCAATGTTTTGCTGGTCATCAATTAGAGGTAGTGAAGCTCGGATGTTTTCTAGATTACTATTCAATTTGTTGCCTCTACGATTGTAATACATAAGCACTTTTTCAATATTCTTGAGTGCCCCCAACACAAAAACTCTGGCTAGCTCGAGTCTTTTATCAAACTCGTTGTAGTACATAGCCTGTTGCAAGGTTAAATAACCAGAAATGTAATGCTCACGAGGCATATAGGATCCCGCATAGTAGCCATAGTGGTTGTAAATATGCAGAGGAATAGCTTGCTGTGTCAGGAAATTAAGTAAGCGTGTGTTTAAGTCGACCTCTCCAAAAATATGGATTTCATTGGTGGTTTCGATAGGCAACATCCGCATGCCTTTAGGACCATCAAAACGTAAGGTATTTTGCTGTCGCTTGAGAGTGCCGCTACTAAAAATATAAACGGGTTTTTTCATGTCTAGCTGTTACCTCCTTCAAACATTTTCCTAATATAGACCTAATCAGGAAGTTTATCCAATAATTGTTCATAGTTATAGATGTAAAATATGTAAGCTAAAATGGATGGCTACTATATACTTCTAAAATAGAATATAATTGAACAATGAATACCACAAATAAAAAAGTAACCGTGAGCCTTCCTGTTGAAATTTTGAGCTATGCTGACCAATATAAAGAAGCACATAGTTTAGCAACTCGTAGTGAGGTACTGACTTTGGCCCTAAAGCTTTTACGGGAAAAAGAACTCGAGGCTGGCTATCGTGCATTGGCAGAGGAGTACGCAAAAAATCCAGACCCACTAATGGATTCTGGGCTTGAAGAAACTTTAGACATGATAGAAGAAGGTTAGAAATGATTTTCAGGCGTGGTGACATTATCCTTGCTAATCTTGATCCTTCACAAAAACATGAGGCCGCTGCACAACGTCCTGCTATTGTTGTAACCAACAACATTGCTAATGATGTTGCCCCAGTAATTGTTGTCATACCATTAACCACTAATCTCGAGCGTCTCTACCCTCATGAATTGCTATTGCCTGTTAATCGAACTGGTCTCGAGCATGATAGCAAAGCACAAGTCCACTTGCTACGCCATATTAGCAAGATGCGAGTTAGGAAAGTTTTGGGTCATGTTCCCGAAGACCTTATGCAACAACTTGATATACGTTTGCGAGAACATTTGGCACTATAATTTACTTAAGAGTAAGGCTAATTCATTGTCTCCACCCAGCAAAGCAATAATAGCGTTAGTGTCTAATAAATAACGCTTACCATTCATCACGTAAGGTGCGTTGTGTTGCTACAGCATCCCCTTGCCACTCTAAGGTTCCTACAAGGTCACTAAAATTGTAACTTTTGTCTTTTTGTAACTGCCCAAATTTTGTAACAATCTCAGCTAAGTTAATACTTTCATCTTCCTCAATTATAGCTGTTTTGAGGACATCCCTTACCTTCTCACTTCTCAAAGCACTCTCAAGTTGCTCCAAAAGGGCTAAGTCCTCCGAGCTAATTAGCGCTGCTGCCTCTTGGTTATGATGCGTGATAATAAGTCTTTCTTTACCGTAACGAACACGATTAACAAGTTCGTTAAAGCTATTGTGGGCATCCGTTGCTTTTATTGTTGCTGTCATAGAATCACTCCTAAAGTTGCATCTTTAAGAATTGGGGCTTGATCTTTGCTTGTTATTTTGATTTGTTTGCTAATCATAAACCTACTCCCTATAATATAAATTACTATATTCCTTCTTGTTCTATTTCGCCACTCCAACAAAACTCGCTGTAGGCACAATTAGAGCAATAGCTAATCCAAGTGGCCTTAGGAGGACGTGGCTTAAGTAAAAGCTCTCTTATCTCGTTAGTTGCTTTGACAAGTTTTGCTCGAGCTTCCTCATCCAATACTACAGGTATCTTTTTGCGCTCTTTAGGAATGAGTACCTCACCCCTAGCTTTCATCCCTTTCTCTTCTAGGTAGCTCAAATAATAAACAAGCTGCATTATGCTAGCTTCTTGCCCTACAGAGGATTTTTTGATTTCGCCAATTACAAATTCATCCCCCTCACGATGCACTCGATCAACTTTAATACCGAGAAGCTCGAGCTCTTTGTCTGCACGTTTGTAATGCTCTTCTTGATTAAGTCTACCTAAATCCAGCAAATCATATTCTTGTTCGGGGTCAATCTGATGTTGCATGAGCCAAGCTTTGCGAGAGCAAATAATGTAATTATAGTAAACTGAGCCAGTGAAATGAACATCCTCTACCAAATCTCTGTCTCCATATGCTTTACAACATCAAAATCAGGACCAATGCCTTCTTCATAGGTAAATTCTCCATAATAGAACTTCTGACCATTTATAACTTCACTTTGAATTTGGGCCTTACTTTTAAGAGCATGATAACGACCTGTTGAAATGCTAAACTGGAAATCTTGTGCATCAAAGAAGTGCTTACTTTCTATGCATTGCTTGTGCTCCTTACTGAAGCAACTTGGGACAATAGGAATGCTGTCAATATCCAAAATGTCGTTTTCATCAAAAGGTTTCTCATTGCCGGGCTCGAGCCTATCAATCAATCTCTTTAATTGAGCAGTTTTTTTGTTAGCAATTTCTAAAAAGCTTTGCAATTGCTCCTCATCATAAACAGTATCTATCATTTCACTTATATTTGTTTCTGAAAGTATTTCACTTTTTGGTAAAGTCTCAAGAGTTCTGCCAATAAGACGTTTACCAGCATCAGTACGGTCATAAATGGCAGGTGTATCTGACCATTGTGATTGGCATACAATCACCTCGCGATAACGAACATTAGAGGGTAAATGCTCGAGCTTATGTAGTGGTTTACGGTTAACACGCCCAAAGCGTTGTAGGAGAGCATCAAGTGGTGCAGGGTCACTGTAGAGTACATCAAAATCGACATCAAGAGAAACCTCTATGGCTTGTGTACCAACCAACAAATCAACAGGGCTATCTTTATCACTCAAACGCATTTCAGCGTTTTGACGGTCTTTGAGAATTAATCGCCCATGAATAAGGCAAGCATTTTTAGCACTATTTCTAAGTGCATTAAAACATGCCATAGCACCCTTTACAGTATTGAGCACTACCAAAACACGTAAACCTTGATCTAGCTTTTCTATTATTTCTGACAAATAATCTTCAATATTACCCTCAACCACTTTTATAAAATGGCGATTGTACTTATTACGCTCATTGGGTTTAAGAGTTACGTCTGTTACATCACCAATATGTTCAACTAAAACCTTTTTAAGTAGAGTTGGAAATGTCGCTGACATAATACATACTTTTGCAGCAAGTTCTTGAGTGAGCCTACGTAAAACTTCAAAAAGCAAACCTGTAAATTTAGGGTCATAAGCATGAATTTCATCAAGAATAAAAAGGCCACCAGCATATTCACAAAGACTTTTTTCCCAACCCTTTACACCTAAAAATGCCATCAGAATTTGATGTGGTGTCAAAACTTTTATGGGGTAGTAAAGTTCTTTAGTTTGTTGACGTAATGCACTAGCCACTTTACTTGCTTTCTTAGGATCAACATTAGAGTCGCTTTCGCACAGCCAGCGGTAAGTAAAGTAACTCGAGCGCCCATGTAACAAAGAAACCGCTTTATCACCAAATAATAATTCACTTTTAAGGCGATGGTACATGGCGTTAATACTTGCTGTGAATGGCAATCCATAAAACACATGCCTTAAACCTGTTGAAGGCTGATTTGTTTGCATCCATAGCAGAGACGCCTCAGTTTTTCCACTGCCTGTAGGAGCATTTAAAAAAATTGATCCTTTTGCTTGGGCACATGCTTTTTGATGATCATTAAGCTCAAATGGAAATACTTCTGTTGTAATTGAATGAAGTTTGGGCAACTGCGACACAATATTACTGTTCTTTGCATTTGCCTCTGTTACAGCAGCACTGGCAAGATGATCTGCACCAACTAATAAGCCTCGTAAAAATATCTGCCTAAGTGGTAGATTCTTTTGTCTATACTTTCTTGAACGGCGTGAAGGTTGAGGTTCTTGTGATTCTTTAAGAGCTTTAAATGGGTTTGGTAGCTCGAGCGGTTCATTAGGCAGCTGAGGCCAATCCACATTCTTTGAGCCATAAGCTTTAAGTTTTTTCATTAGGGCCTTCAACTCATTCCAATATGGCTTTAGTTGTTCTAGTCTTTCACTAAAAGGTGTCAGTGGATCATTTTGGGGGTCATAATCACTCAGTGCTTTGCGTCTACCTAACTCATCATTCAACCCCATGTGATGAGTCATAATAGCCAAAAGTAAATCTTGCCTACGTTGTGAATAAGGCAGAGTAGCTGCCAGAGCTGCGGAAAGAATCTCGTGACGGTAATGCTGCCAAGAATCGTCTGCTTTTCCTTTTAAAATAGATTGAAAACCACTTGCAGTTTTACCTAAATCATGTAAAAGAGCAGCAAGAATTAAATCATCAAAAAGATGCTCATCATTGATGAGGTCAGCTAGATGTGCCCACTGCTTAGCATATTGCTGAGCCATTGTAGCTACGTCAAGAGTATGGTGTAAAAGTGAGCGTTCTGGCTTGGATTTTGCAAGCAACATTAATTACGCCCACCAATAAAATAAACACCTTGCTCTAGTTGAGGGTCATGGAATACATTTTCGTGATTTATTTTAGAAGGCTCTTTGATAAGCAACCAAGGACGAACCCCTATAGCTTGGCGAGGTAAATCTGGTGACATGGTGAGAGGAAGAGCCATTACCATTCCTGCAGTGTCTCCAAAAGGAAAAGGAGTAACAGTGCCAACAAGTGTTGTCGGGGTTTGCTCGAGATTAACTTCTTTAAAAACTTGACCACTTGTTTCTGTTACTACATGTGCTAATTCTTGTTGTCTTCCTAAAATAAGTGGAAATACAGGGGCTCTAAAACTTTCTGCCCATTTAAGATCTGTAAAATAAAGCCAGAGCTGCCAATCTGTAAGCCACTCTCGCATTATCACATTACTTTTAGCGCTATTACTTTTGCTGAATTGGTAAATGCTCTCTAAATCTTTAGCTTTTCCCTTTGAATGAAAAACATAAGCAAGAGGACAATCTTCAGGGTTAATCCAGTACCCTACTGCTGCTGACACCAAACCATAAATTGTGCTAGGAGGTGGCAAAGGCAAAGAAGGTTGCATTCCTGTTACTAGTTGGGGATGACGAAAGGATGCAACCCAACCAGTGAGCACAACACGATAAGCATGCATATCATTAACCTGTCATTTGATGGTTTCAACCATCACTTCTGCAAATTTTGTGATAGCCTCGTTGAGTTCATAAGCATGTACAGTGGGCATTCCCTCACCATTCAAATTACTTAGTGCTTCTGCCTGCTCATCCATAAAACCTGTGCGCCTGCCAATAAATACATCTGTAGCTAGTCTTTCTTTATAAGCTTTGAGAATTTCCTTTAAGGCATCTATATGGATAACTGCACGTCCTCTATCATCTTTGACAACATTCATAAACAAGTGATTACCACCACGAAGCACTGTAAGGATAACTAATTTGGGTGTTACATCGGTAAGATGTAAAGTTTGATTTGCACCACCTACTAAATAAGGTAATACAGAAATAGTATCTTTCGCACGTTTTTGACGTTCTTGCAAAGGCAAAATAGCTATTTTGTCTTTTATAGTAGCACTTGCCTCCTTTGCCAAGGTTAATCCTGCTTCACTGATGTTTTGGAATCCCGTTTTGTTAGACTGTTCAAAATATCCTAGTGCTGTTAAATCAAGAGAAAAAATGCTTTTAAGTATTGCTGAGTAAAATTGCCGTTCGTAAGGCACTGGATCACCCTCATGACGACTCATTGTCCCAAAATCACGAGTAGGACGCTGGGGAGAAACAGAAACCAAGGGGCTGCATTTAAGTGGACTTACACGAGTAAGTGTAATATTCTTGCCCTTCTTTGTAATAATTTTGCCTTGCTCATCTTTTTTTGGCTCACCTGTTTTTTTGTCAATATCGGGTACTTGCTCAGCTTGTGCTCGCATATAACCAAAAACATCATCATCAGGGTATTGCCAAGGCTGTGCTTGTGTAAAGGCAATCTTCTTTTCCCTTTCAATGGGTGACATCTCCCAACTTCGCTCCGTTTCAAGAGCTTGACGCCACCAATAGCGCAGAGCCTGTGCTGAAACATAAGGATAGTGTTTTCCAGCACGTTCTATACTTTTCACTACAACTTGATTATCAGTAGCTGCACCTTCTTCTTGACCAAGCATATTCAGCGCAGAGTGGGGTGCATCAATAAGCATGAATCCATTAACTGTTAAATGTGCCTTATCCATCTTGTTCCTCCTCAATATCATCATCAGTATTCATTTCAGGGTCATCTTTTAATTCATCAAAAAGTTGTTCATATATACGAAAGAGCAAAAGATACTTAACCTCTCGCCAATCGCTGTACTGCATATCGTGTGGAAATACATCACTTACAAGCTGATCAAAGGTAATTAAAGGCGTGCCATTACCTGCTGCTGCTGAATCTTTTGTAAGCCTGTATAAAGTGCCTGTTAATTCGCCTCTTGAATTGGCGCGCTCGAGCCTCAAAAGTCGCTTCTTTTTACTCTGTATAATTGGCGCTAGTCGGTCTCCCAAGCTGCGCAAACTTTCTAAACGTTGTTGGTCCATTCCTCGCACCTCCGTTAAATAACTTTTGTATAGTTTCCAACCAACCTCACCTCTAACAATAGGGCAATGTTTTTTCCTATCTGTAAAGAATCCACTAATTGACTTACCAGCTAGAAGATTTGAATACACCAAATTGCTATACTTTTGCAATTCATTGTCATCAACATTATCTTTCTTGTAAATATAGCCACGTCTCACAACTGTTTGCCAAGCATCTTGAAGTGTTTTAGTCATGGCAAGGCGAATGAAGTTGAATACTCGAGCAGGCATAAAGTGTATCTCTGAAGCAGTTTTGTAGTCTGTCTGAACATAATTATTAAACAAATAAAGAGTAACACTACTACCTGTAATGTCTTGATTATCACGTACAAGTCGCTCAACCAGCTTAAAGAAAGCATTGGTAGCTCGAAATGTACCAGTGTCTCGAATGCCTCCTAAATCTAGAGGTTCATTTTCCTCTATATACTTGTAACAATCCTCTGCCCATTTA
The DNA here is from genome assembly GCA_965224855.1 of Trueperaceae bacterium. GTDB lineage: Bacteria > Deinococcota > Deinococci > Deinococcales > Trueperaceae > CBDCVN01. Next base: position 2,685,438 of record CBDDAI010000002.1, on the reverse strand, counting down.
AGCTGAATACTATCATTACTAAATTGCGGTAGGGCAAGCATCTTTCCAATTTTAACTAGGCTAAGAGGGAAAAATTGCAAGGCTAAAGCTACTGAAGCACTTAATGGCATACCCTTTTCATTTGCTGACTGAAAATTACCCCCTTCAGAATCACTCATAGGTAAGTAGGTTCTACTCAAAAGAACTTGTGCTGGCTTTCCAGATATAGCACAAGGCACCAATAAGTTTTCACTTGAAGAAAGCAGCTTAAACCAATCTTTAAGAAGTGTTGAGTAAGCTTCACGATGATCTTTGATTGATGGATTAATTAATTTTGAGTTTGGAAAAACAGTTTGTAAACTTTTACGCCAGTCTGCATGCATATAAATATCAACTAGCCTTAATAGTAAAGGCTCTACATTATCAATATTTAAATCTTTTACTTCATCAACCCCAACTAATGCTGCCATCATTTCCTGTCCCATATCTACAAAAGGGTTACCCGTAGTAAACCAGATAGATTCACTAATGTTTGCTGACATTTATCACCTCTACCATCCCAAACCCCTGAGCATTCTTCGCCCCCACCCCCACATCATAAGCAAGTTCAAAATATGGCTGGGGCAACTTCATTTCATAAATTCCCATCCAAGCCAAAATCACAAAATTTTTATACTTTATGATTTTGCGATCTTTGTTATTTGATTTTACTAGGCGCATATAAGCACCTTCAAGGGCTTTATTGGGGTCTTCTTCCCACTCGAGCGCCAGCACCTTACGAGTTAAATTCTGCAAGATCATTTCACCCCATTCCTTTTCCTGTGGGTTGTAGTAGTAAGTTTTCTTCCGCCCATCAGCATGAGCCAGCGTACTGTAAACAGTTATAGGACTTAGTGCTTTAACACGAATAGGCTTACTATAATCCAGCTCAGGCTTTTTAAGAACTTCAACACCAGATACCTGACACTCATGACTCCCAAGGCGTACACTAGGACTCTTTAAAAGGTGCTCAGCAAAAGAACTAAGTACATCTGTGTTGTAACTAGCTAACTTAAATGAAACAGGGCCACTAAAAATTATACGTTTGTTTTTTAGATCAAGCTTATACTCCCCCTTCAAACGAGAGAAAGTAAGCATCTTAAAAGTGCGCTTGGCGTATGCATAAGCTTCACCATGCAACCACTTTGCTAAATTCGGTTCTAAGTTGTTATATATCAAGCCCTGCAGGCTTTGCATATAACTATCAAGAGGTAAGGATATTTTTTGAGAGGAATAGAGAGTGATTTGAATACGCATAATCTAGGCCTTGCCCTTTTAAACCATAACTTAACTCACACAACATTGCCTTTACTATAGCACAGTTTCGTAGTATAGCCTTACTCGAGAGCTAAGCAGATATGCATAAATACTTGTGAATTTCCATTTGAGTTAAACATAGTAGCTAGAGTCTAGTAGTCAGTAGGGATTAATTATGCTGGCTACTAACTTCTGACTACTAGCTACCTATGAGTATTAACTACTCCCAATACTCCCAATTTTTCGCACCAAAACTTTTACACCCTACTCATTCCTCTGCTTCTAAGAGCAAATCAGCTAGATCATCACTACTTTGTTCCACACCTTCTTGGTCGCCTTCTTTAGCTGCTTGACGTATGTCAGCTATAGTACCTGCTATAGAGCTTGCTAGGTCACTAGTTAAATCAGGGTTATCAAGAGTTTCTTTAGCTCTGTCTATAAGGGCTTGAGTTTGCTCATCAAGAACTATACTATCTTTTTGAGTTGTTGTGCTTAGAGCCTCGAGCCTAGCCCGACTTTGGTTAAGCTCATCAGTACTCAAACGCTGGCGAGTAGCTTGCAAAGTTTGGGTTGTTTTCTTCTTATCTCCATACTGTTTTACTGTTACTTCTAAAATACCACTAACATCTAAATTAAAGTTAATTGTCACATCAGTTAAGCCATCCCGGCGGTTAGGGGTTAGATTCTCCACCATAAACTCACCTAATAAGGTATTTTTAGAAGCAATACGCTCTTCGCCTTGATAAACTTGGGTATGAATTTTGTCCTGTCCGGGGTATAAAGTAGTATAAGTTTTGCTCTTTTGAATAGGAATAGTGCTATTACGATGGATCAATGGATCAAAGTTATCACTGCGTAGTTTTCCTCTAACAAAATGTGCGGTTTCTACACCCAAAGAAAGCGGCGTAACATCAACTAAAATAGCATCAACATTATCCCCAGCAATAATACCACCTTGAACCGCTGCACCAAGAGCCACTACTGCATCAGGGTCTATCTCCAAGCGAGGGTCCTGTTTTAGTTTTTCTTTAGTTTCTTCCCAAATAGCAGGCATACGTGTAGAGCCGCCTACCAAAAGCACATGGTCAATATCATCAACTTCCAGTTCAGCATCTTTCAAAGCCTTGTCCACAAGGTCTAATGTGCGCTCTAAAAGTTCACTGGATATTTCCTCGAGTTCACGTCGACTTACTTCACGATTTAAATTTAAAGGAGTTCCATCTTTTTCAGCTAAGAACTCGAGTATCACTTTAGTATAAGCTTCGTTAGAAAGAGCTATCTTAGCTTCTTCAGAGGCACGAATAAGTCGTGCCCAAGCTTGCCTTTGATTCTTTAAATCAATACCATGCTCTTCAGCAAATTCTTCTGCTAGCATTTCAGCTAGCAGGCGGTCAATATCATCGCCTCCTAAGTGATTGTCGCCAGCAGTAGCACGTACATCTACTACTCCTTCACTAAGGTCAATAACTGAAACATCAAAAGTACCACCACCAAGGTCATACGCTAGTACTTTTAAGTCCTCTACTTTGTCCATACCATAGGCTAATGCAGCAGCAGTAGGTTCGTTAATGATGCGCTCAACTTTAAAACCAGCAATCTCTCCTGCTTCTAAAGTAGCCTGACGCTGTACCTCATTAAAGTAAGCAGGTACAGTAATTACTACCTTTTCAAACTTCTCACCCTTATAGGACTCTGCTGCTTCCTTAAGTTTTTTGAGAATAAAAGCAGAAATTTCTTGGGATGTATACTTTTTCCCTCCCATAGTCACTTTTTCTCTCGAGCCCATTTTACGCTTAATAGATAAGATTGTATCTTCAGGAGCAACCACCCACTGGTTACGTGCAGGGGTGCCAACTAGTAGTTCGCCATTAGAGGTTCCTACCACTGAAGGCATAGTAGGCTTGCCATCAACAGGAATAAGTGTTGGTTCGCCATTTTCAATAACTGCTACAGCAGAATTAGTAGTTCCTAAATCTATACCTAATATCTTTGACATAATGAATTTTTATCTCCTTAAACTAAAACTTCTTAAAATTGATAACGGATTTGTGTGTTTTCTTGAATTATTCATTTTCTGGTTGATTTATATTTTCATCTCTATCTGAGTTTTCTGATGATTGCTTTATAATCTCTCCTTCATTAAATTTTCCCTCAGCTAGTTCTAGAGCAGTTTTTAATTTATTTTTTACCACACTTTCCTGACTAGAAGCCTCCTTATCCTTTTCTCTTTTCTCATCTGCATTTTCTTGCAATGTATCTTGGGTATTTTTAGCAGGTAACTGCCAAGAAATCTCTTTTAAAGCCTGCTCTCGAGCAGATTCTGGTACAGTCAAAGGAATCTCTGATGCTTCGGTTTCTGACGTGCTCTCTAAAGGCTCTTCCCAAAATACCTCTCTAACATTTGCCTCAATAGCTTCTTCTCCAGCAACTTCAAACCCATCCTGTTGAAGCTCACTACTAAACTCTTTAGAACCCGAAATTTCTGCTACATCTTCTGTAGTCCGCAAAGAAGTGGTGGCCTCAGAGTCAATTTCTGAGGATTCTGATAACTTTTCTACTCGACTCTTGTTACTAGTAGTATGTAAAGATTCTATTTCACCTACTGTAGGATCTTCCGAAAAGGAATCAGTAAAAAGCTCTGTGACTTCCTTTTGCTTTTCGATTTCATTATCTGGCAATTCATTATCAAGCTCTGTAGGCAATATTTCTAGTGCGGGAGTTTTTGACTGTTCTATTAGCTGTGCAAGTTCCTCTGAGGTATAAGAGGGCTCAAGATTGTCTGTTGAGGTTTCAACCAGCTCGTCTCTACTATCATGTTGTCTATCAAACTCATCCTGTGAAACTCCTAGCAAATCAACCAAGTTTTCTCCCATAGTTTCCTCTGCAGGAAACATAAAGTCCTCTATTGTCTCTGGGGCAGTGAGTTCTACTGCTTCACCTTGCTCTCCCCTATCAAGCTCGGTAAGCAAACCCCCTTCAGCATCTTCTGCTATTTCCACACTAGGCAAATCTTGGGTTCCCTGCAAAAGTTCTGGTTCCTCTATGGATTCTGCAACCCTTTTAGCTCGAGCAACCACCACTTCAGGATAACGTAAGACTCTTTCACCGTGTTTGTAGCCTTTACGAATTACCTCTATCACTGTATTAGGAGTTATATCATCACGTTCCACTACTTCAATAGCTGTATGTAAGTGCGGATCAAAATTCTTTCCTAGAGGCTCAACAGTCACAATACCCTCTTCATTTAAGAGTTGGATAAAACGCTCACGTACGAGATTTAACCCTTCAAGCCAACCTGAAAGTGCTCCTTGATTGTGTTTGAGTTCAGTGCCTAATGCAGAGGTAAAGCTTTGACTGTAAATGGCTTCTAAATCATCTTTCAATTTCACAAGGCGTTTAAATACCTTTTCTTCCTCTTTATACTTCTGAAAATCTCGCTGATAAGTTTCATCACTGCGACGTGCAAATAATCCCCGACCTTTATCAGCAGATTCTGGTGCCTTGGGTGGATCAGGCATTAAATCATTAACTTTATCTTTAGGTAAATCAAAGGAAATTTTCTTGTTTTTAATAAAACGCTCACCGCTGCTCAAAGCAGCCTCTAGACCATCTAAAGCTGGTAAAAGGGCAACAGCAAACTCGCCTCTAGCCTCTTGATAAATTTGTTCCTTTTCTTGGCGAATTTCTTCAAAAAAACTCTGCTCACGAGCGTCACGACGTACCCCAAGGTCTTGCAAAGTATCTAATGCTTGCTCAACATGTTTAGTTTGGCTTTCACTTAAGCTATTAGTCTTAAATTGAGTACGAACCAACTTACTTAGACGTTTATCTATATCTTTAATAGCCTGTTCAAAATGGCTTTCTTGTACTAGACCACTAGACGAGGCTATTAGATCATTCTTTAAGCTTTCTAGTTGCTCAAAAGAGCCTACATGGTTTATTTTTTCACCGAAAGAACTGACCTTCTGGGCCAAATTGTCTACCCTTTCTCTTAAGTTCTTTAAGTACCCACTAAAGTTCTCTCCAAATTCAGCAAGTTGACTTTCATTGTGCTCGAGCCTTTCACTAAGTTCAATATGTCTTTCAGCAAACTCATGCTCAAACTGAGGTTTTTTATTAGTGGTTAAATGTCTTAGCAAGCTTTCTAGCATATCTCGGCTGGCTTGTGCATCTTCAGCAAGTACTTTTATATGCTCTTGCTGGTTAGTAACTTGCTGGCTTACTTTCAGTAAATGAGTTTGTAATTGTTCTAGAGAAATATCCATTATTTAATCATCACCCCTTACAACTTAGGCTCTTCAAATTCTTTTGACCAAGACAAATCAGTCACACCAAGCTCAAAAGCAATAGCAATGATATCCTCATCTTTTACTCCAAGGTCAAAACCTTGCAACTTACGTTTAGGCAATTCAATTGGTGCTTGCAATAAGAAAAGATCAGTCTCAGCACGTTTTTCAGGACTACGCAAAATTTCATAGGCAGCTCTAATCTCCCGAAATTTCTCCTGCTCTGTTTCAGGAGGATATTGACGAACTAACCCAAAATAGGCCTTTTTAATGTCACTTTGATTAGCATTACGGGCAAGCCCTAAAACTTTGTAAGGGTCTTTAGGTTTCTCTTTTGGAATTCTAGGACGACTCACAATCTACCCACTAGTAATTTAAGTCTCATTACTTTGCAGCTTGAAATAGCTCTATTCAAGTTCTAGCTCCTCTAAAAGTCGTTCAATTTCTTTAGGTATCCTGGTATGTTTAAAAGGACTGCTTAACTTACCCTTTAAAGTCCTAACTGCTTCTAATAGCTCTTTATTATTACTTTTCTTAGCTTTACGTTGAGCAATCATTAAAAGATCTTGTACCTCTTGCTTAGTGCCAGTATTGTCAATGCCATCAAACATAGTAAAGGCTTCTACATATTCTAAAAGACCGATATCTTCAAATTCATTAATTATGCGCTCTTTATAGTAGTCTATAAGCTTTTCATCTTGAGTAGCATCAGCACTTTCATAAGCAAAAAGAAAAGCCTCTACCTTGCTTTGAATAGTAGTATCACCTGAATATTGTTTAGCTAGTTCATTCTTCTCAGCTAAAGCAATACCCTCATCAAGAAAAGTCTTCATCCACAGTAAAACATGTTCTTCAGGATCTTTATGAGAAGGTGCTCGCTCACCAAAGAAATTCAACAAGCGACCAGTAGGCATGTCCTGTCTGCCTAAGGATTGCTCATAAACATCATCTGCTAAACGAATCCAAAATTTAGGTGAAACACTAGGCACTTGACGCACTTCAAACAAAATAGTATTAATTTTTCTCTTGGCATTAAGCAAAGCTAACTTACTTAAGACCATAGCCAGCACTGTTTTATCCTCTGGAGCTATTTTATAAGCCTGCTCTAAAAACTCTAAAGCACTCTCAGAATCTTTTTTATAATAAAATTCTTCTGCTCTGAAAACAAGTAATTTGGGGTGGTTGGGTAAAACATCTAAAGCTTCGTTTAAGATCCTCCCTACTTCTTTAGGTGAAGACCGCTCTAGTCTATTTATATAGGCCCTTGCAAGCCCATCTTTAGCTTCTTGGTTACGCAAGTCAAGTAGATGTGCGCGTTTCCAAAAAGGTAAAGAGTCGTTTTTCCACCAGCTATTTTTTTCATCATAGAAGGTAGCTAATTTCAATAATGCTTGAATATTTTCTGGATCTAGCTCTAAAATACGCTTTAATTCATTTTCACTAGCGTCATAACGACCCTCTTTTTGAAGGGTATCCACAATTTCTTGCCTAATTTCCAATTCACTTTCTGCATCAGCATACTGCACAGCCTTCTTCAAACAATGGATTGCTTCTTCATAGCCACCGCTAGGATCACGCGAGTGACATTCAGCAGCATGTCTCCATAAAGCCATAACCTGACTATCGGTAAGGTATTCAGGATTATTCTCTTTACGAGGTCGTCTTTTTAGCAAATCGCGCCAAGCTAAGGCGGCTTCATCCCAATTGTTTAGAGCCTCCTCTACCAAGGCAAGATTCTGGAATATATGACGCTTACTGCTGTAAGACATTGCCTTTTGCCATTGTTGCTTAGCCTGCGACCAGTTACTAGCTAACGCTGCCTCATAAGCAGCATTCTCATGAGCATAGGCCAAGGTTTCTAAAACAAAACGATAAATTTTAGTTTCAGGATTAAGAAGTTTCCCCTCAACAAAAGGGAATAAAGTTTTAATAGCTTGTTGCCACTTACCTTCCTCAATCGCTTGAAAAGCCTGCTCAATCTGGCCCTGCCCTAAATTAAGGCTTAAGTGAGTTGAATTATAAGTCAGTCTTTTAGCCTCGAGCCATATGGTAGCAGCTCGAGCCAAATTACCCTGTCTAGCCTCAGCAACACCTAGATAATAATGAACTATGCCTCGAGCACGTTGAGGAACATCCCCAGCCTTACGCAATCCCTGATCCAGTCGTCGTAAGTCTTCTTTAGGTGCAGAATCCTCACTAATTTTCATGTCAGCAAGCAACTGCCATAGCTCACTGGTGAAAGCACTATTATCAATGTAGGTTCCCTCATTAGTTCCTTTAAGAAAGTTTTTAATGTTAGCTAAAATAGCTTGTTTTTCTTCGTTTAAACTTTCATCTTCTAGCTCTAACTCCCCACTTGCCAGAACCAATTTAATTAGTTGCTGTAAGTAAGCAACACCGTCACGTTTGGGCTCGAGTTCATAGGCAATGTCTAAATCACTTAGCATCTCTGTAAGGGTTTCTCGTAAAGAATTAGTTTTGTTTTCAAGATAATCCCGCCACAAAACCAAAGCACGATAATGGCGCACTTTTGCTACTTTAGGATTAATTTTAATGGCTTCATCTAAATATTTAAGTCTTTCTTGAGCGTTATTGGTTGCTGCTCTAAAGTAAGCCTCAACCAGAATAATTTGAGCATTGGCTTGTTCTTGTAAGCTTGGATTCAGCTCTAGTGCCCTAGTAACTAATTTACCTACTTCATCAATGTTATTACGCCTAAGTGCAATTAAGCCTTGCTTAAGGATATCAGCAACATTATTTGGCAATCGTAGCTTGTCTTGCTGCTTTTGCTTACGCTGCTTTCTAGCTTTACGACTTGCCATAAAATATAGATCCCCCTATATTGTGACCTACTACAGGAAATTTAACAAAAAGACAGTTCAAAATAACTAATTCTCTCTGAAAGGTATAACATTTGTATATAATTTTAAAAACACCACACAAATCAAAATTCAGTATATATTGCTCAAATAGATTAACCGCTCCTAGTTTCATATAGAAACGACCTTAAAGTATATATTGTTATCTAGTTTATGTAAAGATTTCCACAGAATCCCTATTGTAATCAAGTTTCCTAGAAAAAGCCCTGCCATAATCTTGAGTGATCCCACCAAAATTTTTTCTAAATTTATCACGCTGTAATATTATTCCAACTTTAATTCTTGTTAGCTTTTCATTATTATTTACTTATGGTTATGTCAAAATAGTCAAGATGTCAACGGATATTCATTTGAAACGTAATTTAATGCTGAAACAAAAAGAGTTTTGTGACATAGGTTTAGTCGTTACTTTAGGTGAGCCTTGTAAGCTCTGTCACCGTAAACTTGTTCACGCTGATTGTGAGGCATGGTTAAGAAAAAGTAGATATACACCTTATCCTGCTGTCTTACATGTACTAGTTATTCTTTTATTTGTAGTTATGGGAATTCTAAGTATTTTGTGGCTCGAGCGTCTTTTGGCTGCTGTGCCCCAACTAAATTATCTGGCTACTATCATCTTAGGCAAAACACCTGCGGGTAGTGGGTTCAATGTTGAGATGCTAAGCTTATCATTGCCTAGCTACCCCTATACTATACAAAACCTAACCATCCTTATTTTCTTTGCTGGTTTGGGTGAAGCTTTCTTTCGCTGGTTATCTACCGCAAAAGAGAAATTGTTGCTTAAGGGCAACTATTTGCCCAACGATAAACGTAGCGTTCTAGACAGCTTCAATCTAGCCAAGGTAAGACGTGGTATTGGTCAAGTAAAATCCCAAGAGCAAGGCTTTGTGCTAGTACTTATTGACCTGTGTGTTAAGCGTTTTTTAAATAGTCAATCCATAGAGCAAACCCTATCCGCTCTAAAAGGTCAAATTGATTTTTTAGCACACAAGCTTGACCTGCGCTATACTTTCTTGCGTTATCTTATTTGGGTTATACCAACTATTGGTTTTATTGGTACTGTATTAGGTATTTCTTTTGCTATCATGGGCATAAATCCTACTGATGTCAATCTAGAGCAAGTGATAGCCTCTTTAGGAATAGCTTTTAACACTACTTTGGTAGCTTTGGTGCTAAGTGCTTTGCTTAATTTATTCTATAACCTTGTGTTATCAGCTGAAGAAGATGCTCTTAATAAAGCAGGAAGTTATGTACTTGGCAATATGGTTAATCGTCTTGACCCTTTACTTGATAAAGATGGTTTGAGCCAAGTTGGTGTTGCTGCATGAAAGCAAGACCTCGCAATCGGGAAGTAAATTTCTTTACTGTAGCTATGCTTGACGTAGTAACTGGGGCCTTAGGGGCGTTTTTGATTATAACTGCTATAGTCAGTCCCTACTATAATAAACAAAATCAGCCCCTAAAGGTGGTAGAAAACATAGATATAGACCTAGATGATATACAATTTGAACTAGAAAAATTAATGGCTGAAATAGCTGAGTTACTTGCTCAAAATCATACTTTAAGTGCGCAGGTGTCACAATTAGAAGCGCAAAAAGCAGCTCTAAGTGCTGAGGCTAAAATTACTGAAATTCAAAATAATGAGTTGAATAAGCAACTTGATTTAGCTAGACAAGAGCAGGAGCTAAATAAGGCTAAGTTGCTTGAACTACAAACCAAGCTTCAAGAAGCTTTGACTCAAAACGAAAAATTACAGCAGCAGACTAATGAACTAAAAGAGCAAAGTGCCGAGCTGGAAGAGCAACTCAAGCAGGCCTTAGTAGAAGCGGAGACAAGTAAAAAGGCCTTGCAAGAAGCAGAAGTAGCCAATAAGGAATTAAGAGCCAAAGTAGATGATTTACAAGCTAGCGTACTAGACTTAGAAAACCAAGTGGTGAATTTAACAGCTGAGCTTACCAAAACTAAAGAGCTTGTGCAAATTCAGGAAGCACAAGCAAGCCTAGCAGAGCTACAAAAATCATTTCAAGAACTTGATGTACAAAAAGCTGAATTAGAAAATGAAATTGCAGCACTTCACCAAGAAAGTGATACGCTGGAAAAACAAAAATCAACGTTAACTGCTGAAGTAGCCAGTCTAGAAGAAAAAAGAGCAGAGATAAATTCACAGTTAGAAGAAGCCCTTTCAGAATTGAGAAGGGCTCGAGCCAATAAAGACAAAATCATGCAAGAAGAGCTAGTGCTACTCAGCCATCAAGAAGCCTTAGCAGAAATCAAAACGGCTTTTGCAAGAGATAGGGAGGTAAAAGCAGCTCTAGAGGAGCAGGTAGGCACTCTAGCAGAGCAAAGAGCTAGCCTGCAAGATGAGGTAAGTACTCTAGAACAAAAGTATCAAAGTTTGCAAGCACAGCTTATAGAGGCACAGCGTAATCTTGAGCTAACTCAGGCAGAGCACAAAAATGTAAGTAGCTCTTTAGAAGCAGCCCTAAAACAAAGTGAGGCCTTAGAAAGAGAGTCTAACCACTTAGAAGAGCAAAAGGCTAATTTAGCCCGAGAGCTCGAGCTTGCCCAAACCGAGCTTAGCTCGCAAAAAGAACAAACTTCTAGCTTAGAAACCAAGCTTGCCAAAGCCCAAACTCAAAATGAGGAGCTTCAAACACAAATTGCCCAATTAAGGCAACAGAAAACTGACTTAGAAGCTCAGTTTGCCCAAAAAAGTAATCAGCTTGAAAACTTTAACGATGTAGAAGCTCTTCTTGCAGAGTCACAAAGTCAAAATCTACAGCTCGAGGATCAGGTTGCTACTTTGCAACAAGAAATAACCAGCCTTACCCAACAAAAACATGAGGTAGAAAGTAAACTTAACCAAGCTCTGCAAGAAGCAAAATCCAGCAGAGCTGAATTAGCGAGTTTAACTGAGCAACTAGCAGATGCTAGCACAAACTCTGTATCCCAAACACAATACGAGCAGCTCCAAGCACAAGTTGCTCAACTAGAGCAGCAAAAGCTTGATTTGGAAAACCAGCTTGCTAAAAAGAGTAATCAACTCGAAAATTTTAATGATGTAGATACTGTCCTTGCAGAGGCTCAAAATCAGAATCAACAACTTGAAAGTCAGGTTGCTACCTTGCAGCAAGAAGTAGCTAGGCTAACTCAACAAAGACTTGAAGTAGAGAGTAGGCTTAGCCAAGTTTTACAAGAGGCAGAAACCAATAAAACTCAATTAGTGCAGTTGACCACTCAACTGGAAGAATCCAGAACAGATCCAGAAAAAATACCACAGCTAGAAAATGAACTAGCAAAGCTGCAAAGCGATTACAATATAGCGAATAGACAAGTGCAAGCTACTCAAAGTGATTTAGATGAGGCAAAACGTAGCCTATCTACTCTACAAGCTCAAAGTAGCCAACTTGAAGCACAGCTAGCAGAAGTATCTAGACAGAAGCTCGAGTTAGAAGCTCAATTGGCACAACTAAACACAGCCCCAAGCAATGAAACTCAATTAGCTAGCTTAGAACAGCAGCTCAGTGAAACGCAAAGTTTGCTATCTCGAAATCAACAGTACATTAGTGAACTAGAAATGAAGCTTGGTCAGTCAAGCTTAACACCATTATTGGTGGTAGCAGCTTGGGAACATCCGGCAGATATTGACCTAATAGTTATTGACCCTTCTGGAAATCGCTATGGTGCTCCTCTAGGAGGCCACGCCAGAAGCTACGGGGGTAAACCTGGTGAGCTTGTTCAAGATACTCAAATTGGCCCCGGCTCAGAAATATGGTTTTCACCTATTAGTGATCCGGGTACCTACACAGTACGGGTGAATGTTTATGCTCCTAGAATGGTCAATGAGGGTGTTTACACTCCTGTAAATGTACGAGTTATCTCTAGTAGCCACAACAATACCACTATTGAAAATATGCTAACAGAACTAGAATTTGAGGCCAAAAACTGTGCAGAGGTTGCTCACATATCAGTAGCAAGTAGTGGAGTGCGTGTGCAAAGGATAGATAGCGACTGCAAAGCTGAGCCTGCAGAATACCTTAAACCCTATGAATAGCCAAAATCTTACAAAGGGGGTTTTTCGACATGCGCTTGGCACTATTTACATGTGAGCATGGAAGATAGGGGAATAATACTTTTAAAAACACTACACTTTATTTCCATCTCCTAATCTCTTCATCAAACTAGCCAAAACAATTACCCACCTAAAAGCTGGAATCAATTACCCCTAACTACTCCTACTCATTTCCTTTTGAGCTAAACTAACTAGAATATCCTTAGCCTCAGATTTAGGAAAGACTTCTAAAGCTGCTATGGCTTGGTTAGCTTCTTGTATTATTTTATTTTGGGCTAATTTGTCAATTTTATGGGCTAGCACCAATTTCTGTATTTTTTCAACATCACCATCCCTAGCAGCGTGACGGCGCAAAATAGCTCGAGCTTCTACTACTTGTTCATCAAGAATGAGTTTTAGTACAGCAAAAGTAGCCTTACCTTCACGCAAATCACCTCCTACAGGCTTACCCAATTGCTGGACACTACCTAGTAAATCAAGGTAGTCATCTTGCATCTGAAAGGCACGGCCATAACAAAGGCCAAAATGGCGTAAAGCTTCACATTGCTCCCGACTAGCCTCAGATAAAATAGCCGCACCCTCTAAGGCTGCTGACAAAAGCACTGCTGTTTTACCCGTAATAATTTTTTGGTAATTTTCAAAAGAATATGTTTCTAAGCTTGCCATTTGAAACTGCAAAACCTCAGCCTCACAAATGTTAGCTGCTGTTTGTGAGATAAGCATAGTAAAATCAGGATTTTTAGACTCTGCTAAAAGTTCCAGTACCTTAGCTAACATAAAATCACCCGACATAACACTAACAACATTACCGTAACGTCGAAAAGCTGCTTCATGACCACGGCGTGTATCAGCATCATCAATAAGGTCATCGTGTAATAAAGAAGCAGAATGTAAAAGTTCTACTGCTAGTGCTACTTGCATAGTTGATTCAGGTGCAGCACCAAGCATTCTACCTGCCAAGAAGGCTAGACTGGGCCGCAACCTCTTACCGCCAGCACCAACAAGGTCTTCTCCAATAGCTTCTATAAAAGCTACTGAAGAATGTAACTTTTCAGCTAGGTGATCTTCAAATAAGTTTAATTCTTCTTTAAAAAACTCAAACATAAATTCCATGCTCCCACACAAGTAAAAAGGCCTCCCAATATTATAGGAGGCCTTTCAAAAATTTTCGCTTAAACTTAAACTAAATTACTACTTTACACTTTTCCAAGTAAGCTCGTATCTTATTGCTGGTTTGTCGGTTTCTGAACAGCAACTGCTACTTCATTAGATATATAGATATCACCATCTTCAGTAACTATCTGAGTTAAATATCTATAAGTTCCTTGGTTAGGGTATCCATCTATAAAACCAGTCCCACTAGTGCCAATAGTAATAATCGGGCGATAAACTACTTCTCCTGCCCTTTTGACAAAGTGGCTAAATCTATCATTTGCGTTTACAGATTCCGCTATCTCAATAGGAGGGAAAGCATCCACCTGACCTATTCCGACACAGTTATCTGCTATATCAATTCTCCTAAAATCAAGAGCCAATTGTATTGAGTATTCCTCATTTACAATTATAGGACTTTTTATCTGTATACAGGGCCTATCATCTACCAACAAGTCTGCTGTATTTACAAGTGGACCAGTACGCCTAAGTTGATAGCCTGGATCAGTAGGATTTGCAAAAGAGGATCTCATTAAGTTAATTCGAATGTCTTGGAAAGTACGATTACCATCTACATCTTCAGCAACTACTCGCACTTTATAATCATTTCCGTTTACTAAGTATGGATCAGCATTGAAATTAATAGGCAAAGATACAACAGTGAAAACCTCACCAGGAGAAGCATATACATAGCGTGATGGTGTTGAGTCATCATCTACCTCACCAGTAAACACACGTAACTCCACAAAAGCTAAGCCTGTATTGTCTGTTGCTTGTGCTGTAACATAGGCATTAACAGAAGACCTAATGGTTCTCTCTTCATCATTAGGGTTCGTAGGATCAAGTATAAGTAAAGCAGGAGGTACACGGCTAGTATTATCAGTATCAACTTCAATTTTTCTAACCAAAGTAAGATCTACCTGATTGTTTGGTGAACTGTGTAAACGTCCATTTACTGTAACTCGCAAGGTATAAGTATCATTAGCAAGCTCATTAGTATCAAAACCTTCTAATGTTTCATAGCTACCACCTCTAATAGGAGAAAGACTACGACCAAGGGTAGCATCAGATAAACGTTCTTCACCTACTATTTCACCAGTAAAGTCTATCAGCTCAATGTGTATACCTTCTTGCTCAGCACCAGCAACACTAGCATCAACTACGCTATCTCCATTTAAATCTAGTGTATATTCACTATCAGTAAGTTGGTTAATAGTAACACTTACAGGTAAAATACCACTTACACTATCTCCATCAGCTGGTGAATTAATAGAAAGTACAGCGGGAGGGGCTTCATTAAACACTTCTATTGTCACTGGTGTAGAGCTAGCACCTACTCCAGCATCACTTACTACTTGAGCAACAAGTACAAGTTTATCATTATTAGGATACTCCAAAGTATTGATAACTCCCACAAATGGGAAAGATGTTAAAGTACTTACAGGAGCTTTCCCTAAAGCTTCACTTTCAACAACAAGCGTTACTTTTGCTGTACCTGTTTCATCTTCTACTCGTATAGGAACACTTATAGTACCTTCATAGCAAGCAGCAAGTGTACAGTTAGGACTGTTAATAGTGCCAGGCTCAATGTTGGCCGTATCTATGCTTACAGTAGGCAACTCAAGGTCCGGCTCATCTGTACGAACTCTAACTATGATAGAAAAGTTTATAGGATCACTTTCATTCCCAGATTCATCAATTGCCTTCAAATTAATATCAATAACATTAGCAGAGTCAAAGTTAACAATTTGATTTAGAGGATAAACCTGTCTACCTAGATTATTTGTGCCTGTGTTATTTATAACTACACCTGCTATTCTAAGTTCAACAGTTATATCATTAACATCAGAAAAATCATCGCTAGGAGTTGCAATAATAGTTACTGAATCATCTCTGTCTACAGGAGGCAAAGGAGGCTGGGAAATATCTACCTCGCTAGAGTTTACTAATAAAACTACATTAAGGCTAGGCTTCTGGCTATCTACTGTAACTTTTTGACTAACTCTTACACTCTTATTCCCATCATTATCTGTTGCCTCGAGTTCAAGGGTAGCCTCACCAGAATTAGGAAAATCAACGTCAAAAGTGTAGCTTGATCCAATTGGCTCACTTATACTACCTACTTGAGTACCATCAAGAAAAAGGGTGACCTGTTCTACAGACCCATCATCAGAGGCCTTGGCACTAACTTTAACATTTCTTGGTGGAACAAAAATATTCTGCTGGCTAGCATTAAGGTTACTTAAGTTAAACTTACCAATGCTAATAAAACCTACTGATGGTGAATCATCTAAATCACTTGCTCCTTCATTCTGCTCATCACATGCAAAAAGTAAGGGCAGTGCCAACATCAGCACAAAAAATACTCTTAGTAATTTATTTTGTTTATTTGCTAAAGACACAAGCTTACCCTCCTGTCACAGGAAACTGAATAGATACAGGATCTGTGTTTATATCAATTTCTTGATTAAGGTCTGTAGTTGCTCTGAAGTGAAAGATAGCTCGAGCACCAGTATAGTTTTCCCTTAACACTTCTATAGCTACATTACCTGGTAAAGTAACAAAATTACTAACTGGATCACTGCTAGAACTCTGGAAAACAACTCCGGGTGTATTGATATTACAATCAATAGTATCTTCTGGGCAGACAAGGCCCGGCGGAACAACGACCCCTAAAGAACCGCTACTAAATAAAGTACTATCTCCTGGACGAATAGGGTTACCTGCAGGGTCAAGATATTCAACATCATAACCATTAATCCGTGCACCAATAGAGCCTGGCCTAGCTACAAAAGTTAGTATATGGGAGGCAATGACTATTGTTCCATCATCCTCCACTTCAAAACCAAGAACTGTAGGTTCAAAATGTGCAGTAATGTCAACTATTGGTACTAAAGAAAAATTATCACAAGCTGATAGTGTTAAAATAATCACTACTGAAAAGAACGCTAAAAAACTGCGCATAATTACATTCATGCCGTTAGCTCCTCCTTGAGCTGTGGATTTAAAATATAAAATGAAAGACGTTTTAAGCCAACTAAGAAATCTACATGTTCAACATGAACATCACTAGGTACTTCAATTATGGTAGGGGCAAAATTTAAAATGCCCTTAATGCCTGCTTTTACTAAAGCATCAGCTACACTTTGAGCAGATCCTTTAGGAACAGTAATAAACCCTATATCAATACCTTTTTCTTTTACTATCTTTGGCAAGTCTTGGGGATGATGAATAGCAAGTCCCGCTAGTTCTTGTCCAACTTTTGTGAGGTCTATGTCAAAACAAGCTTTTAATTCAAATTCATACTCATCTAAATTAGAATGGTAAGCCAATGCTTGTCCCAAACGTCCCGTGCCTACAATCGCAGCATTCCAAACACGCGTCAAACCTAGGATACGACGCAATTCTCGCTGTAGTGTTAGCACTGTGTAACCAGTCCCTCGAGTACCAAAACGCCCAAAATAAGCAAGATCTTTACGCACTTGAAAAGCAGAGACTTGTGCCTCATCTGCAAGATGTTCTGAGGAGGTTTTTTTTATACCTTGGGTCTCAAGCTGAGTCAAAACGCGTAAATAAATTACCAAGCGACTAATGGTTGCTGTAGGGATGGTAGACATCTATAATAAAAACCTTATTTACTACTGCACTGTTAAGTTACGAGGAAAGCTGTCAATACCTTGTGCCGTTAACTGTGCTTTCATTGTTGTCACATTATCTGAACTATATGGGCCTAGCATAAGCTTTATGAAACCATTTTCACGATATTCCATTACTCTATAGCCACGCTGCTCGAGTTGATTACGCTGAGGAATAGAAAGGTTGCCTGAACGATAGGCACCTACCTGCAGGTAAAAATTTCCTGAAGTAGTAGAAGTTGAACTAGGTGCGGCTACAATTTGATTTACAGCATTTGTAGTTGTTACTGGGGTTGCTACTGGTTGGTGGGTTTCCTCTGAGTAAATACTAGCTTCATAATTTAAGATCCTAAGCTGCTCAGCTACCCTATCAGCTTGTTGTCGGTTTGAAAAGGGACCTACATACACTACTGAATAATTGCCGCTTTTATCGAGGCCTGCTTTATAACCTAGACCATCTATCTCACCAACAAATTTCCTAGCATTATCTGGATTTCCAAATGCTCCTACAGAAATTTTGTAAATTTTTGCACTTGAGTCATCAGCTAAATTAGTTACCTCTAAACTTGACAAATCAGGTGAACTAGTAGTTATGTTAGTGGGTGTTTCCCGAGGTGCTACAACAGGATTTAATGTGCTCGAGGCTGCTCTACTGTTAGCATTGTTAGAAATTGCGCTCCCACTAGGTACATTTCTGGGTTCAGAGGTAGCAAGCGTTTGACTTGGCTGCACTACAGTAATTTGGCTTGAGTTTTCTGTGCTAGCTACTGTTTCTGAACTTCGATAACGGGCTGATACATTTGTAGGCTCATCCACAGCAGTTACTGAACTTAAGTAAGAGGGGCTAGACTCAGCTTCAGCAAAATCGTTATTTACATTGCCAGAACTTGTGGGTAAAATGGTGCCCCCACTTAAAAGTGTAGCAACAATCCCAGTAATGACAGAAAAAAGGGCAACACCAATAAGTAAGTCAGGCCAATTGCGTCTTATCCAATCCATAAATATCTCTCGCTATCTTTTAGAAGTACTCAGCTAACGCTTCTTGCGCTGGTTGATAACCTAACTCGAAAGACTTTTGCCATGCCTCTTGAGCTTCCTCAAATTTACTTTGTAATAAAAGCGCCCAGCCAAGGTTATAATGTGCCTCAGAATCACGTTCGTTTTCTTCAACAAGCACCTGATAAACTATTTCAGCATCAGCATAGCGTTGTGCCGCTAAGTAAGCAGCTCCTAAATTGATTTGTGCTTCAGGTCCCTCACCTAAGCGAATTGACTGCTCATAGTGGGCTGTAGCTTCATCATAATTTCCTAACTGATACTCTGTTAAACCTAACCAAAGCTGCAATTCAGAGCTACTATTTTCAGAAAGTGCCTCAAAAGCTTCCTTAGCAGCTAGATAATCACCTAATCTATAAAGATTACGCCCCTGTATAAGTTTTGCTCCAAAAATAAACCTTGAGTTTTCTGGCAAGTATTGTAAAGCCAAGTCAGCATGTCGACCTGCTTCTGTTACACGATTAAGCTGGTCATAAACTGTAGCTAAGGCAAAGTGAAGTTCGCCACTTTTATTCTCTAAAGATAGCGCACTTAAGAATGTATTTAAAGCATTCTCGGGTTGGGCACTTTCTAAATAGCCCAACCCTAACTGGTAGAAAGCCTGCCAAGATGAAGGATCAACCGCAGAAGCTGTCTGAAAAGCCCTAACAGCTTCTGATTCTTGTCCTAAGCTGCGCTCGAGCAATCCTTGTTTTACTAGTATTTCAGCTTCTGCTTGCCTGTCACCTGATTCACTCGCTTTACGTCTGGCCCTTTCTAAAGAGCGTCTAGCATAATCAAACTGTTCTGCTTGTATGTATATATCAGCTATAAGGGTGCTGTAAGTATAATTTTCATAAGCACTCTCAAGATCAGATAGGTCTGCTAGAGCAGATAATCCTTTTCCTGCTAAGTAAAGTGCCTCACTATGCAAAAAGAGAAGTTCAGGATCACCCTCCCTAAGCTCTAGAGCTTTACTATAAGCCTCAGCCACACCATCATAGTCCTGTAAAACCTTTAACTGTCCTGCTAAGCCAAGATAGGCATTTATTTTCTCTAAATTGCTTGCCTCAGGATCAGCTTCTGTAACAGCTTGACGAAAGGACTCAGCTGCCTCATCAGGCAAGCGTAAGCGGGCTAAAGTCACTCCTTTATTGAAATGCCCATCAAAACGATCTGGGTGTATTTCTGTAAGTTGGTTAAAGGCAAACAGAGCAGCTTGGTAATCACCTCTTTCAAACTCGACTAAGCCTAGACCAAAATGACCTTCAAACAAACGGTAGTCAATCCTAACCGCTTCCCAAAAACTGTCGTAAGCCAAGTTTAAGTAGTCTTTGCGGGTTGGATCTAAACTATAACCCTCAAGGTAAACTTGACCTAGATTCGTCCAAGCACCTGCATCATGAGGGACCTGCACAACCACTTGACGTAAGCGTTCCACCTCCTGAGGTGAAAAAGTTTGTGCCGACACACAGGATAGGACAAATCCTACAATAATTAAACCAATAAATCTTTCATTTATCATGCACACCTCCAAATGCTAAACTAAGGTGCTTGTGTATGGCAATAAATTAAGCCTCAAAAAACCCTACACATTGACATCTCATAATCTTAATCTTAGTACGAGCACATCTTACCACCATGTGAAAAGTGCCACGGGGTAATTTAATTGTTTGTTCTTAGTTGCTCATGCAGAGAAAGTGCGTGTAATAGTCCTTTTTATTGTTTTATCTCTAGGCAATATTAAGCTGATTAAAAAATCATTTGTTTCTAGCTCAAATCCTTCTTCACTAATCACTGAGATCTTTTTATCTTTAATGATAAACATAGGTAAGTAATCATCTCCATACTTTTCCTCAAAATCATAAATTGTAAAATTTTCCGTAATTTGCGTTTTCTTTAGCTCACCACCACGCCGAAAGAGATTTCGCAGCTCAACATAGGTTATCCCCCCATAAAAAATTGAACGCCCTCTAGTCCCTTCACTTAAACCTATTCGCCCACTATCTGCACGACTAGGCTTAAGCTGATAAACCTGCTGAGAACCAAATTCTTTGGCATATTTTAGAGCAGTTAAAGCATTAGCTTCGTCATTAGAAGTAAGTGCTAAAAGTTTACCTATTTCTGAGAGTCTTAGCTCATCTTCACTCTGATCAGACAAAGGATTACCATAGTAGGTTTCTAGCCCTTCCACTCGAGCTGAAGCGATATTAGACCAATTAGTATCAGCTAATAAAACTCGAAACCCTTCAGCTTGTAAAAAATGAGCTATACGTCTAGCTATACTGTGGGAACCTAAAATGAGGAAACCCTGTGGGTCAGGTTCTACTACTTTAAGCATCCAACCAACAGGTTTAGCTGTAAGGCTATTAATTACTACTGTACATACAATGACTAAAAAAACTAGGGGTATTAAAAGTTCTGCACCTACGATGCCTTTGTTACTTAGTTCTGAAGCAAATAGTGAGGTAACAGCTGCTGCTACTATACCCCGTGGAGCCAACCAAGACAAAAAAAGTTTTTCATTCAAAGCAAGCTTTGAGCCAATAGTACTAGCAAAAATATTTAGAGGCCTCACTATAAAGATAAGGGCAGCTATCAGTAAAAAGCTTTTTAAGGTGAGTACTTGTTTTAGGGCATCTAGTTCAACTCGAGCAGCCAAAATAATAAATAATAATGATATAGCTAAAATTGTCAAGTCTTCTTTAAAACTTAGTATTCCTTCTAGCATGGGTAATCTCACATTGGCCATAAATAATCCCATAACTGTAGTAGCTAAAAGACCTGACTCATCAGCTAGGGTATTTGATAAGGCAAAAACAACAAAAACTGTAGCTAGGGCCATAAAGTTAGTAAGGTAATCAGGAATAAGACGTTTACGTAAAAGATACATTAAAAAGCCTCCTCCAATTATGCCCACTACTGTACCTACCAAGAGAAACGAACTAAAAAGCCAAATAGTTTGTTGAAGTGGTTCTTGATTATGAGCCAAAATAATAAACTCAAAAACGATAACGGCTACTAGCGCTCCTAAAGGATCAATTAGAATACCTTCCCACTTTAAAATATTAGCCACAGTAGCTTTTGGGCGCACATTTCGTAGCAAAGGGCCAATAACCGTTGGGCCAGTAACTATAACTAAGGCTCCAAATAAAAAGGCTAGCTCCCAAGATATACCTGCAACATAGTGTGCCGCTGCTGTTGCTCCCATCCAAGTAATAATTGCACCAACAGTTACAAGATTAAAAACCACCCTACGTGTTTCTTTCACTTCAGGCAAGCGTAAGGTAAGGCCACCTTCAAAAAGAATTAGGCCAACAGCCAATGATACTGCTGGGAAAAGGAGCTCTCCTTCTAAGCTTTCGGGTCTTATAAGTTTCAAAACTGGGCCAAGCAAAAAACCAGCTGCTAAAAGAGGCAAGATTGAGGGAATATTTATTCGCCATGCTAGCCATTGCGCTCCCACACCCACAGCTATAACAAAAGCAATAGCAATCAGAGGATCTAAAGTATTGGAAAAGGATTCTGTTGCTGAGACCAAGAGTATCTCTAAATTCATATGAGAACTCTATAATGATTTATGATTAACATCATGTCATCTTTTAGCCAATTTAATTCAAATGAAAGACTTTGATGTCCTCCCCAACACACCTTTAAAATTAAGTGAAAATAAAAAAGTCATTAACTCCCAGATTAATAAAAGCGAGAAAGTTCTTAATTGGCTTTTTAAAAGACAGCGCTTTTTAAACCCTACCCTAGAAAGGACCCTCAAACTCCTAAGGTGGTTGGATGATCCCCAAAATAGTTTTGCAAGCATACTAGTAGGAGGTACTAATGGCAAAGGTAGTACAACTAGTACACTCTCTACTATTTTGCATAGTTCTGGTAAAAAGACTGCTAGATTCACTAGCCCTCACCTAAGTTATTTTGCTGAGCGTTTCTGGGTTTCGGGAATGGCTTTGCCACAAGAAGAAGTTATTGTCCAGCTAAAAGCAATTAAACCTTATGCAGAAGAAATCGATGCGAGTTTTTTTGAGATTATCACAGCTCTAGCTTGTCAACTATTTGCCAAACACAGTGTTGAAATAGCAGTTATGGAAGTCGGTTTAGGAGGAAGATTTGATTCCACCAATAGTCTAGAACCTATTCTGAGCATTGTTACTAATGTAGCTCTCGAGCACACCAAAATTCTAGGCAATACCCTTACAGAAATAGCTCATGACAAAGCTCATATTATGCGTCCTTTACGTCCATGCTTTACAGGTGCCAAAGGTGAAGCACTCATAGCCCTTAAGAACCATGCTAGAAAAACTAAGGCCCAGCTCATTACTTTAGAGGAAATATCTTTCGAAATAAATAAGATGACTTGGCAAGGAACTGAATTTAGCCTGCAGCCTGATCTTAGCATTCATACACCCCTTATAGGTGGCCATCAAGTTGAGAACGTTATCCTAGCAGTGCTGGCAGCTCAGAAGCTAGGTGTTCTGAAGGAGGATATTCAAAAAGGAGTTGGCCTTACTTCATGGCCGGGCAGGCTTGAACCTATTACCTACAAAGAGCGTATTTTCCTGCTAGATTGTGCTCACAATCCTGCTGCAGTAAAAGCTTTGGTTAAAAGTTTGCAAAATTTACAAGTGAAAGATTTAGTGCTTATCTTTGGTGCTTCTGCTGACAAAGATATCGCTAGTATGGTTGCTTTGCTCGAGCCTCTTGCCAAAAGGGTGATACTTACAGGTGTCACTAAAAGTGCTCGAGCTTCTGCAGCTAAAGAGTTAGGCAAATTTTGGTCCATACCTAAACACTTTTGTTCTAGTCCTTCAACAGCTTTAGAATATGCTCTAAAAATTTCTATGGGAGATGAGTTTTTACTTGTGGTGGGTAGTATTTATCTAATAAGTGAAATGAGAGGGTTACTCTTACAACAACCCTCTGAACCTTGGTTAAGGTGGCAATAAATATATTAGATAAACGTGAGGGTCATACATTTAACGGTTTCTTTACGCCTTTCGTGCAAAATAGTAGATATTAAGGTGCTTTATATGACTATATAAATCTGTCACCTATTTTTAGAGCACCTTATTAATTAATCCTAGATTGTGAGGTGTTTTTAATGGTCAACTATGAAACGGCCTATCATTTACTAAAAAATTCTTTTGAACAAACTGGAAAAATAGATTCTTTAAGTAGCGATAATTGTGTTTATACCCTTAGTGACGCCTATGACATAACTGCTGTTCCAAACTATAAAGGACAACTAGTCTTGACTTCACAACGCATTGAACCAAGGCATTACAGCACTTATTACTGGAACTATCGCTTTAACACTCCAACTGGTTAACAAATACCTAAATTTTGCAAAAGGTGGGCAATTGCCATCATGCATACATAAGTTTTAGTTACCTCAATTTCCTTAAATTTGCTATCATAGCGCAATGTTACTAAGTTTGCAGAAACTTGATCTGGAAACTACCTTAGATAATCTACCCTCTCCCTATCGACCAAACCCTGAAGAAGTTGGTGGTGAGCAAGTTTTTTATTTCAAAAACACTAATGCCTACCGCACATTTTGTGAACGTGTTTTGGCAGCAGGCTTTAACTTTCCCCAATGCTTGAGTGGAGTTGACATGGAGTACGGCTTACGCAGTGTGTTGCACCTGCGCCGTTTGAATGACCAAGCAGAACTTACTATTTGGTGTGATGTTCCTTATGATAATCCTTTCATTCCTTCTGTAAGTGACCTGTGGAGTGGTGTAGAATGGCATGAACGTGAGGCTTATGACCTTTTTGGCATCCATTATACAAACCATCCTGATCTAAGACGTATCCTTTTAGAAGATCACTGGAGTACACACCCTTTGCAACGTCGTTACGACACTGGTGGCTATCTTATCAAAGATTGGAAAGCTAAGCCTTGGCCAAACCAGGAAGAAATTAACGAACAGTCAAAAATAGAAAGTCGAGTCGTCAAGCCACCTCCCCATCAAACTTCAAAACAGAGTGATTCCCTAAACACATCAAAGGTTAAAAAATGACTAATGTTGCATCTGCAATGGGTCCAACTCAGTTAACACCTACTCTTGGTAAGACTGACGAGATGGTGGTTAATCTTGGCCCCCAGCACCCAGCTACTCATGGTGTTTTGCAAATTGTCTTGGCTGTAGATGGCGAAAGGGTAACTAGTGCTGTACCACACATAGGATTTTTACATAGAAATCACGAAAAGATCGAGGAGTCTCGTACTTATGAGCAGGTTATCCCCTACCTTGACCGTATGGATTATGTTTCAGGCTTACAAAATGAGCTGGCATATTGCCTAGCTATAGAAGAGTTAGCAAGCATAGAAGTTCCCAAACGTGCAAAATATATTCGAACTGCTCTTTTTGAACTAAGTCGCATTATTAGTCATTTGGTGTGGCTAGGTACATACATGCTTGACTTAGGCGCTATTACTCCCTTTCTATATGCCTTTCGTGATCGTGAAATGGCACTTGATATTATTGAGCGTACTTGTGGGGCAAGGATGTTACCTAGCTACTTTACTTTTGGGGGAGTAAGACGCGACCTACATCCAAGCTTTTGGCAAGATCTAATAGAATTTTGTGCTTACTTTGAAAACGTTTTACCAGAGTACACAGCTTTGACTATAGAAGCCCCTGTCTTTCAAATGCGTACTAAAGGAATAGGCAAGATCTCTCAAGAAGCAGCTATCAACCATGGCCTAAGTGGGCCTAATTTGCGTGCTTGTGGCATTGAGTTTGATCTCCGTAAAGACCAACCGTATGATGCCTATCCTGAGCTGGCCTTTGAGATTGTAACTTCAGAAAATGGTGATGCTTATGCTCGCTCAAAGGTGCGCTTTGATGAATTTACACAGAGCCTTAATTTAATTCGCCAATGTGCTTATAAAACATCTGGTACTGGACCCATAAAGGGTAAGGGGCGTGTAAAGATTGCCACTGGTCAGCAGCGCTATCGTGCCGTAGAAGCTAGCCGTGGACAACTTGGGGTTTACTTGATTAGCGATGGTGGCAAAGGACCATATCGTTCCAAACATCGTAGCCCTAGCTTTACCCACCTGCAAATGATTCCTGATCTTTTTATAGGGCAAAAATTTAGTGATGTCATTGCCATTTTAGGCTCTATTGATATTGTCCTAGGAGAAGTAGATAGATGACTTACTCCATACCTGCACGAATACCGAGTCTCCTTAGCTTACCAACTAAGTCCATCACAGTAACTGAGCCTTCATCATAAGTGACTGTAGCTTGCTCACTTTTATCAGCCTCAACTTTCTCTACACCTTCTATAGAGAGAAGTACTTGTTTTATCTTATCAGCACGATCTTTTGAATTCATGCCTTTAACGCCTAAGAGAACTCGAGCCATTTAAAAACCTCCTACTTTGCGCTCCTAGAACCTAGAATGCGCTCGTAGATGCGTAACTCTTTTTCATCATACTGTTTTTCTATTAATGATTGTATAGCCACAGTGTCTTTTGTAAAAATTTGCACTTGAATATCGTAAACAGCAGCATCATAAGCACTTTTAGTTACGGCCTCGAGCATAGCTAGGCGTGCTGCTAAATCCTGCATTTTTGCAACTGGCATATAGCCTACCAGTAATGTAGGACGAATACCACTCCAAACAGCTTGAGCAAGGACAAAGCCAACTATTTCACTTTTGCGCATAGCTACAAAGGCATGTCCTGTGCGCACATAGAAATTCAAGCTACCTTTAGTAAGCTTAGCTTCAGCTCTAAAATATTGAGCATAGGCTTCATCAATGGGTTTAAGTTGTTCAGCATCATCGAGTTGGAGTGGTCTAGCAAACGTAGAGCTCAAATCCCCATCCACAAGCCTCCCACTCTCAGATTTTTTAGAAATGTCCAATAAAAAACTCCTGCCACTTGATCAAATTGATTTGACATATTACAACATTTTATGTAGGTTAAATCAGAGTGCAAGTTTCATACCACAATAACAGTTTTTTAGGAGGTTTACACTAAATGAGTACCTTTATAAGTATTGCTATTAATAGTTGTTTTGTTTTCATAGGTCTTGCTGTAGTTTCAGGAGCATTGGTAATTCTAGGAAAGATAATTTCTGATGAGTCTTTGGAGGAGCATACAGAAAACAGTATTTGAACAAGCTCTGTGTTGACTTATCACAAGATTAGCTTAAAAAGGATTATTGTCTAGTAAGTGTTTCACTGTATCATCTACGCAAAGCACTTCTTTAATAATTCTATCTAACTCATCTAAATAGCTCATTGAAATTTCTCCAATCCTATTGCCTTGGATGCGTTTAGCACTAATTGATCTTAAATACTCCACCTGAGCTTTGCTATCAAAAGGTAAACCTGTATATTGGCTAAGTCTCTGAGCAGCAATAACGTTTCAATTACACAGATTTCCATACGCTATAGAGCTTTATAATCAGGCCAAATTGAAAGTCTATTTTTACTCAAACCCTAAGTAGTAGTAAGTGGCTTGGGTATAGCTTTCGCAGATTCTCCTTTGTGATAGGCACTACAATAATAGGGCTGATTTTATTACGCCTAGCAGCACGGTTCATGTTGTTATTACTCACAATAATGCAAGGACGCACTTTATTAACTTCACCAGAAAAAGCAGGATCAAAGTCTGCCCAGTGAATATCTCCTCGCATCATGCTGTTTCACTGCTTGCTTGCTCAAAAGAGTACTCAAAATCCAAACCATCTTCTAAAGAACCTTCATAAATTTTCATTTCAAAATCTTGCTGAGAATCAAAGCCCATTTGATAATACTTCTCTTCAATATATTTGCAGTAAAACCAATAAATAATCTTTTCTACTGCTTCTGAACGGGAGCTTAGGTTCTTTTCTTTTTGATAGCTTTCTATAAAGCTAGCTAATGTGGGACTTATACTTATACTCAGTTTAGCTTTATTGACATCACTTTTCATAGTGTACTAACATAACATACTTTTTAGAAGATATTTTAATCCTCTAATTAAGTATGCTAACACTACACATGCTTCAAAATGGAACAGTAGGGAAGTCAAAAAGTCCATTTTTATAATATCGAAAGTATATAAGATCTGAACACCTAAGGCTTCTATGACGCACTATGGTAATGTTAAATTTTAAATAATTGCTAAAAACTTTTATACTCTGTCTTTCAAATCTTTTACAATAAGGCTATATGTATAAGTTTGTCTTTTTATTGATAATAGTCCTAGGTTCTATAACTAACGCTCAAGGTACACTCGAGCAAATCAAAACTCGTAATGAGCTAATTTGTGGGGTTAATGCCAACTTACCAGGGTTTAGTAGTCAAGATGACAATGGTAATTTTAGTGGCTTTGATGCTGATTTTTGCCGTGCCGTAGCCGCTGCTGTTTTAGGTGATGCTAATGCAGTAACTTATAAAGCTTTATCAGCCCAAGAAAGGTTTGAAGCCTTAACTACTGGTGAAGTTGACATACTAATACGTAACACTACTTGGACAAGTGCTAGAGATAGCCAGCAAGAAATAAATTTTGCCCCAACTATCTTTTATGATTCTCAAGGCATTATGGTATCTCAACAATCAGGAATCACCTCACTAGCAGAATTAAATGGCCGTACAATTTGCTTTGTAAGTGGCACCATCACAGAAACTAACCTAGCAGATGTGATGCTAGCTAATAACTTAAGTTATACTCCCCTAGCATTTAATGGAACAGATGAGGTTCTAGCAGCTTATAAGGCAGGTGAATGCGAGGCTTGGTCTGCTGATAGGACTAGCCTTACAGTTTATAGTCAGACTTTGATTGATCCTAATCAGGCTTATATTTTACCCAAAGAGGCCTTGCCTAAAATACTGGCCAAAGAACCTCTAGCTCCAGCAGTGCGTCATGGTGACGACATTTGGTTTGATGTAGTTAAGTGGACAGTTTTTGCCACCTTTCTAGCTGAGGAACATGGTGTTAGCTCGAGCAATATTGATCAAGTCGCCCAAGAAAGTAGTGATGCAAATGTGCGTCGTTTGTTAGGAGTAGATCCTGAGCATATTGAACAGCTTGGCCTCGAGTCAAATGCTTTTTACAATGTTATTGCTCAAGTAGGTAACTATGCTGAAATTTATGAGCGTAACTGGGGACAAAGCACTTTTGGCATACCACGTGACTTAAACAGACTATATACTGAAGAAGGTGGCCTTTTGTATGCCCCACCTATGCGTTAGGTGTAAGCTCGAGCAATAATTTTAATGTTATACATTTGTAGAAACCTTGCACTGTGGGTACAGTATTTTCTTAAGTAATCTTTTGCAAGCTAATAATGTACCTTTATCCTCTATAGTAAAGTCTCTTACACCAAACACTGGCACTTCTGAGCTTTTTGCGTGATAAGTTATATATTTGCTGCATTTTTGAGTGCTAAACTACAACAGTGCTTTTAGGCATTATTAGTGATGTTCATGCCAATATTGTGGCACTTGATGCTGTTTTTGAGCATTTTAAAAAACATGCTGTTGATCAAGTAATATGCTTAGGTGATTTGGTAGGTTATGGACCCTCACCAAATGAGGTCATTGACCGCATTCGGTCTGAGAGGGTCTTGTGTACGCTTGGTGAGGCTGATGAGCGCATAGCCTTTCGCTTTACTGGGCACCATCGCAAGCGAGAGGGAGTGGCCGATGATACACTCGAGTGGACCAGTACCATTATTGAACCACAGCACTTGAGCTTTCTACGTCACTTACCAGTGCAAGCACGCTTGAGAACTTCGGTAGGTCGCTTACGCTACTTTCATAGTTCCATGTATTCACCCAGTGAAAGGCTTGATCTAAATGTTGATGTTGAAGGTTTACAAAAGGTCTTAAGAGACCACCGCTGCAACATACTTGTTACTGGCAAAACACATGTCCCAGCGATAAAACGTCTAGGAACAGGGTGGATAATTAACCCAGGTTCTGTAGGCCTATCGCTTAATGGTGAGCCAGGAGCAGACTACGCGCTGCTTAAGGTAGAAGGTGGCAAAGTTGAAATTAACATGGATAAGGTTGAATATGATTACGCAGCTGTGGCTTTTGATATCTTAGCTTGGGACTTGCCAGAAATTATTGCTGAGGCAATACAATTAGGTAGAATGCCTGTTTCCCCAGATCAAGGACCCCAGGATCCTACAAAAATACGCATTCACAATCCCAAAGAAGACATAGACACTTAAAAACTATAGCACCTCGGCTAAAAATCTTCTGAGTTGTGCTGCTAGTTGTGAAAATTCAATCAAAAAGGAGTCATGGCCATGAGGGCTATTTAGGGTAAAGTATTGAGCATTAGGCATATTTTCAGCCAACTCTTTAACCTCAGATTCAAAATAAAGCACATCACTGTTTATACCTATGCATAAAGCAGGCATGTTCATATTTCTTAGCACCCTCTGTACACGACCCCTGCCCTCACTTAAATCATAATCATCCATAGCACGGGTAATATAAAGATAAGTGTTAGCATCAAAACGTTTAACAAGTTTTACCCCTTGATATTCAAGATAAGACTCTATTTGAAAGCTCACTCCCAAAAGATCTCGAGTATTACCCACTCGCTCACGTCCAAACTTAGCTTCCAATGAATCCATAGAGCGATACGAAAGCATAGCAATAGCTCGAGCCAAGCCAAGGCCTGTTTCAGGTTGGTTATCTGGCGTATAATTCCCCTCCTGCCACCTAGGGTCACTAGTTATTGCACGCCTAGCCACCTCATTTAAACCAATGGCCCAAGCAGAATGACGTGCTCCAATACCAATAGGAATAATAGAACGTATTTGTTCAGGGTACATAGCTGCCCATTCCAAAACTTGCATACCACCCATACTTCCACCAATTACTGATTTCCAAGAAGCTATGCCTAACTTTTCAGTTAGACGGTGTTGTACTGCCACCATATCTCGAATGGTATAACGAGGGAAACTTAAACGATAAGGTTCACCAGTTTCAAGATTGATGCTGCTTGGCCCAGTACTACCATAGCAACCTCCGAAAACATTGCTACAAATCACAAAGTACTTGTTAGTATCGATAGCTTTACCGGGGCCTATAAGTGGATCCCACCAACCTGGTACACTATTAGCTTCATAGATACCAGCAGCATGGGCAGAACCAGTAAGGGCATGACAAATAAGAACAGCATTGTCACCAGTTGAGTTCAGCTCGCCATAGGTCTGATAAGCAATGGTAACATATGACATTACTCCACCATATTGTAAAGGTAAAGGGTCTGTAGGGGTAGCAACATCAATGCACAGCGAGCGGACCACACCCACGCTTCCAGAATGCTTCTCTTGGTGCTTGCTGCGAGCAATTAGAGCGCTGTGATCCCCCCATGTTTCATGCATAAGTGTTCTATCCATAAAAAGCTTAGTTCTAACGGATTCTGTGCTTCCCTAAATAAGGCTGAATCTCAGAGAGAAATCCCCCTTTCTAAAAGACTTGCTTTATCTCTCCTTTGGGAAAGGGGGCTAGGGAGGATTCCTGGTCTAGGAAAAAGCTTTTCTGGCCCACTATACAAGGATATCTTTGCTTAATCATCTGCTCCAATAATCGTTATACGAACAATACCAGTATCTGTGCCACCCCTATTATCAGTTACTTCATAAGTAAATGTGTCTACTGCTGTCTCACCACTATTTAGACTTTCAAAAACTCCATTGGGCTGATAGGTAAAAGTTCCATTAACTGGTACAGAAAGTATTGCACCACTGGGCAATGGCACACCAGCTGTAATTAGCTCACCACTATTAATATTGACTCCTTGAATTTCAAGTATATTAGCAACTTCAAGTAAATCACCATCTGGATCAGTATCATTCCCAAGCAAGCCTAGTGCAGTATCACTTATATTTAATTCAAAAGCATCCTCATTAACACTATAACTATCATCATTGGCAACAGGTGGCCTATTACCTTGTAGAGCAGTGCAGTTTAAAGTTACAGAGAAGTTCTTAACATTTTCATCAGGATCGTTTGAGGTAATGACAATAGTACCCTGTAATGTGCCCTCATTAGCTGGACAAGTAGCTTGTATATCTACTTGAATATTACCACTAGCTGGCACACTACCACTACTATTGCTTACAACACTTAACCAATTTTGTGAGGAACTAGTCTGGTAGGTAAGTACAGCATTACCAGTGTTACTAAAGCTAAAAGAAGAATTAACTCTTTGATTAGTATCTGCATTAAGAGTTACCGTATTGGGGTTAGGGTCAGTAATATCAGGCTCAGAACTTACTTCTACAGTTATATTGGCTGTAGCACTTTTACTAGGGTCCGCAACACTGATTGCTGTTAGTGTATAGGCTCCTGCTGTGTTTGGTGCAGTAATCGTTACAGTACTACCATCCCCACTAACACCACCACCTGAAAAGTCCCATGTGACAGCTGTATTAGTAGTGCCCGTTACTGTAGCTGTAAAAGCCTGCTGCTGCCCTGGTCGTAGGGTCACATCTTTAGGATTTATATCCACATTAACAGTTTGAGAATTGCCTGGTAAACCTACATAAAGCAATAGGTCAGGGGTATTACTTCTTAAATCTGCTAATTTTCCAGTAGTAGCCACCGCTTTGATCGCACCCTCCACTTCTTTTGGTGTGGCATTAGGATTCCTTTCTAGATACAAGGCTGCTACTCCTGCTACATGTGGAGCTGCCATAGAAGTACCACTTGACTCTCTAGTATTGCCGTCACCTCCTTCCCAAGCAGAAACAATGTCTTTTCCGGGTGCAAAAATATCAACACAAGTACCCTGATTAGATTCCCCCATAACTACATCTGCCCTATTACTACCACCTACCGTTATAACATCACCTGTGCCTAGACTAGCAGGGGCATAGTCGCAAGCATTACCAAAATCGTTACCAGCAGCTACTACAAAAACAATACCTCTACCTGAGGCATCACGTACTGCTTGTTCTAAAATCTGAGCATTCTCACCGGCAGGAACACTTAAGCTCATATTAACTATCACTGTTTTATTGTCATTAGGATTAACCTGACCTGCAACCCAATCTATTCCCTCAATAATATTTGCCAGTGGAGTAAAGCCTGAACAATCAGGGAAAACCTTCACAGCATGAATATTGGCTTCTTTAGCTACACCAAAGGTTGTTCCTGCTGCAATACCTGCAACATGTGTACCATGACCATTACAATCATTAGGGCTATTTGAATCTTCATCAAAAATAACATTCCTACCCAGTCCTACTCTGCCTTGAAATTCTTGATGATTAATCCAAAGCCCTGTATCAAGAATGTAAATATCCACTCTCTTACCAGTCCTCTCATAATTATAGTCACCATCAAGAGGTCTATCCCGCTGGTCAATACGATCAAGTCCCCATGCTCCTGCAGGTGGCTTTTGAATA
The DNA here is from genome assembly GCA_965224855.1 of Trueperaceae bacterium. GTDB lineage: Bacteria > Deinococcota > Deinococci > Deinococcales > Trueperaceae > CBDCVN01. Next base: position 2,652,718 of record CBDDAI010000002.1, on the reverse strand, counting down.
GCACTAAGCCCAACGGGGGTACTAAGTGCCATAGTACTAACTTCTGCCAAGCTACCCACAGTATTCACTGCTTCAGGGCTTAGCCTAGCTGCGAAACCAGTCAAAACCTTGTCATAAATATGAACCAGTTCACCATTAACACTACTAGTAATGTTTCCAGCAATATTGTTTAAATTTTGAGTTTGCAAGTTTGCTACTGACTTATCAACTAGGGCGATATAAGTACACTCTGGTCCACTTGTTACAGTTACTACAATATTTTCACTTATGATCTCTTTACCATCTTCAAAAGCTTTAGCGGTAACTGTAAAGTCTTTAGCTTCTACATATATATGTTCTACAAACTTTTCCTCTGTTTCTATCTTAGTGCCATCACCAAAGTCATAGCTAAAACTAACCTCGCCTGTCACATCTTCTAATCTAGCCTCAAAGACTGCAAACTCACACTTCTTAGGCTTAGTATTTACAACTTGAATAGTACCTTTTGAGGAAGGTTTAGTAGGTCCAAGTCCTCCTCCCGACTCACTACAACCCACTAAGCAAATTAACAGAGCTGCTATGATTAAGCCTCTAATACATTTAATTAACTTCATTATTATTTCCTCCTGTAAGTATTATTTTAATGCTTAAAATCACTCTTTTACTAGTCTTGGCAAATAATAGTAGCTGTGGCTCTTTTGTTTAAATCTGCAGTACTTACAGCCGTTAGAGTCCAGTCATCAGGAACACCACATAAACCAAAGATAAAAGTATGCTGGCTGCTACCTTGCAGCAGAATTTGACTTGTTAAACCATTACTACCTATAGGAGCCACTTCCCAATTAACTCCTGTATTACTAGTACAAGCTACTGTAGCAATAAAAGCTAGTTTTTCACCTTTTGCCAGCTCAGCTCTTTCAGGACTTATAGAAATATTTGTACCTTGGCTACAGCTATCCGTTTCATCACTAACAATAACTTTAGCCAGAGCCTTGACGCTAGGATCAGCTACACTAGTCGCTGATATAATCTGAACACCAAAATTCGCTGGTGCCCTATAGGTTACAGTATTACCAGTGCCATCTATGTGACCATCACTTGCTGCCCAAGTCACATCTGTGTTTTGAGAACCCTCTACTAGAGCAGTAAAAGTTACCTGTCCATTAGGTTTGAGCTCAATACTTGCTGGTGTGAGGGTAACAGATACTGCTGTAACCACCTTAATAACAGCGGTATCACTAGCTTTAGGATCGGCTATGCTAGTAGCTCTAAGGAAAAAAGTTCCTGCTCTTTTTGGTGCAGTGTAAAGCACCTTATTACCACCACTACTTACTCCACCACTGCCTTCACCAGCCTCCCAAATTACATCAGTATTGTTAGTACCTGTTACCTTAGCAACAATTTCAATTTTTTGACTGGGTTGCAAAGTTAGGTTATCTCGGTCAAGTTCAACTTTTACTCCATTACCATTCCCACCTTCAGGCCCAATATAAAGTAAGAGGTTAGGTGTATCTGAGCTAACACCCTTAAGTTTACCTTTAGAAGTAGCTGTCAGCAGTGCATTTTGAACCTGAGCAGGTGTAGCATTAGGATTCGCTGCTAGGTAAATAGCCACAGCACCTGTTACATGAGGAGCAGCCATAGAAGTGCCACTAATTGACTTGTTACCTGTATCGCTATCTATCCAAGCTGAAATAATACTGCTACCGGGAGCAAAAAGATCTACACAGGAGCCTTGATTAGAAAAAGTAGAGACTCTATCTAATAGGGTGCTCGAGCCCACCGTGATAGCCTCTTGCCTACCAATACGTGCTGGAGATTGCTCACAAGCATCAGCATTTTCATTGCCTGCAGCAAGAACATATACTATTCCTCTATTAATAGAGTTATTCACTGCAGCATCTAAACTATTGGAGATGCCACCGCCTAATGACATATTCGCCACAGCAGGCTTTCGGTGATTTTGAGTTACCCAATCTACAGCTTTTATTACAGTCGATACTTTGGTTGAGCCTTCACAAGAAAAAATCCTCACAGGATGTAAGCTGACTTGCTTGGCTATACCATAAGTACTACCACCTACTGTACCTGCTACGTGTGTGCCGTGTCCATTACAATCACCTGTACCCAAACCGTCACCAACAAAAGTAGTACCACCTGTAACACGACCAGCAAAATCTTGGTGGCTCGAGCGAATGCCCGAGTCAATTATATAGGCATGGACGCTTTGGCCTGTTCCATCATAGCTATAGCTATTATCTTCCGGGCCATCGCGCTGATCTACACGTCCCAGCCCCCATGAAGGTACAGGGCTTTGAGTAACATCAAGGGTAATAATACGATCTAACTCAACAAAATCTATTTCGTTTAAGCGACCAAGCTGGGTAGCTTCTTGGCTGCTTAAACTCACAGCAAAACCCCTTAAAGCACTTTGGTAGCTTTGAACTTCCTCACCCCCTATATCACTAGTAATCTCACCTAACACATTATCTATACTAGCAACACTATCCTTTAGCACTACTATGTAACTTTCCTCATCACTATTGCTAGGAGTACAATTAGCATCATCTCCAACTACTATTTGTTGGAACTTCTCTAGCTTTAGTTCATTATCTTGATAAATCTTAAGCTTTGCATCATAAGTGCCCTCCCGACGATAGAGGTGAACAACATTATGACTATCTACCTTCAAAGTCCCAGTATCATCACCAAAATCATACTCATATTCTGCCCCGCTTAAGTTAGCATCATTAGTAAGTGTAAAACCTACCTTTCCAGAAAGGCAAGCTTGAAAAATAGGGGGGTCTGCCCAAAAATCCCCTTCAGGAACACCGGGTGTAGGACCCCCTCCACCACTATTACAAGCAGAAAGCAATAGAAGAACTACTATTAGAGAAAACAAGTTTAATTCTTTAGTTTTAATCATCATTTAACTCCTTTAACTCTATGTCTAATCATCTTTACTTCACCTTAGATAGTAGCTGTTTCAAAAGGGTTACAGTTTTTCAAGTAGGAGTTAAGCGAGATTAAAGTTTTTAGAAGAAACCTGTCACATCCAAGCTAAGGCTTATTATCATTGCTTTATCAGTAAAGTAGTTATTGAAACTTACTCGAGTACTAACATCATCTTCAGGAAAGTTTAAGTCAAAACCTACAGCACCAACTATTCCCTCATCAGGAAGACCCAATCGGCTTGTGAGTGTAATTGAGTTTAATTGGTCTTCTCCAAAAGGTATTTGCATTTGTCCTGCAAGCTGAGGAAAAGGCTCAGAGGGAATAATGCCAGGAATAGGAATAGGGATAGCAGCAGGAATATAGGCTCCTTCAATTGTCCAGAGTGCATCACCCCAGTAACTAGTTGCGCCTAGTGCTGCACGTACTGTGGTCTCATCCTCAGTAGGATTATTAGCTTGAGGAGCATTTACTAAAAGCCAAGACTCACCATAAACTACAATGTCACCAATAAGCCCACTACCACTTAGGCCAAAACTAAAATTTTCACTATAAACTCCATGTGCTTCAAGTTCAAACTCGCCAAAGTTCCTTCTAATGCTTACCACAGAGTTTAAGCGTTCATTCTTATAGTAAATTGCTGAGCGCAAACGATAATCTCCCGGATACCATGCAGCCCTTGCTCCCCAGATACCTTTGAAAAAACCCTTAGGATCATTTCCGGGGTTTTGCTCTTCTTTAGTAGCAATGCTAAAAGGAACATTCAAACGAGCCGTTTCTAGCGGCAACCTTTCTAAACCAGCAGTTATATCTACCTCACCTAAACGGTATAGAGCATAAAGTTCTGTGAGTCCTTTGTCTGTAGTTAGTTCCTCACTAGTGCCGTCGGTACTAACACTGGGATCAAGCACTAAAAAAGCACTTAAATCCTTATTAAGTTCATATTCTGCTTCAAGGCGTCCCCTTAAGGTAAATTGGAGTAAGGTATTAGTAACTCGACTTTCAGAATCTTCATTATCAATTTCAATAAAGCTAGCTACGCCACCTGCAGAAACACCAATTTCACCTCGATAACTAAAATCACCTGCAAAAACTGTGGTTGGTGTAATAAATATTATTACACATAAAATAAGATACAACCATTTATTTATCATGCTGCTGTTTTAATTTCATCTTCTGCAACAGTACCGTCTTCTATATGGATAATACGGTTCACATAATTTAGCAAGCGAGGATCGTGAGTACTAAATAGGAAAGTCACCCCTCTTTCTTCGTTAAGCTTCTTTAAGTGTTCTATTAAAGAAAGGCTAGTATCTTTATCTAAGTTTGCAGTAGGCTCATCAGCGAGAATAATTTTAGGGTCAGCAGCTAGCGCTCTAGCTACTGCTACCCGTTGCTGTTGTCCACCTGATAATTGATTTGGTCTACGTTTTGCGTATTCTTCTATGCCTAATATTCTTAAAGCCTCTCTACCTCTAGCTTCTCGTTCTCTTTTGCTCACTCCTTGTAGCTCGAGCACAAAGGCGGCATTTTCTAAAGCAGTCAAAACTGGTATTAAATTATAAGCTTGAAAGACAAAACCAAACTGCTTTAAGCGCAAATTAGCTAGTTTAGCAAAACTTAAAGTGTCTATACGCCCTCCATCTAGCCACACCTCGCCACTAGTAGGCTTGTCTAGACCAGCTAGCAAATGCAACATAGTACTTTTACCACTACCTGAAGGGCCTGCTAATGCTGTAAACTCACCTTCATTAATTTGTAAACTAGCGCCTCGTAAAGCATGGGTTTCAATTTCGCCAGTTTTGTAGATTTTTTCCAAGTTTTTTGCTTCTAGTAAAGAATCCATCGTATATTTTTCCTTCCTAATGCTCGATCTAACTTTTACTGAAAGTCTAAAAAGAATGGCTGATTAATAATATTAATACCTGTAGATGTTTGTAGAACAATGAATTTCCCTGTTGAAAAGATTTGTACGATGTCATTACCTTCTAGGCCAACACGCAAAATAATCTCATTTGATCGGAAATCGGTTACTTGAAAAATGTAATTTGATACAGTGACTAGGTAATCACCCTGAATTTGCATATGACTAACCTTCCCCTCAATATCCTGTAATGGTGTTAGTGTTAAGGAATTATTTGAAAATACCTTTACGCCCCCTAGCACAGTCGAAGTTATTTGCTCTTGCTCATTTTCAATAGGGGTTAAATTTATTAAATGAAGTTCTCCAATTTCTTCAAATTCCACAATAAATGTGTTACGGTCAACAAATAGCATCTTTGCCTGATGTCCAAGGTTTTCAAACCCAATAACTAATTCTCGGTGATCGAATATACTATTTTGATTTTCCTCATTGCAAAGCGGTAAAGAATAAGTGTTTCTAAAGACTTTGCCTCTGTCACGACGCCATTCCTCTGGTTGCCTCACTGTAATAAAAATGTTTTTACCATCGCTCCCAATTCCTCTAATACGGTGCTGTAATGGAATTTCTTCAGCTCCTACTTCAAAAATATAGCCATTACCTGCAGCACATTTAATAGTTTTCCCTGTAACTAAATTATGTTGTGATACACGGTATAAGCCTACTGTGGTGTTTCTCAGTGCCTTATATTCATACACTTCATCTCTATAAAATACATGCTCACTTTCGAATGCACATGCCCGACCACAGAATCTTGGTTTCCCGATAAGGTTACCTGTTGTCAAATCACGCTCATAACTAAATTTTGATGTAGATGTATGCCGCCCACCCTGACCAAAAATAACACCATCTTTAACAAAAACGCTAGCAAGATAAAGAAGCTCAACTTCTGGTTGAGTCCAAATAAGTTCACCACTAAAAGGATCAAATGCTTTAAGAATTTTATTATAATTTGTTTGGATATCTAGAAATTCTTGCACTAACACTAATGAATCTGCCAAAAAAGCTGTGGTGTAAGAAGTATCTTCAAGAACAGAGTTATACTCCCAGATTAATTGCAAGGAAGAAGCATCTAAAAGAGTAATGATCGTTTCTCCCTCGAAATCTTCTTGAACTAGCAATTTATCATTACCAAGATCAAATTGTGATACTGCCTCACCAAATGTCATTAATTGCTTCCCACTGGGCAAATCAAATACAAGAAGCTTAGTTTCATTTAATAGAAACAGTTTATTCTCGAAGAATTCAACACAGTGATTTGGGCAATACAAATTATCTGGGAAGCTCGTTTTATAAGTCCAAATTGGGGTTTCTAGCTCAAAATCCTGAGCATAGCAATAAAGGAAAGGAATTAGAAAAGAAAAGATTAGAAATCTTGTTCTAAATGATTGAAAAATGGTTAGATCACCTACTTAAAAATCGCATGGTCATCAAACAAGATACTAACTAACAGCAAACTCAGTGTCTTGCCTTCTATAAGGAGCATAAAAAGCTAAGACTATATCCTGTTTGGGAATTCCTATTTCAATAAGTTCATTAGCTATACCAACTTCTGTGTTGTCTTGCTGTACCCATACTTTTCCATCTTTTATGTCTAAATGAACAAGCGTGTTGAAAATACGCTGATAACCATCCCAGCCCACATCCAAAAGTTGATAGTGATTGTGCTTTTCATCTGCAATTATTTGCATTTCATATTCTTGCATTGTTTTTGTGTTGCTTGGGACATTTTTAGCATATTTGCTAAGCAATTTTTGAACTTTTGAACTATATTCTTCTACTCTTGCCATGAGATAATTACCTCCTCGAGCACATTGTAAGCTATAAGCTTAAGTTTATTTTCCTTAACTGCTTCTTTTGTAAAAGCCAGTTGGAAGAAGCTAGTGTAAACATCAGCAGGGACAGCCAAGTATAATATTCGTTCAGGTTCTTTCTTTCGTAAAAGCCTACGATAGTTTATAAATTGCCCCAAAACAGAATGGAATTCATGTAGGCGGGAGGGTTTAATGAAGCTTTTAATTTCAACCGCAATTTTATGCTCAGATTTTTCAGCAGCAAGCAAATATTCTGCCCCTAAATCAATGTCAATTTTTACCTCATCTATATGAATTGTGTAAGGGTCATGGGTGATGACCCAGTCCTCCTTAATAAGAGCATTTTTGACGATGCTATGATAGCGATCTTTAGCTGGCATAATATAAATATATTAATCTCGTTCTTCTTTTTTTAGCTTCGACGACCCACACAGTATTAATTCATGCTGAAAAGCGCATAGCCTCAACAGGCTCTAATCTCCCAGCACTAAAAGCTGGTAACAATGCTGAGATAGTCGCTGTTAACAAGGTAAACCCAACAGTTAACACTATCTGCTTTAAACCCACACTGCCATAGAACACCTCCGGTAAACCTTGCTCAACCAAAAATTGTGCGACTTCAGGGGGGAAACGCATACCTTGTCCCATTTTCATGACTATTAATGAGCCTATAATAAGTCCTATAACCGCACCACTAACACAAAGCAACACACTTTCTGAGAGCACCATATTCATAACTCTATATTGTCTTAAGCCTAGAGCTCTTAAAACTCCAAATTCACGGACACGTTCCATGACACTCAGATATATGGTGTTAGCTACTAGTAGCCCAGCAAGAATGAAAAAGATAAAGGCAATAAAAAGTGAAACTCTATTAAAGTAACCTATAAAACCTGCTAATTCTGGAATTATTTCTGACCAAGTTTCAACTATATAAGCTTCACCCAAAGCATTCTGAGCTTGTGTTTTTAAAGCTATTAGAGCAGCGTCATCTGAGCCACGATTAAAATCAGGGAAAGTTACTTCTACTCGATTTATTGATTCAGGGGCAGCTAACTCTTGAGCAGCAAGCAGTGAGCTAAAAGCAAAGCTTTCAGAGTTTGGAATAGTTATTATACCTGTAACAGTGTATGCTGCTGCCCCGTAACCATCTGTACCAGGAGCGTACATGTAAACAGTGTCACCGACATCTACTTTTAAATTAAGAGCTAAATTTTCGCCAAGGGCAATTCCTTCTACATTCGTAATTTTTGGCAGGGAACCTTTCTTGACATATTCGGTGTGAAAGCGCTTACGAGCACTCTCAGGTTGTTCTAAACCTTGCATCATAATGCCAAAGGACCGCCCGTCACTTTCAATCAACCCCGGCACTGCCAAGGCAGAAACTATGTCAGCTTTAACATTTGCTTTAATAAAAGTTTCTTTCAGAGTTGATGCCAAGTCAGAGACGTCTTCTATCAACAAGTCCTGCATATTGCGGGTTTGAAGGTAATCTTTAATATGAACCTGTAAATGGCCTGCTACCCTAGTAGCATTGTAATAAATGCCGTTTTGAGCTGCACCAGTAAAACCAAAAAAAGACAAAGTAATAATCACTACAACAGCTACAGCTCCTGCTGTCATTAAACTACGGCCTTTTTTACGCCAAATGTTGCGCCAAGCCAGACTAATCATTAGTTCAACCTCACTTTTCACGCATAGCAGTGACTGGATTAAGACGACTTACACGACGAGCAGGGAATAATATTGCAAACACTGTTGCTAATAACACCGTCACTGTGGCATATAGAGCATAATTTATTGAAACATTAGTGTAAATTTCTTCGCCTATGCCAAAATCGCCTAAACTCTTTGCAGCAGAAGCAAATACAGGGCCAAGAACATTTTTTATGCTTAAGAAAAATACTACGCCATAACCTACCAGTAAACCTAAAAGCCAACCGAAGAAAGTTGTTAGCATTGTTTCTAACACCACCATAACAGCCAACTTAGGAGGCGCTAGTCCAATTGCTGCTACCATTCCAAACTCCTTACCGCGTTCCATAACACTAACTAAAAGCGTGCTGGTGACTGCCAATGCTGCAAAAATAGCAAACAGTAAGCCTATGGGTAACATCATAAGGCGGCTTACACGCACACGCATAGCAACCGCTCCCAGTAAAGAAAGTAAATCATAAGCCTTAATTTTTTCAGGCAATACTGCTTGGACATTCTCTTGTATAGTTGCTTCTTGGCTCTTATCAATATCCAAGGCTAAACCAGTAGCAGTGTCTACCCCTGTAAGAAGTCGTGCATCATCTATATGTATGAACACCATGTTGTTGTCCACTGCTGCTAGGCCTGTTTCAATAAAACCCACTACCCTTAAACCCAAACCTTGAGTACCTGCTAACGCTGAGGCATCTATGGCAAGTCGTTCACCAAGGCGCACATCTAAGCGCTGGGAAACATTAATTCCTAAAACTACTTCGCCTTGTTGGGTTAGCATCTTGCCCTTAGCGATGCTTTCTGGTATGGCGCTTACTTTGGGCTCGAGCCCCGGATAAATTCCCCGTAACCTAGCACCTTCAGAAGTATAAGGAGAGCGCAGCAGTCCGGGGAATTCTAAGCGAGGCACTACAGCATTCACACCTGAGACTTTAGCAATATCATCAATAATATCTAAAGTAGTTAAAGCATTTTCAGGGCTAGGATCACGATTATAAGCCTCATTCATAACCATCATAGGAGCTACTAGATAACGAGCCTGCCCCGTTAGAATAGAACTATTAAAACCGTCATTAAAACCCCAAAAGAAAATAGTTGCTAGTACAGCATAGGCTACTACTACTATCAGCAAAGTAGTACGTCTCTTTTGTCTCCAGATATTACGCCATGCCAGTTTAAATAAACTAGCTAAGTGGCTTTTTGGTTTTGTGGTAAGTGGTTCTTTCATCTCAAACTAAACACCTCCTTGATGGGTATTACAACGCAGAGCATTTGGGTATACAACAAGTAGATTTTTTGCCTCCCTGTAAGTCGGAGATATGAATTAGGGAAGCCCTAGGCTTTAGCTGTGAGTTGTTCATAATTGATGAATGAAAACACCTGTCATCGAGCACGTGTTGTAGGGGTTCAAGATTTTGAACCCCTACGATTGATGCCCATAAAACCTTAACTGGACTTCCGAAAGCACATTTGAATTCCTTCCATATTTTTAAGCCTACTAAGAGTAAATTAGTTGACTTTGGAAAAGTTATTGCAACTTTTTTGTAACTGTATACAGTTACTCTGTGAGCAAACGTGATAAATTGTTGGAGAAGGCAAAGGCCAATCCAAAAGGGTTGCGTCTTGCAGAATTTGAAACGCTTATGAATCAACAAGGCTGGATATTTGACCACTAAACAGGAAGTCACCGCATATGGTATTCCCCTAAAGGGAAAAGATTGCCTGTACAGGAAACTAAGAGTGGGGAAGCAAAAGGCTATCAAGTAAAACAGTTCCTAGTTATTTACGAGGAGGAAAACGAATGAAACAACAAGACTTTGATGGATTTACTGTAAATGTCTTCTTTGATGAAGAAGAAGAATGGGTAGCACATTTCGTTGAGATGCCGAACATTTCTGCCTTTGCAGATACACCAGATAAAGCGGTAAAAGAACTTAGAATTGCATGGGAAGGAGCTAAAGAAAGCTATCGTAAACATGGTGAGGAAATTCCTGTTGCTCCCGCTAATAAAAACTATAGTGGGCAATTTAATGTAAGGCTTGATAAACGAATACACCGAGCACTAGTAATGGAAGCCACACAGGCAGGTATTAGTTTGAATGCTTTGGTTGCGCAGAAACTTACTAGGGATATTCATATTAACAATTAGATAACTACCTTGTAGCTAGATAAAAAACGCTCTACGTGAGTTTTGGGGTCTATGCTTGGTAGGTGCTCGAGCCCAGCAACATGCTTAACCAACCCCAGAGCAATAATTGGCCCCAAAAGTTCAGCCATCATAAGGACAGGGTCGCCTTGGGATAATTTCCCTTCAGTTTGATAGCGATTTAACAGCCCCATAGCTTTTTTCATAATAAGTTCAGGTGGGTTTGCTTCTTCAAGTAGCTCAGGGCGACGAACTACTTCAGAAAGCACATTTACCACAAAGCCTCCACGCTCGAGCCACATGTCCTGATATACAGTGACAAGGCTTGTAAGATCAGCCACAAGATCACCACTATAACGAAAAGCTTCCTCAGCAAGCTCACTGGCCTGATGTTGCATGGCTGTGCTTAGAATCTTATCTTTGTTGCCAAAACGGCGGAAAAGTGTTACTTCGTTTACGCCAGCTGCTTCAGCAATTGATTTAGTGGTAATCCTAGTCAATCCTTGTTTGACTATAAGTTCAATAACTGCTTCTAAAATTTTCTTTTCTGTTTTATCTGCCATAGCTAATGCAAGTAAGTACTTACTTGCATTTCAAGTTTAATACTCAATTAATAGCTATGTCAAATGCCGAATCTAAACAAGCAAATAAGGTTGCCAAAGTATCTATAAGGCGGTAGCTTGAGTAAGCTTTGAAAAACTGAATAAATCCTCAGTTTAGCTCAGACAAAACTTCAGGCCAAGGTGCAATACTTCTAGCATCACTTTGGTGATGCCTTTTTCTAAAGAAGGCTAGCCCTACAAGTGAAATTAAGTCATAAGAAAGATTTAAGCTTTGCCCTTAGAAGCAAGCTTTGTGAAAGGAAAATCTTCATGAAAAAGATTCTACCAGTAGTTCTCGTCCTCCTTACTACTCTCGCTTTAGCAAACGACCAAACTAGCATTAATGCTAGGTCTGCTCCTTCAAGTTATATTGGTAAGCAATTTAACTCTGTTCAATATCTACCTCCTATCCCAATCCCCGAACCAGAACCTATTCCTGATCCTTGGCCTGGTCCTGGTCCTGTATGCTTATCTGGCTTATCCTGCCCACCTTTTCCTTTAGACAGATTAGATCAAGAGGTTTTACCTATAGATGAGTTACAAATACGAGAATTACAAATACAAGAAAGAAATCTTTTTAGGTAACTGCCAAACCTATACCATTGATAAAATAGCACATAGCCTTAAACTGTGTGCTATTTTAATTTTGTTAAGATCAGTTCAATCCTTCGCCACTTAACTCAATTTCAAAATCTACCCCCAATATCCTGAAGGTTCTGGGTAAGGCTTTTAAAAGTAGTTACCCAAGTTATATTATTTTAAAACTCCAACTCCAAAACTAATCTGAATTATAGAAAATGTAGTATTTAGTTGGGCCAAGGAGTCTTATGGGTTTTGCTTAACATATTCTATAACTTGATCTGTGATATCCAAACCTTCTATTGCATAAACTACCAAACCTATACCATTTTGCCCTGCTATATTACCATCAAGCACCATAGAATAACCTTGGCTTTGTGAAATAGCAGTAATAGCAGTGTTAACAGAATTTACGGCTGGCTCAGAGGCTTGCAAGATCTCTTCTGCATATAGTTGCTGTCTCTCTTGTAGTGTGCGAATTAGTATATCAGCTAGATCTTGTTCTTCTGGAGTCAATTCTCTTTCTGCAGCTTGTCTTTGCAGTTCTTGAATTTGCTGCAAGATAGGTCCTAATTCCTCCTCTTGACGCTTTTGAATATCTGCTACTGCACCACCAGCAGGGTGTGAGGCTAAAGCTCTTGCTGCATCAATAAAAACAACACGTGAGTAATCGATTTGGGCACTAAGCTTATTTGTGAACAAACTAGCAAAAAAACCAACTGCCAAAATTAAAATAGCGATTGAAAAAAACTTTACTCTCATAGCGGCAGTATAATAACACCTTAATGAGAACTGGTGTTAGGGAAATCATAGGGAGTTCATAAAATCCTTAGGCTTCCATGTCTAATTCATCGCCTTGCACAGTCTCGCCAGCTTTATACCACTTGCTAGTTAAATAATAATCATTGTAAAGAAGCTGGAAGAAAGCTGTGGCAGGGATGGCTAAGAGTATTCCCCAAAATCCAAATAGGCTCGAGCCCACAATCAAAGCTACCAACACTGTCACAGGGTGAACTTGCATGCTTTGTGATAACAGTAAAGGCCCTAAAACATTTCCATCTAATTGTTGAATAACTACCATTACAATTGCTGTAATAATTACAACTGTCCAACCTTGACTAATAGCCAGTAATACTGCTGGTATGGTAGCAATAATAGGCCCTAGGTAAGGTATAGGGTTTAAAAGCGCTGCTACAAAACCAATAGACAGTGCTGAGGGAACACCAATAATACTTAACGATAGCCAAGTTACTAAACCAACTATTAAAGCTTCTATAACTTTAGCACGAATGTAACCCCCAACAACTATGTCTAGCTTATCAGTAAGTTCTCTAGCTAGAGCTTGCTGGCGAGGAGGAATAATTTTTAATAAATCATTGGTGATTGTGGGGTAACTTACTAATATATAACCCACCAAAATAAAGATTAAAATTGCCTGTAGAATAACTCCTAGAAAGCCACCAATACCTCTCAAGAAACCAGTCATACGATCTTGCAACCAAGGCAAGACTGTATTGGGCCACTCATTTCGCAAAAAATCCTGTAAATTTTGTAAAAGGTTGTCAATGCTCTCTGTATTTTGAGAAAGGATTTTGCCCAACCACTGAGGCCATCTGTCAGGTAAACTGCGAACCCAGTCAATTAAAGGGGAAATACTAATGCCTTCTGCTAAAGTAGAGATTTCCACTATAATGTTGATAAGTAAAAGGGTACCTACTACAAAAATAAATAAAATAAAAGAAAGTACTAAAATAACCCCAAGACCTCGAGAAAAGAACCGTTTGTTTTCAAACCAAGTAACAAAAGGGTTAGCGATATAAGCTATGGCAAAGGCAATAAGAAAACTTCCCCAAGCAAGCTGGGTTTTATCTAAAAGCCATAGTACTAATGCACTGGTGACAACTATTAAACCAATACGAGTATAGATATTGTCCCAAAGACGTCTTAAAGTATCGAGCACGAATCCTCCACATCTCTAATAATACTAGAAGTTTTAATATTTTAGTGTGCTATATACCTTTTATATTATTTACGCTAGTTTAATTGGTGCTCTTGTTGGCAGTTTTGCAAATGTAGTTATTTACCGCTTACCAGCAGGCAAATCTATTATTAGACCTCGCTCGAGTTGCCCTAATTGCAAACGTACCCTAAAGGCTTTAGATCTTGTGCCCATTTTTTCATGGCTTTTTTTAAAAGGGCGTTGCCGCAGCTGCAAGGAGCCTATTGCTATACGCTATCCTCTTATTGAAGCCTTAATGGCTTTGGGGTTCGGTCTCATAATATGGCAATTTCCTCCCCAAAGTTACAACCTTAGCTTTTTACCTTTAGTAATTCTTTTTGCCATGATTGTAATGATGTCTTTTATTGATATAGATCACTACATCTTGCCTGATAGTTTAACATTACCTGCTACGATAGTAGGTGTCTTGGGGACCTTACTTTATGTATCTAATGATGCCAACTTACCCACATTTTTAGAAGCCCTACAAGGTGCTGCTCTAGGCGCAGGGATTATCGCCCTTATTAACCGAGTCGGTAGCCTAATCTTGCGCCGCTTTGCAGACACTAAAGAAAGGCTTTGGCCCTTTAACATGGACCAAGTCAATCTTGCTGCTTTAGGTGGGGTCTTAGGTGGGTGGTGGCTTGGTTTTAGTTTAGCCACCTTTTCGCTTAGCTTAAACCTAGTAACTCGTAAAATACTACGCCTGCCTGAGGTTATCATCTACACTTTGTGGCTCATGGCACTGCTTATACTTCCCCAAAACCCCTTTGTGGAACCGCTTACTGCTATAAAATTTACTTTCGTTGCTGCTGGAACATTTGCCCTTATAGGAGCATTTTACTGGTGGATACATAGCCTTATTCAGGGTGAAGAAAGTATAGAAGATTCAGAAGAAAGTGATGACGAACCTGTAGCTATGGGTTTTGGTGATGCTAAACTAGCAGCAGTATTAGGAGCTATGCTAGGACCAGAAAATGTCATTGTTGCTCTGGTAATAGCTATTTTTGCAGGGGCTATTTTTGGCATTATAGGTAAATTCTTTGGTGGAAATAGAAAGATACCTTTTGGTCCTTATCTTGCCTTTGGCGGTATAGTGACTCTTTTTGTAGGCACACCCCTTAAACAGTGGTACCTTGGGGTTTTGGGAGTATAAGAACAAAAATTAGATTTTACAAATCAATGACATTGTAATACTACATTTTAATACTGTACTATCTAGTAGATCATTCATGTTATTCTTTGATTTTAAGAGAGCTTTACCCAACTTTATTTAGGAGGACGATTATTGTGGCAGAAGTTGTGCTCGAGCAAGTAGGCAAAAAATATCCTAATGGTGTTAAGGCAGTTGAAGATTTCACCTTAGACATAAAAGACCAAGAGTTTGTAGTCTTTGTAGGCCCTTCAGGTTGTGGCAAGACCACTACCTTACGTATGATAGCAGGGCTTGAAGATATAACTGAGGGCACTTTGAGAATTGGTGAACAAGTTGTAAACAATATCCCTCCTAAAGATCGCGATATTGCCATGGTTTTTCAAAACTATGCCCTTTATCCTCATATGAACGTGCGCCAAAATATGTCATTTGGCTTAAGGCTACGCAAAACTCCTAAAAAAGAAATTGAAAAGCGTGTGCAAGAAGCTGCTACTATGCTGCAGCTAGAAAACCTACTAGACCGCCGTCCTAAAGAACTTTCTGGTGGCCAGCGTCAGCGCGTAGCTCTGGGCCGTGCTATTGTTCGCAAACCAAAAGTTTTCCTCATGGATGAGCCCCTCTCTAATCTTGATGCCAAGCTGCGTGTGGATATGCGGGCTAACATTTCTAAGCTGCATCAAAATTTAGGTGTTACTACTATTTATGTAACTCATGATCAAGTGGAAGCTATGACTATGGGTACACGCATTGTAGTAATGAAAGATGGCTTTATTCAACAAGTAGATAGCCCCATTAATCTTTATGAAAAACCAAAAAATCGTTTTGTAGGTGGTTTCATGGGTTCCCCAGCTATGAATTTTATAGTTGGCACAGTTGAAAATGGCACCATCAAGGGTAGTGATGGTAGTTTTGCGGTAACCCCAGATAAAGAACTAGTAGGCAAACTTACTAGTTTTAATGGCAAGCAGGTTTATTTAGGTGTGCGCCCAGAAGATCTTGATGTTAAGGGTAATGCTCAAATTGAAGATACAGGCAGCAATACTATTAAGGCTACTGTTGAAGTAATTGAGCCTTTGGGTGCAGAAACTATTGTCATAGCTTCATTAGAAGGTGACCAAAGTATTGTAGCTCGAGTTGAACCGCATACAAATGTAACTGTCAACGGCACAGTAGAATTTCTTGCTAATATTAACAAACTTCATGCTTTTGAGATGGATGGAGAAGAGCTTAACATCCGCTAGAGGTTGTTTAAATATTCTAAGTAGAATTGTGTCTAAGACTTAGAAAAGAGTATTTTTCATGACTCGCCACAATTTTAGTGTGGGATAGGATTTATAACTATTTTCCAAACATCCTCTACGACTAATTAATTTTTACTAGGAGGTTTTCCTCCCCTAATAACAGTATGAACCACACGCCCTAAAGCTTTTGTAAGAATATCTCCCATTGCAATAACAGCAGCGGCACTCATCCACAAAAATGCCACTAGTAGAAATATTTTTGTGTATGTTTCTATATTCATGATTACTGTTTCTTTTCCCTACTTCAACATTATATCGTTTAAGAATCTTACTAGATTATTAAGCTTCTAAAACAAATGAAAAATCTTGGATGAAAGGGTAGTAAAAAACTTTACTTCCTCCTCAATTCATTCTTATCTTAGTCTAAACTCATCAAACCTATTGAAGCATTGAAAAAAATACATAAACTTTATAATACTTTTAACTCCACCAATCAACAGAGGTTTCTATAATCAATTCTTTTCATTAGGTAACCAAAACAATCCTGACGAATGATTAGTTCATCTCGAGTGAACATAGAAGGTATTACAGGTCTAGTGGTGCGTAATTCACCATCTTCCACTTTGAACCAATGTTCTCCACAATCTCTTTCTTTTTCAGTCCAAGCTTCAAGACGAACATTACGATTAGAATTAACCTGACCTAATGAAGTACCTGTTGGAAGCTCTTGAAAGTTAAGTTGATCTAAATCATCTCTTAACAACAAATCACCTCCTGCATTATTAAAGCCAAAGCTAATTTCCTCTGGAATCTTTACTACTGCCACAGTATGAAACAGGTTTAAGTCTTGTGCTGCCACCAAACGACTTGGATGTTGAGCAAGATTAAGGCAAGCATCCAAATACTGAAGAGCATGTTGCACACCATGCTCCTGACCAGGTTTCCCACACTCAACTGTCACTGCAGGACATAGTGCAGCAAAAGCCATAGAAAGCACTTCATCAGGGCGAGTAAACCAAACTATTGTACGGTTAAACATACTTGCCAGATGTAGAAAAGCTGGTTCCAGCACATTTACACAACCATAGTGAGGATTCAAGCCAGTATTGTTGTGGATATCGATTGCTGCAAATACATTTCGTCGCTTCATTTCTCCTAGAACTTGACTGGTCATAGCATATTCTGGAGTAGCTCCCTTTTTCCAAATGCGGTTATAGTCTGGCTGTTTTGCTAGTCGTCGCAGACCATAACGAGCTGCTTGAACATTGCCAATAAAGATCGACAGTGCTCGAGGTAGTTCTCGATTTTGGTAATGGAGCAATAATTTACGTAGCGCTAGCCAGCTAGTGTCTTCATTACCATGTAGTAATACAGAAACAAATAGTGGCTGCTCTCGTCTTCCACTTAAATGAATCAAGGTTGGCCCCGGTAGCACAGTATAGAGTTGTTTAGGCTCTAACCCAAGCAAATTATCAGGCAAATCAGTAAGTACATTGAGCATTATAAATCCCATTTATGAACAGGGTTACCACTTTCCTGCTGTTCCAAATATGCTGTCATTAGCCCAGCCATTTCACGTCCATAGCGTTCTACCCATCTTCTTTGCCAAGTAGCTCCATTAAGGCCACTCTGCAAACGTTCTTCCATTACTCCCAGCTCCTGCTGCCAATCTTGTGATTC
This sequence comes from Trueperaceae bacterium, assembly GCA_965224855.1. Taxonomy (GTDB): domain Bacteria; phylum Deinococcota; class Deinococci; order Deinococcales; family Trueperaceae; genus CBDCVN01. The sequence goes on along the minus strand of CBDDAI010000002.1, from coordinate 2,634,942 downwards.
CAAGGGCATTTGTTCCAATGCAATGTGAGAAAGTGGTAGTAATTCTTTCAGCAGAAGCTCCTGCACCTTCACTTCCTTATTATTCCATATTACTAGTGCCTTAAGTCCATCTTTTGCAGTTCGATAAAAATTGTCTCGAGCCTGTGCAAATGTTAAAGAAACAGGTTCACTATGTTTCACTAAACCTTCTATCATCCCCAAAAATAAAATAGTGTTGGCCATCACATCTATCAGAGTAGGTCCAGCAGAAGCTACTCTATGTTCGATACGTAAGTGAGGCCTTCCCATTTCATCAAAGCCTACTAAGGGCCGATTCCAGCGCCAAATAGTACCATTGTGAAGACGCAGGTGTGGAAGTTTTTCTCGCTCGCTGTCTAATTGCATAGGTAGAATAATAGGATAAGCAGCCTGGTTTTGGGCAAAAAGCTCAAAGAGGCTCTGCTGTGAGTAATCAGTACCAAAGCTTACTCGAGCACAATTAGGACTATGACTAAAGCTTGGTACAGAAATTGCTTGCTCAAAAAGTGGTATACGTGACTCATCCCATAAACTATGGCCAAAGAGCCAAGGAGAGTTAGCACATGCTGCTACCATAGGTGCAGAAAGCATCATAGCTGCATTGAAATACCGTACTGCTTCTCGTTGTGGTACCTGCAGGTGAATTTGCAAGGAAGTAGCAGCAGACTCAACCATTACATCGCTATGAACTGCAGTCCAGTGTTCATCTCTTTGAATATCAAAGTACATTGGCTGTCCCTCACGCATACGCATTATCTGTTCGTTAAGAGCGTAGTAGCGTTTCATGGCACTAATGTTCTTGAGTACCAAATCTTCTTCCCGAACTGTAGGAGGAATGCCAATTATAGCAAGCTTCACTCCTTGCTTTTCTGCGGCACGCTTGCAGCGTTGCCAAGTAGCCTCTAACTCTTTATAGAGATGAGTTACTGCGTCAGCTTGTAGTGGTTGTGGGGTACCATTAATCTCTACATTAAAGCACGACAACTCAGGAACAACTAACGGGTCATTTAAACTTTCCAGAAAAGTGGCATTCAATGGTGCTGGGTAGCCCTGTAAATCAATCAACCAAACTTCCAGCTCAAACCCTATTACTAAACCAGTATCAGTAAAAAGTTCTTCATCAAACCATTTCTTTAGCAATGCTGTTTCTGCAGCAAGCACTCGTTCAAAGGCAACAAAATCACTCTCTTGAAAATGTTCTGACTGTATTTCTTGACCCATACAATAAAATCCTTACTGAATTCTCTGTGCAAAAAAGCTGATAATTTATTATGCTCGAGTAATCAGGGCATAACTATTGTGCTCTTCATAAAAAGAGCAACGTGAAAGTATTTTCATATTGTAGCTATATCAACAACTTCATTGTAGAATCTAACGTGCTCATCAACCTTTTTTCCTTGATAAAAGTACCTTTTATTCCACCTTCCCTATTCAAGAACAAGCTAAACATGGTGACTGGAATTATGAATTAAGACCAGTCTACTTTACCTCGAATGCTAGTTGCAAAAATAAAGAAAAAGAGAGAAGATAAGAGTTATGAGACTCACAGACCTTCTCTCAACAGAAAGTATACTTGATATTTTTATTATCGTATTCGTTTTAGTAGATGACTACCTCAAAGATGCTGTAAAAACAGGTAGATTCACTCTCCCTGAAAAAAGTAACCAGAAAGGAACTTATAGCGAATTGCTAACCATTGTCCTAGTTGGCGAAATGCTACAACACAAGAACCAAGGTGCTTAGTTCTTGACTGTTAAGTCAGAATACGCTTACCTATTCCCAAAACTGCCTAGTCTTTCTCGTTTCTACCGTATTCAACGTAACTTTGAACGTATTTATGCTGACCTTGCTTTGTTGGTAGCGCAACACGTAGAGGCATATGCCATAGATTCTAAGCCTCTACCCATTTGCCAAGGTTCACGCTACCAACGCGATCGTGCAATGAGTGAAGCAACCTCTGGATATGGTGGAGTAGACAGCAATAAGATGTTCTATGGTTTTAAACTCCATGCAGTGGCAAGTCCTCTAGGTTACATTTATCGTTTTGCCATTGTACCTGCAAATGTCCACGATGCCACAGTAGGACAATGTATGTTGGATGAACTATACGATGATCTAAATGCTATAGTTGGGGATAAAGCCTATGTAGGTTGTGGTATATACACACCACCGAAGAAAAATGCTAAGACTCCATCTTTTGGAGTGAGTCTTTTGCCAAGACACGCAAGTGTATAGAGACAGTTTTTTCTTCTTTAGTGCGTTGTAGGAATCTAATGTTACAGCAACTTAATTCATTTTGGAGCATTCGTGCTAGTGTGTGTCGTAGAATTGCTGCTCACAATCTTTTACTTTTCCTTTTTGCCTAAACGTCTAGCATCCGAGGTTATTAATTGAGTTTTAGAGTAATTTCCTGTAAATGCTTGCTTGAGATACAAAATAATCACTTTTATGTATGAATTTCCAATGCCTTTTATCTAAATTAACTTCTGACATTCCTGATTTTTCACCTGTTCCAACATATATTTCTTTGAATCCTAGTTGTTTCGCTAGTGTTTCAATTGCAGCTACAAGTTGCTCTCCTATTCCTTGTCTTCGATATGCAGGAGCTACAAGTAAGCCTGCAAGCCACGGGAAATAATCAGGGTAAGTCGTTACTGACTCCATTTTCAATGCAGCAGTGCCACAAATATTGCCATCAAAGATAGCAACCATTGCAATGGGCAGCTCAGTGCGATTAGCTGAGTTTTTAATATCAGCTTCAGCATCACCTAATCCTGTTGGGCCGTAATATGGTTCCCACTCAGACTCGAACATTTCTTTGAGGATAGGGAATGCTTCGGGGTGATCAGCTAAAAGCTCTATACTTAGGTTATCCATGCTTTGTAGTTCCAGTTAGTGTTGAATATCCAAACAGGTGGTAAATATTACTAACTACAACTATAGTTTTGTAATTCAACATTGGCAACATGTAGATCATCTGTTAAAACTATATTACCTTAAACCATCTACAACAAAAAAAGCCTGTGAGTTAATCCCACAGGCTGTAATAAGGGTATGGTTTTTCTAAAAAGAAAAATGCTAAAAGTTTTAGAAAGTGTCCCCAAACTGGTAACCTAAACACCCTCCAAAGCTAGCTAAAACACAACAAAAACCTATGCTATGGGGTTGTTTTATAAGCAGCAGTTGAGTAAATGTTGAGTATTACAACCTTGGGACACAGTTAAGGGCAATTAAAGGTTTTAACCTTCAACACTTATTCAACACCTGTGGCTGTACACTACCCCTCAACTTTGGAACTTTGCACTTGCTTCAAGTTGATTGCAAAGCCAATGAAATGGCAAACAAATTACAGTGTCCTTATTATTAAATTCAGCAGCTTTCTTTCGTGACCTAAAACACGAACCCATCCTTATAGTCCATGCAAAAGGGGTTTACCTTTATGACGAAAATGACAAAGCATACCTAGATGCTGCTTCAGGAGCAGCTGTAGCTTCCCTTGGTCATGGTCGTCAAGAAATTGCTAAGGTACTATTTGAACAAGCTCAGAGGCTTTGCTTTGCTCACCCTTCTAACTTCTAAGTTTGCAACTAAGGTAATGGTGGAACTTGCTGAAAAGGTGGTGGCTCGAGCACCTAAAGGTTTGACTCGAGTTTACTTCACATCAGGTGGTTCAGAGTCTAATGAGACTGCTATAAAGCTAGCAAGACAATATCATTTGGCTAAGGGTAATACTAATAAATATAAAGTGATTACAAGACGCACTTCCTACCACGGTGCAACTTTAGGGGCTCTTTCTCTAAGTGGACAAGTTAGCAAGAGGCAGTTTTTTACTCCTATGATGCAAGGTGCTCCTATGATTGCACCAACTTCTTGTTACCGTTGCCCTTTTGGACAAAAGTATGATAGTTGCCATTTTGAGTGTGCTAATGATCTGGAAACTACTTTGCTTAATGAAGGCCCTGAGAACATAGCAGCTTTTATTGCTGAACCTATCGTAGGTTCTTCTGCTCCGGGTCGCAGTCCTCGTAAGGAGTATTGGAAACGCATCCGAGAAATTTGTAATAAGTACGATGTACTCTTCATTGCCGATGAAGTAATGAGTGGCAATGGACGTAGTGGTACTTGGTGGATGATGCAACAGACAGAAGTTGTACCTGACATGATTACTACTGCCAAAGGCATGAGTGCTGGATATACTCCATTAGGTGCAATTTTAGTTAAAGAAGAAATTTATGGGGAGATGCCTAATGTTAACGGTTACTTCAGGCACGGACATACCTATGCAGGCAATCCTCTTTCGTGCGCCGTAGGCTCAAAAGTTATTGATATCATTGAAAGAGAAAAGCTGCTTGAAAATGTACAGGCGATAGGTGCGTACCTTAAACAAAAACTCCGTGAGACTTTTGCTGAGCACCCTCATGTAGGCATCATACGTGGTAAGGGTTTGCTACTAGGAATTGAATTTGTCAAAGACAAAGCAAGGAAGGAGCCTTTTGAAGCAGAACTCAATGTCTCTACCAAGTTCAGTCATGCTTGTTTAGATAAAGGTTTGTATATCTATCAGGGTGGTGGCAACGTAGATGGTATACGTGGTGATCATGCTTTAATTGCACCACCTTTTACTATCACCAAAGACCATGCAGATTTTATAGTTAGTACCATGCGTGAAGCACTTGATGAAGTGATGAGCAAAATAATCTTAGAGGCAGCTTAGGAAGCGGTGTCTAGCTTTTCGCAATTGCTTGATAGCATTTCTGTACTTGCTAAGCTAATTAGTTCTATCTGGCTTTCTTTAAATGTTTATAAAGTAGCAAAATAGCTAGTGGTCCAAATAAAAAGTTTATATAGTAGGTTAGTAATCTCCATAAAAGTATGGGGCCTGCTATTAGTGTTGTCTCAACTTCTTCTGCTTTCAGACTCCAACCAATAGCTATTTCAACAAAACCTGAGCCACCGGGAGTAGGCATGAAATTACTTAATAGATTGATGATGTTGAGAGAGGCGAGAATATTGATTAGCAGGGTGTGAACATCAAAAAGAACAAGCAAGCCCCAAAGGAAAGCTGAGCGTGTTAGCCAACTCAGCATTGTAAGTAAGTGAAGGTTAAAACGTTGAGTTAAAGATATAGCACCAAAACGTGATATACTCTGCCGATAATTTTGATTAATACGTTTTGTCAAGGCTTGAACCCACTTTAACTTGCCAAAATATGATAACAATTGCTTACCTAACTGAGGGAAAAAGCTTAGTAGCACGCCCACAAGAAAAAACAAGGTACTTAATGCAAATACTAGAGATAAAATAGCTGTGGGTAGAGTTAGTAATTCTGTGTGAAAGGCATAAAAAACACTTAGGGGCACTAGTAGTGCAAAATAAGCCAGATCAAGCAAAATAAGTTGTGCTACGACAGCAAATCCAGCGCCAAAAGGCAATCCTAATCTTCGCAATGCAAAAATAAGTACAGGAGTACCACCTGCATTGCCCGGCATTGTTAAAGCTCCAAATATGGTTGAAAGGTGAACCGTAAGACTTGTAAAAAAGGTGAGCTGAAGGTCTTGGAAACTACAAAGTAGCTTAAAGCGTAACACAGGGAAAATCCAGTGAGCTAATAGTGTTATAAGACAAAAGGCAATAATACTAGGTTTAGGATTGCTTAAATGATAGGTTTCAACAGAAAATAGAGCTGGCCCAACAAACCAACGTAAGGCAAGGAAACCCAAACTAAAACTTAAACCCAATGCTATAAGGCTACCATACAATGATTTTGGTCTTAGAAGTTGATTAATCAATATAGTTTTTAAGTCAACAATCCTCAAAAATCAGCTACTGATTCAAATTGGCAAGGAAATTAAAGGTTGTTGAGGCAATGCTTGTTTTGGAAAAATGCCAAATGGCTTGGGATTTAATCATTTACAAGGTGAAATCTCTTCATATAAATCTTTGGCAATATCATTCGCTGCATAAACTTTTGCCAACTCCTTTGTTGCATTTTGCATTCTGCATTGCTTTTCTTGATTGGTAAGAAAACACTCGAGCTTATAGCCAAACACACTAAGTGGTTCTATTCTCATGCCAGCACCGTTCTCAAGTAGGAAGTTAGCATTAGCTTCTTCTTGTAAGGGATGAGGAGTCACCACAGCGAAGGGTAAACTGGCTGCCAGTGCTTCACTACTAGTAAGCCCTCCGGGTTTCCCTACTAAGATATTTGCAGCTGCCATGTAGCATGGTAATTCCTTAGTAAATCCCATCAAACGAAAATCTATGCTGCCTTGGTAACTAGCAAGCATTTTTTGAATGTAACCAATCAGCTCAGTACTACGCCCACAAATGATGGCAACTGTGAGTGCTATATTTATACCCTTAATTTGGGTAAGGAGCTTGGACACAGTGGTTTTATCCATGTCCGAGACTATTAAAAGAACTACCTTATCATTCAGGATTTTAAGGGCACTGCGAGCAGTACTTTGTTTTACAAGTTGCTGATAACTTTTAGCAATTGGAATACCTCTTACACGTATTTTTTCATGGCTAACACCAAGGCTACGCAAATGTATAGCTATTTCCTCAGTAGCAACAAAATAATGTTTAATGCCTTTGCTCAGCCACAAACTATGCGCCCCATAATCAGTAACAACCACCGCCTCAACTATACGCTCTTTGTCACGTTTACTTACAAGTACAGGAGGCAAGAAGTGCGTGTGTACAATAAGGTCAGGTCGAAAACGTTTAATGTAGCTAGCTAAACGAGGTGAGGCGACACGGACTAAATGTTTTAGTAAGCGATGTTGCCTACTTTTAGGAATGTTTTTATCAAGACGTTTACCAAACCAGTCAACAAAATCAGGCACACTTTTTAAAAGTCTAAGGTAAGTGTCACGAAAAAGACGGCGAAAAGCTCTGCTGGTAAAGTCTAGCAAGTCAATATGCTCAACATCACAAGGATAATCAGCAAAAGCTTCCTCGAGTGCACATGCTGCTGCAACATGCCCTCCCCCAATAGAAGCGGAAATAATGAGTATTTTAGGTCTTATTGCTTGAGGCATTAACGTATTGAACTGATTAAATAATCCAAAATGGCATTTGGTTTGTAAGCAACATTTTTCTGCATAAAAATAGGTAGGTAAATTGGTTTAGTTGCTATCTGGCGCTCAATTAGCTCATCAATAACACTGAGGTACTCAAAAGAAGTTTTACCTATGAACAGAGTGCTGATATCTTTTTCTTTATAAATCTTAAGTACATCTCGCAAACCTTTTAAATACAGGAAGTCTTTAGTAAAGCCACCACCTCGGTAAACTCGAGTAGTTAACCTAAAAGCATCATTATCCTTAAGGCCATAATCATTCATCAGAACCTTAAAAGTTCTAGCAAAGTCATAGTTCTTAAGCATCATTCTTATGGCTAGCACTCGCAAAGCTAGCTTCTTTAAGCGAGGCAAAGTTAAATTGCCTGATAGGTATTCACCTAAGATAGCCAAGCCCTCTTGAGTATGGGTGTTATTGGGCAAGCCCAACTTAAAGACTTTAAGTTTTTGTAATTCGCTATTGACGGTAGTAATCATGTGCACGCCTAGCTCATGATTAATTAAAGCCTCGAGTTCTGTTTGACTTAGCTTGATATCTCTTTTAACTAAGATAGACTTTTTGACGTTATCCACCATTGCAGAAGCAACTATTTTATCGGTTAGTTCAACCTTACAATGAAAGTCATATTCACCTACAGCCTTGATAAAAGCATTTTTGACAGCAATAGCATCAAGAGTTTTTTCTGTTTCTGCTTCAAACTCTTCAGCAAACAATAAAAAGTTAGCTGTTTCTACATCACTATCTCTAGGTTCACCATAATACCTAAGGGAGTTGTAGAGGAACTTCTCAGTACCAACAGAAGCAATCAGGTCAATTTTAGTAGCATAGGCATCAATAACATCTCTGTAAAGCTGTTGGATACTAACATCACTGATATCCTCAACTGGTAAGCGATAAAGCTTTTCACGAAACTCAAAAGGGTTGATGTCGAGATGCCTATAAGTAAAAGCAGGGGTGTAGTTATAGTTTTTGGAGTAAAAGCGTTTTCTTTCCCCTACTAGATTTTTAGGGTTGATATAAAATAAAGTTTCAATTCCCCTACATAATTGGTAAAGCTTCTTATCAAGTGCTATTACAGCAGGCTCAATACCTGTGGGCAGTAGAACTGCTTTTTTAGAGTGATCTTCCTCTGTATGATGCTTTGAAAAATAAAGAGCATTGCTTAGTATGGCTTGTTTGAACCCTTCTTTAAGTTCAGCAAAAACTAAAGGATAAAGGTCTCCTGTCTGCTCATTCATAAAGACCTTTTTAACTTCTGTAGGCAGTACTAAGGTGTTAGTAAGATTCTTGCTAATAAAAGTGGCTAGATAACCCCGTCCCCAAAAAACCTCATCACTTGCTGCCCTTACCTCAACATTAGCTATCGAGCAGGCTGCTAAGGTTTTTACCCAGTGCTTAATAACCTTTTGCCACCTTTCCTTACAAATTTGCTCAGTGCCTAGGTTAAATACTGGAGTGTCTTTATCCCAACGTTCATGATTGTAAGAGTGAATATCATAAACCAAACAGTTGCCAAACTGTTCTTGCAGTTTTTCCATTAATGCTTTAAATACCCTATAAAAGCTGTGGTGTTTTTCTAAACTAATTGATTTATCCTCTTCACTTAAAGGAATTTGCCAAACCGATTTACCCCAAGCTTCTTCATAGACACAGCTTTCAGGTGACCTATTTAAGTCATATTCATAGCGGGAATCATGTCCCACTATGGTAATAGGCATAGATGAAACAAGTTCTCCTGTATAGGGGTCTTCTTCATAAAGCCTTTCTGCTTCAGTTAGGGCGCATTTTTCAGCAAGCTCTGAACGCAAATTGTGTCCATCATGGATGGCTGCACAAACAAAAAAGTTATATTCTTCAATTTTTATTGAAAATGCTCCCTCTACAACAGCTTGAAAACATTTGCCCTCTTTAATAGCATTTATACATTGTTCTTCAGATAGAGTGAGCATCTGCTATTATCTTCCTAAACTCACTTTTCCTAGTGGCAATGGCTTCTTTAGCATTAACAACACTTTCGACAAAATCAATAACTTGCTTTTGTAGCTTAGTGCGGTTTAGACGGTTGATGTTCACGACCCCCCCGGGGCTTAGCACATTAACCTCTATGAGCTTGCCACCTATAACATCAATGCCAACAAAGAAAAGACCATCACGTACTAGCTTAGGACCAATATGCTTACACAATGCTTTTTCTGTTTTGGTAAGGGTATGTTTTTTTACCTCCCCACCAGCATGAACATTTGACCTAATATCATCTGCTGCTGGAACCCTACGCATGGCACCAATTGGTTCTCCATTAAGCATTAATATCCTGATGTCACCTTCATCAGCTCCCTCTATGTACTCTTGCAAAATGACATAACTACCATCTTTACTGTTACTAATATAAAAATCGAGCAGTGAGCGGAAATTTTGCTGGGCTTTCTTTTCAATTAGGATGATTCCCTGCCCACCGTAGCCTACTAGTGGTTTCATTATCATTTTGTCTGCTTCTGATTCTTTGAAGACTTTCTCGAGATACTCAGTAGTTTTTGAAACATGCGTTACAGGAATAAACTTATTCTCGGGATCATCAAATGAAGAGGTATAAAGCTTGTTATTAGCTACACGCAGACCGTCTATGTCATTGATAATGAATGCTTGCTCACGCACTGAATCTAGGAAATTTAAGGCAATAGTATTTAAAGGTGGTTCAGAGCGCATGAAAATGACATCAAAGCCAGCTAAAGGTAAATTGGCTTTCTTGAACGAAGTTTTTTTATAAAAAGTGCTTATGTTACTAGAAACATCACCATCATTTACAAGGATGCTGCAAAAAACACTAGCAACTGTATCTCGCATGGTTAAGTTATTTGGAGTAGCTAAAACTACCTTGTAGCCCCTGATAGCACACTCGTGGATTAATCTAAGCGATGAATCAGTTTCAGGATTAATTTCTGCCCACGGGTACATTAAAAAGAAAATATTCAAGTTGTCTCCTAAAAGTATAGACAAATTCTACTAACACCCCTAATTCTATTGCTTGCTTGACAGAAAACCTATTCTATAATAGGCCTCTTGAAGTAATAAAATGTTTGACTTGCTCTCTCTTGGATAAATATAAATTCCCAGCCTTGAGAACCTAAATAATTTAGAAACTCAATTTTGTTATTTGCTATGTCAGGGTCATCTCCAATACCTACTTCTTTCAGTAACCCCCCATAAGCTAGATCAATATTTTCAAATCTAGTAAGGTTAAAAATGTCTACAAATTTTAAATCAGTTTGAACGTGGCTAACAAACTCCTTACTGTTAGGTTTCCATCTAAGAGAAGTCTTTCCTAATCCACCCCTAAGATCCTCTGTGAGCTGACCATACTCATAAGTGAGTTCTTGAGCGATTCCTGCACCCCACATTACTAATAAAAGGTAAATGGCTATTTTCAATTTTTCTCCTTAACACTATATTAATTGGACACATAATAGTATTTAATCTTCGTATTTTCTGGTTGCCTAGTCACCTCAATAACTCCTAAAGAACCTGATTTTATTTTAGAAGGGAGGTCTTGACTATAAAGCCTAGGGTTTTCTTCGTAGGGCATAATTATTTGAAAAGAACTTTGGTTAGGCCAAAGGGCTGATGCTTGCCTTAAAGTGTCTTGCAAGGTAGAGGCAATGGATTCTTCTATCTCTTTGTTATCTAGCACTGACTCATTCAAGTCCTCAAGATCATAAGCAGGAACAATGAACTGAGGTTCTGTTTCCGCTACGTCCCGTGCTGTTCCCTTTAAAAGGTGTGCAAATAGTGCTAGTGATCTTTCACCATCTGGCCACTGCATAATAACTAAAGGTGAGCTTTTAACCTCAGCATAATTTAGCCACTCTTTGGGATCTTTCTGAACTAACTCTAAACCACTTCGTTTCCAATCAATTTGGAGGTGTTTGTGGTCATCTAAGTAAAAAGCTACGTCAACACCATCATAAAACCTAGTTTCTTCTAGGTCAGGAGGTGTAGAAGGAGAAAGTACACGGACTGAACCTTTTATAGGTAACTCTTTCATAGCTGGGGCTGTTTCATACATGATATCTGAAAGCCTTTTTTGACTATCGAAAGATAACGCTAAACTATCAATCTGCATTTGTGTTGAAGCTAGCAAAAACTTTGCTTCGTTAGGTTGAGCTAAAAAATAACCTTGGTTAGGTACATGTACTAATATCATGTTGCCTCGCCAAGTTTTGCGTAGATTTTTTATGGTTTGATTATCTGGACGAGTTTGCCACTGCACAGTTTGCCCTATTTGCAATGTACCATCCGCTTTAAAAACGGCTTGTCTTTTACCATTGGCAGACCACGCTGTTACTGTAGAGTTGGGGTCAATGCTTAATGATTTTGATTGCTCGAGCACTCTCGCAGATGCCGTGTTCAACCAACCTAGATTTTCACGATCGTGATAAGTAGTTCTCCAAAAATCTGTTCCTGCCAGTACAGTAACCAACACTGCTAGTCTCTGTGGAGGTTCTCCTGATTTGAAAATAGTTTTGATATTTCTTAAAGATCCCCCATAAAACTTACCTTGAGTACTTTCTACAATGAGATAAGACAAGTTATGTGTCTGGTGAAAGTTTTGAGCTAACTCCATGATACGGTCTTTATTCCACTCACCCGTAGGAGTTATTACGTCAGCTCGAGCTAGTTCTAAACTTGATGTTGAGCTTTTAGGTAAAACTTCAACGACATTTTCTCTAAGCCTGTAAAATGTAATCGACTTACTTTCTGTAGTTAATGGCACATCAATTTTGTCGTATTCATACTCTAGAATGGGATTTTCTGGAGGTATGTTGGTATATTTGATTCGACTCCCTACTACAAATTCTGGCATTAGCACTTCAAATTCCTTTTGGTTAGGGAAAAACTGTAGGGTTCTACCAATAGAGTCAGCAATACTCTGACTAATAGCTTCTTCTTTTTCCTCAATGTCTAAATCTTCAAGGTCATAGATGGGTACTAGGGTGCTTACTTTTAAATTTTCAATAGAGCGTGGTTCTGCATCAACTAAAAGATTTATAGGTAATGCTGAAGGAGGCTTATCTTCGGGGCGGAAAATGGCAATAGGTTGTTCTCTATCTAATGCTGTTGCAAGCTGAGTTTCTTCATCTGCTTGAGCAACCTCCCAACCACTTTCTGTTACCATTAGTGAACATTGTGGAGAATAAGCTAATTCTAAGCCTCTTGCAGCGAGTACTCGAACCGATTCACAGTCAAGATTTCTATTTTTAAAGTGGCTTCCTATTGAAGTACGAATATCTTTTTGAGCTGACTTTGCTAAAAGTAGAGTGTGTGCTTGAGGTTTTTCATCAGCATATACTTGTAGATACTCTAATTCATCGGCACGAATGAGTAAGTAGCCTTCTCTAACCCGCACTAAAAATACATCAGAACCCCACTTACTACGCTCATTCAATAATTCTTCATTAGAAGGAAGGTCTTTCCAAGTGACCATAGAAGAAATCTTGACTTCTGGTTCTAAACCATCTCTCTTTTCAAAATGTGCAAATCTGTGAGTAGATTGCACAAAAAGTGAATTTTGCTTTGTTGAAGACCAGTCAAAAATGTTTTGAGCTACTTTGCTGGTATCTCTGAGCCAAGTACTACGTAATTCTCTAGGGGTATAGGAAATGCCTCGAGAATTTACTTTTCCTCGATGAGTAACACCCCTTGATTTAAGCACTACAGTCTTAATAGTGTAATCCTGCCTATTTTCAAATATTTCCTTAATCTGGGTTAGACCACCAGCTACATAAGGACCATTATCAATACTAATTACTACATAAGGAGAATTTATAGTTCTATGGTGACTAATTGCGTGTTCCATGACAGCACCATTATCAAGCTGCTCTGTAGTCCATAAGAAATCACTGTCAGCAAAATATATAGGGTTACCTTGACTATTGAGAACTCTGCGATCCTTAGCACCTTGACCTACAAACACCTTTAAGAGTGGTTGATTTTTGGGAAGATGTTCAACAATTATGCTACCAACAACTGTTTCGTAATTTGATTTGTGTTCTGGTGGCTTCCTTGGTGCAAATCTAGGTAGTGCTGTTACTGCCATAATGAAATAAGGTGTACCTTGGTCATTAGGATTAAGTAAACTTCTCTCTGCCCAAGGAATTATTTGGTAGCCTTGTCCGGGCATCCAGTATTTAATTAGATTCCTTTTCTGCTCTATAGCTTCTGCCACCAAATCTTGGTCTGGATCTATAATTGGATTTACTGTTGGAGCAGCAGGATTATTAATATTAGGAGTTGTACTAACTTCTGACCAGAAAAATGGTTTGGGACGCAAACTTACATTCTTACCGCTAGTTTGATCTTCATTAACTTTGCTGGTTGCTCCAACCCTAAGAGGAGTAGGCTCTAAAAAGAAAAGGGAAACTATAAAGCTGCGTTTTATTTCTTCGCTAGCATCACTTAGAAGTTTAGCAAAAGCGTTCAGAAGGGGTTGTTTTTGCACTTCTGCCCAAAAAGGGTCTTGGTTAACCCATTCTGTACTTGGAATTTGAGGTGAAGAAAAATCTCCTTTATTAATGCTTCCTGCTAGTAACGTATTCAAATCAAATGTTTCTAGTACACCTTTTACATACACTTGATAATCTTTAGCCAAAGGATTTCCCGCAATCAGCCAAGATAATTGGATGCTTTGTGGTAGGTGGGATATTTCAGCATATTCTGCTACCCAAATTTCGGCAACTTCTGGGGGTGCTCCTAGCTTTTGCAACATAGTAGAAAGGGTTAACTCTATTTCTATGGATTTACGATAGACTCGAGCCACCCGTCCATTAACTTCTACTCCATATTGATAATTCAGCCTATCAAGATAAGATGCTTGCTCAAATACATCTTCAACACTGTCATCGTAGCCAACTAAGGCTATTTCATAGAGATACTGATTTTCACTAAACCCTTCAGGTGCACCACCTCTGCTAATAGTAATCGGCTGTGCAAAACCTACTACACCTATACCTCCAGGGACTACTCCTGTTTGTAAGATTGGAGTGCTAGACACCATAAAACGCCCCTCAGCTTCAGGTAATAAGCCTTTGTTGTTGGGCTCGAGCCAAGTACCCCAAAACTCTAACCCTCCCAACAAGTAGAGCAAGGTAGCTTCAAGAACATCATCTTCCTCAATGATTTGTAGTGGAATTTCAGAGACTTCCAACCTCTCAGAATCAGAAGTTTGGTCGTTTTCTGCTAGTGAAGCAGAAGTTTGTTGTATTTGCTCAATGGTGTTTTCTAGAGCTTGCACATCTGTTTGGATTTTGTTTATATATTGGCTTTGGACTTCCATCCAGTTTTTTATTTCTTCAGGAGGCGCATCTGCAAAAGTATTAGAGTCTAACTGACTTTCAAGAGCATCAAGCCAACCAGTGGTGGTTAGGGGCTCGAGCCTTTCAATCTCTTGCCAGATTTCGCTAAGTTGCCCATTAAGTAAAGCTTTTGATTCTTCCCCTATTTCTCCAGATAAAATTTCAGACTGATAGTTTTTAAACCATTGTTTGTAAGTAACTATCTTGGAAGCATATTGGTTCAGTATTTGTTTATATGAAGAAACCTCTTTACGAAAAGTAACAAGTAAATCGTTTGTAGGGTTAGTTTGTGAAGAAGCTATGCCCAAAATGCTTATGAAAAACCAAAACAAAACTACTTTTCTAGAAATAAGTCTCTTACACATAAGATTTACTTTCTGGTCAAACTTCTGTTTACTGATTTGCAATTAACTAGAAATTTACAAATCTGGTAAAGTTTATTGCCCTATGTGTTGAATAAGTGTTGAATTTCAAAACACCAAGCCTGCCACCCTTTTTTGAACTTAGGTAGTAAGTCAATTACCTAATCAATGGCTCTACTTTTTCTTATGAAAATATTTTCTTGGACACATTGCTAAAGTTTCCCCCTGGCCTAAAGTGTTTTCAACAAGATCTTTTAACTTTACAAAGCCTTATTAGAAACTTTGTGTTCCTAACGGGCTTTTCAGGTAGATCAGTTTTTTCTGGTTAAATTTAATTTTGAAGTATGTAAAGGTAAAAAGGCCACAAAGGGCTTACTTCTTTATTATCTTGAGTAATGTTAGCGCCATCAATAACTTGTGCTTGATTGCTAGCAATAACGTACCAAGGCGTACTAAGACTAGCCACTTGAAATGATTCAACAGTAGTAAGCTGCCCAATATCATATCTAGTAAGTGGTTCAAGACTAGCTATAAGAAAAAACCTTATTACACCATTAACGTTTTCTGAGTTGACAAAGCGTAAAAAGGTTTGCCCTTCACTACCCCAGATAATATTGTCACTAATGCTTTCAAGAAAAGGTAAAGGATAATCAAGTTCTACCTGACCATTAGATTGCACAACAAAAAAGTAAATATAGCTATTGCGATTTAACTGGGCACTGACTGGAATAACATCATTGAAAGGGTAAGCTGTTGTTATATCACTATTAGCATCCCAACCAACACTAAGCTCTACAGCTAGCGGAGGAAGATTGTGTTGTCCAAAAACAGAATTTAAAGAGAGTAGGTAAATTATAAAGGAAAAGAGCATACAAATTTTGATGTAATGCTTAACAAGGGGTGTTTTATCGTGAAACACAGTTCACTTCCTTAAATGGGAATTTTAGTTAGCATCACACAAGGCCCACTACAAAATTCTGCTGCCTGAACTAACTTGTCTGACCTATAGGTGTTTTAGACAAAACACTACCAAAGATAACTAGCACCTTGTCAAGGCTAAAATGAGGAGTAGCAATTAACAAGTTTTTGATAAGGTTCGTTGGCTTTGTACTGCATTTTCAATTTTATTCCTTAACCCTTCAAACTAAACTTGACAAGGTACTAGCACCTAAAACCTGTATTGATTTACGAATGGCTCGAGGTAAGTACAAAACAGGTAATCAAAGTCTATAAATACAAGCGTTGAATAAATGTTGAATCTCAGAACACATTTTTGAATTCATAGGTTCCCTATTCAAAACCGTACACTTCTAATCCTTTGTAGAAAACGAATCATGTACCTGAGGGAATTATAGATATTCAAAAAAGAGCCCAATTTCTCTATAATTTCTAACTTTGATCTTGGTTGTTGACTCAACACTCTACTTTTTTGCAAAACTCGTTCTTCAATCATGCATAAAGTGAGAAAAAGCCTCTACTATGAGTCTTTTATTAATCTCAACTCCTGAATATAGCCATAAGACTACCTAGCACTGCTTTTATGAGAAGCTCTCAAACTACTTTTTGAAGGTTACTCTGATTTTATATCCATGCACTTTCCTCCCAGAATTCTGGCGACTCTAATAATCCCTCTGGTATAGGTATTGCACACTCTAGTAGATATTCTAAGTATTTCCTCCCTAGCTGAAATAGACTCAATACCTTTCTGTCTTTTCTCCTAAATTGTCCTTCCTTTCCTTCTTTTTTTGCTATAGCTCCTAAATATACTATCCAGATGTATGCGAAGCACGCTACCAACAAAAGCTTTTCTAGTCTTTTTGGATCTTTTATCCGTGTCTTGTGTATGTTAAATCCTCTTGATTTTTCATCTGAAAAAAATGTCTCGATTAAACTCCTCTTTCTGTACAACTCACATGCCTCTTTTGCTAACTCTACATTCGTTACCAAATATATTGGCTCTTTGTACTCTTCTTCCCACCACGCTATTATTTGTACTGGTCCATACTTCGCTTTCGTATACTTTACCCTTTCTACATTTACTTGCTCTCCTTCTTGTGCTATATCTTCTGGTTTGAATGGTTCTTTCTCTTCTTCTTCATAACAATTGATGTTCTTTGCCGCTCTTAGTACATATTCCCACTTGTACTCTTCACATTTCTTTTGGAATTCTACTCCATCAAACTCACCGTCACCTACTACTACCACGTCTAATTCCTTCTCTAAATCTTCCTCTATTTCTTGCAATAATTCATACAACTCCTCTAGCAAAACTACATGTTCTGCTTCACTAAAGCTTCCTTTGTTCCCTTCTCTTACTTTCCAAATTACTGGTAGTGCCCTTCCTTTATATATTATACTTATCATCAATACTGCACAGTGTTTACCTAAACTACTTGCATCTATTGTGAATATTAACGTTGTTCCGCTCAGACCTGCTAGTATTTCCTTGATGTAGGGAAAATACATGGTTTCTTTATTGACTTTTTTATTCCTCAACCAACGATTAAATCGCTTTGTTCGGCTTTCCGTTTTACTATCCTTATGTTTCGTGCTTTTGTCTGCCATTTCATCCAACGCTATTTTTCCTGCTCTAACTAATCCTGTTATCATCAAGGCAAAAACTATTAAGCGCCTGGCTGCTTGACCTGCTATGTTTTTTGATCCAAATTTCTTGAGTGTGGCAAATATTCTGTTGTATGATGTTTGAGAATATGACATGTCCTACACCAACCACATTTCAAGTAATTTTGCAATACCCTTGAGGCTTAGTGTAGGGCCTTTTTGTTTCGATCTGATTTGCCCTAGGCTGACTTATGCCCTTGCCCTTCAGTATTTTCTTGATTCAGAAAAGTGTACGGTTTTGAAATTCCCTATTCACAAAATAAAACTATGATGAGAAATACCTGATTTTCCTTAATCATTTCTTAACTATGAATCTCCTCAACTTAAAGAAAATCCTTTTCCCTAGGACATTTGCCAAGGTGTTATTAAAGCAATTACTTTAAAGGCAAGCTTTACTCAAATTTACCCTATTTACATTCTCTGACAAACTAACTAAGATAAAGCTCATGACAAAAACAGAATTAGCAGCAGCCCTTGCAGCGGGAACGGATTTAACTAAGGCTAAAGCCTCAGGAGTGGTAAACGTTTTGTTTGAGTCCATTAAGGATCAACTCGCCAATGGTGAGAAGGTTGTCATTACTGGTTTTGGTACTTTTGAGGTAAGAGAACGTAAAGATCGTAATGGTGTTGTACCCGGCACAAGTCAAAAGATTAAGATTAAAGGTGGCCCTTACCCTGCTTTTAAGTCAGGCCAACAGCTTAAGGAAGCAATTAGCTCATCAAAAAAGGTGCCTAGGGAATAACTGGAGCTAGCTTTTTGTGTTTTGTAAGTATAAATCGTGTCCTCAACAACTGCGGATAATTATTTTAATCTCCTAAACAAAAAGTACAAACATGTCTAGAACCATGAAATCTGTTTTTATGGAGATATTGGTTGTTTGCTCGAGTGCGTGGTATTGATGCCATGCACTTTCAGGCTGGTAGTAACTATGTCGGGAATTGACAAATGTTTAGCTTTGTAGTTCCTCTATTTCCTCAACAGTTAGTCCTGTTGAATTAGCTATTATCTGTATGTCTACCCCTGCTTGCTTGAGATTCCTAGCTATTTCATGACGTTCTTCATCACGCCCTTTATCCTTCATCCTTCTGATAAAAGGAGTATCTAAAGGAAAGTCTTGCACCAACTCATTCTCTATCATCTTTGATAACCTCTCATCTTCTATTAGTGCTACCAATATAGATAGCAACTCTGTCTTAAGTTCATTATCAGCCTTTTGACTAATTGTGTCTATAGCTTCTTCTAGCTCTTTTCTAGGCTCTTCTAACTTTGCTGAGCCTACTATTGCTGCTAAAGCAGGATTTTGAGTATCTAATAATTCCCTAGCCTTAGTGTCCCATAGATGTATGACTCTATATTTCCAAGAGACACCACCTAGTTTATAAACCCCCGTGTCACCTTTGCCCTTACCTTGAAGATAAATGACTACACTATAGATTTCTTTTTTGAATCTACGAGCTATCCTATGCATATATTCTTCCATACGCCAACTCATTACTTCAGTACTAGAACCAGCTTCAAACTCACAATGGAGAATAATCTCTTTACCATCTGCGAGGGTAACTTCGTAAACTTGGTCTGTACGGAGGGTGCTAACAGGTAACTCTATATTTTCTGATTTTATTTTTAGAATGGGCTGACCTAGTAACCATGTAGTTAGGTTTTCGTCTTTAGCCATAAAGAGGCGCTTTAAAGGGTTGTCGGTCTTGGCCATAGGTTATTTTAACCTATCAAATTTTCAGCAAATCCTACGACACTTTTTTACCCACTCACGTCAACCAAGTAAGGTAAATCCTTTTGATGTCTGCTTAGCCATTATTACCTAGCTTTTTCTTTTTAGCTTGACGTTTTTCTTTACGTGCTCGCCTAATGTCAGCAATTACTTCAGCGGTAATTTGACGGTACAAACGCCTTCTGTCTTTGCCAAAAATTGGTTTCTTGTTTTCTTCTAACTACAGCTGAAACTCAAAACTGCTTTTATATGAAAATATTCTTTAGGGCTTTAACAAACATTCAAAAAAAGCTTCTTGGCCACATTTTTAATTATCTGCTCTTATAGCAAAACCTTCTGAAAGCCACTTTTTAGCAACTATTTTTGAGGTACATATGCTCCTATCACCATCAGCTACAATTACTTTGACTTGATCTGCTTTACACAAGCCCTCTGGGAATAGATGTGGTGCACTTATAACGCTTAAGCCTTCATCCTCATCTACTTCAACAGCAAGCCACTCTTTTAGCCACTTTTTAGCAATACCTTGGGTAACACAAAAGGACTTTACACCATTAATTAGCATGACTTCTACATGTTCTGTTTGGCAATCTTCTAATGCTATAGCCTCTTTGACAACTATTGATGTTTCAAAATCTAATGTTAAGTTCTGGCTTAAAAAAGCCCTTCCATCTGCAACAAAGGTTTCAGCTGTTTGCTCTTGAACACACAAAACTGCTCCACTGCGAATCATTGTGACTTGAACAGAATCTTCTGATCTACATGGGTTTTGGGCAAAAGCACTACCAAAAAATGTGAAGGATGCTAACAAGACGATTATTTGAAGGAAAAGTGTTTTTGGGTTCATAATTAACTCCTGAAAACTTGGGTTGGTTTGCAACTAACTTAAAGAGGTTGCACAACTTGGAGGCAGTGTATAAGTACAGATGTTGAATATGCGTTGAAATTTGAAAATTGTTTCTAGGTAAGAAAATTCGTTCAAGCTCACCTTACCTTTTTTGAAGTTTACTTTAATCTGTGAAGGAGTAGGGCTATTTCACAGTAGCCCTCTTAAAAGTAAAATTATGGCAAGTGCCAAAACCTAATGAAATCATCTAGCCAATTACTATTTTCACTAGCAGCTTTAAGATTAAAACGCTTTTTTTGTCTCGAGGCTTGATTACTACTAGACTGCTCTCCTACGAAAAACTCCAAATGGTTCCCTCCACCAGTTTTAACTATATAGTCGAAATGCCCCTGAAATTCACTCTCTGTCATACTGTCTAGTTTTTCTTGAACAACAACAACTGCATTAGTTATTTGCTGTACCAGCCAATTAATTCCTTCCATAATTATCTCGTTTGAGCTATCAGCAATAGCAACACAATAATTGTTTTCCCTTTGGAATATAAACTCTCTTGGTATACCGTGATTAATTAGTTCATGCAAATAAGGCGTACAAATCATTGTTGCTAAGTTTTGTGCAACTCCTACGCTCCAAATTGCTAATAAGAAATAAATTGCTACTTTCAATTTTGCCCTTTCTTATCTTAATTTATGCTTGCTCAAAAAATTATTCTTCTGTCTGTCCAACCATCTCACCTACTTTTTCAATACCTACCTCAACGTCCCCAATAACTTCCTCAAAAACGTTAGTGACTTTTTCGCCTAAGCATTCTAGCATGGGCTCTTTTAGAAAATAGCAATCTTCATCATCTGTAGAACATTTGTTGATTTGTGCAATTTCTTCTGTGATCGTTTCTCCACACCTTTTTGCTTTCTCAAATACTAGGGCTAGTACACTCGAGTTCTGCGGAACAACTTGCCAACCCAATTCACTAAACCTCTTAACCATATTTGGAGTAACGCAAGAAGTTATAGGGGCTTCATCATTTCCACTTGACTTAGCAATTGTTACGAGGCCCTCTCTACACAAAACGTGTGTGCCTTGCGACATTATAGGAAAGACAAACAAAATCAGGCTTATTATGATAGAAACAAGAAACAGACGCATGTTTTTCTCCTTACTATCAAAATCTGATGGCTCTTAATAACCCTTTAGGAGCAGGGGATGAAGTATTAGCACAATTGCAGTTGTTGCTAAAAATAAGAAACCTATTGCTTGTAGGAAAGGTGCTTTCATAAAAAGTTCCTAAAAATAGAATTAGAGTTGTTCTTTTAAAAAATCTATAATTAGGTAAGGAAAGGGGTTTTTATAAGCGCATGTATCAAATCTAGCTTGAGAACAACTCTAATAAGCAGGTATGCAAAAATCTGTGAAGAATATGCAAGTATTGATTCTATATTCCTGTGATAGTGAGGTCCCCACAGGTTTTTAAATCAATACTTTACTTTTGCATAGATGCTTAGTTCCACACACAAGTGCAAAACTAAGCAAAGTGTATAAGCATAAGTGTTGAATAAGTGTTGAAGTTGAAAATACTGTTCTTATTCCCAAGTTTTGTTAGTAATCTTTAATCAGTGAGGGGGCAAAGCTATTTTATAATAACCCTCTTAAAGTAATATAGCGTCCTACTACTGAACTCTTGAATGTATATAAATTCCCAACCTAAAGAACCTATATAGTCTAAAAATTCAATTTTGTTACTTTTTATATTAGGATTATCTTCAAAGCCTATTTCTATAAGTAACTTGCCATAAGCTGCATTCAAATTTTCAACTCTGACATTAGTAAATGGGCTGAGCAATTCTGTAGCGCTCGTGGTACTAGCTGAGAACTCCTTATCAGCAAATTTCCAAGTAACAGTAACAGTTCCTAGCCCCCCCCTGAAGTCCTCCAAGATTTGACCGTATTGGTAAGTATATTCTTGTGCAATTGTTGTACCCCATAATATTAGTAATAGAAAAATTATTATTCTCAAAGTCATCCTTCCCTAGTGGCAAAGTTTTATTCTTTACCAGTTGACTGTCAGCTTCTTGAATTGATACGTTGTTGCTTCCTCAGATAACTGTTGAAAAAACATGAGTTCCCAACCAAGGGAGCCTAAGTAATCTAGGAACTCGAGCCTATTGTTGGTTATGTTAGGATCATCCTCGGCACCCATTTTCTTAAGCAGTTCACCATAGGCCTTATTGATGTTTGTATTTTTAGGGCTGCCAAAGGGAGTCAATAATCTTATGGGGTCATCGAAGTTGCTTGATAGCTTCTCACTAGTGGTTTCCCAAATAATTAAACCCTTTTCTAATTCGCTTCTAGAGTCCTCGGTGAGTTGAGCGTACTCATAAGTATAAGTTTGTGCAACTCCTATGCTCCAAACTACTAATAAAAAATAAATTGCTATTTTCAAGGTTATCCTTTCATAGTGGTAAAGCTCTATTTCTCAGATAAGCTTTGATATTCCTAAAAATTAGACTAGAACAGTTACTCCTGTGGTGCTACAAATTCCTTAGCCTCGTCAACAATTTTTTCCCTAGTTTCTTCAGTTGCCTCATCTAATATCCCAATTGCTGTTTGGGCATCTTTCTTTACCTCCTCAGCAATTGAAGTAACTTTTGCAAATATTATGGCTAGTACGCTCGAGTTTGGTGACACAGCTTTCCAACCTAATTCATTAAACCTCTCAATTAGATTTGGATTAACACAAAAGGTTAGAGGAGCTTCGTTATTTCCACTTGGCTTGGCAATTTTTACAAGACCTTCTTTACATGAATCTTGTGTACCTTGCGATAATACAGGAAAGATAGTTGAAGCCAGAATTGCTATTATAAAAATAAGAAGCATACGCATATTTTTCATACCTCTCTCCTTACCATAAAACTATTCTCCTTTCAAAAACATTCGCTAACTCGGGTGTGTCCGACTTTTTACAGTCATCAATGGATTACCTTTCTCACAGGAGTCATAGTAGGAAAAGCCAAGAATCTGATGGCGTGAAAGCTTGTCACAGGCTTAGCAGAAGCAAATTCAGAGCGTAAGAAAGCCATTCTTTGTAAACCAGACTTTGTCCAACGCATTCCAGAGCCTTTCATTCTTTGCCCAATAGCCCATTTGTTGTAACCTTCTATTTGTCCACTACCTATATCCCACCCTGCTTCTTTATACTTGATGTACTCTAGTGCCCCTCGCTCTGCCTGTTTATGTAAGTATTTCCATGCTACCTTGCCTTTATCGCTCCAAGCTGCCTTAGGTTCAACACTTAACTCTAAGTCCTTTCTCAAACCCTTTAGGTATTCCTTCCCATCTACTTTTCCTTTAAGCCAATTCTTTCTTTCTTCTAAACGCTCTTCCTCAGCTAGACCTAGCTCTTTAAACACTTCATCTAAGTAATCTACTGCATGATATACGTCCAGTAAAACCTTTTCACAACCTAGCTCTGTCAACAAGTCTACTACCCAACCTGCTCCATCCCCTAATCCTAAACACTTATCCTCTTGCCTTATATTTGCTTGCCTTGGTAATCCGTGTGCCAATGGTCGAAATTCCTCTATCTCTATCGCTGCACTTAAACTCACCCTTTCACTTGGTGTACTGACAGGGTAAGCTATTAGACTTTTTACTTCTCTCCCTTCTCCCAACCCTTTTCCTCCTTTATCTTTTTCCATTACATATGTGCCATCAGCTTGGATAATCCAGCGTCTAGGTGGTATCTTATTCCCCTTCTCTTTACAACTCCTCAAAGGCTGTTCTGCTAACGACCCATAGCGCTTCTTTCCCTCTTCATAAGCTACTTTCGCATACTTCCCCACCACTGATTCTAAGGTGCTTTTGCCAATAGGCAATCCCCATTTGCTCGCTACTAATGCTGCTTCTCTAAATCCCATACGGACCGTTAAATCTATAGCTTTCTCCAAAGCATTTGGCAAAAAGCCACTGTTATCCATTCCTAGCTCAGTGTAACTTTTGGAATATACTCCACAGTTAGAGCAGTGATTATATTGCACTGGCATTCCCACCATACCCCACACACTTCTTACTTGCTTAAACCTTAACCGTTGCTTGCTCATCATTTTGCCACATTGATAACATTTTGGAGGAAAATTTTTTGCCCTCAGCTCGTTCTTTCATCCACTCTTCCCAAATTTCCTGTGTAAATTTTGTTGAAAATTTCATCATTAGAGCCTCTAGCTCAACTATATCTTTTGCTTCTTTACCCCTTGTTTCCAAATCTTCTAATTCCTGCTTTACTTGTGCTATGATGTTTTCTTTCCACTTTTTATCCATCTTATGTTAGTTTAACTGTAAATTTTCGGACACACCCCGCTAACTCTAACAACATTATCTTTCTCCCAAACTATAAAATGTAATTGAATGCCCCTTTGTAGGTTCTGTCAAGTTAATGGTGTCGTAGTCATACCTCGCACGAAAGTTCTTTGGACGAGTGCTAGTGTATTTAATATGTTGTCCTTCTGGCATTAACACCTCAAATTCCCTTTGCTCAGGGAAAAAGCGTAAAGTTCTCTGAAGAACATCAGCAACACTTATAGCGATATCACTCTCTATTTCTTCAGCGTCCAAGTCCTCGAGTCTATAAATTGGCACTACAGTACTTACTCGCAAGTTATTAATAGAACTTTGCTCTGCATCTGATAAAGCTTTTAGGTATATTGCTGAAGCTGGTTTATTTTCAGGGTGAAAAATAAGAATGGGCTGATTAATTTTTCTTGCTATGGTAAGCTGCTTTTGCTCATTTGCTTGGGCAAGTTCCCAACCACTGTCCATTACAATTAGTGAGCATTGAGGAGAATAAGCTAACTCCAATCCCTCGTCAGCAAGGACCCGAATTGACCCGCAATTGAGATTTCTATTTAATAGAATTCTGCGTGCAGCATAAAGGTTTTCTAGATGTAGACTTGCTGTCCGAGAAAAAACCAAAGTATGAACTTGAACTTCTTCATCAGCATCTTCTAGCAAGTATTCCAGTTCATGAGCTGGAATAAGGAAATATCCCTCTTGAGCTTGAACTAAAAATAAGTTAACTGTCCACTGATCACGTTGTTCTAGTAACTCTTTATTAGAGGGAAGATTTTTCCAAGCAACCATAGAAGAAGTTTTAATTTCTGGACTCGAGCTAGAAGTTCTTTCAAACTGAACTTTTCGATGAGTGGATTGAACAAGTACTTTATCTTGTTTTGGAGACCAATTAAAAATATCTAAGGCAATATTGCTAGTCTTTCCTAGCCAGTGGGTTTTAGTAGGGAAGGTGTTTGCTGAATGAGACCCTGTGGAAATACCTTTTGATTTTGGCACCACTGCCTCGACTAGATAATCTGATCTCCCTGCAAAAAAACTTTTGATTTGTGATAAGGAGCTAGCCATGTATGGGCCATCGTCTATGTGAGCTACTACGTAAGGAGTGCTTCTAAATGAGTGATGCTGGCTTGCTAGTTGCAAGATAGTGTCATTATCTAGCTTTTCAACGCTCCATAAGAAAGTACTTCCAGAAAGACCAACTAAAGAACCTTTGCTATCAATTATCTTGCGGTCATTTTCCTCGGGCCCTAAAAACACTTTAAAAACAGGTTGATTTTTAGGAAGGCGATTATCGATTATGTCTTTTACAATCACTTCATAGTTTGTTCTGTAGTGCTTTTTGTTTGCCCTCGGCCCAAATTGAGTTAGAGCCGTCACTGCCATAATGAAGTAATTAGCATCTTGTTTATTAGGGTCAAGCTGCATAACCTGTGACCAAGGGATTGTCTGATAACCTTTCTCAGGCGTCCAATACTTGATTAGATTTGCTTCTTGTTTCATTGCTTCTGCTACTAAACTTTGATCTGGGTCTATAATTGAGCCTGTTGTAGGTACTAAAGGATTATTATTAGTGCTAGTAGTCTTAGTGCTATCTGACCAAAAGAATGGTTTTGAACGGATTTTTGCACCTTCACTATTATTAGTTTGGTCATTATTACTTTTTCCAACTGCTCCAATTCCATAAGGAATAGGCTCTAAGAAGAAAAGAGAAACTATAAAGCTACGCTGAATTTCTTCGCTGGCATCACTTAATAAGTTGACAAAAGCATTAAGAAGAGGCTGTTTTTGTACTTCTGCCCAAAAGGGGTCTTGGTTAATCCACTGAACATTTGAAAATGAAGAAAAGCTCTGATTAGCAGCACCTTGTGCCAGCAACGCATTTAAGTTGAGTGTTCCCAGTACCTTTTTGATGTGCAACTGATAATCTTTAGCTAGTGGATTACCAGTAATCAACCAAGAGAGCTGAATAGTTTGTGGCAAGCTTGCTATTTCTGCGTACTCTTCTACCCAAACTTCAGCAATTTCAGGAGGTGTTCCTATTTTTCTTAACATGCTAGCAAGCGTTAGTTCCGTTTCGATGGGCTTGCGGTAAATTCTAGCTCTGAGCCCAGCTATCTCAACACCGTATTTATAATTCAACCTATCAAGATAAGATACTTCCTCGAAAACATCTTCAATATAGTCATTATGACTAACTAGGGATGATTTGTAGAATTCATGTTCACTAAAACCATCAGGTATACTATTGTGGCTAATAGTAATTGGCCCAGCAAAACCTAATACACCTATATTGCTAGGAGTTGTTCCTATTTGTAAAATAGGTGTACTAGAAGTCATAAAGCGTCCCTCTGCTTCAGGGAGTAAGCCTATGTCGTTAGCTGGATCAAGCCAAGAAACCCAAGTTTCTAGTCCCCCTAGCAAATAGAGTAAGGTAGCCTCAAGGGCTTCATATTCTTGGGGGTTAGGGATTTGCTCGAGTGTATAAGGTACATTCTCAAAATCAATGAGTGAGCCATCTTTATTGTATATCTGTGAAAAAGTAGCCCCTAAAATAACTATCACACAGTAAAAAAAGACTATTCTTATCAAGATAACTAATCCATTCTTGTAGAAACTTCTTCCAGTGACTTGTTGGGTAAAACGTTGTTCTGTATTAGAAGGTGCCACTTGCTCCTGTAGTTTGACCTATAACCACAAACTTTTTACTCTTCCTCAATAGCTACTTCTTTTGCTTCTTCAAAGATTTTTCTAAGACTCTCAGCAATTTCTTTAGCTTTCTCTTGGCTGAGAGCAACAACTCGAGCATTTGATTCAGGTAGAACAACTTGCCAACCTAATTCAACAAATCTTTCAGCTATACTTTGAGTAACACAGGATGTAAGGATGCTTTTATCATTATCGTTTGATCTAGTAATTTTTACTAAGTTTCCTTCACATGAGTTATGTAGGTCTTGAGATATAACAGGAAAGACAAGCAAAATCAGGCTTATTTTGATAGAAACAAGAAACAAACGCATGTTTTTCTCCTTGCTATTACAATGCGATAGCTCTTAATAACCCTTTAGGAGTAGGGGATGAAGTATTAGCACAATTACAGTTGTTGCTAAAAACAAGAAACCTATTGCTTGTAAGAAAAGTGCTTTCATAACTAACTCCTAAGAACATAATTAGAGTTGTTCTTTTAAAAAATCTATGACTAGATAAAGAGGGGATGATTTTATAGGGACAAAGGCTATAAACCAAATCTAGTTTAGGAACAACTCTAATAGTTCCACACACAAGTGCAAAACTAAGTGAAGTGTATAAACATAAGTGTTGAAAGAATGTTGAAGATTAAAAATTTATCTCTACACTTGAATTTTATAGGTTAACAATGCACTAAAGTACTTAATGGTTATTCAAATTTAATTTCATCAAAGAAAACTACTTTCCTACAACCTTGATTGCTGGCATAAAATTTGTAATTCTTAGAGTTAATGATTTATAGAGAAAAATCTCTATTTCTCAAATTGTTGGGATCACCACAGGTTTTACAAGAGGAGAAACCTGTCAACTTAGGCACAAGAAAGTCTTTAGCACTTATTGCTTATTTAGCAACAAAAAAATCTGCTGTCCAACGTGATATTTTAGACAATTTACTTTGGCCTGAATTAGATAGTGAAAAAGCAAGGCGAAATTTGCGAAGTGAGCTTGCCAGAATTCATCGTTCACTAGGCAATAATATTGTTTTAAACGAGTTACAGGCACTTAAAATTAATACTGCTGAAATTGAGGTTGATTTGTGGCAACTTAATGAAGCCCTACAACAAAGTGACACCACTAGGCTTACTGAACTTTATGAGGGTGATTTACTAGAAGGTTTTTACCTTAAAGACTCTGAGGTTTTTGAGTCTTGGCTCGAGGAGGCCAGAGAAAGCTTACAAACTTCTATTATAAGAACCCTTGAAAACGCAGTAAAGCAATCTGAAAATGAACAGCAGTTTGCTGAGGCATTTAAATACAGTAAAGATATTATCAAACTTGACCCTTTAAACGAAGATGCCTATCTAGCAGCGATTCGCTATGCAGTTATCATTAATGATCGTATAGGTGGGTTAAATCTTTATCAAGAGCTTGAGCACATGCTTGCTAAAGAATTTAGTGTTGAGCCCAGCCAAGAGGCACAATTATTTGCTGAAAATTTAAAAGAAAGCTTTGAAAATGTCCAGCCTATTGTTGACACTAGTATTGAGGAACCTGAGTCACTGTCAACAATAAATGACCTAGAAGTAGCACATAACATACCAGTTACAATGCTACCCTTTTTTGGTCGTGAAAAAGAACTCTCTACCATCAGTAAACGATTATCCTTAGAGCAATGCCGTTTACTCACCATAGTTGGATTAGGTGGTGCAGGTAAAACAAGGTTAGCCCATGAATTTTCCAAGCATGCTTTAGAATCTGGCGAATTCTCAGCAGGGGTTTGGTGGGTTTCACTTGCAGATGTGACCACTACTGATTCTATTTACTTTGCTGTTGCTACAGCTTTATCCTTGGAATTAGATGAAAACAGCAGTGTAGAAACACAGCTACTAAACAACATCTCAGACAAAAACCTTTTAATAGTTTTAGATAACTTTGAGCACCTTCTTGATGATGACCTAGAGCCAATTAAAGTTCTTTTAAGTAAAGCTAAGCAATTAAAGTTGCTCATCACCTCAAGACAACCTTTAAACATTGATGAGGAATATCTTTTTGATGTTTCTAGCTTCTCTGTGCCTGAAGAGGAACACTTAGAAGAAAATGATCAAGACAGCCCTGTTATCAAGATTTTTTGTTATGCAGCTAAACGGGCTAACCACAACTTTGAACTAACAGAAAATAATAGGGATGATGTGCTTAAAATCTGCCAAATACTTGATGGGCTTCCTTTAGCTATAGAACTAGCAGCAGCAAGATTACGCAGCTTAAGCTGTAAAGATATAGCAGATGAACTAAAACATGATTTTGAGTTTTTGGATCAAGCACAAAGTAGAAAAGCAAAGCAAAAGAGCTTAAAATTAATTTTTGAACAAGCTTGGTCTAGACTTACACCAGAGGAACAAAGAGTACTTTGTGGCCTTTCAATATTAAAAGGGAGATTCACTCGAGATGAAGCACTAGAAACTGTAGGAACTAGCTTTGCTACGCTTACTAACCTAGTAGAAGCTTCATTGATTAAACGCTATACCTCTAAAAACTATCAAATTGTTGAGACGATTAGACGTTACGCCTCTGAAAAACTCGAGTTTCGTCCAAAACTTAGTGAAAGCGTTGCTGAAGCAAGAAACAAAGTGGTAGAAAACCTTATTAACTAAACTCTAGCTCTAAAATTCAACGTTTTTTCAACACATAACTAGGCAATATTGAAGTGCTGGCCTTATACTTGATTCTAAGGTTAGAAAAAGAGCCCCTGATGAGTGAAATAAAACATAACTCAAATGAACAGGCCAATAGTTCTACAAAGTCAAGGTTCCGCTCAAGCCTATTCAAAACGCAACATAAATCTTGTGTTGGTAAGTTTATTAAAGATGTCTGGAAAACTCGAGATATTTCCAGTATAGACGATTACCTTTCTAGTGACTTTGTAGATCACAACTCTTGGCAAGGTTCTGTGCAAGATTTCAAAGGGTGGAAAAATGGTTTTAAAAACTTTTGTGATAAATTCCCAAACTATAAATTCTCCTTAGAAAAAATTATTTCTGAGGGGGATGTTGTTGCTACTAGGTACAGTATTATTACAGGAACTGATGAATATGCAACCATTTCTGGTGTGGATATGTACCGTATTGCTAGAGGAAAAATTGTTGAGCGTTGGGGACTTTATCTATTATCTATGCCTAACAATCACGTATAAAGCATAAAAAACTTCCTACCCTATCAGATTAATTAGCCTCGAGCCACCTATAAAATATCAACGCAATAACCATATCACCAACATGGTTTCTTGTCATATAAACTCACTAAGCTCGAGTCCAACAAAAATAAAAGTTTGTGGGTGTATATTGGGTGTATTTGAAAAAAGAAACTTAGATTTTGACTTATAATAGTGTGAGTTTCTTATGTCTAGTGGCGGAGAGGGAGGGATTCGAACCCTCGGTGCAGTTTCCCACACACACGCTTTCCAGGCGTGCACCTTAAGCCACTCGGTCACCTCTCCAAACATCAAGAGTTTAGCAAGTTAGCCTACCTTAGGTCAATATTTTAATATGACTTGGCAAAACTATGAAGCAGTGCTAGAATTAGCGAATTATAATTTGCTAATTAGTAGCAAAAGTAACCCTAGTAAGTAACTTGTAATGTACCAATCAACTAAATCTAAATTTAAGGAGAAGTATCGTGCCTAAAGTATGTGCCCTGACAGGAAAGAAAACAACCTCAATGAAAACTGTTAGACGTAGTGGATCACCTAAGAAAAAAGGTGGTGTAGGTGTGAAGCGTACTGGTGTTCATAAACGTGTTTATAAGGCTAATTTACATAAAAAAACTATTTGGGTAGATGGCAAGCCACAACGTGTGTGGTTAAGCGCGAAAGCCTTACGTGGCCTTAATCCTACTTTATTAATTAATCCTAACAAACCAGTTACTTAAGTGCTATCAAGTTATCTTCTCGATGATATAACCTCCTTTAAGCAATTTTCTGATATGTAGCTAAAGCTGCACCTATAATGCCTGCCTCATTAAGAAGCTTGGCAGGTGCTACTTCTGTATCAACCTCTAAGAATCTAAAAAACTCTTCATGCTTTTTACTCACTCCACCACCAATAATGATTAGATCGGGTGCTAACAATCTATTTATGTGGTTTAGGTAAATGTTTACACGTTTGCCCCACTTCTTCCAACTAAGATCCTTTTCTTCTCTTACTCGAGCCGCTGCCCATTTTTCTACATCCTTATGGCCATCAATGTTTAAGTGTCCTAATTCAGTATTGGGCACTAAGTAGCCTTGAATAAACAGGGCACTGCCTATACCTGTACCAAATGTCAGCATTAGAACTGTTCCTAAATGATCTTTACCTGCACCATAGGTTACTTCTGCTATTCCTGCTGCATCAGCGTCATTTAAAGCAACCACTATAGAACTGGTTTCTGCCTCGAGCAACTTTTGAAAATTAGTGCCAAACCAAGATTTGTCTATGTTGGGAGCTAAGAAAACTATACCCTGTTTTACAACTCCGGGAACAGTACAACCTATAGGTTTACCCTGCCAATCAAAGTGCTCTACTAGCTGCAGTATTACTTCAATGATAGCTTTAGGGGTGGAGGGTTGTGGTGTATCAATGCGTTTTCTATTGGCTGAAAGACTCCCTGTAGTTACATCTACTGGAGCACCCTTAACGCCTGAACCACCTATATCAATACCAAGTATCTTCATAAAAAAGATTATATTTGATTAGTACAAATTAGGTGACACTTGACCAAAATTTAAGATAAGCTGATTACTGTGAATCAACCTTCTACTATAAGTAATAAAGACCTACGTGATCGCAAGCTTAAACATGTAGAGGTGTGCCTCGACTATCCTGTTGAGTATGAGCACCGTACTACAGGTTTTGAGCAAATTGATTTGCCCTTTAATGCTTTGCCCGAGAGTGATTTAAGAGGCATTGATCTCAGTACTGATTTTTTGGGCAAAAAATTAAAAATTCCTTTACTGATAGGAGCAATGACTGGGGGAGTAGACCTATCTAAAATCATTAATCGAAATCTTGCTTTAGCTGCTGAGCATTTAGGGATTGGTTTTATGCTAGGTTCCCAAAGAGTTATGCTAGCAAATGCTGAGTTAATAGACTCTTTCAAAGTAAGACCCTATGCTCCTAGTACTCTTGTTATTGGCAATTTAGGTATAGCACAGCTTAATCAGGGTTATGATGCACAAAATATAAGACATGCTATTAAGCTTGTTGAGGCTGATGCATTAGCACTGCATACTAATCCCTTACAAGAAGCCCTTCAGCCAGGTGGAGACAATAACTTTGCGAATCTGTTGACAAAGCTGCCTGAGGTTATAAGAGCAACTGAGTACCCCATGATTCTCAAGGAAGTAGGCCATGGGCTCAGTGCCAAGGTGGCTTTGAGTGTTAAAGAAGTTGGTTTTGCTGCATTAGATGTAGCAGGAGCAGGAGGTACATCTTGGGCAAAGGTAGAAGACTACCTACGTTACGGAGAAGTTCGTCATCCTGATCTGGTAGAGTGGGGTATACCTACTGCTCGAGCATTACTAGAAGTTCACCGTGCCTTACCAGATATGCCCTTAATTGCTTCAGGGGGAATTCGTACAGGGCTAGATGCAGCTAAGGCATTGGCTTTAGGTGCAAGGACAGTAGCTATTGCTAGGCCTCTTTTGAAGCCTGCTATAGAATCTGCAGAGGGAGTAGTTAGGTGGCTCGAGCATTTTGTATGGGAATTAAAAGTAGCTATGCACTGCTCGGGGATCAAAAATATCGCTGAGTTAAGAAAGTTAAAGCTTTCGCGCCGCCAGCAATGAGTTATACTGCATAATGTCTGGTGATTGGTTAGAGTATTTGATTGGAATAGGTGCACAACAAACTAGCAAAGGCAGTATTAACAACTTTGGCAGCCTTGAAAAAGAGTATAAAGCCTTTAGAGAAAATGCAGTTCTTGTACCCCTTTTAAACACTACCCCCCTTAAGATTACAGGTGAGGATAGACTTGATTTTTTACATGGCCAAGTCAGTAATGAAGTAAAAGGCTTAAATGTGGGTGAACATAATACCTCACTAATGCTAAATGTCAAAGGTCATGCATTGGCACAAATGCAAATTTTTAGACGCACTGAAGACCTCTTTATAGTGGTAGAAAGTGGTGCAGGTGCATTAGTAAAGCAGCAATTTAAAGCTCATATTGTTTTTGAGAAGGTTGAAATTGGCGATTTGAGAAGCACCCTTGCTAGCGTAACTTTATTAGGGAGTAAGTCTAAACAACTTTTGGAAAGTGCCCTTGGTAAAATACCTAAAGAAAACAACTTTATTTATGTTCCTTTAGCTAGCGGTAAAGTGTTGCTAAACATTAGCTGGCGCAGCCTCTACCCTGCTTTTGACCTATATATATTAAAAAGAGATGCTCCTGTTTTATTTAATAACTTGATAAAAGTAGGTGCATTGCCAGCAGGAGACGAGTTGCTCAATATAGCTAGAGCTGAAGCAGGTATTGCTAATGCTGCTTATGAAGGCGGTGAGGGTGTATTACCTCAAGAAATAGGTTTAGAAAAGGCTATTTCTTATCAAAAGGGTTGTTATTTAGGGCAAGAAATTATGGCAAGGATTGAAGCCAGGGGCAATGTGCGTAAAGAGCTAGCCACTCTTCTACTTGAAAAAATCCCTGCTAACAATGAAAAAATAGTAACCACAAATGGTAAAAGTGTAGGAAAGATTGGTACTCTAGTGAATCACCCTAGTAAAGGTTATATAGCTCTAGCAAGCTTGCGTAAAGACGTTGCAGGCCCTCTAACAATTGCAGATGTTAAAGCTCAGAAAATTCTAAGTGACATTTCATATTAACACTACTTTGATGTGCTAAGGTTCTCATAGAGCTACTATGAAATGTTTTTCTGTGCCAATGCACTATATTATAATTTTGTGTTTAAGTTATATTTTTACTTTTGGCTTAGCACAAACTGGAGCAGAAATTGCTTTAGCTCCAAATTTCCAACCTGATCCTATGATTTTTGGATATATTTCTGGTGGTCCTAATAATGCTGAAGAGAACTATGGTAATGAATGCAAGGGCTACATCGCCTCAGAACCAGATCATGTACTTACTCTAGAAGCTGATTTTAGTTATCTACGCATTTATGTAAGTAGCTCTTCTGATACCACTATGATTGTTATTCCTACTACTGGTGGCCAAGTTATGTGTAACGATGACATGGCTAGTGGCAACCATAATCCACAAATTGCCACCTCCTTTGGTGCAGGGGTTTACCATATCTATATAGGTAGTTTTGATGTAGATGGTTTAGCTAATTACAATATTTATTTTTCATCAAGTAATCCCTAACGGAGTATTACTAATGTTACGAAGTAATAAGTAATAGGTACAGCAAAGAGGGCGCTGTCTATGCGGTCTAGAACTCCACCGTGTCCAGGAATAATTTTCCCACTATCTTTAACTCCTGCCCAGCGTTTCATCATAGATTCAAATAAGTCACCAAGCTGAGCACTGCTAGCCACAAGGATAGCAAAAAGAATGCTGTCATAAATGTCAACATGAAGCCCAAAGGAAAGCTCGAGGATATAGGTTGTAGTCGAAACTACTACTATAGCTAGCCCCAGACCTCCGAAAGCGCCCTCGAGCGTCTTATGAGGACTCAACCTTGGTGCTAGTTTACTTTTGCCGAAAAGACTTCCAAAGACATAGGCTCCTACATCACTAGCAATGATGGCTAGTACAGGCAAGATTAAATACCATAAACCTAAATGGCCATCAGGAGTGTAGCGCAATGTAATGCCATAGCCCAAAAGCCAAGATATATAAAAATAACCGAATAGTGTGTATAGCACTGCCCTCATGGAATTTTCATTAGGACGTATAACTTCTAATCCTATTAGATAAAGTGCAAAAAGTCCTAACAAAGCCTCACGCCAACTTACCCCCTCAAAAAGTGGCTGCATATCTAAAAAACGCCCCTTGTAAGTAACAGGTAAAGAGGCTGGCAAGGTAAGAATCGTTGCTACCCACGCACTGCGCTTGCGTATAGGAATACCAAGCTTATTTACCATATTGGTGTACTCATTTAAAGCAGCAATGCATAAAAATAGATAAGCAGGAATTATAAGTGGTAAGCCTACCCAGATAATGAGCACAATTAACATAAAAGCAAATAGTGCTGATATAATGCGAGATTGTGTAGAGAATTTTTTTAAGGGTACCTTAGGCATTGTAGTTGGAGGTCTATCAACTATACTATTACAAGCTAAAACGACATTCTAAACCACCATAATATCAGTTTCCTTAGTTTTTAAGTGTTTATCAATAGTTGTAATGAATTCATCAGTTATTTTTTGTACCTTTGATTCACCCTGACGAAGATCATCTTCTGTAAGTAAATTTTCTTTTTTCATGCCTTTTAACTCATCATTAGCATCCCGCCGAATATTACGAATGGCAATACGAGCTTCTTCAGACATGTTTTTAGCAGTTTTGATAAGCTCCTTACGGCGTTCATCATTTAGTGCTGGTACATTTATAAAGATAGTATCCCCCTTGTTATTAGGATTAAAACCAAGATCACTATCTTGTATGGCCTTCTCAATATTATCAATAGCTCCTTTATCAAAAGGAGAGATTACTAAGGTGCGAGGATCAGGGCTAGAAACTGTTGCCAGTTGATTTAAAGGGGTAGTTGCTCCATAATAATCTACACTTATACGATTTAAAATGGCAGGGTTAGCTCTACCCGTGCGAACCATACCTAAGTTATCATCAAATGACTCCAACGATTTTTGCATTCTTTCTTTAGTTTCTTTCAAAATACTATCCATCTCTACCTCCAAAACTTTAGCTAAGTCTTACATCCTAATCCAGTACTTACATACCTTAGGCTGTTAAGAAAAATTACCTTCTAAGAAGGATTTATAAAAGAATCATAACCTACTAACTATAACACAAATCAAAAAGTTTAAATTTTTTGCTAAGATGGTTAAATGGTTATAAGAGAGGTTAAAAATGCGACTTTACAAGACTCTAAAATATAGAATTTGGGAGGGTGGTTTGTGAGTAAATGTCATGGATTTACCCTTACCGAACTAATTTTAACTATTGCCATAATAGGAATAATAGGCATTACTGCTATTAGTCTCTCACGTAGTGGCATTGAACTGCAACAAGCAGCACGAAGTTTTTCTCTTAGCATACAGAAAGCTCGTAGTGAGGCTATAAAACGCAATGAATTTGCAGGTGTTACTATCACCGCTAGTAAATTTAGTGTTTTTATAGACGAGGATAAAAATAAAAGCTTTGATATAGGTGAAGAAATTGTCCTACAGGTAGACATGCTTGCAAATTACCCAAGTGTGTCTTTAGCAAGCAATAGTAATAATGATATAGTTTTTGACCCTAGAGGTTTTGTGGCAAGCATTGTAGCTCAATCAGTAACTTTTAAAAGTTCTAAGAGCAATTCTGCCTTAAAAACTATCATCTCAGCTCAAGGACGTGTCCGTTTAGAAAAAGTAGACTCATAGTGAAACTAGTTACTAGTAATACAGTAAATAAGCAGAGAGCCTATTTAAGTCCTTGCTCTCAAGAAGGGATGTCTTTAATAGAGCTACTTGTAGCCATTGCCATTATCACTGTAGTTTTTCTAGTAATTGCTGCTGGGCAAATATCTAGTTTTGCTAGTTTGCGCAAATCTGTAGAGCTTAAAGAGGCTAAAACTTTTGCTTATCGTATTCTAGAAGATAAGTACCAAGAGCTTATCTTTGAGGCTTTAAATGCCAGTGGTACTGATACTCCTGAAAGCAAATTTAAAAAATATTTAGATTGTCAGTTAGGGACAGCTGGTTGCTCAGGTACTGATATTTACAAAAACTACACTGTTGCTTGGCAACTAACAAATCAAAATGATGCTAATAGTGTCAGTGTAGATAAAGAAGGGCTAGTTCTTTTAGAAGTACAAGTCGATTGGCAAGAAAAGGGTGAGCAACGTTCTTTTAGCTTGGCCAACTATTTGAGCTGTATGCATGTAGTAGATAGTAATGGCAGTACGGTTTGCCCTGCTCCAGCAATACCTCAAGGTCATGAGTGATTATAGTGTACCAGAAATGTTATTCTCCAGATCGGAAATCCCCCCTAGCCCCTTATAAGGGCAGGGTTTTTAGAATCTCCCTTACAAACGAAGTTCGCAAAACGGATAGCTTTCTGATTCTGCCTGTTCTGGACACATGTACATTTTCACCAAATAAACAACCTATCCCTAAGAGCCCCCTAGCGCCCCTTTGGAAAAAAAAGGGGGTAAAGCAAGTCCTCCTTTGGAAAGGGGGATTTAGGGGGATTTCCCTCACAAAATTTAGCCTCTTACAACTTTGCATTATAATAAGGCAAAGACTTATCTGGATACCTATGTAATGAGTAAAGATTCTAGCTCAAAAAAGACTAAACTGGCAGCAGGTTTTAGTGTGGTTGAGCTTATGATTTCTACTGCTATTTTGGCTGTTATTACTACAGTGATAGTAGTTTTCTTAACTTCTTCGCTTCGTGTAAATGAATTAAATGCAGCACGTAGTGCATTGCGCGGCAACCTTACTTTAGCTATGGAGCTTATTACCTCTGAGCTTTACAATGCAGGTTCAATAGGTGTAGATACTGGTAAAGGTGAAGCTACTTGTAATCAAAATGACGTTAACAGCCCTGCCGAACCTGCTTTTTCACTAGATGCTGATACTGTTAGGTTTCACGAGTTTACCGTTAGATATTGTGATCCCTATGCTAGAGAAGCTAAAAAGATTTCCTATAAAGTCCAAGCTGATAGCACAAATAACAATTTACTGTCTCTCAAACGTAATGAGCGGGGACTAAACAATGGTAGTTTTCCTAAAGGTAGCTTCCAACCAACTATCCCTGGTATTGTGGGTTTGGAGCTCGAGCTCCAATGCAAGCCTGATGACAATACAGGGTGCAATCCTACTAGCAATAACTTTGATTATAGAAATACCTTAGCTATTACTGTAAAAATTGCTGCACAAACTCCGTTTAAAGCTAGAAATGCTAATCAAAAAAAGTATTTTTTTGGCTTAGAAGGTCAAGCAGATAGCATAGAGCTTATGGCTGAACAAGGATATCTCTATGAGTATGCTGAGCAAACAGTCCGCCTTATAAATCTAGCAAGCACTCCTACACCCTAAGTTAAGGATTACATATCATGAAAGTTGATACTTATGGCTTTGCTTTAATTTTTGCCCTCTTAGTGATAGTGATAGCAGGCGCTTTGCTTACAGGTTTATTTTTTAGTATCAATACTAGTTTAAATATAACTAGCAATGACTTAAAAGCAGCCCAAGCTAAGTCCTTTGCTGAGATGGGATTAAATCGTTTCCAAACAATTGCCCATCAAAACTATGCTTTTTATGTAGAGCACTGGGAAGACTATAATCTTACTGATGAGCAGTTAGAAAATTTGCAATGTGGGACAACCAATCTACTTAGCCTAGGTCTTGATTTAGATAGATTAAGAGATGGTCCCTTCAAGGGTAGAATTGGTGATAATACCCGTACTATTGATGTCTTTGTAGATAATCCCTTTGAAGAACATGATCCTTTACCTGATGGTGTAGTAGGAGGATATGTTATTACCTTAGCTAACGAGGGTAAAACTCTCACCTCAGAGGGCTATCTAGGTAAGAGTTTGTCAGAGGCAAATGCACGTTCTAGAGTAATAGTATCTTTTTCAGAAAGTAGTAGTGATAATCCTTATAAAAATGCTGTTTTTGTTGGTGGGCAACAAGGAAAAATCTCAGGTAGTGTTGCCATTTATGGTTCTATACATTTAATGGGTAACCCAGCGGATGGTATTTCTCTGGATATAATTGGAGGTGGCATTTACAATAATTATTATGGCAAAAAGGACCAAGCCTCAAACATC
The DNA here is from genome assembly GCA_965224855.1 of Trueperaceae bacterium. Classification (GTDB taxonomy): domain Bacteria; phylum Deinococcota; class Deinococci; order Deinococcales; family Trueperaceae; genus CBDCVN01. The sequence continues at coordinate 2,595,971 of CBDDAI010000002.1, read as the reverse complement.
AGTGCTGATGTAGAAGCACTTACAGGCATAAGTGCTAATAATGTTCCTGACCTTTGTACCCAGCTAAAGGTTAAATCTGGCACTGTTAGTCATAATGATACTTCACCTATTGGCTGGAGTAATGCTGATAGCAGTGAGAACATTCCCTTTGAAATAGCAGCCCTTTACTTAGATGCACTACTATCAGGCAGTGATCCCCACACCAGAAAAGAACAAGAGGACTATCTTAGTGAAATGGATATCAACATGCCTAAAATACCAAGCAATTATCCTGATGATGTTAGTAGTGCTGTTAATCTATCAAGCTGCCCCGATTTTATAGATGATATTAGTGGGAGTTCTTTAGATTTAGGAAATGCTGATGTTGGGGACAGCTGTTTTTCAAATGGTTCTTTTATAGCTTTGGTAAACAGTATTAGTGTTTGTGATAGTATTACTATCAGCTTTCTAGCTAGCTCTTTTACACCTGATTCAATTCCTAATTTGGTAGAGACTATCAAGAATCACAGCATTGGCAATGGGAAAATTCTATGTATTAACGGCGATATAAATACAGGCAACCTTAATCTAGTGCTAAATAATACAAATTATCAAGGCCAAGGTACCCTTAGAGCAGGCATAGGTGTAGGTGGGGCTCTTGATGGAGCTATAGAAGCAGACATAAATATTTCTGGTAGCATAACTCCAGCAAATGGCGATTTTCCTGCAGGTAGTTCTCTTGGTTTAGTCTCTAATCACAATATAAATATAGATGGTAGTTTAAATGAGAGTCATGCTTTTATTGCCTTTGCTGAGGATGCTATTAATATTTCAAAGCAAGTTACTATAGTTGGCTCACTGGTTGCAAGCACACTTGAAGTTAGCGGAGTACCTAAAATTGCCTATGTACCTGAGGTTGATCAAGTTGCTGCAAATCTCACTGGGTTACCTAGGTTAGGTGATTTACCACCTAGTGCAGAACTAAATATAGTTGCATATGAGCGTCGTTAATGCCGTAGAGACGCGATTAATCGCGTCTCTACGAGGGGTTATTTTTGTTTGTAGGCAGAAATTAAAATATTGGCAACTTCTGGCCTAGTGAATTCTGGTGGAGGGGCTTCTCCTTGGGCAAGCATCTCCCTAACCTTAGTACCCGAAAGAAACACTCTTTCCTCAGGAGCACTAGAGGTGGTTTTACTAGAAGCCATTTGCCCTGTACGTTTACAGTAAAAGGCATGCTCAAATTTAAGTGGTGTAATAGCTAGTTCATCTTTACTGAATTCATCAAAGATCTTTTGAGCATCATAAGTCCCATAATAGTCACCTACACCTGCATGATCCCGACCAACAATAAAGTGTGTACAGCCATAGTTTTGCCTTGAAATAGCATGTAAAATTGCTTCTCTTGGGCCTGCATAACGCATAGCTGCTGGATATGTCCCTAGAAAGACACGTTCGGGATTATAATACTTTTCCATTAGTATTTCATAGCACTGCATACGTACTCTAGCAGGAATGTCATCGGTTTTAGTAGTACCTACTAAAGGGTTGATAAACAAACCATCTACTATTTCAAGGGCTACTTTGGTCAGATACTCATGAGCACGATGGATAGGATTACGGGTCTGAAAGGCAACAACACTATTCCACTGGCGTTTTACAAATTCAGCTCTAGTCTCTAGGGGGGTAAAGCTGCAGCTGGGGAATTCCCCTTTAGGTAGTTCATTGACTACTGAAATAGGTCCTCCAAGGTACACTGTGCCTGCATTTTGCATAGCAGCAACCCCCGGATGTTTACTATCATCAGTGCCATAAACATTTTTTGCTTCATAAGTTTGATCAGGTTTAAACTTACTGTTAACTGTCATAACAGCAAGAATGTCACCACTTTCATGGCAGAGCGCTATTTCACTATCCAGTTTGTACTTTTCACTACCTTCCTCAGGAACTTGTAAGGTTATAGGGATGCCCCAAGCTACACCACTAGGTAAATGCATGTCATTAACTACACTCAAGTAGGTAGCTTCATCAGCAAAACCTTCAAGTGGACTATATATACCTGTAGCAATACATAGGAGGTCAGCAGTGTTACGCTGAGATAAGGTTAAACGTGGTAGGGCATGGGCATCTTCAAAGACTTCCTGGCGTTTATAACCCTGTAAGTTTCTGTTCACTAAACTGCCGCCATGAGGTTGTATAGGGTATTTATTCATCAATTTTTAGACTGTTCCTAAACTAAATTATATTAAAGCACTAACAAAAAGAAGAAGAATGTTTACTGCTGTGGCGGATAAAGAAATTATCATAGCCCAGCGAGAAATTGACATGTTGCGAGCATTCTCTATAGTAAGAAGCTGATCAATAATTTCCTTTCTAGAAACTATTGTCATGCCCCCTTCCTCTCTATAGTACTCTGAAATGTGGTACTTAGCAGCCTCTTTCTCAAGTTCCTGGGTGCTCATTTTCCAATAATTTTTCATTTTCCTATTCCTAGCCTTTCATATAAGCAAATTAAACATAGTAGCTAGAATCCAGTAGCTAGTAGTCAGTAGGGCTTAATATGCTGGTTACTGACTTCTGGCTACTAGCTACCTATAGGCATCAATTGCTCCTAAATTGCCAAAAAAACTTTTTCACTCCTGCTCATAGGTATAGAAGATCTTTGGCATTAAAAAAACAGGCTTTAAGATAAGCCTGCTTGAAAATATAAAACAAGATCAAAGAAGAAATAACTTAATTTCCACCTACTGTACTATCTATGACATCTCTCGTTTGATCCATTAGTTCACCTGCACTTCCTCCGGTAGCTAAGGTGTAAATAATCATGCCAACAGCAGCAAGAATAGCTATAATAATAGCCCAATAGATAAGTCCAAAGGCACTGCTTAAGCTACCGAGGGCTTTCATGAGGTGATTCATGTCGTCGCCTTCAGTTTTGGCAATCTTGGCAAAAGATGTTGCAGAACCTGAAAACCAAATACCAAAGAGGAGTAATAGAAGTGCTGTGACAATCATAACTAAGTTGCCCATAAAGGCATCTTTAGCACCTAATTCAGATATAGTGTTTTTAATCTCGAGGCCAGCGAGCACTCCTGCTAAAAGACCTAGAACTATTAAAACAAGTGAAACTAAACGAAGCTTTCTGGCAAGCCCCTTGACAACCTTGTCTTCATCACTATTAAACTCATATGACATTAAACATACGCTCCTTCAAATATTTTTGTGCAGTAAAACTTACTGACTGAGGAACCAGTATAAAGCAAATGTTATGAGATTGTAAACCTTTAATACATTTTTAGGCAGATGTCTAGACTTAAAGTAGTTGAAATGGTATTGTTTAGCTAGTTTTAGGTTAGCCTTTATTCAAATTAACTATAGGTAATTAAGGGCCCTTTCATAAAATTGATTCTGAGGTTTTAGTAATTTATATTTTAGTTTGATTTATAGGATTTCAAGTGAGGTTAAACCATTGAGCCAAGAAAATGCTATTTGGCAAGACTTGCTCAGCTACATTAAGAATAATATTCCTGAAGTGGAATTTCAAACGTGGTTTAAGCAAACTGCTCCTTTGGGCATAGAGGATGGTATCTTTATGATTGCTGTACCTAACTCTTTTGTTCGTGATTGGTTTAAGAGCCATTACGGTGATTTGCTCGAGCAAGGGCTGAAGTCTTTAGGAGCAAACTATCCAAAAGTTGGTTTTGAGGTTAGTTCTATAAAAGCTGAGCAGCAAAATCTTTTTGATACCCCTAGCAATCTAGAAAATAACACAAATACTGACTTGGCCCTTCCACACAATAAGCAAGTTAATAGTACTCCACTTCATCCTCGCCCCCGACTAAATCCTAAGTATACTTTTGCCAACTTTGTAGTTGGTCTTAGTAATAATTTGTCCCATGCAGCAGCTCAAGCTATTGCTAAAACTCCTGGTAAAGCCTATAACCCCCTTTTTATTTATGGTGATGCTGGCCTAGGGAAGACTCATTTGATGCATGCAGTGGGCCAAGCGGCACTTGAGCTCTACCCTAAATTGGTAGTTGAGTATGTATCTACTGAAACATTTACTAATGAGCTTATTACTGCCATTCGTGAGGATGGGATGGCACAATTTCGCCACAGCTATCGTAGTATAGACCTTTTGTTAATTGATGATGTGCAATTTATTGAAGGCAAGGAGCGTACTCAAGAAGAGTTCTTTCACACCTTTAACGACCTTCATCAAGCAGGTAAACAAATCATCCTTTCTTCAGATAGGCCTCCTAAAGATATTCCTAAGCTCGAGGGCAGGTTGCGTAACCGTTTTGAATGGGGGCTCATTACTGATATACAAGCACCCGACCTAGAAACGCGTATGGCAATTTTAAAAATGAATGCTGAGTATCGTAGAGTCAATGTAAATGATGAAGTTATTGAATATATAGCTCGTAATGTAACTAAAAATATTCGAGAACTTGAAGGAGCACTTATTCGAGTTATTGTTTACTCGAGCATGAATGACTTAGTCTTAAACAGTCAGAATGCAGCAAAAGCACTTTCTGATATCTTTATGCCTGCAGACGTTGATCTGAGCATGAACGCTATCTTACAAGTGTGCGCAGAACACTTCAAGGTTCCTGTTCAGGAAGTCATCTCCAAGGGAAGGCGCGCTGAATTAGTTAATGCACGCCAAATAGCGATGTATCTAATTCGCGAACTTACTGATCACTCTTACCCTGAAATAGGTTCTTTTTTCTCAAATCGTGATCATACTACAGTTATGCACGCAGTGAGCAAGGTCGAGAAAGCCTTACAAGAAAATGATGACTTCACTCAACATATACGTGACATTAAAAATAAACTCATATAAGAAATTCTTATGATCTTTTTTGTTCATAAAAGTTCTTTGAGCTATCTCCAGCTAGGCTGATTTCTTTAATGTTGGCAAGACTCTTGGCGACACCCTCATCTTCTGTAAGAAAATTCTTCTTTAAGGTTATAGTATTTTCATCTTTTTGCCACCTAAGGGTGCTTTGATTTGTTGGATTCAAGACGTTATCTAGTTCAAAAAATATACTTAGTGGCAATTGCTTCAAATAGTGATCGCTTTTCTCTTGTCTCCTAGGGGATTTATTTTGATTTGTCGAGTTTAAAACTTCATCTAGCTTGAAAAATATGTCTAGTGGTAATTGCCTTAGATAGTCACTTTCCTTAGCAAAGGTGTTAGATTCCATATGTTTCCGCTTTGTAAGGCGTATTATAGGCTCTTCTAAAGTACTTAGGTAAAGGTTTCGATATCTATAGCACATTTTTTCCAAGGTAAATTCTTTTAGAGCCTTTTGATTGGCTTGTATACCCAAAGCCACACATAAGTTTCTGTTTTCTAGGATTTCTAGCAGCGCTTTGGCTAAAGGAATAGAGCTTCTGAGCGGAACAAGACGACCAACACTTTCATCTATAGCGTCACCTACCCCACCAGCTCGAGTAGACACTACAGGCTTGCCACACATCATAGCTTCTACAACAGTATAAGGAAATCCTTCAGAGATGCTTGAGAGCACAACAACATCAGCTGCATGATAGGCCTTGTAAGCGGGGCTAATGGGACCTTCAAAACGAGCATTGGGAGCAAGGTTCTTCTCCTGAATGATAGACTCAAGATGCTGATGATACTCCTCATTGCTTTGAGGAACAGGTCCAAACAAACGCAATTGTGCACTGGGCATTTTTTCTTTAACAACAGCAAAAGCGTTCAGCAGTGTTTCTAAATCCTTGAGTGGGTCAATACGACCTATCCATACAATAGTGGGCTTGTCTTGATAAATAAATTCAGATATGGGAAAAGATTTAGGATCAATGCCATTGGGTATAACCTCAACCCTTTCCTCAGGGGCTCCAAGCTCTAGTTGCCAGTAGCGATTAAAATTGCTTACTGAGGTAACGCGGTTGGAGTAAAGGTATGTTAACTGAGCTAGAAACTTGTAAAAGCGAGCCCTTAAAAGCTTTAGACTGTATGGATCCTCTTCCTGCTGAAAGTCTAGGTAGCGTTCGCGTAAGTATATACCGTGTTCTGTAAGCAACAAAGGCACTTTGTGAACTCGAGCTGCTATAAAAGCAGGTATTACACAAAGACCATTAGTAACTACATGAACAAGGTCTGCTTTTGGTGGCACAAAAAGCAAGGGGACCAAGGTGGCTCTAAGCCAATTCAATGCTAGATTTACCTCTCCCAAACCCGGAAATTCTTCTTTAGTTAGCCCTGCTTCTCTGGTAAGTTTTGTTAGTGAGTAACGTACCATTCCCCACATGAGACTGTCTTCAAAAAGTGGCCATAAGTTATATCTATGCCCAAGCTTGGCTAGAGCAAGGAGTGATTTTGCAAAGAGTCTAAAATCTTGCTGAGGGCAGGTAAGAAATTTATAGATAACCTCATAAAAGAGCCTTTTTTCTTTGGATTTAATTTGGCTAACCCCCTTGCGTGGGCGCCAGAAGTGTATAGGGATTAACTCTTGAACATTTTCGGGTATAGCAATAGTAGGTTCTACTGGATGAGTGCCTACCACTGTCATGACTTTGAAGTAAAAATCATCTAAACCATGAATAAGTTGGTCACTCCATGAGCTTACCCCACCCATGATATAAGGATAGGTACCTTCAGCAGCAAAGAGTATAGTTTTAGGCTCATTTTCTAAATTATCTTCCTGCTTACTAGTTAACATTATTTAGGGCCTAATCATAACCTTCTCTATAACATTAATATTTTGCTTAAAAATCTTTAGTTTATAGATAAGAAACAAGCCAACTTATCTTAATTTAAATTTTTGCCTAACTAATTTGTGTACCCACCTGTTCGCCTTTTATCAGGCGTTCTAGATTGCCCTTAGTGAAAATATCAAATACTGCTAAGGGCATCCTATTATCCATGCAGAGACTTATGGCAGTAGCATCCATTATTTTCAGCCTTTTATTCAAAAGTTCCATATAACTCAAAGCTTTATATTTAGTAGCACTAGGATTTTTTCTAGGGTCATCACTATAAACACCATCCACTTTATTCTTTGCCATAAGCACACAGTTTGCATCAATTTCTAGGGCACGTAAGGCAGCAGCTGTGTCTGTAGTGAAAAAAGGATTGCCTGTTCCTCCGCCAAAAATAACCACACGATCCTTTTCGAGGTGTCTTAATGCTCGTCTGCGAATGTAAGGTTCTGCGATTTCTTTTATTTCAACAGAAGTTTGTACTCGAGTATTAATACCAAGGTGCTCCAAAGCATCTTGAAGTACCACTGCATTCATAACAGTTGCCATCATCCCTACATAATCAGCAGTTGCAGGATCCATACCTACACCTTGCTCAGCTCCACGCCAAAAGTTACCTCCTCCAACTACCACCGCTAATTGGGTACCATGGCTATGAGCTGCAGCAACCTCACTGGCAAGTACTTGGGTTGCCCTTGCCGAAATGCCAAAACCTTGCTCCCCACTTAGAAATTCTCCAGAAAGCTTTAGCAACACCCGTTTCATTTTCACTCTCCTATAGCAATGCGGTCATAGTTTCCCACTTGAATATTTTCACCAACAGTAGCAATATGTTCCTTAACGAGTTGTTCCACACTTTTCTTATCGTCTTTAACAAAAGGTTGCTCTAATAAGCAGTTCTCCTGATAAAATTTATTTATACGTCCATCAACCATTTTTTCAGCAATATTTTGAGGCTTACCTCCTTCTTTAGCTTGCTTTAAAAGTATCTGCCTCTCAGCATTTAATACTTCTTCAGGCACCCCCTCACGGTTTTTATAAAGGGGATTAGCCATAGCAATATGAATAGCTAGATCTTTGGCTAGGCTTTGAAATTTCTCGTTACGAGCAACAAAATCAGTTTCGCAATTAAGCTCTACCATAGCTGCGACTTTACCATTATGATGCAAGTAGTGACCAATAAAACCTTCTTTAGCTTCACGATCAGCCTTCTTAGCCGCTTTGGCAATACCACGCTCACGTAAAAGGTTCGCTGCTTGTTCTATATCACCATTTGTTTCTTGAAGGGTGTTCTTAACATCTACCATGCCTGCACCAGTCATAGCACGTAATTTTTTAATATCTTCCATTGAAACAGACATTTTTACTTCTCCTTAATCAATCTTTGGTAGGACTTTTTGCAGCCCCTCTTTCAGCAGCTTCAACTATAAAATCTTCAGGGGAAGTTATCGGAGTTAGCGTAGAGTCTGCACCGTCTTGAACTTGACTTTGGGCTACGGAGGAAGTACCCTCTGCACCACCCCGCATTTCAACAATAGCATCAGCCAAACGAGCAGTGACCAGTTGAATGGAACGAATAGCATCATCATTACCTGGAATAATGTAGTCAAGTGTGTCAGGGTCAGAATCAGTATCTGCTAAAGCAACAACAGGTATTTCTAGCTTGTTTGCCTCACGAACTGCTATAGCCTCTTTAGTAGGGTCAACAATAAAAAGGGCATCTGGTAAATTAGGCATTTCCTTAATACCACCTAAATAACGCTTTAGTCGCTGCAGCTCTTTACCTAAGTCAATTTGTTCTTTTTTACTAAATAGCAAAATAGACTTATCATCAAACATCTTTTCTAGCTCTTTCAAGCGTGAAACGCGGCTGCTTATAGTCTTAAAGTTGGTTAAGGTACCTCCAAGCCAACGTTCATTAATATAGGGCATTCCACAACGATTTGCTTCAGCAGCTAAAATCTCTTGGGCTTGTTTTTTGGTACCTACAAAAAGAATTGTGCCATTACGTGTGACAACATCTTGTAAAAACTGAAAGGCTTTATCTGATTCTGACAAAGTCTTTTGTAGGTCGATGATAAAAATCCCATTACGCTCAGCAAAAATAAAACGCTTCATTTTCGGATTCCATCTTTTTGTTTCGTGGCCGAAGTGAACACCTGCTTCTAAAAGCTGCTTCATTCCAAGATATGACATATATCTCCAAAGTGGGGCGTTGAGTGAAAGTATGAGGTTTACCTAATAATATTATGCAAAGCGGACACCCCACTGCCACTTTGACAACAGGCAAACGCTTTAGTTTATAAGATGATCTCCCCTTTGTCTAGAGAACTAGTTTTGGAGGTTACTCAATGCTTCATTAGCAAGTGTGTAATTGGGCTCGAGCTCCAAAGCTTGTTGATAAGCTTCTCTAGCTGCATCCACTTCTCCTTTAGTTTGATAGACTTGACCTAGCCAATAAAAACCTTCTGGGTCACTTGTCAGTAACAGCGCTCCTTTTTGAGCCTCACGCACGGCATCATCCAAACGATTTTGGCCTAGATAAACTCTCGCTAAGTAAATATAAAGCGTGGGAAGTGCAATGCTTTCATCAAGCTCGAGCGCCTCTTTTAGCCAAGGCTCTGCCCCTGCCTCATTACCACACTCAAAGGTAACAATGGCCAAGTTGGAAAGTACAGACAGGGAATCCCTATTAAGGTTGGCTCCTTGAGTTAGCTCGTAAAGAGCTTGGTCACAATCATCTTGTAAAAAGTACATTTCCCCAACTAGACTATGGGCCTCGGGACTGCGAGGATTTAGCATTACTCCACGCCGAAAAGAGGTCAAAGCTAATTGGTCTTGCTCAAGTGCACGATAAACACGACCCAGATTGACATGTATTTGAGCTGTTTCTGCTCGCAGTAAACTCTCAGAGTCAGCAAGACTGATGGCATTTTCCAACACTAACTTAGCACCTTCAAAATCATTTTTGTGATAAAGAATAACCCCTTTCATATTGAGTACTCTTGGATTAGCTGCACCTACGGATTCAGCCTGAGCAACAGTGTTAAAAGCTTGATCAAGGCTATCTGGATAACCAGCTGGGTCATCTAAGTATTGATTAAGGTAAGCTATGGCTAGTTGAACATATGCCCCTATATTGCTAGGGTCTGCTGCAATTACTTTTTGAAGTTCTTCTATTCCTAACTGGATAGCACCTTGGCAAACCAAGGCCCTGCCTTTACCAAGCATAGCAGTGGTGTTTGTTGGCTCGAGTTTAAGAGCTTCCTGAAAAATATACTGGGCTAATTCACAATCACCCCTACTAAAATATAAACTACCCTGATGTATCAATTCTTCAGGGCTACGCTCTTCTTGTGCCCACACTAAAGCTATACAAAGAATAGTGCCTAAAATACTCTTGAAAATGTGTCTTACCACAATAATCCTCCAACTGCAACATCATAAATACTCAAGGTCTTAGCTATAAAAGGTTTTTTCAAAATTTTTACAAAGATAATTTTTAAACTTACTTCTTTAAAAGAGCCAAGACCAAAAACAGTAGTCTTTTTAAGCATAAGTCACATAATGACTAGCAAGTGTGAGATGGATGTGTGCAGCTATGAGACAAAAGTGTCACAAAAATCATTTTTATAGATGTTCATAATGTAGTGTGCTAGAAAAATTCTTTCCCAAACCAGAACCCCCCTACCCCTTTTCCAAAGGTAACGAAAGTCCCTTGAAAGGTTCTTCTACTTACTCAAGTCTAGAAGTTGCAAACACAACATGGAAAGGTTTACAGTAAATCAGTACTCCTTCATACTCTGATATATCAATGCCAGCAGGGATAGAGTAGTTTTGGCTGCCTTTATTACCTTTGAGTGAGCCAAGGTTAACATAATCTCCTAGGTCACCATGTCGCGTACCAGAAATGTTTTCGACCAAAAGTACATGTAAATCAGGACCATTGGTGCTAGCAAAATTTTCAAAACGCAGTACCTGCTCATCACCCTGAGCATAGACTGTAGCAGTACCAGAGCCTTGGTGGAAGCTATCTGCCCCACGGAAGTCCCCAGTTGCTATGACTTGCCACTCATCACTTGTTGCTGGCATGAGTTCATCCATAATATGGTCAGGCATCTGGGCTGCTATGTCAAGCATATCTTTTTCAAACGCTACCCTTTCCTCATCAGACAAACCTGCTGCCTGAGCCACTTCAAACTCCGCTATTAAATCATTAAAAGCCTCTGAAACCCTATCTGTAACATTAGGCGACTCACGGTCCTCTGAAACAATCCCCGCTTCGTTTTCAGCGGAATCATTTTTTTGAAAGGGAAAGGGTTCATCAACCTTTTTATTAAGAAATAAAGGTGAGACCAGCCACCAAGCTATTGGTAAGGTTATAATTAAGGCTACTATAAAAATAATTTTACGTTGCATGTTCACCGTACTAAAGTATCATGGACTAATATTACAGTCTTAAAAACTCACTAATATTCTTTAAAGCTACTTTTATATTTTCTAAACTAGTAGCATAACTTAAGCGCACTCGACCAGGAGCATTAAAGTCTGTGCCAGGCACCACTCCCACATGAGCTTCTTCTAAAAGCCTAAGTGCAGCCTTGTTTTCATCGGAGTCAATTTTACTCACATCTGCCATAGCATAGAAAGCCCCTTTGGGTTTAGGGGTGCTCAAGCCCAGTTTATTCAACCCTTTAACTAAAACATCTCGGCGCTCTATATAAGCTGCTTTAGTCATTTCAATAAACTTCCTGGTTTTTTCAACCTCATTAAGTGCAGCAATCACAGCATATTGAGCAATTGAATTTGCCCCACTAGTCACCTGCCCCTGTAAGCGGTTCATAGCCTTGATTAAATTTAGGGGACCTGCTCCATAACCTATACGCCATCCTGTTAGAGCATAAGCTTTGCTAGCACCATGTATAATCAAAGTATTTTCTGGGGCAAAAGAAGCAGCGGGAGTAAACTCACCCTCATAAATAAGATGCTCGTAAAGATCATCTGTAAATACCCAAATGCCTTGCTGAGCAGCAAATTCTACTATAGTCTTAACTGTTTCACGGGGGTATACTGCTCCGGTAGGATTGCAAGGTGAATTAAGGACAATGACCTTAGTTTTATTGGTAACAGCTGCTTTTACTGCTTCTATTTTTGGAATAAAATCCTCTTCTGCTTTGGTCATTACTGGAACAGTGGTGCCACCTGAGAGCTGCACCTGTGCAGGGTAGCTTACCCAATAGGGTGCTGGAATAATAACCTCATCACCAGGGTTTAAAACTGCTCTAAAAGCATTGTAAAGAACTTGTTTACCGCCAGTTGAGACTGTAACTTGCTGGGAATCATAATGAAGGTTATTTTCCCTTGTAAACTTTTCAGCAATAGCCTTTCGTAGTTCAGGCATACCGTTAAGAGCAGTGTACTTAGTTAGACCCTTTTCAATGGCTTCATGTGCAGCTTGTAATATATGTTCAGGTGGCTGAAAATCAGGCTCACCTGCAGTCATAGCAATTACATCAATACCTTTGCGGCGCATTTCTTGCGCCTTAGCATTAAACGCTAAGGTAGAGGATGCCTTAAGATTGGTGATAACGTTAGAAAGTTGGGACATGGCCTTAGTTTTCGGGCTCCTCCACTTCTTCATTAGCATCTGAGTTAGATGCTTCCTCACTTTCTGCACCTTTTGCAGGAACCTCTAATGTTACCAGCGGCTGATCAGCAATTACCTCATCACCTTCACTAACATGTATCTCAACGACAGTAGCAGGTAAGGGTGAAGACACTTTCTGAGTATCTTCGTCAATAGAGATCTCAAGCAAAGTTTCATCTTTATCTATAGAATCTCCAGCAGTTACTAGCAAGCTTGTAATTGTTGCTAAATCACTACCTTCAGCTACACTTGCTAACAGCTGCATCTTTATAACCATTTCACCAGCAGAATCTCCATTACCATCACTTATATCTGCTAGTAGTATAATCTTTACTTCCTCAGCAGACTCTTCATTTTCTACTCTTGCTGAAGCTCTTTCAAAATTGTCTGCATCAATTTCCTTAGAGTCTTCAGCTTCAGGTTCTTCTCCCTCAGTATCTGACTCTAGTGAGTCATCTTCAGAGGCCATCTCCTCATCCCTTTCATCTTCAAGCTCTTCCCCATTTTCTTCACTAGCTTCTGGTTCAGAATCTTCAGCTTTGGATTCTTCTGAGTTAGATTCTTCTACCTCTTCAGAAGTCATCCCTTCAGTATCCTCATCAGTTTCTTCCTCAGCTTCAGCAACTTCTTCACCTTCAGCATCAGACTCTTCTGATTCAGACTCTTCCTCATTTTCTTCACTAGTCTCTGGTTCAGAATCTTCAGTTTCGGGTTCTTCTGAGTCGGATTCTTCTACCTCTTCAGAAGTCATCCCTTCAGTATCCTCATCAGTTTCTTCCTCAGCTTCAGCAACTTCTTCACCTTTAGCATCAGACTTTTCTGATTCAGACTCTTCCTCATTTTCTTCGCTAGTCTCTGGTTCAGAATCTTCAGTTTCGGGTTCTTCTGAGTCGGATTCTTCTACCTCTTCAGAAGTCATCCCTTCAGTATCCTCATCAGTTTCTTCCTCAGCTTCAACCTCTTCTACTTCATCAATATCAATATCGGTATCCCCTTCAACTTCCTCCTCAGTACTAGCATCCTCTTCAGCTTCCATGCCTTCTTCTGTTTCAGCATCAGCACCTTCCTCACCCTCTTCCTCAGTACCAGTACTCTCTTCAGCTGACTCAGTTTCTTCTACCACTTCGGAAGCCACATCCTCTGCAGTTTCTTCATCTTCAGCCTCAGACTCTTCTGGTTCAGACTCTTCCTCATTTTCTTCGCTAGCTTCTGGCTCGGAATCTTCAGCTTCGGATTCTTCTACCTCTTCAGAAGTCATCCCTTCAGTATCCTCATCAGCTTCTTCCTCAGTTTCTGGGTCCTCTTCTATGTCGGTATCTTCTTCAACTTCTTCCTCAGTACCAGCATCCTCTTCACCTTCAACCCCAGTGTCTTCCTCTACTTCCTCAATATCAACATCCTCTTCAACTTCGGCTGACCCAGGTTCTTCTACATTAGAATCTGATTCTGATTCAGCTCCTTCAAGCCCTTCTTCAGAAGTCGTTTCTTCATTGTCCTCCGTAGAATCTGTGGCTGACTCTGCTAAAATTATATCTTCAAGTACCTCTATACCACTATCTTCATAAAGTTGACTTACCGCACCCTCAAGAGAATCATTTACAAGTTGGTCTCGTATTTCATCAGTTATTTGCTCAAGGGGTCGAGCGCCTTCCTCATGCCGCTCATAAACTAGTGCTACATGATAGCCAAACTGTGTCTCAATAATGTCAGTAGGATTATTAACCTCAGCACCAAAGGTAGCTTCTTCAAAAGGAGGTACCATTTGACCACGCCCAAAGCAACCCAAATCCCCACCATTAGGACCGCTTGGACCAGTACTATGCTCTTTTGCTAATTCAGCAAAATCAGCGTCTTGCTCGAGTTTGGTAAGTATATCTTTAGCATCTTCTTCTGTCTCGAGCAAAATATGTCGTGCACAAACCTCTTCTGGACCAATAAAGGAGTCTTGATTTTCTTCATAAAACTTTTCAATCTGTTCGTCACTAATTTCTACCTCTTCACGCAAAGCCTCCATAAGCAAACGAATAGTTTCTCCTTCACCTATTAGAGTGTATAATTGCTGTTCATCGGTAAAACCTGCTTGCTGCAAAATTGCTTCAAAGTCACTTTCTGGAGGAATGCGACTTTTTATTTCATTTAACTGCCTTTCAATACTCTCATCAGGGACACTTAAATCGCGATTCTCAGCCTCATTTAAAAGCACTACTTCATTACTTAGCTGCTCTAAATATTGAGGTTTTAGAAAGCTTAACTGGGCTGCTACTTCCTCAGTTAAGGGCATGCCTTGTTGCATAGCAATGCTACCTAGAAAAATATTAAAGCGATTCTCAAACTCACTTAGAGTAACATTACGCTCATCTAACCTAATAACTACAGGATCTTCTAACACCTCTTCTTGGGCAAAAGAGAAAGAAAAAATAATTAGAAATAGAAAGAAAAAATGTTTCATAAGTAATAAAGTAGGGGGCAAAAAATCCACTGTTACTGCATAAAATAAGTTTAGTGGTGAGAAAAATGGCCCTTACGTGTGCAAAGCACACCCTTACTCCTTTCCAAAGGTTTTGTCAAACTCAAAATTTTGAGTTTTGGGTATTGGCAGTAACATCCTTAATGCTAAATGTGTACAATTTGATAACTCTTATCAAACTAGCTAACGCTAACATGTGTTAGATGAAGCTTATGAAGCAGATGTTTCAACTTATATTATTCACCTTTAATTCATTAACTTTTAGGCTCTAGGTTTAAAATTAAGCCCTTAAGATTAAATTTTAGGAGTAATTATAGTAATATGAAAAAGTTAGCAATACTTTTCCTTCTAGTCGGTTCAGGAACACTTTTTGCCCAACAAGAATTTTTAGTGCTGTGTCGTGAAGGTAGCTTTGAGAGTGTTTATAATGCTATAAACGCTGGTCAAAATATAAATATAGTAGACGAATATGGTCAAACCCCCCTTATGTACGCAGCCACAGCTAACACAGACCCTAGAATAATAAAGATATTGGTTGAATCAGGGGCTGATGTAAACACACAATCACCAGAAGGCTGGACAGCTCTAATGTACGCTGTGCGTCAGAATACTAATCCAGCAGTGATACAAGCTTTGCTGGAAGTAGGTGCTGAAGTAAGCTTAAAAAATAATGATGGCCAAATGGCTTTAAATTATGCAGGTAGCAATACTGCTTTACTGAGTTCAGGCACCTTTAGAACACTGCAAGAACGTAGTTTGCTGTCCTTGCAGCGTAAGTTCGCTGAGCAAATGTTGGCTTCTTTGGGTGCTCGAGCGGTTGACTGTCCTCAAGAAGTTCATACTAATATGCCTGGTACCCCTGTATGTGCCTATGTTAATGATGATGAGGACGCTTTTAAAGCAGTATGGGAAAACTCTATTAATAATGAAACTATTGATGTTGAGGTGACTGCCGTAAATGATTGGAGTGTATCCAATGATGTATTACTACGTGCCTATATGGTAGCAAATCAAAGATTAGGAGTAGTTTATAATAGTGGGGCCATTATTATGCTGCTACTGTTTCCTTAGGCTTAGAATCCTTAAGTTGAGCACCTGCAACAAATTTATTGAGGAGATTGCGTATAGTAACAGCATCAGCTTCTAAGGCAGCTGCTTTAAGTTTATCAATCATCTCTAGCAATCTACTGCTATCAGTATGATCCCGCCTAGCAACAAAAATCTTTTCATGGGGAGTATTCACTTTCTTTTCTTCTGCGTTGGTGAGTTCCTCAAGAAGCTTTTCACCAGGACGCAATCCTGAGAATTCGATATTAACATCCTTATCAACCTCTAAACCATATAAGCTAATCAAGTCCTTAGCTAAATCTAAAATTCTAACTGGGTCACCCATATCCAAAATGTAGATTAAGCCATTCTCACCAATTGCACCTGCTTGTAAAAGTAACTGTACTGCTTCAGGAATGGTCATGAAAAATCGTTTTGCTTCAGGATGAGTAATCGTAATGGGTCCCCCTTTACTTATTTGATGTTTAAATAAAGGAATAACACTACCCCTGCTGTCTAGTACATTGCCAAAGCGTACAGAAACAAAAAACTGCTCTTGACCTGCTCGCAAAGATGCTTCTTGCACAAGGCACTCTGCTACATACTTTGAAGCCCCTAGAACAGATGTGGGATTAACTGCCTTGTCAGTAGAGATGTTTATTAAATGTGAAACCCCATAAAGTAAAGCAGTATCAACAACATATTTAGTACCTATAACATTATTAAACACAGCCTCCTCAGGATTTCTTTCCATAAGTGGTAAATGCTTATAAGCAGCAGCATGAAAAACAACCTGTGGGATGTGCTTTTGAAATACCCTCTGCAAGCGCTTCTTATTGCATACATCTCCTATAATGCTTAGGTAACTAAGGTACTGATAGTTTTGAGCTAACTCCTGCTCGAGCTTATAAATATTGTCCTCTGAAGAATCAAATAAAATTAGCTTTTCTGGGGAAGCATTAGCAATCTGCCTAACCAGCTCTGAGCCTATAGAGCCTCCTGCCCCAGTTATTAATACAGTTTTTTGCCTTAAATAGTTTGCAATAAGCTCTAGGTCTAACTTAATGGGAAGGCGACGCAGCAAATCCTCAGCTCTAACCTCACGAAGGTTCTCCAGAGGTGTTTTTTCAGAGAGTATACCATAAATATCTGGAGCTATGTGATATTTCACATCTCTTTTTGCAAGTGAGGCAAGGTGCACTACTTTCCTTATAAGCATCCCTTTAGCTGAAGGTATTGCAATAATAATGGCATCTATTTTCTGCTCATCAATAATAGTTACTAGTTTATCTAGTGTGCCCAAAACTGCTACCCCAGCAATGCTTTGGCTAATTTTATCAAGCCCATCATCTACAAAACCAACAGGCTTGAAGCCTATTTCTGGGTTAGATTGTATGCCTCGAGCCACTAATGACCCTGTTTCTCCTGCGCCAACTATTAATACCCGCTTAAAGTCTTTGAGCTTCATTCCAAATCTTTTTTTATAGTCAAACCATGAACGCACCGAAAAACGTACTCCGATTAAAGATACAAAAGATATTAAGCCATCTATAAGGGGAACAGAACGGGGTAAGCCTTTCATATAAGGGTGGGCAAGAAAAAGGATAGCCATAAACACTAAAGTAACAACGGCTATAGCTTTGGCTAGCACTTGTACATCTTGTGAAGATAGGTGACGCCATGAAGGTAGATACAATCTAAACAAGAAAATACTTACTAGTTTTATAGAGAAAGCCAGTAAACTAACCACTAAAAGTGATGTGTAGGCTGCTTGGGGCACATTACCATCGTAGCGGAGAACAAATGCTGCTGGTGTGGCAAAAGTCCATATAATAATATCAGCTACTATTTTGTGAAGAGAGAGTCTAATAGCTGGTAACATTTTAAAGTTTTTTAGTAAAAATGTTCTGATTTTAATCAATAACCTCAACACTAATAACCCTATTTAGGGATTACTATAAGTCACTCAAACAACCAATAAAATGTAAATTCCTTAAATTTGTTTTTAACATCACAACACAATAATATCTATTCGTATGAATTTCTCCAATAAATACAGTATTTTCTCCAAATAATTTTTTACAAACTAAGGTAAAAAGGATTTTCAAGCAATATTGCACTGTAATATTTAAGAGCCTCTACCATACCTAAATCGCACAAAGCTTTATTTTCAGCTACACACAAACATTATAGGTGTAAGGTAGCACAAATTTCAAGAGTAAGTAACAAAATCAAATTAAAGGTAGCACTTGTTTTTATAAAAAGCTTTAGCTTATACTGCACTTGGATTATTTCCCAACTACCTTTTAGGGTGGGTTTGTTCGGCCCGCTCTTTTTTGTTGGGAAATCAAAAAAGTTAGTTTGGTTACTTTATATAACTATAGCATCTATGCCAAAGCGACTTAGTATACTTTGAAAATGTAGTTCTTTTAATTATGCTAAATTTCATCATCCTCAAGGAGATAGCACTATCAATCTAGAGCAAGCAGCAAGCAATTTGCTAAAGCCACTTGGCTTTGAAGTACTAGAACTTTACATCAGTGGTAGGGGCATGAATAAGCGTGTACTTTTACGAATTGATAGATTTGATCAAAAAGCTGTAAGCATAGATGATGTAACCTTGGCAACAGAAGTCTTTAGTCTAGAATTAGATAGGCTGAACCCTTTTGATGGTTTTTATAAACTAGAAGTCCAGTCGCCTGGCCCTGAGCGCCCTTTAATTACTAGTGAGCACTTTCAACGTTTTCAAGGGTTGCTTGCTAAAGTGAACCTTAGTAGTGAAAGCTTCAAGGGAAAAATTTGCTTTGTCAAAGAGGAAACAGTTACCTTTGAAGTAGCCAATGAGTTTAGAAAACTAAGAATTAGTGAAATTGATAGTGCAAAATTAGCCCAGTGGCCAGAGAATCCTCGATAGGGTTTTAAGGAGTTTCTTAAATATTATGAACAAGGAATTTATAGAGGCCTTAAATCAACTTGCTCTTGATCGCAACATAGATAAAGAGCAGTTACTAGAAAGCTTTGAGGATGCCCTTACCCAGGCCTATGAACGGAACATAGAGCAGGGAAAAGAGATAGAGGTAAATGTTGATCATGAAACAGGTGAGATTGAAGTTTTAATTATAAAGAGAGTAGTTGAGAAGGTTGAAGATGATAATAAGGAAATATGCCTAGAGGATGCTTTAGAGCTTGATGATGAAATTGAAATTGGTATGGAAATGGAATTCCCTGTTGATCCTGAACGCTTTACTCGTATTGCAGTACAAACCACAAAGCAAGTCATAACTCAGAAAATTCGCGAGGCTGAGCGTCAAGTAGTTTATGAAGAGTATAAGGACCGTGAGGGTAGTGTAGTTACTGTGGTAGTTTCAAGGGTTGACAATAAGCGTAATGTTTTTGTTGATCTTGGTAAAGGTGAGGCAATAATGCCTCCTAAAAGCCAGATTCCTAATGAACGCTATCTAGTAGGAATGCGTGTTAAGGCTTATATCACTAAAGTTGAGCTTTCTAACCGTGGTGCTAGCATTACTGTGTCAAGAGCTGCTCCTGAGCTTTTAGAGTACTTAATGCGCCAAGAAATTCCTGAAATAAGTGATGAGACTGTTGAAATTAAGTCAGTAGCACGTGAAGCAGGGCAGCGTTCTAAGATAGCAGTAATGAGCCACAATCCAAATGTAGATCCTATAGGAGCTTGTATAGGTCATAAAGGTACTCGTATACAGGCTGTAACTAGTGAGCTTCAACGTGAACGGGTGGATATTATCATGTGGGACCCTAACCCTAAAGAGTTTATTCGCAATGCCCTTTCTCCTGCTAAGGTTAAGCTCATTGAAGTTGACGGTGATTCTGAAGTCGCTAAAGTAACTGTTGCCAATGATCAACTTTCCTTAGCAATTGGTAAAGGTGGACAAAACGTGCGTTTAGCTGCCAAACTAACTGGTTACAAAATTGATTTGGCTACTAGTGAGCACATTTCTGATCTTGATGCTGCCTTGCAAGAGGCCGCCCTTGATCTGGAAGACCTCAAGCTTGCAACTGACGATACTAAACGTGCAGCCTTTGAAGCTCTTTTTAGTGCGTCACCGAATGATGAAGTAGAATCATCTGAAGATGAAGAGGAGTAGCTAAGTTAGCTCTTGATAAAAGAAAAACATACTCCCCTGCGCCGTTGTATAGCTTGTCGGATGTCACTACCACAAGATCAGCTAATACGCTTTTACCTTAGTGAGGACAATTGGCATTTAGATCAGTATCGTTTAGCGCCTAAGGGTAGGAATCACTTTTCTAAGCCAAGTGGGCGTGGTGCTTGGCTATGCTTGAAGCCAAAGTGCCACACTTTAAAGAAGTTAAAATTTTTTAAAGGACAAGCAGAAGAAATTTGTGTAATACTAGAAAACTTAAGCTCTGAAACATAATTATGAAACTATAGAGAGAAAGTTGTTATGATGGAGGTAACATGCCTAGCAAAAAGGTACGTATTTACGACCTAGCTAAACAACTGAAAATCACTACCAAGCAAATGCTCGGTTACCTAGATGACATTGGAGTAGAGTACAAGTCACACTCGAGTACCATAGAACTAGATACTGCTGAAATGGTTAAGCAGCTTGTAGAAGAAACTCAGCGTGAAGCTAAGGAAAAAGAGAAGCTTGAGCAAGAAAAAGAAAAGCTTGAGGCTGAAAAAGCTTACTTAAAAAGTCTACCTCACCGTGCTCCCATAGTGGCAGTTATGGGACATGTCGACCACGGCAAAACAAGTCTTTTAGATTATATTCGCAAAACTAGAGTTGCAGAAAAAGAAGCTGGTGGCATTACTCAGCACATAGGAGCTTATCAAGCAAAAATAGATAGTGGTCTTATTACTTTCCTTGACACACCGGGGCATGAGGCATTTACAAGTATTCGTAGGCGAGGTGCCCATGTTACAGACATTGCTATTATTGTTGTAGCAGCTGACGATAGCATCATGCCACAAACTCGGGAAGCCATTGCTCATGCTCGAGCTGCCAAAGTACCTATTATTATAGCTATAAATAAGACAGATTTACCTGCTGCAAATATAGATAAGGTGATGCAAGATCTAGTAAAAATAGACCTGATACCAGAAGCTTATGGTGGACAGGTTGTCACTGTACCTATTAGTGCCAAATCTGGTAAAGGCATTGATGATCTTTTAGAAACCATTTCATTGGTAGCTGAGTTAGAGGATTTGCGCTCTAACCCTAAAGTTAGAGCTAAGGGTACAATCATTGAGTCTATTTTAGATAAGCGTGCAGGCGTAAAAGCAACTATGTTAGTTCAAGAAGGCACCTTACGTGTGGGGGATTATATTGTCAGTAATTTAGTGTGGGCTAAGGTACGCGCTTTAATAGACTACAGTGGCAAACACCTTAAAGAAGCAGGGCCAGGTGTGCCAGTACAGATTCTGGGCTTTAATCATCAACCCGTTGCTGGCGATAGCGTTGAACAGGTTGAAGATGAGAAAACAGCTAAGGAATTTATATCACAACATATCCAAGAAAATAAACCTACAGAGTCTGAAGAGGAAAACAACAAGCATGTAACTTTAGCTGAACTTTTTGGTAAACCCCAAGACCAAAAAATTAATCTGATCTTGCGTGCAGATACTCAAGGTTCCCTTGAAGCTTTAAGGGGCGTTATTGCTAAAGAGGCAGAAGGCATAAAAGAAATAAGTGTTGAGATTATGTTAGATGCTGTGGGTGCACCTACAGAGTCTGACTTGCTTTTAGCTGGTACAGCCAATGCCACCGTTATGAGTTTTGGAGTTAATGCCCCAGCTAGCGTCAAGAAGCTAGCCGAAAAACAAGGTACTACTTTAAAAAGCTATCGCATTATTTATGATCTTATCGAAGATGTTCAACGTTTAATTCGTGGTCGAGTCGAACCTGAGTATGAAGAACAGATCACTGGTCATGCTGAAGTACGTATGGTTATTAAAGTTCCTCGTCAGGGCCTTATTGCTGGTTCCTATGTAACTGATGGGATAATTAAACGTGGGGCTAAAGCTCGAGTTTTTCGTGAAGAAAAAGAAGTTTACAAAGGCTCAATTGCTCAACTAAAGCGCTTTAAGGATGATGTGCGTGAGGTTGCCAGCGGCTTTGAGTGCGGTATTAACTTACAAAACTATGATAGCTTCCAAGAAGGCGATATAATTGAAGCCTATGAACTAGTAGAGATTCTTATTTAAATTGCTTAGTTAGTACTTAAGCGCAAAATTTCTTCATAATTGTCTGGGCAATTAGGGTCATTTAGGGCAGCTTTGTTTCTCTTAACTACTCCACAGCTTTTGCATTTATGGATAATAATCCACCCTTTTTTAGGACTGTAATCTACTCCTGTGGGCTCGAGCACACCCTGACAAGAGCTTGCCCTATCACCAGGGTTTATATCTATATGTAGTGAGTAAAGGCAAAAGGGGCAGTGGTTGCGACAACTGCCATTAATTAAAGGTGGCACGTTACTCCCACAATTCAAACAAGTGAAAGCATTATTTTTACCTTTGGCAATAAAGTGGCGCATGAGAATAAAGTCTAAGGTTACTGTTATATACTAGCCACTGAAGCTTGACCTGCTTACCTGCCTATAGTTCTCTCTAAAAGTTCTTTCCATAGAAACCTTTAAAGTTTGGGCAACCCAAGATTTTTCTAGCTCACTATACATTAGAGTTGTTCCCTTATAAAAATCTTGCCTTCTGAATAGGAGTAACATAGTGTCACAGACACAAATGTTATACATCGAATCTAATTTAATAATAACTCTAATTATGAAGAGTCATCTTCAAACAGCAGCTTGGTATATCTAATATATTGTCCTACAAGCCTAGTAGCTAGTTCACCATTTCCTTCTTTGAGGGCATCCAAAAGTTCCTTATTAGATAATTGGCTTCTCTCAACCCGCTCTTTGGAACTTTTGCTATATACCTTGTACTGGATACGGTAAAAGATTCCTCTATTTTTTTGAGCTATGTTTAGAATTTGCTTATTATCTAAAAATTCGTAAAAACTTATATGAAAGTCTAATTCAGTTTCTACAGCAGATTCAAGATTTTCATCGTTATTATCATCGGTATTAATGTACTTTTTTTGTTCAATTATTTTTTGCTCAAGCATCTCAATTTGCTGAGCTGTCAATTTACCAGCAAGCTGCTCTACCGCATCTTTTTCTAGGGCAAGGTGTAAACCAAAAAAATCTTTAAAATCCTGTTCAGATAGAAGTTCATCAAGTTCACTAAAGTTGGGTATAGAAAGTAGTAGCAATTGTTTCCAGAACTCTATATATCGTTCAATAAGTTTAGTAGCCAGTTCACCGTGCCCTTTTTCAAGAGTGTTTAAAAGCTCTTTATGTGCCAACCAATTTTTTTCTACTAACTTTTTGTAACTTTCTTTTTGGTAAATTTGATGTTTGACACGATAGAGGATGTCCCTTTGCCTCCAAACTACTCTTAGAATCTCTTTATTTTCTAAAAACTCACAGAGGCTTATATGAAAGTCAAGATCAGTTTCTATAGCACGATTTATATCATAGTTATCAATGCACTCTTCTTGCTCAGTTACTTTTTGCTCGAGTACTTCAATTTGCTTTGCTGTTAATTTGCCAGCAAGTTGCTTGACAGCAAAGCTCTCTAAAGAGGTAAGTATTTCAAAAGAATCTCTAATCTCAGAATGAGACAGAACCTTAACCATAATGCCTTGTTGGGGTGATACGATAAGAAAACCCTCTGATGCTAGTTTTTCTACTGCTGAACGGACGGGAGTTTTGCTTATCCCTTCTAAATCAGGTAGTAGGTCTGTTAATAAACTTGCTAATGACCTCTCAGAAAGGAAGCTTTCTGTTGAGAAGTAACCACTTAAAATAAGCTCCTTTAATTTTTGGTAGGCTTGGTCTTTTTTACTCAAGGTTGTCTTAGCTATGTTCATCATTTACCTATTTACATAGTAGAAGCATACTTGCTGAAGAAACCGGCAGATAATAACACAATTTCACAAAAGAGTATAACTTTTACCTAGGGTCTGCTGGATTTGTCAAGGGCTTGACAAAATTATCCTTTTAGAATATAACTAATATTTAAGTGAGATACCAGTGAATTTCTGGCATTTTCAAAATTTTTAATTAGGGTGCTAAAGCCCCAGGAGGTTTCTGATGAAAAGAATACTTTTTACTTTAGTTGCTAGTATAAGTTTGTTTGGTTCTGTTTGGGCACAAGAAGCTATCAAAATTGGTGTGATAACCAGTTTGACTGGTCGTTTTGCTGAGTTTGGAGAACAGCATAAGGCTGGGTTTTTGGTTGCGCTCGAGCAAATAAACGCAGCAGGTGGCATTGACGGTAGACTAATTGAGCTTATCCTAGAGGATGACACTTCAGAACAAAGATTAGCACTTTCTGCAGCTGAAAAACTCTTAAAAAAAGATGTGCCTATTATACTTGGAGCTTACGCTTCATCTATCACTAACCCTCTAAGTCAATACCTTACCCGTGAGGAATTTCCTTTTTTGGTTTTTACTAGTTCAGCTGATAGTATTACTTGCCCCGGTTCAGAGTGGGTATTTCGCATAAATCAACCTGCCACTGCTTATGCTGAGGTACTTTTTGATATATATGACGATTTACGTACCAAAGGTGAAACCATTAGCTCTGTAGCACTAATTCATGGCAATGGCAGCTTTGAGACAGCTGTTGCTGATGCTGCTAAATTACTAGCTGCTGACCGTGATTATGATCTTGTTGAGGCTGAAAGTTATGACAAGGGCATTACAGATTTTCGCCCAGTTTTAAACCGCTTTAAGAATGCCTCACCAGATGTGGTCATGATGGTTTCCTATGCTGAGGATTCTGTAGCTGTTATGCGCCAAACAAAAGAAGTAGGCCTAAACGCTAAGGTCTTTGCTGGTGGTGCAGCTGGTTTCGCGCTCCCTAATTTTGTTGAAGGTGCTGGTGATGCTGCTGAGTATGTTATTACTGCCACTGCATGGACAAAAGATGTTGCCTACACTGGTGCAGAAGACCTTTATACAAACCTTAAAGAAGAGCTAGCTAAAGAGCCTTCTTACCATGCT
Source organism: Trueperaceae bacterium (assembly GCA_965224855.1). Taxonomy (GTDB): domain Bacteria; phylum Deinococcota; class Deinococci; order Deinococcales; family Trueperaceae; genus CBDCVN01. Next base: position 2,571,024 of record CBDDAI010000002.1, on the reverse strand, counting down.
GCACAAGCGTATGCTGGACTTTTAACTGCTGCTGACGTACTTAGTCGTTCAGAAAGTTTGGAGTCAGCAGATATACAAGAAGCTTTAGAGCAAACTAATTTGCTAGAAACTGCTTATGGCCCCATTCTTTTCCAAACAGAAGGTGATTGTCGCAATCAAAATCCTATCAAGATGATTGCTCAGCAAGTTATTGATGGTGAATTTGTTACGGTTTTTCCAGAAGCAGCAGCTACCAATAATCTGATTTATCCTACTCCTAACTGGAGTGAACGTTAAGCTAAGGCTGTTTTGTGAATTGCTCGAGCCACTCTACTATAGCGGTTTTTTCAAATAAGAAAGAATACTTAAAGGATTTATTCCATGCTAGGAGGTGAGTTCAGTGTCTATAATCAATGAGAAAGCCCTGTGGGAAAGAATTAGGGATTTTTCACTTGATAATTCTGAGAGTGCTTTTCCCTTTTCTGCCAGGTTGACAAGAGAAAATAATTGGAATAAAGCCTACACTCAAAGGGTTATAGAAGAGTATAAGCGCTTTGCTTTCTTGGCTATAGCTGCGGGGCATCCTGTTACACCTTCTGTAGATATTGATCAAGTATGGCACTTGCATCTTTGTTACACAGAATCTTATTGGGAAAGATTTTGTGGTGAGGTATTAAAACAACCTTTACATCATGGACCAACTAAAGGAGGCCGTAAAGAAAAAGATAAATTTCATGATTGGTATGCAAAAACTTTAGCAAGTTACGAGCGTTTCTTCGCTGAAAAACCCCCAAAAGACATTTGGCCCCCTATAAGTAAGCGTTTTGCTAAGGCTAGTCGTATAAAACAGGTTAGCGCACTCACTCACTGGGTAATTCCTAAACCCCGTCTCTTAGTAGGCTTCAAATGGCCTTATTATTTAGGTTTCAACTTAATAATTCCTTTAACAGTTATTGTAACTAGTTTACTATTAGGTAATACAAGTACAGCAAACAATAATAATAATGGACTTCTAGTTCTGGGAATTTTTATAATTCTTTCTATATTTGTTTTGACTGTATGGTTAGCTATTAGGGGGAAAGCTGAACCAGAAGATAATATAAACTCCACAGAAGGACGGCCCTCAGGAGAAAATCGCTCACCATGGTCATGGTTTGTTTTTGGTAGCGGAGATAGCGATAGTGATGATGGCGATGGTTGTGGTGGTTGTGGCTGTGGATAAATGTTATATAAATTTCTGCTTTGCCATCAAGACTCTTAATGTTGTAGAACAAGCGAGAAAGCCTGGAAGTTTTTATTAACCTGTAGGGTGTCATGTTTGGCGACGGAGCACCCTACAGACTTTTCCAACACTTAGAAAGGGTTCAAATATGAAATTTAATTTGAGACACCTGTTTTTAGATACTCAGTTAGTACCTAAAGTGCTAGTTATTATTAGCTTACCATTTGTTTTAAAGAAAGTTCTTAGTTTCGGTTCACTATAAATTATAGCCATAAGGAAATTTGAATAAACAAATATAACCTGTTGAGGGAAAAATCCTAATCTAATAAGCAAAATTCCAGAGGGATTCAAATTCCAAAGAAAGAAGTGTGTATGAAAAAATATTTAGTTAGTCTAGTAATAACATTTTCGCTTTCCCTACCTATTAGTTGCTTGTTTACAAAATGCTAATACAGAATTAGAAGTAACAGAAAATAAAGATTCCACCACAGCAATTTTCAACAGTGCTTATCAAAGCAATGCTTTAATAGAAAATAAACAGTTTACTAATTTTAATGATTTGGAAAGGACTACATTATGAAAAAGGTTTTAATTACCTTTGCTACTTTTATCTGTGCTTTAATGCTTGTATCTTGTGGCAACGATACAAACATTGATGGGATTCCAGCAGCACCAACTAATGTCAGAGCTATTGCTGGAGAAGGTTTTATAGAAGTTGCTTGGAAAGACAATAGCAGCAATGAAACAGGATTCATTATTTATAGAGAAGATCTTGGAGTTGCATCACTAGACACACAAGTGGCTAGTCAAATTGGGGAAGTAGGTGAAAATGTTACCTCCTATAAAGATGAAGGTGTAAATGAGAGTAGAAAATATAGCTATGCTGTAGCAGCTAAGGGTAGTAATGGAAGTAATTCCTCGCAGGCAAAACTGGAAAATTCTCCTGTAACTCCTAAACCAATTCCGTCGGGTGTCCCGCAAATAACAAGCTTTAAGGCTACACCATCTACTGGTGCAGCTCCTCTATCAGTGACTTTTTCTTGGGAAATTTCTGATCCTAATGGAGATACTTTAGTTTGTACCCTAGATATAGATAATGATGGGGAAATAGATTACACCATCAACAATTGCTCTAATAATAGTACACAGGTGCATGCTTATAATAGTGCTAGCAACTATACAGCCAAATTAATTGTGAGTGATGGCAAAGATAACGTCAACAAAATTACCAGTGTCCAAGTAACATCAAAGTTCCAAGAAGGCATACTTACTGCTGACGATTATATAGATTATGATACTACCAATTATCTTGATGATCCTTATTATATTGATTACTACAGCTTAACAGGTTTAGAAAGTACTTCAAACTTGCAAGCAGTTAATGATGAAGTAGTACTTACTTTACAAAGCACTTTCTCCTCTAGGTTAATTATTTATGACAAGAATCAGCGCCTGCTAAGTGGTGGTGGTGAAATCAGGTCTTCTGATAATGGTATTTTGACCTTTAAAGTAAAAGCAGGAGTGAATTACCTTGTAGGTGTTAGTTCTAAAGATGAAAGTGAATCTAGAACAGGTTCTTATACTTTGTCTACTAACCTTGGTACATTAGAACTATCTGACTTTGGTAAACTTCCTCCTATAGTTGTTAGTAAAAAAGGTGAACTAACTGCAGATGATCTTATAGATTATGACACCACTGAGGATCCTAACTATCCCTACTACATTGATTATTATGACTTAAAAGATTTGGACAATAATCTAAGCTCAAAAGCAGTAGGTGATGAAGTAGTACTGACTGTAGAAAGCAAGCTTGCTAATTCTTCAGCAAAACTGTATCTTTACAATAAAAACAAGCGCCAATTAATTGGTACTGGTGGTACTATTGCTTCCTCAGGAGTAGGTTTAGTAAGTTTTATTATTGAGCCAGGCATTGACTATTTAATTGGTGTCAGCTCTCATGCATGGGTTGATACCGGTTCCTATACTCTCTCAACCAGTTTAGGTTCCTTAGCACCTTCTTCTGCTTCTGAAGTTAAAATTAGATTTACTAGTCAAGAGGAGGATGAACTAACAAGAAAGGATCTAATAAATTATGCTTATGGTTCTGACTACATTGATTACTATGACTTAACAGGCCTTGATAATAATCTAAGTTCGATGGTAGTTGATGGTAAGGTAGTGCTAACTTTAAAAAGTGATTCTTCCAACTCTTCACCAATACTATTTCTCTATTCAAAACCGTACACTTTTCTGAATCAAGAAAATACTGAAGGGCAAGGGCATAAGTCAGCCTAGGGCAAATCAGATCGAAACAAAAAGGCCCTACACTAAGCCTCAAGGGTATTGCAAAATTACTTGAAATGTGGTTGGTGTAGGACATGTCATATTCTCAAACATCATACAACAGAATATTTGCCACACTCAAGAAATTTGGATCAAAAAACATAGCAGGTCAAGCAGCCAGGCGCTTAATAGTTTTTGCCTTGATGATAACAGGATTAGTTAGAGCAGGAAAAATAGCGTTGGATGAAATGGCAGACAAAAGCACGAAACATAAGGATAGTAAAACGGAAAGCCGAACAAAGCGATTTAATCGTTGGTTGAGGAATAAAAAAGTCAATAAAGAAACCATGTATTTTCCCTACATCAAGGAAATACTAGCAGGTCTGAGCGGAACAACGTTAATATTCACAATAGATGCAAGTAGTTTAGGTAAACACTGTGCAGTATTGATGATAAGTATAATATATAAAGGAAGGGCACTACCAGTAATTTGGAAAGTAAGAGAAGGGAACAAAGGAAGCTTTAGTGAAGCAGAACATGTAGTTTTGCTAGAGGAGTTGTATGAATTATTGCAAGAAATAGAGGAAGATTTAGAGAAGGAATTAGACGTGGTAGTAGTAGGTGACGGTGAGTTTGATGGAGTAGAATTCCAAAAGAAATGTGAAGAGTACAAGTGGGAATATGTACTAAGAGCGGCAAAGAACATCAATTGTTATGAAGAAGAAGAGAAAGAACCATTCAAACCAGAAGATATAGCACAAGAAGGAGAGCAAGTAAATGTAGAAAGGGTAAAGTATACGAAAGCGAAGTATGGACCAGTACAAATAATAGCGTGGTGGGAAGAAGAGTACAAAGAGCCAATATATTTGGTAACGAATGTAGAGTTAGCAAAAGAGGCATGTGAGTTGTACAGAAAGAGGAGTTTAATCGAGACATTTTTTTCAGATGAAAAATCAAGAGGATTTAACATACACAAGACACGGATAAAAGATCCAAAAAGACTAGAAAAGCTTTTGTTGGTAGCGTGCTTCGCATACATCTGGATAGTATATTTAGGAGCTATAGCAAAAAAAGAAGGAAAGGAAGGACAATTTAGGAGAAAAGACAGAAAGGTATTGAGTCTATTTCAGCTAGGGAGGAAATACTTAGAATATCTACTAGAGTGTGCAATACCTATACCAGAGGGATTATTAGAGTCGCCAGAATTCTGGGAGGAAAGTGCATGGATATAAAATCAGAGTAACCTTCAAAAAGTAGTTTGAGAGCTTCTCATAAAAGCAGTGCTAGGTAGTCTTATGGCTATATTCAGGAGTTGAGATTAATAAAAGACTCATAGTAGAGGCTTTTTCTCACTTTATGCATGATTGAAGAACGAGTTTTGCAAAAAAGTAGAGTGTTGAGTCAACAACCAAGATCAAAGTTAGAAATTATAGAGAAATTGGGCTCTTTTTTGAATATCTATAATTCCCTCAGGTACATGATTCGTTTTCTACAAAGGATTAGAAGTGTACGGTTTTGAAATTTCTCTACAACAAAGATGAATACAACATTATAAGTGGCAGTGGTACAATTATTAGCTCAGGTGTAGGCTTGTTAAAATTCACTATAGAATCAGATATTAACTATCTGATAGGAGTAAGTTCTTATCTTGAAAAAAATACAATTTCTTATACTCTCTCAACTAGTTTAGGCTCCTTAGCACCTTCTGATTTCGGTCAGCCATCTACTAGTATAGATGGGGAACTGACTATAGATGACCTAATAAACCCTGACTCTTTTCTAAACATTGATTACTATGACTTAACAGATCTTGATAGTAATCTAAATCCAAAAGCAATTGGTGATGAGGTAATCCTAACACTAAAAAGTGACGACTTTTCCGATTTCTCAACACATTTGTATCTTTATAACAAGAATGAACGTCAGTTAACAAGTGGTGGTGGAATTATTGTCTCCTCAGATATATCAGATATAGGTTGGCTGAGTTTTACCGTTAAGTCAGGCATTGATTATTTGATAGGTGTAAGCTCATATGATACAGGTTCTTATACTCTTTCAACTACCTTAGGTTCATTGGATCCTTCTGATTTTGGTCAACCATCTGATACTGAAAATGGTGAGCTGACCACGGATGACCTAATAAATTATGACAATGATTTTTACCGATCTTACATTGATTACTATGACTTAACGGATCTTGATAATACTCTAGGTACAAAAGCGGTTGGTGATGAGATAGTCCTAACTCTAGACAGCAAAAGTGATGTTGGCTTCTTCGGAAAATTATATCTCTATAACAAAGATGAACGGCAGCCAATAGGTAAGGGTGGCATTATTACTGAATCAGATGGAAACAGGTTAAGCTTCACTATTGAATTAGGTATTAAGTACTTAGTAGGTGTAAGTTCTGATTTCCTTGATGATACAAACTCTTATACTCTTTCCACTACTTTGGGTTCGTTAAACCCTTCTGATTTTGGTCTTGGTATTGAAAGTGAAGAAGGAGAAATAACTACAGATGATCTCGTAAATTATGACTACAGCCCTCACTATCCTTATTACATCGATTACTATGACTTAAAAGACCTTGATAGTCATTTAGCGACAAAAGCAGTTGGTGATGAGGTGATGTTGGCTCTAAGAATAAAAGGTGATTTTTCCTCTCATCTACTATCTCTTTATAACAAGAATGAGCGTCAGGTAATAGGTAAGGGTGGTCTGATTACTGAGTCAATAGAAGGATTCTTAACTTTTACTATTGAGTCAGGAATAGAGTATTTAATAGGTGTAAGTTCTGAATATGTGGGCGATACAGACTCCTATACTCTTTCAACTAGTTTAGGTTCGTTAGCACCTTCTGATTTTGGAAAGAACTCTTTCTCAGACAGCAAAAACGGCGACATAACTACAAGTGATCTTACAAATCCCGATACCACTTATGATCCTACTTACCCTTACTATATTGATTACTATGATCTAACAGTTTTGGGGAATAATATAAGTACAAAAGCTGTTGGTGATAAGGTAGTGCTTGTATTAGATAGTAACTTTGAGTTTTTCCATTCCTCAAGGTTATTCCTTTATAACAAAGATAAACGTACTTCCAATGGTGGTGGTGAAATCGACTCCTCAGATGAAGGTATTCTTGAATTTACTGTTGAGTCAGGGGTTACTTACTTAATAGGTGTTAGCTCGCAGTATGAGATAGATACAGGCTCCTATAAGCTCTCAACAACTTTGGGTTTGCTCGAGCCCTCGGATTTTAGCAAGTGATCAGACTCCACTTTAATAAAGACCAGTAAGTTAAAAACTGCTAATGTTGGTGTTTAAGAGTCTAATTGCAGGGTGTCATGTTTGGCGACGTAGCACCCTACAGACTCGACTGGCCAATGCAAGTTGTTCCATTAATTAGTGTTTATATTAGATGAAAATACGCTTGTTTATATGCTCAGTAATAGAACTGAAGACAATCTTCAACGGTAATTTTTGGTAAGGTATGCTAGTTGAGATCTCAAAACAACTCGAGCAATCGAATTTTTAGGAGAAATGATGAAGCTTTTCATAACAGTTTTTGGAAGTATTTTTTATTTATTACTTATCTCTAGTTGTACTCCAGCTGCTCTAGGCACTGCTACGACAAACCCTATAAAAGTAGTTTTTGCAAGAGATATTTTAGAAATAGAAAGTGTAAACATAGTTGCTGAAAAAACTGTTTACGTACAAATAGAACAGCCATCCGGGTTTTTTGATCTTGATAACAGAAAGCTAAATCAGCTTGATAAGAAACTAGGTAGTGATGTTGCTCGAAATATAAGTGAGAATGATATTTTCACTACGGGAGTTTCTTCATGGTTCAACTTGATAGATCATCAACTTTTTTATGGTGTTAATGGCGAGTTTGTACTAATTGATGATGAGAACTGGAGTGTTGAACTTAAAAAAACAATAGCTCGCCGTGACATAGAAAGGGTCAAGAAGGAGCGATCAGACAATAGCGATATCAATCACATTCGTTACAGCGAATGGTTTGATTTTGTATTTGCTATTACCCCAGATAGCCAAGCTAGTGGAGAATATTTTGTCTTAGCCACTATTAAATTACAAGGTAGTGATGAAGCTGGAGAGGTCGTGCTTAGGTTTAAAGCACCATCAAATGGCATTCCTAAAAATGCCCCTAAAGAAATTAGTGACGACTTTGTTTCTTAAATATATCTTTATCTGTACAAATAACTTTGGTTGCTAAAGAACTAAAGGAGATAACATTACTAATTGATTAACAGGCATAAACAACGTAAGGACAAAAACCATGGTTAGTTTCACACAAAATTTACTCAATGGCCTTCTAATAGGTGGTGTCTATGCCCTTATTGGCGTAGGTCTTGCCCTTATCTTTGGCGTAATGCGCATAATCAACTTCTCACACGGAGAATTCCTTGTTATAGGCATGTACACTGCCCTTGCGCTGTTCACAGGATTTCAACTAGATCCTTACCTGAGCCTTCTTCTTATATTACCTTTAGGCTTTGCTTTTGGTTGGTTTATTGAACGCTTTATATTAAGCCGTTTAGTAGATGCTCCAGCCGACAGCAGTTTATTGGCTACTTTAGGTTTAGCTCTAATAATACAAAACACTTTGCAACTTCGTTTTGGTGCAGAACCACAATCACTTTATGTACCTTATGCTACAGCAACTGTCCAGCTAGGTGATATTACCCTAAGTGTTATTCAACTTTTCGCAACACTACTTATACTAATTGTAATTGTAGGGCTATTTATTTTCCTAACTTGGACAGAGCAGGGTAAAGCTGTTCGTGCAACTGCACAAAATCGTTTGGGTGCAGAGTTAGTAGGCATAAACACTTTGGCTATTCGCCGTTTTACCTTTGGCTTTGGAACAATGCTTGCTTTCACTGCAGGTGTAATCCTAATTCCCCAACTTTCTGTAACTCCTGTAGTCACTGGCCCTGCTTTTACTCTAAAAGCATTTGTGGTCACGGTGCTTGGTGGACTTGGCAACATTTGGGGAGCCATTGGCGGAGGTTTATTGCTTGGTGTTACTGAAGTGCTTGGTGCATCTTATATTTCCAATAATTATAGAGATACTTATGGTCTTATAGCTTTCCTATTAATATTACTGTTTAGACCCCAAGGACTCTTCGGAAAATCAGTAGAGCGGGTATGAACAATGCCTAAGAAGTTCTTTGCTCCTACACAATACAATCAAAAACTCTCTTTTTTTATACCTCCCTTACAATTAGCTATTTTTGTGCTTGCAGGAGTATTACTCCCAATTCTAGTTCCCAATATCAACTTTAGTATTTTGATAAGTCTATTACTGTTTATTGGTTGGGCTACTTCATGGGATATTTTAGGTGGTTGGACAGGTCAAACTAGCTTGGGTCATGCTGCTTTTGTTGGTATTGGTGCATATTCAATGGCAGTACTTACCCAGAAACATGACTTCGATGCCATTTCTGCTATGCAACTTGGTATGTTATTAGCAGGTATTTTAGCGCTTGTCTGGGGAAGTTTAACCTTTAAGCTAAAAGGTTCCTACTTTACCTTGTCTACCATTGCCATTGCTGAAATCCTTAGATTAGTAGCTATTAATGAAAGGTGGCTAACTGGTGGTGGTGAAGGTATTTTTATCTTTTCTTTGTCAGAACCTTTTGGGCTTGATTTGTTTGACCGCCAAATTCAGTACTACATTGCTCTAGTCTATGCAGCACTTTTGATAGGACTTGTCATGTGGTTTGCTCATAATCGCTTTGGTTACCAGATGCAGGCAGTACGCGAGAACGAAGAATCTGCACAGGCTGCTGGAATTAATCCAAATGGCATAAAAATGCAAGCTTTTATTCTCTCTAGTGCATTAACCGCTTCTGGTGGAGCAATATATGCTCTTTTCTTATCTTCCTTAGAACCCCATGATATTTTCTTTCTACCACTTTCCATACAAATCGCCTTAACCGCCATTATCGGGGGGCGAGGCACAATTTGGGGTCCGGCTTTAGGAGCTACGCTATTAATACTATCTGCTGAATTTTTCCGTAACATTTTTGCAGAAGCAAATTTGCTTATTTATGGTGTGCTGATTTTAGTGGTAATTCTTTTCATGCCGCGGGGCATTGTAGGGGAGCTCGAGTCTTGGCTAATAAGGAAAAATTATGCAAAGGATAAGCAGGAAGAGATAGTATGATTGTACTTACAGCAGAAAATATTACTGTGCGTTTTGGTGGGTTAACAGCAAATGATGGTGTTTCATTGAATTTAGAAAAGGGTAAAATTACAGGCCTTATTGGACCTAATGGCTCTGGTAAAACAACTCTTTTTAACGCCCTAACTGGCTATGCCCCTATATCAAAAGGAAAGGTTGCTTTATTAGGTAATGACATTACTCATTTGCCTCCACATAAACGTACTCGCAAAGGCTTAGGGCGCACTTTCCAAATAGAGCGTCCTTTTAAAGGTTTAACAGTGCTCGAGAACATCCTAATTCCAGCATTTATGATTTATCAAGACCGTCAAGATGCAGAAGCTTGGGCTTTGGAATGCCTCGAGCGTGTAGGGTTAGAAGACCGTGCAAAGCAACTTTCTAGTGACCTAAACCTAGCTCGCCTCAGGAGGCTAGAGCTAGCCAAAGCAATTGCTGTAAAGCCCCGTGTCTTATTTTTAGATGAGGTTATGGCTGGATTAAATCCACCAGCCCTTGCAAATATGAGGACAGTAGTTGCGGAACTAACTGTAGATAGAACAGCTGTTTTAATGATTGAACACATTTTGGATATCAAAGAAGTTATAAATAAATTCGGTGGATTTTATAATAAGGTAATTGTTCTTTCTTCCGGTAAAAAAATAGATGAGGGCCCATTAGCTGATGTAAGGAAAAACCCTAAAGTTAGAAAAATTCTAGGTGGAAACTAGATAGACAAGGAAAGAGAGAATGACTACTCTGACAACTAAAAACCCTTCACCAGTGAAAAGTAATCATCATTTACCTGATACAGAAAAGAAACAAACTAGGGATAATGCTATTCTAAAAGTTGATAAAGTTGATCTAGCATATAATGGACTTAAAGTTGTTTCCAATGTTAGTTTAACTGTTGGTAAAAATGAACTAGTGGGTTTAGTTGGTGGTAATGGTTCTGGTAAATCAACCATCCTTAGGGCAATTTCTGGCATGCTCAAGCCAAAGAAAGGCCAAATAATTTTTGATGGTAAGGAAATAAATAATTTAAAGCCTCATGATGTTGCAGAAATTGGTATTGCCCATATCCCAATGGGTAGGCAACTTTTCCCAAACATGACCGTTAGGGAGAATCTTTCTGTAGGTGCTTATTTGCCAGCAGCTCGAGTAAAACGTAAAGAAAGCCTTGAGCGAGTATATGAACTTTTTCCAAACATTTACGATAAGCGCAAAGAGATAACTAGTGCTCTTTCCGGAGGACAGCAACAAATGGTAGCAGTTGGTCGTGGGCTTATGCTTAATCCAAAGATGATGATTATGGATGAGCCAACTCTAGGTCTTTCTCCAGACTTGGTTGGGGAAGTTATACAAGTAATCCGTCGTGTGTCAGAGACAGGTTTACCTATATTATTGGTCGAACAGAATATTAAACAGGTACTTCAAGTTAGTGATTGGGCTTACGTGCTCGAGAATGGTAAAGTATTAATTGAAGGCCCTTCAAAGGAACTTATAGAAAATCCCAAAGTTCAAAAGGGCTACTTATGATTTCCAATTATTTGAGCAAGTCGCATTGACTGTATTAAAATAATACTATGCTGTTCACTATAGGTCATTCTAACCATTCTTTAGAAATATTCCTGAGCATGTTACAAGTTACAAGAACAAAATGTAGATGTGCTAGTGGATGTACGTTCAAACCCTGCCTCACGTTACCTACCTCACTTCAGTGGGTTTACAACCTTATTGTCAGGGACTGCGGATGAACTCAACAAATCTTTTTGCTGTTTTAGAAGGCTTTGGCGTACACTGTGAAATAGTAAAGGCAGCTATAAAATTAAGTGTCATTCCAACAACACCAATTCCTAAAATAGGTATAGCCAAAAACCAGTCATTTCCCATAAGAGTATAGGTAGCAGTAAATGCGAAACCTGATACCATGCCTATTAAAACCCCATACTTATTCATACGTTTGTCAAAAATTCCTAAGACTATTGCTGGGAAAAAGCTCGAGCAAGCCAGCCCAAAAGAAATAGCGACCAGCTCCGAGACAGAATCCCCTTCTAAAACAATACTAACCCAACTCGCTACAATTATAAAAGCCAGTATTGATAGTCGTGCTACTTTAATCTCCTTTTTCTCACGCTCATCTGCATCTATGTTTTTGGGGTAAAAGTATCTTAGGAGATCATGTGAAAGGCTCGAGGTTATCACTAAAAGTAAGATAGAAACAGTTGAAAGTATAGCAGCTGATAAACCACCAACCACTAGGATAATAACCCAACTAGGTATTTCTAAAAACTCAAGAGCGATAAGTATCAAATTATCTGTACGCACCTCTATCTCATTACCATTAGGGCACAGAAAGTGTTTAACCCCCTCAGATTCTTCTCCAAAACCACCTTCTTCACACTTAATAATAAATCCATCAGGTGTAAACTTTAAGGAGGCCTTTTGTTTTTCATCAGCATTGATTGAATCTACTGTTCTAAAAATACCAACTTGAGAGAGGGCAGCTACCGTAGGGATGGCAGTGTAGACAATGCCTATAAAGCATAAAGCGTAAAATCCTGACCAGCGGGCATCTTTAACCGAACGAACTGTATAGAAGCGGATGATTATATGTGGTAATCCTGCAGTGCCACACATAAGCGTTAGAGTGATAAAAAATAGATTCCATTGAGAGAAGTGAGTAAATGGCTCTTTGTAAGCAGGAAGTCCAAATTTTTCTAGAAATTGCTCGAGGCTACCAATTGCATCACCTAGTGATAGTTGTGGTACAGGATTAAATCCAAGTTGTGTAGAAAGAGTCCCTGCTAAGAGCATATAGGCGAATATGATTAAAAAACACTGTACTATTTGTATTCTAGTAACGGCTTTCATCCCCCCTATAGCAACATAAATAAACATGACCATCATGCCAATAACTATTCCCCAAGGAACACTTATTGAGGGGGAAAAATGACTAATAACAACTCCCACACCCTTCATTTGCCCAACTATATAGATAAATGATATAGCGATAGCAAAAAGAGCAGCTGTGACACGAATTAATTTGGACTCAAAACGATCACCTAAAAATGCAGGTACAGTAACACCATTGTACTTGCGTATATAAGGGGCAATTAATAGGGTAAGTAACAAAAATCCACCTGTCCACCCTAATAAAAGCGCTACCCCATCAAACCCCCAAAAGGAAACAAGACCTGCTACTGAAAGAAATGTAGAGGCACTCATCCAATCAGCTGCTGTTGCCATGCCATTGAATACAGTTGGTACATTTTGATTTATATAAAAATCTTTGGCAGTGACTATAGGTGATCGGGTAACAGTGACTGCAATAACAATGTAAAGAATAAAGGTAGCCCCAATAAAAAGAATCCCTAAAGTAGCTTCAGAGCCCATGTTTATTCCTTTTTATCTAGCAACTTCATGACTAAGACATATACAAAAGTTAGCAAAATAAAAATATAGATTGCACCATTGTGGGCAAGCCAAAACCTTAGAGGTATACCTTGAATAGCAAGCTTTTGACTACTGAGCCAAGGTAAATCTCCCCCAAAAATTGTAAACACATAACCAAAGATGAAACCTATACTTAGTAAAACTAGGATAGCTATGATATTGCGTTGCCAATAGCTAGTAGAGCTATTTTGCAGTTCCTTATAAGGTTCTTGAAATTCTTTTAAGTACCCTCCTAAACTACCATTAGTAGTTTCTATATAAACAGCTGCCTGTTTCAAAAGTGATGGTAAGTAATCCACCTGTTTAGCTAATTTTTCGGCTAAATTTTCATTATACAAATCTCCGAGGTGTTTTTTAAGGTAATCTATCGCTTGCTCATGTGACCACTCTTTAACTTCTAGTTTATTAGTAGTTATCTTTTCCCATGCATGATGTCTAGAGGTAATAAGAATATGGGCTCTTTTAGTAGTGCCCTCACAAAGTCTGTGTGAAACCATTTTTCTCACCTTAGATTCCTTGCCAAACAAGTTTAAGATTAGATCGAAAAATTTTTTAAGAAAAAAAGGTAAAAAAGGTGATGGTATATTTTTAGCAATATCTGTTTCAGGCTCAATAACATTAATATAAGATTCAACCACCCCAGGCTCAATAACATTATCGAAAACCACTAGCCACTCATCATTATTCTTTAACCATACCCTGGTAGCTTCTACTTTAACGTCTAACGCAGCCTCCTTCTCTACCACTCCTAAAGCAACTCCCAAATGCCCATATGTTTCTTTCAGACTGTTTATAGTTGCACTATCAATCCACCACGCCACTTTGTAATTGTCTTGATTTTTGTTTATATATTCTATAACTAGTTGTGTTTTACCCACCTTGCCTAAACCATGAATAACTACAGTTTTATCTTTGGCTTGCTGTAAATTTACCTTTAAATTCTCCAAAAGTTGCCCAGCGTCTACGAAGTGTGGATCTATCTTATCAGCAACATTAATATTAGTTATTTCAATACTATGTGCTGGTTCAACAGACTCTTCTTCTTTATCTAAGAGCTGAGGCATCAGAGACATCAGCTCTCCATGACCAGCAAGTATCAGTAAAAGAGTAAGTGTTTTTCTTGGTATATTTAAAGCAAAAGAGAGTTTCAACAAATTGTCTATCTCTGGAACGTTAAGACCCCTTATACAGGTTTGTATCATGTTCCTGCTGGTCTCTGGGAAAGTAAGTTCAATGGCTTTCTGTGCTTGAGTAAGTTTTCTTCCTTCAAACCTCTTTTCATAGAAGTGTTTAAAAATCTTTCCTACGATTTTCTTTTTTTTTGCCCTCTCAATTTCTCTGGGGATTTTAGTTAGATAACCTTCAAGTCTTTCTAATAAACCCAAGTCCTCTTGGGGTAAAAATGACTGAATGTCCATTACCAGTAACTCCTTTTTCACAGCAACCAATGCTAAAGCTTTGGCAAAAATAAATTAAAGTGCTAAAAATTGCCAAAGGTTTGTGCCAAGAGCATTTTTAGCTTGGCAAGCTGCTACTATAAAGGATAGCAGTTTTACAAATAATTAGACAGTATTCCATGCTAGACACTGATGTCCAAGCTTGGGCAAAAAATAAACCATTGCTAGACTTCTATTTTCAAGTAGATTATTGCAATCTTTAACGTGTTGGCTCGAGCGTCTGAATAAGAGGCTTATAAAGAAAGGAGCATGATTATGGAAGGTTCAAGTTTAGTTATATGTAAGAAAACAGGAATCTTTAATTCCACTTGGCAACATTCTAACGCAACTTAAGAGAAGCTGCTAGTTTTCGTTGGGTTTTCATTGGGTACCTAATGCTTTAATGTCTTTGAAAGGGGTCACAATCTAAAAATTTACCCTAGTGAAGAAAGGAGAATTAATTGATGACAAGTGAGCTGTAATAAAGGTATTTCATTATATTTTAGCACTACTTTTTGCCTTATCTAACAACAGTGATGTCCAACATACAACAAGTGTAAAACAAGGGCTGTCAGTTTAATTAATAAACAAAGATTAAAGAAAGGTTAATTATGTTTAAGAAAATTGGAGTAATTATTGCATTGGTGCTTATATTAGTTAGCTGTGCACCAGGTGCGAGCAGTGTTACCCCTACTTATGTCTCTCCACTGGAGTACGCACACTATGATTGCGACCAAATTATTGCTGAGATGAGTCGTGTATCGAGACGTAGTCAGGAAATTGCAGGCCAAGTAGATAAAGAAGCAGACAGTAAAAATAAAACCATTGCTGTTGCTGCAGTGGTATTTTGGCCTGCCATATTTGCTGTTGGAGGTTCTTCTAGCAAGAAGCAAGAATATGCTCGTTTGCTAGGCAAATTTGAGGCTCTCGAGCAAGTTTCGATTGAGAAAAAGTGTGGAATTGAGATTTCTAGGGGACAGTACTAAGGAAACTATGTTTAATAAATCTGAAACTTTAGAACAAGCCCCCATTCAAAAAGATAGTGTGGCATCAAAACCATTTGAGATAAGGAATGGAATTGGAGTTAGTATAAGTTATTTCCTAAAATTAACTGCTGTAGTGCTTTTATTTTTAACCTTGGTAGGTTGCTCTAGCTCCTCTAAGCAACCAACTTTTGAAGCAAGCATAGGTACCTATAATGTTGGTGAAGGTAATTTGGGAACATCTATCCATACAGCAGCATATGAGTTTCCTACAAGTTTGAACGAGGAATTGCAAATTGCTATAACAGGGCCAAGTAATTGGAACAATAATGGTATACTTACAGACAATTTTTCAATTATTGATGGTGGCCTTTGGTCTTGGATAGCAACAGAATCTATATCTCCTATTACTGGCAAGTATACTTTTACCACTACAATAGAAGGTAAGGTTTATACAGATACAGCAACTTTAAATTCCTTGGATACACTTCAGCAAACTAAAAATATCAATCTCAACGATACATCGCCTACTACCATTGTCATTTCTTGGGATGCTGTGCCTAACGCAAAGCAATACTTAATAGGAATTTATGAAGGGGATGATTTGCTCGAGGATTCCATTTTCACAAGCCAAACAAAAATCACATTCACAAGTGCAAAATTGAACCTTAACCAATCTTATTTACTTTATATTCGAGCATTTAGTGAGGTTGTAAATGATTTTAAAAGCAAGGGTAATATTCATGCTTCTAGAACGATTCTTAGATTTGAGTTATTCTAACTACTGCTTTATTGTTTTCTTCTTGACGATTTGTATTTCTACAGTTGAGGCTAATAGTTTTACCACTGCCACACCGCTTACAGGCAAATATGCTGGTACTTATACCTGCGGGCAGGGTCTAACAGGTTTGGCCCTTACTCTTACTGGTGAAGAATCAGGTAAGGTAACTGCTCTTTTTGAGTTTTATCCTGTAGAAGAAAATCCTGATGTTCCTTTTGGCTCATGGGAAATGATAGGCGCATTAAGTGCAAGTGGTTACATTGTTTTAAGTGCAACGAAATGGATTGATAAACCAAAAGGCTATATTACCGTGGACTTAGCTGGGGTAGTAACAATTGACTTACAAGAAATAAGCGGTGAAGTTACCCATGATTCTTGTACTACTTTTAAAGTTCTTAAACAGTCAGATGATTTTTCTGCTTCTGTTCCCCCACTTAATGATTTTGTGGGGACTTGGGTGAACTATGAAAATGATACTCCAGCTAGAGAGCTCTATTTTAACTCCAAGGGAGATTTTGTTCATAAGGATTTATTGATAGGAAAAAGCTTTGAGGGGAGTTATTATAAATTTGTTAAGCCAACAACCATTAAGATGGTTAGTTTCTCAAGTGGGGGTACTGAGGTAAACCTAGGATACAATGATTATGGAGATCTAGACATAGCTACATCTCCAGGTTTCTTGTTTACTGATATTAATTTTGCTGATTTGTCCCCAGATAAAAAGACGCTTACTTTCAAAGATAGGGTATTTATAAAACTCGAGCAATAGGAACTACATACCCCAACCTTTCATAGCCACCTGAACTGTAATTAAGATTTTGGGATTTCCTAGATTCTTTTGGAAATTTTAAACACCGCCATTTGCGAAGGAGCACCATATTCACTAGTTTCTTCACCAAGTGATGAAATACTTACTTCATAGCCATAGTTTTCTGCAACTTGCCCAGCCCAGACTTTAAACTCTTCTCTTGTCCATTCAAAACGATGATCGGAATGGCGAAACTTACCGGCTGACAACTGCTCCCACATCACGTTATATTCACTGTTAGGAGTAGTTACTATAACTAACTTTGGCTTGGCATGGGCAAAAATCACCTGCTCAAATTCAGTTAGCCTAGCAGGGTCTAAGTGCTCTATAACCTCTACTAAAGCAGCAGCATCATAGTCTGCCAAACGTTTATCTCTATAAAGTAGTGAACCCTGCATTAGCCTAAGTCGTTTACCAACACGTTCAGGCAATCTATCAAAGCGATCTTTAGCTTTTTCCAGAACCATACTAGAAATGTCTACCCCTACAATCTCAGTAAATTGTTTGTTTTTAAGAAGCATTTTTATGAGCTTGCCTTCACCACAACCCAAGTCCAGTACTCGAGTAGCACCACTTTCTACTAGAATTTTCATGACAGCTTCAAGCCTTTGGTGATGAAGGCCTATGCGCTCTTCTGCCAAGCTCTCTTTATTATCTTCTTCTTGGTCTAGTTCCGGCTCGAGCCGCTGCAAAGCAACTTTAGCTAAAGAACCTTGATGTTTTAAATAGCGTTTAGCAATTAGCTCTTTTTCTGGATGTTCTGCTAGCCAGCCCTCACCACGTTTAAGCAGTTTCTCAACTTCATATTTGTCTACCCAATAGTGTTTGTCATTATCCAAAACAGGAATAAGCACGTATAGATGCCTAAGTAATTTATAGAGTTGAGTAGTGTGCTTTAAAGTTAAAGTGATATAATGGCTTTGCCCCCAGTCAGGAAAGTTAGGGTCTAGTGGTTCTGTTTGTAGCTCGAGCTGATAGCCCAAAGGTTCAAAAAGATTTCTTACCATGCCTTCCCCACCTCGGCAAGGTAAAGAAGCAATGGTTGCTGTTAAAGGTAAAGGAATTTCTACTAGCTCTTCAAAACCTTTACAGTCACCTTTTAATGCATTCTTGAGTACCTCTACCATAGCTACGCTCAAAAAAGATGAAGCTACATACGGCCTATCATTTACATAAGGTTGCAAAGCAAAGTTGCTTTCTTTACCTCTACGGGTAAGTTTTATAGGATCAATGTCTAGCAGTAGTGCAACTGTGCAGCGTTCTTTAGTAGCTTCTGGGTAAAATATGTGAGCTGTTCCAAAACTTTGCTCAAAACTCTGCACCTTAGCTGGGTGCTTGTGCAACAAAAAACCTAAATCAGTAGCAGGTTGATAGGTAGTGCTAAGAGTAAGTAGCATAGGAACATGCTACCTTTTTTTATTATTTTAGTTATCTATTTACTTATGAGTCTATTAACTTTTATGGCCTATGCTATTGATAAGTGGAAAGCTGAAGCAGATGACTGGCGTATCCCAGAAAGCACCTTACATACCCTAGAGCTATTGGGGGGTTGGCCCGGTGGTATTGTGGCACAAAAGCGTTTGAGGCACAAAAATCGCAAATTCAGTTACCAAATGATATTTAGAGCTATTGTTGGAACACATTTATTTTTATTTATGCTGTGGCTGGTTATTATTCTGTAAGGTTATACTTTCAATGGCTTACCCCCTGTCAGAAATATGAGCAGATGAGAAAAAAAGTCACTCCTTAAAATGAATGTGCCCTTCTTGTCTCCTAAGTAATCATTTCAATTATACGGAAATACACCGTACATGCCAAACTCTTTCCAATCAATCTTTGGAGAAGTATGCTAGCCTTATGCAGGCTCACAAATCAAAGAAGTTAATCCCTCTTCTCATCAAAGCAATGTGCTGAAATGTTAATTTAAGCCTAACTTCTACTACACAAATCAAGTGGGTGTAGTGTAGATGGAATGCTTTATCTATAAGGAGGGTTTGTTTTGAAACTTAATAATCTTTCTCTTGCTGAAGGGCTCAGGTATTATTTCTCAACACTTTTGGTGATGGCTTTAGGGTTGATAGCCTTTGCCCAAGTAACGAGCGGTGATACAGTGACTCTAAAAGCTCATCATCCTGATGGAGTTCCCGTCCATAATTTACCACAAAGTACTAATAATTTTGTACGTGTGGCTGATGGGTCTACTGGTTTAGTGCTCAATGTTGTGAATGGACAACGATGGTATGAGTTAGAATTTGAAGGAGGCACTACTGGCTGGGTAAATCAGAGGTATGTTACTAAGACAACAGTCATAGTGGATGACGAAAGTGATGATGAAGACCCTTCTTCTCTCACTTTTGAAGAGGCAGTCTGGTCATCACCTTCACAATGCATTGAAGTCTTGGAAAGTGACCTTACTCTTCCTAAAGACGATGAAAATGCAATTCGATTAGGTACATGGAATATAAGGTGGTTCCCAAAAGGATGCAGTCCTAATGGGACTTGCCCTGATCAAAGTACTGACTTATCTTGGCTAGCTTGCTCTATTGCTTGGATGGATGTAGATGTACTAGCTTTACAGGAGATATTAGATTCTGACGAGGCCCAATTTAATATGGCCTTGATGTTAGAGGAACTAGAGGGATTAACCGATAGTGAGTGGGGAGTTGATTTGCACGAGTGCGGACCACCTAATTCACAAAAGGTTGGCTTTATTTGGAATGAAGATAGGGTATCCTTAAAGGACTTTACAGACGTTTGGGAGATGAATGGTGCAAGTGAAATTGGGAGTAGTCCTTGTAGTTCAAACTTACGCCCAGGTCGCTACGCGAAAGTGGAAAGTGCCATGTCTGATGGTGTGGACTTTCAGGTAGTTTCAGTTCATTTTGATAGTGGTATAAATGATCGTGATTTTAACAACAGAAGATCTGCTAGTGAACAGCTAGATGATATTAGAGTAGGAGGGGACTTGTTATCAGAACTGGATGAAGATGTTGTTATTTTAGGTGATTTCAACACCATGGGTAAAGGTGATGTTAGCGCAGCTGAAGAAATTGATCTTTTCACAGCTGAAATAACACCCGATTTTCGCAAAACAGAGATGGTTCCTGCTTGTACAGAGTACTTTAACCAAGAAGCGGGTTTGTTGGATTACATTATAGTAAGTACTTTCATGAAAGAAGCTGATTTTCTGGGACGGGTTAGTGGATATTGTGCTGTAGAGCACTGTGATTCTATACCAAGGGAAATACCAATGCCAGAAGCGTACAAAAGGCTTTCCGATCACTGCCCAGTTTTGTTGGATATCAGAAATAGTGATATAGATTAGCATTTATACTCTACTTTATCCATTATACCAACTAATTGTAAAGAGGGGCTTGTTTCCTAAAGGGAGTATCCATACCAAATTGTAAAATAGCACAACTGTTCCTTCTACACTAGACTTCCTCTAATTATTCGCTGTTTTGTCAGAAAAATCATGATTTTCATTCCTTTTTGCCGAGATATTTTTTCTGCATAGTTCTCTTTTTTACTGATTTTCCCTTTGTCTGTTATACTAGAAGCCTTTTATTCTTATCTTATTATAGGCCCACTTACCCTTTCTTGCCTTCTCTACAAAATTTTATACCCCTTCGCTTAAACTGCTTCTAGCACAATATTGCCAACACTGCTTGCCATACCTCTTTCGGCATTTGTATCTCTTCTCCTAATTCACTCACTTTTTCTATCCCTTGTTCTTCCCATATGTATATCCTTATTGCTCCTAACACATCTCCAAAACTTGCTTCTTCTTTCTCTTCCCAAATACTGTACCTTGTTGGCAATTCCTTTGGATACAGCTTTATCCCTATCAACACTATTATGCTGAACATTCCAAACAAGCATGGTGTGCTCCTGTCTATTGCTTTTTCAGACCAGTGCCTTTGTTCCTCAAATCCTAGTTGTGCTCGCATTTCCTCAAACGTGACTTCTATATTCCACCGAGCAACGTAGCTTTCCACTATCTCCTGTACTCCCTTTTCTATATCTGTACTGATTATGCACATCGGGTTTATGCTTCCTTCACTACACCTTACTATTATCCACCTTATCTCCACTGGATCAAACCCACTCCTATGCCATAATGCCCTTCCTGTTGCTATCTCTACCTCTTTCTCTTTTCCTCCATACCACTTTACTAACATCATTCCCCAAACCGTTTTTACATCACTCAACCTTTCTTGCAATGATGCTTGTCTTTTCCCCTTTCTAGCCTTCCTCCCTCTTTTTCCCTTTGGTTGCGCTTTAGGCTTAGCATATAACTGCAGGTCAAAGCGTCCTCTACTTATATGTACTATCTCTAGCTCTTCACATCTTAAACATAGTTTTACTGCTGTAAAAGCCCCATCTCCTATTAGATACATCTCTTGTCTTGGATTCCAACGCCTTATTATTCCTATCAGTATGCACGTTAGCTCTACACAGCTCTGGTGTTTTACTCCTAATTTCTCGCATGTCTTTTTTGATGGTGCTGGTACTGTCATGAACGGTAAACTCCAACGCCTCTTCGACCATGGTACTGGTACTAGTATTTGTATTGACAACCACCTTATTCCTTGTGCTTTTGTTACTCTACTTCCTGATGAGTGTGTAGGATCACGGTGCCATCCTTTTTTACCTATCTTCTTTCCCTTACGACGTTCTAAGGTATCGTCTACTACCAGCATTAAAGGCATACTGGGTGTCAAGCAGGTGACCACTATTAGGCCCAATAAGATTCTGCTTAAGCTCAAACATGACCATACTGCTCTATTCATCACTCGGTAATATTTCCCATAACCCTTATCCTGATCTTCCCTCATTACCCTCAGTGCTGCACTTATAGTGCCTTTATTACTTAAGATCACTCCACATACAAGTACTAGGACATTGCCAAAAGTTGGTACTGTTAATGTTTCAGAAAATGCTGCCAATAATTGTACAATTACACTTGGTATTGTCATGTAGGCATTTAACCTTTCTTTATAGGTCTTTGCCTACTACTTTTTTCTTAATTTTGGCTAAAGTCGAGACTATCTTTTCCTCTTGCCAATCAACACGACTCGACATAACTTCCAACCCTTCACTAATCCGACAACCTGTGTAATACAACAAAATACAAAAGCTACGAATAGATTTATCTGGTTGTGCTTTGGCAGCATCTTTAAACGCCTCACGCTCATCAGGAGTAAGATATAATCGATGTCCTTCTGTATCCCATAATGTAATGTCCTGAGTAGTCATGAAACATACCCTATAGCTTTTGTTTCAATTTTGCTAGCTGAAATTCCGATTACCCCCTTTTCATCATGACGTCTCTCTTCAAAACCCCCATTTCCTGCAACATTATTTCCCAATCTGTTTCAAGCTAGCTTTTATTTTTAAAAATGACATTGCTTAAAATCTAAATGTTAGAGTAAAAGCCTTATGGGCAAAGCACCTTCAAAACACACCATTCTGTTTATTGCTTCTAGTCCATTCGACACATCACGCATCAGCTATGGTGCAGAACACAAGAATAGACCTTATGCACAATAAGAAAATAGATAGTGTAAACTTTGTTAATTACGAGGGAAGAGAGCATAGGAGTTAACAAAGCATGATTAATGAAGAACAACTTAAAGAAGATGGAAAAATTAAGAACTTTACAGGAATACCAGACAAAGTGTTTTGGGAAATGATGAAGGAACTAGAGGAAAGATTTCCCGAATACGAGCAGCATAGGCATGAAAACGATAAAAGAGAGCGAGCTTATGGTGGAGGGCCAAAATACAAACTGTCTTTGGTAATGCGAGTAGTAATGCTGTTAACTTACTTACGTTGGTATAATACTCAAAAACAAATAGCCATGTTGTTTGGTGGAACCCAGTCAATGCTATCAAGAGACTTAAAGCGTCTATTACCTTTACTCAAAGAAGTATTACCAGTACCAGAAGTATGGGAAGTAGTTGAATCAGAAGAGAAGCCTGAATTATCAGAAGAGGATAAGTTAGAACTAATGGAAATAGGAGCGAAAGTTCTGATAGATGCCTTTGAACAACCAGTAAACAGACCTAAGAATAGTAAGGGAGGGAAACCATATTACTCAGGCAAGAAAAAGACATGCACAGTAAAAACACAAATGGTAACAGATGATGAGCACCATATAGAGGCGATAAGTGAGGTGGTTCCGGGCAGTAAACATGATAAGAAGCTATGTGAGGAGGTGCAAACGATAGAAAGGATGCCTTATGGGAGTGAGGGAATAGGAGACAAAGGATATCAGGGGTTAGACAAAAAAGTAGAAAAAGTTGAGGTAGTAGATGAAGAAACAGGGGAAGTGAGGAAAATACCAAGGGTAGTAGTAACAACACCAAAGAAAAAACCAAAGGGAGGGGAATTGACAGCAAGTGAGAAAGCGTTCAACCGAAGCATAGGACGAATTAGAGTAAGGATAGAGCATTGTGTAGGATGGGTAAAGAATTAGAAAGTAGTAAGGGAGAAGTATCGTTGTGCTAAGAACATTTACACCTCTATTTTGCAGGTGGTGTGCGGCTTTGTGAATGCTCAGACATTACGTTGGCAAGCTGCTAAACTAGAGACTGAATTAGCTTAAGTTATTATGCATAAGGTCTAATATAAAAGAAGCCTTAGAATCAGGTAAATATAGGGAGTTCTTTGAGCTTGAAACAGAGCTAGCTACCGAAGCCACGAAACTACAGACACACGTTGTAAAATACCAACCTACCATCATTCATTTTAGTGGACATGGTTTACCTAAAGCTCTTGTGCTGGAAGACAAAGAAGGTAAGAGCAGTACAACTAGAGAAGTTTATAAAGCTTCTTTCAGTGACTACAAAGCTTCACCATCAGCAGAAGACAATCTAACAGCGGTTCTTGCTCTTTCTGACAATGTACTTTGTGTAGTGCTTAATGCTTGTTACAGTGATAGTTTGGCAGAGGCTATTACAAAGAAAATAGACTTTGTGGTGGGTATGACTGGTTCTGTAGGAGACCTTGTTGCTGTAGACTTTGCTAAAGGTTTCTATGAAGCTATTGCTAATGGTACGAGTATGGAAAAAGCACGTTCCAGTGGTTGTCAGAGAATGCAGGAGCGTGGTGAGGGACACAGATTAACTCTAACCTGTAAAGAAGGCGCAGATAAAAATAAGCCTTTGATAATATTTACTACCAAACCTCAAGGATTAGTTACCCAGCAAGGTCAACAAAATATCTATCAGGAAATTAGTGGGCAAGCAAACTTTACTACAGGCACTGGTAGCATTTCTGTTAACAAACATTATTATTCCGAAGCACTTACTCCAGAAGTTAAGCAAGCATGGAGGGTTCCTTATAATAGAAACCTCTCCTTTACAGGTCGTAAGGCATTATTAGAAAAACTTGCTAATAACTTAGAGAATGGTAAGTCAACTGCATTAACTCAGACCATTTATGGATTAGGTGGTATAGGTAAGACACAATTAGCTCTTGAGTATGCTCACAGATATAAGCATAAGTATAAGGTGGTGTGGTGGGTTAACAGCGAAACTGAAACTGCTCTTCTAACAGACTATGGTGCTCTTGCTCTAGTATTAAAGCTGACAACTTCTGATGAAATAGAAAAACAAAGAGAATTTTCTAAGAACTGGTTTAATACTAAAGATGAGTGGCTACTTGTTTTTGATAACGCTGAAGCTTATTCCTCTATTAAAAATTACCTCCCAACGAACGGTAAGGGACATGTACTCATTACATCACGCAATCCTAATTGGGGAAGAACAATAATTTCTTTGCCAATAGATGTGTGGAAACGTACAGAATCTGTTGAATTTTTAAAAAATAGCTTAAATTTTGAGATTGAAGAAGAGGCTGTAGCTAACGAGTTAGCTGAAGAACTAGGTGATTTGCCTCTAGCCCTTGACCAAGCTGCTGCATACATAAAAGAAAATGATGGGAATATAAATACATACCTTGAGTTGTTTAGGGAAAAGCGTATTGAGTTATTGAAAGAGGTAAGCACACTTGAGGCTTACCAAGAGACTGTAGCTACTACATGGCTTGTTGCTATGGAGAAGATACAAAAGACTTTAGGAGCAAAGGAGCTGCTTATTTTATGTGCTTTTCTAGCACCTGATAATATCCCTCTTGATATAATACAAGAACACCCTGACTACCTATCTAAACCATTAGCTGATGCACTAACAGACCCACTAAAAAGAAATCAAGCTATAAAAGCACTTCGCAGTTATTCTCTAATTAAAAAGATAGATAGCAATATTTCCATACATCGCTTATTACAAACAGTAGTCCGTGACTTACTAACAAAAAAACAGCAAGCAGAATGGTTAAACACTACTACAGAGTTAATCAAAAAGGCTTTTCCTTTTAACCCACAAGATCTAAAAACACGGCAAATAGCTGAGCGGCTTAGTTCACATGCTGAGCACGTAGCCTCAAAAGCGGTTGAAGATAAAACCCTAGCCTCTTTACTGAATAGTCTAGGAGATTACTTTTGCAACGTAGTGTATTACTCACAAGGGGAGAAATATTACAAGAGAGCCTTATCTATAAGAGAAACATTGTTAGGAACTGAGCATCCTGATGTAGTCACCAGCCTCAATAACTTAGCTTCACTACTTAAAAGCCAAAAAAACTATGCCGAGGCTGGGTCGCTATTGCAGCGCATTGTATCTATAAATGAAAAACTATTAGGAACTGAGCACCTTGATGTAGCTACTAGCCTCCATAACCTTGCCCACCTGCTCCAAATCCAAGGGAAATATAAAGAGGCTAGCACTTTATATCAGCGGACTCTGAAAATAAGGGAAAAGGTACTAGGAGCTGAGCATCCTGATGTAGCTACTAGCCTCCATAACCTTGCTTTAGTGTTTCATTCCCAAGGAAATTACAAGGGGGCTGAGTTTTTACTCCAGCTAGTTTTAATGATATGGGAAAAGGTGTTAGGAGCTGAGCATCCTGATGTAGCTACCAACCTCCATAACCTTGCCTTACTGCTTCGTTCCGAAGAAAGTCGCGAAGAGGCTGAGCGCTTATACCAGCGAGCTCTGTCGGCTCTGTCAATAAAAGAAAAAGGATTAGGAGCTGAGCATCCTGACACAGCCACCAACCTCTGCAGCCCTGCCTTACTACTTCATTTCCTAGGGTATTATGAAGAGGCTGAGCACTTATATCAGCAGGCTTTGCCAATAAAAGAAAAAGAATTAGGAGCTGAGCATCCTGATATAGCCAACGATCTCAATAACCTTGCTGAGTTACTTGGAAACCAAGGGAAATACGAGGAGGCTGAACCCCTACTGCGACAAGCCTTGAAAATAAGTGAAAAGGCATTAGGGGCTGAGCATCCTGAGGTGGCTACCAGACTGAATAACCTAGCTATACTGCTTTGTTTCCAAAGGAACTATGCTAAGGCGGAACCTCTACTACGCAGGGCTGTGGACATATGGGAAAGCAAATTGGGTAATAAACACCCAGACACTATTCAAGGCCATAGAAACCTAGAAAATCTACTGCAAGAACTAGCCAATCAGAACCAGTAAGCTGATAGATCATCCTAAGAAACTACCACAAACATCAAACAGCTTTCTCTTCATCATAAGGTACATAAACTCATCTAGCTTGTAAAGAAGCTTTACATAAGATACCTTAACAGGTTTTCCGTACAGAAAGCATATCAAAAAGTGATACCTAGACACCTTCTAATGAGGTGTACGGAAAAGGAGCGTTTGATGGACTAGAGTTTTTGTCTTCTACAAAAACTCTAATGTTGTATTATTTATCGTAATGGCTGATCTGAAAAGCGAACTCTTAACTGCTGCTCAAAAAGATAATTTTCTTCAAGTTGTTTATAAAAAATCATTAGGTGATAATAAAAATCAGAATGGCCTTGTGACAGAACTGGTTAATCTTCACAATGAAAAGTCAATCGACATTATTACAGGCTTCAAAGCTCTACAGAATCAGCCTAACACTAATTTTAACTTTTTCTTAATGCAAGATATACTAGAAAAATCACTCCCCCAACTTGATGAACCTACTTTACCAGTTATGGAATGCGTACTCCATTTATTTAAAGAGGCAGGCCAAGATATGGCTGCTGATAAAATCCTTACATCTTTCATAGAGTTTTGCATAGCTGATCGTTCTCGTCCTGAAGAAACTCTAACTCTTATCAAAAACTCTACTGATCAATTTGCCGATTTATTAATTCCCACCATTGTGGCTGGGTCTCAACTAGACTTTGAATACTACCTTAATGAAGCTATTCAACTTACTAAACATGAGAACATCGAGGTTCGTAAGAAAGCTATTTTTTCTTTAGGGAAAATTTGGTATCCAGAAAAGTCCACTTTTTCTGAAAAAGCTCTTGATTGCCTAGAATCATCTGTTAAAAAAGAAAGAGATGATATTTTATTAGCAAGTTTAATCCGATCAGCTTTCAGTTTATATAAGCATAGCAAATCACAAATAGACCGTATTACTGATCTTATCAGCAAAGCCTTATCACAAGGAGAAGATCACACGTTACACGCAACTGCATATCTAATTGCAGCTAATTGCAATGAACTTCCTGAACCTTTATTAGAAATTGTGCTGTCCCACCTACTATGTGTTAAACCTGAAAACAAAGATACACTAAGGAGGATTGATTATGGCTTGGTTAAATTATTTCAGCAAGAAGATGTTAATAAAGCTATTCAGTTCTTAGAAAGCCTACTTCTTGTTAATTCCAATAGCTTATCACTCGATATCTTTCAAAATTTTACTAGAGAAATTTACGAGAGTAAAAACAATACCCTTAATCGATTATTAACAAGATGGTTCCTCAAAGGTAACAAAGTGCTTTGTGAGGGAATACTTGCCATTGTTAGACATTCTTCTAATGGCAATAGGTTGTTGTCAATAGAAAAATCAGAACTAAATCCTTTTGACCCAATTCATATTATTTTTCTTGCAAAAAAATCTATAGGATACTTATTTATCTATCCTGTGACTGCCGCAAGCATTATAGTTTCTTTGATAAAGTACACACCTAAGGATAAAGAGCGGCTGATAATGGAATTACGCAATCTACTTTTTTACCCTTTATTAATTAATTATCCAGGTAAGGTTAGTGGTTATTTGAATGAACAAAGAGAAAATGAATCTGTGCAAGTAAAAAACGCTATTCAGGCTGTTCTTGAAGACCTTGATAATTATAGGAATGATTTGCAATCTACTGGGGAAATTCCAGAATTACACCCCTCTCAGACACAGAGAAACACATATCAAAAGCATTTTTCTCAGTTAATGTCCGAATCAGCAGAAAAAGCAAGAAAAGAACCGAATTTACTGTCTTTCATATCAAAATCAGTACTACTTTATGGCAGAAAGTCAATTAATTATGTATATAGCTCTGATGGACAGGTAAATCGAATAGAGACACCTTTACAAGGCCACAGTATTGAAATGGAATTAGCAAGATTTTTAAAGCTTGATCCCTTTGGTTTAGATTACACATTGCTGACTTTTAAAAATGAAACTTATAGTTAGACAGTATTTAGCCTCACTAAAAGAACGTGATGAATTGGATGCGATCCTCCCAGACTTACTAAGCCAGCTAGGATTAACTGTCTACTCTCGTCCCAGTAAAGGAACTCGGCAAGACGGCGTTGATGTAGCAGCTGTGGGTAGCCTCAATGGCAATTCGGAAAAAGTTTACTTGTTCTCGATCAAAGCAGGAGATTTAAATCGACGCTCTTGGGATGGTAATACACTTCAATCCCTTCGACCTTCTCTCAATGAGATTCTGGATGCCTACATTCCTAATCGATTGCCTAGTGAACACAAAGAGAAAGACATAGTTGTGTGTCTTTGCTTTGGTGGAGACATTAGAGAGGAAGTAAGACCTCAAATTGAAGGGTATATAAAAGAAAACAGGCGGGCTAATTTAAGTTTTGAAGAATGGAATGGAGATAAGCTTGCCTCGCTAATCCTATCGAACTTCTTACATGAAGACCTATTACCTCAAAATGCTCGTTCCCAACTACGCAAGTCGCTAGCGTTATTGGATGAACCAGAAGCATCCTATCAACATTTTTCCACTTTAGTCAGTTTATTCTTCAATAAAAAAGGTACTAAAGACAAAGATCAGGTCATGGCTATTAGGCAAATCAACATTTGTTTATGGATTCTTTTTGCTTGGTCTCGTGATGAAGGAAACATAGAATCAGCTTATTTATCTAGTGAACTTGCATTACTCCATACTTGGGAAATAGCAAAAACTTACTTTACAAAGAAGACAAAATCAGCCAAAGTAATCCAATTAGCATT
Source organism: Trueperaceae bacterium (assembly GCA_965224855.1). Classification (GTDB taxonomy): domain Bacteria; phylum Deinococcota; class Deinococci; order Deinococcales; family Trueperaceae; genus CBDCVN01. The sequence continues at coordinate 2,541,559 of CBDDAI010000002.1, read as the reverse complement.
TGAATCCATATTGAGTGTCTACTTCCAGATTAGTTCTCTGTATCTTAATGAGAAAATTTTACCACATATTCTGAAACTACATTCCTTATCTGAAGCAGTTCAGGCTTCTTCCAGTTTAGACATTAATCTGAAATTATTTGATGTGTTAGGCCGCTTAGCTATCAAAGGTGTTTGGCTGTACTGGCTTGATAAAAATGAGGTTGAGGTTGAAATTCATAAGTCATTAAGGAATGAGATCCAATCCTTTTCAGTTGCTGTTGAGCAATTGATTTTGAATAACCCTACATTATTCCTTCCTATTAAAGACGATCAGGCAATTGATATATCTATCGCTATGCTTTTATTAATCCTAAATAACGATAGTCACAGTTTTATTAGAGAATGGCTTTCTGAACTTGTTGTTAGAACAGACTTTTCTCATCAAATATATGGTCAATACCCTTGTAACTTAAGCAATTATAGTGAATTGCTTGAACATCCACAGCGAAATAATGAAGGTTACCGCCAAAAAGTAACTAGTGGCAGTATTCTATTCCCAATGATAGGTTTATGGGCAGCTTTGTTGGGTGAAAGTGATCTATATAGTCAAGTGCAGTCACTTAAAGGAAAACATCTCAATCATTGCAACTTTCAATTTTGGTATCCAGATGATGACTCTGAAAAATACTTCTATACCAACAAGGATATACATGGTGCAACCTTATCTCAGGTTTGTATAGACCGATCTCTCAATGAGTTCATAAGTGAAGCTTTTAATGAGTGTGAACACTCTCCACAATTTAGAACACTATCAGCTGTTGAGAATAATATATGGCCAATAATTCTTGTTGCATGTCGGCATTATCGCCTTCCTGTTCCTTTAAATCTATGGAAAGATTTAGTTAACTCTGAAAAATCATCCATTACTTCTTCTGAGGAATAACCGTTTTGATCATAGTAAACAGTTCATGTTGTTAGTTTACAAATTGAACAACACCGTTACATTTAAACTCTGTTTGCCCTCCTACCCTGAAAATGTAGAATCCATATGTCTAGCATAACTATGGATAACGAATTTTATCAATAGTAAATAAAGTAGCAAAGTAGCTCGAGTTGATTTAGTAGCAGAAAGTATAGTTTTCGATGTCACAAATAACCTTTTAGGGAGTTATTCCTCAAGCAAAAGAAAACAGGTAGCATACCAACCAATCCCATGAGTCATCAAACTCCAATTCACTACCACTGCACGTGCTCCTAAAAGCAGAAAATCTTCTTCCTTAATTAAGTGGTCAGGTATAGTTATCAAATGACTTGGCAAAATTATCTTGAAGAACAACAACCTAAGTTTTTAGAAGAACTACTCAAGTTCCTAAGTATTCCTAGCATCTCGAGTCTACCCGAACACCAAAAAGATATGGAAGAAGCTGCAAAATGGGTAAGAAATCGCCTTGAAAATGCAGGTCTAGAAAATTTACGCACTATGCTTGCAGGTAGGCACCCACTTGTATATGGTGAATGGCTGGGTGCAGAGGGTAAACCTACTGTGCTTATATATGGTCATTTTGACACCCAGCCTGTTGACCCCTTAGAACTTTGGGATTCACCTCCTTTTGAACCAGTAGTTAAAGAAGGACGTGTTTACGCTCGAGGTGCTTCAGATGATAAAGGCAATATGCTAGCACCTATTCTGGCTATAGAATCACTGCTTAAAAGTGAAGGTAAGCTTCCTATAAATGTAAAGGTCTTATTTGAAGGCCAAGAAGAAATTGGTAGCCCCCAGCTGCCGGACCTTGTGCATGAGCACAAAAATTTACTGGCTTGTGACCTAGTCATTAGTGCTGATGGATGGCAATGGTCAGAAGAGCAGCCTAGCCTTTTGCTAGGCCTTAGAGGGCTATGTGTTTTGCAAGCAGATGTCAAAGGAGCAAGTACAGATCTACACTCTGGTAGCTACGGAGGCACAGTGCAAAACCCCATTCACGCACTTGTCTCTTCTCTAGCCGCTATGCGAGGAACTGATGGTAAAATCCTTGTTGAGGGGTTTTATGATGATGTGCAACCCCTTAGTCAAGCAGATAGAGAAGATATTGCTGCTGTACCCTTTGACGAGGCTGCTTATAAAGCTGAACTGGGAGTAAAAGAATTATTTGGCGAAACCGGTTATAGCCCCTTAGAACGCATCTGGGCACGTCCTACTTTAGAAGTAAATGGTATCTGGGGAGGGTTCCAAGGCGAAGGGGTCAAAACAGTACTGCCTAGTGAAGCTCACGCTAAAATCAGTTGTCGTTTGGTGGCTAATCAAAAGTCTCAAAAAATTGCTAATTTGGTTAAAAACCATATTGAAAGGTATTTCCCTGCAGGTGCTAGTGTAGCAGTTACTTTAGATAAAAGTGCTGCAGAGCCTTATCTAATGCCCACCAATCACCCTGCAAACCAAGCAGCTACAAATGTCTTACAAAACCTCTATGGCAGGGCCCCTTTTTATACTAGGACTGGTGGGAGTATCCCTTTCTGTGGACTTATGCTAGAAATTCTAAATGTCTACACCCTTAATTTTGCTTTTGGTTTAGAAGACGAAAAATTTCACGCTCCCAACGAATTTTTTAGGCTTAGTAGTTTTGAAAGAGCTCAGCAAGCATACGTTGGCTTACTTAAGGAATTTGCAAATTCCCTTAGTTTGTAAAAACTTTATCCTATCGATACAGCGTTTTCCTAGTGATTCTTTGCAATTAAGTTGCCAACTATGATCCGGCAGAGGTGGACGATAAATACAAAAGCCTCAAACAGAAAATCAGAAAAATCTACTAATCAGTTACAGAGCAGCTGACTCGAGCCATTTAGCCACGATTTTTCTCGTGCTATCTAGCCATGGCAAAAACCACTGATAAAGATATAAGGCTTTGCAAGGCTTTATTGTAGTCAAAATTTGCCTCTTTCAGTTCATTGCAGGTATAGTGCAGAGGTGGGGTTATTTGGTTAGTTAGTTATACAGTTATTTAATATAAATTAACTCTAAACATTGTATTAGACTAATTGCCCATGCTAGTTAATTAGCATAAAGTTCTTTTCTAAGTGATAGTCCTACACTAGTATTTTTAGTGAAGATAAATTTTGACATGTTAAGATTCTACACACTAATTGCAAAGAAATATATAAAGATATTTACACTAATCTCTTGCTACACCTTTTTGTTTTGCTCCTTTGCTAAAACAGTTAGCATAACAACTGATCCTAACGATGAAACAAGCAGATTAGAACTTCGCAACATTACCTTGCCTAATGGTAATGAAACTACCCTTTATATAGTAAAAGCCTCCCCTATCACAGTAGAAATTAATGGTGATACTGTGATTGCAAATCATATAGAGTTCGATTTGGAAAACAAGCTTATGCGTATTGTAGGGGAAGGAACTTTCACTACAGAAGAAGAAGAAGTGACAGGGCATGACTTCACTGTTAGTTTAAATGACAATACCTTTGAAACACTTGATGTTTCTATTGCCACTGGCAAAATTGATGTTGAGGGTATTAGTGCCACACGTTTTCCGGGGCAAATTGATGTGGTTAGTGGTAATTTTAGTCCTTGCTCACGTTGTAATCAAGAGGTTGAAGATTATGGCTTTAAAGCAGAAATGCTTAGGCTCTATCCGGGAGATAGGCTAGTTGGCTTTAATGTCACTATACTCATTCGTGAAGCAGCAGTAATGTTTTTGCCAGTGCTGGTTTTGCCTCTAGGTCCAAAAGACAAACAACCTCGCTTAAACATTAAAAGCGGTACCTTGTCTGAAAGAGCTGAAGTTGAGCTAGATTGGCCTTATGTAGTTGGAGCAAGTGCTTATGGTTATTCTAGTTTGCGCTACTATGCTGATATAACTCCAGGTAAAGGTAATTTCCTGACCAATCAGTTTTTAGGTGGCAGACCTAATGTGAATTATTTAGGTGGAGGTTTGTCTCATAACTTTTTCACTGAAACTGGCCGTGGAAAAGTTGACTTCTTTTATTTACCTCCTTTTAGAGATTACACTATTTCCGGGGAAGAAAGGACTCGAGCAGAAAAAAACGAAAAAGATGAGCTAACCTTTAAACTTCAATACGATAGCTTCGGTTTAGCAAACTTGGGTCCAGACAAAACAGAAATACATTTTTTGGTAGAAAGATTTGATGAACGCAGACAACGTATAGCTGAGTATAAGCTTGAGCTATTAAGAGAAGATTTTGGGCTAAGGACTCGTTTCTTTAGCCAAGGTTATATAGATCTAGATAATAAAGATGAGATTAGAAACCCATCTTATACAGGGCGCTCGGTCCCTGATCGTACTCTGGCTGAGCTGCAGTTAACACCAGTAGCACAAACCCTGATAGTCGGGCCTTTGCAATTTAGCAATTTGCGTTTTGAGTTTGGCTTATTCGAAGGTGATAGTAATCCTGCTAACCGTAGTGTTGCTAGACAAGCTATTGCACAAGCAGCTCGCGTATTGGTGGGTCATAGTATAAGACTCACTACACCACAACCTTGGTCAGGTTTTAAGCTTGATTTTGAAAATAATTTCACAGGCCGATATTACTCGAGCCAAAATCCCAATGGTAACTTTGAGGATTTTGAAAGGCTTATTGATTGGAATAGTCGGATTACTTTTGAGCAAAAAGTTAGTAGCATTGCTGCTCTGAATATAGTGGCTCAACGCACTAGAAATGAAGGAGAAACACCTTTTCAGTTTGATACGCAAGGCGCGCGTAAGAGCACTGACATCACTGCTACATTTTCCCTGACTCCCGCTAGCTGGATTTCTTTTAGCATAAGCGAGAGTTATGTTTTTGAAGATGATAGGGATAGAGAATTGCTTGGTTGGGGGAATGTTGAAAGCACACTAGAGCTTTTTGACAACCTAAGCTGGTTAGGCATACTGCTAGAAAACGAATATGATGTTGAGGAAAACGATCCTGGTAATTTAAAAAGCACCGTTACCTTAAGCTCACCTAGCCCTCACCTTATAGCTCGAGTAGCAGTGGAGCACACACAAGACTTAAAGCCCAAACAAGACAGAGGAGGAAGTAGAGTAGTTGATGAATCCGAAGCAGACGTAGAGGTTGAACTAGGTTACCGTTTGGAGTCCTTCAGCAACCCCCTTTTTACTGTCACGGTTGATACACGTTATATCTACGACCCTGAGCCTCTTAATAATCCTGATGATATTGAGTTTGAATATTGGGATCCTCTTAAAATTGATCTTAGTGCCAATAGCCCTCAGTGGCGAGGTCTTAGCACATCTCTTGATGGCAAATACTATCGTGACATCAATAGAGGTGCTCCAGAAGAACTTGATATTATTTTTGGTGTTAGCTACCTGCCTATTCAGATTAACTTACAGGAGCTAATTAACTATCCTACTAAAGCTGGGCAAATTGCTAGTATTGAAAGTGATTATAGTATCACTTGGCAAAACATAGCTAAGCTAGCTTTTAATACAAAAGGTGTTGGTTTAATACCTGCAGATTGGTTGCAGTTTGAGTTGCCCGAAAATAGGTTGGATACCTATAGCCTCACTTTAGAAGATGACAACAACAGCAATTTCTCTTGGTCTGTAAGTTACAGCACCACCTATAACCCCCAACTGGTTACCGAAGATAGCACCACAGGTGGCTTCGAAGATACTGAATTTAGAGTTTCAATAGACACTCAACCCTTTTATTTAGGTGACATTAATTTTTACATTGCCAATAGTCATATTACTTTGCAACTTGCAGATGACAAGCTCAAGCAAACCTTCTTACAAAGTGCTAGGATTACTTTTGCTAGTGATTGGTTTGGGTTCCTTGGTTTGCAAGGTGATTTAGGCTACTCAGGTGGCTATGATCAGGCAGAGGAAAAACTTACTAGGGCTAAGTTAACCTTAGAGGATGTGGCTGTTACTTTACGTTTCTTTGAAGAATTTTATCTTTCAGCCGTGTTTAATGATACCTGGGATTTCACAGAAGCTGGCCCTGAATCAGAAAGTCCTTGGAATTTTCAACCTGTTATCTATTTTACTTGGGACCGTTGTTGCTGGTCTTTCTATAGTAGTTGGGATACTGAAACAGGGGCCATAAGCTTAGGGTTAAAGGTGGGAGACAGTGAAGAAGGACTCAGGGAAGAAATTGACACGCCCTTAGTGTTACCAGGGCGTTCGGTTTCAACAAGTAACTGAACTTTTAGAAACCTAGGCTTGTAAACTCCCTAGATCTCCTTTACCAAGTAAAACAAGTTCCTTTGAAAAAGGTGATTTAGGGATTTCCTTTGCGGAACTTAACTCTTTGTAATTTTGCGTTATAATAAAGATCGTGGACACACCCTATTGGTTAAGAGGCATTCGTGGAGCGATCACTGTTGAGCGCGATGAACCTTCGCTTATTCACCAAGCTACCCAAGAGCTGTTACAGGCTATATTAAAAGCTAATGACATCGATGACTTTAACCTGATTACTTCTATTTTTTTTACTACTACACCAGATTTAATAAGCTCTTTCCCTGCTGAAGCTGCCAGAGCACTAGGAATGGATTTTGTACCCCTTATGTGTGGTCAAGAGATGGCTGTGCAAAACAGTTTACCTAGAACTATACGTGTTATGGTGCATGCTCACACCCTAAAGTCACAAGTTGAGGTTAAGCATATTTATCTAAGAGAGGCTAAGGAGTTAAGACCTGACTTGTCAGTTAAAAAGTAGCTGATTCATTTTAATGTTACTTGCGAAAGCTGCTCAGCATTTACTCCTGTAAGATAGGCTAAGAATGAAGGTAATATAGGTAAGACACAAGGTGAAAGAAAAGAAAGGGCTCCAGCTATAAAGGCAATAGCAAAGCTGAGCTGGCTTTCTTCACTAAAAGATAACTGATTTTCAAGGCTAATTTGACTAATTTGGGGAAACAAACTAAAAAGATAGGCTGTAAGATTAAAAAGTAAGACAATCCCCACTAAAATAAGCATTATTCCACCCATTTTCTCAATAATGCCTGCATATTTATTGAGCTTACGCCATGCCGTGAGTGTTTGAGCTGCTAAAAGAAAAGGCAAGGCAAACCCTAAAGCATAAAAAGCTAAGAGCAGTCCTCCTTGAGCTGCGCTACCACTGGTACTAGCAATGGCTAATATACCACCAAGTATTGGACCAATGCAGGGCGTCCAGCCTGCGCCAAAAGCTACTCCAACCACTGCTGAACCAAAGTAACCACCAGGCTTACGAGCCATATGTAGACGAAATTCGCGCTGCAGAAAGGGAATTGGCAAAATTCTCAACATTACAATGCCTAGAAAAACTAAAAAGACCCCAGCAACAATGCGAACAGTATTACCATAGTCAAAAAGAAAATTGCTCACTAAACCTGCACTGAAGCCTAGGGCAATAAAGACAACGCTTATGCCAAGAATAAAGGCTAAACTATGAGCAGTGATTTGCCAGCGTATTTGTAAATTAGTTAAAGTTTGGGTGCTCATTAACTACTCCTATTCCTGATTACTAGGAATCCAAGTTACTCCTATACTACGCAAGTCCTTAATCATGCTTGACTCCGTTACTAAGCCTATTTTTACAACACGAATGATACCTTGTGAATCTATATAAAAAGTCGTTGGCATACCACGTACACGGTAACGACGCACCACGGCTAAAGTTTCTTCAAGGTTAACATCTTGCTCTTGCCAATGTTGCCTTTGCTCATCGGTAGGGTTGACTCCAGAGGGCAAAGTAATACCATTAGCAGCTAAGTATTCTACGGCCTGATCTGCTTTCTCACCATTATTCACTAGTAAAATACTGAGGCTAGGGTCTGTGTTACCAACTAAAAAAAGCTCATCTGCTTCTACTACTGCTGTTTCACTTAATTGATTGACCTCTTCAAAAACCCTCTCAAAAAGGGGCAATTCTTCACGACAAGGAGGACACCAAGTCGCCCACATGTTTATGATTAGGGGTGTACCTAACAAATCATCTAAGCTAACTACTTCACCTGCTTGATTAATAAGTGTGAAGTTAGGAGCACTACTACCCGTTTGCTGTCCTAAGGAGTTAGGTATTAAAACTAGTGCAAAAATGAAAAATAGTCTTTTCATGATTAAGAGAATAAATGTAGACAGGGACTTCTTTAGTATTTAAGTTTACAAGAGGCTTCTATTCATTCAGCTTTTTCTAAATCAGGTACAAACTCTGCTAGATCTGCCATATAACTTCTGTAAGTAAGGTCCCACTTTAGAGGTGTTATTGCAGTGTAGCCCTCGAGCACAGTAACGTAATCTGTATCAGGAGCATAGTCTATTACAGGTTGACCACTTACCCAATAATAAGACCTGCCTTCAGGATCTTCTCTTTTTACTACCTTGTCATCATAATTGTACTCTGACTGATGAGCTAAACGCACTCCCTTAATTTGTCCTTTAGGAAAATTGACATTAAGTAGCGTACTTTTGGGCAAACCATGCTTAGCAACAACTGCAACCAGCTTTTTAGCATACTCAGCACCTTGGCTAAAATCAAGTTCATCTTCAGGTGTTACTTGTTGTGAGAAAGCAATAGAGGGAATTCCCATGGTAGTGCCTTCTAAAGCTGCTGCTACTGTGCCTGAGTGAGTGATATCAAGGCCTAAGTTAGAACCAATATTAATGCCTGAAACTACAATGTCTGGTTTACCAGCATTGTGAACACCTAAAAGTACACAATCAGCAGGTGTACCATCTACACGGTAAACTCTAGTGCTTTCTAAGCCTTTAAGTTTAGTAGGAATATAGCGTAAGGGGCGACGCATTGTAATTGAGTGCCCAGAAGCAGATTGTTCTACATCTGGTGCCACTACAGTAACCTCACTGGCAATTTCAGTCATTGCTTTAGCCAAAGCCCAAATACCTGGAGCAAAAACACCATCATCATTAGTAACTAAAATCTTCATTACAAAATTATAAGCTAGTGTTACAGCACAAAGTCATAAAAAACGCTGCCTCCTCGTTCCGAAACAGAGTTTCGGAATGCATACCCAAACACTCTGCGTTTTTTCTTCCACGGCTACCCCACACGACGCAGAGCGTCTAAAGTATGGAGTTACCAAGTAGAACTTAGTAACTAGATGTTGCGCTGTAATACTAGTAACAAACTAAATTTTTTCATGACACCTCCTTAGGCTCGAGTTGCAAAAGAAGAAATGGCCAACAATAATAAGGTAAAGGTAGATTAAGGTGTGGCACTGCCCAACTGATGTAAGACTCACTTGTATCTGTTATTTGTGCAAGGGTACGATTCGTTACTTTTTTCTAGCGACCTCTACCTTCATAGCTTCAGCAAGCAATTCGTTGTAGTGGCGACTAGCTGTAGTCATCACAACAAATAGCTTAACTAGGCATTAGTTATCCTCTCCAATAGCCTTCAACACAGCAGGCGGCACATCATCATCAATTATAGGTGTAATAGCCGTAATAACTTCTTCAACTTTGTTTTTTGGTACCACTACAATAGTGTGCCCTAAAGCACTGAGTAATTCTTGCCATATATCAGGCATTTTTCCTGCTTCTCCATTAGCTATTTGCCTCACATACTGCCTTGACGGATGACGTTTTTCATGCCTACCTGTAATTTCAATTTTATTGGCTAAGGACTGATGGCTTAGACCATGTTTATACATTTGATAACCAAGCCATTCTCTTAGATGTTTAGTCATATTACTTTTCATATTAACAATAGCAATGCAAAAACCTATTATTGACAATATAGATATTGTCATAGTAAGATACTTGCTAACAGAGGAGGCGGTTCACCCACCAAGACGATCCGCAAGCTCTGGAATCAAACAAAGGAGATTCATCATGAATCCTAGCACAATTCCTTCTAACAAGGAAATGCAGCTATTCAACTTTGAAAGCCACCAAGTACGCACAATTATTATTGATGGTGAGATTTGGTTTCTTGCAAAAGATATAGCTCAAATTCTTGATTTTCGCTCAGCTAATGACATGACTCGTTTGCTAGACGATGATGAAAAGGGTGCGCACAACATGCGTACTCCCGGTGGCGACCAAGAAATGACCATCATAAACGAATCAGGGCTTTACTCATGTATCCTACGTTCTCGCAAACCTCAAGCCAAAACATTCAAGCGCTGGGTAACGCACGAAGTTCTTCCCTCAATTAGAAAAACAGGCAGCTACTCTCTACAAAAGCAGCTCAACAAGGAAACAGTTTTAGAAGCTTATGATGTTTTTGGCTTTTCATTTCAAGTAACAAAACAAATCCACCACAACCACAACCAAGCTGTCTTATCTGCAAACATAGCCACCAAAAAAGTAACTGGCACAGATGTTTTGGAGCTAACAGACTCAACTCACTTAATTTCAACGGTGCAAGAACAACTTCTAATCCCTACTGAAATAGGCATTCGTTTAGGACTATCGGCACACAAGGTTAATAGCTTGCTTGAAGAAAAGGGCTTACTAATCCGCTATAGAGACGACAAAAGCAAAATCAAAAAAGGCACAGATGAGCTTTCTGAAGAAGGTAAGCGATATGGTGTGTATTTGGACACCAACAAGAAGCATTCAGATGGTACCCCAGTTAGGCAAATCAAATGGCATAGTGATGTTATTGGCGTGCTAAAACTGAAAGCAGCATAATAGGTGGTATTTATGTTCTTTTGCTACAAAGGTGCATTAAAAGATTAGTGTTTATCAGAGGTGATAAGATGAAAGCAACAAAAGCATTTAATTTGCTAAATAAAGTTTGGGAGGAGTTGAAATCATTATGAAAAGCTCCTTAGCCCATTTACCAAGGCATAAAAAATCAGAACTAAAACTTGTTACACAAATAATTCGTGAGCTATCACCAGCAGAAATGATTATTCTCTTCGGGAGTTACTGCACAAATAATTGGGTTGAATACGACTCTTACGAAGAAGATGGTACTACCTATGTTTACCAAAGCGACTTTGATATTTTGGCAGTTGTGGAAAACTCACACGTAACACACAATATTAATATTTGGGAAAAAGTTAAGCGCCATCTTAGACAGCATCCAGAAATTAAAACGAGCGTTAGCTTGATTGTCCACGACATTAAATTTCTTAATAAGAAGATTTCTAGGGGAGAATATTTCTTCACAGACATCAAGAAAAAAGGAATTTATCTGTATAACTCCAAGAAACTCAAGCTAGCAAGGCAAAGGAAGCTAAAACCAGAAGAGCAGCAAGCTAAAGCCAAAGAAGACTTTGAATATTGGTTCGAAGAAGCTATAAGGCGTTGTAAGGTTTTCCGTTTTTGCTTTGAGGAAACTTATTATAGGAATGCTGCTTTTGAGTTGCACCAAGCAACCGAAAACTTTTTTAGTGCTGTGCTACTAGTCTTTACAGATTACAAGGCAAAAGAGCATAATCTAGAAAAGCTATATCGTCAAATAATAAACCTTCATAAATCCTTTATTACAGTTTTCCCTCAAAATACTGAAGAAGAGAAGAAACGTTTTACTTTGCTGAATCAAGCTTACATAGGCAGTCGTTATAAAAAGGATTATAAAATCACTCCAGAACAACTATTGTGGCTTAGTGAGCGAATTCAAAAACTTCAGAAGCTTACCCAGGAAGCTTGTCAAGAGAAAATCGCAAGCTTTATCAACCTTAATGCTTAGTCAATGAATGATTTCTAATTCACCACAAACTTTGTGTCTGTCCTTGCTTGCTCGACTTAATTGTCTAAACTGTGATTAAGCTCATTTCTCTCTCTAGATTTAGAAGATCATGGCTCGTCACTATAAATTACAAGAATTATAGTTCAAATTTTGCATACCCAAACACTCTGTGTCCTTTTTAAATCATAAACGCAACCTTAAAGATTCAGCAAAAGCTTTTAAATCTCGTGCTGCAAAACTAAGGAGGTGAGCAAGAATAACTTTTCAATCGCATAGATTTTTCTATACTGGTTTGCATGAAGGAAAGCTTATCAGATTCAGATATTGAGAACCGTTTACAAAGGGAATACCAAATTCTTTCAGTTGATTTACATGAGCGAGGACGTCGCAAGTGGGCTGCACTACAAGCACAGCGTCTTGGGTATGGAGGAAAAACAATTGTCCATCGTGCGACAGGATTGTCATATCCAACGATTCGGAGGGGTTTGCTTGATATATCTAGCTCATGCGAGAATGAACTACAACATATGCGTAAAGTCGGAGGTGGTCGCAAAAGCTTGCTTGAGAAGTATCCTGACCTAGAAAAAGATTTGGAAAGTTTAGTAGAAGACACAACCTTTGGTGATCCTGAGAAACCCCTTAGATGGACCAGTAAAAGCACTCGCCATCTTTGTGAAGCATTGAAGGAAAAGGGTTATGATATATCTCAACGGAGTGTATGTAACTTGCTTACAACAATAGGATATTCTCTCCAAGGCAATAGAAAAACAATAGAAGGAGGGAATCATCCAGACAGGAATGATCAATTTTCTTTTATCAATGAAAAAGTTAAGTGCTTTCAAAAGAATCACCAACCAGTAATTTCAGTAGATACAAAGAAAAAAGAACTGATTGGGAATTTCAAGAATCCTGGTCGGGAATATCATAAAAAAGGTCAATCACCTGAAGTTAATGTGTATGATTTTCTAGATAAGGAAAAAGGGAAAGTGGCACCTTATGGTATTTATGATCTGGACAAAAACAAAGGCTGGGTAAGTGTTGGAATCAGTAAGGATACTGCAGAATTTGCAGTTAATAGTATACGCAGTTGGTGGCAAGAAATGGGACAACATCATTACAAAAACTCAACTTCTATTTATATAAATGCTGATGGTGGTGGCAGTAATAGTAGTAGAAGTCGTTTATGGAAGAAAGAATTACAGGGTTTTGCAAATGAAATAGGCAAAGAAATCCATGTTTCACATTTTCCACCAGGAACAAGCAAATGGAACAAGATAGAACACAGAATGTTCTGCTTTATTTCACAAAATTGGCGAGGTAAACCTCTGATAGATCATGCAACAGTTGTCAACCTAATCAGCAACACTAAAACAGAAACAGGATTAACAATCAAAGCTAGACTTGATAAAAACACCTATCAAAAGGGCATCAAAGTTACTGATGAAGAATTTGCTCAGCTCAACCTACATAAAGAAACTTTTCATGGTGAATGGAACTATACAATTAGACCAAATTGAAAACTTATTTTTGCTCAAGCCCTAAGTAACATTTGATCCATTGTTTTAGGTGGGTTACGCAAAGTTTGACGTTGCTCTTCAACAACACTAGCATCATACAGAGCAATCATCTTAGAGCAACTAGTTAGGATTAATATGTATTTAATTCTTGTGAAAGCTCAGTAAGTTCTTCTAAGGCAGCTTTACTTTTCCTTTGCATTGTTTCCTTATGCGCTAGCACATCTCTCAGGAGCACTCGTCGGTTACGACCTACCAAGCGGTGAGAAAGCTCACCTGTATCTAGGAGCTTAATTACAAAGGGTCGGGATACATTGAGGAGGTCAGCTGTTTGCTGCGTTGTTAATTCGTTATCTAAAGAAGCAATATCTACAGCTTTTCCTTGCGCCATTTCTGCAAAAATTCGTTGCAAAAGAGCAATTACTGAAGCAGGTAAAATCATAGACTTATCCTGACCTTCCAGACTTAGTCTGAGGGTGTTTTTACCCTGAGCATTCAAAAGCTCGAGTCCTGCACCTGCAAGGGTGCTGTCATGCTCAGTTGGAAAAGCTGGGTATTGGTTCAAAGTAAACATAAATCTATTCTATAGAATAAACGAAGTAAACGAATCATTTGCAGAAGTTTGTCAAGAGAGGTAGAAAAGGAGGCATCTGAGGCAGTAAACAAAATGCACGACACAACTAGTTCAACAAAAAATTTTGATATGTGGGTTTCTCGTAATATGAAGTCTGATTCAGAGGCTACCCTATCAGGATGTGCTTTATGAAGTATACAAGAGGCGTTTTATGTGAGACAAATCCCCTTAAAAGCCCTTGTTAAGGGGGACTTCCTGCATTCCCCCCTTAATAAGGGGCTAGGGAGGATTTAGCTAAGATAAGAATTTTTACCCATCAAAATTTATTTGGCAAGGTACTACTTCTAGTTGCCATGATTACCGGGAACTTAGTCTAACTGGTTCTCCTTTAATTTTACTGTGACTCGAGTCAACAATCTTCGCAGTTTGTCTGGAATCACTATTAGCAATCCTCCATCCTTGTCCACAGTGCATGTTCCACTATAGCTTTGATAATTTTTGCCAAAGCATCCTTCATCCATATAGTAAGTAAAAGTAGCACTATCGTAGTGAAAATTGTGCCGTTCCTGAGCTGAGGGCACAACGTACACATCAAAGTACATATCCTTATCATCTACTCTTACTCCGTAATCAAGCGACGTCTGGTCTTTTGAGGTGCAAATTGGTATGAATTGAGAATAGCCACCAGCTATCTTTAATTCAGACAAATCATCTCTGCTAGGACCCGATATTTTGGCAAACGAGGTAAAGTTGTCAGGTTCAGTTTGCTTCCCTGACATATAATCCAGTTGGGAAACTACCATATCTGTTCCATACCGTGCATAGTGTATCCACTGGTAAGCACAATCAATATAATCATATTTTACCTCGAGATATCCTTTGCCCTCGAGGTATTGCAGTTGATTTATCCTTTTTTGCGCTCCTCCCTGACGTGGAACATCTTGCTCTAATTTAGATAAATCATCCTTATCTTTTAGCCACTGTGTGGTTACATCAAATAGGATGTTTCTAGGATAACTGTTCCATTCAGGTTGAAAATGTACATAGTTGTAGTACTTGTTTAGTTGAATACGGGATTTATTCTCTACAGGCCCTTGGCCCCGTTGGCCATGGCTTGCAAGCAGTAGCGAAAAAGCACATGTAATGACTGAAATCAGGAGTATTGAGCTTCTCATATCATCATTATCATTAGTCCTATACATGTAATGATGAACTGTAACACACCACACATTGCCTATTCTGATTTACACGTTGGACAGGCAGATTGTTTTTTTGCTTTATTTCCATAGTTTAGCATAACAAGTTTTATCATTATATGAAGGGGGCCCTACCAACTATAATTTATCATCATAGTTGGTTATTCCACTAGTGGATGCGGTCCATTTTCTCCATTAAGTAACCATTCAATAATTTCATTGGTAAAGGGGTATTCTCCATTTTTTAATTTATTAATCCAATCTTGACGTATAGGAATACTAGCAGTTATATAATTTTTTGGAAGACCAAGCTCTTCTACTTCTGGAAGTAATTCTTGATAAGTGTTAATTGATGCCTCAAAGTCTTCTATAGCTTTTTCATTACTTTCTATAAATACGAACGCTAAGCCACGGCTATCTCTATACCAAGCTTTGTTAAGCTGAACTTGCTTTACAGAATGTTCATTCCCTCGTTCCAAAACTGCTACCTCTTCTTCACTTTCTAGTTCCACTGCACGTTCACAATTAGGTAAAACACTCTTTGCAAATCCAGAAAGACTACCCTCCCAACAAATATCATTGTTTATATCTGCTTCTTTAGTTTCTGCAACCCAAAGGCCAAGCTGAGTATAAAGTTTACCAGCAATAATCTCTGAAGAGCTTTGTTCTATAAATCGAAATAGTAATTGCTTAAGGTTATCTGTATCTGGTTTGTAGCTAGCAAACCCATCTGTCCAATCTTTAACCTGTAACCACATATTCTCTGCTAGTTGCAATTCTTCTTGGTGAATAAAATCAATTATTGTATTGAGCCAAGGTAGAATAAAGAGATCTTTCATATTATGGCCTTGGACAGCCTCTATGGCTTTCTTGTATAATCTCATTGCCTCCACTTTATTTTCTGGTATCAGTTGGACAGCTTTATTTAACCAAGTTTCTATAACAGATGAGTGTATAGGATATTGCTCGCAGGTAGGAGTATATACTTTCTCTGGTAAATACTGTTCCCACTCTTGTTGAGTAAAGTTACGCCCAGCAATGCGGCAAAGTTTTTGTTGCCAAGAATTTTCATCTAAATCCCAAACAAGTAACATGTAATCTGAATGGTTAGAAGGGTCATCATCACTAGCAGAAACTAGTTGTTTACCATCTGGGGAAAAGGCCACACTATTAATATGGGCGCTATGTCCCTGCCCAAGTTCACCAAGAGGTCGTCCTGTTTTTATATCCCATAGCCACACAGCATATTTATTTAAAACCAACCCATCACGGCTGACAGCAGCTAACCACTCACCATTAGGAGAAAAGGCTACACTACTAATTATACTACCAAGATGCCCTTGCCAAGGTTTGCCAAATGGTTGCCCTGTTGCAGCATCCCACAATTGTAAGGTGCCCTTTCTGCCAAAAGGCCCACCTCCATCTCCAGAAATCACCAGTTTGCCATCTGGCGAAAAGGCCACGCTATTTATAACTGTATGATAAGAGTTATAACTCCACCAAGGTTCACCAATAGTTTTACCTGTTGCTACATCCCACAGGCGTAAGGTGCTATCATCACTACCTGAAATAACTTTTGTGCCATCAGGTGAAAAAGCCACACTATTAACAGGAGAATGATGCTCCTGCCAAGACTCACCAATCATTTTTCCAGTTGTAGCATCCCACAAACGTAAAGTCTCGTCAAAACTGCCAGAAACTACCTTTGTGCCATCAGGTGAAAAGGCTACGCTCATAACATAAGAACTATGTCCTTCCCAAGGCTCACTTATGGTTTTCCCTGTTTTGACATCCCACAAGAGTAAGGTGTTGTCAGAGCTACCAGAAATTACCCTTGTACCATCAGGAGAAAAGGTTACACTTTGAACTGGACCACTGTGCCCTAACCAAGGCTTACCAATTGCTTGACCTGTTTTAGCATCCCACAAACGTAGAGTCTTATCTTGGCTACTAGAGATTACCTTTGTGCCATCAGGCGAAAAACTAGCACTCAAAACATCACCGCGATGCCATTGCCCTATTTCTGTAAGCCATTGACCTGCTTCAACATCCCACAGCAGCATTGTATTGGCAGAGCTACCAACTGCTATCCTTTTGCCATCAGGCGAAAAAGCTAGGTCATTAATAGCACTATAGCTTTGCCATGGTTCACCAATAATTTCTTCCTTTTCAACATCCCACAAGTTCAAAGTTTGGTTGTTACTACTACTAACACTAAAAACAACTTTCTTGCTATCAGGAGAAAATGCTAGATTAGTTACACCATAACCATTCACTGTCAATGGTTCATTAATTGTCTTACCCGTTTCAATATCCCATAAGCGTAGAGTGGCATCGCGGCTACCAGAAGCTACTAGCTTATCATCAGGTGAAAAAGCTAGGCCCCAAACCGTGTCACTATGCCCTTGCCATTTTCCAAGTTGCTGACCAGTTCCAACATCCCATAAATCTATAGTGTTATCACTGCTATTAGAAACTAAGTGTTTACTATCAGAAGAAAAGGCAATGTTTTGGCTATAAAGATAACCATTGCTGCTTTGCCAAGAATTAATCTGCTGGCCTGTTTTAGCATCCCACAGGTATATTTCCTTAGAATTACTAGAAGCTATCCATTTTCCGTTAGGGGCGAAAATGACAGAACTAACTTTACCTTCATGTTGCCATGTCTTAAGCTGTTGGCCTGTTTCTACATCCCACAAAATTAGAGTATTGTCATCACCACCAGAAATCACTTGCTTTCCATCAGGAGAAAAGCCTACACTATTAACCCTATCATTACCATGCCATACTTTAAGTTGTTGACCTGTTTCACCATCCCATAAATATAAATTTTTATCACTATTGCCAGAAACCAACAGCTTCCCATCAGGGGAAAAGTCTATACTGTTAATTCTACTTCCTTGTCCTCGCCATGGTTCACCAAGTGATTTACCTGTTTCAATGTTCCACAAACGTATAGAGTTAGCTGCTCCACTAGATGCCACCTTTTTGCCACCAGGAGAAAAAGCTAAACCAAAAATATACGCATTACGACCTTGCCATTCTTTATCAACTAATTCACCAGTTTTTGCATTCCACAGCCGCAAGGTTTTTAACCCTCCAGATATTACTAAATTACCGTCAGGAGAAAAATCTACACTATAAACAGTACTTTTATGACCCTCCCACGGTTCACCAATTTGCTGACCTGTTCCAACATCCCACAAGCGTAAAGTTTTGTCAACGCTAGCAGAAATTACTTTTTTGCTATCAGGAGAAAATGCTAGGCTCATAACAGAATTAGTGTGCCCCTCCCATGGTTGACCAACTTGCTGACCTGTTTCAACATCCCATAAATGAATTGTTGAATTTTGACTTCCACCACCAGAAGCTACCCATTTACCATTAGGAGAAAAAGCCACACTCATTGTGTAGTTATAGGTATTTTCATAGTCATTGGAATCTTGCCAAGATTCACCAACCTGTTTGCCTGTTTCAACATCCCACAAGCGAATTGTTTGATCTTTACTGCTAGAAACTACTTGCTTACCGTTAGGAGAAAAATCAATACTACTAACACTATCATTATGCCCTTGCCATGGTTCACCAATTGTTTGACCTGCTTCGACATTCCATAAACGTAATGTTTTATCAGCACTACCAGAAATAACTCGCTTACCATCAGGAGAAAAGGCTACAGTATTTACACTGTCACTATGTCCTTGCCACGGCTTATTAACTAATTGACCTGTTTCAACATTCCACAAACGCAATGTGCTATCTAAACTACCCGAAACTAGCCATTTTCCATTTGGAGAAAAGGTGATAGCTCCAACCCAATCACTATGTCCATGCAAAGTAGCACTCAGATTATCTAAGCTATGCAAGGTGCTAAACATATTTTTTACAGTTTGAGAATCTTGACTTAATTTGTATGCTTGCACGCTTAACAATGCTGCAGTTTCAACAGAATTACCAATAAATCTAGCAGCGTGAGGTTCTTCTAAAAGTAATAAAGCTTGTATGCCAAGCCCGTTGGCAAAAGCCCTATTAGTTTCTTGTAAGGCACTTCGCTCATTTTCTCTGACTTGATTAAGCTCATATTCAATTTCTTTTTTACTCTCTTGAACATTCTTCCACCTAAAACCAGCAAATGTAGCTAAGGAAGCAGTGACCATGATTAAGAAAGTCAATGCACTTGCGATAAAGTACTTCATGGCTCACTTTAACTTTTGCTAACTATAGACTCAAAATTAGAGTGAGGAATAGTTTGGAGGTGTAAGATGTTTGTGAAAAGACTCCCAAAATGAAAATGGGAACAAGCTATTCATAATCTTAACGCCAACTGATTTTTAGTATGATTGCATGAATAACTATTCAATAGACTTGAAATCGATTATATTTTTTGCACTTGTCATCTTATTTTTTACCATAGTTACTAATTCATATGCACAACATCATGGTGGAACACAAGCCCCACCAATTTCTTTTGGTGATGGAGAAGTTACAGTTAATACTAGTATTTATCCAGCTAATTTTATTCCTGAAAAAGATTCTAGCGCCAATCTTAAGGTTAGATTTTTTGATGCGGCTTCAGGTTTCAATATTCCAAATGTAACTTACCGTGTTCAAATATACTCTGGGGAGCAGTTGCTTGCAAACCAAACGTATTTTGACAGTGATGGTGAGCTAGATATCCATATTAAACCAAGATCTGGTTGCGAAGAGAAGAATGACTTGTGGCGTTGTACATCCTATGAAGGGGAAATGGATCCAATCGTTCCAAGCGCCTTTGCGTCAACTGATAAAAGTACGCCCGTGATTAAAGGTCCTGTATTTGACAAAAGCGGAATTTATACAGTTAAAGTGGCAATAATCGGTGCAACAAATCCCAAAACTCAAGTTGAGCAAGACATAAATTTTGAAACAAACATCATGATTGCCCAAGAACAGCAATTATCTCTAGGTGTTTCATCTGGTTCAGTTCCAATATTGCTTAGGGATTATCACAAAGAAACATCATCTCTACAATTTGATGAAGAGTCAAATTCAATCAAAATGGAAATCCCGCTTTCATGGGAAAACACAGCTCATGCACCAATGATAAAGAATGAAATCGTTTTTCCAAAGACTTTTGAACCATTTAATGAAGTAAGTACTTTTTCTGGTTTTGTAGATGGGATTCCTCTATTACCAAAAGACCTACACTTCGATAAAATATCCGATAAAACTGACAATATTCTTCATGTTAGTGTATCAGGTGATGAATTGCAGTCATTAAAGCAAAAAATATCTGACCCTGACAATTTTTCACTTGTTATTACTCCTAATTTTGAAGAGTTCCTCGAGTCCAAAGAGCTGAGGTTTGATAACGGATATTCTGCACTGGCTTCAGTTGATACTAGATACTCTGGGAGTAAGGATACTGCTTTCTCAGTAGCGTTCTTTGACACCTCTGGAAACCTTGTTGAAGATGTAAGGTATGCCTATGGAGTAAAAGACCCTAAAGGGGAAGAGAGTCTAAATATGGGAGGAAATGAGGGCCAAATTGGCCTAAAGCTTCCTAATGGTACTGATATGCAAACAATTCCTACTCCAACTGATGGAAGCTATAATCTAAAATTGGTTCTAATAGGTACAGGACCTAATGACTTTGAAAATTACATGTACCGAGACTTTAGTTTTGACATGAAAGAATTTTCAACAGCACAAGCACCAGTAGTATCAGCTGTAGAGTCTAAACCTATAAGTGAAGCAAGTGGAGCAGATGCATTACCTGATTGGGTCAAAAGTAACGCAAAATGGTGGGCAGAAGGACAAATAGATGATGATTCTTTTATCCAAGGAATTCAGAGTTTAATAAAACAAGGCCTGATTACGATTTCAGAAACAGAGGCTGGGCCTAGCTCGAGTGAAATTCCAGCTTGGGTCAAAAACAATGCAGGGTGGTGGGCTGATGGACAAATATCTGAAAGCGATTTTCTTAAAGGAATTGAGTACCTTGTGAGTATTGGAATAATTAGAGTTGATTAAGCTACATCTCTTCTTCTAAAGCTCCAAAATAGTAGAATTCCAAAAATTGCTGCATACACACCCATTACCATAGCAGAGCGAGTTAAATCAATAGCAAACATATTGGTAAAAGGGCCTTCTCCACCCATTTCGCTAAAGAAATCCAACTCCCCAAATCCCTCAACAGTGCGCACTACCTCCCTCGAGGGAGCACTGAAATTGCTAGTAAGAAAATATTTAGGTAAGTTTTCTAAGGTATTTCTAAGCTGCAAGGCCTCTAAAAAAGCGGTAAATCTATTATTGACTTGGCCAAATTCTGCTACTAAAGCATAAATACTATAAAAGCCCTCAACGATTCTAGGCAGTAAAATAATAGCAACAATGGCTAAGGCATTATTCCTTAGCCACCAAACCATCAGAAAACCAAACAGTAGCATGGTTAAGGTAAAAGACCATTGCAAACCATAAAGTTTTATAAGTGGTAACCAATTACCGCTAAACTCTGTTGGTAAGAACAAAGTGCCTAAAAATCCAAAAATGACACCACTTAAAAGGCACCCTAAAAACAGGAAGAAAAGTAGCAGCATTGCAGTAATAACTTTGCCCAAAAGAACTGTAAAACGATTGGGCTCTGCAACAAGAACTGTCTTCCACATTTTCTGGTTACGCTCTTCACCAATAAAAAGGGCTGATAATAAGGCTATAACTATAACTAGAAAAAAGACAAAGTTAATAAGTAGATATAAATTTACATGTGCAATGGTAAGAGGAGCAGCAAGAAACTTAACAATCTCTTGTGTGGCACCACCATCGTCTAAAACAATACGAGTGTGTGCTACATAAGCAATGAGCAGTAAAATTACAGCTGGTACAATCCAAGCCAGACTTGCAAAAACATAAACACGGCGCTTGCGTGTAGCTTTGAACAGTTCTGCACGAATAACGTTGAAGAGCCCTATCATACTGGCCTCCCATCTTCTTTTAAAAGTTTTAAATAAGCACCTTCTAAATCATCAACCTCACGACGAGCCTCAACTAGTGCTATGCCATAGTGTCCTAATCGCAAAAGGAAGTTAGTATCACTTTTTGTTGCATTAGTACGAATAAACCCAGAGTCTAGTTTTTCTACGCCTTGCCCCATATCTTCAAGCACCTTTGCTAATTTCTCTTGATCTGTAGACATCAGTTGGTAAATAACTTGTTCATCACTTAAACGTTGTGTGAGGTTTGAAAGAGTGTCATCATAAAGCAATTTACCACGCTCAATAACCAGTACACGCTCAACAAGTTTTTCAAGTTCCGCTAAGATATGGCTGGAAATCAGGATTGTTACCCCCTTGCTAGCTATCTCACGTAAGCTTTCCCGGACCTCGGCAATACCTACAGGATCAAGGCCATTGGTAGGTTCGTCTAGCAAAAGTATTTTGGGTTCCCATAGCAGTGCTCGAGCCAATCCCAAACGCTGCCGCATACCTTGTGAATAAGCCTTTACTTTCTTTTTAAGGGCCTTTTCCATGTGTACAAAATGCAAAACCTCGTTAATGCGTTGCTCACTTACACCACCATGAAGTAAAGAAGAGTGCTTTAAGTTGTTTACCCCCGTCATATAGGGGTAGAAGCTTGGTTCCTCTATCATAGTACCTACTTGACGGAGATTTGCCCCAGGACTGCGCTCACCTAAAACATAAGGCTTGCCCTTAGTAGGACGCACTAACCCTGCCAACATACGCAAAGTAGTGGTTTTTCCTGCTCCATTTGGGCCTAAAAATCCTACAATTTCTCCTTTTTCAATTTTAAAACTTACATCCTCAACTGCAAGATGCTTGCCATAGCGTTTTGTTAAACTTTGTGCTTCAATAACAGGCATGAAATTCGCAAGCCTCTCCCTCATTTCGCAAATTATTGAGCCAAGTATTTATTTCATTAACACCTTCAAAAGCATTAAGCGCCCCTGCATACTCCAAAAAAGGGTTTTCCTCATCATGTAAGGGTTGTAAAAATGTAACGCCATTTTTAATAACGAATTCTACTCTAGACCCTTGCTCAAGACCTAAACGCTTACGTATTTCTAAGGGGACAGTTACTTGTCCTTTACTACTTACGGTAGCTGAAAAATTCATTCCTTACCTCACATTCTTAATGTAAGGATAGCACACTTTAAATCTTTCAAAAAAGTGTATGCCTAGAGTTCAAACTGGCTCTCCTAATATTGCTGAAAGTCCTTATCAGAATAAAGTATGTTATAGTTGCTTCCTATGGAAACACCAGAAATAGATGTCTTTGAAGCAAAAAAGCACCTCGAGCAAGGAGACATTTTAGTAGATGTGCGAGAGCAACACGAATTCGATGAAGTGAGAATCCCGGGAAGTATTTTAATACCTCTAACAGAATTTGATGAACGATATAAAGAATTACCAAAAGATAAAAAGTTGATTATGCAGTGCAGAAGCGGTGCAAGAAGTGCCACAGCAACAGATCTACTTTTGGAACATGGCTATCAAGCAGTTAATATGGCTGGTGGGATACTTGCTTGGGAAGAAGAAGACCTGCCTGTTGAGTATGGTGATTAATCGCATCCAATGTCACTTTGCCTAGGTATAGACAGTGCTACTACTTATCTTTCTTTATCACTCTGCTCACAAGAAAGTATTTTAGCTGACTTTTGCAAGCGGCTGGATCGTAATCATGCTAAATGCATTATTCCTGAAATTGACAAGCTTTTTTTACAAGCTCGAGCTGCAAAAAGTGAACTAACAGCAATTGGAGTAGGCCTAGGACCAGGTTCTTACACAGGCTTGCGTATAGGTATAGCTGTGGCCAAAGGAGTCGCTCGAGCTTTAGAAGTGCCTATAGCTGGTGTGAGCACTCTAGAGGCTATGGCAGCACCCTATTTAAGTAAAAACCAACCTGAAGTATTAGCTTTGCTCGAGGCTTATAGAGGTAATGTATATGTTGGGCACTATGCATGGATTGAAGGTGGCATTGAACAAAGGGGTTTAAGGAAGGTAGCTCGAGCTGATCTAAAAGAGTACCAAAAACTTCCTATTATTGAAAATGTTCCTCCTAGAGCAAGTTACTTGGCTCAAAAGTCTGCAGTACTGGTAGAGTTTAGGGAGCTTAAACCTATATACTTATAGAAACATGTTTCCTAGACTGCGGTAATGATGGGGGTTGCAAATCAACTTTACTTGTGTTAATTTATGAGACATTCCTCATCCTTTTAATAGATAAAGGGATTGGAAGGGTGCACCAAAGATCATTGTTTAATACATAAGCCTTAAGAAGTAAGGAGTATGTTTTGTGAAAGTTTTTGGCTATGTAGTAGTTGTATTTGTACACAAAGGTGGTTTTAACTTGGGATGTTTAAGTTGGTTAACCATAACTTGCTAATGCTAGTTTAGCAGCAATAACTTAAACACCAAATATTTTTTAAATTAAGGAGCATGTTTTGATCAAGGGTAATTTTACTATATTACTATTAGTTTTTTCCTTTTTGGGCTGTACACCTAGTACTAGGGAAACATCTATTCTTCAGACTAATCAAGGGGCATCTATAATTGATTATAGCACTGCTCGACGCGGAGCTTATGTGCGTCCTGCTGCTGAAGATCCAAAGAAAATTTTAATATGTGCAGAACCTCCACCAGATGTTGCTGTAGGCGTAACAGCAGCTTTAGCAGCTGAATTAAATTTCTCCCCAAATATAAACCCTGAGCTACGCGCAAGTATAACTGAGCAGGTCACTGATTTAGCCAAGCGTGGACAGGCACTACAAATACAAAGAGAAGCCCTTTATAGGCTATGCGAGCTACATGCCAATGGTGTTTTAACTAATGCTCAAGTAGAAGAGATGTACAAAGAAGTTATCGATACTGTAAAGCAGATTGCTTTAGCAGAGAAGGGGGAAGCCGCAGCAAGGCTTGCAGAAGCTTTTGCTCCTATTATTGTACCTTCGAGCAATGCAGAAAGTCCTCAAGGTTTAGATGCTGCAGAAAGTCCAAGTGCTGCCTCGGCAATGCCGGATGGGATGACTGCTGAAGAATTAAGGGAGTTTTTAGAGAGGTTTTTTGAGCTCGAGCCTTAAAAGTGCAGACTTTTTGTGATGGTAGAAAGGATTATGTGTGAAACAGTTTAATCTAATCAAGCTAGGGTTTTTAGTCCTGCTACTTTTGGTGCAACTTGGTAACTCCCAGCCCAGCGAGGTGGCTCTGTCACCCAATGTATCAAAAATCCATGATGTTCAGGGAAACTTAGTGCTTTTTTCTGGTCGCAATTATGTTAGTTTTTCTGATCCAGACGAGTCTATTTTATTGCCAGACGGATTTTTATGGCTACTTGATAAAAGTACCAATGAAATACAATTATTAACCTCACCACACATTTTTGGCAATGAATTCTTTGGTGCAGGAGGTGTAATAACTCCTGATAAGACAGCTATCTTCATCAAAGTGAATGTAGCACAAGAGCAACGCCTATATAAAGTTACCTTGCCAACATACCAAACTGAACTCGTTGCAGAGGTTTCGGCTTTGGGGTTAGAGGAAATTTTAGAAGACACAATGGTGATTTCTAATGATGGCAAACGCTTAGCTTTTATAGCATACAGTTGAAGTTTTTGAAGGTCAAACTAGTTCTATAACTATCAATTATAGGCAAGAGTAAGCTATTTGCTTTTCACAAGAACAAATTCATTTTGGAGGTTTGTAATGAAAAAATATTTTTTAGGTTTAATTTTTATAGTTTTTACGGCTAGTGCTTGTATACCATCTGTAAGGATACCAGTTATTGATGTTGTGAGGTCTTGCTTACTAGGAGTTGTCGCTGAAGGAGCAACAAAAGAAGCTTTCTCTAACTGCATCAATACAGGAGGGTTAATATTAACTGAGAGTATACTCGAGGCTCTAAAGAAGGAGCTACTTAATTTTACAGAAGATGCTCTGGGTAGGGTTACTGGTGTTTTACTAGATTCAGGGGCAGCAGCACCTGCTGCCCCTACAGGCGCTGCTGCTAAAGAGATCATTGTAGGTCAAATAGTTGAAGAGATTAAAACCATAAGTGAAGAGTAATGCTTATACCGTAAGGGAAGGAATTAGTTATGTATAAACTTATACGCATTATTGCTATAGTTTTGGGTTTTGCGCTTACCAGCCTCATTTTTGCACAGCAAGGGAGTTTAAATGTTCAAATAACAGGCTTGCCGTCAGAAGTTGATGCAAGGGTTCTTATTTATAGAGGCGGTGAGTTCATTACTCAATTGGAAGCTTCTAGAATAGTGCCATTACCTGCAGGGGAATACATAGTTGGTGCCATTCCCACTGAAGTAGGGGAATTTGCGCCTAGACCACCCGAGTCACAGAGAATTCAATTATTAGCAAATCAATCACAGAGTGTGGTCATTAATTATTCACCAAATGGTCCACCACCACCATCTAATGGGGATTTGGTTATTTGTGAAGTGGGGCATACATCTAGTGCTACACTTGGTGGTTCTTCTCTCCCTTCAGCATGGCTTGAAGTATTTAACCCTACTAATCAATCTATAAACCTTTCTAGTTATCAATTGCGCTCACTTGATCGCGTATGGGAAGAGCAAATATTTTCTTTGCCAAATGTATTAGTACACCCCAATAGCTACATTCTAATTCGTGGAAGATTTGATGATATACTTGTTGATGGACCTAACTTGTTATTTGTTGATAATGGTAATCGTAGCGGATCCACCGAGAAGATTTATCCACAATGGAACACCAGTACTACACATTTTTCTGGTTTTGTAGAACTTGTTAAAGGAAATCAATCAGTTGATTATATAAAGTGGGGAGAAGAGGGAAGTTTTTTAATAAAAACCCCTTTTGGAAACAGTGCACAGGAAGCTTGGTCTGGAGGAGGTATCCCATTTGATAGGTCTCAAGGAATAATAGGAGGGTCTTTTTCAAGAAATCAAAGTTGCTCAGATACTAATCAAGCGTCTGATTGGCACATTCAAAAATTTGCCACGCCGGGTGGCCCAAATGATGTTCCACAAGATGCTGTTGACAAAGACTTTGATGGCATACCTGATAGTGCAGAATGTAATGAACTTGATGAATCTAGTGAATGTGTTGGACCTAGTGGAACATTTGCAGGTATTGATCTTATAGCTATGGGAGCAAGTACTAAACACAGGGATATCTTTGTAGAAGTAGATGTAATGAAAGTTGAAAATCACATAAGGCTTGTAGATAATGTAGGGTTTGTTAACCTAGGCGTTTTGCTAAGAGAAGAGGCTCTTGATAAAGTTGTAAAAGCATTTGCTGATGGAAAATCAATGTCTAATGGACAAACTTTGCTTCCAATCAAAGTGCACTTTGATGTAGGTAATTTTTTTGAATCAGGAAAGTATAATCTAGGCCAAGGTGATCCAAGAGTTGACTTTGCACCAAGCGTTAAACTAGCTCCTACAGCCTCATGGCTTATAAGTGATCCTGAGCTTAGATTAAAGCAAAACTTTTACTATTATAAACACAATTTTATGGACCCAGCCCGTCTAGCGATTTTTCACTACATGCTTATGGCACCTACTGAAAACAATAATGGTTTATCTGGGCGCTCTGGAAGTGCAGAACTTTTTGGCAATGATATTCTTATCACATTGGGTGGAGAGCCTTTTCCAGAAGGAGGAGGTCATTTTTTTGATGATAAGTTGTGTGAAGAAAATGACCCCAATAAATATAGGTGTCTTCAAAGGCTTATCAACACACAAGCTGGAGTCATTATGCATGAACTTGGTCACAATCTAGGTTTACAGCATGGTGGCTTGGATGAGATAAACGATAAACCAAACTACCTTAGTGTTATGAATTACCTTTACCTTCTTTATGGCATAGGTCCCAAAACTGGTGATAAGGTGCACGAACGAGTATATATGATTGAAAATATAGGTCCAGAAGATAAAAATAGAGATCAATGTAATATGGTGGACTCAATTTGCTCTAGAAGTTACAAAATAGATTTTTCTTATGGTAGAGGTGAGGTTTTAAATGAAGAGCGTATATTTGAAAGAGAGGGAATAGGTCATGGCAATGCCAATATAGATTGGGATGGTGATGGAGATAGTACAGGGGTGTTGGAAAATTTTAATGTGAATAATGATTATCAAATAAATGAGCAAAATCAATATATTTTAGACCCAGATGGCAATAAGATTAAAAAGATAGACATTCTAAGAAACTATAATGATTGGGATAACCTTAAATTATCATTTCGTTTATCAGATAATGCTGTATTCTCACCACCATTATCTGATGAACTTGAAGAGGTTCCAGTTCCATTGTCTGAACTTGAAGAGGCTCAAAATAAAGCTAATTTCTTGTTAAATGATATTCAGCCTATTGTAATTGAAGAACCTATCTTCTTTTTCATTCCGCGTTAGTGTTTAGTAACAATCTTATGAATTCAGCTAGGTTTTGAGTTAATTAAGTGAATATGTGTCCCTGAAGCAATTCTCGGGATGTTTGCATTTTCAAAATTTCAGCCAAAATCTAATGGCGATTAAGGACGCCTCATTCCCTTGTAAAAGGGCTAATTATCAATCATTGAGTATTATTCTTGAGAATAAAACCTATAAAATACCTTAAATTGATAAGACTACCCACTCGTTTGATGCCTTTGCCGAATGAGTAAATAAATTATTTTTGGCTCTTGATGTGTTTCAAGGGCCTGAGTTTTCAATATTCGCATTAACTTTGTACACCACACTCAAAACATCGATAAGCTAGGATTTGAGATTAATTTGAGAATATTCTTTCCACCAATGCATATGCTAATGAATTCAACTACTCAAACGACTCTCCCGATAATTTCGTGCTAAGCTAACCAGCCAGTAAGACACGTTTTCTCAAAAGATTGAAGCTAGCTCTGCCATACATCATCCTCTTGATCAGTTTGAGTTTAGTGATCTTTCCTTCAACAACACCGTTACTCCAAGGTAACTCTATACCCGCCTTGACTGCTGAGGAATCTTTGCGAATGCCTTTGGCAAACTGTCTCAATTCCTTAATGCTGGAGGATTCAGCTTTGGAAAGCCATGTATCAAAAAATGGACCATCAGCATTGTGAATCATGTTAATAAAACCTCTAGAAAGTTCATAGCATGATTCTGCCTCTTCACAGTTTTGTTTGAGGTGCTTGAGTCTATCTTTTTCTACCTCATTGAGCAATCTTGCTTCGCGAGTAAATAACAGTACACCTTCCTTTGGTGTATAACACTTAGGCTCACTTGTTTTATCTTTTCCTTGAGGAATAGAGTCTATACCTTTGCGTAGCAGTGCTAGATAACCCTGAACCACAACCGCTGAACCTTCAAATCCTTGTGACTCTATCTCACGGTGTAGTTGTAAACCGTTCTGACAACCTTCATTGAAACGCTTTTTAAGATATGCCTTGTAGGGGCTAAGTTTTCCCTCACGCTCTTTGTTGGGAACACCTTCTCTGAACCAGCGCATTAAAGTTGAGGTTCCTTTACCTACTTCTGCTGCAACTTGATTCCAGCTCAGCCCTTTGGCACGCAGTTCCTTAGCTTTTTGATACTGAGCAAAACGCTTCTCTCGATTCTTCAGCTTGATCAACTGTTGTCTTTCAAAATTGTTGTTTGCTTCTTGAAGTTCAGTGGCAGCTTTCTCAACTTCAAGAGTGTTATTAGGATGAAGGTTTGGATCTGTAAGCAGTTTACGATGACGTTCAAGCCATTTTTCTATGGTGTCGCTTAAGTTCATCAATAAGTGCCAGCGATCTGCTACTTGCTGGGCCTGAGGTGCACCCTCACTAGCTGCTCGAGCATACTCCCCTGAACGATCACGACTAATGATTTCAACTTCAGGGTGCTTTTTTAGCCATTCAGTCAAAGTTTTAGCACTACAATCCTCTAAAAGGTCAATAACTCTATGCTTCTCAAGGTCGACTAGAATAGTACCGAAGGTTTTACCTTTGCGAAAAGAAAAATCATCTACACCCAACACTCGGACATCTTTATTGTAATCTTGATCTAAGGAGCAAAGATAATTCAGCAAACTATCTGGACTAATTGCCATGCCCAATTTTTTAAGTAAGCGTGCAGCTGCTTCCCCTGCTAGGGAAATAGTAACTTGTGTTTGTGTGTTTTTCAGACGTGTTGTTCTATGGGCGTAACGTGGTAACCAATCCCCAAAGGATTCAACAAAAGTAGAGCGTTGACAGTTTTTATTTTTGCAACGAAAACGCCTAGCACGTACATTAATTTGCACCTTCCAGCCACAGATAGGTAAATCTAATGGTGAGCGATTGTAATAGCTATGCACGTATTTTGATCTGTAGTTGCAGTCTGGACATTTAGCTTCTTGTTGATTGGAACTAATTCTTAATTTGAAGGCTTTACCATCTTGAGAAACCACCTCGACAGAGCATTTTGGAAAGAAGTTCTGAAGCATGTATCATGCTTCGAAACACTGTCAAGGTTTTCAAGGCCTTAAACCTTAATTTTCAAGTAGGGATTGTGCAAAAAATACTTAGCACGAAATTATCGGGAGAGCCCGCAGGGGGTCGATTTCGATTAAAATACGCAACCAAGGGGCTAAACATATATTCCTATTAAGTTAAGCCCTAGGAATCCATCATGAGCCTTATTTTTAAGGTGTCGGAATGTGGGATATGCTAACAATCTCAATTAGCTCATATATCATTGAAGACCTATCTAAAGGCGGATTTTTAATAGAAGTGGCCTTAACAAGTAGCTCATATTCATAACCAGCTTCCCAATTAAATCCGATAATTTCATCATAGAAAAACACCCATTCGTCATCTGGTGATTCTCTTACCAGAAAGCACTTTTGTGGAATAACCCCTACACAATCGACCTGTTGAGAGTTAATATAAAGTATTCTATTTGTACTTTCAATATCAAGTGACTCAGAAGCGCTTGAAATATGTTCAGAAGCACTTGAAGTATATATTGTTCCTATAATTAAGACAACTAACCAAATTCGTGCCATTTTAACTCCTTTCTGCCATATAATTCTATATTGGCAATAACTTCTTAAATTATAGCATTAATATATTTGAATAATTTCAGATTAATGTGATAAAATTAAAATTAAGTGGGTTTGTAAAAGGTTATGAAAATTAAACCTTTTTATTTACAAATTAAAATCTTCCTTTAAAGGGGATTTGTATGCTCACTTAATTCAAAGTGTGAATGGAGAGTCTAGTGAAAACTAATCTCAAGATTTTTTGCCTTACATTTGTCATAGTTTTAGTTACAGGGGTTTTTTGTAACGTTACCGCTCAGATAGAAACAACCCTTTTTAGCGGAGTAACGTTTGACTCTAAACAAATAACATACGAAGTTAAGGGTGAATTTGCTGTCTTTGAAGGCGATATAGTCCTCGCTAGGATTGCAGATTTGCGATTAGCAGAGCAACGGCGGCAACAGCGACCACCTGGAGTTGCAGCAGCTGTAGTTACAACAGTACTGGGATCTCGTTGGGAAAATAAGATAGTACCTTACGAGATTGTAGTAGGTCACCCTGCTAGAACGGTTATATTAGATGCCATCAGGCATTGGGAAAACAATACAAACCTTAGATTTCCTGAACGCGACCCCAGCAATCCGGCACACAACGATTTTATACGTTTTATTAATATTGAAAGAGCTTGTTGGTCATGGGTTGGTAGGCAAGGTGGGATGCAAGAAATCAACCTAGCACCAGTTTGCGGTCTGGGTGCTGCTATACATGAAATTGGTCATGCTGTAGGTTTGTGGCATGAGCAAAGTCGCGAGGATCGTGATGATCACGTTCGCATTCTTTTTCAAAACATTGTAACTAATCCAACTGATCAGACACATAATTTTAACCAACATATCAATGATGGTGATGATATTGGTCTTTATGATTTTGATTCAATTATGCACTATGGCTCAACTGCCTTTTCAAAAAATGGTCAACCCACTATAGTACCTATAGATCCTAATATTGATCCCAATCGCTTGGGTCAGCGTAATGGATTAAGTGGTGGAGATATTGCCGCTATAAATTCTATTTACCCACCACCGCCACCAATAGTAGGTCCAGATCCAGAAGAAACACAAATTTCTATTACTATAGAAGGTGTGCCAACAGGTATTCAACCAATAGCTTATGTCCACAACCTCGTTCAAAATACAGCAATATTCCGTTCTGGTAATGGTCCTCATATAGTTGACGTAACTTTAGGTATCAATTATAGAATAGATGGTTATCCGATAAGCGTTAATCAAACCAGCTGTCAAGGACCTCAGTTAATAAATGTTAATAGTCTTCAAGTTCAACAAGTCTTAATAAACTACAATTGTCCCTAAATTAATTAGGGTTTTGTTTAACTAATTATTTGAAGGTCCCAATTACTTTCAGGCTTAATATTACAGCGCAATGTCGATAAAAACAGACTTACTTGATTGTGTACAAGAATCACTTGAGACAAGCTTACTATTAACAAATCTAACTTCTCGGTATCAATCTAGCTCGTTTTGTTTGTCCCTTAGTTAAATCCCCCTAACCTCCCTTGTTAAGGGGGGAACATGGAAAGTCCCCCTTAATAAGGGGGATTTAGGGGGTTTGTCCTTCAGTCTCGTTAAACTTTGCGCTGTAATATTAAATCCTTGCTTATAATAACCTACTGTTTTTAATGAAACAGTTTGATGCAAACATCAATATTTTTTAGTACTTTTGTAGAGGTGCTTTATTGAAATTCTTATCACTAATAATTTCAATTAGCTCATATATCATTGAAGATCTATCTAAAGGCGGATTTTTAACAGAAGTGGCCTTAACAAGTAGCTCATATTCATAACCAGCCTCCCAATTAAATCCGATAATTTCATCATAGAAAAACACCCATTCGCCATCTGGTGATTCTCTTACCAGAAAGCACTTTTGTGGAATAACCCCTTGACAATCAACTTGCTTAGAACCAATGTAAAGAATTCTTTCCTCGCTATTAATTTGTAAGTCTTCAGGAGCAACAACCTGCTTTACTTTAGTAATTTGTAAGTTTTCAGGAGCAACAACCTGCTCTACCTTAGTAAATTTCCAAAATTGGCTTGGGTAATTTTCTGTATTATTCATAAAAGGTCCATAATAGCTGTAAGTATCAAACGATTTACTATCGCCTAAGAATTGATTGCTAAGTCGATAATAGTTGTTATCCGTAGGAATAAGCTTCCAAAACTGGCCTGAAGAATTTCCTGTGTCATTCAAGAAAAGCTCGTAGTTACCACTATAGATATCAAGCGATTTATTGTCAGGCAAGGACATATTATGAATCCTATAGTATCCATTACCTATATCGGTGAATCTCCACAATTGGTTTTGTTGATAGTAGTCTGTTCGAATCATAACAGGTTTGCCATTTATTATGCCTAGTGAACTACCTTCACCTAAAAGTGTATTGCTGAGGTTATAATAGTAGCTAGTATCAATACCATTTGCTGTATTTGTATTGCCAAGTTCAATTGCTGTTTTATAATCTTCAACAAAGCTAGATTGGCTAAACCCTAAGCCAAAAAATAATGTTGTGAGAACAAAGCCTTTGACAATCAACATAAAAATCTCTTTATTTATATTTTTCATTAAAAAACCTTTCTTTAACTTTATTTTTAACTTTGCTTGAAAGAGGAAATTAGGTAAGATCAAGCAAGTCATAATACGATTATAGGATTATTAATGATTTATTAGCTGAGTGGGGCTAAAGACTTACTCAGCCAAAGTAAACGCACATAATTGTTATATAATAGCATAATTGTGAGAAATAGTTTAGTGAGATGGTGTTTTCAGCTCCTCATAACATTATGTTATTCTCTTACAAGTAGCTAAAATGGTTTCTCCTAGCAACTTAGTTAAAAAATGAGGACACGCTTCTACACTTATAAGAAATCAAAGTTGTGAGTACTTAAATAAACACTGGAATTACGCAGCTTGAGGCAACGAGTCCAGCAAATCTAAAGATAAGATCAGAGATTAGTCCCCCTCAGTATTTATAGAAAGATTGCCTACTCTCCTTTCAAACTATTACTATATATAGTTTCAATTATGCCCTGTGTAGGGCATAATTTTATTTGGTGCTTTTTAAGCAACCTTACCACCCCAAGTTTGCTAGGCTCTAAAAAGGAGCCTAGCCATGAAAACAGTTATAAGAGCCATAACCTTTGTCTTTTTAGTTACTGTTATACTACTTGCTTTTGCACAATCAAGCTGGTTAAGAGTAACTATTGAGGGCTTGCCTTCTCAATCAAAAACTCCTGTGGTAGTAGTGCAACAATTAGGTGGAGGAACTCACTACCTTGCACAAAGCCTTTTAATTGGCAACCTTTACCCTGGGGCTTATGTCATTGCTGGTATTCCGGTTAGTTTAAATGGGCAAAGCTTTGTACCTGATCCAATGTACCCACAAACCTTGCAGGTAAAAACAAACCAGCTTAATGATGTTATTATTCACTATAAATCCCAAGGAGAACCAGATTCAGGATCGGGGGACTCGAGCTCGAGCACCAAATTACTAATTTGTGAAATAACCAGTGGTCCTATAGCCTCTCACTATGCAGCATGGGTAGAACTCTATAACCCTAATAGCCAAACTGTTAACCTAGCTGGTTATCAATTACGTAGCCCTTCGGGTCAACTCGATAATGCCAGTGACCCCTTGCAAATCAGAGGTTTTTCCCTACCTGATTACAACATACCACCAAAGGGCTATGTGATTTTGCGTTCTCGCTCGAGCCAAGTATTCAAAAACGGCTCCAAACAGGTTTATATAGATAATGGAGCAAACATACCCCGCTGGCAACCCTTTGGAGGTTCCCTAGAACTATTACATGGAAGCCAAACGGTTGATTTCATACGTTGGGGTGTAAATGACGATACACCTACTAACGCTGATGCTTGGGAAGGTGATAACATCAGTACTGCACAAGCAGGTCAGATAGGTAGTTCTTTGGCTCGAGACACAAACTGTACAGATACAAACCAAGCTTCTGACTGGTCTCCTAAACTTTATGCCACCCCTGCTGGCCCAAACGACGTACCTGCTAATGTCAGCGATTTGGATAGAGATGGCATTCCTGATAGTGCAGAAGTAGCAGGGGGGAAATTTGCTGGCTTAGATCTCTTTGCTATGGGTGCTAGGTCAGATAGACCAGATATCTTTATAGAAGTTGATATAATGGAAAGTAATGACGAAAGTGCCCAGCCACGGCGCGAAGCTTTAGATAAAGTAGTAAAAGCCTTTGCCAAAGAGGGTATGGCTATTCACTTTGATGTAGGAAATTTTTACAATAGTAGTTCAGGTTTACATCCTGAAGACTATAACCTTGGTGGCGGTGACCCTAAAGTACCCTATATTCCAACAATTGAGTTAGCACACGAGCCTGCACACTTGAATGGTAGAGGTAGCTTTTATACCTATAAATCCCAGTACATCGATACTGCACGTATCTCTGTTTTTCACTACTTACTGATGGGCAGCTCGAGGATGGCTGATGGTAGAGCAGGCTCTGCTGGTGCGGCTGAGTTAAATGGCAATGACATTCTTATCACCCTTGGTAATTGGGGCTTAAGCTCCAAAGATGAAAAGAGCACTAATATACTTATTAACTATCAGGCTGCTAATATTATGCACGAACTAGGTCACAACTTAGGTTTAGGCCATGGCGGTAAAGATGCTACTAACCTTCAGCCTAATCACCTTAGCATTATGAACTACCTATACACTATAGAAGGTGTAGGACCTGCTAGTGGTAATGGTGTAGGAGACCGCTATTATCAATACAGGGGATGGAAACAAATGAGCAGGTGTGACCTGGTAAATTCATCTTGCAGCAACTCCCATACTATAGATTTTTCACATGGTTTAGGAAAAGATATTGATGAAAACTCTATAAATGAGGGGATGGGTATTGGCTATAGCCCTGCTTGGGTAGATTACAACAACGATGGTCAGGAAAGTGTAATTAGCTATGATCTCAATCAAGATGGTAAGCTAACAATCCTAGAAGACTTTGATGATTGGTCATTCATCAGCTTGCCCTTTCAAAGGCACTTTGGAGGGGCTTTTGCAGTAACACCTTTTAGCATTACCCCAAGAGAAGCTTTAGCACCCATATCAAATGATTTTCAACCAAGAATATCTGAAGACTCACCGCCTGCAAGCTTTTTTAAAGAGCTTAGAGAGTCCTTAGGTAATTGACTTAAGATCTTACTGCTGCCTCCATAAGCTGCTCTATCCTTGGTAGCATTTCCGCAGGATTAGGATGAATGCCTTCAGAAAGCAATGCGCTCTCATAAAGTTGCTCTATAAGAGACTCGAGAAGGCTATCATTAGGGTTACTTTCTAAACGAGCAGATAGGTTTTTTATGAGGTTACTTTTGCGATTAAGTTCCAATATTTTCTTAGGCACTTCATATTCACCACCCATAAGCAGTTGTAAACGCTGCATACCAGTATTCATCCCCCCTTCAGGATTTACAAGACGGCAAGGGCTATTGCTAAGCAGTTTACTCTCACGCACATCAGTTACTCTTTCACCAAGTACTCGTTTAACACGCTCCTTAAGAGAGATAAAAGCTTCTTCACCAAGCGTCTCTTCATTACTATCTTCTTTAGAATCTTCTTCAGGCAGTTTTAGATCAGCATCATCCACATTTTTGAAAGCTTTGCCTTCAAATTCATTTAGACCTACAATCATATAGGTGTCTACAGCATCAGTAAAGAAAAGCACTTCAATTTCGTGTTTACGAAAATAATCTAGGTGGGCACTACGCTTGACCACGTTAAAGTTCTCGCCGGTAACATAATAAATGGCGTCTTGCCCTTCTTTTAATCGCTCAACATAATTTTTTAGTGAAATTAAATCGTCTTCATTCTGGGAGTGGCTCGAGCTAAACCTAAGCAGCTCGAGCCACTTATCCTTATGTTCAAAATCACTAGCCACACCCTCTTTTAGAAACATGCCAAACTCTTTCCAAAATTTCCTGTAGCTTGCTTCATCATCTTTTGCCAGACGTTTAAGCTCAGTAGCTATGCGCCCTATAAGAACATCTTTTATTTTTTTTATAAGCGGTGAAGCTTGTACCATTTGCCTTGAAACGTTAAGAGGTAAGTCTTCGCTATCTACTACACCCTGTACAAAGCGTAAGTAAGGCGGCAAAAGATCCTTAAATTTTTCCTGTATCATTACCTTACGCACATAAAGCTTTAGGCCGTAATCCTCTTCGCTTCTAAACATGCGCCAATCACGTTTTGATGGTACATAAAGTAATGAGTAAAGTTGCAGTGGTACATCAGTATTTATGTGCAGGCGCAATAAAGGATCACCATAATCAAA
This sequence comes from Trueperaceae bacterium, assembly GCA_965224855.1. Classification (GTDB taxonomy): domain Bacteria; phylum Deinococcota; class Deinococci; order Deinococcales; family Trueperaceae; genus CBDCVN01. Next base: position 2,504,305 of record CBDDAI010000002.1, on the reverse strand, counting down.
AGTTAAAGCTTGATAGAATGATTTGTACTTTTCATCCTCAACGTCCCGTGGTGACTTTCGCCAGATAGCAATTTGCTCATTGGCTTGCTCCCACTTTTTTTCTTCGCTCTCACCTGAACGGACATAAATAGGAAACTCTACAAAATCTGAGTGTGCTTTAATAACATTGTTTAAGCGATAACTTTCAGCAAAGTCTTTATAGTCGTCCTTAAGTTTAATCTCAATGAGGGTACCACGATCTTTTTTGTCTCCCTTAGCTACTATAAAAGTCCCTTCACCAGTTGAGGTCCATGTGGCTGCCTCAGCTTCGGGGTTAAGTGAACGAGAAATCACCTTTACTTCTTCTGCTACCATAAAAACGGAGTAAAACCCAACTCCAAATTGGCCTATGACATCTTCTGCTTTTTTGCCCTGTTCTTTTAAAGCAGCAATAAACTCTCGAGCCCCAGATTTAGCAATAGTACCAAGACTATTGGTCATTTCCTGTGCAGTCATGCCAATACCAGTATCACTAATGATTAAGGTTTTTGCTTCTTTGTCGCCTTCAATCCAAATACCGAGTTCTGCCTCGGGATTAAATACATTTTCAGTAGTGAGTTTTTGGAATTTAAAGCGGTTTAAAGCATCACTAGCATTAGAAATAAGCTCACGTAAAAAAATCTCTGGTTCACTATATAATGAGTGAACTAGAATGTCTAAGACCTGCTTGATTTCTGCTTGGAAAGCTATAGGCTCACCTACAGCTGTATCTTGAACAGTTTCTGCCATGTTATCTCCTTATCTACAAAGCATTTGCTAGGCTAAAAGCGCCTAATTTATAAAAAAGTATAACATATATGTATTAATTTTTCGGCTAATTATTAAGTATAAAAACCTTAGTATAACATACTCATTTTATCATACTTGGCATCTAGATAAGAATCTTCTGACTCTAGCAACATTATGTCTTTGTAGTATGATGTTTATTATTACAATACAGTATTGCTGAAAATGTATTTTATGTGTGGCGAGGTTACAATGCATCGTACCTCTATAGAAATGCTGGAAAGCATTTCTATATCAAGCTATTTGTAAAAAGCCATCTGCAATCACACCTATCAGGATAAATTTCTGTAAGTTAATTACGTTACGTTGTAATATCATTGAACAAAAACCGGCTTAGAAATTGATTTTGAGATAGGGACTGCTTCAGAAAGGGATTCCCAGATAAAGGTATTAATCGTGTAGTCTCCAGACTCTTTTGGTGTCCAAGACTGTGAGACCTCTAAAGTTTGCTTTGGGGCAATTTCACCTTGCACCCAAGAAATTGAAACAGGAGTGCCCTTGCTATCTTCTACTTGAAAAATATAGGTAAAACTTTGTTTCAAGGCTTGCTCATTAATCAAAACACCAACAATTTGGATTTGACTATTTAAGTAGTATTCCTCTAAAGGATTACCAGAACGGTTGGTTAAAATAATTTTTGAATTTACTAATTTTTCTACAGTAGGTTTAGCAGGTTCAAGAGATTCAAGCTTAGTTGTTGCTTGTATCTCTAGACTATCAGAAATACTATGTGGCTCGGGGAGAGTGTAGTCTTCATATTTTGCATAAATTGTATCATCAAGAGTTGCAAGTAGGCGGTTACCACTCGAGGAAAGGTTTTGGTTCAATGAAATTGTTGCTTCAAATATTCCAGAAGCCTCTGCTGTTTCTACAGCATCTACTTTTATTCCTGCAGCGTCAGAGTCAGATAAAATTTCTACAGGAATATTATCCAATGATTCTGGATTTAAGTTCATGTCCAAATCTACGACTCGAACCATTAAATCCTTATCAGAAAGAGAGTTTTCTAGAAAATTAATGGTACCTTGGTTCCATTTTATTGGTGCAGATTCAGTGAGAATCACTCCATCTGCAAACTCAAATGAGACAGTAATAGCGGAATCTCTCTGTGTTTCTATAAAACCACTAGTAGGACCGCTTCCAAGAGTTCTAGGGGTGGTGTCAATATTGCCATCACCATTTGCATCGTGAGGAAAACCTGTTAGTATGACCTCTCCTATAAAAATACCGCTACCCGCATCTGTTTCTGTTAAGCGGTAGGGCTCTAGCAAATAACTCCGCGTGGAAATTTTGACGGGATTATGTTCATCTCCAATACTATTAATTAAATCTTTATCTGTATCCCAACTGGGAGCTATTATTTTTATCTTGACCTTATCTGTCCAAGAATACACTGGCTTATCAAAAAAAATCGGTGCATAAGGCTTATTGTAGTCTGAAATCTCTTGAGCAAAGGTAAATAGCAAAGCCAGTAATAAAAGTAGGTAAATAGTTAAATTCCTGTTCATTATGAGTTTGTTATCCAAAGTCAGCTGAGTATTAATAAGATTAAAAACAGCTTTTATTATAAAAACTCTAGATGAATTTTTAAATACTAGAACTAGAGGCCATAAAAACTTTAGCTCCGTTAAAATCTACTCAATGTGGGACTACAAAGGAAATTTATGTATTAGCTGTAATAAGTTTCAATACCTTTCAAGAAGAATTTGAACTACAAGGATCTTAATTGGGCTAGCAAAATGTTTTAACTTAAACTATAAATAGTTAATTGGTTTTAGTTTACAAAACAAAGTGTTTATTTTAGTACTCTAAATAGCTTGTTGTTTACCTCACACACGGTTAGAAATCTTTATTTATAATAATCTTATGACCATTTGCTGAGATAGTACTGGCAAATGCATTATAAAGATGTGTGAGGGAAAATTTGTGTTTGTACTGTATAAGATTTTCCTTTTAACACTGACTTTAAGCAACTTATAAGGAACTTTGTAAGCTTCTATAACTCACTCTAATTATATAGGATTTGGTGGTAGTTATGAGTGCTATGAAAAAGCACCCTAAAAAAAGTATTAGTATTAAGCATATACGCTCACCTAAGGTTGCTTTTGATAAGCAAGTAATTGATAAGCTTGTCCAAGAAGTCATAGGTGGTAGGAGCCTTAGTCCTTTGAAAGTGACTAAAGCTGGGTATGAAAACTGGGACCCTGTTTATGAGCTTGCTACTCCTGTACAGCCGAAAGATGCTTTATCTTTAGCAGTAGCTAAAAGAGTTCAAGAGATAAGGCCTAACGAAAACTCACATATGGTTTGTTATGTGGAGTAAGTATTTCTAGCATATCAAGATATTTTTATATTAAGGAGCAAATCATGATTAAAAACACAGGAGCAGCAATAGAGTATGTTTTATTAATATTAATGCTGCTAGTAGTTTTATCTTTGGGAGTAATCTTATTGCTGGTTGGCAAAACTACCAGAGATCAAATTGAGGTGTCTGCTATAGGCAACGCTCAAAGTTATGTAGAAACTATAAAGCAAACTAGAAGCATTTACACTACAGAGGTAGTTAGCAAGGCAAAGAATAATGGCATGAGTATAAGCCACTTTCATAAAGGTTTAGACAGCACTATACCATTGCCAGCAACCCTAACAATCTTGTTGGGGGAGGAAATTGGCAAAAATACTGGAGTAGGGGTGAGGCTTTATAGCCCTTTTCCTTTCCCTTGGCGTGAGGTATCTGGTGGTTTACGCAATGATTTTTCAAAAAGGGCTTGGGATGCTTTACTAGAAAATCCAGAGGAGCCTTATTTTGAAATTGAGTCTGTTGGTAATGTAGGTAATCGTAAAAGGCTACGCTATGCTGTGGCTGATGTAATGCAACAGGCTTGTGTAGACTGCCACAATAGCCACCCACAAACCCCTAAAGCAAACTGGGAGGTGGGCAATGTTCGAGGTATCTTGGAAGTAAATACCTTCTTAGAAAGTGGAGAGGCTCAAGCTGCTATCATTGGTGATTTTCGAAATTTGCAGATTATGAGTTTGGCAGTTATGTTTATTGGTTTATCTAGTGTTGGAACGCTTTTCAGATTGGTAAGGAAGACTAGAAGGCTTCAGAGGGAAAAAGAAGCAATGGCTCAAAAAGCAAAGGGCATGATAAATCCTGATGATATTTTCTCTAACTAAGGCTAGCAACCATAAGCTGGGTATTTTTACAAGCTAACTTCATCTGAGATACTAAGTTTCTTGAAGAAACTTAGTATCTGTACACCCTTTAGAATAAAGAAATTCTCTAAAATGTTCTGATTTAACTTACCTTCATTACTTATTCGGATTTGCTCATTAGTGCAATGAAAAATCCGTCCAGCCCATCTAGTGGCAAAACATATTGTCCGGAGTAGGTTTTTATAGAGGGAGTCTCAATAGTGAACTCTTCTTTGGTAAATTCGCTATGGTTTACCAAGAAATCTTTTATTATATCTTCGCCCTCTACTCGAGTGAGTGCGCATACAGCATAAACAAGTATACCACCTTTTTGGGTAAGTGCTGCAGCAGTTTCTAAAAGTTGGTGTTGTAAAGCAGCCAATTGTTGAATACTTTGCATATTTACTCGCCTGCGAATTTCAGGATTTCCTCTAAGGGTACCCGTACCCGAGCAAGGGGCATCCAACAGAACTTTTGGTGCAGGAGGTAGTGAAGGAACTGTGCATAAATCATGCTGATATGAATTGGTAGTAAGATTTAGGCGTTGAAGGTTCCTCTTGGCCCGTTGGATTTTCTTGGGATGCAATTCTACACTAGTAACTTTTGCTCCAAGTTTAGCAAGCTGGGCCGTTTTTATGCCATTACCACTACAAAGATCAAGCACATATTCTTCTTGCTTAGGAGCCAATGCGCTTACTGGTAAGGTAGAGGCAGGATTTTGAGGTTGTATCCAACCTGCCTTATAAGCTTTTAGAGTTGGTAAAGGCTTACTTATGTATACAATAAGCATTTCAGGTAATGTATGCTTAGTTACTCTGCAACCTTCTTCCTCTAGGCTGTCCTTAGCTTTGGGGTGATAGCTCCTTAAGTGTAGAGGCTCTGGCCTAAGCATAGCTTCAGCCATAGAGATAGCGTTTTCTTGCCCAAAAAGTTCACACCACTCATCAAATAGCCAACTAGGTAAACTAAGTTTAGCCATTGAGTCCTTGTCTTTTTCCTCGAGCCTGTGCAAGACAGCATTCACCAAGCCAGATAAAGGCTCTAGGGGTTTACCCTGTTGTTTACAAAGCTCTACCCATTCACTTATCGCAGCGTAGCGAGGCGTTTTTCGAATGAGTATATCGTAAGCACCTAAGCTCAGCAATTCAATAATTTCTGGAGGTAGTTTTTTTGGCTGCTTTAAGTAGTTTTTTAAGCAACTATCCAAGTAAAGCTCGTGACGTAGTGTACCGTAAATAAGATCAGTAACAAAAGCACGCTCTTTTTTTGACAGGGAAGTATTACCTAGCTCAGCAGCAAGAACATCAGAAGAAAAAGCGCCGCTGTGGGTGCGGCGCAGAATTTTGAAAGCAAGCTGTCTAGCGCTAGGCACTAATCACGGTTTGCAAATATTATAAAGGCGTAGTAAAGCAACCATGCCACAGTAGAAGCTAAGGCAGCTACATAAGTCATAGCAGCAGCAGTTAGCACCTTGCGTGAGCCTCCTGTATCATTACTAGTTGCATAGCCTAAACGTTGCATTTCACCAAGGGCACGGCGACTAGCATCAAACTCTATAGGCAAAGTTACTAATTGGAAAAGTGCTGCTGCTGCAAAAAGCAGTAGCCCAATTATAGCTAAGTTAAAAGCACTGAACATGATGCCAGCAATCACTATCCAAGGTCCTAGGCCACTACCTATGTTAGCCACGGGCAAAATAGCGGTACGCCATGATAGAGGTTGGTAATCTTTAGCATGTTGAATAGCATGGCCTACCTCATGGGCAGCTACTGCCATAGCTGATACGCTAGCCTGTCCATAATTGCCTTCTGAGAGCCTGACCTTATGTGCTCGAGGGTCATAATGATCAGTGAGTTGTCCCCGTACAGGCTCTACTTCTACATTATGAATTCCATTGGCATCTAAAATAGCTCTAGCAACTTCTGCTCCGGTTAAATTTGCAGTGTTGCGAACTTTAGACCACTTGCCATAGGTGCCCTTAAGCCACATTTGAATAAGCAGGGGCACTGCAATGGTTATAACTAAAACAAAAATATATGTTGTACTCATTTATTTATCCTGCTACCTTTTTTGTACGCACAAGTGTGCACTTGTACTCAAAAGTTCTCACTTCACACGGAACAGCTGCGAGGCAGTCTTACATCCCATTTATGAGCGTTTAACGTCCCGATGTAGCCACTACCGCGACGACTAAAGTTAACTCTAACAAATCAAAATCACAGTTGTAAAACCATCTAATATGTGTAGATTGAACACTTTTCTCCACATACTGAACACTTATTTGATGTCTAGACGTAGCTCCTAAGTGATAATTATACTTACTACCAACTGCTAGTCAACCTACTGACCTACTAAAGCAAGGTGGCTGGCTCTTCTAATTTGCTTAGGTTCGCAACAAGAAGAGTTGAGTTGGTTAATGGTCAGTCTCTTTGTTTGTTGGGACTTGCTCCAAAAACACACTCAATAGTCTTATTTTAACAGAAAGAAACCTTTGAAACAACTTACTTCAGTCAGCTTTACTCGAGCAATCCTAAAAGAATACTAACCACATTTTCTAGATCTTTTGGCAATAAGTACTCCTCAGAGTCTTTGCTGATAGTTTTTCTTTCTTTATCAAGTAAACCAAATTGCCATAAATCCCCGGTAGTCACAGCACCATAAATACAATTTGCTGGTTTAGGGTGGTATTCAGAGAAAGCAATCATCTCAGCAGCTAATTGAGTAAAGCCTCGCTCCATATCTGCACGCTTAGCTTCTACTACCACCAAGTTACAGCCACCACGTAATAAATAATCAACAGTTCCCTGTAACCTGTCACCAGCTATATTATACTCTATGCTCATTTTAAATTTGGCTTGATCCAAAGCTGTAAATAGTACAGGGGACACGTAGAATTCACGCCTAGCTGTCTCATTGCCTAAAGGAACATAAGGAAGACGCTCTTGCATTTGGGATTGAATGTTTTTAAGGGTTGGTTGTAAATCTAGATTGGCTCGAGGCAAATTTAGAGGCCTAATAGTGTAAGTATATCCCAGTTCAGCTAATATTTCCTCAGTCTCAAAGTTAAGCTCAAAAATTTGTGAAAAGGTATAGGTTTTTTCCTCTTGTAAAATCATAATGATTAACGAAAGTAATTTCGCAATATCTCTTGATACTCTAAGGGAATACTACCTTCAGTTATCGCTTCCTCAGCAGAATATTTAAAATCATTGCTGGGGTTTACTCTAGGAAAGTTATCTTCTACTAGGCCAGGTAAATTAGTTTCTCCTGCAAGGCTGCTAGGTCCATCAAGTAGTTTTCCTTCCAAGCGGGTAAGTTCCCCCGAGCCTGCTTCTAAACTTTCATTATTGCTGCTAGAGCTATTATTAGTACCAGTGCCCCCACTTTGATTTGCACTAGAAGCAGTGGGGTTACTTTCTTGGTGTTCCTGAGCCGTATTGAGCTGCTCACCCTCTGCACTGTCAGCTACTTCCTGTACTGCTGTGGTCTCCTCTGAATCATTATTAGCATCACTTTGAAATTGTTGCTGTCGTTGATTTTGTTCACTGCTAGCACCGTTAGCTTGCTCAGATTCAGGGTCATTACTAACTTGTTCATTTTCACCTGACTGCACATCTTCACTAGAGGTAAGTTGTTGATCCTCATTACCTTGAGATGCTTCTGAATCCAGAGAATCTGGAGATTCTGTATTAATTAGGCGAGAGTCCTCATTAGGGCTAAGTTCAGATTCTACTTCTGTTTCTGCTATATCCTGAGGAGAATCTTCAATCTCTACTTCTGTTATATCTTGAGGGGGATTTTCAATAGGCTTAAAAGGGTTAGCTGGATTTTCTTCTGGCTTATTAGTGTTTTCTAAAAGCTGTTCTAAAACTTCAGAATCAACAAGGGTAGGGTTAAACTTATTATTAGTAGAATTAGGAGCTGTATCAGAGTTATTTCTAGCAGGGGAAATCCTACTCTGATCTTCAAGCAGCAAATCCTCTTGGGGCTGGGCAACTTTTTGGGTACCATCTTTCAGGTTTTGCTCACTTTGCCCTTGTTCACTATTTGTTTGTCTAACTTGCTTTGCGGGTACATAGAAATCCTCGAGCAAAGAAGTACTAGTTCTTGAAGTTGCAGGTAAGCTGACATCAGGTAACAAGGTTGCACCTAAAGCACAGCCTACCAGTAGCAACCACCAAGGTAACATTCTAGGTAAATTAATTCTTGCTAATAAGTAGGAAGATCTTCTTTGTAGGGCTTCTTTAAAGCCAAATTTTTCTTCTTGATTATTGGTTTCTAGCTCGAGTAAAGTCCGATAACTCAAACCTATATTTTCATCAAACCAGTTAAGTGCTTGCCTTTTTCTATAGCGAACTGGCCAAAAAAATCCTAAAGAGAAGCCTATGCCTACACTCGTTAGTTGCCAAATAACTGAAAGCCCTAGCAGCCATGTGATGAGTGAAAAAATCAAAGCTATAGCACTACAAATCATTAGTTGGTAGTGCCAATAAAAGCGATGGGTTAGTAGTTTGTAGTAATGGTTAAGTGAAGTATTAATACTTTGGGACATGGGGTTTAATCACTAGTTATGGTAAATTTATTTTACTGAATTCTACTAGGGGCAGCAATGACTAAGTATTAAGGTTTTTCAGGAGGGAGAATTAGGGCAGTCGCAAACTCTACTAGAATCAGAGGAAGGATTTATGATAAGGAAATATAGATTAACCGTTTTCACTATTTTGTTCTTTTTAGTTTCATATGTGTTAGCTGGAGCTGGTGGAACTAGTGGTAGCGATGACGGGGGTGGCATATTTATAATACTACTAATTGTACTTTTCTTACCCTACTTGGTAGGGCATGGGTTTTACCTTTTTCTTATAAGAAAAAAGGCAAAGAAAGACGCTTGGAAAGTTTTTAACAGTGCAGTCAAGTCTAATGATATCTGGGACGAGGAAAATCTAATAGGTGTTGCTGAGGGCATGTTCATAAGGATGCAAAATTTATGGTCCCAGAATGATTTAGAAAATTCTAAAATGCACCTGCATCCTTTGTATACAAGAAAATATAGTAGTCTTTTAGAAAATAATATTCAAGCAGGTAGATACAACCGTATTTCCAATATCAATATAACTCAAACTTCAGTTGTACTCGCCCAAAACTATTTAGACGACTCAAAAGATATGTTTGTAGCTCATATAGAAGGCAGTATGAATGATGAGATGATTGATGAGCAAGGCAATGTTATTAACACTCAAGGTGATAAAAAAGGAAAGAGCAAACGTTCTATAAATGAGTATTGGTACTTCCAGCGCCAAGGTGATAAGTGGCTCTTAAAAAATATTACCAAAAAGCATACTTCGCTTCTAGACATCAGCTTTGATGAGGAAAATTTGCCTAGAACTAGAAAAGAAATGAGGGAAATAGACCCTGACTTTGAACGTTTTTTAGAATCCACCAGAATCAATAAACGCCTCTATATCGCAATGGCTGTAGCTTTAGGTTTAGTGATTGCAGTAGTTGGCTATGCGTTTTACTTTTGGATTGGATTAGCTATCTATAGAGCTATTTTTTAGGCTCTGCCTTGGAGCGCTAGTACTAGGACGCTTCTAGTCCTGCGAAATGAATGCAGAGCATTCAAAGTAGGTATTCCCAAGCAGAGCTTAGAACAAACTCAAAAGACCTAGATACCCTTTTTTTGTTTAGTATGGTTTTATGAATCCTATAATCTTGGTTATTCTTGATGGTTTTGGCTTAGCACCTGCTAGCAAAGCAAATTCTGTCCATCTTGCTCATACTCCTAACTTTGATAATTACTGGCAAAACTACCCACATACCCAATTACAAGCTTCAGGTGAAGCCGTGGGTTTACCAAAAGGACAGATGGGTAATAGTGAAGTAGGCCACCTAAATATAGGTGCTGGGCGGGTAGTTATGCAAAGTTTAAGCTATATTCAACAGCAAATAGACTCAGGAAAAATCTTTGAGAATAGTGTTTTAAATAAGCTATATGAAGCAGGTAATGCTCTTCATCTTATGGGATTACTTAGTGATGGTGGTGTACACAGTGACATCAGCCACCTTTTCGGTCTTTTAGAGCTAGCTAAGCGTAAAAACGTAAAAGAAACCTATATTCATGTATTTACCGATGGTCGTGACACTGCCCCTGACAGTGGTTTAGGTTTTGTAAGGAGTCTTAAGGCCAAAATAGCCTATCTTAACATCAATGCCCAGATAGCTACAGTAAGTGGGCGTTACTATGCTATGGATAGAGATAAGAGGTGGGAACGAGTTAAAAAGCTTATGATGCTATTGTATGTGCCAAGGCTGAGTTTAGTGCACCAACTGCTGAAGAAGCTGTTGAAAACGCTTATCAGCGTGGTGAGACTGATGAATTTATTAAACCTACTGTTTTATTAAACAATAATCAGCCTATCAGAGTTTTAAATAATGGGGACTCGGTATTTTTCTTTAACTTCCGAGCTGACCGAGCAAGGCAACTTACTTATGCCCTTGTGGGTGATGAAAATTGGTCAGATTTTGAGCGTTGTCGTGTAGTTAAGCTGCACTATGCCTCTCTGATGGAATATGATAAAGAATTAAATTTACCTTATGCTCTAAAACTTCCCGATATCAAACTACCTTTAGCAGAAATATTGAGTAAAGAAGGCAAAGCCCAGTACCACACTTCTGAAACAGAGAAGTATCCTCATGTGACTTACTTTTTTAACGCCAAGCTTGAAGAACCTTTTGCTGGTGAGGAGCGACTCTTAATACCTTCACCTAAAGTTGCCACCTATGACTTGCAGCCTGAAATGAGTGCTCCTGAACTAACAGAGGCCACCCTGAAACGCATTAAGGAATATGATGATGACTTTATGTTAATTAACTACGCGAATCCAGATATGGTTGGTCACACAGGAATAATACCTGCGGCCATTAAAGCCTGTGAAGCTAGTGATGAAGGCTTAGGTAAGTTAGTTACTGCTATATATGAAAAGGGTGGTACAGCTATCATCATTGCTGACCATGGTAATGCTGAGCAAATGGAAGATGAAAATGGTAATCCACACACTGCACATACCACTAACTTGGTCCCTTGTATCATTGTAGGAAAAAATAACGGCCTAAAACTTAGGCCGAGAGGGGTTTTAGGGGATGTTGCTCCTACTGTGCTCGAGCTAATGGGAATCCCCCAACCACCTGAAATGACTGGTAAATCATTAATTCAAAAATTAATTAATTAGCAGGCTTAAAATCCGCATCAATCACATCATCATCAGCCTTACTTTGCTCTGCTTGCACATCTGCATTAGTTGCTGCATTCGCATCTGCGGCTTCAGCAGCTGGTGCTCCTGCTTGCATAAGCGCTGCTAGTTTTTCCTGTAGCTTATTACTTAGATCAGTCAACTTATCTTGAGGCTCATTGCTATTTACTGCTTGCTCAGCCTCATTAATAAGCACTTTTACTTCTTCTTTAAGATTTTCAGGGGCAGTGCTGGCCTCATCTAAAGATTTTTGAGCTTGAGCACGCAAGCTATCAAGTTGGTTTTTCGCTTCTACATAAGCCTTAGCCTCCCGGTCTTTTTCAGCATTAGCTTCAGCCTCTTTAATTAGACGATCTACCTCATTATCATCTAAAGTAGTAGTGTTTTGAATAGTTATTGAAGCTTCTTTAGCAGTGGATTTTTCTTTGGCAGTAACATTTAAAATACCATTAGCATCTATATCATAGGTAATCTCAATTTGTGGCATACCTGCTGGCATAGGAGGGATGCCCTCTAGTTTAAACCTGCCAAGAGATTTATTATCAGTAGCCATAGAGCGTTCACCTTGCAACACATGAACTTCCACACCGGGTTGGTTATTTTCAGCAGTGGTAAAAGTATCAGATTTTTTAACGGGTACAGTAGTGTTACGCTCAATCAAAGGAGTAAACACTCCACCCTTGGTTTCTACACCAAGAGTTAAAGGGGTGACATCAAGTAAAACTATGTCATCTACATCACCTGTAAGCACCCCAGCTTGCACTGCAGCACCAAGTGCTACTACCTCATCAGGGTTAACGGATTGATTAGGTTCTTTACTAAGTAGTTCTTTAACAAGATTTTTTACTGCTGGTACTCGAGTAGAACCACCTACTAAGATAACTTCATGAATACCATTTTTACTAAGTTTTGCATCTTTTAAAGCATCTTCAACAGGCCTACGCACACGCTGCAAGAGTGGTGCAATAAGCTCTTCAAATTTAGCGCGACTAAGTTTCTTATCTAAATAAAGTGGTGCATTGCTAGCAGGGTCCATTGCTATAAAAGGAAGGCTAATGGTTGTTTCAGGTAAATTTGAGAGCTCTATCTTGGCTTTTTCTGAGGCTTCAATAAGACGCTGTAAGGCTTGCTTATCTTTACGTAAGTCTACATTGTATTCCTTTTGAAACTCATCGGCTAGCCAACTAACAATAGCGTAATCAAAATCTGAACCACCTAAGTGGGTATCTCCAGAGGTAGAACGCACTTCAAAAACACCATCACCCACTTCTAAAACTGACACATCAAAAGTGCCACCACCTAAGTCAAAAACAAGTACTGTTTCATTACCCTTTTTATCCAAGCCATAAGCTAGCGCTGCAGCAGTGGGCTCGTTGACTATACGCAGAACTTCTAAGCCAGCTATCTTACCGGCATTTTGAGTAGCCTCACGCTGTGAATTATTAAAGTAGGCAGGCACAGTGATAACTGCCTTAGTGATTTTCTCACCCAAGCTAGTGCTCGCATCCTCGACCAACTTTTGCAACACCATTGCCGATACTTCTTCAGGGGTATACTTCTTACCATTTATCACAAAGCGTACACCACCATCATCACCACGTACAACCTCATAGGGGCTTCTTTCAGCCTCCTCGCTTACCTCTTCCCACGTTCTGCCAACATAACGTTTTACTTCAAAAAGAGTCCCTTGTGCATTTAAAACAGCCTGTCGTTTGGCTACCTGACCAACCATGCGCTGATCGTCCTTAAATGCTACTACTGAAGGAGTAGTTCTACTACCTTCGCTATTAACTAATACTGTAGGCTCCCCCCCTTCCATTACTGCTATAACACTATTAGTTGTTCCTAAATCTATACCGACGGCTTTAGCCATTATTTACGCTCCTTACTCAGCTAACCTTGCCATAAAATTTATATAGCAAGATACTTTATCACTGCGTGAGAGTATAGCAATATCAACAACTTGATGTCAAGAGATTTGAGTGTGGTGTTATCAAGTTAGTTTTAGGCTACAAAGTTAGGAAACATTAAAATATAGATAATTCATGATATTTATCCTGTCCTAAGTGGCACTATCATTGCCAAGTAATTTGGATCATTGTTGTTGCTAAGCAAGCTAGGGCTAGTTGTTCCTGAAAATGACAAACGTACTTCACCTTCAATACCTTTCAGGGCATCTTCTAGATATTTGGAGTTGTAGGCTAGTGCAATCTGCGGTTCTGACCCCTCTTGTGAAACCTCAATAATCTCCTGGGCACGGCCGTAACTCCCTTCAGCATTTACTTGAATACTTCCATCTTTTACAAGAATATCTACACGGTTGTTAGTAGTCTTATCTGCCATAACAGCCACTCTTGTTACTGTTTCTAAGAGTGTTTTACTATCTAAAGTAACAGACACAACAAATTGTGAGGGAATTACTTTTTCATAATCAGGAAATTGTCCTTCCATAAGTTTTATATTTAGTTTGTAATAACCCGTTTGTACCGAGAGTTGGTTGCTGGTTAGCTCGAGCTTTACTTCCTCTTCACCAAGTACTTTGATCAGTTCTTCAACACTGCGAGCAGGTATTACAATATCACCTTGTAAGCCTGTAGTTTTCTCTATGTTGTAGTAAGCCAAACGAAAACCATCAGTGGCAATAGCACGAACCCTTGTGTCACTTAATTCCAGCTTAACTCCTCTAAAAATGGCTTGGTAGTCTGCTATAGCAGCCGCATAGCGCACGCTGGAAAGCGCTTTCATGAATATGTTACCTTCTATAGAACCACTGTAGTTATTAGGAAAGTTTATTTCTATGTTGTTTTCATTATTTGACAGTTGCAAATTAGTGGAATAGTTACCTGAGCGCACCTCTAATTCATTAGTTTCAGCGCTAAGCTCTACCAACTCCCCAGGTAAAGCACGTACTACTTGTCCAAACACTTGTGCTGGCAGGGCTACGTTCCCTGAACTACCTACATCAGCAACAATGCTTGCCTGAATATCTATATCCAAATTACTGCCCATCAGTACTAGGTTATTTTCGCTGAAGTTTATATTGAGCAAATTTAGCTCAACATTGTTACTAGCTTTACTAGGTATGACTCTTTCTAAATGACCTAGTGCAACAGCTAGTTGCTTCTTAGGGATATTAGCTCTCATGATTGGCCTCTTTTCTTTTGAACTATTAGGCATGAAAAAAATAAAAATAAAAATAAAAAAGTCATAATAGTAGGGCCTGTGGATTGTGTGGAAAACTATACTTAATATTGTCCCTGATGCAAAGTAATTGTGGATAACTTTGTGGACAAATCGCCAAGTTATCCACAATCCCCCCCAAGTTATCCACAATCTATCCACAGGCTAGTTAAGATAAGAGTTATCCACAAGAGTATCCACAGGTTATCCACAGGGTTATCCACAGGGTTATCCACAAGTAAAGATTAGTGAACTATGTGAAAGATGATGAAAATTGTTGAAAATGAGAAGGGAAATAAGAAGTTATCCACAGGTTATCCACAGGTAAAGAAAGTTAGTAAAATCTTACAGGTTTTCAAAATTACAAAATGCTAACTTATTTGGTTAGCTTATGAAAGCTAGGTCATATTTTACTATGAATTTAAAGATTGTTGAATCTCGCAATAAGTGTATTCTGATGCTAAAATAAAACCATGAGCCTACTGAAAAAAGTTTCTTCTGGCACAAAATTATCATCTAATGAAACCTTGGAACTCTACAAGATACCTTTATTTGAATTGGCTAGTGTAGCTCATGATTTGAGAATGAAATATAATGACCCAAGTACTGTTACCTACCTTATTGATCGTAACATAAACTATTCCAACATTTGCAATGTGGGTTGCGCCTTCTGTGGTTTTTATAGAACAAGACGTCAGACTGATAGCTATGTACTTAGCTACAAGGAAATCAGTAGGAAAATAAGTGAATTGGAAATGGTAGGTGGTACTAGAATTTTGATGCAAGGTGGAGTTAATCCATACTTACCTTTTTCATGGTATTTAGAGCTGCTAAAGCATATTAAGGCTAAACACCCCAAAATAAGGATTGAGGCTTTTAGTCCTGAAGAAATCAGAGGTATGAGTAAGCTTACAGGAATGACCAGCATAGAAGTATTAAAGGAGTTGCAAGCTGCTGGTTTAGATGGTTTGCCTGGAGGAGGTGGTGAGATACTTGTTGATAGGATCCGTAAGGCTAAATATGTTGCCCCAGCTAGAATTTCTACTAATGACTGGTTAAACATTATGGGGGAGGCGCAGTCCTTAGGGCTTTACACTAGCGCCACTATGGTAATTGGCTTTGGTGAGACTTTCGAAGAGCGTGTAGAACATTTTCGGCTCATTCATGATCTGCAAGAGAAATCTTTGGCTGCTTATGGTAATGCTTTTAGTGCTTTTATAAGCTGGACACTGCAAACTAAAGGGGTACGTATTGATGGCAGGGTGCCTAGCGCGGGATCGCATGAATACCTGCAAAATTTGGCTATTAGTAGAATCTACTTAAATAACATTCCTAACTACCAAGCTTCCTGGCCTACTATGGGCTTTAAGGTTGCTCAGAGTGCACTCTTTTTTGGAGCTAATGACTTTGGCTCAACCATGCTAGAAGAAAACGTTGTTTCTAAAGCAGGTGCTAAAAATAGTTCTATTACAGAACAAGAAATTATTAGACAAATATATGATGCAGGTTTTAAGCCTAAGCAGCGTGATAGCCTTTACAATATAATTTACGAGCCTAATGTAAATGGTATTTTGACTAAACACTCCTTAACTGATTTTGAGCGTGTAACAAGCTAGCTAGCTCTAAAAGAATGCAAAAACCCTGCTAGAACATAGGCTAGTAAAGCAGTGGCTGGTATGATAGAGATATTACCTTCTAAAAATCCATGCATTAATAGGGCCATCAAGCCAGCAAGTATACCATGGGTAATTCCTGGCCCTTTAAAATCTTTGTTACCCTTAGGCATTAATAAAACAGCGAACCAGAAGTATATAAGTGCTGCTAGACTAAGCAGGCCTGTTTCTACGGCAATTTGTAAGTAATCACTATGGGCATAAGTGACAATTATATCAAATAGGGGCTCCAATTCAGACATTGTAAAGGCTGAGCGGTGCATTGCTATAGTTTCAATAAAATTTCCTGCTCCCCAACCTAGCCAAGGTTGCTCACCTATGGCTGCAAGGCTTACACGCCATATAACTAAGCGTTGCTCTAAAGATTTATCGAGCTGTAATTTGCTATAGAAATTAGTTAAAACCTCTTTTACAGTTGGTAAGTGATTTGCTAATAAAAATATTCCTGCTCCAATTGATGCTAATATAAGGATAAGGAAAAAATATTTACTAACCTTACTCCATCTTTGATTTGCCCAGAAAATTAATAAGCCTAAACAAGCACATCCAGTGGCTAACTGACCACCTCTAGAGTCTGTTAGGACTACGTTTATAAGCAGTAGAATTGTTAGTAACCAAAGCATTATTTTAAGATATAGGCGTTTTTGGTAAAAGGCATTTGCTAGGGATATAGGTATGACTATTTCTAGAAAGCCTGCATAGTGATTACTTTGGAAGTAGAAACTTTCTATACTGCCATATAAGTTTAAATAACTAGGATAGTAACCTAGTGCTTGAGATATACCATAGGCAGACATAGCCAAGGCTAAAATGTGAATGCTGTAAATAAGTAAAAGCCTTCTTTTTTGTGATGAACATAAGTGCGCTGCTATGAAAAATCCACTGCACCACAAGCATATATTAACAGTTGCTTGTATGCTGCCAAAGGTATATGAGCTAATAGAAATGCTTAATATTACTAAACTAAGATAGATGAGCAAAGGGACAACTATTTGCCGACTTGGTAAGTGTAAGTAGCCTTTTAGACTAACTGAGAGAAGAGTGAGTGTCAGGGAAGAGATGATTAGAGAGCGAGTTAGGAAAATGCGCAATCCATAGTTGATATGAGGAGTTTCTTTATAAAGAATAATATTTTCAGGCATTATTCTAGAGTGATAAGAAAAAAAGAGAGCGGCAAGCAGAGTAAAAAATGCTAGCCACTCAAACCAGTTACCAAACCGTTGAGTGTAGATGTTTAATTTACTGTACATCTCTTTGTAAGCTAGCTAGTTGCGATAATGCTGCTTTTCTATGATTTTGCTCAAAGCTTTCTCCATCTTCTGGGGGGGTGATGGTAAGAATAATCTGAAATGTTTCAGCTGATTCTGTAATAAGGCCTAACATTTTTTGCGATATGCCTAAATGAAGCAAGGTAACTAATCTGTGCCTTTGCTCAAACGAGACACCACCTTCACTAGGAAGTAGAGTTAGTACTTTTTTATAAGCCTCTGCAGATTTAGCATAGTTTTGGCTTTCTCTCCACTGATGGGCAATATTGAGCATTTTAGAGAGGAGGATTTGTTTTATTGAAGCATGATAAGGGTCAAATTTGATGGCTTGTTCATAAATGCTAAATGCTCTAGAAAGGTTTTCTTCTTTGATAAAGTTTTCACCAGCACTAGTTAACTTTTCAAGCATAACCTTTGCAGCCTCGCGTTGCAGTGGTAGGTTAAGTGCTTGTTGCTGAAACTCAATAGCCTCATTGTTTTTAAAATGTTTACTTAGCGAAAGTATATGTTTAGCTGCCTCCTTAAGCAAGCGGTCTTTAGGTGCCAGTGTTAGTGTCTCATCATAGAGTTGAAAGCCTTCTTTCCAACGTTTATCAATAAGATAAAGCCTAGCTAATCCTAAGCGATATGACATTTGGTCAGGTTGTATGGAAAGTGCTGACTTAAAAGCAGATTCTGCTTCTGAGACTCGATTAAAGCTGGTAAGCATGGCACCTAAAGTATAATAAAAGTCACCCCTCTTAGGGTTGATTGCTATTGCCTTTTTTATAGATGCTATAGCCTCATCTTTAATGCTAGTTTTATTATCAAAATGGGCATAGTAGTAATTAACAACAGCTTGCTTACGATAAATAAAAGCATTTTTTGGTGTTAGTTTCACTGCTTTATTTATGGCTACTAAAGCCCGATCAAAATGACCATCTTGATAGTTTTGTTCGGCTGCTCTTAGATGGGCATCACTAAGATAAACCATAGTGCTTAGCCAAAGAGAATACCCTCCCAAACTGATAGCGGAGATAGCAATAAAAAGACATATTGGTAAAGGAAGTTTCACTCTAGTTTTTTGTTAAAGAAATTGTACCTGATAATATAAACATGCCCAAAACCACTTCAAGCTTTTTTATGGGACAGAATAGTTATACTTAAACACTACCTCCCTTTTATACTACTAACATTTCCCCTAACCCTAAACCCCCCTTCCCCTTTGGACTTTACTGGAGAGTTAAGATTAATAACTCATCTAAGATGATGGGCTGTCTGTACTTCCAGATGGATCAAGATCAATAATAGGACCAGTTTTTTCATCAGTAACCTCTTTAAGATTACTGAGATCATCATCAAATCCCTGACCGCTAAGTAAACCTGCTACAACATTAGAGACTGCACTGCTGGAGTCTAATTCCCCAACCTGTATTATTGTGCAGAGAAGCCTATTAGCAAGTGCTGAATCCCCAGTAGGAGCACTAATTTCTCCCCTTGCTTCATCTATAAGAGCTTGCGGGATTACCTGAGCTACTTCCAAAGTAGTTAAAATGTCTGATGCTTCTTGACCTACTGAGACAAGACTAGATAAGTAGGCAGGACCTGCTTGCTCAATTACCCTTTCCACTATATCTAAATCTTCGTCTGCTCCTGGTGTTTGTGCTTGTGCTATAACAAATGTGCCATAAGCCATAAAAAGTGACAAAAAACATACAATAAAAATCTTGTTAAGGCTCTTAGACATATAAAACCTCATTTCAGAACTAAACTTACCACACACTCTGTAACTATAGTATAGATAATATATTTTTACAAGTATAATTAACAAATAGAAAATGCAAGAGAGAAAAGCAAGGATAGGTTGAAAGAAAAAACCACACATCTACATTCTATTGATGGTGAGCTGTAAGATAAAGAATATAGTTGATGTAGCAATACTTAGATGATTGTAGAATCAGCAACCCTGAACGGTTTCCTGAAATAAGTGCCTATGCATAAGTACTTGTGAATTTCTGCTTGAGTTAAACATAGTAGCTAGAATCCAGTAGCTAGTAGTCAGTGGGGCTTTACTGTGCTGGCTACTGACTTCTGGCTACTTTATAGGCACTAACTATCCTGAAGTTTTCACAAAAACTTTTACACTCCTGCTTACGTGTATAAAGATACAAATGTGTAGGGTTTTGTGAAGTGTCAAAGTTTTATCTTGGTTTTATGAATAAAGAAACTCCCTAGATTCAGGTGAGGTAACACTTGTTTTTTGGCACCTCATAAGGTAAAGTGAGGCATGCAAACAAGAGTGAGTAAACAACGTAGAAACTTTATAGAGTGCGTAAATCAACCTAATGGTTTGATAGTTTACGATGACCTCACAAGAACTATGTATTACCAAGGTAGGGCAGGGCATGCCTAATCCTAAAACCTGTGGTGGGGACATCAGCCTTTGTGTGTGGTGGCGTAAGTCCTTGTACATAAGCTGGGCCATTGAAATAGTAATTCCCTTGCTTTAGCTATGGGGAGTGTCAAGTTACTAAAAGAGGCTATCCTTAAAGCTTTACCGAAAGATCACTCTAGTTCAAATACAGAACTACAAAACTTTTTTAAACTTATTCGTAACTATCCTGAACGCGGGGGTAAGCATATTCGTGGCCAACTGGTTTTGCTTTCTTGCAAGGCGCATGGTGGTAGTACTGAAAATGCACTCGAGGTTGCAGCTGCGCTCGAGCTTTTTCAAAATTGGGTATTAATTCACGATGATATTGAAGACGATAGTGAAGAGCGCCGTGGCAAGCCCACACTACATAGGTGTGCAGGCATGCCTCTTGCCTTAAATGCTGGCGATGCTCTGCACGTCTATATGTGGCAAGTGTTACATCATCTAGAAAGTTTTGAAATAGCTACTTGGCGTAAAATAATTTTTGAATTTGAGAATGTCATTCAACGTACTGCTGAAGGTCAACACCTTGACCTTACTTGGGTTACTAAAGGGCATTTTGATATAACTGAAAAACAGTACTTTGAAATGGTAGTGCTAAAAACAGCTTATTATACTGTTATTGGTCCTTTGCGCTTAGGAGCACTTTGCGCAAAAGTCTTGCCTAATGAGGCTTTCACTGAAGCAGGAAAAAACTTAGGTATTGCCTTTCAAATTCGTGATGATGTGCTTAACCTTATGCCTGAAGTATCTTATGGTAAAGAGTTTGCTGGAGATTTATATGAAGCAAAGCGCACCCTTATTCTAGCTCATACTTTTAGTTATGCCTCACAAGCAGAGCACGCAGAAATGCAAAGTATTCTTGCTAAGCATAGACTAGAAAAAACTCAAGAGGACATTAACTACTTGTTAGGATGCATAAGTAAATATGATTCTTTAGCTTACGCACAAAGTATAGCCGAGGAGCGAGCAAAAAAGGGCCTTACCCTACTTTCAGAGGGTTTAGCGACTTGCCCCAACCAACCCGCTGTTTGCAAATTGACGAGGCTGCTTGAGTCCTTGGTGACTAGGTGTAAATAGCCCTTCCCCTTTAAGCACAGCTTCTAGATCATTTTTGGATTGTTTTAAGGCTGAACGTACTTTGCCAGTGGCAGTATCTGGTGAGGCTAAAGCATAAAGGGTATATCGACGGTTTATTCTACTAAGATGAACATGATACTTTTTGCCTAATAAAATTTGATACTCTAAGTTCTCAGCAAGGGCACGCTCGAGTAAGTGGATAGATGGATTGTAAAATGCAGCAAATAAAGCAGCTAGTAGAGTTGGGGATAAGCCTTCATGTTCTCCAGAGCTCTGGATTAAAAGCCCATTTCTATCAAGTAAGCCAATTCCTAAACAGCCACTTCTATCAAGCAAAGAAGCAAACATTTTATTAAGAGGTTGCTTCATATATGCACTTCCACAATGGATGATATTTTAACAAGAAAATTGATTACATATGCGTGTGTTCACTTACATTTAACTTAGTAACCGTGCCATTGGAAATCATCACCATTTAGCATCTCTACTAGTGATTCTCCTATAGCTAGTGCCACTATGCCATTCTTAGAAAGATTGTGACCAAGCTAGTTATTCTTAGATTGTAGCTCTCAGCAACCACTCATCATATATGTGGATTGGGTTTTTCTGAGTTAACATTTAAATCACTGATAGCCTTGCTCACCAAAGTTAACGCTATTTCATCTTCTCGAGCTAGCGCATAAAGTGTAGCAACAGTAATATGTCTAGCATCTACCTCAAAGAAATCCCGCAGTTCTTCTCTAGCTTCACTCAGGCCAAAACCATCTGTACCTAAACTATGTAAAGGCTTAGGCAAGTGACGAGCCAAAGCGTCAGGCAATATTTTTAAGTAGTCTGAAGCTGCTACAAAAATTCCCTCTGTACCTTTTAGCTTTGTTTGCAAATAGGATTCTTTGGGCGCTTCTTCAGGATGTAAGCGGTTCCATCTTTCAACTTGTAAAGCATCCTGGTGAAGTTCTTTGTAGCTTGTTATATTCCAAATATCAGCAGCTACACCATAGTTCTCTAAAAGTTCTTGGGCTCTCACAGCTTCGTTTAGGATAGCCCCACTGCCAAAGATATGAGCTTTTAGCTGACTTTCCAACTTAGCAGGGAGTAGTTTATACAATCCCTTTATAACTCCTTCTTTTAACTCATCCTTACTTAGGTGTGCAGGTGCAGGCTTTTGTGGATAATTCTCATTTTCTATGGTTAGGTAGTAAAAAAGTGATTCTTGCTTTTCATACATTCTGTATATGCCCTCTTGAATAATTATGGCAAGATCGTAGGCAAAGGCAGCATCGTAGCACTTAAGATTAGGAATAGGATAAGCTAATACATGTGAGTGACCATCTTGGTGCTGCAGGCCCTCTCCTGCTAGGGTGGTGCGGCCAGCGGTAGCACCCAATAAAAAGCCCCTACAACGTATATCGCCAGCCAACCACATTAAGTCACCCACTCTCTGAAAACCAAACATTGAGTAGTAAATAAAGAAAGGGATAGTGTTAATGCCATGGGTGGCGTAAGCCGTGCCAGCAGCTATAAAAGAGGCCATAGAACCTGCTTCAGTAATGCCCTCTTCTAAGATTTGTCCATCTTTGGCTTCTTTGTAGTAGAGTAAATTATCGCTGTCTACAGGCTCGTATTTTTGTCCTGAGTGAGCATAGATACCTACCTGTCTGAAAAGTGCTTCCATGCCAAAGGTGCGAGCCTCATCTGGAATAATAGGCACTACTAACTTGCCTATTTCTTTATTTCTTAAAAGTTTTCTTAAAATTTGTACAAAGGCCATAGTGGTGGAGACTTCACGATCACCACTACCTTTGTAAAACTCTGCAAGAAACTCTTCATCAAGAGTTTTTAAGGGTGGAGCTAGTTCTTGCCTAGCAGGCAAACTGCCCCCTAGACTTTCACGTCTAGACATCATATATTGATGTTCTTCACTACCTACTTCAGGTCTGTAAAAAGGAGACTGCCCTACTTCTTCTTCAGCGATTGGTATAGAAAATCTGTTCCTAAAGTAGCGCATTTCATCTTCATTAAGTTTTTTCTGTTGGTGGGTGATATTACGCCCCTCGCCAGCTTCACCCATACCAAAACCTTTAACGGTACGCACTAGAATGACTGTGGGTTTACCCTTGGTTTCCACCGCACGTTTGTAAGCAGAGTAAATTTTAAGGGGATCATGCCCGCCACGATTAAGTTCTTCTACTTCTTCATTGCTCCAGTCAGCAATTAAGCTCCTAAGTTCTTGGGTATTAAAGAAGTGTTCACGTAATTCAGCGCCGCCATAGGCAGCATAGCGCTGCGATTCGCCATCAACTAGCTCATCAAAGCGCTTAAGCAAAATTCCCTCTTTGTCTTTACTCAATAGCTTATCCCAATGACTATCCCAACAGACTTTAATTACTTGCCAGCCTGTCCCTTTAAAATCGGCCTCGAGCTCCTGAATAATTTTGCCGTTACCCCGTACCGGCCCATCTAAGCGCTGCAGATTACAATTGATTACCCAAATTAAATTATCTAACTCCTCGCGCACTGCTAAACCAATAGCTCCCAATGACTCAGGCTCATCCATTTCTCCATCACCCAAAAAAGCCCAAACTTTAGAGTTATTAGGTTCTTTTAAACCTCTATCAACCAAATATTGATTAAAACGGGCTTGGTAGATAGACATAATTGGCCCTAGCCCCATAGACACCGTAGGAAATTGCCAAAAATTTGGCATGAGCCAAGGGTGGGGATAACTTGACAAACCAGCATGATCTTTTTGCAGCTCACGACGAAAGTTACGCAAGTGCTCGACATCTAGGCGGTATTCTAAATAAGCCCTAGCATATATTCCCGGTGCACTATGGCCTTGTACATATACACAATCAGCATCTTTGCCAGCTTTAGAGCCTTTGAAAAAGTGATTAAAGCCTACATCATACAAAGTAGCACTAGAAGCAAAGCTAGAGATATGCCCACCTATGCCATCAGAGTTTTTATTGGCCCTAACTACCATAGCCATAGCATTCCAACGTATCAGGCTATTAATGCGTTTTTCTAATGCTAAGTTTCCTGGATATTCAGGCTGCTTTTCAGGAGGAATAGTGTTTATGTAAGGTGTATTGGCAGTAAAAGGAACATCTACACCCAAGCGGTAAGCATGGGTTTCTAGAGTTTTGAGTAATTCTTTAACCCAGCTGATTCCAGCACGCTCTACTACATGGTCTAATGACTCGAGCCATTCTTGTATCTCAATTTCATGAAGTTTTTCCAGCTCTTCAAGCTCTAATTGTTTTTCACTTGTTTTAGACATTGATATTCCTTTCATAGCAAAGGTAATTGTACCTCTATTAGTTAACCAATCTTATTGTCTTTTTTAAGTTGAGTGCTGTATAGTTTTGAGTTGAGTTATGGATGAAGAACTAATAGAAAATACTACAGATACTCCAGAAGTTGATAATGAAAATAAAGAAGCCTCTACTGAAAAGGTTGAAGTGGAAAAGGCTTCTGCTGTAGATGGCTTAACAAGTGAGGTAGATATTTTGCGTAGTGAGCTAGAAAAGGCTCAAGAATCTTTAGCAAATGTCACAGCTGATTTAGAAGACTATAAAAAGAAGCATTTACGTGCTCTGGCTGAAGCACAAACAGCTCGCCGCCGTGTTGAACAAGAAATTGCTTTGGCAAAAGAGCAAGGTGCCAGCAGCATTATTTTAGCAGTTTTACCTGTTTATGATGACTTGCGTAGAGCACTCGAGGCAGCAAGTGAGGACTCTAGTAAAATTATTCCCGGTGTCGAGCAGGTTAGGGAAACCTTAAAGCGCAATCTTGAAAATCTAGGCATTAAAGAGGTAGGGCTAGTAGGGGAAACCTTTGATCCCAATTATCATGAGGCTTTAACAACCATGCCTACTGATGATGCAGAGAAGAAAGGCACTATCGCTCAAATTTTTGAGTCAGGATTTACCAAAGATGATCGGGTAGTTAGAGTTGCTCGAGTGCTAGTTTTTGAGTAATCATGGCTTCATACAAAGATTACTATAACCTACTTGGTGTTTCTAAAAGCGCTAGTCAAGATGATATAAGAAAAGCTTTCCGCAAACTTGCTGCCAAGTACCACCCTGATAAAAACCCTGATGATCCTGCAGCAGAGGAAAAGTTCAAGGAAATTAACGAAGCCTACACTGTTCTTTCCGACGAAGAAAAGCGCAAGTTTTATGATACTTATGGTACTGCAGAAGGTAAACCTCCCTTCTCAGGCAGAACTAGTGTTAATGTTGACCCTTCACAGTTTGGAGGCTTTAGCGACTTCTTCCAATCCCTTTTTGGAGACGCCTTTAGTAGTGGTGGATTTAGTAGTCATGGCTCTAGTAATCCCTTTAGAGATTTCCAAGGTTACTCTACTGCCCAACCCCAAAGTACAGAAGCTAGTATAAAAGTGCCTTTGGAAAAGGCCTATCACGGTGGCAACACTACTATTAGCGTAAATAGGCGTCACATTGAAGTAACTATCCCTAAAGGCACACACGAAGGAGCTAAATTGCGTTTACGAGGACAGGCTCCAAATGGAGGGGATTTATATTTGGTTGTTAAGCTCGAGCCACACCCCATCTTTAAGCTAGACGGTCACGACATTCGCATAAAAACTACCGTACTAGATTATACGGCTGCATTAGGTGGTGCAATACGTGTGCCTACTCTAGATGGTGATGTAGAAATTAATTTACCTCCTCAAACTCAATCAGGGCGTACCTTAAGATTAAAGGGTCAAGGTTGGCTTAAACGTGATGGTACTAGAGGAGATGCCTATGCGGAGATAAACTTAGCTATTCCCAGTGAAATAAGTGAGGCCCAGAGGGAGCTTTATAAGCAGCTAAGGGAATTGGGGTAGGAGTATTAATTTTTGCTTGTCCCGTGAGCGGTTCAAGTGAAAGGTGATAGCCAATTTGCTAGTTGTGTTAATGTACCTATAATCATGGAAATTTTTTCCTTAACGCCTAGAAAACTTATAACACTTTTGCTTATATTGCAAATCACTCTAACAGTAGTATCTGAAGGACTAGAAACAGAAGGAACTGAAGCTGTAATTCCTGAACTCTACACCTTAAGTAACCAAGAGTTAATAGAACAAGCACAGACTATTTTAAATCAGGCCAATGACTCACTTTTAAGGCAAATAAGAAGCTTAGCAACCACTGAAACCCTACTTGAAACAACTCGTCAAAATATAGAAAGTTTGGAGATAGCGAATTCTCCCCTTGGAGACACATCTTCTGTAAAATCTGCACAATTAGCTTTAGAAGGTGCTCAAACAAGACTTGGTAGTCTAAATAGTAAACTAGAGCTAGTAACTACTGAGAAAGAGCTTCTAGATGAATATATTGTTAACATACAAGATGCTGAATTGGCAGCACAAGCCCTTATCAAAGCTTTTGAAGTGTTAGATTCTTTCCTGCTCGAGATATCTTTGCGGGTTAGTGACCAGACCCTACCTTTTGACCAAGTACCCAGTTCTTTTGAAGAAACAAGTTTAGTAAGGTTAGAAAGAAATACCCTTGCAAAACTAAGAAGTTTTCGAGGGAAGTCTACTAGAGCACAGCGAGAGCTCGAGGCAACTATTATAGAGGTTGAGGATACTAGGAACACCATTATTGAAGCAGAGGCCCAATATACTTCTATTCAGGAAACATATGAGCGGCAACTTCAAAAAGAGCAACTTGAGCAAGAATACACTCAGCAAACACTAACAAAACTCCTTAGGCAAATCTCTGAGTGGCAAGAAGAAAGAGTATGGCTCAAAGGTACTTTTGATTTGTCCTATCGCCAGTTTAACCGCAGCCAAACCGAGGTCCTAAACTTGCAGCAAGAGCTAGAACTCTTATTGCGAACAGAAACACCTCCAACAAGTATTAGTGCTGAGACCCAAGAAAATATTGAAGTGGCTGAAGCATCAATAAATTACCATAGTAAATATGGTGAAACGCTTAAAGCCCTTAAGGCTACCTTACAAACTTTGGTTGATGAGGGTAATGTTTTTGAGGGAGATGCTCGAATCTTAACCGAACATCTTTTCAAAATGCAGGTAATAGCAACCATACTAGAGAACTCTTCTGAGGAGATTGATAGCGATGATTTGCCAGAAAATGCTCAGTTGGATAATTTAGTAGCTGCTAGCAAAATTACCACTGAGCTTATGTCTAAAGCAATTACTGCAACCGAACAAGCTAAAGAACAGCTTGCTCAAATAGATCAGCAAATAAGTACTGCTGGAGAAGCTCAGCAGGCAGCTCAAGAAATGCTCGAGGCTTCACAAAAGGCTTATGAGACTGCTTTGCAGACCCAAGAATGGGAAAGTGAGCTTAAAGATTTTACAGCAAAGCAACTAGTAGAACAATTCGTTCAAAGTACACAGCTGTTAGAAAATAATCAGGCAAGGTTGCAAAAACAGTCTAAGGAATTACAATCTGCTAAAACAAATATTGAAAGCTTGCAGCAAAGGCTAGAAATTTTGAGAGATCCGCTACTTCGTTTAGCTGAGCAAGAAAATCTTGCTAAAAAGCAAGATTTCTTAAAAACCCTTTACGAATTTGCTGTGTTAGACTTACCACAAGAAGAAGGGTCTAACCTAGAAGCTAATGATGTCTCGCTTACAAACCAAGTTGATTCTAACAGTGTAGAGAGCTACCAAAATTTATTGTCAACTCGAGTAAGGATTATAGAAGAGCAACAAAAACATCGCAAAGAATTTCTAGAAGCTCTTAGGACTTTGAGTGAGCAGGTTAATGAGCACGTAGATTTGCTTTCCACCACTAGAGAGCTTGCCCTGCAACATTATGCTAGCGCTGTAGAACTAAAAAAACGCTTGGGTCGCGGTCAACTCGTGGATGATGAAATTCCTAGCGGTATTACTGAAGTCCTAAAGAGGACATTCATTGCTGAGCTTGAAGTTGATTTAGACAAGTTCTCACGTGAACAAGTAGAGACCGAAGAACAAGTTGGAAAACTAGCTAAGCAAGACCAAACCTTAGAAGAGATTCAAATTTACTTAAGCAAAATAGAAAGGCTTTTTAGCACTAGGCTTGATACCCTAGGGTCTATAAAGTCTTCTGAAGAGGACTTTGAGCTCAAGCTCAAAGATTACTCTGAGGTTGAACTGCAAAGTCTAAAACGTGCAGCCATTCGTCTGCTAAACTCTGAAGACAGCCCCATAGATACTCTACTTAGTCTGATTCCTTCAGAAGAGGCTCAAGAGCTTAGTGATACTTTAGAAAGTTATTACTTAGAGTTAATAGAGCTAAAGAGCAAACAAGAAAACTTGCAAAGGCAAAGAGAAGATTCTGAGCGCCTAATAGAACTTTCTGAAGAGGAAAAGGCTTCCACTACTGAGCTATTAACCTTGTTGCAGGATCAAAAAACTCAGTTAGAAAGTGAAGATGAGGATGAATGGTTAAAAGTTCGTGTTCAACTAATGCCTGAAAAAGCTGAAGAACTACTTAGCAACCATGAAGCAAAAACCGGACGCTATCTTCCTACCCCATTACCTATACCTGCAGAAGTTAAAGCTGATTTTATTGATAAGGTTATACCAAATCTTTTCGAGAAGCATGTCCAGCTGGTAGCTACTAACAAATGGATTAATCTGTTTGAACAAAAGCTTGCACCCTCTGGCATTAATACAGAGATTGGCAATTACCAAGATAAGCTTGGCACTCTAGATGCTCAATTTGCAACCCTGCAACGCCGGATTGAGTATCTTTCAGGTAGCTTAGAAGATGGTGGCTTGGGTTTAGGGGAAGAACCTAAAACTGCTGAAGAAAAATTACGTTTTGAAAAAGGGGAAATTGGGGTAATAAGAGCAGACCGCTATAAAATTCGTCGTCAGAAAGTTACTCGAGCTTTGGTACAACTTATAAGCATACTACTAATTGCAAGGTTAATTATATGGCTGGCCAATCTTTTTATGAACCGAGTGGTGAAGCGTAAAGCACTCAATAACCAAGAGCACTTACATCTTTTATTTGGTATTTCTTTCTTGCTTGTATTTTTTAAGCTGGCTATCTGGACTACTGCTTTCTTTGTGGCCCTAAGTAGTTTAGGGTTTAAGGTAGGCACGCTCTTAGCAGGGCTTGGCATAGGTGGCTTGGCACTAGCTATGGCTGCTAGGGAAACACTTGCTAACATACTAGGAGGGATTATGATTTTTATAGAACGCCCCTTCAAAATAGGAGATGTAGTTCAAGTCGGCGATTCTCCAGTATCTAAAGTTACTGGTATGACTTGGCGCACTACTAGGTTTGTTGACCCTTTTAATTATCACATAAACATACCCAACAGCCAAGTTACTGAATCAAACATTATTAACTATACCAAAGACACTATAGCTGAGGACTATATTTCTATGTATGTTTCAGCCGAGCACGATCCTCAAAGAGTAATTTCTTTAGCAAATCAGGCTTTGGCACAGTGTCCTTCTATTATGCCAGAGCAGGCAAAAGACACTTTGCTAGTGGGGCAGAGTCCTTTAGAAGATACAGTTGTTATGGAATACTGGCCTCGTTGGCATGTAGATGACTACCACCGTCGGTATGAAATAAGAAATGAAGTTTGGAATTATTTATGGGATTACTTTTCTAAAGCAGGAATAGAGCTAGAAATAAGCGATGCTCTTATAAAGCCAGCAAATGAAGAAAGTGCGTAATTCTAATGATTTGGTAAAGGAAACCTGCTATAGTGTGAATTACATGAAATGCTTAGATTCAAAACCTAAAGGAGTTATTTGGTGCAATAGGTCAATGAGAGTTTACAAATTCTCATTGTTTTAGATTTTACTCTGTCAACTTTTTAAAATAATTTTTACCCAAATGGGTACCTACTTGTATAGGAGAACAAATGCTGCAGTATATTCGTTTAGCCCTTATTAGTACTTTAATTTTATTATTTGCTTTATCAGCTTGTGACTATGTTGATGATGATCCCACTTCTACAGAGCCAAAACGTGTAGTTTATAATTTACCTGTTTTAGATGTCCAAGGCACTGCTTCTGGCAATGGTATTACCATTACTTTTGAAAAAATAGCAGACTGGGATGAAGGTAATGGAGATAGAGGTTTTACTGCTAACATAATTATACTTAATGAAACTGGTAGCACCTTAGATGATTGGGGTCTTGATTTTGCTTTGTTAGCTGAGATTACTAGCATGTGGAATGCTTCTTATACTCAAGCAGAGAATACTTTCGCTATCCTACCAGCTAATTGGAACAGCTCTATTGATGATGGTGCCAGTCGAGATTTTGGCTTTAATGGTGTTTATAGTGGGGTTTTCCAAGAGCCTAGTGTTTATATATTTAGTAGTACTACCCTTAGTACTCCCATAGGAGATCAAACTCCACCTAAGCCTATAATTCCTGTTTGTACTTTAAACACAGTCTTCAATGTTACCTCACATTGGTCTACAGGTAGTGATACTTATGGATTTGTAGCTGATATGTACCTGACTAATATTGGTTCAGAAGCAGTAAATTGGGAATTGGACTTTGATTTAGCCGCGGACATAGACGGTATGTGGGAAGCCAGTTTTGCAAGAGAGGGTAATCATTACGTAGTTACACCTGACTCTCACAATGTAAGGATTGAGCCTAATCAAACTATATTATTTGGTTTTAGTGGAAGTTATGTAGGCAGTCTTCAACCTGAGCCACAGAACATAGTTTGTAATAAAGATGATGTTGTAGAAAGTCAGCTAGAAATTGTTAGTCAGCATATTCTGGCTGATGTGGCTGAGTTGGGACAGGTTAATGTTAGTCAGGGAAGTAGAGATCACTGGCATAGTATTACTACTCTGCAAACTTACACTGATCCTGTTGTGATCATGCAACCACTGTCATTTAATGATCCTGAGCCTGCCACCATAAGACTCAGGCAAGTGGGCCCACAGGGATTTGAGTTTCAGATTCAGGAGTGGGATTATTTGGATGGTGTTCATCCTTTAGAAACTGTTAATTACTTTGTGGTTGAAAAGGGATTGCACGTTTTAGCCAGTAGGGGAGTAATTAATGACTTCATTATAGAAGCAGGCACTATAGAGGCAAATAATCAGTATCAGAATGTACTTCTTACTTGGACTGTTTTTGATATTGCGTCACCAATCATATTCAGCCAAACACAAACTATAAATAACCCTGTGCCAGTTACCGTTAGGCAAAAATTAGAATATGTACATGGAAATGAACAAGGCCTTCCAAGAAAGGTTGGATTCAAAGTGCAAGAGCAAGAAGCCAATGCTCTTGCACATGGCGCAGAAACCATAGGTTATGTAATTTTACAAGAGGGTAATGGAAGAATGACAACCACTACCAATTACACTAATTACTATTTTGCTAATAGTTTAGATGGAGCTAACCATAATTGGCAGGGTCTTATTTTCCCTACTAGTTTAGCTACTTTACCTAGCATAGAACCAGCACCAACATTTGTTTCACAGACACCATATTTCTTTGCCAATATGCAAAGTTCCAATGAGAATGATAGTTCTACATTGCGCTATAGACAGCTAAACATAGAGGGGACAGAGGTACTAGTTGAAGAAGAGCAGTCTCAGGATAGTGAGCTTGATCATGCAACAGAGTTTGTTGGTTTTGCTGTCTTTATGGGAATTCAACCTGCTATTGGACAGGATACTCCTGTAGCTATAGCACATCAGCACCTTATTGAAAATGGTGTAAATGATCCCCTAGTTTACAGGGTTGGTGAAGGAGAATATGAGGGGCAAGAGGTTTGGGGTATATATGCCCATAGAAGTTATGTTCCTATGCAATTTTATGAAGATGGTAGTTTAACTGGAGGACCATCTCTTGGGGGTGAAATTACCATGATTATCGCCAAGGATACAGGTGAAGTTTTGAGAAAGATTCACTACCAATGAGAAAGCTACTATTCTTAAAACAACCAATTGCTTTGGTTACTCAAAGAGCCATTTGGATAAATTTGTTTTATTGAGCTCTTGTAACCAGCGAGAAGTAATACCACCAGTGCAAGGTCAATTAGAACCAATACAATCAAAGCCAACACAATCAGAACTAGTGACATTGCAACAATGTACAGCTGAGGAAATTGACATGCTTAACAAGCGTATAAGGGATCTTCTTCTTAATCCAGAAGTTGGGGCAGCATTACAAACTGCGTACGACAATGGTCTTACAAGTGAAAAAAGTCCCAATGAACATGGATTTTGGGTATTTGAAGAACTTCAAAGTAATGATACTTCTTATCCTGATAGGAGGTTTCATGTAGAAGAATGGAGAACACCAGGAGATACATGTAGTGCTACCACATGCTCAATAGAACCCGACATAGACCTTTTGTACCCTCAAATAAGAAACTTAGAAATTGAACTCTTTAGCAAGGAAAACTGGAATAACCATGGTAGGTTTGATCCTTTAGTAGCTGCAGGTCATAACCATCCATTTAGTGATGGCTACGTTGGGCCTTCTCCTAGAGATATAAAAAATCAAATTACCCGTGGGGTACCTACTTTAATCGTAAATCAATTTGGCAGAAAAGCTTTTGATTGCACTTGCGGGGCAGGTGTTGGAAACTGTGTTGACCCTGCACCTGGTGATATTGATGATGTGATAGATAAATGGGGACCAGAATGGGATGATTCAAATGATTACATTGATCCAGAACCACCGGACCCATTGGAAGCAGACACAGGAGGGGAACCCCACATAAAAACCTTCGATAACTTTGGCTATGACTTTCAGGCTATAGGAGATTACGTCTTAGTAAGGTCAATCCAACCTGATGATGACTTTGAAATACAGGGACGCATTATTCCTTTTATTCCTCTCCGACTTGGCGATAGTGTTTCCGTATATGAAGCTATTGCAATTAAAATAGCTGGAACAGTTGTTGAATTTTATTCTAGTAGCAGTGGATCAATAGAGGTAAAAGTTGATGGGACTGTAATTACAAATTTCCCTCACGAACTCCCACTCATAACGGTAGAACGATATGGGAGTAGTGCATCACTTACTACATCATTTGGTCACAAGGTTTTTGTAAGGAATTATGTGCGTGATGGATCTGGACTTATTAGTGCCGTTTCAATGGAAATTCCCGGTAGTTACGAAGGTCAAATTGAAGGTCTCCTAGGAAACGGGAATAACGATATTTCTGATGAGCTGCAGACCAGATTTGGAGTTATTTTACCCACCAATGCAACAGACTCTCTTTACTTTGGTGGAGACATCATTGAATACTTTGCTGGTCTTGGTGGAGATACCTATAGAGACAGCTGGAGTCTCTTCTATGGAGCTTCCCAATCACTATTTACCAAAGGGACAGATCCTTTCTCTCGCACTTATCCTCACTCATTTTTAAGCTTAGATGATTTTAATGCTCAGAAAGTAGAAGAAGCACAAGCTGCTTGTGAAGCAGCAGGTATTACAGATGCTTGGGCCTTGCGTAGCTGCACTTTTGATGTGGCATTAACGGAAGATCTTGGTTGGATTGGTGTTTATCAGGGCTTAGAGTTCTCAAGTGACTTACTTCGTATCACTCCCACTTTTAGTGTAGTCGATAGTGGTTTGCCAACCACTTTAAGTTTCGATGTTACTTCCTTTGAAGGAGGCGTCATCACTGATCCAGGTGATCTTTCATGGGAACTTTATGGCCCTGATCTAGATACAACCGCCTTAAGCATTGATGATGCAACAGCACAATTTACTACGACTGGTGAGAGAGGCGAATATACTCTCATAGTTAGTCGGATAAGCGACCCTTCACGGGTTACCACTGCAACTGTAGTGGTTGCTGATCCCCTAGCAGTTTACCCAACAGAAGCAATCATGATGGTTGGTGAGAGCAGGAATTTTGAAGCAAGTATAGATGATGGTCTGTCTGTTGATTGGTCAGCTCAGTTTGGTTCAATTTTTCCAAATGGTCTTTCAGTCACTTACACTGCACCATCTACACCAAATGCCGATACACTAACAGCCTTTTTACAAGAGGATACTAGCAAACGATTTGATGTTCCTATTACTGTTATCAATAATGAGTTAACACCTACCCAAGCTTTAGTTGCTCCAAATGAAGGCATTTCTTTTATTTGGGAAGGAGCTGAGGCTGTACCTATAATCTGGACTGCCAGTACAGGCACAATTACACCTAATGGTGTTTATACTGCACCAAGCACAATTGGAACTTATACTGTTACAGCAACCTTAGCACAAGATAGTGCTATTTCAGTATCAGCAACCATTCAAGTAGTAAACACTCCATTAACTGTTCAACCAACGGAGGCGATTGTAATGGTTGGTGAAAGCCAAGATTTTGAGGCAAGTATAGATGATAGCTTTTCTATCAGCTGGTCAGCTCGATTTGGCTCAATTGCCCCAAATGATCGTTTTGTTACCTACACTGCCCCATTCATACCAATTGCTGATACACTAACGGCCTTTGCACAGGGAGGTGTTAATGTGCAAATTGACGTTCCTATCACTGTTATTGACAATAAATTAACACCTTTCCAAGCTTTAACAATTCCTGATCGAAGTATTTCTTTTACTTGGGAGGGAACTGGAACCTTACCCAAAAATTGGACTGCTAGTGCAGGCATAATTACTTCTGAGGGTGTTTATAATGCACCAAGTACAATTGGCACTCATACTATTACAGCAACCTTAGTACAAGATAACACTATTTCAGCATCAACAACCGTGCAGGTGGTTAGAAGTTTGGCTACGGAGTTAGTTAGTTTGAGTACTAATGGTGTTCAAGGTAACGATGGTAGTTCTCTTCCATCAATTACAGATGACGGACGTTATGTAGTGTTTCAATCCAGTGCCAGCAATTTGATATCAGGAGATACAAATAATAGTGAAGATATTTTTTTAAAGGATGTCACCACTGGAGCTATCCAACGTGTTAGCGTGGCAACTGATGGTACTCAAGGTAATGGTGATAGTTATGAACCATCAATTACATCTGATGGGCATTATGTAGCGTTTTATTCTGATGCTAATAATCTAGTTGCAAATGACACAAATGGTCAAAGAGATGTTTTTTTAAAAGATATTACTACTGGGGCTATTCAATTAGTTAGTAGGGCAGCTGATGGTACTCAAGGTAATTGGGGAAGCTGCTGTCCATCAGTTACACTTGATGGACGTTATGTTGTGTTTCGGTCTTTTGCAAGTAACTTGGTGTTAGGAGACACAAACAGCGTATATGACATTTTCTTAAAGGATGTGACTACTGGGGCTATTCGGCGAGTCAATGTAGCTGCTGATGGTACTCAAGCTAATCTTTATAGTTTTAGTACTTCAGCATCAATTACACCTGATGGACGTTATGTGGTATTTCGTTCTGATGCATCTAATTTGGTTTCAGGTGATACAAACAGCGTATTTGACATTTTTTTAAAGGATGTGACTACTGGGGCTATTCAGCGTGTCAGCACGGCGGCTGATGGTGCTCAAGGAAATGGTCATAGTGTTGATCCATGGATTACACCTGACGGACGTTATGTAGTGTTTCGATCTACTGCAAATAATCTAGTGTTGGGAGATACAAATGGTAAGCATGATATCTTCTTAAAAGATGTTATTACTGGAACCATTCAGCGTGTCAGTGTAGCTGCAGACGGCTCTGAAAGTAATGGCAATAGCTATAGATTTGGTTATAGTTCGCCAATTACACTTGATGGGCGTTATGTAGTATTCCGATCTGAAGCAAGTAATTTGGTTTTAGAAGACACAAATAATCAAGCAGATATTTTCTTAAAAGATACGATCACTGGAGAAATTCAACTTGTTAGTGCAACCGCTGATCATATTGAAGGCAATGGGTTTAGTGATACTCCATCAATTACAGCTGATGGACGTTATATAGTGTTTTATTCATTAGCTAACAATTTAGTATCCAATGACTCTAATGGAGAAGCGGATGTGTTTAGGGTTGTTAATCCTTTGTGGACTCCTTAGAATCGAAGGAAAGCATATAGCACTTCTATTTTTAGTGATTAGAAATCCCAACCTTTTATAAGTGCTCCGCAAGATGAAGAAAAAACCGAAAAGTTGATCTTAAATAGACTTTGACTGCTCATCAAGTTTGCGTGTAGGACGAATTGATTATTACTACAAATCTTATATAGGCATCTTATTGAGAATCCTTTATCACGATTGCGGACTACTGATAATGAGTAAGGAGATAGAGAGGTTGAGGGAAGCATTTGAGTTTTACGAAACACCAGTGCCAGAAGAGCTAATGGTTTGAGGTAGGGTTAAGTAGGAAGATAAGCAAGTTTGGTACAAGTTTCTAGTTGATTTATAAAAACAAATACTCCATTGGGCAGTAGGTATTCTATTGTTTGAAAAATGACTATCACAGGCAGTTTCATCCATTCTTTACTACTTCTGGGAAAAAGGGTAAAGATTTTTCTGGGTTACTATATAACGCTATAATAACTGGCACTGCTTATGATTGCTTCTACCGTTGCTGTAAAAATAACCAAAGCTGCTCAGATTCTTAAAAATGCTGGACTAGTAGTTTTCCCCACTGAAACAGTTTACGGCTTAGGAGCAGATGCTAGTAACTCTGAAGCAGTTAAAAAGATTTTCCTTGCTAAAGAGCGCCCTAGTAGCCACCCTGTCATTGTTCACATTTTTTCTGTACAGGATTTAGAAAAATGGGCTCGAGCAATTCCTAAATCTGCTTTTAAACTTGCTCGAGCTTTCTGGCCCGGCTCACTAACGCTTATTCTCCAAAAGCAACCTTGGGTATTAGATGAAGTGACTGGCGGACAAAACACCATAGGCTTACGTGTGCCAAACCACAGCGTTGCCCTAGCTTTACTTAAGGATTTTAGTGGGGGCATTGCTGCACCATCAG
The DNA here is from genome assembly GCA_965224855.1 of Trueperaceae bacterium. Taxonomy (GTDB): domain Bacteria; phylum Deinococcota; class Deinococci; order Deinococcales; family Trueperaceae; genus CBDCVN01. The sequence continues at coordinate 2,467,561 of CBDDAI010000002.1, read as the reverse complement.
CTAACAAGTTTGGTCAAATTAGTCCTACTACTGCTGAACATGTAAGGGACGGGTTAGGTGAGGTGGTAGATATGATTCTAGATGGTGGTGAATGTCAGGTTGGTTTAGAGTCTACAATATTAGATCTAAGCTCTGCCACACCTAGATTGCTGCGTCCCGGTGCTGTTTCATTACAAGAACTAGAAAACTGTATAGGCCAAAAAATAATGCTAGAGAAAAGCGAACAAAAAGTTTCTGGTACACTAAAAAGCCACTACAAGCCTAAAACTCCTACTCACTTAGTGAGTGAAGCACCTACAAGTGCTCATAATGCAGCAGTATTGGCTTATCGTACACCTCCTGCCAACATGGAACATGTGGTTTGGAAAAGACTACCGAACAACCCTAGTGACTATGCTAAAAAGCTTTATGCTGCCTTACATGAACTCGACAAGGCAGAAGTTGAAAATATTTTTATTGAAAAGGTGCCCACTGCACCAGCTTGGTGGGCTATAGAGGATCGTTTACGGCGTGCTACAACATAAATAATGATTCCTCCTTAAAGATAAGCAGTAGTGCAAAAGTTTTTGTAAACAACTTAGAAGTGATCAATACTTATAGGTAGCTAGTAGTCAGAAGTCAGTAGCCAGCATAGTTAATCCCTACTTAGCTACTGGGTTCTAGCTGCTATGTTTAACTCAAATGGAAATTGGCAAGCATTTATACATGGGTGTTTATCTATGTATAAACCTTTTGAGGTAATGATGTGTTTATGTAAATTTTTAAGCATAAATTTATGCTTTAATGATAAGATAGTATTTATGAATGCAGAACGTTTAACTATTTCCTTACCACCGAAAGAAATCGCTTTTGTAAATGAATACAAAGCAAATCATAACTTAAAAAGTACTTCTCAAGTTTTTCTTGAGGCACTTAAATTATTAAGTGAACAAGAGATGTATGAGATGTTTACAGCAATGGGCGAAAACATCACCACTGATGACGAGGAGGTCATATTAGCTGGCCAAGCTGCTGCTGAGGACTTTTTAGATGAGTCGTGGTGAAGTTTATTGGTATATAGGGCCTTCACCAGCTATAGAATTACAAAGTAAACGCCGACCAGTAGTTATAGTAAGCCACGATGCAGCAAACTTAAATGATAAATATCCATATGTAACAGTTGTACCTATTACCTCAAAAGTGGATAAGATATATCCTTTAGAAGTCTATTTGGAGGGACTACGCAAACCATCTAAGGCACAACCACAAAATATCTTTACAGCAAAGAAAATTAACATGGATTTGCCTAAAATAACTATGCTGGATGGTGATTACATAAAGAGCATAACCTTAAGCTTGGAAAAATACTTAAATATTTAGTCAGGGTGGATAATATGTTTAGATACTATTCTCTAATAAGTTTAGCAGGTACTTCCCATAACCACTTTTAGCAAGTGGGTGGGCTAATGCCTCGAGCTGTTCACTCGAGATGTATCCTCTTAGCCAAGCAATTTCTTCAGGGCAGGCAATTTTTAACCCTTGGCGTTTTTCTAGAATTTCAACAAAGTGTGCTGCTTCTAAAAATGACTCATGGGTTCCCGTATCAAGCCAAGCATAGCCTCTGTCTAAAACCACTACGTTAAGCTTATTGAGTTTTAGGTAGTAGTTGTTAACATCAGTTATTTCTAGCTCGCCTCTAGCAGAAGGCTTTATTTCTTTAGCAATCTCAACAACTTTACTATCATAAAAATACAGTCCTGTTACAGCATAGTGGGATCTTGGTTGTTTTGGTTTTTCTTCTAAGCTTATTGCCTGTCCAGCACTATCAAATTCAACTACCCCATAACGTTCAGGGTCTTGTACATAGTAGGCAAGTACCGTTGCCCCATCGGTTATTTTAGTGGCTTTTTGTAATCTAACACTAAGATCGTGGCCATAAAAGATATTGTCACCTAGCACAAGGGCACAATTATCACTTCCTATAAAATCTTTCCCTATTAAAAAAGCTTGTGCCAAACCACCGGGAGAAGGCTGAATAGCATAGCTTAAATTAATACCCCATTGTTCTCCTGTACCTAGCAGGTCTTGAAAAAGACTGGTATCTTTTGGAGTAGAAATGATTAAGATATTACGAATGCCAGATAGCATAAGAGTGGATAAGGGGTAATAAACCATTGGCTTATCATAGATAGGCAAAAGCTGTTTACTGATAACTTTGGTATTGGGATAGAGGCGGGTACCCGAACCACCTGCTAAGATAATGCCTTTCATACTGCTACTTTTAGACCTTGGCGCTCGAGCTGATACTCTCCACTTAATACTCGATCACACCATCTTTGGTTTTCCAAATACCAAGTAACAGTTTTGCTAAGGCCTGCTTCAAAACTTTCTAAAGGTTTCCAACTAAGCTCACTTTTAATTTTACTAGCATCAATTGCATAGCGCTTGTCATGCCCCGGCCTATCTTGAACAAAAGTTATAAGTGCTTTATGCTCCTTAACCTTTGGTGTTTTAATAAGCTCGCCTAGTAAATTACAAATAGTAGTTACCAGTTCAAGATTTGTCTTTTCGTTACTAGCACCAATATTGTAAGTTTCACCAACTCTACCCTTTTCTAAAACCGTAAGCAGCCCATTTACATGGTCATCCACATAAAGCCAATCACGAACATTCTCGCCCTTACCATAAACAGGTATGGCTTCACCTGCTAAGGCTTTAAGAATAACAGTTGGCACAAGTTTTTCTGGAAATTGGTAAGGCCCATAGTTATTTGAACAGTTGGTGATAAGTATAGGCAAACCATAGGTGTGATGCCAAGCTTTAACTAAGTGATCTGAAGAAGCCTTACTAGCTGAGTAAGGTGAACGGGGATCATAGGGTGTTTCTTCACTAAACAATCCTACAGCTCCTAAAGAACCATAGACCTCATCAGTAGATACGTGCAAAAAGCGAAACCCTTTGGGCTTACCCACGTCTTGCCAGTATTTTCTGGCTGACTCAAGTAAATTATAAGTGCCTACAATATTGGTTTGCACAAAAGGACTAGGACCATCAATGGAGCGGTCTACGTGTGATTCAGCAGCTAAGTGCATTACTGCGCTAGGCTGATGTTGTTCAAATATGTATTGCACAGCAGCCATATCACAGATGTCCACTTGCTCAAATAAATAATTTTTGTGAGTATCTACCTCAGCTAGGGAATCAAGATTACCCGCATAAGTAAGTTTGTCAACATTTATCACTCTATGGCTAGTGTTTTTTATCAAATAGCGGACTAAAGCAGAACCAATGAACCCTGCTCCACCTGTTACTAAAATTGTTTTAGATACTGTTTCAGCCACGATCTATCTCCCAAATTTCCTCGCCAAAATAATTCCAAGGCAAGCGACCTTCGTTAGGGTCTGCAGAGTTGAATTGAGCATTCATAGCATAAAGCAAAATCGCTCCTTCGCTACCTGCTTGGTAACCATGTGCTACACCTGAGGGAATATAGAGTAAAGCTGGTTCCTCACCAGATAGGAGGTAAGGGCGTCTAACTCCACAGGTTGCAGAGTCTTGGCGCAAGTCGGCAAGCCAAACTTTGAGCGAGCCTTCAATAACGCACCAAATTTCATCTTGAGTGGCTTTGGGATGCAAATGGAAGGCATTTATGCGATTTGGTAAGGCTTTAGAAACAGAAAGTTGACGTAATTCAAAAGGTATAGGCAAATTCTCTACTAGAGATTGACTCAGGCGTGAATGCTCTAAAAACCACCCCTCCAAAGAGCGGTGTTTTTTTAAGCTCTGATAGTGTACATCCCTAATAGAAGGCTTTGAGGAATAATCTTGATAATAAAGAGCCTTGCTAATATCTTCAGGTAGCTTAATCATAACTTCACCACTCTTTTTTTAAACTTTGCCATAAACTTACGTCTAAGGAAATATCATCAGGCAAATCAACCCTAGCACTTTGCTTAGAGCTGCGCTCTACACCTTCAGCTCGCCTTTTAGCAAGCTCATAAACAGATTTGCGCTCTGTAGCAATGTGTATAGTATTATAAGGTATTTGTTGATGGTTTTGAATAGCTAAAGCAATTTCCGGTGCAATTACATCGACATAGTCTTGAGAGGTATGAACATCATCAAAAGCCTTTGGGTAAGGCCAAATTTTAGGGCGAAAGCTAGTACGTATCACTAAGTGACTAGGCAAAACACGCACAGTTTCCTCGGAAACCAGCTTAGAAAGAGAGTAATAATTTCTAACAGGCCCTACAACATCACTTTCATGGTAATTACCTTTATCACCAAAAAATACATAATCTGTAGAAATGTGAATGAGTTTTATAGGTTTACTCAGAAGGGCCTTGACAACATTGCGCGTGCCCTCAACATTGACTTTCCAGCAAATCTCGCGCTTATTTTCAGCACCAGCCACATCTGTAAACGCTGCTCCATGAACAAACACTTGAGGCTGGTGTTGCTTAATAGCTGCTTCAACAGTATTAATATCAGTAATATCTAACTCTTGACGAGTTGGTGCAGTGATAGTAGGCATTAGGTCACATAAGACTTGGCCTAATCGACCCGAACCCCCAGTTAGTAAAACTTTTTGGTTAATCATTCCTTTTTACTTGGCCTCGAGCCAAACCAGTTAATGTCTTTAAAACTTAAACCTAAGGCTGCTAGTGTAAAAAGCACTCCTGCTGCCAAAACATATAGTGCCATAGGTGCCCAACCTGCTATGAAAGCAGGAATTGTACCTTGTGCACCAAGCAATTTAGCCACACTCCAAGTAGCGTAGTAAATGAAAGTTAGAAAAAGAACCCAAACGAAGCCTAGACCAAATCCTGTACGGAAACTGTATAGACCTATTGCCAAAGCAAAAAGGGCAAAAGCAGTTGCTGCTAAAGGTTCAGCAAACTTACGGTGTAAGGCAGTCCAAACATCAGGCTGAGGATTTCTGTCAGGATCTTTGCTATAAAGGTTGCTTAGAAATGTTCCTACTTTTTGGCCACATATTCTAACTCTAAAAAGGTGCCTGTCTATATTCATTCTGCCCTCAGATTTAATGCTAATGCCATCAAAAAATTCGTCTAAAAAAGCATAGAAGTAATTAAGCTCATTATCTTGAGAGTTTTGGGTTTCTAATCGATTAATAAGCGTACATATGGGAATTTGGGTAAGATCCGGGCTTTCGGAGAAACCTGCTGATAAGCCTCGAGTGGGTAAAGTAGCTGTCTCGGCAAGGGCGTCAAAAACTACACGACTATCACGATAATTAGTGAAACGTACCTCTGTTAAGCTCCAAACTCCTGCCTCCTCATCCAAAATACCTTGCTTAGCAGAAATGACTTCTTTTGGCCCGCTTTTCCCACCAGACTTGATTACAGTAATGCCAAAAGCTTTCCCTCCACTTTCTAGTTTGGCTATATAAATATTTCTTCCTAAAGAATCTGTAAAAAAGTTTCCTTCCTCGAGAAAAATATCAGGCTTTTGAATAAAAATATCTTTTTGTACTTCAAGGGCACGCCCACTACTCCAAGGGATCAATAGTTCATTGTTTAAAAAGCTAAAACCACTTACTAAAAAGCCTAGTAAAAAAAGTGGTATAGCAAAATATTTAGGGCTTAAGCCCAGCATTAGAGCTGCTTTTATTTCATTATCCTGTCCCAAACGTGATATTCCCAAAAGAGAGGCGAAAAGTAGTGCTAAAGGAATACCCATATTAGCAGCTTCAGGTAATTTATAAAGCAAGAATAAAGCTATTAGATTTGGACTAGCTCCCCTAGCTAAGACACCCGCCAAAATATCAAGTAAAAAGACCCCTAAGAGCAAAATTAATAAAACTATGAGCCCTGCTATATAAAAGGGTAAGATCTCCTGAATCAGATAAAGAGTAAAACGTTTTGTCATCAACGTAACCTTGTAAAAGCTAGTACTGCACCTATACTTCCGACTATAAAACTAGTGAACCATGCAGCAGTGACTGCGGAAAGTAATTGCTCTTCAAATAAGCTTTCTGATAAAGTCCAAATAAAGTAAAAAAGTACTAAAAGCACAATGGTCCACGCAAAACCAGAGCTACGGCCTTTAAGATGTAAGCCTAGTACTCCTGCTATTAGTATAAAGATAAGGGTATTAAAGGCATCAGCAACTTGCCTGTGAAATGCAAAAGCTAACTCACTTACCTCACTGCCTGCACGCTTCTCACTACGTAAACGTTGCCAAAGCTCTAAAATAGTTAGGGTTTCCTCATCAGATAAACTAAGTGCCACTTCAGCTTCAATTTCAAAGGGCAAACTAACTTCAGGAATTTCACTACGCTTGCCATCTCTGTCAATCATCTGCACTTCTGTCAAAGTCCAAAGTTTAGCATCACTATCCCAAGTACCTATTTTAGAACTCAACCTACTACCATCCTCTTTAGCAATTAAGGCACCTCTTAAATGGGCAATTCGGGAGTTGTTCTCTTCAGATCGTATTTCACCTGCGAAGTAGATACCTTGACCTTCTATAACGTAAGAAACGTCATTTTGTGTTTCAGCAGGGGGCCTTTGTGAATAAAAGGAGTTAACCACATAGTTATGTGCTATTTCCCCTTTAGGTTCTAGATAACCATTATTGATTAAGGCTAACAAACTAATTACAAATCCTAGACCCAGCAATGGCATGAGTAATTTAAGAGGTGGCACTCCTAGAGAATAGGTTGCTTTAAGCTCTGAGTCTTTGGCCAAGCGCCCAGTTGCCAGCAGCACTGCAAAAACACTAGCTATAGGTATCGATAAATGCAGGAAAAAAGGGATTTTAAAAAGAATAAGTTTGCTGATAGTTTGTATTGATGCTCCTTGCCTTATCAAAAAATCTGCCCATACAGATAAGAAATCTATTGATAAGAGTAAGCAAAAAGCAGCTACACCAAAAAGATATAGCCCAATAGTTTCATAGTTTAAATAACGGTATAAGCGCAAAAACACTAAAATAGTATATAGTGAGGTCAATGAGAAGAAGGCTTGATTTTTACCTAGTTTGGTGCAATGCTTGCAATAATTAGGATGATTTTATGGATGAAGCTAAGCTTTCTGTAATTTTTAAAGCTTTATTCTTTTCTAGCAAAAAGCACAAGGACCAACGTCGCAAAGACCCTAACAAAACACCTTATATAAATCACCCTATTGAAGTTATGGTAAACCTTTGGGAGCTTGGTAAGGTGCGTGAGGTCGAGGTTTTAGTAGCAGCACTTTTACACGACACTATAGAAGATACTCAGACTTCCCCTAAAGAGATTGAGGATTACTTTGGGGAAAGGGTTTTAGCACTAGTAGAAGAAGTGACCGATGATAAAAGCTTGCCCAAAAAAGTAAGAAAGCAATTGCAGATTGAGAATGCCACTCACAAATCAGTCCAGGCTAAGCAAATCAAGCTAGCAGATAAGCTCTGTAATGTGCGAGATATTGGCAATAGTTCACCAAAAGGTTGGTCAATGCAGCAGAGAGTAAGTTATCTTGATTGGGCAGAGGCAGTAGTTAGAGGCTTAAGAGGAGCTAATTGTGGGCTCGAGGCAGCTTTTGATGAGGCACTAGTTAGGGCAAGGGAAAATTTACAGATTTAATGCTGCTAAGATTTGGAAAGCGTATAAGATGAAATTATGATTTAGATGTTTAATTTAATTATTAAGGGTTTGAATTTTAATTAAGTAATGTTTAACTGTGAGAGGTTGCATTGTCAGGAGGAAAAAGGTTTTGTTTTACATTACAGGCATAGTTACCAAACAATTTATTTCTATAGATACTGACATCAGTAGTTTTTGAGTTGGTAATTAAGGGGGTTTAGTGAGGATTCATTATGAGGGAAAGAAGAGTCATGGCTAAAATTTATCAATTCGGTTTGCATTTGCTGGCTTAATTAAGATCCACAATAAGTATAGTTGCTCTGGTGTTTTAATCTATTTAAAACTCTAGTTAAAGTTTATAGGTGTTTTGTTGGTTTCAGTAAAGGAAGGATTGTTTTCTTTGAATCTAAAGCTATATTTACTAATAATAACTGTAAGATAATTTGCCAACTCAGCAATTTAAGAATGAGTTTTTAAATCGTTCCATATTACTTTAAGGAGGTAATATTTATGAGAAATTTTTTTTGTTTAGCGTTCATTGTTAGCTTAGGATTTGTTCAAGCTCAGGGTGTACATCATGGTACAAGTAGTGGTAGTTCACCAATTAATATTTCAGGTGAATCTGCACCAAATCAACTTGTAGGTAATTTCATACGCCTATTTAATTTAGGAGACACGCCAATTAATAATGGAGAAACCCTTCATTTAGAGTCTCAGGCAAGCCCGACTTATAGGCTACGTGAACTAGGCCAAGTTAAAATTAGTGAACAAAGTTGTAATCTTTTAGCTGGTGACGAAACAAACCAGCTCAACTTAGAAAACCTAATTTTAGAAGGCCCTATGGTTGATGATGGTTCAGGTGATGATAGCATAATACCTGCTGGTATTACATTCTTTGGTCAATTTGTAGATCATGATCTTACCTTAGATGTAGTTTCTTCACTTGATAAGCGGGCCAATCCATACCAAATAGTTAATGAGAGAAATGCCAACTTTGACTTAGATTCAATTTATGGTGGTGGTCGAGAAGCAACACCTTTTCTTTATGAAAACGATATTAAACTAGCCGTTGGAAAAGAGATTAAACTTGGAAGTGGAAGGTTTGATCTTTTACGAGTGCCTAATAATACAGCAGTGATAGGTGACCCCCGTAATGATGAAAATTTGGTTATTTCACAGTTACAGGCTGCCTTTATAGCCTTTCATAATCGCATGGTGGAAGAACTGCTGGTAAGGAAGTATACTGAAATCTTTTTTAGGGGCCGTGATGTTAGTAGCATATTAAAGGCAAGAAAAGTACAAGAAGGTATTGCCATTGCAGAGGCTCCACAAGCAGCACCAGCAGCAGCTATGGCGAATGTGGAACCGGCACAGGAGAACCTTTCTGAGACTCAATTTAATACTTTAAGTGAAGAGCAATTCAATGCCCAATCTAGAGAGGATAAACTTCTCATATCCGCCATGGTTCATGAAGAAGAAGAGATTTGCAATCCTCAAGAAGCTACCAAAATTCCAAATCTTCAATCAGTGTTGGATTCTGAGATTACTGCTGAGAATATAGAAAGTTATGTATTAAATTGTTTAGAAGAAGTTATTGATTCTTTATCATCACAAGAACAACGTGAAATCTTTGAGGAAGCAAGAAACCATGTTTTACATTATTATCATAGAGTAATCCTTGAGGAATACCTACCACATGTTATAGGACACAATCGAGTAAATCATATCCTACGTGAAGGGCGTGAGTTTTACTTCCCTACAGGATTTGTGCAAGATAATGGGCAACTTGCTCGACCCAATATACCTATAGAGTTTTCTGTAGCTGCCTTTAGGTATGGTCATAGTCAAGTTCGTCAAACATACAATCTTAATAAAGATAAAAGTAATGTACCCCTTTTCTCAATTAAGCGCTCACAACCTATGGAATGTAATGATTTGATGGGATTTAAGCCTATTTGTGAGGACAGTGTTATAGATTGGCAATTATTCTTCCCTGAAGATACTAGCTATTTAGAGAATAGTAATACGGGGCCTCAAAGAGCTCGAGCAACTGACCCATTTTTGGCTAAACACCTTTTTTTGCTGCCATTTTTTCTCAAAGGACAAAGCCTTTCAAGTATTTGTGGCAATGAAGAGGTGGAAGCATCCCTAGCAGCTCGCAACCTCAATAGAGGACGTGTATTTCGCCTACCCTCAGGTGAAGATTTAGCTGAGTGGTTAAATGCCTATGATCAGGTGGCAGGAATATATGCACCGTTTGAAGAAATTGAATTATTGGAAGTAACAACATATCCCGACTTGCCTACAGAACCAGAAATAAAAGAGGTCATACAAAATCATGAAACTCCACTCTGGTATTACATCCTTGTTGAAGCTGCTTTGACTCCTGTTGATACCAAACATGATCGTATTGATGCGCAATATGAAGATCTAGGGGATTGCACAAAGGAAAATCCCTGTGGAAATGTTCTTGGTCCAGTTGGTGGTTTGATCGTTGGTGAGGTAATAATAGGCCTTCTTGATCACTATAGAGAACAAACTAGTAAGGGGTTAGATTATATACCAACTGTTTCTATTGAAAAAGGCAATGAGTCCTACTTTTCAATGGCAGATATACTCAAGTTTACCGAAATTTACGAAACAGAGGAATCTACAAACTCTACAGATGATAATGGAGAAGAAGACCCAGAAGAAGATTTAGGTGCAGATATGCCTGAGGAATCTACTGAAAATGTAGATGAGCTTGAAGATAGTGATGGTAATGAAGAAGATACAAATGAAGATAATCCTGAACCATCTGAAGAAGATATAGAGGAAGAGACTGAGGAATCTACGGAGGAGGAAGTTGAGGCTGAGATAACTCCTGAAGCTGAAAATGAGTCTGAAGAAGTGTCTGAAGAAGATATAGAAGGAGAGGCTGAGGAACCCTCTGAACAAGATGAAGTTGAAGATTCTGCTGAGGATGAAGGTCAATCTGAAGCGGTTACAGAAGACATAGAGGAAGGTGCTGAGGAATCTATGGAGGAGGACGAAGTCGAAATCACTCCTGAAGATGAGCCTTAAGCTGTAAAAGAAGAGGAAGAGAGATCTACCTGAGAATCAGAAGAAGATCCAGGTATGGATAATCAAATAAGTTTGAACAGTCTGAGTAGATGGTAATATCAAAGTGAAATCAATGAAAAGTATTTGGGAAGGTGAAGCCTTTGGTAGAGGAACGCTAAAGAAGAAGCATTCAATAATTGGCCCTTGCAGACAGCAAGGCAGTTAATCTATTGTGCTATTTACATGAGTTATTTGATTCCTATAATTTCATTTACTTTTGTAATGTCAATAACACCTGGTCCAAACAACATTATGCTCTCAGCATCAGGGGCAAATTTTGGTTTAAAGAAAACCTTACCTCATATACTTGGTGTCAACATCGGGTTTGGATCTTTAATATTCTTTTGTGGCTTGGGTCTTGGCATTATTTTCGAGACATTTCCAATTTTTCGAACGTTTCTCAAAATTGTGGGGTCAGCCTATCTTTTATATCTAGCTTATCGCATTGCTACAGCTTCATTTGGGAACGAGAAAAAGGTCAAGCAACCCCTAAATTTTTGGGAAGCTGCTGGATTTCAATATGCAAACCCAAAGGCATGGGTTATGGGATTAACTCTTATGAGCACGTCTGTAGTACCACAAGTATCATTTGTAGTAAGTGCAACAATCATTACCCTAGTAGTAATGATTGTTAACTTCCCTTGCATTACTGCTTGGGTTGTATTTGGTACAGCTATTGGGCGCTTCTTGACAAATAGAAACGCCCTTTTAGTATTTAATTTTGTTATGGCAGGGTTGCTGGTAGGAACAATTTTGTTGCTTATGTAGCAAACAGAATTAGAGTAGTCAAAACCCCCTGCTTTTAAATCAACTCCTACATATATTAGTTAGGGGTCTACCTCGAGCATTTGAGTTTTCTCTGCTAAAATTTGTACCTCCATCACATACGGTTCAGTAGTAAGTATACGTAATTTATAGTTGCCCACTGGTAACTCTAGTTCCTCACCATCAACTATGCCTGTGGTCACAACTTTTCCTGAACCATCAAGCACTTCAAAAGTAATCTCAGGGGGTGTTGTGGCTGCTTGGGTTAGTGAAAGTTCTAGCTCCTCAGCAGAGTTAGCATCAAAGTACTGCCCACCACCAAGCTCAGCCCATTGTCTGAAGCGTTCCCTAGCCACTTCTTTATCCTCTGCTTCAAAGTCAAAGCCTATAATGTTTAAAACAACGTCTATATCCTGCTCACGTAAAGCATTGATCTCCGCTTCTACATCACCATCACAAGATTCCTCACCATCAGTAATTAGAATGACTGTTTTAGGACCACTGGCCTCAGCTAAATCGCTAGCCACCTTCTTAATTGAATCAGCAAGAGGCGTACCTGCATAGGGCTTGGGTTCTATATCTACAATTATACTACTAACACTTTCAGCATCTAAAGGGCTTAAAGGCACTTCTAAATCTGTACGACAAGTGTTTTCTTCTCGATTACCAAAGACTCTTAAGGCAAAAGGAACCTCTGCTGGCAAAATGTCAGTTACTAAGCTGCTAAGTACTTCGTTAGCTATAACATATCTAAAACGCTCATCTAGTTTGCGCCACATACTACCTGAGGAATCAAGAATAACTTCTACTGCAGGAGCATTAGCAGCTTGCTCAGCAGCTTGGGCTGCAAGCTCTTCTTCAAAAAGTTGCCTTCTAATAACTTTTAGCCTTCCGGGGCCACGCTCAACATAACTTGCTTCCGCTAAAACTTTATAGCCTTTAGGGCGACGTAGGTGGCAGGTAGCCCTAGCAAAGCCCACATCTAATTGACCAGTCGTACCAACATTTTGGTAAATACCATGATTAACGTCTGCCCAACTTTGCATTAAGTCTTGGGCGTAATCCGTACCAGAGGTAGAAACTTCAAAGGTGAAAACTCTAGGTTTAACCTCTGCAAAAGCTTGCCACATTTCTGTGGTAAAGCCATAGCCTCCTGATTCAGCATCGGTAATGAGTAGTATTGCTCTAGTACCAACTTGCTTACCTAGAACCTCAGTAGTCTTTAGTAAAGTAGGTTGGGAATCACTCGAGCCATGCCGACGATCATAACTACCGATTCCTGCCATTACTTCCGCAGGGTTACCAGAAAAGTCTGGTAAGATGAAAAAAGGTCCTCCGTTATCGAAAACAGCTAAGCTGACTACTTCACGGCCTTCTTGTATATCTTCTGCAAAACTAGTAAGCGCAGAATAAGTAGTATTCCTATAAGGACCCATGCTACCACTATTATCCCAAGCAAACACTACTGAACGAGGTGGTTCTTGTAGCTCGAGATAATAATCACCTTCACTAACAGTTGCCTGTAATGTTATGCTCTCTGCACTTTCCTCTAGAACCTCTATAGGTACTGTTTGACCCTCAGCATCCTCAAAAGTATATTGATAATTAATAGTAGGATCGCCATCAAGCTTTAATGCCAGCAAATTCTGCCCTTCGGAAACAGTGATTTTGTACCAGTCTACATCTTTGTCTATTTCTACAGTGCCACTTACCACATCACCCAGTCCAAGGGGCTGAGCAGTTTCACGACTGGAATTTTCACTTTCATCACTTATGGTCTGAGTACCTTCAGGAGGGTTTAGGCTCTCATAAATAGCAGCACGGCTGTAGTGACCCCACTCAGCTAAAATAGAGCGATAATCGTCATCACTTTCCCTTTCAAAAATACGCAAGGTTTCGGGTAAATTGTAACTGCCTTTGGGCTCTAAACCATTTGCTTTAAAACGTATATAACGTGCCCAAACAGGCTCATCTAATGTTAAAGGTGTTACTTCAGGGATTTCTTCTTCACTACTTGTCTCACTGCGTTCAAGCTTCCAAGTAGTTAAAGATTCCCAAGGGCCTGCTGGGCTATCAAGACTAATTTCAATATCTATCTCACCTAGGCGCTTATCAGCTTCACTATTAAAATGATCAAGCCATTCAAAACTCTTGATTTGTGCAGCACGGTTGTGGTGAAAACCTACCACCCAAGAAAGCTCTGTTTGCTCAGCTTCTAAACGAATGTTAGTACGATTACCGCTTTCTCCTTCAGGACGCTCAGTTAAAATGGGGCCACCTGAACGTATAAGTGGCGAAGACCAAACCACGTTACCGCCCAAGCTAGGATTAGCAAGGTTAATGTTTCCTAGAGGATTATCTTTACTTAAGAGCTTCCACTCACCCAAATGAAAATGGTCATCACTTTCTTCTCGCTGATTACTTAAAAAACGTAGTTGAGCATAGCGAGCTTCAATAGGCTCAGCAAAAACAAAAGCTTGCTCTACCCGTACAGCCTTTAGTTGCCCTTGGTAAGCCAATTCATAGTTTTCTCCATCTAGCGAGGTCAGGATCTCAAAATCTTTAAGTTGTATCCATGCCGTGCCTCTCGAGCGTGGATGCAAGAGAACCCCTGTTAATGTCACAGGTTCATCACCAGCTAGCTCAACAAAAATGCTTTGGTCCAACTTCTTATACGAACCAGTAGCAGGTGAAACACGCCCGTCAAAAAGCTGCTCATCTCTACTAGAATAGTTTTCTCCCTCAACTATTTTGGCTCCAAAACTGGTTGACGCTACATTATAACTGCCTAAAAGCTCTTTAGGTAAGGGCCAAGCCCGAAAAGCATTTGCAGGTGGCACTTCGCAAAGGGGTTTTAAGCTTTGCGTTACACTGTGCTTGTTCAAACCATCACTAACAGCCATGTTTATTAATATGGGCTGGTCATCTCTAACATCTGGCATAACTTCCAAGTCAATAGGGATTTCTAGTGACTGATTAGCTTCTAGAGTAACTGTTTTATCAAGATTATTTGTGCGGACTCGAGCATCACTAGCCAGTGCGTTTAACTCTAACTCTTTTTCCTCCTCATTAGGATTTTTAAGAGCTAGGGTAGCTTGCAGGCGCTGACCTTCATGCCAGTAGGCAGCTATTTCTTGGTGAGCTAGCTCGAGCGCTAGCTCGAGTTCTCCCTCTTGCTTTTTAGGTTTAAGCACCTCACCATAATCAAAAATCAAATCATATGGACGTTTCCCGCTAATGCGCACAGCCGTCTGCTGATTAATGGGCATACTAAATTGCCAGATATTATTTTTAGAATCAAAGGTAGGGTGTCTAAACCAAGCATCTGTATCTAAATTATAGATAGAAATTTGTAAATCCTCACTATCTTCAGTTTTAATGCTAAGTGGCACAGCTAATTTTACTCCAGAGATAGCACTCTCACTTAAGGAAGGATTAGGGACTGCCTCTTTTAAATTGCATTCTCCCATTTCTTCTTCATTTTTAGGCTTAATAAATGTCCATGCCATACACTCTGCTTCTTCTTCACAAGTAGCAAAGCAAGTGTTTGGCTTATTCGCTTCAAAAGAGCGGTAATCTCTGCCATGCCTGCTTATGTTTACTTCAAAATTGTCAGTAGCTTCTTTACTGATTTTATCAATGACTGGTAAAAGGAACCAATCTTGGTCATTATATTGACCAACTTTTCCTGTTAGCTCGAGGCTTTCTGGTAAAGGCCTTGCCCATGTAGCACTATCATTAGGCTCTAAATCCGTGGGTAAATTAAGAGAGTCTAGTTGGCTAAGCTTAAGCTGATAATAACCATAACTAGGAGTGGTTGCTCTCACAGTTACAAAATAATCGCCTGCTAAAAGCCAACGTTCCATAACAGCAGGTCTCCCCTGTTCAAAACTAATAGTGCGGGGTACATCAGTTGTATCAAAAAATATAAGGCCATCCTCAGCAGGAGTAGCTTCTAAACGAATATATTGATCATTTTGTAGTGAGAAACGGTAATAATCATGATCACTGGTATTGCCAACTATACCAACATAACTTTGTCCAAAGCGTAAGGGCATGGCCCTTGTATCGTCATCATTGGGTTCACGCTCCAAAACCCCGGCTGGCCTTGGGTATTGGCGAGTAATGTCCTCTTCAACTACTTCATCAACCTGTTCACCCTCAGTATCTTCAGCTTCTAGCTCTATATTACCTTCGGCGGCTTCCTGAGCCTCAAAAGTAGCAGGGCCAAGTGAAAGTATTCTTAAAGCGTATTGTGTGTCTTGACCATCTACTTCTATAAAGTGCTTACCGGGTAGCAAGACGAGATTATCCAAGCGGACGCTACGCTCATCTCTACCCACACCTAAATACTGGATTTTACTGCCACTGTTATCATAAACGGTAAGGTCATTTAAGCCTTCTCCTAACAGTTGAATGCGGAAAGTTTGTGGTGTGTCAACCTCGAAGCTAAAAAAGTCAAAGTCGCGCCCTTGCATCTCACCACGTACTTGCAATTTTTCATCAAGTGCTGTGGCATAGGACTGTACATTGTTAGGCTCAATTTCATGACCATCTTCAACAGGATCACCTTCTACAAAGCTTATGTTATAAGGAGCATCCTCTTTAGAACCTTGAAGGCGTAAGTAATATTCATCTGCTTTAAAATACAGGTTACCTAGATCTAAATTTTCACCTTCTCGAACAAGAATTGCCACATTATCACTGTCCCACAAATCGACCCTAGCATAATCTGCTAAATCTAGCTTGAGCTCATAAAAACCCCCTTGTTCAATGCGAAAGTGGAAGTCATCTCTCTCATCTTGACGAAGAAGTCCAGCAATACCACTTTGAACATCAAACACATTGGCCTGTTCTTCACTATCATTAGGTTCTACTTCTTGACCTTCTGTTTTAATACCTTGAACACTAGCTTGCAAAGCATAGCGAGCTGAACCTTCGCTAGCAGGACTCAACACAAAAGTATAGCTACCTGCTTCTAAACCAAGATCATAAAGTGTTAAATGGTTATCTTCACCAACTGACTCAGTAAAAACATTTTCACCATCACTAGCAAAAAGTTTAACGGTTAATTCTTGACCCACTTGAGTTTGGGCACTAATTTTCCAGAGTTTAGTAGCATCTTCTTCGGTAAGTGTCCATTTATAGTAATCTATACTACCTTCCAAATTCCCTGAGAAGCCAAAGGGACCTATTTTTTCTCGAGCTTCTTCACTACTATCGTTAGGCTCACGGTCAGAATTACTGGGTAAGCTAGGGTCAACTTCATGTATATTTACTGTATAGGAACCTTTACCAGCAATGCCAAGATAGTAGTTACCTTCAGCTAATATTTGAGGAAAGGTTGCATTTATTTTTTCTGTTGCCTCGAGCTTAAAGAGATCTTCCTTACCTATAACATCTATGCCATTTTCAGCAAAGCTTAGTTTCATTAACTGCAGGTTAACTGGCTCGGCTTCCTTGGGATCAATTTCAAAAACCACTCTTCTAGAGCGAAAGTCATCATTGGTAACTGTCCAAGCAAAAAAGTCTTGATCTGAGTTTTCTAGAGTTCCAATAATGCACCCCATACCGGCAAAACTAGTAGCTTCGGGAGGTGTGTTGTTGGGCTCGAGTTCTTCAGTACAACGTTGTGCTAGCACAAAACTACTAAAAATTATTAATAAGGTAACAAAAATTAATTTTATCAAGTTTGACATGTTTCCTCCTTAAATTATTATACAGTGTGCTCACGAGAGGATTGGCTAGCCAAAAATGTCTTTATTATTAAATTCCGCAGCCTTTTTTCGTGACCTAAAGCACGAACCTATTCTTATCAATCATGCAAAAGGGCTCTATCTTTATGATGAAAATGGCAAGGCATATCTAGATGCTGCTTCTGGGGCAGCTGTGGCTTCTCTTGGCCATGGCAACCAAGAAATTGCTGAAGTGCTGTTTGAGCAGGCTCAGAAACTTAGTTTTGCCCACCCTTCCAAGTTTGCTACTAAAATTATGGTGGAATTTGCTGAAAAGCTAGTTACAAGGGCACCTGAGGGTTTAACTCGAGCTTACTTCACATCAGGTGGTTCAGAGGCCAACGAAACTGCCATGAAGCTAGCCCGACAATACCATCTTGCTAAGGGCAATACTAGTAAATACAAAGTAATCACTCGCCGCACCTCTTATCATGGTGCAACCTTAGGGGCCCTTTCTTTAAGTGGTCAAGTTAGCAGGCGCCAGCTTTTCACTCCTATGATGCAAGGTGCACCCATGATTGCTCCAACTTCTTGCTACCGTTGCCCTTTTGGGCAAAAGTACCATAGCTGCCACTTTGAATGTGCTAATGACTTAGAAATAACATTGCTTAATGAAGGACCAGAAAATATAGCTGCCTTTATTGCCGAACCTATCGTAGGTTCTTCTGCACCGGGACGTAGTCCACGTAACGGCTATTGGCAACGTATACGTGAAATTTGTGATAAGTACGAAGTGCTTTTCATTGCCGATGAGGTAATGAGTGGTAATGGTCGCAGTGGCACTTGGTGGATGATGCAACAAACAGAAATTATACCTGATATTATTACCACTGCTAAAGGCCTGAGCGCAGGGTATACTCCACTAGGTGCAGTACTAATTAAGGAAGCAATTTATAAAGAAATGCAACATGTCAAAGGCTATTTTAGGCATGGGCATACTTATGCAGGCAATCCTTTATCATGTGCTATAGGATCAAAAGTCATTGATATTATTGAAAGAGAAGGGCTGCTTGCAAATGTACAGGAAATGGGTGTGTACCTTAAGCAAAAGTTGCACGATGCTCTTGCTGAGCATCCTTATGTAGGCATTATACGAGGTAAGGGCTTACTTTTAGGAGTTGAATTTGTTAGTGATAAGGTAAGTAAGCAACCTTTTGAAGCAGAGCTTAATATTTGTACAAGATTCAGCCATGCTTGTTTAGATAAAGGTTTATACATCTATCAAGGTGGTGGCAATGTAGATGGGGTACGTGGTGACCATGCTCTCATTGCACCACCTTTCACCCTAAACAAAAGCCACGCAGACTTTATAGCAGATACTATGCGTGAAGCTCTTGATGGAGTAGCAAAAAATTTATCCCTAAAGGCAGCTTAAAAATGAAGATTGATTTTGATGCCGTTATAGCCAATGAGCTTTCAGATAAGGTTGTCCGAAAACGGGTAATTGGGAATAGCTTAGAAATAATTCTCTATACTTATAAAGCTGGAGCAACCTTTGCACGCCACAAGCATGAGGCCGAGCAACTAACCATAGTTCTAGAGGGTAAACTTGTCTTTGTATTTGATAATGAGGAAGTAAGGCTAAAAACAAATGAAATGATATTGATACCTAGCCTTAAGCCACATGGCGCATATGTGCCTGAAGGTAAGGAAGTAACAAAAACTTATAATATATTTACACCTATACGCAAAGAATTACCTCTAGGTGGTTAGATAACTGGCAAGGTATTTAAATTTTGAATACTAACTTGCCCTGCTAATACCCTTGCTGCACTACGAAAAGCTTCAGCTTCAGGGCTGCTAGGTTCAGCTAAAACTATGGGCTTGCCTTCGTCACCACTCTGGCGTAGCTTACTGGTTATGGGAATTTGCTCGAGCACTACAAGCTTTTCTTCCTCAGCAAACTTTTCTAGATTACCTTGGCCAAAAATATAATCACGATTACCATCAGGAAGTAGATAATAAGACATATTCTCAATGATACCTAGTACCGGTATATTAGTTTTGCAGAACATAGTATAGGAACGCTTAACGTCAGCTAAGGCTACTTCCTGTGGAGTAGTTACCAAAAGAGCCCCAGTAACTGGTACTAATTGTGAAAGTGAGAGTTGCACATCACCTGTTCCAGGGGGTAAATCCACTATTAGATAGTCCAGACTACCCCACAGAGTTTGCTTTAAAAGTTGTGTTAGAGTACCATGCAAAATTGGTCCACGCCATGTTAAAGCCTGCCCTTCTTCAACTAAATTGGCGATAGAAATTACTTTAATGCCATGACTTTTTAAAGGAAGAATGTTCTTTTGGTCATCAGCTAGCAAACGCTTACCTTCAACTTTGAACATCTTGGCCTGACTAGGCCCATAAATATCAGCATCCAACAAGCCAATCTCAGCACCCTCTAGTGCCAAGCTTACTGCTAAGTTAGCAGCAACGGTAGATTTGCCCACACCCCCTTTTCCTGAACCTACTGCAATAATGTTCTTGACACCAGGTAAAGCCTCTTGCCCAGCACCTTTAACCTGTGCTGTAAAGTTAATGTGGACATTTTTAACTTCTGCTAGTTTGCCCAAAGCAGCTCTTATATCCCCTTCTATTTTCCCTTTTAAGGGACAAGCAGGAGTGGTAAGTTTGATAACCAAATTAATATCGCCACCATCAATGGCAACTTTCTCCACCATACCAAGACTTACTAAGTCTTTATGCAGTTCAGGATCATCCACTGTACGAAGCGCGCTTATAATCATGTCTTCTGTGACCATAGTCACTAAAGTAACAATATATACTTGTGATAGCAAGGTCTAGCTGCCACTAGGAACAATGGTGTATTTTAGATAGGCTATGAATGATTTAGAGATACTTTTTAGTGAGAAGCAAAAATTTACTCAACCTTGGCTTAAGTTAGTCCTTATAGGCTCAGTGTTACTAGCTGTACTAGGAATCATCACTATAGTCATGACTGCTAAGAATACTTCATCCCTGATTTGGCTAGCGGCAATCTTGCCTGCTGTTTTACCAATCTGGTTGGTTACTTCAGCATACTTAATTACAGAGGTTAAGCAAAGTGGTATTTATGTTCGACTATTCCCCTTTAAAGGTCGCCGTATTGTTTTTGAGGATATTAAAGAAGCTTATATGAGGACTTATCAGCCAATCCTCGAGTACGGTGGTTGGGGATTGCGCTATAGTCGTAGTGGAAAAGCTTTTAATGTCAAAGGCAACCAAGGTGTCCAACTAGTTTTACATAATAAAGGTGAAAAAATACTTATCGGTTCACAAAAAGCAAAAGACCTTGAAGAGGTATTAAGTAAGTTTATTAAAGAATAAAAAATAATGGTATTTTTGGTGAAGTAGTATTACAGCACAACATTCACTGTTAACTAGTTCCCAAGTTCTACTTGTAATTCCTACCTTGGACGCTTCTAGTCTTGTAAAATTATTTACGGAAATGCAAAACGCAGAGCATTTGGGTATGCATTCCGAGACAGAGTTTCGGAACGAGAAGGTAATGGATGTTTATGATAATTATGATGCAAACAAAACCAATCTACATCTATGCAAATAGTCAGTGATTTAGCCCGTACCCTTATAGAAGAACACCCCATAGATACTGCAAGGGTTTTGGCACGACTTAGCCCTATTGAAGCTTGGGCAACTCTTCTGCTGATAGCAGAACCGTTTCGTGTAGAAATTGTTGAAAGCTTTCCTCCTGACTTTGCAGCTAAAGTGCTAAAGGTAGCAGGGTTTAAATCCAGCTTACAATTAGTGCGAGAGATGCCTTCTGAAGTTACTACAGATATTTTCGAGCACTTATCTCAGGGTTTTACAACTAAGATCTTAGCTCAGCTACCCAACTTACACTCAGAAGAAATAGAGGCCTTAGCTGAGTATGATGAAGACACAGCTGGCAGCGTTATGTCACCAAAGTTTGTAGCTTTACGTGATAAAGCTAAGGTATCAGATGCTTTGACTCGCTTACGTCGCCTTGGATTAGTAGGTCAACCTGTTAACTATGTATATGTAGTTGATGAAGAGGGAAAGCTTAAAGGCGTTTTGGTAATGCGGGACTTGGTATTGGCCCCACTGGGCAAGTTACTTGAAGAGGTTATGTTAAGCGAACTCATTAAGGTTTATACAGATGATAAGCTAGACTATGTAGTAGATAAGTTGATAGAGGAAAGGCTTTTAGCTCTTCCTGTAGTTGATAATAGCCAAAGGCTTAAAGGGGTCATTGAGGCTACTGACTTAGTAAAAGATTTGCAAGAAGAGGGTTTTGAAGATGCGCAGAAAATGTTTGGAGCTGGTTCAGATGAACATGTTGGCTCGAGCCCACTCTATACAATTCGCCGTCGCTTACCTTGGCTCGAGGTAAATTTAATCACAGCTTTTCTAGCAGCGCTAGTAGTTAGCTTTTTTGATAGCATGATTACTCAAATGACCATATTGGCTGCTTTTTTGCCGGTAGTGGCTGGGCAAGGTGGTAATGCAGGTGCTCAAGCTTTAGCAGTGATGCTTAGAGCTTTGGCACTTGAAGAAGTTGATCCTCGTAAACCAAGACGCTCACTTCTCAAAGAAGGTTTTGTAGGACTGATAAATGGTATAGTGGTAGGGTTAAGCGCTGGTTTAATAGCAGCTATTTTCACTCAAAATTTGGCTCTTGGCTTAGTTATTTTCTTGGCTATGATGGTCAACCTTATCGTAGCTGGTATAGCAGGTGCAGCTATTCCCATGTTGATGCAGCGTCTAGGACAAGATCCAGCTCAATCATCCAATATCATTCTAACCACTATTACAGATGTTATCGGCTTTGCATCTTTTCTAGGTTTTGCCGTTTTGGCAAGATCTTGGTTGATTAGTTAGGTTGTTAGGCAGCTACTTTCTATGTTATGTTATGTTCTGTTAATACAGTTTATAGTAGCCTCAATAGTTTTCTCAAGGAAACTTTGACCATTCTCAAGCTTAGCCAAATTATCCAAATAACCACTTGACCCTGTATGCTTCATGGGTCCCACAGGAATATTTTTTATAATGCCTTTTCTTCGAGCTTGATTCCACGCTGTCCAAGATAAAAGAGGCCAGCGAGCTGGAAAAAGGAAGTAACCCAACCGTTCAGTTTTGTCCTTTTTACCATAAAGATGCATAAGGCTATCTATCTCAGTGATCTTTTCATTAGAGCTCATCACTCCACCCAAAGAAATTACATGTACAGGAGCACAGATAGCTTCTTTTAGTAGAGGAGCTGCACCTATAGAAATTTGCCCACCACCACTGTAGCCAATAAGTGTTACAGGAATCCCTGAACCTATAGAGTAGCCATGTTTAAGCAAGCTTTTTAAGACCATTTGAGTACTGGCGTAGTTATAAAGTGGACCAAAACGGCTGTCCGAAGATACCAATACTTGCCAGATATTACGAATGTTGATAAGAAAGCCAATTATACCTAGTTTCCCACTGCCCTTTACATTCTTAAGGACGCGCCAAAACCAACTAAAGAAGCGCTCGCCAGTAAGAGCACGATTACCACTCGAGTAAGGAAAAATATCATCTACCAGTTTGACCTGTGGCAACTGTTCTTTTAGTTTGCTTAAGAAGTTATTTTCTAAATCACTGTATTCGGTAGGAGACGTCCCACCAACGCCTGTAAGGTAAATCACAAATTGCTTAGCATTTGATGTGGAGACATTTGCATCATTAAGCAAAGTTTTTTCTTGGGGTTTTTCACCATACCAACCACCCCACCAACCCAGTGTTTCATAAGGTGCTAGCACCCCCATTAAAATAAGCCCACTTACAGCTGCAAGAATAAGGGTGACGATCATTTTCTCCCCCCCTGAGTACTTGTGAGCTGGCGTACCTGTTCAATGAGTTCCTTATATTTTGTTATAAGCTTAGTGCCTGCTGCACGGTTACGCACAAAGCGTGCTAACCAGATAAGGGGACGTCCAATTGTGGCTTTGAAAAATGTTAACACTAACCAACCAGCTACTACACAAATAAGGGCTTGTTGAGGCTCGAGCGCATAGGTAACTTTCACTGCAATAATCAAAGCAAGAAAGTGATAAACATTTAAGTAAATACCCGTGACCCTTCCAAAGTAAGGAACCATAACCAGAAAACTTAATATTAGTGGAGCGTAGGCTAAAGAAACAGCACTGAGAATTTTAGTGGTGCTCTGTGATGTTTGATAAAGGGTAGTGGCCGTTAAGCTTATGCTGATAACATAAAAGAAGTAGCCGAACACGAAAATCACTGCATTAACTACTAAGCTAATAACAAAGCGATGAGGTTTTACTTGATTTAAAAATAGCACCACGCTTTGGGCGATAGCCTCCGCTAGCCCTGCTAGTCCTACAATCCAGAAAGAGTTAGTGTAGATTGTGGATGTAGGACTAGCTAGGAAGTCATGCCACAAACTTTCATTTAAAGTAAGGCTCTGCCAGATAGTTTTTAGTAACTCAGTCACTACTCAGCATGGGCCATCTTGGCAAAATTGGGTTGCCAGTTACGGTTATTTGAAGGGGTTCTGAGAAACCTCAGACCAAAGAGTAAGGTGATCAAGACTACTAGTAGGAGGGTGATGTGGATCATATATGGGTCACCAATCTTGTAAAGACTGACTAAACCAGTTGGTAATACTTTCTCTTACCTCCATAATCGTCATTTCACTAGTATCAAGGTAAAGCAAGCGAACATCACTTAACTTACCCTTAAGATAAGCTGCAGTGGCTTGTGCATCATAGTCTTCTTTTTCTCTTTGAATGATTTTTATAGCTCTAGCAACCTTTGCATCAGTAACACTTTCAATATTGGCAAGGCCTTGCGTATTTTCTAAAAGCAAATTACTGCCCACTTGATCAAAAACATCTTCTCGCCCTACTAGGCGTTGTAATCGCACTTCTTCAGAAGCGTCTAGCATAACAAAACGCGAATTAGGAAAGTACTCAACTCCAGCTTTGACCTCGTTAACACCGCGTAAGCTATCAAAAACTAAAAGGCCTTCAGGAATTTCTCTATTTTCAAGATAGGTTTTTAATACCTGCACCATACCACTAGGGTAACTTTTACGATAGCTTCTAGTGAACTCAAAGCGCTTTACTCTATCTTTAATAGGCTCTATAGGCAATCCTTGCTTTTGCTGCATAGCAGGAATGATAATTTCATCAGTCAACTTACGGCGGTTGGGTAATAGTGTAAAAGTGACATCAGACCCCTTCAAGGCTTCTAGAGTAGTACTTTTGCCTACTCCTGTAAGACCAACTATAAAAATAATTTTTGCCATGGTTTAGAATCACTTACAGATTTGTTTACAGTGCTTATTCAACTATAACTTAAGATTAGGAACCCATTTATGAGAAAATATTTCGGTACAGATGGCATTCGTGGTGTGGCTGGTAAGCACCCCATGACTGCAGACTTTGCCTTTAAGCTAGGGATCGCTGCTGCGGAAGTTTTGGGGAGTGACCATAACCCCCTTTTTTTAATTGGTAAGGATACGCGTCGCTCGAGTATGATGTTAACCCATGCAGTAAGTGCAGGACTTACTTCAAGAGGTGGGAAAGTTATTGATGTAGGAATAATACCTACTCCAGGAGTGTCTTACTTATGTAGGCATTTACAAGCTGATGCAGGTTTTGTTATTAGCGCTTCACACAACCCTTTTGAGGACAATGGTATAAAACTCTTTAATGCCCAAGGAGAAAAGCTATCCGATAATATTGAAATGGAAATTGAGGCTAAACTAGAAACCCCTAATAAGCTTCCTGAAATTCTAGGCAAAGATATTGGTATTTCAGAATTATTCTCAGACGCTGGCAAAACTTATCTTAATTCCTTAAGAGCTTCGGGACCTGACCTAAGTGGGTTATATATTTGTTTAGACTCTGCTAATGGAGCAAGTTACAGTTTAGCCCCAGAACTTTTTGCTTCTCTTGGTGCTAGGGTAGAGGCAATAAATACCCAGCCCGATGGTCTAAATATAAATGTTAATTGCGGCTCAACTCACCCTGAAATGTTGCAGCAATATGTAAAAGATGAAGAATTTGATTTGGGCATTAGTTTTGATGGAGATGCTGACCGAGCACTCCTAGTTGATAGCCAAGGCAGGTTGGTAACAGGTGATCATATCCTAGCTATTTGTGGGCTAATAAGGGGAGAAAGTGCAGTAGTATCTACAGTAATGGGTAATATGGGCACACAAGTTTATTTAGAAGAAAGAGGAGTAACCTTCCATCGTGCTAAGGTAGGTGACCGCCATGTCAAAGAAATGCTTAAAGAAAAAGGCCTTACCCTAGGTGGAGAACAATCAGGGCATATTCTCTTTTTAGACAAAGCCCCTACTGGGGATGGGATGCTAAGTGCTTTACGGGTCTTAGCAGCAGTAAAAAAATCAAATAAGCCTTTAGAAGCATGGGTAGATGAGATACCTACATTCCCACAAGTTCTCAATAATATACCTATCCCAGCAGGGATCAAGAACAAGTTAATTGAACTTGATGAGGTAAAAACTGCAGTAGCTGAAGCCCAGGGCAAGCTAGGAGACAAAGGCAGAGTTAATCTACGCCCCAGTGGTACGGAGCCTTTGCTACGCATCATGGTTGAAGGCCCTGAAGAAAAATTTATTGAGGAAATAGCCAATGAAATAGCAGGAGTTATTAAAAAGGTTAGTGAGCTTAACTAAATCAGTAAAACAATTTACTCATTGAAGCCTCAGTCTCAAGAAAATGCTATAGTACTAGTGTTATGAATGGTTTTCCTAGTGTGCCTACAGTTTTATATGATGGTACTTGTAATCTCTGTCTTAGACAAGTTAGATTTTGGAAACGCATCTCTCAGGGCATAGATTTTCTTCCCTTACAAGAAAATCTAGAACGCTTCCCTCAGATTAGTTACCAAGAAGCTATGCGTGAGATGAAACTAATAAACACTGAAGGTATAGTTTATGGTGGAGCTGAAGCTTTTGTTAAAATAGTAAAGTACAGTTATCCTATATTAGGATACATAGCTTTACTTTATTACCTTCCGGGAATTCACTTCATTGCTAATAAGGTTTATGCTTTTGTTGCTAAAAATCGCTACCGTTTTTTTGGCAAGCATTTAGATTGTGAAGATGGTAGTTGTGCTGTAAAGTTTGCTGAGCCAGAATCCTAAGCATTTCTGCACTCTTGCTTAAAAATGATTTTAGTGTTAAATGGCCCTAATCTTAACCTGCTAGGCAAGCGTGAACCTGAGATTTATGGTGGGGGTACTTTAGAAGAGCTTGAAACTAAGTGTGAAGAGTGGGCAAATGAGCTTAGTACTCAAGCTGTTTGCCATCAAAGCAACTTTGAAGGGCAACTGGTTGAATTGATTCAACGAGCAGAAAATGAAGGTTTCTTGGGCATTGTGCTAAACGCAGGCGCTTACACTCATACCTCTATTGCCTTGCGTGATGCCATTAGCAGCATTAAAATTCCTGTAATAGAAGTCCATATTTCTAATGTGTATGCTCGAGAAAGTTTTAGGCACTATAGCTACATTGCTCCTGTGTGTAAGGGTAGCATTGTGGGTCTAGGGTTTCTAGGTTACAAATTGGCAATTCAGTATTTAATTGGAGTTTGAATGCTTTGCTTATGCATAATTTGGCAGCTAGTTTGACTAGCCAAATTCATTAGTGTACACAATTTTCAAAAAAAACATAAAATTTATGCTTACGATGCTGAAGAATGTTAGATTAAGTAGGTATGCTTGCCAAAGTAAGTTCTGCAGCAATCTTAGGGGTTGATGCCTTTGAAGTCCTTGTAGAAATTGATATTTCAGGGGGATTGCCTAGTTTTATGGTAGTGGGTTTGCCTGATGCTGCTGTACAAGAATCCCGAGAAAGGGTAAGGGCAGCAATTCGCAATGCAGGATTCCCTTTTCCCATCAGCCGTATTGTAGTGAATTTAGCACCAGCAGATGTACGTAAAGAAGGACCAACTTTTGATTTGCCTATTGCCTTGGCAGTATTAGCAGCACAAGGCATTATACCACAAAAAGCTCTTGAAAATATTGTCATTAGTGGTGAACTAGCTTTAAATGGCAACATACGTCCTATCAAAGGAGCTATTAATATTGCTCTTTATGCTGCCCAAGCAGGGCTGCCGCGTGTTTTAGTCCCACCAGATAATGCTGCTGAAGCTGCTATTTTTGATAGTGTAGCAGTGTACGCACCTCATACTCTTTTAGAAGCAACTGAGTTTTTACAGGGTCGCAAGCCTTTAGATTCTGCTACTTTAGTAAGCGTTGATGTTCCTGAAAAGCATCTTGATTTGCAAGATGTAAAAGGACAAGTCGCTGCTAAGCGCGCTTTAGAAATTTGTGCGGCAGGGGCTCACAATCTATTGATGACTGGTCCTCCAGGGTCAGGGAAAACCATGCTCGCTAGGCGTTTACCAGGGGTCCTTCCACCTCTTAGGCGTGAAGAGGCAATTGAAGTCACCCGCATTCACTCAACTGCTGGGGTACTTAAGCAAAGTGGACTCATTCAGCACCCTGTTTTTCGTGCTCCACATCACACAGTATCTAATGCTGGTCTTATAGGTGGTGGTTCTGTGCCAAAGCCAGGTGAGGTTTCCCTTGCTCATCATGGAGTACTTTTCTTAGACGAGTTTCCTGAGTTTTCAAGGAGTGCTTTAGAAGTTTTAAGGCAACCTCTTGAAGATGGCATTGTAACTATTAGTCGGGCTCGAGCAGCCCTAACTTTTCCGGCTCGCTTTATGCTAGTGGCTAGCCAAAATCCTTGTCCCTGTGGACATTATGGTGATTCTCAAAAAGACTGTACTTGTAGTCCTACAATGCGTCAGCGTTACCGTGAACGTATAAGTGGTCCATTACTTGATAGAATAGACTTGCGTATAACTGTGCCTCGTCTTAGTGCCGAGGATTTACTTAATGTTTCCCAAGGAGAAACTAGTGAGGTGGTAAGGCAAAGAGTACTAGCTGCCCGTAAATTAAGCATTGTAAGGCAAGGAGTGGCAAATAACCAACTTAGTGGACAAGCCCTAGAAGAACATGCTACTTTGGAAAGCAACACAGAAACTTTTGCTCGTTCAGTGGTCAAGCAATTAGCCTTGTCAGGACGTGGCTTTGACAGGTTACGCAAAGTGTCACGTACTATTGCAGATTTAGCAGGGGAAAAGACAATTAGTGAAGCCCATATTGCTGAAGCAGTAAGCTATAGAGAAGTGATTTAGGAGGATGAGAGCTTTTGTGGACCCCCTTACTGTTTATTAGCTACTGGATTTTAGCTACTATTTTAACTTCTAGATAGAAAAAATTCATGTCTAGGTGCTTAGTGTTCATTCATGCCAAGTGCCAACTAGTGTCTAAAGTGCCGCATTCCAGTAAAAACCATTGCTAGACCAAGCTCATCACCAGCAGCTATAACTTCTTTATCTCGTTTAGAACCACCAGGAGAAATAACACTAGTCACTCCTGCTTTAGCGGCCACACGCACCACATCATCGAAAGGAAAAAAAGCATCACTAGCTAGAGCAGATCCCTTAGCTCTATTTCCAGCATGCTCAATTGCCTGTTCTGCTGCCCAGATACGCGAAACCTGTCCTACACCAATGCCAGTGGTTACGCTATCTTTAGCCAGCACAATGGCATTTGATTTAGTGTGCTTACAAATGATCCAGGCAAAGCGCATATCACGCCACTCTTGCTCTGTCGGACTACGTCTGGTAACAACCTTAGGCTTGCCAGCTAATATACTGCTATTAAATTCTTGTATGAGTAAGCCACCATGGATACGACGAATATCCAAACCTCTAGTGTCAGTCCCATGTACTTTAAGCAAACGTAGGTTTTTCTTTCTAGCAAAAACCTCAAGGGCTTTAGGCGTAAATTCAGGAGCAAGGATAATTTCTAGGAAGGTTTTACTCATCTGCTTAGCTAAAGCCTCATCTGTAGCTCTATTAGTTGCTACTATGCCTCCAAAAATGCTGATTGAGTCTGCGGCATGAGCTTGTTCGTAGGCTTTTAAGGCATCAGTAGCAACCGCCACCCCACACGGATTAGCGTGTTTCACAGCTACTACTGCAGGCTTGCTTCCTAAATCGGCCAGTAAGTTCCATGCAGCATCAGCATCCTGATAATTGTTGAAAGACATAGCTTTACCTTGTATAACCTCAGCATCAAGTACAGGGCCTTTTTCATTACCCAAACGCCATAGTGAAGCCTCTTGATGAGGATTTTCGCCATAGCGCAAGTCAGTTATTTTATTAAGCTCTAAAGCTGTTTCATCTAAAAGTTTATCATTTGCTAAATATTTAGTAATAGCAGCATCGTAGGCAGCAACGTGAGCAAAGGCTTTGGCTGCCAGCTCACGACGATTTTCAAGACTGGGCTTACTTTTAAGTCCTTCAAGAATTTCCTCATAGTCCTTGGGGTCTACAACAACTGTGACATAGGGAAAGTTTTTTGCAGCTGCCCTTAGCATAGCAGGGCCACCAATATCAATATTCTCAAGGGCAGTTCCTAGAGGCACTTCAGGATTGGCAACCACTTCACGAAAGGGATAAAGATTTACGGCCACTAAATCTATAGGAGTGATTCTCTGTGCTTTTAGTTCTGCTAGTTGCTCTTCATCTCGCTTAGCTAAGATTCCAGCGTGAATGCGTGGGTGCAAGGTTTTCACTCGTCCTGCTAGCATTTCAGGAAATTGGGTGATGTTTGCTACTTTAGTAACAGGGATACTTGCTTCAGAAAGTACTTTAAAGGTTCCTCCAGTGGAAACAAGCTCATAACTAAGCTCTATTAAAGACTGGGCAAAAGGTACCAGATTGGTTTTATTATAGACACTTAGTAGGGCTCGAGCCATCCCTAATTTTCTTCTTCTTCATTACCTGTAGTTTCCTCACTACCATCTTCTTCTGTTTCAGGCAGTGGGTCAGTAGTAAAAAGGTCAATTAAAGAGGACTCACTACTATCTTCTTCCAAAACTGGCTCTTCAGGATAAAGCAAGTTTTCAACAGCAATCTCTTCTCTTAACTCACCTAACCAAGCTTGTTGCAACTCATTACGTTTTGCATTTAGTACGATTTCTTCGATCTCCACTCGAGCTTCCTCTAAACTTGGCAAACCTTCTTTATACTCCTCATAATATGCCTGCACTTCTTCCTCGTTAATTTCAGCATCTTTACTGATGTATGCCAAAACACTTTGGGCAATATTTCCCTTAGTACCTAAAAATTTAATGTCAAGCTCTTGGGCACCCTGATAAACAAGCTCTTGATCAATTAATAGATTTAAAGTGCTAGGCTTAAAAAACTCGGTAACAAAACTGATACTTTGAGGACTTAAAAAATTGCTTACTTGTGGATCTAGGTAAGTTGCCCTTACTAACTCAGCTCGAGTAATTTCCACCTCACCTACCCGTGCCACAGCAAGGTTTTCATAGGGGAATTCAGTATTTTCAGGAACTTCTATATTAGCATTCTCACGCAGAAGCTTTAGCTCTGCTTCTAACACTCCAGCACGTTTAGCCTCAAGGGCATCTTCTCTAACTTCTTCTGCCACTTCATCAAAAGGAAGAGACTGGCTAGCAATGAATTCTTCAACTTTCACTAAATGAAAACGTCCTGCTACACTTATGACGCTAGTTATTCCACCAGTACCCACGTAGAAAGCTTCCTCTGCAATTGCTGTGGGCAAAGCAAAAAAACCTATAGGGGTAGGCTCATCGTCACCTATAGCACCGCCTTGCTCTGCTGCTTCTAAAGAATATTCTTTAGCTAACTCTAGGAAGTCCTCACCTGCAACTGCCCTTATACGCAATTCTTCTGCCAAAAACTCGTCATCAACTACTATTTGGCGAGCCTTAATTCTTTCTTCACTTAGGTAGGCCTGATTATTACTTATAAAATAAGCTTCTACCTCAGCCTCACTAATATCTACATTTTCAACAAGACCATTAAGATATTTCTCTTGCTTCAAAAACTCTCTTAAATAAGCACGGTAAGTTTGCTCATCAAAGCCTCTATACCAAAGTGATTGAAGGTAGATATCTTTATTTCGAGTACCTGCTGCGCCTATTTGTTCACGGAACTCTTTTATCTCTTGCTCTACTTCATCACGAGTAACGCTTATTTCGCTAGCAGCTTGATTAATTAGCTCATTGCTAATTAGTTCATCTAGTAACAAGATTTGTAAATCATCAGCCGCCTCCCCCTCAAGAGCAATGCTATAAAGGTAATTACTTTGACTAGCTCTTGTTAGCTCGAGCTCATTAATAGGCTTGCCATTAACAGTAAGGACAATGGGATTACTTACATCCTCATTAATCTCTTCTGCTAGATTAGAACTCTTTGTCTCTTCAGCCTCTCCTTCAGTGATTAAATATGCAAAAGAAATAGCATAGCTAAGAAGATATTCTGCCAAGGACAAATTTCTACACACTTGGCAAGGATTCATTGCAGCAAGATCTTGAGTTGGTTTGGACCATTCAGCCTCAGGTTCTTTCGGCTCTTCTTCAGGTTCTTGATTATCCTCTTCAAGTTCTTGGTCTTCTGGTTTTTCCTCGAGTTCCTCATCTATAATAGCTTCTAGATACCCTCTCCAAAAGTCGCTGTCTTGAGCAGCACTCCCTCCAAATTCTTCAATGTCAAAGTTTTCTAGGGCCGATTCTTCTGGTGGTGTGGAGGATGTAGGAGGCATGCTCTCAAAGTCAATACCATCTGAAGTAGTATCTTCAGGCAAAGGATCTGTGGTGAAAAGATCAGCTAAGGAGGGCTCACTTTCTTCTGCAGTTTCCTCCTCTGTTTCTATCCCTTCCTCAACAATTGGGATTTCTGGATTAAGCAAATTTTCAACAGTTATTTTTTCACGTAATTCATCTAGCCAAGCTTGCCTGAGCTCATTGCGTTTTTCGTTAAGTACTCGCTCCTCAACATCTTCTTGTACTTCTTCTAGGCTTTGTAAACGTTCAGGTGTGCGAGTGGCAACTAGTAGGACGTACTCTTCTATAGTTTCTGGCTCAGAAACTTCCTCTGCATCTTCGCTAGCTTCATCAGAGCTTTCTGCGTCTTCAGCTACTGCATTACTAGACTCAGCGGTATCGTTGGACTCGTCCTCGCTAACTTCTCCATCATTTAGGCTATCCAATTCTTCTTCACTAGCTTCAACTAACTCTTTATCATTACTATCAACATCTTCTTCACTGGCTTCGGCACCTACAGCACTTTCAGCTTCTACATCAACACTTTCCTTGTCTGCATCACTATCATCGCTAGCTTCATCAGAGCTTTCTGTGTCTTCAGCTACTGCATCACTAGACTCAGCGGTATCGTTGGACTCGTCCTCGCTAACCTCTCCATCATTTAGGTTATCAGGTTCTTCTTCACTAGCTTCGACTAGCTCCTCATCAGTACCATCAACATCTTCTTCGCTAGCCTCGTCACCCACAGCACCTTCAGTCCCTACATCAGCACTTTCCTCATCTGCACCACTAAACTCTTCCTCAGTTACTTCTTCTATACTTTCTGGTCCTTCTGAGGCAGGTGTTATTTCAATTTCACCAGCAGTATCTTCTTCAGGCTCCTTCCCATCATCACCCTCATCAGTAGACTCATCACTTTCCCCGTCTTCTGCTGTATCCTCCTCACCCTCTTTGTCACTATCCTCTTCCTCAGGCTCGAGCGCTTTTTCAACAACAATTACTTCAGAGACTTCCCAATCCTCTTCTAGGACACTTTCAAAAGATTCATCCTCAAATTCAAAAAGGACTGTGTCTAGTTCTGGCTCGAGTGTGCCCAGAGATACAGTTCCCAGATCTTCAAAGCTAGCATTATACTCTTCAAGAGAGCTTTCTAAGTCTGTAAAATCTACTTCACCTACTAGAAGAACTTCCCGAAAAGCTTCAGCTTCTTCTTGGTTAACAAAAGTCACTTGCGAAGTCAAAGCACTTGCTGGAATAGTAAACTCTCCCTCATGCTCTTCGTAGTAGGTTTGCAAGTCTTCTTCACTAGTTTCTACATCTTTACTAACATGTGCTAAGGCACTTTGGGCAATGTTTCCTTTGGTACCAAAAAACTTAGTATTGAGTTCTTGGGCACCTTGGTAGGCAAGTTCTTGATCAATTAACTGGTTTAAGTTACTAGGTTTAAGGAACTGAGTAATGAAGTTTAAATTATCAGGGTTTAAGAAATTGCGTGCTTGTGGGCTTAAGTAGGTTGCTCTTGCCAGCTCAGCTCGAGTAATTTCCACCTCACCGACGCGTGCCACTGCAGGGTTTTCATATGGAAATTCAGTATTTTCAGGGACTTCTATATTAGCATTCTCACGTAGACGCTTTAGCTCTGCTTCTAATACTCCAGCACGTTTGACCTCAAGGGCATCTTCCCTAACTTCTTCTGCCGCTTCGTCAAAAGGGCGAGGTTCACCAACAATGAATTCCTCAACCTTAACTATGTGGTAACGACCTGCTGCATCAATCACGTCAGTAATGCCACTTGTACCTAAGCCAAAAGCAGCGTTTGCAACATTGGTAGGTAAGGCCAGACGTGCCACAGGAGTAGGTTCATCACCACCTATTGCCCCGCCTTGCTCTGCTGCTTCTAAAGAATTTTCCTTAGCTAGTTGGGCAAAGTTATCGCCTGCTACTGCCTTTGTATGTAGTTCTTCTGCTAAAGACTGATCCTCTACTACAATTTGACGAGCTACAATTTGGTCTTCACTTAAGTAAGACTGACGACTAGCTTCAAAATAGGTTTGTACCTCGTTATCACTAACCTCTATATTTTCAGTTAGACCCTCAAGGTATTTTTCTTGTTTTAGTTGCTGTCTTAAGCTAGCACGAAAGGACTGATCATCAAAACCTCTGCTTCTGATGTAATTAAGATAGATACTGTCATTTCGGGGGCCTACAGCACCTAGCTCTTCGCGAAGCTCTTTTACAGCTTGGCGCACCTCACCATTAGAAACACCTATACTACTAGCAGCTTGACGGACCAATTCGTTTACAATAAGCTCATCTAGCATCAAGGTTTGTAAATCATCAGCCGCTTCTCCCTCTGAAGCAAGATTATAAAGCTGGTCTTGTCGACTTTGACGGGCTCGAGCTACTGCAAGCTCGCTAATAGCTTCACCATTAACAATAAGGGCGTCTTGATTATTATACTCTCTATTTAATCTTCCTAGCCCCAGTGTAGGTGTGAAAGCTATAACCATGCTCAGCAAAAGCCCAATAGATATTATCCAAAGGATAATGGCATTAGTGCGCCTTCTTCTTAAAGCCTTATTTCTACGTTTGTTACGCCTCTTAGTTTTTTTCATAATTAAATCTCCTTAACTTGACATTTTTAATACTTAAATGCTAATTTTTTTGCATTGCGCCCGTAGCTCAGTTGGATAGAGCGTTCGCCTCCGGAGCGAAAGGCCACAGGTTCAAATCCTGTCGGGCGCACCATAATAGTTTTTTTATATTGCTTGATCATTAAATAATTTTTACCTACTGATTTTAGGACTGCATGAGTACTATCATTTTTTTAGTACTTATGCTAACCATAGCAAAAGTATGCTATCAAAAGTATCTTTATATGCTACCCCTATACACTCTTTATCTTCTAATGTACTGATTGAAATTTTTATACTTATCAACTATACTCTAAAGTTACGGTGTCTCTAGGTCTAATAAAACTTAAGCTCTGCCTAAAAAGCCAAGTAGGGACACACTGTTTTTAGCCCTAGTCGTCACGGTGGCTACATCGAGACGTTAAATGCTCATAGTTGGGATGTAAGATTCATGCAGTAGCAATCCTAAAGTGAGAACTTTTGAGTACATTGCCCTTGTCAACATAACTTTTATGTGTACTTGTGTGTACAAAAAAGGTAGCAGGAAACTATGTCTTATAAGCAATATTTAAAAACAATTGTAATACTTTTAATCATGTTTAGTTATGTCAATGCTCAAAGCTTATCTCGTGAAATTAGAAACCTTATCTTAAAAACAGTTGTTCAAGTTATTCCTTGGGACGATGGGGCTCAAGACTTAGCCCCTTGGTCAGGCTCGGGTACAATAATTAGTCCTGAAGGACATATTCTCACCAACTATCATGTCATTGGTGATTTAGAAAGCCGTCAAAACTTTGAGTGGCATGCTATTTTAATGGTTCAGCCTAATGCCGTTGATCGACCGCCAGAAATCGCTTATTGGGCACGTTATCTGAACAGTGACCCCACCCATGATTTGGCCATTCTGAAAATCGAACAGCTTCCTGATGAATCACCAGTACCACAAGGCACAGTTTTCCCCGCTTTACCTGTAGGTGATTCAAACACTCTCTTTCCTGGGGACGCGATTACTGTAATAGGCTATCCGGGCATTTCTGGTTCAACTATTACTTTTACAGGCGGGCTTATGAGCGGCTGGGTTGGCGAGGACTTTGAGTCGGGTGGTAAGCAGTGGATAAAAACTGATGCCAAGATCTCTAGAGGGAATTCGGGCGGTGCCGCTGTTAATAGCAGAGGTGAGCTTATTGGTGTTCCTACAGCTGGTATTCACGATTTTGAAAATGAGCTTTATGAAGAGCAGCTTTTTATACGCCCTATTAGTCTTGCATGGGCAGTGATAGGACCAAATGTACCTAATGTACAACGTGCTGATAATGTAGAACCTAGTTCAGGACAGATAGATTCTCAGGGCTCGAGCCAAACAACACAAGATTCTCCTAATGGTAATTATGGTAGCATTGCACTAAACAGCGAGGTTAGTAACATTATAGCTGCTAGAACAGAAGAGTCTATCAGTTACCATACTTATGTACTCAGTGTACCTCAAGGTGTACCTCAAGTCACCATTGATGTAACAGCTGGTGGACACGATATGGATTTAGCGATTAAGTTAGGGAGTGAAATTACTTCTTACAATGATGAAGAGGGAGATTTTGACTTTAAGGATTTTACTGAAGAGCTTAACCCTAGCCATACTATAAATTCTCCACAATCAGGTGACTATTATATTGATGTTGTGAATCTAGTTGATGTTGCTGCAAATTATACCTTAAAAACCAGCTCTGCTAGCACAATACCTCAAAATCCTTTGGATCCATCTTCAGGAGGGCAGAATCCCTTGGATCCTTCTCTGGGAACACAAAACCCCTTAGATCCATCGCCAGTTACTCCTAACCCCCAAGATCCCCCTAGCACTCTACCTCCCATTACTGCTAACAGTGTTTCCTCAGGGATTATTGGCAACATCGCTATTGGCCAAAGTGCTACTGGTAAACTTGCTAGTTTAGGAGGTGAAGAAATAAGCTACCATACTTATATACTTGAGGTACCTACAGGAACTCAGCAAGTGGTCATTAGTTTAAGCTCTGATCAAGATCTTGATCTAGCAGCAAAACATGGTGCAGAGATTGCCAGTTATGGTGACCAGATTGATGGGGGAGATTGGAACTATCGAGACATTTCTAGTAATTTAGAAACGAATATGCGTATTCTTAGCCCTGAAACAGGTACATGGTATATTGATGTATATAATGCCCTTAAGGATGAAGTCTTAGGCCAGTATACCTTAGAAATATCTCAGTAGATACTCCCAAGGGTAAAAATTGACTTTTTGCACTATTTTTACATTTTTCTGATTCTAACTTTTTCTGTGACTAGTGAGTATAGGGTATCTTCATCTTGATTAAATTCCTCCTAGCCCCCTCTTTCAAAGAAGGCTTTAGGGGGTTTCCTTTTGAGCTTCAGCCTTATGCAAAGGAAACACAGAATCCGGTTAGGACTAGGTATTTTTAAATCTAATTATAAGGTGGTTATTGCTAATGAAAGAAATTGTAGTAGTTGATGATCAAACTAGCCAGCGCCTAATTTTAGAGATGCTTTTTTCTGTAAAGTATACAGTGACACTTTTAAAAGATGGTAAAGAAGTTCTTGAGTACCTAAAAGACAACACCCCTGATCTAATAATTCTAGATGTCAACATGCCTCATATGAGTGGAATAGATGTCTGTGATCGCATAAAACATATAGAGCGCTTAAAAAGTGTGCCGGTCATTATACTAACAGCAGATAGAGATAAGAAAATACAAGAGATGGCTAAATTTTGCCGTGCTGATGCCTTTATAAAAAAACCTCTAACAGGTAAGGACCTTACTCAGAAAGTAGAGGAGCTTCTTAAGTTAAATTCCTAAGTGGGAGTTGCTCGAGCCCAGCAAAACCCTAAGGTATTGAAAAGAATACTGTTTCATTATCTATGCTTTTCAAAAATGCCACTAGATCTTCGTACTCTTCTTGAGTAAGTTTTTGAGAGACGTGCTCTAAGTTCTCAAGTACTTTAGTTAATGTTTTAGCGGAACCATCATGCAGGTAGGGTGCTGTAGCATGTAACCCTAACAATGTAGGTACATCAAAACCATTTTTACCTAAAATATCAGTTTCAGGATTGTGTGTACCAACATCATGCAATATTTCTATTACTTCTTCCTCACCATTAGGAGCAAGCATACCTGCTGAGGCAGGTAAATGACTTATGGTCCAATTCTTCCCACTATGACAAGATGCACAACCTGCTTTTACAAATACTTCACGACCTTCTGCTAATTGTTCCTCATTAACTTTTAAGGCTTGGGGAACACGTATACCATTTAAAACGAAAGCTGCTAACGCATCTAGATCAGTAGAAGTGTGCGCATTAGGCTTACCTAGTAATCTGTTTGCAGGCCCTGAAGCAAAGCCTACACCATTCATAAGTGCCTCAATATCACCCTCAAAGTCCTGTAACTCATCACGGGTAGCTGAGATATGCAAAGGTTCCGTCCCTGCTAGATTCCAAAGTGGCATGGTTTGCCTCAAACCTTCTGGAGTCATCCATGAAGCCCCATCTACTCCTCCATCAATATGGCAGGAAGCACAAGACATCCAACCTAATCTAGAGATCCTTGGGTCATTAGCATTATTAAAAATGATTTTACCACGCAAGATATCAGCTTCTAATGTTT
Organism: Trueperaceae bacterium; assembly: GCA_965224855.1. Lineage (GTDB taxonomy): Bacteria > Deinococcota > Deinococci > Deinococcales > Trueperaceae > CBDCVN01. Next base: position 2,429,432 of record CBDDAI010000002.1, on the reverse strand, counting down.
CAGGGGTAGTAGTGATGCGGGCTTTTTCAGGGTAGCGTACAGTATCAGTAAGATCAAGAACACTAACATCACGGGAAAGATAGTTCATAACATAAGCAATTTTGTTGTCAGGACTAAGAACAATACCTCTTGGATTGTCACCTACTGCCCAAAAGCCAAGGAGTTTAGGTTTTTCAGGATCAGAAAGGTTAATGCCCATTATTGCATTTGTCCCTGCTAGAGCCACATAAGCTTTTTTGCCATAAGAAGTAAGGGCAATAGCTCTTGGAAAATTTACGGGCGTTGAGAAGTCAGAGTCATTAGTGTGAATACGCCTTGCTTTTAATTCTTGTTGCTTGCTTAAAGAAAAAGTAGAGATGCCTCCTGAAATAGTAGTTGTAAATGTACGAGGCAATTCGGGGTTGTTCAGCAAGTGAGTGACGATAGCTTCATCACCTGATATTGTTACGCTTTCAAGGGTATTAGAGAAACCAAAATCATAGGGATTGATGGCAATTTCAGTTACTACCTTGTTTTCTTTTAGAAGAGTAATCCACCCTTCCTTACCATCATTTTTGCCTTCTTTACCATCATTTTTTAACCTAGCTAGACGGTGTGTAACAACAATAGTTTCATCACCATCATTAGCATCACCATTATTAGTGACAGCTATAGCCCAAGGTAAACGTCCTACTGCTATACGGCTGACAATTTCTTGGGTAGATAAATTGACAATGGCAACTTCGTCAGCGCTCGAGACAGTAACATAAGCCAGTTCACCACTGGGTGAAAGAGCTATACCGCCTAATTCAGGACCTACTGGAATATCTGAGCGTTCACCATTATTTATCAAACTTAAAGAACCGTCCCAACGGTTAGCTACTACCACTCCGAAAGGAGATATAGCTATGCTCCAAGGTTCTTTACCAACAGCAATTGGTTTGCTTGCTTGCATAGTTTCAGTATTAATAGCAGTTACTGAGTCAGCATCAGGGTTTACTACCCAAAGAGTTTTGCCATCAGGGGATAAGGTGATAGGACTAGAATTATTGACTTGGTTAACAAATTGAGCAGTGGAAGTAGAATTGCTAGTTTTTTCTGGGAAAGTTTGGTTAAATGCCTCAGAAGCAAGTGTCATTAAAAGAGAAATCAATGCTACGTTGAATAAGTGTTTTTTAGAGATGTTCAAATTAAAAAATCTTTTTACCATTTTAATAACTCCAGTTAGCTTTGCTTAAACAAGTGCAGGTTTACACTTGTCATAAAATAAAAGAGCAGTTTACCATCTAAAATGCCTTCCACTCAAACCTTAACATTACAACCTAAAATAATTGCTACAATGAAAACATGCCAGCAGTAGCATAACGACCATCACCACTCACTGCTTTTTGCCCTTCTAGTAGACCTATATCATTTCCGCAAATTTCTCCTTGAGGTGATGATTCTATTTTGATTGCACCAATTTTGGTGTCTACCTTGCTAGTATCTACATCTTTACAAGTCTCAGTACCTATCTCGTTAATATCTACATCTTTGCCAAAACCATAGATTTTGTTGAAGTAAACGCTGTTTCTAACACCTCTAGCAACATTATCCCCTGTACCAGTACTCTCTCCTAAACGAACACCTGCTCCAGCCACACCATGAATTTCATTATAACGTACTATGCTGTCTTCTCCTTGAATATTAATCCCACCAGCATTTTTATCACAAGAACCTGTAATGGTGTTGTATTCAATAAGAATCTCTTTAGTTCCCTCTTTGGTATTGACACCTTCATTAAAAACATTGATGTTGTTGTGATGAACCCAAATATCTTGGGACTCATCAACTGAGTTACCATCCAATTGGCTTGGTGAAGTACCAATATAAATTGCCTCACCATTCTTACCACCATCATTAAATTTGTAGTCGTAAACGCCAGCTATTTCAAAAGTATTAAAAGCAATTTCAATATCACTAGCAAAAGATTTAATTCTTAACGCCTCACCTCCAGCATTACGAAACACCATGTTCATTACCTTGACTCCTGTCACACCATCACCTTGTGGTTCTGGAACAATGTATAGAAGTTTATCGCGGTAACTAGATTCTTCATCAGGGTTATCGTTATCATGCAAACCATCAATAGTAAAACCTGTAAGATGAACATAGTCATGATGTATTTGGAAAATCCTACTATGACCTGCACCACGGATGATTGCATTATGGGAACCAGTAATTACAATGGGTGCATTTTGTTGACCATTACGTATAGTGGCCACATCTTGATCATAATAACCATCTGCCAGATGGATTACATCTCCAGGGTTGGCTACATCTAAGGCGTGCTGAACTGTTTCAAAAGGTTCACTGCTATTTGTTCCGCTGTTACTATCTTTTCCTGAAGGAGATACAAATAATGTAGCTGTTGATGGTGGATCTGGTGGATTTGGGTTACATCCTTCTGTTGAGGGTGAACCATAAATAGATACCTCGGTAATACTGTTCCAGTTGTTTTCAGTATTGCCAAGACCCACAATTCTTAGATAGCATGCATTTGTATCTGGAATGTTCCTAATTTGTGTTGCTAAAGTTTTACCGCTACTTATGCCTGTATAGACTTGGGTCCAGCTCGAGCCATCTAAAGACAATTCAATTTGGTAATCTGCAATACGCTCATCTCCTTTATACCAAGCAATTCCAAGCGAGTCAATTTTCGCTTTATCTTCAAGTTCAAAAGTGATAAATTCACCGTCTCCCTCTGCAGACCAGCGGGTGCTGTAATCACCATCTAATGTGTTAATTGGAATATTACCATCATTACTGCTGGCAGTAGTGTCAAAAATTGCTAACTCTTGTGCATTGCTGTAACCTACAAGATAAACCTCAACGATACTATTCCATTCGTTCTGGCTATTACCAGAACCAACAATTCGTACATATCGAGCAAGTGAGTCTACTACGTTATAAGTTTCAGGATCAAGTGTTGCTCCCGAAGAAGTACCACTAAAAATCTTATGCCAAGTATTACCATCAATTGACACCTCAATAACGAAGTCAGCAGTGCGTACATTGCCTTTGTACCAAGCGATTGCGATTTCATCAAGCGTATCTTCTTTAGCAAGCTCAAATGTAATCAATTGTCCATCACCTTCGGCAGACCAACGAGTTGATAGGTCACGATCAAGTGTGTTTGCTGGTACATTCCCATCATCGTCACTCGCTGTTACACCCACCACCAACAACTCATTAAAATCTAATATCTTAGGAGAACCATTTTCTTTAGGAGAATCACTAGTCTCATTGTTAGTAGTATTAGTAGGTGTTGATGTTGAATTACAACTACTAAACAGTATGCTTGATGTTAGACACAGCAGAGTAGCAAACAATAAAATTGCATAAAATTTTTTCATCATTTGTCCTTTCTAGACATACTTTAGCTTAGTAAGGGGTTTTCGCTCAGATAATTCACAGAATGCAGAGCGTTCGAATATGGCGTTCCTAGGCTTTGCCTAGGAACAAGTGTCAAATAATTTCTCATGGCATTTTGTATTTATCCAGCTAATAAACTAAGGACAAGCATCTAAGAAGGGCTGAAAGTCTACACCCTGACTTACTGCATCTCCTGAACCAGGTCCTTCACCGCTAGGGCCATCTGAACTGTTCCAATAGTTATTCTCAGCATTTATAGTTCCTCCGTTTGTTGCAAAAGCACCAAATTGTACATTGTCAATGAAGCATGACTGGCTAACAGTGGGGTTTTCACCTGCACCATCACTATAAACACCATGATTATTTCTGGTTAGCTTGCTGTTGGTAATGTTTGGAGTACCATTGTAAGTACCTATATCTGCATAGCGTATTTCAGCATTCTTTATGGTGCCAGCACTACCACTATTGAAATAGATACCACTCCAATCTCTCGGGCTAGGTATAGTGCCGTCTTGATCACTATTGGTGTCACCACCAACTGTATCATCATTTATGCTAGTAAAGTAAACCTCGTTACCTGCTGTACCATTGACATTCAAAGTTCCACTAACACTTATATAAGAATTAGAAGCCTTAGAAAATTTCACTATCACATTGGGATCTATGGTTAAGGTGGTACTTCCCAATACTGATAATAATTGATCACCTATCAAATAAGGTATCGCTGTTTGACTCCATGTTGTATCTTTGCCTATAGTGTGATTTTGTAATTCCAAGCCAACTTTAGGCGTATTGCTGATAGTAATATTTTCAATAATAGGACTATCAGTGGCATCAGCAGAGATTGCAGTTGCTTTAGCACTATCAATATGAATGTTCTGTAATGTTGGTGAGCTACCACTTAAATCAATGGCTCCTTGAGTAGAAAAACCATCATCATAGCCAGCATAGTTTATCTTGGCATGCTTGATGATGCCAGCACCACCGTTATAGAAAGAGATGCCAGACCAATGCCCGGGAGTTTCCTCAGATCCTGTAAATATAATTGGCTCTTCAGAAGTGCCTTCTGCCATTATTGAACCATTTGAGGATATATCAATATAAGCGCCTTTTGCAAACTCAATGGTAACACCTTTAAAAATCGTAAGCTTTGCACTTACATCTAAACCGCCTGTCACTCTATAATCTACACAGCCAGCCTCACCTGCCCATGTTTCATCACTACTAATAGTTCCTGACACTTCAAGGGGAGCAGCACACTCTTTAGCTGTTATGGTAATACTATCTGTATCGTTAAGTTTACTGTCAGAGACTGTCAGATCAATTTGATAATCTCCTGCTACATCGGCTATAAATGTGGGGGTTGGAGTTGTGGAGTTGCTCAAACTAGCACCACTGCCATTAGGTTTACTATTAAATGCCCAATCGTAAGTAAGTGTATCTCCATCGGGGTCACTAGAAGCGCTACCATCTAAAGCTACTTCACTATCTACAAGTACCGTTTGATTAATTCCTGCATCTGCAGTAGGTGGGTTGTTTGATTGATTATTGCCTACAAGAATGGTAATAGTATCAGTGTCCTCATCAAGGAAGTCTGAAACGGTTAGTTTGATTTTGTACTCACCTTCTACATCTGGAGTGAAGCTAGTGGTTACTGTGTCAGTGCTAGTAAGTGTTGCGTTACTGCCAGATGGTTTGGAGGTGAATTCCCATGTGTAGACTAGGAAGTCTTCGTCTGGGTCAGAGGAGGCGCTGGCATCTAGGTTTACGGGGGTGTTAGCAGTGCTGGATTGGTTGTTGCCAGCGTTTGCTACAGGAGGATTGTTTAGTGGAGTGAAGTCGAAAAACATGTAGGTGGACTCACCTGTTTTAGGTCCTATCCCCTCAAATGTACGTCTCTCTCCAGTAGCAGTATCTAAAGCAACAGCAGTAAAGGGTTGACCTTCTGGGATAAAGGGGACAAAAAAGTAGCCACCTGCATCAGTAACCCCTGTAAATGGAGTTGCAGTACCATTTGAACTGACTCTGACATGGAAACGCCCTGCATAATTAGCATTGGTTTGTTGTGGTGATATGCTTTGATTGGATAGTGAATTCGATGGTATTATGCTACCAGCACCAGCACCTCCGGGAGGAGGAGCAGAACCCATACCAGTAGTAGTTCCTTGTCCACTGTTTTGACTAGGTCTAGGCCCACCAAGGTACTCAGGGTACTGATCTTTTAGACAATCTGTGGGCTTGAGCAAAAATAAGTTTTCAATTTGGTCTAATTGTATAGTTCCATTCACCATGAAAAGTTTCTTTATGTAGGTTGAGCTGAGCAAATTCTTCATCAGTAACTTTGATGCCCTTTTGATAGGTGTTTTTATCAAGTCTAGCTTTGATTGTTAATCCTGTTTCTGTTTTAGTGTTGCTGATTAGGTTGACAACTGTTGCATGATCTATCAGAGGTTTACCTCGCCAATTTTGTGAAATAAAGCAGAACATTCTGTGTTCTATCTTGTTCCATTTGCTTGTTCCTGGTGGAAAATGTGAAACATGGATTTCTTTGCCTATTTCATTTGCAAAACCCTGTAATTCTTTCTTCCATAAACGACTTCTACTACTATTACTGCCACCACCATCAGCATTTATATAAATAGAAGTTGAGTTTTTGTAATGATGTTGTCCCATTTCTTGCCACCAACTGCGTATACTATTAACTGCAAATTCTGCAGTATCCTTACTGATTCCAACACTTACCCAGCCTTTGTTTTTGTCCAGATCATAAATACCATAAGGTGCCACTTTCCCTTTTTCCTTATCTAGAAAATCATACACATTAACTTCAGGTGATTGACCTTTTTTATGATATTCCCGACCAGGATTCTTGAAATTCCCAATCAGTTCTTTTTTCTTTGTATCTACTGAAATTACTGGTTGGTGATTCTTTTGAAAGCACTTAACTTTTTCATTGATAAAAGAAAATTGATCATTCCTGTCTGGATGATTCCCTCCTTCTATTGTTTTTCTATTGCCTTGGAGAGAATATCCTATTGTTGTAAGCAAGTTACATACACTCCGCTGAGATATATCATAACCCTTTTCCTTCAATGCTTCACAAAGATGGCGAGTGCTTTTACTGGTCCATCTAAGGGGTTTCTCAGGATCACCAAAGGTTGTGTCTTCTACTAAACTTTCCAAATCTTTTTCTAGGTCAGGATACTTCTCAAGCAAGCTTTTGCGACCACCTCCGACTTTACGCATATGTTGTAGTTCATTCTCGCATGAGCTAGATATATCAAGCAAACCCCTCCGAATCGTTGGATATGACAATCCTGTCGCACGATGGACAATTGTTTTTCCTCCATACCCAAGACGCTGTGCTTGTAGTGCAGCCCACTTGCGACGTCCTCGCTCATGTAAATCAACTGAAAGAATTTGGTATTCCCTTTGTAAACGGTTCTCAATATCTGAATCTGATAAGCTTTCCTTCATGCAAACCAGTATAGAAAAATCTATGCGATTGAAAAGTTATTCTTGCTCACCTCCTATGTACTCACCACCATAGAGAAAAGTTGCAAGACCTGGAGCAATTTTGGGTAACTCAGTCACCAAACTTACACCTGCAGTTACTGCTGAGTTCTTTAGTGCTTCTTCAGTAGCTTGAGCAACAGCTTGATCAATTGCTATTTGAGTTCCGGAAATGGTTTGATTACCGAGGAAATCGGCCGATTTCCTTCTTATTTCCTTAGACTTACCACAACCATCTGAACTTTGTATAGAGGTTTGATAATTAAGCTCTTCATTAAGTAATCCAGAAACTTCAATTTCAGCTGCCATTTGCTGGAGAAGTATTGTAACTTCAGGCACGCTGTAGGTAGACACTTCAGGATAAACGACAGTAGCAGCACGCAAGAGAGATATATACTTCATAAATATTGCTTTTTCACGCTCTTTTAAATCTACAGTAAAATCATTAACAAAATCTTCGAAATAATCTGCTAATAATGTGAAGTAGGTTTCAATAGTATGAATGTAATCACCTGTTGCAGTTGGTGATGCTCCAACTTGAAGGCTTATTGGGTTTAGAGATAAACCAGTACTTTCATTAGATAAGATTAGGCTTGCTGGACCTTGGCTAATTTGTGGAACTGTAACTATAAACTCTTGATAAACATTTTCATCTTCTTGGACAGTGATCCTAATGACACCTTGTACTATAACTTCAGTATTATCTATATTAGAAGTAAACCTTGCCACGTTACCGAAGGAAGAGTACAAGTTAAAACCATTCACACGAATAATCAGTAATTGACCAGGGATAACTTCTCCTAGTTCTAATTGAGATGTTTGTAAAATACCTGAGTTATCATTTTCGTTTAATAGTTGTGGTCTTGCTAGAGGATCACTAATTACGTCCCCATTTGGAGCTACACTAGCAGTGTTTACAACAACTAGTTCTCCTATACCATCTCCATCTCCATCAGGTCCAATCATATAATTTACAACTGCCTGCCCCGGCTGCACCATAGGGCCAAACCCACCAGAAGCCACCATAGTAACCCCTTCCAAAGGCTCACTAGAAGTAACTTTCTGTGCTCCAAGAAAAGTAACTCCTAAAGCATCATAGTCAACCCCAGTCTCATCCTTAACTTGCTCTTTGGTCTTCGACTCAAAAGTAACTGTCACACCCTCATTACCCTCTGCTGGTACAGTTAACACACTAGTAGAACCATTCTTCTCAACAGTACCTAAAACAGCCCCTTCAGCACCTACTGTAGCCTGCTCTTCCAAATCATTAGCTTTAACTATCTTTACATTTATACTCTCTTGTGACTGCTTACCATTTGTCCCTGTTACTATTGCAGTAAGATCTAAATCTCCAGCAGGAAAATCCTTTGGTTCTAAAAATACCTTTAAGTTGTCTTCATAGGGAACATCATTACCTAGTACTGTATCACCTGCTTTAAAAGTTACACTATCAACTTCACTAGAGTTAAAAGGCTGTACTGAGAAAAATATAGGTGAACCTACAGCAGAATCAGCAGGAGGACTGTTAATAACAAATTCAGGCCCACCAAAAGGTGTACCAATAGTAAGGTTTACATCGGCACTACCAGCATCACCTGCTTTAAAACTAAACTTGCCACCTTGGTTATTACCAGAAACATCCACTTGATAAACCTTACCCACAGCTCCTTTAGGGGTAATATCTTTTACCTGTGCAGCTAGTGCACTAGGGCTTTTATCAAAACTTATACTGGGTAAATTCCCATTGCCTCTATTACCTGCTAATACAAGTTCTGAATCACCAGAGTTTAGTTCAAAGGCTTGAGGACAAACTTGTAAAATAGGATCGGTCAATAAACCAAAAGACTTAAGTAAAAGGGATATGCCACTATCAAAATCAACCCTACCTGAACAATTAATATCAGCATGATAAAGCTGGTGATCAGTTGGAACTGAACTATTTATTCCAAAAGAGATAAGTAAAGTATCAATAGCATCATCAAAATCAACATTACCGTTTTTATTGACATCACCCAGAGGGAAATTAGCAAAATCAGCTACTAAATTTATGTTGCTACTGTCAACATTTTGTGAATTTAGTGTATACTGACTTGCTAAAAAGGTTTCAGTTTGCTTTTTGGGGTTATGAGAATCCAAGGGGTTTTCTGTAGAAGATCTTAGAGTGCTACTAACTACATTGAAATTTTGAGATTCTCTAGAAGGTAGAACACCCTTTAAGCTTGATATATTAGCTCTAGCATTATTACCTTCTACACGAAAAACAAGTTTCACCACCTCATTTTGTGAAGGTTCTAAAGCAACAAAGCCCATTTTTATAGTATTAGGTGCAATTTCTTTTGCAACAGGTACAACTTGACCTTGGGCACCAATTACACCTAGTAACTCTAAGTTGTGGCTTTCTATGATTCCCTCTCCTGCTATTACTGCTGCAGGTACAGAAACAGGCAAAGTGGCAAAGTCATTTTTAGGTACTGGGTTGTTTGAGTTGCTTTTGTTTTGCCTACAAGCAATAAAAATAGCTAAAATTAAAATAAAGCTTAGACCAATGGTTAAAACTCTTTTCATAAAAATACTCCCTTACTGAAAGCTCTTTTGTGAATACGTTGGTTATATAGTTTGCTACAAAAAGTCTTACTGACTTGTTCCCAAGCTCTGCTTGGGAATACATACCTTGGATGCTCTGCATCCTTAGCGCACAGAACACAAAGCATTTTGATATACCGCTCCCAAGTGAAGCCTAGGAACGAGTGTAATTCTGACAGATTAATTGGCTCAAAACTTGGAGTTAAGGAGATACTAAGTTTCTCTAAGAAACTTAGTATCTGGTCTAGCACAAAAGGTAAAATCAGAGTCAGGGATAGATTTCCTGCCCAAAGCTTGGGTAAGGGCGTATTGCAATACGCCCCTACGTTCGTGCTCCTTTTGCAATATGCCCTTATTGTGCTTTTGTTGAAGGTTTCTTGAAATGAATGATTATTTAACACTAAGCTCACCACCCTCAACATCAATATTCCCAGCTGAAACATCGTTTACACTGGCATCACTAATTTTGAAAGTAACATCCCCATCACTAACACGTGAAAAGTGAAGTACTGCTAGTGTGCCATTACCACTGAAATTGCCACTGGTACAAAAACCAACTACTGCATTTTCATTAGGCCTTGCTACTATAGAACACCCCGTAAGCAAATCACCTAAGTCAGCTGTAGATAACAAGGTAAATATGTCTGGTTCATCTAAGATTTTCAGACCAAAACCTCTAAGGGTCCTGTCATTATTGCGTAAGGAGATAGTTACTGTACAAGTTTCACCAGCTTTAGCAGTGTTACAGGTACTTTCTTGTGGGTAAATTGCCGCCAAGGAACTAACGCAAGCCTGCACAGTATTATCTGGTGCACAAGGATCGTTATCGTCAGGGTCAGTAGTGGCTGGAGTACCATCACCATCTTTGTCTATAGTGTCAGTACAAGCTTTTACACTGTCATTAGGTTTGCAAGGATCATTATCATCAGGATCAGTAGTGGCTAAAGTGCCGTCACCATCATTGTCCATGGTATCAGAACAAGCTTGGACAGTGCTATCTGGTACACAAGGATCATCATCATCAGGATCAGTAGTTTTTGAGACTCCATCACCATCATTATCTGTACTGTTAGTGCAAGCTTGAACAGCGTTGTCAGGAACACAAGGATCATTGTCATCTGAATCATTAGTGGCCGAAGTACCATCCCCATCATTGTCTATAGTTTCGGTGCAAGCCTGAACAGTATTATCTGGTACACAAGGATCATCATCATCAGGATCAGTAGTTTTTGAGACTCCATCACCATCATTATCTGTACTGTTAGTGCAAGCTTGAACAGCGTTGTCAGGAACACAAGGATCATTGTCATCTGAATCATTAGTGGCCGAAGTACCATCCCCATCATTGTCTATAGTTTCGGTGCAAGCCTGAACAGTATTATCTGGTACACAAGGATCATTATCGTCAGGGTCAGCAGTTACAGAAGTACTGTCACCATCATTGTCTATGGTGTCAGTGCAAGCTTGAACAGCGTTGTCAGGAACACAAGGATCACTGTCATCTTGATCAGTAGTAGCTGAGATGCCATCCCCATCTTCATCTATAGTGTCAGTACAAGCTTTTACTGTTCTATCTGGTAGACAAGGATTATTATCATCAGGATCTGTAGTCGCTGAAACACCATCACTATCATTATCTAGAGTGTCAGTACAGGCTTTTACAGTGTCATCAGGGCTGCAAGGGTCATCATCGTCAGGATCAGTAGTTGCTGGAGTACCATCGCCATCATTATCTGTAGCACCAGTGCATGCGGGCACAGCGTTATTAGGGTTACAAGGGTCATTATCATCAGAATCTGTAGTTGCTGTAATACCATCACCATCATTATCTATAGTGTCAGTGCAAGCTTTTACAGTGTCATCAGGATCACAAGGATTGCTATCATCAGGATCTGTAGTTTTTAAAGTTCTATCACCATCACCATCTATAGTGTCGGTACAAGCCTTTATAGTGTTATCAGGGCTACAAGGATCATTATCATTAGGATCTGTAGTTGCTGAAACAGCATCACCATCTTTATCTATAATGTCAGTGCAAGCCTCAACAGAATCATCAGGATTACAAGGGTCATTATCGTCAGGGTCAGTAGTCTTTGAGGTACCATCATCATCTTTGTCTACAGTGTCAGCACAAACCTGTATAGTGTTATCAGGGACACAGGGATCGCTGTCATCAGGATCAGTAGTCTTTGAAGTCCCATCACCATCTTCATCTACAGTATCAGTACAAGCTTGAACAGTATCATTAGGGATACAGGGGTCATTGTCATCAGGGTCAGTGGTCTTTGAAACACCATCGCCATCAACATCTATAGTATCAGTACAAGCTTGGGCAGTACTGTCTGGTACACAAGGATCACTGTCGTCAGGATCGGTGGTTTTTGAAGCTCCATCATTATCTTCATCTATAGTGTCAGCGCAAGCTTTTACAGTATCATCAGGGACACAGGGATTATTGTCGTCAGGATCGGTGGTTTTTGAAGCTCCATCACCATCTTCATCTACAGTGTCAGTGCAAGCTGGTACACTATCACTTGGTATACAGGGGTTATTGGAGTCAGTATCATCAGCATTACTAGTGCCATCTCCATCAGCATCACCTGTTGGGCAGTCAACAGCATTAGGATCAGGTTTACAAGGATCAATTAACACAGTTATTTCATAAAAGGTGTTACTTGCTGTTTGAGGTGCAAGTTGTGGAAAAAGATCACCCTTGCTGCTATCCCACACAGAGATAAAGTAACTACCTGCTGCTACACTTGCTTCTAAAAATGAATCTGTATTATCAGCATCACGATTGTCATTTTTGGCAATAACTTTTTCATCCTTGTCCAAAAGAGCAACAAAAGAATCTAAGTTTGAGCTTATTTCTTGGGCCTTTACTGTTATGGCAATGGTGGCTTCTTTTTCTAGTTCAAAACTATACCAGTCCACATCATCTGGAGAATTGATGAATGACCTTTGAGTTTCACCAAGAGTTAAGGTTTTGGCTTGACTAGAGTTATCATTAGGTTCAAGGTTATCTAGGACAGTTATACTTACTGTAGCAACATTAGAGTCATCACGACCATCATTAGCTTTGAAAGTAAAACTATCACTACCCACAAAACCATCTTTAGGTTTGTAGCTCAGGTTAGCTGCTGTGCCAGTAATTTCTCCTTCTTGAGGAGCAGCTACTACTGTAAAAGTTAGAGTGTCTCCTTCAGCATCAGTGGCTTCCAAGGTAATATCTATAGCTACATCTTGCACAGTACTCAATTCTTTATCCTTGGCTACAGGAGCACTATTAGAGCCTACCTCTACCGTTTTAGTAGTAGTATTGGTAGCACCCTTGTCATCAGTAACAGTAAGTTTGACTTCATACTCACCAGCATCTGTATAAGTGTGTTCTACCTGCTGGCCTTCGCCTGTTGTGCCATCACCAAAGTCCCAAGCGTAGGTTTTAACATTGCCATCAGGATCACTAGAATCACTGGCATCAAATTGCACTGTTACTGGTGCTATAAGTGATACACCTCCTTTAGCAGTTAAAGTAAAAGAGGCTATAGGAAGCTTGTTTTTGCTTGTCTGACAGCCCACTAAAAAAATGATGATTGCTAGAAAAATAATCTTCTTCATGATATTTCCTTATTTTTGTTGATTGGATCGACATCTCTCATACATAATCCTTGATTTCCTTTAATTCAAAATTGCTCTGCTGCTGCAGAAAATCTACTACAAATAAACTTAAAAAACTTGACCTCCCTATCTTTAATTTTTTAAACTAGCCTTATAGGCTGTTGTTGCTAAGCCAAATGCTAAGGATAAAAAGAGTTCTATTTTGCTTAGATTTCTTTCTCATTCCCAGATGAAAACTCATAATCACTATGAGTGTTTTAGTGTGTACAGGTTACACTTCTCTATTCGATGAAGTTGCAATTTTATGTTCGACGAAGTTTTCAAAACGTTGTCTAACAAAGCAATGGGTGGCGAGTGAGATTTTAAAATCAGGCTATTGACATTTTTATTGTTTTCCAGACGGGAAAATCAAGCTGTTCACACGATCTAGGCAGTCCAGATAGGATAATGTAATGAAAAAAACTTTTAAGATTGAGTTGTCAACATTAGGTCAGGATTATGAAGTTACAGTCAATGGGGCACCCACACCTATAAAACTCACAAATCAGCAATTTGCTCTGCTTGTTTATATCGTTCACCAAAGTGGAAAGAGTAAAAGAGATGATTTGGTAAACAAAATATTTGAAAATCCAGATAACTTCACAAAGAACTTTTCAGAGTTGAAGAAGAAGACCAAGGAATCTTTAGGTGTGACTAAAGAAGTTTTTAAACCTCATAGAGGTAAGGATGATATTGAATTAGCAGATGATTTTATAGTTACAACTGACGCTTTAGAACTCGAGGCAGTATGCAAGACGTTTGATTTACAGAGAATCCGTTCGTTAAGTAAGCATGAAGAACCTTCTTTACTCTTTTTGGAGTCCCTCAATAAGAAAAAGTCTCCTAACATAGAGTTTCGGAAAAACTTTAAGGAAGACTTTAAGAAATTTGTAGAGAATCAACGAGAGGTGCTGAATGATGCTGTATGGAATGTTTATTTGCACCATGTTCACAAAGAACCAGATAAGGTAGATCAATTACTTGAAGAAGCCCTACTTAAAACAGGTGGATTACCACCACCAACAAAGAAAAACGGCTCTTACAAGCGTTTAAGGTATTTGCATTTTAAGTACAAAGCTTCCTTAGAAAGCCATTCTGTTACTGAGGCAATAAGCGAAATTGACAAGGAGTTAGGAGATCATGGCTATGCTGATTTATCTACAAAGGAGATCGATGACTACCTTGCTAAGAAGCAAAAAGAAGATGAGAAGAAAATCAATGATTATCTTGCTAAGAAGCAGAAAGAAGATAAGCTAGTCAAATTAAAAGCACCAGACACTTCTACTAAAAAACCTGAAGAAACTACTACTGAAGCAGTGCCTGAAACTAAAGAAGAATCCAACTCTTCACCAATACCTAAAGCAGATACATCCTCAGGAAAACCCACATTAACTCAAAGGTTTAGGAAAGGTCTCAGCAAGTTTTCTTTCTGGATATCGAAAAAGTGGTGGTTAGCTATCTTATTGGTGAGTTTTTTATTGATACTGCCATTTTTACTGCAAGGTGTGGTTTATAATGAGGGGAGTGGAAAATGTAAATTTAACAGTAGGCAAACGGTGAAGCAAAATGCTGATTGGACACCTGTAGAGTGTAGTTTTAGTGGTGCAATGATGGTGCTAGTGCCTAAAGGAAGCTTTATTATGGGTAGTAATAGCGGTGAAGATGATGAAGTACCTACGATAAGGCAAAAGTTTAGTAGTCCATTTTGGATAGATAAGACAGAAGTGACGAGAGAAAAATATGCCGTTTGCGTGTTAGAAGGAGGATGTACAGGTGCAAAAGATAGTGAATACTCAACAGCAGCAAATCAACCTATGAATCGAGTAACGTGGCATCAAGCAGCAACATACTGTAAATGGCGAAGAGCTAGATTACCAACAGAAGCAGAGTGGGAATATGCAGCGAGAGGTCCTAATAGCTTTGTTTTCCCTTGGGGCAATGAATTTGACGAAAACAAGGTACATTACGCTCAAACCTCAAACAACCAAACAGCACCTGTTGGAAGTTATCCTGATGGTGCTTCATGGGTAGGAGCATTAGATATGTCTGGGAATGGACTAGATCTTTGTATCGAAGCTACCCATATAAAGCAGATGGTAGAGAACTTACCGGAGATGAAGAGAGCCTGATTGAGTCAGTTACTTTACGCAGTAGCTCTTTTGGTACCAAAAAGGTAAGTGATCTTCGTGGTGCAGCTCGGGTAGAGTACAATGCTGCCAAGGGTGGCAACTTTATTGGCTTCCGTTGCGTCCGTCCTTAAGCATTTTGTTCCCAACCCTTACTCCTCACCTCCCATTTTCCTTGCCTTTACATTCCGCAATAAAGGTGAATTCTGTTCAAAACATCCTTCTTGTTTATATTTTTGATCGGTATTGTAGTCTTGTTAGTTCTAAAATGCTTTCCACTCAAAACCTTTGGGACTTTTAATTGTGGTAATGGTATCACCTATAGCAAGTGCTAACAAACCTTGTTTTGATAGTGCTGTAATCAGGCTTTCATCTAAGTGCAGCGATGACATTGCTCCTATAATTTTTAAATTCTTATCTTCATATTTTGGAAAGTAACTGTAAAACTCTTCTAAAGCAGCTAAGAATTTAGGAATATCTTCAGGTACTAGTTTACCTTTGGTCTCATTGACTAGTAAATGTTCCTCACTTTCAACTATGGCATCAAATTCACGAATTTCCCTTGTTACCTGATGCCTCCTTTTTACCCGAACATTCATTAATTTTTCACTACCAGCTGGCAAACCAGTAACTTCTAAAAAGATTCTTTCTAGGCTAGGAGCAACCAAATCTTCAACAATAGTCCCCAAACGCCTAGATAATTCACCCCACTTTTTATTTAGCTCTTTGTGACTTTTCCTAAGTTCAATAAAGCCTTGCTTGTTCTCTTTGTCTACTTGTGCAATAGTTTCCTTGAGTTCAGCAAAACCCTGCTCCATTCGTTTGTTGGCTGCATCTTGGGAAGCTCTGAGTTCAGCAAAACCTTGTTCCATTCGTTTACTGGACTCTGCTAGCTCAATTCTAAGCTCAGCAGTTTCTTGTTGACTTTTGGTAATGTTGATAGATTGCTGTAAAATTAATTTCTCTAGCCTATCAAGGCGATCTTCTGTTTTAATAATGCGGTTCTCTAAAACTGTTGTTGACATACTCACCTCCCCTGATAAGGGAGTCTATAGCTTAGCATACGATCAAAAAGTATTAACTTGTGTTTTTTGACTCAGGTTGCAGACAAAAATTCTTAGCAATTGTCTTCAACCTGAGATATCCAATGGTTTTAAAAGCCTTGGATGCCTCTTTAAGCAGCCCCACCACACCCAAAGCAAATTAAAGGGGCCTGAGCAAACTCTAAGGCTCGAGCCCCTTTAACCAAAGTACTCAAATTTCTGAAACAGACCAGTTAAAGTACGTCAAGCTACTCCTTGCCGTTTCCCACTTCCACTAGCAGGGCGTGAGGTAGAAGCTGCTCTTTTAGCAGGTGCTAACTTACGTTTCTCAAGGGTTCTCTCATCGGCCACACGAGTATCCCGAATACTTTTCAATCCTGTACCAGCAGGGATCAAGCGACCTAAAATGACATTTTCTTTTAAGCCCACCAGATCATCAGCCTTACCACTTACAGAAGCTTCTGTGAGCACATGGGTTGTGTGCTGGAAACTTGCTGCTGAAAGCCAAGAGCGAGTAGACAAACTTGCTTTAGTGATTCCTAAGAGTAAGGGTTTCCAAGTGGCGGGTTCTTTGCCTTCATCAAGAAGCTCTTCATTTGCCATTTCCACATCAAATTTTTCAGCGATTTGTCCTTCTAGGTAGCTCGAGTCACCTGAGGCTTCAATCTCTACATATTTAAGCATCTGTCTTACAATTACTTCTATATGTTTATCATGGACGTTAACACCTTGATTACGGTATACATCTTGAATTTGATCGACAAGGTAATGCTGCACATCCTCAGGACCACGCGATTCTAAAAGGTCATGAGGATTGACTGCTCCGCGGGTAAGAGGTTGACCTGCTTCAACATGCTCTCCCTCACGGACAAGAACTCGGACATTAGGACGGATTTTATAGGTCTTGCTAAATTCACCTAAATCACTAGTTACTGTAAGGCGATTAACTTCTTCTCCGTCTTCTATAGAGACAACGCCATCTAAATCAGCTATTACTGCTTGTACTTTAGGTTTACGAGCTTCAACAAGCTCAATAACCCGTGGTAAACCTTGGGTAATATCTCCTGCTCCTGCTACACCTCCTGTATGGAAAGTACGCATAGTTAACTGTGTACCAGGTTCTCCGATTGACTCTGCAGCAATTACTCCCACTGCTTCACCCAGCGAAACAAGGCGCATAGTAGACATATCTACTCCATAACACCTTTGACAAACACCTGATCTAGTTTGACAAACGATAGGACTGCGAATAGGTACACTACGCACCTCTGTATTTGAAGCCATGCGTGAATAAATTTCTGCTAATTCTTTTCTATCTAAAATTACCCCTTCAATAAGTTCATAGTCTCCTATTTCAAAATCCATGGCTAGGTAACGCCCGTACAAGCTCATATCTAGTTGTCCCTTAGGACGAGGCCGCTTATCCTCGTTATAAAGAGGTATTTCAAAGAAGTCTGCTGTACCACAGTCATCTTCACGTACTACAATTTCATGAGCTACGTCTACAAGCTTACGAGTTAAATAACCTGAATCAGCAGTTCTAAGGGCAGTATCTGCTCCACCTTTACGAGCACCGTGAGTACTTATAAAATACTCGAGCACCGTCAAACCCTCACGAAAATTAGCTCGAATAGGTAATTCCATAGTTTCCCCAGAAGGCTTAGCCATTAAACCTCTCATACCTGCTAACTGACGGATTTGTTGTGGATTTCCCCTCGAGCCTGAATTCACCATTACATAAAGAGGGTTAAAAGGCATATTCTCTTTAAAGTTAAAAAAGACAGCCTGACGCACTTCATCAGTGGTTGTGTTCCAAAGTCTTACAACTTGTAAATGGCGTTCCTGATCACTCATAAAACCACGTTCATAGGCATCAGTGATTTTAGTAAGCTTATCTTCAGCTTCTGCTAATAGGTTAAATTTTTTCTCAGGGATTACTACATCATCTATGCCAATAGTAATACCTGATGTACTAGAAAGCTTAAAACCATAATCCATAAGGGCATCAAGAAGTTTAGCAGTTCTTTCGATACCAAGGCGTTTAAACGAGTTAATGATGAGGCTTCTTAAAGATTTCTTTTCATAGGCTGTTTCATAGCTAATAAGCTCATCAAGCACTTGTTGGTCAACCTCGCCATCTTCTAACATAGTTTCTTTTACTAGTCTTGCAAAGACCATGCGTCCGGGTGAAGTTTCTACTATTTTACCATCAATGCGTACAGTAACGGTGTCTTGCATATCAATGTCACCACGCTCAACGGCTAAAAGTGCTTCGTCAATGTTGCTGAGGCGGTATTTTAGACGGCCCACTGAAGTTTCTTTGCCTGCTACAGTAATTATACTGTTTAGATCAACTTTGCCTGCTTTATAATCCTCTAGAGCTTCACTAGTTTTCTTGTACTTGTTACCTATACCCTTATGCCCTTTATAAATTTGTGTGAGAACAAAAAGACCTAAGATAATATCGCGACTTACCTGAACATTAGGATCACCATGGGCAGGTGAGAGCAGATTATGTGAACTTAACATTTGTAGACGCGCCTCTGATTGTGAGTAAACTGATAGAGGCACATGAATCGCCATCTGATCACCATCAAAGTCAGCATTAAAGGCTTCACAAACAAGAGGGTGTAATTGAATGGCTTGTCCTTCTACTAAGACAGGTTCAAAAGCTTGAATGCCTAAGCGGTGCAGTGTGGGAGCACGATTAAGTAATACTACTCTATCTTGAATAACTTCTTCTAAAGCATCCCAAATTTCATCTTTAGTATCACGATAACGATCTAAAAGTTTGCGGGCACTTTTAATGTTTGAAGCTATACTACGCTCTTCTAGTACCTTAAACAGGAAGGGTTTAAAAAGCTCCAAGGCCATGCGTTTAGGCACACCACATTGATGCAACTTAAGCTGAGGACCTACAACAATCACAGAACGCCCAGAGTAATCGACTCGTTTACCTAAAAGGTTTTGCCTGAAACGGCCTTGTTTACCACCTAAAATATCAGTTAATGAACGCAGCTCTCTATCACTGCCTGGGTGAACTACAGGTGTACCACGTCTGCCATTATCAATTAAAGCGTCTACGGCCTCTTGCAACATACGCTTTTCGTTACGGACAATCATTTCTGGAGCACCTTGTTCCATAAGTTTTCTTAAACGATTATTACGATTAATAAGGCGACGGTAAAGGTCATTTAAATCAGAAGTAGCAAAGCGTCCTCCTTCAACCTGCACCATCGGGCGCAATGCAGGAGGCATTACTGGCATAGCTCCTAGAATCATCCAAGCAGGATTATTACCAGAGCGAATAAAATTACGGGTAACCTCTAAACGTTTCCTAGCTTTAGTGCGCTTATGCTTACTTGGTGAATCCATTTCTTCAACAAGCTTAGCCTCGAGCTTTTCCAGATCAAGCTTCTCTAGCAACTCTTTAATGGCCTCTGCCCCCATTTTAGCCTCAAAATCATAAGATTCTATAAGACGCACCTGACGACGCACCAAATCAATTTCTACCCGCCCAGACAAATCAGCTTTAACCTTACCGCCATCAGCTAATTCGTCACCCGGCAATACCCTATCACCATTGACTACGATAGGCTCATCGTTATAGGGGTAAACTCGTGCTTTAGACACAATGATGCTGGCTGGTTCTGCAAGATTCAAAGTACCATCAGCTTCAGCATAAATTTCTTGAGCAGTATCAATAGCCCCAACAATTTTGTCATCCTGCTGTACTTTAGCACCATCGCTTACCAATACATGCATGGTGGGGTCAACTTCATACTCTTTATAACGTGCCCATGCTAGCTCAAAATTAAGTTCTATTTCAGGTCCACGCTTCTGGCTGCTTACTAATGTAGCTTCAGCCTCTTTAGGAATACTAAGCTGTGTACCCTTGCTAGCCTTAGCCAATATTGCACCTTCTGTTACTATTTCACCGGGAGCTGTTTCTAGAGTCATACCATTAGCAATAAAGTAACTAGCAACAACCTCGTTACTATCAGGAGAAGATAAATTTAGCAAGCCACCTTCATCACCAATTGGAATAAGTCCAACTACTCCATTTGCTTCTGCTACTATACTCAAATCACTATTAAGCTCAGCAAAAGGTGCTCCACCTTTATAGCTCTCCTCTTCAATCCAAGCTTTAGCAGGTATTGTTAAGCTAATTTGTCGCAATTCATTATAGCTAAGGGTAATTTTGCGAGGGAAACGGTACTGAGCAAGACCACTAAGATTAGATTTAGCTCCTTTAGCTAGCTTATCACCTTTTTCAACATATTGACCATCTTTTACCATGGCATTTTCACCCATGGCAATTGAAAAGGTTTCTTGATGGCCAAAACGAAGTTGGCGGTACTCACTATCGGAAAGCAAATCACCACTTTGCAAAGGCTTATTATCTTTTATGGCTCCCAGAGGATCAGTAACTACATATTTACCAAAATAAAGAACTTGCTCGAGCTGTGAGGTAGAAAGGTTTAGCAAAGCCCCAATTTTGCTAGGAATATCTTTAACATACCAAATGTGACTGCAAGGTGTAGCTAATTCAATGTGTCCCATTCGATA
The DNA here is from genome assembly GCA_965224855.1 of Trueperaceae bacterium. GTDB lineage: Bacteria > Deinococcota > Deinococci > Deinococcales > Trueperaceae > CBDCVN01. The sequence continues at coordinate 2,408,548 of CBDDAI010000002.1, read as the reverse complement.
ACGACGTACTGTTGACTTGGTAACCTGCACACCACAGCGCTCACAAATTTTACCTTCAAAGCGTTGGCGCTTGTATTTGCCACAGGCACATTCGTAATCTTTTTCAGGGCCAAAGGTCCGCTCATCAAAAAGCCCATCACGTTCTGGTTTTAAAGTGCGGTAATTAATGGTTTCGGGCTTGGTTACTTCACCATAACTCCATTCACGAACCTGTTCAGGTGAGGCAATCTTTATACGAACTTTACTAAAGTCTTTCACTAAAATACCCTTTCTTGGAATATAGTGGTGTAAGAGTTTTTGGAGTAATTAAATGTATAGAGGTAGTCATGTAGTGAGCATAATTAACCCCACCGACTAATAGCTACTAAGTTTTAGCTAGTAATTCAAACTGCAACAAAAACTCACACATGATTTACGTTTAGGTACTAACTACTCTTTTGAGGCCTTTTACCTTTCCCTCCACGTCCTGATTCATCGAATATGTTTACAGGTTCATCTTTTTCACCTAAAACTTGCACGTCTAAACCTAGTGAATGCAGCTCTTTTACCAATACTTTAAAAGATTCTGGAATGGTTGGTTCTAAAACATCATTACCCTTAACAATGGCCTCATAAGATTCATTACGCCCTTCAATATCATCGGACTTTATAGTAAGCATTTCCTGTAAGGTGTGTGCTGCGCCATGAGCTTGCAAAGCCCAACATTCCATTTCACCTAAACGTTGGCCACCAAACTGGGCCTTACCACCTAAAGGCTGTTGAGTAATGAGGGAGTATGGCCCTATAGAACGAGCATGCATTTTATCTTCCACCATGTGGTAAAGCTTCATTACATACATAACCCCAACTACGATAGGTGCATCAATAGCATCTCCAGTTCTACCATCATAAAGAACCGCTTTGCCTAAACGAGCCATTTGGCGCTGAGCTTCTTCCAAAGTTGAATCAGGGTCAATAATACCTAGCTTACCAGCCCGGCGGATAACGTCTACTTCACGTTTGTCAACAGAAAATCCAGCCGTTTTTTCTGCTTCATGCTCACTTTGCCAAGAATCTTCAAGAATATCTTTAATTTCTCTTTCCTTAGCCCCATCAAAAACAGGAGTAACGTAAGAAACTTTATTTTTATAGGCAGCTAAGCCCAGGTGAGTTTCTAAAATTTGCCCTAGATTCATACGCGAAGGAACTCCTAAAGGATCAAACACTAGATCTACAGGTGTACCATCTGCTAGATGTGGCATATCTTCTGGAGGCAGAATCTTTGCTACCACACCTTTATTGCCATGGCGATTAGCAAGTTTGTCGCCTTCAATGAGACGACGTTTTTGGGCTATATAAACACGTACCATTTCTTGGACACCAGGTTTAAGCTCTACACCAGGGTCACCGCGCTTGAAGCGCACTGTACGTAATATAATGCCACTGTCCCCAGGTGGAACCCGCAAACTAGTATCTTTGACCTCTCTAGCTTTTTCTCCAAAAATTGAGCGCAGTAGCCTTTCTTCAGGAGTTGGCTCGGTTTCGCCTTTAAAAGAAGTGTGCCCTACTAAAATATCCCCTTGTTTTACCTCTGCGCCAATGCGTACTACGCCATCTTCATCAAGATCGCGCAAAGCAGCTTCTGAAAGCCCAGGGATGTCGCGAGTAATTTTTTCAGGGCCTAACTTGGTGTCTCGAGCTTCCTTTTCATACTTTTCAATATGTACACTGGTATAAGCATCGCGTCGTACTAGATTTTCTGAAAGGACTATAGCATCTTCAAAGTTGTAGCCATCAAAAGGCATAATGGCAATAAGAACATTTTGCCCTAAGGCTAAACGACCACCTTCACAAGAGGGGCCATCAGCTATTACCTGCCCTGGTTCAATTTTATCACCAACCTTGACCAAAGGATACTGATCTAGGTTAGTGTTTTGATTTGAACGTTGAAATCTTGTTAATTGATACTCTTTATCAATATTTCCTTTATTGACTATAATACGATTAGCATCGACATAGCTTACTACACCTTTTTCCTCAGCTACTACTACTGCTCCAGAATCCCTAGCTACACGATTCTCGACTCCTGTACCTACAAAAGGCGCTTCGGTACGCACCAAGGGTACAGCCTGTGATTGCATATTTGAACCCATTAAGGCACGGTTAGCATCATCATGCTCTAAAAAAGGAATTAGAGAAGTAGGTACTGAGATGATTTGTTTAGGCGAAACGTCCATATAATCTACTAATTCAGCATCAACTACCTCTGCCTCTCCTGCCACTCGAGTCACTATTCGCTCATTTTGAAAATTACCATTTTCTTTAAGCAACGCATTGGCTTGGGCAATAACATAGTTGTCTTCTTCATGAGCATTCATATAAATCACTTCATTGCCAACTTTTTTGTTCTTTACCTTACGATAGGGAGCTTCAATAAAACCAAGTTCGTTAACTCGAGCATAGCTAGAAAGCGAAGTGATCAGACCAATATTTGCACCCTCAGGGGTTTCTATGGGACAAATACGTCCATAGTGTGTGCGATGAACATCACGCACATCAAAACCTGCCCGCTCACGAGTTAAACCCCCAGGGCCTAGTGCTGAAATGCGTCTTTTATGCCTGATTTCAGATAAAGGGTTAACTTGATCTTTAAACTGCGAGAGTTGACTGCGTCCAAAAAATTCACGTAAAGCTGCTACTACAGGGCGATTATTTACCAACTTTTGTGGTGTAGCAGCATCAGGGTTACCAAGAAGCATACGCTCACGTACACCTCGAGCCATACGTCCAAGTCCAACTCGAATTTGATCAGTGACTAACTCGCCTACAGTACGGATGCGACGATTACCAAGATGGTCAATATCATCTTCATAGAGTGCGACTTTTCGCTCTGCACCACGTAGTTTGATTCGTATTTGCCTGTGATCTTCTTGAGGCGTGACTTGTAAGTTAAGCAAATATTGTATTGTGGGAATAATGCCATAATCTATAAATTGGCTTTCCTCAAAACCGAGTAGGGTACCGTGTTTGTAATTTAAGCCTAGTTTAGAGTTGACTTTATAGCGGCCAGCATCACCCAAATCATAGCGGCGTGTATCAGCCAAGAGATTATATAAATAACTAGTAGCTTTATCTACTTTGGGAGGATCACCTGGTCTAAGAATAGTGAAAAGTCTAAGAAGTGCCTCTTCTACACTAGCACCACTATTACCGTCTTCCTGAAGGGTTTCCTCAATAAGAGCTTCATGATTTTCGAAAAGGTTACGAATGTCTTGATCATCTAAGCCAAGAACCCTCAAGATCAAAGTTAAGGGAAATTTTTTCTTGTTGATTTTCATCCACAAGATATCACTGCTATCAAACTCAATTTCAATCCACGGACCCCGTTTAGGCATGGGTATAATGCTTGCCATATAAGTTCTACCTTCTCCTTTAGGAGCACCAATAAAGTAAACACCTGGCGAGCGATGAATTTGAGAAACAATGACTCTATCAGCACCGTTGACTACGAAAGAACCGTCTGGAGTCATAAGTGGCAAATCCCCTAGAAAAACTTGATCCTCTTTAATGAGCCCACTATCTTTGTGGATAAGTTGTAATTTAGCGAATAGACCTGCCTGATAGGTGAGATCTTTTTCGCGACATTCCTCAGGACTAAATTCTGGGTCCTGTAGATTATATTCCAAAAAATCTAAGACTAAACCTGTTTGCCGTCCCCTTTCTGTTTCATCAATAGGGAAAACTTCTTTAAAAGCACTTTGCAAACCTGTACTTTCTCGAGCGCTTACAGGCACTCCTTGTTGCAAAAAGGTGTTATAGGAATTAACTTGAATTTTAGTGAGACTAGGAAGCTCAATAACTTCTTTAATAGTCCCAAACTCATGAATTTTACGCATATTTGCTCCCTAAAGCTAGGATAAGACTTAAACCCTTGTAAGGGTTATTTGTTAAAGACAATTAAATTAACTGCTTCTTGAAATATAAAATGTATTCATAAAACTTCACATGACGTCAGCGTTTTCCCTAAGGATTGCACTAGTCGCTTCACTTTCCTATTTCCAAAACTTGAGTACCTTAACCTTGAGCCCTGCTTGAAACAGTTGCCATAGGGTGGGATGGGAGTATATTGCAATACACCCTTACAGTTTCACATTTGTGTTTGTATGATGTTGAGCAATTTTTTCTCTAAAGATTAGTAAATTATTAAAATTAAATATTAAAAGTCCTTTCATTTAAGGCCAACAACATTGTTAGGCTTTGATATAATGCACCAAGAGGTTGTTGTTGTTTGTTTTTAGGAAAAAGACACTAAATTATTAGTAAAAATTTGAATGATTTTTATTTTGCCCCTTGAATAAAATTCCTGTAATATTTGAAATAAATAGTTATTTTGTAAGTTTATAGTTAGTTGGAAAAGTTTATGACAAAACACAGGCCACTCTATATCAAAAATAAGAAAAAATGGGGTGAAATTTCTCACAACACCCCATTTGTGCATCCCTTAGACATTAAAAGTTAATGTCTAGAGCTAGAAACCTTATTTAATTTCTATAGTTGCGCCAACTTCCTCGAGCTTTTTCTTAATTTCTTCAGCTTCATCTTTGGAAACACCTTCTTTAATGGCGCCCCCACCATCAACTAGAGCCTTGGCTTCTTTAAGGGCAGCGCCTGTTATTGCTCTTACCTCTTTAATAACTTTGAGCTTCTCATCACCAGCGCTTTTAATGATAACGTCAAACTCTGTTTTTTCTTCAGCAGCAGCTTCTTCTGTATTGCCACCGGCAGAAGCGCCAGGCATAGCCATAGGCATACCCATAGGCATGGGAGCTGCTGCTTCTACTCCTAATTTTTCCTTGAGCCCATCTACTAGCTCTACTAGCTCAAGCACCGTCAAACTACCAATCTCCTCAATTAAAGCATCTTTATCAAAAGCCATTAATTATTCTCCTCATTGTTTTAATTTTTCTGAATAGTTGTTAATAACATTTACCAAATTCCGGGGCACTCCCTCAAGCACTGTAACCAAATCACGCGGAGGTGACTCTAGTGCTGTAACAAGCTGCTGGAGTGGTGATTGCAGCACACCTAATAAGCTGCTTAAAAGGTGCTCACGTGGTGGCAAATCAATAAGCCGTGAGACTGCTGCTGAGTCTATGGGTTTGCCACCCAAAACTCCACCTTTAGTTTCAGGCAGTTTCTGGGGATTTTCCTTAGCGTAGTCGGTAATGGCCTTAGCAGGACCAATAGGATCTTGCTCAACCAGAACCATTGCTGTAGGGCCTTTAAGGATTTCCTCTAAGCCATGAATATCTTTTTCCTTGAGAACTACGTTAATAAGAGTATTCTTGGTAACAAGGACACGTCCGCCTGCTTCACGTACCTTCTGGCGCAAATCACCTAGTTCTCCAGCAGAAAGCCCTTGGTAATTTACCAAGAAAAAAGTCTGTGTTTCTGCTAGGATGTCCCTGAGCTTATTAACAGACTTTTCATTCCTTGGATTAGCCATATTGAGCCTTTCTTAATACTAAAATTATTAAAACCACGAAACGTAGCTAACGTCTCGGCAGGATCTTTAAGTCTGGCTGACCCCTGCTGTCTCCAACGCCACTTACTAAAAATTTTATAAGGTGCTACGCACTGGGATGCCTATAAAGCCACACGTACGCTAGGCCCCATGGTTGAGGCTAGATAAAGAGAATGCAGAAACTGACCTTTAACCCCTTCAGGCTTTGAGTCTTCTAGCACTTTTCTTAAAGATTGAAGATTTTCAACTAACTTACTGGCCTCAAAGCTTTTCTTACCAATAGGTGCATGAACTACACCTGTTTTATCATTGCGGAACTCAATTTTACCTGCTTTTAAAGCCTTGACAATTCCACCAATATCAGGTCCTACCGTTCCTGCTTTAGGATTGGGAAGCAAACCACGTGGCCCTAGCACACGGCCTAGCTTACTACCAACTGCTGCCATCATATCTGGAGTGGATACTACAGCATCAAAATCCAGCCAACCATCTAGAACTTTCTTGATCAGCTCTTCTTCACCTACATGGTCTGCACCAGCATCTTTTGCTTCTTTAGCCTTATCGCCTTTAGCAAAAGCCAAAACTTTTACAGCTTTACCTGTACCATGTGGCAATAAAACAGTGTTACGAACATTTTGGTCTGACTTGCGTGGATCAATGCCTAGGCGAAAGTGTGCTTCAATAGTTTCATCAAATTTAGCAGTTGCTAATTCTTTTACTAAAGCTGTAGCTTCCTGAGCGTTGTAAAGCTTACCTTGCTCTACTTTTTCTTTTAAAACGCGGTAGCGTTTTCCATGCTTAGCCATTTACTCAGGTCTCCCCTCTACTGTAAGGCCCATAGAACGTGCTGTTCCTGCAATAATACTGGCTGCTGCGGTCTCATCATTAGCGTTCAGATCAGACATTTTTTGTCGGCCTATATCAAGACACTGTTCCCATGTGACTTTGCCAACTTTGTTCTTGTGAGATTCGCTCGAGCCCTTTGCTATACCAGAAACCTTTTTTAGCAAGTCTGCTGCAGGTGGGGTTTTAGTAACAAAGGTAAAAGAGCGATCAGCATAAATAGTAATCTCAACAGGAATAACAAATCCTTGCTGTGAAGCAGTGGCAGCATTATATTCCTTGACAAACTGCATAATGTTAGCACTGTATTGCCCTAGCGCTGGACCGACTGGTGGAGCAGCTGTTGCTCCTCCAGCAGGCAACTGGAGTTTTACAATTCCCGCTACTTTTTTAGCCATAAAATAACCTACTCATGTTCTATTTACTTGTGAAAAATCAAGTTCCACAGGGGTTTCACGTCCAAATATCGATACCAATACTTTGACCTTACCTTTATCTGGATCAAGGTCAGAAACAACGCCTGTGAAATCAGCGAATGGCCCAGAAGTCACTTGTACCATATCCCCTACATTGAAACTAACCTCAATCTTGGGTTTGGCCTTGGTACCAGTCACACCTAAGCTACCCAACATACGCATTTCCTCATCAGGTGTAAGTGGTACAGCATGTGTAGCTGTCCCTACAAAACCTGTTACACCAGGGGTATTACGTACTACTTCCCACGCTTCATTGGGTTCATCAAGATTATCACCTAAATCCATTTGTACAAAAACATACCCTGGAAAAAGCCTGCGCTTGATGATTTCTTGCTTGCCACCTTCACGGTGCTCAACAGCCTCTTCAGTGGGCACCACTACTTGATAGACATAGCTTGTCATATTTAAAGATCGAGCACGCTGCATAACGTTTTCCCGCACCTTTTCTTCATGTCCTACATAAGTATGAACGGCATACCATTCGATGCTCATTTTAAGTCTCTATAAATCAGCATTAATTTTAAGTAATTAAATTAATAATTGCCCCAATAGTCGCGTCTGCAATTACTAGGAAAAGTACTGTTATTAGCACAAAAACTAATGTTGCTTGAGTAGCTTGCATTACTTCAGCACGGGTAGGCCAAGTTACACGACCTAACTCGGCTCTAGAATTTCTTAGGTATTTAATAATAGCTTGAATCATAATTGCTACTTACTGATAGAGGTAACAACCCCTGCACCAACTGTACGTCCACCCTCTCTTATCGCAAACCTTAACCCCTCCTCCATTGCTATTGGCTTGATTAACTCCACACTTAACTCCACATTGTCCCCTGGCATCACCATCTCTACTCCTTCTGTTAATGTCACTACCCCAGTTACATCTGTCGTCCTAAAGTAAAACTGTGGCCTATATCCCGTGAAAAATGCACTGTGCCTTCCCCCCTCATCTTTCTTTAATATATACACTGATCCCTTAAATTCCGTGTGTGGCGTTATACTCCTTGGCTTCGCTAGCACCTGCCCCCTCTCTATCTCATCTCTTGCTACTCCCCTCAATAGTACTCCTACATTATCCCCTGCCAATCCTTCTTCTAGTATCTTCCTATGCATCTCTACTCCTGTTACTACTTTCACTGTTGTTTCTTTTAATCCCACTATTTCCACTTCTTCATTTAGCTTCACTTTTCCCCTCTCTACCCTCCCTGTCGCTACTGTTCCCCTTCCTGTTATGCTAAATACATCCTCTATCGGCATCAGAAATGGCTTGTCTACATCCCTCTCTGGTGTTGGTATGTAGCTGTCTATCCCATCTAGTAACTCCCATACTTTATCTACCCACTCATCTTCCCCTCTTTGGATATTTGGGTTACTTTGCACTGCTTCTAGTGCTTTCAATGCACTCCCCTTTACTATCGGTATCTCTTCCCCTGGAAATTCATAGCTCTCTAGCAGTTCTCTAACTTCCATCTCTACTAACTCTAGTATCTCTTCATCATCTACCATATCTACTTTATTCATAAACACTACTATGTATGGCACTCCTACTTGTCTGGCTAGTAGTATGTGTTCTCTTGTTTGGGGCATGGGCCCATCGGCAGAAGATACTACCAGTATTGCTCCGTCCATTTGTGCTGCCCCTGTTATCATGTTCTTGACATAATCAGCGTGTCCGGGACAATCTACATGGCTATAGTGTCTACTTTCTGTTTGGTATTCCACATGGCTAGTATTAATAGTGATACCACGTTGCTTTTCCTCTGGTGCTTTATCTATTTGATCATAGGTTTGGGTTTCTACTGTAGGATCTGCTGCTGCTGCTGTAAACGTTATTGCTGCTGTCAGTGTCGTTTTCCCATGATCTACATGTCCTACTGTTCCTACATTTACATGTGGCTTTGTTCTTTCAAATACTCCTTTGGCCATTCATTCTTCTCCTTAAACTTAAATATTTATAGCCAAAATACCAATAGTTTAACTTTATATTCTAAAAAAGCTCTAAACATTATCTTAATGTGTTAAACTGGAGCTCGTGGACGGGATTGAACCGTCGACCTCTCCCTTACCAAGGGAGTGCTCTACCACTGAGCTACACGAGCCTACTAGAAAAATCTTCCATAGTCTAACATGGAGCGGGAAAAGAGATTTAAACCCGTGACATCCAGCTTGGGAAGCGGACACTCTACCAACTGAGCTATTCTATTCCCGCGCAATAATGGTGGGCCGGGCTGGATTTGAACCAGCGTAGGCGTTAAGCCAACGGATTTACAGTCCGTCCCCTTTAACCACTCGGGCACCGACCCATAATCAATCACTATAAAATAACACATCATTTGTTTAGTGGAGCCGTCCATCGGAATCGAACCGATAACCTTCCGATTACAAATCGGATGCTCTACCAGTTGAGCTAGGACGGCAACCATTTTACCATTTATGGCAAAAAGCCTCTAAACTCGGCTTGATAGCCTAGCATGGTGACAAGTAGGTGTCAACCATTGAACTCTATTTTAAAAGGCAAATTCTGCAAGTCTGGGCGAGTGCACAATTCTAACCAGCTCATGCTAGTGATGATAGCAAAGAATTGTTCTTTTTTATCTAAAAGGAGCATTTATCCATTGTACAGGACTAACCGGCACACCCATAACTCGTACCTCCCAATGCAAGTGCGCTGCTGTAACTAACCCAGTGTCACCAGCATAGCCTAACAGTGTACTGGCAGTTACTTTCTGATCTTTTTCAACGAGTATGCTGCTTAGATGTGTATAGACACTACACACTCCTAGACCATGAGATAAGATAACAGTGTTACCACGCACCTGCAAAGCATCTGCTAACATTACTTTGCCACTGGCTGTAGCATAAATAGGAGTGGCACTATTGCCCCTTAAATCCAAGCCTCTGTGAAAGCTACTATAAGGCCCGCCATTGTATGAGCGCACAGTGCCAAAAGCAGAAGTTTGGAAAGGTTCATCAACAGGGTACTCAAAGAACCCTTGCCAAAGTTTTGTTGGCTCGTAGTATGAACAAGTTTCCTCTATCAAACGGTGTTCTGCCTGAGTGATTTCAGGCTTCAGCAAACTTGTGCTACTTGGAGGCAAATTGATTGCTTCGCGGCCATAGTTACCCGAGCCTATGCTTACGGGCAACTCTAAATCTACTACTTGTCCACTACCTAATGTGGCATTTAGCTTAAGTGGGAATATTCCAACTTCTTGTAAGACACCAACAGGAATTACTGCTATCCAACCGTCTACGTCAGGAGCAAGCTGATAATCCTTGCCTAAAAAACTCACTCTTAGATTAAGTTCTTCTGCTACAGAAAGCTTTAGTATTAGTGCGTGACCTTGAAAGGCCATCTCAGGTGAGAGTGTAACCTCTATAAAAGGATAGGGTAAACTTTCTGGCCAAGAGCTATCTATAGAAAGCTTTAATACTTGCCCAACTGCCAGAAAGTCAGGGTTCTTTAAATTGTTTAGAGAGATAAGCTCACTTGTGCTTAATCCAAATTGCTGGGCAATGCTGTAAAGAGTATCTCCCTGCTGAACTTGGTAGCTTTGGGCAAACACACTAGGTAGAAAAAAATAGCAAATAAAGTACTTAGAAAACATTCTCTTTTCCATAACTTTATTTTAAGGTACAATTTTCGCTAGTGATGGGTACACTGGTAAAAATTCTACCCTTACTCGTTTTACATAGCGCTCTAGACTTTTATACCACCTAGCCTTTCTTGGCAAGAATTTTTGAGCAAGCTTCTTTATACTCATTTCTTGCCTTTAGTAAATAACATTATTGGTGGTATGTATTCGGCCTACAAAAGGTATCTTTTCTTCTTTGAGTTCTTTTATTTAGGGCAGGTCTAATGAAGAAAAATGAGCCTAGGTTTTGCTTTTGGTATTTAATCAATAATTTTTGTTGAGTTTGAAGGCTCGAGCCAACCACCGCCCCTAAATACATGAAGAATGTACTTATGAAATAGTAAGGTCCATTGTTTGATTATTTTGTGTGTAGTAACTAATATTGGTTGTGGAGACACGAATAACATGCCCCATACGATTTGCCTTAGAGCAAAAATTAGGTACTTGGAATAGTTTTCTAAGAAGGGGTGGTATATTATTAATTTGCGCGTCTGATAAAGCAAAGCAAACTATATAAAAGCTCTCATTGGCAGCTATTTTTTGCCAAAAATCTTTGGTGTTAATGGTTAAAAATGTTGGCTGGCGCTGCTGTCTGAGAATAGTAGGAATAGCTTCACCGTAAATAATATTTTCTGCTCGAGCCAACCACCACCTCTAAATCCATAAATGGTTAAGGTCGTGCTCGAGGGGCAACTTGCTAATAAATGCTTGGCTTGGGTGCTCGCTCCATTAACTGTTGATTTTGCAAGTACCATAATAAGTATAATGTAATCCATTATGAGCAGCTTGGATTTACAAAATGATTCTCTAGCTAATGAAAATCTTTGGCATGATGCATTCTATTATTTTACTCATCTTGATAGTCCTCATACAGTGATAGAGGTACTAAAAGAAATTAGTGAAGGTCTGCAAGGAAGCATATTAGTTGCCCCTGAAGGCATCAATGGCATGTTAGCAGGCAGTAAAAGCCAACTCGACGCATTTCGTAAAAATCTAGCTGAAGACCCTCGTCTTGCTGAAAAGTTTGTAGGAATAAGCTACAAGCGCTCCGAATGCAAAAGCACACCTTTTCATCGACTAAAGATTAAATATAAGTCTGAGATTGTGCCTCTAGGCATAGCAGGAGTTGATGCCACCGTAAAAACAGGCATAGACATTTCTCCTGAAGATTGGCGAGAGCTTATTGAGCAAGAAGATGTTATAGTTATTGATAACCGCAATGATTTTGAATATAGGCTTGGACACTTCAAGGGAGCCATTAACCCTGAAGTAAACAACTTCCGCGACTTCCCCGAATTTATAGAAAGAAATCTACCTTTGTGGCAACGTGAAGGAAAGCGTATTGCTATGTATTGTACTGGGGGAATACGCTGTGAAAAGACTAGCTCTTGGTTACTTGATTTGAATACTGAAGTTTATCAGCTTGCTGGAGGCATCCTTAATTACTTTGAAAAAACGTCAGATCCAGAAAAGGATTGGCAGGGCGAATGTTTTGTCTTTGATAATCGTGTTGCGCTAGATGCTAATCTTAAAGAAACAAATACTACTATTGAACAGGTGTACGATCCTCTAAAAGATGGTCAATGGCGTTTTAAAAGAGCACAATACTTACAAAATGGTCCAGAGGAAGATGCCAGCTAGTAAAGGCAGTGTGCTGAAAGATGCGAACACTGGGCTTAGTTTGAAGCTTTTAGGAATACCTGAGCTTTATTGGAAAGGCGAATTACTGGAGCCTCCTCCTGCTAAGGTATTTGCTATGCTTTGTTACCTAGCTGCTAGAAATGAATCGGTGACAAGGCATGAACTTGCAGAGTTGTTCTGGCAATCAAAACGCACAGATAGTGTGCGTGTAGCTTTGCATACGCTTAAGAAGTTGCCTTTTGCTGAAGAGTGGCTTTCTACCAAAGAAAACTTTGTTTGCGTTGAGGCTTCTAGTGATTTACTGGCTTTTAAAAAAGCATTTGCAGAAAAGCATTTTGTTCAGGCAATAGACATTTGGCAAGGCTCACAAGCAGGCCAGAATACTTTTTTTAGGGGGCTAGAAATTAAAGGGGCTCGAGCATTCAATAACTGGCTAGAAGAAGAACGTGCTGGATTATATAATATATATATTGAGGTTCTTAGAAATTGTATAGAAACACAAAAGCAATCAGGTGATTTGGAAGGTGCACTGCAAGGGGCACAGGAACTTCTAAAAGAAGATCCTCTAAATGAAGAAACTCAACAAAATGTAATACTTTTAGAACATTTGCGTGGGGATACTGAAGGAGCACTCAAGCAATTCGAAAATTATCGTCAACTTCTCAAAGAAGAGTTAGACTTAGAGCCTTCAAATGATACTCTTGCTTTGCTAAAGCAAATTGAATATGGTGGGATCTCGTCAGCCAAAGGCGCTGTTCTTATTAACATTAAAGAAGATATTCCCTCATTACCCAACAAGCTTATAGGCCGTGATGAGCTTATGAGCAAAGTTGATAACCTTTTAGCAGAAAATGAGCGAGTGTTGCTACACGGCTTTGGAGGGGCAGGAAAAACTGCTTTGGCTGCAACTTTAGCAGACAAATATTTGTCTGCTAACAAAAAAGTATTATGGCTTCAAGTAGGCAATGACGATCTAGAAAGCTTATTTGATGCCCTTGCTCGCCCTTTTGATGCACAAAAAAGTATTAGTCAAGCAGCAAATAAAAGCAAGGCTATTTGCGAGTTGCTTAGTAAAGAAAATATTTCTTTGCTTATTCTTGATGATGTGTGGAGTGCCTATGCACTTAGCAAGTTCAGTGAGGCTATTCCTCCCACTACAGCTTTGCTAGTTACCTCTAGACAACGTTATCCTAAACTTAAGCGAGTAGATGTAGGGCGTTTGGAACGGATCTCTTCTCTAGAACTGCTCAGTTACTCGGCTAAAAGTAACTTTCAGGAAGATGAAAGTGCGGATAAGCTTTGTGAGATTCTAGGAGATCATGCCTTTGCTTTACTAGTAGCTGGGGTAAATTTAGCAGTAGATAAACTCAGCCCTAGAAAACTTCTTGAGCAAATTACTGACTCCCCACACAGTATGAAAATGCCAGAGGAGTTTGCTGAAGAAGGTCGTGAAAGTTTTGCCTCGCTGCTAGGTGTTAGCTTGCAAACACTTTCTGATGAAGCATATGAGGCCTTTTTAGGTATAGGAGTATTTTTTACTCCTAGCTGTACTCCCCAGCTTCTTTCACTTTGCTTAAGGCGTTCGGAAGAAGAAACCGAAAGTGCTCTTATTGAGCTGCAACGTCGAGCTTTAGCTGAGCGGATAGCCAAAGCAGGTAGTGATGTTGTGTTTTATAATTTGCACGATCTTGCCTTTAGCTTTGCAAAAGCTAACAATAATATAAGAAAAGCCACCTTGGTAAGGGCTTGCCACAATTTTGTTAAAGCTAATCACCGAAACTTTGAGCAGCTCGAGGCTGAGTTAAGTAATATTTTAAGCAGTATAGAAACAGCACAAAAAGATGGTAATGAAGACATGCTTATTGACATGATGCAATTTTTAGTATTGCAAGGGAATGCCTATTACACAACTAGAGGACATAATCCTAGGTCCCTTAAGTTGCTAGAGGCTGCTGCAGATGCTGCTAAGCGCCATGAAAAGCTAGAAAAAGCCCATTACTTTAAAAGCAAGTTAGGGGATGCCTGCCAAGATGCTTCTGGCAGCTTAGACAGTGCTCTAAGTAACTATCAAGAAGCTTTAAATCTGGCTCGAGTTATAGGAGATGCCCACAGGGAAGCCATTTCAATGAGCTTGGTTGGCATTGCACATTTCAAAAGTGATGGGTCAGATGCTGGAGAATACCTTCAAAATGCCTATGATCTTGCTAAAAGCAATAATGATGACTTTGCTTTAGATCAAATTTTAAAGTATAGAAAATTTGTTGCTGAGCGCAAGGAAGATTTTGAGCAAGCTTACAAATTTTGTCTTGAAGCTGTCAAAGTCACTGAAAGGATTCTGGGCCAAACGACCACAGATTATGCTACCGTTAAGCAAGGTTTGTTTTTTGCGCTACTTAATTTAGGTGAAGCAGAGAAAAAGCTGAGGAGGTTTGAGGATGCCCTTAACACTCTTCAAAGGGCCTTACAACTAGCAGAACTTCAAAACGATGAGCTTTGGAGGGCTCGAGCCCTGGAAGAAATTGCTAAAATATACCATGAGATGGATGTTAAAGAGGAGAGTTCCCTTTAGAACAAACTTTGGCAATCTCCTTAACAAAATCATCTAAAGACTCTCCTGAGTTAATGGTGTTAATAATTGCCGACCCCACCACCACCCCATCAGCAACTTTGGCTATAGAGCTAGCACTGCCAGCATCTTTAATGCCAAAGCCTACTGCCACAGGTAAATTGCTCACTGACTTTGTTCGGTTAACTAAATCAGTTACCTCTTTTGGTATGCTTGCTCGAGCACCAGTAACCCCAGTAACCGAAACTGCATAAACAAATCCTTGTGAGGCCTCTGTAACAATCTTTAAACGCTTCAGAGTTGAAGTAGGAGCAACCAAAAAAACAGTAGCTATATTAACTTTTCTTGCTGCAGCAATTAAGCTTTCACCTTCATCAGGAGGCAAATCAGGCAAGATTATTCCATCTGCACCACTAGCTTTAAGGTCACGTAAGAATCCTGCCTCACCAGTTTTATAACAGTAGATAGGATTATAGTAACTCATTAAAACTAAAGCCTTATCTGTCCCTTGACGCAATTTGGCTATTAAATCGAAGACGATTTGGGTGGTTATGCCATTTTCCAAAGCTTGCTCAGAAGCTTTTTGAATGGTGGGACCATCACCCAAAGGATCAGAATAGGGAAACCCCACCTCTAAAATATCACCATGGTTAATTAGAGTCTTAGCATGCGCTAAAAAGCTTTCTCGGCTTGGATATCCAGCGGTTAGATAGGGGATAAAGGCAGCACGATTTGCGTTTCTCGCAGTTGTAAAAGCTCTTGATATCCTGCTCATAATTTATTATTCCTTTGCTTCTAAAATATGCATTGCTTCATTTACATCTTTGTCTCCCCTACCAGATAAATTGATGACTATAACTTCATCTTTTGCCATTTTTTTAGCTAGTTGCATTCCATAGTAGATAGCATGAGAGCTTTCTAGTGCAGGGATTATACCCTCTATTTCACTAAGCTTTCTAAAGCCTTCTAAGGCTTTCTGATCATCTACACTTACATATTGGGCAATGCCCTCTTTAGCATAATAAGAATGTTCAGGCCCTACACCGGGATAATCTAACCCTGCTGAAATGGAGTGAGCAGGCGAAATTTGCCCATCTTCGTTGCTAAGTAGATACATAAGTGAGCCATGCAAAACACCTGTTTTACCACCACTAATGCTTGCAGCATGAGCGTTGCTATCAAGTCCATGCCCAGCTGCTTCAACACCATAAAGCAAGGGCCTTGCACCTTCTGAATAAACAAAAGGAGCAAAGATGCCAATAGCATTTGAGCCACCACCAACACAAGACACCACTGCATTAGGAATAGAATGGTCTTCTAAAGCTTTAAGTTGCTCCATAGTCTCAAAGCCAATCACACTTTGAAAATCTCGCACCATCATAGGGTAAGGATGTGGGCCTACTACAGAGCCAATTATGTAAAAGGTGTCACGCACATTAGTAACCCAATCTCGAATGGCTTCATTGGTTGCATCTTTAAGAGTGCGAGTGCCACTTGATACGGGGTGAACTTCTGCTCCTAAAAGCTTCATGCGGAAAACATTTAAAGCTTGTCTACGCACGTCTTCTTCACCCATGTATACTATGCACTCGAGCCCAGAAAGAGCAGCAGCTGTAGCCGTAGCCACACCATGCTGGCCTGCACCTGTTTCTGCAATCACCCGTTTTTTACCAAGCCTCTTAGCTAGAAGTGCCTGACCAATGGTATTATTAATTTTATGCGCCCCTGTGTGGTTTAAGTCTTCTCTTTTGAGGTAAATCTTGGCACCGCCACAGTATTCACTTAAGTTTTTAGCAAAATAAAGTAAACTAGGACGCCCCACATAGTTTTTTAGATAGTTTTGAAACTCAGCTTGAAAAGATTCGTCTTTATTAATTTCAATATAAGCTGCGGTTAATTCATCTAGAGCGGGGATAAGTGTTTCGGGGACATATCTGCCACCAAAAACACCAAAGCGGCCACGCTCGTTGGGTAAGGGGAAAAGCATTTTCGTCTCCTTGTATACAAAATTGGTAGTTTAACCAAAGATATTGAGCCTTAGTGCATTAATTCCAAAAACAATGCTTACATTTGCAACCGTATGAGATATCCAAGGCACCGCCAGACCATTTAAAGTGTCATATAAGTACCGCCAAGTCCATGCTGTAAGTACCAGTAGCAAAAAAGCTAAGAAAACCCATAGCCAATTTATAAATAACTGTAGGACCAGTACGTGATATCCTGCAAAAGTAATATCTAGCAGAAAAGGTTTAATTTCCTTTTTATAAAGGAGCCCTCGCCAGAAAAGCTCTTCGAGTAAGGGATTGGCTATAGAAAAGTAAATCATAAACAAATACCATGAAAGTCCTGCCAGCCCATATTTTGCCAAAGCCACAATTATACTAGTATGTTCTAAAGTCATAAAGTCCCACAGACTATAAATGAGCAAGCCAGAAAACAAACTAACTATTATTGCTCCAAATAAAAATTTTAAATTCAGTCCGGAAAGTAGTTGCGTTACTTTCAAGTTATCTTTTCTGAAAATGATCAAAAACAAAATGATGCCGCTATGGTAAATAAGCATAGCTAACCAAGCATTATGCAGCAAGTAGAGTCCTATGCTCACAGCTACATAGGGTAAAAGTAAAATAAGATTATGAAGATTTTTCATTTAAGGAATATTTCAGATAAATACATACCAGAACCCTCTACCTTCTAAGGTGAAGTGCCTTAAGCACCCAAGCCAAAACTACTTTCCACAAAAACTTAGGGCTAGACTTTTATTTCCTCACTCTATTACAAATACTGATGATGCCACTTAAAGCTACGTGGTGTACGCATACGAGGGTAAAGCTTTGTGACGCATTTCATGATTACTTTAGCTTACGTAAAAGTACACAAAAAAGCAAGGTGATTATCGCCTTATTGCCTTGCAACTAAGCTAACAATCCGCTATGCTTGAAAATACTCTAGCTACTAATTATTAGCTATCAAACACCTTATTATGGCCACAAGACGCTACTCTAAATATGAACCCACCCTAGATGACCTTAATATGGCGGATTTGATGAATATGATTAAAGACCGCCTCTTGGAATCAGGCTTTAACCAAAATCCATGGGACCCTGATCCTAACTATCAACAAAGTATGCAAGATCTTTACAATGCCTTAGCCGAAGCGCTAATAGAAAATGACCTTGTTTCTGAGCAAGTTATTGAAGAGGCAATGAAGGCCATGGACAATGGTAATTGGATGAATTCACAGCTTGGTAATAGTGTAAGAGAACTTGCTGAACGTTTGGAACGTGAGGGCTATTTACGCCCTAAAACAGGTGACGACCCTAGTAACCCTGATGGTATGGGTAAATATGGAGGAAATGGTAATCCAAGGCAAGCCAAATTTGAGCTTACCAACAAAGCGATTGACTTTTTAGGCTACCGCACACTAAAAGATGTGCTTGGTGGTGCAGGTAAGTCTAGTTTAGGAGCACATGACACCAAATTTCAAACTACAGGAGTGGAGACTACTGCTGCATCAAAACCTTATGAATTTGGCGATGCTATGAATTTAGATATAGCGGAAACCTTTAAGAATGCTGCTATGCAAGGTATTAATGCAGATGGAACCTTTGATTTAAATTATGGTGATTTAGCGGTAGTACAATCTGAATACTATTCTTCAGCTGCAACTGTGGTTATGCTGGATTGCTCTCATTCTATGATTCTTTATGGGGAGGATAGATTTACCCCAGCAAAGCAAGTTGCTCTAGCGCTAGCACATTTAATTAGCACCCAGTATCGTGGCGATACCATTAAATTCTTGCTCTTTCATAACTCAGCTGAGGAAATTTCCCTTAACAAACTTGCTCAAGCACAAGTAGGCCCCTACCACACTAATACTGCTGAAGGTTTAAGACTAGCTCAAAAAGTATTGAAGCAGCAAAATAAGGATCTAAAGCAAATCGTTATGATAACAGATGGCAAACCCTCGGCAATAACCTTGCCTAATGGCAGAATTTATAGAAATGCTTATGGTTTAGATCCTGTAGTGTTGGGGCAAACCTTGCGTGAGGTAGGCAATTGCCGCAGGAAAGGTATACAAATTAATACCTTTATGCTTGCCAGAGACCCTGAGCTTATAGCTTTTGTTCAACGTGTTTCGCGTATGACCAAAGGTAAAGCTTATTTTACTACTCCCCACACTATTGGGCACTATGTGTTGCAAGATTTTGCGACACGACGTACCAAGATGGTTAATTAAATGGTATCTGGGTCAATTCCTGATTTTTCTATCAGGTAGGCTTGCTCTTCAGAATTCGGTTTGTCAAATAAAGATGCTGTTAGTTTGATAACCACGTTATCTTCAGCGATATCAATGCCGCTACATATCTGAGCTATACCTGACGAAAAAGTAGCAAAAAACAAAATAGAAAAGCCAACTATAAGCTGCTGAAAAATCTTTAACATGCGCATAACTCCCTGTGTGCTCTAACACTTATTGTGTAGGTATTTTCTTTTAAGTATTTTGGGGGTGGTTTTTGTCTTCACAAACACGAGTAATTTGCAACCTTTGAGTTGGCTTTACCATGTTTAAGGTCTTAATTTAGAGGCGATCCTATTAATGTAGGGTAACGAGACCTATTTTAAGTTAGCTCCCATCAGCACAAATTATGCTGTCCTTTTCTCGAGGCAAATCATTTTCTCCCTTTGCAGATAAATATCTGTACAAGAGAGGATATTCTTCCTCATCAATAGCTTGACCTTCTTGCCTCAACCAGTTTTCAGGTACTTCTGCATTCTCTGGGTACTCCAT
This sequence comes from Trueperaceae bacterium, assembly GCA_965224855.1. Lineage (GTDB taxonomy): Bacteria > Deinococcota > Deinococci > Deinococcales > Trueperaceae > CBDCVN01. The sequence continues at coordinate 2,389,092 of CBDDAI010000002.1, read as the reverse complement.
AGTAGAACCTACTTCACACTCAGAACTTTCAGCCATTGCTTTGTATACAGCATTCTTTAAAGTTTCTTTTTCACTCATTGAAGGGATTTTTCCATGTATGCAAATCACATGAGTTGCTTGATCTTCATCATCAACTATGTTTGGTACTTTTACAACTCTATACCCATCACCACCATACTCACCATCTGTGGCTCGCAAAAACTCTGCACTTCCTCTAACCGGCAAGGTGTGTCCATCAGTAGGTACCCAATCAGCTGGCTCCTCTTGAGTATCACCCGAAGGACGAATTTCGCCAACTGTGCATGCTTGTGATAAAGAAACTAATCCAGCAAGAAAAATAACTATACTTGAAGTGATAAAAAGCTTCATATATAACACCTCATTTTCCTTTCTTTTTTCAATAGTCACAGAATTCGTTAGAATCAGAAATTTTCAATTTGATGGTGCTGGAATTATCACTCATCTATTGATATTGAAGCTCATAAAGCCTACGGTAATAACCATCTTGCTTTAGAAGTTCGAAATGATTACCTCTTTCAATTAATTTCCCTTTCCGCATGACCATAATTCTATCAACATCTTGAATTGTGGAAAGCCTATGGGCAATTACAATGCTGGTGCGACCTTGCATAAGCTTTTTAAGGGCATCTTGGATAAGTTCTTCAGTTTCAGTATCTATGTTTGCTGTTGCTTCATCTAAAACTAAAAGAATGTCAGGGTTTTGTACTAGTGCTCTGGCAAAGGCTATAAGCTGTTTTTGGCCTGTTGAGAAACCTGCCCCGCGCTCGAGCACTTCAGTATCATACTGATTAGGCAAACGAGTAATAAATTCGTGGGCATTTACAAACTTAGCAGCCTCAATCACTCTATCTAAAGATATAGAGTTATCATTCAAAGTTATATTACTTTTAATAGTGCCACTGAATAAAAAAGGATCTTGTAAAACTATACCAATATGCTTACGGAGTTCAGCTTGCTCATAATCACGCACATCTTTACCATCAATTTTCACACTACCACGCTGCACATCATAAAAGCGGCTAACTAAGCTAATGATAGTAGTCTTACCTGCACCTGTATGCCCTACAAAAGCTACTGATTCACCAGGGGCTACTTTAAAACTTATCTCACGCAATACCCAATCCTCTTGGTTATAAGCAAACCACACATTCTCGAAAGCCACTTCACCACGAAAACTAGTTTCAAAATGGGTAGGTTCAGGCTTGTTAACTATAGCCTCTTTTGTATCTAGCAGCCCAAAGATGCGCTCACAAGAGGCCATGGCTGCTTGCATAATATTGTATTTGTCAGACAAATCCTGAATAGGACGAAAAAACATCGTAGAGTAAAATAAAAAAGAAGTTAAAACACCAATAGTGATGGTGCTACTTACGCCATCACCTAATGCTTGTACCCCATAAAAGAGAATTAAAACCGTAGCAAGACCACCAACTATCCTAACGGTAGGCCAAAAAAGGCTAAACCAGCGTACTTGCTCTACATAGGCTTCTAATAAATCGAGGTTTATGCTATCAAATTTTTGCTCATTTTTACTTTCACGATTAAAAAGTTGCACTGTTTTCATGCCTGTTAAGTTTTCCTGTAAGTAAGTATTGGACTTAGAGAGCTGTAAGCGCACAACACGGTAAGCATCACGTAAACGAGAACGTAAGAAATTAAGGATGATAAATAAAAGAGGCATCACCGCTAAAGTAATAAGAGTAAGCTGCCAATTAATGTTAAACATATATACCATAATGCCTATCATGAGACCAACATCAGCAATTAGGCCAACTACCCCATCAGAAATCATGCGCTGAATAGCCTCTGTATCACTGGTAATGCGAGTCATAAGACGGCCTACTGGTGTGCGGTCAAAAAAGCCTAGGTGAAGACCTTGAATCTTGGCAAAGATTTCTTTGCGGATATCATAAATCACGTATTGTCCTAACCAAGATATCAAGTAAGTATAGCCGTAGCGCAAAGCAAAGTTTACTAGCCTCAAGGCAAAATAAACTGCCAATAAGGAGACAAGCCCATTAAACCTTGCTTCTGCTTGCATGTTAGTAAAAGGTTCAAAGGTAGGATTAATGTAGCGATCAATTGAAAGCTGCATTAAATAGGGAAAAATTGGTACTATAGCACTATACAAACCCAATAATACTATGGCTAGGAGGGTTTGTTTTACATAAGGGCGTAAATACTTAAGCAAACGCCCCATAATCTGGATATCAAAAGCTTTTTTAAAAGCTTCGCCATCTTCATCAAGGCTGGCTTCAGCACGAAAATTTTTACGCTTTTTACTGCGCAACTCTCTATAGTGATGCTTAACTTCATTAATGTCATAGTTAGGGTCTGACATATCAGTAAGTGCGTTTTTGAGCTGGTTATTCTTTCTAGACATATTTCATCATTCGTTAAACTGGCTTCAAAACCCATTTTTCAATAGTCATTAGCTACTCTACTCTAAAAAAACTCACTTCATAGAAGACTTCATCATTAGTATCGTTTATATCATTATCAATAAATAGCTTTTTGGGAAAACCCAAATCCCTATCATATTCACCCTCTACTTTAGAGAGGTCATTTTTTTCTACTTTCGAGGTTCCCTCGAGCAACTCACCCAAAGTAAGCACGCTATTAAACACTTCCTTAGGTACAGCCTGATTGTTGCCTGCGTAAGTCACTGAATCTACTTTGTTATTCCGCACAATTACATACATAGCCTTAAGATACTCATCCGTGCAAAAGCACTCCTGCTTAAAGATAAAGCTATAATCTTTAATGTTTGCTGTTTGCCATTTGCTATAGGGGTGCTGGCTAGTATAGGATTGATAACCATCAGTAGGAGTTTGATTGGGGGCCTGATTAGTATTCTCTACTGCTGCTTGGGAAGAAGTAATTTGATTGGGAGTGTTAGGAGTTGTAGCTGTGGCTGGGACAGGGGGTTGTGTGGTTGAGAGAACGTTAGAAACGCTTGTGTCAGTAGTGGGAACTGTTGGTACAATTGCTGCAGTGATTGCAGTTGAGTAATGACGACCTAGCCAAAAGCGAACAACATCAGTAGTCCAGAAAGAGGCTGGAGAATGCTTAGGCTTATAGCCATCAAAGTAATCCGCGAAGGTTACTTTATGCCTATCTAGGCGATATTTGCTAGCAATGGCAATAATATAACTAATTCCTTCGGGTCCAGAAACACTCAAATTATAACGAGAGTTTGGAATATAGATAGTTTCCTTGCTTCTTAGAAAGTTGTTTTGATCGTATCTATTAGGGAAAACTTGAGCAACTTTGCCTTGACTATTCAAATGAAAAAGGTAAAGATAACCACTTGCTAAAGACCTTATACCTATTTTTATGTTCTCATCTAGCTGATAATTAGGGGCAGCTTCACCAGAAGGATCCTTGTCTAGAAAAATCTCAACACCCAAACTATTTATTCCTTGGTTATTAGATAGTACTTTAATTTGAGCTGCGCTTAAAGAACTTAAATTTAAGGCTGTGAGTACTAGAATGCAGTAGTGTGTTACATATTTCATCTTCAATTACTATAACTAGGCTTTATTAGAATAAGGAACTTACTGATTGATTCTCATGCACATTACGAATGGCACTAGCTAGCAAATCTGCTACCGATAGAACCTTAATTTTAGAGCTATTTATCTTATTTGGTATAGTGTCGGTTACAAAAATATGTTTAATGGCTTCAGTACTCAGCCTCTCAGGAGCTGGTGGTATAAATACTGGATGTGTAGCTAAAATTGTAACTTCAGGTAGAGCCCCCAAGTCTACCAGCGCTTCAATGCCCTGCAACATAGTCCCAGCAGTTGAAATCATATCATCAATCATAACTGGTCGCTTATTCTCAACTTCACCTATTACATGAGAAACCTCAGTTTCAGTAGGACTCTTGCGACGCTTGTATAGCATGGCTAAAGGTAAGCTTAAATGGTTGGCCAAGCGTCGTGCCTCTGTAGCTCTACCTACATCAGGAGAGACTATTACAGTATTACTTAAATCCTGCGTTTCCTGTAAATGCCCTGCTAAAATTCCTAAAGCTGTTAGGTGATCAACCGGAACATCGAAAAATCCTTGGATTTGCCCTGCATGTAAGTCTATGGTTATAACCCTATCGATACCTGCTGTTTCCAGTAAATTAGCAACTAACTTAGCAGTAATTGGTTCTCGAGCTTGAACCTTTTTATCCTGCCTTGCATAACCAAAGTAAGGTACAACAGCATTAATACGCCATGCTGAAGCTCGCCTTAAGGCGTCAGCAAAAATTAGCAACTCCATTATGTTATGGTTTACTGGTTCACAAGTAGACTGTATGATGTAGCAATCAGCACCACGAACTGATTCTCCTATGTAAACGCGTGTTTCACCATCTGGAAACTGTGAGACTTTGCCATCACTTAACTCTTGCCCTAACTTAAGAGCTACTTTTTGCGCTAGTTTAGGAATTGCTGTACCACAAAAAAGCCTAATATTTTTATCCACACTCATCCTCTACCTTATTCTTACAATGAACACTGTCTTACAAAAGATTTTTGGCATTAAGTTTAAACATAACTTGCCAATCAGAAATATAAGATTATAACCTCAAAAGGAAAAGGCATTTTCGAATAATGTTGCGTTGTAATAATAGTAGCAAATTTTAATTTTTGTGATAGACAATACACGTTGCTATCATCACTATGATTTATAATCAAGTGAGACCTTGTATGATTTTTGCCTAAAATTTGCTGTGACCTTAAAGTTGTAAGATTTACGTTTTCCAAAGATTGTCTAAATCCTAATAATACTTTACAGCAGCAAAAGCATTTGCAGGAGTAATAAATAGTATGGCGCGATTTTTTGTTGTTGGTGATACCACAGTTGATCAAATGTATTTTATAGAGCATTTGCCTGAAATAGGTAGGGAAGTTATTGCAACTCGAGCTTCTCTAGAGCCTGGTGGTGCAGGCGGTACAGTAGCGGTTGCCTTAGCTCATCTTAATCATGAGGTTAAAATTGCTACAAGGGTAGGGCAAACAGTTTTTGCTGAATACTCTCTTCAAAATTTGCAAGCTGCTAATATAGACACCTCTTTGGTCCAGATTGATGAGCATCTACAAACAAGCAATGTAACACTGCTAATTACGCCTGATGCTAGGCGCACTATGGTTGGTTCACCCGGAGCAAGTCGTAACCTCAATATTGATCAGTTACAGGCTGAAGAGGTGGAGTCTTGTGATGCTGTAGTGATAAGTGCTTACAGCTTAATTGGCGGTTTGCAGCGAGAATACACAGCAAAAGTTCTTGAAATAGCTAAAGAAAATCACTTGACTATATTTATCGATATGGGTAGTGGGGTGGTCAGTGCTTTGCATGAAAGCTTCATTTCACTAATTACTGACGTTGATTACTTACTTATGAATGAGCAAGAGCTTTTTGCTTTAACTAATGAGGAAACTATCTCTGATGCAGTAGTGTGGTTAGCTTCTCAGGGTATAAAACGAGTTCTTGTTAAAGTAGGTGCTTTTGGCTCTATAGTAATAACTCCTGAGGTAACAGAGCTGGTAGAAGCTTTAGAGCTTGATGATATAGTTGATTCTACTGGTGCAGGCGATTATTACACTGCTGCTTTTGCTCACGGCATTATGCAGGGTTATGATCTCAAACATGCTGCGCGATTAGGCAATGTTGCAGGAGCACTAAATGCTACAATGATAGGAGCACAAAGTTATAAACTAAGCGAGAAAGAACTCGAGCGCTACGCAAAAAAAGCTAAAAGCAAAGCCTAAGGTACAATCTCAACTAGCAAGTCCACATATTGATCTGCTTGCTTACCAAGAGAGAGCACCTTTAGAAAAACCTTTAAACGCTGCAGGCCCAAAGGAGCATTTTCTATAGTGCTGAAAATTAAACTGGCTTCAACAAAGCACTTCTTCTTTTGGCGAACCTGACCACTAAAAGAAATTGGATTTGGCAGAAATTGATTGTTAGTAAGCCAAGTTATAGGTAGTTTCTTATCTGCGGTTAAAAGCTCGAGCTCAATACTACCTTTATCAGTAATAAGGCAATCACCATTACTTCTCTTAATCTGAAATTCAATGTTTGTTTCAGCTTGACTACCTGCTTGTACCTTTATAGGCTGTGGAGAAAATGTAATGGTATCAACCAGTAGATAGGTCTCCAAGCTACAAGCACCTAATAAAAAGCTAAAATGTAGAGTAATAAAAAGCACTACAAAAACCCTTAAAAGCACTTCTGGGTAAACAAAGTGCTCATAGCTAAGAAGTGACTGAAATGGGAGCATGGCGTGCTATTTTTCCTATAACTTCAAGTAATGATTGGGTCTCGGATTTAAGCATTTCAATTGCTTGACGATATTGCTCTTGGCGGCGTATCAGTAACAGGGTAAGTAACAGTGTTGAAATATCTGATATTTTCTGATAGTATTTGGTGCTTTCTGATATCGCATCTAAATTTAACACTTCCTAGACAAAGTATCTTAGCCATGCTAAGATACCTAAAGAACAAGAAATTGTTCAGTGATCTTTGAAAACTAAAGTATATGGTTTTACACATGAAACGTTGTGTAAGTAAAACTTTAGGCGTGATGAGACTAGGAAGCGAAAACCAAGCAACTAGTTGAAATAATACACTCGTAATACTTCTTTTTAAACATATACAATACGGTGAGTTGCACCGAATTTTAAGCCTTTGGAGAAGAAAGCTCTGGCTATGACTACTAGGACGTAGTGAAACTATCTTCTGTGAATTAGGAATTAAAGCAGGTATCAGCATATATTTGTAGATATCATAAGACTTTTTACAACGGTTTATTCAAATGAGCCTAGAAATTTTTAGTTATCAGAATTTACCTGCTGAGGTACTAGAACACTTATTTGAGATTTCGTCAATAGTTATACTAGTCTAAAGGGAAATTTAAACTGATGCTAGGAATAAAGGTATGGCGAAAATGACTAAGTTTTGGGTCAATGCTATTGTAGTCGTAGAGTAATTTAATATCAATTTTAATGTTGGGTGCTTTTACAATATTTAAACTTACTTGTGCACCAGCCATGAAACGTAAACCCTGTTCATAATGATTTTCTAGAGAATAAAGACGAGTGTTTAGGCCTTCTGTCAATATAAATAACCTACCCGTTAAGGGCTTTACCTTATAGTGTAAAGCCACTAGGGTCCCAAAGGATTGACTAAGTGTGTTTAGCTCTGTGTGCAATCCAAAGCTAAGCACTTCTTCGCCTGCAAGCAAAGGAATTGCTACAGGCTGCTCAATGAAAGCACTTGCTCCCAAACCACCATAAAATTGTGTAGGACCTATATGGTCAGCATAAGGAAAAGAAAATATAGAGTGGGGGAAATTTTGTATAGGCTCACCAAATATTTCAGGGGAATCTACACCTATTTGTGTATGAGCTGCTAAGCGTACTGCAAAGTCTTTTAAATAAAGACGCTGTACTGCTTGCAGTTCAACAAAAAAAAGTGTGTGAAAAGCATTATCGGTAGTTGACCAATAAGGGTTACCCTTTTCACGAATAACCTTAGGCTGAACAAGGCCAGGAGTATATATAGCATGCTTTAAGCTTAAATTAATGCTGAGGTCAGCATTTAAGGGCATGCCAAACATGATTTGGCTAAACTGAGTTAAGTTTCTATCAGAAAAGACAAGGTCATTTTCAGAAGGGGTTATGTGCCAACGGGTGACTGAAAAAGGGGTTTTTAATGCTTGTAAAGCGGGGTTACTTTCTGCTCGAGCCATAAAAGAAAACCCCATAAAAACCAATAGGATAGCCGCCAATGATTTATGGTTCAATTGAATCTTGATCGTAATTACGGCACAGACTATCTACAAGCTTAAGGAGTGTTGGTACTCTAAACGTTCCAGCCATTGAAGCAATAAGCTCAGTGGCCTCCAGCTCATCTAAACCTACTGAGGTAACATAAAGTGGTTTTTTACTTTCACCCCTTATTACTTCAGCATGGTTTGCCTTGTGAAATTTGTTTTTAGCGACACCTATAACAGCTACTTCTTTATTTAGGGCTTGGTATAGATGTCCTCCTAAACCCATGTGATTTTCTTCTAACCAAACATAGCCATCAACTACTATGACGTCCAAAGGATGCTTAACTTTATCTAGTACTTGTAAAATACAGGGCAATTCCCTGCGATAAAACTCCCCTGGAACATAGCTGCTAACATTATTTATAACAGCTATATACTCTGCTAGAGGTAGCTCATCTGTCCATTTAGTAAATGTAAGACAAGCTGTAATTGCTAAAGCATCCCTATAATCTACATCTATACAAGCAAACATTATAAGGTAACTAGCTCTTCTTATCCATTTTTAGTATAGGGACGTCCATTTTTGCACAATCACTGGTATAAAGCTTAATCGAAACTAACATCTAAGATGTTGTATTTAACTTTGCGTTTACCTAGCTGAACAGTTACAGTTTCATTAGCTTGCCTGTCTACTAGTGCCTTTCCAAGAGGTGATTCATCAGAAATATAACCATTTAAGTAGTCAGCTTCATGTGTACCTACTAAATGAAAGGTAAACTCTTCACCACTACCAACATCCCGTAAGCCAATAGTTGCTCCTAAACGAGCAGTGGCAGTTTCACCTTCTTTATGCTCAACGATAACAGCACGATGAATTATTTCTTCTAGGTCAGCTATGCGCGCTTCATTAGCACTTTGCAGCATTCGTGCCTCATCATAAGCTGCACTTTCGCGAAGGTCACCATCAGCTATTGCTGAGCCCATGTACTCTGTTAATTCTTGCCTTCTAACTTCAGTCAAATATTTACGTTCATCTTTAATCTTCTGCAAGCCCTGAGGGGTTAGGTAAACAGGTCCTTTTTTGGCCATTAAATACTCCTTGAATCCTTCAAACTTCTCAAAACTTTAGCATACTAAACAACAGTGTAAAAGTTTTTATAATACGAAATCATAGATGTTCTTAACGGGCTAAGAACTGAACATTTGTGAAATAGTACTTGGAAAAACCTTGAGGCCCTTCAGAACCTTAAAGGGTTGGGCAATAAAAAATTTATTTGGCCATTTTAACCTGTAAACAGGGTATACTACTCTACTAAGGGCCTTATGCTGCTGTATGCCCCAAGGACTTGACAAACTAAAAAGTTTTCTTTAAAAATAAAATTTGAAAGGTAAAATTCTAAATTTTATAAGGAAAATAGTTTATGTCACATATTATAGCTGAACCATGTATCGGTACTAAAGATAAAGCTTGTGTAGATGTTTGCCCTGTAGAGTGCATCTATGAGGCTGAGGATCAACTTTACATTCACCCTGAGGAGTGTATAGATTGTGGTGCTTGTGTACCTGCTTGCCCTGTAGAGGCTATTTTTACAGAAGAAGATATGCCTGAAGAATGGACTAGTTATATTCAGAAAAATTATGAACTTTCTGGGGTGGAAATGGAGTAGTTAGGAGGTGAGCAAGAATAACTTTTCAATCGCATAGATTTTTCTATACTGGTTTGCATGAAGGAAAGCTTATCAGATTCAGATATTGAGAACCGTTTACAAAGGGAATACCAAATTCTTTCAGTTGATTTACATGAGCGAGGACGTCGCAAGTGGGCTGCACTACAAGCACAGCGTCTTGGGTATGGAGGAAAAACAATTGTCCATCGTGCGACAGGATTGTCATATCCAACGATTCGGAGGGGTTTGCTTGATATATCTAGCTCATGCGAGAATGAACTACAACATATGCGTAAAGTCGGAGGTGGTCGCAAAAGCTTGCTTGAGAAGTATCCTGACCTAGAAAAAGATTTGGAAAGTTTAGTAGAAGACACAACCTTTGGTGATCCTGAGAAACCCCTTAGATGGACCAGTAAAAGCACTCGCCATCTTTGTGAAGCATTGAAGGAAAAGGGTTATGATATATCTCAGCGGAGTGTATGTAACTTGCTTACAACAATAGGATATTCTCTCCAAGGCAATAGAAAAACAATAGAAGGAGGGAATCATCCAGACAGGAATGATCAATTTTCTTTTATCAATGAAAAAGTTAAGTGCTTTCAAAAGAATCACCAACCAGTAATTTCAGTAGATACAAAGAAAAAAGAACTGATTGGGAATTTCAAGAATCCTGGTCGGGAATATCATAAAAAAGGTCAATCACCTGAAGTTAATGTGTATGATTTTCTAGATAAGGAAAAAGGGAAAGTGGCACCTTATGGTATTTATGATCTGGACAAAAACAAAGGCTGGGTAAGTGTTGGAATCAGTAAGGATACTGCAGAATTTGCAGTTAATAGTATACGCAGTTGGTGGCAAGAAATGGGACAACATCATTACAAAAACTCAACTTCTATTTATATAAATGCTGATGGTGGTGGCAGTAATAGTAGTAGAAGTCGTTTATGGAAGAAAGAATTACAGGGTTTTGCAAATGAAATAGGCAAAGAAATCCATGTTTCACATTTTCCACCAGGAACAAGCAAATGGAACAAGATAGAACACAGAATGTTCTGCTTTATTTCACAAAATTGGCGAGGTAAACCTCTGATAGATCATGCAACAGTTGTCAACCTAATCAGCAACACTAAAACAGAAACAGGATTAACAATCAAAGCTAGACTTGATAAAAACACCTATCAAAAGGGCATCAAAGTTACTGATGAAGAATTTGCTCAGCTCAACCTACATAAAGAAACTTTTCATGGTGAATGGAACTATACAATTAGACCAAATTGAAAACTTATTTTTGCTCAAGCCCTTAGTCATATAAATATAAGAAAGGCCTCCTCAAAAACACCCAAAAGCGGTTTTTAACACTAACATAACACTCCTCCTATAGGCTTTTACCATATGGCTTAGCTTCAGACATTTATTTATGGAGGTTCCTCATGTTTAAAGCCATTTCTACTTCAAAACCGTACACTTCTAATCCTTTGTAGAAAACGAATCATGTACCTGAGGGAATTATAGATATTCAAAAAAGAGCCCAATTTCTCTATAATTTCTAACTTTGATCTTGGTTGTTGACTCAACACTCTACTTTTTTGCAAAACTTGTTCTTCAATCATGCATAAAGTGAGAAAAAGCCTCTACTATGAGTCTTTTATTAATCTCAACTCCTGAATATAGCCATAAGACTACCTAGCACTGCTTTTATGAGAAGCTCTCAAACTACTTTTTGAAGGTTACTCTGATTTTATATCCATGCACTTTCCTCCCAGAATTCTGGCGACTCTAATAATCCCTCTGGTATAGGTATTGCACACTCTAGTAGATATTCTAAGTATTTCCTCCCTAGCTGAAATAGACTCAATACCTTTCTGTCTTTTCTCCTAAATTGTCCTTCCTTTCCTTCTTTTTTTGCTATAGCTCCTAAATATACTATCCAGATGTATGCGAAGCACGCTACCAACAAAAGCTTTTCTAGTCTTTTTGGATCTTTTATCCGTGTCTTGTGTATGTTAAATCCTCTTGATTTTTCATCTGAAAAAAATGTCTCGATTAAACTCCTCTTTCTGTACAACTCACATGCCTCTTTTGCTAACTCTACATTCGTTACCAAATATATTGGCTCTTTGTACTCTTCTTCCCACCACGCTATTATTTGTACTGGTCCATACTTCGCTTTCGTATACTTTACCCTTTCTACATTTACTTGCTCTCCTTCTTGTGCTATATCTTCTGGTTTGAATGGTTCTTTCTCTTCTTCTTCATAACAATTGATGTTCTTTGCCGCTCTTAGTACATATTCCCACTTGTACTCTTCACATTTCTTTTGGAATTCTACTCCATCAAACTCACCGTCACCTACTACTACCACGTCTAATTCCTTCTCTAAATCTTCCTCTATTTCTTGCAATAATTCATACAACTCCTCTAGCAAAACTACATGTTCTGCTTCACTAAAGCTTCCTTTGTTCCCTTCTCTTACTTTCCAAATTACTGGTAGTGCCCTTCCTTTATATATTATACTTATCATCAATACTGCACAGTGTTTACCTAAACTACTTGCATCTATTGTGAATATTAACGTTGTTCCGCTCAGACCTGCTAGTATTTCCTTGATGTAGGGAAAATACATGGTTTCTTTATTGACTTTTTTATTCCTCAACCAACGATTAAATCGCTTTGTTCGGCTTTCCGTTTTACTATCCTTATGTTTCGTGCTTTTGTCTGCCATTTCATCCAACGCTATTTTTCCTGCTCTAACTAATCCTGTTATCATCAAGGCAAAAACTATTAAGCGCCTGGCTGCTTGACCTGCTATGTTTTTTGATCCAAATTTCTTGAGTGTGGCAAATATTCTGTTGTATGATGTTTGAGAATATGACATGTCCTACACCAACCACATTTCAAGTAATTTTGCAATACCCTTGAGGCTTAGTGTAGGGCCTTTTTGTTTCGATCTGATTTGCCCTAGGCTGACTTATGCCCTTGCCCTTCAGTATTTTCTTGATTCAGAAAAGTGTACGGTTTTGAAATTTCTACAAACTCTTTATTAGTTCTATTAGCATTACTCCTATTAGCATGTAATAACACTAACAGGCTAATTGATGAGGAAGTCTTCCCTCAGCTTTCTGATAGGGAAGCAAATACCGCTACTCAAAGATACAATAAAGTCATTCTAAAGGTTCATAGTGATGGGCTCGAGCTGCATTTCAATGCTAAACGTGCTGTCAACACTGATTGCACTCAGTTTTATCTACCTGCTAGCCTTAATTACCAATTAGCTCTCAGACACTTACCTGATGGGATCTATGTATTTTCTGTCACTTGTTTTGACAGCGACGGTAATCCCTTTGCTAGTGGCAAGCAAGAAGTAGAAATTAGCCGCACCAATCCTACTGCTATTATCATCCCGCTTAAACATAGCAATAATGATGTTAAAGCAGAGTTTGAGAAAAATTATGCTCTGTGGCGTAAACACAAAATAGAGAGTTACAGTATTATCTTCCAACGCGATTGCTTTTGCCCTCGTGACATCACTTTGCCTGCTCGAGTGGAAGTTGAGCAAAGTGATGATGTACAAATTACTCGAGCTACCTACCTAGATAGTGGTAAACCTGTTCCCCAAGAATTTTTAGACAGCTTTCTTAGCGTTGAGGGGGTTTTTGAAGCAATTGAGGAGGCTATCAAAGAGGAAGCTGAGGTTATTAAAGTAATCTACCACCCTGAATATGGCTATCCTATGGAGGCATCTATAAACCCTAAGATCAATACTAATGATGATGAGTTGTATATAAAAATTTCAGAGCTTAAACTTTTTACAAATAATGACATTGAAGAAGCCTTCAAACGCAATTATGACCTTTGGCTTAAGCAAAACATTAAAAACTATAGTATAACCTTTCAACTTAGCTGCTTTTGTACTCCTGATGTGACTGAACCAGTACGCATAATTGTTGAAGGAGGCCAGAAAGTACAGATCAACTACCTTAAAAGCGGTGAGCCTGTCCCCAAAGAGTATTTCGACATCTTTTTAAGTATTGAAGAAGTATTTAAATTAATATCTGATGCTATTGAACAAAAGGCTGAAGTTATTGAAGTAAAATATGACTCCCAAAATAGTTTTCCTATGGCAGTAAACATAGATTATGACCATAGAATAGCGGATGAGGAAGTATATATTCGCCTTTCTGATTTTAATGAAATTTGTCGTTTAGATAGTTGCAAACCACCTGATGGTGATTGCAAGCCTTACAGCTATAACTCAAAAGAATATCAAAATGCTGCTAACACTATTGAACTTTCTATTCTTGAAAGTTTTCCTATTCAGGTAGATACCTGTTTGCGTAGCACTCACCTTGATACCTGCATAGAATTTATTGATATCGTTCAATCTGTGAATGCTAGCAACTTTACTATCACCCTAAAAGCCAAAGAACACATTCCTCCTGATGTGGCTTGTGGAGATGCTCTAACACCTTATGCTCGTTCTGTTAGGGTAGACACTGCAAATTTAGAAACAGGAAAATATACCTTAGTGTTTATAGGTACCATGGGGCAAGAAGTAAGTACTACCTTTGATTATCAGGCAGGTGATATAAATTTTTAACTCTACAAACATTTTATCCCTGCTTGTGAGGCCTAAACCTAGCAGTACAGCGACCTTCGAGGGTTATCAGAATCTATTTGAGGGCTAATGTTACTGATTGATTCTAACGGATTTGTTGGCTAGCATCTTGTCCCTTCTAAATAGGTTGATACCAAAAGGTTCTCTAGCCAATTCTTGGTGTATACAAAGTTGTTCAAACGATGGGCAGGTGATGCATACCTATTACTTACCCTTGGACAATAAGGCATGAAATTGTGTGCCAATGCCCATGCCCTTATTGCTATTTCTGCTGACATCAAATTTCCATGAAAGTACCTTACACTGTACAAATATCTATTCATCCCGTCCATGTGCCTATCAACCATGTTGCTTGTCCTATGGCATTCGGGATGATCATATGCTTGGGCAAAATTCTTTCCTCTCTTGTATAATTTCAATACTGCTTGTAATGCTTCCCCTTCTAGCTTTTTGCTTGCATAACGCCTCAGCGTTTTTAATCTCCTCACGAATTTACCCTTACCCTTGGCTCCAAATGCCTCCCATACATGCTTTGATATTGTATACAACTCCTCTTCTGAGCACCTCTATATCTCATTATCCTGAGCTCCATTTTTTCAGCCAACAAATCCGTTAGAACTAGAATCAAAACTACACAACCTTAAGGTGAGAAATTAATCAGTGTGCTAGAAAAGCTCTTTCCCAGACCACAAATCCCCCTTACTTCATGAATCTTAAGCTGCCTTGTCTAAACCATCTTTTGTTGCTGGTAAGTTACCTAAACACTCAAAGACCTTGTTAATGGTTAGTAATGGCTCTCCTTGATAACTGAGCAAAAGGTTCTGCAATTCAGCCATAGATACTTCATGATTTAGACTGGCTACCTTATCTGCAAACTGATGAGCAAGTTTTGCTTCTTGCGCTGGATAGAAACGCTCATACATAACTTTAGCTTGTTCTGTTGTGGCATTACCTACATAAATATGTAAATCAGCCCTTCCGGGACGAATAAGTGCTGGAGAAATACATTCTTTATAATTAGTGGTCATTATGGTTATACGCCCCTCACACGAGGTAACACCATCCAAAGCATTTAGCAAGCCAGTGTGAGTAACTTGCTGAAGCTTGTCAGCCTTTTTATTCTTTTTCTTAAAGGTTTCATCGATTTCTTCTATTAGCAAGATGCTTTTTTCTGGAACCTTATTAAGCAAACTAAGTAACCTGTCATCGCTTACACCGCTACCAGCTAGGTTAAAGCAGTATATGTCAAACTTTAACTCAGAAGCTAAAGCAAAAGCCAAAGAGGTCTTACCATTGCCCGGTGGACCATAAAGAAGGTAACCCCTACGCCAAGGGATACCCATTTCTTGATACCAAGCTTTCTTAGCAAGAAATTGCCTAGCGTCACTAAGTAAGCTTTCTCCCAAGCTTTTTGGATAAACCAAAGAAGATAATAGTCTGAAAGGCTTCTCACTCACAACAGACCAGTAGTCGTGCTTTACCATATAAAGGCTGATAGTCTTTTTTTTACTAGCAAAAACACACTGTGATGCCTCACTAACAAGTTCTTTGAGGAGTTTTTTGCGAAAAAAAGTAGAGAATCTTAAGCTCTCAGCGTACATGTTACGCTCCTCAATGCGCTCACGGCCAATACTTAGTAATACAGGGAAACGCCTATAGTACATGAGGTACCTGCCCACATCTGGTTTATAGGCAATATTTACCTCATCTTCGTCTTGATCATGGGATTCGTAACCATCATCATCAATTTCACGATACTTGTTAGTGCTTACTACAAGGTGACGAGCACGTTTACTAAAAGCATGCTTAGAAAGCCATTTCTGCAGCCACACATAGGCAGGGTCGTTGTTATTGACTTCTACAGAATAAATGGTTAAGCGAGTGATTAGCTTTAGGGCTCGAGCTGGCAAAAAGCGTAAGAAATAAAGAATAGTGCCAAGGGAGCTAGCATAAATAGCAGCTCTAACGATTTCCACATTGCCAATATCTTGTTTAATTTGCACTATGGCATTTTGAAAAAAGTCAAAGATCATTTTAATAATTCAGTAAATAATTAGTGGCTGGTAACCAGTATAAAAACACAACTTTACTAATTGCATATTTAGAACAAAAGTTTTTATTTTGGGTTTTGGGAAAAACAACCTACACTAGGGCTCTTATTAGCCTCTGGTAAAGTGAGGTTGGTTTATACAGAAACTTACTATACTTTTACTATTCATTTATAAACCTCACTTTCTAGTTAGAGTCCAGCTGATAGCTGGCAAAAAACTTTTAGTATTATGAGCCTTTGAGTAGAAAAATGTCAATACCAGTTTTTAGTACACTTAAGATAAGTAGGTGTGTAAATTAGTTGAGAACTTTTTATGAAAGCAGCAATGATGAGAAAATATGTACTCAAATCTTTTTAAGTCTTTTCTATGGTTTTGGGGAGCACTAAATTTCTCCCTATTAGGTAAAAGATTAACTCGTTTTGTACTTATCTGGTGGTTAACCCAAGAAGCTAATGCTGCTAGTTTACTTACTGCCTTGTTTTTAGCTATGGTTTTACCTACAATCATTGCTTCGCCTTTTGTAGGCATTTTAATAGATCGTTACTCTCGCAAGAAAATAATTATTACTGCTGAATTAGTCAGTCTTAGTGTTGCTCTAACTTTAGTAACTCTTTTTATGAGTGGGACTGTGCAACTATGGCATATTTTTTTACTTGTATCTCTAAATGAACTAGCTCTTAGTATTATTGACCCTGCCTTTTATGCTTCTATGAGCCTGATGGTACCAGAGAAGCACTTTGCCAGAGTTCAAGGTATTAACCAATCGCTTTTTCATGGTCTAGACATTATTGCAGCTCCTTTAGGTGCTTTATTACTCAAGTATTTGCCAATGGCTGATATTGTTAGTGTAAACCTTATTACCTCGCTGGTGAGCTTATTAATCTTGCTTAGAATATTTGTACCTAATCCAAAAATGGAAGCTGCTATTACTCATTCTTATTGGCAGAATATGATTGTAGCCATAAAGTTTTTGCGTACCTCATACAGCCTAGTTGTAATAATGATGCTTTTAGGTTTCGTAAATTTGTTTACGGTTTCTGCTTCTTCCTTGAGTTCACTACTTATAAAAGAGCACTTTGGTGGCAGTGAAAATGAATTTGCCTATCTAGAGATAGCTACTAGCATAGGTTTTTTACTAGGTGGTTTTACTTTGGGTGCTTGGGGAGGATTCAAGCGACGTATACATACTTTTTTAGTAGCAATAATCTTTTTAGGAGTATTTGCCACTCTTTTAAGTGTCTTGCCTCCTAGCTGGTTTATGCTTGCTTTGGTAATACTCTTTCTAATGACTTTTGCAGCACCCTTTATCATATCTTCTTTTTTAGCGATTATTCAGGCAACTGTGCCTGCTGAATTACAAGGTCGTGTTATAGCTGTTGCTGTAGCAGCAGTATTATTACCTGTTCCTATAGGTTTGCGTCTAGCAGCACCAGCTGCTAAGGCTTTTGGGGTAGCTTCAATCTACACCATTGCAGGGATAGGCTGTATTTGTTTAGCAATCATTGGTTTTGCTTTGCCAAACTTACGCAGGCTTGAGAGTTACCATACTAAGAAACATTAAAAGTCCTTGTGCACGTTTACCATACGTATATTTAATAAGTATCTATCATTTGGTTCTTCAATAGGCATTGTTTTATAGTGCTTCACTAGTGATTTTAACTCACTGGTAAAATTTTGGGCTTGACGTAGTGAGAGTTTAAACCCTTGCCACTCGAGCAAGTTCAGGTCATAAGGTGGTGGCAAGGGAAGTCCCCTACTCCAACTACCTTTATCTTTAAAGATTAATAGTTTATTGTAGCGCTTGTCAAAAAATATAACTTCTAAGCCAGCATCCTCATAATAAACTTCTGGGAAAGCGTTTCTTGCTATAGTATTGTAGTAGGGTTCTTCTACTAAATCTAAGAAATCTTTGGGAGTTTTAACTCCTAATAAGTTATAGGGAATTATGAAGGCCTCAGCTGCTACTTGATAATATTTGATAGCCCGCCCGCCGCGCTTAACTTCTTTGGTAATTTTTAATAAACCTAGCTCGAGCCATTTATTTATGTAATAAAGTGCTTTGCGTATATCAAGCTGAAATTCTGTAGCAATATCCTTAGCACTACGAGGTTCTTGGGTAAAAGCATGAAAAAGTGGAATATTGGCATCTTTGAGCAAAGATTCTGCAGCTTTGCGCTTGCTAAGCACAAGAGCTTTATCAGCTTTATCAGAGTGTGAATTACTAATTGTTTCCATAAAAGTAAGCCTACCATAGCTAGTCATAAAACAGCTATTGATTTATGACTAGGTTAGAGTCTAAAGTGCCATTAGAGAATTTATGAAGTTAATTAGATTAATATTTACCACTAATACTATAACGATACAAGAAGATGATGGGTATTGTGCTCAAAGTACCTTATACACGCTATTTTGTTTAGTAAATTTTCATTCGTAAATTTTCGTGGAGAAGCCTTAACAAAGCTTAATTTTAATTGGCAAAAGCCAAGAAAGGTTTTAAGTTTTATGACTAGAGCTTTAAGTTGTTTTACGGTTATTTTGATATTGTCTTTGTTGGCAGCTTGTACCAAGGTAAATGTACCCGAAGCAACATCGGTGCCTGAAGTAGAACCTGAAGTAACAGATGTTGAATTATCATTACAGTCAACTAATACCATTGTAGTAAGTGGCACCTGTACACTGATTGATGCTATAAATGCAGCCAATACAGATACAGCCGTAGGTGATTGCAGTGCAGGTAGTGGGGAAGACACCATTGAGTTAGAAGCAGGTGCAACTTATACGCTTACAGCTATTGATAATACTACAGACACTGGTGACAATGGATTACCTGTTATAACCAGTCAAATAATTATAAATGGAAATGGGGCAATTATTGAACGCTCGAGTGCTGCTGGAACACCCTATTTTCGCATTATTGAGAATCAAAGCCATTTTACGTTAAATGAGGTAACGATTCGTAATGGAATATTGCCTGTTGGTGCTGGTGGCGGTATCTACAATAATGCTGAACTCAACCTCACAAACAGCACGGTGAGTAGGAATTTTACTAGATTCGGTGGTGGCATCTACAACACAGGCACTCTCAACCTCACAAACAGCACGGTGAGTGGGAATTCAGCTTCAACTGAAGCTGGTGGTATCTTCAACGATGGCACTCTCAACCTCACAAACAGCACGGTGAGCAGGAATTCAACTCGACTTCCTTCTAATACTTATGCTGGTGGGGGCATTAATAACTCAGGCACTCTCAACCTCACAAACAGTATTATTGCTGATAATACCGGTATGAATTGTTTGGATAATTTTAGCACTATCAACGACAACGGTTATAACCTTGTAGAGGATGGTACTTGTATTAGTGCAAGCACCAGCATCAGTGGTGACCCTAAACTTGGTGCTCTAGCCGATAATGGTGGACCTACCTTTACCCACGCTTTGTTATTTGGCAGTATTGCGCTTGACGCTGGTGATTGTAGCGGTGACAGCATTGATAAAGATCAACGTGGTGAACCTCGTCCCCAAGGCTCAGGCTGTGACATTGGTGCATACGAAGGATTCATTCCTGATACCACACCCCCTGTCATTAAATACAAAATAACCGGTACACAAGGCAACAACAACTGGTACACCAGCAATGTTATTGTTGACTTTACTTGTACAGATGATTCAGGTATTGCTACTGATGTAAGTGACCAAACACTCAGCAACGATGGTGCAAACCAAAGCGCATCAAGCGGTGACTGCACCGATAATGCAGGTAATACTGCAAACTCTGTAACCGTTAATAACATCAACATCGATAAAACTGCACCCATAGCTAGTGCTAGTGGCACACTAGGCAATAATAACTGGTACATTTCAGATGTAACGGTAAGCTTTACTGGTAGCGATAGCCTCTCAGGCCTTGCAAGCTGTGATACTGATGTTGTCCTAAACAGTGATGGCACAAATCAATCAGCCTCGGGTACATGTACTGATAATGCAGGTAATAAAAGTGAACCTGCAACTGTGACAGGTATAAATATTGATAAAACCACACCTGTCATAAGTCATACTCGCACCCCAGCCAATTCACACGGTTGGAATAATAGCGATGTAACCCTTGATTTTAGCTGTACTGATAGTGGCTCAGGTGTTGCTACAGATGTAAGTGATACAACACTCACTAACGAAGGCGAAAACCAAAGTGCATCAAGTGGTGAATGTATAGATAATGCAGGCAATACTGCAAACTCTGTAACTGTTGATAACATCAACATTGATAAAACCTTACCTACAGCTAGTGCTAGTGCTAGTGGCATAGTAGGCAATAATAACTGGTACATCTCAGCTGTAACAGTGAGCTTTAGTGGCAATGATAATCTCTCAGGCATTGCAAACTGTGCTGCCGACATTGTTTTAGACAGTGATGGCGCAGATCAATCAGCTTCGGGTACATGCAGCGACTTAGCAGGTAATAAAAGCCTTGTAGCTTCAGTGACTGATATAGACATTGACACAACCTCACCAAACCTAATCCCTACGGTTAGCCCTAACCCAGTCATCCTATATGCCAGTGCTAGTGCCTCTGCTAATGCTAGTGATGACACCTCGGGTATTGCCACTGAAAACTGTGATGCTGTAGATACTAGCAGTGTAGGTTCACACACAGTAAACTGCACGGCAACAGATAATGCTGGCAATGTAAGTAGTGCTGATGCTAGCTATAGCGTCATTTATGACTATTCAGGTTTCTTTAGCCCTGTAAACAGTACAAACAATATTAAAGCAGGACGCACAATTCCTATCAAGTTTAGTTTAAACGGCGACCAAGGCTTAAACATTATAGCAGTAGGCTATCCTACCTCACGTGTTTGTGGCTCAACTACCGAACGAGCAACAAACAGTAACAGAGGTCTTTCTTATAATGCAGGCAATTACCAATATAACTATGGTTGGAAAACAGAGAAGAGTTGGAAAAAGAGCTGTCGTGAATTTGTACTGGTATTAGATGATGGTACAGAGCATACAGCTACATTTAATTTCAAGTAAACCTTTTAGGGGGCATTATGTCCCCTTCTATTGTCAATAGGTAAATCTTTGTCCTACTTATTGCAAAATCAAAATTTTGAATCCCTACAAGGATAACTTCCTAGTCATAAAACAGCTATTGATTTATGACTAGGTTAGAGTCTAAAGTGCCATTAGAGAATTTATGAAGTTAATTAGAATACTTACTACCAACACTACAATGATGCAAAAAGATGATAGGTGTTTGCTCGAAGTACCTTATCCAAGCTATTTTGTTTAGCAAGTATTTTCATTCATAAATTTTCAAGGAGAAGCCTTAACGAAGCTTAATTTTAATAATTGGCAAAAGCCAAGAAAGGCCCTAAGTTTTATGACTAAAGCTTTAAGTTGTTTTGTGGTTATTTTGATGTTGTTTTTGGTGTCCTGTAGTCAGGGTACACCAAAAGAAGCTCTAGCAATAGAGAATGAAAATTTAGAAGAAATTGTAGCAGCAGAGGATGAAAGCTTGGTTGTACAAGCAGTTAATCCAATTGACCCCTTAGTAGAAAAAGTTGAGGGTCTTGATATACATAAAGGTATAAAAAGAGCCCTTCTTTCAAAGTTGAATAACGCTAAAGAAGACTTTGAAAATGGTCGTGTAGCAAACACTATAAGAAAGCTTGGAGCCTTTATCAATCAGGTTGAAGCACAAGCTGGGAAGAAAATTACAGATCCAGATGCAGAGTGTTTGATAGAAATGGCAGAAGCCATAATGAAGAAGCTACCTATAGAGGTAGTAAAAACAGCAACCCCAACAGAAGTTGTGGAACCCGGAGGGAATGTAGAGTTTGGGGTAACAGTATCTAATGAATCTAGCTATGACTCAGCGATTATAGAGTCACTAGTGGATGATATTCATGGTAATTTAGATAAAGGCACACTAGAAGCCCATAATTGGACAACTAGTAGTTGTGATTTACCACAGACTATAGAGCCTAATGGAAGTTACAGCTGTACTTTTACTGCTTATGTAGCAGGTAATGCTAGTGATAGTGAGACAGATACAGTAACAGCTACAGGGAAGGATCAACAAGGTAATGGCTGGAGAAATAAAAGGAGAGGTGATGATGACGATGATGACTACGAGGATGACGATGACGACAATTATGTTAGAAAGAGTAATGAATTTGAGGATAGTGGACAAGCAACAGTAGCTGTCACTGATGCAGATCCAGAGATAGAAGTAGTATTAAAGATAAAGAATGCTGAGGGTGAAGAGGTAGATGAGGTAGAGGTAGAAAGTGGGGAAGAAGTAGAGTTGGTTGTAAGAATAACCAACAATAGTGTTGCTACAGACCCAGTAACAATTACTTCTTTAGAATTAGAAGATGACTTACTTGGTGACTTGAGTGAGCTTTGTGGACTACCAACAATAACTTCAGGAGATACTTATAGTTGTTCATTTACAGCCTCAGTAGAAGGAAAAATTAAAGGGCCAAAAACAAATGAAGGGTCAAAAACATATAATGTGACAGCAACAGGAAAAGACGATGAGGGTAATGAAGTGGAGGACAGTGATAGTTCTGAAGTTAAAATAATTGTCATTAATGAAGCACCCACGATCACAAGTGTAGCTGAGGTGGAAGCAGAGGAGCGTCAAACTACTGTTGTGGATGTGGATTCCACCGATGATAATGATTCAGAAGGAGCAGGACTAATCTATAGCAAAACAGGTGGAGTTGATCAAGACCTATTCACACTTGATGCAGATACAGGCGAATTAACGTTTACCGAAGCTCCTGACTTTGAAAACCCGGGGGATGATGGTGAAGATAATATCTACAACATACAAGTCACAGTAGAAGATTCAGGTGGACTAACAGATGTTCAGGACATTGAGGTGAGTGTTATAGATGTGTTTGAGAACTCTGATTGGACACCAGAAGAGCAAGAATTTGATGGGGCAACGATGGTAAAAGTACCAGAGGGAAGCTTTACTATGGGGTATAATAGTGCAGAGCAAACTTTTACCCAACCATTCTGGATAGATAAAACAGAAGTAACTGTAGGAGTGTACAAAAAATGTGTAGATGTTGAAGGCTGTAATCCATCACCTTATAATAATAATTTTCTATTTAATCATACAAAGTACCCAATGCTGAGCTTGAGTTGGCATCGAGCAAAAGAATATTGTGAATGGCGAGGAGCACGTTTACCAACAGAAGAAGAGTGGGAATATGCAGCGAGGGGACCAAGTGAACTAATATACCCATGGGGAAATAACAATCCTGACGATGGTCCTAATCCTAGTGATTTACTGAATTATAATGAGCAACTTGGTTACGCAAATCTTGTAGGAAGTTACCCAGCAGGAGCATCATGGGTAGGGGCGTTAGATATGTCAGGGAATGCGTTGGAGTGGACAAGTACTATTCATGAAAGTGGCTCTAACCTTCGCGCACAGCTGCGTGGCGGTTGGTTCAATGATGACTCTTTCAATGTGCGTGCTACTACTCGTGTCGATTACGGGACTGAGTGGGAGATCGACTTTGCCGGCTTCCGTTGCGCCCGCTCATAGCTCTGTTTTTCTGGTTTCCTGAATTCTGAGTTCTGGAAACTGCTTCTCTGAATGACATTAGTAACCAGAATATTTTTCTGGTGTAGGGCAGGGATTTCAAATACCGTGCAATGTCCAAGATTTTTTTCAACGGTTGGTAGGGGTACGCTGCAGCGTACCCCTACCACACATATAAAGTACCTATTCAATAATGTTGCACTGCCATATAAAGGGATGCCCTGCACAAAAACAATATGGCACAATCCTTTAAGAAGCGAAACCCTCTTTCAGCATATTGTTGATTCTTATACGCCTCTAGTACTTGCTTATCACTAAGCTCTTTTTCAGATAACTCATTGGTTGCCAGAATATAAGCAGCAAAGAAACCTAAATGTACTCTCAGACCCTTCAGGGTCTTGCTACAGGTTTTATGAGCATCAATTGTAGGGGTTCAAAATCTTGAACCCCTACAACACGGTTTCAATGGCAGATGTTTCATTTATCGATTTTTCTTTGGTCTCTTTTTGGGATTTTTTCTCAATCTTCGTTTCCTGAGCTTTAGCAAAACCCCAATGTAGCAAGAAAAGCTTTTGTGAACTGTCTTGTGGTTCACTACGTTTGTAACGATTAAACAAGTCTAACAAGCTTTGCTGTAAAGAAGTTGCTTCTTCTTCTGAAAGGTAAAGCCCGCCTAACTCTACAATATTTAGATTATATGGCTTGGGAAAATCCAGCTGATCATGCCATTGAATATGTTTTTTGTGTGTGTAGAACTTATTGAACTGGCCATTTTTTACACGAACTTTTATACCTACTTGTGGGGTAAGGCTTTTGGGAAGAAAGCTTTGATAAAATATTTGAAAAAAGGCACCTATAACAGTTTCAGCAAACTCTTTAGGTGATGCTGCCGTACTAGCTTTATAGGGAATTATAAAGTCTGTTGCACTAGTGCGGTAGTATTTTATAGGTCTACCTGCTCTAGGTTCTATCTTGGCAACTGCTAGCAAATTGTGCTTGCAAAGTTTGCCCACGTAGTAGTGTAGGTCTTTAATAGACATATCAAGTTCTAGAGCCACATCTTTCATAGTTCTTGACGGGCCTGAGAAAGGCAACAAGTAAGGTATTAGCTCATTGTCTAGTAAAATTTGAGCAGCTTTAGGGTTATTGATAATAAGTTGTTTCTTACGCCTTGTGAGTTTAAGTTTACTCATGTCTTGGATAATTGTAGTACACATAAAGACTTCAAAAAGTTTATTGTGAGATCATCTTTAAGTAAAGTTTAATACTTTTAACACCTAGCCACTTAGATTTTCAAACTTATCCTTTGCCAGATGTCTTTTTAAGGGAAATCCTGTTAATTTTCTAGTCAAAAAAAGCTATTGATTTCAGACTAGATTAGAGCCTAGAGTGGATTTCATTAGAGAATTTATGAGACTAGTTACATTAATATCTACCACCAACACTACAACAATGCGAAAGATAAGAGATATTCATCTAGTTACTTATCTACTGCATTTTGTTTAGTAAATGTTTTTTGTCCATAAATCCTCAAGGAGAAGCCTAACTTAACTCAACTTAACTGGCGAAAGCCAAGAAAGGTTTTAAGTTTTATGTTTAAAGCTTTAAGTTGTTTTACAGTTATTTTGGTATTGTTTTTGGCGTCTTGCACTCAAACAAAGCTAAGAGAAGATATTGCAGTAGTAGAGGATGGGAGCTTAGCTGTACAAGCAACCGGTCCAATTGGCCCATTTTGTTCAGCATCTTTCTTATATGAAGCTCTGGCAGACCCTGAGAAAGTGGAGGAGGTCAATGATAAAATTGAGGAACTTCTAGAAGAGGTCAAGGATGATATCGATAAGGAATTAGACTTGCGTGCTTATTTAAATGCTCTTGTTGATGACATAAAAGAGCTTAATGATTCATTGAAAGATCCTGAGTTAACTCCTGAAGAAAAACAGGAAAAATTAGAGGAAATGATAGAGAAGGTTGAAGAAATGTTGCTAATTCTCGAGCCGGCACCACTTACAATTAGTTCTCTGCTAGGGAAGGTTGAATCGTTAGGGCTACATCGTGGCACGGAAAGGTCACTTACTGCTAAGTTAAGAAAGGCAAATAGAAGCTTAGAAAAAGGTGATGTTGCCAAAGCAATTAAGGAGCTTGAAAAGTTTAGTCGTAAAGTTGAAAAGAAGCGTGGAAAAAAGATAGCAAATTCATAGCATTTTCCTATTTAACCTGACCCACTACTGAGCTTTCGGCTTGTGGCACAGTGTTAGTGACTTCTCATAAAATCATGTCACTAAATCACAAACAGTAAAAACAGTTCTCGATAGTGATCTAGCTAAAGATGAGAACATGCTTTTGCACTTATAAGAAATCAAAGTTGTGAATACTTGAATAAATACTTAGAGTAACATTCTTCCATAGGTGGGTGATTGGAATAACCACAGTGACTGAACCAAGCTTGAGCATCATCAGTAGTGACTGTTTTCAGAGCTTTCTTCACTGAAGAATTTAACCTTTTTTCGTCCCAAGGCTCTAATCTACGCAGGTGTGACTTTACCTTTGACCAACAATGTTCTATTGGATTGAACTCAGGACTATATGGTGGTAAATAGATTAATTTAGCCCCTCTACCCTCTATTAATCCCTTTACTTCCTTTACTATGTGTGCTGGTGAATTATCGATCAACACTATTTGCCCTACTTTCAATACTGGACATAAAACCTCTTCTAGAAATACTGTAAAGTAGCTTTCCTTAATTATTCGCCATAAGAACAAAAGGGTTAGAATAGGGAAACACAAGTTTTATTGTGCAAAAACTTTTTATAGATGGAGTGTTTCCCATAATGACTGTAGCAGAAAAAAAGAACAAGTTATCAGAATAGAGCAAGAATGCTTTGATGAGACTCTAAATGAAAAGTTAAAAGAGACTTTAGAAACAGAAATTAAACAAGTAGTACAAACAACTATAGAAGAAGCACTAGAAGAAGAGCTAGATGAACATCTAGAAAACCTTCCTAAAGGGGAACGTCCTAGACGTAGTGGTCATTACACACGAGAATTAGATACTGAACATGGCAGAATAGAAGATTTGAAGGTACCAAAGCTAAGAAGTGGCAATCAAGATCGTTCATGGAACATACTGACTCGCCACCAACGTAGCTTAGCAAGCTTGTTTGTGTTGACTAGTCAAATGTATTTTCTAGGATTATCGTTACCAGACATACAAATAATGATGTGTTTGTTGCTAGGAGAAGCACTATCCCTGAATGCCATAAACAGAGTGAGTTTAAAGGCCCAAGAACAGATGGAGATTCATAGACAAGCTAGAATAGAGAAAACACCTGCATACATAGTAGTAGATGGGGTATGGGTAGATATAATGTATCCTACGGGAGAAACAAAGATAGATGAAGCAGGGAGTGAAAGGAAATGTCAGCAGGTAGAAAGAAGGGTAGTGCTAGTAGCAATGGCAGTATGGGAAGATGGTACGAGAGAAATAATACATTATGAAGTAGCAGAAGGGGAAAGTGAAGAGACATGGGAGGAGATGTTCAAAAACATGATAGAAAGGGGATTAGATGCCAGTAAAGTAAGAATAGTAAGCAGTGATGGGGCAAATGGCTTAGCAAAAGTAATAGAAGAATACTTACCAGAGGGAAGACAACAAAGATGTATAGCACACAAGGTTAGAAACATAGAGCAGAACTTAGAATACAACAATTTGAAGAAAGAAGATGAAGAGGGCAAGGAACTAACAGAAGAAGAAGCAAAGGCAAAAAGGAAAAGTGAAATCATAGAAGATGCGTATGAGGTGTATGAAGCAGAAACAAAGGAAGAGGCGGAGAAAAAACTAGAGGAATTTGAAGAGGAGTGGAAGGATAAGGAACCAAAGGCAGTGAAGAACTTTCTTAGGGGGAAAGAAAAAACGTTAGAGTACTATGATGAACCAGAAGAGATGTGGAAACACATACGTACCACAAATCATTTAGAGCGATTTTTTCGAGATTTTAGGCAAAGGTCTGATGAGATAGGGGCATTTCGGAACGAGGCAAGTTGTTTAGGGATAATTTTCATGTTATTACGTTATCAACAAGCTAAGTATCGGCGTTAATGCTATGGCGAATAAATCGGGAAAGCTACCTGTAAACACTTCTCCTGTTGTACCTCCATCCACACAAAAATCAGCAATTACTCCCTCTAGAGTAATTGCTCCTATCAAATTTGCAATCTTATGTTTCTTGCTTGGTACAGAAGCATATGCCCTCTCCCCACGTTTTGATCGGGCATGCGTTCTGGTCATGTTTAGATACAGGCCTGTTTCGTCAATAAACACTAACCTAGTTGATTTAAGTGCTTTCTGCAAATGTGAAAAGACTTTCCGCTTTACTGCAATGTCTTCTCGATCTTGCTCTCTAGCACGTAAAGTCTTTTTTTATAGGTCCAGTTAATCCTGCTGATCGCTCTGTGCATGCTAGTGCTACTAACTTTAATACCAGTCTTTTTCTCAAAAGCTGTGCAGAGTTCAGCTAAGGTTATGTCTGAGTGCCTTTCCAGCAAGGTTTTTATTAGTGAAAGCTGTTTAGTGTTTACAGCAGGCTTGCGACCTCTATTATGTGCTCTAGGCAATAACTCACCTGTTTTTTGATAAAGTTTGAGGTATGCTTTGACTGTAGTTGGGCTAACTAGAAACCGTTTTGCTATATCACTCTGAGAACCTTCACCAGCAAGGTAAGCATCGACAATACGTTTACGTAAAGCTAAAGGGTAAGTTCCCATAAGGAATTAGCATAACGAGGTTTTCCTTAGTGAGACAGTTATGATAGTCAAATACGTCTAGGCAAGAATTTTTCATTAGAGAATCTTCTAATTTTTGAGCAATGCAGCAAGGTTTTTTCAATTCTTTACAGAGGGGCAGTGAGTTTAGATCTGTTTCGAGATATCCTATCTCACACAGGATTTAACAAGAGTCCTAGAACTCTTGAAAAATGAGAATATTTGCATTTTGGGAAATTTAATGAAAACATCAATAAACACCTTATAGGAAAATTGTAAAGGTGATTTCTTCAGGAAGGAAAATAGCTTTAGTTTTTCCTAAAGTTATTCAAATTAGGGGTTTTGCCGATACTTGGGCCAGATAAAAAAGGAAAATGCTACAGATGCAGATTGCTTAATAGCAATGGCAGAAGTCATAATGAAGGCACTACCTATAGAGGTAGTAAAAACAGCAACCCCAACAGAAGTTGTGGAACCTGGAGGAAATGTAGAGTTTGGGGTAACAGTATCTAATGAATCTAGCTATGACTCAGCGATTATAGAGTTACTGGTAGATAATATTCATGGTAATTTAGATAAAGACACACTAGAAGCCCATAATTGGACAACTAGTAGTTGTGATTTACCACAGACTATAGGACCTAATGGAAGCTACAGCTGTACTTTTACTGCTTATGTAGCAGGTAATGCTGGTGACCGTGAGACAGATACAGTAACAGCTACAGGGAAGGATCAACAAAGTAATGGCTGGAGAAATAAAGGGAGAGGTGATGATGACGATGATGATGATTACGAGGATGACGACTATTATGTTAGAAGGGGTAATGAATTTGAGGATAGTGGACGAGCAACTGTTACAATTAAAGAAGACCCTTGCAATATTACTAGATACACAGATCATATAAGTAGGAATGCTGAGTGGGAACCTGTAGAATGTAATTTTGATGAAGGTGTAATGACAACAATGGTAATAGTGCCAACAGGTAGCTTTAACGGTGTAAGTCTTGCAGCATTTTTTGTAGATAAAACAGAAGTAACTAATGCGGCATATCAGGTGTGTGTAGATGATGGAGTATGTACAGAAAGAGGACCTAACGATTATTCAACTATGCCTAATCAACCGATAAACAACGCGGGGCATGGGCAAGCAGAAGAATATTGCAAATGGCGAGGAGCAAGATTACCAACAAGGGAAGAATGGGAATATGCAGCACGTGGGCCAGACAGCTTAGTGTATCCATGGGGAAATACTTTTGATAGTGCTAAGGTGAATTCTATTGAGTCAGGAATTGGTAAGACTACGCCTGTAGAAAATTACCAAAATGGGGCATCATGGGTAAAAGCATTAGACATGTCAGGAAACCTTTGGGAGTGGCTAGCAAGCCGTGGAGAAGCGCGTGGTGGTTCGTTTCGAAGTAACTCTGACGGAGTGCGTACCACTGCTAAAATTAAAGATGAAGCTCTGGGGGAAGGGGAGACTGGTTTTCGCTGCGTTCGCTAATAGCTCTGCTTTTTGGTTCTCTGGATTCTGGGAATTGTTTTCCTGAATAACGTTAGTTACCAGAATTTTTCTCTGGCATAAGGCAGGGATTTTAAAAACAGCGAAGCGTCGGAAAATTTTTTTCAACGCTAGGGGTACGCTGTAGCGTACCCCTACAGGGATGTTACACCTTTCTGTACTTTACAAATGAATTAACTCTCACAGAAATACCGTGTCCCTACAGGGATATGGTATTTTTAAATGTATTGAACCCAAAAACATGTATCCCTATAGGTATGTAGTACCCTTTATAATGCTATTGCACTTATAGGTCATGACAAACTATACACCACTGCCGATCAATACGTTTACAGGGCTATGATTATTCACAACAGGGGTTATATTTTATTACCATCTGCACCCAAAATAAATTATGTTTGTTTGGAAAAATTGAAGATGGGAACATGCAGTTAAACGTTGCAGGAAACATGATTAGACAATAGTAGTTAGGGTTAGTGCATCGTTTTAATAACATCAAATTACATGAATTTGTCGTCATACCAAACCATTTCCACGGAATCATAGAATTGGTAGGGGTGCCCCTTGTGGGTACCCAAAACGACGGTAATCCCCATTTTGCAAATCAATCACAAAATGGACAATCACAACAATTACAAACGAATCAATTGCAAACGGGGGAATTATCAATTATAGGGCAACCACAAGGGATTGCCCCTACCACCAACATCCAAAATGCAAAAAATCTGCCAAACGTTGAACCATCACAAACGGAACAATCGCAAATGGGGCAACCATCAATTATGGGGCAACAAAACGTAGGGGTGCCCCTTGTGGGTACCCAAAACAACGGTAACATCCCTTTTGCAAATCAACCACAAACAAAACCATCACACATGGGGCAATTATCAATTGTATGGGGGCAACCACAAGGGATTGCCCCTACCATCAACATCCAAAATGCAAAAAATCTGCCAAATGTTGAACCACCACAAACGGAACAATCGCAAATGGGGCAATTATCAATAATTGGGCAACCACAAGGGATCGCCCCTACGGTTACGGTTGGTGATGTGATTGGGGCATTTAAATCATTGTCTACCAATGAATATATCAAAAACGTTAAACAAAACAACTGGCAACCATTCAATAAAAAATTGTGGCAACGCAATTATTACGAGCACATCATTCGTAACGAAAAATCTTATCAATGTATATCTGAATACATTGTTAACAACACCAAAAAATGGGAAGATGATTGCCATCACGTTTAAATATAGAGGCACTGAACAGTTTTTGCAGATAGTAAAGGTATTTATCAAAAACAGATTGCTAAATTTTTTATAACAATACAGCAGGGGCGCGATGCATCGTGCCCCTGCCACGCATAAAGTACCTTTTTAACAATGTTGCACTGCAATATAAAGGATGCACTGCACAAAAACACCATGGCACATTACACGCTGGCAGGGGCATAAAAGCAATACGCCCCTACCACGCCACTATAAATTTCGCTCAACATAACAAACTGTGCTACCTTATTAATTATGTATGCCCACAAGGAACTTGCCTTTCTTAGCATCGAACAGTATCTTGAGAACGAAAAGAACTCTGAAATTAAATATGAGTACATTCATGGTCTTATCTATAGCTATGGCAGGTGCTAGCGATGAACATAACGGCATAGCAATAAACCTCGTAGTCTAACTTGCTAATGCTAGTTGAAGACATGGTTGCCGCATCTATATGAGCGACATCAAAAATTCCAAATAAAAGGAATAAGGAAAACAGTCAGTAACCCCAATACCAAATTAAGTGGCAAACCCATACGTAGGTAATCACTAAAATGATAACCACCCGGACCATAAACCATTAAGTTAGTCTGATAGCTAATAGGAGTAGCAAAGCTGGCCGAAGCTGCCATCATTAGGGTAATAATAAAAGGCATTAAGTTAACATCCAAGTTCTCTGCTGTTGCTAAGCAAATAGGGAAAATTAACACAGCCGCACTATTGTTGGTAATAACTGCTGTAAAAACTGTGGTGATAAGATAAATAAGCACTAAGCTGAACCAAGGGCTGCCACCTGCTAGACCAATAAGACTTTGAGCTATGACTTGTGCTGCTCCAGTTGTCTCCAATGCACTGCCCAAACCAAAGGAAGCAGCTATAACTATTAATACTTGCCAATCAATGGTGCGCCTTGCTAAACGACCAGTTACACAGCCTGTAGAAATCATAAGTCCTGCTGCTAGCAAAGCAGCGGCAAACATACTTAGTACCCCAAAAGCAGCTAGAATAACCATCAGTCCTAAGATGCTAATAGCTAGGATGGCTTTATCATGTCTAAGGGGATTAGCATCATCTAACTGGTGAATAAGTAAGAAATCGCGTGAGTTACGGTACTGCTCAGCAAAAGCAGGAGGTGCCTCGAGTAGCAAAGTATCACCTGCTTGCAAGATTATATCGCCTATTTTTTTACCAATACGTTCACCATTACGAGCCACTGCTATAACCACAGCGTTGTATACACTACGAAAACGTGCAGCACTTACAGTACGCCCTACTGCTGGGCAGCTGTCTGAGACCACTGCTTCTATCAGTGTCCTTTCAGGACGTGGCACATTT
This sequence comes from Trueperaceae bacterium, assembly GCA_965224855.1. Taxonomy (GTDB): domain Bacteria; phylum Deinococcota; class Deinococci; order Deinococcales; family Trueperaceae; genus CBDCVN01. Next base: position 2,356,516 of record CBDDAI010000002.1, on the reverse strand, counting down.
AACTTGAAAACTTGCTCACTAGCAGGTATAAGGCCACGCATCTTGTGCAAATCTACTAATGACTCTACCACCCCTACAAAGAGCAAACGATCATTAGCTACCAAAACCTCTTTAGGAGATACTGCTGTAAGCAATCTATTAGCACGCTCAATGTCAGCTAAAAATACGTTGGGTAAATGCCTCAAGCCTGCTTTTTCTATGCTTTTACCCACTAAAGGTCCATTAGCATCAACCAACATTTCAATAGTGTACTCACGAGGGTCTCTCAATTTTTCAGCAACCGGTATACGTTCGGGTAAAAGCCAACGACTAAAAAGAGTGATAAAGCCAATCCCTAATAATGCTATAGGTAAACCTATCCAAAAAATTTCAAAAACCCTTAAGCCCTGTCCAGTTTGATTTATTAAGAGGCCATTAATAACTAAGTTTGTGCTAGTACCAATTAGTGTGCAAGTACCACCTAAGATGGCAGCGTAGCTTAAGGGTAGCATAAGTTTAGAAGGTGACAAACGCAACCTTTTACACCAGTCGCTTACTGCCGGAATAAGCATGGCTACTACCGGAGTATTGTTTAGAAAAGCACTAAAAAATGCAACTGGCAACATAATTCTAAGCTGTGCTCTAAAAAAGTTTTTAGGTGATCCCAATAAACTTTGTACTAGCCACTGCAGTGCTCCTGTTTCTTTTAGGCCTGCTGCAACAATATAGAGCACGCCCACTGTTAACATTCCCTCATTACTAAAACCTATAAGGGCCTCATTAGCAGGCAGAATACCTGAAATAACTAATATGCTTAACCCTGCCATGAAAACAAAATCTACAGCATAACGAGTAAAAAAAAGTAAAGAAATAGTTAGTGCTACAATGCAAATAGTGAAATAGGCCTCTGGAGACATCTTTTCTTGCCTTCCTGCTTACTTTAGCTTGCTATGAATTTTTATTTCCCCCTCTAAAGTCCTTTGGACAGGACACCTATCAGCAATATATAATATGCGTTCTCGCTGCTTTTCTGTTAACTCCCCTGCTAAATCAAGCTCCACATAAAAACGACTTTTCTTCTCACCATCTAGAGTATTTTCCTGCTCCAATTGTACTTTTGCGGTTATACTCTCTAAAGGCATCTCCTTGCGATCAGCATACATACGTGCAGTAATCGTCTTACATGTCCCCAAAGCTGCATATAAGTACTCAGTAGGGCTAGGTCCTAAGTCAGTGCCACCAACTCGAGCTGGCTCATCAGCAAGAAAATGATGGTTGGCTGTGTAAACTTCACTACGGTAGCTTTTAGCTGTTCTTACCATTACAGTGCCCTGCGGAACTTCTTCATCATGAGAAGGTTCAAGTGGTGGCATCTCAAGATAGCGGTTAGCCCATCCTGCTATTACTTCACCCACATATTTTGCATCGGCCTCGCTAGTAAGCAGGTGGTCAGCACTATCTAGGCTTATGAAGCTTTTGGGATGCTTAGCTACTTTGAAAATTTCAGCAGCATTGTCAATGCCCACAATATTATCAAGGGGTGAGTGCATTACTAATAAGGCTTTATCTAAGCTTGCTATGGCACTCTTCATGTGGGTTTCGTTCAAATCGTCTAAAAATTGTTTTTTGATGACAAAGCGCCTACCAGCAAGCTCTACTTCCGCTTTTCCTTTATGTTCGATGGTTGCTATTTCACTTTTAAGAATCTTAGCTACATGTAAAGGGTTACAAGGTGCTCCAATGGTAACTAAGGCTTTGGCAGAAGCAACTTGCTGAGCTGCTTGCAATACTGCTGCTCCACCAAGTGAGTGGCCTATTAATATTTGGGGTGCTGAAAAATTGTCTTTTAAAAAATCTGCTGCTGCAGAAAGGTCATCAACATTAGAAGAAAAATTAGTGTCTGCAAAATCACCTTCACTTTCCCCTAAACCAGTAAAGTCAAAACGCATTACCGCTATATTGTATTTATTAAGAGCCTTGGCAATGTGGCGCACTGCTTTAAGATCTTTTGAGCAAGTAAAGCAATGAGCAAAAAGGGCATAGGCTCTTATGGGTTCGAGTTGGGGCAATTCTAAGTGTGCTGAAAGTTTAAAATTATTTTTATTTTTAAAGCTCAATCTCTGTGAAGGCATGTAACATCTCCAGTAAAATTTTGGAATTTTAGGACAAGCATTTTATGTATTATATTATTTAGGTCATTATATGGCCATCTTTACTAATGGAGTGTGTGTATGGCAGTTTATGAAGATAGAGGGGCATTTATACCCTACAGTCGCGCAGACATTGTAGATATTTGCATTGAAGATGGGAAATTACCACCTGAAGAGACAGAAAAATTTAGGGAATTCTGTGACATTTTGTCAGCTTACTACCACTTTGAGCTTCACCACACTCAAGAACGCTTAAAGGAAAACTTTGCTCCTTTTAACCCTGATGCCGATACTAAATTTAGAGTTGAGCCTACAGAAAAACAACTTTCCCAAAAGCAAAGTGATTTAGCAAAAGATTTTAAAACAGTCTTGGAAAGAGCCAACTACGATCTTTTATCAGAAGCAGATTTAGAAAAGGCTTTTGAAGAAGCTTCTTTGATCAAATTAAGAACAGATGTGGATTTTGAAGATTTTGATGAAGTAATCTGTTTCTATAGGGGAGAAGTCCCAAAAACTATAACCTTTAAAAAGTTTTTTAAGAAGGTAGAATTCACCTTTGATGTATTTGAGAGGGTAGTTTTATTCATAAAGTATAAAGGCGAAGAATACTTTGCTAAAAGGAAGGCCAAGCGTAAGAATCTTAAGGGCACACCAGGAAAAGTTTATATTTACATGTATAAAAATATTCCTAAGTTTGATCTTGAGCTAATATTTCCCAATGTAAAAACCAGCATGACCTGGAAAGACCGCCTATTCTTTGGCGTCCCTATTATTGGTGCAACTATTCCTATAATCCTTAAAGTCCTTCCCCAACTACTGATTATTGGAGGTCTAGTGACGCTCTTACTATTTGGCCCAGAGGCACTTAGAAATCTTAGGATTAATAAAAGTGAAGAAGAGGTGCGCAACATAATGCCTGTTTTGCTCGCCCTTTTCTCCTTAGGTATGACTCTAGGTGGTTTTGCTTTCAAGCAATATACTAACTACAAAAATAAGCAAATAAAATTCCAAAAGAATGTAACTGAGACTTTATTCTTTAAAAACTTGGCAAGCAATGCCAGTGTTTTTCAATCATTAATTGATGCTGCTGAAGAAGAAGAGTGTAAAGAGATTATATTAGTTTACTATCACCTACTAACCCAGAATGAACCACTCACAGCAGAGCAGCTTGATGACAAAATTGAAGCTTGGATGGAAGAAAAGTTAGACACTCATATAGATTTTGATATTCATGGTCCCTTAAATAATCTAGAAAGCATTAAAGTATCTCTAACAACTGCACAGGGTGATAGTAATGTCTCTCAAGAACCTTTATTAACCTATGATGATAAGCGTTGTAAGGTGATGCCCTTAGAAGATGCCAAGAAGGTAATCGATTACCTTTGGGATAACGCTTTCTTATTTGCCAATGACCTTTAGGGTCCCGCTTTTAAAGCCTACATTTTATGTTAGAAATGTTTTAGAAGTAAATTTTGAGCTGTTGATGAATCTTGGTGTGCAAGGGATATGTGTTGATTTAGATGATACACTTGTTGCTAGCAATAAACAAACTATAGATAAACGCTATAAGTTTTGGATAGAAGAGCTTAAGGCTGCCAATTTTTCGGTAATCCTTTTAAGTAACAGCTCTTCTTTTCGAGTAAATAGGTGGGCTCGAGCTCTAGAAATAGAGGGGCTTTCCTTAGTGGGCAAGCCCCTACCTTTTGCCTTTTACCGAGCCTCAAAATGCTTGGATACCCCTTTAGTAAAAACAGCTGTTATTGGCGACCAAATATTTACTGATATTTTAGGGGCTAACTTAGTAGGTGCTAAATCAATTTTAGTAACTCCGCTATCACCCGGTAAGATCCATACTAGAATTTTAAGAAAGTTTGAAAGGATTTTACATTCTAATTGAGAATCTAAACAAATGCCTGAAGTAATCCTATAGCACAGCTGATTTGGAAAAGACATAATTAATAGCATTCTCAGCTATAACTTTACTGTAGGGCAAAACCAGTGTGTGGGCGTATTTTGGGAGAGCGAAAACCCAATACAATTATGCTTTGAGGTACACCTGCTTCAACTAACTCATCAGCAATACCGTCTTCTGTGCCATCATATTGAATCCAGATTTTATCGTCAATAATATCAACATGTATAAGTGCACCATGAATGTATTTGTCTTCATCCCAGCCAGCTTGTAAAATTGCATAGCTCTTATGCTCGTCATCAAAAGCACAGCGTGAAAGTATTTTCATATTATAGGGTCTATCTTTAGCATAGCTAAGAAGAGTATCTTTAATGATATTAGGATAATCTAGTTGATCCATTGAAGAAGTATCTCCTTTTCTGCATCAAATACAATTAAATTTAGAGCTTTGTTATCAAGAAGGATCTGACCAATTTCTGAAGTGAAAATAGAGTTATATGTTTCTGAACTTATTGCTAGATAAAGAATCCTCTTAGATTGTTTAGCCACCAAAACATGTTTGTACAAACTATATTGACCAAATGCTTGCTCTAAATCATTAATATCCGATTTACCTTGAAAGCTTTTAATTTCGACTGCTATTTCAAGTTTGCCCTTTTTAGCACCAAGAAGCTTGTTAGCTCCTAGATCAATATAAAGTCGTTTTAAACCCACCTGCAAAATAAGAGGGTCATTGGTTATTATCCAATTATCTTTTTGCAAAGCACGCTTAACAATGTTGTGGTAAATGTCTAAGCGGGGCATTACTTATATTATAATTACTTTTTTGACAATGTGGTCGTTCCCTCTGATATGGCTCGAAGGTCGGATTCTTTGTCAGTAGGCTTGTGCCATGTCCTAACGCAGACTACTTAATCCTCATATCACTGTTCAAACACGTCTTTCAATAAGAACTTCTTTCGTTAGCAGGCGCACCTCTAGAAATCCATAAACCATAAAGAGCTTAAAGCTTATGGGCAACCACCATGTGGGTTGCCAGAGGTAGGAACATCTACCATACGATTTCTTAAATCAATCACATCAGAATTACTGTCGGGGTTTTGTAAACAATTTGTGCGTAAATTTAAAATATCTCCTGAACTAAGACTCATGTTGTTACCTGCTAAACCACTAATATTTGTAATATTATTAAAATCAAGGTCAAGAATTTGTAGATTGGGAAGATCTGGAAAGCTACTGATGTCTGAAATCTGATTAATAGAAAGGTAAAGGGTTTGTAAGTTTTGTAGATTTGGAAAACTGCTGACATTTACAATACGGTTATTGCTAAGGTCAAGATCAATCAGTTGGGAAAGATTTGGGAAACTACTAACATTTACAATACGGTTATCACTAAGGTCAAGAGTGCCTAGAGAGAGATTTGGGAAGTTACCAATATCTACAATAAGGTTATCACTAAGGTCAAGATTCCCCAAATTAGGAAAGTCTGTTGGAAAATTACCAACATCTACAATATTGTTGCCATAAAGATTAAGGACATTTAAACTGGAAGGAGTTGGAAAATTACTGATATCAGTAATTTGATTAGCTGAAAGATCAAGGATTGATAAACTTGGCAAATTGGGAAGGTTTATAAAACTGTTAATATCCACAATTTGATTACCTGTAAGATTCAGAAGTTGCAAATTGGGAAGACCTGGAAAGCTGCTGAGATCTGCATCTGTGATAGAGTTGTTATAAAGATCAAGAAATTGCAAACTATTGAAGTCTTGTAAATAACTGAAATCCTTAACAAAGTTGTTTTGAAAGTCAATATTTTTTATATTTACAGCATGCTGTAGGCCATCCATAGTTGAAATTTCAAACCCAACATTTGCTCTATAGATAAGACCATCCAGTCCCCACATCTCAAAGCAGGTTACCTGCTGTGTAGGAAATAGACCTAGGGTAGTTACTATTGCCTCCTCAAGATTATTATCAGTAAAATTAACAGGATCAGTACAACTGGAAGGGTAATTCACTACTACATCTAAGTTCATTGAACCACCAGGGCCCTTAATATTTCCCGCATTTAAGGTGTAGGTAGTGGGGGCTCCTACGGGCATCACTTCTTTTTCGGTCAGACCCGTTACAACCCAAGTGGATGTGACTTCACCATTCACTCTTTCGAATAGGTTTAAATCTATTGGAGGGGTACCCTTAACGTCCCATGTTAGAGTAGTTGTCCAAGTATCCATACCTGCTACAAGATCAATAGGATTTGCACTAGCAGTAAAACTATTAATAACAGGTGCCTGTACACTGGCTACTGTTATATCAAAATTCTGCTGACTGTTAGCACCAACAGGATCACTAACCTTAAGCACAACATTGTGTATACCTACATCTGTGCTACTGGGCGTACCACTCAAAGTAGCAGTACCATCACCATTATCAACAATAGGATCTAACCAACTAGGCAAAGTAGGAGCAGTAATAGTCAAATGATTATTACCCAAAAGATCAGCATCATTAGTGGTTATATTGTAAGTGTAGAGCACACCTTCATCAGCAGTAGTTATAGGATTACTAGTAAACTCTGGTATAGCATTTGCATTAATGGTAAAGCTCTGTGTATCATTCTCACCAACAGAATCTTGTACCTCCAATAACACATTGAGTGGACCCAGATCACTAAAAGCAGGAGAGCCTGTTAGAGTAGCAGTCCCATCATCATTATCAGTTAAAGTAAGCCAAGAAGATAGAGGGAAATTGGTAGTAGAAGCAGTAAAGCTAAGCGTGTCGTTTGTATCAGGATCAGTAGCTGACATGTTGTAGGTAAAAAAATCGCCCACGTTAACATTTATAAGACTGGTTGTACCAGGAGGGGTAGTAGTAAAACTAGGAGCATCATTTACAGCATTAATGGTTACAGTTACAGTAGCAGTATCTGTACCACCATTGCCATCATCAATGGTGTAATCAAAACTGTCTGTACCATTAAAATCATCATTTGGCTTATAAGTAATACTACTAGTGTTATTAGTAGCTGTACCATTGGCAGGATTAGTTACATTGGTGATAGTGAAAGGGTCACTATCAGGATCACTGTCATTAGCTAAAACTTCTATAGTTATGAAGTTATCCTCATTGGTACTAGCTGTATCATCCATAGCCACAGGAGCATCATTTATGTTGTCAACAGTGATAATGAAGCTTTGGGCATCACCAGCATTACCATCAGTAACTGTAAGTAGCACACTATGAACACCAACATCATCATTAGTTGGCGTTCCTGTAAGAGTTGCTGTAGCAGGTGTAAAGCTAACCCAAGTGGGCTTGTTAGTAACACTAAAAGTAAGAGGATCACCATCAGGATCACTAGCAGTAGCTGTATAGTTATAGGTAGTACCTTGAGTAGCAGTAACAGGAGGATTACTGGTAAAGAATGGGGCATCTGCACTGTTACTAACTCTGATATTAAAGATCTGTGTATCTGTAGCAGTACCATCACCAACCTCTAACTCAACATTATGATCTCCTACATCATTGTTACTAGGTGTACCAGTAAGCAAAGCAGTACCATTGCCATTATCTGCTAGGTCTAACCAAGCAGGTTTAGTAGTAGCAGTAAAGGTAAGAGTATCGCCGTCAGGGTCAGTAGCAGTGATGCCGTAACTGTAGAGCTGGTCTTCTGTAGCTGTTCTTACAGGGGCACTGGTGAAAGTAGGAGGATCATTAATGCCACCAACACTGATAGTTACAGTGGCAGTATCGGTACCACCATTACCATCACTAGCAGTATAAGCAAAGGTATCGGTACCACTAAAGTTAGCATTGGGTGTATAAGTTACATTGGTATTATTGTTAACAACACTACCATTTAAAGGTGGTGTAACCCCTGTAACTACTAGAGTATCACCTATATCTATGTCTGTATCATTGCCTAACACATCTATAGTTATGGCTGTATCCTCTGGAGTGGTGGCACCATCATCATTAGCTACAGGGAAGTCATTCTGTGGGTCTATGGTTATAGTGACTATAGCTGTGTCTGTGCCTCCATTACCATCTTCTATGGTGTAGTTAAAGCTGTCTTGTCCGCTAAAGTCACTGTTTGGAGTGTAGGTTACACTAATACCATTATTATTCGTCACCATACCATTTGCAGGATTTGTAAAGCTTGCTACAGCTAGAGAGTCATTGTCTGGGTCGCTGTCATTAGCTAGTACTTGAATAATTACAGGATTATCCTCATTGGTAGTGGCACGGTCATCATTGGCTACGGGAGAATCATTAGTACCACCAACATCAACACTAACTATGGCATTGGCTGTACCACCATTACCATCTTCTACTGTGTAGTTGAAGGTATCTATACCACTAAAATTTGCATTAGGAGAGTAGGTTACATCTGTACCATTGTTGGTGACGGTACCGTTGGATGGTTGGGTGACACTACTTACAGTTAAGTTATCACCATCTACATCAGTATCATTCCGTAAAACATCTATGGTTACGTCTGTGTCTTCTGGGGTAGTAGCACCATCATCATTAGCTACTGGTAAATCGTTTTGTGGATCTACAGTTATATTTACAGTAGCAGTATCTGTATCACCATTACCATCTTCTACTGTGTAATCAAAAGTATCTGTACCATTAAAGTCTGGATCTGGTGTATAAATTACGTTGTTGCCATTATTTGTCACCATGCCATTGGCTGGGTTAGTAGTGCTAGCAACATTCAGGTCGTCACCATCAGGGTCACTGTCATTAGATAGTACCTGTATTATCACAGGATTATCTTCATTAGTAGTAGCACTATCAGCCGTTGCTACAGGATTATCATTGGTTCCACCAACATTAACAGTAACTATGGCATTAGCTGTACCACCATTACCATCGTTAATGGTATAGTTGAAGGTATCTGTACCACTAAAGTTTGTATTAGGAGAGTAAGTTACATCCGTATTATTGTTGGTGACGGTACCGTTGGATGGTTGGGTAATACCACTTACAGTTAAGTTATCACCATCTACATCACTATCATTCCCTAAAACATCTATAGTCACATCTGCGTCTTCTGGAGTAGTAGCACCATCATCATTAGCTACTGGTAAATCGTTTTGTGGATCTACAGTTATATTTACAGTAGCAGTATCTGTACCACCATTGCCATCTTCTACTGTGTAGTTAAAGCTGTCTTGTCCACTAAAGTTGCTGTTAGGAGTGTAAGTTAAACTAGTAGTATTATTTACCACTGTGCCATTAGCAGGACTAGTAAAACTTGCTACAGCAAGAGAGTCATTGTCAGGATCAGTGTCATTAGCTAGTACTTGAATGCTAACAGGATTATCTTCATTGGTAGTAGCAATATCATTGACTGCTACAGGAGGGTCATTAGTACCACCACCACTAGTACCACCACCTACAGTTATAGTTACTGTGGCATTATCTGTTTCATTACCATCTGTAATGGTATAGATAAAACTATCCTCACCAACAAAGTTTTCATTGGGAGTGTAGATGATATTTTGGTTATTTTGAGGGTCTAATACAGCTGTACCACTAGCAGGGTTTGATATGTTGGCTATGGTTAAGTCATCTCCATCAATATCACTATCATTAGCTAGTACTGCTATGCTTACAGCTGTATCCTCATCTGTAGTAGCAATATCATCAACTGCTACTGGATCATCATTTATGGCTATAACTGCTATGGCAAAATTCTGAATGTCGCTTTCAATACCATCACTTACTCTTAGGCTTATGCTATGACTGCCAGTATGCTCTTGAGTTGGAGTTCCTTGTAGACTAGCTAGACCATTGCCAGTGTTCGTTAGTTCTAACCATCTAGGTAGATCATTATCAGTTGTTATAGTTAGGGTATCTTCTACATCTGGGTCAGTAGTTATAATGTTGTACAGATAATTATTACCCTCATTTACACTCTCAACAGGTCCACTGATAAACTCTGGTGGATCATTGGTGTTCTCTACTGTTACTTCAAAGCTTTGCTCTACAATACTAATATCATCCCCCAGAGCTTGGATTGTTAGACTACTGTTTTGAAGATTACTATTCGTTAGATTACTACCATCACTCACAAACAAAGTTACTTCGTGTGTACCCACATCTTCATTGCTAGGAGTACCACTAAGTATTCCCACACCGGGACCAGTATTAGTAACACTTAACCACGAAGGTCCTTTTGACATCCCTATTACCAGCACATCTCCATCCTCATCATTTACTACTATAGGATAAGCGTATTCCTCATCTTCTCTAGCCATCTTTTGTGCTGCTGTTGGTTCACTAGTAAAACTGGGAAGGCTGTTTAAGTTCCGGACCTCTATAGTTAACGCCTGTACATCACTCCCTAAACCATCTGTTACTTGTAAGATTACTTGCTGCTTCCCTACATCACTTTGGTTTGGTGTGCCGGTAAGAGTTATACTGTTGTCACCACCATCATTACTAGTACTGACACTTAACCATGAAGGTTTACTTGGTGCAGAAAGAGTCAGTGGATCATTATCTTTATCTTTAGCAGATACACTATAGCGATATTCCTCCCCTTCAGCTATTACTACATTTACAGGTGGCTCACTCTCAAATTCTGGAGGGGTATTTATGCTACAGCCATTGCTACCTACAGCTGGAGTATCATCATAGATCAAGCTAAACTCTTGTTCATTACTGAGTTTGCCATCACTAACTTCTAAGGTTACTAAGTCTGTGCCTAGAGAGTTTAATTCACTGTTTTCAAAAGGTGTTTTGTGGCTAAATAGTATGGCGGTACCATCACTATTGGCTAGTAGGGTTGTCCAATCTGGTATGTTAGTTCCTGATATTGTCAGTTCATCATTTGGATCTGGATCAAATGTTTCTATAGGGTAAAAATATTTACAATCAGTTGTAAATCCTGCAGTTGGTTCACTAATGAATATAGGGGCCTCATTGATATTTTCTACTGCTAGAGTAAAAACTGCTATGCCAATGCTATTACCATCTTCTACTTGCACCACTACCTGACGTTCACCTATATCTTTACTATTTGGTACACCCCTAATCACTGCTGTGCCATCTTCATTATCTGTGATGGTTGCCCAGTTAGGCAGTGTTGGAGCTGTTATTGTTAAATCAGCTACCTCACCATCTGGATCACTAGCCACTATTTCATACACAAAGTTAGTACCCTCTTTAACCGTTAGCAATGGGGATATATTGGTAAACTTAGGGGGTATATTGTCATTGTTGGGATCAAGAACATATAGGGTATAACTCTGCTCTGTACTTAATCCTCCTTCATCAAAATCTGTTTCTCTGGCTACTAGCGTAAACTCTACCTTGCCTCTATCTTCATTATCTGGTACTCCCTTGATTTCTGCTGTCAGGGTCCCATCATCCTTAGCTGTAAAGTCAAACTCAAACCAGTCCTCTTCTGCTGGGGTTATTTCTATGGTTAGTTTATCCCCATCTGGATCAACAACCTCTATTGGGTAGCTGTATTCATTTCCTATTTTGGCTTTTGCTGTTGGTTCACTTAGAAATATTGGTGGTGTGTTGGCATCTGTTACTCTTATGGTAAATTCTTTTAAGCATCCTTCTGTTTGACAATCTCTTGGTTTTCCGTCCCTAGCTTCTATGGCTACTTGGTGTTCCTTGCCTACATCACTTTCCCTTGCTGCTCCTGTTAGGGTGGCTGTGCCATTACCATTATCCTTTAGAAACAGCCAGTTTGGTAGGTTACCCACTTTTTCAAAGCTTACTGGTTCTCCTTCTGGGTCTTCTGCCCACATGTTATATGTGTATACTTTACCTACCCTTGCTACTGTTACATCTTTGGTTCTAAACCTTGGTGCTAGGTTGCCATCTCCTACCTTTATAGTAAAGCTTTGTTCTCCCTTAGCACTTCCTTTAGTGGCTCTTAGGACCACTTCAATTTCATCTTGTTCTTTGGGTGTCCCTTTTAACACTGCTACTACATTCTCTGCCTCACAACTGCTATCAGCTTGCGTTGTTTGTAGTGGTTCCACACTAAGCCAGTTAGTATTTGGTGTGGTGGTTACTGTCACTTGGATAGGGGTATTTTTATTATTGTCTGGGTCTTTGGGGTCTATGATACCTATGCAGTATTCATAGGGCAAATCTATTCCTGCTTCTGTTGGTGGTTTTAGTAGGAATAGTAATGATTTGCTTGTGGTGCACCCACTAGCTATTAATATAAAGATCAACAAGCTGATAACTATTTTGTTTAATTTTATAGCCTTAATAAAAGATACTTTCGATGTTAATAGCTCTAGCATTGTTTTTTGGTTTACTGGCATAAATTCTCCCTTAAATAATTAAAATAGAATTCCTAACAAACATAAACTAGCAATTTTCATTGTGAAGATTTCTCACTTAGATAATCTCACTACTTTGTTAAGTATAGCAAATATTAGTTGATTTTGTTCATACTAGCATATCTATTATTACAGCGCAATGTCATGAAATATAGTTCCTATACAGTGTAGCAAGAGTATGTTTTCGATGTGAGACATAGGCAGTATAATTTCGGCGCTGGTAGTAACGAATTAGACTTAGTGATTGAGCTATCGTTAACTCAGGCAGTGGTATTGCTGCCTTGATTAGTAATCTTGCTTGTGGCAAGGTCAAAGCTGGAGCTTTCTCTCCTAACATTAAACGCATTCTCACCAGAAAATGATGTGCCAAACAAGTTAATAGTATATGATGGTGCCAGCCTAAGTAACTTCTAGTTTCGTAGTGGTCAAGTCCTAACTCTTCCTTTGATTCTTCAAACGATGTTTCTATTGGCCATCTCATGCCACTTAACCACACTAAAGTCTCAGGACTGATTTCTTCTGAAGCATTGCAAAAATAGTAGTTGATTTCTCCATTCTCATTTAGATTACGGCGGATTACCAACCACAACTCCACTGGTTCTCCTTCTCCTCTTGTTTCCCATATTCGCTCAAAGGCAAATTCGCATACTATTGGCCCTTTCCTCCCTTCTTTTACTACATGTCTACTCCACTTTCCTTCCTCTATTTCTTTCGCTAACTCATCTATTCGTATTGACTCAGTATTTGCCTTTGCTAGTTTAGGCTTTCTTCCTCTACCTCTGTATTCAGGCACCTTCATCTCTGGTTTCTCTTGGTACACCCTCGTGTTGCAAGATACTGCTGTAAAGTACTGCTTCCCTAACTCAGCTACTCCATCTCTAAACTCTATGTTATCTCCATACAATGCGTCTGCTAGTACGTATTCAAAATTCAAATGCCTCCTCCCTTTTGTCTTTCTTATCATCTCCAACGCTATTTCTGGTTTGGTTTTGAACTCTAAGTCTCTGAGCAGCAATAACGTTTCAATTACACAGATTTCCATACGCTATAGAGCTTTATAATCAGGCCAAATTGAAAGTCTATTTTTACTCAAACCCTAAGTCTTTTGGCACTCTACATTCTTCCCTTTTTTGTTTATGTTCTTCATCGAACCACTGTTCAGGTAGGTACAGTTGCCCTTCTGTTAGAGTATGCCCTTTGTTGCTGGCATACCCTAAGTATACTCCTACTTGGCTGTTCTCCACTTTTCCTACTGATCCACAATACTGCCTTGCTACTCCTACTGAGTTTCTTCCTTGTTTTACATTCCCTGATTCGTCAACTATCAGTACTCCTTCATTACCTAAGCTTTTTGCAGCTAGCTTTTGGTGTGTGTCGATTACAGGTTCTATCTGCCAAGGACTTTTTCCTATAAAACTTTGCATGCTACGGGCATTCAGTCCCATTGATAGTGCTATTGCTTCTATATTTTTTCGATCAAGGTCACTTAGCAAGCCTTTTAGATAATGTCCTGTCCAAGTCAAACTTTCAGGTCGTTTGAATGCTTCTTCAAATTCTGCTACGTATTCTTTAAGTTCTTTTGCTAGCACTTCTATATCTGCTTCAGCCAAGTTGCATTCTGGAGGACTTAAATTTACTGCTCTTTCTACTATTTCATCGTGTGTTTCATTGACTCTTTTCATAATCTTAGTTTACTATTCACACTCGCACTTTCTTCGCAATTCCCCTTACTTCATTTGCAACATTGCGCTGTAATACTATTAATAAAAAGGTTTTTTACAGGGTAGGGGCATGCCCAGAGAGCTCATGAAGATGTCCTCAAGGAATTTTGTGAAGTAACAGTAGCACTCCCACACGCTTTAGCTGTGGAGATGTTACTACATTGCTGTAACTACATAACGCAAATTCCCAGTTCTAGCAATAACATTAAAAGGATAGCAGGTAATAAGCATTAGTACAGGCTCTGTATTATCTAGACGTAGCTGCGAGCTACGCACATCTGCTATTTCTAGGTTAGAAACCTTAAAAAGCTTACTTTGCCCATTAGCCAGTTCTATATAAATATCATCACCTAACTGAAGGTGTTGCAAGAACTTAAAATGGGTATCGCGATGTCCACCAATTACACTAGCTCCTACCTCATCAAAGGCAGTACTAGCCAACATAAAGCCCGGACCGAAGGCAAGTGTACGTCCACTAGCGCCTGAGAGCACTATTTGTTCTATCCCCAGAGAAGGTACACGTAAACGAGCTACAGGATAAGTATCTGCCCAAGGCCATGGTTTGTGGGGTTTACCAGTTGCTACACTTTGTTGCCAAGCATGGGCAATAAGTCCTTTAGCAAAATAGGCTTTGGCATAGATAAAAACACCTATGCCAAATTGCCAAGCTGCTATAGTGATGCCTAAAAAGATAAGGATGCAGCTAAGCACTAACTGCTTTTTAAGCCCCATAATCTTAAGCATGGAGGCGAGTTCTTATTAAGAATCCAAAAATGATAAGCACTAATCCTAGTAAGCCTAAGAGTAAGTGCAAAGGCGCTGAAGTTGCACCACTAGGATAACCACCAAAAATAGCATTGTAGTCTTGACCTGCAGGTAAGTTCTGGGGCATATCTTCTTGATTTAGGGTTTCATTTGGGGCTCGAGCAGGCGTCTTATCAACTGCTACCAAACTAGTATAATCACTTACCAGATGGTACTCAAGAGCTACTTGTACAATATTTTGACGCATAGCATCACGATTTAGGCGGCTTTCACCTATGCTACTATCTTCTAGGGCTTCAATTTTATTCCTCGCCCAGAGTTGGGCTACCCCTGCTTGGTCTCTGCCTTCTAGAGTAAATTGACGAGTCCAAATCTCATTATTAGCTTCAGCAGAGGCTGAAACTGTACCTCCTATTCTAGGCAATTTAGCAGTCACCAAAACAGGCTCGTTAACATAAAGATCAGGCACAACCTCTGGGTAAAACTCACTTCCTTCAGGGAGTTGCAACTCTAGCCCTGTAAGCACAGGATTTTCTAGCTTCTCAAATAGTCTAAGCATTTTTTCTTGCACTTCACTCACTTGGCCTATGAAAGTGTAAGTGCCTCTACCAAATTCAGCAGCCTTACGCATAAAGTAAGCATTTGGTGCTGAGCCAATGCCAACAGTAAAAAGCCGAGTACTACTGAGCTTATTAGCTATTAGCTCAAAAAGCTGACTTTCGTTACCCACACTGCCATCGGTAATAAATACCACCTGTGAAAGGAAACCTTCGGTCACCCTACCATCCAAAGCAAGGTTTAGGGCTTTGGCCATTTCTGTGCCACCATTTGCTGCTAGGTGTTCTACTTGTTGGAGTGCACTATTGATATTGCGCTGGCTAGCACGTTGTGGTGCTTTAAAAAAGGCCCTAGCCTCATCATTAAACTCAATTACATTAAACTTATCTTGTAAAGACAAGCGTTTTAAAGTAAGTTTTAAAGCCTCTTTAGCTTGGGTCATAGAGACACCTGACATAGAGCCAGAAGTATCAATAATCAAAATTACTTCTCGAGGTGGCACATTTTCTACATCCTGCAATTTAGGTGGCATTAGCATAATAAGTGCGTAGGGATCATCTTCCCATGTTTGCTCAAAAATTGCCGCTTCAGGACTGCTAACATTGGGTTCCCAAGTAAGTTCAAAGTCTCGGTCAGCAGGCGCTGGACCAGCCAGCTCAACAATATTAAGATTACCCTCTACACGAGTGCTTATATTGTGATAGCTACTTTCTAAACTTGCCAAAGGAAATCCTGCATCTATAGTAGCAGTTAGAACAACAGGGTTACGTAGCGGCTCATCTGGTGGTAACACTGCAGGGGTAATGCGTGAGGCATCAGGTACTTGATTAGCATCAACACTCCAACCTGTGTCATTTTCTATAGTATCCTCAAGAGGCTCGCCAGGAACATAGCGTGGGGTAATAGCTAGAGGAAAGCGCATGCTAAACCCGCCAGCATCATAACTAAGCATTTCTAGGTAGCTAATTTCAATAATAATGGTTTCTCTAGGGCCAATATTTGCTACTGAGGTAGTGAACATATTAGGGCGTTCTTGTTCAACTAAGCTTGCCCGTTGGCCTGCTTCACGAGCAGCTTCATAAGTAGCCCTAGCCTCTTCTTTTTCTTGGATTTCACCTTCAATAATGCGCTCACCAATGTGCATCTTCAAGATGTCTACTGCACTATCTTCAGGCAAAGGAAAAACATAAATACCTTCAACCCAACTGTCACCAGTATTCTCAAAAGTTTGTTTGATGGTGCTACGAGCAACCATGCCAGTAACTTCAACATTCACTTGTATAGCCAGCTGAGTAGCGGGTTCAAAGTAGCCTGCTAATTCACTACTGCGAAAAAGTAGTTCACCACGAGTTATATCATTTAAACTAACCAAATTATTTAGGTTGCTTGCTTGAGAGTAGTTAAGACTTACAAGTAAAAGTAAAAGACTGAAAGCAAAATTTAGTAGGGGGATGGCTCGAGTCAACATAAAAACCTCCTTAGCATTCTTAATTTAAGTATAGTGTGTAAGTTACATTCAATATGTAAATTACATCATATTCACAAGATATACACTAGCCTAATAATAGTTATCAACCATGGACTATGATTTCGCAATGCTATGATGACAAATAAATCAGTGAAATCCTAAAGCCAGCTTAGTTACAATTTGAACAACTTTGCCTTGTTGGACAGTAGAATCTCCACGGATTTTTCTGCTAATTTTTATAACCTAGGACACAAAAGTTTTGATATATGATTTTATATTATGACATTTTGATTTGATGCATGACCCAGTACTCCTCTCCCCTAACTAGTACCTTGACAAATTAATTCTGACGAGTAAAAAACTTCTTGAGATTTTTCTAAAAAGCCCTTCCTGATTTTTCTTTGTAAGCTTGTGCTATTTACAAATCACCCGTCAAAACTTTCTTGTCGAGGTACTAGAAACTACGCCCGTTATGGGAGTGCTTGTTAGTCCTGTACAACGGATAAATGTTCCCTTTAGGTAGAAAGTAGTAATTCTCTGTTATCATCATTAGCATGAACTGGCTAGAATTGTGCAATCGTCCAGACTTGCAGAATTTGCCCTTTAAAATAGAGCTAAATAAGCAAGGTAAGATAATAATGTCGCCAGTTAAAGTTTACCACTCAATGTTGCAAGGTGAGATTGCTGCATTGCTACGTTTAAACAGAAGAGATGGCAAGATTCTTACTGAATGTGCCATAAAAACCAAAAAAGGAACTAAAGTTGCTGATGTAGCTTGGGTATCGCAAGCAACGTATAAAATTATTAAAGATGAGGTGGAGTGCTCTGTAGCTCCAGATGTTTGCATAGAAGTTCTTTCAGCTAGCAATACTGCAGAAGAAATGCAGGAAAAGAAAAGCCTTTACTTTGAAAGTGGTGCTGAAGAGGTTTGGTTGTGTAATAAAGAAGGGAAAATCACTTACTTTGATAAAAGTGGGGAAGTAGCAATATCATCTAGGCTTTTTCCTAACTTTCCTAAGAGGATTAATCTTGATACCTAGTGCTTGTGGGGTATCACCTAATACTATAAGATATCCAGATAAATCTTTGTCCTACATTATTGCAAAATCAAGCGAGGTTGAGTTCCTCGAGGCAAATCCCCCTAAATCCCCCTTGTTAAGGGGGACTTTCTATATTTCTCCCTTAACAAGGGGGGCTAGGGGGGATTTTCATTTGGGAAAAAACTTTTTTGTCGTACTATATTACAAGCCTGAAATATGCAGTGCCACCTGTCCCGTTGCAGAAACACGTACATATAAAGATGTGGGTGTTAAATAAATACCCTCTGGTTGTAAATACGTAATGCTACCTGAAAGCTGTAATCCCTCATCTAATGGTTGATTAAGGGCTTGTTCTGCAAGCATACTCAGTTCAGCAATGTCTTTAGCTAATTCCCAATGCAGCGCATTTTTTAAGCTTTCTTTTAGAAGTTTTTGATTAAGCCAGCTGGCTGAACGTAAAAGCATATTACGTGTTTCTAAACGATAATCAAGGTCTTCTATAAAAACTTCTTGACGGTTAGCATCATATGTAGGTTTTCCTTCTAGATAAAGCGTTCCGGTAAGAGCTCCTTGAGTGTTAAGCTTTACTACTAATTTTTCTCCTGTACCATAAACTTCTGTCTTTTCTATAGTAATAGTTTGATCTACAAAAGTATAAGAAGTGCCTGTTAGATGAGTATTTGCTTGAGTAGTGGCTTCATCGTAGCTAATCTCACCTTCTAAAAATAATTTGAAAGTGTTTCCTACAAAGGTAGAATTCCTATTTGGTAAAGGTGTATAGGAAATAATTGGAGATTCACCTACTACCAAACGGGCCTTTAATTTGAGCCCCAGTCCTATATGAGCGCTAGTGTTATCCCCTTGTAAATCACTTAGTCGTAGTGCCTCGGGTGTAAGTAGTAACCACACGCCTTCATCTAACATTACAGGATCTTGCATATCTTGCCATGCTTTTTGCAATAGCGTTCGCAAGTCAGCTTCTTCTGTAATTTGCTGATCAATTTCAGGGGCGTAGCTGTCTAAGGAGTCTTCCAGTTCATATTCAAAGAAGTCAGTGACATCTATACTTTCTCCAAATATTCTGATCTCACAACGTTGCTCCCATATCAAAGGATCTTTATGGGTCTCACTCAGCAAGCCCCAATTGTCTGTTACCTGTAAAGTAGTTTTTGCAGGAATTATGAAACGCACATCACAATTTTTTGTTTCGCGTACACATTGTCCTAAAATCCTATCTGCCAGACGCCCATAAACTCTTGCCTGAACAGGAATACTCCAATTAATAGTTGAACCATTCATACTTAGACTTATTTCATCACGTTGAATAGTAGCCCAGACACCATTGTCACAACCGGGATCTTGTTCCAAGTTGAGGGTGCGTGGGAACTCTCTATTTAAATACTCACGTAGGGCATCAAGTGGTAAAATGATAGGCACATCGACTACTGAACTTGGTAATTCGGGCAATTCTGTAAAAGGTAAAGCAGCAGGCACAGGGGGATGCTGTGCTGCTGCTAGAGACAAAAATATGATGAGCGCTAAGCAAATTGTGTTTGGTTTATAATTTAGCAACTTCAGAATGTGCTTAAATTTCATAATGAGCGAAATTATTTCCTCATACTATTATTTTTTCTCTTAACTGTGTGAGTACTTAGGTTACTTATTCAACAATTATGGTCTAAAAAATTGCATATATGTATATCTTTATCATTAGGTGTATCATCATCTTTTTTGTATAGAGCTACATTACCATCTTGTTGAATAGCTAAGAAATTAGGGCCTGCATCAATAATTGTAGTATTAAAGTCCTCAAGTTTAGATATGAATTGAGTGTTGACTTTCAAATCAGCAACCTCTACTTTTAACGCCTCTATTTCACTATTTGCATCATTAACTGCCTTCTCAATAGTATTTTCTAACTCCACAATATGTTCTTTGAGTTGCTGGTTTTCTACTTTCAGATTCTCAATCTCTTCAGATAAGCACTGGATTTGCTTTTGTAATCCATTACAATCAGCAGAAATTTCTTGTTGAGAAAGTCCTTGAGTAAGGGTTACATAAAGTGCAACGCTTACAACCATAAGCAATTTGGCTAGACTCATTTGTTTGATTCCTTTCCTGTAAGGTTTGAGTAGTGATTCAGATAAGGATTCAAATTTGAATCCTTACGCTATCTCAGATTTGTCAACCTGCTATTTAGTCAAGCTAGCACCCTTCTTCACCACACACTATCTTTTCTAAAACCTTTATTTTTTCCTGTAATTGCTCAATAGTATTCTGATTGCTGGCAATTCTATCCTTAGCAATCTGCAACTCATTTTCTAAATTCTCTACTTGCTTTAAACTTTCTTTTAGCTCCTCTTCCATTCTCAAAGCTTCGGTAATTGCTTGTTCGTAACACTCAATAGCCTTACCACACTTATCTACTTGACCAAAGCCTAAAACCAACCAACTAAAAAAGATTGCGAAAATAAGTATTGTTTTCATAATTTCATACTCCTTAACATGAAAATCTCTGTAAAACCTTGAACTTGATTAGGGGTTATCCAAAAATCTTTCCCAAAGGTGTTGTCTCTTGCCATACTCTATCCAATCTCTCTGAAATATATCCTTGGCACTTCCTATCCCTTCAAATTTGCAATAGGATTTATAAGCATTAATTTGAAGTTGTGCATACTGATCAACTATTGTTCTTATAGTTAATTGTTTATCTATTTTCTCCTCTAATTGAGTTAGGATTACGCATTCAGCAACACGATAACGGTATATGTCAGTGTCTTTAACAAGGCCTTGCTCATCCTGATAGTATATTTCGCAAGCATTCCGTTTTTTAAAGGGGGAGCGAGGCAATTTGGCGATAGTTTCTTCTAATGTTGTCCTAAGGTCTTCTATAGCTCCTGCCCTTAAACAATGAATTCTGTCAATTAACTCGTTCAAGTCTCTAAAAATTTGTTCTTCAAGTTTTTCAAGATCTCTAATAGTTGGAGCAATTAATTTTTGATGAATCTTTTCAGGCCAAAATTCCTTTGCTGTACTCGTTATTTCTTTTGCAATTACAGTGGATTGTGCAAGAACCCCCATAACTAGAAAGGCAAGTTGATCTATTCTTTCTTCAAGTGCTGAGTCAGCAAAACCAACTAATGAGCGTACATCTGATACAGCTTCAGCACGTGCACGATTGATTTCTTCAAAAGTAGCCCTTAGTCCTTCATGATAACTTGTTTCAGCTGTAGCAAGAATTTGATTAATGTCATTAACAGCTTTCTGCTCAATTTCTGAAACATCAAGTAGTGTCTCATCAACGAGACCTTCAACCAAAAGAATGTTTTCCTTTCCAAGCCTAGCAAACTCACTAGTTATCTTGTCTGCAAAAGGATTAATTGTGTCGTGAAATAGGCTACGTAGCTCGTCAGCAACTGCTTCCCCAGCACCTCCTCCTACACTATCCCCAAAAGTTGTTCCTATCCAAGTAATTGGGGTAGTGACCATTTTCTCAACTCCTTTACATACATCCCCTAAGGCTAAACTTGTACTAAGTAATAATAGAATGAATGGGATAATTGTTTTAAGCACAAGAGACCATTGTTTTTTCATAATTTACTATCCTGATTTTCTGTAAAAAAGTTTTTGATTTTAGTTGACATTACATTCTCCACCACACACTACATTTTCTAAAGCCTCTACTTTCTCCGTTAGTGGCTCTATTTCAACAAGCTGTTCTTTAAGTTGCTTATTTTCCTCTTTTAAAGTTGAAAGCTCACTCTTAAGGTTTTCAATTTCTTCAGATAGGCACTTGAGGTGACTATCTAATCCCTCGCAGCTATCTGCACTTGAAAGTGCTGGGGTTTCGTTCTCAGCCTCTTCTTGACCTAATACCAGCGAACTAATAACTACTAGAAACAAACTTAAAACAACTAAACGAAATACTGCTTTTAAATTTTGCATGATATAAACCTCTTTTCTTTAAATTAAAATGGGCTGAATCAGTAACAAGCTATGGGATCTTTGGGCATTTCAATTGATATTAGCCATGTAAGACCTGTTGCCTCGGTTTCGAGTATGTGCCTAGCAGTTTGGTGGCACGATGATCTTACTAAGTGCTCTATTTCAAATGCAGATCTTTCAATAAGTCGCCAATTTGCTAAGTATTCAATCCAAACGCAGTATGGGTTGTTTTTTACAATATTGGTGAAAAAAATCTTTCCCCCTACTGCCAGAAGACGTTGCCAAATTGAGCGCAATAAGAAGGTATCATGTGGGTTACTTTACTTTTATAATCCAGACTACAGACATGTTAATTGACCTCGTTTCAGAAGACCCTGTTTCCCAAATAGCGCCTTCACCATCTAGTGCAATATATCTGTTGCCGGGTATATTTTGATGCTGTACTCCTGCTGTACCCATGCCTGCTGGAACGCCCAAATGATTCCCCCAAGCAATTGCACCCAATCCACTTCCATTATGAGGTGCTATTAAACCTCCTGTAGCAGCAAAGCCTTGTATGCTAAGATTGTGAGAGTGAGACTTAAATTCATCAGCCTCCATTTTTCCACTTTCATTACCGCCCCTTAAAAAACGGCGTTCTCCATTTAAGTTTGGTAAAACTTGGCCATTATAAGGAGAATTTGAATCATTTAATACTTGCCCATTGCACTCAACCCAGCCATTAGGTAAAGGTGGTGTATTAGCAAATGACTTATGCCAAGCTACTATAGCTCCAATAGGTGCTAGCGATTGGTGTAAGGATTGATTTTCTTGACTCAAACCTTTAATTGCATCACTTAAGCACTGTAATTGCTGTGGTATATTTTCTAGGCTTAGACACCTGTCTGAACTCTCTTGCCCCCAAGCAAAACACAACAGCAAGATTGCTATGGAGGTAAAGCTAAATTTGGAGTGGATGCTCATTAGTCAGTCATTTCCTTTCATTGTACCTACTTGATTTGTAATGTTGGAATAAATTACGCATCTGTGATCACCTCGAGCCCACCGCAAGCCATCTCACTGTAAAGTTAGAAAAGGATTGTGCAAAGGCACCTTCGATTATCATGGTAAAACCCTTTGGAGTAAGGTCAATTACATGAACATTAAAATGCGTACTTGCTCTACTACCGTAGATATCACTGATAATGGGGCTCCAAATCAAATCTGGGGTTGAAGCGAATGGTGTCTCAAATTCTACTGGAATTCTCCCCACTTCTGTAAACCTTTCAGGAAGGGGCCTTTGCCCTCCACCCTCAGGCCTAGGTAAAACAACGTTACCTGACAAATAATGAATCTGTGGTCTAGCAGCAAGCATCTCTAGGTTAGCTTGTAAAGATTGATTTTCTTGTTTCAAGCCTTCAATAGCATCATTTAAGCATTGTAGCTGCCTAGGTATATTCCCTAAGCCTAAACAGTTGCTCGAGTCATCCTGCCCCCAAGCAGATCCCAGAAGCAACATTGCTAGAAATGTAAAACTAAATTTTGAGTATATTTTCATCAGCTAAAATCCTTTCTCTAAATTGCTTATAAACCTTCTAGTCTTTATTTCCTCTTCAACTGAATCTCTAAGTTTTCCCGCTCAGAAAAATCACTAAAGTTCCTATACTTTGAAAATACTTTACCTACTGGGTATTCAGATATTAAGAGTTGTCCCTTTGCAAAACGCGTGTGTTAGGCCATGATGTTCTTGCCTAGCACACGCAAAGTTCATACACCAAACTTAATCTAGTAGCAACTCATTAACAATCAAGCTCACAAAAGCATTCAGATTAACAAAAAATTTATACTTAATAAACCACAGAATTAAGAGAAATATTGTGGGTTTAATGATACTTAGAGGTTTAAAAGCTTAATTGGGCTTAGTTAACAAAAGGGGCTGATGTGATTTGAAGGAAAAGATATTATTATCGATCCCACATCTATACGTGCAGGATTGGAAGAAATAATACCTTCAACATGAGTGTCTCCAGGTGAAAGTTTGTTTACTGCACCTGTATAAGTCCAAACCTGAACTGAATTTGCGCGGAGATCAATAGTATATGTGTCACAAACCATAGATGTGGTCAAATTACGGACTTTGAGACTAGTTTGGGAATCTATTCCTGAAGTATAAGTTTGTTCGAAATCAAAGGCCAAAAATGGTTCACCATTGTCCTCAAAATATGTAGTTCTGCTAACATTATAAACCTCAGGAAATGGTGAATCTGTAAGGGAGCATCCAGAAATAGTGATAATTAAAAGTGCAGTGCTTATACAAATAATATTTTGAGGCCTATTCAAATTAAGAGGCACGTTTATATTCATAGAAAATTCCTTTCAATATTGTAATCCAAGTGTGGATGTTGTGGCTTGTCTCATCTATATACCTTAATTTCTAAGTCTTCTCTGCTAAGAAAACCCACTAGAGTTTCTATACTTTGAAAATACTTTACCTCCTTGGTATTAATATTTTTGAGGATGAATTTCCAGTTGTCCTCAGGGCTATGACGCCAGCGTTGTAGAAGAAAAGTTTCAGTTTGTTTCATCCATGCCTTAAAGCATTTAGATTTATATCAGAGAGGCGTGAACAAACCCGGAACATGCCCTCTAGATAGTAGAAACCTTAAGTTTTAAGGCTGTTTTTAGGGTTGTAGCACTACCCCATGTCTATAGCAAAGGTTTAACCTGTGTTACTATACAGATGATGATCATAACGCAAATCATCTGGAAAACACAATAGAGTTGTTCGGAAATAGAGAGGTGTGCTAAAATAGCAGCCACCATGGTAACTTTTAACACAAGAAACGACAGGCAAGTAAGAGCTCTAACAGGCTTGCCAGAAGAAAAGATAGATGAGTTAGAATCAACCTTTGAACAAGCCTACAAAGAGCAAAGTCAGAAAGATTATGAAGAACAACAAGCTAATGGAGAAAGAGAACGCTCTCTAGGTGGAGGAAGAAAAAGTAAGCTTTCTTCAGCTAAACATAAACTTGAATTTATCCTCTACTATCTCAAAAGCTATCCTACTCTTGATGAATTAGCAGAAAAGTTTGATATGTCTCGTTCTAGTGCACATTACTGGGTACACAAACTACTACCAATTCTCTCAGCAGCGTTAGCAAAATTAGGGATGTTGCCTAAACGAGAATTCAGTACACCTGAAGAATTAAAAGAAGCACTTGAAGAAGCAAAGAAAATATTGATTGACGCTACAGAGAGGAAACATAGAAGGCCTAGTAAAGATGAAACCCAAAAGGAGCTCTATAGTGGAAAGAAAAAGCAACACACAGTAAAAAACACAGTAATAGCAACAGGAGAAAGGGTAATTATCTATGTAGGGAGGACATTTGCTGGGCGAAGACATGATTATGGGATGTTCAAAGAAGAATTCCCACCTGAGCAGGAGTGGCTAAAAGGTGAAGGAGAAAGAGCGAAGCTAGATTCAGGATATCAAGGTATCAACAAGGATTATGGAATAAAAGCAGGGATACCACACAAGAAACCTAGGAAGAGTAAAAAGAATCCTGACCCACAGTTAACAGAAGCAGAAAAAGAGAGGAACAAAGTACTAAGTAAAGCAAGAATATATGTTGAGCATGCTATAGGAGGTATGAAACGTTTTAATATATTAGTACATGCCTTTCGGAACCGCAAAGTGGGGTTTAGAGATAGCGTTATTGCTGTTTGTGGTGGGCTTTGGAATTTCTTGATTATGTGAGTCATTTATTTCCGAACAACTCTAATTTGTTGAGAAGATAATTACAAAACATGGTGTTTCTATAACAGAGGTTGAAGAACTGCTGCACTCTGAACCACACATAAGGAAAGTGAGTAGGGGGCATGTTAAAGGTGAACATGTGTATGCTGCCTACGGGCAATCCATTGCTGGACGTTATTTGATAGTTTTTTATATTCGCAAATTGACAGGTTCGCTTTTGCCCATTTCAGCTCGTGATATGGATGACTCTGAAAGGAAGTACTATGAAAAACAAGCATAAAGTCAATGAACCATTACCAGAAATGTTTGCAACAGAAGAGGATGCTGGAGAGTTTTGGGATACACACAGTACTATGGATTATTCTAATTACTTAGAGCCTAGTGAAGATAAAATTGCAATTAATCAGCGCATCTTTGAAATACCAGTAGAAGAAGATATCTATCAAAGATTACAGAAGGAAGCTAAAACTTTACACCAATCAGTTCCAAAAGTAGTTGATGAAATTTTGAGGAAAACACTAGCCGTAACTTGAGATCAGCACCTGTAACAGGGTGTGTCCGAAAATTTACAGTTAAACTAACATAAGATGGATAAAAAGTGGAAAGAAAACATCATAGCACAAGTAAAGCAGGAATTAGAAGATTTGGAAACAAGGGGTAAAGAAGCAAAAGATATAGTTGAGCTAGAGGCTCTAATGATGAAATTTTCAACAAAATTTACACAGGAAATTTGGGAAGAGTGGATGAAAGAACGAGCTGAGGGCAAAAAATTTTCCTCCAAAATGTTATCAATGTGGCAAAATGATGAGCAAGCAACGGTTAAGGTTTAAGCAAGTAAGAAGTGTGTGGGGTATGGTGGGAATGCCAGTGCAATATAATCACTGCTCTAACTGTGGAGTATATTCCAAAAGTTACACTGAGCTAGGAATGGATAACAGTGGCTTTTTGCCAAATGCTTTGGAGAAAGCTATAGATTTAACGGTCCGTATGGGATTTAGAGAAGCAGCATTAGTAGCGAGCAAATGGGGATTGCCTATTGGCAAAAGCACCTTAGAATCAGTGGTGGGGAAGTATGCGAAAGTAGCTTATGAAGAGGGAAAGAAGCGCTATGGGTCGTTAGCAGAACAGCCTTTGAGGAGTTGTAAAGAGAAGGGGAATAAGATACCACCTAGACGCTGGATTATCCAAGCTGATGGCACATATGTAATGGAAAAAGATAAAGGAGGAAAAGGGTTGGGAGAAGGGAGAGAAGTAAAAAGTCTAATAGCTTACCCTGTCAGTACACCAAGTGAAAGGGTGAGTTTAAGTGCAGCGATAGAGATAGAGGAATTTCGACCATTGGCACACGGATTACCAAGGCAAGCAAATATAAGGCAAGAGGATAAGTGTTTAGGATTAGGGGATGGAGCAGGTTGGGTAGTAGACTTGTTGACAGAGCTAGGTTGTGAAAAGGTTTTACTGGACGTATATCATGCAGTAGATTACTTAGATGAAGTGTTTAAAGAGCTAGGTCTAGCTGAGGAAGAGCGTTTAGAAGAAAGAAAGAATTGGCTTAAAGGAAAAGTAGATGG
Source organism: Trueperaceae bacterium (assembly GCA_965224855.1). Lineage (GTDB taxonomy): Bacteria > Deinococcota > Deinococci > Deinococcales > Trueperaceae > CBDCVN01. Next base: position 2,329,344 of record CBDDAI010000002.1, on the reverse strand, counting down.
GAAGGAATACCTAAAGGGTTTGAGAAAGGACTTAGAGTTAAGTGTTGAACCTAAGGCAGCTTGGAGCGATAAAGGCAAGGTAGCATGGAAATACTTACATAAACAGGCAGAGCGAGGGGCACTAGAGTACATCAAGTATAAAGAAGCAGGGTGGGATATAGGTAGTGGACAAATAGAAGGTTACAACAAATGGGCTATTGGGCAAAGAATGAAAGGCTCTGGAATGCGTTGGACAAAGTCTGGTTTACAAAGAATGGCTTTCTTACGCTCTGAATTTGCTTCTGCTAAGCCTGTGACAAGCTTTCACGCCATCAGATTCTTGGCTTTTCCTACTATGACTCCTGTGAGAAAGGTAATCCATTGATGACTGTAAAAAGTCGGACACACCCCCTGTAACACTTGATCTTGCACCAAAACTTGAAGTACTATACTAAACCCCTGCACGCCAGTGGCTTGCTATACAAGCTAAATATGATGCCTATATAATGGAGAAGGAGTAAGAGTTTCAAACCAGATGTACTTTTCATGTTGCGTGAAAACTACCATAAGCGTGGCAACAATTTTTGGCAAGGTGCAGATTTGGTAATGGAGGTCGTAAGTTTTAGTTATGCCTTATCACTTACATGCCTTGGGTGATAAACCTATCTTGTTGTGTAATGGTAATGTTGTTTTTACTCAACCACAACCACTTATGCTACTATCGTACCTTTTACTCGAGCCCCAAACCAAGAGATCCCAGATTGCAAATCTCTTTTGGGAACACCTTGCTCCTCAAAAACGCACAGATAATTTACGAAAGTGCCTTAGTGCTCTAAGAAAAGTACCCCATGAGCTAATACAAGAAACAGATAATCAACTAAGTACCCAAATAGCAAGTGATTTAACTGAGCTTGAAGAGGCGATTGCCCAAGAGGATGGCGAAAGGGTAATTAATCTTTATAAAGGAGAGCTCTTACGAGGAATCGAATATGTTTTAAATTTAGCTAATCGCCCACTGCTCGAGGAATGGCTAATGGACAAACGAGAAGAATTTCAGAGTCTTGCCTTTGAGCAAATAGTTAGACTGGCAGAACGCCGTGTTGCACTGGGAAATTATCAAGAAGCATCTGATTTAGCTCTAAAAGCAGAAAAAATAGTTTCTAACCATGGTTTCTTAGTGCCTGATGATTTTAATCGTTTGCATACATTATTACTAGCGGGTAACTCGAATCATACGGCAAGGCTCGAGCGCAAAGCCCTAGAAATTTACCAAAGTGAAGATGGTTTATCTTTGTGCAAAGACAAATTGACAGCACAAAAACGGTTGGAACAACCTCATAATCTACCACCCAGTTCTGCTATTTTCATTGGTCGTAAAGCAGAATTAGCTGAAATAGTTACTTGGGCACTGTATGGAAAAGGGCATTTGTTAAATATTGTAGGAATGCCCGGAACAGGGAAAAGTGAGCTGGCTTTAGAAGCTGCACGCAACAGACTATTAGGTTCAAAAGTTTTTGAAGACGGTATTTATTTCATAGAGCTTGAAAATCTAAAAAGCACATCCGATATCCCATTAGCTATTGCTGAAACCTTGAAGATAAAACTAACCACACAGAACAAAGCTAAGGAACTTATTAGGATTTTGCAGCAGAGGTCATTGCTGCTACTACTAGATAATTACGAGCATTTATCTGGTGATGGTTTGTTGCTCGAGCAACTTGCCAATTGCCCCAATGTAAAAATCATTCTTACTTCAAGGAAACGACTAGAAGCTGAATGGGAAGTAGTTTTGCCTTTGGAAGGACTATCTTATCCTTCACCAGAAACAGAATTATCAATCAAGCAGACAAAGGATTACTCTGCCATCACCCTTTTTCTTAGAAAGGCGAAGTTATCTGCTCCAGATTTTAAAATAAGTAGAGAGAATCTCTTGCCAATTGCCAATATCACAAGATTAGTCGAAGGAAATCCTTTGGCACTATGTTTAGCTGCTACATGGATGTATAGCACTAGTGCTAAAGCTGTAGCAGAAGCTATAGAACAAGATATTGACTTCCTAGCAAACAATGCCAAGGCTTTAAAAAAAAGTCATCATAGCCTCGAGGCCACTTTTAGCCTTTCTTGGAAATTACTAGCTGAGGATTTAAGAAACGCTTATTGCAAATTATCAGTTTTTATAGGCAGTTTTGACTTCAAAGCAGCTAGGTACCTCGGTGTATCTTTGTTAGCATTACGACAGCTTATCAAAGCCTCACTACTAAAGTACTTTGCTGATTTGCAGCGTTATAGCTTTCACCCTTTATTACATCAATTTGCTCAAAAAAAGCTTGCTGAGAAGGAACAGCTTAGATGGGTGCATGAGGTACATGCTCGTTACTATCTAGCAGAATTGTATAAAGTTACAAATGGCAGCCAAGAAGAAAAAAACGAGGCTCCTAAAAAACTTACTCCTGATATTAGAAACATTTTGCAGGCATGGCAAGTGACATCTAAAAGAGCTTGGGCTGAGGAAATAGCGAGGTGTTCACAAGCTTTGGGAATACTTTTTGATATGTTAACCCTTTACCAGCAAGGGATAGAAGCCTTTGAGCTTAGCATTAAGGCCTTATACAACAGTGTTGAAAGGCATCCTGTGGCGTTAGGTAATGCAATAGCTTTACAAGCATGGTTGTTCAAGCAGTCTGCAAATTATAAAAAAGCAATTGAGCTAGCTAAGAAAGCATTACGCTTAACTGAACCATTAGTTTACGAAGAGTGCATAGCTCAAGAAGGGATGCTTGCCGCTTTGAATTGCCTTGGTGCAAGCTATGACCAACTAGGACTCTTTAACGAGGCAAAACAGTATTATCAAAGGCTCTTGATGGATTCCAAGGGCCTGAGATATTAGGTAATGTACATGAATGGTTTTACACTTACAGAACTTATTAAACAATGAATCATGTTATGAAAAAGTTAGAGAGTTACGTTGGCCTAGTGGTAAAGTTGCTTGCCCTAATTGTAAATCAAATGAAGTGATTAGAAAAGGCTTTCATAACAAACATAAAGCGAGGAGAAGGTATCTCTGTCAAGGCAAATGCTGTGGTAAGTTTGATGATCTTACAGGAACTGTTTTTGAAGGACATCATCAACCATTATCTGTCTGGATTTTATGCTTGTACTTCATGGGGCTGAATCTTTCCAATCGTCAAATTGCTCAGGAGCTTGGACTGAACAAAGATGATGTGCAAAACATGACTAAGCAGCTTAGGGAAGGCGTTGTCGTCAAAAAAAAGACCCGATCTAAACGAAAAAGTGGAGATAGACGAAGTGTACATTGTAGCAGGGCATAAAGGATATCCGAAGAGTGTAGCGGCCAAAGGAAGACAAGGGCGTAGGCGAAGGCTAAAAGGAGCACGTGGTCGTGGTACAGCTGCCACAGACAAGCCACCTGTGCTAGGTATAATCAAGCGAAATGGTGAAGTGATAGTAAAAATGCTGGATAATGTAAGGCAAGAGACTATAAAACCAGTCATAGAGGAATATGTAGAGAAGGGAAGTTTGATTTATAGCGATGAGTACTGCATTTATAGTCGTTTAGAAAAATGGGGCTACAAGCATGAAAGTGTTTGCCATTCAAAGGGAGAATTTGCTAGAGATGATGATGGAGACGGATTTTGTGAAGTGCATACCAATACTATTGAAGGTTTTTGGTCATTGCTTAGATCATGGTTACGTCCTCACAGAGGCATCTCACAAGAGAATCTACCTTTGTACTTAGGTTTCTTTGAGTTCATTCACAACACTCGTGCTAGAGGTCGCACCTTATTACCGTCTCTGTTGGAGATTTTGCTAAGCCCTTGGAATCCATAAAGAGCCTTATCAAAAGGTACTTAGCTTTACCAAACTCTCTACTGGCCAATGTTTAAATACTAATGCTGATTTTTGTAACTGTAAATGTCAAGTATGCAGAGATCGTTTAGGCCAATATGCCAATGCACTAAGCAATCTTGCTACTGTTGAGTGTAAACTAGGTAACTATGACGAGGCAAAAAAACAGCTCTTAAAAAGCCATGACTTGTTTGTAAAACAGGGTAAACCACTAAAAGTAGGCCACATAACTCATAAGCTAGGTGTTTTACTATTTGAAGCAGGTGATTTTAGTGAATCTAAAACATTTATGTCAAAAAGTCTTAGCTTATCTGAAAAGGCTAACTTAATCTTTCTTGCTGGGCAAAACAAACTTTATCTTTCTAGAGTAGCTCTGGCACAAGGCCATTGCTCAGAAGCAAGGCTATTTTGTCAAGATTTGCTTAGGAAATCCCGTAAGCAAGGGCACTTTTCTTTAGAGGCAGAAGTTTTACTTAACTATGCTGAGATATCATTGCTAAGCAATCAGCCTACTGAGGCTAGGTTTTATCTAAAGCAGAGCTTTACCCTAGCTATTGAGCTACAAAAAAAACTCTTGCAAACTCAAATTTTGTTAGTATTTTTGCAGGTGTGTTTTAAGGAAGAAAATAACTCCTGCTTTGTTACGCTAAATTACTTAAGAAGGGAAGAGAATTACTCAATGATGACTTATGCTCAAAGGCAAGTTTTGCATGGGCTCGAGCACTCTTATACTAAAAGTGAACCAAAACAAACACCTAGTAAGTCAGTAACAACTTTGCAAATGTTGCTTGAGTTAATATAAAAATAACTCAGGGAAGCAAAAACATCTTTACTAACCTGAGTTGTATAGAGTACTAAAGACTAACCGCCACCAACAGACCCATCACCATCTCCTGCAAGAAGATAAATGACTTCTGGTGGAGGGTTATCTAGTAAGGAAGGAGCGCTAAGACCAACTGACAAGCAAAGCGCCACAAAAAGGGTAGTGAAAAAGACTTTCACAGCTAAGCTCCTGAAGCTACGGCATACATAAGCCGTCCAGAGACTTAGCAGGTAAAGGCCTTTACCTGCGGTTTCACTCCTTAAAGCGCTTTAATGAAGGGGCTAGCGACCTACTTCGCTAACGTTATTTAGTTATAGCAAGCCTAAAAGATACTGAATACCCACACACAAGTAACAACTAGTCAACAAATTACCAACAAATGTACAAAACCTTTTCCTAAAAGGTATAATTCAAAAGGAAAATATTATGTATTTAAGAACATTTAAAGATTTAAAACTGGAAAATAATAAATCAGATCAAAATACCTCTTCTAAAAGGGGACCAAATAAACAAACTTTGCTTTACTTAGCTTATATAACCCTTGAAGAAAGTGTTAATAGGATAGGGTTTTCAAAACTTGCTTGGGGACATAGTCTAAAACCAACTGCTTCCTTAGCAATATTCATTCAGAGGAATGCTGTAATTGATGATGATATAATCCTCGAGCAAGATGGTAACTTGCTAAAAAGTCATCTCAAATGCGATGTTCATGAATTTATAAAATTGCTTGATGAGCAAAATATTGAAGCAGCACTAGAGCTCTACCAAGGGGAGTTTTTAGAAGGAGTTGAGAAAGGAAATAAAAGTTTCCGTGACTGGATTTTAGAAAAAAGAAAGTATTATGCGGAGCTTTTGCTAGAAGGTTTACTAGACTTTGTAGAACAAAATTCCAGTGCAAATATTAGACCAAAGAACAAGCACTTAGAAAAGATCAATGAGCTTGTGCAGTTATCCGTTGACTTATCTAATCAGGAAGAAGATTTAAGTCAAGTCAAAAAATTTCTAATTAGGGCTTTCAGAATTTTTGATAATTATAATAGCCCTCTACGTTCCAAGATTTATAAAGCTGTCAGTTTACTAGGAATCTCACAATCAGTGTTTATGGAAGCCCTTGAAGAATTCTCTTCTTCTAAAAAAGATAATAATAAAAGCACACCTCCTCCTGACAAACTTTCTGGTTCAGTAGAAACAGGCAAAAGCTTAGCATGGTTCTGGTCTTTCATCACATTTCTTCTATTTTTTACATGGTGGAGCTTTGGCACTATTGATAGGAAGTTTCCAGAACTGTCACCCTTAAAATTTTATTTGGGTCATCTGTCTGGTGATTCTCTTGCCTCTTTTTTGGGACTTATCTGGACAGGCTTTTTCTTTTTTATCCTCCTCACACTAACAAAAATGTATGAGCAGTACGTAAATAGTGATGCTTGGCATGAAAAACTTCCAAATCCTTTTGGGGTAAAACTAGATTTATCCAAGCCACACCAAATAAGGCTCAAAGTGGCAATGTTTATACTGTTTTTGCTAGCACCACTATATGCTCAGGGGCATTTCACGAGGCAATTTTTTGACGATGGCTCAGTGTTTAAGATAACTAGAGATGTGTCTGGCAAGAAAACAGGTCTCAAAGAAGTTACAGGCCCTAGTTTTTGTAAAGGAAATGGATATTGCGAGAAATTGCTACAAGTTTACCCACCTTCAGTGATGTTTTATCTGGGGCTCAAGTTTCGCTATGGCTCACCTAAAAATAATGTTGCTTATGCGCCCTTTTATCAAGCATGGGGTATTGTTTTGGCAGATATCCTGCTTGTATGGTTATTTATACGCCTCTCAGTAGTCAAAGGATTTTTTACTGGCCTGTACTTGTTACTCAAAAAGGCTATTTTTCGCAGAACATCTTGATTGCTTTTGCCTTGAATAGAAAGTACCTTTAAAGCGCCATCTGTCCTGTTACAGAGATACTTACATAAAAATGTGGGTGTACCTCTGCAGGGAATGTGTGCACAGCTATAACTTGCAAACTAATTTTCTATGTTTTTATTAGGACTTGGTACTATAATTAGGCAGTATGCAAACTAATCTTCCTCAACAAGACGGACCTACTTGGGGAATAGCACATTTGTTTCCCAATCAGGGACATTGGTATGAAGATGAATATCTGAACCTAAGCACAAATCACCTTGTTGAGTTTTCACAGGGGATTGTGGAGGTACTACCTATGCCTAGTGAGAGTCATCAAGATTCTGTGCTTTCACTTTACACCCTGCTCAAGCAGTTTATTCAACCCAAAAGCTTAGGCAAAGTTATAGTTGCCCCAATGAAAGTGAAACTTTGGGAAGGTAAATTTCGTGAGCCAGATGTACTTTTCATGTTACGTGAAAACTACCATAAGCGTGGCAACAATTTTTGGCAAGGTGCAGATGTGGTAATGGAGGTTGTAAGTCCAGACGACCCTAAACGTGATACTGAGGTAAAGCGTATTGAATATGCTAAGGCAGGCATAGCAGAGTACTGGCTTGTTAATCCTATAGATGAAACTATAACTGTTTTCACTTTGCCAAAGCATGTTAATGTTTACGAAGTTTATGGGGTGTTCGACAAAGATGAAATAGCTAGTTCTGTACTTTTAGAAGGTTTTACAGTTAATGTCAGAGAAGTGTTTTATTCAGTGTAGATGAGGGTTTTTAGGGTTGCAGTGTGTTAAACAACTAGAAAAATCAGAGAAACTGTGCCTTTTAGCCCCTCCCCCAAATCACTCATCAGAAAGTAATTATGAATTGGTCTAAAAATTTTTCTAAACGTACCCAAAAAATGAAGCCCTCGATCATCCGTGAGATTTTAAAGCTCACCCAAAAGCCTGAAGTTATTTCCTTTGCAGGTGGTTTACCTGCTCCAAATCTTTTTCCCGTAGAGCATTTGCAAAAAGTTGCTGATAAGATTTTACAAGAAAAAGCCACTAAGGCCCTGCAATACAGCACCACTGAAGGCTACTTTCCCTTAAGAAAATGGATTGCTGACCAGATGCAAAATGTAAGTCCTGAACAAGTGCAAATTGTTTCTGGTTCACAACAAGCCTTAGACTTAGTAGCAAAAATCCTCCTTGATCCCAACGATAAAATAGCAGTGGCCTCACCCACTTATATGGGAGCACTAAGAGCTTTCGATACCTACGAAATAAACTATATTTCTGTTGCTTGCGATGAAGAGGGAATGCTACCTGACTCACTCGAGGAAACCTTATCGCAAGGACCCAAGCTGATTTATATTACTCCAAACTTTGATAATCCTACAGGAGTAACTACCAGCCTAGAACGTCGCCAAACTTTAATTGACTTAGCGAAAAAATATAATGTAGCTATTTTTGAAGATGACCCTTATGGAAAGCTGCGTTTTGAAGGTGAAGAGCTACCGGGCCTTTTCAAGCTTGCTCCACAACAGGTCATTCACACAGGTACTTTTTCCAAGACGATGGTGCCAGGTTTTCGTTTGGGATGGGTCATTGCCGAGCCAGAGGTGTTAGAATTAATAGTAAGAACAAAGCAAGCCAGCGATTTACATACCCCCACTTTCATACAATACATTGCCCATGAGGCCACTAAAAACGGCTTTATCATTGAACATATAAAGCAGGTAAAAGCTTACTATTGTAATCAACGCGACTTAATGCTAGCAGCCATGCAGGAGTATTTCCCTAAGGAAGTTCGCTGGACACAACCTCAAGGGGGCATGTTTCTATGGGTAACTTTGCCTGAAGGCAACGATACTATGGCTTTACTTGATAAGGCTGTAGAGCAGAAAGTAGCCTATGTTCCAGGTGAACCTTTTCATGCCAATGGTGGAGGCAAAAATACCCTGCGCTTAAGCTATTCTATTGCAACCGAAAAGCAAATTGATGCAGGTATTGCACGTTTGGGGAAGGTACTAGAAAACTTAGGGTAAAATTATGCTAAAAACCATAAAAGACCTTTACAATTATAGCAAGCACTATCCCAGTAAGTTCATTATTGGTTTTATTGCCTTAATAGTCTCGACCTATGCAGCTACCTTGCCACCACTTTTTATTGGTAAAACAGTTGATGCCATTAGTCAAGGTAATACAGACCTAGCAACTATTTTACCTTTTATACTAGCTTTGCTGGCAGTAGTGGCAATATCTGCTTTTGGGCTCGTTATAGTAAGGCGCACTATTTTAAATGCCAGCTGGGAAATTCAGTTTGACATTCGCCGTGATATCTTCAATAACTTTACTAAGCTAGACGCTAATTACTATGATCACCATCGTGTAGGAGACATGATGGCACGTCTAACTGCTGATCTAAGTGCTGTGCGTATGATGGTAGGTGTAGGCTCTTTTATGGGCGTTAACATTCTACTCTTCCTTATTTTTACGCTTTACAGAATGTTTCAGCTTAACTTAACCTTGAGCTTACTTACGCTGCTGATAATTCCAGCTATAGGCCTTACCTTTTTTGCACTCTTGCGGACGGTACATAACCGATATCAAAAAGTACAAGAGCAGTTTTCTAATGTTTCGGCCATGGCACAGGAGAATTTTAGTGGCGTTCGGGTTGTAAAAGGGTTTGGCATTGAAAGTAGAGAGCTAGCAGCCTTTCAGGGTTTAAACGACGAGTTTATACGTCGTAACCTCTCCCTAACTAGGGCTGAGGGGCCACTTTTTCCTTTGATGGAACTTTTTTTTGGGGTAACTATCTCGCTTTTGCTGCTAATCGGTGGTCGTTATGTTATGGGCTTTGGTAGCAATCTTACCATTGGTGAATTTATTGACTTTGTAATTCTTTTTGAAAATATTCAGTGGCCTATGATTGGTATAGGTTGGATTGCTAGTGTTCTGCAGCGAGGTCATACCTCTTGGGGACGTTTGAAAGAACTTTTAGAAGTTACTACAGATATAAAAGATAATGAGGACACTGACTTTAGTTTAACTGAAGTTAAAGGTGAAATAGAGTTTCAAAATGTCAGCCTTAAGTTTGGTGAAATAACTGCTTTGGATAATGTCTCTTTTAAAATAGCTGCTGGTACAAATTTGGGCATAACAGGGCGAACTGGTTCAGGTAAGACTATGATCGCTAATTTGGTTTCTAGGACAATAGAACCTACCAGTGGACAAATTTTAATTGATGGTATAAATATAAAGAAATATTCTATAGAGGTTTTGCGTCGCCAAATTGGCCTAGTACCCCAAGAACCCTTTTTATTTTCAGATACTATTACTGAAAATATTGCTTTTGGTATTTCTAAAGGTAGTTCTGATGCTATACTCAAACAAGTTAAAGTAGTAGCAGAGTTAGTACAGTTAGCAAAAGATATAGAAGATTTTCCCAAACAGTACCAAACCCCTTTAGGAGAACGTGGTGTAACTCTTTCTGGAGGACAAAGGCAACGCACGGCAATGGCTCGAGCCATTATTCGTGATCCAGAAATTCTTATTTTAGACGATGCTCTGAGCGCAGTGGACACTCAAACAGAGGCCCTTATTTTGGAGGGGCTAGCTCAGGTTTCTAAGGGGCGTACTACTATTGTGGTTGGTCACCGAATTTCAGGGTTCAAACACAGTCATAAAATACTAGTTTTAGAGCAAGGTAAAATTGTTGAGCAGGGGACTCATGAAGAACTTATTGCTGCCAATGGTTTTTATGCAGATATGGATAGGAGACAGCAGCTAGAACAAGAATTAGAAGCGGCCTAGGCTATGCTTGCTATGGGATAAAATAGGTATTCTTAGTTACGAGTTGCAGTGAAATAAGAAAGGGAGATAAAGGAGTGGGACATAAATTTCTTGGAAAGATTATCACTTCTTACCACTTTTAGTATATGAACACGATAGCCACCCCAGAACCTCACACACTAAAACACTACATTGGCAACACACCTCTAGTAAAGCTTTTTAAAGTAACAGAGCCCGATATGGCAGAGGTTTGGATAAAGCTCGAGGGCTTCAATCCTGCTGGCAGCATTAAAGACCGTACTGCTTGGGGAATGATTCAAGAAGCTGAACAACTTGGTATTCTAAAGCCTGGTAGCAATCAGACTATCATTGAGCCAACTAGTGGTAATACTGGCATTGGTTTGGCGTTTTTAGCAGCAATACGTGGCTATAAGTGCATCATTGTCCTGCCTGACATGATGAGCGATGAGCGTAAACGTACTCTTGAAGCTTACAATGCAGAACTAATTTTCACTCCAGGAGAACTGAGGATGCAAGGTGCTATTCCAAAGGCCTTAGAACTTAGTGAAGAGTTAGGAGCTTGGATGCCTAATCAGTTCGATAATCCTGCTAACCCTCGTTATCATTATCGTGTAACAGGCCCTGAAATCTTCAAGCAAATGCAAGGGCGTATCGATGCTTTTGTATGGGCAAGTGGTACAGGGGGAAGTATAAGTGGTATAGGTAAGTACTTGAAAGAGCAAAATCCTAATATTAAGATTTATGCTGTTGAGCCTGCTCGTAGCGCTGTTATTAATGGGTATGAGCAAGGGCAACACAAGTTTCAGGGTATGGGACCGGGGTTTATCCCTAAGAACTTAGATGTGGCTTTACTGGACGGGGCTATTATGGCTTATGAAGAAGATGCTTTTCCAATTGCCAGACGCTTAGCAAGGGAAGAAGGTATTTTTATTGGAATGAGCAGTGGTGCTGCTGTGTGGGCAGCATTGAAAGTAGCTAGAACTCTAGGTCCTAATAAAGTAGTGGTATGTATGGCTGCAGACAGTGCTGCAAGGTATGTGAGTACAGAGCTTTTTGCCAAAGATGCTTCTTAAATCCCTAATGATCCCTAATCATTATCTTGCTATTACCTGTTACTATAGTGTATATTGAGTGATGCTTGGGTGTATAGCTCAGTTGGTAGAGCGGCGGTCTCCAAAACCGTAGGTCGAGGGTTCAAGTCCTTCTGCACCCGCCAAAGAAAAACCTGTCAGAGTAGGAATAAATAGATGCTCCTTAAATTTGATTAAGAGTGTGTTTTCATTTAATATGTGCCGAATGTGTGCCACTGCTTTGAATAAGCCCTTAATTATGACCTTGAAGCCCTAAAGAAGGGATGTCCCCAAAAAGCATTACATCAAGCTTGCTTGCTGCTTCATCTTGCATACCGGGTAACACATGACTGTAAGTATCAAGGGTAAGGGTAATGCTCGAGTGCCCCAATCTTTCACTTACAATTTTAGCGTGCACACCTGCTTTTAAAAGAAGTGTAGCATGTGTGTGACGCAAGTCATAAAATCGGGTGGATGGGTCTAAGTTAGCAAGTTCTAAGATTGGCTTGAAGTGTCTTTTAACAACATTTCGTTCGTTAAGAGGAGTGTTACTAGCACTTGGAAATATCAACTCACTATTAAAAGGTTGATTTTCTTTATGATTCAAAAGTAAGGCTATAAGATTGTCAGGAAGCTTAATATTGCGCCTACTACGTGCTGTCTTAGGAGCTTTAAACTCAAAAGAGTTGTTCGGAAATAGAGAGGTGTGCTAAAATAGCAGCCACCATGGTAACTTTTAACACAAGAAACGACAGGCAAGTAAGAGCTCTAACAGGCTTGCCAGAAGAAAAGATAGATGAGTTAGAATCAACCTTTGAACAAGCCTACAAAGAGCAAAGTCAGAAAGATTATGAAGAACAACAAGCTAATGGAGAAAGAGAACGCTCTCTAGGTGGAGGAAGAAAAAGTAAGCTTTCTTCAGCTAAACATAAACTTGAATTTATCCTCTACTATCTCAAAAGCTATCCTACTCTTGATGAATTAGCAGAAAAGTTTGATATGTCTCGTTCTAGTGCACATTACTGGGTACACAAACTACTACCAATTCTCTCAGCAGCGTTAGCAAAATTAGGGATGTTGCCTAAACGAGAATTCAGTACACCTGAAGAATTAAAAGAAGCACTTGAAGAAGCAAAGAAAATATTGATTGACGCTACAGAGAGGAAACATAGAAGGCCTAGTAAAGATGAAACCCAAAAGGAGCTCTATAGTGGAAAGAAAAAGCAACACACAGTAAAAAACACAGTAATAGCAACAGGAGAAAGGGTAATTATCTATGTAGGGAGGACATTTGCTGGGCGAAGACATGATTATGGGATGTTCAAAGAAGAATTCCCACCTGAGCAGGAGTGGCTAAAAGGTGAAGGAGAAAGAGCGAAGCTAGATTCAGGATATCAAGGTATCAACAAGGATTATGGAATAAAAGCAGGGATACCACACAAGAAACCTAGGAAGAGTAAAAAGAATCCTGACCCACAGTTAACAGAAGCAGAAAAAGAGAGGAACAAAGTACTAAGTAAAGCAAGAATATATGTTGAGCATGCTATAGGAGGTATGAAACGTTTTAATATATTAGTACATGCCTTTCGGAACCGCAAAGTGGGGTTTAGAGATAGCGTTATTGCTGTTTGTGGTGGGCTTTGGAATTTCTTGATTATGTGAGTCATTTATTTCCGAACAACTCTAAATTTACCTGCTAAATTTTCTAGTGCTCTTTGTATGTTGAGATTTCAAAACCGTACACTTCTAATCCTTTGTAGAAAACGAATCATGTACCTGAGGGAATTATAGATATTCAAAAAAGAGCCCAATTTCTCTATAATTTCTAACTTTGATCTTGGTTGTTGACTCAACACTCTACTTTTTTGCAAAACTCGTTCTTCAATCATGCATAAAGTGAGAAAAAGCCTCTACTATGAGTCTTTTATTAATCTCAACTCCTGAATATAGCCATAAGACTACCTAGCACTGCTTTTATGAGAAGCTCTCAAACTACTTTTTGAAGGTTACTCTGATTTTATATCCATGCACTTTCCTCCCAGAATTCTGGCGACTCTAATAATCCCTCTGGTATAGGTATTGCACACTCTAGTAGATATTCTAAGTATTTCCTCCCTAGCTGAAATAGACTCAATACCTTTCTGTCTTTTCTCCTAAATTGTCCTTCCTTTCCTTCTTTTTTTGCTATAGCTCCTAAATATACTATCCAGATGTATGCGAAGCACGCTACCAACAAAAGCTTTTCTAGTCTTTTTGGATCTTTTATCCGTGTCTTGTGTATGTTAAATCCTCTTGATTTTTCATCTGAAAAAAATGTCTCGATTAAACTCCTCTTTCTGTACAACTCACATGCCTCTTTTGCTAACTCTACATTCGTTACCAAATATATTGGCTCTTTGTACTCTTCTTCCCACCACGCTATTATTTGTACTGGTCCATACTTCGCTTTCGTATACTTTACCCTTTCTACATTTACTTGCTCTCCTTCTTGTGCTATATCTTCTGGTTTGAATGGTTCTTTCTCTTCTTCTTCATAACAATTGATGTTCTTTGCCGCTCTTAGTACATATTCCCACTTGTACTCTTCACATTTCTTTTGGAATTCTACTCCATCAAACTCACCGTCACCTACTACTACCACGTCTAATTCCTTCTCTAAATCTTCCTCTATTTCTTGCAATAATTCATACAACTCCTCTAGCAAAACTACATGTTCTGCTTCACTAAAGCTTCCTTTGTTCCCTTCTCTTACTTTCCAAATTACTGGTAGTGCCCTTCCTTTATATATTATACTTATCATCAATACTGCACAGTGTTTACCTAAACTACTTGCATCTATTGTGAATATTAACGTTGTTCCGCTCAGACCTGCTAGTATTTCCTTGATGTAGGGAAAATACATGGTTTCTTTATTGACTTTTTTATTCCTCAACCAACGATTAAATCGCTTTGTTCGGCTTTCCGTTTTACTATCCTTATGTTTCGTGCTTTTGTCTGCCATTTCATCCAACGCTATTTTTCCTGCTCTAACTAATCCTGTTATCATCAAGGCAAAAACTATTAAGCGCCTGGCTGCTTGACCTGCTATGTTTTTTGATCCAAATTTCTTGAGTGTGGCAAATATTCTGTTGTATGATGTTTGAGAATATGACATGTCCTACACCAACCACATTTCAAGTAATTTTGCAATACCCTTGAGGCTTAGTGTAGGGCCTTTTTGTTTCGATCTGATTTGCCCTAGGCTGACTTATGCCCTTGCCCTTCAGTATTTTCTTGATTCAGAAAAGTGTACGGTTTTGAATGTTGAGCATACCTTTAATAGGGTCAAAATCCTTCCACATTAATGCTAGGGCTTCACTTGGGCGCAATCCAGTACCAAGCATTAAAGCAAATAGAACATAATGTCTATCTGTTTTAGCTGCTTCTAGGAAAGTTGTTGCCTCACTATCACTTAAGGCTTTCATCTCTTGTTTTTGCCGCTTAGGTAAATCTACATATTGACACACGTTTTGGGTAAGCATTCTCCACTTCACTCCTTGTCTCAAAGCACCACTAAGCACATTATGTGTATTGATTACTGTGCGTGGAGTAAGACCTCTACCACCTGACTCTTTAGATGCAAGCATGTTTGAATACAGTGATTGTATGTCCATAGAGGTTGTTTGAAAAATAGACCCTACTTATAGTTAAGTAGGGTTTATGAAACAGAAAAAGAATTATACAACAGACTTGAAAGACCAAGAATGGGATATTCTAGAGGTTGTTTGAAAAATAGACCCTACTTATAGTTAAGTAGAGTCTATGAAACAGAGAAAGCAGTATACAACAGACTTAAAAGATCAAGAATAGGATGTTCTAGAAGCTTATTTAGAACGATTAATACCTACAAATTGTAGAGGAAGACATTAGCATTGGACTTACGTTTGTTGATTGATGCCATGCGTTATGTGCTTAGAAATGGCTGTACATGGCGAGACTTGCCAGGTGACTTTCCTAAATGGCAAACAGTGTACTATCACTTTGCCAAATGGCGTAAACTAGGAATATGGACTAAGCTGAATAAATACTTGAGAAGGCAGCTCAGAAAGGAGTTAGGTCGTAATGAAGAACCAAGTGCTGGCTGTGCTGATAGCCAGTCAGTTAAGGCAGGTAGCTTGTATGGTAATGGATATGATGGTGGTAAGAAGGTTAATGGCTCAAAAAGACACATACTAGTTGATGCTTTAGGGCTTCTACTAATTGCTCTAGTTACAGGGGCTAATGTGCCTGAACGAAAAGGTTTATCACTTCTACTAGGCAACATCAGGCATTTGCTACCAAGGTTGCACCATATTTGGCTTGATCAAGATTATCGAGGTCTGGCGTTTAGGAAACGCATGCTGCTATGCTTTGGTGTTGTATTAGAGATTGTTTTTCCTCTAACAAGTTGTAAAGGCTTTGTTTTGCAACATAGACGTTGGGTAGTAGAGAGAACCTTTGCATGGTTAGGTAATTATCGCCGGCTTAGCAAGGACTATGAACATTTAACCTCATCTAGTGAAGCTTTTATTTACATGGCTAGTTGTGACATCATGCTTAAGCGTTTGGCTAATACTAACACTCCTACTTGGAGGTCTATATAATTTTCAAACACCCTCTACTATAATAGGAGGCGTGCTTAGCGCACGGCGATGGGGCGTCATCGCTTGGATTAGATGCTGTAAGACGGGACTTTGTCCTGCAAGCGTTGCCTGAGTCCTCAGAATCCCATGCTTTTTGCTCGTAAGGCAAAAAGTTTGAGCGAAGGCTCAAAGATTTATCCGTTGGGAGTACGTCAATAGACATTAGTAATAGCATCTTAACTTACTCTTAGGTTAAACTACATTCCTAATTATGAGGCAAGATCGACAGCCCAATGAAGTTCGTAAAATTTCTTTAATACCAAACTATATTCCTCACGCCGAAGGCTCAGCATGGCTAGAATGGGGCAATAATAAGGTGCTCAGCACCATCACAATAGAGGATACCTTACCACCTCATTTGCGTTACGATAAAAGCTATCAAAATGGCTGGTTGACCGCAGAGTACGCTATGTTGCCACGCTCCACAGAAGCTCGAGTTAAAAGAGAACGTCTTTATGCAGGGGGGCGCACTCAAGAAATTCAGCGCCTGTTAGGCCGTGCTTTCCGTAGTGTAGTTGATTTGTCGCTGTTTAGCAAACAAACCCTAACTGTGGACCTAGATGTTATACAAGCTGATGGCAGCACGCGTTGCGCCTCCATTGTTGCTGGTTATGCTGCTCTTTTTACCCTTGCTGATAAACTTATTGAAATTGGCAAACTCGATGAGTGGCCCTTGCGCTATGAGTTAGGGGCAGTTAGTGTAGGAATTGTAAATGGTCAAACTTTAATTGACCTTGAATACTCTGAAGATATGCAAGCTGAACTTGATGTCAATGTAATTGCTACTGCCGATGGTAAGATTGTTGAAATCCAAGGTGGTAGTGAGGAAAATCCTGTAGAAGCTGAAGCTTATGTGAAGCTCATAGCTCAGGGCATAACTGCTGTACAGCATATTTTAGGTGTAGTGCGTAGTGAAATAGCATGAAATTAGCTATACCTACTAACAATAAGGGTAAACTTGTGGAAATAAAAAGTTTATTAGAATCTTTTGACATAGAGGTTCTATCTGCAGAAGAAGTTGGCGTAAGTACTTTCCCTCCTGAGAGTGGCACTACCTATGAAGCCAACGCTCTGATTAAAGCTAGGCACCTAACAGAGCAAACAGGCTTAGCTGCTCTTGCTGATGATTCTGGTTTAGAGGTTGATGCCCTAGGTGGAGCACCCGGAGTTTATTCAGCACGCTTTGGTAACAAAGCAACAGATAAAGAGCGTATTGACTACTTACTATCAGAATTAAAGAACTACCCTAATGAATCCCGCAAGGCTCATTTTGTTTGCTGTTTAGTGCTTAATTTGCTGACAGGTGAATACAAAAGCTTTCAGGGCACTACAAGTGGCAATATTTTGGAAGCACCTAAAGGAAAAGGTGGTTTTGGCTATGACCCTATTTTCTTAAGTGATGATTTGGGCAAGAGTTTTGCTGAAGCTTCAAGAGACGAAAAGCAAAGAGTAAGTCACCGTGGCAGGGCACTCAAAGTATTTCTCAAGTGGCTAAAAACTCATAACTTAACTTAGAGCTATTTTTTTTCAACTGCCTTTTCAGCAAAGGCTCGAGCAAAGTGCTTTATATCAGCAGCAATATCTCCATTATTAGTTGCTCTATTGTATGTCTCTGCCATTGATAAGAAAGTCTGAAAGAAAAAATCATTCATGTCTTGTACAGTCATCCCCTTAGTCCACAGGTCTATTCTTAAAGATCGACGACTATCAGTGTCCCAGAAGGCTAGTAGCATAGCTTTAGCTTTTTGTTCACCATTGGGTGCTTCAGTAGCTGACCAATTGATGTTTTCGATGTTCAAGTTGCTATCACGTTCAACTTCTATGTGTATACTTGCATTCTTATTCACTAATTCCTATTATAAGGCCTGTGATTTTAGAAAGTCACTGAACCGAGAAATGAATTTTGAGTAGAAAACCACTAGGACGCAAAAATTATGGTAGCATTCCTCACCTTCCCAATAGTCGTTTAGGCATAGGCGATCATAAATGTAGTGAGGGCCAAGCTAGAATCGCCACCCTTAAAACACGTGACAAGCATGATGAAGTAATTGTGCAAGAAAAGTTAGATGGGAGTAATGTTGGGGTAGCTAGGATAAAGGATGAAATTTATGCCTTGACTCGAGCTGGCTATATAGCTACTTCCTCACCATTTGAACAGCATCACTACTTTCATGACTGGGTTAAGCAAAATGCTGAGCGTTTTATGGCAGTGTTGAATAATGGTGAGCGCTTGGTGGGTGAGTGGCTTATGCAAGCACATAGTACTCGCTATGATCTCTCTGGGCTCGAGCCCTTTGTAGCTTTTGACCTTATGACAGAAGATAAACGCATTCCCTATGATGATTTTATAAAGCGGATAGCTAACGTGAGTTTCTCTACACCCCAGTTATTACATAGAGGAGGTGCTCTGTCTGTAGTGGATGCTTTAGAACTCCTGCAAACATTTGGCTTTTATGGGGCTATGGATGAAGTTGAAGGAGCAGTATGGAGAATAGAACGTAACAAACCTACGGGTAAAAAAGGGGGAAAGGAGCGAGTAGTAGACTATTTAGTTAAATATGTTCGACCTGAGAAGAAAGATGGTATATTTCTGCCGGAAATTAGCGGCAAGAAACCGTTCTGGAACTGGCTACCTTAATGCTATACTGAAAATAGGTTAATTTTGAACATTTTATGCTCATAGGTCTTGCATCCTGTAAACCACTTCAACAAAGGACGCAGATCGTCCAAAGTACGTGTTCCCAAGCTCTGCTTGGGAACACGTTGAAACAACTGTTAATTACCCTCCCTCTGGTTCTTTGACTAGCTTATTCCTCAACCACTTCTTCAACACTTTCTTCAGTTACTGAAATACCTTCAACTTCAAGCTTTGCGAGCTCCTGATCAAAAGTTACAACATCCCCTTCACTAACATACACTTCAGTAACAATTCCTGTTAATGGTGAAATGATATCCTGAGCAAAACGCATCCTAAACAATGTTTGTCCCTCTTGTACAGAATCTCCTTCAATTACTAGTACTTTCCTTACTTTTATTTCAACATCTTTATTATTACAGCGCAATGTCATGAAATATAGTTCCTATACAGTGTAGCAAGAGTATGTTTTCGATGTGAGACATAGGCAGTATAATTTCGGCGCTGGTAGTAACGAATTAGACTTAGTGATTGAGCTATCGTTAACTCAGGCAGTGGTATTGCTGCCTTGATTAGTAATCTTGCTTGTGGCAAGGTCAAAGCTGGAGCTTTCTCTCCTAACATTAAACGCATTCTCACCAGAAAATGATGTGCCAAACAAGTTAATAGTATATGATGGTGCCAGCCTAAGTAACTTCTAGTTTCGTAGTGGTCAAGTCCTAACTCTTCCTTTGATTCTTCAAACGATGTTTCTATTGGCCATCTCATACCACTTAACCACACTAAAGTCTCAGGACTGATTTCTTCTGAAGCATTGCAAAAATAGTAGTTGATTTCTCCATTCTCATTTAGATTACGGCGGATTACCAACCACAACTCCACTGGTTCTCCTTCTCCTCTTGTTTCCCATATTCGCTCAAAGGCAAATTCGCATACTATTGGCCCTTTGCTCCCTTCTTTTACTACATGTCTACTCCACTTTCCTTCCTCTATTTCTTTCGCTAACTCATCTATTCGTATTGACTCAGTATTTGCCTTTGCTAGTTTAGGCTTTCTTCCTCTACCTCTGTATTCAGGCACCTTCATCTCTGGTTTCTCTTGGTACACCCTCGTGTTGCAAGATACTGCTGTAAAGTACTGCTTCCCTAACTCAGCTACTCCATCTCTAAACTCTATGTTATCTCCATACAATGCGTCTGCTAGTACGTATTCAAAATTCAAATGCCTCCTCCCTTTTGTCTTTCTTATCATCTCCAACGCTATTTCTGGTTTGGTTTTGAACTCTAAGTCTTTTGGCACTCTAGAGGTTGTTTGAAAAATAGACCCTACTTATAGTTAAGTAGGGTTGATGAAACAAAGAAAGCAGTATACAACAGACTTGAAAGACCAAGAATGGGATATTCTAGAACCTTATTTAGAACGATTGCTGCCTACAAATCATAGAGGAAGGCCTCTAGCGTTGGACTTGCGTTTGTTGATTGATGCCATGCGTTATGTGCTTAGAAATGGCTGTACATGGCGAGACTTGCCAGGTGACTTTCCTAAATGGCAAACAGTGTACTATCACTTTGCCAAATGGCGTAAACTAGGAATATGGACTAAGCTGAATAAATACTTGAGAAGGCAGCTCAGAAAGGAGTTAGGTCGTAATGAAGAACCAAGTGCTGGCTGTGCTGATAGCCAGTCAGTTAAGGCAGGTAGCTTGTATGGTAATGGATATGATGGTGGTAAGAAGGTTAATGGCTCAAAAAGACACATACTAGTTGATACTTTAGGGCTTCTACTAATTGCTCTAGTTACAAGGGCTAATGTGCCTGAACGAAAAGGTTTATCACTTCTACTAGGCAACATCAGGCATTTGCTACCAAGGTTGCACCATATTTGGCTTGATCAAGATTATCGAGGTCTGGCGTTTAGGAAACGCATGCTGCTATGCTTTGGTGTTGTATTAGAGATTGTTTTTCCTCTAACAAGTTGTAAAGGCTTTGTTTTGCAACATAGACGTTGGGTAGTAGAGAGAACCTTTGCATGGTTAGGTAATTATCGCCGGCTTAGCAAGGACTATGAACATTTAACCTCATCTAGTGAAGCTTTTATTTACATGGCTAGTTGTGACATCATGCTTAAGCGTTTGGCTAATACTAACACTCCTACTTGGAGGTCTATATAATTTTCAAACACCCTCTACAAGCAGGAGGAAGTATCAAGCTAGATTTTGCTCTGGGGTGTCTCCCAAAATTTACAGTGAACCAGAAATCATAAATCAAAATCAGATAAACTGAAGGTAATGAGTAAAGAATGGAAAGAAGAGATTATAACACAAGTAAAGCAATGTTTGAATGAACTTGAAAAAGAAGGTCAAAAACCAAAAGATATAGCAGAGCTAGAGGCAATGGTGATGAATTTTACCGAAGGCGTAGGAAGTCTGACGTGGGAAAAGTTAGTGGAAGGACGAGCAAAAGAAAAAATCCCCCCCCACTTGCCCAACTTGCCACAAGCGAATGCAAAAACAACGTCTAAGACACAGAAATGTTAAGAGCATTTGGGGGATAGTAAAAATGCCATTGCAAGACAATCTTTGTGTTTCTTGTAACAAGTATCATAGTAGTTACACAGAAGCCAACATGGACAGTAGTGGCTTTTTACCAAACGCCTTGGAAAAAAGGGATTGACTTGGCCACCAGAATGGGATTTGAAGAAGCAGCACTAGTAGCTAACAAATGGGGATTACCTATTAGCAGTAGTGGTTTGGGGCGAGTTGTAGGGGCATACGGAGCAATAGCTTATAAAGAAGGAAAAAAAGCGTACAAGAAATTAGCAAACCAACCTCTTGAAAGTATTAGGGGAACCAAAACTCAAGCAAGGCGGTGGATAATTCAAACAGATGGAACAATAGTGTTAGAAAGAGGGAAAGGGAAGAAAGGTAGATTAGAAGGCAGAGAGGTAAAAAGTGTAGTAGCTTATCCATTGGAAACACCAAGTGAACGAGTAAGTGTGAGTGCTGCCATTCCGATAGGTGAATTTCGTCCTTTAGCACATGGGTTGCTAAGACAAGCAGGAATTAAGCAAGAGGATATATGTTTGGGATTAGGAGATGGTGCTATATGGGTAGTAGACTTGCTAGCTGAATTGGGGTGTGAACAAGTGCTACTAGATGTTTATCATGCTACAAATTACCTAGAGAAGGTGTTAAAAAAGCTGGGGTTTTGTGAGCAGGAAAGAGAAAAGGAACGCAAAGCATGGTTAAGAGGGGATGTAGATGGTAAAGAGTGGTTGTCCAAAATAAAGCAACAATACTCAATAACAGAAGGTGAATATGAGAGCTGGGCAAAGGAAGAGCGACAAGCTTGGGAATATTTGAAGAAAAGTGCAGAAAGGAGAGGAATGGCGTACCCAAAGTATAAAGAAGCAGGATGGGATATAGGAAGTGGACAAATAGAAGGTTATAACAAGTGGGCCATAGGGAAACGTATGAAATGTTCAGGAATGCATTGGGGCAAAGAGGGGTTGGAGCGAATGGCATTTCTGCGCTCTGAATTTGCTTCAGCAAATCCCATCACCAACTTCCATTTCATTAGACTAAAGGCATTTCCTGCTCTATCGCTTCCACTTTCTCAATAAGCTTAACTGTAAAAAATGGGAGACACCCTTTGCTCTGCAAAATCCCTTAAAATTGTCTTCGACCTGAGACATCCCACGGCTAAAGCACGTGGGCCTTCTTTTGAACAGGCAACCAACCGTAAAAGGTATCTTTAGAAAGCCAAATAGCAATGGTATAAGGAATATCTTGGAGGAATTGATGAAAATAAGCTTTTTACCTCTAATAAGCGCTCTTTCACTGAGCCTTTTAATAGTAGTCTGTCAAGCTCAAGAAGGTGCTAGGACGTCAGCTGAAGTAGCACAAGAGTTTTTAGATTCACTAGATAGTGATTTACTTGCTCGAGTAAACCTAAGCTTCGATAGCCCTAAATGGCAAGAGTGGACGAGTGCACCACTAGGTGAGGACCCACATCATGGTGTACTTATCGAGGAGCTAGATAACACACAGCTATTATTAGTTTTTACACTACTTAAAAATGCTTTAAGCGAACGAGGTTACAAAAAGGCTCTTAGCACCATCGCTTCAGAGGACATTGCAGATGATAGTGATGTTAGGGGCTCAGCTAAGTATTTCATTACCATTTTCGGTACTCCCTCAGAAAGTGAACCTTGGGGATGGCAATTTGATGGACATCACTTATCTTTAAATGTAGTGCTTGTGGGTGATCAAATAAGTGTGACACCTACTTTTATTGGTATTGAACCTGCTGAGTATACAAGCGAATCTTTTGTACTTCGTCCTTTAGGAGATGAGCAAGACAAAGCAGCTGCACTTATGGAGGCATTGAGCATAGAGCAGAAAAAAGTGGCTATGCTTGATCCCGGTACTAGGGATATGGTAACTGGTCCTGGAAAGGATAACTTTGTACCTGAGGTGGCAGGTATTTCTGCTGCTGAGCTAACAGACAGGCAAAAGGCCTTGCTACTTAAATTTATAGGAGAGTGGGTTAATAACTTAAAAGAGCCGTTTGCTACAAATAAAATGGCTGAAGTACAAGCAAGTCTAGCAGATACTTACTTTGCATGGAGTGGTATTGCTATTCATGGGGGTGTTGTTTATTACCGTGTCCAGAGTCCAATTTTGCTAATAGAGTTTGGCTACGAAGTAGATCTTAATACAGTTGGCCAAGCAAATCACATTCACTCAATCCTTCGTGATCCTACTAATGATTATGGCAAATTACTTTTAGGGGACTAGATTATGATAATTCTTTGGATTTTATTAGGAGCAGCATTAGGTCTAGCTGGAGGAGTAATAGGAATAGGAAGTATTTTAGGGGCCCTAGTTGGTATTATTCTTGATGTGCGTCACAGAGTTGTAATAGGGCAACACCGTAAGGAAATAGAAAATCGTTTAGAGCACTTAGAACGCAACTACCGTTTGGAAAAACTAGAACACGACTTAGGTACTTCCCCTTTACCTCCTACCCCTAAACCCCAAACCTTTAGCCATGAAAACATAGGGCAAATTCAACCCTATCTAAACAGGGTTTTTGATGAACAACAAGAAATTAAGAGAAGGTTACAGAAGCTCGAGGCACACTTAGGCATAAAACTTGAATCTAGTGTTTCTGGTAAGGAAAACAATGTTACTAATGCTTTAAAATTAGAAGTTCCCTCCCCAAAAATCACCTTACCTCCTGAAGCCATAAGTAAACTTAGCGGGGAACCATCACAAGCTAGCACGATTAGTGCAAGTGATGCTTCTATAGCATCCACACTCCCTATAAAATCTGTAGAAGATACTGCAAGTGAAAAAGTTACTGGGGTACAAACTCCAACAACTATTATACCTTCTCCATCACTAAGTCAAGAAGAAGTTACTAAGCCCCCGAGCACTCCAAAACCTAATCTGTTTCTAAAAATATTTAAACTCATCATTATTTTCTTTAGTGAGGGTAATTCCTTAGCTCGTATAGGAACATTACTGCTGCTAATTGGCTTGGGGTTTTTAATTCAATATGCAGCAAGGCAAAGCTTACAGCTAGGAATCTTAGCAGCTAGTTTTACAGGCATACTGCTACTCAGCTTTGGCTGGGTTTTAAGGCACAAGAGACGCATTTATAGTTTAATTTTGCAAGGTGGTGGCACAGGTGTTTTCTATCTAAGCCTTTTTGCGGGCCTAAAATTTTTACCGCCATATATAACTTTTAGCTCGCTTATTTTGCTAGGTATTCTAGCTGCTGTTTTGGCAGTAGTACAAAATGCCCCTTCTCTAGCAGTTTTGGCTACCCTTGGCGGATTTTTATCCCCTGTTTTAATTACTTTTAATGCCGATTTGCAAGTGCCTCTCTTTTCTTATTATTTAGTATTGAATATTGGTATAGCTATTATAGCGTGGTTTAAAGCTTGGCGCTGGCTTAATTTAATTGGATTTTTCTTTACTTTTGCTATAGGGGCAATTTGGGGGGGGCTTAACTATAAATCAGAGTTTTTCTCTAGTACAGAACCTTTCTTAATAGCTTTTACTTTGCTTTATATAACTATTGCCATACTTTATGCTAGTCGTCAACCACCAAAGCTCAAAGGTTTAGTGGACGGTGTATTGGTTTTTGGTTTGCCAGTTATTGCCTTTTCGTTACAAGCAGCTTTGCTGCAAGGGGAGCGCTCGAGCACAACCCTAAGCAGTTCTCTCAGTGCTGTCTTATATCTTGCCTTAGCAGGATTACTATTCTGGCTAGGCTCTAAAAGTATGCGCTTATTAAGCGAAGCTTTCTTAGCCATTGGCCTTGCTTTTGTAACTATAACAATCCCTTTGGCACTAGGAGCTTCTTGGACAAGTACAGGCTGGGCTTTAGAAGGAATAGGACTTTTATGGGTGGGGCTTCGCCAAAACAGCCTTTGGATGCGTATTTGGGGTATATTAGGGCAATTTGCAGCAGCAGCAGCCCTTTTGTGGGGTGTTGATGTTTTTATAGGTCAAGTATACTCAGAGCAAATTTTGGCTTTTGGAGCAGCAATATTAGCGCTTTCAGGAATAGTAAGTGCTTACTTGCTGTATAGGGCTCGAACACAAACAAGCAACAAATCCCACCTTTATGCTTTCAAGTGGGAAGCTAAGCTTAGTCCTTTTTTCCTAGGCTATGGACTAATTTGGTGGTTGCTAGCAGGTGTCCAACACATTTTCGTTCAGCGAGTTTATCCTGACAACTACGAAGTACAAATTTTTCTAGGTTTCCTTGCTATAACTACTTTAGCTTGCTTACTATTTAGCTCTATACTTAATTGGCCAACTTTGCGTCGCCCTACATTACTTTCTTATTTTTTACTTGCACCTATTGCCATACAGGCTTATTCTATACCCCCTTTAGGAAACCTTGGCTGGTTGGCTTGGCCTCTAGCCGTTTTACCACACAGGGCTGCTTTAGCATTTTGTGCAAGATTAGATGATAATAGGAAGTGGTGGCAAGGTAGTTTAAAGCTTTCACATGCAGCTAATCTTTGGTTGATTGCAATCCTTTCTGTGTTTGAGCTATTTCATTTGCAAACATTAGCCATTTTCAACCTAAATTTGAACCAATTTTCAATAATGAGACCTCAAATTGCTTTCAGCCTTATAATTCTCCTTGTAAGCAGCCGGCATGTAAGAAAACTAAGTTGGTTTAGGAATTACCAATTAACCTACCTTACTTGGGGTTTGACACCTATTGCATTATATTTATGGCTAGTAACATTTAATGATGGCTCTTTATGGATTCCAAGGGCTTAGCAAAATCTCCAACAGAGACGGTAATAAGGTGCGACCTCTAGCACGAGTGTTGTGAATGAACTCAAAGAAACCTAAGTACAAAGGTAGATTCTCTTGTGAGATGCCTCTGTGAGGACGTAACCATGATCTAAGCAATGACCAAAAACCTTCAATAGTATTGGTATGCACTTCACAAAATCCGTCTCCATCATCATCTCTAGCAAATTCTCCCTTTGAATGGCAAACACTTTCATGCTTGTAGCCCCATTTTTCTAAACGACTATAAATGCAGTACTCATCGCTATAAATCAAACTTCCCTTCTCTACATATTCCTCTATGACTGGTTTTATAGTCTCTTGCCTTACATTATCCAGCATTTTTACTATCACTTCACCATTTCGCTTGATTATACCTAGCACAGGTGGCTTGTCTGTGGCAGCTGTACCACGACCACGTGCTCCTTTTAGCCTTCGCCTACGCCCTTGTCTTCCTTTGGCCGCTACACTCTTCGGATATCCTTTATGCCCTGCTACAATGTACACTTCGTCTATCTCCACTTTTTCGTTTAGATCGGGTCTTTTTTTTGACGACAACGCCTTCCCTAAGCTGCTTAGTCATGTTTTGCACATCATCTTTGTTCAGTCCAAGCTCCTGAGCAATTTGACGATTGGAAAGATTCAGCCCCATGAAGTACAAGCATAAAATCCAGACAGATAATGGTTGATGATGTCCTTCAAAAACAGTTCCTGTAAGATCATCAAACTTACCACAGCATTTGCCTTGACAGAGATACCTTCTCCTCGCTTTATGTTTGTTATGAAAGCCTTTTCTAATCACTTCATTTGATTTACAATTAGGGCAAGCAACTTTACCACTAGGCCAACGTAACTCTCTAACTTTTTCATAACATGATTCATTGTTTAATAAGTTCTGTAAGTGTAAAACCATTCATGTACATTACCTAATATCTCAGGCCCTTGGAATCCATCAAGAGCCTTAATGATTATTTAGTAGATTTTTACATCAGCCTGCCTAGCTCTAGCTTTGTTCTGGGTCTAGTCTTTGTAGTAGTTTTTATGTGGTACTTGCGCTTAAATGAGTCACTTAAGCACCAATTCTTACCCTTGATGGCTTTAGGATTAGTTGCTTTACAGAGTATTATGTGGACACAACAACTCTTGTTTAGTGAAAATATAAATGACCATACTCTTTCTGCTTTAGCATTAAGTGTTAGCCATCTCTTTAGTGCTTATTTAGCCAAGATTAGTTTTGCTTCTGAGGGCTCGAGCCAAACTATTAAAAATAAAAACATGTTAGGGATTGTTACCAACACAACCTTAATTATAGGTATTTCTTGGCTTGCTATAGTAGCTTTTGCTCAAACTGAAAGTGGTCATCTCCTACCAGCTCATGCACTACCTACTTTAGTTGCCTCATTAATGCTTATAGCTCTTGGCTGCAATTTTGTTGGTAGATGGCTTAAGTGGCCAACTTTACAAGGTATGGGACTCTTGTTACTATCGGCTCTTATTGTAGCACTAGTCCGTTTTCACTCAAAACCTTTACTAACAGGTTGGACAACCTTGGTATGGCCTTTAGCCTTTGCAGTTTATTATTGGTTATTAAAGCAAGCACTTAGCTTACCTGCAGCAGAAAAACTCTTTAAATATTTTGCCTTTGCCCACAGTTTAAGCCTCTGGCTTATTACGTACATCTTAGCGATAGGACTCACTGAGTTTTTACAGCAAACATTAGCAAATAATAGTACTTGGTCATTAGTAAGTTGGGGGAGTGCTATGACTATAATGGTAGCTTTATTGACATCAGAAAGCTTTAGAAACTTGCCTTGGCTAAGGCCTTATAAAGAAAGGCTATTTACCCTAGCCCTAACTCCTTTAAGTATATTGCTATGGTTTTGGCTAATGTCAGCTAATATTAGTAGTGCTACTGCAACACCCTTAAGCTATATACCCCTTTTAAATCCTCTTGATATAATTCAAGGCTTTAGTCTAATTGTACTTGCTTGGTGGATTAGAAAATGTCAACTTAAATTTGATTTGTCTGTAGCACAGAAAAACACTTTAACCATAGCTATTATTATTGCTAGTATTTCTTGGCCTAGCATGATGGTTTTGCGTACTGTGCATCACTTACTAGGGGTACCTTACACGTTTTCTGCCCTTTACGGTTCAAATATTGTGCAAAGTGCTCTTTCAATTTTTTGGACAGCCTTTGCACTTGTTGCTATGGTTGTTGCTGCCCGCCTTAAAGTACGCTTGCCTTGGTTGATTGGTGCAATCTTGCTAGCGTTGACAGTTACTAAATTGTTCTTGGTGGATTTATCACAAGCTGATACTTTGGCAAGAGTAATTTCATTTATTGTGGTAGGGATTTTACTGCTCTTTATTGGCTACATTGCTCCTGTGCCCCCTAAAACGATTTCTAAGTAGCAAAAGCATATCAAAATCTTTGATGAGCTCGAGCAATCATTTTCTCCAAAACCTTAACTCCTCAGGTTTAAAGTCTTTAAAGCTTCTTTTTGCAAAGGCAATTAGACCTTCTTTATCAGGGGGTTCAAGATAATAGCGAAAATTACTTAAGTAACGTTGTACCTTTACTGAGGATATTTTTAGGCGTTTTGCTTCTAGTTCACTTACTTTTGCTAGATGTCCTAAACCTTTTTCCCTAGCAGCTCTTAGTTTAGTAACGAGTATTTTTGAGGGAGGTTTATCCTGATGTGAAGCCCACACAGCAAAAGTAAAAGGTAGTTTAGTTATGTGATACCACTGTTCACCTAGGTCAGTAATGAATGGCTGCCTATCATTTATTTTACGTTTTTTTATGGCTTCAATAAACGCACCATCACCGATTAATAATGCCCCATCACTGTCACTTAACATTTTATCTAAATCAGGCTCCATTGGTATAAATTTAGCCTTTAAACTGCTATTGGTTAAGAGTAGCTTAAGAAGCTGTACACTTGTAGCAGAGTGTGTACTTACAGCAATTGATTTACCATTTAAACTTTCCCAAGGATGCCAATGAAAGAGCATAACACTATAAGTGGCTCCCAGAGCAGAAATGGAGAAGTCTGGTAAAGCCTTAAGTTTATAACGGTACTTTAAAAACTCAATGCTAGAAATAAGCGTTAGGTTAACCTCGCCTGCTAAGAGCATTTTATTAAGATTTGTTGGCACACCATAAACAAACTCACAACCATTCCAAGGAGCTAGTTCAAAATGTAAAGGGGCAACATTAGCGTATTTGACCAAGCCTAAGCGTTCCTGCATTTTTAGTCCTTGTTGAAAACTTTAAGCTCTTTATACAAAGCATCTCTCTTAACTGGTATTCTATTGGTAGCTTGAATAAGCTTTACTAGTTCACTCTCCGTTAACCCTTGCTCTGTAATAGCTCCAGAAGCATGAGCTATACGCTCATCTTTAATGGTGCCATCAATATCACTAACACCACAAGATAAGGCTACTTGGGTAAGTTCTGGGGTTATCATTACCCAATAGCCTTTAATATGTGGGAAGTTGTCGAGCATAATGCGAGCAACAGCCAAATTACGAAGATCATCTAACCCAGTAGTAAACTCTGTTTTATTCAGCTCTCGAGCCAAGAGATTATTATCAGGTTGAAAAGCTAAGGGAATAAAAGAGAAGAATCCCCCCGTTTCATCTTGCAAAGCACGTAAGCGCAGCATATGGTCCAAGCGGTCCGCTAAACTTTCTATGTGGCCATAAAGCATTGTGGCATTGGTGGGAATTCCTAGTTTATGGGCAGCGCGGTGAATTTCTAGCCAGCCTTCGGCAGTTACTTTGGCCTTGGCAATTTTTGTTCTCACTCGCTCAGCAAATATTTCTGCTCCACCACCGGGCATAGCTACTAACCCTGCCTCTTTAAGTTCAGAAAGCACTTCACTATAGCTTTTTCTTGGTTTAGTTATTTTAGTAAAGTGGTGAATTTCTGCCGCTGTCCATGCTTTAACCTGTACTCCTGGATAGCGCGTTGTAAGTCCGTGAACAAGATCAAGATAGTACTGCCATTCTCTTTTAGGATGATGTCCTGAAGCAATATGAACCTCTGTTAAATCTGGGTGATAATATTTACCTACAAAATCCCATACATCTTCAAGATCATAGTCCCATACCCCTTCTTCACCAAACTTGCGTTGAAAACCACAAAAAGTACAACCAACGTAGCAAATATTAGTTTGAGATAATCTAAGCGAGTGTACAAAGTAAGTTTTGTTGCCAACTTTACGCTCACGAATTATGTCAGCTAGTCTTGCCAAAGTAGGCAAATCATGAGTTCTAAAAAGAATCATACCTTCATTAAAGTTAAGGCGTTCACCTGCTAAAACTTTTTCAGCTAAGGGTTGTAAGTGGTAATCACGTATTCTCAAATCTTGCAGAGATGTAGTAACCTCAAGAGAGCTAGCACTAATCATTTTACAAGTATAGCAAGCGTATTGTGATAGTACAGGTATCTGACTTACTTTGCACTTTCATTCACAAGAAAAGTACACTTAAATTATAACTTCCTCTAAGCACTAATTAATCCAGAAGTTTTGACAAAAATTTTTACATGCCTGTTTAATTCCAGCTTTACCGTTTCACGTGAAACACAGCAAAGTGTTTATAAGTAAGCTCTGGCATATACCAGTAAAGCGGTCACATCACTATCTCTTACTCCTCTTAATCGCTGTGCTGCTCCCAAGGTACTAGGCTTATATTTTAATATAGCATCTAAACCTTCTTTAGATAAGCTCTCTACTTTATGAAAGTTTATTTTAGCAAGGCTTAAGTGCTCTAACTCCTTGCGTGCAGCCAACTCCTTTTTAGTTCTTTGAATGTATGAATCATATTTAATAAGAATTTCAGCCTTACGTTTTTCCTCATTAGTTAGTATTTCAGGACTTTCCCCTATAAGTTTGATAACATCCTCATAAATTTGTGTAGGTTGAGAAAGAATTTTGGCAGCTAATTTCCCTTGAAAGCGAATAGTGTTAAAACGATTGATCTCCCTTTCTACTTTTGCCTGACTTTTATGCACTTCTTGCACAGTTTCTTTGTTTACCAACCCCCACTCATAGCCCTTGGCTATAAAGCGTTCTAAGGCATTATCTTGGCGATGCAAAAGTCTATACTCATTACGTGAAGTTAACATACGGTAAGGCTCATTAATACCCCAGCGCACGATGTCATCTAAAAGTACCCCTATATATCCTTCGTCCCTATGGATACTCACTAGTTTTTCGTTAAGAGCATAGCGAGCAGCATTTACTCCTGCTACAAATCCCTGAGCTGCTGCTTCTTCATATCCACTAGTACCATTAATTTGACCAGCACTAAAAAATCCTTTTAACTTTTTAGACATAAGTGAAGTGTCTAGCTGAGTAGGATCAAGGGCATCATACTCTACTGCATAGGCATATCGCTGAATGACTGCTTTTTCAAAGCCAGGTAAGGTTCGAATCATCTCATCTTGTAAAAAAGGAGGCATAGAGCTAGAAAAGCCTTGCAAGTAAACCTCACTGGTTTCAATACCATCTGGTTCAACAAAAAGGAGGTGTCTGTTTTTATCTTTGAAGCGTACTATCTTATCTTCTATAGAGGGACAGTACCTTGGCCCTTGCCCCAAAATCTCCCCGCCATACATAGCAGAATGTTCCAAGTTTTCTGTAATTAGTATATGTGTGGCAGGGGTAGTGTGTGTTAGCCATGTAGGGGTACTTCTTGCCTTAGAGCCTAAGATACCTGTGAAGGAGCTAGGAGGTTCATCACCATTAACTACTTCAAGCACTGTAAAGTCTACTGAGTCTGAACGAATGCGTGGAGGTGTACCTGTTTTAAAACGTAGTAGTTTGTGCCCTGTGTCTATGAGGCTTTTAGAAAGGTGTTTAGCTGGAGCCTCTCCCTGTCTACCTGCTTCACGCTGCTTTTTTCCATACCAAACTACTCCTTTAAGAAATGTACCAGTACAGAGTACTACACTCTTAGAATTGAGCTGACGTCCGTCTGTTAAGCTAATGCCAGTAAGCTTACTATTTTCAATAGTGAGGGTTGCTACTTCTCCGCGTATAATGTCAACGCCTTTGGTGGTCTCTATGAGTGCTCGAGCCTCACTAGCATAATCATCACGTTCATTTTGTACTCGCAAGGATTGCACTGCAGGTCCCTTACTAGCATTTAAAGTACGGGCATGAATGGCAGTTTTATCTGCTAAATATCCCATTACTCCTCCCAAGGCATGTAATTCAAAAACCAATTGTGATTTGCCGGGGCCACCAATAGCAGGATTACAAGGCATAAGACCAATTTTGTCAGGATTAGGAAGACAAAGGGCAACCTTAGCTGTGAGTTTAGCAGCAGCATGAGCAGCCTCTATACCTGCATGTCCACCACCAACAACAATAACATCATAATTACTCATACTCGTTAGCTATGATTAGTTATTGACATAAAGATGTCCTTTTACTAACTTCAGCACTGCATCAGCAAGTTGAGTACTACGTTCTAATTCGTGCGAAGCCATAATCACAGTTTTACCTTCTCTATTGGCTTGGATCAATAATTTATCAATAAGTACTTTACCTGCCTCATCAAGAGCAGTATAAGGTTCATCAAGAACCCATAGGGGAGCATCAACTAGTAGGAGTTTAGCAATAGCAAGGCGTTTTTTCATGCCACTAGAAAAAGTTCGAACTAGCTTATCCTTAGCTACGAGTAAACCCACTTCTCCAAGATAAGCCTCCAAAGCCTTTAAGCTTAGGGATTTATTATAAAGTTTGTTAGCTAATTGCAAGTTCTCTAGCGCACTTAGTACGTTGTAATTACCACCTAAAACACTTAAATATGCTATTTTGGAGCGCGCTTTGTGACCTTCTTTATTTAAGTCAAAGGTAAAAATCCTACCATTGCCACTGCTAGGCTTAAGTTTAGTGGCAATAACTTTAAGTAGAGTAGTTTTGCCTACACCATTACTCCCATGTAAGACAACCATTTTCCCTTGATTTATAATTAAGTTGATGCCTTTTAAGATGTGATGTGGACCATAACGTAGAGAGAGTTGGTGTAATGCTATGGCGGGGGATGTTAAGTCGTTCATTGTAACAGATAAAGGCTCCTGTTGGACAGCCATGGCAGTATTTTAGCTTATTGCAGATTATCTTTGCAATTATTAAAACTCATAATTAACATTCTATTAACGTTTATCTGCAAAATCTTAACGTAGAGAGCTAAAACATATTATCTTTATTTCAGATAGTTTTGTTTATTTCAATGCGGAACTTTGATATCGAGTTATTTTGCTCGAGCACCCAAACCAAGTTTGATTTTACTCTTCAAGTAATAGATAATTGACTACCTTTATGCTACACTTGCCCTAAGCATGACAAAGGTAAATATGCACGAAGTCAAAAGCAATTTCTCCAAGCTAGTTGACAAAGTACTACAAGGGGAAGAAGTTGTTTTTGTTAGTGGGGACAAGCCCCTTGTTAAATTAGTTCCAGTAAACAAAAAAGAAAGACCTATAGGGTTGCATACAACTCAACTCAGTGATGAAGAGGCTAGTGAAGCCATAAAACCACTTAGTGATGAAGAGCTTGGTTCTTACGCAAATAAAACTCTTTAGTGTACTTACTTGATACCCACACCCTGTTCTGGCTTGACACTGATCCCAAAAGACTCTCTGCAAGCGCTTTAGCCATTATACGCAACTACGATAACCTTATATTTGTTTCGAGCATCAGTGCTTGGGAACTCAATATAAAGCATCGCCTTGGCAAATTGCCCAGTGCAGCACCACTTTTGGATAACTACCAAAGTAGCCTTATGAGCTATGGCTTTAAAGAACTTAGCTTTAGCAGCAAGCATGCCCTCGCTGAACGAATCCTAAGCAACTCTCACAAAGATCCTTTTGATCGTGCGCTTGTTGCACAAGCTGAAGTTGAAAAGTTAAGCCTAATCAGCAATGACCAAAAACTACGGGATTTCAAAGAACTAAACATTATTTGGTAAATTGAGCTCGAGCACTCCAATCAAGTTTGATTATGCTGGCTCGAGCACCCCAACCGAGCTTGACAAGACTGAGATAACTCCTTATCCATTGATCTAGGCATTTGCCTCTCGGTAAAAATTTTACTTTTTATCTTTTACCTAACCAAATTCACTTCTGTTTAACTCAAGCTTTTCAATACTCAGTACTCCGCAAAATGAAGAAAAAACCGAAAAGTCGATCTTAAATAGACTTTGACTGCTCATCAAGTTTGCGTGTAGGACGAATTGATTATGGCTCTTGATGGATTCCAAGGGCCTGAGATATTAGGTAATGTACATGAATGGTTTTACACTTACAGAACTTATTAAACAATGAATCATGTTATGAAAAAGTTAGAGAGTTACGTTGGCCTAGTGGTAAAGTTGCTTGCCCTAATTGTAAATCAAATGAAGTGATTAGAAAAGGCTTTCATAACAAACATAAAGCGAGGAGAAGGTATCTCTGTCAAGGCAAATGCTGTGGTAAGTTTGATGATCTTACAGGAACTGTTTTTGAAGGACATCATCAACCATTATCTGTCTGGATTTTATGCTTGTACTTCATGGGGCTGAATCTTTCCAATCGTCAAATTGCTCAGGAGCTTGGACTGAACAAAGATGATGTGCAAAACATGACTAAGCAGCTTAGGGAAGGCGTTGTCGTCAAAAAAAAGACCCGATCTAAACGAAAAAGTGGAGATAGACGAAGTGTACATTGTAGCAGGGCATAAAGGATATCCGAAGAGTGTAGCGGCCAAAGGAAGACAAGGGCGTAGGCGAAGGCTAAAAGGAGCACGTGGTCGTGGTACAGCTGCCACAGACAAGCCACCTGTGCTAGGTATAATCAAGCGAAATGGTGAAGTGATAGTAAAAATGCTGGATAATGTAAGGCAAGAGACTATAAAACCAGTCATAGAGGAATATGTAGAGAAGGGAAGTTTGATTTATAGCGATGAGTACTGCATTTATAGTCGTTTAGAAAAATGGGGCTACAAGCATGAAAGTGTTTGCCATTCAAAGGGAGAATTTGCTAGAGATGATGATGGAGACGGATTTTGTGAAGTGCATACCAATACTATTGAAGGTTTTTGGTCATTGCTTAGATCATGGTTACGTCCTCACAGAGGCATCTCACAAGAGAATCTACCTTTGTACTTAGGTTTCTTTGAGTTCATTCACAACACTCGTGCTAGAGGTCGCACCTTATTACCGTCTCTGTTGGAGATTTTGCTAAGCCCTTGGAATCCATAAAGAGCCTTGATTATTACTACAAATCTTAGATATAGGCATCTTATTGAGAATCCTTTATCACGATTGCGGACTACTGATACTCCCAATCCATTACTACCACCTAGAATTAAGCAACACCCTAATTGTAACATGTTTTGAAAAGTGGCCTACTGTTGACTGGGTAAGGTTTAATGTGTAAAATACATTTAAAATAATGATCCAAAGGAAAATAATTTTAATTTATAGATTCTCAAAATCTTTGAGGAGCATTACTGGGGCAAAATTACGGAAACAGGGAGCGGATGCTTGATAGATATCTATGAAGAGTTTGCAGAAAGTACTGAGAACTTTACTAAACGTAAGAAGCGTACGAAACCCAAAGGGAAACGTTCTGTTAGCCAACTTAAAAAACAGCAAAGCAGTGAAGCTAAGTTTGATGATATAGGCTTACAAAATCTCTATGCAGCCGGCTATTTTGATGAGCTAGTTAGTGAAATTAAAAGTGGTAAAGAAGCTACTACTTATCTAGCTAAAGGAGCAAAAGGATATTTAGTTGCCAAACTTTACCGCGATGCTGCTTTGCGTTCTTGTAAGAACAATCAACTTTACTCTGAAGGTCGTTTTGTTTCTAAAAATCGCCGTAAACGTGTTTTCAATCTAGCTAAGCAAGCCGGAATTGCTCCAGAGCTGGCTTTTTGGGTGCAGCACGAGTATGATGAACTCTGGACACTCCAACAAGCAAATGTTCCAGCACCAACACCTATTATCGATCCAAAAAGCACAGATGTAGCACTCAGTGGGCGAGTAGTCCTCATGGACTTCATTGGTTGTGATGCTGTGCCTGCCTTGCGTCTTGCTGATGCTGATCTAACAAAAGATGAAGTGCAAGAAGCTTGTGAGCAAAGCCTAAAAATTCTAAGCCAGCTCCTTAAAATCGATAGAGTGCATGGTGATTTTTCAACTTTCAATATGCTTTGGCATGAAGGTAAGATAGTGCTGATAGATTTCCCTCAAATGGTTGACATCAACCAAAATCCACATGCTTTGATGATTTTAAAACAAGACATCGAGTCTCTTTGTAATTCCTTTATAGGATTAGGATTTAAGCTATCTCCTGATAAAGTTTTTGACTATCTTAGAAAAGAAGTAAATCTTGATTTGTTGTTCCAAGCAGATGGGCAAAATTTTCTGTGATATAAAAAGTATTTCCCTCCCAATTTTGCTTCTGCATGATTGTAGGGGTTCAAAAACTTGAGCCCTTACACGCTGGTCATTGGCAATGTCTCACTTTCATGAGATTCGGCCCTATAGAATTAGGTTTCTGTTTTGGGAGAGAGTTCTTCTGGAGCACTATTAGGTCAGGTTACCACACGACACAGAACGTCCAAAGTAGGAGTTGCCAAGTAGAACTTGGTAACTAGCTCTACTTTATCCATTATACCAACTAATTGTAAAGAGGGGCTTGTTTCCTAAAGGGAGTATCCATACCAAATTGTAAAATAGCACAACTGTTCCTTCTACACTAGACTTCCTCTAATTATTCGCTGTTTTGTCAGAAAAATCATGATTTTCATTCCTTTTTGCCGAGATATTTTTTCTGCATAGTTCTCTTTTTTACTGATTTTCCCTTTGTCTGTTATACTAGAAGCCTTTTATTCTTATCTTATTATAGGCCCACTTACCCTTTCTTGCCTTCTCTACAAAATTTTATACCCCTTCGCTTAAACTGCTTCTAGCACAATATTGCCAACACTGCTTGCCATACCTCTTTCGGCATTTGTATCTCTTCCCCTAATTCACTCACTTTTTCTATCCCTTGTTCTTCCCATATGTATATCCTTATTGCTCCTAACACATCTCCAAAACTTGCTTCTTCTTTCTCTTCCCAAATACTGTACCTTGTTGGCAATTCCTTTGGATACAGCTTTATCCCTATCAACACTATTATGCTGAACATTCCAAACAAGCATGGTGTGCTCCTGTCTATTGCTTTTTCAGACCAGTGCCTTTGTTCCTCAAATCCTAGTTGTGCTCGCATTTCCTCAAACGTGACTTCTATATTCCACCGAGCAACGTAGCTTTCCACTATCTCCTGTACTCCCTTTTCTATATCTGTACTGATTATGCACATCGGGTTTATGCTTCCTTCACTACACCTTACTATTATCCACCTTATCTCCACTGGATCAAACCCACTCCTATGCCATAATGCCCTTCCTGTTGCTATCTCTACCTCTTTCTCTTTTCCTCGATACCACTTTACTAACATCATTCCCCAAACCGTTTTTACATCACTCAACCTTTCTTGCAATGATGCTTGTCTTTTCCCCTTTCTAGCCTTCCTCCCTCTTTTTCCCTTTGGTTGCGCTTTAGGCTTAGCATATAACTGCAGGTCAAAGCGTCCTCTACTTATATGTACTATCTCTAGCTCTTCACATCTTAAACATAGTTTTACTGCTGTAAAAGCCCCATCTCCTATTAGATACATCTCTTGTCTTGGATTCCAACGCCTTATTATTCCTATCAGTATGCACGTTAGCTCTAGAGGGTGTTTGAAAATTATATAGACCTCCAAGTAGGAGTGTTAGTATTAGCCAAACGCTTAAGCATGATGTCACAACTAGCCATGTAAATAAAAGCTTCACTAGATGAGGTTAAATGTTCATAGTCCTTGCTAAGCCGGCGATAATTACCTAACCATGCAAAGGTTCTCTCTACTACCCAACGTCTATGTTGCAAAACAAAGCCTTTACAACTTGTTAGAGGAAAAACAATCTCTAATACAACACCAAAGCATAGCAGCATGCGTTTCCTAAACGCCAGACCTCGATAACCTTGATCAAGCCAAATATGGTGCAACCTTGGTAGCAAATGCCTGATGTTGCCTAGTAGAAGTGATAAACCCTTTCGTTCAGGCACATTAGCCCCTGTAACTAGAGCAATTAGTAGAAGCCCTAAAGTATCAACTAGTATGTGTCTTTTTGAGCCATTAACCTTCTTACCACCATCATATCCATTACCATACAAGCTACCTGCCTTAACTGACTGGCTATCAGCACAGCCAGCACTTGGTTCTTCATTACGACCCAACTCCTTTCTGAGCTGCCTTCTCAAGTATTTATTCAGCTTAGTCCATATTCCTAGTTTACGCCATTTGGCAAAGTGATAGTACACTGTTTGCCATTTAGGAAAGTCACCTGGCAAGTCTCGCCATGTACAGCCATTTCTAAGCACATAACGCATGGCATCAATCAACAAACGCAAGTCCAACGCTAGAGGCCTTCCTCTATGATTTGTAGGCAGCAATCGTTCTAAATAAGGTTCTAGAATATCCCATTCTTGGTCTTTCAAGTCTGTTGTATAATTCTTTTTCTGTTTCATAAACCCTACTTAACTATAAGTAGGGTCTATTTTTCAAACAACCTCTACACAGCTCTGGTGTTTTACTCCTAATTTCTCGCATGTCTTTTTTGATGGTGCTGGTACTGTCATGAACGGTAAACTCCAACGCCTCTTCGACCATGGTACTGGTACTAGTATTTGTATTGACAACCACCTTATTCCTTGTGCTTTTGTTACTCTACTTCCTGATGAGTGTGTAGGATCACGGTGCCATCCTTTTTTACCTATCTTCTTTCCCTTACGACGTTCTAAGGTATCGTCTACTACCAGCATTAAAGGCATACTGGGTGTCAAGCAGGTGACCACTATTAGGCCCAATAAGATTCTGCTTAAGCTCAAACATGACCATACTGCTCTATTCATCACTCGGT
The DNA here is from genome assembly GCA_965224855.1 of Trueperaceae bacterium. GTDB lineage: Bacteria > Deinococcota > Deinococci > Deinococcales > Trueperaceae > CBDCVN01. The sequence continues at coordinate 2,290,271 of CBDDAI010000002.1, read as the reverse complement.
AATATTTCCCATAACCCTTATCCTGATCTTCCCTCATTACCCTCAGTGCTGCACTTATAGTGCCTTTATTACTTAAGATCACTCCACATACAAGTACTAGGACATTGCCAAAAGTTGGTACTGTTAATGTTTCAGAAAATGCTGCCAATAATTGTACAATTACACTTGGTATTGTCATGTAGGCATTTAACCTTTCTTTATAGGTCTTTGCCTACTACTTTTTTCTTAATTTTGGCTAAAGTCGAGAACTAGATGTTGCACTGTAATACTAAGAAAGCTTATCAAAAAATGTTAAAACTAAAGATATGGCATTACTTGACTTACTTACTAAAGATATACAAGAACTTGAAAATGAAGGTATTTTATTCTCAACTCTAGAAAAGTTAGTAGCTTGGGGACGCTCTAATTCGCTTTGGCCTGCCACCTTTGGTTTAGCTTGCTGCGCAATAGAAATGATGCAATCAACTAATGCTCGCAATGACCTAGCTCGTTTTGGCTCGGAGGTTTTTCGTGCTAGCCCACGTCAAGCTGACGTAATGATTGTAGCTGGGCGTCTATCTAAGAAAATGGCCCCTATTATGCGTCGGGTTTATGACCAAATGCCTGACCCTAAATGGGTTATTTCTATGGGGGCCTGCGCCTCTTCAGGAGGAATGTTTAATAACTACGCTATAGTACAAAATGTTGACTCTGTAGTACCTGTCGATGTGTTTGTACCGGGATGCCCTCCGCGGCCTGAAGCACTAGTTTATGGTGTGATGCAGTTACAGAAAAAAGTACGTGGCCAAGTCTTTGATGAAGCTGGTAATAAGCTACCTAGCATTCAGGGGTGGCAACAGTGAGCCTAGTTGATAATTTCATTGAGGGTTTAGGCACTAAAGTACTGAGCAGCAAAGATTTTAAGGATGTTCATAGCATAACTGTTGCTAAAGGACACCTTATTGACAGTGTGCAGGCTGCTAAGGCATTAGATTTTAATATGCTCTCAGACATATTTGGTATCGACTATCTTAACTATCCTGATCATCAGGATAAGCGTTTTGCCGTGGTTTACAATCTTTATAGTGTTTCTCAAAATGAGCGCATCTTTATTCGGGTAGCTCTTGATGAAGGTGAAACCTTACCAACTATTACTCATATCTGGCAGGCTGCTAATTTTATGGAGCGTGAAGTTTACGAAATGTTTGGAGTAATTTTTGAGGGCCATCCCAATTTGCTTAGACTCATTACTCCTGATGAAATGGAAGGATACCCTCATCGCAAGGATTTTCCTTTGGGTGAAACTCCTACTCTTTTTAACGAAGGGCGTTTTATTGATCCTGAAGCTTTCAGAGCAGGTCTTTCGGGCAAAGATGCAGGTCTTTCTGGTTGGAAAGGTGGTAGTCGTAAGGGGGTAAAAAGTGGCCAGTACTAAGATATCAACTATCCAGAACTCTTCTGGGGAGTTTGAAACTAAACTCATGCACATCAACGTAGGCCCACAGCATCCTAGTACTCATGGTGTGCTTAGGTTAGAAGTGGACCTTGAGGGTGAAAAGGTTAAAGCTGTTAAGCCACGCATTGGTTACTTGCATACTGGGTTTGAAAAAACTATGGAAAACCGCACCTATCAGCAGTGTGTGACCTACTCTAATCGTATGGATTACTTGCATGGTTTTGCCCATGACCTTGCTTATGTTATTACCGTAGAAAAGCTGCTAGACGCCAAGGTACCGGTACGAGCTCAGCAAATCCGCGTAATTTTAAATGAACTTAACCGTATAGCTAGCCACTTAGTCTTTTTTGGAACAGGTATTTTAGACATGGGTGCTTTAACGCTATTTTTCTACACTATGCGTGAGCGAGAAAAGCTTTTAGATATCTTCGAGTTAGTTTCTGGCGTACGTATGAATTATGGCTACTTTCGAGTAGGGGGACTTGCTTACGATTTACCCGAAGGGTTTGAAAAAGCAGTAAGGGAATTTTTAGAGAAATTTCCTGAGATGCTCGAGCAATACCACAAACTATTTGCCAACAACGACATCTTCACCACCCGCACGAAAGGTCTAGGCGTTATTTCCAAAGAGCAAGCCTTAAACTATGGCCTAACAGGACCTTCTTTACGAGCTAGCGGTGTTCCTTTGGATTTTCGCAAGGTACAGCCTTACAGCGGCTATGAAAACTATGATTTTAATGTGCCTACTAGTGAGGTGGGAGACGCCTATCACCGCTTTATGATGCGTTTTGACGAGATGTCAGAAAGTATGAAGATTGTAGAGCAAGCTTTAAACCAACTTGAAAGTGGACCTATTAGAGATCCTGATAGGCGTATTTCTTTGCCCCCTCGAGCAGAGCTCGAGACCTCAATGGAAGCAACTATTTTTCACTTTAAGTTAGTCACCGAAGGTTTTCATCCACCACTTGGTGAAGTTTATGTTCCTACTGAAAGCGCTCGAGGTGAGCTTGGCTATTACATTGTTTCCGATGGTGGTTCCATGCCTTATCGTGTTAAGGTGCGTGTGCCTAGCCTTATTAATTTACAAAGCTTAGAACCTGCTTCTGTAGATGGACTCTTTGCTGATCTAGTAGTCAATATTGCAACTTTAGATCCAGTGATGGGGGATGTAGATAAGTAATATCATCCAAGTAGGCTTAATGAGATTTCGTTGGCTGTAGCTTATTTGCAACTTTAAGAGCTTTATTAAAGCCTAACTACAATTCGAGGATACTAGCTTTAAGGCCTGCATCAAGGATAAGTTCTTTATAACGTTCTTGAGTTAGAGGAAACTCATCACAAGTTGCTATAAGAGCTGCTTCTAGCAAATTAGTAGGCAGGCTGCGCCCTTCTATACGTGGGGTAGTGGTTATTAGAGTTTTTACTCCTCTTGCTTGTAGTAATTCAATGTCATCTTTTGTAGTTGTGTTAGTAAGAATAATTTTACCAGCTAGTTTTTGGGGAGAATATCTTTTAATATAGTGCCAGTCTCCAGCTATAACCTCAGCCCAGTGGTAGGCCCAACTATATTTAGGAGTTTCCTCGAATTGCTTTTCACCCACAGGATAAAGCCATTTAAAAGGCAGTTTGGTTAAAATTGGCAAAAGGATGTTTGCTAGTGTCCTAATGCTTCTTATACTATAAATAGGAATAGGTAAACCCAAAGCGAAAAGCAAATCACCAAAAATAGTTTCTGCTCCTGATTTACAGAATGCCTTTGCCATGCCAAAACGGTCTATGCTTGAAACCAGAAGCACACGTTTTCCCCCCCAGTGAAAGTAATTATCTAAGGTAGAAATGACTTGTTCTTCTAGGGTATTTTTTAGGCCAGCACCGCATACAACAGGAGTGTGCTTTGCAGCATTTGCTAGGTGCAAGGCATCACGAACAGTAAAGCGTTGTTTGCCTATAAAGAAATAAAGATCGATCCCACCTAAACCAATTGCTTCTGCAGTACCATCAAAGTGTGTAATAAGCTCCCTGGCTTTGGCTAGATTACCATTTACCCCTATACGTCTAATTTGTAAGTCAGTATTAAGTAAAGATATTTTATAGGAGAAATCCCTTTTGGTAGAGCCTAAGGAAACACTTACAACTTGTTTCATCATTATTTAGAGGAAGCGAATAACCCAAGGCTTCAGTCATGGGATTTCTTAAGTTGAATTGAAGACAAAGCGTCTCCTTGATATAATTTCCTTATACAGGACAAGACATGCCCAGTGAGCTCATGGAGATGTCCCCGTAGGGAATCTGTGAAGTGAGAATCCCTAGGCTTTAGTCATAGGAGTGTCAATCAAACAGCCTCGCATATTCACTGTAGCCTTCTTCTGCAAGTTGCTCTTTAGCAACAAAACGTAAAGCAGCAGAGTTAATGCAGTACCTAAGGCCTGTTGGATCAGGGCCATCGTTAAAAACGTGACCCAAGTGCGAGTCAGCATATTTGCTACGTACTTCTGTCCTGACCATAAAAAAGGAGCGATCAGCGTGTTCAGTTACGTTGTCTGGCTCAAGAGGTTGGGTGAAACTAGGCCATCCTGTTCCTGAAGCAAATTTATCAACCGAGCTGAAAAGCGGCTCCCCAGAAACTATGTCAACATAGATTCCCTCAGCCTTATTATCCCAATATTCATTGTCAAAAGCACGCTCAGTACCCTCTTTTTGAGTTACTCTATATTGCAAAGGAGTTAGAGTTTGCTGTAAAATTTCATCTGAGGGTTTCTGGTAAGGGACAGTTTGAGAATTAGAGGCTTCTGGTTCTTCTGAAGAAATTTGATAGGACATATTATCTCCTTTCCATACTCGAGCTATAAATCTATCGCGACCAGAGTTAAAGCGGTAAAATTTGTACCTATTTGGGTTTTTCTTATAGTAATCTTGGTGATACTCTTCAGCTTCATAAAACTCTGTAGTGGGTAAAATTTCAGTAGCAATAGGATCAGAAAATTTCTCAGAAGCTTCTAAGGCTTGTTTAGATCCTTCAGCAAGACTTTGCTGCTCCTCATCTTTGTAAAAGATTGCCGAAGTATACTGAAACCCTCTATCAACAAAGGAGCCATCTGCATCACTTGGGTTATGCAGGCGCCAAAAAATGTCTAGCAGTTCTTGATAGCCGATAGTTTGTGGATCATAAATAACCTTGACAACTTCGCGATGGCCAGTTGTACCTCCTGAGACTTCCTTATAACTAGGGCTAGCAACTTGACCACCCATGTAACCAGAAATAGCCTCTGTTACCCCTTGATGATGTTCAAAGTCTGACTCTACACACCAAAAGCATCCGCCTGCAAAGACTGCTGTTTGCAAACCTTCCACGGCTTCATCAGTGCTTTCTGCTTGTGAGGAGCCACCAATTTGTGAAATTGCTAGTGAGGAAATAAGCACTAAACCAGCCAATAGAATTAACCATCGCCATCTTTTTTGCATAATTGTTCACTCCTTGCCATTAACATAGTTATGCAGCCTTTAGCCATATGTTCAATGACTAGTAGGCTAGTAAAATATATTTGGGCATAATCAAGATATTTTCAGTATGTTAAGATACATGCCTATTCTGCCTTGGGCAGTTGATACTAGCTATGGTTTCTTGAGCATTTTGTTTCAAGAAACTTTGTTTCCTAAGCAACTTGAGTAAGAATATCTATTCCGTAAGTAGTGTCCTTGACAACTTGGCTTACATTTCTTCTGGTGCAGCTATGCCAAGTAAGCCAAGAGTATCAGCCAAAGTCTTTTTTACTTTACTTACTAAAGCAAGGCGTGCTTCTTTTAAACCCTCTGCTGCAGTTAGGACCTGTGTGTCATAATTACCTTGATCGTCTTTGTGGTTATAGTAGCTGTTCCATGCTGTAGCAAGGTCAAGAGCGTACTGTGCTGCTTGGTGCGGGGCAAGATTGCTAGCAGCACTTAAAACAACCTCAGGAGCCTTGGCAATTTCTTGGGCTAATTTTAGCTCGAGCTCACCAAGCATACTCCAATCAGCTTTAGAAACATCAAAGTCCTTAGCTTTGCTTAAAATACTATTAGCCCTAGCATGAGCGTACTGCACGTAAGGAGCTGAATCACCTTGTAAACTAAGAGCTTTCTCCCACCTAAAATCAATGATTTTTCTGGCCTCACTTTTGAGCATTCCAAATCGAAGGGCACCGATGCCTACCTGCTTAGCAATTTCATTAATCTTTTCTAAGTTAGGGTTTTTCTCAAGAACTACTTCTTTAGCTCGCTCTATAGCTTCATCAATTACCGTATCAATTGCTAAAGTAATGCCCTTGCGACCACTCATCGCTTGACCTTCAAGCGTTACTACTTCATAGGCTAAATGCTGTGAGTTAGCTGCTGCATCTTGAGCCTTCTTACTCTCTGAAAGTGCTAAAGCAGATTTAACAATCATTTGAGGATGAGTCTGACGCACATCTATCACGTTCACGTAGTGCCCACCAGCAAATTGTCTATCATCAAGGTTTGCTTGCCCATCAGGAGCACTAGTGTAGAGTTTTTTACCTGAAGGTTGAGTATCAAAGTGTTGGAACTTAAGGCCCTCGAAAAGCCCTACTTTCCAAAAGTGGTAGCCAATATCTTTTGCCACGTAGACAGCATTACCATCGCTACGCACTAGTACTACATTAGGCTCTTCTAAACCAGAAATGAATTTAGAAACGTCTATGACAGTTGCCCCGGCATACTTTCCCTCAATAGGTTTTGATACATAAGAGCTATTTTCTAAAATATTAAGCCCTTGACGTAAAAAGCCTGCTGCTACTACATCAGATTCCCATACCAAAAGGTCATATTCTGCACCTAAGGTATAGCAAGTTTTTAGCTGTGCTTGTACAATCTCTTCAATTTTGTGGCGTAGTTTACTTTGCTCGAGCTCCCCTATAACACCAATAACTCCCTTTTCTATAGCCTCGGCATCAGTTTCCTTGGCTTGGCCTAAACGCACATAAAGCCCACCTAACCAATGGTCATACTTTTTGGTGTTCTCATAAGTTTCGGCAAAATACTCAATAGCAAAAAGTGATTCAGCAGCTTGTCTACCGGTGTCATCTATGTAATTTTGTACCTCTACTTCATAGCCAGCAGCTTTTAGGATACGAGCGCAGGTATCCCCTAGCACTATATTACGTAGGTGCCCCACATGTGCTTCTTTATTAGGATTAACGGAAGTGTGTTCAACAATAATTTTCTTATGTTGCTTAGGTAAACTAAAATCACTTTCTACGATCCTCTTGGCAAATTGTGCTTTATCAACATGGAAGTTAATGTAAGGCCCTACAGCATTAGCTTGATCTATACCTTCAGGAAGTTTAAGCAACCCAATAAGTTCTTTGGCAATAAAAGCAGGGTTTTTACGCAAGCTTTTCGCCAAGTTAAAAGCAACAGGGCTGCCATAGTCTCCCGGTTTACCTTCAGGAACTTCTTGAATAACCACCTCAGCTTTGGCACCAAGAGCATTTACAGCATCTGTAAGCACTAACTTTAGGTCGTTCTTAAGATTTTGCATGATAACAAGCTATCACAAAGCCCTAGCTAAGCAGGGGTGTAAGAGTTTTTGCCAATAACCTTGGGGTAGTTAGTGCTTATAGTAATTATTATAGTCAGCATAATAAATTCCTACTAACTTCTAACTACATATCTACTAATTCCAAGTAGAAATTCACAAGCATTTATGTAGAATTGGTTAACAAAGCTAATTTGAGATGAATACCACTTTAAATTATGAGACTATTCTCACTTAAGTACTCATATAGCCTAAAAGCCTTAGGGTTCTCTTTAGCATAAGGTTTTTTGCCCTAGATTTGAAAACTTTGGATGTTTATTTTTATTATTGACAGTTTAGTGAAAACTATGGAATACTCCTAGGTGGACTCACCTTAGTTTTTTGTAGAGTTGTTTATGAAGGAGGTGAGAAAAACTTGAAGTGACTCTTAAAAACATAGTGACCCCAGTTAATCAAGTTAAGTAGTTTTGTAATTTTTTCGAGGAAACAAGGACACTCATTAAAATTCAAAATAGATACTTAATTTCATTGACTGCATAAAAACTTCAAGAGGACAAAAATTTATGAAAAAGATATTACTAACATTACTTACAGTTTTCCTTTTTGGTAGTGCAGCTAATGCACAAACTGCAAGTTGTCCTGCTGGCCCTAGCTTCTACCCAGATGTACCAGCAGGGCATTGGGCATCTACAGCAGTTAGCCGCCTCTCTGATTTAGGCATCATTATAGGTTTCCCTGATGGCCTTTACAGAGGTAATGAGAATCTTACTCGCTATCAAGCAGCACTTATGTTCTATCGCTTGATTGAATGTTATTTCCCTATAATTCCCCAAAGTTCTTTAAGCCATGCTGACCTAGACGCTTTGCGCCGAGCTATTCAAGAGTTAACTGGCCGTGTTGCTTCAGTAGAGTCAGGAGTAAGTGCCAATGCTGCTAGTATTGCAGCTATAGAAAGTAGAATACATGCTCAAATTGAGGATATACGAAGAGCTATAGCAAACCTTACTGTTCCTAGTACTGCTATTCATGATGAGGTATTGCAAGCCCTGCGTAATCAACTGCAAGCCCTGCAAGTAAAAGCTGACACTGCCCTAGCCACAGCACAAAATGCTAAAGCCTTGGCTGAGCAGGGAGTTGATTTAACAGCTATTGAAAGTCGTATAAGCCAAAACAAGCGCTCAATAGACAGCCTTAATGACCTTGCTGCTAGCTTGAATGCTGATGTAGTAAACTTGCAGGAGCGAGTTGGGATATTAGAAGGACATGAGCATGCACCAGTAATGGGAGCAGCTGAAGTAGATTTAAGTGGAATTAGAAGTGATATAGGAGCTATTCGTGAATTTACAGTGCTGTTGCGTCGCAGGCAAGTAGATTTAGAAGGTCGTGTGGCTGCCCTCGAGCAACGAGGCGATGTTTCTGACCTAGAACGTAGAGTAGACGCTATTGAAGGAAGGCTTTTTGAGTTTTCTGGTTCACTCGAGCTCGAGTACCTTGTGAAACGGCATTCTATTTTTGATAGAGATGCTAATGACGATCCGATTGTGGGTCCCGGTGGGGTATTTAGATATGACACTTTTGATATTGATCGTATCTTTGGTAAAGGCTTAGAACGCGATATGCCTGTTAATGGTGGTCGTGCTGTTCTTAGCACTGGAAGTGAAGCAGTTGGTAATGGAGTGGACGATGATGATGAAGATGATTTTGAAACAATTACTGACTTTAATGGTCCTAGGGAAGGCGAAGTTGATCCAGATCTTGAAATAGCATTTGGATTTGCTAATGGCAGTAGTGGTTGTGGATTTCCAAGGAAGCTAGATTGTTTTAGTGGCATCATCAGATTAGAGTTGGCTCAGTTAGTTGGTGTAGATAGTGATGATGATGATGCTGATCCTGATCCCTTTCTCTATGCTTTTAACTTTACTGATGCCGAGCTACACTATTCTCCTATAGGTGGTAGTGAGCGCTTAAAGTTTGAGTTTGGTAGAAATCTTGATATTGAGTTTACTGGCTATGTTGTTGATACTGGTGACAGTGATGAAGACGATGAAGATGATTCAGATGACTTTGAGGATCTAAGCTCTGGATTTGCTGCTCATTTTGATGCTAGTGACTATTTAGGAGCTTTTAGCCCTAGCCTAACCTTTTTCTACGGCACTAATCCTGATACAGAAGGTGCTTTAGAAGCCACCTATGCTTGGGGTGCTAGGGCTGAGGTAAGTCTTTTAGATGACAGAGTCACCCTTGGTGGATCTTATGCTACTATGGCTAGAAACGCTGGCGACTTTAATAATGAGCTAGAAGATAATGATGTCTTAAGCATTTTTGGGGTAGATGGCACTGCTAATATAGGAATTTTTGATTTAGAGTTTGAGTTTGCTAACGAGCAAGAAAATGATTCTAATGACCTTACTGATGATGCAAGCCGCAGCTTGTTCTTTGCTATATTAGGTATAGATACTGAAGCTATTAAGTTAGGTGATACTATACAGCTTAAGGCTCTTGAGCTTAATTATCGTGATATTCCTACAGGTTGGAATGGCATTAATGGTGGGGACGATGATGAATTTGATTTTGATCAAAGTGGTTTTGGCGTAAAAGCTGGTATTAAACTATTTATCTTTGATTTTAATGCTTACTTTGATGCTTATGGCATAGATGATGGTTCTGTTGGTCCAAACTTTGATAAAGTTCAAACAACTGCTTTTGGTGCCGAGGGAGACATTAATATATTCTCTGGTATAGCAGTAACTGGCTTCTTCCGTTCTGTAAGCATTGATGATGGCAATGGCCAAAGTGGTGTGGTAGATAGCACTGAAGGAGGTAATACCTTCTTACAAGATGAAACAACCCCACTTCTTGGAGGTATTGAAACTACTCGCGATGATGCTCGTTATGTTGATAGAGAATTCTATGATGATGATCATGATCACTACACCACCGGCTTTGGCGTAGGGCTTAAGCACAGCGGTGCAGCTGCCAATGCACTGATTAAGGGCCTTAACTTTGAATTTATCTTTGGGCAGATTAATGCAGGGTTTGACACTACTTTAATAAATTTTGATGCAGATTATGCACTTAATATTGGCCCACTTGGTTTGATGCCTTACTTCGGCTTTCAAAGTGTTGACAATCCAGATGCAGATGGCGGTGACCTAGACCTTGCTGACTTTACTCGCATACAGGTTGGTACAGACCTTGTTACTAAGCCAGTTGACATTATCTTTAAACCAAGTCTGCTGGGTGCTGTAAACTTATGGAGTAAAAGCTTTACCTTTGATAATGACGGTAATAATTTTACTGCTGATGTTTTCCAGTTTAGTGTAGGGCTAAAATTAAACGAATTCTTGTTTAGTAATAGTGCCTTAACAGCAAAATATGGCTCTTATAGTGGCACTAATATAAGGACTCCTACATCACCTAACCCTGTTAATGATACTAATCCACGTATTGGTGATTCTGATGCCAATACTTTTGAAGTCGATGATCCTGAAAATCGTGGTGATGATAGTACAAATGTTAATGGTTTTGAGGTTATCTGGAATTACTATGATTTAGAGCTTGCCTATGGTTTATTTAACTATGATCCAAGCGGCGATACTGCCGATGACGAGAGTCAGGGACAAGCCTTCCGTATAAAGTATAAAGTTACTTTCTAAGTTGATTTAAGAGTTTACTTTGCTTAATTAAGCCTTGAGGGATTTTTAGGCCCTCAAGGTTTTTTATTTTTAGTTCCTATTATTGCAGTGCAAATAAAACACCCCTGAGCAAATAAAATGATTAGATTTTTGCTTATTTACTGGCTGCTCCTTGTTATTAGTATAATACTTTGCTTGCAAATACCAAGACTATTGCTCTCCCTAACTCGTTTTCTAGGCTTTCTTTATAGTTTGTTAAGTTTTTTTATTTCCCTATTTAGTCTTTGGATTTGGTTGTATCCTACTTTTTGGCAAGAAATCATTGCTGCTTTTTTAGGGTTAGCTACTAGCTTTTTGTGTATTTTAGCTGTTAAAACTATAAAACATGTGTATTTGGCAAGTTTGCTTTGGTTAGTATCCGGACTGCTTATTTTTCTAGCAACTCAGGTAGTATCTTTAAGGATTGCTTTTAGCTTGTTAATTAGCCTACCTCCAATTCTTTTAGCAGGCTTTAGTTTGTTGTCACTGACGATATATAAACCGTTGATGCCCGTAAGATCTAAAACAGAATTTTGAGAGTACCTATTTATGCGATCAGGTTAGGAATAATTATTTGTAATTTTTGGAGTCCCCACCATTAAAGAGATTCTAAAGATTGGCTCTGGTTAAAATTTTCAGGAGGTTTTGTGTGAATGATTTAGTTAGTGAGGTAGAGCAACTATCTCATTTTGATGACAATGCTATAAGCATTGCTAAGAGGCAGTACTTTCAGGAAGGTGATGAAAACATTGCTGATATGTTTCGTCGCGTGGCCCGTTGGATAGCTACTCCTGAAACAGATGAAAGCAGGCCTGCTTATGAAGAGCTATTTTTCGAGTTAATGCTTAATAAGCGTTTTTGTCCGGGGGGTAGAGTGTTAGCAGGAGCTAATACCTCCCATGGGAACGTGTTAAATTGTTTTGTGCAGGATGGAAGTCCTGAGGAAGAAGGTGCCAATGCTTGGGTCATGCAACTTGCTAACAAACTAGCATTGGTAACAAAAGTTGGTGGGGGTAATGGTTTATGCCTTGATCCTCTAAAGCCAAAACAGGTTTTCACAGGTAAGTGTGGACAGCTTTATTTAACTATTTCACCTAGCCACCCTGACTACGCTAAGGTCCAAACAGGGACTTACATGGATTTGGTAAGAGGCAAATATGTTACTAAGGGTTACCGTTTTGCGACTTTTGTAGAGCATGAAGATGTTTCTCATTTACCTAAGGCTAAAAAAGTAGAAGACTCTGTTGAAAGCATTTGGCAAGTTGCTAGAGAAGTTGTCTATGACCTCTTAAAGGGACAAGATATTTTACTAGATATAACTTCTCTGAGACCAGAAGGTACTCCTGTTAAGGGTAGTGGTGGTAGTAGTAGTGGCCCTTCATCTTTTGCAGTTGAAGTTTTTGATAATTTTGGTTACTGGGCTTCACTTGGTGGTGCAGATTATGCAGGACCTGTAGCTACCCTGCGATATGTATTTGCTCCTACCCTGAGAGTAATCCGTCAGGGAGGCACAAGAAGGGGGGCAGGCATGGCCACCATGTCAATAACGAACCCTAACGTTGCAGATTTTATTACTTGTAAAGATTTGGATCGCGAGCAAACTGAAGGAGATATAAGCACTTTTAACATATCTGCACTAGTCACCGATAAATTTATGGAAGCTAATAAGAATAGCAAAGAAGGTATACTATATGACATAGCTGAACATGCGCATGCAACGGGTGAACCCGGTATTATTTTTATAGATAGAATCAATGAAAATAGTGCTATGCGAGAGTCTCTAGGAGATATAAAATCAACCAATCCGTTAACCCTAGCGGCATAGTGAGGCGACTTGCTATGAAAACCCTGAATATCAGGGGAAGCCTGAAGAGTGTGAATACACAGAATCTAGTGTATTTACCATTAGCAGGTAATCCTGACGCACAGCCCAGTAGTGGGAAGGCGCAAACGACTGCCAAAGGGCATCTTTTAAAGATGGTGATACAGTCTGAACTGCACCTATACTCTGAAAGTGCAGAGCTAGCAGAATCTAGCCGCCTCGCAAGAGGTCATAAAAGTAACAGCATGGTGGTGAAATACCCTTATATCCCGGTGAGCCTTGTGATTTAGGAGCTATGAATTTAGCTGCTTATGTCAAAAATAAAGAATTTGATTTTGAGAGTTTTAAACAAGATGTAAAAACAGCTGTACGCTTTTTAGACAATGTTTTAGAGGTTAATCAATTTGCTTTAGAAGATAACCGAGAAATGTCTCAGCGGCTTAGAAGGCTTGGTTTGGGCGTAATGGGTTTAGCTGATGCGCTCATAAAAATGGAGCAATGCTATGATACTGAGCAAGGCCGTAAGTCAGTAATGGATATGATTACAGCTTTGCGTGATAGTGCTCATGAAGCTAGTAAAGAATTAGCTAAAGAGCGAGGTCTTTTTCCTGATTTTGAGAAGAGTAATCTTGAAGAAAAACGTCGTAATGTTGCACTATTAACTGTAGCCCCAACAGGCTGTGTAGTTCCTGACACACTTATTAGCACTAGCCAAGGAATTTCACCTATAGTTGCTCTTGGAAATTCTGGTGGTGACAAATGGCAAGATCTCGAGTTAAACGTGTACACAGATGAAGGCATTAAAAAAGCAGAGAAGTTTTTTGTTAATGGTTACCATCCCATTAAACGCTTAATTACCAAACATGGGTTTAGCCTCGCAGCAACAAATAATCATGGATTACGTGTGCTTGATGAGTTTGGTAATTATATATGGCGATATATGGATGATCTTCAAGTAGGTGATCAGGTCATCTTAAAGCGTAATACTTTAGATGAATCTCCTATGATTGATTTAGAACTAGTAGAAATAGGTGCTAGTGGAATTAGTACTGTTCCTGAGGGTATGAGTCCTAAACTTGCTGAGATTCTTGGTTTATATATGGGTGATGGTTATCTTAAAGAAAGAGGGGGTTTGCATATAGTTGTTAATAATCAAGACTTAGACCTACAGGATAAGGTCTCACAGGATTTGATCCAACTCTTTAAAAATCCCAAAATACATAAGGAGCAAAGAACTGGTTGCTCAATTATAAATGTTAATGGACGTTGTATTTCTCGTTTTTTCCAAGCCAATAACCTTGCTAAGCCAAGGGGAAATCATGGTGAAGGTGCAGAAGGCGCATTTATTCCTGAAGCAGTTTTAGCATCAGGCAAGGAAGCTGTCAGTTGTTTTTTGCGTGGGCTTTTTGAGGCTGATGGCTGCATTAGTAGAGGGATTATTACCCTAACCTCAGTATCTTTAACTTTGATTAGGCAAACTCAAACTGCACTTTTAGCTTTGGGTATTGTTGCAGGGATACGTCAGATGCCTAAATCAAAAGGTAGATTTGGTAAACGTCCTTTATTTGAATTGTGTTTATTGAATAATCATGAAGTTGACAAGTTCAAGCAAAACATTGGTTTTCTAAGCGAGCGTAAGAATGATAGACTTGCTGCAATAGAAAAAAACTATGCTAAGGCTGATGTAATTAACAATCAACCTTTGTTAGATGAATTTTATATGGCTTCACAAGGCATTGGCCATGAAGATAGGCAAGGCTTGAGGACTCGAGTCCAAAGTAATAAAGCTTTATCTCAAGATTATGTCAAGCAACTTATTGTAAAACACCCTAAGCTTAATGAAACTCGGTTGGCTCAATTAATTGAAAAGGATGTTTTCATTGATGAGGTTGCTGATGTTGAAGATAGCTTTTCAGAAACTTATGACCTTTCGGTACCTGAAAATAAAACATATATTGCCAATGGTTTTATCTCCCACAATACTACATCAATGCTAATGGGTGTTTCCAGTGGTGTGGAACCTGTCTTTGCTCCATTTATCTATAGAAAAGTTGGCAGTGACTACATGCCTATGATAGCTCCTTTGTTTAAAGAACTTTTAGAACTACATAAACCCCAAGTTGATTACGAACTCGAGGGCAAGTGGCATTGGGATAAAGTAGTAAAGGCCATACAGAACAATCATGGCAGCGTACAAAACTTGGATTTTGTTCCTAAAGCTGTTAAAGATGTTTTCCTTTGTGCACACGATGTTAAGCCTGAAGATCATGTGCGTATGCAAGGAGTAGTACAAAGGGCCTTTGATGATGATGGTAATAAGCTAGCTAATAGCATCTCGAAAACTATCAATATGCCTAATGAATCTACAGTAGAAGATGTTTATAGTGCTTACAGTCTTGCTTTTCAAGAAAGTTGCAAGGGCATAACGGTATATCGTGATGGCAGTAGGGATTTGCAGGTGTTGAACACTAGTACTGATACAAAAAGCCCAGATAAACCTAGAAGCAAAAAGAATGCATCCCAAGAAGAACGTTTACCTAGTGAACCACTTTTTGACCGTCCTATGCGTTTGACTGGCTTTACTGATACAGTAAAACTTACCTTGCCTAATGGCGAGAAACGTGGTTTTTATGTAACTGTTAATAAGCAAAATGATTTACCTAGTGAAGTATTTATAATTTCAGGTAAAGCAGGTGATGAAGCCAATGCGGATGCTGAAGCTTTAGGACGCTTGGTTTCCATAGCCTTACAGTATGGTGTACCTGCTGAGGCAATTGTGAAAACTCTGCGCGGTATCAATGGCGGTATGTATGGTAGCTATCAAGGACGCATGGTTGCTTCCAAGGCTGACCTCATTGCAGTAGCCTTAGAAACAGCAGGTTTGATTGGACTTAATAAAAATAAAGCAATGAGTTGTCCCGATTGCGGTAATCCCTTGAGGTTTGAAGAGGGGTGCCAAAAATGTGGAGTATGTGGATATAGCAAATGTGGATAATATTTATATCAAACACGCTCTACACTAACAGCTTGTTTGTGGATTTTATAAGAGCCAGTTTTAGCTAAGACTTGTGTCACAAACCCCTGTGGCACATCAACTAAAGTTTGTTTTTCCTGAATGCGTATTTTACCAATAGAATGACCAGGGATACCAGAATGGTAGGCAATAGTACCTACCACATCATTAGGTCTAACACCATGGGCTTTGCCTTTGCTAAGGCTAAGTTGGACCATACCTCTTTCTGGTAACCCATTACGACTGTTTTTCTTTTTCCTTCCTGTAGCACTTTTCTTAGATGCTCTAGAGTGCTCCCTACGCAGCTCACTAATGGGAGCAATAGGGCGTGCTTTTTCTTCGGCTCGAGCCAACTTCAAAGCCACAGCAGCAACCTCTACAGGCTCGTGCCCTTGTGCTAATAGCTTCTCTACAATCTCCCGTTCACGCTGACAACGACCACGCTGCAGCCAAACCATAATTTGCTTTAACAACTTTTCTTCCCTATGCTCCTGAATATTCTCTATTGTTGGCAAAGTAGCTGGTTTAATCTTTTGTTTTGTGTAGCCTTCAATTCTCCGTAAGTGCCTTAACTCTTTTGGGGGTAACAATGAAATAGCAATACCTGTTTTCCCTAACCTCCCTGTGCGCCCAATACGGTGTACGTATACCTCTGGATCTAAGGGCAAATCATAATTAAAGACATGTGAAACATTATCAATGTCTAGTCCACGTGCAGCTACATCAGTAGCGACCAAGACTTTGATTTGGTAGTTTTGGAAACGACCTAGTACTCGCAAGCGAGCATCCTGACTCAAGTCTCCATTAAGAGCTTCTGCAGGGAAACCACGTGCCATTAACTCATTGGCTAGCTCACTGGTGCCAGCTCGAGTTCTGGCAAAGACAATTGCTCGAGTAATTTCCTCAACTTCGAATAAGCGAGTTAGGGCAGCTAGCTTATCTGTCTCATTAACCAAATAATAGCTTTGGGTGGTAGCATCTACGGTAAGTCGTTTATGTTCTATAGTAACAGCCTTAGGCTCTCTCATATATTTGGTGGCTAGGCGACGAACTTCTCGTGGTAAAGTTGCAGAGAAAAGAGCTGTTTGGCGATCAGCAGAGATTTTGCCCAAGATTACTTCAATATCTTCAATAAAGCCCATGCTTAGCATTTCATCTGCTTCATCAAGGACAACTGTTTGCACTTTGCTGAGATCAAGTGCTTTTTGCTTAATTAAGTCAAGTAGGCGTCCTGGAGTTCCTACAACAATATCAATACCTTTTTTCAAAAGATGAGTTTGCTGTCTGTAAGCTTGACCTCCATAGATTGCCAGCACCTTTACATTTAGTTGGCCACCATACTCAGATATAGCTTTTGCTACTTGAATGGCCAGTTCTCGAGTGGGGGTCATTACCAGGCTTTGTACAGTTTTCTGGTTTGGCACCCATTTATGTAAAATTGGTAGTGAAAAAGCTGCTGTTTTACCAGTTCCCGTTTGAGCTTGACCAATTACATCCTGGCCTGCCAACATCAATGGAATTGTGGCTAATTGTATAGGGGTTGGGGTAGTGTAACCAAGGTCAGTGATAGCTTGCAATAGTGGTTGCTGTAGTTTCAGCTGGGTAAATTCTGCCATTAAAAATTCTCCTACTTAAGCTTTGATTTTTATCTTTGCAGGCCATTTTTTACTGTTACAACAATTACCTCGCTTTTTAAATGTGAGCTCAAACTCTGCAAAAAAATCGCCCAACTAATACAAAAGTTGGGTTGTGTCTATTGTATTATCACAGACCATTCAAATCTGCTTGTGAGGCTTGATGCTGTACTCCTGTTTCACAAGGAAGTTAGTGTTAAAATTCCCTACAGGTTGATGCCGTGTAACTCACGGCAGCTGCCTATTCTAGCACTAAAAGTACAAGTAAACAAGGGCTCGAGCTTGACCGGGTGTGTCCGACTTTTTACAGTCATCAATGGATTACCTTTCTCACAGGAGTCATAGTAGGAAAAGCCAAGAATCTGATGGCGTGAAAGCTTGTCACAGGCTTAGCAGAAGCAAATTCAGAGCGTAAGAAAGCCATTCTTTGTAAACCAGACTTTGTCCAACGCATTCCAGAGCCTTTCATTCTTTGCCCAATAGCCCATTTGTTGTAACCTTCTATTTGTCCACTACCTATATCCCACCCTGCTTCTTTATACTTGATGTACTCTAGTGCCCCTCGCTCTGCCTGTTTATGTAAGTATTTCCATGCTACCTTGCCTTTATCGCTCCAAGCTGCCTTAGGTTCAACACTTAACTCTAAGTCCTTTCTCAAACCCTTTAGGTATTCCTTCCCATCTACTTTTCCTTTAAGCCAATTCTTTCTTTCTTCTAAACGCTCTTCCTCAGCTAGACCTAGCTCTTTAAACACTTCATCTAAGTAATCTACTGCATGATATACGTCCAGTAAAACCTTTTCACAACCTAGCTCTGTCAACAAGTCTACTACCCAACCTGCTCCATCCCCTAATCCTAAACACTTATCCTCTTGCCTTATATTTGCTTGCCTTGGTAATCCGTGTGCCAATGGTCGAAATTCCTCTATCTCTATCGCTGCACTTAAACTCACCCTTTCACTTGGTGTACTGACAGGGTAAGCTATTAGACTTTTTACTTCTCTCCCTTCTCCCAACCCTTTTCCTCCTTTATCTTTTTCCATTACATATGTGCCATCAGCTTGGATAATCCAGCGTCTAGGTGGTATCTTATTCCCCTTCTCTTTACAACTCCTCAAAGGCTGTTCTGCTAACGACCCATAGCGCTTCTTTCCCTCTTCATAAGCTACTTTCGCATACTTCCCCACCACTGATTCTAAGGTGCTTTTGCCAATAGGCAATCCCCATTTGCTCGCTACTAATGCTGCTTCTCTAAATCCCATACGGACCGTTAAATCTATAGCTTTCTCCAAAGCATTTGGCAAAAAGCCACTGTTATCCATTCCTAGCTCAGTGTAACTTTTGGAATATACTCCACAGTTAGAGCAGTGATTATATTGCACTGGCATTCCCACCATACCCCACACACTTCTTACTTGCTTAAACCTTAACCGTTGCTTGCTCATCATTTTGCCACATTGATAACATTTTGGAGGAAAATTTTTTGCCCTCAGCTCGTTCTTTCATCCACTCTTCCCAAATTTCCTGTGTAAATTTTGTTGAAAATTTCATCATTAGAGCCTCTAGCTCAACTATATCTTTTGCTTCTTTACCCCTTGTTTCCAAATCTTCTAATTCCTGCTTTACTTGTGCTATGATGTTTTCTTTCCACTTTTTATCCATCTTATGTTAGTTTAACTGTAAATTTTCGGACACACCCAGCTTGACCTTGCCATCACTTTAAGTCTACACAATCTGACAAAAGACATATGGATATGGCTTTTCTAAAGGTTTTAAGCTATTGGCTCGTTTTACAGCAGCCAACAATAAAGTTTGTTTTTTGCTAGCAGGGTAGAGCTTATACAATTTCTGAGTGTCGCTCGAGGGGATCTGAATTACAGTAAAACAAGGTATAACCTTATCAATTAAGATCTTATGAGCCATAACATTGATGTAATTTTCACTTGGTTTTTTATTTGGGGAAATGATGTTTTTTAAACTAATATTTTCCATATTGATTAAATTAGACCTCCTAGCATTGGGGGTTATTTTAATAGTTTATAGTTAACAAATTTCTGATTTTACTTGTGCCACACTAAAGTACTAATTGAAAGTGCTATTTATACCATCAACAAACTAGAAGACAAAAATAATGTACAATAAGGCATTTTAAGGAGGATTTATGGAAAGATTGATTTTAACTTGGCTTTCACTGGTTCTTTTACTTATTGCTTGCAACGGAGGAGGCAATAGCTCAAACCAGAGGCCTACAGCCACTTTCACAACAACCATTACAGGTTTAACAGTAAACTTTAATGCTAATGGCTCAAGTGATCCAGATGGTTCTATTACAAGCTATGCTTGGGACTTTGGTGACGGGCAAACTGGTAGCGGTGTTACAACAAACCACACTTACCAAAATGCAGGGACCTTTCCAGTAAATCTCACAGTAACAGACAATAGTAACAGTACCAGCACTAGCAGTCAGAATATTACAGTAGCAACTACGGTACCAGCTAAGGGAGCTATTTCTGGGCAGATCACTGCTCGAGGGAGCGCTCAGGCTAATTTTGAATTGCTGCCTAAATGGCAGGACTTTGGTGCAGATAGCTTAGATTGGCGGAGCCAGACAGGGGCTGAGTATGTTGCTGGTGACCTACTGGTGGAATTCAAGGACCCAGAACTTCAACCTAGCTCTATACAATTAAGCTTACAAAGTGGTGACTATAGTATTGCACATGTGGATAATCTTGCCAACAGCAATATTCAAATTTATCGTAACCAAAACCTTGATAAAACAGCTACCCTCGCTTTAGCAAGTGAGCTAAGCAAGCGTGAGGATATACTTAGTGTTTTCCTTAACAGCATATGGCAGGTATTTGCTACCCCTAATGATGAATTTTTTAGTTCCCAATGGCACTATCCTGCCATTAACTTGCCTCAAGCATGGGATATAACTAAAGGCTCAGCTAGTACTACTGTGGCAGTTATTGATACTGGTATTTTGTTTGATGCCAATAACGCTAGTCTTACCCATCCTGATTTTGTAGGGAAGATTCTGCCCGGCTTTGATTTTATTTCCAACCCAAGTATAGCAGGGGATAATGACGGCCGTGATTCTAATCCTTTTGATGAAGGTGATGAAGAACTTAGTTACCACGGTTCACACGTAGCAGGAACAATTGCCGCAGCTACCAACAATACTGAAGGAGTCGCAGGGGTAAATTGGGAAGCCAAGATTTTACCGGTAAGAGTATTAGGCTCTGGTGGCGGTAGCCTAGTAGACATTCTAGAGGGATCTTTGTGGGCTGCAGGTTTGCATCCTGACATACCCAATCCCAACCCTGCTGACATTCTGAACTTGAGCTTAGGTGGCCCCGGATTATGCCCACCCTTTGTACAGGAGGTTTATGATGCCATTATTGCTGCCAGTAAAACTGTGGTGGTGGCTGCAGGCAATGAAGATCAGAATGCTGCAAACGTTACCCCAGCAAGTTGTAAAGGAGTGATAACAGTAGGGGCAGTGGATTTACCGGGTAACCGTGCTCATTATTCAAACTTTGGCTCTCGCATAGATGTAATGGCTCCGGGAGGGGATACTAGACCTGGGATAGATGTAAATAACGATGGCAAGCTTGATGGCGTGTTGAGCACCATCTTAGTGGTAAGCAACAATCAAACCCGCTTTTTTGACTATGCTTTTTACCAAGGCACCTCCATGGCCGCTCCACACGTTGCAGGAGTTATCTCACTAATGCAAGCTTTAAAGCCAGACTTAACACCGGCACAGGCTTTATCAGTATTAACCTCAACTGCCAAACCTTTAAACGCTAATCAATGCACTCCTGACACCTGTGGAGCAGGTCTTATTGATGCTTTAGCTGCTTTACAGGCAGTCCAAAGAGGAGACTTCGGGCAGGGTCAAGGAGTTTTGAGCTTTGACCCTCAGCTACTTGATTTTGGTAGTAATGTTGACGAACTAGACCTAGGGTTGCGAAATACTGGTAATAGAAGCTTAAGCTATAGCTTGCTTGGTTATAGGGAAGCTGCAGATAACCCTGCAGCAGTGCCCGAAGGAATACTCTCTCGTGCTTCTGGTAACGATTCTGGAAATTTATCGGCAGGGGAGAGCACCATTATTCGCTTTAGTGTTGACCGCAGTGTTTTAAGCGCTACAGGTTTCTACCAATTAGAACTGGGTTTTGAAGTTGATGATGGTATAAATAAGGAAACTTTTACTTTACCTGTCCGTATCACAAAAACTAGCAGTGGGGAAGTTCAGCTTTCAGGGCCTATGATAGTAGCTGCTTTTATTAGAGATAACAATGGTGATTTTCAGGAAAGTGGTTTTCAAACAAGCCAAGGTGTTATCAGCAACTATAGCTTTGAGGCTTTGGCAGGAGAAAATTTTGTTATTGCTTGGTCAGATGAGAATAACAATATTAAGATAGATGAGGGGGACTTCCTAGGAGTTTTTCCTAATAGTGTTAATGTGGTTGCTGGTCAAACTAGAAGTGGAGTTGATGTGGTACTCGAGCCTTCTGTAGGAATTAGCAGCCTTTCTGAGGATCAGATTAATTTACTAGAAAGTTCGAGATAGGTTTAATACTTATTTTTATAAATTGCTCAAGTTTGAAGACATAACTGGTGTAAGGGATTTGGTTTTTTGGCTCGAGCCAAATCTTCTTACCAAATAATAACTAACTGTGGTAAGATATTAAGTACTATGGTAAATGATTTATCGGTCACTAATATTTGTATGGGCACCAATGGTAGGCTTGTTATCCCTGCTGACTACCGTAAAGCAATGGGGCTAAAAGAGGGTGATAGCCTTGTGCTTGCCCTTATTGATAATGAGTTGCGTATTAACAAACTCGAGGACAGCATAAAATTTGCACAAGAGTTAGTGAGCAAACATGCGCCCAGTAATGGTTCAGTAGTAGATAACTTCATTCAAGAACGCCGTTTAGAAGCTGAGCAAGAAACTTAAATGGTTTTGGATGCATCGGTAGTATTAGCATTGCTCTACAAAGAAAAAGGATTTGAGCGGGTAAAACAAGCTTTGGCAAGTGAAGACGCTCTTATGAGTGCAGTAAATTATGCCGAGGTCTTAACAAAGTTAATTCGCCAAGGCATGAAACCAGTCTTAGCTAAGCAAGCAATTGGTGTACTTAGCATTACGATTGTGCCATTTAGTGATAGAGTAGCTTTTGAAGCCGCTGCACTATACCCTCAAACTAAAAAACAAGGTCTTTCATTAGGTGATCGGTCATGTTTAGCTTTAGGTTTTCATACAAATAAAAAGGTTTTAACTGCTGATAAAGCTTGGCAGGGATTAGTGTCTGAGGTAGATGTGGAGGTTATTCGTTAGTGGTTTGGTGGGCAGTTGGATGTTAGCTATGGTGGTGGTGTAAAGGGGGGTTGGGTTTTGTGACTCGAGCTCTTAGTATTTTCTAAATCCCTTATAGACCCAGAATTGTCCGCAACGCTATGTGCACTTCTTCCATGTACATTTCTCCCACATGACCAAGTGTACGAATAATTCTGTGTTTATCAATGACTCGTATCTGTTCACATAGTAGTACCGAATCAGCATTTAAGCCTCCTACATTTGCAGGTATAAACACGTGGGAAGGCAACAAAGTCCGTTTAATACGTGTTGTAAAAGGAGCAATAATTGTGTGAGGACTGACTTTATTAGCACGATCAATTTGGAGAACTAGAGCAGGTCTAATTCCTGATTGCTCTGTTCCTATAACAGGATTCAGGTCGCAAAGGATAACATTCCCACGACTAACATTTACCATTGTATTTCTTCACGCTCTAGGCTTTCCTCATATGCCTCTAGATTTGTTAAGTAATCAGAGAAGTCAGATTCTGCTAGCTTGAGAGATTCACTAAAGTGTGTCCATAATTCCCACTGTCCACGATTTTTCTTAACCTTAAGAAAATCGATGAAATCACTTACCTCTTGAGCCAAGGGTTCTGGCAAACTTTGCAACTTGGTAATAGTTTGTTCATGAATTGTCATAGTCTTAATTATAATAAGGCAAAGGTGGGTAATTTTTGTAGCTCGAGCTAATTGAGTAGGGTTTGTTTTTGTGCTTGAGAATCATAATTATCTCTAAACTAGTTTGTGCTAAAATTTGTTATGATAGAAAAAGTTCCTGCATCTACATTCAAAGACCACAAAAAAGTTGATATTGAAGACTCTTCAAGTTCTGAAGGTTATGATGAATGGGATAAGCAAATTGAAAAAGACATTAAAGCAGGAAAGCTCGATAAATTAGCAGCTAAGGCTCTTAAAAATTTTGAAAATGGTGAATACTCGGAACTTTGAGACACTTTGCTGATGCTGGATTTTGGAAATGCTATTACAAATTGCCAGAGGAAATAAGGGACAAGGCAGATAAACAATATGAAATACTTAAAACTAATCCTAAGCATCCTTCACTCCATTTCAAGAAAATAAGGCGTTATCGCTCTGTGAGAGTGGATGACAAGTATCGAGCCTTGGCAATTGAGTTTGAGCTTGGTTTGTTATGGTTTTGGATAGGTCATCATGATGAATATGAAGTTTTATTGCAAGAGGCTTGAAACATATAGATTTATGCAAAAATTGATGGATTTAGCGTAGCTTTCCTTAATTATTCGCCATAAGAACAAAAGGGTTAGAATAGGGAAACACAAGTTTTATTGTGCAAAAACTTTTTATAGATGGAGTGTTTCCCATAATGACTGTAGCAGAAAAAAAGAACAAGTTATCAGAATAGAGCAAGAATGCTTTGATGAGACTCTAAATGAAAAGTTAAAAGAGACTTTAGAAACAGAAATTAAACAAGTAGTACAAACAACTATAGAAGAAGCACTAGAAGAAGAGCTAGATGAACATCTAGAAAACCTTCCTAAAGGGGAACGTCCTAGACGTAGTGGTCATTACACACGAGAATTAGATACTGAACATGGCAGAATAGAAGATTTGAAGGTACCAAAGCTAAGAAGTGGCAATCAAGATCGTTCATGGAACATACTGACTCGCCACCAACGTAGCTTAGCAAGCTTGTTTGTGTTGACTAGTCAAATGTATTTTCTAGGATTATCGTTACCAGACATACAAATAATGATGTGTTTGTTGCTAGGAGAAGCACTATCCCTGAATGCCATAAACAGAGTGAGTTTAAAGGCCCAAGAACAGATGGAGATTCATAGACAAGCTAGAATAGAGAAAACACCTGCATACATAGTAGTAGATGGGGTATGGGTAGATATAATGTATCCTACGGGAGAAACAAAGATAGATGAAGCAGGGAGTGAAAGGAAATGTCAGCAGGTAGAAAGAAGGGTAGTGCTAGTAGCAATGGCAGTATGGGAAGATGGTACGAGAGAAATAATACATTATGAAGTAGCAGAAGGGGAAAGTGAAGAGACATGGGAGGAGATGTTCAAAAACATGATAGAAAGGGGATTAGATGCCAGTAAAGTAAGAATAGTAAGCAGTGATGGGGCAAATGGCTTAGCAAAAGTAATAGAAGAATACTTACCAGAGGGAAGACAACAAAGATGTATAGCACACAAGGTTAGAAACATAGAGCAGAACTTAGAATACAACAATTTGAAGAAAGAAGATGAAGAGGGCAAGGAACTAACAGAAGAAGAAGCAAAGGCAAAAAGGAAAAGTGAAATCATAGAAGATGCGTATGAGGTGTATGAAGCAGAAACAAAGGAAGAGGCGGAGAAAAAACTAGAGGAATTTGAAGAGGAGTGGAAGGATAAGGAACCAAAGGCAGTGAAGAACTTTCTTAGGGGGAAAGAAAAAACGTTAGAGTACTATGATGAACCAGAAGAGATGTGGAAACACATACGTACCACAAATCATTTAGAGCGATTTTTTCGAGATTTTAGGCAAAGGTCTGATGAGATAGGGGCATTTCGGAACGAGGCAAGTTGTTTAGGGATAATTTTCATGTTATTACGTTATCAACAAGCTAAGTATCGGCGTTAATGCTATGGCGAATAAATCGGGAAAGCTACGTACAAACAACTATAGAAGAAGCACTAGAAGAAGAGCTAGATGAACATCTAGAAAACCTTCCTAAAGGGGAACGTCCTAGACGTAGTGGTCATTACACACGAGAATTAGATACTGAACATGGCAGAATAGAAGATTTGAAGGTACCAAAGCTAAGAAGTGGCAATCAAGATCGTTCATGGAACATACTGACTCGCCACCAACGTAGCTTAGCAAGCTTGTTTGTGTTGACTAGTCAAATGTATTTTCTAGGATTATCGTTACCAGACATACAAATAATGATGTGTTTGTTGCTAGGAGAAGCACTATCCCTGAATGCCATAAACAGAGTGAGTTTAAAGGCCCAAGAACAGATGGAGATTCATAGACAAGCTAGAATAGAGAAAACACCTGCATACATAGTAGTAGATGGGGTATGGGTAGATATAATGTATCCTACGGGAGAAACAAAGATAGATGAAGCAGGGAGTGAAAGGAAATGTCAGCAGGTAGAAAGAAGGGTAGTGCTAGTAGCAATGGCAGTATGGGAAGATGGTACGAGAGAAATAATACATTATGAAGTAGCAGAAGGGGAAAGTGAAGAGACATGGGAGGAGATGTTCAAAAACATGATAGAAAGGGGATTAGATGCCAGTAAAGTAAGAATAGTAAGCAGTGATGGGGCAAATGGCTTAGCAAAAGTAATAGAAGAATACTTACCAGAGGGAAGACAACAAAGATGTATAGCACACAAGGTTAGAAACATAGAGCAGAACTTAGAATACAACAATTTGAAGAAAGAAGATGAAGAGGGCAAGGAACTAACAGAAGAAGAAGCAAAGGCAAAAAGGAAAAGTGAAATCATAGAAGATGCGTATGAGGTGTATGAAGCAGAAACAAAGGAAGAGGCGGAGAAAAAACTAGAGGAATTTGAAGAGGAGTGGAAGGATAAGGAACCAAAGGCAGTGAAGAACTTTCTTAGGGGGAAAGAAAAAACGTTAGAGTACTATGATGAACCAGAAGAGATGTGGAAACACATACGTACCACAAATCATTTAGAGCGATTTTTTCGAGATTTTAGGCAAAGGTCTGATGAGATAGGGGCATTTCGGAACGAGGCAAGTTGTTTAGGGATAATTTTCATGTTATTACGTTATCAACAAGCTAAGTATCGGCGTTAATGCTATGGCGAATAAATCGGGAAAGCTACGTTTGTACTACTTGTTTAATTTCTGTTTCTAAAGTCTCTTTTAACTTTTCATTTAGAGTCTCATCAAAGCATTCTTGCTCTATTCTGATAACTTGTTCTTTTTTTCTGCTACAGTCATTATGGGAAACACTCCATCTATAAAAAGTTTTTGCACAATAAAACTTGTGTTTCCCTATTCTAACCCTTTTGTTCTTATGGCGAATAATTAAGGAAAGCTACTCACCTGCCATTTTATGAGAAAAATTAGGGTGGACAGTGCTCGAGTCAAGCCACAATGCACCATTATTCATAGCTCCTAAAAAACCAAATTGGCCTAGTGCTGTTTCCTCAATTGCTTTGGGATGTGCCAACATAGTTATAAGCACCTTAGAATGCTTGGTAACTTCATCAGGCGAGTTAGCCCACGTAGCACCATTGGCAAGAAGTTGTTTGGCTTTATCTTTCGTGCGATTAAAAACAGTTAACTTATGACCTGCTTTTTGAAGGTTGATTGCCATACGACTGCCCATAATTCCTAAACCAATGAAACCAACCTTCATACTTTCACCAAATTTTTGATGCGTTCAAGAGTAGCGTTTTTGTTTAATGCATTTACTTTGAGTAAGGTAAACATAGTCTCCTCCAAAACTGGTTTTAAGCCAATGCTTGGCTGAAACTAGCCTAACTATTTAGACAAAAAAGCACCTTATCAAATGTTAAGGGAATAGAAAATATGCAGGAATCATTAGCATTAAATCAGCGTACAAAATCATTCAATAGGTATAGCATAGTGAAATTTCCCATTGGGGCCAGGGTCGTAATCAGCCCCGTATATTTCTAGATCTGCAGAATATGTGTGGCGTCTCCCGGATTGGATAAGCCAGCTCGAGTAAATATAGTTAACAGTCTTATCTATGTTTTTCGCTTCTCCTTTATGTGTGAATTTAGCATATGTTGCAGAAGGAATCTCGACACTGACCATTTTGCTTGGTAACGTTCCAACTTTGGTAACCTCAATATAGATGTCCATAAAAGTTTTTTCCGTGAACCCTCGGAGGTTTCGAAAACCTCCGAGAGGCTTGGGTGAACCCAGATTTTTCTGGCTAACTATACTAAAGCACTTCAGAAACACACTTCTAGAAATCTTCACTACGATACGCTTCTTCTCCTTCTAGCAAAGTTAAAAATTGTGTATCAGATATCTCTTGAACAGGTATTTCAAATAAGTTTTGGTCTAGAATGACTAAATTTGCATACTTGCCTACTTCTATAGAGCCAGTAACATCCTCTTGCTGCATAAGGTAAGCACCATTTATTGTGTTAGAAAACTAACTTTGCAAGGCAAGAACCCATTGTAGCTTAAGTGCAGGCAAGAGCAAATTTGCATGTAGGGCGGGCAAAAGCCTGAGAATACTTGTGAAGGGTTTCCCTCATAAATAATTCAGTAGCAAATTAAGGAAAGTCAGGATATAATCATGCTAAGAAATGAGATAATACTATGCGCTATATACTGACAATTCTAGCAATCATATTTGGATGCCTGATTTTAATCTCCTGTCCCTCCAATGGTGATTCTAAAACTACCAAACTCACTGTAAATATAACTATAAAAACTGGACTAAATGCCAATGTAAAAGTTACCGGCCCTAGCGGGTTTGAAGAGACATTAACAGAGAACCAAACTCTAGATAAGCTAAAAGCTGGTGAGTATCAAATTATTGCCAATGATGTTACTGATGCTCCAGCAATTTATACAGCAACTGTTGATAAAAATACAGTAACCCTAAGCGAAGGTCAAGAAGCTACGGTAAATGTAACCTATACTATAGTAACTGGTGAATTGTCTGTAACCATTAGCACTCCAGCAGGTACACCACAGGTCACCATTAATGGCCCTGAGAACTTTACTCAAAGTTTAAATAGCACTGAAATCCTGCAGCAGCTAACCCCTGGAGCTTATACTATTGCTGCAGAAGACATTATTGCTAACCCTTCAAATAGCATAATAGATACTGCTTATGATGCTAGCATTGACAATACTAGTGTAGTAGTTACCTCTGGTGAAACTGCTAATGCAAACATAACTTATAATCAACGTGGGGGTAGTGGACGCCTTTGGGTAGCTGTTGGTGAAGAAGCTGAAGATAACCACCTATTAAATAGTTTCGAGGCTAATTTACTATCAGAGTCAGGAAATCCTCAAGCTACCAGCAGCATCGAGGGTGATAATACTACTCTTTCTCAGCCAGCAGATATTGCTTTTGATGCTAAAGGTAACCTTTGGATTGCTAATTTTAATACTGGTAGCATTCTCAAATTTACTCCCTCGCAACAAACTAGCACTAGTAATTCGGAACCCGAGGTTGTTTTAAGCGGCTCTATTTTAGAGCGAGTATTTACCTTAGCTTTTGATTCTGAAGGGAATCTTTGGGCTGGTACATTTAGAGATGATATTATTAAATTTACCCCTTCACAAATCACGGATTCAGGTAGTCCAGATCCTGTTGTAACCATAAATCGCAACTTTAATTTTGGCTTGCCTAGAAAGCTGGCTTTTGACTCCAATGGCAATTTATGGATGTCGCTAGTCAATGATCCCAGTATTGTTATGCATAGCAAAGCACAGCTAGCTACCTCAGCTGAAAATGTTGTACCCACTGTTATCCTTGCAGGCTTTGGTGCTGAAGCTGGTATAGCCTTTGATGCTGAAGGGAATTTATGGGTAGGTAGCTCAACAGAAAACTTTCAAGGTCGAATCTCTAAGCTGAATAAGAGCCAATTAAATAACTCTTCAGATAGTATTGTTCCCAATGTAATAATAGAAGGCCTTATTAGCAGTCCTAATTCTCTTGCTTTTGATGTTGAAAGCAACCTTTGGGCACTGGTAGCAGGTGATAATCGGCTACTTAAATATACTCCTGCACAACTGACTTCATCAGGTAGTCCTACACCAGAGGTAAGTATAGAATTAGAAGGAGACTTTAATCAAAATGCTATAGCATTTAACCCTTCACCAGCAAACTTGCCAATAGAGTAGCTTATTTGGATGTGGTGGAAGAGTAAGTTCCTATAAAGAAATTAAATTTGGTAGGGTAGGTATATGAAAAACTCTTGGTGGTTTAACCTTTTTAATCGCGTTGATATAAGTAGCCTAGCTTATTTCCGCATTGTTTTTGGTCTAGTAATGATGTGGGAAGTGGCCAAATATTTTGAAAGAGGTTGGATTAATGCTTATTGGATCATACCTGAGTTTCACTTTACCTACCCACTTTTTGGGTGGGTTAAACCTTGGCCCTACATAGATGTTGTTTGCATAAACGACTTTTGCCTAAACATAAACATACATGGCATGTACATACATATGGCAGTTCTTGGAGTGTTAGCACTTCTTATTACTATAGGACTCTTCTATAGATTTGCTACTATCTTCTTTTTCTTAGGTTTTAGCTATATCTTCTTACTTGACGAATCAAACTACCTTAATCATTTTTACCTAGTTATTTTACTTAGTTTTTTGCTTATATTTTTACCACTTAATCGTAAGTGGTCACTGGATGTATTTCTTTGGCCCAAACTAGAGAGTGACACAGCACCTGCTTGGGTACTGTGGCTACTACGCTTTCAGATAGGTGTACCTTACTTTTTTGGCGGGATAGCCAAGCTTAACCTTGATTGGCTCCAAGGTGAGCCTATGCGCGGACGCCTTGCTCGGCGAATGGAATTTCCCATAATCGGCGAATTTTTTGATAAAGAGTGGATGATCTATTTTTACAGTTATGGAGGGCTTTTGCTTGATCTATTAGCAGTACCACTGCTTTTATGGCGGCGAACACGTCTTCTAACCTTCTTTGCACTCATACTTTTTCACCTAAATAATGCCTACATGTTTAGCATTGGGATTTTCCCTTGGTTAATGATTGCTGCTACTACACTATATTTTGATCCAGCTTGGCCTAAGCTTGTTTGGAATAATATGAAAAACTCAGCCAAGCCTTGGCTAATTTTGAGTGTTTTTAGTGCTGTCAGTCTAGCGTTAATATCTATCTTAGTTGAAATTGATAAAGAAAAAGTTGTTTTTGGTGGCGAGCTTGTAGAAAGGTTAAAGGTAAATATAGAACCTGTTCCCATACTCATTGCTGCTAGTGCAGGAATATTACTTGTATGGGGTTTGGCAGGTCAGCTTAGCAATAAAACTAAACTTACCAAAGTAAGAATGATTGTGCCAACTTGGAGGAGTAGCTTTATCGCAATAGGTTTATCCTTATGGTGTCTAGCACAAATTTTGGTGCCTTTTCGCCACTATCTTTATCCTAGTAATGTTCATTGGTCAGAGGAAGGACATCGTTTTGCATGGCATATGATGCTACGTGATAAACGAGGTGATGTACGCTTCCTGATAACGGAAAGTACAGGTAAGCATCTGCAAATCACTTCTAGAGATGTTTTAGAGCGTGATATACTTACTCCACGTCAGCTAGATAAGATGTCTACGCGACCTTATATGATCCATCAGTTTACCCATTACCTGGCACAAAGGTTTGAAAAAGTAAATTTCCCTGACGTTAATGTACAAGTTCTTTCTGAAGCTTCACTTAATGGTAGAAGTCACCAACCTCTTTTAGACCCTAGTATTAATCTTGCTGCTGAACCGATAATGTTTGGAAAGTCTGTTGGGATTATGCCTTTAACAGAATCACTTAAAGCTCCTAGAGAAGAGCTGGCAAATATCACTGAGGATAATGATTAATTGATGAAAGTACATATAATACTCACTCGTTTTATAATTTAGTCCACTTCCAATATCTTGTAGCCACAGTCCTATCGGTTTGCCAGCAGCAATACAAAATTTTTCCAGAGCTTCTTTTTGTGATGCTAGATCATTCTTTTGATTTGCGCTTGATACACGTCCATACACTATATTAGTATTTAGAGTATTTTTAGCATAATATATTTAACCAAGGTTTGACTTTGGGCATTTTAAATTTTTAAATTTGATTTACCCCTCCTTTACAATAATAATATCCATTTTTATGACATTGTAAGTATATGTGATATGATACCTTAAATTTTGAGGTATCTATTCTAAAATACCTCATTGTTGAGAGGAGAATTATGTTTCTAAGTGTTAAAAGACTAAATAGAAACCTTTGGTTTTTTGCCCTGTGCTATGGCAAGGAGTATAAATTTAGTGGCATTGCAAAAACTAAAAAAGAAGCTTTTCAATTGTCTTGGAATGTTTGTGAACTCTTATTAAAGAATACTAAGGCCGTATGAGACTGCATAATTAATTATAAGCACCTGGGCATAAATATGTGAAGTTTTCATTGGGAAGTCAAATAGAATCCAGTGGCTAGTAGTTAGCAGGAAAGTACAATTCTAACTACTTGACTACTCCAAAATAATTTACAAAAACTTTTACATCCTACTTAATTAGATAGCTTGAGTACTGAATTCATATCTTACAACATCATATGGACCTACTTGTCTTTCACTATGTTTAGTAAATCCGTTTCGCTCGTAGAAATCACAAAGTTTCTGCCTTTTTGCGCAGTCGAGTCGAAGGTACTTGCGCTCTAGTTCTTTTGCTTTGGCTTTTGCCCAGTTGAGCATTTGGATTGATACACCTAGTCCAGCAGCATTTCTCTTCACTGCTAAGCGGTGTATAAAAGCAGATTCATGAGCAGGAACATCAGGCCAGAATAAGGTATCCTCCAATTGGAATTTAAAAGTTCCAACTGGTTTCTCATTCCAGCAAGCAAGATAATACAAACCTTCAACGACCTCTTCTTCTATAGTGCTTAGTACCAATTCATCTTGTTGCCAAAGCTGTTGGTTTATGGAAATCAGCCAATTAGCAGCCTCGTTGAGTATTGAATATACATGTTCTATATCTGCTGCTCGAGCCACCTGCCTTATTTCACATTTCATTTCTTTTGCAAGCATACTCTCTTAGGTTTGCTTACGCCACCGAATAATCTCATAAATTAAAATACCAGCAGCAACAGAAGCATTAAGTGACTTAACTTGCCCTCCCATAGGCAAATTTACTAAGCCATCGCATTTCTCACGTACAAGACGGCGCATACCTGATCCCTCAGAGCCAATAACTAAAGCAACAGATCTGTTCCAATCAATGTGCTGTGGCTCATTTGTTTTTTCAGCAACCGCACCATAAATCCATAAATCCTGTTTTTTAAGTTCATCAATGTAACGAGGTAAATTCTTTACTTGCACAAGGGGTAAATGCATTGCTGCACCAGCACTGACTTTTGCTACTATCGGAGATAAAGAAGCACTACGCCTTTGTTCGGTAATAACACCGTGAGCACCTAAGACCTCAGCACTGCGAATGATAGCCCCATAATTATGGGCATCTGTGATTTGATCTAGTAGAATAAGTAGAGGCATTTCCCCTCTACTGTTAGCAAGGTTAAAAGGTGCTTTGGGTCCACTATAACTAAGTTCGGGTATTTCAGCAACTATACCCTGATGGTGAGTAGTTTTAAGAGCTTTATCAAGTTGAATACGTGGCATGTACTCAACAATGACTCCCTGTTTGTTTGCTAAAACCTCTAAATTTTTAGATGCGCCTTTCTGTAAACCATTTGCCAACATTAGGCGTTCGACTTTATTTTGCTGTAAAGCTTCTAATATAGTCTGTTTACCATAAATAAGCATTTTATCTAGAAAAAGTCCTTGGCAGCCTCTTCTAACACAACTATTTTATGTTTTTTATGAAACTTTATTATCTTTGAATCAAAGTTTTGCAAAATATCTTGGTACTTTTGTTCTAGAAAGCTTATTACAGTATCTACCTCTTGTGTTTCAAGCACCTTTAAATGCTGATTATTGCCTATGATCTGCTGGCAATCAGCCATGAAGTGTTTAAAATGAACTGTTTTTAGAGCAGTTTTATCAGAAAAGACGAAATCCATGTGTGGATCATCCTTTTTACTTTTATCAATGATATAAACACATCTTTTAGCTTGCCTATTACACTCCTCGAGTAAAGTTTCATAGCGCTTAGAGAGGTATTCCCAAAAGCATCTTTCTAACTCTTCTAGCTGTAACTCCATACCATCTGCCTCAACTTGTAAATCAAAAAGGAACCCCTTACCTTCTCTTTTGCCATGATTTTTACCCTTCACATACTCATGTGGGATAAGTTCATTAATTTTATCAGAGCCCACAGAATCCATAGTGCCATGAATATAGCCAGCTATGGATGAAAGAGTTGCATAATAGAACCCACCATCAATCATGAGTCGTGCCCAGCAAAAGTTTAAATCACCACGATAAGGTCTAATAACATGTTCTAGATTTTCTTCTTTACGGACCTTTTCCTGAAAGCAGTAATCATTATGGCTATAATCATAAAGAGTTTCAAAATCAAGAATAGTAGCATCCTCACCCAAATACTCATTGAGAAAGAAGCTATTCTCGCCTATACCATTTATGGGTAAAGCAGCTCTATTGAACACAAGTTGTTGCTCATCACTAAAAGCATCCATCGCAATATCTAGTTCTTCTTCTGTCTTTACCCAAATGTCAAAAAGTTCCTTAAGAAGAATTTGTTGCAGGCAAAATGTGTCTTCAGTGGGTCTATTTACATGGTAGTTTTCACGTTCTGCTGGTGACCAAGAGAAATATTCTGGCTTCACCTGCACAATAGCCTGTTTCAAAGCAGATCTCTCATTGTTTTCTAGTTTTAATAGCATAGTTTAATTATCTTGTTTATCTAATGCATACACAAGTTCACTAAAAGTCATTATTCCTGTAAGTTTAATCTTTGGATGAAAAAAGTAGGCAAGAAAACTCCCTAAAATCCCGCAACCAACCATAGCAACGCCTATAAGAAGAATAAGCAAGGCAAGGTCCCTTAAAGCTATTGTCAAGGTTCCTCCAATTACCATTAACAGCATACCCAGCAAGGCAATGCCCATAAAAATATCCTGTAGGGAAGCATCTATTTCAACAAGAGGCAACTTTTCTGGGGCTAGCTGTGCTATAGGTCCCAGAAAAACTTCAAGGTGATTACTAATATAAGGTCCTACGAGACTTGTTGGGCGCAAGTTAGAAACATCAGCTCCTGCTCGAGCAAGATAGTAACGAATAGCAAAGAATGTACTAGCTGTTAAACATGATGAGCCTAACAGTACAATGGGCTGGGCAACATCTCTTTTCTTTTTGGTTGTGGTGGCAATAAATTTGCACAAATCACCTAAGCTTCTCTTATCAGCAGGTTCTAATAGCTCTTTCCATTGGCTGTCACTAGCCCCTATGTCCCATTCTTTATCCAATGCTCGACCTAGCCCTCGCCAGCCTAATAGATCACAGGCTATGCGCCACTCACTAATTGTTGTGCTAAACTTGATATCAATGTTTGGCTCTGCTTCAGGATCATACTGTAGTTGCTGATGATATTCATCACAAATAACTGCAATTACAAATTCAGGTGAAATTTTTTCTTGGCTCAAGAATTTCAAGATTACATAGTTTACCAAATTTAAGCATTAGAAAAACTTTGGAGAACCTTGGATAGCGCAAAACTTCCAGAGTTACTTGGAAAAAAGCTTTTATAATTAGCATTTGATAGGAAAAACAACTTAGATTATTAAACACACAGAGCATTTAAAAATCTGTGAGGTGTAATGAAGCAACATAACACAGAGAACTTACGGCTAAAATTTCAGGTTAATGACAAAGTGAGATTTGAGTTCAAAGGGCAAGTACTTTTAGGAATAATTGCTAGGCTTAATCCAAAACGTGCTTATATTGTTTGTGAAGATGATCAAGAATATCAAATTCCCTACAGTATGCTGACATTACTTTTTAAAGCTTACAACAGGTATTTGGGAAAGAGTCGTGGTAAGTTAGAGCTCGAGGCCATAAAAAGGCTAGCAAAAAAGCTTATGGCTCAGCACAATTTGTCTGGCTGGGATTTTCAATTTGATAATGGTAGCAAACGAGCAGGGTGCTGCAATTATAGAAAAAAGCTGATTTCTTTAGCATATGAATATGCAAGGTACGCCTCTGTCAAAGACATCAAAAACACCCTTCTACATGAAATTGCTCATGCTTTAGTTGGTTCAGAGCATAATCATGATGCTATCTGGAAAGCAAAAGCTATTGAAATTGGTTGTTCTGGGGAGCGCTGTCATGATGTTCAGTTTACACCTCCAAAATACATTATGAAATGCCAAAACAACTGTTGGGTGACGACAGCAGATAGAAGAAGGCAAAATAAAGTTTGTGGGTGCTGTAGTGGTGAAATAATATACTCTACCTATACCTATGAGCGATGGGATAAAGAATCACGACAGAGAATTTAGTCTCAGATTAAAGTTCAGCATTAATGGCATCACGCATTTTGATAGCCGCAAGCCTAGCTTGTTCAGCATAATCATCTTCTTGAGTCAAATAAGTTAGTCCACGACTAGCATTTATAACTGCCCCTAGGCCATCCTTATCAAAAGCCCCTATTACATCTTTAGCTTCACCACCTTGCACACCATAGCCGGGCACTAAGAAAATGCTGTGTGGCATGGCGTGGCGCAAAGCACTTAGTTGCTCAGGATAAGTAGCTCCTACTACTACACCAATAGGTGAGTAACTGTTGGCATCAAGGTACTTTTCACTTAAGATACTTAAACTATCAGCAAGGCATTCAAACACTTTGCTATTATCTGTAAGCTCGAGTTCTTGCAAGTCTTTACTACCTTCATTAGAGGTTTTCACCAACACAAAAAGTCCTCTTTTAGCCTTAACGGCTTGTTCTATAAAAGGTATAAGGCTGTCGAAACCTAAAAAGGGATTAACTGTAAGGGCATCCACCGAGAAAACACTATCTGCTAAATAAGCTCGAGCATAAGCCTCAGCAGTGCTAGCAATATCCCCTCGTTTAGCATCTAAAATAACAGGAATATTTTTGTCTTTTATATTGGCAATAAGTTGTGCTAGAGCAATAAGCCCAGGAATCCCTAGTGCTTCAAAAAAGGCAGACTGTAACTTGTAACAAGCAACTACATCTACAGTAGAAGCTATGATGGTTTGAAAATAGTGCACTAAGGCTTTAGCTATTTGTGCAGGGTCATCACCAAAGCGTTCAGGCTTAGTAGCAGGATGGGCATGGGGGCGTGGGTCAATGCCAAGACAAACTCGTGAGTTTACTTGTCTAATACGTTTATGTAATCTCCCAGCAAAAGTTAGAGAATGGTTTTGCATAGAGGGTGCTTGAAAAATAGTTTCCTTCAAAAAGTTTAGTAGCTGTAAAGTACCCCAGCCTAACTTGTATGTCAACTATGTCAAACAAGCTTTTGCTGAGATTATAATTTATTGCCTTAGTTGGGTCTATAGTAGTATTTGATTTTTGTATTGTCTGACTGCCTTGTTACCTCAATTATTCCTAAAGAATCAGATTGTACTCGAGCCTTCTGTAGGAATTAGCAGCCTTTCTAAGGACCAGATTAGTTTATTAGAAGGCTTAAGATGAGTTTTGAAGGCTTGTCTTCAAAAGATTTTTAGTCTTTCTCCTGTAAAAATCCTTCCCAGTAGTTAAGAGTATCTTTACTAGCAAAGAAATTACGACGTCTCTCTTGGTAAAAGGGGTCTGTATCTTTAATAGGCTCGGTAAGTGGCTCAACAAGTGCAGCAACAAGGCCACGCTTGGCAGGGTCTTTTAGGCGAAAGATTTGCACTAAGCACTCAGGAAATTTTTCAGTTACTCTTAGATAAAATTTAAGGGCGATATTTTTTTCTGTGCTTAGGGTCATCACTAGAATATCATTTTTTCGTTTGCCTTTACTAAATTCAATAGCAATGCCTGCTTCTTGTGCTAGGTTATTTATAGTTTTTCTGGCAAACTCAGGCTTGGGCACACCTGCATTAGTCATTTTATTTTCCTTGAAAAGTCAGATTAATTTCGTAAGATTTTTTCTCTATCATGATGCTATTTTATGGTCCTTCATTATCTTTTTTGCAAGTGTTTGATAGGATAATAAGAAGATTCTAATAAGCATAAACTTTTGCTGAGCTTTAAAAGCATAAAATTTTCAACTAGCTTAGTTCTGGCCCAATTACTTACGGTTAGGGCTAAGGTGTGTAGGGGCGATATCTCTAAATCTGAGTGTGAATGATATAGATTTTCTAGCTTGATTAGTTATAATGCATTTTATGACGACAGATTACTATCAACTTTTAGGTGTAACTAAAAGCGCTTCTGCAGAGGAAATTAAGTCAGCTTATCGCAAGTTGGCAATGAAATATCATCCAGATAGAAACGCTAATAATCCTGAAGTTGCTGAAAAATTCAAACAAATTAATGAGGCCTACGGTGTCCTATCCGATGCTGAAAAACGTGACCGCTATGACCGTTTTGGCACTAGTGACCCCTAGTGCTAGCTTTACAGGTGACATTTTTGATCTTTTTAATTCTGTTATGGGACAGGCAGGTTTTGGTGGTGGCTTTTCAGGTACTCAAGCGAGGCAAGGGCTGCAGGGGGAAGATCTACAGGCTGATCTAACTATTACGCTCGAGCAAGCTAGAGAGGGTGCCTCTGTTGAAGTAGCAGTTGAGCGTTTAGCGGTTTGTGATCGCTGCAATGGTTCACGCTCTGAGCCCGGCAGTGAGGGCAAACAAACTTGCCCTAGCTGTAATGGTGCGGGCCAAATACGCCAGCAAACCCAATCTTTTTTAGGTACTATGGTCACTACTCGTACTTGTCCACAATGTCATGGTGCGGGCAGAATAATCACCACACCTTGCGGTAAATGTGTAGGTAGCGGACGCAATAAAGTTCATGAAGATGTAGAAGTGCAATTACCTAAGGGTATAGATTCAGGTTACCGTGTGCGCGTTCCTAATGAGGGAAATATCGGTTTAGAAGGTGGTCAACCTGGTGATTTATATGTCTACATTAGCGTAGAACCACATCAGCACTTTACTCGTGAAGGTGATGATTTGCACTATAAACTCAACCTTGGTTTAGCACAAGCTACTTTAGGTTCAGCCTTTGAAATTCCCACTATGGATGGCCCTGAAGTCCTAACAGTACCAACGGGCACACAGCCTAATAAACAATTTAGGTTACGCGGTAAAGGAATGCCAAGGTTGCAGCGCTTTGGTATGGGAGATTTAGTGGTAACTGCTAATGTCGTTGTGCCTAAGAATTTAAGTCCAAAAGCTAAAGAAGCTTTAGAGGTTTTTGCAGAGGAATTAGGGGAAGAAATTGAGGAGCAAGAATCACTAGTAGAGAGAATTAAGGGCTTCTTTAAACGTTCTAAAGCTGAGGCTTCATGATTTCTTTTGCCATAGCAAAGCGCTATCTATAAGCCAAGCAAAATAATATCCTATAAGCCTCAATGTTTTGTTGACTAGGCCAATAACTCCATCAAGGTCGCTGGTTTCTATGTCGCTTTTAATATGCTTTGCAACTTCTGCAGCACTAAGCCATTTTGAGTCATTTATTTTTTCTGGTGGCAAGCCACTTTTGACAGCCATTGCTGTTTTTGTTGCTCCGGGATGAATAACTTGCACACGTACCTTGCCCTCCGCTCTTAAGCTTCGTGCAAAGCCATCAAGTGCAGCCTTACTAGCAGTGTAAACAGCATAGTCTGGAGTAGGTAAATATACAGCTACTGAACTTACTAAGATAATTTTCCCCTTGACCTTTTTGATAAGGGGCATAAGAGCATGGCTTAATCTTAGTGGTGTGTAAAGATTGACCTTTAAAATCTCAATTATGCTTTCATCTAATTGATCTTCAGGACGACCAAAATAACCTATGCCTGCATTGTGAACAAGTATGTTTAAGTGAGCTATACTGACTCTTTCTAAGAAATTAAGTACTAAATCAGTACAAAAGCCAGTAGCAAGATCAACTTGACAGTAATTCCCAGTATTGAAAAGTGCTTTATCAAGCTGTTGTAGAGGTTTGCGTCCTAATAAAGCTAACTTTGTCCCTTTTTCATTGGCATAAAGTTTGGTAAGTTCTAAGCCTATGCCACTGGTTGCACCTGTAATTAAAACATTCACAATATTAGTTTAACCTAGTTCTAAAGTGGTGCTGTTTACCTGTATATTCCCTTGTGCATTAGTACTACAGAGTGTTGCATGAGGCTAGTTTGCCTTGGAAACCTTACCTAAAGCTTTTACAACCCGAATGCAAAGCCAGCTAGGGGGTGATTATGCTCATTTTCTTGACTCTCTACAAGAACCTCCTGTTACATCTTTGCGTTTGAATCGCCATAAACTCACTAACTCTCCTTTTGCAAACTCCCTGCCAATACCTTGGCACCCAGATGGCTTTTATTTAAGTGAGAGACCTATTTTTACTGCCGATCCTTACTTTCATGCTGGTGGCTACTATGTTCAAGAAGCCAGTTCTATGTTACTTTATCAACTTATTGATTTCAGTAGGGCCTTAAACATACTTGATCTTTGCGCTGCTCCGGGAGGGAAAAGTACTTTACTGGCTGCGGCTATGCCTGAGGATAGCCTACTTATTGCTAATGAGATAGTTTTTAAAAGGGCTAAGATCTTAAGGGAAAACTTAAGCCGTTGGGGTAATGTTAATTGTGTGGTAACTAGCAGTTCTCCAAAAGCTTTTGCAAAATTGAAAGATAGTATGGATGTTCTGGTAGTAGATACACCTTGCTCAGGTGAAGGGCTTTTTCGTAAAAATGCTCGAGCTATCGCCCAATGGTCAGTTGCTAATGTCCAAGCTTGTGCTTTACGCCAAAAGCAGATTGTTGCTGACTCATTACCTTGCCTTAGAGCAGGTGGAACACTTATCTACAGCACGTGTACCTATACTCCAGAGGAAAATGAAGCAATAATTTTATGGTTGCTGAAGGTTTTTCCTGAGCTCGAGCTTCACCCAAAACAAGGTCTAGAAAAATTTGGTGCTACTCCTGTTAACATTGCTGGCGTAGCCAATGCGGCTTACTTTTGCTATCCCCATAGATTTAAAGGAGAGGGCCTTTTCATAGCTCGCCTAAGG
The DNA here is from genome assembly GCA_965224855.1 of Trueperaceae bacterium. Classification (GTDB taxonomy): domain Bacteria; phylum Deinococcota; class Deinococci; order Deinococcales; family Trueperaceae; genus CBDCVN01. The sequence goes on along the minus strand of CBDDAI010000002.1, from coordinate 2,249,985 downwards.
CGTAGGGGCAAGCATTCAGCTACCCATAAATCAGTGGAAGCTGGCAGAATCCCTATAAATGTACAAGAATTCTTAAAGCCTACTACAGAATGTAAAGTTGTACAGCAGAAAGATAAGGTTTACTTGCAGCCTAAGAACGCTGACTTTTTGCAGGAAGGCAAGTTGCGCATTTTAAAAAGAGGTTTATACTTAGGGAAAATGCATAGGAGTTTTATTCCTAGCCACGAGTTAGCTTTGAGCACAATAATTAGTAACGACTTGCCTGCTTTGGACTTGAGCTATGAGGATGCTATTGGCTACTTGCGAAAAGAGGAGTTAGAGCTTGCTCCGCCTATCAAAAAAGGTTGGTTGCTAGCTCAGTATAAAGGTGCTAACTTAGGATGGTTTAAGGCTACAAACGAAAGGTTAAATAACTACTATCCTGTTCCTTTAGCCTTAGACAACCTTAGACAAAAAGTAATTCGCTCTCCGTTAATAAAGACAAGTCTGAGCAACTGAAGTTTTGGTTTCAGCTAACATTATGTTTTTAAGTCAATTAAAAATTGATTGGCTTCTTTAGGTGATATTAAGCGTAAAAAATCTATTCTTTCAGACAACGAGCTTTTCATTATCTGGGTGTATCTTTTCTTATTCTTGTGGTAAGTTTGCAGTGTCCACAAAATGATAGAATCTTTACTCATAAAGCTTTTACGGAAGGATTCCTTATTGCCTGTCCCCAACCACAACTCCTCTTGACTCAATGATCTTTTGATGGTTCTTGTGACCATTCTATAAAAAGTAACTGGCAAGGCATAGTCCAACCAAATAACGCATTCTACACCAGACCATTTAATTTCTGTAGTACGAGAATAATTTCCGTCCAATACCCAGCTCTTTTTGTTTACATGATACTTTAGCTTTTCGAAAAACGTCTCATTTGTTGACTCTTGCCAATTGGGTTTCCAAAATATTTGATCCATTTCAATGTAAGGTAGCGAGAGCACAGCTGCTAGTCTTTTACTGAAGGTTGTTTTTCCTGTGCCACTCGTGCCTATGACATTAAATCGATTATACTTTTTATATTTACCAAAAGATTTTGCAGCCATAGTCGAGGATTAGTATAGCAAGAATGGCAACATCCATGTGTTTTATGTTCTGCTCCTCATCTTCTTGACAAAAATTTGACTGTAGTATCTCAAATTGTTTTTTGATATAGTTTCTACGAATATTCATTTTGTGTGAAAACAACGACGGTCCATACTCGTGTCTGAAAAGGTGATTATCCGCTCGCAAAAAATGTCAAACGAGTCACCAGCGAGGCAAACACAGGGTGGCTTTTTACACGATGGTGATCGAGCCTCCCCTCCTATTACTCCTTGATATTAGCGTTCTAAAGGCGATTATTTCCTCATGTCAAACTCTTGTGTAATGTTATCTAGACCTCTTAAAGGGGAAATCGTATACTTCACCACAGTAACTATCAACTCGGTACATTTGACATTCCTGACCACTTAATACCAACATATCCTGTTCTGGAAAGTAACGGATTTGGTAGTTGCGGGGCTCGAGCTCACCTTCCCGACCATCCCAATAAGCTTTGTTGCTTGATGAACCTGTATAAATCCATCCTGTCAATCCTTGGGGATCTAAGCGTAGGTTATGGCCATTTAAAAAATATTGCCCTGTTTCAGTCACTTGTGTGCGGCTGCTCTGTACGCCAAAAGCCATGCTGGCAGAGTAATCTAAAGTGTAACGCCCATCTGCAGTAAAGGTGTATTTAAACCCCTTGCTATTTGAACCTCCACCACTAAAAACAAAGTCAGAAGCATCATAGGAATAGTCAAATTCACTAACTGCCCATGAGCCTGCTAATACATTGTTGTTTACTGTGGCTCCTGTGCCACTTACCTTATCTTTACCAATAGTATCTTTTATAAATCTACCACTTGCTTCATTAGAAGGTACACTGCTATCAGCAGAAAACGATGGTGCACAACACACTGAAGCTAGAAGCTTCCCTTCCGAAACACTGCCCGTGTCAGTGTTATTATTGCCTTGTTCATCTAATCTAATTTGTGTGTTCTCAGCTACAGTCTTTAGCAAATTAGCACCACCGAGTAGTTCAAACTCTTCAGTTAAACTTTGTAAGTAAGCAACTAGGGAAAACTCGAGTTCAGCATTGGCAATAACTAACACAGCTATACGTATAGGTAAGGAACTTGCTCCTAAAACTAATAAACGACCTTGCCCACCAGCTAATTCTTGTTCACTAAGCACCTCTAAAGAGTTACCAGTACTTCCTAAAGTTTCTATAAAAGTTTGCGATAAAGTATCTGGGGTTTGATAGGGCACAAATTGAATACTAATGACTGGAGCAAGTTGATTACTGGGATCTTTAGCAATGCTGATAGAACCTTTTTCAAGGTTACTTTGTACTTGCCAACCTTGGGGCACTTGTAAGCTGAAAAGCTCATCTCTATAAGAAGTTAGGGTTGGAGGTGAGGAAATTTTTTGAACATTATTAGTAGATGCACTTCTTGCTACAGAAGTAGGGCGAGCACTTTGAGAAATGCTTGTGAGTAAGTTTGTGCCACCCAAACTACCAAAATCTTCTTGGCTAGCTGCTAACATGACTAAAGTTGTAAAACTACCTTGCAGATCAACTTCCATAAGAGCAGCAACTCTAATAGGAAAATTATCAAAGTCTACAACAACAAGTTGGCCTGCTGCTAAGGATTTTTCTTCAACTACGTGTAAGGGTTGGTTGCCCAGCATTTGGTTTATCCAATTTATAAGGGTTGAGCTATTATCAGAAGAGCTTAAATTACTTTGGGTAATCCCTAGTAGAATAACAGGCGAATCTGGGCTTGTGGGGTGTTCCTTAAGAGTTAAGGTACCATCATTAGGATTAACATCAACAGACCAGCCCTCAGGGATTTGAGCGCTTATATTGCTATCTTGATAGGGAACTAATTGAGGCTGCTTATTTAGAGTGGGAAGACTACCTTGTTGAATAGAGGTATTTTGATTAGTGCTAGGCTGATTAGCATTAGCTAATGGATTTGTTTCCACTCGTTTTATGCTACCAGTTACAGCAGTAGTCAGACTTAAGCCATCTAAACTATCAAAGTCAGCAGTTTTAGCACTGAAACTAGTTAGGGCAATGAGGTTATCTTGCTTTTTGATATCAATCATTAGTGCTATACGACCTGCTACAGCTTGACCCTCAAGCTCTTCAGCATAGTCAGCCAAAACAATCTTGCCTTGATCACCTTGTGCAATGTTGTAGGTTTCAATAATGTTAAATTCCAGCGCTTGCTTTTGTAGTTCTGGCAAAATGTTTGCTAGAATCTGTTCAGCATTAGCGTTTTCGACATAATCAAAAACAATTACACCTATAGAGGGGGCATCTTCACGTTCAGGGTCTGGGCTTATAGTGATTGTGCCTGCTTGGTCATCTTTGGTAACTTCCCAACCTTGGGGGATGTTTAGGGTAATGTTTTGGTTTTGGTAGGGCTCGAGCTGAGGCGTCTGCCCCCAAGCAATACAACTTAAAACTATTAAACCCAAAATAACTCTTAAACAAAATGGTCTTTCCATAGTAATCTCCTTTACTCCTTGGTCTTTAAGGAGTACTTAGTGAGAGCAAGCGCTTATAAACTTCTGTGTCATGGAATTCCTTTACCTTTCTAAGGTAATCGAGAGCAGTTTTACCCTTACTATCCTGTATAGACGCATCAGCACCAGAGTCAAGGAGCTTTGTAAAGGTCTCTGCATAACTTTCTAATTCTGAACTGGATAAATCTCCTTTTTCTTCAGATACTAACTGTCCTAAAAGAATAAGAGCAGTCTCACCATTTTTATTGCGAATATTTAATGGGACACCAATTTCCAATAAAGAGCTAATAATGCGTGTATATCCTCCATGCTTAGCTGCTAGCATAAGAGCGTTGTTGCCCTTGACATCTTGTGCACTTATATTAATACCTGTGGCTAATAGTTCTTCACTCCAAAAATTCCACCGACCAATCTTAACTGCATACAAACTAGCTGTTAGTCCTTTATGGTTAGACAATTCTGGATTAGCCCCTGCCTCTATAAGTAACTGGTAAGCCTTTTTATTACCCTCTTTTATTGAGTACATAAGAGGCGTTAATCCATTTGCATCTTGTGAGTCGGGATTAGCACCTAGTTCTAGCAATACTTTTAGGGCATCTGCACATGCATAATACTCACCCAGAGGAGACCTAGAAATCCAAGCAAACCACTTTTCTCCTTCTTGCCTAGAGCCAAAGCAACCCCAGAAAACTGAATGAATAGGTGTAAGACCTTTATTGTTAACTAGATTTAAATCACTTCCATGGCTATATAGTAATTCTATAACTTCAGGGGAATAAGTATAGAACAATGCGTTGCGCCCTTCATTGTCTTTTTCATTAACATCAGCCCCATTTGCCAATAATAATTGAACACCTTCAGCATAGTCATTGGCTGCAGCATACATGAGTGGGGTGCGTCCCCATTTATCCTTTGCTTTAACATTTCCACCATTCTGCAAATAAAGCTTAGCAATGATAATAGCCTCTTCTGGGTGTTGATTCGTGAAAACTTCCATAAGCGGTGTGATTCCATTGTTATCAGCTAGTAGTTCAGCACCATTTGATAGCAAAACTTCGGTAATTTCTAATGATATATAAAAATATATTGGTGATCCAAAGATATTCGACAGGGGTCTGATGTAATTTTCTCGAGTAATGGGATAGGGAGAGCTACGACTGATCATAAGTGCTGTGCGTCCTTGAGAGTCGCGTATGTCTGGATCAGCACCATAACTAAGTAAAGTTGACACTAAATCTTTATTAGGAGCATATCCCCAAAAACAGTGGGGAGGTTTTTTGTCAAAAAAGAAATTGGGAGAATCAGAAGACTCATAACTGCCTTCAGAACAATTGACTCTCTTTACAGTTCCCTCTTTAGCAGCCAGCATAAGTGCGGTTTCACCGTCTTCATTTGTTGCATTGGGGTCAGCACCTGCTGCTAAAAGCTTTTCTAATCGTTCAAGTTTTTGCTCTCTGTTACAATTTGAAAAAATACGTATTATAGGAGGGCTATCACTATCATTATCTTTCTCAAGAAATGCACTAGCAGCTATTAGTAATTCTAGGCGTTCTAAGGTAGAACAACCCAAAGCCTCAGACATACCACTAGAAATATCAGGGTTTGTGGCAAGTAATTCTGCTAACCACTTATCAAAACCAGCCAAGGCTACTTTACTGATAAGTTCGCCGTCTGTTAATTCCTCAGCAGCACCGAACTCTACCAGTAAACGAGCTATTTGATCAGTTTCGCTTTCTAAAGCAAACTCGAGGGCTGTCTTCTCATAACTATCATGACACCAGTTACTAGAAAAATATGATTCTACTGAAGTAAATTGTACCTTGTAGAACGCTTTGGGGTTTGCTCCTGCTTCTAAAAGTAGCTTTACCAATTTGTAATTACCTGCCTGAATCATAATCCTTAATGCTCTATCAAAATCACCAAAACCAATATTGTTTGATATGTCATCGTAGTCTTCAGGTATTAAATCTTGCACTTGTTTAGAAATACCATATTTGTCAGGGTTGCAATCAGGAGGCATCATTGGATCCTGATAGCTGTTTTTGTGCTCGTGGTCTAAAAAAGCATTTGCTTCTAGCAAAGTCTCTACTACAGTAGTGCTAGTAGCGTATCCTATTGTGGGAATTCGACAATCAATTATGTTGGTGTTGGCTCCGGCATCAATAAGTAACTTGACCATTTCTAGATTATTTCGTTGAACAGCTACCGTAAGTGCTGTTAAATTACCTACTGGATAAGAGCTACGATAACTGGAGCAATTTCTAGGTATTTGAGCATTAACATCTGCCCCTAATTCTAAAAGCATAGTTGCAACTTCGTATTGATTAGCACTAACAGCTGCCATCAAAACCGTGTAGCTAGTAGTATCATCGTCATCATTACCTAATTGAGGTCCATACTTACTGGCTCTAAAGCCTATTAAGTCTCCAGCTTTTTTAGCATTAACATCAGCACCTTGTTCAATTAAATTCTGGAGTGCTTCTAAGTTACCAGTGCGGGCATAGGCGAAAATATCCTTCTTAGCAAACTCATTCTTATAAAAGTTTGTATTTTGGAATTCTTCTACTTCTGCAAGGTAATCAATAACTGTTTTCCCCTTATTGTCCTTTAGGGTTGGATCAGCTCCAACTTGAAGAAGGCTGTTAAAAGCACTTTCATAGTCAGATACTTTGTGTGACTCTAATGTGCCCATTTCTTCTTTTTCTTTAGCCATTAATTTCCCCAGAAGGATAAGCGCTGTTTCTCCTTTTTTGTTACGAGAATTTAATTCAATACCGTTTTGTACTAAGAATAGAATGTTGTAGCTATAGTTATTTTCTATTAGAAGCATAAGCACATTGTTACCCTCAACATCTTGTGCATTGATATCAACGCCTCGAGCTAAAAGGTAACGAATGCCACCCACATCACCGTTTTGGGCATAAGTAAATATATCCCATTGAGCAAAGCTATAAGACAGTAAAATTATTAAGATAAAAGAGCATTTAAAAATTGTTTTCATAAACTGCCTTTCATAGTGTTTGGCTTGGGTATGGTTGGTTTTGATATTGATGATATTGTTTGGTCAATTGATTGTGAAAAGTTTGAACAGCAAAAGAGTTTTTTACTTGAAGTAATTGCTCGAGCACATTCAAAAGAGGATTGGCATCTTTTGGAATATGAACCTCCTTATGCCTGTGAGTACTTATCTAAACTCGAAAAACTAATAAAATCGTACAAGTGCCAACATGTTAAGGGAAAACAATGGGATGATAGTCTGTATTAGTTATCAAGTTGTCCGATTTTCCTACTGCAAGTAATAATGCAAAAATTTTTGTTAATCTGAGAGCTTTCATAAATAAAGCCTACAGGCTAGGCGTAACTTAGGCGTAACATCCTAAAGTAATGCTGAAACGTTAATATAAATCAGGCAACTATTAAATGGTCTTCGTAGGGGTGCAACAAAAAATTTGTAGAGCAGGCTAGGAAAATAGTAAGCTGAGGATAATGACAAAAAACCCTATCCTAGTCAGCCAGTTTGAAGATGCTATAGCTAAGGCAAAGGCAGATGGCTATAAAAGTCCATATCTTGATGAAAAACGTGATCTCTTAATTAAACTTGCTCAACCCGGCACTAAAATTAATTTGGCAGCAAAAGAGGATTACAGTAAGGTTGGTAACTCAAGAATTGGTGGTTTTCCTGACTTACCAGACTATTCTTATTATCCTAGATTCTGGACAACAAGTATCTCTGGCCCATTGATAACGGCTACACAACATTTCACTTTTCTTGCTCAACTTAACCTAGCTGAGTTACCTCAACCCTCCTCAAAGTTGTTGCCAAAGACAGGCATGCTTTACTTTTTTTATGTGGATGAAGAGGAGGTAGGTCATAAACTGAATACAGATGACTTAACCTCCCCAACAGACTTTTTTGGCCTAGGTCTAGGAGAAGCACATTGTGTACTCTATTGGAATGGCAATACTAATCAACTTAAGCATATAGAACCTGACATAAAAGAAAGAGCTAGAGTTTTTTCAGATCAAAAAGATGAACATGGCAATGGTGTTTTTATACCTTACAAGCTTAGCTTTGAACCTGCCCTTATTTTAAGTTCTTCTTTACCCAGCATGTCTTTATCTGAAAAGGAACAAGAAGAGCTTGAGAATCTTATTGATGAACTAGTCATTGAACTCAATGACTCTACCCCAAAGGCAAGCCGTTTCTTGCTAAAGCCAACCCCTTACACTCAAAACCCCGAAGTTGATGCATATCTTTGCTCACAAGGAAAAACGGAAGTTTACTTAAGTAAGCAAGAAAGGTATTTACAAGACCAGATTGAGCGGCTTAATGATCAGATAACTAAATCAAAAGCATTGGGTCACTCAACACAGTACCTAGAAAAACAAAAAGAAACTTTGTTATGGTATCAGGCTGATAAAGCTAAACATGATATAAACATTAGCAAGTGGTGTTGTTTGCTCGAGCTAAACTCTTACTATCCTGTAGGCATGAGCTGGGGTGATAGCGGCTTTTTGCAATTCATGATTCATGAAGATGATTTGATTAATCTTGATTTTTCCAAGACTTTCGTGACTACTTGGTCAAGTTAGGTAGAGTCGTTTCTTTTTTCAGAGAAAACAGATAGATATGAAAATAAGAACTATCCATATCTTTCAATTTTTTTCCATATGCTTGGCTATGGCCTTAATAGTCACAGCTAGTTGGGGACAAGAAGTTTCGGATGATCTCCATCAAACTCTAAGCGAATCATTACAGCCCGAGATTAAGAGTGCTCTAGATATCTATAATGAAGTGTCTAGTTTGCTACAGAGTGATGTTTTGACAACTTCAGAAAGAGAATTTAGCTATTGTCAGCCTTACATAGATACTCTAAGGCAAATGGCTTTAGATGAAAGCGGTGTAGTGCGCTATTACCGCAGTGAGGCAGGATCGGATGATTCTTTTGTAATTACGGAACACTATTATGGCTCGAGCAGCAAGTTAAGTTTTATCCTTATTACAGCCCATGCTGCTAACGGTACACAACTAGAACATTATATTTACTTAGATGTTTCAGGGAAACGTCTCTTAGAAGAGCAAAAGTTACTTAAAGGCCCCGGTTACACTTTTCCTACCATTTGGCCTGAGAATGAAATTATTTTTGAACCTAAAGTTGCTTTCCAAGCGGATAATCCTTGCCCTGAAGAAATAAGGGTAGAGGTTTTAAATCTTAGGGTTACATTATCAGAAGCAGTAGAGTTAGAAGTTAAAGACCAAGAGGTAGTTTTTGATTTTAACCCTAATGGACGACAAGAGAGGAGGTGTTCTGTAGCAGTTTTTAATAATTTTAAAGCAGCAGAGATTCCCGTAGAATTTACTGAACAAATGCAACTTACCGACTACCATACACTCTACTACCTAACAAAAAATGAAATAGGTGGTAGTGGAGGAAATGTTTTTATTTTACGAGGAATATTGAATATTGCTGACATGCTTTACAAGGTAGAAGGTAGGGATCAAGAAGAATGGCCTTTAAAAGGTAATGCTGAATTTTGCCTAGAATTGCTTGGAAGTTTAGAACCTCAACATCTAGTAGAATTTGCTCCCTAGTAAGTTTATGTCTTGTAGAACAAAGAATTCCTGATCAATTAGCACGTTGTAAGGGAAACTCGAGCACATTAAGATTATCCTTTTTATCCTTGCAATAAGGGTCAGCTTGGAACTTTGCACACACTCCTGTAAGGACAATATAGTTTTCAACTGTCACAACTTTATACTGACGGCTAGGTAAGTTAGTTTCAGTCATATTTTGTTTGTTAGCAGGTGCACCAAAGTAACTCCAACCATTGTAGCTATTAGGTAAAATGTCTAGCGTGTTGCCAGTAAGAGTGTAGCGTCCTACTTCAGTTATTTCCATTGCACTAGTAAACATACCTGTCCACAAACTCATTTTGTAAAGTAAAGTATAAGTACCATCAGTATTAAAAGTGTAGTTTAGACTACTACCATTCATATTTGTATTAGTAGCAAAGTTTTTTTGATCAACAATGCCAGACATTTCCGAGACTTTCCATCTACCAATAAGCTGCTCTGGATTTATTGAACCACTAGCTATAGGGTTTGAATTTGCAGAACGAACACTTGAGTGCAAAGCTGATGTTGACCCAGCTGCATCAATGATAATAGTACTTTCCAAAGGAAGTTCAATAGGAGTGCTTGCTTGAGCAGGAGTACTACCAGTAGGATAGGCGCTGGTAGCAACTGAAGTAAGCAAACTTGCTCCATCTAAGGTATTAAAATCATTTGCTGTGGCTACTATGAATGCAGCTATAGTAAAACTATGTTTAGGATCATTGCTAACAAGAATAGCCATTTTTAGAGGAATCTCTTCTAAAACGTCAAAAACAACTAACTCGCCTTTATGCTCAGAAAGTGCATATGTTGCAACTTCTGTAAATTTATTAGGCGAGGAGCCTTCCAATTCTTTTAATAAAGCATTTGTAGTGTCTTGAAGGTTTAACTCTTTAATATAAGGGCCTAGTTGTAAATTAATATTAGGTGCTGTAGGGTTTTGGGAATTTTGCGAAATGATAAGAGAATTACCATTTCTTGTAGCCTGCCAGCCTTGTGGTATCTGCAGGGTAAAAGTGTCATCACTATAGATATCAAATCCTGTAAGCACATTCTCTGATACGGCATTGCTTACTGCTGTTTCTGGCAACTCTAAAAGATTTTCTGCCTCAATTGACGTTTTAATTAACTGGATGCTACTAGTAACTTCCATAAGCAAATTTTCTCCACCAAGATTTTCAAAATCTTCTGGTTTAGCTGCGAAAGCGGCAAAAATGTAAATCTCGTTGTGTGGGCTTGACTCGAGTAGCAGAGCAGCCTTAGCAGGCATTTGTCCCCCATTTACAAGAACAGTAGTTTCAATAAGGATCAGCTTCCCATTGCCTTGAGCAAAATCTTTTTCCTCAATAATATGCATCTTATTACCAGATTCTTGTTCCATACTTTGCAAAGTAAGATTTAAAAATCTATTTTTCCCTGAACTTTCCATAAGCCACTCATTGTTGTCTGTATAAGGTGAAGTAGTCACTTGTAACTCAGGAGCATCTTCATGTTTAGGGTCTAGGCTTATAGTAATTGTGCCTGTTTGGTCATCTTGGGTAACTTGCCAACCTTGAGGAATGTCAAGGGTGATGTTTTGGTGTTGGTAGGGCTCGAGCTGAGGCATCTGCCCCCAAACAATGCAACTTAAAACTATTAAACCCAGAATAACTCTTAAATAAAATAGCTTTTTCATAGTAGTTTCCTTTGTTTTTAGGAGATATTTAGCTAAAGGTGGTTGTGATTGACCATACGCAGTAAACAGATAGGGTGCCACCTGTAACGCTTGTTAATGTAACACTTGTTAATAATCACAGAGAGCACCATGACATGAGAGTGTATTAAGATTGTAAAAATGCGAACCTCAATATAGATGGGCTCTTGCCTGAAGCAAAATGTAGATTACAATTAAGCATTGTTATTTTCCTAGGGTGTAACAGTTCGCAAACGAATTGTACCATCAGCACTACCACTTGCCAGTACTTGTCCATCAGGGCTAAAGGCAAGTGCTAAGATGCTTCCACTGTGATCATCAAAGTTTGCTATGGGTTCAAATGTTGGTAAAGACCATAATTTAATAGTTCTATCAGCACTACCAGTTGCTAGTAAGCTTCCATCAGGGGTTATTGCCAAAGCCATAATCATACCTATATGGGCAGAGACTTCTTGATTAAGTTCTCCTGTTGTCATGTCCCACACTTTCAGTGTAGTTCTAGCTAGCTCATTAAATGAACTTCCACCACTGATTAAGAGTTGATCATCTGGTGTAAAGACAAGGGGTAATGGACTAAATCCATTATTGGGAATTATTAAACGTGAAGCATCAAAGCCTTGTATCTCATATTTTGTAGTTTCCGTTTGCAGATCATGAACATTAATTGTTCCGTTACTACTACCACTAGCAAGCAACTGACCATCAGAGCTGAATACTACAGACAACACACGATCTTGGTGTGTTTGATCACTTAACCCTTTCTCTTGAGGGTTAGCTTGGTATTTAGAAATATCTAGGATGTTTACCATTCCATCAAAGAAGCCCATGGCAAGTTTCTCATCTTGCGGATCAAATGACAATGCACCAATTGGCACCTCATAATCAAATATGGGGAGAATCTCATCACCAGATGTAATGTTGTGGAATGCTACTTTACCACTATCAGCACCGCTTGCCAATATAGATGGTGTGGTATGGGAAAATGCTACTGTGCGAACAATTCCCTTATGCCGTTTTAGGACTTGGGCTTTTTCTGAAGCAATATTCCATAAAGAAACCTGACCATTAATGTCACCACTAACTAGAAAGTTACTATCTGGACTAAATGCTAGGGATATAATTTCATCACTATGCCCTTCGATAGTTAGTGATAATTCCCCTGTAGAAAGATTCCAAAGCTTTATGCTGTTATCTTTTCCTGTGCTGATTAGTGTTTGACTATCAGGGCTAAATGTTAAGGTTGAAACGTAAGGATGTTCTTCTTCAAATAAACTTACTTGATCATAGTTCTTAGTGTCAAGAAGTCGGATTTTGCCATCCCATGAGGCTATTGCTAGTTTATTCCCATCTGGACTATATGCTAGATCAAAAATGATGTCATTAAAAAGAAGCTTTTGAGCTGGAGCAAATGGTTCTAATTGTCTTATGCTAACACGACCATCAAAACCACCACTAGCAAGGATGTTGCCATTAGGATGGTAAGCAACTGCAAATGCTTGGTCTAAATGAGCTTGACTAAAAAATGTTGTAGCTCTTGTTAAACCCTGAGATAAAGGGTAAATTAATATTGAACCATTTGTATCTACTGTAACAATATCTAAATCATTGGGAGAAAAAATGACTTCATTGATTGCGTTTGCAGGAGTATGGCTTGCTATAAGTTTGCCTGTGTCAACGTCCCAAAGGTTTAAATCCCAGCCCGCACTCACTAATAGCTTGCTATCTGAGCTGAAATCTATAGAAACCACTTGTGAAGCATTATCAAAAAGAGTACTTTTAACTTGTCTAGTTGAAACATCATAAAGAGATATTTGACCAGCTTGGTCAGCACTAACCAACAAATTTCCATCAGGGCTAAAACCCACGTCGTTTACACTTGCACTTGTTTCAAGCACATCTAAAAGTTCACCTGTTACCATATCCCAAAAAATAACTCCCCTTCCTCCATAACTTACAAGCGTCTTGCCATCAGGACTTAGATCGGCACCATTAAGATTCCCAAGTCCCAGCACCTTAACTTTTTGTTCATTTTGGTTTTGATTGATTAAATCCGTACTAGGAGATTGATTAGGAGATTTATTGATATCGCCAAGTTTATTATTATCAGAAGTGTTGTGATCAATAGTGGGGTTAGCTTGCTCTAAAGTAGCAATATCATACTTTTCATTATTGTGCAGGATATTACCATCAAGTCTAGGTTGTGCCTTGTCTTCAACACCTATGCCAGACCTACCATTTCCCTCAATAGTGTTACCTGTAGCTATACCTCGGGCATTTTCAGCATAGGAAATACCATTCCCAACATTATTTTGTAGGGTATTTTGCTCGAGCTTAGGCTGTGCTTCACCTACAATAGATATGCCATGTAAACCATTCTCCTTACTTATGTTACTTACAGCTAAGCCTCCCGCATTTTCAACGTAGAAAATACCATTCTCAATATTATTTTGTAGGGTATTTTGCTCGAGCTTAGGTTGTGCTTTACCTGCAACTTGTATACCATGCAAACCATTCCCATCACTTGTGTTATCCGCAGCCGTACCACTTGCGTTTTCAAAATAGGCAACCCCAATTTCAGTGTTATTTCTTACAATGTTACTTTCAAGTTTAGGTTGTGCTTCACCCGCAATATCTATGCCATGAAGCCCATTTCCTTCAATAATGTTATCCACAACCATCCCTCCTGTACTTCCTTCATAGACAAGGCCATTTCTAATGTTATTTTTTATAGTGTTTTGCTCGAGTCTAGGTTGTGCATTATCTACAATAGCTATACCGTCCAAATTATTCCCTTCAATGGTGTTCCCTATAGCTGTGCCTCCTGCATTTTCCAAATAAACAATTCCAATTCTAATGTTATTTTTTATAGTGTTTTGCTCGAGTCTAGGTTGTGCATTATCTACAATAGCTATACCGTCCAAATTATTCCCTTCAATGGTGTTCCCTATAGCTGTGCCTCCTGCATTTTCAAAATAAACAATTCCAACTCCAGTGTTATTTTGTAAAGTGTTCTGTTCGAGACTAGGTTGTGCTTCACCTGAAACGATTATGCCACCATGCAAACCATTTCCATTTCCCTCAACAGTGTTACCCTTCACTACACCTTTTGCATTTTCAAAATAGGCAATGCCACCTGTAGAATTATTTTGAACGATGTTTTGCTCGAGACTAGATTGTGCCTCACCCTGAACACCTATACCATACACACCATTTATTACCCTCCACAACACCTCTTGCCTTTTCAGAATAGGAAATTCCAAGTTGGACATTATTTTGTATAGTGTTTTGCCTAAGTTTAGGTTGTGCTTCACCATTAACATCGATACCATGAAAACCATTTCCCTCAATGGTGTTACCTATAGCTGTGCCCCCCTTGCTTCCAATATAAGTAATACCGTTGTCAGCATTATTTTGTATAGTGTTTTGCTCGAGCCTAGGTTGTGCGTTGTCTGCAATACCTATACCATACAAACCATTTTCCTTAATAGTATTACTTACAACCATGCCCTCAGCATTTCCAGAATAGGAAACTCCAAATTGAGTATTATTTTGTATAGTGTTTTGCTCGAGCCTAGGTTGTGCCTCACCTTGAACATTTATGCCGTGTAAATCATTATCTTCAAAAATACTATTTTTAACTACGCCTATAACACTACTGGTTAGCAGCAACCCAGATCCACTTGCAATTCCAGACTCAGCTGTAATCAACTCAGTTTTACCTATAGTCAACTCAAGCTCAGCAAATCTAATTCCCCGAGTGCCTCCAACAAAAACACAGTTATCAATGTCTATCTTCCCACCACGTATCCAAACTACATTTGCTGCCAGTTCACCTTCATGCTCAAAGGTTATGTCTTGAGCTTTAAAACTACCACTACCTTCAAAACCAACACCAAAATTCTCTACTGTTGAAACTATAAAAGTCTTGTCATGTCCTGCTCCAATAAGTTCAACATCATTACTCAGCATTAGAGACTCATCTACAACATACCTTCCAGCAGCAATCTCTATCCTACCCCCTTGACTTGCCTCACTCACCAATTCTGCTGCTGTACTTACTATAGTGCTGTTGCTGGCTTGATCATTCGATACATCTACCTGTGCTCTAATAGGATTGCTTAAAAATAAAACTAAAGTACTGAAAGTAAAAGATAGATATTTCAACATTGTTAACCTCACTTTTTATTAATCTGATCCACTATTAATTATGTATAGGACCAGATTTATCGTGACTTAGCTAGTTGATTAGTCCTTTATTGGCAACCCACTAGGCACACTATTTGGCACTATGTGACTCATATCAATAGCAGCAGGGTCAGTAAGGGCCTCTAAGAAAGCCACAAGGTCCCCTATTTGCCTATCAGTTAAATTGAGTGGCTCTGCTACAATAGGATCTAACGCATTTAGAACTTTATTAATAGTTGTTCTGTCATTGTGAATCATTTGCTCAAGGTCAGGAGGTAAGTGATTAGGATTATAGTTCCTAATTGCAAATTCAACATCAGAATAATGGCGCACTACCTCTTCTAAAGTATTATAGGCTCCATTATGCATATAAGGTGCAGTCAGCTCAACATTTCGCAAAGGTGGAGTACGAAAAGCGAAACGGTGCTTCCATTTGCCTGTACGAAGATAAAGCCCCATATCAAGTGGAGCAGAAGCACCTTTACCAGGTCCAAGCTGAGGTATACCAGCATTGTGATGCTCTTGATTAGTCATTAAATTGCCTGAGTGGTATTCTGAACACTTTACTTCACCATAAAAGAGCACTGCACCACGTTTTTCTTGTAAGATAAGAGCATCTTTTTGACCCCTTAAATAACGATCCCAAGGACTTTGGGTAAAGGTCCAAGCATCTATTTCAAAAGCAGCAATAGAGTTAGCGATATGTTGAAAGCCAATTTCCCTTGTAGGCACACTAGGGTAAACTTCTTTAAACATGCGTTTGTACTCAGGAATAGCTACTACACGCTTAGTTAAAGCTGCCCATATTTCTGTAAAGTTACCATCTTTGATTAAGGCAATCTCATTTAACTCTTCATTGTTGCCATTAACTACAACATCTCCTTTATTGCCACGCATTTCGCTACGTGAAGTTACAGGAAACATAGCCTGTGCAGCAACTATATTATCAAGACCTTTAGGTAATTTGTTACCAGCAGGAGTAATAAACCCTAATCTAAGGTTAAAGGCTACTTTACTATCCCAAAACATTGTGCGCCATTCGAGGGCACCACGGTTAAATACTTCAGGAGTATGCCGGGGAATATAGCCTCTACCTTTACCAAGTTGCCTATCAGGGCCTAGGCCTTTACCACCTGTACCTATAGATAATGGAATAGCATCTCCTGTCCACAATGTGGAATGGTGGCAGGTAGCACAAGATATGTCTTTATTACCACTTAGAATCTTATCGTACATTAAAAGACGACCTAACTCAACTTTGGCTGGGTCTTGTTTTGGACCTGGATGGAATTGAGTGACTCCAGCGTTAGCAAGTAATCTGGCAAGCGTTTTATCTATAGATAAAGCACTTATTTCTGTTGACTCTGTTTCTGTAATAGTTGATTGGGTCTCAGGCAATTGTCCACAAGCAATTAATCCAAGTAAACTCAAAAAACTTATCAAAAGTATAGAAGAAATCCTTAACTTATTTATCATGTGGCTATTCTAAAGATAAGGCGTAACCTTGGCGTAACATGATGTAAGGAAAAATCGTCTCTAAATTTTTTCCGTTATCTATTTGACTAACAAGACGAGTAAATTTTTCAACAATTAAGGTTTAAGGAGATTTTTATGAAAAATTGGTTTCTCAATATTTTCTTTGCTTGTATTTTGTTGCTCACTACTATAGCAATAGCAAGTGAAAATTCAATGGAAGATGTTAAGCCTTGTGCCCCTAATGGTTGTATAGATCCTAGTTCGCCTAGCAATGTTGACCCAGACTAGAAATTTCGAGACTCGAGCTTAAGTTATGACTCGCAAATAAGCCATAGTATGAGTTATAAAGAGGTTCTCTATAACTCATGATTTGGAATTGGCAACAAAAAGATTGGCCTCATTTTACTTATGATAAAGAAGCACTAGAGGAAGTTGAAAATCTTTGGCTACATGAATCTGGTGTTCTACTAGGAGCTTTCAGGCACTTAAAAGATGAAGCAAAAAAACTCTGATTGTTGACCTTATTAGCAATGAAGCATTGAAAACCTCAGCTATTGAGGGTGAATATCTAGCTTAGCGATGCTCCTAAAGCTTCTAGGTCCCCCTAGAATTTATCATAAAGATATAGAAAAGCCACTTTCTAGTAGCAAGCATGCTGCTTTGCTTTGTTACTTGGCTTATCATGGTACTTGGGTAGCTCGAGCAAAATTAATCTCTTTACTAACCCCTGTAACTTCTGCTACCACAGTAAGCACTAAATTCCGCCAAGTACTGCAAAGGGCTAAACAACTTCCCTGCGGCAATCTCATAGAAATTGAAGGGGAGCAACTTTGTTTCTCACCTTCAACAGATGTGCAAAGCTTTTACAAAGCTATAAAAGATCAAAATTGGCAAAAGGCAACTAGTCTTTATACTGGGCAACTTCTAGAAGGGTTTCACTTGCTAAACACCCCTAGTTTTAGCAACTGGCTCGAGTTAGAGCGTAGCAATCTACATAACTCTTGGCTCGAGGCTGCTTCAAAACAAGCTAAAATTCTAGAAAATAAACAGCAACTCAAAGCAGCTCAATATTTACTTAAGAAAATATTGGAGTATGATAATTTAACAGAAGATATAGTTCAGCGATTTATGCGTCTAAGTTATCAAATAGGGGAGAGGGAAGAGGCTTTAAAAACCTATAAGCAATTTGTAAAAAGTTTAAAGAAAGAACTAAACTTAGCCCCTCTAGCAGAAACCAAAGAGCTTGCTGAAATTATTACTAGTACAGAGTCATTGGCTAACGGTGCTCATTTTAAGCCAAACAAATTACCAGCTAAACTACTTCATCCACCATATATTGGTCGCAGTGAAATAATCGAGCAAATTAAACAAACTACCGCAAAGGTAATACTGATTGCTGGTGAACCCGGTGTGGGTAAATCTCGGCTTATTCATGAACTCGCTCCACATGCTGTGTACTTACAATGCACTGAGGGTCTTGGAAATGTTCCCTATTATCCTCTGATAAACTACTTAAACAAGCATCTGAAAACCATACCAGAGCTTGGGAAATATCGTGATGAGTTAGCTCGCTTTGTCCCTGAGGTCAATACAGAAATTTTGCCACCACCTGCTGATAAATTTACTAAGGCCAGAATATTAGAGGCTTGGGCACGTTATTTGATTGGTATTTCAGGTAGTGATTGTGAGGTGAAAATAGATGATTTGCAGTGGGCAGATGGTGCTATGCTCGAGCTAATAGTTTACCTAAACCAAAAGAAAAACCTACGCTTATTCATTACCTATCGTTCAACTGAAGTTTCTAAGTCTTTAGAAACTACTTTGGCTAACTTGCATTCAAGCAAACTAACTGATTTGGTATTACTAGAGCCTCTCAAACTTAATGATACCACGCAGCTGCTTACTAGCCTTGTTAGTAAGTTGCCACAAGATTTTGCGCAGTGGTTACATAAATATGCTGGTGGTAATCCCTTTTTTACGCTAGAAACTTTAAAAAATCTTTTTGAAACAGGTGTCTTGCAAATAAAAGATGGCAACTGGCAAGACGAGATCGAGTTTCAACCAAGCTTTAGCCCTAAACCAAAACTATCCCCTGCAGTAAAAGACATAATTGACAGGCGAGTAGATTCACTGTCTGAAAAAGCACAAAGAGTTTTGACTGTAGCTGCTGTTATACAAGTAGATTTTAAAATTGAAGATATTAGTCAACTTATTGGTCTCTCAATTACGGCAGTGCTGTCTGCTTTTGACGAACTCGAGCGTGCAAATATAGTGCAACAAACTAATTTTGTACATGATTTATTGCGCCAGAATATATACGAGAACTTAACCTTAGCTAGACGTAGTTTTCTTCATAAACAAGTAGCAAAGCATCTTACCGATAAAGTTAAGGTAACTAAAGTTGAACTAACTGTGATAGCAGAGCATTGGTTCTTAGCTGGAGAGGCAGAGCAAGCTGCCAAAGCTTATTTTGAGGCAGCTGCAAAAATGCGAGATTTAGGGCTTTATTTTGAAGGAATTTCTTTACTAGAAGCCAAACTGGCAAGAGTACCTAGAGGGGTATGGCGTCAGCGTTGTGAAGCTATGCTACTAAGTTTGTTACAATCTGTAGAGCACGCTGACAAGGTAAAACAGCTTATAGAACAGTTTTTTTTTCAGTTAACAGACCCTTGGGCTTTAGCAACTGTACTAGGCATAAAAACCGAGCACTTTCACGCTGACGGCAAACTACAGTTGGCTAAGGAGTCTTTAGCGCAGGCCAAAAATTTAGCTCCAAGTTATGATTATACTTTAAAGCTACATCTAGTCATAATAGAGATAGCTCTTTTACATGCCCAAAGCAAGTATCAAGAGGGTATAGATTTATTAGAAATTGAGCTTAACAACATAGCTAAGGATTTACATCCTGCTGATCACCTAACTTTAAAGATCACCCATGCTGCTCTTTATGATGCCCTTGGTAAGCATGAAGAAGTTCAAGGCTTGCATTTGCAAAACCTACAAGAAGCTAAAAGGTTGCGAGCACCCTTACAGCAAGTTGATGCTGCTCTAAACTTACTTTACAACTACATTATTTTAGGAAATGCCGAAGAAGGCATAGAGCTTGTTAGAGACATTGTAAGAAAAGATTATCCTAATAGTGATGATTTAAAGTTAAACCTAGCTGCTGCTTTTAGGAAGCTAGAGCGTTATCAGGAAGCTTTGGAGCATTATCAGAGCTTGGCTTTGAATAGCTCGAGTAAACGGGTACAAGCACTAGCCTTAGCAAGAGCGATTATGCTTAATCAAAAACTAGGAAATCAGCAACAGCTAGAAAACAATCTTGAAAAGGCTATTATTTGCTTAGAGGAAATCGATTTACCTTTGGCTCTAACTAGGTTATCTATAGCTATTCTAGAATTTGGTAATGCTAAATATCAAGAGCAAGTAAGGAGTGTTTTGCAAAGAATTGACTTAGCAAAATTGCCTGAGTTAGAAAGGGAAAAACTTATTCAGCTTTGCCTCGAGCTAGACCAGAGCTATGTTGCCTAGATAGTTGGGACTAAGCTGGCTAATTAGTTTACTTGATGTTAGTGATCTATGTTGATTGCTTGCCATCTCATCATACAAATATCCTTTAAACCCCAAGGGTAAAGGCACCTTTGCTTGTCTGTCCACACTAAAGACGTTGCTCAAGCCTAAAACCTCGAGCATCCCTACCAATTCATGCATAAGCAGTATGTTATTCCCACCAATATTAATATTTATAAAGAGTGCAAGAACATACGGGCCGGTTCTGGACATGGGAGAGTAAGATTAGTAATGTAGCTAAAGAATATTCCCCTTGAAAACATATTTCCCCTTGTTTTTTAGTTGGCATAATGGCTAAAGTCAAGAATTAACAAAATGTCTCACTATACGCTATACTAGCCACCATGAGCACTATAACAGCAGCAACGAAGCCTTTTAATACTATTTTACATGATTCAGACACTTTTGCTTACATAGAGCAAGAATATGTGCGGCAACGCGATGGTCTGGAGCTTATTGCTAGCGAGAACTTTGTTAGTAAGCAAGTTATGGAAGCTGTGGGCAGCGTCCTCACCAATAAGTATGCCGAAGGCTATCCCAATAAGCGTTGGTACGGTGGTTGTGAAGTCATTGATCATGTAGAGAAGCTTGCTATAGACAGAGCTAAGGAACTGTTTGATGCTCAGTGGGTAAATGTACAGCCTCACTCAGGCTCTTCAGCTAACTTGGCTGCTTACTATGCTCTCTTGCAACATGGCGATATAGTTCTGGGTATGGATTTATCTCAGGGAGGACATTTAACTCATGGCTCTCCGGTGAACTTTTCAGGGCTAAATTACAATATTGTAGCTTATGGGGTAGATAAAAATACTGAATATATAGATTATGATGCTGTACTAGCGATAGCTAAAGAACATAAGCCTAAAATGATCATTGCTGGAGCCTCGGCTTATAGTCGCATTCTTGACTTTGCAGCTTTTAGGCGCATAGCTGATGAGGTGGGGGCTTATCTTATGGTAGATATGGCTCATATAGCTGGTTTAGTTGCTGGAGGAGTACATCCTAGCCCATTACCACATGCCCATGTGGTAACAACAACTACCCATAAAACTTTGCGTGGGCCAAGAGCAGGCCTAATTCTCTCCAATGATTTAGAAATTGGAGCAAAAGTAGATAAAATGGTCTTTCCAGGTACCCAAGGTGGTCCTTTAGAGCATGTTATTGCTGGTAAGGCAGTGGCTTTTTTTGAAGCCTTGCAACCAGAGTTTAAAAGTTATGCTCAGCAAATAATCAAAAATGCTAAGGCTCTAGCTGAGGCTTTTCAGAAACGCGCTTATCGTGTTGTATCTGGTGGTACAGATAATCACGTTTTTTTAGTTGATGTAATGTCCTCTTTGAAGATAAGTGGTAAAAAGGCACAAAGCTTGCTTGACAAGGTGCATATTACTGTTAATAAAAATACTATTCCTTTTGACACCAAATCCCCCTTTGTTACCTCTGGTATACGCATTGGTACACCTGCGATAACTACTAGGGGTTTAACAGAAAGTGAAATGCCAAAAATAGCAGAGTTAATAGACCGTTCCTTGAAAGGTGAGCCTGAAGAAATAATAAAAGTAGAGGTCTTAGACCTTATACAAAGGTTTCCAATGCCTTCTTAGAATTTAGATTTTGAACTTGTTTGCCTAAAGTTATGAGAGGTTTTTATGGAATGGCAAGATGTTTGTGACCATCAAAGTTTGCAGAATTTACCTTTTAAAATAGAGTTAAATGCAAGAGGACAATTGTTAATGTCTCCAGTCAAAGTATACCACTCAGCATTTCAAGGAAGTATTGCCCGCTTGTTGCCACTTAAGGGAGTGGTTTTACCTGAATGTGCTATAAAAACAACAGCAGGCACGAAAGTTGCTGATGTTGCTTGGGCATCGGAAGAGCGGTTTGGCATTATAAAAGATGAAGTTGAATGCTCGATAGCCCCAGAAATTTGTATAGAAGTTTTATCAGCAAGTAATACAGGTGATGAAATTAACGAGAAAGTTGAGCTATATATTGCAGCAGGAGCACAAGAGGTTTGGGTTTGTAACGCTGTTGGCCAAATGAGTTTTTTTGATACACAAGGAACATTAAAAAAATCTTTATTAGTTCCTGCTTTTCCCAGTGAGGTTAGGATTCTGCATTGACCTTGCTCAAAAGGTCAATGTTAAGGAGCTTGAGATAATGGTTCAAAAATATGAAGGCCAAGAACCAATAACACTAGAGATGCCACCTGATTTTAGTGAGGTGCAGTTTCGTGCCCTAGCGAGACTAAATAAAGGAGTGCGTATTGAGAGAAATGATCAAGGGAAATTGGTAATTATGTCACCTGTTTTTGGAGAGACTAGCAAACGAAATTTAGAAATTGTTTTTAGGCTACGTTTATGGAGTGAGCAATCTGGTAGGGGAGAAGTGTTAGAGTCTTCTGGGGGATTTCGTTTGCCGAATGGGGCACTGCGTTCACCAGATGCTTCTTGGCTTAGCGATGAGCAAGTGCAAAGTTTGAGTGCTGAGGATTGGAAAGATTTTTTGCCACTTTGTCCTGAATTTGTTGTTGAGCTTCGTTCAGGAAGTGATAGATTGAGCATTCTGCAGGAAAAGATGGTAGAGTATATGAATAACGGTGCTAAACTTGCTTGGTTAATTGATCCTTATGAATCTAAAGTTCATGTTTATAAAGCTAAGGGTGTAGAGGTGTTAGATAAGCCAAAGAGTGTAAGTGCCAGCCCTTTGTTAGAGGGTTTTAGTTTAGATTTGACAAAGATTGGTTTTTAGTAGGGCTTTTGCACAGAGTTAGCTATACAACGTTTACCTTAATTTTTTCTTACCTATTTTTAGTATATGATTAAAGAGCTTTACTCCTAGCAAGTAGAGAGAGTTTTTGTGGAAAGTATGGAAGCCTTATAAGTACTGGAGAGTTTTTAGGATCACCAGTTTGCTAGGTTAGACAGGCTTGAAACCCACATAACCCATATGCTACAGAAAGGTATTTTTTATGACAAAGCTAAAAGTAGTCATTTTGACTTTACTAGCACTTAGTTTTTTAGGAGAGGCTCTAGCACAGAACTGTGGCGATTTAGATCGTGACATTGTTTTTGCAGGCCTTGATTGGGATAGTGCACAGTTGCACAATGCTATTACTCGCTATATTTTAGAAGAGGGCTTTAAGTGTAGCACAGACGATATTCCGGGCTCTACGGTTCCAATGATCCAAGGCTTAGCCCGTGGTGATATAGATGTGTATATGGAGCTATGGGCTAACAACGCTCCAGAAATCTATTATGAAGCTTTAGCAGAAGAAAAGGTTGTTGATCTTGGACATAGTAGTGATGCACTCGAGGGCTGGTTTGTACCTCGTTATGTAATAGAAGGTGATACCGCACGCGGTATTGAGCCATTGGCTCCTGAGCTTAAATCTGTTTTTGACTTACCGCAATATGCTGAAATCTTTACTGATCCCGAAGAACCTGAAAAGGGTCGTTTTTATAACTGCATTATTGGTTGGCAGTGTGAGGGAGTCAATAATCAAAAGTTGGAAGCCTATGGTCTAACAGATAGCTTTACTAACTTTAACCCCGGTTCGGGAGCAGCTTTTGATAGCGAGATTGAAGCAACGTATAACAAGGGAGAGCCAATAGTAACTTACTATTGGGGGCCTACAGGGTTACTAGGCATTCTCGATATGGTGCTACTAGAAGAACCAGAATATAGTGATGAGTGTTGGGAGGGTGACAAGGGCTGTGCTTATCCTACAGGTGTTATTAATGTTGCTGTAGGCAAAGAATTTGCTGAAGAGGCACCCGCTGAGATCATTGAATTCTTAAAAGCTTATGAGCTCGAGCAAAACCTCGTCAATAAGCTCCTTGGTATTATGCGCGAAGAAGGTATAGAAGCTGAAGATGCTGCCCTGCGCTTTTTACAAGGTGCAGAGCTGCTTTGGTCAGATTGGGTTTCTGATGAAGTAGCTGAAAGCATACTTAGTTCTTTAAACTAACATTGAATTCCACTGCTAATCTCAATCGTTTCCTCTTAGGATATCTTAATAACCTTGTAGAGGATATTTCTGCAGATAGCTTTTACCTTCATCAAGATCAAGGCATTAACTCACCGGGTTGGTGCCTTGGTCATTTGGCTGTCGAAACTGATGATGCTAATAAATACCTAGGCCACAGTTCTGCTGTTCCAGAAAATTGGTACTCACTGTTTTTTTACACTGCTCCCCCACTTAAGCTAGATCAGACCTTACCTAGCAAAGCAGATTTGATTGCAGCAGTGAATTCTGTATTTCCGAAGCTGCTAGATTCATTTCAAGCTTTGGATGAAGAATTTTTAGCAAGACCATGTCACAGCAATTTTCTTAAAGGCAAACTACCTACTGAGAATGATTGGTTTGTTCATATCCTCACTACACATATCGCCATGCACGCAGGCAATATAGCTGCTTGGCGTAAGTTCTCAAATTTTGGACCAGCTTCCTATTAAACACAAGTAAGGCAGCACAATGAAAAAGAACACTTCAATTGTAGCAGCTATAATAACTGCCATAGGTGGAATAACTGCAGCTATTATTAGCATAAGCCCACAAGCAGATCAGGTTATTCCTAGTATTTTAGCTTTATTTAGAGGTGAAACTAAGCAAGAAGCTGCTGTAACTTTTACTATTCACAACACTCTGGGCACAAATCAGTTAAGTGAAACAGCAGTAGTAACAATAAATGGGGAACCAGTAGGGAAGCTCTCAGTCGATGCTAATAATCCTGATAGTTTTTTAGAAGTAACTGTACCCCAAGCAGGTCAGCATAGTTACTCTGTTTCTACTGTTTCGGTTTTTGAGCAAGCCTCTGGAAGGCAACGAGAGCTTTGTGGTGCAGGGCAAGGGTTTATTCAAGTTTCTGGCAAAGAAACCTTTAGTTTAGTTATGGCTTTTAGTGGTTCGCAAGGTATAGTGAGTCTGCAGAAAATGCCTCCTTAAATTTGAAGGCCTTTATTACTTGAGACATCTCCATAGATGAGTCAATGGGGTTTCTTTTTGAGTGGGCATGCTAAGGTTTGGTAAGAATGCCCATTAAAATAGAGAATAATTCTTCTAAATCTGTAGGCACTGATACTGTGTCTATGTTCTTAAATACTTTGATATTTGCCCTGTCTAGAACACCGAAACGCCACACATCGCCCACGGTTACAGCACCATAAAGTCTATTTGCCTTATCTTCCATAGTTTTTAGGTGTTTATCCATAGCAATGAGCTCTACTGCCAATTGAGTAAAACCTCTCTCCAAGTCAGCATTTTTAGCCTCAATCACTATAAGACTTTGTTTTGAATGGAGCAAATATGTGCTAGGCACTACTAAAAGTTTTCCCAGTGTTGGTCATATTTATGACCTTATAGTGATTGGTGCTGGTATAAGCGGTTCAGAAGTGGCACTACACTGTGCCAGAAATGGTCTGGATGTATTGCTAGTTACTACTAGTTTAGATAGCGTTTACAACTTACTTGGTGATGGGATTGTGCTCAATCCTCCTCCTAACACGTTTATGGCAGAAATTTATGCTGACGCTGCTGATGACAAGGGTTTTTTAGGGAACTGGGCTTGCCATTGCAAAGCTAAATATATTTTAGAGCACCAAGCAGGTATTCATTTACTACAATCCAATGTTTCAAGTCTTATAGTTGAAGATAATCTGATTACTGGAGTTACTACTTGGGAAGGTGTAGATCGCCTGAGTTCCAAAGTAGTTCTTTCTGTAGGGAGTTTTCTAAGAGCTCGCTTAACCATAGGAGGCCTTACTGAAAAAGCAGGTCGCTTAAGTGAAATGGCCTATGATGACCTTTATAATAATCTTTTAAGCCTTAATTTTGAAATGAAAGAGGTGTATTTGGAAGCTAAGTTTAGTGACGAGAGTTTACCCTACATTGTCAGTTGTCAATGCTTTGCTGTGAAAGAGTGGGAAGAAAACACCTTTGAACTTCAGCGTATCAAGGGGCTTTATGCTGTGGGGGTATGTGCTAAGGGGTATACTCCTTTTGAAGAGGCTGCTCATCAAGGGAAGCGATTAGCAAGAGTCCTAGTTGGAGGGACATGAACCATTAATTTTTGAGGCTAGGGACACTATTTTTGTAAAATATGGTAAGTTATTTCCATGATACTTAGTTTGGACAAAAACTGCATTGGTAAAGTCCTTATAATTTTACTCTTTTTGCTAACTAGTTTAGGTATGGCTCAACGGTGTGTAGAGGAGCTAAGCTCAGGCCTAAGTGAGGAAATGCTTTTGGAAGAGGCTACAGCAAGGGGAGCAGCCAAGCTTTTTAAAAAGGCTGTAGAGCTATTAGAGCCTGCTATACCACCACTTACAGATGCTTATCTAACTGCCCTAAGTCCAGATGATCCTGATTACCCTGTTATAAAATTTTTAGCTGATCGCCAGATACTACCAGATACTTGGCAAGATGAAGAACTCAAAGTGCAAGTTTGGCGAGCAATGCTTTTAAATTTAGTCTTGTGGTACGATATTTTACCGGTTAGAATGCCTAATGAGGAGCTTACTAATCAGCAGCTTATTGATAATTTAAGCACCCTCATTGATCGTGCTTCAGAAGTGATCAATCCTTTAGTGTTAGCAGGAGTAAATTCAAGACAAGAAAGCGATATTTCTTTTTTAGCTATTCTAAAGAACGATCCTCCTTACCCTCGCCTCATTGTAGTAAAGCCACCTGAAGAAGTTGACGTTAGCAGAAGTTTTCAAAATATTTTTTCTTATGTAGGGAATTGTACCAGTAACTTTGAAAATTACGTTTATGGACCTAGCCACGCAGCAAGACAGCTTTTTTTGACTCATAATAGCTCGAGCATGTATGTTTTCCAGACCAATCTTGCAGGGTTTGAAAGTTGGATAGAAGTGCCTCAGGGTGAGGAAGTAGCTTACCTAGAGTTTACTCACCCTAGTATAATAGAGCTTGAACAATATACAGCACTCTTTAGTGGCTCTGGACCCAATATCTTCACCCTCATGCAAATTGTGCCGCAATTTCGCACTAATATGTCACCTAGAGAAATTATAAGCTTCGTTCAGGCTATACCTAGATAAGCTAGAAACGGCTTTCTGGAGAATTAGATTGAAGATCGAAGAAGTCAAAATATCCAACTGGCGATCAATCCATAATGTAACTATAAAATTTGAAAGCTTAATGTTGTTTATAGGGCAAAACAATCATGGCAAATCAAACATTTTATCTTCATTACTGTTTTTCTTTGGAGATATAAAAACTCAGGAACTGGACTTTCATAACAAAGCAGATGAACTGTTTGTAGAGATACTTTTTGCAGATCTTAATGAAAATGACTTGATTAATTTTAGTAAGTATATATCTAACAAAAGAACTATAAGAGTGAGAAGAACTGCCTATAGTTCTGGTAGCTCTGAGTACAAAGGGCACCTTCAAAGTCCAAAAGAAAAGTGGTTACAAGAGCAAAATGCTGGAGCCTATGCTAGTCGAAAAGCAGCTAGTGAATTACCCCTTGCTGAGTACCTTCCTAAAAGTGGCCGTATAACTAAAGCACATGTCATAGCTGCCCAAAAAAAATACATTCAGGAAAATACTGATATTGATTTTAGCTATGAGCTAGAGAGCGCAAACTTTCTTGGGTTGAAAACTCTTCCCAAAGGGATTTTTGGTCAGGTTTATTACATTCCTGCTATTAAAAACGCCTCAGATGACTATGCCTCAAAAGAAACCAGTGCTTTTGGAGCTTTGTATTCAAAAGTGGTTGAGAAAATGTCTGTATCTAATTTAGAGTGGAAAAGTGCTAAAAACAACATTGCTAACTTGTTTAGCCTTTTGAATAAAACTGATGTTGATGGCAATAAAAATGCTAAAAGGCCTAAAGAGCTCACAAGATTTGAGGAGAAGTTAAGTGCACAGCTTGATAGTTGGGATGCAGAGATTGATGTTGAAATCACACAGCCAAATATAGATGAAGTTTTTAAGGCCAATACTCGAGTATGGGTAAACGATGGTGTAAAAACAGACATCCATAGAAAAGGTCATGGACTGCAGCGGGCCTTAAGTTTTGCTTTAATAAAAACAATTTCTGAAACTGCTAAAGAAGAAGGGAAAGCTTCTAAAAAAGAAAGTAAGGCAGGTAAAAAAGCATCTGATGCTATGTATTTTATACTAGAAGAACCTGAGTTATATCTTCATCCTCAGGCTCAAAGATCACTATTTGATTCACTAGTTAATTTGGTCAAACTAGGAAATCAAGTAGTCCTTTGTACTCACTCGAGTGCATTAATTGATCTAGAACACTACAAATCTATTTGTATCGTTAAAAAGGAATTTTCTATAGAAGGAACAACAGTATGTCAATACACAGATGACCTGTTTGCTGGTAATAAGAAAAAAGATTTTAATTTAAGCTACTGGATCAATCCTGATCGGAGTGAGCTTTTCTTTGCCAAAAAAGTTTTACTGGTAGAGGGTACAACAGAAAAAACCATTATTCCCTATCTTGCTCAACAGGTTGGTGTTTTTAAGCATGACTATACTCTTATAGACTGTGGTTCTAAAACAACTATACCCTCTTATTGTAGCTTATTAAATAAGTTTAATATTCCTTACACTGTAGTTTATGATTTAGATCATCAATCAGATAAGAACAAACAGGCTATAGCAGCAGCAGATAGGGCTACTGCCTTAATTGAGGATGTTGTAGATACAAATTTGGGCTCGACTATAGTTTTAGAAAATGATATTGAGGAGGAAATAGGTTTGACTGCAGAGAGTAAGAATAAGCCTTATGTTGCTCTTGAGAGCATCAATGCTAAATCGTTTGTTCTTAAAGACTCATTTCGAAAGAAAATATTAATGATGTATCAATGAAGTTGAATGAAACTGTAAGGTAATGTGCCAAAAAAGTCAATTAAGAGCATCTTTTCTAAGCTTTAAGGCAGGCAGATTCTTTTGTTCTGCTATGGTTTCTTAGAGCTCTAAATACTTGAGGTCGCAGGGCTGCGTCAAATTTTGACAGTTTTGTCATCTCAAAGTACTTAGAATTTTTAATAAGCATTGTAGATTCCTCCTTTCTTTAGCCTGCATTAGTGCAGGCTTTTTTATTTACAAGTGGCATAGGTAGGACAAATTATTGGGGAAAGGGTAGTGCCCTTCATGTAATGATGAACTCTACTTTATCCATTATACCAACTAATTGTAAAGAGGGGCTTGTTTCCTAAAGGGAGTATCCATACCAAATTGTAAAATAGCACAACTGTTCCTTCTACACTAGACTTCCTCTAATTATTCGCTGTTTTGTCAGAAAAATCATGATTTTCATTCCTTTTTGCCGAGATATTTTTTCTGCATAGTTCTCTTTTTTACTGATTTTCCCTTTGTCTGTTATACTAGAAGCCTTTTATTCTTATCTTATTATAGGCCCACTTACCCTTTCTTGCCTTCTCTACAAAATTTTATACCCCTTCGCTTAAACTGCTTCTAGCACAATATTGCCAACACTGCTTGCCATACCTCTTTCGGCATTTGTATCTCTTCCCCTAATTCACTCACTTTTTCTATCCCTTGTTCTTCCCATATGTATATCCTTATTGCTCCTAACACATCTCCAAAACTTGCTTCTTCTTTCTCTTCCCAAATACTGTACCTTGTTGGCAATTCCTTTGGATACAGCTTTATCCCTATCAACACTATTATGCTGAACATTCCAAACAAGCATGGTGTGCTCCTGTCTATTGCTTTTTCAGACCAGTGCCTTTGTTCCTCAAATCCTAGTTGTGCTCGCATTTCCTCAAACGTGACTTCTATATTCCACCGAGCAACGTAGCTTTCCACTATCTCCTGTACTCCCTTTTCTATATCTGTACTGATTATGCACATCGGGTTTATGCTTCCTTCACTACACCTTACTATTATCCACCTTATCTCCACTGGATCAAACCCACTCCTATGCCATAATGCCCTTCCTGTTGCTATCTCTACCTCTTTCTCTTTTCCTCGATACCACTTTACTAACATCATTCCCCAAACCGTTTTTACATCACTCAACCTTTCTTGCAATGATGCTTGTCTTTTCCCCTTTCTAGCCTTCCTCCCTCTTTTTCCCTTTGGTTGCGCTTTAGGCTTAGCATATAACTGCAGGTCAAAGCGTCCTCTACTTATATGTACTATCTCTAGCTCTTCACATCTTAAACATAGTTTTACTGCTGTAAAAGCCCCATCTCCTATTAGATACATCTCTTGTCTTGGATTCCAACGCCTTATTATTCCTATCAGTATGCACGTTAGCTCTACACAGCTCTGGTGTTTTACTCCTAATTTCTCGCATGTCTTTTTTGATGGTGCTGGTACTGTCATGAACGGTAAACTCCAACGCCTCTTCGACCATGGTACTGGTACTAGTATTTGTATTGACAACCACCTTATTCCTTGTGCTTTTGTTACTCTACTTCCTGATGAGTGTGTAGGATCACGGTGCCATCCTTTTTTACCTATCTTCTTTCCCTTACGACGTTCTAAGGTATCGTCTACTACCAGCATTAAAGGCATACTGGGTGTCAAGCAGGTGACCACTATTAGGCCCAATAAGATTCTGCTTAAGCTCAAACATGACCATACTGCTCTATTCATCACTCGGTAATATTTCCCATAACCCTTATCCTGATCTTCCCTCATTACCCTCAGTGCTGCACTTATAGTGCCTTTATTACTTAAGATCACTCCACATACAAGTACTAGGACATTGCCAAAAGTTGGTACTGTTAATGTTTCAGAAAATGCTGCCAATAATTGTACAATTACACTTGGTATTGTCATGTAGGCATTTAACCTTTCTTTATAGGTCTTTGCCTACTACTTTTTTCTTAATTTTGGCTAAAGTCGAGAGGAATGAAAAGTGTGCACTTAGACTCAAGCTCATTCCATGTACATGGAGAGTACAAGGGAAGTAAAAATCAAGGGTCAGACGAAGAAAAGATAGAAATAGTGAAAGGGCATTCACGAGATCACAAACCAGACCTAAAACAATTTATAGTGGATCTGATGTGTGCTAAAGAAGGGGAATTACCAGTATTTTTTCGAACAGCAAGTGGTAATGAGCAAGATACAGAGATGTTTGCGAAGTTAATAAAAGATTTCCAAGAGCAGGTAAATACGGAAAGTATGTTTGTGTGTGATGCAGTGCTGTAGAGGTTGTTTGAAAAATAGACCCTACTTATAGTTAAGTAGGGTTGATGAAACAAAGAAAGCAGTATACAACAGACTTGAAAGACCAAGAATGG
This sequence comes from Trueperaceae bacterium, assembly GCA_965224855.1. Classification (GTDB taxonomy): domain Bacteria; phylum Deinococcota; class Deinococci; order Deinococcales; family Trueperaceae; genus CBDCVN01. The sequence continues at coordinate 2,218,591 of CBDDAI010000002.1, read as the reverse complement.
GATATTCTAGAACCTTATTTAGAACGATTGCTGCCTACAAATCATAGAGGAAGGCCTCTAGCGTTGGACTTGCGTTTGTTGATTGATGCCATGCGTTATGTGCTTAGAAATGGCTGTACATGGCGAGACTTGCCAGGTGACTTTCCTAAATGGCAAACAGTGTACTATCACTTTGCCAAATGGCGTAAACTAGGAATATGGACTAAGCTGAATAAATACTTGAGAAGGCAGCTCAGAAAGGAGTTAGGTCGTAATGAAGAACCAAGTGCTGGCTGTGCTGATAGCCAGTCAGTTAAGGCAGGTAGCTTGTATGGTAATGGATATGATGGTGGTAAGAAGGTTAATGGCTCAAAAAGACACATACTAGTTGATACTTTAGGGCTTCTACTAATTGCTCTAGTTACAGGGGCTAATGTGCCTGAACGAAAGGGTTTATCACTTCTACTAGGCAACATCAGGCATTTGCTACCAAGGTTGCACCATATTTGGCTTGATCAAGGTTATCGAGGTCTGGCGTTTAGGAAACGCATGCTGCTATGCTTTGGTGTTGTATTAGAGATTGTTTTTCCTCTAACAAGTTGTAAAGGCTTTGTTTTGCAACATAGACGTTGGGTAGTAGAGAGAACCTTTGCTTGGTTAGGTAATTATCGTCGGCTTAGCAAGGACTATGAACATTTAACCTCATCCAGTGAGGCTTTTATCTACATGGCTAGCTGTGATATTATGCTTAAGCAGTTGGCTAATACTAACACTCCTACTTGGAGGTCTATTTAATTTTTAAACAACCTCTATAGCAAGGAGAATCTAAGAAGCTTGGTGGGGATGAGTTGGTTGAGTCGAGTGCCTCTGACGATAGGAGAAGCGAAAAAGGTATTGAGAGAGGTAGAAGATGAAATGTTTGAGGAAGGGATGCCGGGATACAAAGTAGTAGAACTAGGAAACATGTATGGGGGAGTGAAACAAAGATGGGTAGTGGTGTTGAGTGAAGAAAGAAAAAGGGTAGCAGGGGGAAAATTTGAGAGGCAATTAAAAAAAGAAGAAGAAAAGCTGGAGAAGCAATTAAAGAAATTGAGTAAGGAAAGCTATAGCTGTGAGAAGGATGCCAGAAAAGCTTTAGGGAAAATAGAAAAGGGTACAAAGGAACTGACAAGCGGTTATGGGCAGTTCAAAAAAGAGGCATTAGAATTGTCTGCGGAGTATTAACCAACAACAGTAAATACAGATGGATAGTTAGGGACAAAACAAGCGTGGGGAGGATTATTTAGTGATGCAGTAATCATAATGTGTTTTCTGCATGCCTACCTGAAGATAAGAAACAGAATGAGGCGTTCAGAAGAGGAGTTGTATACAATATCAAAGCATATATGGGAGGCATTTGGAGCTAAGGGTAAGGGTAAATTCGTGAGGAGATTAAAAACGCTGAGGCGTTATGCAAGCAAAAAGCTAGAAGGGGAAGCATTACAAGCAGTATTGAAATTATACAAGAGAGGAAAGAATTTTGCCCAAGCATATGATCATCCCGAATGCCATAGGACAAGCAACATGGTTGATAGGCACATGGACGGGATGAATAGATATTTGTACAGTGTAAGGTACTTTCATGGAAATTTGATGTCAGCAGAAATAGCAATAAGGGCATGGGCATTGGCACACAATTTCATGCCTTATTGTCCAAGGGTAAGTAATAGGTATGCATCACCTGCCCATCGTTTGAACAACTTTGTATACACCAAGAATTGGCTAGAGAACCTTTTGGCATCAACCTCTTTAGGAGGGACAAGATGCTAGCCAACAAATCCGTTAGAATCAGATTATTTTAATCAGAGTCGTTGACTAGAATTTACACACACTATCTTGTTTAAAAGTGAGTAATATATAGCTATGCTGAGGCCACAAGAGGTCATAAATGGGCGTTATCAAGTAGAAAAACTACTTGGGCAAGGTGGTATGGGTAGGGTTTACCTAGCTGATGATAATCAGTTTAATCAAAAAGTAGCCATTAAAATTATTCATTTAGACCCAGGTGATAGTCATTTAAGATTTCGGCGTGAGTTTCGCCTTATGTCTAGGCTCGAGCACCCAAATGTGGTAAGCACAGTTGAATCAGGCCAATATAATAACAAGCCTTTTTTGGTAATGGCATACCTTTCAGGAGGGTCTTTAGATCAGCGTTATGGAGGCGGTGCCAAAAATATAAAAGACACTATAAAGCGTCTAGAGCTGATCATACAAACTTGTGGTGCCCTAAGTTATATTCACAGTCAAAACATTATCCATAGAGATTTAAAACCTGAAAACATCATGCTCGAGCCTGATGAGCAAGGCAATGAACAAGTCTTCCTCATGGATTTTGGTTTGGCAAAGCGCACCTCACAAGAGACTATGGCTTTAACACAAGAAGGTGCAGTAATGGGCACCATTGCTTATATGAGTCCAGAGCAAGCTCAAGGCACAAATGTTGATGCTCGTAGTGACCTTTATGCCTTAGGGTGCATACTTTACTGGGTATTAATTGGTGAACCGCCATTAATAGGTAATACCTTTGTTGAAACATTGCTCAAGAAAATGCGCAATTTTGCTGAGCCACCTTCGCTCTACAAAAGTTTCTTACCCCATACCTTGGATGCTATTGTTTTAAAACTCCTTGCTAAAGATCCAGCTGACCGCTATAGCACTGCTGCAGACATCATTACAGATTTACATAGTGTAAAAGTTGAGCTAAACAAAGAAATAGATCCGAAAAAAGAATTTGTAGACAAATCAGATCTTCCTTTTACAGAGGGAAAAGTTACTGCTAAAGATGTAACCTTAGCACAGCTTTTCAATGTACCTTTAATAGGTCGTGATGACATTTGGAAAAAGCTTTGCCAAGCTAGTCAAGATTTGGTACAAGGTAAGGGGAATACTTTTATTCTCAGGGGCGACATGGGTATGGGTATAAGCTATCTTTTAACCGAATTTCGTCGTGAGGCACGCTCACATGGCCACCGCGTACTGCAATTGCAGCATCAACAAGGCATAAATGCCCCATATCAAGCTTGGAAAATAGCCTTGGGTAAGTTCCAAGAACAGCATAAAAGCAGTTTTAGGCGAGCTATGCAAGGCCTTGAAGTTGATCTTGCCACGCTATTACCAGAGCTTAAACAAGACGCCTCTTACGATTTCCCTGCTGATATTATTCAGCTGCGTCTTTATAATGCAGTTGATAAGCTTCTTGCTTCTTTAGCTGAAGAAAACTCTTTAGTTTTACTAGCTGATAATTTGCACCTTGCTGACGAAGCAGCCTTGGGTCTTTTAAGCTATCTTGCTCGAGGCATTAGTAGTGAGAAGTTGCTTATGGTGCTAGCCCTTCACCCTAATCAAGCTCCAGTAAAAATTTCAAAAAGCCTAAAGGCAATAGAAGCAGAGAGTCTAACACTGCTACCCTTGAGTGATGATGCTATGCAAGAGTTCACCACTGCTCTTTTAGGTGGAGAAGTTGAGCAGCAGCTTATTTCCTATGTAAAAGAGCGTGCAGGGGGTAACCCTTTTTTTGCTAAAGAGATTTTAACAGCTCTACTTAAGAATAGACATATTAGACGACGTGCTGGCCTCTGGGAATGGACTCAAGAAGCGACAACGATACCTGCTCGCATAGAAGACATTCTAATGCAAAACTTAGAACGACTTAGCGAGCGTGCTCAGAAAGTTGCTAGTGTAGCTAGCGCTATTGGTAGAACTTTTGATTTTGAGCTTTTACAAGAACTTTTAAAAACTGATGAAGATGAGCTCCTAGATGATCTAAACGAACTCTTGCAAGCAAAAGTCATAGCAGAGCTCAATGAAGAGAATTACCGTTTTAGCCATCTTATTCTACGTGAAGCATTGCATGAACGCATGATGTTACGTAGGAGGGATAACTACCATAAAAAAATAGCTGAGGTACTCAGTAACCGCAAGAACACACCTCCAGAAATCCTAGCTGACCACTATGCTGAAACAAAAACTCCTGAGAAAGCTTTACCTTATGCATTAGCTGCTGCAAAAGCAGCAGAAAAAGTCTTTGCTAATGACATAACTGAAAAATATTATCGTTTGGCGCTCGAGGTTATACTTAAAGAAGACTCAGAAATACCCAAGATTAAATTAAATTTGGGAAAGGTTCTTGATCGTGTAGGTAAATGGGAAGAAGCTGAAAAGCTTTATAAAGAGCTTAGACAATACGAGGCTTATAGTTCTCAAGCTCTTCATCGCTTAGGTTGTTTAGCACAGAAGCAGGGTAATCTAGGTATTAGTGAAGACTATCTGCGTAAGGCGCTTTCGACTTCTAATGCTAAATTGGCTATATATAGCGATTTGGGAAGAACTTTAACCCATAAGAGTGAGCTTGATGGTGCTAGGCAGGTTTTACAAGAGGCCCTAGCTTTAGCAATGAATGTTGATGCAGATGAAGCAACAAGAAAGTGGATTATTGCCAGGGCCAAAATAGATTTAGGTACTTTAGAGTACCATAGTGGGAATCGTGAAGCAGCCATTGATTGGCTCATAGCAGCTAAAGATTATTTAGGTAAAGATAATAAGCTTTTGCTAGCTAAGATTCATAATACTATGGGTCTAGCGTATCAAGATTTGGGAAAACTTGAAATTGCCAAGTCATGCCTTAAGGAAGCTGAAAAGCTCTATACAGATATTGGTGATGCTGAGAGAGCTCTAACCGCTCTACAAAATTTAGGTGGCAATGCTATTCTTCTAGAGCAAGAGTCAAAGGCACTAGAGATATTTGCTCAGGTCAAGAAAAAGGCTTATCGTCTTGGTGAAGATAGACTTAAAGCCATTGCCACAGGAAACCAAGGAGACTTATTTTTAAGGCAAGGACGTTTTCAAGAAGCTAAAGAACAACTAGAAGAAGCCTACAAAACCTTTAAATCTTTAGGCTTTCTTCACATAGAAGTCCACACTCGCTTAAATTTATCTGTATGCTTAGCAAGGAGTGGGCAATTAGAAGAATCTTTTGAGCATTTAGATGCTGCTAGGGAACTATTAAAACATTCTCCTCACCCGCTTTATGAAGCTTTTTGGCAGCTTTGCTCTGGTGAGCTAGTTTTACGTAAAAAAGAGTTGCACAAGGCACTAGAAGAATTGGAGAAGGCCTCAGAGTTGCTAATAGAGGTTCAAGCTGATGTTGAGGAGATTATAACAGTAGGTTTACTTAAAGCTGAGGCTCTTTTAGCTCTTGAGGATAGAGTAAGATGCCAACGAGATCTTGAGAAAATATCAACATTAATTAAAGCCACCTCTAAATCAAGGCTTAGTTTGCACGCCACTTATCTAAGGGCCCTGTGCAGCAAGGATAAATTGGCAATAGAAGAACTCAAAGATGAACTTAAAGAAAAAAATATGAGTTACTTAATCAATTTGGTAGAAAATACACTTACCAAGAAAGTTTAATGCTTTCCATTAATTTAAAAGCTAAAGTGATTTTATAATACTTGTAAATGTTTAAGAACAAAGTAAAAGCTTTGTTGAATGATTTTTGGAGTGAATTTGTGTTGAGAGGTAATCAGTATAGTGTGCCAGAAAAGTTTTTTTTAGATGAAAAATTCCCCCTAGCCCTTAACAAGGCTCTTAGAGGTATGTTTTTTGCTCAGGAAAAACATACTTGCGTCCAGAGCAGGCAAAATAGGAAAATCATCTATTTTACAAATCCTGTCTGTGACAGAAATCCTAAAAAAACCACCCTTATAAGCCTTAAAAAGGGGGGCTATAGGAAGACCCTTAACAAGGGGGATTTAGGGGATTTGCCTTACGAAACTCAGCCTTGCTTGATTTTGCAATAATAAGGCAAAGATTTATCTGGATATCTATAGTTGGTAGTTAAAGTAGGTCCCTATTGACGGGTAGTTATAGGTTACTAGCTACCAACTTAAAATTCACAATATTTATGTCTAGAACCCCTAACCTAAATGAGTGATTCTTTGAAAGGAATAAACGTTAAAATGAAGATCAAAATCATATTCGTAAACTTTGTAAGTGCTTTTTTACTTTTAGTTGCTTGTTCTCTAACTCCTGATTCTAGTGACTTGGGGGGCAATTTCCTAGGATTTGAAAATAGTGAGGTAGATCTGCCTGTAATAGGCGCTACTTCTTTACCTGCTTTGTCTATACAGCAGGAGCCCGATTGTTCTGAAAGACCCTTACCTGTACCCTGCCAATTGAATGCTAATGGACAAGAAGTTATTGTGATCTTTAATGCAGATATATCTCCAAGCCCTAAAATGATAACTAGTCAAATAGGCTTTAAAAGTGCCAAGATTGACTTTTCTTTAGCAGATTTAGGAACTAGTATGGATGACTTGCCCAGTAGCTTTAGCTTTAAGGCAATGGATGCAGAGTTTTGGGCTCAAGACGGCAGAGTTAGTGGAAGGCCTAGCAATCCAGATGTTACTTTGAGTGAAAGTTTAAGTGAAAGTGACTTAATGGGCATAGTGTTTGTCAAAGGTTCTTGTGTAAATCAAGTTTGCGATTATAGTGTACAAGGAGCAGGAGCAGAAACTATCATAACTGTCAAGATTACTAGTACAAATATAAATGACTTTTTAGCTGTACTTAGTGGAGGTAGCAGTGAAAACACTCTAGGCTTAATCCTAGACACCAAGATTAATGATAATATGATTCCTGATCAATCTATCATTAAGCTCACCCTAACTAATCCCTCCACTTTAGCCCAGTTTTAGGCTAAAATGGAAGATTTTTTCAGGGCTCTTTCAAACTATTCTGTGAGGGCTGCCCTAGCTTTCATAGTCTTTTTACTTTTTGTTGTAATTGCTCAGTTACTAAGCTTTCTTATAAAAAAATTAGGCAATAAAAAAGATATCAAAACTAGCAGAATTTACCTGCTCTTAGCAGGATCGCAGAAAGTAATAACATTGCTGCTAGGTATTATTACAGCTTTAGGTACTTTAGGTGTTAATGTTTCTGCTTTGGTTGCTAGTTTAGGATTAACAGGTTTTGCTCTTGGCTTTGCTTTAAAAGATGCACTATCAAACCTACTAGCAGGCATAATGATAATTCTTTACCACCCTTTTGATATAGGTGACACTATTGAGTTGCTCGAGTCAAAAGGGAAAGTTATTGATATAAACTTAAGGTATACTACCCTGGAAATAGAGAGTGGTATTGTGCTAGTACCTAATTCAGCTTGCTTGTCAAATAATATTTATAAACAGATATAAGATATACAGTAAACGCTAGAGCCCAGACACACCTTAAGCAGCCCTAATCCTTATGATATCTATAGCAATTATACTTTGGTTTAATTTTATAAGTTTAGCTATTGCCCAGCCTTCTTATAAGGCCTCACCAGAGGCGGCGCTTAGGTTCCAACTTCTTGAAATACCTATTCTTTTTCTTACAGTGCTTTTTGCTGTGGTGGCAGCCATTTCATTGCAGTCTAAAGAGAAAGTAATTGACAAGAAGAAGATTTCTAAGGGTATGCTGGCACTTGCTATTGGCTATATAATTATGGGTGTTGGACACCTTGTTATGCAAACAAATAGGCTAATGAATACCAATGTGTTTAATTCTCTGTTTGGAGATACTGGGGGAACTTTTGCTTGGTACATAGCTCTTATACTTACTTGGTCAAGCTCTTGTATTGGTTTTTATTGGATAATTCAGTCATCTATTCGATCCAAGGTTAATCAGGAAACAGGCATCTTACGCCAGAAGAATCAGAAACTAACTAAAAAAGCATATTATGATCAGTTAACAGGTGTGTATAACCGATATGCTTTTGAGAAAATAGCAAAAAAACAACGTATTCTAGCTAACAAGTTAGGGAGGCCACTATCATTACTAGTGTTAGACATTGACCATTTTAAGCAAATAAATGATGCTTATGGGCATGTTGTAGGAGACTTCATCTTACAAGAAGGGGCTTCTTTAATTAAAAAATCCTTAAGGAAAACTAACTTCTTAGCCCGTATAGGTGGAGAAGAGTTTTGTGCCTTACTACCTGAAGCTAGAAAGTTTGAAGCAGCTATTATAGCAGAGCGTATTCGCACAAAAATAGAGGAGCACAGATTTATATATAAAGACAATTTGCTTAGTATTACTATCAGTATTGGGGTCTCGGAGTTTAATTTAGATGGACAAACTATTAAGCAAACGCTAGCAGCAGCAGATTCCGCACTTTACAGTGCAAAAAATAGTGGCAGGAACAGAGTTAAGGTGGCATAAGCACTTAAACTGTGATAAATAAATTTGATATTTTTATACCTCCACTTTTAAAAGACTTAAACAATCAACAAAAAGAAGCTGTTCTTCATTTTGAAGGTCCAGCACTAGTACTAGCAGGTGCAGGGTCTGGTAAGACTCGCACTGTAGTACAGCGTATTGCCTATTTAATGCATCAACAAGCTATTCATCCTAATGAGATTTTGGCAGTGACATTTACTAACAAAGCAGCAAGCGAATTAAAAGAGCGTGTAGAAAGCTTAATAAGTGAAAGTGCTCGAGACCTATGGGTAAGCACCTTTCACTCAGCTTGTCTTAGAATTCTACGCATTTATGGTGAGGCTGTTGACTTAACCCCCAGTTTTGTAATTTATGATGATAGTGATCAATTAGATCTGTTAAAGGAAATTATTGCTGGCATTGATGGCTTGAGAGAAACTAATCCAAGAGTGTTGCGTAGCCTTATAGATAAGTCTAAGTCAAACTTATGGACACCTGAAATGTTCTTGCAACAAGCTGATAATGTGAGTGGCAAGATTTTAGGTACCAGTATTGCATTACTTGCTGAAGGTTATAAAATTTACCAGAGGCGACTTAAGCAAGTTAATGCTGTTGACTTCAATGATATTTTAGGACACACTGTCAAGCTTTTTGACAATCATCCTGAGGTTTTAGAAAAGGTACAAGAGAGAGCTAAGTTTATACATATTGATGAGTATCAAGATACAAATGCTGTGCAGTATAAATTAACTAAGCAGTTAGCCAGTGGATTTGGTAACCTAATGGTAGTAGGAGATCCAGATCAGTGTTTGCCTTTGGGTACACGTATTTATACTCCTAAGGGTTGTATATCTATTGAGGGTTTGCAGGTAGGGAATGAAGTTCTTGCTACTGGGGGTGGCAAAGAACTTACTACTGGTAAGATCAAACACATTAAGCAGGGAAATTTTAAGGGTGATTTGTGGCAGATAAAAGCTGACCAGCACATTTTAAGAGGTACACCACATCATATAACACTTGCACGCAACGTTCCTCAAGAAAATAGATTTTATGTTTACATTATGTATCGCAAAGATAGGGGTTACCGCATTGGTTACACTAAAGGGTTGCGACGAGGAGATGAGGGAAAAGAACAGCCCGGTTTTATTGTGCGGATGAACCAAGAGCATGCAGATAAGCTTTGGATTCTTTGTCGTTGCAATGACATTCCTACAGCAAAGTATTGGGAAGCCTTTTTTGCTGCAAAGTACAATTTACCCACTACTTGTTTTCATGGATTGGGTAGAAATTTAGCACTTGATGACAAACTTATTAAACGTTTATATAGCGAGCTAGATACAGACTCTGCAGCCAAACAATTGATGCATGAACTGTGTCTACACCCCGATTTTCCACATTATCGCCCCCAAAATAATTTACAGCGACAAAGTATCAATTTGATCATGTATCAAGACTTTAGGCACGGTGAGATTGGTTACCATCGTGTGCAATGGTCTTCTGTTCGAGAAGATATAGCCATGTGTTTAGAAAATGCTGGTTATCCTGTTCGGCACAATGGTCGAGGTGGTTACCGCATCGAAGTAAGTCAGAAAAGTTACTTGGAAGCCCTCGAGTTCACAAAAGGAGTATCTGAAGTTGGCAACCTGACAATCAATCGTAAAGCTCAAGTTAATGGACAAGTATATCAATTTACACCTTTGTCACACTTACACTCGGGCATGAAAATACTAGTAGAGAAAAATCGTCAGCTTGTTGAAGTACCTGTTGATGAGGTAACACAAATTGCCTATGACGGTCCAGTATTTGACCTCGAGGTTGATCCAACACACACATATTTAGCTGAAGGCATGCTGGTTCATAACAGCGTTTACTCCTTTCGGGGTGCTGATGTACGTAATATCTTAGATTTTCAACGAGATTATCCTAAGGCAACAGTTTACCGCTTAGAACTTAACTACCGCAGTGTTGGCAGTGTATTAAATGTAGCTAATGCTGTTATTACTCATAACGAAGCTCGTTTAGAGAAAGTTCTTAAACCTGTAAAAGGCCTTGGTGAAAGTGTTAAAATTTATTGTGCTAAAGATAATAGGGCTGAAGCAGATTTTGTAGCTAGGCAAATCGAGAACCTTATAGCTAAGAAGAACTATCAATATGGTGATTTTGCAGTACTTTACCGCACCAATGCTCAGTCTCGAGTATTAGAAGATGCTTTAAGGCGCAAGGATATTCCTAACAAAATTGTTGGAGGGGTAGGGTTTTATGATCGGCGTGAGGTAAAAGATATTCTAAGTTATATTAGAGCTGCTATAAACCCTGCAGATGATATATCGTGGCGGCGCATTCTCAATCGCCCTAAACGAGGTATTGGCAAAACTAGTGAAGGAAAGTTGCTTTCTTGGGCAGAGTTTAGTGGCTATAGTTTTTCTTATGCTTTGTCCCGAGCCATGGAAATCCTTAAAGGTTCTGCAGCAGCAAACCGTATTGCTGAGTTTCTAGAATTAATGGCAGATTTTAATGAAATGGCTCAAACAAAATCGGCAAAGGAATTCTTAGCAGCTGTGATTGACCAATCAGGCTACAAACAAGCTCTAAAAGATGAGGACAACGCTGAAGCACAAGCACGTTTAGAAAATCTCAATGAGCTTTTTAATGCTGTGAGTGAGTGGCAAGAAGAAGTAGGGGGCAACATTGAAGAATTCTTAGATGAGGCTTCACTGCTTGCTAGTATTGATGATAGGGCTGTTAAAGCTAACAACCATAACAAAGAACTTGATGAGACCGTAACACTTATGACCTTACACAATGCCAAGGGCTTAGAGTTTCCAGTGGTTTTTCTAGTAGGCTTAGAAGAAAATTTAATTCCTCACCGCTCTTCCCTAAGTTCTTTACCAGAAATAGAAGAAGAGCGTAGGCTTCTTTATGTTGGAATTACTAGGGCAAAAGAGGAGCTTTTTTTGGTGTATTGTGAAACAAGACAAGCTTTTGGAAATACAGAGCATATGCGTCCAAGTCGCTTTTTAGAGGACATTCCCAAAGAAATGTTGGCAGAGATTGATGTTTTTGGTCAATTTCTAAAGATGAATAAGCTTAACAAGTATGATCGTACAGTCTGGAATTTACCATCTTTAAGAGAAAATGAGAAGCAAAAACAAGAAATTAGCTTTCGTGGCGGTGAGAAAGTTGAGCACCCTCGCTTTGGTAAAGGTACAGTATTAGGGATAAGTGGTAGCGGAGAAAAAAAGGAAGTAACTGTATCTTTTACAAAAGCTGGGGTTAAAAAGCTCATGCTCAAGTACGCAAATTTGAGGACGCTTGATTAATGATAAGTAGGAACGGAACGCAGCTGCTTTCTAAAATGCTTTCCACTCAAAACCTTTGGGACTCTTACTAGTGGTAAGGGTATCACCTATAGCAAGTGCTAGTAAGCCTTGTTTTGATAGTGCTGTAATCAGGCTTTCATCTAAGTGCAGTGATGACATTGCTCCTATAATCTTTAAATTCTTATCTTCATATTTTGGAAAGTAACTATAGAACTCTTCTAAAGCAGCTAAGAATTTAGGGATTTCTTCAGGTATTAGTTTACTTTTAGTTTCATTGACCAGTAAATATTCCCTACTCTCAACTATGACATCGAACTCGCGGATCTCCCTTGTTACTGGGTGTCTCCTTTTTACCCGAACATTCATTAGTGTTTCACTACCAGCTGGCAAACCAGTAACTTCTAAAAAGATTCTTTCTAGACTAGGAGCAACTAAATCTTCAACTATAGTACCCAAGCGTCTAGATAGTTCACCCCACTTCTTATTTAGCTCTTTGTGGCTTTTCCTAAGTTCAATAAAGCCTTGCTTGTTCTCTTTGTCTACTTGTGCAATAGTTTCCCTAAGCTCAGCAAAACCCTGCTCTATTCGTTTATTGGACTCTGCTAACTCAATTCTAAGCTCAGCAGTTTCTTGTTGGCTTTTGGTAATGTTGATAGATTGCTGTAAGATTAATTTCTCTAACCTATCAAGGCGGTCTTCTGTTTTGGTAATGCGATTCTCTAAAATAGTTGTTGACATATTCACCTCCTCTAATAAAGGAATCTATAGCTTAGCATACGAGAAAAAAGTCTTATGTTTTGTGAGGGCTCAAGCTTTTACCTTACAAACTGATGGGGCTCGAGCACCCAAAGCAAATTAATAGGCTCGAGCTTTGGGGGTTGCTCGAGCACCAAAACAGATGAAGTTAGTTAGGGCTCGAGCTTTCAAAGTGGATCAATAGAACTCTTAATATTGTAACCTAAAGTAATTGCTATAATGAAAACATGCCAGCAGTAGCTGAGGTTTTACCAAAACTATACTTACCTTCTAGCTCAGAACTCCCTTCATCGGATGATATCCCTGTGGACAATGAAGATCAGAACTTTATACCTAACTTCCTACTCTTTTTACTTGAAAATATCTGGACAGAACGCCAAGATTGGTACTTTGGGGTTGATATGGGTGTTTACTACAATCGTAAGAAACCTATTCCAGCCATTGTCCCTGATGCTTTCTTAAGTCTAGGGGTGCAGAGACGTAAACCTACAGGACGTTTAAGCTATACTTTCTGGGAAGAAAAAAACATTGCTCCTAGTTTTGTGCTAGAAATGGTTTCTCAGAAGTATGGTGGTGAATATGAAGAAAAGGCTGTTACTTACGCGGAAATAGGTGTACTCTACTATCTAGTATACAACCCCAATCATTGGCAACGCCATAACAGGGAACCTTTTGAAATATACAAACTAATCAATGATAGTTATGAAAAACAGTTGGGTGAGCCTTGTTTTATGCCAGAGATTGGTTTGGGAATAGGAAGGGAACAGAAAGTAATTAGAGGCATAGAGAGGGAAGTATTGTGCTGGTATGATTCTTTGGGGAACAGTTACAAGAATGCAGAGGAGCAATTATTAGATACTAAAGAACTATTGTCTAACACAGAGACTAAGTTGTCTAATACAGAGATTAGGTTGTCTGATACAGAGAATGAGTTAGTTGATACTAGAACTGAGTTGGTTGATACTAGAACTGAGTTGGTTGGTACAAAGAAACAATTATCTGCTTTAGAAAAAGAGGTTATTGAGTATAGAAAGCTTTTTGGTAATTTACCAAAGGACTCTTCTTAGTGTTAAGAAATGAGCTTCCTAAACAGATTTGCTTCGAGCTTTGACTTTACAAGATGACTGGGCTCGAGCTAATTTAACCAAGTGCTCGAGCACCCAAAACAATTTAACAGGCTCGAGCAAGATGATTGGGCCCGTGCCAATTTAACCAAGGGCTCGAGCACAAAGCAAATTAATAGGCTCGAGCTTTGGGGTTTGCTCGAGCCCTAACTAATAGTTCTAACAAGTCATTAAAGCCTGCTTAATCCTAAAAATATTTATCCCTACGTACTTACTGCCCATAGAGCGTACCTTGTTTTGCTCCAGAACGCATAAGGTCATAAAGTTCTTGAGCAAAAGTTACTTCCTGAGCTAATTCTTGATAGCTCTCGGTATCTGTGCGAAAACGTTTTAGGGCATCTTGCATAAGAGTTACGGCCTCTTCACGTTTTGTTCCGTACATTTCAGCAGCATTACGCATATTACTTACTAGCATGCCTAAAGCTATAGTTTTCCCCACACTAGGTTGCTCATAATAATGACCATTTTTCAAAGGTTGCCCTTCATAACTTAGGTTAAGAGTTTGGCTTTTTAGTTTCCTATCCAATGTTTCATAGCTAAGTAAACCCTGCACCCCTAGATTTTCAAAGTTGCGTCCTTGGGTACTAAGACGCACTAACAATGCCCCACGACGACGACTAAAGAAAACAGTGCTGACCTTAAGCTCAGCTTGATCACCTGTAGTAGGAAAACCGTAACCTTCAGCAACACGAAAACCACTGCTGGGCAGTAAGCGTAGAGATAAGTCATAAGCAACAGGACTAACTAGAAAGGGCCAATCTTCTTCTATAATCTTATTGATTTCTTCAGAGCCAAAGAGACTAAAAGCGTTACCACCACGCACCTTACTCATTGCTTCGAAAATAGCAGGGCCTAAGCCTATACCCACACCAAAAACAGTTATGCTAGTGCCATCAATTGCTCCATTTTCCACTAGGCGCTCAAATTCTGTTGGGGTGGTAGCACCTACATTGGGTTGCACATCTGTAAAAAGTAACAGGCGTTTTTCAGTGGTGCGGTTACTAGCCTCACTCATCACCTCATAGGCCAAGCGCAAGCCATCTTCCATAGCTGTTGAGCCACCCGCCTTTAATCCATCAACAACATCTCTAATATCTTCATGTTTGTGTCCTTGAGTAAAGCCTAGATTGGTGCGAGCATGACTGCCATAGGTTACAATAGCAACTTCATCTTGAACATTTAATGCTGGGATAAGTTTATTGATAAGTGATTTTGCTACTTTAAGAGGAGTTTGATACTCATCATATACACTTTGATACTCCCAACCCATTGAGCCAGAAACATCTATAACTATAATGAGGCTTAGGTTAGGCCTCTGGAAACGTTCAATATTCAGGCTAGATGATAAACCTACCTGTACCCATGCAGAAGATTCTTCAGCTAGTGTTGGAGCAATGCCTAAGGCACCGCGTAAGCATAACAGTTCGTCACAAGCAGGACCTTCTAAGGGCAAATCGTATTCAGAGAACATGCCTTCTATAGTGAAAGCTTCTTTAGGAGGGACAGTACCATTCTTTACTAGCTCCCTAGCCAAAGCCATATCTTGAACGCCACCCGGTGTTGCTCCTAAATCTCCACCGGGACCAGGTGTGGGTACATTTGGTGTGCCTCCTATGTTTCCTGAAGTACTACAGGAAATTAAAAGTCCTACTAAAGCTAGAGTGGCTAAAAATAGGTTTAACTTTTTCATTCTGCTCTCCATTCACTCAGTGCACTTTTGTGCAATAGCATCTGGTAAAAAAAGATTTTTATTGCCATCACCCGCCAATTTAGGCATTCTAGTACCTAGCTTATAGCCGCATTTGGGTACTTGACTAGCAAGATCATAAGCAGTAAAGACAGTTACTACAGGCGCTGCAAAGTAAGTTCCTCCATAGATAATTTCAGGAATCTTTTCCCAGTCACCGCTAAGCCCCGTAGGGTTTGTGAGAGTGAACCAAGCGCCTGTAGCTCTGATGTGCCCTGAACCCACAAAGAAATTGGGATTTGTTGTAAAATCTTTGCTACTAACACTAATAACATCTACTGAATTCTGCCAAGCATCTAGTGGTAGCGAAGGATCATCGTAGTTACCAGCAGCAGCAACATTAATGATATTCTCAATACCCCCGATTCTTAAGGCTTTGGCACTATTAATGAAGTGCTGTGAAAGATCCTCAAAACCCATAGAATCATTTTGAAAGGGGCAAGGGATCCTCTCGAAGCTTAAGTGAATGACAATTTGTTCAATACCCGTATCTACAAACCCTTGTAAAGCGAGTTGCAATCTACTTTCTTGGATATCTTGTGGATGGGGCAAGATTGCTGAGCGCCCCATAAAGTCATCGTCATTTAAAACTCCTAAATTACCTATATTAAATGCTTTTACTACAATTTTATGCTGAGAATTTGTAAAAGTAGCCTCACCACCTGAACTATGACTTAGCGTATAAGCATCATCAAGAATTAAAGCACTGATTTGGTTAAATACCAAAGCACCGTGTGAAAACTGCTCTTTTTTTACAAGCACATTTAAAATTCTTTTAAGTTCTCTTTGTCTTATATCAATAGAGTTGGGCAGATCTCTTTGGGCAAGCTCGAGCAATTCCTGACCAGGTAAAGTAATGGACTCCTCACCAGAGCTAGAGAAAAAGTGATCCACTACTAAAATGCCCACATCTTTAACAGGCGTCTCTACATTATCAACTAGCCCATCATCAGCTACATTAGGAGAGTCTATACTTTCATCAATAGGGGTACCTTCGTAGGAAGGACTAATTACCACAAGTCCACCCACATTGCCTGCAGTATCAAAACCTTGACCGTCAGCACTAAACCCGTTACCAATGCAGGTTTTTGTTCCTGCTGGAGATGGTGTTGGTCTTGCTCCAGAGCAAGGACGAGTGCCACTAGCACAAACAATAGCCTCAATTAAGCCACAGGCACTAAGCGAGCACAGTAAAGCTAGAATGCCTAAAAGTTTGGCTATATTCTTCACTTTTACTCTCCTAGTTTCTTAGAAGCTCGAATCTGGTACATATGAGTATTTATGCAGGATAAGACTATCAAAGCAATAATTGAAGGAAAAGAACTTATTAAAACCTGCAAACTCCTCATATTTATCCTAGCTCAATGTTAGCTAGAAAGTGTTATGTTGGTGTTAAAACTTTGTCTGTATGGCCTCATATACTAAAAACGACTAATTAACTTTCTAAGTAAGCTCGAGCAGCGCATCACCATCACTGTTCAGGATGAAAAACAAGACCTGCCCCCTAATGAGATCGTCATTGCTGCTAGCATATCAAAAGAAAGGCGACCCCTTCATAAGACGTTCTAGAGGTGTTCTGAATCAGGAGGAGTTACTTCCTACTCCATAACCTTCTGAGTACATAAATTCTGTGAGCTTCTCTATATCTACTAGGGCATGGTTTTGTTTATATAGCTTAAGAGCCTTATCATAATTTTCTTGAGCCAAGGTTCTTTTGTCCACTCCATGATACATTTCACCAATTTCATGCCAAGCATAGGCCATCCACAAATGATTGTCTTGCTCTTTAGATAGTTCCAGAGCTTGATGGCGCGTAGTAAGGGCTTTATCAAAATTGCCGGTTTTGTACTCTGCTTCACCTAGATTAAGTAAAGCGAAAAATAACCTTTTAGTAATTTCTGCTGATTTAATGCTGGGGTCTTTGCTAAGTTCTTTGGCAATCCTGACAGCTTTGCTGGTTAACTCTAGCATCTCCTGCCAGTTACTGGTAAAGTAAGCTAAGTGGCTTTGATGTTGTAATACATGACATACTGCTAAATTATCATTGTAAGACTTAGCAAGTTGATAGGCATCTTTCAGATAAAGGCTAGAATCATCATGCTTTTGATGAAAGCGTGTGATGCCAATCATGCTGAGTAAAATAGCTTCACGATGATGATCTCCGAGTTGTTGGGCTAATTGCAAGGCTTCTTGATAATACTCAAAGGCAAGATCGAAATTTCCTTCTAACTCCCTATAGGCATCACCTAATTTCGTGGCCAAGTAATGTGCTATTTCAAGCTTGTTTAGTTGCCTAGATTCACTTATAGCCTTTTTTAATAATTTTAAAGAATGTGAACTATGACCTCTGGCTTTATAGTAAGAATCTTCCATTACCAGCAAGCACATCATTTCTATAAATAAGGCCTTGTTATTTTGTGCTGTTGCTTGCATAGCACCTAAAATATTCCCTATTTCAGCATCGATTATTGCAAAGTTATGCTGGTGATTCTCTAAAAAATTTTTACAAGCCCTAACAGCTGTAGAGCCGCGTAAGTGTAAACAATTTGCCTTAGTAAAGCTAAATACAAGGTCATGAAGACGGTAGGTTACTACATCATTGCTAGGCTCGGTAAGCCTTTCAGCAAGGCCACGCTTTTGTAATTCTATTAAAGACTCTTCTACCTCTTCTTCATTACGACGAATACATAGTGCCAATAGTTCTGAGGTGCAACTTGCGGTAAACAATACTCCAAAAGCCAATAAAGCCTCGAAAGCTTCATCACTAAGCACTTGTAAGGTGGCAGTAAGCAAATTAGCGACACTCTCACGACCCTCTTCAGCAAATTCTGCAGGCATCTTCATTTTATGCGGTGCATCTTTAATGTTTTTTAGAAGTTCTTTGGTGGTAGTATTCTCTACTGCCAAGGTAACACCAGCTATACGCAAGGCAAAAGCATGATCACCTAGAACATTACAGAGTTCATCAGCAGTTTTATTCCTAGCAAAGTCTTTTTTTGCGTAGTAACTAAATAGTTGGAGTGCTTGTTTACGGGGAAGATTTCCTACATCTTTACGTCTAAGCTTAGGATAGCGCTGTCTAGCAGTGACTAGTAAAGGCAAATTTTCTGGTATTATCTCTATGATTTTGCTTAGTGCATAGGCATTCCAAACATCATCAAGAATTAGTAAAGAGATGCTGTATTTAGTAAAGAGATCATGAATTAATTTTCCCTTGTCGATATTTTTTGCCTGACTCACACGTTGCTTAGCATCAAAGACTAGAGAAATAGCATCAAATAGTGTATAGGGATCATCGTCTCCTGCTTGCAGCCACAGTACTTTGGTATTTGCATCCTTAAGATGCCGAGCTGCTATAGTAGCTGCCAAGGCAGTTTTACCCATACCACCAAAGCCATGTAGTAAGATACGTTCCTTTACCTTTAATTCCCCCTCCACTTCTTTAAGAAGTTCATCACGACCAATAAGCTTTTCCGGCCTAGCAGGAATGTCTTCAACTATTTTAGCTAAAATAGCCCTTTTACCTTTTGAAGTGCTGTTTCCCCTTTCAATATCACGTAATAAGTCAAGAGTCTCTGCTAGAGGTTCAATACCTAATTCTTCTTGCAAAATCTGTCTACAGTGCTCAAATTGCATAAGAGCTGCTTCAATGTTGCCATGCTTGTGCTCGAGCCGCATAATAATTCTATGCATATCCTCATTGAGCTTGTCTTGGCTTACCAGCTGCCTAGCTAACTCTAAAGCTTTAGAGTAGTTGCTTTCAGCCTCGAGTTCAGCAATACGCTCCTGGAAAACTTCAAAGTACAGCTGGTTTAAATTAAAGCGTTCGGACTCGAGCCAATTTATGAAAGCTTCACCGCCACGGAGCTTTAGACCTTTAAGAAAAATTTTTTCCTCAGCATTACCCCATATATTTAGTGCTTTATTAACGTTACCTTTTTTTAAAGATGTCTCAAGTTCGACCACATCGCTAGGCAAGCTAGCACTCACTAATTGACCCTGAGTTTTTAGCCACCTTTCCGCTTCGGGTAAATTTCTTAGCTCTGTTAAGGCAACTCGCAAACTACCTGTTTTCTGCGTACCCCAAAGTAGTTCGCTCAACTCTTCACGAGTGCAATCAGTACCTTTGATAGCAAGGTAGCAAAGCATGGCAAAGGTTTTAGGTGGGGGAAGATTAATAGATTGCCCTTGATAAATTAATTTTGGAACGCCTAGTAATTTCAATTCGAGCATGTAGGATTCATCCAATTCCAAAAGCTACCTAAAACTATTATATAAAACTAGCAAGCTTAGCTGCCCATACTGATTTTCAATAAGTAGTTATCACCACTTGGACTGCTAAAAATTGAAATTAAGCTGATTCTAATGGATTCTGTGGCTATTGAAAAACAAAACTGAGGGAAATTAAGGAGAAGTTTTTGGCTACAATGCTAATAAATATAGTACAGTATGAGTTATGCCTAAAGTGAGTGCTAATAAGCAGGCCATCTATTGGCTATATTGCACTTTAATTACATATTTTGCCCTAGTATCTAGTGAGGGAATTGCCCAAAGCATTGAAGTTACTTCATTAGATAAGCCAGTTAGCCTTACTGGCTTATGGAAATTCCAAATAGGAGATGATTTATTTTGGTCAGAACCAAGTTTTGATGATGCTGATTGGGATGAGTTGATAGTTCCTATGAATTGGGGTAAACAAGGCTATTATAACTATGCTGGATTTGCTTGGTACCGTATCACCTTAATCTTGAACCTCCAGAGTTCTAGGATTAGACAATCAGTAAGTAAACTTTCAGTTACTTTAGGTAAAGCACATAGCGCCTATGAACTTTATGCTGGAGGGAAGTTAATTGGTGGTGTTGGAGGCTTGCCACCTAACCCTCAAATTAGATACGATCAGTATAAAACTTATGAAATACCTTCTGAAGCAATAGATGACAAAGGTCAGCTTGTTTTGGCAGTGCGTGTTTGGCGATCTAAGATAATTGACCTTCCCAGTGAAGGGGGTTTTTATGAAGGCTCCTTTCTAATAGGTACTAATAGTCAACTCATTAAGTTTGCTTTAACTTCCAAATATTTATCTTTACTATTAGTGATAATTTACGTACTTATGGGGTTTTATCATATTTTTCTGTACTGGCATAGTAAAGAATTAAATGAATACCTCTGGTTCGGACTACTAGCAATTGCTATGGGTGTTTATGGGTTTATGTTTAGTCAATGGAAGCATATTATTGAGCTTGACTATACACTAATCAAAAAGATTGAGTTTGCTGCTTTATATATTATCCCCGTTTTAGCACTAGAGTTTTATTGGCAAATTCTTGCAATCCGTCCTAAACGTATTCTTAGGCTTTATCAGCTTTCCTTTTTAGTGCTAGTGCCAATTGTTATTATCTTACCAGGGCTCTTAATAAGTTTTCGCACCCTAAGAGCTTGGCAAATCTGGGTACTACCTACCTTAGTTGGAAGTGCTGCTATGATGTTGTGGTACAGTTGGAAAGGCAACCCTGAAGCACGTATCATACTAATAGGAACCGCTGTTCTTTCAGGAGCAGGTTTAAATGATATAGCTACTGATCACCAAATAATCAATACCCCCAGAATGGCTCCTATAGGTTTTGCAGTGCTAATTTTTTCAATGTCGATTTCACTTGCTAGACGCATCACACGACTCTTCTCAAATTTAGAGCAGGAAGTAGCTCAACATACTAAAGAGTTACAAGCAGCAAATAAGAAACTCGAGCAAGTTGCCAGTATTGACTCACTCACCCAAATCTACAACCGACGGTCTTTCTTGGAAAAAACAAGTCATGAGGTAGCCCGTTCGAATAGAACAAAAAAGACCTTCTCTATTATTTTAGCCGACATCGATAACTTCAAGAGATTTAATGACACTTATGGCCATGCTTGTGGTGATTACATCCTTAAAGAAGTAGCAACAGATTTGCGCTCGAGCCTCAGGAAACAAGACATTGTAGCTAGGTGGGGAGGAGAGGAGTTTATCTTCTTGTTGCCAGAAACCAGCTCGAGCGGTGCTGCAGTAGTAGCAGAAAACATTCGGGTATTCATTGATAGCAAAAACTACTGGTATCAAGAGCAGTCACTTCATATTTCCCTAACCTTTGGCGTTAGTCAGTTCCAAGCAGGTCTGGCACTTGATAAGTGTATTAGCAATGCTGATGAGGCACTTTACAGGGGTAAAAAAGCAGGGAAAAATAGAGTTACTGTTAGCGAATAAAAGTTTGTTGTAGGTTACGGGTCCCATTGATAGTGCTAATGTCTTCTAAGGGTAAGCTACCTCCTACTTTCTCAAGCCAACTGTAGTGAGCCAAAGGCGTTACTGTATAAATATTTGGCTGCAATTCAGCGTAAACATCTTGTATCTCATAAGAAATTTGCTGTGCCTTATCATTATCTAAAGTTTGACGGCCTTCAAGAAATAGTTCAGCCACCTTTTCCTCTTCTTCAGTCATACACTCGCCAGAGCGGTTATACATGTGCATATTGCCTTCACAAACTAAAGTATTGGTGCCATAAGGCCAATCCCGACTGCCCCCACTAAGAGAGATAAGAATGGCTTCCCAAGGCCTGTCGTCCCCTTCAGAAAGCAATTGGTCAACTAGCAAGTTAAAATCCAGGGTAATAGGATTTGCATTTATACCATTTTCACGCATAACATCAGCAATAATTTGAATAGTCTGTTCACGATTAGCATTACCAGTATTAGTGGCTAAGGTAAAACCTAACTCGTTACCTTCACTATCTATTAAAAAACCATCTTCGTTCTTCTCTGTAAAGCCCATTTCTTCTAGTAAAGCCTTGGCTTTTTCAGGGTTAAATTCATATTTAGGAGCCTCAGGGTTAAAGAAAAATTCTAGTACTTGATAGGTTATATTGTAAGCAGGAATTGCAGCACCACCATTAACGAGTTCTACAATTGCTTCTCTGTCTGTCAGATGGCTCATAGCTTTACGAAAACGTTTATCGCGAAAAACTTCTTGCTTAAAAGGATCACTGATATAGTTCCAGTTGAAAACAAAGAATAGGCTGCTACGCACAGGACTTACATTTTCTAAAAGCACAGCATCAATATCACCATTATCTTTAGCCACAGCAATAGCACCCACTTCGTCTAAGTTAGCAGGATTATACGAGTCGATTTCACCTGCTAGATAAAGGTTAAGCTGAGCTTGTTGATCAGCAATGGTTACGGTGTACTCATCTAAGTAAGGCAAAGAATTATCTGCCTCATCAACATTCCATTCACCAAAATAAGGGTTGCGCTTAAAGATAAGACGCTCGTCAGGAGTATAGCTATCTAAAGTCCAAGGGCTAGACATGATTAATTCACTAGGATCAGTTTCCGTGCCCCAAATTGCCTTCACACCTTCCGCTGCTCCCTCTAAATAAGCGGCTTCTTTTTCCTCATTAGAAAGTTCGCTATTTTCTGCTAAAGCCTTTTCAACTGCTTCTTCTCCACCAGTACGGTAGGCTGCTATTAAGGGTTCAGGCGTGGGAATGTGAAAGGCTATCAGAGTGGGGGCAATGCGGTCGGGAGTGGGAAAAGTGAACTGTAAGGTTTTTTCATCCAGAGCCTCTAAGGTCACTGGTTTGTCATCTATAAACCAACCATCATAAGCTTGTGCTCCCAGAGGCTCATTAGTTTCAATTTCATAGGTAGCAACATATTGCTCAATAGTGATAGGGCTACCATCACTCCACTTGAGGCCTTCACGAAGAGTCAATGTGTGGATAAGGCCATCATCACTTACCTCGTAACTACTAGCAGCATAGGGAAGCCACTCTTCTGTAGTATAATCTAACAGTAAAAGCCTAGCTCCAGATGTTTCTTCTAGATCTACCACAGAGTTTTGCTCACTAGCAACAAACATGTTAAAAGTGCGTGGGCCACTAAGAGTAGTGCTACGAAAAACCATACGGGGTTTTTCCTCAGTTGCTAAAAGGTTTTGGATTTCATCAAAATCGGTATTCCACTTGCTAGGCCATATAAAAGATCCAGATACACTGGACTCTTCCTTACTGTGCCCCCCGGCTATTATTAGTAAGCACAAAACTATAAAAAGAAGTACCTTGTACTTTATCGATAAAAAATAAATGCCTTGTTTGAGATTACCTAAAGTATTCTTCATAAAAAACTCCTTGCAAATAAACTCTCTATAGACTACACGACATCACAATGAGATAAAAGTTAAGGCGATGAATGAGCCATAAACAGAGGCTTTCTGTAAGGCTTTTTGGCAGTACCAACCAGGTTTTATGGGTGCCTATTGTGTCTATGGTTGTGCAGCAAAGGTATCTATGCTTTCTATGATATAAGAAAGGACTTTTCCATTGGAATTGCTGTGGAATTTGAAAGGAAGCATAGGGATATGAGGAGCAGGGCATAAGTTTCTTGCAGTAAGATGTTCATTTCTTGCTCGTTTTTGGTATATCTTGCTAATGTTGACACAATTAATGTTGGTACGTACAATGTAAGATGTTTAACTTGGCTTTATGCTAGGACTCGAGGTAACAACTATGGACCCATCCATTCTTATCTTTTCAGGAAGCACACGAACTAATTCAATTAACAAGTGGCTTGCTAGGCAAGCGACTGAAACCGCCCGGCGTATGGGCATAAAGGCATCTTTTATTGATCTAAAAGATTATCCAATGCCCCTTTACAACGGTGACTTGGAGCAGGAGAAAGGTATTCCTGAAAATGCTAAAGCTCTTAAAGAATTGCTTAAAAAATATAATGGTATTATTATCGCCTCACCTGAATACAATGGTGCTTTTACCCCATTACTTAAGAACACCATTGATTGGGTAACTAGAGTTGAGCGCTATGCTTTTACCAATAAAACTATTGGGCTTATGAGTGCAACGCCTGGCAAGAGTGGTGGTGTTAGGGGCCTTAAGCTGCTTCGCTTATGGCTCGAGCACATGCGTCTAACTGTTGCTGGTAATCAGTTTTCTTTGCCCCAAGCCCCTCAAGCAATTAGTGAAAACGGCACTTTAGTTGAAGACCAACAAGTAAAGCTTGTTGAGTTCATCAAGCATGTTTCACAAGCTATTGGTGAACAGCAGCCGATTGCTGCTTAGGGACATAATGCAAATTGAGTACGAAATCAAACAGGCTAATTTCAAAGATGAATATCAGAAACTTGCTGTTAACCTACTATATACCCAAGTCTACTTTGATGCTTTGTTTACTAAAGCTTTAAAAAGTTTTAGCATCACACCTGAGCAATTTAATGTCTTGCGTATCTTAAAGGGATCACACCCTAAGCCATTGGCTGTAAAAGATATTCAGGAACGCATGATTAACAAAATGTCTAATACTTCGCGCTTGATTGAAAAGCTCAAGCAAAGAGGATTTTTGGAGCGTATTGTATGTGAAAATGACCGCCGAGCTGTAGATATCACCCTCACATCACTAGGTTTAGAGCAATTAGAAATCTATAACAAGGAAATTGAACTAATGAACCAACATTACAAAACTTTAAGTGTAGAGGAAGCTAAACAACTAAATGGCCTTCTTGATAAATTACGAAGTTAGTACTGAGAAAATTGTATAATGGTCCTTACTTTATGATGAACCAACAATCACTGATAATTCTGCTGCTTTCCATCGTATTGATAGCATGTGATCCTGTAAGGCCTTTACTATTGCCTGAAACAGCCATTAGCCAGGTTGTCAATAACGAAACCTCTACCAGTGAGGATACCCTGATACAAAAATCTAGTGCCATTAAACATCCCGCTGAGCTAATCACTTCTTTTACTCAACCACCCCAGAGTAATGGTGAAGTGCTTATTTTGTATGGTCAGGTACTAGATGTAAATGGCAACCCCATTCCAAATGTTGTGGTGGAAATTTGGCAAACAGATGTCAACGGCATTTATAACCATCCTGGTGATCGCAAAACTAATGACCGTGATATAACTTTTCAATTTTATGGTACAGCTATGGTTAACAAAGAAGGATGGTATACTTTTCGCACGATTTTGCCCGGTGAATACAACCCACGGCCGCGTCATATTCATTTTAAAGTCAAGCAAAACAGCATAACCTTACTCACCAGCCAATTCTACTTCAGTGATGATATAGCCAAAGTACAAGGTGAAGGTATGTTTCTTGCTGTTGGGGAAGGTAGCAACTCACTTTTGCTTCAACTTGTGCAAGATGATGAAACATTACTAGCAAACGGTCAAATTGTTGTTGATACAGGCATTGGCTCTGGTACAATGCCCCTCACTCCCTCACAGGCTGAAGGACCTTTTTATCCTATTGCTACTTTAGCAGACTATGACAACGACCTAACCACACTGCCCTAAAGACGCTGAACTAAAAGTAATTTAGTATAGTAATAAAATATGAATCATAGTTTTCTAGAAAGTTTGCTAGGTGCAGCAGGAGCAAGTTCTTTTGAATCTCAACCTGCAAAAGTGTGGCGTCAACAAGCAGAATTGTATAAAGCTAAAATCAGTACAGATGCTTATGGCAATAGCTTTGCTACCTTTAATGATAGAAGTAAACCACACATAATGTTAGCAGGACACATAGATGAAATTGGTCTAATCATTACTTATATAGACGATGAAGGCTTTATTTATTTTAAAGGTATAGGTGGTTGGGACTCGCAGCAACTCATCGGTCAAAGAGTACGCATAGTTGGCTACAAAGATGAGCTTTTAGGAGTAATTGGCAAAAAACCCATTCATCTTATGGACTCGAGCGACCGCAATAAAATATCAAAAATAGCTGATATGTGGATTGACATTGGTGCTAAAGATAATGAGGAAGCCAAGAAGCATGTACGAGTAGGGGATTTTGCTGTTATTGAGCAGCCTATGATAGAGCTTTTAAATGGGCGTTTGGTCAGTAAGGCCATCGATAATAGAATAGGTGCTTACATTGTGCTCGAGGCAGCAAAAAACGCTCAAACTAAATCACAAGTTACTGCTGTAGCTACTGTACAAGAAGAAATAAGTGGGGTTGGAGCTTTGGCTGCTTCTTACCAACTTAAGCCTGATGTGGCAATTGTTGTTGATGTAACTCATGCTACAGACATACCAGGAGCAAATAAAAAGCAAGAAGGTGATATACCCCTTGGTTCAGGGGTGAGCTTATCAGTTGGTTCTTTTGTTCATAGAGGCGTATTTGAGAAGCTTATTACTATAGCTGAGCAGGAAAATATTCCCTACAGCATTGAGGCAGCACCACGTAGAACTTCCACTGATGCTGATGATATTGCTAAGAGTTGTAGCGGAGTGCCTACAGCAGTGATATCTATTCCTAATCGCTATATGCATTCTCCTAGTGAAATGATTGATGTTAGAGATTTGGGAAAGGTCATTCGACTAATTAAAGTTTTTATTGAGAACCTTAATAAAAACAGTGATTTTGTGCAGCCCAACTAAATTAGCACCTCAAAACCAACTACTTCCAGTCCAAAACACCCTTGCGTAAGATATAAACGTATCCTACAGCTAGAACTGCTACAAAAATAAACGCCTGTACAAGCAAAAACTGCGGGGCAGCTTTAAACTTAACTGCTAGTGGGTAGAAGAAAGCTGTCTCTATATCAAAAATGATAAAGAGCATTGCTACTAAATAAAAGTGTATAGGAAAACGTTCTCTGGCAGAACCTTCAGCCACATTACCAGATTCATAAGCAGCTAGCTTGCTTTCCTGACCTTTTTTAGGACCCAAAACACCACCAACCAGTAATGCTAATGCACCTATTAACCCTGCAGCTAAAAACATCATTAGTAAATGGGTATACATAAGCGAATTATAACACTCATCAAGCCCATTCTATCTGTGGGCTTTTGATGACCTCACCCATATAAAAAGCCTTAGGTAGTACCTCTAAAGTAGCACGAAGCTGTACTGCTGGCACAATCACTACCATACCAACACCCATATTAAACACTCTATACATTTCTACTTCACTTACCTTAACCTTTTCTTGAATGTATTTAAAAAGACTAGGGACTTGCCAATTTTTTCTTTCTATGCAAACATTACAACCATCTGGTAACACCCTTGGCAGATTTTCTATAAGTCCTCCACCAGTTATATGTGCAAGGGCTTGTACTGCTATGTTTGCTTTTTGTAACTTTATTAGCTCAGGATAGTAGCAGCGGTGGGGCTCAAGTAAAATCTCAGCCAAATGCCCTACCCCTTCAACATTACTATCAAGAGGCACCTCAGCAAAAACCTTGCGGATAAGTGAATAGCCATTGGTATGTGCTCCGGAAGAAGGCAAACCAATAAGCTTATCACCCACCTTTAAAGTGTTTTTAGGGTAAAGCTTAGTCTTATCAACTACTCCTACTATTGTACCTACCAAATCAAATTCGTTTTCTTGGTATACACTAGGCATTTCTGCTGTTTCCCCTCCCAATAATGCACAGCCTATATTCTTACAGGCTTCAGAAATACCTGTTACCATCTCAGCAACCATTTGTGGCCTAAGCTCACTGCTGGCTACATAATCTAGAAAAAAAAGAGGTCTAACACTTTGCCCAGCACAAGCAATGTCATTAAAACAGTGGTTTACTATGTCATGGCCAATGCTTTTAAACTTACCCGCTTTAGCAGCTAACTTTACTTTTGTTCCCACACTATCAGTTGAAGCTACCAAGGCAGGATTAGCTGGTAAATTAGTTAGGTCAAAAGCCCCTGCGAAAGCTCCTACTGAGGCTAAAACACTTTCATTGTGAGTGCCTTTAATAACCTCTTTAATAAGTGCAATTGCTTCTTTGCCTGCATCAATTGATACCCCTGATTGTTGGTATAGGCTCGAGCTTGTACTCATGAAAGTCCCTTTGCCCCAATATCTTTACGATAATGCATGCCCTCAAAGTATATGCCTTCAATAGCTTGGTATGCCTTTTTTAAAGCATCTTTTAAATTATCGGCCACTCCTACTACATTTAAAACCCTTCCCCCTGACGTGATCACTTGCTCATTTTGCAAGCTTGTACCTGCATGAAAAATAAGGGCTTCTTTAACCTCTAAACCAGCAATAGCTTTGCCCTTTTCATAAGCTTCAGGATAACCCTTGGAGGCTAGAACTACTGTAGCAGCAGAACTTTGTTGCCAGTGAACTTTGAGGCTGTCTAGCGTGCCACTAATGCTACTTTCAATAATGTCAAGTAAGTCTGTTTGCAGCAAGGGCAAAAGAACTTGCGCTTCAGGATCACCAAATCGGCAGTTAAACTCTAGAGCTTTAGGTCCACTTCTAGTAAGCATAATGCCAGCATAAAGTACCCCCACATAGGGAGTTCCTTCTGCCTTAAGGCCACTTATAGCAGGTTGTATTATACGCTCAGTAATTTCTTGCAAAAGCTTTGTAGTTATTAAGGGTGCCGGAGCATATGCTCCCATGCCTCCGGTATTTAATCCCTTATCACCATCAAGGGCTCTCTTATGATCTTGAGCTGGGGGCATAATTTTAATGCTTTGCCCATCACAAAAGGCTAGCACGGAAGCTTCCTGTCCCTCTAAACATTCTTCTATTATTACTTTTTCGCCTGCTGTCCCAAACTTTTTTTCCAACATAATTGCCTTAAGAGCAGCTTCAGCTTCTATTAAGTTTCTAGGTAAGATAACACCCTTGCCAGCTGCCAATCCACTAGCTTTAATAACTGGCAACTTACTTTGAGCTTTTAAGTAATTTAATGCTTTATAAAAGTCACTAAAGGTTTTTGAGGAAGCTGCAGGGATATGGTGGCGTTTCATAAAGCTTTTAGCAAAGGCTTTGCTCGCCTCAATTTGTGCTGCTGCTTTACTAGGCCCCCAAATTCTTAACCCAGCAACTTGAAAGCTATCAACTATACCTTCAGCCAAAGGTGTCTCTGGGCCTACAATAGTAAGGTCTATATTTTGTTCTTGGGCAAAGTTAAGGGGGTTTTGCACCAAAACATTCTCACACTTGCTTTCCCTAGCTGTTCCACCATTTCCGGGGGCAATATAGATTTTAGTGACTTGGCGAGACTTAGCTAGTTTCCATACAAGAGCATGCTCACGCCCACCTGAACCTATAATTAAAAGTTTCAACTTTTTCCTTCCAACTTCAACTAGTTCTACGTGGTTGGGGCACCATACCAAATAGTTAAAATTGGGTGCCCCCCTTTAGCTGGCAAACTCAGCCTACTGCTGAGCTTGCTCTATTTGATTAAACCTGTTCAACAAGGTGCTGTGTGCAACCTGTAAGGCGTTATCGTTTTCCAAACTAACGATAGCTTGGCCTTGCACATCGCTATACTCAAAAACTCGAGGAGTCAGCTGAATAAATCTAAATTCACCTTCCTCATCAGCAGTAGTTTTACCAATAACCTCACCCTCTACCGCAAACTCAATTTCTTGACCGGGCTCAGCTCCTAAACCTTGTAAAGCAATAACATTACTAAAACGAGTATCCTCAGCTAAAACATCAGGAACAATGCCTTGCTGGTTTATGTTACGGCGATCAGGAGTAAGCCATTCAAAAGAAAGATATTGAAGCTGTCCACCATTGGCTAGTGAAATTACACTTTGACCTACACCTTTGCCAAAAGTTTCCTCACCTATAACCAATGCTCTGCCATTATCTTGCAGTGCTCCTGCTACAATCTCTGATGCTGAAGCAGAGTTATTATTTACCAATACTACCATAGGTAATTCAAAAGCTTCACTATCTGCTGCAGCAAGACGTTGGGTTATGCCTCGAGCTCTTTGAAAAACTATGTCTCCCTCACCTAAGAACTCATCGGCCACAAGAATACCTTGGGTTAGTAGTCCCCCACCATTATCACGCAAATCTAAAATTAGTGAATTGATTTCCTGATCCATTAACTCATCAATTTGTTCAATTAATTGTTCATGTACTAACTGATTAGCAAAAGTAACAATACGTACATAACCTACATTATTAGGTAAAAGTGTAGATTCAACACTGATTATGTCTATCTTATCACGCACAATATCAAAGTAAATAATCTCTTCCATGCCAGGGCGACGCATTCCTAGGCGTACAGTAGTGTCTTTAGGTCCGCGCACTTTCTCTACAACTTCACCAACTGTAGAATCCTCTACATTTTCCCCATCAACCTCATAGAAAATATCACCACGTTGAATGCCTGCTTGCCAAGCAGGGCCATTACGATAAACATTTACAATTTCTACAATCTTATCCTCAGTGCGGTTACGGGCAGAGAGAACTGCCCCAATACCTTCAAAAGAACCTGTGCGGTCTTGATTATCTTTTGCAGCTTCACTAGGCTCAATATAAGCAGTATAGGGGTCTTCTAGTGCCTCGAGCATACCACCTATAGCTCCTTGAATAACTACATCATCATCTACTTCTTCTAAGTAACCAGATTTTAACGCCCCATAGGTTTGCATAAAGGCGCGTCCTACTGCACTATCTTGAAACTCCTCAGAAAAGCGTGAAGAGAATTGGGCGTTTACTAGTGCTAAAGAAATCCCTAGTAAGATAGCTATAAGTAGATATTTATATTTCATGGTACCTCCATTATTACTGATCATAGCCACCTTTAACTTATAAATACCGTAAAGCTTCCTACGAAATTTCTAAATTATCTCTAGTAAGAAAATACGGCTACTTTTAACAAGATATCACAACTGGTAAAGGGGGCTCTGTTCTAAAACTGTGGTTTTGACCACTGCCATAAAGATCTAGGTGTAAGTAAGTGTGTCCAATAACTTGTGGTGAAGGCACCACAACTATACTTTGAGGGGTTAATTCGCTTGAGTTTACAGCAAGAGGTGTAGCACGTCTATGAATGACGTAAGTAACTTCAAAACTATTTCTATCTATAAAGGTTACTCCTTGACTATAAGGATAAAAGCGTTTCTCGCCATTTATTCGCCCACTATTAGCACCTCGCAGATAAGAACGCCATGAGTTAAGTCGTCCTGTATAGCGGAATCTATAGGTGAGCAAAGTATCACGATTGTCACAAATATAACTTCTGCCACTAGAATCACGATAGTTGCTTGAAAAGGAAGTGCTCTGTACTCTTAAAGTAGGCCTATAATTTATATCACCATCACTGATTACAATTTCACAAGCTGTTAAAATACTAATTATGGAAACTATTATGCCAATATAAATTGTTTTTTTCATAATTTTATCTCCTCATCATGTAGTAAAAGCTTTTTATAGATTCCATCCGCCTGCTACCTCGAGCACAACACCTGTAACATAAGATGCTTCAGTTGATAAGAAGTAACGCATAGCCCCTATAATTTCACCAAACAATCCTAGACGTTTCATGGGAATAGCATTAATGGGCTTTAAAACGCTGTTCTCAATTACTCCGGGGCTAATTACATTGACAGTAATGTTATGTTTGGCTTCCACCTTAGCTAAAGCCTTGCTATAGATAATAACGCCTGTCTTAGCAATGTTATAAGCAGTATCATTAGGTCTCACCATCATTTTCTCAGCTCCTGCAAAGCCAATATTAATGATACGCCCATAGTTATTATCACGCATTAGTGGTAAAGCTGCTTGACAACCATAGAAAGTGCTGTGCAAGTTACTATTAAAGGCATCGTGCCATTTCTTGAGAGGAAAATCTGCTAGTGGTTTTGTGTAATAGTTACCAACGTTATTAATGAGCACATCAAGACCCCCTAGTTTGCTATGACTATACTGAACAAGTCTAGCAGCCTCTTCTGGCAAACTAACATCAGCTTGTAAGGTAATAGCTTTTACCCTTTTTGTTCGAGCTTCTTCAGCTACTTTTTCAGCAGCTTCTTTGCTCGAGCGATAATGCACGACAACATCATAGCCATCTTCTGCTAAAGCCAATATAAAGGCTTTACCAATCCCTTTAGCAGAACCTGTTACCAAAGCTACAGCCATAAATTAAATCCTTATTATTAGAAACGTGATAAATCTCTGATTTGACGCTCCCATAGATAAACCTAGAGTTCTATTCTAAACAAGCACGATGGGGTTTCTCAAATTGGATTCTGCCATACCCGAAGGGTATAACCTGAATAAGCCTTGTATTATAATGTTTAATTGTGCTTTCTGAGTACATAAAAGGCTAAGATTGCTGCTGGTAGTAAAAAGACATAGCTAAGACCAATAGCAGGAGTAAGTCCCCAGACTTCTTGTAAATGCCCAAGACCAATATACAATACACCTGCCATACCCCAAGTAAAACCCATAAGTAGTCCTGAAGCTGTACCTATTGCGTGGTAAGGTACCAAATCTTGTGCCGAAACTACCATAAGAGGTACAGGGGCATTAGCGAACATACTAGCTAAAGCAATAGCGAAAAAGAATGAAAAGTGGTTTATAGGCAATATAAGAGTAAGAAAAGAAGGGATAACTGCACAAAGCATACTACCAACAATGATATTCACGCGACCTAAACGAGGCTCAAGCCACCCTCCTAAAAGGACTCCTAAAGCAGCAGCAGAGCTATAAGTAGCTAGTGTCCAACCAATCATAGGGGAGTCTCGCTCTACTCCTTGGGCTACTAGCCATAGTGGCATGGCGCTTACAAAAGTGACATATGAAAGGCTGCGCAAGATGCCAGCAGCAGCTAGTGCACCTACAGGACCTTTCAGCAAGGCAAAATCAAAAAACTTATGAGGCGCTTGGTCTAGTACTTTAGTCTGAGTAGGAATGAATAAGTAGAGTAATAAAGCTAAAACGAATCCCGGCAACATCAGCCAAGGTGTAGCTCTCAAGCCATGAGCAGCTACTACAGAAAGCACTACTATGGGAGCTAGAGCTTGCCCTAAAGGACCCGCTGCTGTAAAAAGGCCGAAAGCCAAGGCCTTGTTCTTACGCCTATGTGTTGCATCACGCATTATGCTACTTGCAGAAGGGTGAAAAGCTGCTGAGCCAAGCCCACTTACAGTAAGCAAAGCTATTAACAGTAATGCACTAGGCACTATTCCAATCAGAGGCATTAAAGCAGAGCATATAAACAATCCGCCTGAGGCTACTAAACGCTTACCCAACCTATCGGACAGAGCTCCGAAAAGTGGCTGTAAAACATTTGCAGAAAGCGAGATAGTTGCTACTAGCACCGCTAGAAAGGTTTCGCCTAAGTCAAAGCGTTCTTGAATTAGGGGCAATAAAGGTGAAAGGAAATTTACAAGAGCATCATTGGCACTATGAGCTATAACTAGGAGTAAAACTACGCCAGCACCTACGACAGCACCCTTATCATTACTATTATGCAGGGGACCCATAAAAAGGTTTAAGGTTTACTGAATCACTTTATCAAACGACTTATAACTTCAGCTGCTTCATCTTTACTGATGACCAAAGGAGGTATAAAACGAATTACGGTTGCTCCAGCGTTTTGCTGCTACAAACTTGCTGCGGTTTGTGGTGGCTCGAGCCCATTTCAAAGCAGCTTCGTAGGGGTTCAAAATTTTCAACCCCTACAACACGGTTTTTGTAATAGGTGTTTTCATTCCTAAGCTTTGTTGTACAAACAGTGCGAAAACAACCACATTAGCAATTGATACAATTTGCAGCCCTTTTTAAAACCACTAATGCTTATGCCTAGGACCCTTGCTCTATAGGAATCCCTACAATGTTACCCCACTCTGTCCAAGAGCCATCATAGTTACGAACTTTAGGATAACCAAGTAAATACTTAAGCACAAACCAACTGTGGCTGCTACGCTCAGCAATACGGCAGTAGGCAATGATATCCTTTCCCTCTGTCACTCCCTTAGAGCCATACAACTCAGAAAGCTCATTTGCTGACTTGAAAGTACCATCTTCTTGTACAGCTTGTGCCCAAGGAATACTTTGTGCTCCAGGTACATGGCCACCCCTTTGTGCACCTTCTTGAGGATAATCAGGCATATGTAATTTCTCACCACTAAACTCTTGTGGACTACGCACATCCACTAAAGCACCCTGACCATTTTTCACTTTTATAATGTGCTGTAATACATCCCTACTATAAGCACGTATACTTTGATCACGATAGGGTACCTTATAGCTCCCTTTAGGAGGAGTTGGTGTTTCTGTACTTAAAGATCTTTCTTCTGCAGTCCATTTTTGACGCCCACCATTCATAAGACGCACATCTTTATGACCATTATATTTAAAGAACCATAATGCATAGGCTGCCCACCAATTAGATTTATCGCCATACATTATTACCGTAGTGTCATTAGAAATACCCTTCTCTTCCATGAGGGCAGCAAAGCCCGCTTCGTCAATAAAGTCGCGAATATCGCGACGCTGCAAGTCAGTATGCCAGTCAATTTTAACAGCTCCAAGTATATGGCCTTGCTCGTAGAGAAGTACATCTTCATCCACTTCAACTACCCTTATACCTTGATCTTGATGGTGTTCTAAGACCCAATCTGTAGATACTAGAACATCAGGGTTTGCATATTCCATAACTAGCTCCTCACTTTCAAAACAGTTTGTTCTTCGCCTGTAGAGCTGTTCAACAATAAACCACTCATAAAAACTACTCTGGCGACAACGCAAAAGCTAATTTTTGTAGAGGAACGAGCAAATTTATTCTCAACAGCGATATGATGCAAAGTCTCAACATTACATCATGAAACATAGCGTATTTACAATACTTAGGTCTATGAATCTATGAGAGGAATATGCAAGCTATTTGCTGACAAAACTCACATTAACCTCATCTAAGTTCACAAAGTTTTTTTGTAAGGTTTTGATAGTGGTGTTACAGACAATAAGATGTTTTCTATTCAAGAGAGTTTTTATAATGCATGCAATTTATGCTTTAATAAGTCTTTTAATGATTACTTATGTTCTCGCCATTGATATGCTTGAAGGCTCAGAGCAATTCTATGTAGTGCAAGGACTTTTTGAGGACCTAGCTATAGATTCTCAAGACTGTAATGTTGTAGATGAATATGTAAATTTTGCTTGCGGGCAAGCTAATCTTAGTACTACAGAGTTTAGCAGTGCTGTTGATAGACATATAGCTGAATTTCTGCCTGGGATGTTTAGAAACCGTGATTGGTTTCAAGATGGGTATGCTTATATGGCTGAGTATAGCAGTAGCTATGGACAATATTATTTTGCAATAACAACAAATAGTTTTGTAATAATTGCTTTCACGCCCCTAGATTAGATATATGAAGAAGAAAAAAGTTTATGCATAAACTCTTTAAAACATGTTAAACTAATAATGTGTTACTCGGCTTCTGTAAAGCCACTGATTTGCATATGTACCTCCACTTTAGCATTTATGCTAGGTGGAGTTTTTTTATAGCTAGAAAGATATTTGTTTATCTAGGTATTTTAGGAAAGTTTATTAGTTTTCCATCCTGCTTTAAACCTCTTTACAAAACTAGGATGTTGATGTGGCATAAGGTATTAATAAGGTATCAACTAAAACGAAAAATTAATGAGTTTTAGTTTGTAAGGATATAAAAATGCTTAAGAAACTAAATGTAATTCAAGATCATGATCTTGAATTAGACAATTTGCGAAAAGAGAAAGAGCAAACCCCAACCGAGCTTACTGAAGCTCGAGCAGATCAAGAAGATTTAGAGTCTAGGCTTGCTGATCTTAGAACAGCTTCTGATAATCTTAGTAAACAAATTAACAATAACCAACTTGAGATAGGTTCCCTTGAACAAAGACGCAAAGAAGCAGAAGAAGCCGCACATGGATCTTCTACTAATAAAGAGGCAAGTCAATATCAAAATCAGGCTCATCAATTTAAGACTAGAGTTGAAGAACTTGAAGAAGATACCTTGCCCTTAATGGAAAGACAGGAAGAGCTCGAGGCAGAAATAAAAGCGCTAAAAGAGGAAGTTGATACCTTAACACCCAAAGTACAAGAGCTCTTAACTGCTGAGGAGGCACGTATAGCTGCCGTTAATGAGAAGATTAAAACTTCTTTAACCCAAAGGGATAGCCTAACTAATGATGTTGATAAGGGTTTGCTAAGGCAATATGAGCAAATTCGCCGTTCTAGGCGAGGTACAGGACTTGTAAAGATCATTGGTGGACAGTCCTGTGGCGGTTGTAGTATGAGGCTACCTATACATGTAGTCCAGAAGGTAATGAAAGGTCGTGGCATTACCCGTTGTCCAAGTTGTGGGCGGATTTTGTGGGCTAATATAGAAGAGTATAGATAGGTTAAGTAGGTTCTAGGGTTCTTTTGCGCTGAATCTTTTAGCGATATCTTCAAGGGCTTTGCTAGCATGTACTAAGCCATTTTCAATAAAAACATCACTAGTACGATTACCAAAACCTGCAGAGCCAATCACATAAAATCCTTCAACACTACTCTCAAAAGTTTCAGGGTTTAATTGAGCTACAAGGTCTTTGGGATTTACTTCAGCACCAACTTGATTAAGCAAATCTGATGCGGCATAATAGCCAGTTAAGGCAAAAGTTTGCTCAGTAGGTATATGGATTTCTTGGCCCAGTTTGTCAGCAATTACTTCATCTGCAGTAATTTCTTTGGCTACAGTATTCAAGTGGATTGTAATGCTGCCTTCCTTGATGCGATTTTCTAAGTTAGGGCGGATCCAGTACTTAAGGCTATGGCGAAAATCACTCCCCCTATGTACCATAGTTACCTTTGCTCCACCTCTAAAAAGATCAAGAGCAGCATCAGCAGCGCTACTGCCTGCACCAATTATAGTAACGTTACAATCATAAAAAGAATGGGCTTCGGTGTAGTAATGGCTAACATTTTCAAGCTGCTCACCGGGTATACCAAGCAGTTTAGGATTGTCGAAGTAACCTGTAGCCAATACTACTCTACAAGTATTAACAAGATAAACATCGCCTTTTCTAGGCACAATTCTTAACTGAAATCCCCTGGCTGTGCGCGAGACTTGCGTAACTTCATTATATTGTTTGATCTCTAAGCCCTCATTAATGCTCACTTTACGGTAATAATCGAGAGCTTCTTTGCGAGTAGGTTTGTCAGTAGCAGTGACAAATGGATGTTTGCCAATTTCTAATCGTTCGGAAGTTGTAAAGAAAGTCATATAAGTTGGGTAATGGTATATAGCATTTACAATGCAACCTTTTTCAAAGACAGTATATTTAAGCCCTTGGTGCTTGGCTAGAATGGCAGCCTCGAGCCCAATTGGTCCTGCACCTATGATGGCTAGATCCAACATATTTTTATCTTAGCAGAGATTGTTTTTCTTTTCACATGCTTCAAGGTAAGATGGCTTAGAAAGATACCGAGAGTAATAAAAAAGAATGTTACTTCTGAAAAACTCCATCGGAATGGTATAATCTTCCCACTATGCAAAATCTTGTTTCTTTTGACACTTAGGACAAAAGTGTGTTCCCCTGCTTGCTAGAAGGATCTTAACTATTACAGTTTGGCACTCAGGGCAAGGTTTACCTTGCTGACCATATATGCTAAGAACCTCTCTATAATTACCAACCTGACCATTTACAGTGCGATAATCACTAAAAGTAGTACCTTTAGCTGCAAGACTAGCTAAAAGAGTAGTGGTAATTGCTTTGTGTAAGAGAGGGATCTTTTCTTTTTTTAATAGGTTAGCAGGGGTTAAAGGGTGAATTTTTGCTTTCCATAAGGCCTCATCCACATAAATATTCCCTAAGCCAGCCACAGGCTTTTGGCTCAGCAAATAAGTTTTTACAGCAGTGCTAGAGCGTTTCAAGGCCTTTGCAAACTGCAAGTCATTAAAATCTTTTCCTAAAGGCTCAGGCCCCATGTTGTGAAGTGTAGGCAAGCTTTTATACTCTCCTTTAGGAACTACCAAAAACTTGCCAAAACGGCGTGTATCTTGAAAATAAAGGGAAGAGTTTTTACCTTTAGAAAGCCTAAGCCTAACACGCACGTGTTTCTTTGGGAGTTTAGGAGTTAGGATGCCAGTCATGCCCAAATGGATTATTAGCTCTAAACCACCAGAAAGTGGTAATAATAAAAACTTACCACGTCTATTTACTGATAAGATGTGCTTCCTTTGTGCTTTAGTTAGTTGAGCATACTTTTTGCTAGGAACAGCATCAACAAGTTCAGCACTTTTTATGGTGCGATTTGTTAACCAAGGCTCGAGTTCTCGGCGTATGGTTTCCACTTCAGGTAGTTCGGGAATAGCTAATTGTCCCTTCATAAAGTGCTCTACCTACAACTGCCCCTTCTAAGCCAAGGTCCTCATACAGCTTTAAATCCTCATCACTAGCTACTCCACCACCTGCCATTAAAGTATGAGGAAAAGCCTCTCGCACAGCTTTAATGGGTTCAATATCCACTCCACGCATAGTACCATCTCGGCTTATGTCAGTATAGATAAGGTGGCGCAGACCTTGTGCCTCACAACGCTTAGCTAGTTGGACAGCATCAACCTCACTTATTTCTTGCCAACCTTTTAAGGCTACCTTGCCCTCTTTAGCGTCTATAGAAACAATTACCCTAGCAGAACCAAACTCACTTAAGAGTATATCGATAATCTCAGGCTGTTTTACTGCTGCTGTGCCAATAACAACACGATCAAGAATCTTGAGATAAGTTCTAGCTACTTCCAAGCTGCGAATTCCACCACCTATTTCTAGCTTGCAATCAAGATTTTTAGCAATGTCAGCAATAATTTCATGATTATTGCCTTCTCCTAGAGCAGCATCAAGGTCCACTAAATGTAAACTCTTTGCTCCTAAGTTTACCCAATGCTTAGCTGCTTTAAGAGGGCTTTCAAAGTATACAGTTTCTTTTTCTGGATTTCCCTCAAAGAGCCTTACCGCACGGCCCTTTTGAATGTCTACACAGGGTATTATTTCAAACATAAGCTAGTTTAACCTTAATACTAAGTAACGACCTAAGAGAATAGCTGAAAACCCTAGTAATAGATTGCCTAGCAAATAAATTGCTGCATGAAGATAGTTATGTTTGTGGATAAGGGCATAAGTTTCTAGCTCAAAGGTGGAAAAGGTAGTGAGTGCTCCTAAAAAACCTGTACCAATAGCAAGTCTTAGAGTAGGAGAGATTTGATAGGTACTTAGGTGAAACAGAATTGAAAGCAAAAAGGAGCCCGCTACGTTTACTACAAGCGTAGCTAAGGGAAAGTTAGTTGTTTTGGTAACGCCTTGTAAAGCTATCCCTGTTAAATATCTACACAGCGCTCCTAAAGCACCACCTGACATCACTGCGATTATTACTGATAAGCGCAATGTGGTTTAAAACAACCTTTGCATTTTGCAAATTCTAAAATGCTTGCCACTAAGCATCCCCATAGCAATCCCGCATGTGAATGTCAATTCTACCTATATGATTAATTAGCCAATTCTCTGCAGTAGTATACAATTTGTTCACTAATTCTTTAGTAATACCTTCTTCCTCACTCTCTTTTTTTATGTCTTTAAAAAATCTAAGAAACTTTCCGTGTGCATCTTCATTTTCCTGGTAAAAAGGACATTGATTTTTAAACATACAATCCTCCTCGTAGGAAAAGTGTGTTTTTGTATAGATACCTAAAAATGCAATGATTCTCCTTACTGTTCTAGCCTCTAGCTCAGGTTGATTATTTAAGCTTTCCAATTGATTAACAAAACCAAATAATTTTTTGTGCTGCTCATCAATATCTTTTATCCCTACGGAATACTTATCACTCCAAACAAATGACATACTTATCTCCTTTTAATAAGTTTAGGCAATTGCCTAGACATCAAACCTACTAATTTTTTATAGAGATCACAAGGAATTAAGTTACCTATAGGGTAAGTAACAGTGTTGAAATATCTATTACTATCTGATGCTTTCTGAAATATTATACAGATTGATTAATGAAATTTTCAAGGATTTACTCTTGCAGAGCAGACTTAATTATGTTAAGCTACATTTATGGTCGCCACAGGTTAGAGGGAGACCTTAAACGCACGGAAGAGCTAAGTAAGACCCATGGTTTTATCAAGGCATTGGCGTTGACGACGTGAATAAGTCTGAGAAATTATCACTTTAGATAATATTAGATTTTTACTAACGGCAGATGACATTTATCCTAGTGTTACTTCAACTTTACGCACTCCTTTTGTAAAAAGTGGGGTTTTGTTACCTGCTACTTCTTTACCATCAACTTTGAACAAAACTACTCCTTTAGAAACATGCTTAGGGTTCTTTACCTCTATTTCATAAACTGCCCCACGAAACTTACGTCTGGCGGTAAACCCATCCCAACTTTTAGGAATACAGGGATCTATAATTAGACCATCCATAGCAGGTCTAATGCCTAAGATCCACTGTGTGCCTGCAATATAAGTCCAGGAAGCAGTACCGGATAGCCATGCATTACGAGCTAGTCCAAACTGTGGGTGCTCATCACCCAAGATGTTTTGTGGGTAGCAGTAGGGTTCAGATTCAAAAGTATCTAGCTTATCATTTTTAGAAGCAGGGTTAATTTGATTGTAATATCCAAAAGCACGGTCACCATTACCCACTATAGTTTCAGCAATCATTACCCAAGGGTTAGCATGTAAGAAAATTCCACCATTTTCCTTAGCACCAGGAGGATAGGTGGAAACACCGCCTAGGCGAGGGTCAAACCCGTCGTAGCCTGGGTAAGATAACTTAATGCCATTTTTTGTATTTAACTTTTCATAGACAGCTTGTAATGCTTGCTGAGCCCGTTCCTCAGTAGCGAATCCTGAAATAACTGGCCAAGATTGGCCATTGGTATAAATTTGCCCTGCCTCGTTTTGTCTTGAACCAATAGGCTTACCATTTTCATCAAAATAACGTAGGTACCAATCACCATCCCAACCATGCTCATTCACAGTTCCTTGCATCTCAGTATAGTAACCTTCTAACTTAGCTTGGTAGTCAGTATTTTTTATGGCTTTACATATTGCGATCATTTCTACTAGAGCTTTGCCATAAAGATTAGCTACCATTAGCGACTCTGCACCAGTAGGCAAATTGACTGTATCATTCCAATCAGCAAAGCCTAATAGGGGTAGGTTATGTGTTCCTATATTGTTACGTGTAAACTCTATGGCACGTACTAAGTGTTCCCAAACAGTGCCAGTTTCTTTAGGAGCATTTTCTTCTGTTTGATAAAAGGGTATCTCTTTGTCCAGAAAAGCAAAATTACCAGTTTCTTTTAGATACTGAGAAACTGTTTGTACTATCCATAAGTGGTCATCACCATAGTAATCAGGACGATCAGGCTCTTCTCGAGAATCCCCCTCGTTAGCTTCCATAGTAGCAGGGTAAAACTGATGCATGGCGGAGCCATCAGGTTTCTGCACTGAAAGCAAGCGCTCAGCTAGTTCCCTAGCTTCTTCAGGCATGTGCGCCATTACTCCCAATAAATCCTGTGAAGAGTCACGGAAACCAATCCCCCTAGCACCATAACCTAGTTGATATAATGATAAGTAACGAGACCAGTTTTTAGTGGTGTGACACTGTCTAGGATTATGAATGCTAAGCATAGAATTCATAGCAGCATCAGGAGTATTTACTACCATAGTACTTAAGTACCTATCCCAAAACTTAGTTAGATCTTTGAACGCTGCATCTACATTGGCATGATCACGGTATTTTTCAATAGAACTCATAGCCTTTTGAATGGATTCTTGCTGGGTTAGTTGTGTTACAGTTCGTTCTGTTTTGTTAGGAGGTAATTCACCAAGATGAATCATGAGAGCAGCAATGTTGTCACCGCGGATAGCTTCAGAATTAGTTAGCTCTTCGTTTTCTAAAGCCAAAGGATTAGCCCATGAACCATACTCATTGTTACCTAGAAATTTGCGGCGGTCACCATCAAAAGAAGATACGGCTCGATCACAAGTCATTAAGTTAACAGTAGAATCCTTTTTCATAAAGGCGTATTGCTCTAAAACTACGTGCCCGGTAGGATTCCTATGTGCTTTTAAAGTCATTGTTTGTGGAACCCAGTCAGCATTGACTAATTGTTTTAAGGCATCGAAATGAGTGAACTCGTATACAGGTATTACATCAACTTTCAATGTTTGGTCTGAAATATTAGTTATCTTGATGTCTTGCAAGAGAGTTTCTTCACCAACAGGCACAAAATAAGTGATTTCTGAGCGAATGCCCTGTGCCTCGGCTATAAAAGTGCTATAGGATAAACCAACATGGTTTTCAAATTTGTCAAATTTTTTTAGCGTAGGGGTGTAGAAGGGTGAAAATATTTGAACTTTACTAACTTCATTAGTCACTCTAATGTAGACTGTTGCACCCTTAAAATCAGAGCTTGGCATCTGAGCTA
Organism: Trueperaceae bacterium; assembly: GCA_965224855.1. GTDB lineage: Bacteria > Deinococcota > Deinococci > Deinococcales > Trueperaceae > CBDCVN01. The sequence goes on along the minus strand of CBDDAI010000002.1, from coordinate 2,176,210 downwards.
TGTACTTAGTAATGCGGTTCAGGGCAGGATCTCCCTTACAAATTAATACACCTCCAGTACTATCTATCAGACCACCAAAGTTCAAAGTTCCTACATAGTTACACCATTTAATGGGAGTAAAGGGAGTAGTAGTGATATATTCCTTCTTATCATCATCAAAGTAGCCGTAGTTCAAGGATTTGTCCTCCAAGGTTTATAATTTCTGCAAATTATCACAATTGGTAGTGTAGTTCAATAGTTATCAATTAACTTCTTCAGCAGGTTTTTTATACCATTTACTTCCCTTATAATAGTCGCGGTAGAGTGATTGGAAAAGTGCTGCTACAGGAACAGCCAGCAAGAGGCCCCAGAATCCAAACAACGCGCCTCCAGCAAGCAAAGATACCAAGATGGCTACTGGGTGAACATGAACTCCTTTAGAAAGCAGCATAGGACCTAAAATATTACCATCAACCTGTTCTAGGATTTGCATAATTATCAGCACAATTAAACCTTCTTGCCATCCTAGAGTTACTAAAGCCATAAGAGTAGCAGTTATGGTAGCCATGAATGGCCCTAGATAAGGGATAGGATTAAAAACCATAGCTAGGAAGCCTAATGATAATGCTTCAGGGACACCTACAATAGATAAGGCCGCCCAGACGGAAAATCCCATAATAAGAGCTTCAAGGGTTTTGGCACGTAGATATCCTCCTATAGAAACATCAAGTTTACCTGTTAGCTCTTCAACAAATGATCTATGTCTTAGAGGAAATAGCTCAAATAGAGTACTTTTAATCAAAGGAAAACTAGCCAGTGTAAAAGTAGTTAAAACAAGCAGGATAAATATTTGAAAAACTACTTCTATAATTTGAATTATACCTTCTAGAAAGTGTCCTACACCCCTAAAAAGATTGCTAACACTAGAAGATAAAAACTCTATCTTTAAAGCCTCTTCTTTCCACTGCTCCAAAAGTTCATAATCTACATTTTGTGCTATAAGTTGAGTGACCTGACTAAATAGTGCGGCAAACCATTTGGGAGCATTGCTATTTAGCCAATTCATAAAGCCTGCCCAAGCTTCTCCTAAGCCTGATTGCATGGTAGTAACTTCAACTAGTATGTTTGTAAGCAGGAGAGCTCCTAGAAACACAAAGGTGACGATAAAAGACATCATAAGTATAACAGCTAGCCAGCGGGGAAAAAAGCGGCTCTGTGAAAGCTTTGTAAC
>CBDDAI010000002.1:0-2170000 GCA_965224855.1 Trueperaceae bacterium | reverse complement strand
TGTCATAACTATACTTTGCTTCAAAATTTTTAGGAGCTAAATTAGTATATGTAAGCCTTTGCTCTGCTGTACCTTCTGATTTTGGCATTAGCACCTCAAAGGCTTGCTGCTTAGGGAAAAACTTACTAACCCTTGCAAGAGCATCACTAATAGCCACTTCAATAGCATCTTCCTTATCTACAGAATCTAAATCTTCAAGATTATAAGCTGGTACCAGTGTACTAACTTGTAAATCTTCAATAGAGCTTTGTTCTACATCAAGAAAAAATCTTAAAGGTAGTGCTGATGGAGGCTTGTTTTCAGAGTGAAAAACAGCAATCGGCTGCTCATCTAATTTAGCTGCTGCTAGTTGAACTTGCTGAGATGATTTAGCAAGTTCCCAACCACTTTCTGTGGCTATAATTTTGCAACTCGAAGAATAGGCTAACTCCATACCGCTTTTAGAAAGCATTCTAACTGATTCACAATCAAGGTTACTGCGAGTTAAGATATCTTTAGTATTCCTTATTATCACTTCAGTATCAGAGTTTACTAGGGGTAAGAAAGTATGGACCTGCGGCCTCTCATCAGCCTTTAGCTGCAAATACTCGAGTTCATGAGCAGGAAGAATAAAATACCCTTGCCGAACTTGCATCAAGAATAAACTAGTGCCCCACTTTTCACCTTCTTGCAATAATTTTTCATTAGCAGGAAGATTTTCCCACTTAATCATTGAAGCAACTTGTATCTGGACATCTGCATCATTTGCCTTTTCAAAAATAACTTGCCGATCAAGAGAGCGTACTAAGAGTCTATCTTGCTTTTGTGAAGACCAGCTAAAAATATCTGTAGCAAGTTGCTTATTCTCACTTAACCAAGTTGTCCTAGGTGTATTAGAGGGAGAAAAACGCTCCCTCATTTTTACTTTGGTGTTACCATAATGGGCAGTACCTCTGTATTTAACTACTGCCATATCAACAAGGTAGTCTTGCTTTCCTGCAAGCAACTTTTTGAGCTGAGGTAAAGAACCTGCTATATAAGGCCCTTCGCTACCAGAAAGGCTGTCAAAATGAGCTGCAACATATGGATATTTGCGTGTGCTAGTATGTTTAATTCCGTACTGCATAATCGCATCATTATCTAGTTTTTCACTGCGCCATAAAAATGTATCACCTGCTAAGCGGATCCGTTTGCCAGAACTATCAATTATATGACGATCTTCTACATTTGGACCAGCAAATACCTTAAAAACTGGTTGGTTCTGAGGAAGGCGTTTGTTAGCAATGTCTAGTACAATCATTGAATAGTTGTTGGGTTTTCCTCGAGTACTCTGAGGAGCAAACTGAGGCAAGGCAGTTACTCCCATAACAAAGTAAGGAGCACCTTGTTCATAAGGATTTAGTAAACCTCTTTGTGACCAAGGGATTGTTCTATAGCCTTGTCCGGGTAGCCAGTACTTAATTAAGTTCTTTCTCTGCTTTAAAGCTTCTTCTACTAAGCTCTGATCTGGGTCTATCACTACTGACCTGGCTGGTTCTATTGGTACAGCAGGATCATTAGTAGTGTCAACAATAGTTGACTCCTCTGACCAAAAAAATGGTTTGGAGCGCAAGCCTACATTATTACTATTGATTTTAGTGCGTGCTTGAAATGTTGATGGGGTGGGTTCTAAAAAGAACAGAGTGATTATAAAGCTACGCTGAATTTCTTCACTAGTGCCACTTAATAAATCAGAAAATGCTTTCAGAAATGGTTGATTTTGCAATTCTGCCCAGAAAGGATCTTGGCTTACCCATTTTGCTTCTGGGGCCTGAGGCACGGAATATTCTTCGCCTTGAACACTCAACAAAGTATTGATATTAAATGTTTTAAGTGTATTTTCAATGTGCAGCTTATAATCTCGAGCCAAAGGGTTACCAGCAATAAGCCATGAGAGCTGAACAGTTTGTGGCAAGTGGGCAACTTCTGCATATTCTGCTAACCAAGCCTCAGTAGTTTCAGGTGGTGCTCCCATTCTTTGTAAAGCATTTGATAAGGTAAGTTCTGTGTCAACGGGTTTACGATAAATTTGAATTTTACGCCCATCTATTTGCACACCATACTGATAACTAAGCCTGTCAGCATAAGATATCTTGGCAAAAACATCTTCAATGCTCTCATCATACTCAATTGAAGGCTGTTCGAAAATTTGCTGATCTGCAGTAAATCCTTGGGGCATGCTGCTATGACTAATAATAACTGGCTGGGCAAATCCTATCACACCCATGCCATTAGAGGTTGCTCCTGTTTGCAAAATAGGCGTGCTAGACACTATGAATCTTCCTTCAGCTTCAGGGAATAAACCCATTTCACTAGTTGGGTCAAGCCATGAGCCCCATGTTTCTAACCCTGCTAGCAAATATATCAAAGAAGTTTCAAGGACATCATATTCCCTACCTAAGTAATCAAATGAAACTTCGGAGGTTTGGGCTACCTCCACTCTTTCTGGCAAAGCATAGGCCTGTTTTATATGTTCAATACTACTTTTTAACTCTGCCACATTAGCTTGAATTTGGCTAACATACAGTCTTTGGCTAGCCATCAAACTTTGGATTTCATTGGAAGGAAGTTGTGCTAGGGAATCAGAATCTAATTGACTTGCAAGAACATCTAGCCATCCACCTGTTGTTTGTTGCTCGAGCTTTTCAATCTGTGCCCAAATCTTAGCTAGTTGTTGTTCAGGGGTATCATCTAATACACCCCCATTAGCAAGCAAAGCCTCAGACTGATAGCTTTTGAACCACTCTTTATATTTACTAACATCTACAGCAAGCTGCTCCAGCACCTTCCTAAAAGAGGAAACCATGCCTTTAAAATCAGTAATCAGTTCGTCAGTATTTTCAGCTTGTGAAAAAACATTCCCTGAAAGGGGGCATGCCAGAAAAAGCAGCACCAATACTTTAAAAGTAAATTTCCCAGACATTCAAAAATTTTAGCACTTCATTCTTCAGTGATACTTCATCTCATTTTGAAAAGATCAGGGTTAAGGGTCACCACAAAACTCACTAAGGTGTCCATCGCTTCTGTGTTTAATAAGCTATTTTTGCTCAAGCTTTCCCAAATTGGCATAAGATTGTCAAATCATCTTTAAAGATTTACCCTTAATGATAACCTGCCAATTGCCCCATAAATAAAACCAGCGTTCGTCATCTTACTAGAGTCAAGAGCGTTTCGCCCATCAATTAGTACAGGTTGATGCATTTGCTTACCTAGTTTTGCCCAGTTAAGAGTTTTGTATTGAGGCCACTCTGTCACAAGAATAGCACCATCCGCTCCTTGAAGAACATGCTCAACATTCTTCATTAAGACTACACGAGAATCAAGAAGACCGGTTGCCTTTTCTAAAGCCACTGGATCATGTGCCCTTACTTTTGCACCTCTTAATAGCAATTCTTGTGCAACATCAAGACTCGGTGCATCTCGTAAATCATCGGTGTCGGGTTTAAAGGTTAATCCTAATAGAGCTACTTCCTTATTATGCAGGTTGCCTAGAATTTGCTCAAGCTTTTCAATAACCAAAAAGCGCTGAGCATTATTGACTTCAATAACGGCATTCAAAAGCTTAAAGCTATAACCACCCTTATTAGAAATGTAAGCTAGTGCCTTAGTATCTTTAGGAAAGCAGCTTCCCCCATAACCCAAACCTGCTTTTAGAAACTGGCTGCCAATCCTTGGATCATGAGAAAGTACAGCTATTACTTGCTCAATATCAGCACCCACAGTGTCACAAACATTGGCAATCTCATTAGCAAAAGAGATTTTAGTAGCTAAAAAAGCGTTGGCTGCATACTTGGCAAGTTCTGCACTCTCGGAATTAGTGCGTAGCAAAGGAACAGAACTAAGTTGTTGGGGACGTGGCAGCACACTAGGAGCAGGAAAGCTTTGTTTTAGAATGGGGGCGTAGAGTTGCTCGAGCTTCTGCAAAGCAGTTTCATTATCACTTCCAATAACAATCCTTTCAGGATAAAGCGTGTCATGTAAGGCTCTTCCTTGTCTCAAGAATTCAGGATTGTTAACTACAGATGTTTTTACATTAGGCCTTTGCTCTGCTAGGGTAGATTGAATTTCTTTAGCAGTGCCTACTGGTACCGTAGACTTAACCACTATAGTGGGCAAAGGTTCAGTACTACATTTAATAAGATTATTTACAGCGTTAAAAAGATAAGTTAAATTAGCGTGACCTGCAGGTGTAGCAGGAGTGCCTACTGCTAAAAATGCAACTTCGGCTTCAATGAGGGCCTCACGATAACTTTTTGTGAACCTGCAATACTTATCTGTTGCTTTGAGTAACTCATTAAGACTAGGTTCAAAAAAAGGTGCCTTACCTGCTTGTAAACCTTGAACTTTTTGCTCATCAATGTCAACAAATGTAACATTGTGCCCTACATATGCTAAGGCCACCCCGGTACTTAAACCTACATAACCGCAACCAATAACTGTAATTTTCATATAAAGTCCCTATTTAAGTTTCTTTCACATAGCTCGAGCAAATCCTCAGTAAAAGCCTTTCGCTCAGGAAACAGTATACTAATATAAATGTGTCTAGCTAATGTTAATATTTTGTAGACTTGTACCCTCGAGCGGGATTCTTCACCAGCCAGTTCCGCATAAGCGTTTTCCATTGCTATTTCTTGATTGTTAAGGACATGAGCGTCACCCATACGTACAGCTAGTTCAGTGAGGTGACCAACGAAGTTACCAACGTCTAGAGCTGGGTCGCCTTTAGTATAAAGGTCTAAATCTAATAGGTAAAGTCCTGAACCATCAGACAGCAATTGGTCATGGTAAAAGTCCCTGTGAATACCCTTAAAAGCCATAGGGGAAATACTATTAGTTAGGCATTCACACGCTTTCATAAGCTGCTTAAGCCTAAGGGTCCAAGCAGGATGAATTTTTGCTACCTTATTAAAGCTATCATCTAAAATTGCTAGCTCATCAGCCATACTGTGCTCTCGGTCTGTAGGAATATTAGTTTCATGGAGTTTTTGAATGGCCTTGGTGACTTTTTGGAGAAGAGTAATACTTGAAGGTTTAGTAATGAGTTGGCTAATAGGGCAACCTTTAACTTGCTCCTGTAACCACATGTGTAATTTAGGAATTAGGCCAAGTGGTTTAGGTACAAAAATACCATCTTTGCTAGATCTATCAAAGCCTGAACTATAAAGCTTTTGCTGAAGGTTATAACTGTGCTTATCAAGGCTGCGGGCTCGAGCTTTGCCTAAAACAGTAAGAGACTCACTATTAGATTCAGATCTAAAAGTATAAGCAATTAAGCAACGCCTCTTGGGTTTATAACGTTTTACCTTTATAGAGCTAAGTCTTAGATTTTCTATCTTAAGTGCGTTGGCCAAGGCATTAGTCATAAAATTAGGGTTCAATGCCTCGGATAGGAAAAGCATTTTAGGATCGTTGGTGAAATTGTACCTATTTTTAGTGATGGTCATAAGATCCGCCTTAGCTTGCCCTTAGATTTCACCTAATAGATGTTCAGATAAATATATTAAAGAAACAAAGATGTTATTCTGGGCCCTTATGAGTGTAAAGCACGTGAAGGATCTCAATATACTACAGGAACTCATTGTTCTTTATGGGGAAGATTTTTTCTGACGCACTATAGAAGCAGCTTATGGAAATGTTCTGTGCTTACCTATTCCTACTCAAAGTAACGTTTCTTTTAATTTTTGCTCGACTCGAGTCACAATCAGCTCAGTTTGCTCAGGCCAGTTAGATAGTCTATTCCTAAAAAAGTGTGGCGAGAGGCTTAAAAGTCCTGTAGCTGTGTATAGTGCAATGTTAGATGGCAAAAATCCTGTGGTTTCTCTATATCCTTCAAGGAACGCTTCAGAAGCCAAATTTATAAGAGAGGGAGGAAATAAATTTCTTAAGGCATCATACTCCAGATGGGCTATAAATAATCCTAAATCAAAGGCAGGATCACCTAAAAAAGCTTCATCGAGATCAATAATGCCTACAGTGTCTTGCCTAAGAAGCACTTGTTTACTATGAAAATCTCCATGTACAGCTGCTAGTCTTGATGGTGTTTCTGGCAGCATATGAGATATACGCTTTGCTAGCGTACATGTTCTAGGAGCTAATTCAGGATGAACTGCTTTAAACCATGAGCTAAGCTCAAAAAGCTTAGTTGCATGATCTTTGCTAGTACGTTTTTGTAAGCTATCAGACTGTTGACTATGTAGATTAGCTAGTGCTGTACCAACTTGACTAAGTTTTGAAACATCAAAATCAGCTTCAAAGAATACTTCTCTTAGTAGATATCCCTCTAACCATTCAAGTGCCAATGTGCCATATCTGCGAGAGCGTCCCAACATGCGAGCAATATGAAGATTGCCCTTTGAGGAAAAAGCTCTTGCATTCGCTCTTGCTCTCATGAGGTTTTCTTGATTGTACATCTTCAATACTGCTAGGTAATTTGCCCCTTCAAGCTTGGCTACAAAACGGCGTTCAGGTTTATAAACTAGTGGCTGAATACTAATATTTTGCTTTAAAAGGCTATCTGGCAAATTTCTCTTCAAAAGCTTATTATGAGTTTCCTCATTAAAAAGGTTAGGTAGGTACTTAAGTTTACGGTCAAAAGGATATTTATAAATAGTTAATGCCTTGTCATTTATGACACAACAACTTTCCCCTTTTAGGTTTGATAGATGTGTCCTCTCCAGTTTTTCTAGCTTGTCTTTTCTATATGCCCTAGTGTAAGCATTGTTAACGCCTAGCTTAGTTTCCACCTCATAATGTACTAAACAACTAGTGTTGGGTTTGTAGCGGACATATGTTGGCCTAACAAAGGTTGGTTTCAGCTCAGGAAAAGCCTCTCTTAAATACTCAATAAATTGCTTTGGATCTAGCACTACCCTAAGCCCGGGCAAAGCACTCTCTTTTTCAACAATGTACTTGTCAGGTGCTTGTAACACAAAACCTTCCTAAATTTAGATGGAAACCATTTCCACCAAATTCACCTTGAGTAGTGCCAGATCTTGGACAATCCACTACAAAAACACAAAGGTTTAGTTTAGTGGGCATAGGAATAAGTCCCTTCCTTTCCTCCATTTGGTCTTGTTTGTGCTTCTAAGTAATAAAGCTTAGCATAGAGTTTGTCTAAACGCAGTAATTCTTCGTGAGTACCTTGCTCGAGAATACGACCATGATCTAGAAAAATTATAAAATCTGCCCTTGCTGCGTGCTTTAGATTGTGCGTTACTAAAAAGGTAGTACTGTTTTGAGCAAGCTTTTCAAGAGCTTCAATAACTGCTTGTTCATTAGCTTCATCCAAACCTGTAGTGGGCTCATCTAAAATGATAATGGGGGCTTTTCTTATAGCTGCTCGAGCAATAGCAATACGCTGACGTTGACCTGCTGAAAGGGTAATGCCGCGCTCCCCAACCTCTGTATCGTAGCCTTCAGGAAACTTGACTATAAAATCATGAGCATTAGCTAGCCGTGCTGCGTTTTCTATATCTTCACCAGAGACTTTCGTGGCACCAAAAGCAATGTTATCACGAATACTGCCAGCAAATAACAGATTATCTTGCAAGACCACGCTGATTTGTTGTCTTAGTGACTCTAGAGTATAATCGCGAATATCCTGACCATCAATTAGAACACGTCCTGAAGAAGGTTCATATAGGCGTGAAATCAGACTGAGAAGAGTAGACTTGCCATTACCAGATGTTCCCACAATAGCAACCCGTTGCTTAGGTTTTGCATTAAACGATAATTCATTAAGTATTAGCTGATCCTGTTCATAAGCAAAACTGACCTTATCAAATTGGACTACTCCATTAAGGGCAGGAGCAGTGATAGCAGTAGGCTTATTAACAATTTCAAGTTTTTTCTCAAAGATATCTAGCACTCGTTCCCCTGCTGCTGCTGCTTTTGCAAGACGGCTTGTGTATTTAGCAAAGTCTTGCATGGGTTTAAAGGCACCTTTTAGGTATGACAGAAATACCAACAAACTGCCTGGTGTTAATTGCCCGAGAAGTACAAGGCGTGTACCATACCACAGTACTAATGCTGTTGATAATGCAATCATTACTTGCACAGTTCCCTGCAAATGTGCTGCTAAACGTTTAGCTTTAACACCCTCCTTAAGACTCTTTTGATTCTGAGAACTAAAGGCTTTAGAAAAGGTTTCTTCTAAAGAAAGTGCTTGTACAACCTTTATAGCACCCATCACCTCGGCAGTATTTGATGCAATAGCACCCTCACGTTTTCTTTGTTTACGAGAAACATCGCGAATTTTGCGCCCGAGATGTACACTTGGCAACCAATAAAGAGGTAGTGTTAAAAGCACTATTAATGTTAGCTTCCAGTGAAGCCAAAACATCATACCGAGCATCAAACTAAGAATAAGAGCATTGCCAATTAATGGCATTAGGGCAGTGACAACTGCATCTTTGAGCAGGCCAATGTCACCAATTACTCGAGTAATCAAATCACCACTTCTTGCCTTACTGTGAAAAGATAAGGATAGGCACTGCAAGTGCTTGTATAAATCTGTGCGTACTTCAGTTAGTACTCGGTTGCCAACCAAGGCAAAACCAACTCGATTATAGTAAGTCATTAACGCTCGCAACCCAATAATAAGGATAAGCCCAACGGCAGTGATTATTAATATTATAAATGGGTCTAAAATCTTTAAACTGGCCCAATTTGATGATTCTGATGTACTACTTGGCATTATGATGAGATCAAAGACAAATTTTAAAGGCCAAGGCTCGAGCGTGCGAAAAATAGCTGCAGCGAAAAGTGCGAAAAAAGAACCAGCAATAAGAAGGCAATACTTCTTGGTATAAGGCCAAAAGTACCTCAACATGCGCCATAAACTAGGTACAGTTGCTTTCAATGTAGTGGGACGTGCCATTAACCGGCTCTTAGCCGTGAAGGAAGCCTTACTAATTTGAGCATATGCTCAACAGTGGCATCCCAACTGTGACGTGTCTGAGCAATTTGTCTGGCTGTTTTACCTAAACGTTTTCCCAGTATTGGGTTTTTTATGAGTTCTTCAAGATAGTTAGTAAGAGCCTGTAGGTTTCCAGCTGGATAAAGTAAACCATTCTCTTGATGTTTGATAATTTTAGGAATTTGACCAATGCTGCTAGCAACAACAGGCAAACCTGCTGCCATATACTCGTAAATCTTTAGGGGTGAAAAGTAAAACTCCTCGAGTACTGGATAAGGTGCCACTGCTATATCCATACTAGTTAGTAAGCTTGGGACTTCAGTAGAATTTACTGCTCCAACAAACGTTACGGAATCTTGCAAGGCAAATTCATTACTAATGTTTTCTAAATGTTCTCTTTCAGGACCTTTGCCCACTATTAGCAACTTAGTATTAGGGTGCTTCTGATGTAATTGACTGAAAGCAGGAAGTAAAATATCAACACCATGCCAGGGCTTAAGTGTGCCTACAAAACCCACTGTAAACATTTCAGTGCTTTTAGGGAAACTAGGAGAAACCAATGGGGAAAAACGCTCTATGTTTACACCATTTGGCGCTACATGAACGTGTTTTGTAGACCAGCAATAATTACTAATGTAACTTGCTACTTCCTCAGATACTGCAACTACAGCAGTTGCTAAGTTAAAAACCCTCTTAGCTACTTTCTCAGCAACCTCTGGATGATAAAGGGTTCTATATTTAGTTTGCTCTTCTATCAAGGGAGCGTTAACTTCTAGTAGTGAAGGTATTTTGTGAGAATTAGCAATTGCCATACCAGCATGACTAAATAAAGAGTAACGTTCATAAATAAGATCAAAAGGCTTTGCTTGCTCGAGCTTCTTACCTAATACATCATTTAAATCAATGGCTGTTTGTTCTCTCTCTGCTGAGCTGCCCTTAGATGAATTGGAAAGGTATCTAACAGATAGATCATGCAAATCACTAGGAGGATCACCACCTAAATTTGTAGTAAAAAGTTCAACCTGAGCACCATGTTTTCTAAAGGCGCGAATTACTTCTTGAACATGAATAGAGCAACCCTTCTGACCAAAAACAGGCACACCAAAATCCATAGAAATATAGGCCATACGCATTAAGCAAAAACCTCTTTGGATGACTGAGCAGAGGTAAAAACCTCCCGAAGCTGTAAGGCATTCTGCTCAATATCAAACCATTTTTCTATAAGAGTACGTGCTTGGGTTGCTAGCCTCACTCGCAATTCTGTATCATCTAGTAAATGTCCTAGAGCCTTTGCCAGCGCTTGAGGATGGTTTTGAGGTATTTGTAAACCTGTTTTGTCATGCTGTACTACCTCTGGAATTCCTGTTACATCTGTTGCAACACAGGGAGTACCTAATGCCATTGCCTCTAATAAAGTTGTGGGGATACCATCACGGTTGCCATCTTGACCTATGATGCAGGGGGATGCAAAAACACAAGCTTCCTGTACCTTAGTGATAACTTCATGTTGAGGTCTTGGCCCAAGCATCTTTACAACATTTTCTAAATTAAGAGACTCAAGCTGACTTTTTAATTCACCCTCGAGTTCACCAGTGCCAATGATCTCACATTGAAAATTGCGTCCACTTTTAGCAAGTATATTGCAAGCATCTATCAAATTAGAAAAACCTTTTTTTTCGACCAAACGACCCACAGCAATTATATGAGGTAGGCGATCCGTTGGCGCTTTGAAAGGAAAAAGCTCTAACTCTAAGCCATTATGAATTAATTTAAGATTAACTTCTGGAAAATGCTCTGCTAGGTAGTTTAGATTGTAATTGCTGATGGTTACTACTGTGGCAGCATTGCTGAATTTAATGGCTAAGTCATCTGGCCTGGCACTTTCATGAAATATATCTTTGGCGTGGGCAGTGATTGTGTAGGGCACTTCAGCAAAATGCGCTGCTAACCGTGCTACTGTTGCAGCAGAGGTGGCAAAGTGAGCGTGCAAATGGGTCATGTTACGGTGCTTAATCTCACCAGCTAACATAGCTGCTTGCCATACTTCTTTAACTTCCTCATTTTCGGCTGACTCGAGCTTAGACCATAAATAGGGTATTTCTGCACTTAGTTTTTGTAAGGAAGTCCATAGAGCAGCTATTTTCTCACTTTTGATTGTTAGGTAAGTCACGGGTGTACGCACGCGAGAAATTATATTTTGAAAGTGAGTGTCTGCTGGAGGATTTAGAGCAAATATATCTAAATTCAGCCCTGCTGACTCATGTGCTAAGATTTCATTTACTATAAAAGTTTCTGAGTAGCGTGGGTAGCGTTTAACCACATAGCCTATACGCTCAGGCAAGTGCATGTTGAGATTCCTCCTTTATTAAGTCAAACATTGCCTTTACTTCCCAACAAAGTTTTTCTTGACCGTTAAAACTGATTTGCGTGTGAATATTGTTAGGTGCCTTAACTTCTTTGTTTAACCAATCTGCTAAGCGTTGAGGAGAAAGGTCATTAGGATGAAGTAGCTCGAGTGCTCCTAGGCTATGTAACCTCTCAGCACGCACAAGCTGTTCTAACCGTGGTTTTACCCTAGGTACAACTAAAAGAGGTTTTTCAAAAGAAAGTGCCTCCATAACTGTGTTGTAACCACCCATTGAAATGACACGTTCGGCCCGCTTAAGCAAATGAGTGGGTTCTGATAGAAACTCAAGTACTTGCACATCTGAACGCTTGGTAGCCAGCATTTGCAAATGCTTCTTAGAATCAGTAGGCATGAAGGGACCAGTAATGAATACTCCTGCCCAACCATTGGGTAAGGAAGTTTGCATAAAAGCTTCTGCCAATTCAGTCCCATCTTGTCCCCCACCAACTTGGCAAAGCACTATAGGCGAATTAGGGATGGAGATTTCCTTAACAAGCCTCTTATTAGAAGAGTGATTAAGACGTTCCCTTTGGTCAAAATAGCCTAAATAGCTTACCTTTTTAGCAATACTTTCAGTAAATTCATACGAACTTACAACATCAAATACTTGCTTATCTCCATAAATCCAGATTGCATCGTAAAAACGCTCAATTGCCTCGTTGTTCTCTTGTTCTCGCCACTGCTCCTTAGTGCGTTCAGGAGAGTCTAGAATATCTCTTAAGCCAAGAACACAGCGAGTTCGCTCTCGCTTTTTAAGCTTTTTAAGTACTCGCCTGAGTTCTCCATTGACACCTTTGGGCACATTATCAACTATTAACAAATCTGGTTTGAATACTTTGAGGGTAGCCAAAATAGCTTGGCCACGTAGCTTAGCAAAGTCTTTGCTTGTCATATCCAAAGCCTGTGCAGCATAGCAGCCTTCAGTATCTTTATGCCAAGATGGCAATGTCAAATAGTCAACTCGAGGGGGCTTGGCAAAGTTAGTGGCTTCGACAGCTCCAGTAATTAGCAACAAATCAGCAGATATACCTGCTTTGGCAAGAGTCTGAGCAATAAGTAAGTTACGCCGCATATGCCCTAAGCCCATAGTGTCATGTGAGTAAAGCGCAATCCGCAAGTTTTTTTGTTGATTTGTAAAAGTTACTATTGAGAGTAAATCTGTTTGTGGTGCGGATAATTCCTGTTGATATCTTCCCAGATAATTTGATAAAGTCATGTTGCTTTCCTAATTAAGTTATTGAAGGCTTAAAACATAAACAATTGTCTCTATCAGCTTCTTTAATGTATTTACACTGTGAGTAAAATGGAATACTCACTAGGGGGCTTAATTAAGATGGAAGTCTAATAGCCAACGGTTAATGAAAGGTTAATACAAAATTATGAGCCTGTGAATTTAAATCGCTGCATTTATCTCTTGGATAGTCCTCCAGAAAAATTCTTTCCCAAATATAGAAACTTCAGTCCGTAAGACCTAATCTCAACTAGAAGTAAACGTTGCTAATATCCAGTGCTTGTAGGGGTTTAAAATTTTGAACCCCTAAAATCGCAAAGAGGTAGTATTTGGAGAAAAGACTTTCAGGGAAGTCTATAGCTTAAGAATACTAAAATTTAAGACATTAACTACACATTAACAGGTCTGCCCTAAAATGCAGCTTAAATATGGATAATGAAATTATGTATAGGAAAGGAGATAGCTATAAAACCTAGAAAATTAGCCAAGTAAATTTGAAGCGTCTTGCTAAACTGTTTTTGTAATCTTTTGCGATTTGTGTTTCTAGATTAGTAGTTCAGCGATCTAAATACTCTAAATTAAGAGCTAAAAATCTGCTAATTTAGAGGTCAAACTACATTTTAAGGATAATGACTAAAGTTCTTATAGTTGAAGATGAAAAAGTGCTGGCCCAAGGCTTACTTGGATTACTTAACCAAGAAGGGTATAATGCTATGTGGGCAGATAGCATTGAAGTTGCTTGGGAAATACTTGATGATTTTGAGCCTGACATTATAGTCCTTGATGTTATCCTCCCTGAAGGTGAAGACGCTGGGTTTGAATTTGCTCATGCTTTGCGAGAAGTTGGTGTTGTTACTCCTATTTTATTTGTAACTGCTAGAGATAGCATAGAAGATCGTGTAGAAGGCCTAGACTTGGGCGGTGATGATTATTTAGTTAAGCCTTATAGTTTAGATGAGTTTATGGCTCGAGTAAGAGCCCTCCTTCGAAGAGAAGTACAAACTAAACAAGCAAATTTTAAACGTGGGCCTCTAGAAGTTGACTTACGCAAACGTAAGGTTGTCTGGCAAAATCAAGAAGTAAAACTTTCCGAACGTGAATTTGCTGTGCTCGAGCAGTTCACCCTTTATCCTGATAAAATATTTTTGCCTCATGAACTACTCGAACACCTTTTTCCCAATGCCGAGGGAACTAGAATAGTCCGTGTATATATTCACCACCTAAGGCATAAGCTTGGTGCAGAAATCATAACTACAATTTCAGGTGGCTACCGTCTAGGGGTATAGGTTATGAGTTTTTACTGGCGACTTTTTCTAGGCATAAGCTCAGCAGTGCTCATCACTGCAGGTGCCTATAGTACTTTAGGCTACTTGAGTTTTAAGCGTAAGTTAGATGTCCAATTTAAACAAGAGCTAGAAGAATTTAGTCATGCAGCTCAAAGCTCACTAGATATATCAGAGAAGAGGCCTGTACTTAGACCCAACAAGGAAGCCCGTGAAATCTTCTCAGAGTACAGTAGCTCACGTTTCCAAGTAAGGCACAATGAACGAGTTGTACTAGAGTTTGGTGGGGTTTTTCCAAAAGAGGGCACTTGGCAAAAAGCTAAAGTGTCTTTGGGTAAAGGCTATGTACTCGAGCTCGCCCTAGACTTAAATGAGCAAAAAGAGGCACTCAATGCCTATTTACGTACCAACGCACTAGTATTACCTATAGTACTTGGAGGCATTCTAGCTCTAAGTCTTCTCTACCAACATTTTCTTCTACGTCCACTTACTAAGTTAGAAAAGGCCATTTCCCAGCTTTCGCACCAAGAAATTCCTGAACCTATATTATTGCCTAAAGGCAATGATAAACTCAGCCACTTAGCAAAAAGCTTTAACCGTATGACTATATCACTGAAAACTTTTATTGAGCGTGAACGTAGCTTTACTCGCTATGCCTCACACGAGTTGCGTACTCCCTTAAGTAACATTAGGGTGCTTGTTGAAGGTGCTGAAAGGGGCATTTTTACATCAGAGGAAGCGCGTTCTCAAATATATGAGTCCTTGGAACGTATAGAGGGTATGCTATCAGGGCTTTTAATCTTAACTCGCTCACAAAAACTAAGCCCTGAACCTGTATTGCTTGAGGTAATAATAAATCACCTTATAGGAACTTTACCTGCGTCTGAACGTAGTCGTACTTATTTTGATAAATGTAGCTCACCTATTGCTATGGGACAGGGAGAGCTTATTGAACAGGTAATAAGCAATTTGCTGCATAATGCTTTAAAGTACAGCCAAGGGCAAGTATGTATTGCTCTTGAAGAAAATATTAGGGAGGCTATAGTTAAAGTACGTGATTACGGTCAAGGCGTACCAGAAGAAAGCTTAAGTAGGTTGGCTGAGCCTTTTTTCAGGCTTAACAAACGTCAGGGAGGCTTTGGTTTAGGCTTGGCCTTAGTTGAGCATATAGTTTGCTCAATGCAGGGGAAGCTTTCTATAGTTAATGCTTCACCAGGGCTCGAGGTCACCATATATTTACCACTTATCAAAGAGGGTTTTGAGGAATAAAAACCCATCATCATGTTTAAGACCTTTAAATCATTTAGATTACTTAGTCTATGCTTTCTTATGTTAGGTTTTTTAGGACAGTATACTTATGGCTTACAAGCTGGCAGATCACAAATACCTAGCTTTACTCTTGATATAACTATCTATGCTAGTAAAGGAAAAGGTAAAGATGGTGACGGTAACTCAGATGACGACGAAGAAGATAATAGTGGCTCAGGTTCAAATAATGACGACGAAGAAGATAATAGTGGTTCAGGTTCAGATGATGATGATAATAGCGGTTCAGGCTCGGATGATGACGACGAAGAAGATAATAGTGGCTCAGGTTCAGATGATGATGATAATAGCGGTTCAGGCTCGGATGATGACGATGAAGAAGATAATAGCGGCTCAGGTTCAGATGATAATGACGAAGAAGATAATAGTGGTTCAGGCTCGGATGATGACGATGAAGAAGATAATAGCGGCTCAGGTTCAGATGATGATGATAATAGCGGTTCAGGTTCAGATGATGACGATGAAGAAGATAATAGCGGTTCTGGTTCAGGTGACTATGACGATGACAATGGTGATTATAATAATAACTATACTCCTGATAAACACCACTACTATGTTGGTGAAGTTAGTGCTAGCGATGGGGAAAGTGTGCTCATTGGAGGTGCACGCCTTGAAGGGAATTCTCCTTGGCTCGAGGTTGCTCGAGCTGGTATGTGGGTTGAAGCATTTGGTCACTGGGAAGGCGATGTATTTATTGCTGAAGAGGTTGAAGTTTTATTACCCATGCAGTTTGCCTATTACAGGGGGCCTGCTTCTGTTTTGGAAAGTTCTATTGCAAGGCATTACAGTTTTGTAGAAGTTTGGACAAATGGTAATGCTGCCATTGAAAGCATTCGTTCTGTGCCACAAGAAGATAATACATTGCAATTAATAGCTTATTTTGATGGCGAACAGCTAGAAGCAATCCCTCAGGGATTACCTCTACCACCTAATGGGATTGAACAAGGTTGGAATAAGCTAATAGGACATTTTGATGGTAAGAGAGTCATTTGGGAGTCTGCACTTCCTTTTCCTTATAGGTCACCCTAATTAAGACAATAATTTGGTACATAAAGGGCATTTTCAACTAATCGATTTTTTAGTAGATGAAAGCTTTTAATAAACACGTTAGAATTAAGGCGTGGCAAATGATTCGGGTAAGAATAAAAAGCAAAATAAAGAAGTAGCTAATAAACAAAGCTCTATAGATATTGAAGCAGTAGGCTTAGTGGTTTTGGCCTTAGGGATATTTTTATTTGGACTGTTGGTTCCCACAGTTCCTACAGGGCAAATGGGCCAAGATTTTCGTGATAATGTGGGTGGGGCTATGGGGTGGGCTATGGTTATGTTGCCTTGGCCTCTGGTTATTGCTGGGATACTCTTTGTTACCCGAAATAATCCCACTTTTCTTACACAAGCCCTAACTGGCTATAGTCTTGTTTGTCTAGGAGCTTGGCTCTTTTCTAGCCTAGTAGCTCCTGATATAGCAGGGAAATGGGGTTATAGCTTCAGGCAAGCCACTCTTGGAGCTATAGGCTGGTTTAGCTATCTACTGGCACTCTTTATCGTTAGTATTGGCATTGACCTATTTTTAAATTGGAAGCCTACTCGCTTTGCTAGTACAGTGCTGCGTTTTTTTGCCACATATTTAGGGCGTCTTTTTAAAACTTTTTTGAAAGTACGTAATCGTGCTAAAGAAAGAGCTAATTTTCATGCTGATGTTGTTTTAGTGCAAAAGGATCTTAAGTCACTAGAAAAAGACCTTTCAGCTCTTAGTGTGATGCACTCGAGCCCTCAAGAAAGTAGCAGACTGACAGAATGGCGCAGTGCCATAGAAGTGTTGCGCAAAGACCTAAATCATCCTACTGAAGATCTTTTACAAGAAGCTTATCGGGTCTTGATGGAGTGGTGTGAGTCTTTACAAGAAATGAGTAATGAGAGTGCTGAGATACTAATTGGCGCTATAGAAAACGAGAGGATAAGTGATTTTGATATTCTGGCTTCTAACCTAAAAAATTCACTCGAGCCCCCCTTTGAAGGTAAAACCCTAACCACCATAGCTCTTGAAAATTTAAGACAAAAAATTACTCAACGCTTAGGACAACTCCAAGGTCAATACCAAACTCTATTAACAACTCGTGATGGCGCCAAGGTAGCCCTAGAAAACAAACTTTCCTCTCAAGAGAAAGGTAAGTATGTCTTGCGTAGTATTAGTGAACAAGACATGCAAGGAACCCATGTTCTTTGGAATGAGGGTGGTGTAAGTCCTAAGGTTTTAGTCAAAGCTTTTGAAAACCATAAGGCACGTTCCAGCAAGCTAGACAGCGTAACTCTTACGCTAGAAGAACTAGGCAAATCCACTAGTAATTTAAACCTTTGGGTGGAGTTTAGCAGTGATTTAGAAGATTTTTCTGAAGGAGTTGCTCTTCTGGTACCAGAAGATATTATTGAAGACTCTCAAGAAAATGCTGGCTTTGCTTTTCAAGAGGGTTTCGCGGAGTTTGATAGCAATCTAAGAAACGAAATTCGTGATGAAGGTGAAGGAATTTTAGTAGCTGAACGTTTAGCTCATTGGCAAGAGCGCTTGACTGAATTGAAAATGAGCCTTAAGGAAATCGGGAATTCCTCACCGTTAGATGACTTATCGGAAGAACCTGAAGTTCAAAGTCAAGCAATAGAGGATAGTGTTGACTGGCGAAAAGCTCCTCAGCAAATAGAGTTTAAGGATTTAGATCCTGAAGAACCCCTCGAGCAAGTACCTGAAACTTTGCTCGAGGCTACTCTAAAACCACATATCAAAACACCTGATAACAAGGTTGAAAGAGTAGCGCAATTTAAAGCTCCAGAAGACTTTGATCTGCCAGAACTTGAGTTCTTACAAAAAAATGAGAAGCCTGACAGCATGCCTAGTAGCCTAAGTTTGAGATCGCAGATTATTGATAGTACTATTGCAAACTTTAGGCTAAAGGGAAAAGTACAGTTGGAAACCAGTAAACGTGGTCCTACTGTTACTCGTTTTGAAATTAGGCCTGGTGAAGGAGAAAAGATTAGTCGCTATGCTAACCTTAGTGATGATATTGCTTTAGCAATGGGAGTGGCTAGTGTACGTATAGAGGCTCCTATACAAGGTAAAAAGGATATTATTGGTTTAGAAGTTCCCAATGAAAAACGTGACACAGTATATTTCCGCGAGTCTGTAGAGGCTAAAGAGTTTCAAAACATAAAGAGTCATCCTAGTATTTTGCCAGTGGTATTGGGTAAGAGCATTGAGGGTGATTTCTTGGTTGCTAACTTAAGTAAAATGCCCCATTTGCTTATTGCTGGCTCAACCGGATCTGGAAAGTCAGTGGCTGTTAACGTGCTTATCAATAGTTTACTTTACTGTTTTTTAGCAACAGAACTACGCTTTTTAATGATAGACCCTAAAATGGTGGAGCTAACGCCTTATGATGGTATCCCTCATTTGCTAAGGCCAGTAGTTACCAATCCTAACGATGCAGCTGGAGTACTACTTGGTGCAGTAGCTCATATGGAAAGACGTTATAAAATGATGAGCAAAATTGGCGCTAAGAGTCTAGAGCAGTACAATCACAAGGCTAAGGAACTTGATCTGCCAGAAATGCCCTTTATTGTCATTATCATTGATGAGCTGGCAGATTTAATGATTACTAGTCCCAAAGAGGTGGAAAGTGCCATTATGCGTTTAGCACAAATGGCTCGAGCCACTGGCATGCACTTAATCCTAGCTACGCAGCGTCCTAGTGTAGATATCCTTACTAGTCTCATAAAGGTAAATGTACCAGCAAGAATGGCTTTTGCTGTCTCTAGCAGTCACGATTCACGTACTATTCTAGATACTGCAGGGGCAGAACGCTTAACGGGTATGGGAGATATGCTCTTTTATCAGCCGGGTTTAGTGAAACCCGTTCGTTTGCAAGGGCCTTTTATTAATGAGAAAGAGATTTTAGCAGTAAGTGACTTTTTGCGCAAGCAAACACCCTTCTTTGATGATGAATTTGTGGAAGCCTATGGCAGCGACTTTGATACAGTGGCCGAAGATGAATCAGAGGCTAGTGGCCTAGTGGATTGGAAAGATGATAAGCTGCGTGAAGCGGCAGAAATGGTTATTAATGAAGGCCAAGCGAGTGTTTCAAGGTTGCAGCGTCGTTTGCAGGTGGGGCATGCAAGAGCAGGTAAGTTAATGGATTCTTTGGAGACTTTGGCTATAGTGGGGCCACATCAAGGTAGTAAGCCAAGAGAAGTCCTGATGGGCCTAGAAGATTTGCCCAATGTTTTTGGCTCGTAGCAAAAATCAGTAACATTGCTTATTTAGAATTGATCTAAATAAAGGTTAGCAAAGCCTTGAGCGCCACTGTGACCATATTAGTAACGGCTTCCTGCAACACCTTAGGCTCTATAAATTCAGGATCACCAACATAATTGGAGGCCACTAAAATGCAACCTGTTTCAACCTTACGCAGTTTACCTAGCAAAAAAAGAGCAGAAGCTTCCATTTCAACAGCTAGGACACCCTGTTGCTCAAGCCTAAGTCCATCTTCTTGGGTAGTTCCATAAAAGGCATCTTCTGTTTGAATGAGCCCCACATGTGTTTGATAGTGCAAGTTTGTAGCAGCATCTACTAGTGACCTAGTAACTTTAAAGGAAGCACTGGGGGCATAATTTTCACCTTTTAAGTACATTTTGGTAGTGCCATCTCTAGGCACAGACGAGGTAGCTATAATTAAATCTGCAGGCTTAATATCTTTACTTATTATGCCAGAAGTGCCTACCCTCAAAAGCACCTTTGCACCCAAGCGAATTAGTTCTTCTACCACTATGGCCAAACTAGGGCAACCCATGCCGGTAGTTTGCACACTAATTGGCTTACCTTTATAGAGGCCTGTATAGCCTAGCAATTGGCGGTGGGTATTGTAACACTTGGGATTTTCTAGAAAGGTTTTGGCTATAAAGCTCGAGCGGTTAGGATCGCCAGGCAAAAGGACCAAAGGAGCTATGTCGCTTGCCTCAGCATGAATGTGAAGCTGGCTCATTGTAAAGATTCACGTAATTTTTCAACATCTATGTCGCCATCTTTAGGTGCTTCATAAACCTCACTATGCTTAATGAGCAAGTTATCACTTATAAAGGCATCCTCTTCAAACTTACCTTCCACCACTACTCCAGTGCCTTCTTTAAAGAGATCTGGTTGTGGTCCCAAATGGCTAACAGGGTAACTCTTTATGCCATCTGAAATGGCAAAGTGAAGACGTAAATTCTCATTATCAGGTCTAACGCTATCTTTTTCAACAATACCTGCTAAACGTATACGCCGATCTGCATACTCGCTAGGATTTTGAGCATACTCACTTGGCAAAATAAAGTAAACCAATGAAGAGCTTAAGGCTTGGTAAATGAGGAAGGCTGCTATGCCTAAAACTATGACACCAGCTAAACTATAGAAGAGACGCTTAATGATTTCCTACCATAGTACTTGGTGTATGTTCCTTTGAACCATCATTTGGATGCATTCTTACATATTAAGCTTTATCTAGTCAATATACTTTACCTCGTGAGCGTGCAAATTGGTATTCTTGCCTTACAAGGAGCCTTTCGTGAGCACAAGCAAGCTTTAATGAGGCTTGGTGCTAATGTAAAAGAAGTACGCTTACCCAACGACCTTCTTAGTTTAGACGGCCTAATTATTCCTGGTGGAGAATCCACCACTATAGCTAAACTAATACAGAATTATAATTTTGATAAAGCACTACTGCAATTTTATAAAGATGGAGGAGCTATTTGGGGCACCTGTGCTGGTGCTATTCTAATAGCTAAAAATATCATTGATTATCCCCAGCAATTTAGGCTGAACTTGCTTGATATTAGTGTTGAGCGCAATGCCTATGGCCGACAAATTGCATCTTTTGAGGCTAGTGTGGCAATAAAGGCATTTGATGCACCACTGAAAGCCATTTTCATTAGGGCTCCACGCATTGTTAAAGTAAGTGACCAAATAGAAATACTAGCTTCTTTTAAAGGGGATCCTATTATGATAAGGGAAGATAGATTAATGGCTACGGTTTTTCATCCAGAATTAAGTGGTGATGATAGGATCCATACCTATTTTCTTGAGAAGATTATTTAACTTGTACTATACTAGCACGTCTAGTACTATCTATTTACTGTAAGAACCTAGTGAGTTTGGTCGTTATATGGCATAATGAAATCCCAGTGCAATTTGAACCTAGAGTATATTTATTTGTTTTTTGAACTTTGATAATAACTTTAGAATAGGGAATTTATGATAAAATTAAATATAGATAATGTAACTTTAGAGCGTTTAGGCGAGGACCACGGCATTGATTTGTTGCGTGAATATAAGGCCTATAGTAATAGACTTGATAAACTATCATCCAACCTGACCGCTAGAAGAAAAGACCCTAATGATTTTTTGGGCTGGATTGACCTGCCCAATATTAATCCTGCGGCCAAGGAGATCCTAGATTATGTTGCCCAGCTTGATAAAAACTTTACTGACCTAGTAGTTCTGGGTATTGGGGGCTCGAGCTTAGGAGCACTAACGGTAATCACTGCTTTACAGCATCCCTACCGCCATTTGCAGCAAAATGGTAGAGGCCTGCGGGTTAATTTTGTAGATAATGTTGATCCCGATACCATTAAAGGTTTGCAAGAAGTTCTAGACCCTCGAACGACTCTAGTGAATGTTATTAGTAAATCAGGTACTACTGCAGAGACAATGTCTGCCTACCTAGCTTTTCAAAAGTGGTTGCAAAACGGCCTTGGTGAAGCTTACAAAAAACATATGGTAGCTACCACTGATCCAAAACAAGGAATCTTACGCCCCCTAGCTGAACGTGAGGGCTATGAAACTTTTACTGTACCTCCTACGGTTGGAGGGCGATTTAGTGTTCTTTCTGCAGTGGGGCTTTTACCCATTGCCTTAGCTGGCATTGATATCGAAGAGCTTTTAGCTGGTGCAGCAGAGGCTAATGCTATTGTGGAAACTAGCATTAGTGAAAACCCTATTAAGCAATCTGCTTTGGTGCAGTACTTAGCCTATAGGCGTGGCAAGATTATTAGTGTGCTAATGCCTTACAGTACACGCTTGCGCTATTTGCCTAATTGGTATGTGCAGCTTTGGGCAGAATCTTTAGGCAAGAAAGAAAATAATGAGGGTAGCTTAGTTTATGAAGGTAGCACTCCGCTAGCTGCTCTCGGAGCAACAGATCAACATTCTCAAGTGCAGCTTTTTAATGAGGGACCGAACAACAAAATTTTTACCTTCGTTCGTATTGCCGAATTTGACAATGAAACCATAATTCCGACAGTAAGTGAAGATCTAGCCAAGCTTAAATATTTATCAGGTCAAACATTCAACAAACTCATCAATGCTGAACAAGCAGCCACTGCTTTTGCTATAACCTCACACAGGCGGCCAAATTATACTATTACCTTAGATAAACTTGATGCATATCACTTAGGTTTACTCTTGCAATACCTAGAGTGGCAAACTGCGCTCATGGGTGAATTAATGAATATTAATACTTACAATCAGCCTGGAGTTGAGTTAGGTAAAGTTTATACTTATGCACTTATGGGTCGTGAGGGTTTTGAAAAAGAGCGAAAAGCTTTAAAAGAAGCAGGAGTAGTTTGAGCAACATTCGTGTTGGTTATGGGGAAGACTCTCACAAATTAGTTGCTAGTAGACCTCTTATTATTGGCAATGTTGTTATTCCCAGTAGCCCACACGGGGCATTAGCACATAGTGATGGTGACGTGCTACTACATGCCCTTGCCGACGCCCTTTTGTCAAGTGTTTCTTTAGGAGACATTGGTCACTACTTCCCTCCTACAAGTCCTGCTTTTAAGAATATAAATAGTGCTGAAATTTTGCAAGAAGTGCTTAAAGTTATTAAGACTCACTGGGAAATTGAAATACTTAATTTAGTGGGAGTGGTGATACTAGATGAACCCAAACTAAGTGAACTCCGTAGCAATATTCAGAAAAAGGTAGCCCAACTGCTGGATTTAGAAAGCAGTAAAGTAGGGTTCACTTTTAAGACTAGTGAGGGGTTGGCCAAGGGTTATATTCAAGCTCGAGCAACAGTATTACTACAGCTATCTAAACGTTCGTAGAGACGCAAAATCTTGCGTCTCTACACCCACCAATGGATAATTAACAAACAAACTCGACTCGAGCATCATAGTGCAAGGATACCATGCCCAGGTACAGAGCCTTCTCAACCAAGCAAGGCACAGCCTTATGCTTACCAAACACTTTTGCCTATGTCCAACCTTCATCCACCTAGAAGTGTATAATTATTGGGAGCCTGTTTTTAGGTTTTATTTTCAGAAATTTTAGGAGTAATTAATGCTTGAGGTTGGTCAAAAAGCCCCTGATTTTAGCTTGGAATCTCATTTAGACACTGAAATAAGGTAGTCCTATACAAGTAATGATATGTTTGACCTTGACTCTGTTAGAACCATTGCTTAATCATTACATGAAGGGCACTACCAGGTTACCTTATCCACATGCAATTTCTCAACATAGTCATCAAGTTCTGCTCTGCTAGGTTTAGGTAATTGTGAAGGATCAAATACCACATTACAATCTCTTATGACAGCAAATCTTCCAGAGGTAATGTCAGTAGGACTGTATTGTGGAATGATGATTAGGTGAGCATGCGGTACACCATAACCATGAACAACCATGCCAACACGTTGAGGTTTAAGAACCACTCTCATTTTCCTACCAACACATTGAGCAACAATTATAATATGTGCTGAGAGCTTATTAGGAATATCGGTAAAATGGTCAAGGTGCTTATTGGGAATAACAAGGCATTCACCAAGGCGTGATGGTTGCAATGACATAAAGCATGCTACTTTCTCATCTTTATAAACGAAACTTGCAGGAGACAGTCCTGCCACAATCTCACAGAAAACACATTGATCAAAACTGTTGTTCATAGTAAAAGTAGCCTACAGGAGATTATATAAAATGTAAAACACCATTTACCTATCTGTTATTCGCTTGGTAAAAAGCTATTTCTTCACTCTGCAGTTGTCTAAGTACTGTGCCGGGATAATAAAAATCTAAAATTTGCTGGTAGTCATAATTATGATTAGCTAGAGTGCGCGCTCCGTATTGACTCATCCCTACCCCATGTCCCCAACCTTCTCCCCTAACCAATAGGCCACTGCCACCTACTAACTCGAAGTGGGTAGACTTTAGACCCCAGTCACGAATTATTTTGTGTAAGATTGTGCCCTCAAGCTTTAAGGTGTTTGCCTCACCATGGATTTCAAGCTTTGCTATCCGCCCTGAATTACTCTTTTCTAAAATGTATAAGGATTTAACCCTGTCTATATCATAGCCATAATTCTTAAGAACTTTTTGCATGGTGCTCGGCTCAAGGTTAAATGTCCAGTTAGCATTAGGACTATTTTGAACATAATCTGTTTTAGCATATAGATAAGGTAAATCAAGCCCCCAAACTTCTAAGCTCGAGGCAATCTCTCCACCTGAATCAGCATGATAGTAGGTATAGGCAAAAGTATCACCGTAGGTGAGTACCATTCCTGCTGTTTCACGAATAGCTTGATCACTTAGATGGTGTTCGGCGCTCATTCCTTCATACACTTGACATTCAACAGTGGCACAGACGTCGTAAGCTGCATGAGGGCTTAGTGAAGCAAGGGTGTAAGTACGGGCAGCAACGACTTGAGCCTTTAAAGCAGACATGTGCCAAGAAGCCTGCATCTCAGCAGGCACTACTCCTCGCAAATAATCCTCTAAGTCTACTATGTTGATAGCTTGAATGGCACTATCGATTGCCACTAACTCAAGGCTACCACGGTAAGGACGTTGTTGCCAGTAAATCGGGTCGCCATTTAAGGGCTCGAGCCTTAAGCTCTTGCCTATGGCCACCCCATCCACTATAAGTTCATTGGCTTGAGCACTTACAGGCCAACTTAAACCCAACTGAGTACTGAAAAGCAAATTGCCATTTACATAACCTTGATGTGCCCCATTGATGTGATAATCAATATAGCTTGGTTCGTTTCCTAGTAACACTCGAACGGGAGTAAGGGAAAAACCAAAACTAATTACTAACAAAGAAAAACCTGCTGCAGACTTTATAAACTGATAAATCATTGACTTTATTATGCCATAGTTAATCCTTTGAAGTGAGGAAGCTTATTACTTTAAGGGTGTAAATTATTAGCAAGATAATGGCAAAGGCAAACCACTGGATAGCATAGCTCAAGTGGGAACCACTGTTAATACTTGGTAAAGGGGCTACTAAAGGCAAATTGCTTTGGGGAGGGTTTTGGCTTATTAAACGTAGGTAAATGGGCTCGAGCCTGTAACTCATTTGTGCTTGTAATCTTTTTATGTCTACCCAGAAAACTTTAGTTAACTTACCTGATGGAGGGTCCTTTGCGCCAATGAAGCCTTTGGGTTGACTTTGCGCAGGCAGTAAGACTCCTACCAGCTCAACTTCACCTTTAGGTGGTGCAGCAGTCATAATTGGTGGATCATTTGCATTTGTAGGTATCCAGCCCCTTTCAATCAGCAGAGCCCTACTATCACTTACTTTTAAGGGTGTTAGTAAATGATAACCTGGTTGCCCATTATAAGAACGGTTGCGAATAAGTACTTCTTGTGCTATGTCATAAGTTCCTGCTACTTTTACTTGGCGATAAGTAGCAGAGTCTGGATCTTCTTTTGGGACGCTTAGGTCATAAACCTCTTTAATTTTTTCAAACTGTAGAGGGCTTTGCTTTAATCGCGTTTTAATTAAAGAGTTATCAGTTGCTTTGTGATTCGCTCGTCTAAGTTGCCATAAGCCTAGGGTGATAAAAAACCCTACTGCTACTAGCACTAAAAAATGAGCAGTGAGCCAGCGCACCGAAAGGCTTTGCTTTAAGTTAGTCACAAATTAAGTAAATATGCGATCAAGGACCATACTTAAAAAAATCAGAGCTAGATAAGACATTGAATACTTATAAAGCCCAAGAGCATTCGAACGTTCTATAGTCCTACCACTATGCACTACAAAATAAAGTTTGACCACCTTAAATAGTAAAAATAAGTTCAGTATTAAAGCTGCTAAGAAATAAGTAATGCTTAATTCTTTCATAGCAAAGGGGATCAAAGTTAGCATCATGGTGAGTACAGCATACATAACCATTTGTAAAACAGTAGCACGCTCACCTATAATTGCTGGGGCCATGGGAACACCTACTTTAGCATAGTCATCTTTAATAATAAGTGCTAGAGCCCAAAAGTGGACGGGAGTCCACACGAAAACAACAGCAAAAAGACACCAAGCCATTAGGTTTAAATTGCCAGTAACAGCGGACCAACCCACTAAGGGCGGAATGGCACCTGCAGCCCCACCAATAACGATGTTTTGCCATGTAGAGCGCTTTAGCCACATAGTGTAAATAAGTACATAAAAGGCAATTCCTGCCCAAGAAAGTAGTGCTGCTAACCAATTGGTGGTAAGACCAATTATTAAGAAAGAGAGAACTGTTTGGCTGATAGCAAAAATAAGGGCATTCTTAGTAGAAATTAATGAGTTAGCTATAGGACGCTTAGCAGTGCGTTTCATTTTTAGATCAATATCGCGATCATAGATCATGTTGTAAACACCTGCTGCACCAGCGGACATATAGCCACCTATAAGAACACCGAGAAAGGGTATCCAACCGGGAAAACCACTAGCAGCTATAAACATTGCTCCTACAGTGGTAAACAGCAATAAACTAATGACTTTAGGTTTTGTGAGAACCAAATAATCCCGCCAAGTAGCACCCTCTATATGATCTGATTTGCTAAACATTCTCTGTAACTTCCTCATAACAACTCCTAGGTAGCTTGACTTTAAAGTATTCTATAAGACTAAAACCTACTTGCGCAAATTATAGCATGAACGCTTATCTTGACTAGCCCTTTTATTATTACACTGCAATGTTCACTACTAACTAGTTCCAAGTTCTACTTGGGAATTCCTACCTTGGACGCTTCTGGTCATGTAAAACAATTTGGGGGGATAATTGGGTATGCATTCCGAAACGGAGTTTCGGAACGAGAGGGCAGTGATTTTATTTGGACGTCTATAGTAAGAGCTTAAGCTTGCTATGCTATATGATATAATGTATATGGAAGTTGTTAACAAACACCCCCTAGGACTTAAAGTATTTGGCATAATCGCCTTCATCCTGTTTGCTGTAGGTTTTTATCTAGCCTTGGTAGTTTCACCACTAGATAAAGATCAAGGACAGCTTGTGCGTATTCTCTACGCCCACGTAAGCGTGGCATGGATTTGCTTTTTGGCTGTTATTCTATGTGCTATTTTTGGCAGTATTTATTTGTGGAACAGCAGTGAGTTAAGCGACATCTTAGCAGTGGCTAGTGCTGAAATGGCGTTATTTTACTCGGGCCTTACCATTATAGGTGGTATGACATGGGGTAAGGCTACTTGGACTGTCTGGTGGGCTTGGGACGCTAAACTTACTACTACAGCACTAATGTTTTTTTTGCTAGTTGGCTATTTTATAGTGCGTGGGCTTATTGAGAACCCGCAGAGGCGTGGAAGAGTAAGTGCTGTGATTGGCCTTGTTATCCTAGCTGACGTACCAATAGTTTACTTTGCTTCAGAGTTCTTTAACACCTTACATCAACCCTTGAGCTTGCAAATAGGTGAAGAACCACAAATGGATCCTATTATGATTAAAATACTACTATTTAATGTACTAGCAGCAGGTTTAGTTTATGCATATTTTATGCTCGAGCGTGTACGTTTAGGGCGTTTAGAAAGTAGATTAGTTAAGGAGCAAGAACACCCTAAACTAACTTCAGAGGTTATTCATGTTTGATTCTTGGACACAGTGGCATTGGGTAGCTTTTGCTTGGGGGCAAGTCATTCTTGCTTATATTGGCTACGGAGTTTATTTGTATAGGCAAGGTAAACAGTTGAAAACAACCAGAACTGAGCATGATGAATCCAAAGGTTGACTTGGGGCCGTTTTTTTATTGGTGACTTTTTCTAGCGCATTCTCAAGATTTTCTGAGGCGTTTTGATTGCCCTTCAGAAGTTGAGCAACAAAGTTGGTATCAAGTGTAAGGCTATAACTCTGTGTTGCACAAATTACGTAGTTTGTGTATAATTTTAATATATACCGTACTGAAGAGGATTTTACTCATGAGAATTGTAACTGCTTCCGAATTTCAAAAAAACTTTGGCGCATTCAAAGAAATTGCGCAACGTGAACCTGTAACTGTTACCAGTAACGGACGAGAAAGTGTTGTTCTGATTTCTGCAACAGAGTATCAACACTACGCAAAACTAAGGGAGTCTGAAGTAAGCGCAGAAACAGAAAAAATGATGGATGCCTTTATTGATAAACACCACACCGTCCTTGAACAGCTTGCATAGTGACACAAAACACAGAACCGCTTTGGATTAAAGAAAAAGAAGCCCTGCTTTTCCATCAAAAGATAATAGAAAAGACAGGTGGATCACACGGTATGAGAGATAAAGGGCTCCTTCAGTCTGCACTCACACGCCCACAAAATCTGTACTTCTATGAAAAGCAAGATGATATCTTTGAGCTTGCAGCAAGCTATACTGAAGGCATAGCTCAGAATCATGCCTTTGTTGACGGAAATAAAAGAACAGCTCTAGCTGTTTCTGGACTATTTCTTGAAAAAAATGGGTATGAGCTTAAAGTTCAAAAAGAGTATGAACAGAAAAATCTCATAGAAGACATTGCACAGGGCAACATATCCTGTGAAGATGTAGCAAACTTCTACCGTCACAACACACGAAAATTGTGAAACCCAGTTATCACAAAACATGCCTTTAGGACACCTTTTAGCAAAGACATATAAACCATTCAAATCTTACAGTAGGGGTAATTTTGTCAGACTTGAGTGCCTACTTATGTTTCCTAAGTCGATTAATGGACAGTATTGTTTACTAAGTGGCAAAAGACGATATAAGAGACAGTTTATATAAGGTTATTTCGGGTGTTTACGAACTTATAAATTTGGAGAGAGTTAAAACGCTACTTCCCATTCAATGGGATTTTTTTTGAGGTGCCCCCCTACTAACATATACTAAGCCATGTTGTTTTTGTGCAGCACATTCCAATGCCCTTTGAAACCCGACTTCAATATTGAGCGCAATATTTATCCTGTTGCTATGTTGGTGGGATGTTATTAATAAACCTAGAATGAAGTTTTAGGAGTTGTATACTTGATTTTTAATTGAGAGCCCACTCTGATAGACAAAGTGGGCATACTATAATCGAGAATGGCAGTGTTGCCAATAAGGTTTTAATCTTTACAGACCACTAATAATTACTTCTGCTAATAGAATAAACTCGTCAGCATCAGCAGAAGTTATTTTCTTACTATACTGAGCATTTACCTTGTTAACAAATGCTGCTAAGATATTGCTAGCTACATGGTTTTGTTCAGCATTTATTTTCTCAAGAGCAGAGTTCAAGCTACTTAAAAGTGCTTGTTCTGTACCTTGGGGTAGGTTAGCTGCAACAACATAATCCATTAAGTGACTAGTAGCTTCTACAGGAGAAACTTCAAAAGCACCTATTTCGCAACCTGCTCCAAAAGGACGAATTTCACCACGCTGATCTGTAGTAATGTCTGTGCCACAACCATTTTCACCTACAGGGATAGTATATAAGGCTGGACTACCTGCAGCAAGAGCATGTGTGTGAGTGGGGCCACCATTGTCTGCCAAAGGTTCCAGTTTAGGATCAGTGTTGGGTTGGTCAGTTGGTTCAGTTAGATTACAAGTACCATCGCTGCCTAGATTATACCCTTGTGAAGTAATGTTTCCAAAACAATTACCTACCAAATTATCGTTGGCTACTATAATGTTTTTGAGATTTACAATTCCATTACTCAGCCAATGGTGATAAATACCACTACCACTACCATAAGTAACCTTGTTTTCACTAATAGTCGAATTAGTAATTGTCAAGTAACTTGAAGAGTCACCACCAAATCTTATTCCACCACCATTAAAACCAGATTCATTCTTACTAATGGTTGAATTAGTAATAGCTACACTACCATTACCATCAATTCCACTACCATAATTCTCGCTGATAGTTGAGCCAATTATAGTTAATTTGCCTTCATCGTAATTTGCAATACCACCACCATTACTAGCACGGTTCTTAGTGATAGTTGAGCTGATAATAGTTAAGGTTAAGGCAGGGACAGTAGTTTGAGGACCATAGGTGACATTTGCTATGCCAGCACCATAGACAGACTTATTTTCACTAGTGGTTGAATTAATGATAGTTAGGTTGCCAGTATTAAGGATGCCACCACCATAACCACTATAATGAGAGGAATTTTCACTAATGGTTGATTCAGTAATAGTTAGGTTGCCAGTATTGAAGATGCCGCCACCAGCGCCAGTGGTACGACCCCTAGGCCAAGGGATTCCCGCACTGTTGTTGTTAATAGTTGAGCTATTAATGGTTAGATTACCCTCATTATAGATGCCACCACCCTCACCCCAAAAATCAGCAATGTTCTCAATGAGAGCCACATTAATAATAATTAGATTACCACTGTTAAAAATAGCACCACCACTACCACGTTCATAAAAAGAGTTCAAACCACTCTCAGGATAATCATCAGAATATCCACCAGCAATAGTTAAACTATCAATAGTACTTTCCAAATCAGGCTCAATGAGAATTACTCTGCCCAAACCCTCAGCATCAATAACAGTACTATCAGCACCAGCACCTTTTAATATAAGGTCTTTATCAAC
The DNA here is from genome assembly GCA_965224855.1 of Trueperaceae bacterium. Lineage (GTDB taxonomy): Bacteria > Deinococcota > Deinococci > Deinococcales > Trueperaceae > CBDCVN01. The sequence goes on along the minus strand of CBDDAI010000002.1, from coordinate 2,138,994 downwards.
GATGATGTCATGCTCATTATAAGTACCAGCAGCAATATCAACAGTATCTCCTGCTGCTGCTTCATCAATAGCATGCTGTATTGTACTACAGGGGTTAGCTGCCTCTAAACAGTCATTGCTAGTATCATCGCCACTAGTGTCAACGTAGCGGATTTGAACTGCCCGAACAGATATTTCTCTGTCAACTATTTCTTCATTTTCAGAAGAAGGCACTGCAGGATTAGAAACATTTTGCCCACAAGACACCAAAAACAATACCAAAACAACCATAAAACAACTTAAAGCTTTAGACATAAAACTTAAAACCTTTCTTGGCTTTCGCCAATTCAAGTTGAGTTAAGGCTTCTTCTTAAGAATTTATGAGCAAGGAATATTTACTAAACAAAATACAGTAGATAAGTAATCTGAGTAGATGTCTCTTATCTTTTGCGGTTTTATATCGTAGTTAGTAAATATTAATCTAATTAATTCCATAAATTCTCTAATAAGTTGACTATAGATTCTAACCTAGTCTGAGATCAATAGCTTTTTTCGACTAGAAAATAGATAGGATTTGCTTTAAAAATCTGTTTGGTAAGGATTAAACTTAAAATTCTAAGTAAGTGGGTGCTAAAAGCATTAAATTTTACTTAAGGACGTTCTCATAAACTTTTGAAGTCTTTGTCTGTATTACAATTCAAGGTATGAGTAAGCCTAAATACAAAAGGCGTAAGAAACAGCTTGTTATAAACACCTAAATTTTGCGCAAAATTTAGGAAACAGATTAGGGAATAAACCACAAATGGTGGTTTGTAATTTATGTAGCTTGTTCGGCTAGAACAGTCATTAGTCTTTATACGAACAAAGACAGAGGGTAATTGGTGTTTATTGCGTTAAGGTGTTTACCCCAAAAGACACACCCCTGCCCTGCTCCAAAATCCAACTCCAGAGGGACTTCCTGATAGCCAAATCAGAGAGGACCCTATTCGTTAGTGAATAAACAATTCAGTTCCCAAATCTTGCTGACAAAAAGATTGTGTATTACACAAAAATCGTACAGACTGAAAATATTCAAATTTTCTGCTGAAAGGAAAGATATTATGTTTACAACAGAATCCATTCACCCGTTTCCGATTTCAGCCGCAAATCTGCGGAGCATATCAAACACCTCAAAGAAACAGGAAAGCCCGAAATCCTCACTGTGAACGGCAGGGCTGAAATCGTTATCCAAGACGCAAAAGCCTATGAGGAAATGATTGACCTGTTAAACACACTAGAGAAGATAGCCTATGCCACAAGACAACATGATGAAGGGGAAGCATTACCTACTGAAGAAGCTTTCAGCACACTAAAGGAACGACTATCCAGCAAGCATGATACACCTCACCACTAAAAACAAGAATTTTTTTCAAGCCTTGCTAGCTTCCAAAACTAGAATTGATGATTAGGCATTGCACCTGGTTAACTAAAACCCATTTTCTCTACCAATTCAGATACAAAAAGTATGACTCGATAATTTTTATCTTATGTACTCTGTTTATATTACTAATATGAGACTTTGGCCTAACCGTACATCAAAAAGGAATCCTCAACCACAAAATCTCCTGGAGAATTCCGAGCCAGAGAATGGCAAAACTCACAGGTTTTACCACTTGCGTCAGTGTCTTGAGGGTTTCCTTGCCGATAATTTGCCACCAAAAGAAGCTCTGGTATTTATTAAAGAGATAAATAGTTGCTCGAGCGAAACTGATCTCAAAGATGCAGGGCAAAGAATTGCTTTGCTCGTTGATGACTCTACTGGTGAGGGAATTTTGAAGCTGTTTGAGAAAGATAAGTTTCTAGAAATCACTTTTTAAGCAGCTAGTCATAAGTTCCTAAGCAAGGATACAAAAGTTTCTGTGAAAACATAGCTTTCCCTATTTATTTGCGTGTGACGAGAAGTCATGTGTACGGCTGTTAAACCAAGAATTTCAATAGATAATGAACCAGATTTAAGCAAATGTTTTGTCATTTGCACCTTACCAAAATGTGCATCACCTGCAAAGGTTTTGTGCAAAGCTTTTGGAACAATGTACCCTCTTGGCGAGTTGACCATATGCCCTATGGTGGGGTTAAAGGCAGTGGTTTGGGACGTGAGGGCATTCGCTTTGCTATAGAAGACATGACAGAAATACGCCTCATGGTGCTGCGAAACCCCTAAAACCTTTGCGATATTGCTTATAATTGGTTAAATTAAGCTTAATGAAAGTTAAAGTTAATGATGTTGAACTAGAGCTACCCTCAAATACTTCTGCAATTGATGCAATATTTGCAGCAGGCTATGACGTGCCTTACTTTTGCTCACATGAGTATATGTCACCCATTGGAGCCTGTCGCATGTGCCTAGCCAAGGTAGGCGCACCCCGCAAAGATCGTGCTACTGGTGAGTGGATTTTAGATGAAAGCAATGAGCCTAAAATTTTTTGGTTTCCTAATCCAATGGCTACCTGTACCACTGCTGTAGTGGAGGGCATGGTCATTGATACTCTTTGTGATGAAGCCAAAAAGGCCCAAGCAGGTATGGTGGAGTTGCATTTAATCAATCATCCTCTTGACTGTCCTACCTGCGATAAGGGAGGTGCTTGTGAACTTCAAGACCGTGCTTATGAGTATGGTGATGGCTTGAGCCGTTTTATCTTTGACAAGAGACACCAAGAAAAGCATCACTCCTTAAGTGCTTTAGTGACTCTTGACCGTGAGCGCTGCATTCATTGCAAGCGTTGTGTACGCTATTTTGAAGAGGTCCCTGGTGATGAAGTTTTAGACTTTATAGAGCGTGGTGGACACACTTATATAGGCAACATTGAGCAGGGTTTGCCCAGTAATTTTAGTGGCAACATAACTGATATTTGTCCGGTAGGGGCTTTGCTTGATGCTAGTGCGCGTTTCAGAGGGCGCAATTGGGAATATAGCCATACTCACTCTATTAGCACCAATGATGCCAGTGGAGCAGCTATTATAATGGATTCACGCACTGGACGTATAGAAAGAGTAAAAGCTGGCTTAAACACTCAAATTAATAAAGTATGGATTGATGATGGTAATCGCTTTGGACATGAGTATGTAAATGCTCCAGACCGCATCAAAACCCCCCTAATTCGTAAGGGAGATAGGCTTATGCCGGCCACATGGGCAGAGGCTAGTACTTTTATAAAAGAAAAACTAGCAGTATTTTCAGGTAATGAAATTGGCATAGTACTAAGAGCAGATGCTACTCTTGAGGAAGCTGTTGCTGCTAGGTCTTTGGCAAAGAATTTTGGCACTGGGCAGCTCGAGCACTACCCCCGCCCCCCAACATCAGTAATCCCTCAAGGTCAGCAAGCTACTTACGCTGACGTAGCTACCAGTGATGCCATCTTTGTAATTGCTGACTTAACTGAGGAATTGCCAATTTTAGATTTACGCATTAAAGATGCTCTTAAGTGTGTCTCTCCACCAGAACTTATGCCTCATGGAGTACCCATTGCTGACTTACGTTTAACAGAGCATATGCCACTAAAAAAAGAAATCCTGACGGTAGCTGCACCTTACCAAGTAGCTTTAATGAAACATGCAGGCCGTTCGCTCAACTATGAGGTAGGCAGGGAGGTTGGATTTGTTGACAGTTTGCCTAATGAATTAACAGAGCAATTACGAAAGGCTGAAAATGCTGTAGTCATTTTAGGAGGTTTTATACTAGCGAATCCAGAAGCTAGTAGCAAACTCTACAATCTGGCTGCTAAAGTGGACGCAAAGGTTATGTCCATAGGACCAATGGCTAATAGCTATGGGCTAGATGCTATTGGTCTAACTAATAGCAATTACCAGCACATGACTCACGTTGGAGCTAAGGCACTTATAATTTCAGGTTTAAATCCTGCACAAGACACTAGGGCTTTAGAAGGAACTGACTTCCTAGTAGTTCATACTAGCTTCTTAAGCCTTACTACAGGACGGGCTGATATAGTACTACCAGCTAAAACATCCCTAGAAAAGCAAGGAACTGTGCGTAATGTAGAAGGGCGTTATTTGACTGTTTCACCTGCTCCTATCGATTGTGGTGAATCTGAAGATTTTATGGGGGTAATCAAATACTTAGGTAAAGCTTGGGATCAAGAATTAGAGGGGCATGACTTAGTAAGTGCTAGGCAAACTTTTGCAGAAGAATTTGGTGTAAACCTGCAAGAATTAGAGCAAGAGGGCTATTTACCTACGTTAGCAAATAAACCTTTAAGTAAATTGCAAAGGAGTACCCTTAAGGGCAACGTTCTTTTATCCCCTTCCATGGTAAGGCCTGAGTACCATTACTACAACACACATTTACAAAAAACTTTTGGCAAGCCTGCTTTGCGCCTTCATCCTAGTAATGCACTAAAGCACAAACTTTCTGCTAATGATAAGGTTTCTATCCAAGTTGGGGGTTTTAAGAGGTTTGCGGTGGTTGAGCTTTCAGAGAAAGTACCTGAAGATCTCATGCTTTTACCTGCGTTACCAGAGCAACCTTCAGGGTTATGTGTGCTCGAGTCAATAGAAGTTATAGAAAGTATGCCCAAGCTCGAGGTAGCCTGATGGATTCTTTATTAATCACATTCATCAAATCCTTAATACTATGTTTTATTCTGCTGGGTGCATTTGCTTACATGACAGTAATAGAGCGCAAATTGCTAGCGCGTATGCAACATCGCTATGGCCCTAACCGTGTGGGACCTTTTGGCTTGCTTCAACCTATTGCCGATGCCATTAAATCTATTTTTAAAGAAGATGTAGTAGTTAGCCAAGCAGATAAGTTTGTTTATTTCCTAGCACCTTTTGTTAGCATTGTATTTGCCTTGAGTGCTTTTGGCATTATCCCAGCAGGGCCAGAAGGAAGCCTCTTTGGCTTTAACCCTTGGATTATAGATTTAGATATAGGTTTGCTTTATGTCTTTGCTGTTACTAGTATAGGTGTTTATGGCATCTTTTTAGCAGGCTGGGCTTCTAATAGTAAGTATTCGCTGCTTGGGGGACTACGCTCTTCGGCTCAAATGATTAGCTATGAGTTAGGTTTAGGCTTATCAGTTTTAGGCATAATAATGATTACGGGCACGCTTAATTTACGTGAGATAGTAGAATTCCAAGCTAGTGCATGGTGGAAACCACTAATTTTATTGCAGCCAATTGCTTTTATTACTTACTTGATTTCTGCTGTGGCAGAAGTAAACCGTACACCTTTTGATTTGCCTGAAGCCGAGCAAGAAATAGTTGCTGGTTATTTGACAGAATACTCTTCTATTAAGTGGGCACTCTTTCAAATGGCTGAGTATGTAAATATGATGACTGCTGCTGCTTTTATGAGCACCATTTTCCTAGGAGGTTGGCGAGGCCCTATTATATTTGGTGAAAACATTGCCAATTTACCTTTTGTGTGGCTCATTCTCAAAATGGCAGTCTTTATGTTTCTTTTTATTTGGCTACGTGGCACATTGCCTCGTTTACGCTATGACCAATTAATGCGTTTTGGTTGGGTGTGGCTTTTTGAGATTGCTTTAGCAAGTGCTCTAGTTACGGGTATAATTATAGCATTCGTATGAGGAATTTTCATGATTATACATTGGTTACTGGCGACACTTCACCTTCTAGCACTTGGCATTGGTCTAGGAGCTGTGTTCTTAAGGGCAAAAGCTCTTAAGAATGCTCAAGACAAGAAAAATCTGCAATTGGCTTTTTTTGCTGCTGATTTTTGGGGAATAGCCGCGGTTCTGTGGGTTAGTACTGGACTAGTTCGGGTATTCGCTGGGTTAGAAAAGGGGAGTAGCTACTACTTGAGCAACTCTTTTTTTGGATCAAAATGACCCTGTTCGGAGTTATATTTGTGCTTGAAATTTGGCCTATGGTCACACTTATTCGATGGCAAAGGGGTTTTCGGAAAGAAGCACTAGATACATCTCAAGCATCACGTCTTGCACTTATCAGCTACACACAAGCCAATTTGATTATCCTAATGGTTTAGCTGCAACAGCAATGGCTCGAGGTCTAGATCTTTAGCAGGCACATGCAGGATCACATAAAATTGGTAAGGTGGCCTGTTTTTGAGTATGAAATGGGCTCCTTGATAAGGAAAATAAAAGTATGAGACAACGATTTTTAAGACCACGTTTTATTCCACTAGTTATCTTAATTGGCCTATTCATTTTCTGGTACTTTACTGTTGGAATCCGCAAACCTCAATCTAACCGAATTTGGAAAGAAAATTTTGCTATATTCCCCCAAGTGACAATCAACACCGATGAAGTGATGATTAAAGGCATTCGTGATTGGCATTATGAACTAGGTAAGGTTTTGTCAAAGGAGTATATTGACCAAACTTTTACTCCTAGCAAAGTTAGTAAAGTCTGGTTAGTACAGGAACCCTTTGCAGATTGGAAGGCAGTGGCACATACGCTTTTTGTATTTGACTTCTTAGATGGCAAATCAATAGCGTTTTCTATAGAAGCTCGTACAGAAGTGGGAGAAAAGTATGGGGCTTGGGCAGGCCTCTGGCGCAATTTTGAGCTCATTTATTTGTGGGGAACTGAACAGGATTTCGTTAATCGTAGGCTGGTATACTTTGACCATGATGTATACAAGTACCCACTTACTGTAACACCAGAGTTTGGCACTCAGCTTTTCTTAGGGCTAGCAAAAGAAACTATTCGCCTCGAGCAAAAACCACGTTTCTACCACACACTCACCAGTAACTGCACTAATAACCTTGCTGAAATCGTGAACCAAGTTAATCCCGGTGTGGTGCCGCTTTTTACACGGGCTCGAGTGCTACCGGGATATACAGACAAATTCCTTTTTGAACAAGGGCTTGTTGATACTGAAGCGAAAACTTTAGTAGAAATGCAAGAGCAATTTAAACTTTTAGAGCCAGTTACAAAAGATTAGCTAAAACTGAACAAATCTTCAGGGTAGCTCAGGCGAGACCACCAACGAAACGACATACTACTACCATCACTTTGGTTGATGCTCCTAATTAGCCATCAAGTGAAATGAAAGAGCTAAAAAATAAAGTTAGCTCAGCCTTAAATTCTAGAAAGGAATTTTTCCATGAAAAAAGTTTTATTAGTTTTACTCATCTTCATTACTACTCTTGCTTTGGCAGAAAATCAAATCAACATTGGCCCTCAATCTATAATCATTACTCCTTCACCCCCTCCTCCACCCCCACCCCCGCCACCTCCACCCCCACCTGTACACAATCTAAAAGTTGATTTGTGGCTCAATAAAGCTCCCCATGGTAACTATACTCCAACTTATCGTATAGGTGAGAAGCTTGAAGTTGGTGTACGCACTAATGAAGATGCTTATGTATACCTTTTCAATCTACATACTGATGGTACTGTTACAAAAATCTTCCCTAATCGCTTTGATCACAATAACTACTTACGTGCGCACCGTACTAAATATTTACCCGGTCACCACAGCCGTTACCGCTTTTATGTTGATGGTCCTACAGGATACGATAAAATTGTTGCCGTTGCCAGTAAGAGGCGTCTTAACACCTCTGCCTTAGCAAGCTTTAGAAGTGAGCACGACTTTTTTGCTCAAGGTAACCATAGCCAAGACAGCTTTGCTCGCAGCCTTTCCATAGTTGTAGAGCCTATAGATACCCATTCTTGGGTAACTGATACTGCAAACTTCTACATCAGATACTAAAAACAGAGTTTAATTTCTCAACCTAGAAAATAAAGCGCAGCTATTTATAGCTGCGCTTTTTTCAATTGCTCATTCATTTGGTCAGAGTTATATCCAAATAATCGTCATACAGTAAACTGTTTTGAACCAGCAGTGTTAGCAGTAGAACCAAGTTAAAACCCATATGTTTTGCACAAAATTATGGTAAAGTACGAACCAGAGACAGTAGATACAGATGGATTTGGAAGTGCCATAAAAGCATGGACAAGCCTATTTGTGAAAACAGTGCTGATAAGATGTTTTCTACATGGATATTTAAAGATGAGAAGTGGAGCAGGGAGATTAAGTATATTTGATGCAGAAACAGTGTCAGACTTTGGCCTATACTTTGTTTCTTTTGCAAGTGGACTCAGTAATTAAAAGCTACTCAAGAAGTTTATCTATTACACTTCTATCTTCCAAAGTGCTAACGTCCCCAGCAATATCTTCTCCAGCTGCAATATTCTTAAGCAAGCGGCGCATAATCTTACCACTACGGGTTTTAGGTAGTCCTTCAGCAAAACGAATTTCTTTAGGTTTGGCTATAGCACCAATTTCTTTTTTAACATGCTCTAAAAGAGCTTGTCGCAATCCATCACTGCCTTCTTTACCACCTTCTAAGATTACAAAAGCAACAATAGCCTCTCCTGTAAGCTCATCGGAGCGACCTACCACTGCAGCTTCAGCAACATCAGCATGAGAAACTAACGCTGATTCTACTTCCATAGTGCCCAAACGGTGACCACTTACATTAACTACATCGTCCACACGACCCATAATCCAAAAATAGCCTTCTTCATCTTGTCTAGCACCGTCACCGGCAAAGTAAGCATGAGGGATATCGGACCAGTATTGTTTTTTGTAGCGTTCATCATCACCCCAAACTGTGCGAAGCATTGAAGGCCAAGGGCGTTTTATAGCTAGGAATCCTCCGGTATTGACTGATTGTTCTGTACCATCGGGAAGCATAATGGCAGGTTCAACTCCAAAGAAAGGAAAACCAGCACTACCGGGTTTAGTATCGTGCACACCGGGTAAAGTGGTTATCATAATGCCACCAGTTTCTGTTTGCCACCAAGTATCTACTATAGGACAATTTTCTCCACCAATGACTCTGTGATACCACATCCAAGCTTCAGGATTAATAGGCTCACCCACTGTTCCTAACAAACGTAAACTAGAGAGGTCGTGCTTCTTAGGATGCTCGTCACCCCACTTCATAAAGGCACGAATAGCTGTGGGAGCAGTATAGAAAATACTGACTTGGTGTTTTTCTACAATATCCCAAAACCTATCTTCGGCAGGGTAGTTGGGAACACCCTCATACATCACTTGGGTAACACCATTTAGCATAGGACCATAGACTATGTAGGAGTGCCCAGTAACCCAACCCACATCAGCAGTGCACCAAAAAGTATCGTCGTTTTGCATGTCAAAGACATATTTGTTGGTTAAATAAGTGTAGGTTTGGTAACCACCTACTGTATGGAAAATACCTTTAGGTTTACCAGTTGAACCACTAGTGTAAAGAATGAAGTGAGGGTGCTCAGCATCTAGTGGTATAGCCTCACACTCAGTAGATTGGTTTTTAATTAGCTCGAGCACCCATTCATCACGACCATCTTGCCAATCAATTTCGTTACCACCACGCTTAACTACAAAAACAGTTTCCACAGTATTGCACTTCTTTAGAGCTTCATCAACATTTGGCTTCAAAGGAAAAACTTTCCCACGACGATAACCACCATCAGCAGTAATTACTGCTTTAGCACTAGTGTCATTTATGCGGTCAGCCAGAGCATTGGCACTAAACCCGCCAAAAACCACACTGTGAACTGCACCAATGCGAGCGCAGGCTTGCATAGCCATAGCAGCCTCGAGTATCATAGGCATGTAAATTGCTACTCTGTCACCTTTACCAATACCCTTGCTTTTAAGCATGTTGGCAAACTGGCAAACCTTATTTTTCATTTGGTTGTAAGTAAGCCTTATGCTGTCACCATTTTCACCCTCCCAGATAATAGCTGCTTTGTCACCTCTACCTTGAGCAATTTGGTGTTCTAGACAGTTATAGCTTATATTAGTTTGACCACCTAAGAACCACTTAGCAAAGGGCTCATTCCACTCAGTAAGTTTATCCCACTGTTTAAACCAGTAAAGTTCATTAGTAACATCGCTCCAGAAGGCTTCAGGGTCATCAAGCGATCTGCGGTAAAGACGTTCATATTCTTTCTTGGTGTTAATCTTAGCTTTAGCTCTAAAACTGTCAGGTGGGCTAAAACGGCGCTCTTCATGTAACACTGATTCTATGTTGTCAGACATTAAAATATCTCCTTCAAATCTCTTTATTAAAATCTGATTCCTACAATTCATAGGCTATACTACAAAAGTGGGTTTTACCCCAGCGATAATGCCCTATCACAATGCAATTAAGCACGTATTCATTTTAATACAGAAAAGATTGATTATCAAGCTAAATTTTGCTTTGCAAAATTTCAAAACCGTACACTTCTAATCCTTTGTAGAAAACGAATCATGTACCTGAGGGAATTATAGATATTCAAAAAAGAGCCCAATTTCTCTATAATTTCTAACTTTGATCTTGGTTGTTGACTCAACACTCTACTTTTTTGCAAAACTCGTTCTTCAATCATGCATAAAGTGAGAAAAAGCCTCTACTATGAGTCTTTTATTAATCTCAACTCCTGAATATAGCCATAAGACTACCTAGCACTGCTTTTATGAGAAGCTCTCAAACTACTTTTTGAAGGTTACTCTGATTTTATATCCATGCACTTTCCTCCCAGAATTCTGGCGACTCTAATAATCCCTCTGGTATAGGTATTGCACACTCTAGTAGATATTCTAAGTATTTCCTCCCTAGCTGAAATAGACTCAATACCTTTCTGTCTTTTCTCCTAAATTGTCCTTCCTTTCCTTCTTTTTTTGCTATAGCTCCTAAATATACTATCCAGATGTATGCGAAGCACGCTACCAACAAAAGCTTTTCTAGTCTTTTTGGATCTTTTATCCGTGTCTTGTGTATGTTAAATCCTCTTGATTTTTCATCTGAAAAAAATGTCTCGATTAAACTCCTCTTTCTGTACAACTCACATGCCTCTTTTGCTAACTCTACATTCGTTACCAAATATATTGGCTCTTTGTACTCTTCTTCCCACCACGCTATTATTTGTACTGGTCCATACTTCGCTTTCGTATACTTTACCCTTTCTACATTTACTTGCTCTCCTTCTTGTGCTATATCTTCTGGTTTGAATGGTTCTTTCTCTTCTTCTTCATAACAATTGATGTTCTTTGCCGCTCTTAGTACATATTCCCACTTGTACTCTTCACATTTCTTTTGGAATTCTACTCCATCAAACTCACCGTCACCTACTACTACCACGTCTAATTCCTTCTCTAAATCTTCCTCTATTTCTTGCAATAATTCATACAACTCCTCTAGCAAAACTACATGTTCTGCTTCACTAAAGCTTCCTTTGTTCCCTTCTCTTACTTTCCAAATTACTGGTAGTGCCCTTCCTTTATATATTATACTTATCATCAATACTGCACAGTGTTTACCTAAACTACTTGCATCTATTGTGAATATTAACGTTGTTCCGCTCAGACCTGCTAGTATTTCCTTGATGTAGGGAAAATACATGGTTTCTTTATTGACTTTTTTATTCCTCAACCAACGATTAAATCGCTTTGTTCGGCTTTCCGTTTTACTATCCTTATGTTTCGTGCTTTTGTCTGCCATTTCATCCAACGCTATTTTTCCTGCTCTAACTAATCCTGTTATCATCAAGGCAAAAACTATTAAGCGCCTGGCTGCTTGACCTGCTATGTTTTTTGATCCAAATTTCTTGAGTGTGGCAAATATTCTGTTGTATGATGTTTGAGAATATGACATGTCCTACACCAACCACATTTCAAGTAATTTTGCAATACCCTTGAGGCTTAGTGTAGGGCCTTTTTGTTTCGATCTGATTTGCCCTAGGCTGACTTATGCCCTTGCCCTTCAGTATTTTCTTGATTCAGAAAAGTGTACGGTTTTGAATTGCAAAATAGTGTTCGACCTGAGACATACAACAGTTTAAACGCGTTGACTTTCTTTTTGAGCAAACCCACCTTAAGATTAAGACACCTTTAACAGCATTGAATTATAAATGGGAATAAAATAATTAGCATGGCCCACATAGCAGTTATTGAAGATAGCCCTGTACTGGTCAGATTTTTGAATGACCTACTTGTTAAGCAGGGTTACAGTGTTTCTTGTTACACTTCTGGTCAAGAAGCTCTTGATGATATGAAAAGCCACCCTCCCGATTTAGCCATTGTTGACTTGGGCTTACCAGACATATTTGGTTTAGATCTAATAAAAAAAGTGCGCCTTGATTTACGCTTGCAAGATATGCAAGTGTTGGTTTTGACTGCTCAAAATGATCTTGACACTCGCCTTAAAGGCTTAGAAGATGCTGATGATTTTTTGGGCAAGCCTTTTGAGGTTAATGAGCTATTAGCAAGGGTAGCAGCACTGCTCAGGCGTCGTGATTCTCAGACTGTAAGAGGTCAGCTCGAGCTTGTTGGTGGTGCTATCAATGCTTTACAAATGATGCTTGTTTCTCATAGTAAGGGTGCTCTTTTGTTTGATGATGGAGCTACTCTTTTTCTTAAAGATGGACACATTGTTTATGCTGAACATCCTAAAGCAGAGGGCAAGGAAGCTGCACAGCAAATACTAGGGCGTAAGACAGGTAGTTTTCGCTTCCGTCCAGATGCCTTGCCTCCTCAAGAAAACCTTAATATTTCACCTATAAGCTTTATGCTTGAACTATCTAAAGATAAAGATGAAGTAGCTAAAGAACGTCGTCAAGATCCTACGGCACTCACCCAAGGAAAGAAGCAGCTTGTAGTATTACCTAATTTGGCAGTAGCACAAACTTATATGAATAGTTTGCAATTGCAAGGCTTAAAGAATTTTACTGCCACAGAAAGTTACCTTGACACCTACCAAGCAAATTGTGTGACTTTTGAAAGTGATTCAGTAGTGGTAATTGCTTTAAATAGTACTCTTGCTATGATTCCTGAAGAGTTATTAAAACAAATAGAAACTCATCAATAGTTATAGTATTGTCTTTCTAAACTGGGTGTACAGGATTCACAAAGCCAACTTTGCCATTTAAATAATTTTTAGGAGCTTTTTAGGTGAATAAAATTGCCATAACCCTCATCACTATTACACTTTTCACTGCTTTAGCCCAAAACCCAGAACCCAGCTATGGTGGTGAAATTACTATAGCTATAGTTGCTGAACCTCCCGGTTGGGACCCTACTATTTCCACTTCTCAAGAAATACCTCGAGTTGTTTATCACAATGTTTATGAAGGATTAGTGCGCTTTGCAGAAGATGGTAGCATCGTGCCTGCTCTGGCTACTTCTTGGACTGTTTCAGATGATGGTCTTATATGGAAATTTGTTTTACGCCAAGGGATTAAGTTTCACGATGGCACAGATTTTACTGCTGAGCATGTAGTGGCCAAATTCGAGCGTGCTACCAATCCAGATAAAGTTCATACTCATCAAGAATATTATGAAGCCATTAACGCGGTAATTGCTGAGGGCAACACTATAGAGTTTAAATTAAAAAAACCCAATTCCAGCTTACTATACAATCTGGCTCGTCCTGATTCGATAATTTACCCTGAGGAGCTGCAAGAATCACAAGCTGCTCACCCCATAGGTACAGGACCTTTTAGGTTTGTAGAATACCTTGAAGGTAATAAAATTCGTTTAGAACGCAATGATGAGTATTACTTAGAGGGAGTACCTTATCTTGAAGCTGTAACTTATAGAATTATTCCTGATACCAACGTACAACTTCTAGCCTTAAAAAAAGGGGAAATTGACCTAATTGGTGTAGCTCTCTCACCTGAGAATGCCTTGCAGATTGATAAGGACCCTCAACTAAAGCTTATCCAAGGTACTGCTACTACAGAAATTACTCTAGCTATGAATAATAGCCGTGAACCACTTAATGACCCCCTAGTCCGCAGAGCTATTACTCATGCTATTGATAAAAAGACCTTGGTTGAGGGAGCAATGTTTGGGTTTGGTACAGTTATTGGTACGCATATGAGCCCTGCTGAACCTTATTATGTTGACCTTGATACCTATCCTTATGACCCTAAGCTAGCTAAAGAATTGCTAGCAGAAGCCGAGTATCCTGATGGTTTTGAGCTTAAGCTCGAGCTACCAGAACCATACAATCTAGAGCGTCGCAGTGGCTTAGTAGTTGCCCAAATGCTAACAGAGGTAGGCATTAAGGCTGATGTAAGTATAGTTGATTGGGCCACTTGGCTAAATCGTATTTTTTTAGGCGGTGATTATGATATGACCATAATTGGTCATAGTGAACCACGCGATATCAATATTTATGGCAATCCTGATTATTATTATCAGTATGATAGTCCTGCAGTGCGTGAGCTTCTTGCTGCAGTTGAAAACTTAAGTAATGAACAGGCACAAGTTGCAGTTTACCAGTCCATAGCTCGCATTATTGCCAAAGATGCTGTGAATGTTTGGCTTTTTAGCCCACCCTATTTAGTAGGGGCAAGGAGTGATATCTATGGTTATTGGGCTAACCAACCTACGCCAGCCATTGATGTAACTGGGGTTTATAGAGCACCATAAAGTTTTACCCTCTGAGTAGGTGCCAGTCCCAAGCCGTGTCTAATATTGCTTCAAGGGATGAAAACTTTGGTTGCCAATTTAAGGTGGCTCGAGCTTTCTCAGCACTAGCCACTAACACAGGGGGATCACCAAGACGTCTTGGACACAGTTTATGCGGTACAGTTTTACCAGTTACTTTTTCAGCAGCATAAAGAATTTCTTTGACTGAATGGGTTGTGCCAGTACCTAAATTAAAGGCACCAGAAACACCTCCTTGAGCAAGGTAGGTTAAGGTTGCAACATGTGCACTAGCTAGATCTGCGACATGTATATAGTCTCTTTGGCAAGTCCCATCAGGAGTTGGGTAATCATCACCGAAAACTTCTAAGTGGGGAATATCGCCATTAGCAGCCATAAGAACTCTAGGTATAAGGTGCGTTTCAGGATCATGTAGTTCACCTATTTCCTTTTCTGGATCTGCTCCGCAGGCATTAAAGTAACGTAAAGCAGCCCACTTGATACCGTGGGCCGCTTCAAAGTCTGGCAGCATACGCTCCATAAACATCTTAGAAGCACCGTATGGACTAATGGGATTATGAGGAGTATCTTCAGAAATTGGAAGTTTTTTAGGGATGCCATAGACAGCACAGGTGCTGGATACGACAATGTTTTTTACTTCACTGTCCCGCATAGCTTCTAAAAGATTTAGAGTACCTACTACATTATTGCGAAAATAGTTACCAGGGTTACGAACAGACTCTCCAACATAGGCAAAAGCAGCAAAATGGATGACCCCATCAGGCTTATATTTATCAAAAACTTGCTGTAAACGAAGTTTATCTGCCAATTCCCCTTGCTCAAAAGGACCCCATTTTATGAAATCTCTATGTCCTGTAGAAAGGTTATCAAAGGCAATAGCTTCAATACCAGCTTTTGCTAATTCTTTACAGGTGTGGCTACCTATATAACCTGCACCTCCTGTAACAATCACTTTCATACTTTGGCCCTCTCAAATGTTAGCAATTAACGCCTTGCCAAACTCACTACACTTTAAAAGAGTTGCTCCAGACATCAAACGATGAAAGTCGTAGGTGACAGTCTTTTGACTAATGGTTTTACTCATGCTATTAGTAATGAGGTCAGCAGCTTCATTCCAACCTAGGTGGCGCAACATCATTGCACCTGAAAGAATAACTGATGAAGGATTTACTTTGTCTTGACCTGTATATTTAGGAGCAGTGCCATGAGTAGCTTCAAAGACAGCGTGACCTGTTTGGTAGTTAATATTTGCACCAGGAGCAATACCGATGCCACCTACTTGCGCTGCTAGTGCATCTGAGAGATAGTCACCATTAAGGTTTAGAGTAGCAATAACACTATAATCAGCAGGGCGAGTGAGTACTTGTTGCAACATAGCATCAGCTATAACATCTTTAATAATAATTTCTTTACCACTGTTAGGGTTTTTAATAGTACACCAAGGACCACCATCTAACTCTTGTGCACCATATTCCTTAGCAAGTTGATAGCCCCAATCCCTAAAGGCACCCTCAGTAAACTTCATTATATTGCCCTTATGAACAAGGGTAACTGAAGGCAAATCATTAGCTATAGCATAAGCTACAGCGCTTTTGACAAGCCTTTGAGTACCATCTTTTGAAACAGGCTTAATGCCTATACCACTACTGTCAGGAAAACGTATCTTGGCATAGGATTCAGGAAAGTTTTCCTTAAACAGCTCTAAAAATTTTTTAACGGCTTCTGTGCCTTCTTGGTACTCTATACCTGCATAAATATCTTCAGTATTTTCACGGAAGATCACCATGTTTACTTTTTCAGGCTCTTTTACAGGACTGGGTACGCCTTCAAAGTATTGTACAGGGCGCAAGCAAGCATAAAGATCAAGCTTTTGGCGTATAGCTACATTAATAGAACGAATGCCACCACCTACAGGTGTTGTTAAAGGTCCTTTAATACCAATCAAATACTCATCTAGTACGGAAACTGTTTCATCTGGCAACCAAACTACTTCATCGTAAACATCATTGGCTTTCTCACCTGCATAGACCTCCATCCAAGCTATTTGCTTTTGGCCACCGTAGGCCGTTGCCACAGCAGCGTCAATAACACGCTGAGCAGTTGCCCAAATATCAGGGCCAGTACCATCTCCTTCTATAAAAGCAATGATAGGCCTGTTACTAACTTGTAACTTGCCGTTTTCTATAAAAACCTTATCCCCTTCAGGGACATTTATTTTCTGATATAACATGGTGCTCCTTTGCAAATAGCTTTACTTTATCATGAGGAGCTTAGGTTACTGAAGGTTGTCTTCCTTAAGATTATTTTGCAGTTTTTTTACTATTTCTGCTAGAGGGATTCTATAAGCAAAGCGAGTTTTTAAATACCAAGGCTGCAGAGCTTTTTCTAAATCAGAAGCATTGCTCTTGTACTGTATAGCTCCAGTACGCTTAGCATAACTTAGGGCTCGAGCCACCGCTAAATTGAGAATGAGTTCTCGAGTCATATATTAGCACCACAATTATATTTCTACCTTGCTAAGTGTACATCAACCTTTTTAAGTATACTTTTGGGTAAAGTGCTCCAAATTCTATCAGCAGTAAGTACTGGCAAGTTTACACTTTGAGCATAAGCAAGGCAAATGCGATCCCCTAAGGAAAGACCATAAGGTTTGCTGTGTTCTATCAACATACCTGCTGCATCTGCTACCTCCTGATCTATGGGAGCAATTAAAGCACTGATGCTATTAGTTGTTGTAAGAGCAGTACTGACCTTTATACCTTTTAAAATAAGCCGACCTATTACTTCAGCCCTGTTCACAGTTGTAATGTGACATGTATACTTCATAAGCTTTTGGCTTACATTTTCATGCCCTGTTTCACCAAATAAAAGTGTTAATAAGGCTGAGCTATCAAGAACCATATTCTTCAAGTTCTTTTTGTGCTTCTTCACGCCTAGTTGCTATAAACTCTTCAACAAAGTTTGTGGGAGTAGCTATACCTTGGTTTTTGAGTTCTTCTCGAATCATATTTTGTGCCTCAGCAATGGCTTGTTGAACAGGCTTTATAACAAGTTGATCCCTTTGAACAAGCATAACAACACTGGTATTCTTTTCTAGACCAAGTTGTTCACGAACATTAGTAGGAAGGTACAATTTGCCATTGATGTCTATCTTACCTTGGGATTGGTACATATAACTATCATACTATAAAAGACATTTTTACTATAAACCAATAAGGCTTAGGTAGTGCCCTTCATGTAATGATGAAGTGATAACTCTAAAAAGATCAAGGTTCAATATATCATTACTTGTATAGGACTACCCATTTTTCATTAAACTTCCTAGTAAACCTCTGGTACAAAGGTTTGGTCAGCTATTGGAGGACGCACATAGCCTTTTTTATCTTGTAGTGGTGGTAGTTCTATAACAGTTGGTACTAGGTTCTCGTAAGGAATTGTACTTAGTAAGTGTGCTATACAATTAAGGCGAGCACGCTTCTTGTCATCACCATCTACTACCCACCAAGGTGCTTGCTTGATGTCAGTGTGGGCAAACATTTCATCTTTAGCTTTGGAATATTCTTTCCAACGTGCTCGAGATTCAATATCCATAGGACTTAGTTTCCAACGTTTGGTGGGGTTTTTAATACGCTCTCTAAAACGACGCTCTTGCTCTTCATCACTAACAGAAAACCAATATTTGATGAGTGTTATGCCGCTTCTAATTAACATGCGTTCAAACTCGGGACAGGAGCGTAAAAATTCACTATATTCTTTTTCAGTACAAAAATTCATGACACGCTCAACGCCAGCACGATTGTACCAGCTGCGGTCAAAAAGCATCATTTCACCTGCAGCAGGTAGATAAGGTACGTAGCGCTGGAAATACCACTGGGTTTTCTCACGTTCTGTAGGTTTTCCCAAGGCAATAACATGGCATACACGTGGGTTAAGGGGTTGAGTTATACGTTTAATAACTCCACCTTTGCCAGCTGCGTCTCTGCCTTCAAAAATAATGATTACTTTAAGACCTTTTTCAACAATCCATTCTTGAAGTTTAACAAGTTCAACTTGGAGTTTGGCAAGCTCTTTTTTATACTCAAAATTGTTCTGCTTAACTTTATGAGTTTTGGCCATCCTTTTATAATAACTCAAGCGCCTAATATTCAAGGCATTAGTTTTGATGTTAGTTTAGGCAAATCTACTTGGTGGTGATTATAATAGCAAATGCAATGAAAGGAAAACACCATTATGATTCGCTCAATCTTACTAGCTGCTGATACTTCTGAAGGGGCTAAAGTTGCTACTACCTATGCAACTTATTTGTGTCACAAATTAGGCACAATTTTAAATGTTGTATATGTTCTTGATAGTCGCCTTATTAATATGCATTACTGGAGAGACTATGGGGGTATTAGCTTGCCCACCGCGACTTTTTCTAAACAAACAGAGGAAGCACTGAATAAAGTGGGGCAAGCAGTGCTCGAGCAGGTAGAAGAAAAAGCAGCGGAAGCTAATGTAACTTACCATAGTGAAGTACTCAAGGGAATTCCAGCTGTTGAAATACTTAATGCCTTTCAAAATAGTGACTTACTAGTAATGGGTAGGCAAGGTGAGTCAAGTAACCTTGAAACAGGCAAGCGTTTGGGTTCTGTAGCAGAGCGAATTTTGCGAAATGCAAAGCAACCTGTGCTGATAGCTCCTGATGAGTATCAACCTATAGAACGTGTATTGCTAGGCTTCGACGGTTCTGGCCATGCTCGAGCAGCTATGCAAACTGCTGCTAATTTTTCTCAAAGCCTAGGCTTACCACTACTTGCAATTAGTGTTCAGGAAGAGCTAGATAGAGCTGAGTTATTGCTTAAGACAGTGCAACGATACGCAAAAACCTATGAAGTTGAGATAACAACTTTGCCATTAGAAGGTAATCCTACAGATATTTTACCCAAGCAAGCCAAAGTAGGTGATTTGTTAGTAATTGGAGCTTTTGGTGAAGGCAGGATTAGAGAATGGTTTCTTGGTTCCACAACTGAGGCAATTTTAAGAACTGCAGAGGTGCCAATTATATTGCAGCGCTAAGGCTAGATTATGCTTGTTACTATATAAAAATGGGCATTTAGAAACGTAGTACCTTGTCAGAATAGGTCCAGACGGCCTGTGTCTTGTGAACTGAACGCAGAGCGTCTGAGTATTGCATTCCTAGGCGGAATCTAGGAAACAGTTATCAACTTTTCGTGTTTGCATTGTTCTGTTAGGTCCTTCTTTTACCAAGCAGCTACAGTCAGCCAGCCTTGAAATAGTAATACCAATACACAGGAAAAGAATCCTAGTAGTGGTAACCAGTTTGGGATAACAAAAACATTGTCTTCCATTTCAGCTTTTTTCCTTTTTACTTTCCATGCTGCTAAATTTACGCTAGCAAATATTACCAGAATAATACTACTAGTTGCTTTGGCAAGAGTAGTTAGTGGTAAGAAAAGAGCCAGAAGTAGAATAATCCCAGTTATCACGGCAGTAGCATATAGTGGCGTTCTGGTTACTGGATTAATTCTTGCAAACCATGCAGGTGCTTGCTCTTTCTTGGCCATGCCGTAGGCTACTCGAGCTGCCATAATAATTTGCACCAATGCTCCATTAAGCCCGGTCAGCATGCTAACAAACCACAGACCAGTAACCGAGTACCAACCATGACCACTTACAATTTCTGCCATAGGAGTACGGCTTGCTGCTAAAACACTAGGTGAAACAGATAATACTGCTACTATAGATACCACCATATAAATTAGCGTGGTAAGCACAACACTAATTAAAATAGCAATAGGCAAAGCTCTACGTGGCTTTTTCACCTCTTCTGCCATATTAACCATATCTTCAAAGCCAATAAAAGCATAAAAAGCTAGAAACGCCCCTGAGAAAACACCTATCCAAGCTTGAACATTAGCAGGCCAAAAAAGTTCCTGCCAGCGTTCAGGGAGTTGCCCAAAACTATTTCCAGTAAGAGCAACTATGTAAATAAGTGCTGCTACTTCAATAAAAGTGATGGTTACTACTAACGCCACAGACTGACCAATGCCCCAACCAGCCACTAGGGCCATGCCCAACACCAAAAGTAGTATTCCTAGCGCAGTAGGTACTTGCACAAAATCTTGCAAAAACCCAATAGTAGCCACTGCTAGTGTAGCAGCAGAAACCACTCCAGTAAGAATTACTAGCCAACCTATAATGGTAGCAAAGATTTTACTATTAAACCCTTCTCTAACATACTGCACTTCTCCTGCACTAACAGGGAAACGTGATGAAAGTTCAGCAAAAGAAGTAGCACTTAAAAATGCCAGCAAACCAGAAAACATCAAAGCAATTGGTGCAAGTAAACCTGCTTCACCAGCCACTTTACCTAAAAGAGCATAAAATCCTCCACCTACCATAGTTCCTAGGCCATAAAGAATTAAAAGTGGTAAAGGAATAGAGCGTTTGAGCGATAGATTATCTGTCATAATACTTCCTGTTCAACGCCAGAGATCTGGATTACCCTTAAAAGATCTGTCTTTGTTACAACACCAAGCATTTGTTCTTGATTATCCACTACAACAAGCATATCAACACCCGGTTGACTAAGATGTTTTAGCGCCTCGAGCGCACCAGCATTAACAGAAATCATACTAGGTGGAGACATGACCTCAGTAATTTTATCTTCATTGTCAAGGCTTCTAATTTGCCTTAGGGTTATTATACCTAGCAACTCTTTATCTACTACAGGATAGGCTAGGTGTTTTTTTGCTAGCATGAACTCGAGCAATTCCTCCACAGACATATCTGGAGCAACAGAGCTGATTTCTGTGGTCATTAGTTTGCTAACTGAAAGATTCTCCAAAGTTTCTGATAAGAAAGCATAGGTAGCTTCGCTCTGAACTGCTATAAAAATAAAAAAGGCTATAGCTACTAACAGTAGGTTAAATGACAAAAGACCAAAAATGCCTAGAATAACTGCCAGCAAACGACTGATATTGGCACTAATTCGTGTTGCTCGCAGGTAAGGTAAACGTAGGGCTAAAAGCGAGCGCAAAACACGTCCACCATCAAGTGGTAGGGCAGGTAAAAGATTAAATACTGCTAAGACAACATTGGTAATAGCTAGATAACTGAGTACAAAGAGTGGTGCGGCGCCCCCAGCTAACCCTTGTCTAAGCAACTCAAAACAACCTGCTAAGAGCAAACTAGTAATAGGTCCAGCTATAGCTATAATTGCTTCTGCTCCACGTTTGCGGGGCATGTCTTCAAGTTGAGCCACTCCTCCTAGAAACCACAAAGTTATGTCTTTAGTCTTGACTTTAAAGATTCTTGCAGTTACGGCATGGCCTAATTCGTGAATCACCACACTAACAAAAAGTCCTAAGGCGGCAATAAGACCTAAAAAGTAAGGGGTAAAACCCCTTTGAAGGCTTGTAGGATCAATTTCTAAGCCTAATAGATTAATATAAGCAGGAATTCGTGAGCCTATAAGCCAAGCAAACAGCGGTAAGACAAGCAGAAACGATATATCAAGTTTTAGCGGAATGCCTAAGAGCTTGAAAGGTAGGTTAATAGTGTTGCGAAACATGCTTTAGTGTACTATAGATGTCTATAAAAGTTTTTGAAACCTTTTGCTGGTTTAGCTGAGCTCGAGAGTCTTGGCTGAACAGGTTTTGAGCAACTGTGCTTTTGTAACTAAACTATGGCTAATTTAATTCAAGGAAGCCGAGATTCGTACTTATAGAAACGCTGCTGATTACAATGATGAGGTGCCTAACAAAAATCTTGCAAAAAGTGCTGCCATAGCAATGCGTGATGCGCAGAAGGTTTTAAACTTGTTACCAAAGTATAGCTAAATTTCGCGGGTAATAGCTATGTCAGAAAAAACCCTACAAAGGATGTAGGAGTCTTACCGATGTTCTTATAAAAGTGGGGTTTTATGCTTTAAATAACACTATTAGGAGATGAAAAAGTTATGCCTAATCAAAAGAAACTTCAAAGCATTCAATTTGCAACATATCCTGAGCCCATAATTAGCAGAATACTATTTGCTAGCAAGTGGTCTATACCCTTTTGGACTATCACTCGAGTTTATCTTGGTTATATTTGGTTACTAGCAGGTTGGCACAAAATCACAGATTCTGCTTGGGTTGGCTCGGATGCTGGAACAGCAGTGGCAGGATTCTTGCAGCATTCATTAACTCTAACTACAGGTGAACACCCTAGCGTGCAGCTTTGGTATGCATGGCTAATTGAAAACATCTTTCTGCCAAATGCTACACTGATGAGTTATTTGGTTGCTTTTGGTCAAGTGCTGGTTGGTATAGCCTTGATTCTAGGTTTCTTTATAGGCTTTTCAGCTTTTATGGGAGGCGTTATGAATGCAGCCTTCTTGCTTGCAGGCACAGTATCAACTAACCCTCAAATGTTTATCTTAGCAACTTGGCTAGTGCTAGCTTGGCGTGTGGCAGGTTATTGGGGTCTTGATTATTGGGTGTTACCTTGGCTTTCTAAGGGTAATTGGCGTGATGGTCAACGTATTTTTGAAAGAGATACCTAAGCTCTTTCCTACACAGTACTTAAACTTAGAAAGAGTAGAAAATGCATATACTTTGGTTTAAAGATACAGGCATTGATAAAGTTGCTCAAGTAGGTGGTAAAAACGCCTCACTTGGTGAGATGTTAAGGGAACTTGGTAGCTTAGATATAAAAGTGCCAGATGGCTTTTCAGTGACTGCTGATGCTTATCGCTACTTCCTTAAATTTAACGATCTAGAAAGCATTATAAAAGATATTTTTGAAGAGTTTAAACATAATGACGTAGCGAATATGGCCCATCATGCACGTAAGATCCGCAATTTGATTCACGATGGTGACTATCCTGAAAACTTAAAAACTGAAATCTTAGAAGCTTACTATGAACTCTCGAGCAAAACCAACTTACCAGAAGCCTATGTTGCTGTGCGCTCTTCAGCAACAGCAGAAGATTTACCTAATGCATCATTTGCAGGACAACAAGAATCTTATCTTATGGTTCATGGCGCAGCAGAATTACTAGACACCATAAAACGTGCCTTTGCCAGTCTTTTTACTACTAGAGCTATTAGTTACCGTGAAGATATGGGCTTTGATCATTTTCAAGTAGCTCTGTCAGTTGGTGTGCAGCAAATGGTGCGTAGCGATAACTCGAGCAGTGGCGTAATGTTCACACTAGATACTGAAACAGGTTTTCGCAATGTAGTCTTCATTAACTCAATTTGGGGCCTTGGTTGGCGTGGAGCAAGCCGTTACTATCACCCTGATTACAAAGAAGGCTTTGTCTTAGAAATTGCTGCGGTAAAACGGGTTCATGAGTTGTTTGGGTTTGAGAACCTCAAGGTTATGGTGCCATTTTGTCGCACAGTTGAAGAAGGTAAGAGGGTACTCGAGGTAATGAGTGAAGGTGGTCTTATACAAGGTAAAGATGGTCTTGAAGTTTATGTCATGGCAGAACTGCCTTCAAATATTTTGCAGGCTGCTGAATTTGCTAAGATTTTTGATGGCTTTTCAATTGGTTCAAATGACCTTACCCAATTAACCTTGGGAGTTGATCGTGGCTCTGAAAGGATTGTCCCCCTCTTTGATGAACATAATGAAGCGGTTAAACGTGCTTGCGCTATGCTCATTACTGAGGCTCACAAACACGGACGCAAAGTAGGCATTTGTGGTCAAACGCCTTCAGATTATCCTGAATTTGCTGCTTTTTTAGTTGAACAAGGTATTGACTCTATAAGTCTAAGCCCTGATTCAGTGCTGAGAACCTCACGCAAGATTTTAGAGGTTGAAAGGTTGCTTGTCTAAGAAGAACAGTGGTTATAGTGTCTGAGAAAGTCTTAATTACATATGCCAGCCGTTATGGTTCCACTAAAGATATTGCTATAGCCATAAGTAAAGTTTTAGAAGATCATCAATTTATCAATGATGTTTTCCCAGCAGAGGATATAAGCAGTTTAGATCCTTATCATGCTGTAATAATGGGTAGTGCCGTTTATTTTGGTAATTGGCTCGAGCCTGCTTCAGAATTACTAGAAAGCTTTCAAGAGCAACTCATCCAGATACCTGTATGGCTTTTCTCAAGTGGACCTACTGT
The DNA here is from genome assembly GCA_965224855.1 of Trueperaceae bacterium. Lineage (GTDB taxonomy): Bacteria > Deinococcota > Deinococci > Deinococcales > Trueperaceae > CBDCVN01. The sequence goes on along the minus strand of CBDDAI010000002.1, from coordinate 2,114,465 downwards.
TAATGGTGATCCAAGCAAAGCCTTAGAAAATTGGTGCTTTCCAACATCTTTGCAAGCAATTGCAAACATAATTAGGCCTCGAGACATAAAACTCTTTGCTGGCAAGATTGACCCCACACTGCTAACACTAGATGACTGGCTAACTAATCGCTCTATGGGTGGTAAATCTGGTGATTACCGTGATTGGAACATTATTGCTGAGTGGGCAAATAGCATTGCTAACAATCTAAAATCTCATATGGGTAACGATGCGGAGTTTGCCGCTTTAAAAATGAAAGGAGAAAAATATGGCATTAAGTAGATAGAAACCCCTAATGATTTACTTGCCTTGCGCAGAAATTTAGAAGAAGTTTTCATGCAGAACGGTGCGCACGGCGCACCCTACTCTAAAACAGGACTCAATATTCATACTCTCGAGCCACCCAATAACACCAATCTTCAACAGCTTCTTGCGTTCTTTCATCTGCCTCAACACAATCTATTTCAGCCAAGGGCACAATTATCTCTTCACCTTCCCACCTAATTTCAACTAAAATTTCACCTTCTTCTTCACACTCGTCTTCTGAAGCCATACCAATAACTTCTGCATCTTCCTCTTTCTCTAAGTAAGTTCCCCTATTAGATATCCATTGAGCTTTAAAAGGACAATTCAATTTCCTCTGAACATAATAATACCAACCCAGAGCCCTTTCCGTATCATCATAAGCATCAACTACAACCTCCATAACAATACGATCTTCTCTCTCAGGGTTTTCTGGTATTCTTGACATATAGGCATTATAAAATTTTTATGATTAAATGAAAATATGACTGAACCAACAACTTTAATTGCAGCCTCAGTAGCAGCACTTGCCTCTCTTGCTTCTCTAACTATCAATATCTTTGTAAAAAGGCGAGGAGAATTACGCGAAGCACAAAGAGCATCTTTGGAACCAGTAGTAGTTGAACTTGGTAGCCTTTTATATTCTGTTGTAGCAATAAGTAAGAGGCTAGGTCTCTCAAAAAATGATGAGAGGTACAAAGAAAATAAAGAGCGAGTTACTGAATTGGCTCGACAGCTTGATAAAATTAAAACCCAAGTGAGGTACACTCTTTGGGGTTTAGATGATGGCATCCATCATATTGTTTTGTTGCCACGTTGGGCTGAGTTTACTAGAGGAGATGATTCAATAACCAATGAGCTTATCTCTTTGGCAACAGATTTGCGCCTAGCAATTGATAATGAAATTAGGCACTGTTATCTAGAGGGGCGTGCTCCTCTTTCAAAAGCTATAAAAAGGGTTGAAGCAAAGACAAAAGCCTTACAAAAGTTCTATAACGATATGAAAGGACAAGGAAGTACTGAAAGTATTGATTAAAGCTGGGTAGGAAGGCTTGCTATTGTTGCTTTTCCTACCTTAAGATAACAATTTTTGCTCGAGCTTACAGGATAGTGTGAACAGAAAGGCAATTCCGTAAGTCAGTATTGTCTCCATCATCAAACACAGGCTCAAAAACACTAATGTTTGTTGGTATAGGTATAGCGTTTGTACAAAGCTGCAATTCCTTATAGGTAGGCTAAAAACTGATTGTGTTCTGCTGGAGCCTGTTCAATAAGAAATGTTGCAATTCCTTATAGGTAGGCTAAAAACTTTGAAGTTGCCACGACCCAAGAAGGAGAGTCTTGGTTGCAATTCCTTATAGGTAGGCTAAAAACCAAAAGAACGGCTGGAGTTGGGTTATCATTATACAGTTGCAATTCCTTATAGGTAGGCTAAAACCGCATCTGTGTGGAGGTTTTTTATCACTTTCTTTGTTGCAATTCCTTATAGGTAGGCTAAAAACGCCCCCAAAGTGAATATCGGAGAGCCTTATGTTGAGTTGCAATTCCTTATAGGTAGGCTAAAAACTGTTTGAATAATATTTATACAAATGAGAAATTTATGTTGCAATTCCTTATAGGTAGGCTAAAAACGCGGTACGTAGTCGATGAACTCACTGGCAATGCTAGTTGCAATTCCTTATAGGTAGGCTAAAAACCATCACCGTTGGAGAATCAATTGCCGCTGCTCGTGTATAGTTGCAATTCCTTATAGGTAGGCTAAAAACCAAGGTTTTGAAAACTTCCTATCACATGGGAATTTTGTTGCAATTCCTTATAGGTAGGCTAAAAACTTTGTTGCGGCTGTTGCGGCTGCACTTGGCCTGAGTTGCAATTCCTTATAGGTAGGCTAAAAACTTAAATTAATGATAGGCGGAGAAGAGAGAAAGTTTTTGTTGCAATTCCTTATAGGTAGGCTAAAAACGGAAGCCCCCGCTATAACCAGCAATGGGGAAAAATTGTTGCAATTCCTTATAGGTAGGCTAAAAACTTGATATGTCTAAAAGCTATAGGACTATTTGTTATAGTTGCAATTCCTTATAGGTAGGCTAAAAACTAATAGTTTTTGTGATCGCAAAGGCAGTTATCTTAGTTGCAATTCCTTATAGGTAGGCTAAAAACGCTCCTTGCATAAAAAAGTCTCTATCGAGATCAAAGTTGCAATTCCTTATAGGTAGGCTAAAAACAGCCCTACCCCCCCCAGTGATGTTCTCTATACTACAGTTGCAATTCCTTATAGGTAGGCTAAAAACGGAAGCCAGTCGATTATTTGGGGTATCCACTCGTACGGTTGCAATTCCTTATAGGTAGGCTAAAAACAAAGAATAAAAAGTTACGCAAACACTTTGCAAGTTGTTGCAATTCCTTATAGGTAGGCTAAAAACCGAAGTTGTTGCGAAATGGGACAAGTACCGCGTCACTGTTGCAATTCCTTATAGGTAGGCTAAAAACCCACAGTTACTGCGGTATGTGGTCAAGGGAACAGAGTTGCAATTCCTTATAGGTAGGCTAAAAACTCATTTTTTAACCGCGTTCGGGCTTCTTTTATTAAGTTGCAATTCCTTATAGGTAGGCTAAAAACGATGAATGGGAACATGGCGCGATGATCAGGAGTATTAGTTGCAATTCCTTATAGGTAGGCTAAAAACTCTCAATTGCCCGCTTTTGCAGAACAGGAAGTTGGAGTTGCAATTCCTTATAGGTAGGCTAAAAACGATGAAAAACTGTTTATTTCAATCGAGGGGATCGAAGTTGCAATTCCTTATAGGTAGGCTAAAAACCAGGAAGTTGGAGTCTTGGAGCAACTCGCATTCATGGTTGCAATTCCTTATAGGTAGGCTAAAAACTCGGGGAGTGGAGAGCTATCTGGCTTCGGTTTTTAGTTGCAATTCCTTATAGGTAGGCTAAAAACAATGCGAGGAAACACAAATAACGTTCAGGAGAGTAAAGTTGCAATTCCTTATAGGTAGGCTAAAAACGCAATACTTGCCCTTTCAGAGGAAGAGTTTCTCCGTTGCAATTCCTTATAGGTAGGCTAAAAACTAATGAGTAATAATATAAGTCGAGAACAAGAAATTTGTTGCAATTCCTTATAGGTAGGCTAAAAACACACTGCCCCCAAAGTTAATGTTGGGGAGCCTTATAGTTGCAATTCCTTATAGGTAGGCTAAAAACTTTGTGTTGGTGCTTTAGAAAACTCTTTGCAAGAAGGTTGCAATTCCTTATAGGTAGGCTAAAAACAATTGAAAAAAAATATCTGAAAGACGACGGGTATTTTGTTGCAATTCCTTATAGGTAGGCTAAAAACTAGAAGCAGCCAAACACCTCCCCCTCCGCAAAAACGGTTGCAATTCCTTATAGGTAGGCTAAAAACGAATGAAGGCCAGCTCGATTGCTCCCTGGAAGCCTAATGTTGCAATTCCTTATAGGTAGGCTAAAAACTTTCATTCTCACCAAAGAAGGAGAGTGGTACTGAGTTGCAATTCCTTATAGGTAGGCTAAAAACCTCGAAGCTGACATCCAGTGACCAGTGCAGGTTTAGTTGCAATTCCTTATAGGTAGGCTAAAAACCTACGTTTTATTCAACCAGACGAGACTGAAATAGAGTTGCAATTCCTTATAGGTAGGCTAAAAACTATTATGAAAAAAATTAGTTGTATTTTCTTTATTTGTTGTTGCAATTCCTTATAGGTAGGCTAAAAACTGCATGGGTAGAAGAAGTTGTCCCTGCCGATATTAGTTGCAATTCCTTATAGGTAGGCTAAAAACTTTAAAGAAAAATGGGATGCAAAAGTATATGTACAGTTGCAATTCCTTATAGGTAGGCTAAAAACTAACCCCTTTGCTTTGGCGTGGTATATCACTTGGGTTGCAATTCCTTATAGGTAGGCTAAAAACCAACCTTTCTAGGTTTTAACTCTTCCTTTTTAAGTTGCAATTCCTTATAGGTAGGCTAAAAACCAATGTATTTTGTATCTTAGTGAGGTATAGATATAGTTGCAATTCCTTATAGGTAGGCTAAAAACTAGATGTAAAGGTGACTGCTAAGCTAGTTTTTTTCAGTTGCAATTCCTTATAGGTAGGCTAAAAACTCTCCTACTCCCCCTGTGGTGTTCTCCATATTAAGTTGCAATTCCTTATAGGTAGGCTAAAAACTAAGCTAGTTTTCATACAATTAAATATTCAGGACATAGTTGCAATTCCTTATAGGTAGGCTAAAAACTATCTCACTGGATTCCGGCAAGGAATCGGAGACACTGTTGCAATTCCTTATAGGTAGGCTAAAAACAAACAATCATGGATTCTGGATTACTAATGATCCAAATTCGTTGCAATTCCTTATAGGTAGGCTAAAAACTTCCGAGCGCACTCTCGACCTCCGCTTTGTTTTTGGTTGCAATTCCTTATAGGTAGGCTAAAAACGTCCAACCACTTCCGAAAGGGAGTTGAGTATATTAGTTGCAATTCCTTATAGGTAGGCTAAAAACCAAGCGTTGTCAGCTTGGGTTTATGGTTACAATAAAGTTGCAATTCCTTATAGGTAGGCTAAAAACTCTCACCGTCTATTCCACGGCTGCGTGCGACGCCAGTTGCAATTCCTTATAGGTAGGCTAAAAACGCAATGAAGAGGAATCCTAAGATATTATAAAACCTAGTTGCAATTCCTTATAGGTAGGCTAAAAACTGCTGCTGATGCTGAGGCTGAGAACGGTGACATAGTTGCAATTCCTTATAGGTAGGCTAAAAACAAAGTCAGGATACCATCGTTGTTGTTGGTAATACTGTTGCAATTCCTTATAGGTAGGCTAAAAACTCTAGCAACCAATGATAGTACCTATAGAAGTTAGCGTTGCAATTCCTTATAGGTAGGCTAAAAACAAGAGGAAGGACAGATGCAGGGGGTTGAACATCTCTGTTGCAATTCCTTATAGGTAGGCTAAAAACCGAGGATGATAACGAAGGAAAAATTGCTTCATTTAAGTTGCAATTCCTTATAGGTAGGCTAAAAACTGCATAAGCTCTGCTGGAGATTACTCCCGCATATCGTTGCAATTCCTTATAGGTAGGCTAAAAACCAAAGGTTTCTATTATTGATGAAGATGTGTGGCCAGAGTTGCAATTCCTTATAGGTAGGCTAAAAACTTTTGCGGAAGAGGAGGTTGGCATCCTTATCAGCGTTGCAATTCCTTATAGGTAGGCTAAAAACTTTTCAACGCCAAAGGCTATTCATGCTTGAAAAAGTTGCAATTCCTTATAGGTAGGCTAAAAACCGAATGGATTAGTTTGAATAAATAGTGTGCGTGTTTCTGTTGCAATTCCTTATAGGTAGGCTAAAAACACAAGGAGCTTCAGTTGACGCGTGGATCAACAAAGAGTTGCAATTCCTTATAGGTAGGCTAAAAACCTTTTTAAAAGGGTACTTCCAAAATGGGTGGTGTTGTTGCAATTCCTTATAGGTAGGCTAAAAACGTTACTGTGCCAAGAGTAATGCTACCTTTTATCTCAGTTGCAATTCCTTATAGGTAGGCTAAAAACGTTTATTAAACGCTTGCGTTCCTACTAACACCAATGTTGCAATTCCTTATAGGTAGGCTAAAAACCAAAAGACTTAAGTTTCATTTTATCCTGGATGTATAGTTGCAATTCCTTATAGGTAGGCTAAAAACCTATATTTTCGACTATGCTCAGGGCGGCATAAACAGTTGCAATTCCTTATAGGTAGGCTAAAAACTTTATTTTGCAGAGCTTCAAAATGCTCTGAAAATTGAGTTGCAATTCCTTATAGGTAGGCTAAAAACTGATAGTCGCAATTTCATATTGCTCTGTCGGAATTTTGTTGCAATTCCTTATAGGTAGGCTAAAAACGCCGAACCAACTTCAGTCGAAGCATCTTCAATACAGTTGCAATTCCTTATAGGTAGGCTAAAAACACCTCGAAAATGCTCCGTTAGAAGCGGTTGAAGAAAGTTGCAATTCCTTATAGGTAGGCTAAAAACAATGGGAAAAACTGAACCTTCCTTGTAAGGAATTTTTGTTGCAATTCCTTATAGGTAGGCTAAAAACGATTAGGCACTGTTGCCCCGTACGTAACATCTGAGTTGCAATTCCTTATAGGTAGGCTAAAAACTAAGCTTCCCCAAAAGGTAAGTCGTACTCTCTTTGTTGCAATTCCTTATAGGTAGGCTAAAAACTACCTTAACTGCGCAAGACAACCTCGACTGGCTAAGTTGCAATTCCTTATAGGTAGGCTAAAAACAAACCTCGGAGTTGAGATAAATGGTACCAAAGCAGGGTTGCAATTCCTTATAGGTAGGCTAAAAACCAAAGTGATTCTTTAGCCTTCCGCCACACTATTAAAGTTGCAATTCCTTATAGGTAGGCTAAAAACGCATTGCCTTTGAATCTAGCACGATATTTTGCACTTTGTCAAGAATTCCGAAACTTCGTAAGCTAGCATACATTAAAAATAACACTTGCTTCTCTGAGCGAAAAATCCCTATGATTCATTTTCCGTTTGCGATAGCATTTTTCGCTTTCAAAAAATTCTCTTATGTAAACTACATTACTATTCATCCTACCTACTTCTTTCTCAGAAAGGGTTTCATAACCATTCTGTCTTTCCGTTTGCGATTTTATACATAAAAATTGTATATTTATACAGTCCTTAAAAAATAATACATGTAATAAATAACTGCCATCACAAAATTTCATTGGGTTTATTTATTGCTATTCCTAATCGCTCCTTTCGTAGTGATGTTTCACCCATTAATTTGTAAAACACTACAGTGTCATGCTTTTTGTTTATTATTTCCTTAACCTCGAATTTTAAATTCTTAAACTGCTTTTGTGTTAACTCACCTTCTAGTAAAGATCTTTGTACATGAGTTAAGTACTTACGTCCTACTTTTAGAACTTTTACAACTCGTTCAACACCAACATCATAAGCCATGATAACATACACAACTATTCCTCTATTTTAAAAGGTACATAAGCCTTTTTGCCAGCGACATGCTTTTCTATTTTATAGCACTCCCTACGAATAAGCGTACGATAAGATGCTGGACGATTTTCACCTTTTAACTTAGTTGTCTCCTTTAAGCAATCATTATAAGCATTTAAAAATTTTTCTTTGCCAGATTTAGTTAAAAGTGTACTTTTTCTATCCATTTGAAAGTTATTCGCTTTTAGACGCTTGTTGTTTAGTAGGCTAAATATCATTTTATCTACTATTACAGGCTTAAAGATTTCAGCAATATCTAAATTTAGACTAAAACTACGATTATTAGTACTGTGCAGGAAACCTATGCCGGGATCTAGACTAGTAGCATAAACTTCTGTTAAAGCACTACTGTAAAGCAACATATTGCCAAAACTAATAAGAGCATTAAGACGATTTTCTGGTGGTTGACGAGTTCGTTTCTCAAAAGGAAAGTCAGGACTATTTAATATCATATCCCATACTTTGTAATACTCCTCTCTAGCATTGCCTTCTATTGCCATAAGCCCTTCAATGCTAGTAGTTTTTGCTAATTTATCTTTAGCCTGACTGATTTTCTCAATGGTCTTGGCAATATCCAATTTACGCCTTTTATAATAGTAATTTAGTACTACTTTGATGTTGGCAAGTGCTCCTGAAACAAAGTTACGGGCAAGGCTTAAGCGTTTTTGATGGTCAAGATAATGCTCTGCTTGATGTAACTTAACTAGCTGGCCTGAACAAGTGCGCTTGCGAGGCATAAAAGAGCCGGAATAACGATTAAAATAATCATAAATATGTACAGCTATTTCATGCTCACTGAGGAAGTTTAGTGCCCTAGCATTGACACTAACTTCACCAAAAACATGTACAGCATTAGTAGTAGTTACAGGAATGTAGCGAGACTTTTGCAACTTATCAACAAAGCGTATAGTGTTTTGGGCACGCTCTATTTTGCCACTGTTGAAAATGTAAAGTGGTTGTTTCATTGATTTCTCCTAAAAAACCTCACTAGTGAGTTTAGGAGAAGGCAAAGCAGGCTTAGATTTACTTGGTAACATACTGCGTTGTGAAGGTAGTATAATTTTATTCTTGCCAACACGCACACTCTTAGCAGTTATGAATTGTTTTTTTACCTCCTTAATTTTAAGATTGTTTTTAGTTGCTAGCCATATGCACATCTGCTCAATAACCAATTTATCTAGTAGCTTAAAAACTCTTATAGCATTATCGGTGTGTTGATAAATACTACACCAACTGCTTATTACACGACTAAGCTGAGTTAGTTTAAACTCAATACTATCTTTTATAGTATTTTTACTTGTTAAGCGTTGTATTTTCTCCTTAATGCTTTCATAAGCCTCTTTGGGAATTTGCAAGCGTACCCTGTTGCTAAACAAGTCACTTGTACTGTCAATACCGAAGCCTAAAAAGATAAAACCCCTACTTAGATGGGTAATTTTTGTCTTAGCTAAGGATAGCTCTAAATGTAGACTACTAGCTAAAAATCCACTCAAGGCATGGCGGATTTCTTCGGCCTGACGCTTATTGGCACAAAGGACCGCAAAATCATCAGCGTAGCGTAAGTAACCAACAGGGACAGGTACATGGCGTGTTTGGGTCTTTATATAAGCATTTTCTAGAAACATATCCATCTCGTGGAGGTATATGTTTGCTAATAAAGGGCTAACAATACCACCCTGAGGTACACCCATATAGCCTTTATAGGTACGGTTATATTCTACATGCCCTGCCCTTAGAAATCTATCTATTAAACCTAGTAAACGAGTATCAGCTATACGACGACGCAAAAGACCGTGTAGAGTATTATGCCTGATATTGTCGAAGCAAGCAGTAATATCACCTTCTATAATCCAAGGACGTGATTTATTGTTTTTAGGATTTAAGTTCTGCTTGAGATAGTCAATAGCATCACGAACGCCTAAATTTCGCCTATAGCCAAAAGAATATTTACTAAAGCCGGGCTCAAAAATAGGATCTAAGACCATGCGTATTGCTTCTTGGACTATACGATCATTAATAGTCAGAATACCCAAAGGGCGTTTTTTACCATTAGCTTTAGGAATGTAGACACGGCGACTAGGCTTAGGTTTATAGTTGCCCTCTTCTAATTTCAAGGCTATAGCTTCTAAATTTTGCTCCAGATTTACATTAAAGTCACTAATAGTTATACTATCACAACCAGCAGTATTAGCACCTTCACTACGGGCAATACGGTTGTAAGCCATTCTCAGCCAGTTTGTGTCATATAGCGATTGATAAAGTCCGTGAAAGTGATAGGTAGTGCTTTGTTGTGATTTATTACTAAGCTTTTGTTGTATTTCGCTTATGTTCATAAAGTCCTCCAAGGTATGCTAGGGAATTCTTAGTTAGTCAACGCTGTAAATTTGCACTGGTGCAAACTCACTTGCAAAAAAATATACTGTTAGAAAGGTAAATTACTAGGGCAAAAAACACAAAAATCTGAAGAAGGCTCACTTTGTAAAGCAATCTTCTTACAAAAATTTGAATGGCTATACAAATAGGTAAGCTAATAGCACTAACAAACGTTATTATTAGGAGCTTGGTCATAATTACTAGCCTTTCCAAAACTAGAAGATAAATCCAGACTTGCTTATGTCGAAAACAACCAAAAATTAATTTGCATATATGCAAATTAATTGAAATAATATTACATACTTTGACTTTTATTGTCAAGAGCTTAAAGTTGAGGATTATCGTTATCGTGAGAATCGGTTGATTCGCTAATCAACCTCTTTAAATAAATCATTATAGCATTTTCCTTTTTTATCTGGCCCAAGTATCGGCAAAACCCCTAATTTGAATAACTTTAGGAAAAACTAAAGCTATTTTCCTTCCTGAAGAAATCACCTTTACAATTTTCCTATAAGGTGTTTATTGATGTTTTCATTAAATTTCCCAAAATGCAAATATTCTCATTTTTCAAGAGTTCTAGGACTCTTGTTAAATCCTGTGTGAGATAGGATATCTCGAAACAGATCTAAACTCACTGCCCCTCTGTAAAGAATTGAAAAAACCTTGCTGCATTGCTCAAAAATTAGAAGATTCTCTAATGAAAAATTCTTGCCTAGACGTATTTGACTATCATAACTGTCTCACTAAGGAAAACCTCGTTATGCTAATTCCTTATGGGAACTTACCCTTTAGCTTTACGTAAACGTATTGTCGATGCTTACCTTGCTGGTGAAGGTTCTCAGAGTGATATAGCAAAACGGTTTCTAGTTAGCCCAACTACAGTCAAAGCATACCTCAAACTTTATCAAAAAACAGGTGAGTTATTGCCTAGAGCACATAATAGAGGTCGCAAGCCTGCTGTAAACACTAAACAGCTTTCACTAATAAAAACCTTGCTGGAAAGGCACTCAGACATAACCTTAGCTGAACTCTGCACAGCTTTTGAGAAAAAGACTGGTATTAAAGTTAGTAGCACTAGCATGCACAGAGCGATCAGCAGGATTAACTGGACCTATAAAAAAAGACTTTACGTGCTAGAGAGCAAGATCGAGAAGACATTGCAGTAAAGCGGAAAGTCTTTTCACATTTGCAGAAAGCACTTAAATCAACTAGGTTAGTGTTTATTGACGAAACAGGCCTGTATCTAAACATGACCAGAACGCATGCCCGATCAAAACGTGGGGAGAGGGCATATGCTTCTGTACCAAGCAAGAAACATAAGATTGCAAATTTGATAGGAGCAATTACTCTAGAGGGAGTAATTGCTGATTTTTGTGTGGATGGAGGTACAACAGGAGAAGTGTTTACAGTATTTCTAGAAGAGGTTTTATGTCCAGTATTGAAAGTAGGGCAAATAGTGTTGATCGATAATTCACCAGCACACATAGTAAAGGAAGTAAAGGGATTAATAGAGGGTAGAGGGGCTAAATTAATCTATTTACCACCATATAGTCCTGAGTTCAATCCAATAGAACATTGTTGGTCAAAGGTAAAGTCACACCTGCGTAGATTAGAGCCTTGGGACGAAAAAAGGTTAAATTCTTCAGTGAAGAAAGCTCTGAAAACAGTCACTACTGATGATGCTCAAGCTTGGTTCAGTCACTGTGGTTATTCCAATCACCCACCTATGGAAGAATGTTACTCTAAGTATTTATTCAAGTATTCACAACTTTGATTTCTTATAAGTGCAAAAGCATGTTCTCATCTTTAGCTAGATCACTATCGAGAACTGTTTTTACTGTTTGTGATTTAGTGACATGATTTTATGAGAAGTCACTAACACTGTGCCACAAGCCGAAAGCTCAGTAGTGGGTCAGGTTAAATAGGAAAATGCTATAGGTGTCACTATTCAGATCATCAAAGAGCTTCCCAAGCTACTAACTTTAAAAGCTCTCTGAAATCTCCAAGTCGTCAGACTGAAAGGAAATTAAGATGCATGCTAGCATAAACCTTTCCACAGTTAAACAAGTGGGGCAACTATGAGTGGTATAAGCTTTTTCAATGAAAGTGGTGTAGAAATAATAGTGAGGGAGGATGGCTACATCAATGCAACCGCTTTATGCAAACAAGCTAACAAACTATTTAAAGATTACTACAAGACAAATACTACTAAATCTTTCCTAGAAGAGCTTTCCGCCGTGGAGAATATTATCCTAACGACTCTAGTACAGGTAAAACAAGGAGGTGCTCCACAGGAGCAAGGTACGTGGTTACATCCGTTGGCTGCCATCAATTTAGCTCAATGGCTAAGCCCTAAATATGCAGTCCTAGTAACTAAAGTAATGCAAAAGTTTCACAAAGGTGAATTGGTCGCTCAGTACGATCAATCCAAACAGCTACTCCAAAAAGTCACAGAAACAGAAGCTACAGCCTCTATATTCAGGTCTTTCCATAATATAGGCACATTAGCAGGTTTTAAAGGCAAACAGCTAACCCTTGCAGCAAATCTAGCTACTAGGAAGCTCACGTGGATAGATTCACTAGAGTTAATGGAGTTAACCCACCTTCTTCCAATAGAAGTACAAGAAGCTTTACTTATCCCTAAGCAAATAGGAGAAAGGTTAGGTGGCCTTTCTTCCATAAAGGTCAACAAAATGCTTGAAGCACTAGGTTTACAAGTACAGACCTCCTATATAAGTAAGGGCAATGTAACTAAGAGATTCTGGGAACTAACTGAAAAAGGCAAGCAGCACGGTATTTATGTGGATACCAGCAGAAAGCATTGTAATGGCACACCTGTTAGAAACATCAAGTGGTACGAAAGTGTTATCGAATTACTAAAAGGAAAAGCAAAACAATGAAAATCCCAACAATACCCTCAAGGATCAAGAAGATCAAGAAAAATTTAGAGTTGCTAAAAGCATTGTTAGAAGGCGACTATAAGTTGATTATGGAAGCTCGAGCAGAAATAACTAAGGTCTACGGTCCAGAATTGGATCTATCTACTTTAGACAAGCTATTAACTAATGGAAAAGGAGCACTAAATCAATTGGGCTTGGACTATGAAAAGCTAGCTGAATTCTACACTTCTAAAACAGGTAAAAGTTGTGTAGGTTTGACCAAAACTTACCTTAGCCTGTTTTATGTAGAGCAAAACGATTTTGAGGACCTTTTGCCAAAATCAATTAGTACGTTGACCAAAGAATCTTAAAAGGGGTTTTTTTGGATTCGAGCTTTGGGGGTGCTCGAGCTAGCCAAGTGGTTTGGTGGGCAGTTGGATTTTAGCTATGGTGGCGTAAAGGGGGTTGGGGTTTTTGGCTCGAGCCTAAAGTACATTCAACATCTTCTTTACCTGCTTAATAAGTGGTGGAAGATCTTCTTGAATTATTGACCACAGAATATCAAAATCAACGCTATCGTAACCATGAATTAAACGATTACGCAAACCAACAATTTCACGCCAGGGAAATTGCTCATGTTCTTTGCGTATCTCAACAGAAACCTTGCTTGCTGCCTCACCAACTATTTCTAACAAACGTACCAAAGCTAAATTGAGCTGTCTATCCTTATTAAGATCGTCACGTGCTTTCCCAATAGCCATTTGATGAGCTTCAATTGCATGATCTAACATATGTTGTAAACGAACTATATCTTCATGTTGCATTATATTGAATTATTGCTTCGGCTAAAACTTCATCACGAAAATACTTACTAAGAAACTTGGGAGTGTTTAAATCAACCTCTCTACCAAATAGCTCGGATAACTCATCCTGTATTGAAAAAAAACTCAATCCCACCTTTGCATTAGGCTCAAACTCTACCAACACGTCTATATCACTATCGGGTTTAAAATCATCACGTAAAACAGAACCAAACAATGATAATTTGACTATCTGGTGTTCTTGACAAAAACTTGCTAGGGTTGCTTTATCTATTTGTAGATTATCCATAAATGCCTTTACTGTATCCCAGTTTATTTTGCTTCAACCAAAACAGTTAAAACCTTTGCAATCCGTTCTAGTGTTGCTGATTCAAGCACTCCTAGCTTTTGCACAAAACGTTCTAAAGTTACAGAGCGAGTTTGCAGAACATCTGCAACAGAAGTTTTAATTAAGCCATTTTTCGTACTAGTAGCAACATGGACTAACCAAATTTTATTATCATAGCGAGGATTCCAACCAGTCAAAGGCACAACTAATTTTAGTGGTAGGACACCAAGGCTGTCACCACTTATGATTACTACAGGACGAGTCTTCTTCATTTCTGCACCTCGAGCAGGATCTAACTCGAGGAACCAAATCTCTCCTCTTTTAGGTGTAATTTTCAAGGAGTTCCTCATCCATGTATTCTTCTGTAAACTTTATCAAATCCTTGCCAGTTTGATATAAATCTGCAATATCAGCGGCTTGTTCAGCAAGAAGTTTATCTAACTCAGCTTTAGGGAGTTGTAAGGGGTCTTTTTCTTTAGGAAAAGTGGTTAACTCAAGCCCTAAAACATCTAGCAATTTACCCCAAGTGCTTGGTATCTCACCACGTTCACCAGTAAGCATAGCAGAGATATACTGCCGAGAGACTCCTATATTCTCAGCAAGCTCTGTTTGAGTTATTCCTTGCTGCTCTATAATTTCTTTAACATTAGCTCGAATAGTATGATTCATGTTCTTATTGTAAATCTTTATGATTGACTTAGCAACTTATAAGTTGTATTAAGCAGGAGTGTAAAAGTTTTTGTGAAAACTTTGGGCTCGAGTAAGGTTTGTTTTTGGTGCTCGAGCTTTGGGGGTGCTCGAGCTAGCCAAGCAGTTTGGTGGGCAGTTGAACTTTAGCTATGGCGATGGCGCAAAGGGCCCCAGTTTTCGTAGCTCGAGCTGTCAGTGTTAAAGTGATAAAGCAGTACCCGACAACCGTTGACAAATTCCACACCTATCAGAGGAGCAATAGCTACAGGGCCTGCATAGAAAAGATGTAGAACATCTGTAGCAGCATCTTCAATGGCTTTGGATTCTTTTTGTATAGCCTTTACAAGTTTAGGGATGTCATGTGCTTCTAAACCATCTTTATTTAAAACCTGCTTGGCAGAGACCTTGAAAATGCGATCTTTAGGAATGTTAGCCAAATCCTCTTGATCTTGGCGGTATTTTTCAACATGGCTACTAATATTTCTGTTTATTTCAATAATAAGGATAGACGGTCTCTGACCCTTTTGTTGAGAAGTTTCTTTAAACCAACGTCTTCTACGCTTCTCTTCACCAAAAGTAATTTTGTAAAAGGTAGCAAGAATAGGAATAAAAGTTAGTAGGGTAATAACCACACTAGCAGGGCCCAAATAGTTATTTAAAAGTTGTGACCACATAATAAAACCTTTCCTTAAATATAGTTTTTGACACGTTAATATCGTGTATTTCTATACTTTCGATTTAAAATATCAGCAGCCCAAGTAAGAGCTTTCAAAGATTCATCAGTAAGATGAAGTCGAAATCTAGCTCCAAAGTTAGTTCTATCTTGATAAGTTCCTGTTAGTTTATGTCCTTCACTATCAGTATAAACATAAAACCCTTTACCCTTTATATTTGATTGCCCTTCATAAGGCAGTGAATTTGTAGTAGTAATCCAAGCATACTCAGCCCATACTTTTTTGACAAATTCCTTGAAACCCTTGGGATAATGATCATCTCGAAAATTAGGGTCCTTGCGTTTTGTAGCTGGGACTAGATTGATAGGTTTGGGGTTACGGTGGCGAAAACCTTCTAGATAAATTTGACCTATAGGACTTAGTTCATAAACTACTTCGCCATCTATATCAACTTCAAAAAGTAAGGTTCTTAATTTGCTATCTAGTTCACCTAATTCACTTGCTCTTATTACCTCACCTCGTTCAAAGTCACATAGGAAAGGAGCGTTTTTAGCTAGAATGTCATAGTCAAAAGAAACTGGTAAAGGTGGAAAAGCAATAATTTCACTGAAACGCTCATGCTTGTAAAACACTGGTATATCTAAAGCTTGTCCTATAAGTACTGCTATAGCAATTTGCGCCTTGTAACCACCTGTAGCGTCAATAGCTACATTCTCATTGCCAAAACGTTGTACGTATTTGCCTACTTGGCGCACAAGATTACGTAAACCGTGTGTTTTAAAGTCTTTAGGTCTTTCATCTTGCAAATTTTCTATGACTACATACTCTATGTTTTTCAGGTCTAAGTCACGACGATTTTTATAGTAATTGGTAAGAATTTCACCCATTATCTTGCCATCGTCAGTATCAGATACCAAGAAAACTAAATTAGCAACAGACATACCTTTTTTGAGGCGCACTTCTTCAACGGAATTGATTTCTGCACCGCAATCACGGTCATTAGGATCTAAATTGGTTAAGGACTTAGCAATTTGTACCCATAGTTTTTTGTCCTTTGCCTTACGTAAAGCTTCCCAATCTAGGTCAGAGTTCTTAGGAGGATAAATAAATTTAGTTAGAAAACTCGTGCCTACTGTAGATAGTAAAGTATTGTGTTTCACAATGACTTCTTTCAGCTAGGTTCAAACATGGGAGTTACATCTACTAGTACTGGACGCATAATTCCATTTGGCAATGGCTCTCCTTGCCAGTCACGTACAGAATCCATGTACTGCATTTTCCTATTAGGAGCTGTACAAGCCATAGCTAGTGCTACGCTCATCATCTTGTTTCCACCAGTAATATCAGCTATCATCACTTTATCTTTAAAGCCACTGCTATTAAAAATCTCTTCTGCTTTGATAAATAATCCTTCATAATCTCTAGAGGGTATACAAAAACCCTCGAGGTGAGTATGTAATTTACCTGTATAAGTAACTTTTAGGTATGACTCGAGCAACCTACCTGTTTCAAATGAACCTTGCCGATATACCTCTTTACCCTTGAATGTTTCATCAGGAGTTGTAAAAAGCCATACGTCTCTAAGTTCTCCTGTTTCAAAATGATAAGCCACTGCTTCTAAGGCTGGGCGAAGATTAGAGTGTTGTAAATCAAGTTGCTGAAACATTTCTTCAGTCAGGTTTTCCATAGAACTATTTAATATAGCCTTGGTATTTTGGCTGATAGTTTCTTTACCTAATTCTTTAGAAGAAGAGCTGAAGGGACTTAAAAGTATAATGAGACCTTTAGCTCCCTGTGGACGCTGAGCTTTGACCATGAAATTTTTATTGTGAAGGCTACGCTGGCGCAATTTTCTATCTATGAAATAAATTGTGACTATCATAAAAATGGAAATGGCAGTAGCGATTCCTACTGGTAGTTCTACAAATATACGGTCAAAAGTTGCAGATACAGTGTAGCCTAGCAAAATCACTGGTGCAAGCACCCTTTCCATTGAAAATTTAGGTTTGTTTCTGAAGTTTGACAAATTTCCTCCTTAAAACTTGCTCTGAACACTGTCTTTGCATTAAGTATGAAACACCTTCTCCTGTAACTTATGTAGGCGCAATACCCACTCACGCTGGTTGGGTTTTTTCTTGGCTTTTTTACCCTCAGGATCCTTATAAGGTTCTGGGAAGTGATGAGCTACAAGTTCATCCAATAATTGCACAGCCTCTGGATCAAAGTTAGCTTCAAGTGCTTCCAAATAGCTATTAATGTTACGTGCAAATAGATTTTGATTGGCTAAAAGTTCAGCATTAGATAATTGTTTGTAAACCTCAGAGTGACCAGCCATTTTTTGATCCCACTCAGCTTGCTCTTCTCTTCTTCTCTCTGCTTCTAGGAAGCTTTGAAGTTTTCGGTCACACTTATTATTGTACTCTATAAGGGTTTCTTCATCTTTTTCAAAGCGACCATAGCCTACAGCAGTTTTTGCACCTGCTCCTATCCAAGTTAAAGCTTCTTCTAACCATTTAATAACCTTTTGACAATCTGCCTCATTTTTTGTGCTTCTTGGCAATACTCCAAATTGGAAAGTAGCACCTTGGGCAACAGCTAAAAAGGGAATGGGATTAGGACTTAGGTAATCTGCGGGTGGAGTGATATTGTTTCCCTGACTAGCATAATACTCTTGATAATGGGGGGTCATAATATCAGCTTTTAACCTAATAGGCTCAACAGGTAAAGCGTCAAAAAAGATAACAGAGCCAATATGAGATGAGATTTCCTGCTTAATTTCCTGCTTAGTATCTAAATCACTAGTTTTAGGGCCAAAAATCCGTATAACTTCTTTTTTAGAGACTTCAGATTCAGCATTTTCACCCCAATGTGTAGCAAAAGCTCTTACCATGCCTTTTACAGAAGAGCCCGGTAAGTAAGGTACTCCCAGAGTATGATGCCAAGCAAAACCATTTTCTATAGGGTGTTCTAAACCCAAACCAGTAACAAAAGGTGAATTGGTTTTAAAAAAGAGAGGGGTTTGTCCATTTGCCCTTAATAATATAGCAGCACGCAAGGCTGTTTCTTGCAATCTCTTACTAGCTCCTACTGAACCTGTAACTTCTCTTAGCCATTCTACTTTACCTCTTTCACCAAGTCCATCATTCCAATTATTTGACCAATTATTACAAAATTTGTTATACCACAAACCATTGTGAGCCGACCTTGGTTTTCGGCTATGATGTGCGCTTGAATGGTAGAGGGGTAACTTCATGTATTTACCTCTCCTGTAATTTGTTCACTTTGACTATCATCTCTTAGATAAGCATTGGCAAATTTTTTAAGCCACTCCAAATACGCTAGTGCCTCTGCTTGTGCTCTTAAGTAATCATCTTCGTCTTGAGTAGTGATGGCTTGTAGAAGGTCTTGATGGTTGTTATAGGGAGCACCATTCCTCTCATTACACAACCAACTAGAAAGATGATTGTAAAGTAAGCGATGAGGATCTTGGGGATTATTTTTTGCTGCTGCTAATAGCATTGCAGCAGCTTGACCTAAACCATTCATTAAAATAGTAGCAGGTAAAGATTGTACATAGCTTTTGTACTTACCATAAGTTATTTCTTCATCTTCAAGGAAATTGTTTATTTTTGTGAAAGCATCAGCAGCACGTAACTGAGAAAGATTCATACTTCCCTCCATTGCAAAGCAAACCAACCTTGCCCTACTGTTTCATTACCTCCTACTTGCAAGTAAGAGCTATTAGGGTACAAGTCTTTGACAGATTGAATGGTGCCCTTTTTGTGCCAGCGTTCAGCCCAAAGGGTATACATTAGGGTATCAGGTGGCAAGGATTCTTCGTACCAAAGGTTTTTACTAATTTTATTATCATCCAATTGGTTACGTGCTTGAATAGCCAAGCCGTTTGAAGTAAACCAAGCAAAGTCTTTATCAGATAGTATTACTAGTTGATTACTAAGGCGTGTTCTTACTTCCTCATGGGCTATTAGTTGTTTTAACTGCTCAATAAGTTGTTGATCTAATTCACTAGTAGTAACATTAAAAGTTCTTTCTTCAAGATAAAGTTTATTCCGATTACCTTCATTGATAGTTTCTCCTGAAACAGCATTTACTGCTAAAGGAAAATCAATGTTAGAAGAATTAGAAGCTCGGTTTAAATCACGTTTGTAGCGTTCTAAGACATGTGGACAAGTAACCCATTTGTATGTATCGTTTAAACTGCGTACAGGTAGTAGCAATAAACGTGCATCTGAAACTAATAGATTGCCTGCACCTTCTTGTTTACCAAAGATGCTATCTAACTTTATATCTTTTTGGTTATCATTTTCTTTTTGCTGTTCAGCATTGTCTTTAAGTGCCCCTTTTAAGCTCGAGCCTGCAATAAAAGGATATTGTGTAGCTGCTTCTCGAGCCACAGGCAAATCAATAGCATTTGCTGATTGACCTGTGCCAGTGTGAATAAACGTTTCTGCTAACATACCAATTATATGACCATTCATGCTGTTTTCCTTTCTTTCCAAGTACCTACAAGTACTTGACCGTATCCCCACTCAGGGAAATGACCAATGTGTTTGCCATTTTGATTAAGAATGTCTTCCTTTGAACTAATCTGCTCATCAGCTTCTAAAAACCATGTACTGCCAGCAGGCAAAAATGGCTTTAGGGGCAAAGGTCCATGTTTTTGTGAATCCCAACCACCAATTAAAACAGGCTTACCTACACAGGCTGTAATGATTTCACCGGGTAGTTTAGCTACCAATTTAGAGTCATCGTTAGTGTTCTCATTACCAGCAAATGATCCTTTTGTCTTATGCCAATTAAAATTATCTTTAGGCAAATATGCAGGAGTTATAAGAGTAACTGTATAGCGTAGTTTTCCATTTTCTTTTGTGAGAGATTCGGTACTAGGCAAATTAAAACCAGTATCTACTTTCTGTATGGAAGCCATACGACTTTCTCCCCCTAATGTAACTAGGCCATCAATCTTCCAAGGTGATTCATTGCTTTTAGATACTATTTTAATTCCTAAAGAAACATCATCATACAAGCGTATGTGCTGTGTTTGATATAAATCATTATCACCAGTAGTACGCTCTTTTTTCTTACGTTGAATGCCTACTCTATCTTCACTTTTCCAAAGTGGATGTATAGTTAATTCGCTATTTTCTTGTTCACCGTTTTTCTGCTTGTCATTTTTCTGTTTAATTTTCTGATAATTCTTTTGGTCAATAACTACTCTAGGTGTATCACCTTTTAGCAATTTGCTCATCTCAGCACTAGTGAGCCAACACTTCTCTAAGCTTTTTAGACCTTTTACTGTAGAGTCAGGTTCTGGGAAACGTACCTTTTCACCTATATCACACTGTAAAGTTTTCTCTGGTGAACTAGGTTTTAAACGTGTCAAGCTACTCCAAACTTCTCCTTTTTTTGCTGGAGCTTTGCCTAAAAGAAGTAATGGTGCTGGGAAAAGTAATTCTTGATCTCTTAAAAGATAAGGACCTTTAAAGTTAAATTCACCAAGTGTTTGATGAATACCAAGCATCTGACGTAGATTAGTATTACCTGACCAATCTTGACTAATATCCCAACCTTCAGCTCGAGCAAGAGCAGCTCTCATAGCACCAACAACAGTAGTAGGCGAAGGAGGGAAAGTGCCTTCTACTTCCATTTGACCAGTTTCACCTAAATTAAAGGGGCTACCATCGCGAAAAAATAATGTGTCAAGAGGTTTTAGTTTATAACTAATCATTGCTCTGCTCCTCTGTTAGCTAAAAAGCGGACTAGCAAGGCTCCATCAACTAAGAGAGTTTTCAACTCATCTTTCTCTACTTTCACACGCTCTTTTTCATCCATATTACTCTTATTACAACGCTTACGGCAAACACTTAGTAAGTTACCTACATGTTCCTCAGCTTCACGATAACTAACTTGATGCTCACGACTTTTTAAGTACTCTGCAGTTAGAAGTTTTAAAGGTAAAGCCTCATTAGTCAACTGCTGTTTTTCATCTAGCAATATAGAAAAGCGTTCGCCTATATTGAAGAAAAATTGGTTAGAATAATTCCCAGCAAATTTCTCTGTTAGTTTGTTCTGAGTAAATTTCTCTGCTAGCTCGTTCAGACCTTCAGGTAGAGTTTTACCTGATGTATCATTAGGGTCTTGCCATGTTGATACCCACTCAACAGTATTACCACTACCAGTAGCAACAGCGATAGCAATGCTGTCTCGTCCATTTTCATCCTTAGCAATATCATCTAAAAGGTGGTGAGCTTGTTTAATAACTGAACGTAAAGTTAAACGATTGTTAGCAAAAACAACTCCAGCAGAAATGGTGGCAGTTATATCTTCTTCAAACACATTTCTAAAGGACTCGAGGTAATGAGAGCGCAACTCTACTGCTGCTTCTAGCACCTTACTAAGAGGTAAAAGAGCTAAAACATCATCTCCTCCAGCATAAACAGTCATGCCAAAATGGCTACTCACGATACCCTGAACTCCCTTAGTAAATTCATCAAGCGCCTCAGAAACCTTAGCTTGGTCTATATCTGAACGTTGTAAGAGCCCTCCTAGACTATCGCCGTCCATGAGTAATAAAGCATAGAAAGGACTAGCTTTGTTGCCAACTACCTTTTGTAACTCTTCTAAGGCCTTAATTAGTTGTTCTTTGAGATTTTCTGTATCATTAGTATCTTCTTTAAATTTGAGAATATTAGGATTTTCAAGGGATTCCTTAAAGAAAAAACTGCCATCTAAGTTAACTATACTACCCATCTGCTCAAGCTTTTTCCTTAAATCATTTTGGACATTTTCAGGCTTCAAAAGTTCTGTTTGGGATTCACCCATTACCCTACCTTCCAGCTTTCCACTTATTTCTATAACCTTATCGGCATATGTAGAGCATTGTTCTCTAGCTTCCTTACTGTTACCTAAAGCAATATCAAGTAACCAGCTAACAGCAGCCATATAACTTGTGCTAGGCCAATTTTTAGTTTGTGGATCCCAACCTATAGCATTTTTTGCTACCTTGGGGAAAAAGCGTTTTATGAAAGCAATGGCACAAAGCCTTTCGCTTGGTGGAAGTTCTAAATCACTAATGTGAGCAGATTCTTTAAGTTTGCTCCAAAAATTATCTTGCTTCTCTCTATCTTTTACCCGCACAATACCTGATAGCTCTTGCCAATCTCCCATTAAGGTACAGTGATCACCTTCTTCTATCGGAGGTTGATAAGTGCGCCAGTTCTTACGTTTATCTAACCAAGCCCCATCACTTTTATCTTGAGGGTCTTCACCTATGACCCAAGACATATCCCAAAAATTATCAACTTGCCTTTGCCATATTTTATGAGTTGGTTCACCTTCATATTGATTTAAGTATTTTTTCCAAACAGCATCAGCAATTTGTTTCCAAGCCTTTTGTACAGCATCTTGACAAACTTCAGGTTTAAAGCCTTTGGGAACACTTGCCTTGAAACGATTAGGAAGTGAACCTATTTGAGGGTTAATATTTCCTTTTCCCCTTTGGTTAATTGCTTTTAGAAGCTCATCAGTTGGCTTTTTTGGATCTTTTCCATGTACAGAAGGGAAGTCTATTTTACCTCCTTTGTCAGTAACTGCTTTCATAGCATGTCCACTTAAATAGGCTAGTAAGAAGGAGCCTGCCCATAGGTCTCGAGTGCGCCGTGCTTGGGATACAAAGCCTTGCACAGGGCCTAAAGTAAAGTGAAATATTCTTTTATTACTCATTATGGGAATACCCTTGAACTATTAGGAAAGTATTTTCTATGTGCTTTGGGATGATCTTGGTCAAGAAATGTTCGGATAACACTGTATTGGTTAAGTTCTTCATGCTCTTGATCAAGTCTCAAAATATTACGTCCTGAAGAAACTTTAATATTTTCACCTTCAGGAAGAAATTGCGCAGGCAAAAGACTTAAAACAGCTGCATATCTTTCATTAGATAAACCATGAATATGAATAAAAAGGGGGCTAGCACGCCGATTTAAGTTTTGACTAGCAGGTTCAACATTTACCCTACCTAAATTGTGAAAATAATAATTATGGGGTAAACCAAAAGCTACACGTTCTGGATGACGTGGTGCTCGTTGACCATTGGCCACTGCGCGCATGTTGTCATGATCATCTTCAAAAACTTTCCAACTCTCTTCACCATTAACTACATGTACACGGTTAATGTTTTGCCCATAACTTCTATAAATTTGTAGAGCTTTACCTACCTCATCAAGTAACCTAATTGGATTTTTACCAACAGATACAATATCAACCCTACTTTTTTTACTAAAAGCAGTGTACTTAGGTAAAGTATTTGCTTGGAAGTTTAGACCTGAAAGGAATTCTGAAATACTTTTCTTTAATTCATTAACATTACTAGATTTAGACCACAAATCTCCTTCTTGCTTAGTTTTATGGTTTATAGAGATCAATTTCTCTAAGATTATGCTTCCATATCCTTTACGGGATTTCGCACCAACACCACCAAATAAACCTAAGCAAATGAAAGCATCTCTTATACTTTCCTTATGTTTTAAGGCAGTTTTCTTTAAAGCACATTGCAAGCTAAGTGTAAAATTAGCAGGCAAGCATGGCCTTTGCAAAATCCCATTATGATTTATAACACCATATCCTAAGTAAATTGCTCCATTGAGTCTACCTATACCCTCTATCGTTTCTGTTGAGTCAGGAATGTTATTAGAAGGTAGTTTCATTAAAATTGATGCTTGAGAATTAGTACTACCAAAGATAGTTGCTTCCTCTGCACGAACCTTTTGAAGATTACCCTTATGTCTTTCCCATGCTAAAGCTCGCCACCAAAATTGCAAAGCACCCTTAATACTAGATAAACGTAACTCTGCGCTATTTCTGTTGTCAGCACCACTCATAAACATAGGTGTAACAACTTTAAAAGTTGCAGTAATTGTCTCCATTTAAAACCTCCTGTCGTTTTGTGAACCGATAACCTCGAGCATCCCAAAACCTTGTGCATTCTTCGAACCTACCCCTACATCATAAGCAAGCCAAAAATAGTGCTCAGGCAAAGACATACTATAAATTCCCATCCAAGCCTTAATAACAGTCTTATGCACTTTGCCATTAATCTCTTTAGTGTACATAATCACTTTCTCATCCCTCTCTGAAACATTTTCTGGTTTTATGTCACCTGTCTCAAGCAACTCTTTACCATTATCTTCCCATTCAAGTGCTTCAGCCTTGCGCAATAAGTTACTCAACAAACCATCACTCCAACCAACCTCAAAAGGACTGTAATAGTGAGTTTTACGCTTATCATAGTCATCAAGATAAGTGCTGTAAGTAGTGATAGGGGAGAGTGCCCTTACTAAAATAGGCTTGCTAGCATCAATTCTTGGCTTAGGAATTATCTCAACTCCTTTTACTTCACAACTATAATTACCTAGTCTAATACGCCTTTCTCTTAATAAGTGTTCAGCTAGTGAAGACAAAATATCACCATTAACAGAACTAAGCTTAAAAAACACCTTGCCCTCAAAAGAAATCTGACCATTTTTTACCGTAAAGGGTTGTCCCTCGAGCCGAGAAAAAGTAAACATCTTGTAGGTTCTAGCAGCACTGCGGTAAGCCTCACCATGGAGCCAATCAGAAAGGTTATTATCAAGCTGATTGTAAACCATGCCTTGTAGTAAATGACTGTAGTGGATGGGTAAGTTTAGAGGTTGGCGGTGTGGCTCGAGTGTAATCTTAAGTCTCATAGCACGTTCTATCCCTTGAATTACTCATTTTTACTTCCAGCAGCATAAATATCATACATTGGTCGCCAAGCCAGTAAAATCTTTTTGACTGCTTCTGGGCTTAATTTGGGGTCTTGCTTTAAAACAAGAGCAATGTGGGACATGGTATCTTGTACTTCTTTATTGCTATGTGCTACATCTGTAACCTTGGAGGTTTCTAGTCCCAACCACTTAAGTACTGTTATAAAGGTGTCTGCTCGAGGCTTAAATACACCATTTTCTATCCTACTTAAGGTACTAATGGTTAAACCCGTTTGTTCACTTACTTCAGCAAGTGTCAAACCTCTTTTCTTACGAGTATCATAGAGTAACTTGGGAAGGTCTTGTACATCTACATTTTGCTCCAAATTACTATCTAAACTTTCAGTTTTTTCTAGTACTTCTTTTGACATTCTAGTAACCTTACAATCATCTTGTGAAATTCTACTATCCTTAGTATAGCAGCATTTATCCGTTAAAGCAATAACAGTATTTTGCTTAGGTGCGAAGTCACTATACTATATTCCTAAAAAGTGTTTTCAGAAAATTTACGTTTTTATTTTGCTGTGCTGTTCACACTATCCCGTAAGTTTGGACAGTTAAGCAGGGGTGTAAAAGTTTTTGTGAAAAATCTAGGAGTAGTTAATGCCTATAGGTAGCTAGTAGCCAGAAGTCAGTAGCCAGCATAATTCATCCCTACTGACTACCAGCTACTGGATTCTAGCTACTAAACCTAACTTCAAATGGAAATTCACAAGTATTTATGCATAGGTACTTATAAAATTACAGCTATTAATTAAGATAACAATTTTTGCTCGAGCGCCCAACGAACTAACTCTACTCGAGACTTAATACCCAACTTTCCCGCAGCCCGTTCACGATAGGTAGCCACGGTCTTTTCACTTATACCCAATATATTAGCAATCTCTTTATAAGTACTACCCTGCGCAATATACTGTACTACATCAAGCTCTCTTTTAGTAAGTTTAGCTTGTTTAAAAGAATTAGGATTAGCTATTTCCTTGGCAAGATCGGTAAGGACCTGAGGGGGTAAATAGTGCTCTCCTCGAGCAACAGCAGCAACAGCATCTAAAAGCTGTGTATCTAATATTGTTTTAGGTAAGTAACCCGAACCACCTGCTTCTAAAAAACTTTGTATATACTCAGGAGCATTATGCATAGAAAGTGCTATAAGACGTGAGTTGGGCAACTTTTCTCGCAAAATCTTAGCCACTTCAAGCCCATTTACGTCGGGTAGGTTGATATCTAGCATTATAATTTGGGGTTTTAACTCGCAAGCTTTCTCTATAGCCTCCTTACCATTTTCGGCTTCACCAACAATTCTCAGGGAACTTTTTGTTTCAAGTAAAGCACGAATCCCCTTACGCACCACTGCATGATCATCAACTAGAAAAACGTCAATTGGCTCCGTCATTGTGATTGCTTAATTGGCAGGCGAACATTAATACTAGTACCATCATTTAAACGACTCTCTATATGCAAACTTCCACCTAATAATTCCACACGTTCATACATTCCTAAAATCCCTAGCTTTTCAGTGGTAGGAATTTCATTTGGTTCAAAGCCTATACCATCATCTTCAACTATTAATTGTAATTTGTCATTAGCAAAGGTTAATATTACAGAAGCATGTTTTGCTTGGGCATGGCGTACTACATTAGTAAGAGCCTCTTGAATCACACGGTAAACTACTAACTCTTCATTACGATTCAACCTTTTGGGCAAGCGTACTAGAACCTCAACTTTTAAATCACACTGCTCAGCTAGCTCACGTCCAAAGCGCTTGAGAGCAGCCTCTAGCCCTAGCTCATTAAGAAGTACAGGACCTAAGTTGTGTGAAATTCTGCGGACATCTTCTAAGACTTTAGCTGTTAAAGCTTTAAGTTGTTTAAGTTGCGGTTCGTTTGTCTCGAGCATAGTAGACAAACCCAAATTAATAGCAGTAAGTGATTGACCAACTTGATCGTGTAGATCACGAGAAATCCGTTCTCTTTCTTCTTCTTGGGCATTAAGTAAAGCCTCTAAAGCTCGCTGCCTTGCAGTCTCAGCACGTACACGTTCTGTGATATCTAAAATAATAGCAACAAAGATAGGAGGCGTTTCATGAATATAAAGCTGAAGATTTACTTCTATAGGATAAAGTGAGCCATTTTTACGGCGGTGCATGGTCGTGAATCTGATAGAGTCCTTCTTCCCTTGTTTAAGGGGCTGAATAAGTGCTGCAAATGTTTCTTTGCTGTATTCAGGTTTTAGGTCAATTGGAGTTAACTCTTGCAGTTCCTCCATATTATAACCAAGGTTATTCATAGCGCCTTTATTGACAAAGGTGAAATGCAAAGTATTAACATCAAAAAGATAGATTTCATTTGCAGAAGCCTCTAAGATCTTACCAAAGCGTGCATGTAATATCTCAGCATATTTAAGCGAGCTAACGTCGCGAATGGCAGTTGACACAAGCATATTACCCTCTGTCTCCAAAGGAGTAAGGCTAATTTCTACGGGAAATTCATGACCATCTTTATATAAACCATAAAGCTCAAGACCTGTTCCCATAGGACGTGATTTAGGATTTGCAGAGTAGTTTTTGTGGTGCTGGCCGTGCATAGGACGAAATTGCTGGGGTACTAGCACTTCTATTGATTTTCCCAGCAGCTCTTCAGGCTTGTAACCAAAGGTTTCCTCTATACGCTTATTAAGCATTTTAATAATGCCTTTCTCATCAACTATCATTATTACGTCTAGAGGGGATTCCAACAAACGTTGAAATTGGTGCTCGAGCTTCTTTTGTTCAGTAATATCACAAAGAGAAATAGTGCCTAAACCAGTTTGTGAATGACCACTAAATCGGATAACTTTCTTTTTATTAGCATTAATATGCTTAAGTTGCAGCTCAACATTACTAATAGCTTCACCACTCATAATACGTTTATGCGGCCAAAGTTCTGGTGGCACAAGCTGGTCTTCTAAATCATAAAGTTGATAAGTAGCAACAATGCTTGCCAAATTTGTTCCTAATGCTCCCCCAAAAAGGGTTTTAGCTTCCTCATTGGCATAAAGAATTTCGCTAATAGCATTGAAGAAGATGATGCCTTCGTTCAGCTTGTCAAAGACTGCTCGAAGGTATTCCTCGTTAGTGGGTAAATTTAATGTGGTCACTAGTTCTTTCAGGTCAAGGCAATGTCTATATTGATGTACATAATAAACTATTATCTACTCTTTATTAAATTTCTTGTCAGAAAAAGTCCTACAAATTGTGTAGGAATCTTACCGATTTTTTTGTGAACTACAAATTTTAAACTCTAGACAAATGATGAGGTGAAAAAATGACAGAAGTAGTTTCACAAATAGTATCCATAGTTATTTTCACCCTAGGAGTCTCCTATCTCATTCTGACGAATCAGTGGGTTAAAATAGCCCAAAAAAGTATTAGCTCTAGTGTTCCTTACCCCTACCGCTTATTAACCGCTTTATTACTTATAGCAGTTGGTTTAGCCATAGTCATTTATCACAATTTATGGACTCCTTTCTGGCGCATAATCATTACTTTCTTTGGATGGTTGTTTGTAGTTAAAGGTACTACCTATTTAGTCTTTCCCCAAATAATGAAGAGGTTTGCTGATTGGTCAGAGCAAAGATTACAAGTCTTTATAATAAAGAGTAGGAATAATATTGACCATTTTAGGAATACTTCTTATCTATCGGGCTTGGATTGTTGTTTTCTAGCTTGTTGATACAAAAAAAGCCCAAAGAAATTCAGGCTTATATATTTTCTATTTCTACATTAGAAGAGTACTTAGCGCTAAGAAAATTCTTTACTGGAGGTGTTTTATGAAAAGAAACAATATTTTACTATTTTTGTTGATTTGTTTTGGGTTTACTTTGATAATTGTGCAAAGCATAGTTGCTGCCCAAGACTCTACAGCGTTAGAGGTTTCAGAACCAAATTGGGACAGTCCTAGGACTCGAGAGTTAGCTAAGCGAGCCTGTTTTGACTGTCACAGCAATGAGGTTAACTGGCCGTGGTATACTGACTTACCTATTGTAGGTGACATTGTTAAGGAGGACGTTGAAAAAGGACGTGAGGATTTAAACTTTTCTGAATGGGGATTACGAGAACAAGAAGAAGCAGGAGAGTCTGCTGAAACTATTATGGATGGTACTATGCCGCCAGAAAAATATGTATTCTGGCATCCTGAGGCAAATCTTAGTGAGGCGGAGAAGCTCGAGCTTATTGAAGGTTTAAAGAAAACTTTAGGCACAACTGAAGAAGGTGGTGAGGAAGGCGAATTAGAAGATAAGGAGGATGAGGAAGGTGAATCAGAAGATGAAGACGAAGATGAAAATGAATCAGAAAATGAAGATGATGACTGAAGGTATAATCTATAAACCTATTAGAGGTCACATCTTGTTGCAAACAACAATACATAGAAAGGTAAATCTTATGAACAAGCAACTTAAATCAATAGTTTTTATGTTATTAGTCTTGTGTTTTACGCTTGTGCTAGCCCAGCCAGATATTCTTGCACCAGATGAAATGTATCAAAAAATGCAAGATAAGCACCAAACAATGTTTACTCAGCTCCTAGATGTTTTGCCCCCAGAAGCGAAGGGGGAAGTAGAGGCTTTGCAAGCAAGGCGTGAAACACTTGATGAGCAATTAAACGCCCTGCACTTAAAAGCTGTAGAAGTTTACCAAAATGCTTTAGATCAGGGGGAAACCCCTGCTGCTGCTGATACCCTTGCTAGGGAATCCACAGCAGATGAATATACCCCACTTATCAATGAACATAATGCTTTTAAAGAGGATATGCATGCTTTTATGCAAAGTTATCCCGAAGCTATGGCAGTTTTTAAGTCTATAGATCATGAACCCTATATGCAAGGCATGAGACAAGGCATGCAGGGCTCTTCACCTACTGGCAATGCTGTTTGCCCTAATTGTCCAGAGCAAGGAGCAAATACCACTTGCCCTAATTGTCCGGGCCAAGGTTCTCAGCATATGCAGGGTATGATGGAAGGTAGACAAGGTCCTATGCACGGAGGTAATGCCAATTGTCCTAATTGTTCAGGCCAAGGCTCTCAACATATGCAAGGTATGAGGCAAGGCGGAAATGCTCCTTGTCCTAATTGTTCTATGCAAGGTACACAAGGCGGAAGTAACGATTGCCCCCATTGTTCAGGCCAAGGTTCTCAACACATGCAAGGTATGATGCAGGGTAAACAAGGCCCTATGCATGGTCAGAACACTGCTTGTCCTAATTGTCCTACACAAGGTGTACATGGTATAGGTAATCAAGGTCCTATGCAAGGCGTGCTTAATGGTCAGCAAATTAATACATTGTTTGTAGGGCACACTGGTTACATAAAAACTGCAGACATGGAGTGGGCAAATATATGGGATGGTGCAGGAAATTTTTATGCAGAAGTTTCTAAGCAAGGCAAAGAAGAAGAGCTTGTAGGTAAATGGTCAGCAACACCTAACGGAACTTACTGCGTAAGCTGGGCAAATGCTAATGGTAATCGTTCAAGCAGCTGCTATAAAGTTGATAAAAGCGGTAATGAGCTGACTCTAACAGCTGCTAGCGGTAGCTCTCCAGACACTATCACTCTCAACTTGTTACCGGGTAATCCCCACAATTTAGTAATTCCTTAAAATTGCGAGGCAACATTATCCTAAAGTGCCCTTCACTGTTTCCCAAGTGCTACTCCTATCCTTGCAAGGGTGGGAATCCACTCCCTAGACGCCCTGCATCATTTTACATGGTGCAGGGCGTTCTTAGTTATGCATTCCGATCCTTACCCTCATCCCTTCCTTTGTCAGGGCAAGCAGGGCAGACAAATACAAGCGTAGAGTTTTGAAAAGAGTATAGTAGTAGTAGTTCTACTATGACATTGCACTGTAAATAAGTTAGCAATATTATTTCTTATAGCTTAAATCAATTGTTTTTATAAATTGATAGTTGTAAATTATGAATATACTTTGGTTTTTTGGAGAACCTGTAAATGACCATAACTCAACTCAAGTACATTGTTGCTTTGGATACCTATAGGCATTTTGCTACTGCTGCTGAAAAAAGTTTTGTATCTCAGCCTACTTTAAGTATGCAAGTTCAAAAACTCGAGGAAGAGTTAGGTATTGAGGTTTTCGACCGCACTAAAAAACCCATTGCCCCTACAGATTTAGGCAAGAAGGTTATTGCTCAAGCACGTGTTACCTTACGAGAAAATGCACGTATAAAAGATCTTATTAATGAGGCAAACAGTGAGCTTGTTGGTGAACTGTATATTGGCATAATACCAACCCTATCACCTTACTTATTACCATTAATGGCTCCACTTTTCACTGAGCTTTATCCACAAATTCAGCTAAATATCCATGAGATGACCACTTTGCCAATTATTGAAAATATACTTACTGATAAGCTTGATGCTGGTATTATTGCTACAATTGAAAAAGAACCTAACCTTATTTTTGAACCTTTGTTTACAGAACAATTCGTAGCCTTTATTGCTCCTGACCATCGTCTGTCTCAAAATACTAGTATTGAAGCTAAAGAACTATCATTAGAAGACATGTGGCTTTTACAGGAGGGGCATTGTTTTAGGGATCAAGTGCTCGAGCTATGTAGTAAGTTAAGTGGTGATTGTGAGCAAAACCGTTCTATACACTTTGAAAGTGGTAATCTAGAAACACTTATGAAAATGATTGAGAGAAGTGGTGGCATGACCTTATTACCTTATCTAGCTACTCTTTATCTCGAGGAAGAGAAAAAAGCTCGTTACCTAAAAACTTTTACCCAAAATGCTCCTAAACGTAATGTTTTCCTAGTTCGCAACAAAAGCTATTTAAAAAGACACTTAATAGAAGCTTATGTCAATACTGTGATGGAAGTTTTGCCAGAAGAGCTATAGATTTTTTCTATACTTCTCTTAGCAAGTCCTGCTTAGAGTCACTAGTGGAGTTGGTCTATTGCAGTGGACAGGAAATTTGTACCCTTACCAAGGTTTTGCCTTTCTATAATGTAGCTTGTGAACTTTAAATTGAACAATTATACATTTTATAATGTACATAGGCCTCTTCTGAACGATTCCTTTATAAAAAAGAACAATAGGCATATAGATTTTACCTATTTGAATTTTTTAAAGATTAATGATTACAATTGCGTGGTGTGGTAAGGCACCTTATAATCTTCAGGTAAGTAAAATTTAGTCATATTTCCTTAGAAAGGAGAAACACAGTGAAGTTATTTTTAACTAAGCATCATTGGATGTTACCACTTACATTTGTCTTGCTACTTCTCGCTTTGGGCGTACTCTATGCTCAAGACGATGCTCAGGATTCTGAGGCAGAAGTAGTGGAAGAAGTAGTTCAAAGCACATCGGAAGAGGCAGAGGAGGTTGTTGAAGAAGAGGCCTCAGAAGAAACTGCTGAAGAATCGGCAGACGTAGAAGAAACTGCTGAAGAAACCTCAGAAGCAGAGGAAATTACTGAAGAAGAATCAACAGATTTAGAAGAAGCTGTTGAAGAAGCGTCAGAAGACGTAGAGGAAATTGCTGAAGAAGAATCGGCAGATGTAGAAGAAGAAGAAGCTGTTGAAGAAGCGGCAGATGTAGAAGAAGTTGCTGAAGAAGCGTCAGAAGAAGTAGAGGAAACTGCTGAAGCCTCAGAGGAAGTAGAAGAAGAAGTTGAAGAATATACCCCTGTTGTAGCTGTAGGAAAAGCAAAATCGAATCAATTCTGGTGGCCAGATCAGCTTGATCTTTCAATACTTCGTGATCATGACCAGCGCTCAAATCCTGCAGGTGAAGATTTTAACTATGCAGAAGAATTTGCAAAGCTAGACATCGATGCAGTTAAAGAAGATATCGATGCATTGTTAACAACTTCGCAAGATTGGTGGCCTGCCGATTTTGGTAATTATGGTCCCTTATTCATTCGTATGGCATGGCACAGTGCAGGCACGTACCGTACACTAGATGGACGCGGTGGCGGTGATGGTGGACAGATGCGTTTTGACCCGCTCAATAGCTGGCCAGATAATGCTAGCTTAGATAAAGCACGCCGTTTGTTATGGCCAGTGAAACAAAAATATGGTCACAGTCTCTCTTGGGCTGATTTAATGATTTTGACGGGTAATGTATCACTAGAAAATATGGGCTTTGAGACGTATGGTTTTGCTGGTGGTCGCACAGATGATTGGGAACCGGACTTGGTTTATTGGGGACCTGAACTCGAAATGCTTGCAAGTGATCGCTTTGAAAAAGATGGTGAATTACAACGGCCTCTTGGCGCGATACATATGGGACTCATTTATGTAAACCCGCAAGGCCCAATGGGCAACCCAGATCCCGTCGCTTCAGCGAAAAACATTCGTGTCTCTTTTGGTCGTATGGCAATGAATGATGAAGAAGTCGTGGCCCTAGTTGCTGGTGGTCACACCTTTGGTAAAATGCACGGCGCACACAAGCCTAACGATTGTGTAGGTGCCGAACCCGGTGCTGCTGCTATTGAAGAGCAGGGATTTGGTTGGAAAAATAAGTGCGGCAAAGGCCATTCTGAAGATACAGTTACTAGTGGTTTCGAAGGTGCTTGGACACAAGCTCCAACACAATGGACCACGCTTTATCTAGAGAACCTGCTTAACTTTGACTGGGAGCAAACTGAGAGCCCCGGTGGTGGAATTCAATGGATTCCAACTGATGAGTCACTACATGAATCAGTACCAGATGCACATATTGAAGGCAAATTCAATCCGCCTGTTATGACAACGGCAGATTTGGCGCTGAAATTCGACCCAGAGTATAAAAAGATTGCTGAACGCTTCTTGGCCAATCCTGACGAATACCAGCAGGCATTCGCTAAAGCTTGGTTTAAGTTGACTCACCGTGATATGGGACCACTCGTGCGATATTTGGGTGATGATGTGCCAGAGGAAGAATTTATTTGGCAAGACCCAATTCCAGAAGTGGATTATGAGTTGATTGGTAGTGATGACATTGAGAGCCTAAAAGAAGAGATTCTTGAATCCGAACTAACCGTGCCTGAATTGGTGCGCACCGCATGGGCGTCTGCTTCAAGCTTCCGCGGCAGTGATATGCGCGGTGGCGCGAATGGTGCACGTATTGCGCTTGCTCCACAAAAAGATTGGGAAGCCAATGATCCAGAAGAGCTTTCTAAAGTGCTGGAGAAGCTCACTGAGATTCAGGAAGGCTTTAATGATTCTTCAAGCGAAAGCAAAGTTTCTCTAGCTGACTTGATTGTTCTGGGTGGTGCAGTCGCAATTGAAAAAGCCGCAGAAGATGCTGGCGTTGAAGTTAGTGTACCTTTCGAACCCGGTCGTGCGGATGCAACTCAAGACAAAACGGATGTGGAATCTTTCTCATTGTTAGAACCAACAGCGGATGCCTTCCGTAATTATTTCAATGAAGAAGAGGCTTATCGTTCTCCAGCAGAAATGCTTGTCGATAAAGCAGATCAACTTAATCTAACAGTACCAGAAATGACAGTCTTGATAGGTGGTATGCGTGCTTTAGATGCGAATGTGGGTGGCGTAAGACATGGTGTTTTTACTAGCGAGCCTGGTACGTTGAGTAATGATTTCTTCGTGAATCTGCTTGATATGTCTATCCAATGGCAGAAATCTGAAACAGATGGCCTTTATGAAGGTGTTGATCTTGAAACCGGTGAGGTGAAATACTCTGCTACTACG
Organism: Trueperaceae bacterium; assembly: GCA_965224855.1. Taxonomy (GTDB): domain Bacteria; phylum Deinococcota; class Deinococci; order Deinococcales; family Trueperaceae; genus CBDCVN01. The sequence continues at coordinate 2,079,847 of CBDDAI010000002.1, read as the reverse complement.
GTTGATCTGATCTTTGGTTCAAACTCTGAACTACGAGCAGTCACCGAAGCTTATGCTTTTGACAATGCGAAAGAGAACTTTGTAAAAGACTTTGTGAATGCTTGGGTGAAAGTGATGCAAGCTGATCGCTTTGATCTTAAGTCTTAAGTAGTAGATCTAGTTGTTTGGAGCTGTGGTGACAATGCCACTACAGCTCCAAGTCTACAAAGTCAAAATTAACTTTAGTAAAGAACATTATTTTTTTAATTTATGAGTGCGTACAGTTGCTTTAACGCACACTTAATCTCCTTTGCTCTCTTTTAGGGGTTAGGGTAGGAGCTTCGACGATAGCTTTCTAGGAGCTTTTATTATGGGGTATTTTGCTGATTGTTTTCTATTATAACCTTTTTACAACTTCTTTATCTAGGCTTGAAGGAGTCTTAGTCTAAACCTTGTCGGAAAAAGTCTTACAAGTTTTGTAGGAGTCTTACTGATTCTTTCATGACCTGTAAATTTTAAACTCTTGACAAAGGTGGTGTGGAAGAAAATGACAGAAATAGTTTCACAAATAGCATCTATAGTTATTTTTATCTTAGGAACTTCCTATCTCATTCTACCAAACCGTTGGACTCAAATGGCCCAAAAAAGTATTAGTTATAATGTCCCTTACTCTCACAACATTTGCATGGTGGTTTTAAAAGTTGGTTAGCAGCAGGATTACCTTATAAAATAGAGTTGTTCGGAAATAGAGAGGTGTGCTAAAATAGCAGCCACCATGGTAACTTTTAACACAAGAAACGACAGGCAAGTAAGAGCTCTAACAGGCTTGCCAGAAGAAAAGATAGATGAGTTAGAATCAACCTTTGAACAAGCCTACAAAGAGCAAAGTCAGAAAGATTATGAAGAACAACAAGCTAATGGAGAAAGAGAACGCTCTCTAGGTGGAGGAAGAAAAAGTAAGCTTTCTTCAGCTAAACATAAACTTGAATTTATCCTCTACTATCTCAAAAGCTATCCTACTCTTGATGAATTAGCAGAAAAGTTTGATATGTCTCGTTCTAGTGCACATTACTGGGTACACAAACTACTACCAATTCTCTCAGCAGCGTTAGCAAAATTAGGGATGTTGCCTAAACGAGAATTCAGTACACCTGAAGAATTAAAAGAAGCACTTGAAGAAGCAAAGAAAATATTGATTGACGCTACAGAGAGGAAACATAGAAGGCCTAGTAAAGATGAAACCCAAAAGGAGCTCTATAGTGGAAAGAAAAAGCAACACACAGTAAAAAACACAGTAATAGCAACAGGAGAAAGGGTAATTATCTATGTAGGGAGGACATTTGCTGGGCGAAGACATGATTATGGGATGTTCAAAGAAGAATTCCCACCTGAGCAGGAGTGGCTAAAAGGTGAAGGAGAAAGAGCGAAGCTAGATTCAGGATATCAAGGTATCAACAAGGATTATGGAATAAAAGCAGGGATACCACACAAGAAACCTAGGAAGAGTAAAAAGAATCCTGACCCACAGTTAACAGAAGCAGAAAAAGAGAGGAACAAAGTACTAAGTAAAGCAAGAATATATGTTGAGCATGCTATAGGAGGTATGAAACGTTTTAATATATTAGTACATGCCTTTCGGAACCGCAAAGTGGGGTTTAGAGATAGCGTTATTGCTGTTTGTGGTGGGCTTTGGAATTTCTTGATTATGTGAGTCATTTATTTCCGAACAACTCTAATGTAGTGTGAGTTTCTTATATTAATGACCAAGGAGACTGAGCTTATGTACAAAAACATTCTTATACCTACTGATGGCAGCAATTGCAGTGAGCAAGCAATTAAAGAAGGGCTCAAATTGGCTAGAGCCTTTAATGCAAAGGTAACTTTCCTTTGTGTTGCAGAAAGCCCACACCCTGCTATATATGCTTCTTTGGAAGGAGTGTCTTATCACTCGAGCTTACTAGAAGACCTACGCAAATTTGCCCTCAAAACTCTTGAAGAGGCTGAGGTCTTAGCTAAAGAAAGTGATGTAGACTATACAGTTAAACTAGTTGAAGATTCTACCCCTGTAAAAGTAATTTTAGAAGAAGAATCAGGGCATGATCTAATTGTCCTAGGTTCACATGGCCGTAAAGGATTTGATCGCTTCCTACTTGGTTCTGTTACAGAAAGTGTTCTGCGCAAGTCTCAAAAACCCCATTTGGTAGTACGCTGCTCTGAAAACTCAATTTGATCTTTTTTCGTCAACAACACTTTCATAAAAAGATAAGGAAATTTATGTACAAGCACATTCTTATGCCTATTGATGGTAGCAAGTGTAGTAAGGAAGCTGTTAAAGAAGGGCTCAAGCTTGCTAAAGCCTTTGATGCACAGGTAACCTTCCTTTCTGTTTTCGAGACGCCCACCTCGATTGCCTACACAGGCTTAGAAAAAGTATCTTACCACGGTAGTTTAGTAGAGGATTTACGTAACCTTTGTAAAAAAGCCCTTACCGAAGCTGAAGCATTGGCTCGAGAAAATAAAGTTGGCTACAAAAGTAAATTTATAGATGAAGGTATTACCCCAGCAAAAGCAATTCTTAATGAAGAAGCTAAACATGATCTTACTGTTATGGGTTCACATGGTCGTAAGGGGTTAGATCGTTTTATGCTTGGTTCTGTTACAGAAAATGTTCTACGTAGATCTCAAATCCCTCATCTAGTAGTTCATCCATCAGAATAAGATTTTTGAAAGGAAAGATTTTTGTGAGTTTATTAAACTTTGCCCGTTTTGAAGTAGTGAGTTTAGCGCCTAGCTCGAGTATAGAAAAAGCAGCTAAAGTTATGGACGAAAAAAATGTAGGTTGTGTAGTAGTTGTCGAGGAAGAAAAACCCATAGGCATCCTTACTGATCGTGATATTGTGGTTAGAGCTATAAGTAAAAGCCTTGATGTTAAAACAACACAGATTGACAAGGCCATGACACCTGATCCTGTTACCTTAGATGAGGGCTTAGGCCTTTTTGAAGCGCTCGAGACCATGAAACAATATGCTGTTAGACGTTTTCCTATAGTTGATTCTTATGGTAAGCTCTCAGGGTTTTTTAGCCTTGATGATGTTATGTACCTATTAGGGATAGAGATGTCAGCTGTGGCACGTATCATAGAACAAGAAGGGCCTTAGAAAATGGTGTCTATTGAGCAAATCTAATGCAGCGCAGTCGCTGATCTCATTTGGGTAGCAAAATATTGGTCTACAGAGACTGCTTCTCGCACCTCATCTTTTGTTATTTGCCCATCCTCGAGCGTTACAATTCGCTGTATGTGTTCTAATAGTCGAGGATCATGTGTGCTGAAAAGGAAAGTTACCCCGTGTGTCTGATTGAGATGCTTCATAAGCTCAATTAATAAAAGGCCCGTTTTGGAATCTAGGTTGGCAGTGGGCTCATCTGCCAAAACTAATCTTGGCTCGGATGCAATTGCCCTAGCCACTGCTACTCGTTGCTGTTGTCCACCAGAAAGTTGTTTGGGTCGCCGATTAGCAAGCTCAGCTATGCCTAGTTCACTAAGGGCTTCCATAGCTCGCTGCTGACGTTCCTTGCGTTTTACACCTTGAAGTTGCAAAACAAAGGCTGCATTTTCAAGTGCAGTGAGCACATGGATCAAGTTATAGGCTTGGAAAACGAAACCAATGTACTTGAGCCGCAGGCCAGCTAGTTGGATTGATCTAAGCCTATCAACACGCTTATCTTCTAGCCAGATTTTGCCTAAGGTTGGTTTGTCCAATCCGCCTAGTAAATGTAAGAGGGTACTCTTGCCACTACCCGAAGGCCCTACGATGGCAGTAAATTCACCTTGATGGACTTCAAAATGCACACCGCGCAAGGCTGCTGTTTCAACATTACCTAGCTTGTAGATTTTTGTTAGATTTTCAGTTCTTAAGATGGGTTCCATATACGTCTTCCTAAGCAACAAACTTCATGGCTTCAATTGGTTGTAATCGTCCTGCTTGCCAAGCTGGCCATAGAGCTGCCAAAAGCGCTGTTCCTACAGTAAAAGCTAGTGTAATAAGCACTTGCTCCAATGAAATACTGGCATACATTTTTAGGGGCAAGCCAAACTCGGCATAAGATTCTGCTCCGGGAAGGGAGAAACCTTGGCTAAGACGCCACACAATAGCCAAGCCCGAAACAAAACCGACTACTCCTCCAGTGGTAACTAGTACAAGGCTCTCCAAAAGCACCATGCCGATTACTTGCAAATAAGTGGCTCCTACCGAGATGATTACACCAAATTCACGTATGCGCTCGAGCACACTCAAATAAATAGTATTAACTACCAAAAAACCAGCTAGTACAAAAAACAGTGCATCAAAAATAATGATGATAGGATCCATAATGTTAATGTAACTAGACATTGCAGGATTAGCCTCACGCCAGTTTTCTATAGCTAAATTAGTGCCTAGCACTGAAATGATTTCTTTCTTGAGCGGTTCTATATTTACCTCATCTATTAGTCGCCGCAACTCTGGCAAATAAATCTCAAAGTTAGTTACTGCATTTGGTGCTGCTAACTCCTGTGCAGCAGAAAGGGATAGATAAGCAAAGCGAGCTTCTAGAGATTGTTCTGGCAAATCAAGTATACCCACTACTTGAAAGACCATAGCACCGACGCCCTCAGTTCCCGGTGCAAAGGTATAGGCGACTTCACCTAGTTTAACTTTGAGGGCTTGGGCCAGAGCTTGGCCTAGAGCAATTTCCTCTAAGGCCTCTGGGTTTGGTAAGCGACCTTCAATTAGGTGATCTTGGGCAAATCTATCTCTTTCACTAACAGGAGAATTTATGCCTAAAAGCTGAATGCCTCTCGAGCGATCCTCGCCAAACAGAAGTGCAGGTACTTCAAGTACTGCTTTTATCTCTACACCTTGCACAGTTTGATCTAAAGCAGTTTGCTCTGAAATAATCTGTTCCAAAAGCATTTGTTTATTAGTAGCATCACTAATCAAAAGATCTTCAAATTCACGTTGATCACGCCAATTGTCTACTCTTATTGATATATGACCACTTAATTCAGTAAGCCTTTGAAACATACCGTTTTTCATAGCCTCTAAAAGACCAAAATAGAATAGGGTAAAAGTTACCACAAAAGTTACTACTATAGCAGTTATCAAGCTGCGGCCTTTTTGCCGCCAGATGTTACGCCAAGCTAGGCTTAGCATTATGTTCACCTCCAAGTATTAAAAGGTTAGTTGTCTCTTTGACATAAGGCTGAATCTCGGTGGGAAATCCCCCTAAATCCTCCTTTGGAAAAGGGGGATTTGACTTGCTATTACCCTTTGAAAAAGGTGGGCAGGGGAAACTTAAACAAAGCAAAGACAACTTATACTCTCCATATAAGGAAAAAGTTAGGGTCAGCAACTCTCAGTTCCTTATTCAATTTCTTTAAGGATTAATCTATTTTCATAGCCTCGCTAGGCTTAAGCTTAAGAACTCGCCGAGCAGGAACTAATATCGCAAAAAGAGCTGCTAGAGCCACTGTAGCTGTGGCATAAAACGCATATATTGGATCCAGAGCAGCGTAGATTTCCGAGGTCATCCCGATTGCTGGAAAAGCTGCAAGCACTTCCTGAAAGAGTTCACCCAATACATTGTGAGTAGCGAAATACCAGATAAGTGCGTAACCGACAACAAGTCCTGCTAACCAACCCAAAACAGCAGTAAAAACTGATTCTAGGGTGACCATAAGAGCGAGTGCCCGAGGTGAAAGACCTAAAGCAGAAATTATGCCAAACTCTCGAGTGCGTTCAATCACACTGACCAGAACAGCGCTAGCCACTGCAAAAGCACCCACTAAACTGAATAGTAAACCAAAAAACACCATAAATTGGTCTTCTTGTTCAATGTCTACTTTAAGGGCACCTAGAAGTTCCCAAACACCATCAGCACGTAAACCTTCGGGTAAAATTTTTTGTACATCTTTTGCTAAAGTAGCTTCTCTACCCCAAGGTGCTGCTAAAGCAATGGTGGTAGCAGTTTGTACTCCTGTGAGTGCTCGAGCTTCTTCCAAACTAACAAGTACTGCTCCCTCATCTATGCTAGGAATAAAAGCCTTCATGAGGCCTACTACCTTAAGACCTGCTGCTTGTGGCCCAGCCTTAGAAGCAGTATCCAGTACTATGCGCTCACCAAGGCGAACATCAATACGCTCAGCTAACTTGTAACCTAAAACTACTTCGCCAGAGCCCTGCAACCAACGCCCTTCGCCAACACCTTCTGCCAATTTGCTAACTAGGGTCTCACCTTTTGGATCAACGCCTTTAACCAAAGCACCCTCGGCAGTGTAGGCCGAACTAATTAAGGCCTGAAATTCTAGTCTGGGGGACAGTGCTGTTACTCGAGGAAGCTGTGACAATTCCTCTAAAAATTCAAAGTTAGGTATGGCGTTCTCAGGGTCAGGGTCTATGAACCATTCTCGGGTAGAAACCTGTACTGGTGCCACAAGGTAGTTAGCATGTGCTCTAACCGCTGAATCATTTGCTCCATCATTAAAGCTCCACACAAAGGCCACTGTAAAAGTAGTATAGGCTACTACCAGAATTAGTAATGTTGTACGGGTTTTGTGTCGCCACAGGCTTCGCCAAGCCAGTTTGAATAAGGTAGCTGGCCTTGTAGATTGTTGTTGAACTAACTCTTGCAGTTTTGTACTCACTATAATTGTTCCTCCTTGAGACCAGTTTGATCCACACTTCTACTCTTACTGCTTATCCTAACTGATTAGGATACATGTTACGTCAGCAAGTTTCCGACAAATTTTGTCAGAGTTTTACTGACATAGATCGTAGGCCAGAAGAGCCACAACAAAGGCCACCAACAACATTCAAGCGATGCTCTACAACGTTTGGATCACTGTCCGATACACCTCCTTGCATATAGTCATAACCTGTTATCGAGGTACTAACCTGACATTATGTAACTACTTAATCAATAATAACGATATGTAGGGAACTATATTAAACACCAACACTAACACTCTATACATTCCCAAATATCCATACGCCACTAGAGCTACTTCAGATTCTTTAATTCCAAATAATTTTCTATGAATTTTACACACGACATCCTTTAGGACCATACCTAATACAGAACTCAATATCAAAAGCCCAACATTAATTATTGTCATCCATTTAAAAAATTCTGTTAGTTGATCTAAATTCATTTTTGTTCTTTCCTTTCACAAGGTGCAGAGCGTCTGAGTCTGGATATTGCGTTCCTAGGCAGAGCCTAGGAACGAGTTATCAAACGCTCATTTTTAACCCGTTTGGAGTATAAACCATGAATAAGTCTAGATCTAACCTTGTCAGGAAAAATCCTACATAATGTGTCAGAGTTTTACTGCTTTAGCTGGAAAAAGTGATTGTCTAGAATAAATAGGATAATGTTTTGTCACTGTCCATACTTGGCAAATGAAAGGATCACTCTATGAATTCAGAGAACTGTTCAAAGAATCCAGAAAATCGTTCAAAACCCATACGAATTGATAATCACACAGGTAGTAGTCTTTGGCTCATGGGCTGGCTGTTCACAATTGCATTTGCAAAACTTGCTTGGTGGCAGGTTCTCTTGGCAATTGCAATCTGGCCATATTACCTCGGTGTAGCTGTCAGATAATAGATTTCAATTGGGGTAAACTCGAGCTAGTAAGTGTATGTAAGTAAAGCGCTTACTCTGGTGTAGATACTTTCAGTACCAAACACTAGCTTCAATAAGGAGAAAGATATGGAGCAGTTTACAGATAAGGTTGCTTGCTACAGACTAACAAGCATTTTAGGAGTAGTATTTTTTCTACTCATGTCATTTGCCTATAGTGTCGAATTTCGCTCTGATGAAAATATTGTTATTGCTGCAAATGAAACTATAGAAGATGATATTTACGCAGCAGGAGCTACTGTTACTTTAGATGGTACAGTGCTTGGTGATATTGTTACAGCAGGACGTCACATCACTATCAATGGTAAAGTTGAAGGAGATGTTATAGCAGCAGGGCAAACAATTACCATTAATGGTGAGGTTACTGATGATGTGCGCATAACTGGAGCAGCTCTTATTCTTGGACCAGAAGCCATTGTTGAAGATGATGTTATTTCCTCAGGCTACAGTCTTGAAACTAAACTAGGTAGCACTATTGGTGGAACACTTAGCTTTGGGGGTGGGCAAGCACTATTAGCAGGTGATATCAAAGAAGATGTCAATATTGGCACTAATGGGCTCGAGCTAAGAGGCACAATTGGTGGAAATCTTAGGGCAGAAATAGGAGACAAATCAAGAACTCCTAACTTTAGGCCTAATGCTTCTATTCCGGGCATGCCTGATGTACCAATGGTTGCGGGTGGTTTGACTTTAGGAGACGAGACCCGTATTGAGGGAGATCTAGATATCCGTAGCACAGGAGACATTGAAATTGCGCCTGAAATAGTGGGTGGTGAGATAGCAGTTAAAAAACGTGACGTTATTGCTATAAACCAAATACGCTCACCCCTTTGGATAAGCCTTCAGCGTTTCTTGGCCTTAGTAATTGTAGGTTTACTATTATTTTGGTTGGCTCCAAATTTAGTCAAGCGCCCTGCAGAACAGTTAGCAGGTAGGCCTTGGACTAGTTTAGGTTTAGGGGCACTCACACTAATTGGCTTCCCTATAGCTATAGCTTTTTTTATGGGATTAGTTATAGCTATAGCAGTTGCTTTAGCTTTTATTACTTTAGGTAATCTTGGAGCTAATCTAGGTTTTCTTGGAGGGGCAACTGTGCTTACGGCAGGCATTATCTTTGGTTTGATTTTGGGCTACCTAACACAGATTATTGTGGCTTATTTGGGAGGACGTTGGCTTTTAGGTGGTGGAACAGCAGGAGCTACAGTTAATCCTTTTTGGGCTTTACTAATAGGGGCTCTTATTATAGTTGCTCTAACAGCGGTTCCTATTCTAGGTCCCATTATCACTTTAGCTATAATGATTCTTGGCTTGGGTGCTTTGTGGTTAAGTAGACCTAAAATCTCCACTGCACGAGGAGCTTAGAGTATGAATGAACAAAAAACAGAAGAAAAACGAACATTTGTTGAAGAAGTCGAAATTGCTGGCAATAAGCTTGTAGAATATATTAAGGAACTATTAGCAGAAAGTAACACCCGCCGTGTAATTATTAAAAACCCTGATGGTGATGAACTTATGTCTATTCCACTAACTTTTAGTGTAGTTGCAGGAGGGCTAATTACTTTGTCTGCACCCTTGTTAGCAGCAGTAGGGCCATTGGCAGCGCTTGTTAGTCGTGTTAAGCTCGAGGTCATTCGAGAAGAAGATAAGGAAGCATAGAGCATAGATGAATAAACTTGAGTGCTAAGGGTTTTAAACAATGAATTTTTATAAGACGATAAAATTCCATGATAGGAGAGATGCTGGTAGGCGGTTAGCTACAAGGCTTTCTGAGTATAACAAACACAAAGATACTATCTTGCTTGCTTTACCTCGAGGCGGAGTACCTGTAGCGTTTGAGGTGGCAAAGGTATTACAGTTACCTTTAGATGTATTCTTAGTACGTAAGCTAGGAATCCCAGGGCATGAGGAAGCAGCTATGGGGGCAATTGCTATAGGAGATGTAGTATTTATCGACAAAGACTTGGTTCATAAATTACGTATTCCTGAAAGGGCAATAGAGCGAGTCATTGCAAAAGAGAAAAAAGAGTTAGAGCGGCGTAATATTATGTATCGCTCTAATAAGCCCCCTCTTGATGTAAAAAATAAAACTATTATTCTTATTGATGATGGCCTTGCAACTGGTTCAACTATGCATACTGCTGTAGTGGCACTAAAAGAGTATACAAATCAGATAGTTATAGCTAGTCCTGTAAGTTCCAGCTCAGCTTATAAAGAACTTTCACAGGAAGCAAATAAAGTTATTTGCTCAGCTATTCCTGAGCATTTTCATGCCGTAGGGCAATGGTATAATCATTTCCCCCAGGTTAGTGATAGAGAGGTGTTGGAAATGTTGGATGAAGCCGACAGTTTCCACTCACCCTAGATTTAGACAAGCTACTGACCACTCGAGTCAAATACAAGTAACGCTAAAGCAACGTCCTTTTAACATTTCCACGCTTAGAATTTCCTAAAGGAGGAGACTTAATCAGGTTAGGAAGGAGGTTTTGGGCTTTGAAAAAGATAAATCACAGGGCGCTAGAGGGTGTTTGACAGGGATAGTATTGCTTGAAACTATTGTAATTGTAGGGCTCGAGCCAGATTTGAAGGGTTTAAATATATGGCAATTACCAAATTAATTTGCCTAGAGCACTACAAAAATGTCTAAAGAGTTAGCATTTAGACTCATTAATTAGGCTAAAATAGTGCTTTAGGCAATTTTAACATCTAAAAATTGCTATTATCTTGTCTAGGAGCAGCAGATTCTCCTCTTTATCAAATCATTCTTATCTTGTTATTGTGTTTGTCCATTTGACAGTAATATTAATGATTGATAAACTTCTTAACTTTATAATTAAAGCCACCAACATTCAGCCTAAATACACACCTGAACATTGCCTTGTAGTTACTCACACCCTTGGTGGTTGTGATAAGTGCAAGGAAGTGTGCCCCCATCAGGCTATAGACATTAACAGGCAAGTAGAAATTGATGAGCTTGACTGCAGTGGTTGTGGACTTTGTGTACAGGCTTGCCCTTCCCAAGCGCTCGAGCCCAGCCTAAGTTACCAAACAGGGACTCCTTTAAAATGCTCACAGGTTAAAGGTAAAACACAAAGTATACTATGTCTGGGACAATTACAGCCAACTGATATTTTGCACTTGGCCAATAGGCAGTGCAAGGTAACCTTAGTTAGAAATGACTGTGCTAATTGCTCTATTGGTAACGAGAATGTTATTAGTGCGCTGGATAATGTCTTAGTGAAGGCTCAAACTCTTGCTGAGTCTATTGGAGTTGACTTAGCAACTAAAGTACTGGCTGCGGAAAACTTTGCTCCTACTGATTTACCAGATAAGCTAAACCGTCGCGAATTTTTACAAGATAATCTGCACAATCTTCAGGCTGGGACAGCTATTGTGCTTGCCCCGCTAGAAAACTTAGCTCCAAAAGATGAAAGTCCTTTGCCCCTAGAGCATAGTAAAAAGTTTAGGTTTTTAAAACTAGCTGAGCTTGTGCCAGAAGCAAAAGTACCTTGGCCATTGCCTCGAGTAAAAGATAGTTGCATTTTATGCCCTGTATGCACTAATGTTTGTCCCACAGGTGCTTTTAGCCGTGAGTTTGAAAGTTCAGATGAAGGTGATGTCTCGACCTTAAAGTTGCTGCCTGAAAACTGTAATGGTTGTAATGCCTGCACATTATCTTGTCCGGTAAGCGTTATTCATCTTGATGAAGTTATAACATGGGAAGAAATTTCTAGCGGTGAGCAAGAAGTCTCAATTCACACGTCTCAGTCTATTTATAAAACCTGAGGGGTTTGCTACAGCGTGGCGTGCTTCGGCCCACGCTTCCTTAAGAGCCAGCTGCTCTTGGCTTTCAGGATTTAAGCTGGCATAGTAAGCTACTTCATCGCTTTTAAGGGTGAGCAACTCATTGATAAGCTTTTGCATAGTGTCACGCACTAGTAAGCTTTCACGTAAGATGTCTTGCATCTCGAGCACTCGCTCAACCAATTCCTCAGGGGTCATTTTTTTAAGTTCTTCTCTACTGCGTTGCATGAGTCATCCACTCTTAGAAATGTTTTTTAAATTCTTATAATTTATTAATAATACAAAAATTTATGTTCTGTAGCAAGCTAGAAAAACAGCCTAAAATTAAAACCTCAGAGGATATTATAAATACCTCTGAGGTTAGGAAGGAAAGACTTAACTAGATAGGACTTCTTATTTATTCGTCTTCTGTATCCTCTTCATCTTCTTCATTACTAAGTGGAACTACCTCGAGTACCACAGGAATTTTAACAGTTTCACCATCACGTACAATTTCAACTACTACTTTGTCATTGGGTTCGTGGTTAAACACAATTTCTTGTATCTGTGAAGCAGTGGTTACTTCTTCACCATCTATAGCTACAATTACATCACCACCAGCAGGTGCAGGTGAGCCATCGACCATAACTTCAAAGTCAGGACCTTGCAACCCTGCCTTATCAGCAGGACCATTTTCTTCTACACTAGTAATTACTACACCACGCTCAGGAAGTTTGAGTGATTCACGGACTCCTTCAGGATAAGCTCGTACATCCATAATGCCAACACCAATACGTGGACGGGTACTAAAAACATCGCTAAAACCACCAGCTACTAAAGTCTCTAAGTTATCATTTAAGCGGTTACTAGGCACGGCAAAACCTACACCCAAAAAGCCTCTTTGTCCACCTAACCCTGTACTGGGAATAATAGCTGTATTGATGCCTATAAGCTCACCACGAGAGTTCAGTAGTGGCCCACCTGAATTACCAGGGTTAATGGCAGCATCAGTTTGAACCATAGGTACATTGAGACGCCCTATTGAAGGCACATCACGACCCACTGCAGAAACTATGCCTGTAGTTACTGTTGACTCTAGACCAAAAGGGTTACCTATAGCTATTACCTTTTGCCCAACTTTAATTTCATCAGAGTTGGCAAGTGGTATGGGCGAGATATCTGCGGGTAATTCCTTAGGCTTATTAAGCTCTAAAAGTGCTAGGTCATAAGAAGAATTAGCACCTATAACTTTTACAGGAAACTCATCTTCACTTCCTGAAAAAATAACATTTATTTCAGCACCTTTTAGCATTTCTGTGGTGCCATCTTTAAGAGCTCCCTCCACCACATGATAGTTGGTTACTATTTGCCCCTTTTTATTGATAACAAACCCACTACCAGAACCTTCTTGGTGATCAGGTATTTCAGGTATTTCGAATTTAAAGAAAGGACGGAATTCCGGAGGTATATCTTCAAAAAATTCTTCAAAATCCCTACTAGCTATGCGCTGACCTTCAACCTCTACACTAACAGCCACCACACTAGGGCCATACTTTTCTACTATATCAATGGTGTTTTGCTCATTTTGAATAAAAGCATCACCTTCATTAATAGTGGTGACTTGAGCATCACTTTCTTGACCTAAAACTAGCAAGGTTCCGGCTAATATAATTACTAGTACACCAAATAAGAAAGGAAGTCCTTTATAGCTTGAATTCATCAAAATACATACTCCTTCTATAAAATTTTTTGTGACAAATTTTTAAATATATCTGCCATAACATATGAAAAATTTAATCAAGCTTGATGAGCTTTGCTCATGGCTTAGATTAAGTGGGTGAGAGTGCATTGGATTAATTGTAACACTTTCTAAAAAGTTTTAGGTTGCTTGGATTACTTTCAATTGTTCCCAAGTCTCGCTGGGATAGCATTTACCGCAGAATTTCTGCGGCTAGAAAAAAGATAGATTTTACATTCCAATGAGAATGTATCCTGTTGCAAATGCTCTAGGAAATAAATACACTTACATATGGCGCATATCAAAATTTTTGACACAACCTTGCGTGATGGTGAACAATCACCAGGTGTGGCTTTGAACACAAAAGAGAAACAAGAAATTGCTCGTCAGTTGGCTCGTCTTGGTGTAGATATAATAGAAGCAGGTTTTCCTATAGCTTCCCAAGGGGATTTTGAGGCAGTAGATAGCATTTCTAGAGAAATAGCAGGACCTGTCATCTGTGCTCTAGCTCGTACTACTCGAGCAGATATTGAAAGGGCTGCCCAAGCACTGCAAAAAGCTAAGAAAAAACGTATACATGTCTTTACCTCAGGCTCAAAAGTTCATCTAGAACATATGCTCAGGAAAAGTGAAGAGGAGGTTATTGTCTCCTCAGTGGAAAGTGTTCGTTTAGCCAAAACCTTTACAGATGATGTTGAGTTTTCTGCACAAGATTGTACAAGAAGTGATCTTGATTTCTTAAAGCAGCTCTATGGAGCTGCTATCTCAGCAGGTGCAACTACCATAAACATACCTGATACAGTAGGTTATGGCATGCCAGAAGAATACGCCAAGCTTATTGCCTATATCCGCAAGAATGTACCTGGTGCAGATAAAGTAGATATTAGCACTCATTGTCATGATGATTTGGGGCTCGCCGTTGCAAATTCTTTAGCTGCTATTTCAGCAGGGGCCACGCAAATTGAGTGCACAATTAATGGAATAGGCGAGCGAGCAGGTAACACTTCTTTAGAAGAAGTAGTAATGGCCCTAAATACTCGTAAAGATTTTTGGAAACACGCTACTAGCATTAATACCAGTGAAATTTACCGTACTTCTCGCCTAGTAACCAGCTATACTGGTATGGTAGTACCACCCAATAAAGCAATAGTAGGAGACAATGCCTTTGCTCACGAGAGTGGCATTCATCAAGATGGTGTGATAAAGGCAGTAGAAACTTATGAAATTATGAGTGCTGCCACAGTAGGTCGTGAAGCAGGGGTTTTGGTAATGGGCAAGCATTCTGGACGCAATGCTTTTCGTACTACCCTTACTGAACTTGGCTATGAAAACTTGAGTGATGAGCAAATCGATGTCTTATTTAAGCAATTTAAAGACCTTTGCGACCTCAAGCAAAATGTTACTCATGAAGATATTCGTGCATTGGTAGATACAGAAACTACTAAAGTAGCTGAGACTTATGTGCTCGAGCACATACAATTTCAATCTGGCACCAATATGACTCCTACCGCTACAGTACGCTTAAGGACACCAGAAGGTACTGTAGAAGAAGTGGGTACTGGTAGTGGCCCGGTAGACGCTTCTTTTACTGCTCTTAAAAAGCTTACTCCTATACCCTTTAAGCTCGAGGCCTATGACCTAAAAGCTATTGGTAGTGGCACTGATGCTCTTGGTGAAGTGTCTATTCAAGTTAATAGTGATGGACGCATAGTGCATGGTCGAGCGATTTCTACAGATATCGTAGATGCTTCTGTTAAAGCCTATGTGAATGTACTAAATAAACTAGCAGTAGGAGGAGGAAGAGTATTAAGCATCAATACTAGTAGCCTTCACTCAGAAAACGTTTGAAGTAGGATTATAAGCAGGTGTGGAAAGATGGAGATGGCAGTGCTTTTATTGAACAAGCTCATGATAGAAAGAAAAAATCCATTCATCCTTATAATTAGCTTACTTTTAATTACTGGATTTTTGCTGACTAGTTTAGCAAGTTACTTTACTTCTCGTTCATCGCTACGTTCTCAAATTATAAAAGACTCACTCCCATTAACCAGTGATAACATTTACTCAGAAATCCAGCGCGACCTACTTCGCCCAATTTTTATTTCATCACTTATGGCAACAGATACATTTCTACGTGATTGGGTAATTCAAGGTGAGGAAGACGAAAATCAACTAACTCGGTACCTTAAAGAGGTTAAAGTAAGGTATAATGCTTTCACAACTTTTTTTGTTTCAGAACGGACTAGAATTTACTATCATGCTGATGGGATTTTCAAGCAAGTAGCTCCAAATGATGAGCGGGATAAGTGGTACTTTCGAGTGAGGCAAATGCAATCAGATTATGAGATAAATATTGACCCAGACGCCATTAATCAAGACACCTTGACCATTTTTATAAACTACCGAGTTTATGATTATGATGGTGATTTTATAGGAGCTACAGGAGTAGGCTTAGCTGTCAACTCTACTCAAATGTTGATTGAGAATTATCAAAAGAACTATGGTCGCAAGGTTTTTCTTGTAGATAAACGAGGGAATATAAAACTTCACAGCTCAACTTTTCCTAAAGAAGTAGAAAGCATTTTTGACCTAGAAGGATTATCCTCTTTCACAAAAGAAATCCTATCCTCTGATAGTAATTCCTTTCAGTACCATAATAAGGGTCAAACAGTTCACTTAAACACTCGATATATCCCTGAATTTCAGTGGTATTTAGTAGTTGAACAAGCAGAAGAAAAAGTAGTTAGAAATATTTTGACCACACTGCTTATTAACTTCCTCATTTGCAGCATCATTACCATTATCATTTTGTTGCTAGTCAACGTGGTTATTTCTGCATATCAAAACCGACTAGAAAAAATGGCCACTATAGATAAGCTTACAGGTGCGTATAATCGACAAGCCTTCGATATCACTTTTAGTCAAATCTTAAAAGATACTCAAAGAAACAAATTAAGCTTTGCTCTTATATTATTTGACATTGATCATTTTAAGCAAGTCAATGATAAGTTTGGACATCTTGCTGGAGATGCTGTTATAAAAAATGTTGCTAAAGTCGCCCAAACTAGTATTCGAAGTTCAGATGTTCTTTGCAGGTGGGGAGGCGAAGAGTTCATAATTATACTAAAAGAATGCACTCTTGATAGTGCTTTTAACTTAGCTGAAAAGATTCGCGTACTTATTAAAGAAACTCCTACTCTTTACAAAAGCAAGGAAATCACAGTCACAGCTAGTTTTGGTGTTGCTCATTATGATGTTAGAGAAAATGAGGGTAATATATTAAGTAGAGTTGATAAGGCTCTTTATAGTGCCAAACAAAAAGGAAGAAATCAATCAAAAAAGGCAGTTTAATTTCTACACTAGTAAACACTAAGCATTAACAAAGTTTTTATCTTGAATGGTGGTGCTTGCCTTTTTCAAAAAAGCACGGGCTTGACTCGCGTCTATTGGTTTACTAAAGAAGTACCCCTGACCATAGGTACAACCCCAGTTTTGTAATTTCTCTAAGTGCTCCTCTTTTTCAATACCTTCAGCTACTACTTCAATACCAAGGTTTTGGGCCATGGCGATAATTGCCTGCACTATTTTATAGCTATCGTTTGAATGCTGCATGTTTTGAATAAAAGAGCGGTCTAGCTTTAAGGTATCTATAGGGAAACGGTGAAGGTAACTTAATGATGAGTAGCCTGTACCAAAATCATCAAGATAAATCTTTACACCTAATAATTTAATTTCATTAAGTATGTTGTTTGCTAGTTCAGGGTTTTGTAGGAGGATGTTTTCAGTGATTTCCAAATGTAAACTTTTACCAGATAGCCCA
Source organism: Trueperaceae bacterium (assembly GCA_965224855.1). Lineage (GTDB taxonomy): Bacteria > Deinococcota > Deinococci > Deinococcales > Trueperaceae > CBDCVN01. The sequence continues at coordinate 2,062,850 of CBDDAI010000002.1, read as the reverse complement.
CTTTCCTTAAGCGCTTGCTTTATCCGTGCTACCAAATCAGATCGTACAAATTGATGGCCTGATAAGTTTGTACTGACTGTTAAGTCTAGACCCGTTTTCTTTTGCCAATTAGCTGCTTGATGACAAGCTTTATCTAAAATTATGTAATCTATTTCAACAGTTTGTTGGGTTTCTTCTGCAATCCCTATAAAGCTATCCGGACATTCCAGTTGGCCTTTGGTTCTTTGCCAGCGAGCCAAGGCCTCAAAACCTACGAGTTTTTGAGATTTAAGCTCAATAATAGGCTGGTAATGGGGGATAAAATTATTTTGCCTAACAGCATGTCTAAGCTCACCAGCAATCTTTAAGCGATTTACTGCCTGTTTGTGCAAGGCAGAGTCAAAAATATCATACTGTGCCTTACCATTATCCTTGGCACGATAAAGGGCTATATCTGCGTCACGCAGAATCTCGCTAGGCTCCTTATAATCAAAAGTGTTGAGAGTAATCCCGATGCTAACACTGGAAAAGACTTCCTGTTCACTTATTAGAAAAGGTGTAGCAAGTTCTTGCTGTATACGCTCGGCAATCAAAATAGCGTCGTAGACATTGTCAATACCCTCTAGCAAAATAGCAAACTCATCACCACCAAGACGTGCCACAGTATCTTGCTGCCTAACACAGCGTTTAAGTCTTCTTGACATTTCACATAACATTTCATCGCCAGCAATATGGCCAAGACTGTCATTAACATGTTTAAAACCATCAAGATCTAGAAGTAACACCGCAAAAATAAAATCAGCATTACGTTTACACAAATTAAGGGCATGTTGGAGCATGTTGCTAAAGTTAGCTCTATTTGCAAGGCCAGTAAGAGTATCGTGGAGTGCTTTATAGCGCAAGGCCTCCTCAGCTTTTTTATGCTCTGTTATGTCCCTGACAAGCATGAGCACACGTTCTCCATCTATGGAGGTTAAGCGAGCTTCATAATGCGTTTCGTCCCTAGGAACAGGAAGGGTGTACTCCATAGTTTGTATTTGGCCAGATGTTGCTGTTACTTTAATTTTCTCTTTCATATTCAAAGCAACTTCTTTTGGCAAGATTTTAACCTCCATGATATCTTTCCCTGCTAGCTCTTCTACTATAGGGTGTTCATCATCTAAGAAAAAGTCAAGATAAGCTCCTTCCTTACTAAAAATGAACATCAAATCAGGAACAGCCTTAATCATAGCACTCTGATAGTTTTTCGAGGCGTCTAAAGCTTTGGATACTTGCTCGAGCTTACTAAGATCTTGAGCAACCCAGATTATAGAACCTTCCTTCTTATCTTCTAGCAAGAAAGAGCTTTGTAGCCACACAGGAATAGTAGTACCTTTTTTAGTTTGCAAAAGTGTTTCTATATCACTAGCGTATCCAATTTCCTTATCATTTTCAAAAATTAGAGGGGTTGTTTGTAATATTTTTATAGGCTGTCCCAATAATTCATTTTCTCTATAACCTAGATAACCACAAGCAGCAACATTAACAAGCGTTATGCTTCCCTTGCAATCCGTGACCAACAAGATACTATTGATAGCTTGAATAACTTGCTCAGTGTACTCTTTTGCCTTAATTAAATCAGTATTTGATTTTTCTATGTGTAGCACCATGTGATTAAAGGCTGTTGCTAATTGTCCAAGCTCGTCTTCCCTAGCTATATCAATCTTCTGACTGAAACTTCCCTTAGCAATAGCGTAAGAAAGTTCAGTAAGTTGTTTAATTGGGTGAATTATGTAGTTAGTTGCCAGATAATTAATAAAACTAACTAAAAGCAATAAACCCATTCCTATTAGCAGGTTTCTCTTACGCATAGTTTGCATTGCTTGCTTCATATTTGTAAGTGCAAATCCCATCCTAAGAGCTCCCAAGCGTTCACCACCCAAATCTATAGGCTCGAGCACATCAAAAACATTCTCAGACATTACTGCTATACCCTTATTTATAGCAGGTGTCAGTTTACTCATTTCATCATCTAAGAATCTATATTTGTAAATATTTTCTTTAGTACCATCAGTTAGAACACGCCCTTCTTTATCAAGGAAATAAGCATAAGCAATCTGATGCTGTGCTTTGATGTCTCTAAGTAGAAAACGTAGAGCCTCAACATTAAGGTAGTAATAATTAGTGACGGCTAACTCATTTAAAAGGTTAGTAATAATTTCTGTCTTACTAATAAAACTTTCCTTTATGATCTTTTCTTGCTTGCTAATACTGTCAAAGGTAAAATAAGCTATAAGGGCAATAAGGACTATAGTACTTAAAGTTAAGTACTTGTCACGCAAATTTAAAGGCCAAATTAGTCTCATAAAAAATCTTAAAGTTAAAGCTCACCTTTTACGAGCTGTATAAGTTCTAAGATTCTTGCTATACTACCTTGAGGGATTTCATCAAATTTAGCTGTTTTTTGGAATTCATAAAGTATTGCTTTTCCAGATTCGTCTTTATCTAAAAGCATTAGGACTTCCTTTATCGCATTAGCAAAATCCTCATCCAGCTTGTTGCTATGGACTACTAAGTGTCTTAGTACCTCAGGTGACTGAGCTAAAATCTCAAGCTCTTCTATACGCCCACCTGCTTCTTTGTAATAGTGATGGTTGTTTGTAGCTCCAACATGAACTTTTCCTTCGAGTACCCATGTCATAGTGTTAACATCATCTTTAGAAAAAATGTATCCTACTTCATCACTCTTACTTTTTTGTGTCGTATCTTTAAATTCTGTTAAGTGGTAACCATCTTTTAAGAGCATAGCTTTAGGAATTAAGTATCCTGAAGTAGCAGTAACAAGAATGCTAACAAGAGGTAAAAAGACTTTCATAATGCCTTCCTTTTATGATTGTGGTCAGATGTTGTTTTGATTAGTTGCATACCTAACGCCTTATCATAAGTTTTTAGGCAAGCAGTAAATTCCCTAGCTTTCTTTTGTGCTACCCCTGCGAAAAGCAGAGATCTGTAAACAGAATAACCAAACTGCTCTTACACTAATCTTATAAGACCATAAACCATTTGGCATCCCATACCTCAAAATATATAGTTTTTGCTTAGATGTTATAGATTGCAAGGTGATAGTATGCAGAAAAGTTCTTTCTAAGATCAGGAATCCCTCTTAGGGATAGGTCTTTTGTGCGAAAACCTCAAAAAATGCGTCCTAGAAGTAGGGTGCGCCATGCGCATCATCTTGATAACAAGTCCTTCATGAACGTATATCTGAAAAAACCTACCCTTGTAAGCCTAGCCCTCCTTGGTGAGTAAAGCAAATCCCTTTTTAAAGGCTTTTAGGGGATTTTCCCCACAAAATTCAACCCTTTGCGGTTTCGCGCTATGACAATCAAGGAAAAGATTTATCTGGATAACTATAAATAACTGTTGGCCTAAGATCCCGTTAAAGTTTCGCTGCACGCTTATACCGTATTTGAGAGCAGCTTATCTTATGACTATTAAACCCTCCATACCTTGCTGGTTATGGTTATTAACCGTGCAATAATAAGGATACGATGAACCACTCTCTAAATCAGCACGGAAGGTAAAAGTAACTGCGTCGCCAGAGTTAACATGCTCAGAGTGGAAAGCTAAATCAGGAATGACAAGATTATGTTGCCAGATAGTGTAGTTAAGCAAAGTTATTTCTACTAATGCATTTTGGGGGACCTCGAGCACTGGGTTGATTTGCCCATTAATATTACTACTGTCCCCAACAAATATCCATTTCCCCTCAAAAAAAGATGCTGCCAGCGTGAATTTTATATCTATATTATCTTCAGTTGGCATTTCCAACATGTCTTTGTGTTGATGATTATGGGTGTTGAAGTAACTTTTGTCATCACTGCTTTTTGGTGGGCTATGCTCACTTCGTTGAGAGTGACCTAAATCACTATTTGAAGAATTACTGTGTTGACTCAAACTAATAGAAAAGATGCCAATTAGTAATATGCTGAATAGTACAATAAATAACTTAGAAAATTTAAACATGACTTCCTCACTAACAAATCAATTTTATCTAACTATTGCTGTCACGAACCCTTCCTAATCTCATAGCTTTAGTAAGAATGCCCATTTTTATGTTGCAAGTACACTCATAAATCTATATAAACATCCTAATTATCCTAAAACAGATATACTATATTACCGTATGAAGCCTTTGTTTTTACTTTTAGTGGTTTTTTCACTATTGACTCAAGTAGTATTGTCAGAAACACCTGAAAAAACCCAGTTAATTGATGCTATTGGTTTAGATTTTGCTGAGAAGCGAGTTATGGGAGTTTACGAGCGAGTAGCACCTTCAGTGGTAAGTATAACCACTCAGTTTCTAGTGCGTGGGTTTTTCGACATTTATCCTGAGGAAGGGGCAGGTTCAGGTTTTATAATTGATGATGAAGGGCACATTGTTACCAATTATCATGTGGTAGATGGAGCTACTTCTATTAATGTTAGTTTAGCTGATGGACGGGAGTTTCCTGCAGAACGTGTGGGCATAGATCCTCGTAATGATGTTGCAGTGCTTAAAGTAAGTGTGCCTGCAGGGACACTAGAAACTGTGGAGTTGGGTAGCTCGAGTGCTTTAAAAGTAGGTCAAAGAGCTATAGCCATTGGTAATCCCTTTGGACAATTTGGACAAACACTCACCACAGGTGTTGTTAGTGCTTTAAATCGTAGTCTTAAAGGCCCTGATGGACGCGAAATTACTGGCATGATTCAGACAGATGCAGCTATAAATAGAGGCAATTCTGGAGGTCCACTGCTAGACAGTTCAGGTAAGGTAATAGGCATTAATACTGCTATTTTCAGCCCTAGTGGTACAAGCAGTGGCGTGGGATTCGCTGTCCCTGTCAGTACTTTAAAGCGTTTACTACCTGACCTTCTAACTCTTGGACGTTACCGCCACCCTTGGTTAGGTATTGCTTCTTTTTATTATGTTTCGCCAGGATTAGCAAAACGTCTTAATCTAAATGTAGATTCAGGAATGCTAATAGTAGAGTTACATAGAAACAGTCCTCTAAAAGGCCTTGGAGTAAGAGAAGCCAGTAACATAATACTGCTTGATAGACAACGTGTATATACCGGGGGTGATATTTTGATCGCTGTGGATAACCTAAGCATTAAAAGCTACAACGATTTAAACAACTTACTAGAAAACAATTATACGGTAGGCGATGAAGTAACTCTTACTTTGGTAAGAGGACGTGAACTCATCAATGTTCGTGTCACTCTCACAGCAGAACCTGACTAGAAAGTTCATGGTAAGCTTTAAAAGAAACTCTCAACACGTTCATGTTTATCCAACAAGTTATAGAAGCTGCTTAAGGAAGTTTACTTTAACATTTAGCTAACGAATAAGTAATGCTTAAATGTTCTTGTAATAGTGCATCTAGCATTGCCCCCCTTTTACCCCCTTTAACGCCTGTTTATTTAAACAGGCGTTTTTATTTGCCTAGCTGCAACACCACCTAATGGGAATTAACAAGCATTTATGCCTGAAATATCGCAAGAATCAAGGTACAATACTTAACTAAACTATAGAAATAGACCCCGTAACATAGCACCATTGTGTGTGATCTTTACACCCATGCAACTTCACAAAGTAAGGTTTTTATGGTTGACAGATACTTGCGTGTTCCCAAAGACATTGTACTAAATAGTACTGCTAAACATCTTAGCAATATTCACCCAACTTCTATAACTCTTTTTGCTTTTGGCCTTGGTCTCATTGCTGTTTTAAGCATTGCGATGGGTAATTATGGTTGGGGTCTTTTTTTTTGGCTTTTAAACCGCTTTCTTGATGGCCTAGATGGCAATGTTGCTCGTTTGTGGGGTAAGCAAAGTGACTTAGGTGGGTATATAGACATACTCCTTGATTTTGTGATCTATGCCTTAATACCCCTTAGTCTTGTTATAGCTGACCCTTCAGAAATTGCTTACTTAAGCCTAGGCATTCTCCTGGCTAGCTTTTATGTCAATGCAGGCTCTTGGATGTTTCTATCAGCTATTTTAGAAAAACGTGGCTTTGGCAAAAAAGAGAAAGCTAGTGTAACTATGCCAGGTGGTTTTATAGAAGGAACAGAAACCATTATCTTTTACTGCTTTTTCCTGATTTTTCCTAATGCTTTAATGCTTCTTTTTAACCTTATGGCTCTTTTAGTTTTACTTACAACTCTACAAAGAATAACTTGGGCTACAAAGCACCTTTAGGAGATTTAGTGATTACCAGTACAGAAATAAAACAAACAAGCTTTTTAAGAAAGAACCTCTTGAAAATAATAGCAATTATCTTCTGGTTACTACTTATAGGCGGATATATTTGGTACACAGCTAGCCAACAGGTCTCACCTCTTGAAACGTTGACACAGCTAGTTTTATTCATGAAAGAAAATGTTTGGGGGCCAGCCATCTTTATACTTATTTATACTTTAAGGCCCATAGTCTTTTTCTCAGCTTTAGCCCTAAGTATTGCTGGCGGATTCCTTTTCGGTCCCCTACTAGGCGTTTTCTTTACAGTTGTTGGTTCTAATGCAGGTGCAAGTTTAGCCTATGTTATTGGGCGTTTTTTGAGTAGTAGCAATATAGAAAACCAAGGACGAGGTATTGCCCAGCGCTATGCTAAAAGGTTGCGAGCAAACAGTTTTGAAACAATATTGATAATGCGCTTTATATTTTTGCCTTATGATTTAGTTAACTATTTAGCAGGTTTTCTAAAGGTTAAATATCCGGCTTTTCTTTTAGCCACAGTTTTGGGTTCGATTCCCGGTACGCTAGCCTTTGTTCTTATAGGAGCTTCCTTTGAAGACTTTGATCTCTCAGGAGGGTTTCCAAAGCCTAAACCTTGGGTACTTATAGCTTCAGTAGTTATTTTTATTGCTAGCATAGGTTTATCTCAACTCTTTAAGAGAAGGGAAACTAAAAAGGGTGCTGAAGATGAGTAGTTACCACACTATAGTTATTGGTGCAGGATCAGGGGGTCTAACAGTTGCTGTAGGCTTAACAGGTTTCGGCAAATCAATGGTGCTAGTTGAAAAGAACTATGTTGGTGGGGATTGTACTAATGTAGGATGCGTACCTTCTAAAATACTTATACATGAAGTGAATAACCTTCATAATTCTGGGTTATCTGCTCGAGCAATCCTAGAAAAAGTACGGGAAAAACGTAATCATTTGCGTGATGAGGAAACTGATTGGATAAAAGGAATAGAGAAAGTTGAGTTTATTGAGGGAGCAGCAGAATTTATAACTAGCCATCAACTTAGGATTAAGTTAAATGAGGGTGGTGAGCAAGAAATTAGTGCTAAGAAAATAATTATAGCTACAGGTTCTTCGCCTATAAAAATACCTATTGAAGGTCTGAGCCCAGAAAGAACTCTCACCAATGAAAATATTTTTGAGCTAGAAAATTCTCCTAAGCATCTAGCCATTATTGGTGCAGGGGTAATTGGTACTGAGATGGCTTTTGCTTTTAAAAAACTTGGTAGTAGGATATCATTAATTGATCTTGCGTCAAGAGTAATGAGTGTGGCGAGCGAAAAGGCTAGTCAAGTTATCAATGAATCACTTACAGCCAAAGGAATAGCTGTTTATGTAGGTACAAAAGCTACTAGCTATGATGAAAATACTCAGAGTCTTTACCTTGAAAATGAAGTTGTTTTAGAAGGTGTTGATAAAGTGCTTCTAGCCCTTGGTCGTGCTCCTAATGTTAATAACCTAGGGTTAGAAAATACAGGTGTAAACTATAGTAAGCATGGCATTACCACAAATGCCTATGGTAGTACTAATGTAAAGGGTCTTTATGCTATTGGTGATGTAACTCCCCAATCTAACTTCACACACTCAGCCAATGCCCAAGGTCGCCGTCTGGTGACTCACATAGCTTTACCCCTTTTGCCTCGTTTTAAAGCAGAGCCAAATTATCCTAGCGTCACTTTTAGTGAGCCTGAAGTAGCTCGAGTAGGCCCTAGCCTAGCTCAGCTACAAGAGAAGTACCATCCTAAAATCATTAGAAGCCTTAGCCTCGAGCTTAGAGGTATCGATAAAGGCTATACTGAAAGTTTAAATGCAGGTTTTATAACCGTACATGCCATGCGACTAACAGGCCGGGTACTGGCAGCTGAAATAGTTGCTCCTAAAGCCTCAGAAATGATTTCCCTTTTAACCCTAGCTGTTTATAAAGGTATTTCCCTTTATAAACTCTCAGGGCTTATTTATCCCTATCCTACTTTTTCTGAAGGTGTGAAAAAGCTAGCAGACAAATTTACTCTAGAAACCTTGCCTAAACTGCCCAAAGAACTAATAGCTTACTTGCAATATCGTCTGTAATTTATAGTAATTTTAATGGAACGTTTACAAAAATATCTGGCTCGAGCTGGCATTGCTAGTCGTCGAAAGGCAGAAAAACTTATACTAGACGGGAACATAACAGTAAATGGACAAAAGGCTATCTTGGGTATGAAGGTTTCAGGCAAAGAGGTTATCTGTTTGCACAATAAACGAGTTTTAGTGAAGCCTGAACACATAACCTATGCCATTTATAAGCCAAAAGGAGTAATAAGTACTGTTAAAGATACTCACAGTCGCCAAACAGTAATGGGATTAGTACCTATAGTCAAAGGCCTTCATCCTGTAGGTCGTTTGGATGCTGATTCAGAAGGTTTAATGCTTTTAACTACTGATGGTGGACTGACTCTCAAACTTACCCACCCTCGCTACGGACATGAAAAGGAATATAAAATTTGGTGCGCTGAAGGTAAAGTTCTCTTCAAAGATTTAAAGGCTTTGTGTAAAGGTGTCTTGCTTGATGATGGCTTGGCTAAGGCTATCAAAAGTAGGGTTGCTCCCCAAGGTTGCTACCTTACAATCTCTGAAGGTCGTAAGCATCAGATAAGGCGTATGTTGGCTAAGCTTAGTTATAAAGTTATACGCTTAAAGCGCATTCGTATTAATAAGCTTACCCTTGACAATCTTCAAATAGGGCAATATCGTATTCTTTGTCAAGAGGATTTTAGCAAATTATTACAAGTAAACTCTCCCACTTAACTACTAAGCAGGGATGTAAAAGTTTTTGTGAGAACTTCGGGATAGTCAGTGCTTATAAGTAGCTAGTAGCCAGAAGTCAGTAGCCAGCATAGTAGAGCCCTACTGACTACTAGCTACTGGATTCTAGCTACTATGTTTAAACTCAAACAGCAATTCACCAGTATTTATGCATAGGCACTTAGTATGTTACATTAGTTTATGAGCTATAGTTTTTGACTAAAGTCTCACTTAGTAAACTTACGAGATGTAAGTTAATTTTTTGCAGAAAGGAGGTGAAAATAAAATATGCCTGAAAATGAATTATTGTCCTACCGTAAAAATGAGGAGGGTGTGGCCTTACTTATTGATTGGGAGAATCTCAAAATTGGCTTGCTTGAAAATCACAAAGCATCCCCAGATATAGATCTGCTTTTAGAAGCTGTTGATAAATATGGACAGCGTGGGGCATCAAAAGCCTATGCGAACTGGCAACATCACTCACATTTGCATAATGACCAAAGTCGTCTTTTGATGCGCTCAGTAGAGACAGTACAAATATTAGGGCGCAATCCTAATAGTGGTAGGGTGATCAAGAATAGTGCTGATGTAGCAATGGCTGTTGAGGCCATAAGACTTTGCTATACCCAACCAGATCTTACAACTTTTGTTTTAGTTACAGGTGATGGTGACTTGATACATTTGGTCAACGAATTAAAAAGAAACCGTAACAAAGTAGTTATTATTGGTGTTGGTACTAGTGTTAGCAAAGTCCTTGGTGAAGCTGCTGATGAAGTTCTTTTTTATGAACGTGATATTACTAAGGAAAAAAGTGGCAAAGATACCAGCAGTAAGCTTGAAATTTCTACTGTTTATGAGTGGATTGAGGCTATTTTGCGTGACTATCAAGGGCGTGACATGCCCTTACCTGCTTTAGGACAACAACTGTGGCGCAAATATAATTTTACTGCTAAGCAATTAAATATGAGTTTAAGTAGTTTAGCTGAGGAAATGGCAAAGACAAAACGCATTAGCCTTACTAACGAAAAGGTTTCTATAGCTGAAAGTGTAGTTGAGGTATTGCCCCAGAGCAGGGTTAATGCTGCCTCACAAGTAGATAACAAGCCTTCTTGGCAGCGTTTACATGAGCATAAAGCTAATAAAGATGTTTTGAAAGTTAGAATCGACCATATGATTGAGACAGGTTTGCAAGGTAAGCTAGAGGGTTTTGATGTTGAAGCTTTTTTGCCTAATAATCAACTTGGCTTAAAGCGTTCTGAAGATTCTTCTGTATATATAGGACAAATTCTAGATGTCCAAATTATACAAGTAGATAGTGCTAAAGAACTGGTTGTGCTCTCGCATTCAAAAGTCAAAGCTCAAGAACTTGCTAAAGCTCGTCAAAAAAGGTTAACTAGCCTCAGAGTAGGTGATGTTGTGAAGGCTACAGTAATCAACTTGACCGATTTTGGGGCTTTTGTTGACCTTGGTGGTTTAGATGGCTTAATACACAAAAGCGAGCTGAGCCACACAAGGATTAAGCATCCACAAGAGTTGGTTAGTATAGATGATGAGATTGAAGCCAAAATTATAAGTATTGACTCTTATAAAGGGCGTATTAGCTTATCTATCAAGCGTCTTCAAAATGATCCTTGGCATGAGTTAGTAAAATCGTATCCGGTAGGCACAAAAGTAAAAGGAAAAGTGACCAATATGGAATCTTACGGTGCTTTTGTAGAGCTAGAAGAGGGATTATCCGCTCTTATTCATATAAGTGAATTAGGTCAGAAAGTTCACCATCCAAGTGAAATCCTACAACTAGGTCAAGAAATAGATGTAGAAGTCATTATAGTAAATGAAGCTAAGAAACGTTTATCTTTACGGCTCGAGCAAACTACTTTAATAGAGAATGACCCTAATTTAGCAAAAAAGCATAACTTGCCTGTACAAGCTAATGAATCTCTGGAAACTAATACTGCTAAACAACAACTTTTAGTTTTTGAGGCAAAAAAGCCCTCTAAGTCGGTTAGTAAGCACAATGATCTTAAATTAAAAGACCCTCTTTGGAAAGACGGTGAGTCAGAAGCAACCTTTTTAACCAATGTTGTTGCTGAAGATAATGAAGAGGTTGAGTCAAATCTTGAAGCTAATGGTAATCTAACGGCACCTATTCTTAATGGTCATGATGAAGATGCGAGCAAAGTATTGAGAGAGAGCTTACAAAATTCCTCTCAGGAAATGCGCTGGTTGATAAGCTTTTTAAGCCAGCAGTCGCAACCTTACCCTCTTAACAAGGTTTTTGAAAGCCTAAATGAAGAGCATGGTCTTAAACAACCTGCTTTTAAGGCAAGTATCAAAAAAGCCCATAAGGATGGTTGGATTAAATTAATACGCCATAAAGAAAATAAAGGGCTTTATACTGCCCTGACTGAAAAGGTTAAACTAGAGTTGTGATTATAGGTATTTACAAATTCTTTTCTAAATTCAGCTTTCTAACCCCTCTTCTTAAAAGAGGGGTTAGAAAGCCTTCTTAGACTTTAAGAGGTTTTATGTCTGTTGAACTAAAAGTTCCTACTGTAGGTGAATCCATCAGTGAAGTTTTTATTGGCCAGTGGCTTAAGTCAGAAGGTGAAGTTGTTACTAAAGATGAACCACTTGTTGAGATAGAAACAGATAAAGCCACTTTAGAAGTTCCTTCTCCTATTAATGGTGTTTTAAAAAACATCTTAAAGAAAGGTGGTGATAGTGCTAATGTAGGTGAAGTAATTGCCTATATTGAAGAAGTTGCTGTGGAAGCTAATAGCTCTTCTCAACCAGAACTTTCCTCACCCAAAACAACTTCTGGTCAAGTTAATAGAAAATCTAGTTTTGTCATGCCTGCTGCTGAGCGCTTAGCTGCTCAGGAGAAAATAAACACTACTACTGTAACCGCAACAGGTCCTAGCAATCGCTTACTTAAAGAAGATGTACAACAGCACTTGGAGACAGCCGCACAAGCCCCTACGGTTTTAAGTGAAGCTCCCATGTTAGGGCAAAGACATGAAGAAGTTGTGCCAATGTCACCACTAAGACGCACTGTGGCTAGACGCCTTGTAGAATCACAACAAAATACTGCTACACTCACTACCTTTAATGAAGTAGATATGAGTGTAGTTAAAAACTTGCGTGCTGAGTGTAAGGAGGCTTTTGAAAAGCAGAATGGTGTAAAGCTTGGGTTTATGAGCTTTTTTGTGCGTGCCGCTGTTGAAGCTCTCAAGGTTGTCCCTCAAATTAATGCCAGAATTGAGAATCACAATATTATCTATCACAACTACTATGATATTGGTATTGCTGTAAGTGGTAAGAAAGGATTGCTGGTACCTACAATACGCAATGCCGAGCGCTTAAGTTTTGCTGAAATAGAGAAAACCATAGCTGACTTTGCTAGAAGGGCACAGGCCAACAAGATTACTCCTGATGAACTTACAGGCGGTACTTTTACTATATCCAATGGTGGGGTATTTGGTTCTTTGTTATCTACCCCCATACTAAATCCACCCCAAAGCGGCGTTTTAGGTATGCACAATATAGTTGATCGTCCAGTAGCAATAAAAGGTCAAGTTGAGATTCGACCCATTATGTATGTGGCTCTTTCTTATGATCACCGCATTGTAGATGGGCGTGAAGCAGTAACATTCTTAAAGAGAATTAAGGAAAGTATTGAAAATCCTGCTAAATTGCTTTTGGAAATTTAGACCCATTCTCTTGGCTGTAGGTACTTAAGCATTCTTTCCTCTTCACTGCCTTCCTGAGGCTTATAATCAAACTTCCAGTAGGCTACTGCTGGCAAAGACATAAGTATGGCTTCAATGTTGCCACCTGTTTGCAAGCCGAAAAGAGTCCCTCTGTCATAAACTAGGTTAAATTCCACATAGCGCCCACGCCGATAAAGTTGCCAGGAGCGCTCATTTTCCCCAAAGAGAATGTCTTTGCGCTTCTGCACTATAGGCAAATAAGATTTTGCAATGGTCTCTATGCCATCACTTACAAAAGCAAAGTTTTGCTCAAAGCTGGCTTGACTAGGGGAACCCAGCTCATCAAAAAATATACCACCAACTCCACGCATTTCACTGCGGTGTTTTATAAAAAAGTATTCATCACAATGTTCTTTAAATTCAGGGTAGTAATCCTTACTGTGACGATCACATTGATCCTTTAAGGTCTTGTGGAAATGAATAATGTCTTCTTCAAAAGCATAATTGGGAGTTAAATCTGCACCACCACCAAACCAGAAAGTATTAGCAGAGCTGTTCTCATCACTTATTTCAAAATAACGGTAATTAGCATGAAAAGTAGGCACATAAGGATTTTTTGGATGTAAGACCATAGATATGCCAGTGGCAAAAAAGGGTTTCCCTTCTATACCTTTATGCTTTTGTGCAAGGCTTGATGGTACACTTTTACCATAGACAGCTGAAGTATTTATTCCTGCCTTTTCAAAAACAGCACCGTTTTCTATAACTCGAGCCATCCCTCCCCCTCCCTCCTTATGTTGCCAGTTGTGCTCTTTAAACTTAGTGTGACCGTCAATAGCTTCAAAAGCTTCAATAAGTTTTCTTTGTCCTTCTTGCATCAAGGTAATGACTTGTTCTCGCTTACTCATAAGTTCACCTCACAAAAGATTATGCTCTAATGTTCTAAAATATTTAAGTGAGTAATATCTAGATGCCACTAAATAATTTAAGGAGTAAATATGGAAAAAACCCCTCAGAAGTTTGTTGTTACCACTGCAACCATTTTAATTACAGCTATTTTAGCCATTATGGTTTATGCACGTTTTTTTGATAGTACCAGCAGCAGTGGCCCGGTTGAAATTGACTACAGTGTTCAACCAGTCCTTGGTGATAGCAATGCCCCTATAAAAGTAGTACTCTTTGAAGATTTTTTGTGTCCACACTGTGCTAGTTTTACAGAAGACATTTTCCCACAGCTTAAGCGGGAGTATAAAGAAAATGAGAATGTAGCATTTTTCTTCATAAACTTTCCCTTAGGTAGTTTTGGACCTCCCTCTGTAGCCTCTGCTTTAGCAGGTGAGTGTGCCTATGAACAAGACAATGAAGCCTTTTGGGAACTCAAGACGGTACTTATGCGCTCACAAAGACAAATTGATTACACAGCCAAGGGCCTAGCAGAACTTGCTGATCAATATGTTTCTGCTTTAGATGCCAAGGAGCTAGAGATTTGCATAGAAGAAAACCGCCATAGTAAGAGAGTAAGTAGTGACCGCGAGATAGCAGCCTCAGTTGCTCGATCTACTCCTACAGTTATAGTCAATGGAGAGTTGGTAGCTGATGAAAGTGGTAATAGCGACCCTTCACTTGAAGGAATTAGTGCAGCAATTGAACAAGCGCTTAGTGGTTTATGAAAGCCCTTGTTAATTATGGGCTATATCTAGCTTGGTTAGTTGCTATTGTAGCTACAGCAGGTAGTCTTTATTTTAGTGAGATACGCCATTTTATACCTTGCACTTACTGCTGGTACCAACGTATCTTGATGTACCCTCTAGTAATTATTCTAGGTATCGCTAGCTATAAACGAGATAGAGGCATTGCCATTTACACTTTGCCTCTAAGTATTTTAGGGTTGGCAATTGCTTTGTACCACTACTTAGGGCAAAAAGTGCCCAATCTTTTTGCTAGTGGTGGTTGCAGTACCGCCGTGCCCTGCGGCCACATGTATATTGATTGGTGGGGGGTTGTAACTATACCCTTTCTATCTCTAGTAGCATTTACACTTATCAGCTTCTTCATGATAGTTTTAATTTTGAAGAAACGACAATAAATAGCATTGATGCCCTAATTTACAAGCTAGAAGTTCACTAGATCCAGCTCTTAAGTAATTGGTATCTAAAAATAGCTCATTAAAACTCCTATGCTAATTCCTAAAAGCATACCTACCAAAACTTGAGGGTAAGTGTGCCCTAGCAAAGTTTTAAGTATCCGAGGTTGGAATCCCTCTGTAAAAAGGTGGGAAAGCTCTGTAACAAGGTCATTGATCATTTGGGCATGAATGCCAGCAGCACGGCGAATACCTGCAGCATCATACATTACTAAGTAACCAAAAACAGCAGCAATAGCAAAGTAAGGGCTTCCCCAACCTTCTTGTAAACCTATACTAACTACTAAGGCACTGACTGCTGCGGTATGTGCTGAGGGCATTCCTCCAGTATCAAGCAGCCTACCAAAGTCTAGACGCTTTTCAGTTAGGAATTCTAAGCCCAGCTTGATAACTTGGGCAAGGGTACTAGCAATTACTGCTGCCCATAGTGGGCGATTTAAAAAAAACTCAAGCACTCTTTTGTCTCCTTATGGCTGCTTTAAAAGTATTGAGCATAAGCATAGCAACTGTTACTCGCCCGGTACCGCCGGGCATAGGAGTTAAGTGACTTGCTACCTCAGCTACTCCAGGATGCACATCACCTACTATCTTGTTTTCTACTCGAGTGATCCCCACATCTAAAACCACCGCTTCGGGTTTAACCATTTCAGCGGATATAAAACCTGCTCGACCAACAGCAGCAACTAAAATATCAGCCTCTTTAGTAAGTGCTGTTAGATTACTAGTACGAGAGTGGGCTATGCTTACAGTGGCATTATTTTTTAGAAACAGTGCAGCAGCAGGTTTGCCTACAAGATTTGAACGTCCGACAATCACGGCATGTTTACCCTCGATAGGCAAGTTATAGTGGTTCATTATTTGTATAAGCCCTGCAGGCGTACAAGGTAAAGACGCTTCTTGATTTGTCCATAAACAACCTACATTAACAGTGTGCAAACCATCAACATCTTTAGCAGGATCAACTGTTTCCAGAACAACTTGCTCATCAATGTGTTTGGGCAGGGGCAATTGTACTAGGATGCCATCTACTTCACTATCAAGATTAAGCTTTTGAATAAGCTCTAAAAGTTCATCCTGTGAAGTTGTTTCACTCAGGGTATGGGTATAAGCATCCACACCTATAGACTTTGCCATACGTTGTTTGCTTTTTACATAAGAAACACTAGCGGGATCTTCTCCTACACGGATGAACCTAAGCTTGGGAATAAAAGACAACTTAGCAATTTTCTCTGTGAGTTCATCTTTAATAGCTTTTGAAACTTCTCTACCACCTAATAGTTGTGCAGGCACAATTTACTCCTTAAAACATAAGAAAGGTAGTCCTCTAATTTTTTCACAACATAACTCATCATTGAACAAGTCCTATAAATATAAAATTGTTTTTGTATGTTACCTAATCCAAACTTTTGGAATCTATCAAACAAAAATTATACCAAGGTTGCTACTTTTGTGTTATTACCCTTGCTAGCCCTTATCATTATCATTGCGCTATGGCAAGCAAGTATCACTATTTTTAAGTGGCCACATTATCTTGTACCTAGCCCTAGGGATGTTCTGGAAGTTTTTGCAAAAAAGTACCAAGATCTTTTAATTGCTACATGGGTAACATTCAAAATCTCAACATTAGCCCTTTTATTAGCTACCGTTACAGGTTTATCCCTTTCGCTTTTTCTAGCACTTTCTAAATATTTGTACCGTGCTTTTTTCCCTTACACCGTTATTTTACAAACCACCCCTATGATTGCCATTGCTCCAGTAGTTATAGTGTGGTTTGGCGTTGGAATGCCAGCAATGATTATCATTGCTGCTACTATCAGTATTTTTCCAATTATGGCTAGTACTACTACAGGTTTATTAGCAGTTGAAGTTAGCCTTTTACAACTATTTCAAATTTATAATGCCTCACCTTGGCAACTCTTGAGTAAACTACGCCTGCCGTATGCCTTGCCATATTTTTTTGCAGGCTTGCGTATTGCCGCTGGTTTGAGTGTTATAGGAGCAATTGTGGGAGAATATGTTGCTGGCATGGGCTCTGCACAGGGTGGGTTAGGTTATTTTATTCTAGTTGCTTACACCTATCTTAGAACTGCTGAAATATTTGCTGCTACGATTCTTTCAATTGCTTTAGGAGTACTTTTTTTACTAACTATTAATTGTTTTAGCTACCTAATGCTTCATTGCTGGCACGCTTCAGCAGGCACGACTGAGTAAGATAGAGTGGCTTTACCAAATTTAAATGACACCATTGCTGCTATCGCTACTGCACCCGGTGTGGGAGCTGTGGGTATTGTAAGGATTTCAGGTAATGAGAGCTTTACCATAGCAGATAAAATTTTTGTTACTAAGTCAGCTAAGAAAATTTCCCAAATACCCCCCAAGTGCGTAACTTTTGGAGGTATTTATGATGGTATTGAGTTAGTTGATGAAGCTTTAGTGCTTAACTTTCGTGCTCCAAATTCCTATACTGCCCAAGATGTCATAGAATTGCAAACTCATGGGGGCACAGCAATCCTACGTAAAGTCCTAGAACTCTGCTTAGCACAAGGAGCACGATTAGCTAAGCCGGGAGAGTTTACCTTAAGGGCTTATCTTAATGGTCAGATGGACTTGCTACAAGCAGAATCAGTGTTGGGCTTAGTAAATGCTAAAAGTGATAGTGCAAGAAGAAATGCTGCTTTGGGGCTAAGTAGAGCTTTAACCAAAGAGCTTGATATTATTCAAAGTGAGGTCACAAGGGTCTACGGCAATATTCAAGCAGTTTTTGATTATCCTGAAGAAGGGGTGCCCGAAAGTGACTTTGTGCAGCCTTTGAGGGGAGTGCTCGAGCGCATAGAAAAGTTGTTAAGTACTGCCAAAGCCGGAACTATTGTCCAAAAAGGAGCAAGGGTTGCCATTATTGGCAAACCTAATGTTGGTAAGTCCAGTTTACTTAACGCTTTATTAGGCTATAAACGTTCAATTGTAAGCAATACTCCCGGTACTACCAGAGATTACCTTGAAGCACCTATTGAAATAGGTAGGGTACCTATAACGGTTATTGACACTGCAGGCATTCATAAAACAGCAGATGAAATTGAAGCTTCAGGTATTACTGTGGCTAAAGAAATTGCTGCCAATGCGGATTTAAGCTTGCTACTTTTAGATATTAGTAGGCCACTTACAAATGAGGATTTTGAGTTGGTAGCTAACTTAGATGTCACTCGTAGCCTTTTTATTGCTAGTAAAAGTGACCTCGGGCAACTTTGGCAAAAACCTGAGCTAACACTGCTGAAAACGCTGCTGAAAGTATCTACTAAAACAGGAGAAGGCTTGTTAGAACTAAAAGAGGCTATTAGTGAAAAGCTTTTAGGTAAAGTTTCTAATAGTGAGTTGTGGATAACAAACGAACGCCACATTGAAGCATTAACCTCTCTCAAAGAACATATTAACCATGCTATTAACGTTCCAGATGACTTAGCTGCCCTGGACTTAGCAGAGGCTTTACATAGTCTAGCAGAACTCACTGGCAGAGGGGAAATAGCTGAAGAAACCTTAGAGCATATCTTTGCTAATTTTTGTATAGGGAAATAATGTTTTAGTGTTAGTTTGGCTGAGAAATTAAGGATGTATTGAACGTCTTAAAAAACTCAAGTAAACTAAAACACGAATTGCATAAAGACTATAAGGAGAATCTATATGGCTTTAAAGAAATTCTTAGTTAGCTTAAGCATATTATTAAGCTTTTTTGGAGGCAGCCAACCCTCTTCAGAAACTACAGGGAAGGATGGAGAAGTGATGAATGTTACTCTCTACCGAGGACAAGCACAAGTAACTCGTCAGGTGTCTTTGCCAAAAGGCACTGGTAGCAAAGAAATAGTGGTTAGCAACTTACCGCAGGCAATAATAAGTAGTAGCCTTTTTGCAGAAGGGATTGCAGGAGTAGAGGTGCAAGCACTGCGCTATCGTGAGCGCTACCTTGCACCTGAAGATTTTGATGACAGTGAGATAAGAAAGTTAAATGAGGCTTTAGACCAAAATCAGCAAGCTCTTGAAATGAATCGTCAACTTCTAGCACTAACGAAGCAGCAATTAAGCTACATTGACTCGCTCGAGGAATTTGTAGCACCCTCTGCCCAGGTAGAGCTAACCAAAGGTGTGCTTGATGTAGAGGCTTTAAAGCAGCTTACCCTCTTTAGCTTTGAGCAGCGACAAGGCTTAATGACCAAACAAGTAGAGTTAAATCAGAGGCAAAATGAGCTAGAGGCTGCTAGAGAGAAATTACAAATTGAGCTTGAAAAACTTACTGATGAACAACCCACTAGCCAACAAATGCGTGAGGTAGTAATCTTCTTCAACAAAAGTAAAGAGGAGCCTAGTCATATATTTCTTAGCTACTTAGTAGGCAATAGTGGCTGGCAACCTGCTTACAACTTTCGTGCTGATACTAAATCAAATGAAGTAGCAGTAGAATACAATGCTTTAATCCAGCAAGTTAGTGGTGAGGATTGGAATAATGTTAATCTTACACTATCAACCGCCACACCAAGCTTAAGTGCTTCTGGACCAGCACTAGGGACTTTCCCAGTTACTTTAACTCAATCTACAGATGATGTTGTAGTAAGTAACTTGGAAGATCAAGTGGCAAATTCTGCAATACCACAGAGCAGGGGTCCACAAAGCCCTGCTGGTGTTCTCGATCCTGTTGACTCTGCTGATGTTGGTGATTTTGCAGGCCTGCCGCCTCAAGATGCCTACGGCAACATTTTACATGCTCAACAGTCTGCTCAAGATATGCTCGAGCAAGCTACTAGCTTAAAAGAAACTTTAGATCTTAGTTTTACCCTAAATAATGCTGCTAACGCAGTTTCCCTTTTAGAGGTGCTGGCTAAGAATAAATCCTCTCAAGATAGTGTACAAGCTCAAGAAGAATTAAGCCTAAATTATGATTTTAAAGATAAGGTAAGCATAGCTAGCAGGCGTGATCAGCAAATTATTCGTATTAGTGAAAGTACTGTAGAGGCTAGTTTTTTCTATGTTGCTACGCCAGTACTAACAGAGCTTATCTATAGAGAGGCCGAGCTTAAAAACAGTAGCGAGGCTGATTTCTTAGCTGGTAGTGTAAGTACCTACCTAGATGGCAAATTTGTAGGTCGCACTGAAATTGATGCTATAGCCAGAGGTCAAAGTTTCACTCTTGGTTTTGGGGCAGATCCCCAATTACGTGCTAGTCGCAGGCTTGTAGAGCGCGAGAAAGAAGTACAAGGTGGTAACCAACTCATTAACTTGCATTATGAGCTTAGGCTAGAAAATTTTAGTAAAGAAGCTGTGAAAGTGCGTTTACTAGACCGCTTGCCACTTTCTGATAACAGCTCAACTATTAAAATAAGCTTAGGTGAAATGAACGCGGCTTTGAGTGATGATGCTGCTTATAAAAGGCTCGAGCACCCCAAAGGAATCTTGCGTTGGGATGTTGAGCTGGCAGCCGAAGCAAATGGAGAAAAGGCTTTTTCCTTAGATTATGATTATAGGCTTGAATTTGATCGCAACTATCAACTGAGCACTCCAAGCCAAATTGGTGAGCTGCAAGAAGAGTTTGAGCGCTTCCAAAAAGAACGTATGATGAAACAATAAATTAGTGAGTTGTGGAAACAATTTTTGCTTTAAGCTGTCAAGAGTTAACACGCAGCTATGAAACGGCTGATACGGCTATTGAAGTTCTTAAGGGAGTTGATTTAAAGCTTGAGCCTGCTCAAGTGGTAGCTATTTTGGGCCCTTCAGGCTCAGGAAAGACTACTCTCTTGCACCTTTTAGGTGGATTAGATAGTGCCAACAGTGGTGAGATTTACTGGGGGGAATTGGCTGTACATAAGTTAAAGCAAGGCCAGCTTACCAAAGAACGTGCTAAGTATTTGGGGCTTGTCTTCCAACAGCATTACCTTCTAGAGGACTTAACCGTTATAGAGAATGTAACTATTGCAGGTAGAATTCATAACCAAGTTGACTTAGGGCGTGGATATGAGATTCTAGAACAGGTTGATTTAATTGAGCGAGCAAACTTTTTACCTAATAAACTCTCAGGTGGAGAACGCCAGCGTGTTGCTGTGGCCAGAGCGCTTTATGCTAAGCCTAAAGTTATCTTAGCTGACGAGCCTACTGGTAGCTTGGATAGACATAGTGCTAAAAATGTCTATAGGCTTTTAGTTGAGCTTGCTAGGGAGCAAGGCACCTCCGTACTTATGGTGACGCACGATGAGGGCTTAGTACAAGATGTAGATATCCGTTATTACTTAAAAGATGGAGTGTTAAAGTAAGGGAACCTTTTAACCTAAGTCTTTAGTTAAGCTATTAGGAATGATTTTAGTGTGCATCCAGTGGTCATCAGTTTGAACATGGCCTTTGCGAACCCATTTGGCAATATGTTTGCTAAATTCAGCATAGGCAAAGCCTGCTGTTGTACGTACTACATAACCCTCACATACTTTGGTGTCTATTTTTAGGCCTCGAGTCAAGCTCTCATCCCACTGCCCACGATATATTACAGGCACTAAGGCTAACCCCAGAGACTCTGCCCATTTTTCAACCTCATCCCAAGTCAATGCTTGATTTTGCTCGTCCCAAACTGAAAATAGATAAAAATAGCTTTTTAAGTTCTCATAAACAATAGAATGTTGGGCATAAAGGTTCTCACCACAGAACCGCCAACCCGGTGGGATTAAATGGGCTATGCTGCCATGCAGGCTTTTTACCCATGTTCTTGATGGATGGTGTCTGCTGTCAATAGAACGAGCATGAATATGATCAGAGTACATAGTAGTATTTTCACCATCCATTTTTTCAGTTATAACAACTTCTTGCCCATTGAAGGTTTCTACGTTTTTTAGAAGAGAGTCATCGGCACTTTTTCCCTGTGACCAAGGTAAGTGAGGAGTACGAGGATATTTGTAATAATTTGCTGACATAGCTTTTTAGGGGAATGCTCGAGCGCTTTGTAACTATACTAAAAACGAGTAAGAAATGAACAGTTTAAATAGGAGATTTACTCATGAATGTTGTGTGCCACACAACTAATAGCCTTTGAAAGTAAATGTCCAAAATTAAGCCGTTTTCAGCATATCATTAAAGGTTTTTCCACGGATAACTGCATAGTAGTGACAGTTGCCCGCAACCCAGCAAAAACCTAAGCATTTAAAAAGTTGCTTATACCACTTGTAAGTGAATCATCTGATATATGAACGAACACCTATTAAGCCAACAAGCTTGTCTGCTAACTGGCATGTAAAGTTCTCAAACGCTCATATGCTGATACTGCTCGCTCACGAATAACATCATAATTTGATTTGCCCGCCATCATCACATGCATCTCCATGTGTTTGTCAACATCACCAAAAATGCTACTTAATAGCTCAACTTCTTCATTTGTGCGCAAGCTTGCATCATCACGGAAGGTAGTAGTATATGCATACTCAAATTGCCTATCATCTATACTGCCATTTAAATACTGCTCGATGAGCTGCTTATAAACACCTAGGTCGCTTTTAGTAGCCTTACCATTTGTGGTAGTAGCCCCACTAACTGGTATGTGTTTCAGACCTTCTGCGAGAGCCTCTAAAGTAATATCCCAATTGTCAGCATCAAAAACAACTTTACCTTCTTTAAAAAGAAGGACTTGTGGTGATTCATGTTTAATATTAGCTTTTTCAGACACTAAGTTACTAGCGGGCCTTGCCTCGACTACCCTAATGACCCCAACCATCAAATCCTCACGATTTTCTAATTTTTCCTGTACATGGCCAAAGCCTTGCATAGTCTTGTGGCAAGTGCCTGCTTTAAAAATCATGCTATTAGGATATTTAGTTAAGAAACCTTCAACATCTTCAGGGCTTGTTAGAAGCACAACTCTATCTCTAAACATTCATCACTCCTTAAAAATGGATTTAAATTAGTACAGTAGAGGGTTAAAGTTCTAAACTTGACAAACTCCCCTTACTACCTATACTCTACTTCGTTAGAATGTATGCATGTCAAGATGCTACCCTTAATTTATCACCTCTTTTAAATAATTCCCTTAACAATAATGAAATTGTAGGAATGGGTTTACTTACTCCTGTACTAGACTTTTCTAGTGAAGTAATCTTCCAAAAGCCTCTAAATTGGAAAATTACTGTGTTGGCTACAAGTGGTGATGGTGGCTTTGTCTTTACTGGAAGTGTAAAAGGCGAAGTACTAATGCCTTGTCGACGCTGCCTCGAGCCTGTAAGTGTCTTCTCTAACTCAGAGCTGATTTATAAAATGCTTTACTTGCCTAATGTGAGCCAGCTTGAATTAATTGAAGAATATAAGGATGAGGAGCACCTTGTTTTTGGTACGCCAGAAGTAGACTTTAGTGAACTGCTTATACAAGTTTTTCTAGTTGACCTACCCATTACAGCGCTTTGTCAAGAAGATTGTCAAGGTATTGTTGTTGAGGGTATGAAAGCTAAAGAGTTGGATGCGCTTACTGATTCACCTTTTGCTGTACTGAGAGATTTGCATATAAATTAACTTAAGCTGAGCATTCAAAGCAGATCCTAGCTACCAAAAATTATAGTTTATTAAAGAAAGAGTATTTTATGGCTAAACATCCTGTCCCCAAAAAGAGAACCTCTAGTTCCCGTCGTGATAAACGCCGCAGTCATCATGCTTTGAAAGAGCCCACGCTTATAGACTGTCCAAATTGTAATTACAAAATGCGTCCACATACTGTATGTCAAAACTGTGGATACTACAAAGGGGTTAAAGTTATTGCTGCAAAAGATGATTAATGCCAAAGTAAAATATTTTGAATAATAAAATGCTTTTATAGTAAACTTACCTTACGTGTTTGTGAGGAGGTTCTCTATATTATGGACAATTCTAATTCTGGAAACAAGTTAAATTGGGCTACCTTGGCTGGCCTTATTTCAGCTATTGCAGCATTGATAACAGCCATTTCCCTTTTTTATGAACCTGAGCCAGACCCACCACCAGCACCTGCTCCAGCAAACTATGAGTCTCCCTCATATAACTCTGAGCCAATTTTTAATCCTCCACCAACAAATTATGATCCTGACTTTTATGACATACCTATAGATACATATGTTCCTGATACCCTTTATTGCTGTGATGGTTGGGGTAATAGATGGTGTCCTATGATAGATGATACTCCCATAGGCTATCCTTGCGTTTGTCCATACCAAGGTGCAGGCTTCGTTTGTGAGTAACATACTAAAAGTGGCTTAGAATTGGACATTTTTGTAAACATCATATTTTATTCTAAGGAGGTAAAGATACTAAGTTTCTTTAAGAAACTTAGTATCTGATTCACAACTAAGTCGTTGAAAGTATAGCTTCTAGGTAGTCCTATATTATGTAATGATGAATTATAATTTAATGACCTCATATGTTCCAATTTAAGAAGTCTTACCATTACATTAAGGGCATTAACAGCTTCCAGAGGTGTTTATGAGACCACATGTCTTAGTTCTCCATGCCTCAGGCACGAATCGTGATCTTGAGGCTGCCTTAGCTATTGAACTTGCCGGAGGGCAATCAGACATTGTACACATTAGTGAGTTGCGGAACAGCAAAGAGCTTTCTAATTATCAAATGCTGCTTTTAGCAGGAGGGTTTTCTTATGGTGATGCGTTGGGAGCTGGTAAACAGCTAGCCTTTGATTTACAGCTTGATTTAGCTGAGAGTCTAGCGAAATTCGTAGAGTCTGGCAAACCTGTTCTTGGTATTTGCAACGGTTTCCAAGTTCTTATCAAAGCTAAATTGTTACCTAAAGAAACTACCCTTACACACAACTCAAATTCTAGTTTTGAATGTAGATGGGTTACTTTGCAACCTAACCTTGATTCACCTTGCATTTTCACTAAAGATTTAACAGAACCCATTTACTGCCCAGTTGCTCATGGTGAAGGACGCTTTTTGGTAGAAAATAATATCTCAGAAGACTTTGTTACTTTTAGCTATGCTAAAGCAAGTGGTCAAAGTGCTAGTGGGATTTATCCTTTAAACCCTAATGGCTCCATTAATGACATAGCAGGAGTTTGCAATGAAAGGGGTAATGTGATGGGTTTAATGCCACATCCTGAAAACCATATACTTAGCTGGCAACACCCACGCTGGACAAGAGGTGAGAAAGGATTTACAGGTTTGCCACTTTTTAAAGCAGGTATAGATTATGCTAGTAAAATTTAGATAAAAGGTTTGAGGAACTTGACTAATAAAGAAACTCTTAAAAAGATTGTACACAAAGCCCTTATAGGTATTGACATTTCTGAGCTGGGCAAGAAGACTAGTGGTAAAGTGCGTGATATTTATAGGCGAGAGAATAATGGGCTGAAGGAGCTTATTCTAATTACTACGGATAGGTTTTCTGCTTTTGATCGCGTATTGGGTGCTGTACCTTATAAAGGGCAAGTTTTAAACCAGCTCTCGTTGTATTGGTTTGATGTGTTGAAGGATGCAATTGGAAATTATGTGCTTAAAGTGCCACATCCTAATGTCATAATAGGGCATGAATGCGATGTTTTACCTATAGAGGTTATTGTAAGGGGCTATATTACAGGTGTAACTAAAACAGCTCTTTGGTACCGTTACAGCTTAGGTGAAAGGATCATATACGGTCATAGCTTCCCTGAAGGGTTGCAGAAAAATCAAAAACTACCTAAACCCATTATTACTCCAACAACTAAGGGTGGTCCTACTGGTCACGACGAACGTTTAACTTGTAGTGAGGTAGTGGAGAGGGGTTACCTTGACCCAAGCACATGGGATAAAGTGCAAGAAGCTGCCTTAGAGATTTTTGTAAAAGGGCAGGAAATAGCTGAAAGAGCAGGGCTTATCTTGGTAGATACCAAATATGAGTTTGGCAAGTTGCCTAGTGGTGATGTGGTCCTCATAGATGAAGTACATACTCCTGACTCTTCACGCTTCTGGAAAAAAGATTCTTACCAAACTCTTTTTGCAGCAAACGAAGAACCTGAAAACTTTGATAAAGAGTTTATTCGCCTCTGGTATGCTGAGCATGGTTACAGGGGTGATGGTGAGCCCCCAAAATGGGATGGTGAACTTGCTATAGAAGCTAGTTTGCGTTACCAGCAAGTTTATGAGATGCTTACTGGTAAAAGCTTTGAGCCTGCTAGCTATCCGCTAGAAGAAAAGATTAGAGAATCTTTACTGGGCTAAGGAAATGAGCTAGGATACAGGTACAGTTATTAATTCAATGGTATAATATTGTAAAATATGGCATAATATGACATTAAATCAATTTTGAGCGCATGGACAAGTCCATCACAATGGGCAAACTGCAATACCTCTATCCCCTCCGTAAAAACATTGGGGAATACTTACCTTAGGGGAGATCATGATAAAGTGGTAAATTTGCTGGAGCTGGATAGAATGCCAAACCCTCTGCATGACTCATAAGATCAATGCTCGAGCTGGTAATAACTACTTCAGGTGTTTTGGTACCAGAAGTATTTAACTGTGTAGGGCTTAGCCTGCCAAGCTTACCCTGACTATAGGCTGTCCACAAGTGCCCACTTTCATCAAAAACTAGGTCTGTTAATAATGCAGTAACGGTTAAAGTAACTTGCACTTCTGGGGTAAGGGTCTTACTACCTGTACCCATTAAATCATTGGGGGTGAGTTGTGCAATTATGTTTGGTCCAAAGTATGCTACCCACAAATTACCATTTGCATCAAAAGCAAGTCCAGACGGTGTACTTAGTGTATTAATAACTGGCCCGGGAGTTTTTGCCTCAATTGAAAGGTCAGGTGCAGCATCTGTAGAAGAAGTCAGGCGACTTGCATCGTAGCGCACAGTCCTATCATTGTCAGTAATGGTAACCCACAAATTACCACTAACATCAAATGCCAGTCCTGAGGGAGTGCCGGGAGTCTTTATTTCTATAGAAGGATTAGGGCTTCCTGAAGTGCTTAATTGATTGGCATTGTACTTGAGTACTTTATCACTGAAGGTAACACTTACCCACAAATTGCCATTCGCATCAAAAGCCATACTATTTGGTCCAGGCACACCAGCACTCAAGGCATTTCCACTAATAATTACATCATATGCTTTTTCTCCTGTAGTAAGTTGATTTGCAGGAAAACGCTTTAAAAAACCAGCGGTATCTATAACCCACAAATTTCCTTTTTTATCAAAAGTCACTGTGTCAGGTGCTGTTACACTTGGCTTTGTCGTTAATACTACTGAAGGAGTTACTGTAGAGGTTATATTCAAATCATTTGCAACTATAGCTCTGAGTTTATTTGACCCAGAGTTACCAGACACCCATAGTTTATTGCTACTAGGTACTGCAGCATAATTCACATTTGCAGTAGCAACCTCACCATCTTTCACACAGACAGGACTATTTACTGTAGGACTATAAGCAGTACGCACTATACTATGGGGTGCAGAAACATATTCTGCAGTAATGGTGTGTTCACCTGTAGCAAGATTACTTAGTGTGTCACTACCTGTGAGTATTTGGTTTATGTTAGGCCCTACTACTTTAACGTTTGCTAATGCATTACCAGGTAAACCATTAACAACAATTTCTAACGTGCCAATTCCACTGGCTGGACAAACTTGGGAACCACCGTTACCATTACCACCACATGAAGTTATGATGAATAAAAGTAAAATTAGCTTAAGATTTTTTGGCATTTTAGTCTCTCCTTTAAAAGATTGGTAGTGCTTTTCATATAATATTCTAAAAGAATCTAAGGTACAACGTATTCCAATACCCACAAACCTATTGGTTAATGCTCAACAATTATCTTACGAATGAATCCTTGTACCCAATGATCAATAACTTTACCTTTACTTAAAGCCTCTCCCTTATCATTAAATACAGTAGCTTTAGGATAAAGTCGGACGATAAAAAACCCTTGGCTGTCTTCTGGACTTATACTTCTCAAAGTTTGGGAAAAATAGGTTTTGCCTTCTGGGGAAGAGGGCAATAAAAAATAATCCCATGCCTGCCAGTTTTTATACTCATTGCTAGGGTCATCACTAGCTCCAAAGTAGTCTATTCTGAGCAAACCCTCTTCCACAGCATCATACTCAAAAGCCAAAGTGCACTTATCTTGATTGTCACAATACACCTGTGCTGGCTCAGTGACATTATCTGTTAAGTACAAATTGGCTTTGGGATGGCCTTGGACAAGAGTAAGCCCTCGAATTTGACCATTCATAATAGGGGGAGTTTTGTAGCCACCTCGAGCAACATCATAAGTATCACCTTGACTAACAACATCAAAGCCCCAAACAAAAGGTTTATCTGCTTGAAAACTTGCTTGGTTCTCCAAAGGTGTAGCAAATAGCTCAACTGGCATTAGTACAGTAGCTATATCTTGAGGAGCTATAGTAGTTTTGGCTTGTCCTAGAGCATCATATTCATGGGCACTAGGATTAATTAAAAGATTAACAATTAGATCCCTTTGTTGGGGCTCTACATCTTTTTTCATTTC
The DNA here is from genome assembly GCA_965224855.1 of Trueperaceae bacterium. GTDB lineage: Bacteria > Deinococcota > Deinococci > Deinococcales > Trueperaceae > CBDCVN01. Next base: position 2,034,479 of record CBDDAI010000002.1, on the reverse strand, counting down.
AGTGTAGAAGCCCTCGAGTTCTAAAGGTAAGGTACTAACAGAGAAAATCTCTATAGGAACTTTTAAGGTAAGTGCCCGCTCATAAAATTTTACGCCACCAGGAGTTTCTTTCCAAAGCGCCATTTGCCAAGTTATCATGTCACCCTCATCTGCTAAGATTCGGTTAACTGTAAGCTTGATTTTTTCATAAGCACCCACATCAATACCTCTAATATTGCCTTGAAAAAGTAACTGTGGGTTTCTAGCATCATCATCCCAAACTCTAATTTCAAGCCTCTGATTTGGCCCCGGTGGCTCAATGCCACCCAAAGATTCAGCTATAGGCATACGGTGGGTTGCATCAAAGTCAAAATATAGGCTTTCTTCCTCATATTCTTTGTATGGCTGCTGAACAATCATTCTTATGTTCACAGTCCCAACTTTAGGTAATGTTTCGATAGTTGGTCCAGCACCAACTAATAAAACAAAAAAGCTAAGGTTAAGGATTATTTGGCAAATTAACTTCCAAAATTGTTGCATGAATTTTCTCCGATTAGGCTAAGCTTTACTTAGTTTAATTTTTTAGCCTTTGCTCGAGTTCTTCAGCAAAACTTTGATGCTCTGAACTCTGCACCCCTGTACCAACAGTCTCAATAACCTTGGCAAGGTTGCCACTTAAAAGAGCTTCAACGTCAAGCCACAAACCCACAAATATTGTACTTTGTATTAAACCTTCACTATTGGGAATAAGCTTGTGATACTCTCCTTTATCAAACACAAACCAGTCAAAAGCCTCATCATACACTCGCCACACAAGATATTCTTTTACTCCATTGCGCCTATAAACGTTTAGTTTATCATGTAAGTCATAAGAGGCCGTACTAGCAGCAATTTCCACTATAAGCTCAGGTGCACCCACTATATAGTCCTTTTCACTAATATACGATTGTCCACCTACCTCTACTTCAAAGCGCAAAAGTGCATCTGGCTGAGGGTCGTTATCAATATCAAGATGTACTATGCCATTATCAAATAGACTTACATAGGGAGTGAAAGCTTCATAGTGGCCCAACCAAGTCATAATTTGACTATGAGGTCTACTGTGCAAATTGGCCCTTACTGGCGAAGCCATATAAACAATTCCTTCTATATATTCAGCTTTTATGTTAGGCATAGCCTCATAGTGGCGCATAAATGCACTATGGCTAAGTTTGTCACCATTTTGCAAAATGGAAATTTTGTCAACAGGTATTCTAGTTGTCGAAGGTTTGCTTTGTACAATTACAGGCATTCTAATTACTAGGTCACTTCCTGCATGGGTTTAATGCGAGATTCAGGTAATTCCTGCCCCTCAATTTATACCTACATCATGCGACTAATAATATTTTGAGACTGTTCTTGGCTTATTTCTAAAGCTCTATGGGCAATAGGACCACTTTCTAATACAGGCTCCTTTTCACCTAATGAAGAGGTATTCTCAACATGGAAAAATAGTCCTGTATATATAGTGTCTCCCCAAACCATCGCCTTTTCACAAGCTGTTCTCCAGTCACTAGGGTCATGGTTTTCATCCTCGAGCTTCTTAACTCTATCTCTAAAGAAGTTGTAATCATTATCCTTATTAAAGGTCACACAGGGACTAAAAGTATCAATATGAGCAAAACCTTTATGAGTAATGGCCTTTTTCATTAATTCAACCAAGTGCTTACCATGTCCACTAAATCCCCTTGCTACAAAAGTTGCACCATTTATAATGGCTGAGGCAGTAGGATTAATAGGACGTTCTACACTACCATGAGGGCTAGTTTTAGTTTTCATTCCTTCACGGCTAGTAGGGGAGAGCTGTCCTGTAGTTAGACCATAAATTTGGTTGTTCATAACAATGTAGGTAAGGTCAACATTGCGACGAGCAGTATGGGTGAAATGATTACCACCAATGCCATAACCATCCCCATCACCACCAGTAGCAATAACTGTAAGATGGTGGTTGGCCATCTTTGCACCAGTAGCTACAGCAAGACTACGTCCATGCAAACTGTGCATACCATAAGAATTAAAAAAGCCCGGAAAGTTTGAGGAACAGCCTATACCGCTTACAACGAGGATTTCATGGGGGCTAAGTCCTAATTCTGCACAGGCCTTTTGTAAGGCATTGAGTACTCCAAAGTCACCACAACCTGGGCACCAATCGGGGTTAACTTTCCCTTTAAAATCTTTTGCAGTAATTTCTACATTAGGTATTGCTACAGACATATATTTCCTTTCAAAAAATATCTTTCAGATCAAGTTTAAGCCTTTTAAGAGTGGCGCAGCACTTACACTTTCAGGATTTTCTAAAATCTCAATATCATTAGGAGTGTAAACATAAACTCGTTTTTCTTTAGGGTCAATAAGCCAAGTAAGTTGAGCGCCATTGTCAATATACTCTACCATCTTTTTTTGCAGTTCACGCAAACTATCGCTAGCAGAGCGTAATTCAACGACAAATTCTGGGCAAAGAGGTAAAAACTTTTCCCAATCTTCTTCACTAAGATTTTTAAGCTGACTCTTACTAACCCAAGCACCATCTGGAGAACGCATAGCTCCGCTGGGTAAAATAAATCCACCCGAAGAGTCAAAACTCTCTCCACCACCATCTTGTTTTGACCAGCCCACAAGTTGATAAGTTATATTTGCATTTCTGTAGCTAGAACCTCCACCTGCTGGTGGCATAATAACAAGCTCTCCTTCTGTGGTTAATTCTATGCGCAAGTCACGATTTTTTTGGCAAAATTCAAAGAGTTGATTAGTGTTAATAGGCATGAACGGAGTTATATCTAGCTTGAGGGCAGTACTGTTAAAAACATGTGTGTGTGATTCTTGTTTTAGTTCAGTAGGTTTTGCTTCAAGAGTTAGCATTGATTATATGATACATGCTCGAGTTTATTAACTCCAAGGGAGGATTCTAACGACCCACATTGTTTTTACTTTTCTCTTATTAAACCTCCTAAGTGGTTGCATGAACTTTTTGTAACTCTTTAGCAGCAATTACAATCTCCTTTGGGGGAAAATCTTCTTTTTCGTCTTGTATGGTGATTGTTACACGCTGATCTAGTTTGCTGAGGAAATTGAGTAATCGCTCTACTGAGAAATGTTTTAATCTTCCACGACTTAACTCAGATACCTCTGGTTGGTTAATACCTAGCACTTGTGCAGTGTGAGTTTGTGTCCAGTTTTTTGCTTCAATAGTGTCATTAAGGAGTGAAGCAATCCTTGCTTTTAAAAGCTCTTCTTCAGGGTTTTCAAACCCCAAGTCAGCAAAAACATTTCCACTGCTATGTGTAATAGTAGTATCATCTCTTTCCTTTATCATTTTCTGCATCCTCCTTCGCAGTTTTTAGTCGTGATTTTATGATGTCTATGTCCTGTTTGGGAGTTTCGTCACCTTTTTTGGATTTCTTCTTGAATGCGTGTAGTACGTAAATATTTTCTCCTAGTTTTAGGGCATAGACTACACGGTAAGTATCCTTATCGAAATCAATACAAATCTCCTGAACCCCTGAAAAACCTTTAAGGACTTTAATATTCTTATCAGGAATACCCCTTTGCACACGGTCAAGTATATATCCTGCCTCACGACGGGTAGGCTCAGGGAAATTGCACAGATCTTTGTGTGATGAACCTATCCATACTATTTTCCTTAATTCTTTCTTTTCCATCACAACAATCAATGTTGATTCTTCTACTTTATAAGCAATTGCATATATATGCAAGCAAAATCTTACAGTTGAGGATAAATCAGATACTCAAGGCCACATACTAGTGGCCTTTTTTTAATGGAAATACAATAACGTTCAAGATTGTATTCCCAAGCAGAGCTTGGAACAAGGTAATGAGTGTGTTGCTAGCTCATATTTTTTGGTGTTAAATTTTAGAATATGCATACAAACCTTAGGAATTTTATCTCTGAGCTTGAAAAACGTAATGAGCTTGTAAGAATTAGTGAGCCAGTATCAGCTGAACTAGAAATAACTGAGATAGCTGATAGAGTAGTGAAAAAAGGTGGCCCTGCTCTGTACTTTGAGCAAGTGATTGATAAGAGTTTCCCCTTGGTTATTGGGCTTTATGGTTCACAAAAACGCATGGCTTTAGCTTTAGGAGTGGAATCTCTTGATGATATTACCAACAGATTAAAAGAGCTGTTAAACATAAGGGTAGGTGGAGGACTGCTAGGCTTGGCAGCAAATTTGCCAAAGCTGAAAGCTGTTACCTCGTTGCCACCCAAAAGAGTAAGAAAAGCCCCTGTACAAGAGGTTATTTGGCAGGGTAAGGAAGTTGATCTAACCAAACTTCCTGTTCTCAAATGCTGGCCAGATGATGGGGGTCCTTTTATAACTTTACCACTAGTTATTAGTAAAGACCCACTTACTAAAGAGGTTAATGTAGGTATGTACCGCATGCAGGTATTTGATAAAACTACTACAGGCATGCATTGGCAACGTCACAAAACAGGAGCAAGACACTTAGAGAGTGCTAAAAAACTAAGCCAGAAACTAGAAGTAGCTGTTGCTTTAGGCGGTGATCCTGCTCTTACTTATGCCGCTACTGCTCCTTTGCCTGCTATACCTAGCATCAATGAGTTTTCCCTAACAGGTTTTTTGCGTAATAAACCTGTCAAGCTCGTTAAAGGTATAACGGTTAATTTAGAAGTGCCTGCTGAGGCAGAGTTTGTACTGGAAGGTTACGTTGATCCTGCAGAGGATTGGCGTTTAGAGGGTCCCTTTGGTGATCACACAGGTTTTTATACCTTGCCAGATCTTTATCCTGTTTTTCATGTAACCGCTATCACTATGCGCAAGGATCCCATCTACCCTGCTACTATAGTGGGACGACCACCTATGGAAGATGCTTATTTTATTGAGGCCTCAGAGAGAATTTTCTTGGTGCCTGCGCAACTTATTTTACCCGAGCTTAAAGATTACAGTATGCCACCAGCAGGCATAGCACATAACTTGGTAAATATTGTTATTGAAAAAAGCTATCCCGGCCAAGCTTATAAAGTAGCTAATGGCCTTTTGGGTTTAGGGCAAATGATGCTTGCTAAGGTTTTACTAGTAACTGATGAAAATGTTAAACCACAAGAGCACTTTAGCTTTTGGCAAACAGTACTTAAAAATGCTTTACCGGGCAGAGACTCCCAGTTTGCTAAAGGACCAATTGATGTCCTTGATCACTCGAGCCATTCATGGAGTTATGGCAGCAAGCTCATTATAGATGGGACTATTAAGCACCCTGAAGAGGGAAAGCCAGTACCATGGGTAGCCAATCCCAAACGTGATGAAGAAGAGCTTCCTAGACACCCTGATATTATTAACCAACATCAATTTGCTGGTGGATTTTGGTTCATAGCTATAAAAAAGGAGCAGCCTAATCAAGGTAAGCTTCTTGGCGAGTGGGCAAAACAGCAAGCAGTAGCTGAAGGTGTGCGTCTAATAGCCATACTGGATGAACTCACTAGCACTCAAGATTTTGAAGATTGTATTTGGACAATGCTAAATAATATTGACCCAGAAAGGGATATACAAATTCTGGGTTCTTCCCCTTGTTTTATAATAGATGGCACTCGCAAGTTACCTGAAGAAGGCTTTACACGTACATGGCCTGAAAAGATTGTTATGACTAAGAGTATAGAAAAGGCTGTTGACAAACGGTGGCGAAGCATATTTTAATGACTAAGTAAGTCATCAACAGGCATCTGCCAACCAGGTACAGCTGGCTCAGCCTCAGCTAACTGTCCTTTTTTATAGGTGGTTGGGATGTTTGGTTTACTAGCTCGGTAGACCTTTACAACCTCTTCAGCTAACAAATCCACATCCCAGAATACTAAGGTACCAGCTGAAAAGTAATCGGAGCGTTTCTGGGCAATTGCTTTTTCTGCTTTTTCGCCGTAATCGCTTTCACTACGTACCTCAGCAGCAAAGCTCGGTGCACCTTCTAAAAACTTCATGCCTTGGGGGTTTCCTGTATAGAAAGCCGCATCTGGACTAAAAGATTTACGATGGGGTAAATTGACTTTAAAGCCAATATTATCAGGAATAGCATGCCCCTTGCCTGTACGTTTAACATAAGAGCGTAAACTGGCAAAGATTTCTCCTGAAGCGTATCCGGGCCACCAACCTGTAGGGCTCATTTCAACAATCTTTCCATTAATAATTTCAGCCTTTCCCCTCATTCTATAAAGCTGATCATATAGAGTGTCAAGACTCGAGCTCTGTCTCATAAAACTTTTCTATTGGTATTCCATTCGTTTAATCAAGCTCAATAGTAATAACTTCACCAAACTCCTCTAGAGGCTTATCAAAGCTATCAGAGTTACCCACAACAAAGATTACTAGTTCATCAGGCTTAAGCTCACTTTGGGCAATAGTTTGAATATCTTCAGTATTAAGTTCTTGAACACGCTCAATGTACCTATCATAGTAGCCCTGTTCTAAATCTAAAAGATCTGCTCGAGCTGTCCTTTGGACAATAGCACCTGCTGAAGCAAAGCGGAATACGGCTCTGTTTAATATGGTGTTTTTTTGTAAAGCTAGCTCTTCTTCAGTTATGCCTTCTGTTTGTAGTAAACTAATTTCGCTTAGCAAAGCCTCGAGCACTTCACCAGTAACATCACTTCTAGAAATAGAGTAAGCATAAAATATGCCCGGATAATCAAAGCCCTGACTCAAAGAACTACCTACAGAATAAGCTAACCCTCGGTTAGTACGAACCTCGGTAGTGAGGCGACTGCTAAAACCTTCACTACCTAAGATGCCATTAGCTACCGTTAGATCATTGTATTCAGGAGTATAGGCCACACTAGCTGGATGACCAATTATTATGGTGCTCTGTGCAACATCTTTAGGCGCAAAGTAAAGTTTAGGCCCCGGCTCAAGGTTAAATTCTGGCAATTCAGGAGCTTCCACTTCACGTGCTATCCAATTATCAGCAAAAGCTTCTTCAATTATCTGAAGCATTTCTTGGCTGTCAAAGTCGCCACTAAGGGCAAGGTAGCTTTCATTGGGTACAAAGTAGCTTTGGTGAAACTCTACTAAGTCTTCTCTGGTAATGTTATTAATGGTTTCTTCAGTAGAGTACCAACCACTAGGATGACCTTGGGCTACGTAATAAAAGAACTCTCGTACAGCAATGTCTACGGGGCTATCGTTTTGACGGCGGATGCTTTCTAGAACTTTACCTCGCTCGAGCTCAAACCGCTCTTCATCAAAATCAGGATGGACTAGCACGTCAACAAAGATGGGTAAAACCTCTGCTACATTTTCAGCTAGGCTCGAAAAGCTTACCGAAGCGTAGCTAGGGTTAGCAGAAGATTCTACTGAAGCAGCTAAAAATTCTAGAGCCTCATCAATTTCCTCAGTGCTTTTACCTCCAGCACCACCTTCACGCAAAAGGTTAGCTGTCAATTCTGCTAAGCCAATTTTCTCTTGGGAGTCATAAACACTTGGTGCTCGCACATAGGCTACCCCATCTATTATTGGTAATGAGTGATCTTCTAACAAATAAATGACTAAGCCATTAGCTAGCTCAACCCGCTCTGGTGTAAGCACTTGTGGGGTAAGAGTTTCAAACTCCATTGCAAAAGGATCAGGCCAATCAGCAGGACCTTCAGCAAAAGCACAGCACAGCATAATTAAAAATATAAACAAAAACATTATTGGGCCTCCTCAGTTTCTTCTAAAGGCAATAAGTACCCTACGGTACGATTTTCTGGCACAAAATAAGTGTTTGCAGTTACCATAATTTCTTCAGCAGTAATTCCTTCAAGAATATCAATATAACTTATCATAACCTCCCAGCCACCTAAGAAAAGCTCATAATAGGCTACTAAGTCAGCTAGCCCACTGCTCGACTCTAAACCATATATAAAATCAGCTCGAACTTGGTTTTTTACTTTGATAAGCTCCCTTTCAGTTACTAGTTCTGTTTTTAATTTCTCTAACTCTTCATAGATAGCAGCTTCAAGATCCTCATTGGTGCTTGGGAAAAGTGGACTGGCATAGATAATAAAGAGATTAGGATCACGTAGGGCTGGGAAAACCTCAGTACTGCCTATTTCTAAAGCTATTTGTTCTTCGGTAACAAGGCGTTTATAAAGTCTAGAAGTACGCCCTGATGTTAAAATAGCATCAATAACATCTAATATAGCATCATCTTTATCAGGGTAAGTAGGCTTATGGAAGCCTATAACCATTTGTGGTTCGGCATCGTAGTGAATGGTTATGCGCCTCTCTTTTAATTGCTTAGGTTCTTCTGGAATGTTAGTCCGAATTTCGGGGCCTTGAGGAATTTTTCCAAAGTACTGCTTTATTATTTCAATATCACGACTAGGTTCAACATCACCAACTAGTACTAAGACAGCTCGGCTAGGTTGGTAATGAAGTTTAAAGAAAGCTTCAGCTTCAGTAGCACGGTAATTTTCAATTTCTTCAGGAGAACCAATAAGTGGTCTGCCATATGGGTGAACTTTGAAAGCTTGAGCCAAAAATTTTTCAGATAAGAAGCCCCAAGGATCGTCTTCATCACTCTCACGACGTTCTTCACGTACAACATCACGCTCTTCATAAAAGTTGCGGAATACAGGCTCGAGTAAAACATCAGCATAAACCCTTGCGTAAAGCTCTAAACGATTAGCTGGTAAGGACACTACATAAGAAGTATAATCGTATGCTGTATAGGCATTTAATTCTACAGCACCATTACTATCTAAAAGGGAAGAAAAAGCATTGGGAGAACCTAACTCTTTAGCCTGCTCACGGCTTTCACTAAGCTTTTCTCTAAGCTTATTTACCTCTTGATTGCTAGCACCACTTTTCTCAGCTTGAGCTAGCATGGCAGTAAGAAGCTCAACTTCTTGAAGGGCCGCAAGCTCAGCTACTATATCCTTGCTGCCTATGGTACGTGTACCTTGGAAAGCCATATGCTCAACCATATGGGCCAAGCCACCTAGACCTTCAGGTTCGTCTATACCACCCATATCAAACATTAAATTGAAGCTAATTATTGGGGCAAACCCTTGCTTAATCATAATGACTCTTAGGCCATTATCAAGTTCAAACTCAGTAGTAACTTCATTTAAATCTTGGGCCAAGGCAAATAAAAACCCCCAAAGAAAGATAAAACTTGCTTTCTTCATAAAATAACCTTTCTATTGCTCACTAAATATCCAGCCAGATACTAAGATTCTTAGAAAAACTTTGGTATCTTTTCTGAGTCCCTTACATATCCAGATAAATTCTTGTTTTATTATTGCAAAGTTAAATGAGGTTGAGCTTCTTACTCTTAGGGAGTGGATGTAAGATTAGAGTGCCCCTATCGTAGGTTAGAGTCGCTTTTCGAGGCATTGACCTTTAGATTCTTAGCCTAGTTAACCTTTTGCTTAGTAATGGAATCACCTTTCCCAAAAGGCAGTTACCTTGGCTTTACCCTTCTCATGAGAAACCTCTCCAATATAAAACCCCTCTGAAAGATCCCAAACTGCTGAGGCTCGAGCACTAGATTGTTGGCGAAGCGAAAGCAAGAATATTTCTATTGGTGGGTTTTCTGGTGTAGGCGTCTCACAATTTCCTACAGCTATTTCTGAAACAAATCCATTTACACTGACCTGTGATGGTGAACGATCTGTAGGAGGATTTTTAACATAAAGCCATGGAGAAGATGCCAGAACCCACTGCTTGCTGTAAATAGATACCCAAGCACCTTCACCACCACACTGAGTACGAGTAGCCACCTTTTGTAAGATTTCTACAGATCTAGAAAAAGCAATACAATTCTCTGCTTCAATAACTTCCTTAAGGCCTATTTGAAAAGTTTCCTCACGGTAAACATTACCCTTTTCTAACCAAAACCTAACTGTCACAGTGTGATCAACAGGACCACTTAGAGGTCTTGTTTCAGCAAAGAAAGAGTCCCCTGTTTGTGTTTCATTAATGCCAGAAAGTGCGTCAGTAACAGAAATCTGCCTTACTTTTCCTTGTAAAACACTAACAGAAATGTTAATAATTGGTTTTCTATCCACATCTTCATCACAAAAGATAGCTTTTTCCATAAATCCAACTTCAGGATTCTGTCCCTCTAGTACAATGCCATTAGCAGTAATGATTGTTTCTATATCTTTACAAATTAAACTAACTGTTGCTGTTTTAGTAGGTTCATCAGGGTCATTGCTGGTTATCTCAATCGTGGTTAGGTAACTGCTAGGTTGGGTAGGGCAAGTAGCACGAATTTTAACAGTAGCAGCCTGTGAAGGAAGCACTGTACCTAAACTACCAGCAATTATTACTAACCAAGATGCCTCTTCACTAGCTCTATAAGTAAGATTAGCATTACCTTCATTGGAAAAACTTATTGTAGTTGTTATAACTTCACCTATATAACCTGTTAATGATACAGGGTTAGGGTCAGTAATGTCTGGTTCTTCTGGTTGAGGGTCTGTACAGGATAATTCTACTGATACGATAGTAACAGGTGTATCTGGATCATTACTAGCTATTTCTATGTTGGTAGTATAAGTACCTTCTTGCTCAGGGCAAGTAACAGTAACAAGCACTTCTGTAGTTTCATCTTTTGCTAAGGTACCTTCAAGAGGTGAATTTAGGTTTAACCAGCTTGCTCCAGTAGAAAGGGTATATTGTAACTCACCACCAAAGAAGTCAGTGATTCCAGCAGGAATAAAGGGGTCATTACCAAAACTAAAGCTACCATTGGCAGATTCTCCTACTGGCAATTCAAAGCTTAGGGGGTTAGGGATAGGGTCAGTAATATTTGGTACCAATGGGTATTCTTCATATATAAGCTTTATTTTTACTGTTGGTGCCTCAAAGGTGTTTAGCTCTGGTTCATAGCCTAACTCTTCATTCAGGTTAGCTATAAGGGTACTGTCTAAGTTATAAGTACCTGGGACACTTAAAAGCCGCTTACTTTGTATTTCTTGGGGTAATTGTAATGGTATATTATCAAGCTTTGTTTCTATGCCTGCAAGGGTTGTCGTAAAGTTAGCACCATCTTCAGTTAGTGTCCATAGGGGTTCTGCTGTTATGTTCTTGGCTTTTACACTAAAATCTAGGCAGGTAACATTGTCTTTAGTGCTGTATTCTTCAGAATAGCCATAGTCATCTTCGCAAGTTGCTTCTTCTCCGGGATTGCTGGGTGGGGCTACTATGATTACATAGTAGCCTTCTGGGTCTAGTTTTTCTTCATCAATCACACTATTATTCATTAGAAGTGCACCATTTACCGTAGTGTCGAATACTGGTGGGGCTGGGTCCCACAGGTCGTCACTGCCTAGTTTGACCTCAAGCTTTCGTTTAAAGTTGAATACTGCTTCTCCTGTGCAATCTTCTGCTTCGTAAGCTGTTGCTTTTAGGGTGTAGGTACCTACTTTTAGGGTATAGACTTGTCTTTCATAATCCTCTATATGGGGATCTCTTTCTATACCTCTTTTATGATTTCTAGCTTGGCTTTCCCCTACCACCTCGCTTTTTAGACAGTTCACAGAAAGGGTATGGGAATTGTTATCTTCAGGGAAGTTAGCGAACAAGAAGTGAGGCCAGACTTCTATGTCGCCTGAACCTATTAGTTCTGGTATGTCCTCTAAGGTATAGTTTAGGTCAGACCAAGGTTCAGTAGTACTGTCTTCTATTAGGTGATAGAAGATTTCAAAGTCATTTACAAAATAAGCGTCAGGATGGTTTTCCTGATCTGGATGTTTTTCTAGATTTGTCCTAGTAGTGGTTATATTGTTCCCTATTACATTGAAGTCAAATCCTACTGGTTCAGCTGAGCCTAGTTCTTCTAGTTCCAGGATAGATATATTGGTGAAGGTGTCTTTTTCGTTTAGTTTTATTTGTTCATCGCGGTTGTAGTCGCCGTAGGTTAGGGCGTAGCTATCTTCTTCTATTTTTCTTTTGGGGTTATTTACTGCACTGCCGTTTATTTCACTATCTAGGCCTTCCCCTATTAGTAGCCAGTCTCTCATGCGACGGAAGTCTGACATGTCTATGTGGGGCACTATGTTAATGGCTTGGGTTTGTAGGCCTGCTGTGGCTACTGTTGTGTCATCCCCTACTATTATGTTGTTATCTGGGTCTGTTGGTCCTGTGTAGTTGGCTGTTTCGTGGATTACTACTATTTCTTCTGCTGCTAATGAGTCATCTATCCCGTCTTCTGTTGGGTTGCCGTCTGTTACTTCTCCTGTTCCCGGGTGGGATGCTAGATACATGTACTGGGCTCCGTCTAGGGTTTTATCGTCTATGTTGGCTGTTTCCGCTAGAAGATAGATTGAAACAGTATTAGTATCATCAGAATATTGTATTTTGCTAGGGTCGTTAGGTTCTAAAATAGGGGAAAGTTCACCTGTGTCATAGACACTACCACTTAACGGATCATTTGAATTAAAGATATTCCAAAGGGTTGGTGTGCAGGATATACAATCTGCTACATAAACGTTATCAATTTTCAGGTTAGTAAACTTCGCTCCAGAATTGTAATCCGATGTGTCTTCATCTATACCCTCAAGTATTTGAGCAATGGCTACCTCTACCTTAAGAAGGTGGTTATCACTCCTGTCATCCAGAAACCAACCCTCAAGTTTATTGCATGTCGCAAGCGTAACACTTCGTGAACCTACTTGAGCACGGAGAAACCCAAGAACATCACCTTCTTCAGTGTAACCATCCTGAATACAACTTTTATTAGTTGTATTCGCATTTTCATCTATTATACTACCTCCCCCCGGTAAATTACCCTTACTATCAATTAAGAAAAACTCTAAGTCCACAATTCAAAACCGTACACTTCTAATCCTTTGTAGAAAACGAATCATGTACCTGAGGGAATTATAGATATTCAAAAAAGAGCCCAATTTCTCTATAATTTCTAACTTTGATCTTGGTTGTTGACTCAACACTCTACTTTTTTGCAAAACTCGTTCTTCAATCATGCATAAAGTGAGAAAAAGCCTCTACTATGAGTCTTTTATTAATCTCAACTCCTGAATATAGCCATAAGACTACCTAGCACTGCTTTTATGAGAAGCTCTCAAACTACTTTTTGAAGGTTACTCTGATTTTATATCCATGCACTTTCCTCCCAGAATTCTGGCGACTCTAATAATCCCTCTGGTATAGGTATTGCACACTCTAGTAGATATTCTAAGTATTTCCTCCCTAGCTGAAATAGACTCAATACCTTTCTGTCTTTTCTCCTAAATTGTCCTTCCTTTCCTTCTTTTTTTGCTATAGCTCCTAAATATACTATCCAGATGTATGCGAAGCACGCTACCAACAAAAGCTTTTCTAGTCTTTTTGGATCTTTTATCCGTGTCTTGTGTATGTTAAATCCTCTTGATTTTTCATCTGAAAAAAATGTCTCGATTAAACTCCTCTTTCTGTACAACTCACATGCCTCTTTTGCTAACTCTACATTCGTTACCAAATATATTGGCTCTTTGTACTCTTCTTCCCACCACGCTATTATTTGTACTGGTCCATACTTCGCTTTCGTATACTTTACCCTTTCTACATTTACTTGCTCTCCTTCTTGTGCTATATCTTCTGGTTTGAATGGTTCTTTCTCTTCTTCTTCATAACAATTGATGTTCTTTGCCGCTCTTAGTACATATTCCCACTTGTACTCTTCACATTTCTTTTGGAATTCTACTCCATCAAACTCACCGTCACCTACTACTACCACGTCTAATTCCTTCTCTAAATCTTCCTCTATTTCTTGCAATAATTCATACAACTCCTCTAGCAAAACTACATGTTCTGCTTCACTAAAGCTTCCTTTGTTCCCTTCTCTTACTTTCCAAATTACTGGTAGTGCCCTTCCTTTATATATTATACTTATCATCAATACTGCACAGTGTTTACCTAAACTACTTGCATCTATTGTGAATATTAACGTTGTTCCGCTCAGACCTGCTAGTATTTCCTTGATGTAGGGAAAATACATGGTTTCTTTATTGACTTTTTTATTCCTCAACCAACGATTAAATCGCTTTGTTCGGCTTTCCGTTTTACTATCCTTATGTTTCGTGCTTTTGTCTGCCATTTCATCCAACGCTATTTTTCCTGCTCTAACTAATCCTGTTATCATCAAGGCAAAAACTATTAAGCGCCTGGCTGCTTGACCTGCTATGTTTTTTGATCCAAATTTCTTGAGTGTGGCAAATATTCTGTTGTATGATGTTTGAGAATATGACATGTCCTACACCAACCACATTTCAAGTAATTTTGCAATACCCTTGAGGCTTAGTGTAGGGCCTTTTTGTTTCGATCTGATTTGCCCTAGGCTGACTTATGCCCTTGCCCTTCAGTATTTTCTTGATTCAGAAAAGTGTACGGTTTTGAAAGTCCACAATACTACCTGAAGGGATTCTATAATCGAAGCCACTAACCTCTATATGAGGATTAAGATCAGCTTTGTGGTTCTCACGAAGGAAGAAAAGAGACCAGTCACCATAATCACAATTAAACTGTAAAGCAGCATCCAGTGCCGCTTGTACATTATCTCCCCAACTGCCAAAACCACCAAACATAATATAAGGTGTCTCAATAAGATTGCCAGAATTTCGAATGTTAGAGGTAAGGTCTTCGCATTGTGTATCTTCAATTATAGTGGTATCTAATTTTATATTGCTCCATGTTGGTAATGTAAATCGGCCTGACATATATTTAAATTTCCGACCTACAGATTCTCCAGCTTTTGTGAAAGCCGCAAATCTAGCTCCTGTGTTATCACGAAAAGTACTGTCAAACACACGAGCTGCACCTTGTGAAGATAACTCTTTCTTTCCTACGTTTCTAAAACCTGATTGAGGTAACTTAACAATATTAGTGGCATTGCTTTGGCTAGATAATGTTTTTGGATCAATAGTAGCAGTACTATCACTTGATGAAGTTGTGGGAATGACAGTTTCAAATATGAATTCATCTATATTAACAGATAAAAGAAGGGAAAGATCCTCATCAACAGTACTTTCATTACTCCAAACTACTCCGTCTTGGTCTAAAAAGTAGACTGTATCTTGCTGATATTCTTCTGGTAATAAGCTGAGAATAGAACTGATTTTTTCGTTGGCTTCGTCTCCAACTCTAATTTCTACTCTTGTGTCTGAAGGGATGGACTCTGACTTTCTTAAGAGATTACATGCAGACAAAAGTGTTAACAGCAATGCACAAATGGTTATATATGTAAAATTTTTGTTGAAGGGGGTTAGTTGATTCATAAATGCTCCTTATTAAGATAAAGATGAAAGAATGGTTATTTGTTTATTTGAAGGTGTTGAGGTTGTGGTTTTACTAGTAGTAAGCAAAATCTCTCACTGTTGTATTTGTATTTGTATTTTTATCTGTTTGACATACCCTTCTAGTCCAATTCCCTCTTGTATCATAAATGTATTCACAATTTGTTACCCTTATGATGGTTATTTCTCCACTTCGATAAGAAGTTCTTGTGTGATTGATCAAATTACCCTGAACATTGTACTGATAGTCATTCTTGGAAACAAGATCCTGGTTAATATTAAATTGACTTCTTTGGACAACTTGCCCCTGTATGCCATATCTAATGCTAAAGAACCCACTAGGGTAAGGATTTGACTTGTTAGTTACATAATTGGTCACATCTTCTATCACCTGTCCATTTTCTACTCTAATATTGCCATATTGAACAATATTATCTCCAATAAAAATAATATTATTTGGTACGTAGCGCTCATAGCTTTCTAAAACGCCGTCATCATTAAAGGTATAATTATATATTTCCCCTCTAAAATTGGTTTCTTCTGTATAGTAGTTATCTTTGTAGTTGTACAAATAGTAACCACTAAATCTTGCTGCTTCCCCTTCTTTTTTATTGTAATGTTCCTGTCGTTGTAAACACCCATCCAGATTGTATTGGTAAATAGTTTGGAATTGGATTTCCTTTCCTAATACATTGCCAACCGCAACTTGTGTATCTATCTTGCTACTTTGACCAAGATAGGTATAGCGAATATAGGGATTACCCAAAAACTCTGCCGTGTTTGGAACATCTGTACTTGATTTATAGAACATTTCCTCAGTAACACGCCCTAAAGTATCAAAATTAGCTGTAAAGGAAAGAACTAAGCCCTCAGTAGGGGAATCACTATAAACAGCAATTGTTTTAACTCCTTCACGCTTCAGGCCTTGTTTATCCAATATAGTACTAACCCTAGGTGTAGGAATACCTATCACAGGTAAACTATAGGTCTCTTTCTGAGCATAGCTACACAAGGGTAAAGCACTAGTTGTGTCTTGCAGGACACCTGTAATAACGAGTACGAGTGTCATAAAATATAGGCTCATTTAATTCCTCTCATGCCCTAACATAAGGCTTTGTGATTTTAGTTCGACTGGTTTGGTGGTAGGAGTAGGAATCTGTGGATTGGACTTGCTTTGAAAACAGGCAACAGGAACAAGAACAAGTAATAGGAAAGAAACTAGAAGGTATAAAAACTTCTTTGAGTAATCTGACATTATCTATCTACACTCCTTCTTAAAACACAATACAAAGCAAAACACCGCCACTCAACCCAGAGTTCATCTGTAGGTGTGTGACCTGTTATTGTTACTAAGGGTTTGAGTAAAAATAGACTTTCAATTTGGCCTGATTATAAAGCTCTATAGCGTATGGAAATCTGTGTAATTGAAACGTTATTGCTGCTCAGAGACTAAGTTAAAATTTTAACATGAGTGATTTCCAATGTCAAGTGTTGGAAAGTGCTGCCCACATGGCATCCTCGTGTGCTCAGATTTGTGCGTGTTGTAACAGTTTGGTGAAGTTTGAGACCCTTAGAGATACAAAGCTTTTCCTACACGGAAACTGTAATCTGATTATGTCAAGAGGGTGTTGCCTTAAGTTTTTAGCCTTCAAATCTGGGAAGTACTCATTGTCGAATTGCCCTAAGTTTGTTAAACACTTTTGGCTTTATCTATTAGTTGCTCAATTTCTTCCATACTTAAATGGGTTAGCTTGGCTATTACACCCACCTCTATTCCCTCTTCTTTCATACCCTTAGCTATCACATAACGCTCTTCTTCATGTCCTTCTTTATGTCCTTCCCCTCTCACCTTTTGCAAAAAAGGACTATTCATTAAGTAGTCCTCTTTTTCTAACTGCTCCTGTATCATCTCTACTAACCTCTCATCATGCAACAAGACTAGAAACAACTCTAGAAGTCTTATTCTATCCTTATTATCAGCATTCTGCTTGATCTTGTCTACTGCTTTAAATGCTTCAAAAACATACCATTTAGCATTTGAGGAGGCTTGTTTAAAAGTTTGACAGGGCGTATTATAAATGCTGATGTGAATGGTTGTAGAGGAATATTACGAAAAGTAGTCGGGGACCAGTGGCTACACTCATTACTCGATAGTGATTGCAAGTTTCAGCCGTTTAGGATTTATGTTTCTTATAGATTTTAATAAAGTTTTTTTATAAAATTTTAATATTTTTCTGGAAAAGCCTAATGTGACTACAGATGATTTACCTATTCTACCTTTAGAACCCGGCTGCTACTTGTTTTATGACGATCAAGATGTTGTTATATATGTTGGCAAGGCTATTAACTTGCGTAACCGTGTGCGCAGCTATTTTGGTGAGCAAGCAGCAAAAAAGCCTCAACTTATTCGCAGGCAAGCCAAGTATCTAGAGTTTATTACTGCCAAAAGCGAAACTGAAGCGCTTATTTTAGAAGCAAACTTAATAAAAGAATACCAGCCGCACTTTAATGTGCGGCTAAAAGATGATAAGAACTATCCTTTCTTAAAGCTTAGCAAAGAAGAGTATCCTACACTTATTTTTACTCGCAAAGTAAAAAAAGATGGTGGTGAGTATTTTGGGCCTTATGCTAATTCTGGGGCAGTGCGCCGTGTCCTCGAGCTAATTTATTCACTTTTCTCTTTAAGGCAAAATAGTGGCTATCCTATGCAAAAACGTAAGAAGCCTTGCTTACGTTTTCATATGGGGCGTTGCCTAGCACCTTGTGTAAATGAAGTGCCTGCTAGTGAATATACTAAAGTGGTTAAGCAAGTACGGGCCTTCTTAGAAGGGCGTGTTGCTGATGTCATTACAGACCTAGAAAATGATATGCAATCAGCAGCTAAGAGACAAGATTTTGAGTTAGCGAAGATTTATCGTGATAGACTTAAAGGAATAGAACGCTTAACCGTTTACAATGGCAATGCCGTACATGCTCGAGGGGATAACCTTGATTTTTTGGGAGTTGCCCAAGCTGGTAATTTTGCTATGGTGCAGATTTTTCAGATGCGTCTTGGGCGAGTGGTGGGTCGCGATAAGCGCTTTTTAACAAATGCTAATGACGCTAGTGCAGCAGAGCTTTTAGAGTCCTTTATGTCAAGCTACTATAAGCAAGCTACCCATATACCCCCCTTAATCCTTATAACCAAAGGCGAGCTAGAGATAAGCCTATGGCAAGAGTTTTTGAGTGAGAGAGCTAAGCACAAAGTAGAGGTGCGAATACCTCAACGTGGTGAGAAAATTGAACTGATGGAAATGGCAAGCCGCAATGCTAAAACAAGCCTAGATGCTGAGCTAGCGCTTCTGGAAAAGCGTGGTGAGGCACCCGGTGTCAAAGAGTTGCAACGCTTGGCTGAACTAGAAAATCAACCATATCGCATAGAAGGTTTTGATATTTCTAACCTAATGGGTGAGCACACTGTAGCAAGCATAGTAGTTTTTGAAGGAGGCAGGGCTAGGAGAAGTGAATATCGTAAAATGCGCATCACAGGCCTAGATAAGCCTGATGATTTTTTTGCCATGCACCAAGTCATCTATCGTCGCTTTACTGGTTCTTTAAGCGATAAAATGCCCTTACCTGATCTATTATTAATAGATGGAGGCAAAGGACAGCTTAGCGCTGCTAGACGAGCTTTGAATGAAGCTGACCTAGATTTTCCTCTGTTAGGGCTTGCCAAACGCTATGAGACAATTATTCGAGAAGGGAAGCCTGATATCTCAGTACCTGAGACTCATCCTGCCTTAAGGCTATTAATAAGCATACGTGATGAAGCACACCGTACTGCTGTAGGATTCAATCGCAAGCAACGTGCTAAGGCCATGAAAAAAAGTATTCTTGATGATATTGCTGGTATAGGTCCTAAAAAGCGCGATTTACTGCTAGAGAACTTTTCTAGTATTGATGAGATTAAGCAGGCTGACTTGGAGTTGCTCGACAATTTGGTAGGTAGTAGTACTGCTCGAGCTGTAAAAGAATATTTTACATAAACCATTTAAAACCTCTGGGCCACAAATAAAGCTCCCTTGTGTGAAAGAGAGATTAGTTTGTCGCCTTGATTTTCAACATCTAGCATTTTTTATTGTTAACATCACCAGATTGCTTGAGCATAAGTTGTAAATCAAAACCTTTAGCATGTCCTTGACTACTTACATAAGCCTCTGCACTAGCAGCAAATTGTGATTTGGTTTTGTTGTACACATCAGTAAGTATATAGTGAAATTAAGGTCAGAATTGAAAACGATATAATTTATCTTTACTCATGTGCTGAATATTAGTTAAACTACTTGCAAAGAAATGAGGCAAAATGACAACTATTGAATCTATAAAAGCGCTTACGCTGTTTGATTCTCGTGGCAATCCTACAGTAGGTGCAACAGTAGTTCTAAGTAGTGGTGTAGAAGCAAGTGCCTTGGTACCTTCAGGTGCCTCTACCGGCGAGCATGAAGCAGTAGAGCTTAGAGATGGTGGTAAACACCTTATGGGTAAGGGTGTTAATCAAGCTGTGAAGAATGTAAATGAAGTAATTGCTCCAGAACTCATTGGTGTAGATGCCTTTGAACAAGTTCTTATTGACCAAAAAATGCTTACTCTCGATGGTACAGCTAATAAGAGTAAGCTGGGAGCTAATGCAATTCTGGCAGTATCGCTAGCTTGCGCTCGAGCCGTAGCAGAAACCCTAGGAGTTCCCCTTTACCGTTACCTAGGTGGTATAGGAGCTAAAATCTTGCCAGTACCAATGATGAATGTTATCAATGGAGGTAAACACGCTGATAACAAGGTTGATATGCAGGAGTTTATGCTGGCACCAACAGGTTTTGACACCTTTTCTGAAGCCCTATCTGCAGGTGTTGAAACTTTTCACCATCTTAAAAAAGTACTTTCTAGTAGGGGGCTAAATACTAATGTTGGAGATGAAGGTGGTTTTGCGCCTGATTTACAGTCTAATGAACAAGCGATTGAGGTTATCCTCGAGGCAATTGAAAAAGCTGGCTATAAGGCAGGGGAGGAAATTTCCCTAGCACTTGATCCAGCTTCCAGTGAGTTTTTTACTCAAGGTAAGTATCACTTAAAAGCTGAAGGTAAAATTTTGAGCAGCGAGGAGATGGTGTCTTACTGGAAGGATTGGGTAGCAAAATATCCCATTATTTCTATAGAAGATGGGCTTGCTGAGGATGATTGGGAGGCTTGGGCTAAACTTACTGCAGAAGTAGGCAATGAGTGCCAGCTTGTAGGAGATGATCTTTTTGTCACTAATGTCAGTAGGTTGCAGCGAGGTATAACTGAAGGAGTCGGTAATGCTATTCTAGTAAAAGTTAATCAAATTGGTACCCTAACGGAGTCTTTAGATACTATAGAGCTTGCTAAACAAGCAGGCTACCGCAATATGATTAGCCACCGTAGTGGTGAGACTGAGGATACTTTTATAGCAGACCTAGCAGTAGCAGTTAACGCTGGCCAAATCAAAACTGGTTCTGCTAGCCGTAGTGATAGGATGGCAAAGTACAATCGCTTGTTAGTTATTGAGCGCGAATTGGGTTCTTCAGCGCAGTTTTTGGGCAAAAAGGCCTTTGCACAGTAATGACTCGTCGCACAAAAATTGTTGCTACTTTAGGACCAGTTACTAGTACCTATGAAAAAATTGAAGAACTGATTCTAGCGGGTGTAAATGTTTTTAGACTTAACTTTTCACATGGCAAGCAAGAAGGGCATAAAGAAAACTTTACTAATATTCGCAAAATTAGTAAAAAGTTAGGTCTTCCAATAGCTGTTTTACAAGACTTGCAGGGGCCTAAGATCCGCACTGCCACCTTTGCTGAGGGTAAAATTAAGCTAGAGGAAGGAAGTACTTTTAGCCTTACTTGCTTTGATGATACACCCGGTGATGTAAATCGTGTGGGAGTAACTTACAAAAACCTATATAAAGACGTGAGTATAGCTGATGAGCTTTTACTTGATGATGGTCGCTTAACGCTAAAAGTTACTAGTGTTGACCAAGCTAAACAAACTATTATTACTGAAGTTGTTTTGGGAGGAACTCTTTCTAACAACAAGGGCATAAATATTCCTAATGCAGACTTAAGTATTCCAGCAGTTACTGATAAAGATATAGGGGATTTGGAATATGGTGCTTTGTTAGGAGTTGACTGGGTAGCAGTTAGTTTTGTTCGTAATCCTGAAGATGTGCTCTTAGCTAGAGCACACTTAAAAAGGGTAAATTCTAATGCTAAGCTAATGGCTAAAATTGAAAAGCCTAGTGCGGTGGAGCGCTTTGCTGAGATTTTAGAAGTTGTAGATGGTGTTATGGTAGCACGTGGTGATTTAGGAGTAGAATTGCCTCCTGAAAAAGTTCCAACTATTCAAAAAATGCTCATCAAATCTAGTATCCAAGCAGGTAAGCCAGTTATAACAGCAACACAAATGCTCGAGTCAATGATCAGCAGTCCTACCCCTACTCGAGCTGAAGCTAGTGATGTTGCTAACGCTATTTATGATGGTACAGATGCAGTGATGCTTTCAGCTGAAACTGCTGCTGGTAGTTATCCTGTAGAGGCAGTAAAGATGATGAACCGCATTGCCCACACTGTTGAAACTAATCTTACCTACCCTCATAGTAGTCATAAACGTCCTGATAAAGCTATAAAAGACGTTGTACCCTTATCAGCTTGTGACACAGCTAATAACCTTGATGCTAAACTAATAGTAACTTTCACTGCTAGTGGTGCTACTGCCCTACGAGTTTCGAGTTATCGACCATCCTCATTAGTGCTAGCTGTTACCCCCAATGAAACTGCTTACCACCATATGGCTGTGGTTTGGGGAGTTGTGCCAGCTATGAGTGAAGACTTGAGTAACACTGATGAAATAGTAGCAGTGTCAAATGGGATTATGAAGGACACATTTGGCAATCAGGTTAGCAAAGGGGATTACTATATAATTATAGCAGGTGTACCCTTTGGCCAGAGTGACACCACTAATTTGTTGCGCATTGAACAAATAGAATAAACTTGATCAATTAAGGAGACTTGTGTGAAAAAGTTTATACTAGGCACTTTTCTATACATTCTTTTACAAACTACCTTTGCTCAAGACACTGTAAAACTTCGTTTTTACACTGATTGGTTTGCCGAAGCAGCCCATGGCGGTTTTTATGCAGCGGTTAAAGACGATTTATATGCCAAGCGTGGTTTAGAGGTAGAGCTTATTCAAGGGGGTCCTGGAGTTAATGGTATAGCTCTTTTGGCTTCTGGTAGAACCGAGGTAGCTATGCTTGCTGGAGGACAAGTAGTTTTGGCAAGGGCAGAGGGAGTGCCACTAGTAGCGATATTTGCCACCTATCAAACTTCACCCCTAGGTTTAATGTTTCACTCTGAAAACCCAGTAAATACCTTTAGCGACCTAGCAGGACGCAGAATAGCAATTTTCCCAGGTGCAACTTATTGGTCGTACATTGAACAAAAATATGACCTAAAAGGTAAAGTGACCCTTATTAACTATAATGGGCAGATTACTCAATGGCTTAATGACAAGAAGTTTGTTACTCAAAACTATATTACTGCAGAACCCTTTTTGGCTAGACAGGAAGGGGCTTACCCTCAAAATCTTTTGATTGCCGAATCAGGTTTTAATCCTTATAGCAGTGTGCTAGTGACAACTGAGGAGTTTCTACACAGTCATACTGAATCAGTTACTAATTTTGTAGAGGCTTCCCGTGAGGGATGGCAAAGTTTCTTGATTTCCCCCCTTGATTATGTAGAGGCGCTTAAGGTTGATAATGATGCCATCACCACTGAGATGATTTTATGGTCTAATGAAAAACAATTGCCGCTCATTCTTAATCAAGATGCTATGACTAATGGTATTGGGAGCATGAAATTGGAACGCTGGGCAGAACTTATAAGTCAACTTGAAGAAGTAAGTATTATTGAAAAAGGGGTGGTTATTGATAGTGATATTTTACCTAATGTTGACCAATAAGAAGCTTTAAGTTAAGTTTTTCACTAGGGCTAGTTTCAGTAGTTGCTTAATAATACTGGCCATAAGCTTTTTGTGAAAGCTAACAGACAATGCACGGCCCACCACTTATGATGTACTATTATACTTGTTGAGATGTTTTGGAAAGAAAAAACTATTAACCAACTAATGATTATGGGGATTTAGAAAAATATGCCTAACAACATATATAAACATGTCCAAAGTAAATTAGCTACTATGGTTTCAGCTCGAGCAGCTAGACGTGCTTTGCGAAGTGCCCTTAAAGATAAAGAAGTAACACCAGACAATGTTGATGTAGGCAGTATGGTCAAGGTTTTAAAGGGGCCCATTTTTAAAGATTTTCAATTGATTTTACCGCGTGAGGGTCTAAAACAGAACTTAGGCCAGCTCATCTCTGAACTAGAAGAATTCAAGGTAAAAACAGGCAGTTCCTCTGCTTTTAAAGAAAATAAAAGGGCTCCAAAGTCCAGTAAGGGAGACATTTTCAAGGACACGCTACCAGAATTTTGGTTTGAAGACCCAGATGATAAACAAATAGCACCTACTGTAGAGAAGGAGGTAAAGTTTCCTAAACAAAACAAGCTTAACAGTGCTAAAAACATTATACCTACATCTATTCCTTCTCCACTTAATGAAGATCGTTTAGAAGAAATTACCCTGCAGTTTGCCCAGCTCGAGCATGTCAAGCTAGTTGCTGCTATTCGCCAAAAAGGTGAGGTGGTAGTTTCTCGCGGTTCTGGGATAGACCTAGAAATGTTTTCGCGGATAGGTCTTATGGGATTAAGGCTTTTAGAGAGAGGTGGAAGCCTTCGTTCTTATTACTTATCACATAGTTGTGGCCAGTTATTTTTGCTTATTTTAGGGCAAGATATTGTTGTAGTTATGGGAACACCTGAATTAAATGTGGGAACAGTCTTTGCAAATATGTCAACAATTAAGGAGAAATTATGAACGGTATGGTGAGCGCCTTATTAAAGATCGTTTTGGGAGTTACGTTATTCAGCTGTTTTGCCTTTATGCAAGAGGCAGCGGAAAACATCACAAATGAAGATTCAAGATTAAGTCGCTATCGTGAGATTATAGATATTTTAGATGAAAGTATAAACAGACTTTCTACCCAGCCTGAAAAAAGTGAGCAAGATCTCACCTTGGCTCAAAGAACTTTTGAAGTATTGGCTCAGGGCAGTCTTGGTAGTAGTACAGTGGCAAATGGCATAAATACTACTTTTGAAAATGCACGTACTGCTGTTAGAAACCGTAGTGAGGCTGATCTAAATATACAAGTAATGGTTATAAAGGGTGGCCTACAACGCTTTTTGTACGAGATTGCTGTTAACCAAGCAGGTGAAGGGGATTTGAACCTTGCTAAAAGCTATTTTAGTGAGGTTGTTGAGTCTATGGGGGGAGAAGAAGAAGATCTTAATCAAATAAGAGAAAGTCAAGACCCTCTAGTGTTTCAAGCAGTGTTAGATAGTGTTGCTTCAAAAAATATGCAACTCAGCTTGCAAAATGCTGCTGTTGCTTTACAAAGTGAAGATACTCCAGGAGCCTATCAGGCCATTGCTCAAGCTTATAGTAGTTATATACCTATACAAGACTCACCTCGAGTGCCTGAAAACATCTCCACTAACTTTTTAGGTGCTATTAATGCAGTTGTTAATAAAGATTCTACAGCTGCTGAGACATTACAAAACCTAAATGATAATGTAGCTGGTTTTGCTGAGAATTCCAAAACTGATTTGGAACAAGTCCTAGGATCTACAAGTGCTTTAGTAGAACCTGATGCTTCTGAAGAGCCTCCAATAGAAGAGTTGCCAGTAGAAGAGTTACCTTTGGAAGAGCCTACCTCTTCAGAAACATTACCCTTGCAAACAGAAGATATAGTATCTGAACCACTAGCAGTAGAACCAGAGGCAGCTGTGTCTTTACCAGAGGCAGTTACAGAAGAAGAACCAGAGTCACTACCACCAGTAGCAGCCTCTACCACAGCAGACGAGTCTACAGAAGAGCCTTTATCAACATCCCCTTCTCTTTTAGTTGCTCCTCCTGTAACAAGTGAGCCTACAGCAGTTGCTGGAAGTACAGTAACACCTCCAACTTTAGCTCCACCGGCTGCAGAGCCACTTCCACCCAGCTCAGAATCATCTACCAGATTACCCCAAACTGCTACCGCTACTGGTAGCGATAACGAAGTTTCTGAAGAAGCACTTAACTTGCTCTATGCTAAAGCTGCACAAGCAACTGTTGCCATTGAGACAGGAAAGCAAAGTAGAGCAAAAGAGCTTATTGAAGGTTTTGAAGGGGATTACCAACGCTTTTTTGAATCTTTGGTAGCTTCTGAGGATCCAAAGTTTGCTGAAATGACTAGTAAATTAATTAGTGGCTTAAAGAGTGCCCCTGCTTTACGGCTTCAAGACAGTGTAGTGTTAATTGGACATGTAAGTGCTATAAGGTCTTTATTAGAAGGTCAAAACACTTCAAGCACTCATGAAGCAATTGTTGCCACTAGTATATTTTGGACAGGGATTTTACGGTTAATTGCTATGATTGCCATAGCTGCTTTAGCCTTCGTTCCACTTTATTTTCTTAACCTTGCTTTTGGTGGAGGCAATCGTAATTGGCAATGGGTAGGCCTTGCCCTTTTCTTATTGCTCTTACCTATTATCTATGAAGGGCTTAGCTTTGCAGGAACACTAATTGCTGGTTTAACAGGTATTGAATTTCTTGACGTACTTTCTACCTTTTCCTTTTTCCAAAATGTTATAGCTCAGGTTGCTTGGGTCGCAATTACTCTTGTAGCAATTATATTTGCATCTGTAGGGCTATATGGCATTTGTGTACAATTTGGCTTACTTGGCCGTGGAAAAGAAATGGAAGCTAGTGTCTTTGATAAAGACCCTAATGTAACTGTAAGTGACTTAGGTGATGATACCATTGTTGATTGGGATGAAGAATTTTAGAGTTGGCTACTAATATGCCATACACAGTTTAATTTTGAACGTTTTACTTCAAAAGACTTTGCTCCTCATACTTATCTCTGATTCCAAAGCAAAAGTATCTTTTTTGCCTCTGCAGGTTATAATAGTTAATGCTAGTAATTTGAATAAATAGAGAACCTAAGTAATTGCCTACAAGATAAAATCCCACGTAAACTTTACAGGTGTAAATCCTGTTGCAGCAGTTAGGCGCAATGGTTTTGGTCTCTATAAAAGGTGAGTCCTTTTCCTTTTTACCTAATAGTGGCCTTATTTTGGACAGTGCGTTAAGAAGGCGTAAAATTACAGTCCTAGACTTTGTGAAGGTTGACCCTACTGCATATTAGAATCAGTATTTTGATATAGTTTATGATATTTATTGGGCTATAGTATTTTTAAATTGAGTTTAGTTTTATGTTTATAACAATTACAGATTTGAATTTCTTAGAGAGAGTTTATATAGATTTTTAAGGAGTAAAATGGTTAATACCATCTATCGCGCTGCAATGACTGAGCTTGAAACAATACTCTCGCCACGAGTAGTGTCACGTTCCCTTAATGCAGGCTTAAAACAAGTTGGTAAATCGCCTGAGAACGTTGAGTATCGTGACATGGAGAAAATTCTCAAGTCGCATATCTATAAGCAACTACAAGTGGCGATGAAGGCTGAAAAGGCTAAAGAGAAAATTAGTGATATTTTAGAGAGGCTTGAAAGTGTTGAAGACGTCCCTAGTGGCCCTCCCCCCTTTTTAGAACAGCAAGAAAGAAACATTTTGGGCCTTCAAAAGGTTTTTAAGCTTTTTAATCTTTATTTTGAGTGGCCAGAGGTACAAAAGTCGCGTGCACTTTTAAAGCTGATAGAAGAAGAACATACTAAGCAAAAAGAGGCTAGTCAGTTAATTGCAAATGCCAGGCTACAGCTTAAAATAGCTGAAGAAAAGCTCAATGACCAACTTGTTGCACAAGCTGCTGAAATACAGCGTTTAGAAGAAGCGTATGAAGCTGTAAAAAATTTAGAAGGTACCAAGGTACGTCGCTTGGGAAGAATAATAGGGCAAATTAAGAATGCCCAGACAGACAAGCAGCTTGCTCCAGCCGAGTTAGAACGTGCTAGAAAATTAGCTAGTGATTTACGGATAGTTATATCTGAAGAGGAGGAAAAAGCTCAACCTCAGGCATCAGAAACGTTTGTGCAAGTATCGAAGGATAAGGTTGAAAGTAAAGAAGTAGTAGGGGATTTACTTGCTGACCTTGACAACCAAACTTATGAGCTTGAGGCTTTAAGTAAAGATTATGCTAATTTAATTGCCTTTAAACCAGAACTTGCACGAAAACTAGAGGATTCTAAGCAAAAACTTAGTAAGAAAGAGGCTTTAGAAATTCCTTCTGTAGTTTTGCGTCAGGATTTTAATGAGGCACAAAACGAGTTGCGTCAACACCTTAAAAATGAATTAAGTGATTTGCAAAAAGATGTTTTAAGTATGGATGATGAGTTGGATACTCAGCAGCTTAAGCAAAGCTTGCAAGTGACTCTAGATGTTTTAGAGAATACCTTGCCTGCTGAAGCTGATGTACGTGAAATTCATGATTTGCACCGCCTACTTAAACAGCGTGCTAGCAAGCTTACTCAAGCTAAAGTGCAAGAACAACAATCTTTTCAAGCCAAGCTCGAGAAGCAAGCTGAAGTTCTTGAGCAATTAAAGTCAATAGTAGAAACACATGATCCTAATATGGTTAAAAAAGAATATGACTTACTTGCTAGCAAGTTAGATTCTTTAGCTAAAGCTCAACAAGAAAAAGAACTTGCTCCAGAGCTTGTAGATGATGCACGTCATGCTGCAGAAGATCTAGAGGCAGCTATTCTTAAAAAGAGCTTGGCTGAATCAAAGCATCAAGAGGCCTATCTCAGCTCACTCTTGATGCAAGTGCAGGCAGTTCCTATTACGAAAGCACTTAAAAAACAAGCGGATAAGGTAGTTAATGAGTTTAGTAAAGGTTTAAAACAGCTTGAATCAAAAAAAGAGCTAAAACCAAAACGAATGGAGCAACTTGAAAAACTAGCTAGTGATTTTAAAGATAATGCCAAACTCAATTATAAGGATCAACTATTAAAATTTAAAGAGCGTGTTCAAACTCTTGATCACAAAAATAGCTTAAAGCTTATTGATGAAGCCTTAGAACAGCTTGAAGTTGATAAATACCCTGACCTTGAGGAGCTCGAGCTTGTACTAAAAAATGCTTTTGATGAACGTTTGGCTGAAAGTTTAGATGAACTTCATCAGCTAGAAGCTGAAAGACAGCGAATAAGTGAAACTGAAGATAAAGAAACTAAAGAACTTGATTCTCTCTTACAAACTATCCGTAAACAACTTGAAGAGGGTAAGCTGGCAGAAGGTATAGATCGCAGTTGGTCACTTTTAGGGTCTTTGCGCGATAAGCAACAGCAAACACTAACAAGTTTTGAGCCACGTCTTGATGAAGCACTTAAAAATTTCTCCTCAGTTTCTAAGCTTAACAATGATACCACTGCTACTGTTTCACGCATTTTGCGCCATTTAGATGGACAACGTGAGACTTTTAGCAAGGTCTCAGCAGAAATGCGAGGAAAGCTTGAAAGTGCCTTGAGTGAGGCAGAAAGTTTGCTTGATACGTTAAAAGAAGAACTTGAAGCAGCTAGTGCTGTAGCTGGTAAGCTTATGAGTGGCAACATTTTGGATAATGTTTTTGGTTTAGACACACCTTTGAGTGTAGATAAAACTACTGAAGTAGCTCCCGAACCTCTAAAAGCTGAAGAGCAAGCTACTAAAGTACTTAGTAAAAATGAAGTACTTGATGAATGGTTAAATAGTTACTTGAAAGATGATGAAGTGCGCGATGCTGTTCTTTTTGCTCCCTCAGGGGAAATGCTTGGTGGGTACACTTTACTTGAACCAAAAGAGCTTTTTACTACTTTAAAGAAAATCCAGAAAGATTGGCAGGTATTGGGTGAAGAACTTACCCTAGGCAGCAACAAATTTTTTACTATAGAAACAGCAAAACTTACACTAATTGCTTCTTGCCCCAAAGAGGATTATAGCGCAGCAGTTGTTTTAAATAAATCTAGCAATTTAAATTCTATTTTAAGTAAGATGCGCAGTGATCTACCAGCAATTAATGATATTTTAAGTGGTCCTGCCTTCACTTAGAGCTACCAAAGCACTAGCTCAGAGTTTGGTGGCTTACATTCCTAAAGGTGCATTGCTTATCTTATCGGGTGGCTTAGGAACAGGCAAAACTACTCTAACACAACATTTGGGTGTGGCTTTAGGTGCGAAAGTAAATATCAGTAGCCCTACTTATACACTTATTCATGAGTATCCTACACCTGAAGGAATACTTGTTCATATAGATGCTTACCGCTTACCTGAAGTTAAAGTGCTTCTTGATATGGGTTTGGATGACTATCTATCAAAAGCTCGTTTAGTAGTAGTAGAATGGGGTGAGGGTTTACTAGATCTTTACTACGATAGCTGGCTTTTAAGGTTGAGCATTTTAGAGGGTATTCACCATGCTGAGCTCATTCGCCATGGCAAAGTTATTAGTTTGAACTTTGTTTTTTAAATGACACCTGAAATACCTTACTCACCACCGCCACCATCGAATCCTCCGCTGTCAAATCCTCCACCGTCAAATCCTCCGCCGTCAAATCCTGCACCGTCAAATCCTGTATCGAAATCATCAAACGAATCAAAATCATCTAAGCTATCAAAATAAGAGACATCAAAGTTTATAGTGTCATCCAAAGTATTTGTTGAAGTTAACTCATGCCACCCATGCCAAGAATAAGGATAATAATTAGAGTAATTTTCTTGAGATTCTATGTTGGACAGTTCTTTTATCCACTCTTTAATAACTTGAAGATCGTAATGGTAGTGCTCTAATAATAGAATATTAGTTCCACAAACTGACAGATAAGCTTTAGCTCGAGCGGGCTCATACTTTACCCATCCTTCAAGTTCTTTTTCTCCTTCCTCTAAAAGGTTCTTAATCTTTGTCTGAGCACTGAATCCTTTTTCACTTAAAGCATATTTTGTATATGGGAAAAGAAACAGAAACTCTCTGATTTCTTTTTGGAAATATCCATCAACGATAAGGGAGTAACGTACAAAATGTTTTTTGTAGAAAGAAAAATTTTTATTAATATTTCTGTATACTTCTTTAGCAAACTTGCTCAATTCCAAATTGCGAGAGGGTAGTTTATCCCAAGCAAACATGCGTTCATGAGGTTTGAGATTTGCTTTTGAGTAATTTTCTCCCTCACTGATATTTATCTTTTTCACTGACCTTTTAGACCTTTTAAATGCGCGGTCTACAGTTTCATAGTTAACATCTGCCTTAAGCACTTTTTTTAATAAGAGGTCTATTAAAGTAAGTTTCAGCATTTCTTTCCCTTTAGACCTTTTTGGATCCAAGATCATTAATGACTCTGCTGGAGTCAGATTTAAAGATTCTCTATTTTTTATAGTTTCAGTCATTTATTTCACCTTCAAACTGTTTGAACTAAGAGGGCTAATTGTAAAAACCCTAATTGACCGTTCGTGCTTTGACTCTTAGGGTTGGGGGTTATTTTTAATTCTACGATAAAGAGTCTTGTAAACATAAATTGGGTAGATAGCAACCATTGTAAGTACCAAAAGTGTTAGAATCAGTGAAGGACCCTGGAAAATCCACCAGAACAAACAAGTGCAGGGCAAACCTGCAATAACTACTAAATTTCTAGAACGTGGAATGAGTAGAAGAATACCTAATGTAAGGAAAAAGAGTCCACTTGAAAAGTGTGGCCTTTGCAAGTTAGTAAAGACAAAAAAAGATCTTTGATAAAACTATTTCCAGGTTCAGGTTCAAACCAAAGAAGTGAAAGAAGAGTCCAAACGCTACTGAAAAAAGTTAGCAAAACACCGAGAAAAATACTGACAATTTGCATGAGTCTTTTGTTTTTTGGTTTATAAGTCATTTTACTTACCTCTTTCTTTTAGATAGAAGAGTATCTACGTGGTACTCTTGGGCAGTTATTAGCCTAACAACCGTAGCCCTTGTACCGATAGAAGAGTATTTACGTGGTACTCTTGGTGGTAAATGAGAGATATATTCTTCTGTTTTGCCAATCATAGTAACTATAAAGAGTATTAGAAAAAATGTTGCATCTTCATCTCCAATATCGGGCCTCAATGTGATTCGAACAAAAGCAAAAGTCAGAACAAGAGCAAAAGTCAGAAACCAAACGAAAATCCGCAATGCCCATTTGGTAATATAAGCAGTGAATGAACCTTCAATGATGGTATATTTATGAGAGGTACTTTGTTTAATTGCTTCTACAAACTTATCTACTTGCTTTGCCTCTATAAACTTTTCTCCTTTGATCCAATTAATGCCATGTATTACAATTTTAGAAGTATTAGACCTAATTATTGCCTTATAATTAGAGTCAGAAGGAAAAAAAATTGTTTGAAGAGACTCTATTCTTTCTAAAGGTATCTCCGTACCATTATCAATCGATAAAACTCCTTCCACTAATCGATAAGTTCTTTTTCTTGATCCTTTAAAAGGATTAGGCTTACAAATATATTCCATGTTTATAACCTTTCTGATAGCGTTAGTTATTACTGTGAGGTCAATTTATATAGGACCTCAGAAAAATCTTAGACACTTCAAACCTTGGAGGGTTTAAAACCCTCCAAGGTTTCCCAGAAAAACTGATGGAATTACTAAGGGAATGCATTGCGGAAGTAACTAATAATGCTCATTTCCTGTGGTCCTAAGCGTCTTGCACCGGCAGGATAAGAACTTCCTGCATTACACTGCCAACAATCTGAGTATCCATGTATCGCTGTGACTACTGGTACATATTGATTGTTGTCAAGAACATAAAAGTATAATGGAGCGCCACTATGACCATCACTGACATCACAAGAGTGTTTAATAAAATCACTCCAATTGTCACCACCTTGGTACATAAATGAACCTAACTGACAAGTATTTGAATCACCATAAAGCCTAGCAGTTTGACAATTTGCAGGCTCGTCTGGGTCAGCATCAGGGCACTGGGCATAACCACGATTATAAATGCTCTGATTACTTAAACTATTGCCAACCATAGCATAATACCCCATCCAACCTGTTTGGTTACCAAGTTTCTCAGGGATAATGAGCAAACCCCAGTCCCAACGGCGACAAGCTGCTAAACCTTGCTGGCATTCATTACTGTTGCGCCATTGTGATGGAGTAAAGTACCATACAGTCTGGCCCGCAGGAGGATTTACCGATACTGTGGTAGAGCCATAGGGTGAT
Organism: Trueperaceae bacterium; assembly: GCA_965224855.1. GTDB lineage: Bacteria > Deinococcota > Deinococci > Deinococcales > Trueperaceae > CBDCVN01. Next base: position 2,001,884 of record CBDDAI010000002.1, on the reverse strand, counting down.
ACACCAACACCATTACGAGCAGGGGTGATTTTTACAGTATACCAGTTGTTAGTACCACGTTGATTGATGCAATGAGCAGCAGTAACAATATGTCTAGGCCCAACAAGCGTGCCTGTGCAGCCTGAATTATTGCTATAATTATTGTTATTACCATAGGTGAACTGTGAAATTGTACGCCACGGCCATAGAGTAGTGGGTGACTTTATAGTACGAGAATCTACACCATTGCTCCATGCTTGGGTTTTTATTTTATCAGAAGGTCCCCTTGAGGTAGGTCTTTCTTCTTCAACTATTCCATCCTCGCCACTAGCACCAATGTTCCCAAGCCATAGATGTCGATGAAAACGGACTTCATCAAGCAAAGATGCCTCTAAAGTAAGATTAAACTCTTCTTTTGTGGTTGCATTGAAAAGTATGTATTGTCCTTTGCTACTGCCTCTCTTTTCATCCTCTTGAGGTGTTTCAGTTCCTCTTTCCTTATCCGGTTTATAGGTGGGAACCTCTGGTGCATTTTGAACCAAACGGCCTTGACCAATATTTTCAACTACAAAACGTCCACCTACTTCAACTTTTTCTCTGTTAGGTGTTTTCCTACTAACAAAATCAACAACTCTTTCTGATAAGAATTCATCAGCAATAGTTAGTTTCAAAGACGCTTTTGCTGCACTGCGACCTGATGTTCCTGCAATACTAAGACTAAGCGTGCCGGGGGCAGCTTCTTCAGAAGCCACTACCTCTAAGGTATAGCTGTTAGATTCTACCTCTGTAAAATTAAATAAAAGCTGATCTACAGGCACAACATCGCTAGTTTTAAGTATCTCAGCACTAAATTCAACCTCGCCTGAAAAATCTCCAGTGGCCTTTATATTAATTCCTAGATTAGCAGAAGAACCTTGCATTACAGTAAGGGTTTGCTTCTCAAGCACTAGCTCAAAACTAGGAGTCCCTCGATTTATATTATTACTGCCTCCACCACTGCTGCTACAACCTGCAATAATTAAACTTGTTAATAAAGTTACGAGAGATAAACAAAAGATTTTTTTAATTAACATGATTTTTTCCTTTCTATAAGTTAATTTCTTAAATTACTAACTCACAATTGAGATAGTTAGGTCCTGTGGTGCAAGAATCAAAATTGAGACCACCATCTAGGGTGTCTACACCACCTTGCCCTTGTAGACTGTCAAAACCATTTCCACCAAAGAGGTAGTCGTTATTGCTTCCACCATAAAGGAGGTCATTACCATTACCACCCAGAAGGTAGTCACTACCACTATGCCCTCTTACAGTATCATTACCTTCGTTTCCATAGAGACGATCATTACCTATACCTCCAAGGACAACATCATTACCATCATTCCCAAAAACTCTATCTGCTCCATTACCTCCCAAAAGTCTATCATCACCATCACCTCCGCAAATAACATCATTACCGCCATTACCTGAGACAACGTCATGCCCACCTAAAGCAACTATTACATCATTACCTGCAGAACCATTAATCACATCAGGTCCATCTGTACCCACATGTGTAGCAAGCAAGCCACCACAACGATAGTTAGCGACTATATCATCCAAACCTCGAGTGTCAAAGTTGGTTTCTTCTGGTGTTTTTGTGGTGCTCGAGCAGCCTACAAAAATTAACCATAAATTTAGTAGTAAGGTAGCTTTAAAAAAGTTTTTCATTACTGTTCTCCTTATCTGATCAATTTAGAAGTGGGCATCAAAGAAATCCAGCATGACTTCACTTGCGTCAATGTCTTGGTTAACCGGTTCGCTGCCAAGATTGGAACTTCCCGGCCATGAATGACCACCATCGTGCAGCAACCAATACTCAATGTCATGGCCCGTCAGTGATGGCATCATATAGTGGGCGGCATTGCCGATAACGTCTTCGGTAATGCTTAACGTGTCACACTGGTTGACCTCGAAGAAGGGGCCTATGCTTTCAGCTTGGCTGAAAAAATTAGTGCCACTAGAACCATCTCCAAGGCCACCCCAGAAGGATATGTTCTGGTCCAAGAAACCGTGAAAGGCTATGACTGGGACCGGCACACTAGGTACACCATCCAAACCAACGGCACCAGCAACAGGAGCAATGGCCGCCACCAAATCAGAAGCTTCCAGTGCCAGCCGATATGACATCATTGCGCCATTGGATATGCCCGTGGCGTAAACACGGGCAGTATCAACATTGAATTCCAAGGACAGGTCATCGAGCAGATCGCGAAAGAACTGTACGTCGTCAACATTTTCCTCCATAGCAATGCCACAGCAATTGCCACCATTCCAGAATCGTTGATTTGGACTGGGCAATGGGCGACGAGTGCCCTCTGGAAACACAGCCAAGTAGCCTCGCTCAGCGCCAGCTTGTGCTAGAGAGTTCGATTCGGCGAAGTGCTGGGCATTGCCAAAACCGCCATGGAAACCCACCACCACTGGAGTAGCCTCGGTAGGTGAGTAGTCTGGTGGGACCTGCACCCAGTAGCGACGCCAAGTTTTCGAACTGAGCACCCATCGCGATTCAAGTTGGGTAACAGCTTGGGTGGTGACCGCGTCTTCAGCTAGTGCGGGCGAGAGAGAAACAGCTGATGCTAACAACAACATGGTGACCAAAGTTAAGTACACTGCATAGTTAAGAGGGTTAATTTTTTTCATCGATAACCTCCTTGTAAGCTTAGTTAAAACTCACAATTTATAGCTCCAGCAGCTATGTTAGGGTTAATACAGGTATCAACGTTAGGGCCACCATCATTAACGTTCACACCAGCCCCACCATGAAGACGATCATTGCCATCTTCGCCAAAAAGTTGATCATTACCACCCCTACCATATAAACGGTCATTATGACTTCCACCATAAAGGAAATCTGCATCTTGGCCTCCTCTTAGCAAATCTCGACCGGTATGACCATAAATTCTATCTACTCCGCGTTCACCATAAAGCTTGTCATCACCATCCATGCCATAAATAATGTCATTGCCTCCACCACCACAGATTATGTCATCACCATCCAAACCATAAATAATGTCGTTGCCATCTAGGCCCCTCATTACATCAGGGCCCGGTGAACCTATTAGGACCCCACCTAGAGGGCTAGCAGTATGAGTAGGTATTAAGCCATCACAGGTATAAGTAGGATTAGCACCTTGAGTATCAAGGTTAGTTTCTGGGAGAGGGGTGGGAGTGCTCGAGCACCCAACAAAAACCAGCAACAAACTTCCTAAGAGTATAGTTCTAATCGACTTATTCATAATTTCTTTTTTTATTTTTATTTGTCTCATTATTTTACTCCTTTCTGTGATTTATTTAGAGACTTAAAAACTTATCTATGAGTGGTTAGAGGAAGATAATTAGCCAGAGTATTACAGTTACTGCAACCATTTGTTTTCTCCTTCCTTTAGTTACTGAAAAAAGATTCTCTTAATACCTCTAATAAAAACTCCTTTCTTAAGTTGAATTTGCTGCCCATCTTGAGCGTTTGTAATTTGATCGTTCTGATCTGCTACTGTTATTTTTTGATGGTTGAGATTTTCTGATTTTTTTGCTCGAGTACCATATAAATTAAACATTTAAAACTCTTTCTAAAGCACAAAGTTTGAAAAAGCACTAATTCTACTAATTGGTTGGTAAAGACTTTGTTTTGGGCTCGAGCCCAAGTTTTTAGGCTCGAGTTCCCAAACATTGAACTAATGTTGCTTAAATCCTTAACCTGCTGGTTCAAGACCTGCTGGAATACACATCCAAACAGTCTTCCAACCAATGACAAATAATCCTTCATCATCGTAGATTGGCACTTCAACAGCGGTTAGTACCTCGTCGCTAGCACATTTACTAACGAAGTCTCCCGGACCACCCCACTGCCTGCCGCCATCTCCACTCTGAAACTTATGTGGGTCCTGTCTGCGAGGGTCCTCTGCGTTACCAAAACTTACTAGTAAAACTATTCCTAAAAATAAAACTAAATTTTTCATTTAATTCACCTTTCTGTGATTGAATTTGGTTTTGTTTGGCTGGTTGCCGTTTTCAAAACCTAATAAAGAATTTAAAAGCTCACCCTTAATCCACCCTTAATCAGTTAAGGGCTTTTGTGCTAAAGTTATACAAATGCAACTCATTACCTTTGGACAACTGCATATTGCCACTAGTGAGTTCGCTAAAACTAAGCACCTTTTACTGCTAACTTACCTAGTTTTAGAGGGGACTAAAAAACGCTTTGAACTAGCTGAGCTTTTTTGGGAAGGTATGCGTGAAGAATTAACTAGCAAAGGTGAGCGTAAAGATTTACAAAATTTATCGGTAACTTTATCCCAAATTCGTAAGCAAGTTGGCAAAGAGTTTATTGAAAATGGCCACCATAAAGGTGAATTGCAAACTTCTATACCTTGTGATGCCAAAGAATTTTTAAAAGCTTTCAAAGAAAATGACTACAAGCAAGCTTGGGAGCTTTACAAGGGTCCTTTCTTACACGATGTAGAGCACATCATGAAATTTCACGCTTTTGACAACCTTTACTTATGGATAATGAGCAGGCGTGAACACTTTGCTAAAATGACTCAGAAAGCCCTGCTGGAATTAGCAAAGCAAGCTTTGGCCTCAGAAAACTTTGATGAGGTAGGACACTTTGCAGAGCTTGCTCACAATCTGCCAGCAACACCACCTCTAGAACCAGATATGCTTTCTGAGATTAATCAACTACTTTTAGCCGGCGGTAGTCGCCTAGCTGCTAAAACTAGCAAGGCTGTTGATAAGTTCTTAGAGGATGCTGAGTTGTCTGAAGAGGCTCTTAGGTTATTTTTAGCACTATCTTTGCAAGATAAAGCTGATTTTGGAGTGGCTCGAGCTGCTCTAAAAATTTCTGCTAAAGTGGCCTCGAGTGCACTAGAAGAATTACTCTTAGCAGGGCTAGTAGGTGGAGGTTCAGAAGTTCGTGCTCCAGACATTGCCCAAAACTATCTTGATGAAAATCCTGCCTTGCGCCTGCCATTATTGCTAGATTTAGCTTCAGCAACACCAAAGGAGCAAGCTTTTGGTGTTTATCAAAAAATATATCAGCAGGACAATACCTTTGGGGGATTAGGATATTTGCAAAAAGCCAAGGCTGTGTATCTTGCTAGAGCATGGCAAGTTGCCCACCAGCAAGAATTTAAAGAGATCACTGAGTTACTAAAAGACATTCGTGAAGCCGAAGTGCGACTTGGTGTAGACTCTGACCCAGAAGTGCGCTTCTTAGAAGCATATGCTTTAGAGCGGATGGCCCACCATAATGAAGTACTGGCTTTACTTACCGATTTTAGTGTGGAGGCCTTTCCAAGGCTTGTAGCCATAAAAGCAACTTCACTAATGCGCTTAGGCAATCAAGAAGATGCAGAAAAACATGCCCAAACGGCACTAGAACAAACTGATGATAGTAAAGAAGGTCGTTGGGCCAAGGCTTTGGCCCTTAATTGCCTTGGTAATGTTGCTTATAATGTAGGGCATTCTGAAGAGTCTATCTCATTTTGGAAACAAGCAGGTACCTACTGGAGCTTGCTAGGAGAAAAACATCGTCAGGTAGGAGTGCTTAATAATATAGCCAATGTTCTTTACCGAGTAGGTTCATCTTTTGAAGAAATTTGTAGTGTTTATAATGAGGCGCTCGAGTTACTAGATGAATGCGAGAACACTACATTTCAAAAAGCACATGTGCTTATAAACCTAGGTGCAACTTCCATAGAGTGGAATAAACTTAGCGAAGCTGAGGGTTATTACTTAGAAGCTCTTAATGTACTAAAGGATGAAGAACTGCTAGGTGCTGCACTTTCGCAAGTGGCAATACTCTATTTTAATCTAGGTGAGTATTATGCTGCTCAAAACAAACTTGAGAGTGCTAAAAGCTATTTGAGACAAGCTATGGATGCTTCTTTGAAATCAGGAGATACTATTACACAAGCCTACGTCCTAGCTGAGATAGCTAAACTTAAACAAAGCCCTGAACTTATGCAAACAGCTATCGAAGTTTTTACAGCTAATAATGCTAAGTCAGAGCTAGAGACTTATAAGCCAGTATATGAAACTATATTAAAGAATCAAATCTTCAAAAAGCTTTCTCAGGATCAATTTACTGCGGTTAGAAAATATACTGCACAACTAAGGTCATTTTATAACAAGCAAAATCATAAAGGCGAGGGAAAGGTCAAGCGATTTTTGGATTGTACAGATAAAATGCTGCAAACTTTACGCACAAATATAGAAATCGAGTTGAATCTATTAGTTAAATCAATCTGAGCCTATCAGAGTTACACACTAGTTATTTAACTGTAAGGTTTACTGATTAAGGGTCTGTTAAGGGTGAATAGTTTATTCTGCAGATTGGTTTTGGTAAGAAACCCAAATCAAGTAATTGAAGGAGATTTAAGATATGTTGAAATATTTATTAATTCTAGTAATTTGTGTTTTAAGTGTTTCTTGTACAAATGAACAAAATCAAAACCCTGCCCCTCGAGGATCACTGCCTTTACCAGTAATAGATGATGAGGAAATAATTGTCCTATTACCTTGCAGGAACCCCGGACAGGGCAACAGTTTCCTTATTTATGATAATAATGGTATTAACCCTGAACTCCTAAGAATAGCACTTGAAACCCAAACCAGCATTACGCCTCTTAGCGTCGAAGATTTCTATGGTGACGCAGCTAGTGTGGGCGAACAAACACAATCCTCTGGATTGCTCCTTTGTGAAGTTGTTTTTGACACCCCGCTAGTAAAAAATCTTCATAATGACGTTGTTGTTAAATTTGAAAATGCACTTTGTTCAATTTTTGGAATTACTGCCTGCAATCCTTTTACTAGGCAGGCCGTGCCTATTGTAGTAGGTCCTAACATAGTTTATGGTACAGATCCGCGTAAAAGCAACGATCCTACCTGTACAAAAGAAACCTTTGAAAGGTTAATGGCAGATGCCAACACTGCCCAAAATATTTCTGAAACAGGTTTACGAAATTTACTTGGGGTAAGTGGTTCCCCATTTAAAGGTAATGGTGTCAATATAGTTATCTTTGATACTGGTGGTCCTGCTGATGATTTAAACCACTCTCGTAATCTAACGATAGACCATTGGCCTATAGACCAAATTGACCGTGTAGCAGAGGCTAACTTTGCTGATGACTATAAATGTGAAATAGTAGGTGCTCCAAATGGTCATGGCTCAATAGTCTCTAAAATAATTAATGTGGTTGCCCCTAAAGTTGAAAGAACCATGATAAAAACTTGCAATTTTGAAGGTGATTGCTTAGGTGCAGATATTGTGAAGGGCTTGCTTGGTCACCTTAACGGCTTTTTTTCAGCACCTGCAGCCATAAATATGAGCTTTGGTACAGCAGAACTACCACCTGAAATTAGCCCTACAGGTGATGACCCTGTTCTAAGGTATTTGCTAGAGGAAATGCAAAGTTCTATGCCAAACACTATTGTTGGAGCTTCAGCAGGTAACAATGCTACAAAAAAAGGCATACCTCATTATCCAGCTAGTCATGAAGCTGATCTAAATAATGTGTTAGCCGTGGGCGCTTCTAAGCTACCTATAGCTGCAAGAGCCAGAACTAATAGCCTAGTAGCAGCAGGCTTTACTAGCCAAGTAACTAACTTCTTAGCACCAGCTGTCAACCATTTAAAAAGTAAAGGTAATACAGGTACATCTTTTGCAGCTCCTGGTGTTGTAGGTTTAGTTGCCTTATACACTGAGGAAAATGGCCCAACGCCTGCTAACAACGTGCGTAATGCTCTTAAAGGAGCTTGTGTGCCATCAGGTCCATCTTGTTTGGCGGTTTTACCGTAAGGAAATTGAGTGACTATAAATTCTGGATGCGCTTGCTTTTCTTATTTGCATTTTGTTAGGCTATAGCCAGGTGTTGGAAACACCTAACTGATGCCCATTAGTGCTAAATGTGTAGCAATGTGCAAACATAATATTAATGAGCGAGCTGATTAAATTTGGAGGTCATTATGCGGTGGTTTCTTTCGGTTCTATTTTTAAGTTTAGGTTTGTTAGTAAGTTGTGGTACATCTACTGTAAAACAGCCTGTGGAACAAGAGCAAGAAGTGGAAACGCAGCTTCCCAACTCTTCTGATAGTATTTATCCTGACGATGAAAAGTTTGTCCTTGAAACGCAGCCTGGGAGAGGCAACGACTAAAAAGTTTGAATTGTTAATATGTTCCAAGCTCTGCTTGGAACATATATTCTTAGATGCCCTGCATCCTTGGCATACAGATTAACCAAGAAGTATAGATGTCCATAAAAGTTTTTTCCGTGAAACCTCGGAGGTTTCGAAAACCTCCGAGGTTTGGGTGAGCCCAGATTTTTCTGGCTAACTATAACACCACAACACAAGTAAGTTGCAATTTTAGGATCCAACCTCAAACAAACAAGCATCTACAATCGCCAAAACTTCAGATAGCAAATTTTTAGAGGCTTTTTCTATGAAAGTAATTTTTCGGCTTTTATAATCAAGGGATTTAAGCTGCTCACACATAACAAAACCTGTTAATGATGAACTTTGTGTTACTGCTACATGAAAAGGGAAATTCCTATTAGTTTTTGTTAAAGGGCAGCACATCACCATACCTGTAGCCTCATTAAAAGCATCCTTGCTAATAACAAGTGCAGGTCGCCTACCTGCTTGCTCATGCCCTGACTGTGGATCAAATGATAGAGCAGCAAGGTCACCCTGCTTAGGAATGTAAATAGGCATTATTTACCAAACTTCTTTGCCCTGAGGATTACCCCAATCTACTTCTTCGACCTCATAATCTTCAGGAATTTTAGCAATGAGTTCTTGAAGGGTATACCTCTTCTTTGCTGGGTAAACTAGTAAAGTACCATCTTGTACTTGAAGGTTTACCTCTTGTCCTACCGCTAAATCAATATCCTTCAACAGTTGTTTTGGAATGCGAATGCCTTGACTGTTGCCCCATTGTTGTAGTGTTACTGTTATCATAACAACTTATTGTATATCCTGTGTATATACTTCTTCAAGTACTACTCAACAGCAGTGCAAGAGAGCGGTTTTAACTGTAGAGACGCGATTAATCGCGTCTCTACGGAAATATTTGATTTACCCAAACAGACGGTTCAGTAGGTATATTATGAACGCGCATTTCCCAGTGCAGGTGTGAGCCACTAGAGAGGCCTGTATTACCCACCTCACCTATAAATTCACCACGATTTACTCTCTTGCCAAGGTTTACATAAAAAGTTTCTAGGTGAAAATAAAGACTAAACACACCTGCACCATGATCTAGCATTACAAAACCACCTCTTATAGGATAATAATCAGCAATTACCACAACGCCATCATTGGTAGCTGCTACAGATGTGCCTGTTGGTGCAGAAATGTCGAGGCCGGTATGATAAGCAAAGTCACCAAACTCACCATAAGTTCTAGGTGTACCAAAGAGGCTTGTGGTGCTAAAGCTGCCCTCGAGCGGTAAAATAAAAGGATCTACCCATAAGGGTAAAAAGTTTTTAGAGGCCTCATACTTTTCTTTTATTAACCCTTCTTCAGCTGCTAGATTTTCAGGAGTTCTTAGGTTTAGTAGGTCAGCTGAAAGATTTAGGGTTTGTATTCCTTTTGAATCTACCTCGACTTCTATAACACGTTCTACTTCTACTTTTCGTCCAAAAGCATCTGTTAGATTAATGCCTAGAGCATGACTGGCATTGCTTTCTAAAGGTATAGCAGACAAGGCTACTGCATCTGTGGGAGTGGCAAAAATTTCAAGAGCTTGGCCATCTAAGGTTATGTTGATAGTAGTTAGTGTTACACCATAGCTTTTGGGCGGCCAAATCATTTGAACACTTATGGGATATCCTTGCTTAGCTTTGCGTGGTGCACGTATTAGAGGCTGTAATAAGGGTATACCAAAAAGATCATACTCATAAGTTTTAGTATTTTGAGACCTATCCTCAGCAAGCACTTCAACCTTTTGCCCACCCCTAATAGCCTGAAAGTTCACTTCAAATTTTCGCGCTAATGTTGGGGAGGTTTGCCTCACATCGCCATAACTTATGGTGTAATGTGTAGGTTCATTAGCCTTTAGTCGCAAAGTAAAGTTCTCATCTGCTGGTACTCGCCAAGAGGTGTCAGCAGTATAAACACCTGTATAACTAAGTTCAGCTGTTACTACTGGAGGTAAACCATTTTCGTAAAACTGCCATAAGAAAACCACTAAACCCATAAGGATTAACAGTAGTACAAGCATTAAGTTACGTCGCACCTTCCCACTAGTCTTTGGTGAAGTATCAGCCATTTAAATTTAGTCTCACATTAATTTGCCTTTTATCTCCTTGAAGTTGAGGACCTTCTCCTTACCAAACAATCTATTTAATAACTTTAAAAGGTTTAAAAGCATTAAACATTGAACAAAAAATGTATCACATCACCATCTTGCACCACATAGTCTTTGCCTTCAGTGCGCAACCAACCTTTTGATTTTGCCTTAGGTATACCACCTGCTTCTACTAGTTTATGCCACTGGATAACCTCAGCACGAATGAAGCCTTTTTCAAAGTCTGTATGAATTTCTCCAGCCGCTGCTGGAGCTTTGCTACCTACTGGTGTTGTCCATGCTCGTACTTCTTTCTCGCCTGCTGTTAGAAAAGTGAGCAGCCCAAGGGTTTTGTAGCCCACACGAATAAGTCGGTTTAGACCAGGCTCTTCTAAACCTAGGCTTTTTAGATACTCGAGCCCCTCAGCCTCATCTAACTCTGTAAGTTCGTGCTCTACTTTATTACAAAGAATAATTACTTCAGCATTCTCTTTTTGAGCATAGGACTTAATAGCATTTACATACTCATTACCAGCTAAAGCATCTTCCTCATTAACATTACATACATAAATAACAGGTTTAGAGGTGAGTAAGTTTAGTTCTTTGGGGAGTTCTATATCTGTTAGCCTTGCAGGCACCTCTTTGAAAAGATGCTCCATAACCTCTTCACACTTTTGTACTAAAATAGCATCCTCTTTATTAGCTTTGGCGCTGCGTCTAAGTTTTACAAGGCGATTTTCTAAACTTTGGATATCAGCTAGTGCTAGCTCTGAATTTATAATAGTGATGTCATCAAGAGGATTAACCTTACCTGAGACATGCACAACATTGTCATCATCAAAGCAACGTACTACATGTGCAATAGCAGCAACTTCACGAATATTAGCTAAAAACTGATTGCCTAATCCTTCTCCATGCGACGCCCCCTTTACCAAGCCAGCGATATCTACAAACTCCATGGTGGTAGGTACAATTGGTGGTACCCTATCACCTTTTATATAGAGCTTTTGCAAGGCTGCCAAGCGCTCATCTGGTACAGGAACTACCCCTACATTTTTATCGATAGTAGCAAAAGGGTAGTTAGCAACATCTACATTGTTTTTGGTAATGGCATTAAAAAGAGTGCTTTTACCAACATTGGGTAAACCAACTATACCTACTTGTAGCAATATATTCCGCTCATAAAACCTAGGGTAGTGTACCTGATATGCTGATGCTAATTCTTACGTTGGAATATCTGATGTTGTTAAATTATAGTTCATCATTATGTATATAGGATTATCAAACCACAGATCTTAACTATTTTATTTGATTTTGCTGAACAACTTTGTTGTTCTAGTAGGCACTTTAGCATAGGAGAAATAAACATGCAAATATTAGGCTTAGTTATGCGCCAATCCTAATGGGCAGTTCAAAATAGGTTTTTTCTAGCTTAAACCATAAAATTTAATTTGAAGCTCTCCCACTGCTAAAACAATAGGAGAGCCTTAGTTACTTTCAAATCTATGAAAACTTCTGACTGAATTCCCTATCTCAATTTTTTGTTCTGTATGAGGCTAACCCACCTTTAGTAGCAGGCACCACATTCAGCAGGACAAAATCCTGTATCACTATAGGAACAGTCATGTATGGGAGGGAAATTAGGTCTAGGCCTAGGTCTGCTAGGAGGAGAGGTATCTATATTGATAGGCTCCCATTCTCCTGCCACGCACATATATGTGATGCATGGCTTACCAATAGTTGTGCAACCAATATCTTTTGGCTTTGGCAACGTACAAACATTATAATTAATCTCTAAAGAAAGTTCGTTGGGTTGTTCCCACTTTACATATAAATCATCATACAAAGATTGAATATCTAAGGTTCTATCGCTTACTTGTGCCTCAGTTATTGTGCTTTCTGCTTCAAAACTAGATCCTTGAGCAATTGCCCAAAAACTGATCAAAGCACATAACCCTACTAAGGTAAATAGTAATGTAATGCTTCTAAACTTTAACATTGAGAGTTCTCCTTATTAAGATTTGAGCTATTTGCGAGTTATTCTCACAAGATGTGATATGTATTGAATTCAGATGTTTTTTGTGACCCACACTCCTTTCTGCTATTTACATAGCACTTGGCATCGTATAAGACTAGGCGTTAAGAAGGCGTTAAATCCCTGACCTAGAAGGAAAATCTTAGCCCATGACCCACTTTCAATATGTCTGAATTATTTTTTGGGTGCCAAAGCTTGCCTTCTTTAAATTCCTTAGACTTTAAGCACCTAAAAGTAAGGGGGGTTTTCTGTATATTTCTCTATTAGTGCACGAAGCTGATTGATTAGAACAACAATTTCCTTTGAAGCATAAGCTATACCGTAAACCTCATAGCCTCTACTGGCTGCAATCTTCCAGCAGTAATTGCAGGTAGCAGTGCGGCTAAAATACCAGTAGCTAGCACAAAGCAAACTGTAAAAATAATGTCATTAGAGCTTAAGGTAGCAAAGAGCAAGCTAGGCAAGCCCATATCAGCAAAAAGATCACCAAAACCGGGTATTGAAAACCCCTTTGACATTTCCCACACAGACCAACCACCAAAAACAGCTCCTAGGAATGCACCTACTCCACAAAGTAACATACTTTCAAATAGCACCATTAAAATAACCTTAACCTGATTTAGCCCCATTGCCATCATTACCCCAAACTCACGTACTCGCTCAATAATGCTTAAGTAAATAGTATTAGTCACCACTAAACCAGCTAGCACAAAGAAAATAGCAGTAAAAACTAAATTTATAGGGTCAAAAAGGTCTAGGTAGCTGCGCATACCCGGTGTTACTTCTGACCATGTTTCTACACTGTTATTCACCTCTAGAGTAGCTGAGACCTTATCTTTTGTTTCAGGCACAGCCTTATCGGATTCAAAGGCTTTGAGATTATTTAGGTGAATGTCAATTTGACTGACTGCTTCTGGAGCAGCTAATTCTTGGGCAGCCAAGAGAGAGGCGTATGCTATAGCCTCTGACCCCGGTACGCTTAAAAGGCCACTTATATTATAAGCTGCCGCACCAGCACCTTCGGTATTGAAAGTATACATATAGACAATGTCACCCACACTAACCTTAAGAGATTTGGCTAGTTTCTCACCTAAAACTATATTGTCAATATCATCATTTTGTGGAAATATTCCACCCTCTATTAAATAATCGTCTAAGAAATCTTGCTGCAGAGTTTCAGGTTGTTCTATGCCTACTAATACAATGCCACGTGAACGTTGTTGGTCTCCCTCGAGTAAACCTGAAACTTGTAAAGTTGAGACAATCTCTGCTTCTGGCACTGCTTTTAGAACTTTTTCTCTCACTTCTTTAGCATTGCGCAGCAACAGATCACTAAAATCACGTTTGTCACGATAGTCCTCAACATGGATTTGCAAATGACCACCTGAATTAGTAATTCCCTCATACATAGCATTTTTCATAGCAGTAGAAAGCCCGAAATTAACTATACTTAAAAACACCACCAAGCCTACTGCTAGCACGGTAAATACACTACGCCAACGTTTTCGCCAAATATTACGCCAAGCTAAATTTAACATTTAAACTCTCCAAGCCATACAGTAATTCAGTTTAACATAGTTAGCCCACCAAAGCTTTAAGGACAGCCTGACGGGTGATGCCACCGATAATTTTATTTTGTTTGTTCACCACTGCTATTGGTAAAGAGCTAGCTGAAGAAAGAGGTAAAATATCCTCAATAGTAGTGTCTGAGTCAACTGTAGAGGGTGTGCCTTCTTGTAAGGCATCAGCAAGATTAAGTTGGTTTTGGGCTAGCTCGAGCGTAACAACTCCGGTACACTGACCACTATTATTAAGCACAAAAGCTATTTCAGTACCCTGCTTCCTCATAGCTTCTAAAGCAGTTTCGCTGCTATCACTTAAATAAATAACTGCAGCTTTATGCATAACAGATTGGCTGGTAAGCACCTTAGCGCGGTTAACATCTCTAATGAAATCAGCAACATAATCATTAGCAGGCTCACGCAATATTTCTTCTGGTGTGCCTAGTTGTACTAATTGTCCATCTTTCAAGATAGCAACCCTATCACCCAAACGTAGTGCCTCATCTAAATCGTGGGTAATGAATACTATTGTTTTTCGCAGTTCTTGTTGAAGCTTGATAAGCTCATCTTGCATTTCACGGCGAATAAGTGGATCAAGGGCACTAAAAGCTTCATCCATTAGCAAGATTTCTGGATTGGTACACAGTGCCCTTGCTAAACCCACTCTTTGTTGCATACCACCGCTTAACTGTCTAGGACGTGAGTTTTCATAGCCCTTGAGCCCCACAGTTTCAATCCAGTAGAGTGCTTGTTTTTGCTGTTGCTCTACAGAAATCCCTTGAACATTAAGGCCATAAGCAACATTTTGCAATACATTTTTATGAGGGAATAAGGCAAATCTTTGAAATACCATGCTCATTTTTTCACGGCGCAATTGTTGTACTTGTTGCTTACTAAGATTCAGAATGTTATGACCTTCAATAAGCACCTCACCAGCTGTAGGTTCGATAAGGCGGTTAAGACAGCGAATAAGTGTTGACTTGCCACTGCCTGAAAGACCCATCACTACAAAGGTTTCCCCCTTTTTTATATCAAGGCTAATATTATCAAGGCCAACGGTATGCTTTGTTTTCTTTAGAATTTCATTTTTAGAAACACCCTCTTGTACTTTTGCTAGCACACTTTGAGATTTGGAACCAAATATTTTATAAAGGTTTTTAACTTCAATGAGCATTTATGCTTACTCAAATCCTATTGACAATATCATGCAAATTAATTATTGCCCCAACCTTAGTGAGAAAATTTATCCCCAATATACCATTAACCTCAAATCCATAATCCATCAAGCAAATTGTGGTGTTAAGGCAATTGTTTCTTGATCAATTTTTTGCAACACTTTTTGTATATGATCAACTTCTTTCTCTTCAAAAAATGGTTCTCCACACTGTGTGCATACCCAAGCTGGAATTGAATCCCAAGAAATATGATAGCCTTTTCTATCCACACTAAACGGAGCTTCACTTTTAATCATTTTTCCTTTGCAATGTAAGCACTCCATCTTTATCTCCTAGTTTTGAAATCAGGTAACCATTGATATGGATCAGGTAAATATGCAGTAACTATTGCCAAATATTCTGTCTTTGGTGCACAAACTACATGTATAGGACGTTTATTTGGTTCATGGTAAATCAAGCAACTCTCACCTCTCAAATCCTCTGGATATTCTTCTATTATTTCACCATGTAAGACAGTTTCTCGTACCTCTTCTGTAGTGATCATTCTATCTGGACGAGACATTTGTTTAATTGCATGTGGCAAGTAGAGAATATGCGTAACTGCTGCTGAAATTACTTTTTGCTTCATAATGTACTAAAAAACAGATTTTCCTCATAATTTTATTTGAAGTAAAGAACAAACTTACCTTTCTGTCTTACAAGTGGGGTGACACCATCTTCTGTATGAATTCTATACGATTACCAAATGGATCACGAAATTCAAAACGACTATAATTAGGAATGACAATACTATCTGCTATTTAACATGAATCTTGGTTTGATCAAGGCGCTTACCATATGCTGCTGTTACACGGTCAAAAATAATGGCTAGTGCTAGAATGGCTAAGCCTGCTTCTAATCCATGACCTACATTACCATTGTTAAGCCCCCTTAACACCTGAGCACCTAAGCCTCGAGCTCCTATCATAGAGGCAATAACAGCCATAGCAATAGCCATCATAATCGTTTGATTTAGCCCTGCCATTAACGTGGGTAATGCTAAGGGAACCTTTACTCCCCAAAGCACTTGACGAGGAGTAGCACCAAAAGCTTCTGCTGCTTCTACAATTTCAGGATGAACTAAGCGTATACCTAAATTAGTTAGGCGAATAATAGGCGGCAGGGCATAAACACAAATAGCAAATATAGCTGCTACATTACCTAAACCTAGAAAAAATACTACAGGAATAAGATAAACAAAAGGTGGCATTGTTTGCATGGCATCGAGAAAGGGATTAAGTACTCTCTGCACTACATTACTACTAGCCATAAGCAAACCTAGTGGTATGCCTATAATGACTGATAAGAAAATAGCTATAAACATAATAGCCAAGGTAATCATAGTTTCATCCCACAAACCAAACATAGCCACTGCTAGTAGTGAGAGCATCATTAGCAAAGTTGGTAAAACCCTGCGCAAAGCACCCCAAGCAATGAGTCCTACTAGCAAAATAACTAGCCACCATGGCAACCACTCGAGCCCTCGCTCGAGCTGTCTAAGAACAAGCAAAATCCTATCGTTAACCGAGTCGAGCACATTCCCATATTGCCCTACTAAGTTTTTTAGCCAAGGATTAACCCATTCTTTTAAAGGTACTTGGCAAGCTTTTTCAGGAAAGTCCCAGAAAGAATTTCCAGCTATTAATTCACTCCAGCAATTTTGGAGCCAATTGTTTAAGTTATCTATTCTCAAAATAAACCACACAATCTAAACTTAAATATAAACTTTTTAAGGGTAGTTAGTGAGCAGGGGTATTGTTGACGATCATACATCACTTTGTCTATCCGTACCCACTCGGCTATTAGAGAACTATCTTGACAAAACAAAGTTAATGATTTTATACTTACAAAAGTGAATGAATGTTCATTCCATCCCGAGTCTTTATGGACAAACGTCAAGCTATTCTCACAGCTACTGCTAAACTCATTACAGAACGTGGTTTACAATCCACCCCTATGTCTTTAATTGCTGAAAAATCAGGTGTAGGTACAGGTACTATTTACCGCTACTTTGAAGACAAAGAGGCGTTGGTCACTGCTGTATATGAGGAATTAGTCAAAGATATTGGTACTGTAGTATTTAGAAACTTGAATGAAAGTAGTAGTAGCACATTGAAAGAAAAGTTTTTTGCTCTCTGGAAAGGTGTGCTCGAGTTCTTCTTGCAAAATCCTGAACGCACAGTCCTCTTTGATTATCTAAAAACCTCTCCTTATGTCAAAAAGGAAGTGAAAGAGGCTATTGACCAAGAGATGCAGCAAAAGAGTTATAACCTTTTTGTAAAAGAAATGGAGGAAAAATCACTGATAAGAGATTTGGGTGCTGGACTTACCATTAACTTTATTTATGGTGGTCTCCTTAATTTAAGTAAGAAAAATCCTTCTGAGTTAAATGAGGAGAGTATTGAGCAGGTTTTGGAAATGTGCTGGGAAGTTATGGCAGCATAAATTTTTTAAAGGTAAAGGAATGAACGTTCATTACAAGTATTTATGAAAGGAAAATTATGAACACTATAGTTATCACAGGAGCATCATCGGGAATTGGCAAAGCTACTGCTAGGTATTTTGCTCAGCAAGGTTGGCGGGTTGCTGCTACTATGCGCAAACCAGAAAATGAAACAGAATTAACCCAAGTTCAAAATGTTAAGCTTTACCGTTTAGATGTGATCGATAAAGCCAGTATTGGCCAAGCTCGAGACAACATACTAAAAGACTTTGGCACTGTAAATGTAGTTTTAAATAATGCAGGCTATGGTCTTGTGGGAGCTTTTGAAGCAGCTTCAGAAGAACAAATAAAACGCCAGTTTGATACAAATTTATTTGGACTTATGGCTGTAACAAAAGCTTTTTTACCACACTTTCGAGCAGATAAAGCTGGTACCTTCATTAATGTTTCTTCTATTGGTGGGCTGGTTACATTCCCTTTCATTAGTTTCTACCATAGTACTAAGTGGGCCGTTGAGGGTTTTTCAGAATCGCTTTCTTATGAATTAAGTGAGCTTGGTATAAAGGTCAAAATTATTGAACCTGGAGCTATTGCTACTGATTTTGGCCAGCGCTCATTGGTTTTTGCAACCAATCCTGAGATAAGTGATTATGATGAAAGCAGTGCTAAATTTCAAAAAGCTATGGAAGCTATGGGAGGGAATCCTAGTCCTGCTAGCCTTGTGGCTGAGGTAATTTACCAAGCAGCTAATGATGACTCTGACAAACTTCGCTATATAGCAGGAGAAGATGCTAAGCAACTTTATGAGCTCAGGAAAAATGTGGGAGACACGCAGTTTATTAGCACCATGAAAGAAAGATTTTTATCCTAATTAGTAATTAACCTTATCAATGTAGGGGCACGATGCATCGTGCCCCTAACACATAAAATATATTTTCATTAGTATCACATGTTGTAATACTATGCCTAATATAAACGTCAATAAACATTATGCATTATAACTACTTAACCCTGTACAGGAAAGATGAATGTAGCGATGTAGGGGCGTATTGCAATACGCCCCTACCAATATCGTTAGATATGGAATTTAGTTTTTATTGTACATAAAGTCTAATAAGTGACAAAAAACAAATTACAAAGGTGAAAAAATGAGTAAACGTTGGACAAGTAAAGATATCCCTGATCAAACAAATAATATTGCTATAGTCACTGGTGCTAACAGCGGTATTGGCTATGAAACCACCAAGGCATTAGCTGCAAAAAGTGCCACTGTAGTTATGGCTTGTCGCAATTTAGAAAAAGCCAATGCAGCAGCAAGCAATATTCGTCAAAGTGTGGCAAATGCAAGCTTAGAAATAATTAAGCTTGATTTGGCTGATTTAGCCTCTGTTCACAGCTTTGCTGAAGAATTTAATGATAAATACAATAAACTTAACCTGCTCATAAACAATGCAGGAGTAATGGTTCCACCTTTTGCTAAAACCAAAGATGGTTTTGAATTACAGTTTGGTGCCAATCACCTTGGGCATTTTGCCCTCACAGGACTTTTAATGGCAAGGATTTTGGCAACTTCTAGGGCTCGAGTAATAAATGTAAGCAGTAGCGCACACCGTATGGGCACAGGCACAATTGACTTTGATAACCTACAAGCCGAAAAAGGTTATAAGGCTTGGGCTGCTTATGCTCAAAGTAAATTGGCTAACTTGCTGTTTACACTCGAGCTAAACAAACAATTTAGTGAAGCCCAAGCCAATGCCCTAGCTGCTGCCTCTCATCCAGGTTGGACAGCAACAAGTTTGCAAGGCCACTCCAATCTCTTTCAGTTTTTAAATCCCTTTTTCGCACAGAAACCACCAATGGGTGCACTACCAAGCCTTTACGCTGCTACAGCACCCGATGTACAAGCCAATGACTATTATGGTCCGGGTGGTTGGCAGGAAATGCGTGGTTATCCTAAGAAAGTGAGCTCGAGCCCACAAGCTAAAGATCAGCAACTAGCAAAACGCTTGTGGGAAGTGTCTGAAAACTTGACAGGGGTAAAGGGGTAGGCACAGCACTCATGGACGCAGCTACTGATCTTGCAGACAATTGGCTTAATTTACTTAGGCTCGAGCTAGATGTTTATACAGACAACGAACCAGCTATTAGGCTGTATAAGAAATTTGATTTTGTAATAGAAGGTACACAAAAGGTTTATGCCTTTAGAGACGGAAGTTATGTCGATGCCTATAGAATGGCTAGGATTAAAGTAGTATCCTAATTCATGGTAAATCTTACCCCTCATTGTTAAGGAGAAGTTTATGAAATTACTAGGCCTATTATTAGCACTTTTCTGCTCTTTTGCTTTTTCTGCACACTTTACAGGAACTTACTTTGTGCAAACATCTGCCGGGGGAATTACTCTGACTATTCAGCATGAGTCCAGTGGTGCGATGGTGGGCAGGTTAGAAGGTAATGGTCTTATTTATGAGCTCGAGGGAGAGGGCTACCCAGATGGTGCCTTTGGCTCCGTAAAAACACCAGATGGCATATTTGGCTATATTGCCTCGCTTGATGAAACAGATAGTACTCTAGCTTTTTATTTACTAGACCTTGATCAAGAAGGTCAACCGATTGCTGAAAGTGCCCAAGAGATCATTTTACAACGTACCAGTCACCAAGCCAATTTGACTCCTACCCCTAGCACCACCCCTACACCAACTATACCTACACCAAATACACCTACTCCACCTATCTTTCCTAAACCACCAAGTTCACCCCCTAGTAACCAACAACCTACTACACCAAATATCCCTACCTTTCCTAAACCTAGTTTTCCACTCCAACCTCCCTCAACACCTAGCACTCCACCTGTTGCAAGCACTCCTATACCTAGTGATCCTTGGCTAGGAACTTTTACCGATGGTAACCTAACCTTTGTGTTGCAAGGAGGTGCTAATAGTTACTCAGGAACTTTAACTTTAAATGGACAAAATTACCCTGTAAAAGCTGTAGTACAAGGAAGCACTTTGACTGGTGCTTTTGCTAGCGGAGGTAATAACTTTGAGTTTACAGCCTCTTTAAACACTGATACTCTAAACTTAACTACTGGTAGCACTAATTATACCCTTAAAAGGCAAGGCAGTAGCCCTTTACCCAGTTCAACACCTACTAATCCCCTCTTGCCAGGCTCATCACCTCCTAACCCTACACCACAAGGTACTAGTTCTTTGAGTGGTGAGGCTATAGAGATTAACAAGAACTATGCAGCAGGTACACAGCTTGCTGCTACTGCTGCAGGCGTGTCTTTTACTGTACCACAAGGCTATGTTGGTAGCTATGATACTGAAAGTGCTACTTTCGTTCTTGCTCCTAGCGATCAAAGTCATGGCATTTCTATACTGGTTTTCTCAAAAGCAACACTTGCAGAACTTGCAGAATATATTGTTAGTGATATTCAAGCAGAAGGAATACAAGTTTCGCCTGTTGATGCTCCTCAGCAAGATAATAGCTCCATTAGAGCTAGTTATACTATAAGTAATGAACAGGGGCAGCTCTTAACACATGTGAGCATTAAACAAGGACAAACTGGCAATGCCATTGCTGTTTTAGGGATAGCCTTGCCTCAGCAAAAGGATGTGCTGGTCGGTGCTATAGCTCAATTTATAGCTACTGTTTCTTTTAGCTCACCAAATGGTGATAATGCTAGCTGGCAACAACTACTAGCAGGTAAGCATTTAGACTATACTGGAAATGACTCAAACTTTAGTAGTGGTGGCGCAGGTGGCTATGGTTCTTCAGCATCAGAGACAAAAGAAAGCTATGTTTTCTGCAGTGATGGTAGTTATGCTTATGAATACAGTAGTCAAATGATATTCTCTACAGAGGCTGGGTCTATTAGTGATAGTGACAGTAATGCTCACCAGGGGAATTGGGATATCATTTTTGGCCTTATGACTGATCCTATACTAGTGCTGCGTACTAGTAATGGACAATTTTTTAGCTATAATTTAGGACAAACAGGCAATGGCATCCGGTTAGATGCAGGAATTTATAGTGTATCAGCCAGTCAGTTATGCTCTTAATCTATAGTTTGCCAGAAATGCCCTTATGTATGCTTCATATGTCCTTAAGTTACTAAGTGTTAAGGATTATTTAGAGGGGGTAAGGTAGAATTACTTGTTCTGGTACCGTGTTAAGTTTAGATAATATTTATCAGAATATAGAAGTGTAAGTGGAGCACTTTTTCATTATATTTTCCCATTTATCAGTAATAATAGGCTTTCTTGGGAAGATAACATTAATTTCTTTCATTGCTTGGAGTGCCCCTACTGGATCAGAAAGAGCTCTGCGCTTTACAGCTTTAAACTGTGGGCTGTTAATTTTGCTTTGTCTAAGAATCTTAGATTTTTCCCCTGCTGAGTTTATTGTTTCTGCGGTAACTTCCACTAAACCTTGGCAAGTTGCTGCTGCTATTCTGGGCTCGAGCCTCTTTGCCACCATAATGGCTTGGTGGTTTGTAAACACTTTAAGGAAAAATCAAAACATAGCTATTAGACTTTTGGTGCTACTAGGCATTATTACAACCCTTGTTTACTTAGAAGTTTACACCGGGACAATAGCCTTAGCAAAAGGGTTTGTGTTGGATAAAACACTGCTACCTAACATGAGCTTTAACATAACAGCAAGTTTATACGCTATTCTTAACCATAAAGTACGAGCAAAAGAATAATAAAAATCATTTGTTTCAGGTAAACACTTCAGGCTTACTACAAGTATAATCCCTAAAGACTTTTATCAGGATCTTGCCTTTCTAGGACTCTTACAATAAAAAACCTGTTCTTATCCTGTTCTATGCGGTAATAAGTAGAGTCATACTCGATCAAAGTGCTATCAGGAGAAGGGGTTCAAAATCTTGCGTCCCTACAACACAGTTTCTATGATAGGTCCTTAATTACCATTTGAAAGTACCTTAGCTTGACCAAAAAAGTTCATTATGCCCTGATAAAGCCCATCAGCAAGTTTTTGGCGGTAGGCATTAGTAGACAGCTTTTCACCTTCTGCAGCGTTGCTTACAAAACCAAGCTCAACTAAAACTGCTGGTGTTTGAGCATTGCGTATAACATAAAAGTAGTTCTCATGTATGCCGCGGTCTCTAGCACCTGTCTCTGAAATCATACCTGCTTGTACCATTTCTGCTAGGGTCATACTCAAGCGTAATTGCTCCTCACGCACTATGTCACTTACTATACTCTCAAACATTTCCTGAGATTCTAAGGTTAAAGCCTCTCCAAGTTCTCCACCACCATTTTCATTAATAGCTATGTCAAGTAGTGAAGCATCCACAGGTTCACCAAACACCCATGTTTCAATGCCATTAGCACTGCTAGAATGAGCAGCATTGGCATGAATGGAAATAAAAAGATTACGATCTCTGGTAGCCATAGCAGCTCGAGCAGCTAAATCGGCACGCTTGGCATCTTTTAAGCTGTAATCACCAGAGCGAGTCATTATAACGGTTATACCTTGGCGCTCTAGCAAGGCTTTAAGCTTAAGAGCGACATCAAGTACTACCTCTTCTTCACTAACCACACCTTGAGCACCAGGGTCACCCCCACCATGACCAGGGTCAATAATTATAGCTCGAGCTGGTATTGGTAAACTTGCTTCTTCTTGAGCTTGTGGCGTGCTAGTAACTCCTGCTTGTGGTCTTTGTCCATAAATCGAAGTGCTAAAATCAATATACAAAACATCACTAGGTTTACTAGCACTAGCAGGCACGACACCCATGCGATAACCGTAGCCCTCAGCACTTAGAGCATAGCGAGTGTTTATTACTAAAGCCAAAACATCATTTCTAAGTTCATAATTTATACTTGCTATATAAGGTCCATCGCTAGTATAGATAAAGTTACTTGCTTTTAAACTTGGTAAACTAATTATTAACTTAGCACCCTCCACAGAAACAAGATAGCTAGTACCTGCTGGTAGATCTATCGCTACTCTAGTATAACCCTCATGTTTACCAATACGTGGCTCTCCTACAGAATAAATGGCATTACTACTAGCAATAACTTGTTGCTTTGGTTGTTCAGTAACAGTATTGCTTGGAGTTGCCTGTGTTTCATTAATCCTTGTACTAGCTTGTGTTTGCCTAGCTGTGTACACTAGTATAGTTTGTGAAGGAGCATCCCAAATACTTTCACCGTAGAAAGCTGCTACTATAGGAGTTACTGCTACATAGCTAATTCCTCCTGCAATAATACCCATGGGGCTATCTACATTTTCTCCATTGACAGTCATTACCCCTGAGCGTTTTACGAGGCCTGTGGTGATGTTGGTTGTTGCTTGTAACTCTACGGAGTCGGTGCCTCGACTAAAAAGTAAAACTTGCCTTTCTGAATCAAATGTTACTAGGACACCCAATTCACGAGCAATAATATCAGCATTTACAAAAGCATTTTGACTATCACCATAATTTATGAAGTAGCAAGCAGCTTGCCCTTCTAGCAAACGACCATTAACACTAATAAAGTTGAGACATTGCTGGGTTTGACCAAGGCTTATTAGCATTAACAAAACTAAATAAAAGCTACTTAAAAACCCTTTTTTCACACTAAAACCTCTTTTGATAGAGAGTTAGTGAGCAGGGTGCAAAAGAGGTATGTCCCTTCATTCAATCGTTGGTTTACTATGTTGTTTAAATTAACTAATGACATTTCTAGGCCATTGTACATATGCAAGCCTATGAGAATGCTTTAGAGCACCTCATTTAGAAAGGTTTTAGTGGCTGCTAAACCATGCTCCCTTGCTACTGCCCTTAGTCCCTTAATAGGTACATGTACGAATTTATGGGCTAGCTTTTGTGCTTCTTCAGGAGGTAAACTATCACCAATAGTGTGAAGATATAACTCTCGTAATTTTTTAATAGAGGGACCAAGTTGACGCTCTGTCCACTCGATTAAGGCAAGGTCTAGTTGCTCGAGCAAAATCCTCTCAGCTTCAGCAAGTTTACATCTAAGCTCTTCACGGCGCTTCTCACCTGCTGCTTGCAGAGTATCTACATCAAGTACAGTATATTGCTCACCTACACTTTGCTGAACGTTGCGAGGGATGCCCAAATCAACGAGGGTATGTAAATTCCTAAGCTGGCTCACAAAGTCAAGCGTTATGAGATCTTTAACAGGGGTAGCACATACTAAGGCTTGAACATCAGGAGGGTTAGCTAAGAAATCAGCTAATGACATAGTGGTAGCTACACCTTTAATCTGCAGAGCGAGTTTTTGAGCTTTTTCCAAAGAACGGTTAACAATTATTAAGTTAGTCTTTTTTAGGGCAGCTAGTGTTTTAGCAGCTAGCTTTCCCATTTCCCCTACCCCTAAGACGGCTACTTGAGCATTTGGCAATAATTTTTTTTCTAGAATAGGCCTTGCCAAACTAAAGAGTGAGGTATCCATAGGAGCAATAGCTACTTCATGACGGATTTTCTTGGCTATGTGCAAAGCCGTATCAAAGGCAAAAGATATTGTGCTACCTATAGTACCTAAAGCTTTAGCTGCTTTAAAGGCTTCCCGCACTTGCCTTATTATTTGATCCTCACCAGGATTAAGTGAATCTAAAGAAGCAGCAATACGAGTAAGCTGCTCTAAAGCCCCATCTGCAAAATAAGCATAAGGCTCTCGTGAGTTAAGACTAAGATGCTGGCGAACCTGCTTGAGTTCCATACCCTGAGGCAGAACCACCACCACATCCCAGCGATTACAAGTAGAAATCATTACATATTCTTCAAAACCTAATGCTAATAGAGATTCAGGAGAAAAAGTTTTTTGGTAACGCTCGAGTGCTAAAGCACCACCACGTTTATGTGATACACCAATAAGCGCTAAATCTTCCACTAATATTTATTCTAAGGGCCTTATTTTAAATTAAGTGTCACAAAGTTGTCACTACTCATAGAGCATAATAAAAATGGGTAAAAAATGAACATCTTACGCAAGCAACTTATACCCTGCTCCTCATCTCCCTATCTCCTTTCAAATATCATAGCAATTCCAATGGAAAAATCCATTTTTATACTACCGAAAGTATATCAGCATTAATTAATTATTGGAAGGTAAGTAAATTACTTGGTGGGCTTCGTATTCATAGGGAAATTCAGCTTGCTCTATTTGTTTTGAGAGCACCTGTGTGCTTACTGCATTTTCTCTATTTTTATTTTGAACAAAGAAGTGTTTACTTGGATAGTGAAATATGACTAGCTTCACTAATGCATGATAATCAAACCCTAATTGCAAGACTTTGTTACGATGTAAATAACGTAAATTAGTAGCATCCCAAACCACATTCTGTTTTTGTCTTAGGTGTTCTTTCAGCTTTTCCCTAGCTGCTTGAATAACCTCACCATTCTTGGATTGATCCCCACGCTTACCAGCTATGAGTATACGTAAATCATCAAGGGAAATCACCTCATAATCTGGTGTATTTCTCTCTACCCATGTGCTTTTGCCTGCACCACTAGGTCCATACAGAACCAAAAGCTCAGAAAATTTTTGACGTTTCTCAAAGGTGCGAGCCAGTGCTTCTTCAGGTGTAAAGATGAGTCCTGCTTCTGAATCGGCAATAGCATAAGATAATGCATATTGCTTATTTAAATCACTTTCACCTGTTAAGCCATGGTAAATAACCTCTTGCCAAGCTGCGTAAGGATTAGCTACCTGCCATAAGTTATATTCCTCGAGTTGTAAACGAAAAAACTCTAGGATTTCTAATTGATCATTTTTATCTTGGCATTCTCTACCAAGAATATCTGCTTTTTCGAGATAATAGAGTAGCTCTACCTCTACTAATCTTGCTAATCTTCTGTAACTACTTAAAGGTGCATCTTTTAGTACTAATTTTTTAGGGTCGTGATGATGCCCAACTAGTGCCATGATGGCTCGAGTCTGCTCTTCTGAAATTCCTACATCCAATAGCCGATAAGCCAGATAAGAACGCCCCCTGTCAGCATGGCGCGGGGATATAATGTGCTCCTTACCCATTATAGTTTCTGTGCGAGTGGTAAGGGGTTTGGCAATGTCATGAAAAACAGCAGCAAGAATAAGCAAAAAGCGTTTTTGCTTATTAAGATGCGAAGCTTCCCCTTCTAATAGTTTATAGATTTCTTGAAGAACAAGCTCAGTGTGAATGAAAACATCCCCTTCTGCATGCCACTGGGGATCTTGGGGTGTTTCTTTTAAGCTGTGAAGTAAATTGAAGTTACTACCTAAAGCCAAAACAAATTCATTAAGCTGCAGTGTAGTGCCCTCGTAAACTTTTTGTAAAAAAGAAAGCATGTTGAAAAGGAGATACTAAGTTTCTTTAAGAAACTTAGTATCTGAAAGCATCTCTAGCATGATTAGTTTTCCAACCAACCAAAAAGTAGCATCAGTACGTTTAGCTACCTACCATAGAGTTTATTGAGAGTAAAGCTCCTTCAATGTTAATGGGAGATTGCTTAGTTCCTTCACTGCAAAGCACGTAGTCTTCACTAATTGCCCCCATTTCTGGGGCTTAAGTTTATAAATTGGCATTTCTGTACTCACTTTAGCTAGTTAATGCTTGGTCTATATCAGCTTTTAGATCAGCCAGCGCCTCTAAACCTACACTTACTCTTATTAACTCTGGTGTTACCCCTGCTAGATAGCGTGCCTCCTCTGGTAAGCTAGCATGGGTAGTATCCCAAGGGCAAATCACTACTGTTTTGGCATCGCCAATGTTAGCAAGGTGCGAAGCAACTTTTACCTTATTTAAAAAATTCTGGGCAGTTTCCCTATCACTGGCTTCAAAACTAAGTACTGCCCCAAAACCATTTTTAAGATTTTTTGTTGCTGTTTGGTGACAGCTATTAGAAGGCAAACCTGCATAGTAAACACGTTTTACTTTGGGGTGTTGCTCGAGCCACCGAGCCAAAGTCAGAGCTGAGTCACATGAGCGCTGCACCCTTAGAGAAAGTGTCTCTAATCCTTGCAAGGCTAAGAAGGCCTCAAAAGGTGATGAGGTCATGCCCATCACAAAAAGCCCCAAGTCCCATGCTCTTAGACTAAAAGCCTTTTCCCCTGCCCTACTTACATAAGTGCGCCCACGACTATCTTTGGTAGTAAAAGCAGGAAATTTAGGTCTTGTCCAATCAAAACGCCCTGCCTCCACAACTGCTCCACCTATAAAAGTTCCATGTCCTCCTATCCACTTGGTAGCTGAATGAACTACTATATCAGCACCTAAAGCAAGGGGTTGACAAAGGTAGCCAGCACAACCCCAAGTGTTATCCACTACCAAAGGAACTTGCTGCTCTTGACATAACTTGGCAATAGCAGCAATGTCTGGCACACTGCAGCTAGGATTTGCAATAGTTTCACACCATACTGCTACAGTCTGTTCTTCAATAACCTCTGCTATGGCATCCGCACTAGGTTCTACAATGCTAAAGCGACATCCCCAAGGTATCAGGATTTTATTGGCTACAGAAAATGTACCACCAAAAAGCTGATTAGAAAATACAATGTGAGCACCTGGATAAGCTAAAGCTAGAAGGGTGGTGGTAGTAGCTGCTTGCCCAGAACATAAACCTACCCCAGCCTTACCTTTTTCTAAGGCTATTAGCCGCTCTACAAAAGCTTGCACAGTAGGGTTGTGCATACGGCCATATTGATTTTGATGGCTGCCGGTAGTTTTGCCTGCAAAGGTATCAGCTGCATGTTTTGCACTATCAAAAACAAAACTACTGGTGGCATATATTGGGAGGGCTCGAGCCCCTGAAGCAACATCAGGCCTATCCTGGCCGGCGTGAAGTTGTAAAGTATCAAAATCTAAATCACTCATAAGTATTAACGCATAATAACAGCTAAATTTAGAAATAGGTTATACTGCTTTTTTTTGAGGAGTTTAATATGCTTAGAAGATTTTTCTTTGTTTTTTTAATAGCCATAGGCTTTTCTTTAGCCCAAAACACCAAAGAAGAGTTTTGGGTAACTGCTTCAGTAGGTTACCCCTTTAATTTTATGGTAGGAGCAGGCGCTAATGATATTATTGGTGACATGTCTATTCGTGCAGCAGTGGCAGCAAGCGATGATGGTGGCATCAACCTCATGCTAGATGGTTTGATTGATGCCTCTGCACTGGAGCTATCCTCTGGCTTAAATGCTTATGGGGTATTAGGTGTCCTTTTAAAACTAAGTGGTAATGAGCAAAGAGACAATTCCTTCCATGCTAATCTGGCAGTAGGTGTTGAGCACCGTCTTGCAGAAATGGGCTTAGAAAATATGGGAGTTTATATGGAACTTGGACCTTCCTTTAAACTAACTCCTAGTTTTGACTCTGGCTTTCATGCTCGAGCGGGTATAAATGTACATTTTTAGTCAGCTTTTCTGCCCCGCAGTAAAAGCATAACTCCAAATAAAGAAAGGATTCCCCCTCCTAAAACCATACCGAGTGACTTTAGGCTTGAGGAAGGCTTACGCCCTACTTCTAGAAGCAGTACTTTATCTAAATCTACTGTGGGAAAGCTACTTTGAATTAACCGGCTTTCCTCCTTTTCCAAGCTTTTAATACGATTTATTACTAGCCCTTGCAATTCTGATTTAAATTCCCAATCATAGGGTATATCTGCAATTGTTGCAAACTGTTCTGATTTAACAAGCACTGCAAGGTCACCAATAGTAGGCCACTCTTCATCTGGCACTTCATCTAAATCATCGTACTCTTCTGCTAATTCATCCAACCTAATTAAATAAGGGTGGTCATTGGAAATGATGGGATAGTAAGTATGGTTTACTTTAGCAGTTGGCTTTGGATCGCCTGTTTCGCCTCTGTCTTGCTTATACTCGTACACTGAAAAAGGGAATAGTGCCCAATGCTCTGTTATTTTTAGGTGGTTATTTTTAACTGATTCACCTTGTTCTAATGAGGAAAGTTGGATTTCCATAGGCTCTTTTGTTGTTCCCTGACTAACTTTGAACTCCTCATAGCCGATAAAAGCAACAACTATACCTGCAACGATCAAACCAAGTTTTATCTTCCACATAGTAGTATCTTCCTAACTTTATTATCAAATCGGATCAGAAAACAATTTCCCAATCTAATCTCCTTAGTATATTAGTATTTTTTGCTATCCATCAATATTAAAAACACAGTCAACTGTTGCTATAAGGGTTTACCACAGTGGGGGCAAATAAGTGACTTCTGTCTCTCTTGATCATCTTGGGCAATAGCTTCTGTAAAACCTGAAGCAAGTATACCTGCGGGTAAAGCAAAAAGACCTATACATGAGATAGCCGTGAGTGCTCCACACAATTTACCCAATGGTGTTACTGGATAGATATCACCATAGCCTACTGTTGTGAGAGTGGCAACGCCCCACCACATTGCATGAGGAATACTGGCAAAGACCTTAGGCTGGGCTTCATTTTCTAGAAAGTACATAAAAGACGACCAAAAAATAAGCAACCCGAATCCTAGTGAGGAAGCGATTATTAGTTCTTCTTGCTTAAGTTTGAAGATGCGCTTTATGATCCTGAGTGCTCTTGAATAGCGGGTTAGTTTGAGAACACGTAGCAAGCGAATCAACCTAAGGCCCCTTAGAAAACGCAGGTCAACAGGCAAAAGTAGTGGTAAGTAGAAAGGTAAAAGTGCTAAGAGATCAACAAGGGCCATAGGGCTCACTATGTAAGCCAAGCGTCTTATGAGTGGGTTGTCATTTTCGTGTCTTTTGGGAGCAAATACCAATCTTATGATGTATTCAACGCTAAAAATTACTACAGAAAAAACTTCAAAGCTTATAAAGAAAACTTTGTAACTCTTATAAAGTGATTCTACTGTACCAACAATTACCGCAGCAACATTGAGTAAAATAAGTATAATTATAAAAAGCTCGAGCCTTTTAATTACTTGTTCTGTCAAGATTCCCGATACCTTACTCTTGGCTTAGCTTTGAGCGCTTACGTGCCTTTTTACGGACCAATTGTTTATGCTGTTCTATGGCTTTTTGCTTTGTTTGTTCTTTAAGTTGCCTTACAGTTTCTCGTATTTCCTGTCTTATTTGTTTTCCCTCATCTTGGGCATGTTTTTGCTTTAAGCGTTCTACTGCTTTTACAACTTCTTCTTCTATAAGCTTATGCTCTCTACGATTACGGCGTAATTTACGTTGTAGTCCTTTAAGTTGTGATTCGGGGTTAGGGTGCATAATGCGTTTAATTGCCTCCGCTAAAACCAAGGCTTGGCGCATTTTAGTCATTACACTACGTAAACGATAAAGCCTACCTAGTTGCTGAATTCTTGCTACTCCCTGGAAAGCCCTAACAACCCTCAGGGTACGTACAAAATATATCAAAGGCAAGAGAATGATGATTAAGTCCATCCAGTTTTGGGCACAATAAGGAAGCTTCTCATCGGTAACAGAGATCATCAGCATAAACTCAAGAGCAAAGGCCACCCAAATGAAAGCTTGTCCCATTTCTAGATATAATTTAATATTCGGAATGAAAGCCTGTACCTGTTGTTGGAACCTGAAATCAATAAGCACAAGAGGAATAATGAGCAAAGCAATAACAATCATAGGGGTGCTAAAGTTCTTCCTTAACTTGCTAAACAGGGCATGATTTTTCTTGCTCCAACCTAAGGAAGGTAACCATAGCCATTCAGAGGAGGTAAAGCGAGGCATCATTAAACGCAAAGGTGGCAATGGTATAGTTGCTAGCCGCATAATAAAATCACCATAGTAAATACCTTCAGAACGTCCAAAGCGTAAAGATAAAAACAAAATGATTACAAGCTCTATAGCTGGCACTAGCATCAGTAAACGATAAGTAGATACTAATGCTTCTATGGTTTGGGGTGCAATAAGCTCATTTACCTCAACTGAGGTCATAAACATAATAATTACCCCTAATAGGCCTAGCATGGCAAGGCTAAACCAAAACATAAGGCCAGCTATTAGATTCTCAAATCTTATCAGTGGTGTATCCTCAAATGGTGGTGGCTGCTTTACCAGTAATTTTTCCTCTTCCTCAGCAGCTAAAACGTTTTCTATAAGTTGCTCATACTCATCTTTTTCCTCATAATCCCCCTTAATAACGTGGGTAATTTTATCAAGCAATATAGGGTCATCAATTTCTTCTATGTGCTTCAGCAATTCATTTTTTACTGTAGAGATAGGTTTGGCTTCTACAGGATTATCAATGTTTTCATCTGAATTGAAGTTAGACATTGTTAATAATTGCCTTAAAGAGAAATCTTTTTAATTATGAAGCATATTTATAAAAACAACTGTGGATTTAACCTCGACATTTCAAAAAAAATTCCCCTACGGTAGGATTTTGGCCTATGTAAGTTTCACCAAATAGTGGTTTAAACTCTTCACTTCTATTGATATCATAGTAGTGTTGCAATACAGAAAGCCATAAAGATTTACCAAAGCGTCTGGGACGTATGAAAAAGAGGAAGTAGGGTGATGCTTCTACCAAAGGGATAAAGTGGGTTTTGTCTACGTAGTATCTGTTATCACGTTTCATACGACCATAGTCAGCGACACCGTAGGGGATTCGCTTGGTGGTTTTAGTTGCTATATTACTAGGCATTTACTAGAGCCTTAAATCTTTGATAATGCCCCTCATCTGTCTTGATGAGATATTTTTGACTAAAAACAGTTTCAAATCAAAACCCTGATGTATAGATTAAACTGCCATTTGACTAATCTCTGCTTGGGTACGAATAGTTTCTAGAGCTTTTTGCTCGAGCACCTTAACATCTTGCTCTTTAGCAGTAGCATCCTCTACACTAGGATGCGGAGCCACTTTCCAAAACTTAGTGAGTAAATTTCCCCAGTCAGCTAGAATTCTTTTAGCTAAGGGACTACAAGTAAGCTGTGAATGACGTTCAATCATGCACTTTAAAAGTTGTTCGTCAATGTCATGCTCCACTAGCTCTAAACCTACCATACCTGGGTTGTAGCGCTTTTCGAACCGTCTTTCTTCATCTAAAACATAAGCAATACCGCCTGACATACCTGCACCAAAATTACGCCCTGTCTTCCCTAAAATTACAGCCACCCCACCAGTCATATACTCACAGCCATGATCCCCACACCCTTCAACCACTGCAAAACCACCTGAGTTACGCACACAAAGGCGCTCACCAGCTTGACCAGAAGCGTATAAACTGCCTCCTGTAGCCCCATACATTACAGTATTGCCCATAATGACATTGTCTTGTGGTATAAGATCTGACTCCTGACGTGGCTTAATGATAATCTCACCACCATACATGCCCTTACCCACATAATCTTGGGCATCACCATTTAAAATGAGTCTTACACCACGATTATTCCAAACCCCAAAACTCTGACCACTACTACCGGTAAAACTCAATGTTATAGTGCCCTCTGGCAGACCCTCCTCACCATAAAGCTTAGCAATTTCACCAGAAAGCCTAGCACCAATAGAGCGTTCACGGTTGGCAATAGGATAACTTTTGCAAAAAGTAGTTTTTTGCTCGAGCGCCTCCCTAGCATCTTGAGTTATCTCATCATCAAGCAGTGAGGTTTCTAAGCGATCGTTACGAGGTATAGTGCATAAATGAGCCTTGCTTTTGGCAGGATCAACTTCTTTAAGAATAACTGAAAGGTCAAGCTCAATACCTTTAGGATGAGGTACATTTTGCTTGGCATTTAGTAAGTCCACACGACCAATAACCTCATCTAACTTGCGGTAACCCATTTCAGCTAGAATCATACGAACTTGCTGAGCCACATAAAGCATAAAGTTAACCACATGCTCAGGCTTGCCAACATATTTAGCTCGCAAATCAGCTCGCTGTGTTGCTACACCTACAGGACAGGTGTTCAAATGACATTGACGAATCATGGCACAACCTGCTGCTACTAGTGCAGCCGTACCAAAGCCATATTCCTCTGCTCCTAAAAGAGCTGCTATAATCACATCTCGTCCTGTTTTCAAGCCTCCATCTACCCGCAATCGTATGTGTCCCCTTAAATCATTCTCCACTAAAACTTGCTGGGTTTCCGCCAACCCTATCTCCCAAGGTATACCAGCATGTTTAATAGAAGATAAAGGCGATGCCCCAGTACCACCATCATGACCACTTATTTGGATGTTATCAGCATAACCTTTGGCCACTCCTGCTGCTACAGTACCTACGCCATCAGTGGAAACAAGCTTTACACAAACACGCGCTTCTCTGTTTATTCTCTTTAAATCATAAATGAGCTGTGCTAGGTCTTCTATAGAGTAAATGTCATGATGTGGTGGTGGTGAAATAAGCGTTACTCCAGGTACACTGCGGCGCACTTTAGCAATTTCATCATTAACTTTATGACCGGGTAACTGCCCCCCTTCGCCGGGTTTAGCCCCCTGTGCCATTTTTATCTCAATTTCACTAGCACTCATAAGATATGCTGGAGTCACCCCAAAGCGTCCTGAGGCCACTTGTTTAATGGCACTGTTACCCCAATCACCTGTCTTAGGAGCCCAATCTGCATAGCCATATTCTTCAGGGTTCTTATTTTCCACATAGCGGTGAAAACGCTCTGATGCTTCACCACCTTCACCAGAATTGCTCTTAGCACCAAGGCTGTTCATGGCTATGGCAATAGTCTCGTGGGTTTCTCTAGAAACAGAGCCATGGCTCATAGCTTGAGTAGTAAAGCGTTTAACTATTTCTTCTATAGGTTCTACTTCTTCTAAAGGTATAGGGGTTTTGGCTCGAGCATAATCCAGCAAGTCACGCAAGTTGCTAGCAGG
The DNA here is from genome assembly GCA_965224855.1 of Trueperaceae bacterium. Lineage (GTDB taxonomy): Bacteria > Deinococcota > Deinococci > Deinococcales > Trueperaceae > CBDCVN01. The sequence continues at coordinate 1,967,555 of CBDDAI010000002.1, read as the reverse complement.
GCGCTCATCAACTGCCTTTATATACTCCTTAAAAACCTCAAAGCTTTCAGTGCGTACGGCTTTGTGTAGTGATTTGAAAACTTGAGGGTTAAAAGCATGGTATTCTCCAGCCTTGCGAAAGCGGTAAATGCCTAAATCCTTAAGTTTAGGGTCTTGGCCAAAAGCATCTGCATGAAAGGCCAGCACGTCTTTAGCAATTCCCTCTAAGGTTATGCCACCAATAGCATTAGGTGTTCCTAAAAAGTATTTATTTACTACCTCTTGTGAAAGTCCTACAGACTCAAAAATCTGAGCAGCGCGGTAACTAGACACTGTAGAAATGCCCATTTTAGACATTATCTTAAGCAGACCCTTTTCAACTGCCTTCTTGTAGTTTTTAACCGCTTGTTCACTGGATATGTCTTCCTTAGAGTTTGTAGCGGTGGCTCGAGCTGTAGCTAAAGCAAGGTAAGGATGAATGAGAGCAGCACCATAGCCTATTAAACAAGCAAAGTGGTGATCTTCTCTAGGTTCAGCGGTATCACATACTATAGCAGCTTTAGTTCGCAAGCCTTCTTTCAGTAAATAATGATGTACCGCAGCAGTAGCTATTAGCATAGGTATAGGTGCATTTTTAGCATCTACTTTACGATCAGAAAGAATAATGATACTAGCTCGGTTGCGCACTGCCCGTACTGCTGCATCACAAAGTGCATCAAGAGCATCCTGTAAACTGGATAAACCTTGTGATAGGGGAAATGTTGCGCGTAAGGTGCGAGTTCGCAGCTTGGTCTTTTCTTCTCGTAAATAAGCAAATTCAGCCTCATCTAGAATAAAAGACCTAAAACCTATAACATAAGCAGCATCTTTTTCATTTAGAATGCTTTCCCTTGGCCCTACTATAGTCCTTAGTGACATAACTAGGTCTTCTCTTAAAGGGTCAATAGGTGGGTTTGTAACTTGAGCGAAGCGCTGCTTAAAGTAGCGATAAAGTTGTTGTGGATATTGTGAAAGGACTGCCAGTGGTGTGTCATCACCCATTGAGCCCACAGGAACCTTGGCCTCTAAAACCATTGGCTCAAATATACGGCTGTAGTCTTCAGTACTATAGCCAAATGCAGCCTGATTCCTTACCAGATTGTCTTTATCCCAGCCTCGAGTAGCCACCTCATAATCAGGATGCTTATAGTCAATTTGTGCTTTAGTCTTAGAGGTTTTTACCCACTCAGCATAAGGTTTACGTTTAGCATACTCAGCTTTAATTTCATCGTTATGCATAAAGCGTTTTTCTAAAGTGTCAACCGCTAAAATTTTACCGGGTCCCAAGCGCCCCCTTTCCACTATATCTTCCTCTGGTATAGCGATAATACCCGTCTCAGAACCAACGATCACCTTGCCACTTTTGGTCAGCCAGTAACGCTGTGGACGTAAACCATTTCTATCCAAAGAAGCTACTGCAAAACGCCCATCGCTAAAAACTAGTGCAGCAGGGCCATCCCAAGGTTCAATAAGACAAGAATGATACTCATAAAAGCTTTTTACCTCATCACTGAGTTCTTCGTTATCTTCATAAGCCTCAGGCAAGAGCATCATAGCTGTGTGTAGGGGATCGCGCCCTGAAAGCATTAGCAATTCAAAAGCATTATCTATAGCTGCTGAATCACTCCCTCCAGGTTGGATAATAGGTAGCAAATCCTTTACATACTTACCCCAAAGGTTACTTTCTAGTACAGGTTCCCGCGAACGCATAAAGTTTACATTGCCCTGCAAGGTATTAATTTCACCGTTGTGTGCTAGGAATCTAAAGGGTTGTGCTAAAGACCAGCTAGGAAAAGTATTGGTAGAGTAGCGTTGATGAAAGAGTGCTATAGCAGTTTCATAGTCTCTCTGTGCTAAGTCTAGGTAAAATTCATCAATTTGCTCACCTAGCATCAGACCCTTGTAAACAATAGTTCTATGTGAAAAAGAAGGAATATAAACATTGCCTAATCCCAGTTCACGCATGCGGTTCTCTATACGTTTACGCTTCAAGTAAAGCCGGCGCTCAAACTCATCGCCACTTAATTCTGCAGGGCGCTCAACAAATAGTTGTTTTAAAACAGGAAGTCTACGATGGGCAATGTTCCCCAAAGCAAACTCATTTATAGGGATGTCCCGCCACAAAAGGATCTTGAAAGTTCCTTTAATTACCTCGTTTATGGCTTCTAGTATACTCGAGGTATTTTCTTCATCTTTGTACTCAATAAAAAAGACACCTACTGCCAAATCTTGATCTTCTCTAAGTTGGATTCCTTTTTCAGCAAGTATATGTCTAAAAAATTTATGGGGCATTTGTGTTAGCAAACCTGCCCCATCACCTGTTAAACCATCTGCGCTGACCGCACCTCTATGTCCTAAATTGTAAAGTGCCTTAATAGCATCTTGTAAAATCTCATATGACTTTCGTCCGTTTTTGTCGGCTATAAAACCAATACCACAAGCGTCGCGTTCTTTAGGGTATGCAAGTGTGCTAAAGTCAGAATAATGGCTCACAGTTTGTTTCCTTTCTCCATAAAAAATTTCTTAGTTGCAAGTTCCCTTTCTGCAAAAATTTAGAGGTTGTTACTGGCATTAGCAAACCAAACCTTAGTGTTTGTAGTTAGTAGCGAGTGATTGAACCTAGAAAAGCTAAATTTAGCCAATAGTTGATTTTATTTTAACTCACTAACTGATAATCATAATCAAAGTTACAATCACTAATTCTTACTCATTGACCACCTTTTTTATACACACATACGAGTGTGCAGTTACAACCGTTAGTAAAAATCTAATATTATCTAAAGTGATAATTTCTCAGACTTATTCACGTCGTCAACGCCAATGCCTTGATAAAACCATAGGTCTTACTTAGCTCTTCCGTGCGTTTAAGGTCTCCCTCTAACCTGTGGCGACCATAAATGTAGCTTAACATAATTAAGCCTGCTCTGCAAGAGTAAATCCTTGAAAATTTCATTAATCAATCTGTATAATATTTCAGCAGAAAGCATCAGATAGTAATAGATATTTCAACACTGTTACTTACCCTTAAATGAGTCCTCCTTCAAAACATCTTCCTGATCATTTAAAAGCCTAGTAACGCATCTAGTAATATATACTATAACATACTAGCTGTCTCCTCGAGCTTGCCAAAGTTAGTCGCAATATCATCAATCTAGTGTGCCAGAAAAGTTCTTTCTCGGATCAGAAATCCCCCCTAGTCCCCCTTTTTCAAAGAGGAGTAAGGAAAGTTCCCCTTTGGAAAGGGGGGGGGTAGGGGATTTCCCTCACAGGAATTGCCTTCTTGTGACTTTGTGCTATAACAAGTAAGGCAAAGATTTATCTGGACATCCTATATTTAGAAAGGTTAGTACCAATATAATGAATGCTTCAAAACGTATATTCTTAACCGCCCAATGGAAAAATCTTATCCTACTTAACTACCAGGTTGACCCAAAACTACTTTTACCTTACTTGCCCCAAGGAACAGAGTTAGATTTTTTTGAGGGCAAAACCTATATAAGTTTGGTAGGTTTTTTGTTTCAAAACACCAAAGTAAAAGGCCTTAAAATCCCTTTCCATGTCAATTTTGAAGAGGTAAATCTAAGGTTTTATGTTAAACGTACTGAAGGAGCTGAAGTTAGAAGGGGGGTGTGTTTTATAAAAGAGATTGTCCCTAGAAGAGCAATTGCTTTTATAGCTAATACCATTTACAAAGAAAACTATGTTTGTTTAAAGATGCAGCACCTTATAAATGAAGAGCAAGTAATGTACAGATGGTACTTTGACAAGCAATGGAATTATATTACTGTTGCTTTAGAAGGTGCTTTTACACTTCCTGAAAAAGATTCTCTAGTAGAGTTTATAACTGAACATTATTGGGGGTATAGCTCTAATGGCAAACAAACTATTGAATACCAAGTTGAGCACCCAACTTGGGAAGTTATTACCTTAAGTAACTTTGATGTTAAGGTTGAGTACGAGCGTTTGTATGGGCCTAAATTAAGTAAGGCCCTGTTAACAGGGCCAGATAGTGTTATTTTTGCTAAAGGTTCTGAAGTAATTGTTTATGAGGGCTTGAAACAGCGCGGATAAGGAACTATGGGACACCTAAACTTTAGAGGCTTCAGGAACCTTTATTTGCTATCCAGAAAGTAGGTAAGTTAAAATTTGCTAGGTTAAAACTCATATGAGCCCTTTTATATTTACCACCACCACCACTATCATTTGTGAGTCAGGGGTAGCCAAACGTTTAAATAAGGCTTTACCACAAAGTAAACGGATCCTGCTAGTAACAGACAAAGGCATCCTAAAAGCTGGTTTGCTAGAAGAGCCCATAGCTAATTTAGGCAAAAAAGGCTATGAGATTACTATTTTTGATGCAGTGGAATCAGACCCTAAGGAAAGCACTGTGCTTGCTGCCCTTAAAATCTCTCGCCAAAGTAACGCGGATCTCGTTATAGGCTTTGGCGGTGGAAGCTCTATGGATGTTGCTAAACTGGTGGCTTACTTAAGTGGTTCTACAGAGTCCTTGGCTAGCATCTATGGAGTAGAACAGACTAAAGAAAAGCGTATCTTACCTCTAGTTTTAGTGCCTACCACTGCTGGGACTGGCTCGGAGGTTACGCCCATTGCCATTGTTACTACTGGTACTACAGAGAAAAAAGGTGTGGTTTCCCAGCAACTTTATCCTGATGTGGCAGTACTTGACGCTGAGTTAACCCTAAACTTACCAGCTAGCATCACTGCAGCCACTGGAGTTGATGCTATGGTACACGCCATTGAAGCTTACACTAGTAAGCACAAAAAGAACCCTCTCTCAGATAATCTGGCACGTGAAGCTCTACGGTTGCTTTCAGGTAATATAGAAGAAGCTGTACATAATGGCCAGAAAAATGAGGAAGCTAGGTCCAACATGCTTTTAGGCTCCATGTTAGCTGGCCAAGCCTTTGCCAATGCGCCTGTAGCAGCAGTACATGCACTAGCTTATCCTGTGGGAGCACTTTTTCATGTGCCACACGGCCTCTCTAATGCCTTGCTCTTGCCACATGTAATAGACTTTAACGCTCCTGCTTGTGCAAAGCTTTATGCTGAAATTATTAACATTGTTTTCCCTAGAGACTCTAGCAAAGATGTTAACCAAAAGGCTACTAAGCTTGCTGATTACTTTAAAAGTTTAATACAGCAGCTTAATATGGCTACAAAACTAAGTGAAGTAGGCATAAGCAGGGATGATATTCCTAAACTAGCTGAGGATGCTATGAAACAACAGCGCTTGTTGGTTAATAACCCTCGAGAAGTAACCTATAATGATGCAATAGCTATTTATAGTCAGGCTCTTTAAACTGTAGGCAGGGGTAAAAGTTCTTGTGAAAACTTTTGGATTAATTAGTGTCTATAGGAAGGGAATTCATCATGAAATTTTTAAAAACCTTTACTTATTCTACAAGTTGCTTAATTATTGTTCTTACTGCTTGTATTCCTCAGGCTCGAGCCATCGAATTCACTCTTTTAGCAGATAATTTAAAGTCACCCGTAGCAATAACTCATGCTGGTGATAGCAGGCTTTTCATTACAGAGCAAGCAGGACAAATTAAAATCATTCAAGATGGTCAACTTTTGCCTGAGCCCTTTCTAAATATTGACCCTTTGGTTAAACTTGGCAATGAACAAGGGCTTTTAAGCTTAGCATTTCACCCTAACTACAAAGAAAATGGTTTTTTCTACGTTAATTACACTGATAATGCGGGGGATACCGTTATAGCTCACTATCAAGTAACAGACAACCCTAATAAAGCTAACTCTGAATCGGGAAAGGTGATTTTGCAGATACGACAGCCCTTTAGTAACCACAATGGAGGGCAAATAGCTTTTGGTCCAGATGGCTACCTTTATATTGGTACAGGTGATGGTGGTAGAGGCGGTGATCCTCTAAATGCTGGACAAGATTTGTCAACTCTTTTAGGCAAGATGCTACGCATTGATGTTGATGGAGATGAACCCTATACCATTCCAGAAGACAATCCTTTTGTAGTAGATGATAATGCCAGACCAGAAATTTGGGCTTACGGTTTAAGAAATCCTTGGCGCTTTAGCTTTGATCGTGAAACAGATGACCTATTTATTGCTGATGTAGGACAGAATAGTTTTGAGGAAGTTAATTTTCAACCTTCAACCAGCACAGGTGGTGAAAATTATGGCTGGCGTTTTATGGAGGCTGAGCAGTGTTTTGAGCCAAGGAGCAATTGCAATGCTGATGGTACATTAATCTTGCCAATAATAAGCTATGCTCGAGCTGATGGACGATCAGTTACTGGTGGCTATGTGTATAGAGGACAAGCTATTAAAAGCTTGCAAGGGAAATATGTATACGGTGACTTTGCTAGTGGACGAGTATGGATGGCTAGACGTGAAGGTAATAGTTGGATACCAGAGCTAATAGAAAACACAAATTTTTCCATCTCTAGTTTTGGTGAGGATTTGATAGGAGAACTTTATTTAGCTGATCATAGTGATGGGAAGATTTATAAGCTCAACGAGTTGACACAGTAAGATTATGAGCTTGGCTCTGAATAGTTGTCTTTGGAACAAGCTTTACGAACAAGGGGAAGTTGCAAAAGTAATGTTTCCTGCCTGAATATCCAAAATACCACCTTGGTCTACATAGCAAACACCACTCCAATTTGATGTTCCTGTGGCTACTGTTTTCCTTAATATAGCTCCATTGAAATTGTTAAACTCGAGGTTTATGTTCAAGCTAAGGTCATTTTGCACGTCAAATATACCATCTGCTAAGTTGTTAAATATAGGACTGATACTGCCTGAACCACTAATGCTTCCAGATGTCCAAGTTATAGTACCAGTATTGTTAACTGTAGGACTATCTCCAATAGTTTTAGAACCTAAGCTGAATTCTGAATCACCCTCTAAGTTAAGAGTGAAATCCCCTCTTACACTGCCACCTGTCCAAGTAAATGTGTCTGTTATAGAAAGCCCCGTACCGGGTAAATTTATTCCACCTGCCAAAGCACCTCCTGATAATTCCAAATTACCTATAATACCTCCGTTATTAAAGTTTACTCGACCATTGAGAATTCTAGTAGTAGGAACACGGTAAACACCATTTATGTTATTAGTACCAGAGAGAAGGTTTCTAAACTCTACTGTACCCTCTCCTAAAATATCTCCTACAATACTAGACTCTATTGCTAGAGTTACATCATGATTAAACTCTAAAGTGGCTCCTCCAGCTACTACAAAGCCTGCGTTATGGTTACCAAAACCCAATTGGAAAGTACCACTTTCCACAGTTAAAAGCCCAGTGTTATTACCATCACGAGTGTTATTGAAGGTTATATCGCTCCAATCAGATACTCCTGTACTTAGGTTTTTGATTATGGTGCCATTATTTTCAAAGGTGAGTCCCTGTACACTAAAAGCAGCATCGTTTTGCACTTGAAACAATGCAAGTGGTAGGTTATTAAATGCTGGGTTGACAGGAAGAGTAGGATTACTGGCGCTGTTAATTGCACCGGTACCTGTCCATCTGATGGTTCCATGATTTTCAATTACACGGCTATCTCCTATAAGCTTTCTACCTGTTCCACTTATATCTGTAGTGCCTTGTAAGATAAGCGTACCATTTCCTGCTAGAGTGCCCTGTGTCCAAGTAGTTGCGTCTGTTACTGTAAGTTGACCATTTCCCCTTAAAATGCCACCTAGTAACCGTAAACCAGCTATAGTAACTGTAGCATCTAGAGTAATATCATCTCCTGAAGTAATAGGTACTACAGAATCTACGCTAGGTAGTACGTCACCTGTCCAATTCAAAGGATCACTCCAAAAAATACCATCTCCACCACCATCCCAAGCAAGTGTTCCAGCTACAACAGTAATAGCGACAGTATCAGTGTCACTAGCCCCTTTGTTGTCAGTAACAGTTAGAATCAACTCATAGGTTCCTAAAGTATCAGCATCAGTTGTAAAGCTAGGAGTAGCTGTATTAGCATTATTTAGAGTAACATTGCTACCTGCTGGCGTAGAAGCAAAAGCCCATTGAAAAGTAAGAGGATCACCATCAGGGTCACTTGATGCAGTACCATCTAAAGTAACAAGTTCACCAAAGCTTACAGATTGGTCACTACCAGCATTAGCTATAGGTGGATCATTGGTGCCAGTTACTACTATTGTTGCAGTGCCTGATTTAGTATTATCAAAATCTGATTTGGCAGTTACAGTAGTTTGCCCTTCAGCCACACCCGTGAGTACACCCTGAGCACTTACTGTTGCAATGCTAGTATCTGCAACTAACCAAGTTACACGCCTGTCATCTGGGTCAAGGTTTGCACCATTAACAGTAGCAGTAAAAGCTTGTGTATCGCCTACAGACAAACTAGCGTTAACAGGAGTCACAGTCACCCCACTAACAGTTTTATTACTGGTTACTACTATTGTTGCAGTGCCTGATTTAGTACTATCAAAATCAGAGGTAGCAGTTACTTTAGTTTGTCCTACAGCTATACCCGTAACCACTCCCTGAGCACTTACTTTTGCAATGCTACTATCTATAACTGACCATGTTACAGTCTCGTCAGCTGGATCAAGGTTTATTCCATTAACAGTAGCAGTAAGAGTTTGTGTATCGCCTATGCCTACACTAGCATTAGTAGGGGTCACAACTACGCTACTAACAACTTTATTACTGGTTACTGCTATTGTTGCAGCGCCTGATTGAGTATTATCAAAATCAGAGGTAGCAGTTATAGTAGTTTGCCCTTCAGCCACACCTGTGACTACTCCATTAGCATTCACTGTTGCAATGCTAGTATCTGCAGTTGACCAAGTTACGGTCCTATCAGCTGGATCAGGGTTTATTCCATTAACAGTGGCAGTAAAAGTTTGTGTATCACCTATGGCTACACTAGCATTAGCAGGGGTCACAGTCACACTATTAACAGTTTTATTACTAGTTACTATTATTTCTGCAATGCCTTCACTGCCTATTGATCCTGGTGGAGCAAAGTTGGAAGTTGCATATACCTTAGTTTCCCCTTCAGTTACACCTGTAACCACTCCTTGAGCATTTACCCTTACAACACCACTAAATCCCCAAGGGTTACCAATTGGAATAGTTGACCAAGTTACGGTCTTATCAGCTAGATCAAGGTTCGCACCACTAACAATAGCAGTAAAAGTTTGTTTACCACCTACAGTCACAGTACCTCTGTCAGGAATTACTTGGACGTTGTTAACAAATTTATCTCTAGTTACCCTTACTCGCATAGTACCTGATTTAGATCTATCAAGATCTGAAGTGGCAGTTACAGTAGTGTGCCCTTCAGCTACACCTGTAACCACTCCCTGAGAGTTTACTGTTGCAATGTTAGTATTTGCAATTGACCAAGTTACACTCCTGTCAGCTGGATCAAGGTTTACACCATGAACAGTAGCAGTATAAGGATAAGTACCGCCTAAAGCCACAGCTCGAACAAAATCTACCTCCACTCTTCTAACACCTTTATTCACTACTATTATTGCTGTACCAAGAGCGGTTTCTCCTCGTTTTCCAAGAAAATGATCTGAAGTTGCTGTTACTTCTGCTATTCCATCAGAAAAACCTGTGGCTACTCCCTGGGAGTCTATTCCTGCAATTACATCATTGTCAGTTCTCCAAGTTAAATCATTAGGATCTACAACAACACCCTTATATATAGCAGTAAAGGTTTGCGTACCACCTACTTCCACAACTACGTTTTTAGGGTCTAAACTCAGTGTATGATCAGGAAAATCGTGCGGGTTTTCGTTCTCGCAACTAGCTCCTAAGCTCAATAAACTCAATAGAGCTAAACATCCAAGCCAATATCTCATAATAAATTCCTCTCTAAATTGTGTTCAGAAAAAGCTAATAAGCTGACAATCACTCATTATTTCTAGTGCAACATTATTGAAAAATCCCTTGCTGCATTCATTGGTTTTTAATATGGGTATATAGTAATTTAACACTTATAAACCTCAATCTTAGTATTTAATGTCCTAAAAATATCTTCCTAGAACGCTTTAGGCTTAGTTTACTTTGCTTTACGCAACCAATAACAGAGGGAAATCCCCCATGACTTTTTCCTTTTGATGTTAGGCTTTAATAAATAGTTGTGTTCAAAACAAGCTTTACGGACAAGGAGGAGTTGCAAAAGTAATGCTTCCGGTCTGGATATCCAAAGTACCACCTTGGCCTACATAGCAAACACTACTCCAGTTTGATGTTCCTGTAGCTACTGTTTTCCTTAATGTCCCAGCATTGTTGAAAATCAAACCACTTACATTCATCGTAGCATCATTCTGCACATCAAACACCCCACCAGATAAATTGTTAAATGCAGGGCTCACACTACCACCAGCATCTTGAATAGATCCTGTACCTGTCCAAGTTACAGTACCACTATTATCAATAATACGACTACCCCCTATAGATCTACCCCTAGTACCACTCATTTCTGTAGTAGAACCACTTGCCAAGATAGTTCTACCAGTTCCTACCATACTGCCATCTCTCCAAACAAATGTATCTGTCACAGTAAGTTCACCAGTACCAGATAAACTACTACTACTACTTGATAATTCTAGATTAGCAGTAGTTACTGCACTATTTACGTTTACAGTACTTCCAGTAATCTTAGTAATGTTAGGAAGAGTACTATTACCTATATTTATGGTATCACCTAAGTTGCCTGTCAGCTCCAGTGTACCTGCACCTGTAATTGAAGAATTTGCTGTCAGGTTAACATTTGTAGAAGCGGAAGATCTAGGATCAAATTTCAATGTTGCTCCTGCAGCTACAGTAAATGCACCACTATGGTCCCCACCACCTAATATTAAAGTACCAACTTCTACACTGACTGTATTGCTACTATTATTATTGAAGGTAATATTTCTCCAACTAGATTCTCCTGTACCTGCTGTTTTCTTTACAGTACCATCATTGTTAAAGATAAGCTTTGTCCCACTAAAGCTGGCATCGTTTTGTATATCAAACACTCCACCTAATAAATTGTTAAAAACAGGGCTCACACTACCACCAGCATCTTGAATAGATCCTGTACCTGTCCAAGTTACAGTACCACTATTATCAATAATACGACTACCCCCTATAGATCTACCCCTAGTACCACTCATTTCTGTAGTAGAACCACTTGCCAAGATAGTTCTACCAGTTCCTACCATGCTGCCATCTCTCCAAACAAATGTATCTGTCACAGTAAGTTCACCAGTACCAGATAAACTACTACTACTACTTGATAATTCTAGATTAGCAGTAGTTACTGCACTATTTACGTTTACAGTACTTCCAGTAATCTTAGTAATGTTAGGAAGAGTACTATTACCTATATTTATGGTATCACCTAAGTTGCCTGTCAGCTCCAGTGTACCTGCACCTGTAATTGAAGAATTTGCTGTCAGGTTAACATTTGTAGAAGCGGAAGATCTAGGATCAAATTTCAATGTTGCTCCTGCAGCTACAGTAAATGCACCACTATGGTCCCCACCACCTAATATTAAAGTACCAACTTCTACACTGACTGTATTGCTACTATTATTATTGAAGGTAATATTTCTCCAACTAGATTCTCCTGTACCTGCTGTTTTCTTTACAGCACCATCATTGTTAAAGGTAAGCTTTGTCCCACTAAAACTGGCATCGTTTTGTATATCAAACACTCCACCTAATAAATTGTTAAATACAGGGCTCACACTACCACCAGCATCTTGAATAGATCCTGTACCTGTCCAAGTTACAGTACCACTGTTATCAATAATACGACTACCCCCTATAGATTTACCACCACTACCACTCATTTCTGTAGCACCTTGTAAAATCAGCTTACCATTCCCTGCCAAAGTACCACTTGTCCAAGTAGAACTGTCAGTCACAGTAAGTTGACCATTACCATTTAAAGTACCACCTAAAAGTTCTAAGCCAGCTATGGTAACTGTACTATTAAGGGTAATAGTATCTCCAAAAGTGATAGCCACTGTAGAATCTATCCCGGGCACTATGTCAGCCGTCCAATTCAAAGGATCACCCCAAGAAGTACCGTCTCCACCACCATCCCAACCAAACGCCCCAACCACGATAATAGCAGTATCAGTATTGTTTGCCCCTTTGTCATCAGTAATAGTAAGACTTACTTCATAGTTACCCTCAACATCACCAACAAAACTAGCTGTATCAGTATTAGCCCCATTCAAGGTAGCAGTGCTACCTGTTGGTTTGGAGATAAAAGTCCAACTAAAGGTAAGAGGATCACCATCAGGATCACTTGATAAGCTGCCATCTAAAGTAATAGTGTCACCAAAACTAGCTGATTGATTGCCACCAGCATTTGCTACAGGAGAATTATTAACCACAGCAGTAATGATGACAGTATCAGTGTTGCTTGCTCCCTTATCATCAATAACAGTAAGACTAACTGAATAGTTGCCAGCAACATCTGCTGTAAAATTTGGAGTAGCAATAGTGGCATTACTGAGAGTAGCAACACTACCTGTTGGCCTTGATGTAAAACTCCAACTGAAAGTAATTGGGTCACCATCGGAATCACTTGATGTATTGCCATCTAGGTTAACAGTGTCACCAACAGTTACTGCTTGGTCACTACCAGCATTGGCTACAGGAGGAGTAGTAGCGCTAATTGTTACTGAATCGGTAGCGCTGCTAGCCCCTTTGTCATCTGTAACAACAAGATTAATGATATAGTCTCCGCTTACATCTGCTGTAAAGCTTGGAGTAGCAGTAGTTGGGTTACTCAAAATGGCATTACTACCTGTTGGCTTTGAAACAAAACCCCAACTGAAAGTAATTGGATCACCATCTGGGTCATTTGATGCATTGCCATCTAAGTTAATAGTGTCACCAACAGTTACTGCTTGGTCATTACCAGCATTGGCAGTAGGAGGACTATTAGCTAAACCAGCATTAATAGTCACAGAATCAGTATTACTTGCACCCTTGTCGTCTGTAACAGTTAGATCAATTTGATAGCTACCAGTAAAATCTGCTGTAAAGCTTGACGTTGAACTATTGGGATTACTCAAAGTAGCAGTGCTGCCCGTTGGCATTGATGTAAATGACCAACTAAAGGTAAGAGGATCACCATCAGGGTCACTAGATGCACTACCATCTAAGTTAACTAAATCACCTACATTTACTGCTTGGTCATTACCAGCACTGGCAGTAGGAGGACTATTAGCTAAACCAGCATTAATAGTCACAGAATCAGTATTACTTGCACCCTTGTCATCTGTAACAGTTAGGTCAATTTGGTAGCTACCAGTAACATCTGCTGTAAAACTTGGTGTTGCACTATTGGGATTACTCAAAGTAGCAGTGCTGCCCGTTGGTATTGATGTAAATGACCAACTAAAGGTAAGAGGATCACCATCAGGGTCACTAGATGCACTACCATCTAAGTTAACTAAATCTCCTACATTTACTGCTTGGTCACTACCAGCATCGGCTACAGGAGGAGTGTTAGCACTAATAGTTACTGAATCAGTAGTGCTACTAGCTCCCTTATCATCTGTCACAACAAGGTTGATTACATAATCCCCACCCGCATCTGCTGTAAAGCTTGGAGTAGCAGTAGTTGGGTTACTCAAAATGGCATTACTACCTGTTGGTTTTGAAACAAAACTCCAACTGAAAGTAATTGGATCACCATCTGGATCACTTGATGAGTTGCCATCTAAGTTAACAGTGTCACCAACAGTTACTGCTTGGTCATTACCAGCATTGGCAGTAGGAGGACTATTAGCTAAACCAGCATTAATAGTCACAGAATCAGTATTACTTGCACCCTTGTCGTCTGTAACAGTTAGGTCAATTTGGTAGCTACCAGTAACATCTGCTGTAAAACTTGGTGTTGCACTATTGGGATTACTCAAAGTAGCAGTGCTGCCTGTGGGAGGTAGTAAATCCCAACTGAAAGTTATTGGGTCACCATCAGGATCGTTTGATAAGCTACCATCAAGATTCACGGTGATTCCAACCTTTACTTTTTGGGTTTGTCCGCCACTAATTTCCGCTACAGGTGTACCATTTTTTCTAATAGTTGTCTGCACTTCGTTGCTACCTGCATTATTGCTGGCTTTGAGTGTATAGGTTGTTGTCTCTGTTGGCGTTACTTCTTTTTCTGTTAGGCCTGTTACCTCTCCTACATTATTATCAATTTCTAGCTTCTTTGCTCCTGATACTGACCATGTCAGAATTGTTGTTTGTCCCTCATTAATTGTTAAAGGATTACCCACAAAGCTAGCTATTACTGGCGCTGTTTGCTCACCCTTGCCACCACCTAGCACTACAGCATCTGGGTCATCAGGATTAATAATTAGATTAGCAGCTAGTTTCAAAACTAGTTGCTCTATACTCAGTGTGCCACTTAGCTTGACCATACCTTTTTCATCAAATATCGATACACTCAAAAGAGCACTATATTCCCCTTGTATTATTGGATCTAAAGCACCATCAACGGCTTTGAAGTTTAAAACATCTTCAAGGCTATATATACGCTCTTCTTTAAGTTTTGTGCTTATGTCCCAAGATAAGTCAGGGACATCTTTATCCCTAGCTATACTGTTAGGGTCATTTTTATGCTTTGGTTCTGCTGGCTCTATCCACATCTTGAATTTAAGTTTTTTGTCACTTACATTTAGATCACTATCTAGTTTCAGCTCTCCTTCCTCAAATCCAATCCCTTCTACTTTATTTATATTCCCCTCTCCTATTTGAGGTATGTTTGTGCCACTTGTGAAACCCTCACCATTATTAATATTTTTATCAACCATTAAAAATGACGTTAAAGGTCTAATTGTAACTGTAGTTTGTTCCTCTGTGCTGCCTTCTTCATTACTTGCTGTGATTTTATAGGTTGTTGTTTCATCGGGTGTTACTTGTTTTTCTGTTAAGCCTGTTACCTCCCCTACATTATTGTCAATCTCTAGCTTCTCTGCTCCTGCTATTGACCATAGGAGAGTACTTGATTGGCCTTTGGCAATAATTTCTGGATCACTTAAAAAGTTCAATATTATTGGTTTAAGAGGACTACCAAGGTTATCACCAGTAAGTATAAACTCTTTAATAGTATTGCCATCGTTTCCTATTAGGGGCTCGAGCACTTCTAAAGAGAAAACTACACGTCTAATATTAAGTTCCCCATTTGCTCGTAAAGGCTCTTCTTTACATAGTAAGCGTATTTTCAGAAGTACGCTATAATTACCTTCAAGAACTGCGTCTAGAGCATTGCTTGCTGCTCTAAAATTAATAACCTTTTCTAAAGTATATTTAAGGACGCTTTGTAGCTTAGTAGTAGCCTCCCAAAATACATTAGGTTCCCCTTGTGCAATGGTATTGGGGTCATCTTTGTGTTCAGATTTAAAAGGAACTATCCACATTGAAAATTCCAGCTTTTTATCACAAGTATCTGTTTCTTTTTCAAGGGTTAGTTCACCATCTTCGAGAGATACCCCCTTTATAGCTTCTATTTTCCCTTTTACTGAGCTAGGTATGGCTGAACGTCCTATGGCACCTTGGCCATTATTTATTTGGGCAGAAATGCCAAATATGGCCTCAGGGTCTAGATCATCATCTGATGTACGTCCTGTACATGACACTAAGAAAATAAGTAGTAACCCATTTACCCATAGAATAAAGGAATTTCTTAGATATTTAGAAAAGTATTTGTTCAAGATACTGCACCTCGTATTCTTTTGTTCTAAATTTAGTCTAGTTATTAGACCTTATGCACAATAAGAAATATAGATAGTGTAAACTTTGTTAATTACGAGGAAAGAGAGTATAGGAGTTAACAAAGCATGGTTAATGAAGAACAACTTAAAGAAGATGGAAAAATTAAGAACTTTACAGGAATACCAGACAAAGTGTTTTGGGAAATGATGAAGGAACTAGAGGAAAGATTTCCCGAATACGAGCAGCATAGGCATGAAAACGATAAAAGAGAGTGAGCTTATGGTGGAGGGCCAAAATACAAACTGTCTTTGGTAATGCGAGTAGTAATGCTGTTAACTTACTTACGTTGGTATAATACTCAAAAACAAATAGCCATGTTGTTTGGTGGAACCCAGTCAATGCTATCAAGAGACTTAAAGCGTCTATTACCTTTACTCAAAGAAGTATTACCAGTACCAGAAGTATGGGAAGTAGTTGAATCAGAAGAGAAGCCTGAATTATCAGAAGAGGATAAGTTAGAACTAATGGAAATAGGAGCGAAAGTTCTGATAGATGCCTTTGAACAACCAGTAAACAGACCTAAGAATAGTAAGGGAGGGAAACCATATTACTCAGGCAAGAAAAAGACATGCACAGTAAAAACACAAATGGTAACAGATGATGAGCACCATATAGAGGCGATAAGTGAGGTGGTTCCGGGCAGTAAACATGATAAGAAGCTATGTGAGGAGGTGCAAACGATAGAAAGGATGCCTTATGGGAGTGAGGGAATAGGAGACAAAGGATATCAGGGGTTAGACAAAAAAGTAGAAAAAGTTGAGGTAGTAGATGAAGAAACAGGGGAAGTGAGGAAAATACCAAGGGTAGTAGTAACAACACCAAAGAAAAAACCAAAGGGAGGGGAATTGACAGCAAGTGAGAAAGCGTTCAACCGAAGCATAGGACGAATTAGAGTAAGGATAGAGCATTGTGTAGGATGGGTAAAGAATTAGAAAGTAGTAAGGGAGAAGTATCGTTGTGCTAAGAACATTTACACCTCTATTTTGCAGGTGGTGTGCGGTTTTGTGAATGCTCAGACATTACGTTGGCAAGCTGCTAAACTAGAGACTGAATTAGCTTAAGTTATTATGCATAAGGTCTAATGTACTAAGTAGTTTCATCATACCCTCCTAACGAGCTGCTGCTTCAGGAGCTTCTAGTCGGTCTAGGGACAAATTTTGTATTTCATAAGGGTTCAAATATCCTCTAGGGCAACAGGATGCCAAAAGAATGGTGCCTAAGAGAGCAAGGATAAAATACTTACTGCTCAAACTTACCTTCAATACGCTTAGGATCTTCATGACTTACTCCTTTCAAATTCAGGCTAGGTTATCTTTTGCCTGATTAGTACCAGTGGTACTTACTTTCAGTCTTAGTATTTAATGTTCTAAAATATCTTTCTAGAACGCTTGGGGCTTAGTTTACTTTGCTTTACTTAACCAATAACAGAGGGAAATCCCCCATGATTTTTCCCTTTTAATGTTACATATTGATGTTGGGCTTTAAAGATTTTATACAGGAATTTGTTGTGATAGAGAAGACTAATAGTGACATAAGCTCAAAACTTAAGGTTACAATCATTGAAGATGAAGCGCTCTTTCGTGATTTGCTAGGGGAAAGACTCAAAAAACAAGCCGATTTTGAACTTGTAGGTGCTTATGCTAGTGCTAATGAGGCAAGGCGTAACATCTTAGCTAAAGAAGTAGATCTTGCTTTTGTAGATATTGAATTGGGTGAAGGACAACCTAGTGGTATTCAGCTGGCGCTCGAGCTACGCGAAACCAAACCAAACTTAGGTATAGTATTACTTTCCTATCATAGTGAGCCCCATTTTGCCAAAAAGCTTTCCCAACGAAAGTTGCTTAGTTGGGGTTACTTACTTAAAAAATCAGTTAGTGATTTTGATGCATTGTATAGGGCAGTAATTAGTGTTTCCCAAGGGGGAGTGGTAATAGATGAGCAGCTTGTAAAACAAATCTCTGAAAGTGAAAACAGTGCGGTACACACTCTAACTGCTAGACAAAAACAAATCTTAGGACTTGTTGCACAAGGCTATAGTAATATAGGTATAGGGAAAAAGCTAGACATTAGTAGTAAATCTGTAGAAAATCAACTTGGTATTATCTATCAAAAACTGGGTATTTTTACGATAAAAGGTGATGAAATTCATTCTCGAGTGAAAGCAGTACTAGAATACCTTGGGGGCTATCATTAAGGATTCATAAGAAAATAAATTACCACACAAAAAATAAGCTATTTCCCCTTATAAATAAAAGGAATCCCCCTTAACTCTAGGATAAATGGAGTAATTCCATTAGGGACAAGTTTCATGTTTAATCAATTTGATAACGTCCATCAAATCATCAGAATTAGTTATTGGGTTTGAATCACTCTGACAAATTTTATATTTACTAGGACATTTATATTCATAGTCATCCTCTACTATTGAAGAGGATGACTTTTGTTGGATTTGGGCGGAGATTAGAACATTCACAAAGAGCAACTACTAAGGAGCAAGGTTATTAGGTTGATTACCTATAACATTTACTCCTACGCTGACTCCATTTAAATATAAATAGGGACCCCCTTGCTTATTATAAATACCGCCTCCATCAGTTGCTCTGTTGCCTGATATAACTGCAAGATTCTGCATAGTAAGTCCTACAGAAAAAAAGGTGTTATGGACACCTCCACCTTTACCACGTGCTACATTACTGACAATACTACTGTAGTCTTTGAGAATAAGGTTACCCACATTAAGGATACCACCACCAACACGAGCTGTATTACCCGTAACACTACCTCTATCTTGTATAGTAATTGTGCCGCCATTGCTCATTCCCCCACCAGCACTAGCTGTGTTGCCTATAACTAAGCTAGAGCTGCCTAGGATGAGTAGAGCAGAATTATTAATACCACCGCCAAAAAGGTTAGCAGTATTGTTCTTAATTTTGACATCCTTTAAGCTCATTTCACTAGAATTGCTAATCCCACCACCAACGAGTGCAAAACTATCTGAAACAATGCTATCCCTTAAAGTCAAATTACCCTCATTATAAATTGCTCCACCGTATTCACGATCAAAATTAACCCAACCTTTAGTAATAGTAAGCCCTTTCATTGTCACAATTGTGTTTGCTAGGACTCTAAATATTCTAGTAGAACCTTCACCACTTACAGTTACTGCATTTACACCGGGACCATAGATATAAGCATTACTACCTACTGTAATTTCAGCTTCTAAGGAAATAGTTTTGTCAGCCTCAGCCGCATCATCATTGAATACTCTACGATCGAAGCATATGGCTCCTAACCCAATAGCATTAGCAACTGCTTCTCGCAAAGAACCAAAACCACTAGAGTTATTATTGCTTACCCAACCTGTGCATAAAATCAGCTCGTAACGACCTAGAGCTTTAGTTAAGCTAGTTGCTACTAACTGGTGGTTAAAACTACTGCTAAGCTTAAAGTTCAACGAGGCAATTCTGCTTCTTAACTGAGTCTTAGTTAGCTTGTCTTTTTCTTGCTCACTTTCAGCAATTACTTTCCCTGTTTTTACATCAAGTAAATATAAGTGGGGCAGGAAATCCTTGCTCTCAAGCAACAAGGTTACTTGAGTACCTTCCTTTAGGCCTTTAGAGTCTAGATCATAATAGTCTGCATAACTACTTTCATAGACTTTATCATCTTCAGTTAATTCACCCTTAGTTACATCTGTTAGCATCAAGTTCTCAAAGTTAGAATCTATATTTACACTGGATGGTTCAAGCTCCTTGGATGTTGGACCCTGTTGCTGATTACAGGAACTCAAAATTAAAACACCAAAAGCTAAGAACAAAAATACTAAATACCTATTAAAAACCTGTTGAAAGGCTCTTACAGTTTCCATAACCTATTCCTTTCTTAACTTATGCTTTACTTAAGCATTTGAAATGTGTTGATTTAAATTATACCGATTCCGTTGATCAGCACAAAGTCTAACAAGGCTGAATTTCATAAAGTACCCCCCTAAATCCTCCTTATTAAGAGGGATTTACTGTTCCAATCAGAGGTATCTAGAACTAGGGAATTTCATAAAAATAAGAGCTACTCTTACCTTCAATATATGGAGCAAATGCTACAAGGTAAGTAATACCCTTACCATCTGAAGTAAACGCCACACTAGTGCCTAGCTGGGCACCTTCTTTACCAGCAGAAGTATGACCTGAAACATTGCCATTTGACTCAAGCACATACACACGACCCGTATTGTCTTGCCAGCCTGGTGCACCTACTAGAATTTTTGCTCCAGATTTATCTATATGACTGGCAAGGGCAAATCCAAGGTGCTCACCATATTCCTGTCCCTGTTGGTTCCATAACTCTTTACCTGTAATACTAATAGCTCTAACTTCCCCTTTTCCTTCTATTGCTTCAGGTGAGCCAATCAGTAAATCAGACAGACCATCGTTGTTAATATCGGTAGATGTAAGGGCGTAACCAAACTGTTCACCTTGACTACGACCATTAGCTACCCTCTGCAAATCACCACTACTGTAAGCGATATAAACACTACCTTTATTATCCTCAGCATAAGGTGCACCAATACCTAATTCTGCAATGCCATCTTTGTCAAAGTCTCCTAGCACAGCTAAGGCAAATCCAAAACCCTCTTTACTTTCACTACTAAAACTCTGCTCAATTTCAAAATTATTTACATTAACTAAGTAAATAGTGTTGCTACCTAAAGCACCTACCGCTAAAGTATTTTTATCTAATAAGGCTATGCTAGCGCCTAACATTTCATCAGGAGTATCTCCTTCAAAGCGATTTAGCTCCTCACCTGTATTTCCAGAAATTATTGCTACAACACCTGCTTTATCATTAGCTAGTGGAGCTGCTATAGCTATGTCACCTATACCATCACTATCAATATCAGGTAAAATGTGTGCAGCGTAACCAAAGCCATCTTCCCCACTAAAACCATAACTATCTGCTTCAATAACTAGTAAAGGCTTAGTAAAGTCCTCGTTAAAAATGGTCAGCAAAGGTGGTGGGCAATCAAGCTGCCCACAAATAGGATCAAGATCAGGTATTGTGCTATCAATAAATACTCGAATTCTAGGATCATCTAATCTAGGATCAAGAGTTAGCAAACGTCCTTTTCTATCAAAAGCAGGATCAAGAGGTCTTACTGTACACCAAACATTGGGGTCTAAGTCATTAGCGTCAAACACTTTGTTACAACCGTCATTATCAGCATCGTAATCACATATATCACCTAAACCATCCCGATCAAAGTCGTTTTGATTAGCATTAGCTTGAAGTGGGCAATTATCATTACCATCATTGACACTGTCACTATCACTATCAGCCTTGCAAGGATTGGTATGAAGATCAATCTCTTCTTCATTAGTTAAACCATCGCCATCAAAATCGATACTGGCATCAGGTGCAAAAGGATCTAAACAAGTGTGTTGATATTCTATGTCATTACTAATGCCATCCCCATCAAAGTCTGTATTAGTAGCATTACAAGGTAAACTAGTAACTCTTTGAGGGGCACTACTGTGAGAATTAGGGTTGCCATCGGCTAATTGACCGCCGTGGCTCATACCCCAGCTCCACAAACTACAATCTTCTAACAAGGCTAGTGAATAAAATGATCCTGTTGCCATAGTAGCAACATTGCGAATAGTAGGTACCTGAATAGGGGTCAAATGATTTTGACTGCCACCACCAAGTTGTCTTTCTGCATTACTACCCCATCCCCAAAGGGTGCCATCATTTTTGAGTGCTAGCACATGTCTATAGGAACTAGAAATGTCTTTTACATTACTAATACCGATTGCTTGGACTGGACTCGAGCGATAAACAGTAGTACCATCACCAAGTTGGCCTAGTGAATTTGCACCCCAAGACCAAACCGTACCATCTGTACGCAAAGCATTATAGTGAAAGTCCTCAGGGTCTTCAACATAAAAAGTTGGTCCTGTAGCAATGTCAATAACACTACTTAAATTAGAGACTTGAGAAGGGGCGTCTCCAGCACGCCATTGCCAAACTGTACCATCAGCTTTTAAAGCTAAGGAATTCAGTCGATTAGCTGCCACAATTTCTACATTCGTAAGCGTAGTTACTTGGACAGGCTGAAGATTAAGATCAAAACCCCACTGCCATAAAGTGCCATCAGTTTTTATAGCTAAAGAATGATACCAACCTGCAGATATAGCTTTCACATTACTTAGTCCTATCACTTGCACAGGAGTAGATTTATGTTGCTTAGTACCATCACCAAGTTGCCCATAGCTATTATTACCCCAAGCCCATACCGTACCATCACTTTTAAGGACTAGAGAATGAGCATAACTTGCAGCAACAGCTTGCACATTACTTAAGTTAGGCAAGTGTGTTGGGCTAGGGTAAATAGCATTTACTGTACCTAAGCCAAGAAGCCTTCCCAAGCTATCAAAGCCCCAGCCAAGTACATTGTTATTTTTGTCTACAAAAAGCGCATGTTCCCAATTAGCACTGAGAAGATTAGCTTGTTGAACTGAGTTAAGAGTTAAAGTCCCTTTATTTTTAGGCTCATTATTTTGCTGTGGAGAACTAACCCCACAGCTAGTAACTAAGAACAAAACAATAATTAAGTTTAAAAAAGTTTGAATTCTCATTTGCTTCCTCCTTAAGGAACCCTTATTAAAAAAGCATTGTCAGGCTTACGACTATTAGGAAAATCCCATGTAAATCCTGCTATTATTGCTTCGTGAGAGCTGTAAACAGTTACGGATACTGCTCTATCCATAATTGCTGTACCGTATAGTATTAGTAGAACAAGCCAATATAAAAATTATTATCAATAAAAACAGTTGTTTTACAAATTTATAAAACATAGATATCTCCTTTGCTGAATATGAATTTGCTTGTCAGAAACTTTCTGAAATTTAGTACCTACTGAACTAGGGTTGTATTAAGTGTAGTAATTACACACTTCAATCTAATGTTTAACACTCTGAAAAGGCCTTCCCAGAAAACGTTAGCCCAGTTTACTTTACTTTGGTTTACCAATAACAGAGGGAAATCCCCCATGATTTTTTCTTTCTAATGTTGCTTAGTTATGCTAGGCTTAAAGCTTTGATGACTGCTATAAATGATAAAACACCCAGCCTTATAGACATATACCCCCTAAGAATAGCTCTAGTTGATGATCAACCAGACTTCTGTGATTATGTTGAAAATATGTTAAATGGAGATTTGCAATTTGATGTGATCAGCAAGGCGTTTAGTGCAGAGCAAGCCCTAAAGGATTTCTCTGGGCTTAAGATAGATGCTGCCATTATTGATGTAATGATGCCAAATATGGACGGTTTTAGCTTGACCAAGGCACTATTAAAAAACATGCCACACATGAGTATAATCCTTACCAGTAGTAGTGATAATAGCTACTACACTAAGCTAACTGAGCAAGCAGGTGCTAAGGCCTTTGTTCCAAAAAGGCAATTGTCAAAGGAAAGGATATTAAACGTTTTGCTTCAACGGTAAATATACTTCTAGAGTAGTTCCTTTGTCCGAAAAGCTCTCAAGATACCATTTACCTTCTAATAGATCTACACGGTCTTCTATACTGTGAAGGCCAAGCCCTCTAGTCACAGTAGAGACATTGAAACCCTTACCATTATCTTTTACTTTTAAGTAAATGGTACTCTCTTTCTGGGCAATGACAATATTGACTAAAGAGGCATCAGCATGCTTTTGGACATTCAGCAAAGCCTCTTCTAAAATGCGGTAGATATTCAACCGTAATTCCATAGGAAACTCATTACTTTGCAAGTCATCTAAAGTTTCTATAGCTTCATCAACTTTTAGGTTGAGCTCAATGCTATTGGGGAAATTATCCAGTAACGAATAAATAGCTACCATGAGACCTATTTTCACGTTAAGAGGATGTAGACGATGGCTAAGCCCACGAACTTCTTTTTCTCGAATGTTTTCAAGCTCTGCGCATGATTCTTCAAGCTCTGTTTTTACATTATTGCTACTTTCAGCCCTATTAGTGAGCTGGTTTAGTTTATGCCAAACTTTAAATAATTTTGTTTGTAAGCCCCCATGCATGTCCTCAGCTATTTTTTGTCTTACTTGCTCTGCTGCTTGATTAACACGTTGTCTAGAAAGTTTAAGTTCTTTAACTAAACTTGCGTTGTGTAAAGATATAGCTGCTTGACTCGAGAGCAACTTTAAAACTTCTGTTTTGTTTAAGTCAAACACGTTCTTAGTAAGGCTATTTTCTAAATAGGCCACACCAGCTAACTTTCCTTGGTATAGTAACGGTAATCCCATCACTGATTTGGGTGCTTTAGCTAGAATATAGGGGTCTTGTTGATAATTATTATCTTTAGCTGCATCTGACAAGATCACTTCTTCTTGCGTACGAACCACATAATTGATAAGTGCTACTGGTAATAGCTTTGTGGCATTTTCAAGATAGACTTCCTCTTTAAGAGTATTTTCAGAGTCAACCTCTTCATATGCAGCAATAATCCAAGAATTTGATTGGTCTTTTGGTAGAAGCAATGCACCAAGACTAGCACCAGCGTTTTCAATAAGAATGTTCATAAGCTTGCCAATTAACTTTTCTGTTTGAATTTCACTAGTTAGTGCTCGAGTAGACTGCATGAGGCTATGAACATCAAGGGTGCTACTGTCTTTTTGAGTACTGGTAGTATATATGCTTGCTAAAACTTCATCATTGGAAAGCCCCTCGTAGTTACTAAAAGAACTTATTAGCAAATGGGAGTAATTATCTTTTAAGTGTTTTAGTTTAGCTACAGCACCCCAACGAGCATAAGCGGCGTAAGCTTCGCGCATATAGTATCCAGCGAGTCCTTCATCATTTTTAAGAAAGAATTTAGCAAAAAGTTCTAGTGCTAGGGCTTCTTCCGTAAGGAAACCACTTTTCCTAGCTTCCTTGATTGCTTCTTGATAGTGCTTATGAGCTTTACTATTTTGACCAAGGATTCTACATCTCTCAGCCTCTACCAAGTGCCACTTGTTTAGGAAGTTAATGGGTGCGTGTTTGGCCCAAAGCTTCATTTGCTTTTGATTTTTCACAACCTTGGCAAGTAGTTTGCTTTGTTTAGTTTCTTCAAAGAGAGCAAGCCTTGTTAGAGACGCATAAAAATTTGCAACAGCTGTACCGAATGAAGTAAAGTTTCTATATCCCTCGTAATGATTAGCAAAAACTATGGCCTGAGAGTACTTACAAAAAATGCAGGCAAGTACCAGTTTCATAAGGCAGCAGCAACTGCCCACACCTGTATCAGCTTTTGACAGGTTGGCCCAAAAGGGCTCCGCTTCATTACAAGCAGAACCAGTAAACTCTAAAGGATTCTTTGTTTCCTTTAAAAGGTTTAAGCTAGCTTGCCAAGTTAAGTAGAAATAGCTTTCACCTAGAGATGCATTTTGCAATCTCAATCCTATAAGGTTGTTACTTTGACAACCATGTTCTAATTCAGCAAGATTGTCCCCCATAAAAAATCTATATAAATAGTGCGTGCCTATAGACAGCTTAGCAACTTCAAAGTTGCCATTTTGCAAGGCCAGCTGATAGGCTTGCAGCAAGCTTTCCACTGCTTCCTTAGCACCTTTTTTCCAAGGCATACATATGCCGCAATAAGTGTATAGTTGTCCATAAAAGCCTTTCCCTACAGAATCCTTAAAGGTTTTCAAATCTTTCAAGGATCTCTCTAGCTCACTATAGGTTAGATCTGTACCTCTGTTTAGGCCTAGTTTGATACTCAACTCTGCAAATTGGTAACCCTTTTGAATTCTGTTGCCCATTATTAAAACAAGTCCCCAAGCAATATATGAAAAGGCTGAGTAATTACCATATTTTAGTTGTAACTCTATTTGTTTTTGTGCAGCTATTATCCAAATAGCAGGATTCCCTCCTATTCCAGCAGCAGCGTATAGGAGATCACAAACACTCATAGCAGCTATTGCCTTAGCATCGCTTGCTTTAGGTAAGTTAGCTATGTTATCTAAACTCTTACCTCTAAGCAAAAACCAAACTTTGCAAAATGCTTTTATGAAGTGCCAGCGATTAGGTTTTGCAGGTAAATAAACGCCTAATTGCTCCAATATGTCTCGACTAAATTCAACAGCTTGCTGTGTTTTGCTTTGATTGATATAAGTGTGTATACATGTTTTGTATACATTAACTTTATCTAGAACCATTTTAGTATTTTGAACAGTAGTCTTAAATAAGCTATCTACCAGCTCATGATTTCGGTTAAAACCAGCAAATTCAGCGGCTTCTTCATGAATGCTCAGACTTAATGCATAATGCCTATCCCAAGGATTATCACCCAAAAGCTTTATAGCTATGAGCAAGTAGTTTAGTGCAGGCTGGTAAGCAGCAGATACCTTAGCACGCTTTCCTGCTAGCAAATTAAGTTCAGCTAATTGGTCTTTTTCTTGCTTTATAGTAATTAGTGCTAAACCAGCATTAATTTGGTCAACTATGTTGAAGATATTCTTTTCTAGACTTGCCTCTGAAGTTTCTGCTAGCAAGTATTTACCTATTTCTAGATGAACCCTTTGCTTATCTGCATCAGGAATTAAAGCATAAGCAGCTTCCTGCACACGGTCATGGGCAAAAGTGTATACCTCCTTGCGTCTTAGTAATAAGTCCTGTGTAAGAGCAGGTTGTAAACCTACTAGGACTTCTGCTTGATCTTTTTGAGTTACTGTAGCTAGGGTTGCTAAGTCAAAAGTGGAGCCTATACAGGCAGCTCGAGTGAGCAAATTTTTAGTATCTGTAGGTAAAGCTTCAATTTTGCTAACCATTAACTCTACAATGTTGTCAGTAAAACCCCACTTTTCTATTTGATCAATGTCCCACTGCCAAGAATAGTCAGCAAAGTAAATAATTTCTTTTAAGTAAAGTTCCTTAAGGAACTCACCAACAAAATAAGGATTACCTTGGGTTTTCTTCTCTAAAAGTTTTGCTAAAGGCTTGACCTTTTTTTCTTTAGCATAAGAAGCATCAACTAACATTACTTCTAAATCTTCAACTTTTAAAGGTTTTAGATCAACAGTATTAATGATGGCTTTGTTTTCCTCAACTTGCTTAAATGTACTATTAAGACTGTGTGCAGCGCTTACTTCATTGTCACGATAAGCTCCTATAAGGAGTAAGGATTTATCATCACTTCGCAAATAGATTTGCTCAATTAGAGATAGTGAGGCATCGTCTGCCCATTGCAAGTCATCTAAAAATATAGTTAGAGGGTGTTGGGGCTGGGCTATAACCTTAATAAAATTCTGAAAGAGCAAATTAAAGCGATTCTTTGTTTGCTCAGGGGGTAACTTAAGTGCTGTAGGTTGCTTGCCAATAATGCCTTCTAAGCTTGGTATTATCTCGGTAATGACACCTGCATTGCTGTCTAAAACCTCGAGCAACTTTTCCTTCCAGTCATCCAGTTCTTTGGCACTTTCACTTAGTATTTGTTTAGTAAGAGATTCAAAAGCTTGTACTAAGGCTCTGTAGGGAATGTCACGCTGCAGCTGATCAAATTTGCCAGCTATAAAATAGCCTCTGTTGGCAGTGATGGGTTTATGGACTTCTTGTACTAAAGTAGTTTTGCCAACACCTGCATAACCTGTGATCAGAAAGATCTCAGCTTGACCAGTTTTATTAACACGCTCAAAGGAGTTTAGTAATTCCCCAACCTCTTTTTCCCTGCCATATATCTTTTGTGGCAGACGAAACTTGCTAGGTACATCATTTTCAGCTATGACAAAGGGATTAATGCTTTTTGTTTTCTGCCATTCTCTAAAACATATTTCTAAATCCTTTTTTAATCCTAGCGCTGACTGGTACCTGTCCTCAGTATTTTTGGCTATAAGCTTTAACACTATCTCAGATAGAACAGCTGGTAGTTCAGGGTTAATCTCTGTAAGGGAAGTAGGTTCTTTAGCAATATGGGCGTGAATAAAGCCCATTTCATCTTTAGCTTCAAAGGGATATCTATTAGTAAATAAATGATAAAGTGTTGCCCCAAGCGAGTAAAGATCACTTCTATAGTCAACAGCACGGTTCATACGTCCTGTTTGCTCAGGAGAAATGTAGGGTAAAGTACCTTCTAAAAAGCTTAAGCTTTCGAACTCTACTATTTCTCGATTTAAAGTTGTGGCTATATTAAAGTCAATTATCTTGACTTCGCCGCTGATTTCATTCCAAACAATATTACTGGGATTTATATCTTTATGAATGATATTGTTTTGATGTAAAACTGCTAGTGCCTGACAAATCTTAGTAGCTAAGTTTAAAGCCAAGTCTAAAGTTAGCGGTTTTTCACTTAAGGTTTGGGCCAGAGATATCCCTCCAAAGTCTTCTAGCACCAAAGCAGCACGCTGGCCTATAGTTGAAATACCATGACTCTTAATGATCCCTTCATGGTCGAGCCTTGCTAAGATGTCATGCTCTTGTTTAAGTTGTGCTTGCTCATAAACACTTGGTGCATCTAGTACGAGTAGCTTAAGTATTATGGGCTTTTCTTCTTTGTAATTACTTTTGTAAACTTGGCTACGCTTGCTCTTATAAATGAGCTGTAAGTTTTTTAGACTTAGATTTTCAATATAATAATTTTTTTGTTGAGCTTGTGGCATGGGTACACCTCAAAATTGGGGACGAGAAAGCTAGACTCAAGCATATCAAATCCAATGATAGAGGGCTAGTGTACACTTAAGGAGTACACTGCAAATCAACATCTTCATAGGACATAGCCCTGATTTAAGTACGCAATGATTCCAAGCGAGCTTATTTTGCTCATTATCTAAAGTATATTCTCACATACAGAGAAACATCTTCATGGAGGAAATATGTTAAAAAAGCTTTTAGCTTTAACTCTTTTGTTTAGCATAGCTATTGCTCAAAAGGTGAGGGTAGATTTTGGTGCAGAAATGCAAGCTATGCTCACTAGTAGGTCTATGGAGCTTTTTGGTATTGCCGTACCCTTACCTGAGTCTGCTCCTGCTACTGAAGGAGACTATCGCAGGCCAACACAAACTGCTGCAGAGCAAGTTTTACTGGCTGGTGGCTTAGAGGTACGCTATCTAACTCGAGAAGCAGGTGAAAAAACCGATATGATAGTACTTTGGCCTGATGAAACAAATCCTACTCATCTAATAACTTGTGTAGAGGGAGGTAGGGAAGTTATTAGTACTCAAACTGGACTTAAGTATAACCCTTCTGTGCAACGTATTTCCTTAGCAAATGGTAGTGTTGAAACCATTATAAGGGGCATGGATCATTGTGATGGTATCCGTTCAACCAGCTGGGGTACAATTTTAGCCACTGAGGAAGCCGGTGATGGTTTTGCCTTAGAGGTAATGAACCCCTTAGTAACAAGTGAAGTTACCATTGTAGACCGTAGTAATGATCAATTAATCTCTGCTTTTGGTGATGCCTCGAGCATGGCAACTATCCACCGCGCCCTACCCCGTATGGCTTGGGAAGGTCTAACAGTTCTAGAAAGTGGTGTAATTATAGGTGGCGATGAGCTTCGCCCTGGCTTAGGTAAACTTGATAGTGATGGTGGCGCCATTTTTAAGTTTGTGCCCGATAACCCACACCAAGTTGGTCAAATATCCAGTTTAGACCAATCTCCTTTAATATCTGGCAATACTTATGCTCTACAAGCATCTTGTAGGGAAGTGAGGAGTGATAGTTTCCCACAGTATGGTCAAGGCTGTGAAATAGGTGTAAGTGCATGGGTCAAAGTGGATGCTTTTAATGCTAGAGTATCTGCCAATGAGCGTGGAGCGACTGGCTTTCACCGTCCAGAGGATCTACACAAAGACCCTACCTATCAAGATGGTGTACGCTTCTGCTGGGCAAATACCGGCCGCAATAGTGCTGCTAATTATGGTGAAGTCATCTGTGGTATAGATGAAACCCCACTTGGCACAGGTGTGATAGTAGATGAGCGTGCTGGCATGGAATACCTTGCTAATGGTGAAGGTTATGCTTTTGTAACTATTAATCGCTTTGTTGAAGGTGATGAAGAGTTAAACGCCCCTGATAATCTGGCTTTCCAGCCTAGTACTGGCATACTTTATGTGATAGAAGATAATGCCAATGGTGATATTTGGGCTTGCTTACCTGATGGTAGTGATAGGGATGTCAAAACTGATGGTTGCATAAGAGTATTATCAGTTAAAGACTCAAGCGCTGAACCAACAGGCTTTATCTTCACTGCCGATGGCAAAACTGCTTATGTATCTGTACAACACTCAGCAGATGGTCACATGCCTTCAGTAGATGGTTATCCAACAGATGATGTGCTAGTTATTACTGGTTTTTAGTTGCCTGCTATTACACTCAACTACAGGAAAAGTTAAAGTCAGGGAAAATGCTAATCAAAAAAGCGCTCGAGCTTCAACCTAACCTCTCTTTGCAAATCTGCTAGATTGCCTTCATTTTCGATAGTAATATCAGCATGTTTAACCTTCTCTTCTAAAGGTATTTGCCTAGCATCTCTTAGCTGTATTTCCTCAAGAGTTAAACCACTACGTGCTATTATTCTTTTTATACGTGTTTCTAAGCTAGCATAAACCACAATAACAGCATCAAAATCTTTTTCCATGTTGTTTTCGTAAAGTAAAGGTATGTCATGAATAATAACTTTGGGCGGTATTTCAGAAGTCTTTAATTTTCCTACTATCTCCTTACGCCTCTTACCTATCCAAGGGTGGATAATGCTGTTAAGAACTTCTAAGGCATTCTGATCAGTAAAAACTTTCTGTGCTGTTGCTCGGCGATCAAGCTTATTATCCCTAACAAGCTTTTGGCCTAGCTTAGTTTGAACTTGCTTTAAAACTTTAGGGTCTTCAGTAGCTGCTTTAGCTAACTCATCGGCATCAATAATAGCTGCCCCCATTTCTTTTAATAAACTAGCCACTGTAGATTTCCCAGAGCCTATGTTGCCTGTTAAACCTAATTGTTTAAGCCTTCGTGTAAAGGTTTTCATTAGTTTAAGCTTAGAGACTGTTGATTTTGTACATAATTACTACCTTGCTGCTATTAATATATCTTCAAGTTCACTAAGCAGTTCTTCAGCTGCTTCTTTGCTTCTAGCGACTATGAAAATACTATTCTGTCCTGCTATAGTACCAACTATTTCATCTCGCTCGAGTTTATCTATAACATAAGCTACCCCACTAGCGTGCCCTTCATCAGTACTTACCACCACTATATTTTCACCTCTGTCAATATCTCTAACAAAAAGTCTGATGCGCTCTTTTAGCTCGGCCATCACATCTTGCTTTTCAACAAGGGGGATTAAACTGTAGCGGTACTGTTTATCGCCAGCAGGTAAGCGTATAAGTTGTAATTCTTTTATATCTCGACTAATTGTTGCCTGAGTTACTTTTATACCTTGCTTTTTTAAGTATTGAGCAATTTCTGCTTGAGTAGCAATAAACTCCTCTTCCACCAACTTCTCTATCAAATGTTGCCGATACTCTTTACTTGGCATATAAATGCATTATAAGCACCTAAGCATAAATTAATAGCCTTCCTTAATTTTCACCACTGAGTATTTATTATATGAGAGACCTTTCTCATAGGTATCTTGAGCATTATGCTTGCACTGTGTAAAGATTCGTTAGGGTCCATTAATAAATAACCTACCAAAATCGCTTTGTATTATGTAGTGAGAATTTAGTAGCATTAACATCAATAATTAAACCTTGCTAATGAGTTAGTGAGGCTCTAAATTCAAGGGGTTTATTCTAGGCTCGAGTGAAATGGTAGGAAATTGAATGAAAGAATCACTTCTTAAGAAACTTGTATCTTCAAAAGGAAAGTATCTTGAAGATGAAAACAGTGGTGTTAAGGTTTTTCATGTTCGCAGCCCGCATATACTAACCCAAGCTGCGGGTTATCTAAAGTATGTATTAGCTAAGGAAAAGCCAGTGGGAGTATTCTTTAGAGGACAACGCACCTTATATGAAGGGCTTGTACCTACTTTGTATAGAGGAATAAGTTCTCAAGCTAGCAAGAAAAATCGTGATGAGGCAATTAAAGCTTACCTTAAAACTGTTAGAGAGGAGAATGAAGTTCTCCGCAATGTTAATGAGTATGTTCGTGAACCCTTGCTTCAACACTATGGTATTCGAACACGTTGGATAGACATTGTAGATAATGTTTGGGTGGCACTTTGGTTTGCTTGCCACCAAGCTTGTGCTACTGGTGCATTTGGAGAGTATTTGCATTTTGAAAGAAGAAACCCCTCGAGCGATAGTCATGAATCTAGATACGCATATATTTTACTTGTGGCAGTAGAAATAGATGGCATTAACGCTGCTATGCCCGGGCTTTACCAAGGTTTTGATACAGAGCTCATTGATCTTAGAATCGCTGCCCCATCAATTTACTTACGCCCACATGCTCAGCATGGGCTGTTGTTTCGCCGCACTAGGCAAGCGAATTATGAAAACATGAACTGTGAGGATTTTATAGGGGGAATTTTGAGAGTTGACATAGTCGATGCTCTGTCTTGGCTGGGTGAAGGTCAGCTTCTCAGTATTCATACACTTTTTCCGCCCCCACTCTATGATTTTGGCTATAGGGACTTGCTGAGCAAGGCACCTAGAAAAGAAACTTATCTTGGAGCAATACATCACATAGGAGCCTAATTTAATGGTGGGTTTATTTTGCCCCTTATGGGGGGATGCAATAAGTGGTTAGAAAACCCACTGTTTCAATTGTGGGATGAAAGCGTTTTCTCACATGAATAGTACAGTAATTAGGTAATTAGATGAAGGTTTCTAAACTTTAGGAATTAAATCTATAGATTTTTGGTTGAGGTGTCTATTATATCTCTTTTAGTTCACAAAATGCTAAACTTAGACATGCAAGATATAATCTAAAGAATTTCAGACTACTAACTGGAGGAGTTATGGACACTTACAAATTTATAGGAAGAAACCTTGAAATCACTGATGCTATGAGAGCTTATGCTGAGGACAAACTGGACAAACTTGATAGATTTTTTGAAAATATTGTAGATTCTAAAGTAATAATGTCATATAACCATAATAGTGGTGGCGGCACCCCAGCTAGAGTTGAGGTACAGCTAAACGTGCCACACGGTATCGTACGAGCTGAAGAGGATGGTGTGGATACCTATGCAGCAGTGGATCTGGTGGTTGATAAGCTCGAGCGCCAACTAAAGCGTTTTAAAGGCCGCTATATAGCTAAGCGTCAACAAGATGCTCCTCAACCGCCGCCAGAAGAAAAGCCTGAGCAAGAAGGCCCTGAAATTGTGCGAATTAAGAATCATGTACTCAGACCTATGTCACCTGAGGATGCAGCTGTGCAAATGGAAGCATTAGGACATGACTTTTACATGTTCCGAAACTTTGAAACTGAAGCTATTAATGTAATCTATTTGCGTTATGATGGCAACTATGGATTAATAGAACCTGCTAATTAGGGTGATCAATCAGGTTCTAGGGCGCAACGAAGTGGGTGGCCTTCCTGCTGTGCTGCTTGTAATGTTTGGGTTACCTTAGTTTCTGCTATTTCAAAAGTGTATATGCCTACAATTTCTACCCCTTTTTTATGAGCACTCATCATCAAATCTATAGCTTCTACTTCACTTTTGTGGAAAAAGCGCATCAGGACAAACACCACAAAATCCATGGGTGTGTAATCATCATTTATAAGCAAAACTTTGTACATTGGTGGCTTGCTAGTCTTAGCTTTAGTTTTGCTGAGTGTATCTGTTTGTGACACTTTATTCAGGCTCCATAGTGCAACGTAAAGGGTGTCCTTCTTGCCTTGCTGTACGGTTAACTTGATTAACCTTGGTTTCAGCTAATTCAAAAACATAGACTCCTGCAAGACCTACCCCTTTATGATGAACATCGCGTGTAATTTTTTCCGCTTCTTGTTGACTTTTTTGGAAAAAGCGCATGAGTACAAAAACAACAAAATCCCATGTACTATAATCATCATTTAGAATAAGCACCTTATACATAGGCGGTTTTGTTGTTTTAGCTTTAGGTTTACTAAGGGTTTCTGTTCTTGCCATAGTGAAAGTAATCTAGGGTTGCTTGGGACCAACCCTCTAAAAAATCATATTGTTTAGCAACTTGTTGCCAAGAGGTAAATTTACCTATTAGCTTATCAGTTTCCCGTATGCTCACTTCACTAGCACTTTTTACTTTATAAAGAATGCCAGTATGTACTCTTGAAACAGGGATAGCACTGTCATGCAAAAGTCCTATAGCCTCAGCCACATAAGCTCCTATATGCAATTCTTCTTGTAGTTCTTTAGCTAATCCTCCCTCAATTCTGTCTTGAGCATTAGGGTATTCTTCATCATTAATGTGTCCACCAATACCTATAGAAAGGAAATTGTGAAGCCTAGCTTCACTGCCTTTTTTAAGCCGCTCTACCAAAAAAACTTTGTCTTCTTGCTGTATAACTGCATAAGGAATAATTTGGCGATAGTTTTCATCTTCCTCGACGTCATCACGAGGTAGGAAGGTCCCTTCAGTAGCTATAAATTTATAGAGCTCCTTTGTTAAGGGTAACACCTTAGCATTTTCACTAGGGGGAGGTAATTGCTTGGCTTCTAAGCAGTAAATTAGCTCTGACACGCTTATAGAGTAACATATTTGCTTTGCAAAATTTCTTATACACATAATGTGTAATTTGTGTATAAAATTAACCTTGCTGAACATCAGTAATCTTTGGAGTATATATGGCAATAGAAAATAAAGTTGAGAACGAGATCAATGAAGATGAGGCTGCTGTAGAAAGAGAGTCTCAAAAAAAGCACCCCGTAGCTTTAGGAATTTTAGCCACTAGCTTACTTTTGGGTATAGTAGCAGACTTACTTTTGAGAACTACTTTTTGGGGGTTGAATTTTAGCCTAACAGTTCTTTGCCTTACCGTAGCTCTTTATCTACTTACGATTTATCAAAAGGATAGGCCTTGCCTCGAGCTACTAATACCCACCTTACTATTTGGCATACTTTTTTGTGTGCGGGATTCACTTTTTATGCAAGGCCTCAACCTTTGTATGGTGCTTTTTTGCGTGCTTTTTCTTGCTGCTAAAGCAACTTCACGAGCACTACAAGAGAGTAACTTTGGTAGCTACCTAGTAAATGGTCTGCGAGCAGGCCTTATACTGCCTTTTTCACCACTTATTTTACTGTTTGAAACACCCTGGTCGCAGCTTAGCTCTAAAAAGAGTCTTGTTTTTGTAGGGCTTTTACGTGGCTTGGTTTTTGCGGTGCCTATTTTAGTAATCTTTGGTTTCTTATTAAGCTCTGCTGATCCTATTTTTCAAAGCATTCTAAACAACATCTTTAAGCTGGACTTTGATAGCTTGTTTGACCACTTTCTAGGAATTTTAATGTTTGCAGTGCTTTTTGCTGCCCTACTAAGAGGTAGTTTGCTTAGTGAAAATTGGCAGAAAGCAAATGTTAGCACTCCAGCCATTTTGCGATTTGGTTTAATTGAAACAATCTTAGTCTTTGGCTCTTTAGTAGTGCTTTTTGCAGGTTTTATGGTAGTCCAGTTTTACTATCTTTTTGGTGGTTTACAGGCACTTGAAAAAGCAGGCTTGACCTATGCTGAGTATGGGCGTAGTGGGTTTTTTGAACTGGTCATAGTAACAGTTTTACTTCACCTATTATTGCTGATAGGTCTTTGGCTTATATCGCAAAATAAACTGGCTCAAAGCATATTCAAGGGCTTAGCATTTTTACTGGTAGTCTTGCTGTTTGGGGTTATTTACTCAGCTTATACACGTTTAGGGCTTTACATAGAGATTTATGGTCTCACTGAATTACGTTTTTATTCTATGGCCATGATTTTTTGGATTGGTGTGGTTATGTTTTACTTTTTAGCTAGGCTGTTTTCTGAAAAGTTACCTAGGGTAGCAATTAGCTACATTTTTCTAGGTATGGTGGGTGTAGTAGTGCTAAATGTAGTAAATCCTGATGGTCTTATAGCAAGGGTAAATTTAGAGCGTAGTCTGGAAAGTGATTTAGATATTAATGCTAACAGAGAAAGTATGAGTGGCTCGAGCAACCTAAAAAGCTTAGCGTTAGATAAAAATTATTTAAGTTGGCTTAGTGCAGATACTGTGCCTGTACTGGTAAGTTATTATGAGCCCTATAAAGCAAAGGGAAAAGAGTTGGTCATAGAAGAGCTTCTTGAAAATCAAGCTGCTAAACTCAAGAAGATAGATGATTGGCGCGCTTGGAATTTGGGGAGGGCTCGAGCCAAATTGCACTTAAACAGCCGCTAACTCGGTGGTAAATATGTTAATGTTTGATAGAAAGTAAGGAATAAACAAATGATAATCAAAATTACAAAAACACTTTATGTAATCTTAGTCATTAATTTAGGGCTTCAATTTAGTGCTTATGCTCAAACACCTCCACCACTTTGGCTCGAGCAAGGCGAGATTCAAACCATAAACAAAAACAGCGTTTCTAAAGCCTCAGTAGCTATGAATTCAGGAGGACAAGTAACGGTTGCCTGGAGTGAAAAAGACCCTTCAAGTGAAGGCTTTAACCTAAATATTCATGTAAAGCACTTTGACAGTGAGAACTGGAAGCCTTTGGGTGACATCCTTGATATAAAGGCTGAAAGATTTGCTAGCAATCCTTCAGTAGCTTTAGGTGTTACACCAAACCCTATCGTTGCTTGGTCTGAAGAGCATGGAGAAGGTCCAAGCCTTGATACAAATGTCTACGTTAAACGCTGGACAGGTGAAGATTGGGAGCAACTTGGTGAAGCTTTAGATGCTGATGTTTCTAAAAGAGCAACTGAGCCTAAAGTTGTTATTGATAAACAGCAGCACCCTGTTATCGCTTGGCGTGAAAATAGTACACAGCTTTTTGTAAAACGTTGGAATGGAAGTGCTTGGGAGCAAATAGGGGAAGCCGTGAACACTTGGACAAGTTGGCTTGACTTTGCTTTAGCCCTTGATAACAAAGGTAATCCCCTTTTAGCTTTTGGAGAACCTGTGGGACCAAATAATGATGATGTTTATGTTAAACGTTGGAATGGCAACACTTGGGAGAAACTAGGAGAAGCTTTAGATAGCAGATCAGAACAGTATGCCGGTAATCCTAGTCTTGCTATTGATGATACGGGAGATCTTCTAGTGACTTGGCAAGAAAATACAGGCTTAGAGGAGCAGAGTTGGACAATCTTTGTAAAACGTTGGAATGGAAGTGTTTGGGAAGAAGGTGAATCACTTAATAACAACACCATGCAAAGCGCAGAAAAACCCAACATTGCAATAGACTCTACAGGTAGTCCTGTGGTAGTTTGGCAAGAGCAGTTAACTAATGGTGAGGGCACAAGACTTTATGCTAAACGTTGGCATGCAGATTCTGGTGAGTGGCTTGAGCCTTTTAAAGAGTCCCCCTTCAAGATATCTAGTGCTATGACTAATCCCATGATAGCTAGTTCAAATGCCAGTCTTCAGGTTTTGGGTTGGTTCGAGTCTAAGGATACCAGCACAAACTTTTATCTAATGCATTTCCAAACAGTTTATCCTAATCCTTAGGGATTATTTTATAGTGCATTCATAACTTGATTACAGAGCTTTAATGATGAACACAGCAGAACTCGAGCACAAGCTAAGCTCAGCTATAGGCAAGGAGAAAATCGATTTACTTAATGAACTTGCTTGGGAACTTCGTGATAGTGATCCTAAGCGTGCCCTGAAGTTAAGTGAGGAAGCTTATGCAAGTTCTACTAGTGAGGAACTTGTTGAATCTTATCTTAATGGTCTTGCCTGCAGTTTGCGCAACTTGGCATTTTGTTATGAACGTTTTGCACAATACGACGAGTCACTTACTAAGTCTGAAGAAGCCCTGAAATATTTTGAAACTTTAAAGGACTTAAAGGGACAAGCACAAGTAATAAGGAATATAGGAACAATTCATATAAGCCTAGGTAGTTATCCAGAAGCACTCAATATGTACTTACGTGCTCTTAAACTATCTGAAGCAGATGACGATATTTTACCTCAGGCAGGCAGCTTGTTGAATTTGGGCTTTCTTTATGAGAAGCTCAAACAATTTCAAGAATCCTTAGAAAGTTACCAAAAGGCTTTGCCTCTAGCGGAAAAGATCAAAAACCACTACTTACGATCTTTGCTAAAAAACAATATGGCTTTCACATTTGTGCAACAAAAAAAATACCATCAGGCTCTTGCTATGGCTCAAGAAAGCCTTGATATTGCTAATGAAAATGATTATCAAAATATTCAAGCCCTTGCCCTAGATACTTTAGGGGCAACCTACTTGGGCCTGCTGAATTTTGACAAGGCGCTCATCAACTTCCAACAGAGCCTCAAGGTTTCCCAAGCAACCAACAGACCAGAAGCAGAAATGACAGCTTTGCTCAACATAGCCAAAGTGTATCAAGAACAGGGCAATTTGGATAAAGCACTAATCAATATAGAGCAAGCTTTGGCTTTAGCGAAAGAACATAATTTCAA
This sequence comes from Trueperaceae bacterium, assembly GCA_965224855.1. Lineage (GTDB taxonomy): Bacteria > Deinococcota > Deinococci > Deinococcales > Trueperaceae > CBDCVN01. Next base: position 1,929,260 of record CBDDAI010000002.1, on the reverse strand, counting down.
GGCTGTAATTTTTGAGTGTCATGAAATCCTTGCAAACATTTATGAGCAAAAAAATAAGGCTGATACAGCACTTGCTCATTATAAAGCCTTCCATATCATAAAAGAAGAAATATTTAATCAGGAAGCTGATAATAAGCTAAAAAACTTAGAAGTATTACACCGCACTGAGACTGCGCGTAAAGAGGCTGAAATTTTTCAGCTTCGTAATGTTAGGCTCGAGCAAGAAATCTCAGAGCGCAAAAAGGTTGAAGCAGAACTAGTCAAGGCTAAGGAATTGGCTGAGTCTGCTAGTGAAGCAAAGAGTACATTTCTAGCAACCATGAGTCATGAGCTGCGTACTCCTTTAAATGCCATTTTGGGCTATGCTCAGATTATAAAGGGTGCGCCTTTAAGTGAATTTGTAAAAGAAAAACTAAATATTATTGAACGAAGCGGCACACACTTACTAACTATCATTAATGATATTCTAGATATCGCCAAAATTGAGGCGGGTAAGATTGATATTGCTAAGGACCACTTCTTTCTGCCTGAAATGATTAAAGGTGTGTGTGACATGATGCGTATACGTGCTGAGAGCAAGAAACTAAATTTTAACTATCAGAGCTTTGATTTTTACCAGAAAAAGGCCATCTTACAATTGCCACAACTAGCCTATGGTGATGTGAAACGCTTGCGTCAGGTACTTACTAATCTACTGGGCAATGCCGTCAAGTTCACCGATACTGGCAGTGTGACTTTCAAGGTGGGTCCTTTAAATGGTGAATTAATTCGTTTTCAAGTTGAGGATACTGGGGTGGGCATAAATGAGGAAGACTTAAGTAAAATATTTGAGTCCTTTGAACAAGTAGGGCAACGCTCCCACAAAGCACAGGGCACGGGTCTAGGTCTTTCTATTAGTCGTAATTTAGTAAGTTTGATGGGAGGGGAACTTAAGGTCAAAAGCCAGCTTGATCAAGGCAGCACCTTTTGGTTTGAGGTACCTTTAAAAGCAGACGAAGCGAGTTTGCCAGAGTTCAGTGCTCTTAGGGAAGAGTTAAACTCTGCATTATCTATTGGAAATGAAAACTTTGAGCAACCCATACTGTTAACAAATTCAGCAGGGCCAAGACCTATTTCCTTGCCGGCTCAAGAAGAAGTGCAACAATTACTTGTTGCTGCACTAAGAGGTGATGTAATGACAATTCAACAAAAAGCTAGAGAGCTAATAGAGCAGCATGAGTTTGAACCCTTTGCTCAAGAAGTGTTGAGATATGTCGATGATTTTCAAATAGAAGAGTTATGTGAGTTCTTGCAAGACTACAAATAAGGTGACCTTCCTTAATTTTTCGCCACTAGTTTTTTATGAGAGTTTTTCCTCATAAATATTTTGGAACCTTTACCTTCTCTGTGAGCAAATCTATTGCTATCTGCACATACACTATGATGAGAGAAGTGGTCGGGTAACAGAAAGCCATTGCTGGCTTTCCGTCCCCTAAGAACCGTACTTGATAGTTTCCCATCATACGGCTCAAGCCTCAATAAGGCATAACCAAATCTTGGTTACACCCAGCCATTTAATGGCCTTGACGATACTGGCTTGAAGCTGTCGCTCCACTCTGCTACTTCTTTCGCATTTTGTCCTCAAAAATCATGGTTTTTTGCCCCTAAAATCCTGTGCTGTTTGAGGTATTAGGGGCAATTCCATTTTTCCAAATTGATGGCTACACCTTTATCCCTACCAGGAAACAAGCCATATTTTACCTCCTGTCTAGGAAGGTGTTGTAGTTAAAAGATATTGTATTGACTTTAATGCTATTTTTTGTAATAGTTTTGAGTGTTTTAGTGTGCTGAGGTGCATAGTTATTTCAACAAGCATATAATGGCTACATTATATAGGATGAAACTCTATGTGTGAAGGGTTATTTTGCTATAAATGATGGCTACAAAAAAGAAGAATGAAAAGTGCCCATATTGGCCATCATGACGAGCATTTAAGAGAGAAAAAGAGCATTTTTAGGGTACAAAATGCGTTCTTTGCCATTCTTCTTCATGCCATGACAAAGTTGATAATCACTTCGCAGGGGATAGTGCGTCAGATCTTCTCAGTTGGGGCATTCCTTCACTAAGTGCCAGCACTAGCTACTATCCTCTGACTTCTGACAAGCTTTTTCGTCATTTGAGACCAGTTGGAATTTTGCACTCTTTCGAGTTGGGTATCTCTGGTTTCACCAGCCCTATCTTGTCTATTACTGACAAGCTTTCGCTTTCTCCAACTTCCTTTACCTGCATGTCTATCAGCTTCCTTTACAGGCAACTTTCCCATAGGGAAACATACAGGCTTACCGAGTTTCATGTGTACGCCTTTATAGTCACTTAGGTCGTGCCTCTCCACCGAGAGCTTTAATGTCTGTGTCACATTAATTCGCAGAATGTGAGCCAACTCTATACCTTTTTGGTCACAGCCTATCAGCACCTTTGGCTGTTTCCGATTCACGATGTTTATCAGCACTTCACTTATGTTGACCATATGACTTGACCTTAGCCCCTTCACGCATGGCACTAACGTTGTTGTCTTTGTGTCATCACTCTGACTTCTCTTGTTAGGATGGGGTACATTGTTCCAAAAGCTTTGCACAAAACCTTTACAGGTGATGCACATTTTGGTAAGGTACAAATGACAGAACATTTGGTTAAATCTGGTTCATTTCTATTGAAATTCTTCGTTTAACAGCCGTACACATGACTTCTCGTCGCACGCGAATAAATCGGGAAAGCTACCAAATAAGGAAAAAGGCAGCCTCTAAGGGCTGCCACAAGAGCTACTATAAGTAAGGTTAATTAATTATCAATCATTGTTAGTAGTAACTACAAGATGAAGCGACAAAATTGTATATGTTTAGCCTACCATTAGTGGGTATATAATACCTAGCATCTTGATTTTGCTTATCTACCCAAAATCTTCTAGCAGAATTATGCATTTCTTGTTTTATATAAGACTGTATGTATCCACTACTTACATTCCACGAGTTCCATGAGTTACAAGCAAGCATTAATGCTAGGGTTCCTGAAAATATAGGAGCAGCAAAGGATGTTCCTGTGGCATAAATGCCTTTTTCATTAGGATAAGTGCTGAAGATATTCTCACCATAACTTGAAAAAACCCTTTGGTTGGTAAAATAATTCGAGAACAAAGAAAACTCATTATTTTCATTAATACTACCTACTGCATAAATATTCTTTAGATAGTAATCTTGTTCAAATTTGGCAGGATATAAAGGGGTTTGCATGCCTTCGTTACCCATAGAAGCAACTACTAAAACACCCATATACTTGGCATACCAAATGGCTTCATAAAGAAGCTGTGAAAAACTATTTGTACCTAAAGAAAGCTGGATTATATCTGCCTGTTGTGCTACTGCGTGGTAAATAGCAATTATGACATTGTCTGTATCACCATAACCGTTTCCATCAAGTACCCGTATAGGCAATATTTCCACATCAGGAGCTACTTGTACAATCACTCCAGCAACAGCAGTACCATGACCATAGCCAACACCACCATAACCTTCTTCTTGTGGTAGATAATCATTATCTACAAAATCATACCATTCCTCTTCTGGAGCTAGGTTATGACTAAATGCTGGGTGGGTCACGTCTAAACCAGTGTCTATTACAGCTACTTTCACTCCCCCACCCCAAGTTTGGGCAGCATCGTATGCTTCACCTAACTTGAGATTCTTCCAAAAGACACTGTTTTGGGGTTGTGGAGGCAAATTTCCTTGATAACCTACACCACCACCCCAAGAACTAGAGCCACCACCCCAAGAACTAGAGCCACCACCCCAAGAACTAGAGCCACCACCCCATGAGCTAGAACCACCACCCCATGAGCTGGAGCCAAATATATGATAAGTATCCAAATTGGGTTCAGATGAATCAGATAGTTTGCTAAAACCTAACTCTGCAGTAGTAAAGCCAAGTAAAGCAATACCAGCATCTTCGTGCCAATGCAAAACAGTACCCTTGTATTCAGCTTCTATTTGTGCAGGGGTATCATCAGCAGTAATTGAAACCTGAGCAACATGGGCAAAATCTATAGAGTCAGGTCTAACTACTCCACTCTGTTGGCAAGAAGCTAGTAAAATCAAACCAATTACTGTTATCAAACTAATGAGAGGTTTTATTATTTGTGGTAAGAATACCATTAGTACTCCTTGAAAATATCACTATAAGGTAATAGCGACCTCAAAAATTTAGAGAACTCAAACTTGGTTTTTTATTTGGTAAAAGAAAAAGTTAAGTTCCATATATAATAGGTTATAATTGAAATACGTAACCATAACGATACATAAATAAACCTTAACAATTTTTTAATGTTAGGTGGTGCACAGCTACTCAACGCCAAAAACACGGTTCTGCACAAGATATACTATCCTAGCAAGGTGATGAATAGTTACCATTTATTTTATTAATGACAAAACTATTACAAACGTTATAGCTACATAAATTTATTGTTGATAGAGAAAGTCACATTTGCTTTCTGTAGGGCACATAGGTGTTTTTTCATAGGTAATGTTAATGAGTACTAACACTTCTCTAAGTAACTGTAATGCGCACTTATGCTAATGTTAAATAAAATTTTGCTAACATAAATAAAATTTAATGAAACAGCCTTTTCGCACCTCATTATTTCATTTTGGCTCTTAATGAATTTCAAATGCCTTTTGAAAATGTCAAATTCTTTGGTGCTTTTATCCTCCAGAAAAACCTTGGATCATTCAAATCTTGGAGGTTCCTTGGGAAAAACTTATATGGACACTTATAGATATGTGCATAGTGCAACTTTTTATAGCTATACTTCGTTTCACAGGCGATGCTGAAATTTACAAGATGGTTTTTACTAAGTGAAATAAAGAAATGTCGACAAACGTATTAGTATGTTAGAAAATTCCATTGCTAAACAAACATTAGCAAATACTGTTTTGGTAGTTGACGACAATCCTACTAATTTACGCTTGCTCGTTGATATTTTGCATGGTAATGGGTTTCAGGTGTTGATTGCCAAGAGTGGTAAGCGGGCGCTCGAGCAGCTCGAGGAAATGAACCCAGACATCATCTTACTTGACATAAAAATGCCTGATATGGATGGTTTCGAGGTATGTAGACAATTGAAGACTACTTCTCTAGGCAAAGATATTCCAGTAATTTTTATGACTGCTCTTACAAATATTGAAAGTAAAGTAGAAGCTTTTAAAGCTGGTGCAGTAGACTACACCACTAAGCCTTTGCAAGTGGAGGAGGTACTGGCAAGAATCAGAACACACCTTTCCATAGTAAACTTACGTAGAGAATTGCAGCGGCGCATACTGGAACTTGAAGAATACAATCATAAATTCAAACAATTGAGTATTAAAGACTCTCTAACTGGTCTTTATAACCGTCGCTATTTTGATGAATGTTTAGAGCATGCTTATAAATATGCTAGACGCTATAATCATCCCTTATGTATTGCTGTTATGGACATTGATTATTTCAAGCAAATTAATGATATGTTTTCACATAAAGTGGGGGATGAGGTTTTAAGAGAAATAGCAGGTATTTTTCGGGGTCAAGTACGTCAATCTGACACAGTGGCTCGCTATGGTGGTGAAGAATTCGTCATTATTTTTCCTGAGGCAACCTGTAGTGACACTCTACAAGTATGCGAGCGTATTCGCCTTACAGTAGAGGAGTATGATTGGGGGAAAATCAAACCAAGCTTAAAAGTTACTATAAGTATTGGTATAAGTGATGAGGTTGGGCTAGAAAGCTATGAGCGCATGTTCTTCAGAGCAGATGCAAAACTTTATGAAGCAAAAAATAGTGGGCGAAACTGTGTGTGTGTTTAGCCATTGTGAAAACCACAATTTCAAAAAGTTCCCCTAGTTCTTCTTAAAGGCCTTAACTAATCGTACGGAAAATGGTAAGAAAGCCAGCCGTAAAGAACTAAAATAAATTCAAATTTTACCAATAGCAGTTTGAACATTGATTTGCTGAAACTGTTTTTTGGCTTTTTTTAGACGTTTTTTCCAATGTTACAATAGCAAGCTTACCTGTTGATGGCAGCATGTTAGAACTTTAAGAAATCTAGTTTTTATATAAAAAAAAGTGCTAAGCTAGTTGTGTGTAGTAGTTAAAGGCTAATCAGGAATGAACACTATAAAGAGTAACAACATTGAATATATCCCTCATGGGTTCTTAAGTGGTTTTGTACAGATTGTTTGGTTTTATAAAGCCTCAGAAGAAAAAGTATACGAAATACTACCAGATGGGTGTATCGATGTGGTTTTTGAACTTTCAGAGAATTATACCAGCTGCCTAGTTTTTGGTACTACAACACAAAGACAGAAATTTGACTTAAAGCTTGGAGCAGACTATTTTGGCATACGTTTTCACCCCGGAATGGCTAGGTATTTTTTAGCCTCCCCAGCGAATGAACTAACCAATAATTATCTAGCTCTTGAAGATTTTTTAGGAGTCATTTCTGATCAATTATTTGAGATGGATTCTTTTAAAAGTCGTCTTACATTAATTGAAAATTCAATGCTGGATCAAGTTCAATCCCAAAATATCAAAGTAGCGCCTATAGACTATGCCGTTCAACTAATACAAAACAGTAATGGTAATGTACGTCTAGACCATCTTTCTTTACAATGCAACCTTAACACTAGGCAACTGCAAAGGCTTTTTGTAAAAACTATAGGGATTACGCCCAAGACTTTATGCCGTATTATGCGAGTTAGAGCAACTATGAACGCTATTACTGAATTAAAAATTGCTAAACTTAACCTCGCTGAGCTAGCATTTGATATGCATTATAGTGACCAATCACATATGTGTAGAGATTTCCGACTTTTAACAGGATATACTCCAGCTAGCTTTCTTACTTCTTGATGTCGTTTTTTTTCAAGACTTTTTCTTAGCCATAAACCTATAATCCTCAATTAGTTGGCCTCAACAGGTTTTTAGAACGCAAACTGAGGCTTCAACTTAAACAGCTTCTTAGGAGATGAAATATGAAGCACTTATTCATTTTTCTAGTGCTAGTGCTTTCTGCCGGCACCACTCAAGTGTTAGAAACAGATGTGTCCGATGAAACACCGAAAGGAAACAAAATGAGGATTTGGTCTGGCGTGATTACCGAAAAAATTCAGGAATCAAAGGGATTTTATGTTGAGTTATTTGGATTTGAGGTCATTTACGATAGTGACTGGTTTGTGCTCTTAAAAGCAGGAGAAAGTCAGCTTGGTTTTATGGTTCCAGATCATGAGACACAGGCTCCTATATTCCGCAAGGCTTTTCAAGGCCAAGGCACATGGATTGCTATTGATGTTGAAGATGTTGATGCTGAATATGAGCGGATTCAATCTCTTGGTGTACCTATTGAGGTACCAATACGTGATGAAGCTTGGGGAGACCGTCATTTTGTGATAGTTGATCCAAATGGTATTGGTGTAGATATAGTCAAATATACTCCTCCTGCACAATAAGGGGCGAGCTAATAGCTAGAAAGGAAATAAAAATGAATTTTAAAATTTTAGCTATGATCTTTTCGTTACTTGCTATCAGTGCTTTAGGTACTATTACCTTTGCACAAGAAAATCAACCTTCCCCTCCTGTTGTTTATGAAGGACTTACCTTTCCAGAACTACCTTTTACTTCAAAGTGGGTGGAAGTAAAGCCAGAAGGCTTACCTGCAGCTAAATTACATTACCTTGAAGCTGGCAACCTTGCTGATGCCCCAATTTTACTTTTGCATGGTCAACCTACTTGGTCTTATTTGTGGCGAGATATTATTCCCCATTTGGAGTCTCGCGGGCGTGTTATTGCTGTAGACTTAGTTGGTTTTGGCCGCTCAGACAAACCAGATGTTGAGTACCGCTATAAAGATCATATTCAATACATTGAGGGTTTTATTAGGGCGCTCGAGCTAAAAAGCATAACACTAGTAATCCACGACTGGGGCTCAGCACTTGGTTTCGATTATGCTTCTCGTAATGAAGATAACATTAAGGGCATTGCATTTTTTGAAGCATTGCTAACACCCATTCCAGAATTACCAGAAGATTTTAGAGAAAAAGAAGCGTTTACAGCCTTTAGAACTCCAGGTATAGGTGAAGAATTAATTATTAATCAAAATGTTTTTGTTGAGCAGTTTGTACCAAATTCAATTGTGCGTGAATTAAGCGAAGAAGAGCTTAACGCTTACCGTGCACCTTTCCCTACCCCTGCAGAACGCTTACCCGTATGGCGCTGGCCTAATGAAATTCCTATAGCAGGTGAGCCTGCTGATGTCCATGCAGTGATTTCTAGCTACGCTGCTTGGCTTTTTGAAACAGAAATGCCTATGCTTTTGCTCTATGGCACACCAGGAATGATAATCGATGCTGAGACAGCCAATCAACTTTCTGGGAGCATGAAAACCCTTAGGATTGCAAGCGTAGGGCCGGGTTTGCATTATTTACAAGAAGATCAACCTGATGCTATTGGCCAGCAAATTGTTCACTGGCTGGACACAGTAGTTAAATAGTTGAGTTATAAGTAAGTAGATAGCCTACTGCCTATCTACTTACATGTTAGGTGGAAGTTATGAGTGAGTTTAACATCGTAAAACTAGAAGATTACATTGAGCCCTTACTGGTCAAGAATCCGTTTGGGATTACCCTGAACCCACTACTGTAGAGGCCACTGAAAAGCTTCTTCAAGTAGTTTTAATGGTGGTTGGGTAACTAAGAATTATAGTTGATCTCTTTTGAAATTAGCAGAGTTGTAACATCTAGCTTGCACTTTTACATATTCATCAAGAATGATTGCAACTTAACTCATAATTGATTTCACTCGAAAGCCTGTCCAAGAACTGCTCCTGAAGTGCCATCACTAAGGTAGCCTCTATCTTGGTTGTTTATACTAATATGTACAGCAGAACTGTTACCGGAGCGTACATAAACAGGTAAATCAAAGGTAAAACTTTCACCTGGCTCAGTCATACGGTATACTAGTCTAGAGCCTTCTCCTCTAACTGTACCAGTATAAACCTCGAGCCAAGACACCTCTTCAACATCAATAGTAATTTTTCCAGTGCTAGTACTTTCTGAAGTGCTGGCAGGTGTTTCATTGTCGGTATCTTCTATTACATTGTTGGTGATTATACTATCTTGATTGACTTGCTCAGCTTCAAATGCTGAAGTTACTGGATCTGATTCTTCTGGGGTAGTACCTGCTTCCAGAAGAGCATAGGAAAGGTTCACACTTTGATCTAGCTCTATTGGTTTTTCTATAGGCTCATAACCATCTAAAGAAATCTTCAAGACTTTCTGCTTTGCAGGAGTAAGCGGCGCCTCATAAATGGGGGTAAAACCCAAATCATAATTATCTAAACTAACCCTTGCGCCTTCAGGTACTGTTATTAGTGAAAAAGTCACAAAATCACTAACAGCTGCTATATTTTGGGCTTCACTAGAATTCTCATTAGAATTTTCGCTAGAGGGTACAGCAAATGCCTCAGCTGTCAAGGGCTCCTCTACAAAGTCAGAGTTGGACTCAGGTGCTAGTGAAGTAACTGGTGCTTGCACCCAAGGTAAACTAAAAAGCCAGCCACCTTTACCATCTGGTAACATAAAGGTTCTCCAAACCAATAAGAGCAATACCACACTAACAGCAAGGCTTAGCACAATAGCCCATAGCCGTGTGTTATTACCAACTATTAATTTGGTTCTAGTCGAATTCGACTCCTGCTCTCTAAGCTTATCTGGCTTACGTTTTTTAGTCTTAGTTTCAGAAATTAAAACACCATAACGTTCTTGGCTATAAAGCTCTAAAATAGGCTTTTCCTCGAGCCCCACAGTTTGAGCATATAGCCTTAAGAAGTTACGAGTATAGACATTTTCAGGTAAATCATTATAACGACCTTCATCTAAAGCGCTAAGGTACTCCTTTCGTACATGGGTAGCGCTAGCCACATCACTTAACTCTAATCCTTGACGTTCCCGTGCCTCTTGTAAAAGTTTTCCCAATTGGCTCTGAAATCTAGGCTCCTCAATTGGGACATTAGCTGGGGGAATATTGTCACTTACTACTTGGGCTGCATTCATCACTTCATTCATCAGACACCACCTGTCCTTGGTAATATACAAATTCAAGCTTAGAGTTTTCCTATAAAACTCATAGTTTATTAAACTTTATACCTATAAAAGCATTTTCTTACACTCTAAAGTGCTAAGGTAACATCTAACTTTTAGTCTAACATTAATTCCTCGAGCAAAAGCATCTAAACCCTAAAATACAAACTTCCATAAGTTCTGCAAGGGATAAAAGGCCGCTTTGCATTATAAAAAGTTAGGCTTTGAAAAACTCACTTAGCCGTTGACCTTCAGTAAAATTTATAGTAGAATTTCTTGTATTATGACTGCATAGTGTGTGGTGAAATTGTAAGCTTTCATAATAACAAATTCAAATTTCTTTTGGAGGAATATGAAGCGATTTAAGATTCTTACTTTTCTAAGTTTATTGGTAGCGGTACTTACTGCTTGCCCTAGTAATAGTAGTAACAAGACTGCTCCCAGCATTGGTAGCCTTACAGCCACTCCTAGTACCATAAACGAAGGGGATTCCAGTACACTTGCTTGGACTGTAACAGGCTCCCCAACGCCAACACTAAGCATTAATCAAGGTGTAGGTACTGTAACAGGTACTAGTACCTCAGTAACACCAACAACTACCACTACCTACACTCTTACTGCTACCAATAGTGAAGGAAACGATACTAAAACTGTAACAGTAACGGTAAATCCTGCTGCTGTAGCACCTAACATTACTAGTTTTACAGCTACTCCTAGTACCATAAATGAAGGAGACTCTAGTACACTTGCTTGGACTGTAACAGGTTCCCCAACAAGCTTAACCATTGATCAAGGTGTAGGTCCTGTAACAGGTTCCAGTACCTCAGTAACACCAACTACTACCACTACCTATACTCTTACTGCTACTAATGCTCAGGGAAGTGATACTGCAACCGTAACGGTAACAGTAAGTGCTGCTCCTGTAGCACCTACCATCACTAGCTTTACAGCTACTCCTAGTACCATAAATGAAGGAGATTCCAGTACACTTGCATGGACTGTGACAGGCTCCCCAACACCAACACTAAGCATTAATCAAGGTGTGGGTACTGTAACAGGTTCTAGTACCTCAGTAACACCAACTACTACCACTACCTACACTCTTACTGCTACCAATAGTGAAGGAAACGCTACTGAAGATGTGACAGTTACTGTTACTCCACTAACTGCTACCATCAATGGTGTGGTGGTTGATTTTAACAATCAGCCAGTAGCAAACGTACCAGTGGTGATTTTTGGTGAGAACAATGGTACCTTGAGCACTACTGCACTCACTGCTCAAACAAATACAGATGGAGAGTTTAGTCTCTCAGGGGTGAAAAAACCTTATGATATAGCAGCTATCTTTAATAATGCTACGCCTCCCGGTGCTACTGTCTATCTCTCCCTCACAAGGGAGGATCCTAGGCTCATTTTCATAGGAGGTGGCTTTGGAACTCCTAAACAGGCAGCTTTCAACGGCACAGTTACTGCTACAGGTAGTGCAGAGAGTTACCCTCTGCCTGCAAACCATTTTGATAGAGGAGTGTTTGGTTCACCTGATGTTATAGATGTTTTTGGTATCAATAATGCCACTGGTGACTTTACCAATAATTTTGTTGCGTGGTTTGGTAACCAAACCACTACAGGAGCGATACATGTTCTTCAGTGGGAAGGTAGTAGCAACTTACCAACTTCCTTTACAGGCTATGGAAGTCGCGAGAATGTTGTCCTAGCAGACTCAAACACTGCTAATGACCAAGATGTAGAGATTACAGGTCTTGGTAGTCTAAATGCTGGTGGTAGCATCAATGTACCTTCTGGTTACACTATAAATGATAAAGACTTAAATGTGATTTTTGATGCTAACAGTCGCTTAACGATTGGTTCTGATAGCACACCTAATGCAAATTTCAACTTTGTTACACCACAGATCAATGGAGCTACTCTTGAATTAGTTGTTGAGGCTGATGATGGTCCAAGAGAAAGTAAAGTTCGCAGAAATGGTTTTGCTCTAAATGACCAAAACATCACCATTAACATTCCTGAGGCTCCTTCCCTTAGCTTACCTGTAGATAACGCTCCTAATGTGAATATTGGTACTGAGTTTTCATGGAGCCCCTTTGGGTTTAATCAAAGTGTTTATGGAGCTCAATTTAACTCTGCAGTTAGTCAGTTCTTTGTGGTCACCGAAGACACCTCCATCACAATTCCTGATTTAAGCTCTATAGGCTTACCTCTAGGTCCTCCTAGTGCTACTACAACTTACAACTGGAATGTGTTTGGTATAGGACCACTCAACGACATTGATGCAGCAGCCAGCCAAACCCTCTTTGATTTAGCTTCCGACTCAATACAAGCTAGTGAGACTGTACAAGGTGAATCACAAACTTTCAGCTTTGATGTAGTAATGCCCTAAGTTCATCTAAAAAATTAACCATACCCATAGTGAGTCTCAGTATTCTGGGGCTCATTTTCTTTATTACCACACAAGCTTATCAAACCATGCCCCTGTAGACAAGCTCCCACCCCTTGTAAACCAGCACTAGGCCCTTTACAGGAACCTTGCTGGTAACGTCTTTTATGCGTTGGTCATCAGCATACTTTGTAAGTTGAGCTTGCGCCTCAGAAATCACTGCCTGCAACTTAGCCTCACTAAACTCCTTCCTAGATATGTACTTAAGCTCTATGATGTAGCCATACTTCATATCTGGATAGCGATCTAGGAAAGGTTCTAAGTATAGGTCAGCAAACCCTCCACCCATCTCTTTTTCCGACCACAACAAGAAAAAGTGAGTTACATTTAGGTATGCTAGTAAAAAGCCTTGGATTACCTTCTCACCATTTAAATAGTCCCTTATGGACGTTTGCTGCTTTATCTCTTCTGCCAGAAAGTCAAAGACTGCCTGCCACTCACCTTTGTAAGCCATGCCTCTTATTAAGTTTGAGAACTTCCAAATATCAAGACGGAAGATATCTACCTCTTTAAACCCTTCACGAATATAGCTATACATTAAGTCTTTGATTGTTAGGTTAGGGATTTTTAGTAAAGGTTCACCTTCCTTTTCCCCAGCAAAACTAAGCAGTCCAAAATAAAATAGTAGTGAAATAAAGTTCTCCCTTTGTAACAAATGTTCTAAAGGAAAGCTTACTACTACCTCACTAACAACCTCACCTGTTTCTATGATTTTCTTAAGCTCACTAAAGTTACCATTCAAACGTTTATCTACCATCATTAGATGACGCAACTTGCCATAATCAATGCGAACATTAGGATCTATTAGATAGTGAGGTATCTTTCTTTGAGCAATGATGTCTAGTAAGAAGTTAAGCACCATATCTGAATTAAACATAGCTTGTGGTGCTGGCTGACCAAAGTAATAGTTATTGTACCACTCTTGCATAATTTCTAAACACACTTCAGCATCTAACTCTAGCTTTTCTGCTTGTAGGTAGTAATTTAGGATGGTTTCAGTCTCAGCTAGGGTAAAGCCAATCATTTCATTAAAACGACTGTCCAAGCTAATGTTTTTGCCAATGTTAAAACCACTAGTCACATCATCCATAGTGACAGGAGAAACACCAGTAATGAATAGTCTAGTTAGTCCTGAGATTTGTCCTGCTGTGGTGCCTTTGAGCAAGTTAAAGAAGTATCTAAAGAAGCCACCACCATGGGTTAAGTTGTGATAGGCTTCTTGTCCAGCTGTAACCAGAATGTTATTGGAGAAGTTGTCGTATTCATCAATTATCAGATAAGTCTTGAGGCCTTTAACACTAGCATATTGAAATATTTGTCTGAGTTTATCTTCTGTTTTTGTAAGTGACAGAATGTCTTGGCATTCTTCTGCTGTAAAGAAACGTTGATAACGTCTTAGAAAAGCTCCAATTTCAGACCTACTATTTTCTGCAAAAGATTCTTCTACATAGCGAATGTCTGGGTTCACTAGAGAGAAGTTCAAGAACATTACTAAGTAGCTATTTCTTTCCTCAGTAGGGTTTTTGCCTATGTAGGCTTCACCAAATAGAGCATTAAATTCATCAGCCCGATTAATATCGTAGTAATGTTGCAAGACAGAAAGCCATAGAGATTTTCCAAAGCGTCTAGGGCGTATGAAAAAAAGGAAGTAGGGTGAGGCCTCTACTAAGGGGATGAAGTGGGTTTTATCCACATAGTAGCTGTTATCCCTTCTCATGCGACCATAGTCAGCTACGCCGTAGGGGATGCGTTTGGGTGTGGTAAATGTCATAGTTACTAGTATAAAATTTTTGGACGCTTTGCGTCCTCTACTCTGATGGTTTATTGAAATATGTGTGAGTAAAATTTTCAATTCAAAAATAAGCTGTTATTAGTATATGTATACTGCAAACAGTATACATATTTTAAAGGAAATACAGAACCTGCCTAGTTAAATAAAGGTAAACTAGCACTATGGATGTTAGTAATTATGCTTGGTTCATTCCTCTATTACCTGCTTTAGCTTTTATCATTAATATTATTTGGGGCTACAAATTGGGTCAAAATTTCAGTGCTTATTTAAGTGTAGCCTTGATGTTAATTTCAACAATGCTAGCAATTACTTTACTGGTTCAAGCTTGGCAAGCTGCCCCCTCATGGGACAAGTATAAATTATATGAAATAGCCAAAACCGAAAAGGATATTACTCAGTTTCAACAAGCTAAGCAAAAAGCTGAATTAACTGGCGTTTCTTCAGCAAGGGTTACTGAAATTATGGCTAGTTCTGAACAAGCAGAGCATCATCTACATAGCCTAAAAGAAGCAGCTCGAGTCCGTCACAGCACCGAAGACTTTCCTTTTACCTCAGATTATCCTTGGCTAATGATAGCTGGAGAAGAAGGTTTTCCACTGGGCATTTTTGTTGATTCCTTTTCAGCAGCAATGATTTTCATGGTTGCCTTTGTGTGCTTGCTCATACATCTTTTCTCTATAGAGTACATGGCTAGTAAAGAACGTTATCCTACCTTTTTTGCTTATATAAGCCTTTTTAGTGCAGCTATGCTTGCCATGGTACTTAGTCGCAACCTTTTTCATGTGCTCTTGTTTTGGGAAGTTATGGGGGTAATGAGCTATTTGTTAATAGGCTTTTTTTATAAAAAAATTGCTGCCCAGCAAGCTATGAAAAAGGCTTTTCTAGTAACTAAAGTAGCGGATATTGGTTTAATGATAGGGCTCTTCTGGATTTACCGCATCTTTGGCACTTTGGATTTAATTAGTCTACAAGAATTAGCCCCGGAAGTGCTTATTGCCTTACCAAACGTAGCAACAGGTATAGGCTTACTACTGTTTATAGGTGCTATGGGCAAATCAGCACAGTTCCCTTTACATGTATGGCTTTTAGACGCTATGGAAGGACCTACACCTGTTTCTGCTATGATTCATGCTGCAACAATGGTAGCAGCTGGAGTTTATTTGTTGGCAAGGACGTATCCCATCCTAACAGCGGGAAACTCTCTAGAAATTGTAGCTATAGTTGGTGCTTTTACTGCTCTCTTTGCCGCCAGTTTGGCACCCTTTTTTAGAGACATTAAAAAAATCCTAGCATGGTCAACGGTTTCACAGCTTGGTTTTATGTTTATTGGCTTAGGTGCTTTTGGGTGGGTGGCTGCCGTATTTCACTTACTAACCCACGCATTTTTTAAAGCCTTGTTGTTTCTCTGCTCTGGTTCAATGATTCATGGTAGTGGCACTCAAGATATTTTCAAAATGGACAAGCTAGCCAAGTACATGCCTTCAACCCGATTGACTTTTATTATAGGGGGATTATCGCTAGCAGGTATATTTCCTTTAGCAGGCTTTTGGTCTAAAGATGAAATTTTGCTAGCGGTGCAACACGCTACTAGTAACCACAGCAGCTATATCATTATTCTAATAATGGCTTATATGGCTTCTTTCTTGACTGCCTTTTATATAACTAGAACTTATATAATTGCTTTTGAGCAACCCAAACAAGTGTTGCCTTGGCAAGAAGAGTCAGCCTTACCAGAACTAAACATGAGTGCTAAAGATGTTAAGCACGACCATAAATTAATTAAACATCATTTGCATAATCCACCACATGAATCAGGCTGGCATATGGGCACTGCTTTGTGGCTTTTAGCAGGTAGTGCTACTTTGGTAGGTTTGCTTGGCAGCCCTATTTTAGGCAATGTGTTGCAACTTTTTGTTTATGAAGGTGCAGTGCCCCACATAGAACCTTTAAGAAGTCAACTTTTAGGGTTTTTCCTAAGTACCGTTATTGCTTTGGGGGGCATAGGGTTTGGGATTTGGGTGTACTCTAGACAGATTACAACTCCTAGCTGGCTTATGCATTTGGTACAAAGGCGTTTCTATATAGACAAAGTTTATTATGCCATCTTTGCCAATCCTCTTACTAAATTAACTAAACCAGTAGCATGGTTTGACAGGCAAATTTTGGATGGATTTGTTGATTTTATAGCTTGGTTTGCTGGGAGTATCGGCGAAGTGCTTAGAAAAGCACAAACGGGAAAACTAGAAAATTATGTCTACATAATAGCAGTTGCTGCCATTGTTCTTATAGTAGGTTTGTCAATGGACCTACTGGGATTTTAGCTACTGAGCACAGTCAGGAACATTTTTTAACACTATCATAACACCTTGATTGTAAACTTTATCCAAGTTGGTTTTGTAGAATTCTGCATTCCATCAACTTTAGTGAGGAAAGGAGTTCATCACCTTCACAACTCTAGGTGCGGTACCGTCACAAATTTTTAACTCCTCACCCAATATTGCTTACCTTAAAAATCCTGCTACAAATTATATGAAGTTGTAGGGGTTCAAATTTTTGAGCCCTTCTCAAACAAAATCTCTCCTAATGTTACTTTAAACTTAGGCTAGACATATTTGCAACTGCTTACAATACCTGCCAATGTCTCGTGCTGCATAAAAGCACGGGACATTGATTTTGGCTGCACACATACTCAGAAACCACCAACACGTGTACATCACGTGTAAGTTTGTTATACATTAACTAGTAGAGCTTTGGGACAAAAGTAGTGGCAAGGTTGATTACTAACTCGCAATGTAATAAGCCAAAAAATCTTAATCAAAAGAAAAGTGAGCAGTTTTTGGGCTGGTAAATGAGCAGTTATTACTTTTAACATTCAGCTACTTCAACCTTTATGGAGATAGGAGGAGTGAAGCAAGCATTTTTTAGGTTTGACAGTAGTTTAGAATTCCCCAGTAAAACTTGGGAAGTTTTTGAGAAGATTTGTTCCTTACCATATTAAACAAGCAAGGTACAAGTTAATGTCATTGCCAGCTATAAAGGAGTTTTCTCTATTTAAGAAGAGAATTAAGGAGAAAAAATATGGAAAACAATTGCAAAAGGATATACAAGCCCTATCAGGCACATATAAAGCGCCAAAATATTGTCCACAGCTCAGATCATGAATTAGTAGTATTGACTGGTGAAATTTCCCAGGCCCCTAGCAGGGAAGCTGTTTATTGTTTAGAGTATCCTAAAGTTTTAGAAAAAGAACCTACAGTCAATATCCGTTTTGTCCCTAAAGATCAGTTGCTCGAGTTTATTGCTAAAGTTGGTGAGGATGAAAGATCAATCCCTGATGACTTTGATTCTTACCTTGCACCAGATTTATCTATAGAACGTGAAGATTTGGAAGTTCAACTTACTGATGATAGGCCCGGTCGTTATTTACATCGTTGGCGAGACTTCTTGAATATTGAACCTAGCAAAGACAATCGCACTGTAAATATAGTAGAGCAGAAGATTACCTTTGAAACTGAGCCAGAAGAAGGAGCCTATATCTTTTATGTAGAGATGGAAAAGCTCGTTGTTAAAGATAGCCTCTCTCAGGATGACTTGCTCAAAGCTAAGTTTGTTAGTAAAGATATGAATGTAGATAATATTGATATTGATAAGGAAGTAAATACCTCAGGAGAACTAAACTTATCTACTACATCAGGCTTTTTTACTGCTGCAGTATATAGTAAACAGCCAACTACTTTTCCTGACCCAGAAAACCCAAATTCTGAAGAAGAGGGATTAACAGATTTATTTAACTGTTGGGTCAATCTTTTAAAAAAGAATGGCCTTCTTTGGTTTGTTCACCCAATTTTCGTTTCTGAGAAGCATTTAAACATTACTTTAGCTGATGAGGTTATTGAGGAAATGCTAAGTTGTCCCGGTTTACCCGCAGACTTACCAGCTAGTGATGAGGTATTGGTTCCTTTGCAGTGGGGTTTGGGGCACCAAGGAATTAAGAGAATCAGAATAGATGTTGACCCAGATATAGAGGAATGCACTGAAACAAACACAGTTACAGTAGCAGAAAATAGTTTTGAGTTTGATGAGTTCATCAAGAAAGTGCCGGTGATGTGACATGGCTTTTCCAAAAGGAAATTTTGATATTGTGGCCCAAGTCGAGATGACTGGGTTAGATGCCATTGTAGATGAAAGACTTCAGCAACTTAGACCTGACCAGAAAAGCTTCACTCAGCAAGTTGGTTCTGGGGCCTTACGATTTGGTATAGACGTAGAAATCGTTGACCTTAACATTCCACAAATCAGAAGCCTTAATTTTGCAGAGCGCTTTAAAGCAGGTAATACCTTAGCTTCATTTGAAGCAGAGGCAGTGCTTACCTTTACTCTTTTTAATAATAACTTGCGAGATACTTTTGCGGTAACTTTAAAGGACTTACAAATTGCTATTTTCACTACACCCGGTGGTTTACCAGTTGGTGTGGCACTGGGCTTTCAGAAAATCGATATAGACCTTCGTGGGCTAGGATTTTTTAGCATCCTCTTCAATCCAATACTAGACTTGGTTTCATTGGGCATACGTACTGCTCTAGGGCCTCTAGGATTGGTGCCAATTCCTATCTTTCAGTTTGCTGACGCTTTTGCACAACTAGGTTTGGTTTTCGATAGATCAACCACTTCAAACATAGCCGATGGCTCACCCTTTTTAGGCATTGCCCAAAATAGAACAGGGCTCTATTTGGCTGCCGATTTTCAAGCTGCCAATAATATTTCTGGTGACATTGGTGTAGTTCAGGATATCCTTGATCCCAATATGAATGTGGGTCTAGTGGTAAGCGACCGCCTAGTTAATCAGTTAGTTTCTACTGCCTTTCTTACTGGTCGTTTTGGTTTAGTTAACAATGTACCCAGTGGTGGAATTAATTTTAGAGTGTTATCTGTAGGTGTTGATTTTGGGAATCCCTCAAGACGAAATGCCCGCATTAATACATATGCTGAAATAGCTGCCCGCATCAGGGTAAGAAAGGGTGGATTTTTTGGTAAGCTTTTTGGTAAGAAAAAGAAGGTTACTATTAGAGCGTCTCTTAAGCTTGATGTTGATGCTAGCATCGTTGATGACCCTCAAACACAACTCGCCATCATTGATTTTAAGTATGTCATAGGTATACAAGGTCAAGTATCTATTAATAGCATTTTGGCATCTGTTTTAACAGTTCTTTTAGGGCCTTTATTAACTGCTCTGTTACCGTTATTAAGTCAGCTTTTAAACTTTGCTTTTAAATTCTTTTTACCAATCAAGTTTCAGCTTCGATGTTTCTGGTGCCAATCTTACCATTACCATTGATGAGATAAAGGCACAGCTAGGGGCAGGAGCTAGCCTCGGGTTAGGAAGTCTAAATTCAGCGACAATCACTGCTGATATTTCTGCTAATGGAGGAGGTCGATTTGAACTCGAGCACTTCACCATACATAAGTTTGCTGTCTCAAAGGTTCCCTTGGCAATAGATTATTCCCCTCAGTCTCTTGCTACTCAAAGAGTTTCTCCTAATGAAGGTGAGCTCTTTTTAGGAGCAAACCTGCGAACAATCTAGAGTAAAAGCTCTCCCTTGCTAAGTTAAGCATATATTCATTTGCAAAAACGACACTCTAAAATAAAGCTTGATTTCTCTTTAATAATTTAGGAAAAAGTACTATGCAGTTTACTAATACATTCACGCAAGCCCTCCCCAAAATCCTACTAGCTCCACTAGGAGCAATACTGTTAATGCTTTCTTGGTACTGGCTCGAGCACCCCCCAATCAACCTACCAAGTTCCCTCCCCGCAATTTACCGTTACCCCTACACACCCCTAGAACACAACTGGCAACTGTCCAGTTTCTTTCCAGAAATCTCCTTTCATCAAGAGCGTATACACCAAAACCCTCAGGATGGACTAGAGCTAGCAGCTTTAGCAGGTGTTTACTTACAGATGGCTCGAGCCACTGGCTCGAGCCATCATTATTTAGAAGCCAAGCAATACGCCCTTCACTCACTTAATAATCTGCCCTTCTATAATACAACTGCCTTACTAGTATTAGCTAAAGTAGCTGAAGCTAAACATGATTTCCCAGAGGCCATTCACCTTGCCAGTGAAGTGCTCGAGCAAAAATCTGGTGATGAAAGTGCTTTGGCTATTTTAATTACCTCTTACCTAGCCCTGGGCAAGGTTGATGAAGCGGATAAGATAGTCACAGAGCTAGTTAAGAGCATTCCAAGTTTGGGAGCTTTTAGTTTACAGGCTTTAGTTTATCAGGTACAGGTAGAAGATCAAAAAGCAAAAATAGCTTTTGAAAGTGCCATTGCTGCTGAAGATACTGGTGAAGAACTAGCCTCAGCCAGAGTGCGTACACTTTACGCCAGATTCTTGGCTTCACAAGGTGATGATGCCTTGGCTGAAAAACTTTATAAGGAGGCCCTGCGGATAGCCCCGGAATACCCCTTAGCACTGGTAATGTTGGCTGAACTAAAGCTTAAGCAGGGTAAGTATAGTGTTGCCGAGAGGCATTTTGAAAAGGTGCTCGAGCTTTACAAAGCCTCAGCCCAAACATTAGACCATGTGGTTTTACGTGGCCTAGCCAAGGCTAAAGCATTAAAGGGTGACACTTTATCTGCACAAGATTTATGGACCGAAGCTGAGCAAAGCCTAAGAGCAGAGGTTGCTAATGGTGCCTTTGGGCATAAGCGTGAATTAGCAAGATTGCTATTAGAAAGTCAAAATCAAGAGTACTATCCTGAAGCTTTAGAACTAGCCACTGATGAGCTCAGTGTCCGTTATGATGCTGAGACTCTTTATATCTATAGTTGGGCACTTTATGCCAATAACAAGTTTCTAGAAGCACAAGAAGCTCTAAGTGGAGCTCTAACTAGCACTAATAAGGCAGAAGTTTTTCATCTTACGGGACTTATTGAACAGGCTTTAGGTGGAGGGGCTCGAGTGCATTTTGAGAAATCAAAGAAATCCTTTAATCAGGTTAATCACAGTTCAGACAATTGAGAAGGGAAATCATGAAGAGATTAACTAACAAAAAGTTTTATATTCTATGGCCACTACTTACCCTTGTAAGCTTAGGGAACGCACATTGGGCTGACTTAGCAACTGCTAGCATTAACATTGCCAAACAAGAAGTTAGGCTTATGTTAACTTTCCCAAGTGAATTAATCACTAGCCAGCTGGATGCCACTAAGTTGAACAATCCTTCAGAAGTTACTAAGTTCTTTAACCATTACATTGTTTTAGCAGATAAACAGGGGAGAGCACTAACAAGTTTTAGTGGACTAATAAAAACTAATGAAACCCATATTACTGCTTCATTAAATTACAATTGGCCTGAACCTATAAATGAAATAAAAATGCACTACGGTTTATTTTTACCACAAGCCCCTAATGCCAGTATGCTCGCCACCATTACTGAAGGTGAGAAAGTACGTTCTCTAACTTTTACCCCAGAAAGTCGTGAGGCTATAATAGCTGGTCATAAATCTCTATTAGCCGAGCAAGTAAAAAGCTTTGCTACTCTTGGTGTAGAGCATATTCTTACTGGCTATGACCACCTACTCTTCCTATTAGCCTTACTCATGCTTGGTAGCAGAATTGGGTATTTACTAAAAGTAGTCACTGCCTTTACAGTAGCCCACTCACTAACACTTTCATTAGCAGTGTTAGGCCTAGTAAATTTACCTGTGCAACTCGTAGAAAGCGCCATAGCTCTTAGCATTGTCTTTGTAGCAATTGAAAATCTGTGGTGCAAAGAAAAAGCCTTAAAGCTACGTTGGCTGATAGTTTTTATTTTTGGCTTGTTGCATGGGCTAGGTTTTGCAGGCATATTACAAGAAATGCCAATTCCTCGCTCTGAATTAGCTATTTCTCTACTAAGTTTCAACCTAGGGGTAGAAATAGGCCAAATTACAGCGGTAGCAGTAGTTTTTGTGCTTTTGCAAGCTATCAAAAAACAGCCTTGGGAAGTATACTTGCGACGTTGGGCTTCTGCAAGTGTAGCAGTTATGGGAATACTTTGGCTTGTTGAAAGAACATTCCCTATATTTAAAGGTTAGCCTCGCGGTATAATAGCAAGTGCTAAAGCTAATAAACCCCAAATAACACCTATCCAAATAGTAAGTCTATTTAGGCCACTACTTACACCACCTAGATTGCCAAAGTCCATACCCCCGCCTCCACCACCTAAGGCATCACCTAAACCACTTTGCTTAGGTTCTTGCAAAAGAATAATACCAGCTAAGGCAAGTGAAAAGACTAGAAATAAAGAAAGTACTAACCAAAAGAGAATAAAAAACATTTTAAAACCTTTCAGATATTTGTTAAGTTGGTGCCGAGAGCGGGACTCGAACCCGCACAGCCACAAGGCCGGTAGATTTTGAGTCTACTGCGTCTACCAATTTCGCCACCTCGGCATAGCTCTGCATTTTAACAGTGCATGAACATTTACGTCAATGTCCAGTAGCAAATAGTGAAGTGCTAGGGGGGAGTGTAATGGAAATTTACAAGTGCTTGCGTCTAAACACTCATTATTCACTAAGTAGAAGATTCTAAAGTTACAGTAAAAAGACTATCAAAAGGTTTTGCTGCTAAGATTTCTAGGCCATTTTCTAATTTAGAAACCATAACCCTGTCAATAATATCCTGTACAGAAGCATAGTCTTGTTTGTATTGATAGTGTGTACCTAATGATATAAGGCGTCCAAATGAAGTCTCACCACGCAAAGTCAAAGTAGTAGCAAATTTACGTTGAGCCCGTTGCCACTCATTTTGGTTTAAACCTTTTGCTTGTACCTCTAAAAGTATTTCTTTGAAAACCCTTACAACTTTCTGCGCCTGATTTAAATCTGTAGATAAATACCCTAAAAAAGTTCCTAGTCCATCAGCCCCATCATGCCAGAAACTTGCACTGTCAGCTAAACCTTTATCTACTAATGCCCAGTAGAGGCGACTACCAACCCCACCCCCTATACAATTTGCTAAAATAGCTGCGGTGTAGCGCTCTGAGCTTTGAGCACTAAACCCTGGAGCATAAGCAGCAGCGTGAAAACGTTTTACCTTTTCATCAAATATCTTATGTTGCCCTTGCGAAGCTGTTAAAGCTGCATAGTTACGTTCAGTGGCTTGAGGTTGCCAATTTTGGCTAAGCTCACTTATTTGAGAAACAACTTCTGACCAGCTATAGTTGCCTGTTAGGCACAAGAAAAGGTTATTAGCTGAGTAGCGATTTTCAAAGTACCCAAGCATCTGCTCGCAACTAAGGTCACTAATGGACTGAGTAGTGCCAAGGATAGAGTTGCCTAGAGGGTGACCATTGTAGTAATGCTGATTGCCTTTATCAAACACCTTCACATTTGGCCTGTCTTCATACATGGCAATTTCTTCTAAAATCACCTTTTTTTCAACATCAAAGTCTTTTTGTCTAAGAGCTGGTCTCATCATATCACTAAGTAAGTCCAGTAGCTTCCCAGACCTCTCGGGTAAAACTGCCCCATAATAAACAGTGCGTTCTTCACTAGTAAAAGCGTTATAGTTTGCTCCTAGTTCATCAAACTCACGGTTTATATCCTCAGCACTCCGCCTAGGGGTACCCTTAAACATCATGTGTTCTAAAAAGTGTGAGACACCAGATACCTCTGGGCTCTCATCACGCGCACCAGTAGCGACAAAGTACCCTGCTGCAAAGGATTGGGCTTTGGGATTGTGCTCGCCGATTATGTTTAAACCATTACCTAGTGTAGTTTTATGAAAAGTAAGTTCCATTTAGGCCACCTCCTTTAATTCCTTAGGCCCTAGAGTCATAATGGTAAAATCAGGCTTGGGCTGAGCATGTAAAAAATTATTAACATCTGTTATAGTTTTACCTTCAATTTCAGCCTTAACAGCTTTTAATGAGCGAGGCTTGTCCCTCAAGAAGGTATCCCTAGCTAAACTGTTGGCCCTGGCAGTACTTGACTCACCCTGCATGATAAGATTGGAAAGAATTCCTACGCGAGCACGCTCGAGCTCCTCTTCAGTAACACCCTTATAAATATCAGAGAGCTCTGCTAAAAGCACTTTTAAAGTTTCCTCAGCACGCTCTGGTGTAGTGCCTGCATAAGCCAAGGTGTAGCCAAAATCTTTTAGGGTATAGTTACTAGCAAACACGCTATAAACCAAACCCCTTTTTTCACGCACTTCCCTAAAAAGCCTTGAACTCATTCCACCACTCAAGACCTCTATTGCCAAAGCACTCTCATACCAATTTTTTGAGTCAGGAGCTACTGCTTTAAAGGCTATCCCTATTTGTGTTTGGGCATTATCTGATAAAATATGCTCTGCTTTTTTATCAGATAAAATTACTTTTGGAGGCTTAACTTCTTCACCCTGCCAGTCTCCAAAACACCGCTCAATATGAGGTAGTATTGCCTCAGTCTTAATGCCGCCGGCAAGGCTTATAATTGTCCCTTTAGGAGACACTCTGGTGTGGTAGTCTTGCCTAACGCTGGTAACGGTTAAAGCTTTGAGTCCTGCTAGGGTGCCATAATTACTTCTTCCATGAGCAGAAACAAAGTAATTTCTGGATAGCGCTATTAGCATACGTCTAGCAGGCTCATCTTCAAGAGAAGCTAGTTCTTGCAAGGCTACTGTACGAGCAGACTCAAACTCTTCTTCCACTAAAGTAGGATGCCTTACCATATCGGCATAGAGTTCTAGGGCTTTTGGCAAAACATCGGTTAGCATAGAGGCTTGAAAGCTAGCCGTTTCTTTCCCCGAGCTGCTACTTTGATGAATACCAAGATCATTTAGGGCATTAGTTAACTCTTGTGAAGAGCGTTCCCCAGCACCCCTGTCTAACCATTCGTGCAAAACCACTGAACTACCCTCTAAGTCATTGGGGTCGCCTATAGCGCCTATGGGCAAACTTATATTAAAGCTTACCGAAGGTAACCAAGACATTTCTTCTATAACAACCTTAAGGCCATTATCTAAAGTAATTAGATTAATACTGTCAATTTTCTCAATCATTTTAGTACTCAAATTATATACTCTAATAAAGAAAATTATAATTACTTAAATGCGTAATTTTAGTAATTTCTTAGCAATCACTATTTTACTTTTTTTAATCTCATGCGATATAGCAGGGTGCTTAGTTAGCTTTGGCACATTTGGTTGTGGGTCATCTTCCATTCCCGACCCACTACTAAAAGTTGAGCTTCCTCAAGAGCCCTTAATTATTGCACCCAGTCAAAACATTACTATAAGCAATGTGGGAGAAAAGGATTCAAAGTTAGAATGGAGCATAAGCAGTAATCAAAATTGGCTTATAGCTACTCCTAGCAGTGGAGAAATAATTGCTGGTGAAGAAAGTATGGTAGTAAACTTGAGCCTAGATAGTTCCTTGCTCAACAGTGCAAAGCAAGCAATAGTAAATGTTCAAGGAGGTCGAGGGGGCTCGAGCATCTTTGACATCTTTTTAGGTTGTGTTACTAATGCTGGTTCTATAGACACTCAAGTAAACCAAGATAACCGCAGCCTTGAAGATTTATATGCTAATCAAATTATAGTGCGCTATAAAGAAACAGCTGCATTAACTACGTTGCAAAACCTAATTACCACTATGGAAAATACTTATGGCTACCGCACTTTGCGTTCTAGCTATGCCCAAGGCCCTAGCCTTATAGCAGTAGAGGGTGACCCTGAAAGTCTTATTGACCAGCTTAATAGTGACCCAAATGTAGCTTATGCTGAACTTAATGGCCACTTAGAACTTGCCCTTACTCCTAATGATCCTTTATTCAGTCACCAGTGGAATATGCAAGATTTTGGTTTGCAGCAGGCTTGGGACATAGAAACAGGTACTACTAAAGGTAGTGATCCTGTTGTTATAGCAATTCTTGACAGTGCTATACAGACAGGTCATGAAGATCTAAAAAACAAAATGTTACCGGGCTGCGATTTTCATAATAATGATAGTGATCCCAGTAGCCCAATTTTAAGTAACGCCCATGGTACACATGTTGCTGGTATTGCAGCTGCCGTAGGCAATAATAATCTTGGGGTTGCTGGAGTTGCTTTTGGTAATGGTATAGAGATTCTACCAGTTAAGATATTTGATGATAGAGGTACAGATGGGCGCTTTTTTGATCTTGCCAATGCCATACGTTGGTCAGCAGGTTTAGAAGTAACTGGTTATGTTCCTAACCCCAACCCCGCCAAGATCTTAAATATGAGTTTAGGAGCAGCCGGCCAAAGCCTTACTCTTGATGAGGCAGTAGCGGATGCTGCTAATGCAGGAGCACTGATCTTTGCAGCCTCAGGCAATGCTGGCTCTAGTACTGCTATTTTAACCCCAGCTAATGCTCCTGATGCTCTGGCCATAGGATCTGTAGATAGTGATTTTGAACGCTCGAGCTTCTCAAACTTTGATGGTACTGGGGGTAAAAGTGTTGATCTTTTAGGACCCGGAGGATTTCTGACAACCAGCAATGTATTTAATTGTGTAGGGGTAAACTCTTCAGCAATTTTAAGTACTTTTCCTGTAGATAATTATAGTTGTTTGGCAGGAACTTCAATGTCTGCTCCTTTTGTGTCGGGAGTTGCAGCGCTTATATGGCACCAAAATCCTAATTTCTCTGCAGAGCAGGTTAAAAACCGTCTTTTTGAGACAACATTTTTTGATAGCTCGTGGGGAAATGGTAAAAGCCTCGAACATGGTTTTGGAGTAGTCTGTGCAGATAAAGCGCTTGATGGAGCAACCCTTTGTGGAAAGTGAGCATAAGTGAATAAGTGAGGTAAATCATGAAATTTCTGCTATACATACTAGGTTTTGGACTCTCGTTCATGGCTGTATTAATGGCTTGGTTTACAGTTTATGCTCTGGTTCTACACGAACCCATATGGGGCTTCTTAATCAGTGCTATTGTTGCCTTGGTTTTTGCCTTACCACTCTTATACTCTGGTTCAATCCATTGTGATCCTAGAAGGCAAGAAGCCTTTGCTTCCATTCTAGCTTTGTGGCTAGTTATTCCTATAATTGGAGCTATACCATTTTGGATTAGCGGTCACCTAACGCCTTTAAATTCCCTTTTTGAATCTATGAGTGGCTTTACTACTACAGGGGCAACGGTGCTGCAAGACTTTGACAGCTTTTCCAAAACACTTTTCATGTGGAGGGCACTGACTCAGTGGATAGGTGGCATAGGCATTATTGTGCTCTTTATAGCTGTTTTCCCACAATTAGCAATTGCTGGAAGGCAACTTTTCTTTGCAGAAGCTCCGGGGCCGACAGAAGAGCGTTTAACCCCTCGTTTGAGAAATACCTCTAATGCAGTGCTACTAGTTTATATGGGCCTGACTATCTTATGCATTATCTCTTACAAAATAGCAGGTATGTCCCTTTATGACTCTATTGCTCATGCTCTTACTACTGTATCAGCAGGTGGTTTTAGTCCTAATAGCCAAAGCTTTGCCAGCTATAGCCCTACTCTAGGCTGGATTTGCATCATCTTTATGTTCTTTGCAGGTGCAAATTTTGCTTTGCAGTATAGAGCAATTAATGGGAAACCTAAAGCACTACTAACCAATTTAGAGTTTCGTGCCTACATAATTATTATTCTGTTAACCACTACACTACTAAGCATAGGACTTTTGAGAGAATATGGTGTATTTGAAGCACTAAGGCACGCTACTTTTGAAGTGCTCTCTATTATCACCACAGCAGGTTACGCCTCTGCAGACTTTGCACAATGGCCCCAAAAAGCTGATGCTATTCTCTTGGTATTAATGTTTATAGGGGGTAGTGCTGGTAGTGCTGCTGGGGGAGTGAAGATAATACGCTGGCTCATGCTTTCTCAAAATGTGCGACGTGAAGTAAAGCTATTTTCACACCCACATGCAGTTATTCCCATTCGTTTGGGCAAACAGATAGTGAATGATAGCATTATGCGTAGTGTTACTGCTTTTTTCATCATTTATATTGGGACTTTTGCGCTTAGCACTTTAGCTTTAATATGGTTTGGGTCAGATTTTGTTACTGCCTTTACTGCTTCTATTGCTTGCCTTGGCAATATTGGCCCCGGTTTAGCTTCGGTAGGACCTATGGAAAGTTTTGCTGAACTTCCTGCCATTATGTCGAGAGATACTTATCTTTGATATGTATGCAGGGCGTTTAGAAGTAGTGACTGCCTTTATTATCTTTAGTAGTGGGTTTTGGAGTATTGCAAGGCAGAGCAGGCCTTGAGGTTATATGGTTTAAGAAGGTGTAAGAAACAAATAGCAGAAATGGCACAGGCCTACCCTGAGGGACGAAGGGAAAAAGAGAAACAGTGAGAACAATAAAATGAGTGAGTAGACAAATAAATAGTAAAAAGTGGGAAGATTTGCAAGAGATAGCGAGGTGCTACACGGCAGAAAAGCGAGTTCACCTGCAATATTTTACAGACAGAAACTTTGCACAAAGCAAATCAGATAGAACAAGGCGAGATGAATTAGTAGCAGAGGGATACAAAAGCAGTAATAAAATGCAGGGCAGGATGAAGTCTCATGAATACATTTGACTACATTTCAGGAAACAGTTATTGATACTACATACTTATACAGTCAGCTTTGTTATTATTAGTGTTTAATTTGATGAGCACTTTATAAAGGAATTTTTTTATTTATGCCCCTAGTTCCCTATGTTATTGAACAAACCAATCGTGGCGAACGTATGTATGATGTTTACAGCCGTTTGCTAAAAGAACGGATTATATTCTTAGGCTCTGCTATTGATTCTGAGGTAGCTAATGTTATAGTAGCGCAGATGGTTCTTTTAGAGCAGCAGAACCCTGAAAGAGACATTCAGCTTTATATCAATAGCCCTGGTGGCTCAATAGATTCTGGTCTAGCCATTTATGACACCATGCAGTTTATTTCTTCACCAGTAAACACCATTTGTGTAGGTTTAGCTGCCTCAATGGGCTCTCTCCTATTATTAGCAGGTAGTAAGGGCAAGCGTTTGGCTTTGCCACACTCTCGCATTATGATTCACCAACCACTAATTTATGGTGGCGGTATTTCAGGGCAAGTAAGTGATATTGAAATAGAAGCCAGAGAACTAGTACGGACTAAAAAAATCTTTTTAGAAATCATGTCAAGGCACACCAGCAAAACCACCAATGAACTTGAAAAAGATGTTGACCGTAACAATTATATGAATGCTCAAGAAGCACTCGAGTATGGCATTATTGACAGAGTAGTTGAGCCCCGCAATAAAATGGATATAAGCCTTACTAAAGGGAAGTAATATGTCTCAACCTCGCTGTAATTTTTGTGGCCGTGCCCCTTTTGAAGTTAAGCATTTAGTTGCTGCTGAAAATGGTGTTACTCATATTTGTGATGATTGTGTAACACGCATTTCAGAAATACTCGAGCGTGCAAACAAAAGTAAAAAACCCAGTAAGTTAAGGCGCTTACCCCCACCCCGTGAAATTAAAGCCAAATTAGACAAATACGTTATAGAACAAGAGGCAGCTAAAAAGGCTCTTTCAGTAGCTGTCTATAACCATTATAAGCGTTTACAATATCCTGATGCTGAGCTGCAAAAAGCCAATATTCTTATGGTTGGGCCAAGTGGCACGGGTAAGACTTTACTGGCCCAAACTTTAGCTAAAATGCTGCAAGTCCCTTTTGCTATAGCTGATGCTACTACGTTAACTGAGGCTGGTTATGTAGGTGATGATGTAGAAAACATCATCGTTAGGCTCTTGCAAACTGCTGAGTACGATGTGGATGCTGCTGAGCAGGGTATTATTTACATTGATGAAATTGACAAGATTGCTCGTAAAAGTGAGAGCCGTAGCATTACTCGTGATGTCTCAGGGGAAGGCGTGCAACAGGCACTTTTAAAAATCATCGAGGGTACAGTTTGTCAAATACCACCTCAAGGCGGGCGAAAACATCCTCAGCAAGAACTCATTCCTATTGATACTAGTAACATTCTTTTTGTTTGTGGAGGTGCTTTTGAGGGTTTGTCAGAGCTTATTCATAACCGTGCTAATGTTGCTAAAGTAGGTTTTAATAGTGAGCTAGCTTTTAAAGAGAATGAGTATATTCAAGAAATAACTCCTGATGATCTAATGAAGTATGGGCTCATACCTGAGCTTATAGGACGCCTACCGGTGATTACCACTTTGGATGAGCTTAGCATTGATGCTCTTATGGACGTGCTCACTAAACCCAAAAATGCTATTGTCAAAGAGTACAAAGAGATTTTCAGGCTCGAGGGCGTAGGCCTAAACTTTAGTGAAGCAGCACTCTACGAGTTTGCCAAGCGTGCTAAGGACAGAGGTACAGGAGCAAGGGGATTAAGGGCTATTTTGGAAAGTGTGCTTTTAGAGCTTATGTTTATAGTTCCTAGTAGTGATATTATTGCCCTTCATTTAGATGATAGCAATATAGATAATCCCAGTTTGATTTTAGAGCAGGCTGAAAGACAAAAAACTGCCTAAACTAAAGGGGGGGGTGGTTTTCACAGAAGGCCTACCTAGTATACTAAAAATGAGTAAGAAATAAACACCTTATTTAAAGAAATTTATGCCCTGCTCCTCATCTCCCTATCCCCCTTTCAAATCCCATAGCAATTCCAATAGAGATTTACATTTTTATATCGTTACAAGCCCTTAGTTCAGTCAATAGGTTGCAAAATAGGCACACCGTCTTCATCAAGTTTAGGTGTTTTAGGGGGATCATTTTCTATGGGAATAAGAGTATCATCAGGGGGTTTGGCTTCATTGTTAATTTTCAAGGCTCGAGCCATTCTTGAGGGAAGATCTTGCACGAAAGTCTTTGCTGGTGTAAAGAAGCGTATTTTGAATGTCGTCCAAGTCTTAGGGCTATTTTGGCTTATAAGGAAGATGCCTACCAAACCAAGTAATGCTAATACCAGCATAAAGCCAGCGAAGGTCTGCTTGCGTCTTTGTCTAACTTTACTTCCCCACATTTTTTGCTCGTAAAGCATGTTAGTTAAGTCATCGCGGTCAGTAAGCTTACAATTTGTAGATTCAGCAAGAGTTTTAGCATCTACAGTAAAATAACTACTAGTAAAAACCCAAGGTTTATCACATTTCCAATGAAACTGACCAGCTACTGCATCGCTTACAGCACTGCGGGAAACACTTCCCTTATAACGCTTAACTTGTATAGCATACTTTACCCCACCCTTTCTGGCTATCACATCCACACCAAAGTCACCTGAATCTTTTAAGTTTTGAGTTTTGTAGCCTTGCTTTCTAAGTAAGTTGGCTACAAACTTCTCAAACTCGAGCCCGCTCATGGCATCTATTTTCTCAAGTTGCTTTTCAAGGCGATTTTTTTTGTTCACAGTAACCTTAGTTTGTTTCTTGAGCGTTTTTTGTAGTGATAAATATCTAACTAAAGAAAAAAGCTAGGTATTTAACCTAGCTCTTTGGCGACCCGGACGAGACTTGAACTCGCGACCTTCTGCGTGACAGGCAGATATGCTAACCAACTACACCACCGGGCCATGGGCAGCAAGCGTCATTCTACTCAGGATTACAAAGATTTGTCAAGGTAAATAATTTTGAGATAAACCCAAGATGGAGTGCTATAGGGGCAAAAAAGCAGTTTGCTTATAGGTTTTTAGTAGTGTTTGTATACTAAACCTCAATCCACAGAAGCCTTTCAAAATCTTTAGCTTTAGCTACATCATAATAGTTTTCTAAAGTTGAGAGCCACAAACTTTTTCCAAAACGGCGAGGGCGCAAGAACAGCAGTTGCACACCTGTTTCTTCAACTAGACGGATGCAATCAGTACGATCTATATAAACATAGTTCTCTGTAATGATTTTATAGAAATCACTAATCCCGTAAGGGAACTTAAGCATCTAATTAGTCTAGCACAGGTCCAACGAAAATATACAGAAAAATTAGAGTCAAGGCCTTATAATGAAAGTATGAGCTTATGGAAACATAAGGTCAATCTTTCTCCTGTTTTACTTTTAATAAAGAAGGGGTTTTAATAGGGAAAGATGCTTAAAGAAAACACCCTAGTAGATAACCGCTACCAAATAATGAAGGAACTAGGCAAGGGTGGCATGGGAGTAGTCTACTTAGCTGAAGATAAAGAAAAACAAATAGAGGTAGCCCTAAAGATTGTTAGTCCAAAAGTGGGACACGGTAAGCGTCGCACCCTGCGCGAATTCCGTATCATGTCTAAGCTCGAGCACTCCCATGTAATCAACGTGTACCGGTCAGGCACTTATGAAGATCAATCCCCTTACATCATCATGCCCTTCCTTTCAGGGGGCACCCTCGGAAGACGCTATGCTGATGGTGCTAAGGATAAAACTGATCTGGTTACTCGCCTAACTCGCATCAGCGAAGTAGCTGAAGCTTTACACTACATTCATCAAGAGGGCATTATCCATCGTGACCTGAAGCCCGAAAACATAATGCTCGACATTGATGAGGATGATAAAGAACGTGCTATGCTCATGGACTTTGGCTTAGCAAAAAGGCAAGCTCAAGAAAGTGTACTCATAACCCTTCAAGGCAAAAATGAGTTCGCAGGTAGCATTCCCTATGCTAGCCCTGAGCAAATATCAAGTCGAGAGCTAGACACCCGCAGTGACTTGTACTCTTTAGGTTGTGTCCTTTATTGGATTGTTACTGGTAAACCTCCCTTTACTGGTGAACTGGTTGCTGTTCTGTGGGGACATATAAATAAACCCATTGAACCCCTCTCTCAACACTATGGCTTTCTACCACCTGAACTTGATATGGTAGCTTTAAGACTGTTACAGAAAAATCCAGCCGATCGATACAATGATGCTGCTGAAGTTGTCCAGCTACTACAACAAATTATAGAAGATCTAAATCCTACAGAAGCTAAACAGTCCATAAAGCTTGAAGCTTCTTCAACCCTTGAACTTTTAGAAGAAGATGCTACTCCTGTTCGTTTGTTTGTACCTCCTTTCATTGGTCGTGTCCAGCAGTGGAAGGTATCTAAACTAGCTTTAGAAGAATTAGGGAGTGAAAAGAGCAATATTGTCTTGCTGCAAGGTGGTTTTGGGCTGGGATTGAGCCGCTTTTTAGAAGAGTTAGAGCATAAAGTAAATGCCAAAGAGCTTGTTCTGCTTAAGTTTAACAACAATCAAGGTAACCACTTACCTTACCAACCATGGCAAAGTGCTTTACGAAGCTTAGGCAAGAACCAACCAGAGACTTTTACTGAAGCTGCTAAAAACTTAGAATCAGCTTTGGCTCCAATTGTACCTGAGTTTAACTTTAGTGAAAGTTATGAACTGCCTGCTGAAGTAACACAGATGCGTTTATTCCAAGCTGTTGAGGAGTTTCTAAAACGCTTTCTGAAGAATAAACCCTTACTGATGTTAGTTGACAATGCTCATCTAGCTGATGAGGGTAGTATAGATTTGCTAGCTTACCTTGCTCGTAGTCAATTTACTACTATGTGTATGGTAGTTGCATGGCATCATAGTCGTGAACATCAAGCACTTGATGCTCACATAAGAAAACGCTTTAATGACTTAAGCACACACAATCTAAAACTAGAGCCTTTTGATGAAGTTACTAACAAGAAGTTATTGAGAGCTTTTCTAGGCCATGAGCTCGAGCCACATTTGGAGTCATACATTCTTGAGCGTGTTGGGGGTAATCCACTATTTATTGAAGAGTTACTATCTGCCCTCTTAAAGGAAAAGTATATAAAGCTCCGCAAGGGTTTGTGGGAGTGGACTAGAGAACACACAGATTTACCTGAGCGAGTAGAGGAGGTATTTACAGCTCGTTTGGATATTCTGAGTGACAGTGCTAAGAAAGCTTTAGGGGCAGCTAGTACTATAGGCAACCAATTTGAGTTTGAGTTGCTTCATGAGTTACTAAAACTAGCTGAAGAGGATTTGCTTGATGACATAGATGAGCTTTTACAGGCAGAGCTTATTGAGGAGTTCAGCACTGATAAATATCGTTTTGCTCATGTAATGTTGCGTGAGGTTGTTCATCATAAGCTGAGTAGTGGTCGTCGTAGTCGTTACCATCAGAGGTTAGCTAATATACTAAAAGAAAGAGAAGGTACAGAGCCTGCTTTACTAGCTGATCACTATGCTGAAACCAAGAACCCTTATCTCGCTGTACCCTATGCTTTGGAGGTCGCTCGCAATTCTGAAAAGGTTTTTGCTAATGATGTTGCTGAAAATTATTTTAGGTTGGCACTAAACTGCCTAAAAAATAATAAAGCTTCTGAAAAATCAGAAATTAGACTCGAGCTAGGCAAAGTTCTAGAACGTATAGGCAGATGGGATGAGGCAAAAGCCCTGTATGAAGCAACCTTAAGTGATGATTTATTGTATGCCAAGGCTCTGCAGCAACTAGGAAAACTACACCATAGCCAAGGTAGTTTATCTAAAAGTGTAGTGCATTTGCGTAAGGCTA
Organism: Trueperaceae bacterium; assembly: GCA_965224855.1. Classification (GTDB taxonomy): domain Bacteria; phylum Deinococcota; class Deinococci; order Deinococcales; family Trueperaceae; genus CBDCVN01. Next base: position 1,894,422 of record CBDDAI010000002.1, on the reverse strand, counting down.
TAGAAACAACTCCTAAAGACATAGAAATTTACCGTGACTTAGGCAGCGTACTTGGGACTAGTGATAAATTTGCTGAAGCTGAGGAGGCACTGGAAACAGCACTTAGTCTTGCTGTGGAGATAGAGGACCCTCAAACTATTGCTAGGATACAGTTAGATTTAGGGCATTTGGAGTATCAAAAAAGTAATTGGAGTATGGCCCTTGAGTGGTTCAAAAGTGTTAAAAATTTTGTTGATAAAGAAAAACAACCCTTAGAACATGCTCGTTTAAACTTTCTTGAGGGTGGTGTATATTTGCGAACAGGAAATATTCCCAGTGCTTTAGCTCGACTCAACAATGCTTATCATACCTATAAACAAATAGGCGATTTGGGGAAAGCAGCAAGTTCTCTACATCAAGTGGGTGGAGGTTACCTTTCTAAAGGAAATCTAAAAAAAGCCAATGTAGTACTAATCAACGTATGCAAACATGCAAGACGTCTTGGTAATATTAAGCTGCAAGCAAGCGCCTCAGGTACTTTAGGTTGGGTGCTACAAAGACAAGGCCATTATCAAAAAGCTCTCAAATTACTAGAAGAAGCTAGTGCTCTTCTAGAGAAACAGGGCTTTATCTCAAATGCTATTCAATATCGTCTAAATGCAGCAGTAGTAGCAACAAGATTTGGTAAGATCAATGAAGCAAGAGTACATTGTAGGGAAATTCAAACTAATCTTGATAATATCAAAGTGCCTTATTTAGAAGCGCTTCTCACTTTGACTAAGGGTGAGATTGAGTTACGAGATCGTAACCTTCAAAATGCTGCTATCCTACTTTTACAATCTATTGAGGAGTTAGGAGAGCTACAATGTCAGCAAGAGTTATTGGAAGCTTATGTACTACTTGCTGAAAATCAATTTGCTTTAAAACAGCGAGAAGAATGTGACCAAAGTTTGCAAATAGCTAAGCAATTAGCAAATGACCAGACTGACCCTTTGTGGAATACACATATTCAATACCTTATGGCGCTAAATAGTAAAAATAAAAAGGAAATTGCAGAGCAAGAAAGTAAACTTACTATTCAAGGGCAAGGACACATTGCTAATCTTATCAGGGCAACAGTAGGGTAAACTTATAATTATGATTAAAGGATTTAGTGTGATGCTCAAGACTTTTCAATACTTTAGTGTGAAAGTACTCCTAACCTTAAGTGTTTTTTTGCTACTGGGTTTACAATGTAGCTCTAAGCCTCCTTTACCCGGAGACCCTTCTGGGGACTTAAATACAGTACCTGGAGGAAGCAATAGGGGTACTGGGAACATAATAGACATACAAGCAGTGTCTGGTGAGGCTGAATTAGGTCAAGGGGATTTGTTTTCTATTAGCGTACCTAATGACAATAATGCGTCTGAACTAACAAACGTAAAAATAGATAAGGGTACCCTTATCTTTACTACAGACCTTCAAGAGCCTTTAAATACCCAACAAATTAATGAGTTAGAAGCAAGTTTTAAAATGTGGGTAGCTGAAGCAAGGCCTGAACATAGAAATAACCCTAGTATAATTGCTATAGGTGATCCCGATTTTACATGGGATATTGCCACTAAAGAAGTTACGGAAGCTATTTATGACTTAGAAGAAGTTACAAACTTTAAGAAATCTTCTGGAGGTGACTTTTCTCCTGTTACTAGTGGTAATTACACAGCTTTTATCAAAATTATACTTGAGGATAGTACTAATTTGGTTAGACAAGATGCTTTTATAAGCATTAAAGATGTAGAGTTTGTTGTAGATACCTCAGCTGAACTTCGTAATGATGCTACTCTTTTTGAGCCAACTTCTGTACTTAGGTCTCCTATCATCCTTCGATTTGAAGCAACACCCAGTAATATTAGAAAAGGAGAAGTCTCTACACTTCGTTGGTGGGTTGCAGAGAACCCTACAACTCTTAATATCGACAATGGTGTTGGCAATGTTGCTAACTTAGTTCAAAGGAATGTATCACCACAAAATACTACTACCTACACTCTTACAATTGCTAATAGTAAGGGAAGCGATTCAAGGCAGGTTACTGTTAATGTCGTACCATAGGATAAACGGAGGTTGGTTGTGAAGCGTTTAGGTTTATATTTTGTATTTATAGTTTTGGTGTGGCTGCTGATTGCTTGTAGTAGTGGAGCAAATCCTATTGATATTCCCATCTGTTGTGATCCAAGCCCTGGGACAGGTGCTACACAAGGTGGATTACAAGATATTGGCTTGGCTCGAGCATTAGTCCAAAACAACATTGTACCTCCTAAAGAAGCTTTTACAGTTGAAGGCATGTTTTCTGAGTACGACTTGCCCCTAGGGGGTGCAACTTGCCAAGAGCTCTTATGTTTAAGTGGTGCTTTAGGTATTGCTCCAACACTTAGTAAACAATCTTCTGCATGGGTACAAGTAGGCTTATCATCTGATTTAGATATTGAGAATTTTAAACGTCCTAGCTTAAGTCTAATTTTGGTTATCGATGTTTCTGGTTCAATGAGTTGGGAGTATAAAACTGCCTATGGGGAATATCAAACTCCACTTAATGTAGTGCAACTACTCATAAACCAACTTATCCCTCAGCTTAATGCTCAAGATGAGGTTGCCATAGTCACTTATGGTAGCCAAGCTAATACTAAGCTAAGCTTTACCTCTGGTAACCAGCATGAGAACATCAAAGCTGTTCTTGACAATCTTACTGCTGAAGGTTCCACAGCTATGGAATTTGGCCTAAGTTTAGCCCATGAGGTTATGGGGGGAGCTAGTGGAAACACTGATGAAAAACGCTTTCTGTTATTTACTGATGCTCAGCCAAATGTTGGAGCTACTACCACCACAGAGTTTGAGCGTTTGGTAGAGAATATAGCTAGTGATGGCATAGGCTTAACTGTTTTTGGCACAGGTATAGGTTTAGATCCTAGTGTTTTTAAAGCTATGAGTGAAGCTCGAGGTGGCAATGCTTTTAGTATTTTTGGCTCTGAGGAAATCAATAGAATAATTCAAGAAGATTGGCCCTTTCTAGTTAGCCCTATTGCTTACGACCTCTCTTTAAACTTAACTCCTAGTAAAGGATTTAGTGTTGCTGAAGGTTATGGTTTTCCTACAGTAGAGGGTAAGGCTGAGTTAAAGGTAAATACAGTTTTTATAAGTCGTCGCCGTGGAGCACTTTTAGTACGACTTAACAATAAAGAGCTTGATTCTCCTGGCTTTTTTGGTCTTAGTGTGCAGGGTACACTAAACTATAAGATGTCAAATGGACAATCAAAAAGTCAAGCTGCTACCTTAACACTTAATCAGCAACTTCCTATTTTATCTAAAACAGTAGCCTTGGCGATATTAGTAAGTACCATGCACCAAGCTGCTGATTTATATAAGTCCAAACAGGGAGAGTCAGTAAAGCTAATGGGGAATGCCTTACAGCGGATTCGTGAAGATGCCAGGAGCCACCCAGAGTTAGCTAAAGAGGTAACTTTTGCTCAAAAACTTTATGACTTAATGCTTTCAGGGGCTCAACAAGGTACACTTTATGGACAGTAAGTTAAAGAAAAGAGCCTAGGTTTTAGCTAGCCACAACCATCCCTCGCACTGAAACTAAAGTGCGAGGGATTTTGCCCCATGACTTGTTTACTTTAATTTAGCCTATTATCCTCCTCAACATTCATCATAGCTTTAGCTTCTTTTTGGCTAACACCTAAAACAGCACTAATTTCACCAGAAAGAAGGCGCAAAGCTCGGCTATAAGCCTGTCTATCAAGATCAGGTAAGCCTCGCTCTATATCCCAACGGCGCAATTCGCTGGCTAACACAGCAATTTGGTAAGGATCACCACTCGATAGGATTTCAGTGACGCGACGATGACGGGCAGCCCATTGTTTAGGTAAATTCATACGCCCGTTATTAAGTCTGTCTAGAACCTCTTCAACCTCGTTTTCACTCAAGGCAGGACGTAAACCTGCTTTTTGAGGTGAATCTATGGGCACATAAGCTTTGGAGGTACCGTTAGGAAAACCAACCTCATAGTAGTGCATATTACTACCAGCAATGGTACGCATAGTAGTACCTATAACTACACCTACACCATAAGGCGGTAATACTACTTGATCACCATCCTTATAAGCAACTACTTCACTCAAGGGTTTCTCCTTTCAAACAACAACCAGCACCAAAGAACCGTTGACATAGTATGTTAGTTAGGGTTTTAAAAAGGGTTACTTTAACTGTAACTGAATAACTACATTATTATGTATGGTACCTTGGATTGGTGTTAAGTTAGTAGTTAAGGTTATCACCTTATTTATTCTAGCAGAAAAGATGCCCATTTGACTAGTCACCTTTCATAATCTGCTAGATCAGTGCTTTAACTCATTCAGTACTCCTAGATCAATGGAATTGTTATGTTTAAAAACATTTAAGAATATGGCTAAGCCCAAACCAACTTCTGCTGCTGCAATAGCTATTATAAAAATGGCGAATAAATCTCCTTGAACATTATTATTAAAGCGGGCAATGGCAACAAAGTTGATAAGAATAGCATTCAAAAGAATTTCAATTGACATTAGAATAACCACTAGGTTACGTCTTGCCAGCACGCCATACAAACCAATGGCAAATAAAACAGCGGAAAGGCCAATAAAATGATTAAGTGTTAGCATCTGTGTCATCCTCTTTGTACTTTTTGTTATGGCTTCTAGCTAAGATTATAGCTCCTACAAAAGCCACTAGCAATAAAATAGCAGTGACTTCAAAAACTACAATGCTACCACCTTGTACTAGAAAAGAGCTTTCTGCATTTAATTCGATTTCTTTGTTTCTTACACTCAGCAACTCTACTCCTAGCTGCTGGATACCTAAAGGAGTTGTCTTAGCCTGTATAGTGTTAGGGGATAGAAAAAACTTTAAAGCCACTAAGGCCAATAGAACGGCAACTGGGATAGCCCAAAGTGCTGCTAAGAGTGTGGTTTTAGAGAGGTCAGACTGAGTCATCATTACTATAAAAATGGTAACAATAGGGATGGCACCAGCGTTAACTACTAGTTGCAGCACAGCCACAAAGGGGGAACCCAATATCCAAAAGATGCCTGCTATAGAAAAGAAGCAAAAGGCTAGGGCCAAAGCTGCTCGCACCAAGTTAGCTGTAGTGACAACTAAAAGGGCAAAGACAATAACTATTGCCGAGATAATATAAAAAGCTAAAGAACTTACTTCCATAAATTACCTATTGATATTTGATTATCTATTATGAGAAGGATTTTGCTCAAGTTATTCTAGTCTAAGGTAAGGAATTCTAAGGCTTGTTAGAATGATGTCAGTAATACGGGCTTATCTTAAGACTTTTGTGTGTTATGCTGAGCGACTATGTCAGAAACAGACACTCAAACTTACGAAGGCAAAAACCTTAAGGTTAGCTATAAATCTTCTCTCTGCATGCATGCTGGAGAATGTGGCGGTAGTGGTTTAAGGGGTGTTTTTAGCAAAGAGAAATGGATAACTCCTGATGGAGCAGGTGTCGAGCAGTTAGTTGATGTAATAGAACGCTGTCCTTCAAGTGCCTTAAAGTATGAGCGTTTAGATGGGGCATCTCAAGAGGCACCTGAACTTAACAGTATTAGTCCACATCCGAATAGTGCTCTTTATGTACGTGGTGATGTAAAGCTTTCTGATAACCAAGGTAATGTAATATCTGAAGAAATGCGTTTGGCCTTGTGTCGTTGTGGCCAGTCAGATAACAAACCTTTTTGTGATGGTAGTCATGCTAAAGCAGAGTTTAAAGATGAAGGTAAGTTAGGGGAGAGTCGTTTAGAGACAAAAGCTATGAATACCTTGGGTAAACTAGAAATTACTCCTAGTAATAATGGTCCATTAATGCTAAAAGGTGACTTTGTCCTACGCAGCGCTGACAATAGTGGTAGAGTTTATGGAGAAAAAGCTGCCTTATGCCGTTGTGGTGCATCACAAAATAAGCCTTTTTGTGACGGTAAACATAATGAAATAGGTTTCAAAGGATAATTAGATCAGTCTAGTTAATATACTTTCAACAAATATATTGCGTTTCTAGGCTCTGCCTAGGAACGAGTATCAAATGTTCATTTTAACCCCTTTATTATAGAGTGCCTTCTGCACTAAGAATTAGTCAGGAGTTGAGTTCAACAAAACTTGAATTAAAGCTCGAGCTTAAACAACTATGTTCTAAACTTGAATGTGCTAATAATTTGCTCACAGTAATATTTGTTGTAGGACATCCGGGGACAGGGAAAACAACCCTCACAACACACCTTGAGAAACTAGATATTCACCCAAAAATGGCTGTTTTTCATGCAGATGACTTCATTAATTGGAAAAATGAAGTTAGACTAGTTCTTGATAACGGTGGCACTGAGAAGGACATTATGCCAGCAGCCAACTCAAAAGCACTGTCAACAATGTTAGATTTACATAAGTCAAAGCGAGTTGTTATTTGGGATGGTGGTGGACTAATTAAGGATTTCTCTAAAATTTCTTCTGACTATGGAATAGCCTCGAGAGGATACATTGTTATAGACTGTTCACCGCAGGAATTCAAGCGTAGGCTCCTAGCCCGTTTAGATAGTAGACTTATAACAGATAAAAATTGTTCTGAGAGACAGGAAAATCTGAATTCACTGAAACTATTCCCTTCTACTATAATTGACACAACAGAAATGAATTTGAAACAGCCAATTCCTCAGCTAAGTCAGGTTATTGCCTTTATAGCAAAAATCCTTGAGAAACAGTAAGGATAAACAGGTTATACTAAGCTTATGGATGTTGAATATCTTGTTAATAGTAAAGGTGAGAAGCTTAAAGCTGTTTTGCCTATAAAAGAGTACGAAGCTTTGCTTGAAAAAGCCTATAAGTTTGATAAGGAAAACTCAAACTATGATTTTGGTGATTTAGTGGGCGATTTTCAGTTGCAAGAAGGTGATCTCAATGAATCCAAACCTCTAGGTGATGAGTAGTTAGCTTTCATGCTGCTTTATAATCAAGTTCAAGAAGCCCTTGAATACATAAAGAGTAAGAGCAATTTCGAACCCTCTATTGGTGTTATCTTAGGTTCTGGTTTGGGACCTTTAGCTGATGAGATTGTAATAAAGGCAAACCTACCCTACAAAGAGATTCCTTATTTCTTTCCTCCTACTGCTCCCGGACATGAAGGAGAGCTTATTTTAGGTGAGCTGGCAGGTTGTAAGGTTGTGGCGATGAAAGGTCGTTTACATCTATATGAAGGGATTAGTGCAGCACAGATTGCCTTTCCAGTAAGGGTTATGCATTCACTGGGGGCTAACAGTTTAGTAATAAGTAATGCTTGTGGAGGGCTAAACCCTTCTTGGCAAGCAGGTAACCTTATGCTACACCTTGACTTTATTAACTTTACTGCTGATAACGCTTTAATAGGGCCTAATGATGAGCGTTTTGGGCCACGATTCCCTGTTATGTTTGACTCGTATGACCCGCAGTATATAGAGACTGCTAGAGAAGTAGCAATAGCAGAGGGCCTGCAGCTTTTTGAGGGAGTTTATTTGGCTATTAGTGGGCCTACTTATGCTACTCGAGCAGAGCTAAAAATGTTTCGCAACTGGGGGGCTGATGCTATTGGCATGTCTAGTGTTCATGAAGTGGCAGTGGCCAGATACGAGGGTATGCGTGTTTTAGGGCTTTCAGTTATAACTGACATGGCCCTACCTGATAAAGCAAAGCATGCTACTGGTGATGAAGTAATAGAAACTGCTAGGCATAGTGGAGCAAATTTTGGAAAACTTGTAAAAGCTATTCTAACTAGATTAAATGAAGGTGATACATCTTGATAGAATTTATCTTGCGTTCATTTGAAGAATACTCCATTATCTGGATTATTATTTCAGCAGGTATAGGGGGTCTTATTGGCTCACTCATCGATTTTATTTTTAACCAACTTATTGCTCCTAGACTGCAAATATCTAGAGATGCTAAAGCAGCAATAAAAAAATACCGCTATCCCATCTTGCGTTCAGCAGATACTCTTGATAGAAGGCTTGAGAACCTTATTAAATTTGTAGATAGGAAATGGCTTGATGACCCTGAAGATAATTATTATCGTTTAAGTACCCTATATATTTTAGGCTGCTACTTTGGCTGGAGTAAAGTTTTAGAAGATGAGGCTTTTTTGGAATATGAACTCTCTAATAAAAGAGCCAAGCAATTTAGCATTCAATTCAATCGTGTTTTTAAAGGGCTTACAGGTTTTTACTATTTTAAAGATGTAGATGATTCTGAAATGCCTAATATAAAGCAAGCAAGTGTGCCTCGCCTAGCATTAACTGCTGTTGGGGAGCTTATGCTCAAAAAGTCTCAGGATGAGGATGGAATGCCTGCTGTGCTTGATTTTGTTGAGTTTATAAGGCAATATGAATCGTCACCAGATTTTAAGCGTTGGTTTGGATATTTGGAACAATTACTTAGCAACCTAGAAAAGGATCGTAATAATGCCAATTGGAACCGTCTGATTGTCTTTGCTAGTAATCTGCGTGAGTTTGTTGCCTTTTTAGATAAAGAGGGTAGACAAACTTCTCGACGGGAAATTGAATACTTAAGACACCTTAATCCTAAAATCCGCGAGCTTTTAGCTGATGAACTGGCAAAGTCTGGATACGCAAAAGTATTTTCTGATTAACTTGCTTGTAAAACACTAATGTCTTTGAAAAAGGTACTAGAACGTATAGATAATGCTTGCGAGCGTGTGGGACGCGATCCGAATGATGTAACTTTAGTAGCAGTTACTAAAAATCATAGTGTTACTGAGATAAGCAATAAAATCTTAAACTTCGAACATAGAATTTTGGGTGAGAGTCGTGTACAAGAGTGGCGTAACAAAAAGGATAACTTAACTGATATACAGTGGCACATGATAGGCAATTTGCAGACCAACAAAGTCAAATATTGTAAAGATTTTTATGCTATTCATTCACTAAGCAACATTCGTTTAGCTAATGAGTTGCAGAGACAGGGGCTTAAACTTAAGCATAGCTTTAAGGTTTTTGTTGAAGTTAATGTGGCAGGTGAGGCTGATAAACAAGGTGTGTCTTCTGAAAAGCTCGAGGAACTGGTTAACTATACAAAGTCCCTCAGTCATCTGGAAGTTCTTGGTCTTATGACTATGGCACCTTATGCTGAGAACCCTGAGACTATAAGGTGGGTTTTTAGAGAACTAAAGCAGCTTTGTGATAGGTTGCAATTGAAAGAGTTGTCTATGGGTATGAGTAATGATTTTGAAGTAGCGATTGAAGAGGGTGCAACCCATGTACGTATTGGTTCAGCACTTTTTAATTGATATGAAACTAAGCCCTATTGACATAAAACACCAAGATTTTAAGCAGGTGCTCAATGGCTACAATAAAGCACAGGTAAATGATTTTTTAGAGCGTGTATCAGAAATGCTCGAGCAAAAAGTTGAAGAAGTAAAAAATTTGCGTATTGAGCTTGCTGAACGTGATCAAAAGATTAAAGATCTAGAGGTTTCTGAACTCGAGCTTAAAAAAGCAGCCATTCTTGCTGAGCGCATTGGTAACGAAGCTAAAGCGCAAGCTGAGCGTGAAGCAGAGCTAATTTTGCGCGAGGCTAAAGCAAAGGGTGAAGATATATTGAAAGCAATTTCTGATAAAGAAAGAGCTGCTTTCAATCAAATTGAAGATTTGATAAAAGAGGCAGAAGGTGAAAAGGAAGCCTTGCTCAATGAGGCAAGAGTTTTGCAAAACGATGCTAAAAACGAAGCTGAGCTAATTAAGAAAAAAGCTTTGGAAGAGGCAGGATCACTCAAAGAAAAATCCTTGCATGAAAATGAGATACACAAGCGCCGTACAGGACGCATGATTGAAAATTTAAAAAGACAAGTAGAATTAGAATTAAAAGGTATACGCCAAGAAACAATTAATGACATAGAAGAACTCCGTAACAAAGGAGCTGTCCAGCTAAAAGCCTTACAAGACGACATAGCTGGCTTAGATCGTATGCGACACTTCTTTATTGAGCAGTTTCAAACTCTGCTGAAAGAGTATAAGAGTCGGCTCGAGCCCTTTGAAAAATCTATTCCCTCACTATTAAAAACTACAGATCTCATGCAAGATTCTCATTTTGATAATCAGGAAAAAAGAAAAGAATCTCAGAAAGATAGTCAAGGCGAAAGTCACCATGGTATATCTGTTTCCCCTAAACTCTTAGAGGAGATAGAGAAAAGATTATCTCAACAAATACAAGCAGCTCGCAATAGCTTTAGTGATGTTGATAGTGCTTTACCTACTAAGTTTAGTAATGAGGAAATTAGCAATGACCCAGATGACATTTGGATAGAGGAATTGGTAGATGATCAAGAAGATCTTAGAAAAACATAAAGCATAAAGTCATTATTTTTTAAGAAAAAGGCTCCTAAGGTAACAGAAGATTAAGAGTTGATTAATAGTAACAACTTATAGTCTTTATCATGACGTGTGAGAAGAAAACATTTACTAAGAGAGATTTTTAGGAGCACTTTTAATGAAAGTTCTAGTTGGAGTATTACCTTTAATAAGTTTGATGATTTCCTCGTGTGCTTTAAATGACACCGCACCCAAAAACTTTGCAGGTGTATACCAAGGTACTATTACTATAAAGGGTGGCAGTAATATCACTTCATCTTATGTTTTAAATGTAGTTCCTGATAAAACAGGAAATTATTTAGGTGCTTTAAATAATATAGACACGAATGAGGAAATTACTATGCACTGCCGTTATATTCAACAAGAAACCATAATGGAGTGTGTGGCTATTAATATTTTTAAAGCGCAAGTATTTAAACTATATGGCAGTACAACACATATAAAATATCATGGAGATTTTGAATACCTTGAGAAAGGTGTAAAAGAATTTGAGGGTGATTTTATATTAAATAAAATTTAAGTACCACTGGAAAGTTAGACTTCACCTAAGTAAGCCTTTTTCATATCTTTATTGTTTAAAAGATCTTTTGCAGCACCACTTAACACTACCTTACCTGTTTGTAATACATAACCCCTATCAGCAATAGACAGTGCAATATTAGCATTCTGCTCAACTACAAAAACACTTATACCTCGTTCATTGACTTGTTTAATTATTTCAAAAATACGTTCAACAAAACGTGGTGCTAGTCCCATGGAAGGTTCATCCATCAGAATGAGCTTGGGTCGGCTCATTAAGGCTCTACCCATAGCCAACATTTGCTGCTCACCACCTGACATAGTGCCACCCATCTGATTCAGGCGCTCAGCAAGGCGAGGGAACAATTCGAAAACACCGTGCATGTCCTCCTTAATGGCTTTACTATCATCTCTTAAAAAAGCACCTATTTCCAGATTCTCACGCACAGACATCTTGGGGAAAATACGGCGATTCTCAGGCACTACGGCCATCCCACGCCTAATTCTTTCAGCAGTGGTAAGTATGTCAGCTCGCTCACCATCAAAGTGAATTTCTCCATCGCTAACATTTACTGTTCCCAAAACAGTTTTTAAAGTAGTAGATTTGCCTGAAGCGTTGCCACCTAACAAACAAACCATCTCACCAGGATAAATCTTCATATTAACTTTATGCAGAGCACGTATAGGGCCATAGTGAGTGGTTACCACTTTTAACTCTAATAATGGTTGCCCCCTAGGCATTGTTGACCTCTCCCTCCTTTTCCTCGTGCCTTCTCTCTTCTTCAACAATTTTTTTAGAACCCTTTTTCCCTAAGTAAGCTTCAATTACCTTGGGATTACTTACTACATTTTCATAACTGCCCTCAGCTATCTTCTCTCCATAATCAAGCACTACTACACGATCACTTATTTCGCCCACTAAATTCATCTTGTGCTCAACTAGCAAGATAGTGTAGCCACCCTCATCACGCATGCGACGGATAATCTGGGTGATTTCTTTAGTTTCCTTAGGATTCATACCAGCACTTGGCTCATCTAGAAGAAGCATACTAGCTCCAGTAGCCATAGCCCTTGCCATCTCAGCACGGCGACGGTTGGCATAGGACAGAGAATAAACAGGCTGGTAAAGACGAAAGCTCATTAATCTAGGGCCAAAAAAAGCAAGTTTTTCTAAAGCTATGTCATGCATTTCTGCTTCAGCATGGCGATGTCTAGCTGTTCTAAGAATAGAATCTAGCCAGGAAATTTTACGACGAACTCTGTAGTGCTGACTTATACGCACATTGTCTAGTACAGATAAGTTCATGAAAAGGCGTAAACTTTGAAAAGTACGAGCTATACCTGCATCAACAATTTTATTTGGCTTTTTACCAACTATAGACTTGTTCCTGAAGTAAATATTTCCAGAGTCAGGTTTATAAACCCCAGTAATAAGATTGAAAAGAGTAGTTTTGCCAGCACCATTAGGGCCAATTACCGAGACTATTTCACCTTCATTGACACTTAAATTCAAATCACTAATAGCTTTAAGCCCCCCAAAGGATTTGTTTAGGTTAATGACTTCTAGCATTGTTATTTATGTAGTATGGCTTGCAAACCTTTTCCAAAAACTCAAAGTCTCCCAGTTTAAATAACTTTGGCAAAAACTTTTTCTGAAATTCCCATAACAATAGGAAACTTCTAAAGTACCGTATGTATCTTAACAAAGGGAAGTTCCAAGGGCAAGTCCTGCGGACACAAATTCATCCCTATAGCTAAAGCTAAGGCTTTTTTGCAGAGCATGGTAATCTGCTAGGACCATAATATAAAAATCCCCAGCTATAAAAGCTGGGGTAAAGAAGGAAGGAAAGGAAGAATCAGTCGAAATAATATTCTATATATTTATCTAGGGTCCCCAAATACTGCTGCCCACACACCATCTTCAAAGTAGATGCCTACTTCTTCAAAGCTACTAGCCATAATTGCTGCACAGTGAGAGTTACTACCTTGCCAGCCTTGGATAACGCCATTGATAAAGGGGCTTCCATTAGAAACGCTGGCTAGAATCTCTCCAACTTTCTTGAAGCTGTAACCTTGATCATGAGCCCTGTCATCAACTCGATTACCAGCAGAATCTACATGGGGAGGAGCTTGTGTTGCAAGATTGATTTCACCACTGTTAGCACGATTAAGAATGTCTTTTACTTGGGTTTTAGCAGCACCAGCGAGCTTCTCATTCCACGAAACTCTAGCAACGCCACCTTGGGATTTTCCATTGCAAGTAGTACCTTGAGTACGAACAGTATTAATAGCTGACAACATTTCACTGTGTAAACCAGTGGCAGTTGCATCACCACTTAAGGGAGCTAGGTCATCTTTTGGGTGAGTGGGTGAAGAGGCGATTTGTCCGCAGGCGGTCAATATTGAAACTATAGTGACTGTGATTAAGATACTTATGTTTTTTAAAGTTTTGTTGTTCATTTCCTTGTTTCCTTTCGAGTCCTTCAAACTCAATTGATTTCAGGTTAAACAAGGAGAATTACTATCTTAATACATTAACATTATTAAATCCAATATTTTAATAAGAGGAAAGTTAGAGTAAAGTTTCTATTTTGATGATTTAGGTGTTTATGGGATGACCAAAACCCTCTGCAATTAACTGTAAGGTTTTTTAATCATCAGATTCTTGAAAACGTTCTAGCAGTTCCTCAATAATCTAGATAAATCTTTACCTTATTGTTATAGCGCGAAATCGCAAAAGGTTGATTCGGTGAGGGAAATCCCCCTAAATCCCCCTTTCTAAAGGGGACTTACTTTACCCCACTTTGGGGCTGGGATTTCTGATCTAAGAAAGAACACTATATCTAGTTTTTCTTGTTGTTCTTGTAGCAATAATTGTAGATCAATTTAGTGCTAAAAAGGTATTAAATGTTAAAACCAAACATACGCATTTGCTTTTTACCTTCTTCTGTCATTTTATCTGTACTCCAAGGTGGTGTCCAAACAAATTCAACCGTGACCTTTTTTACTCCCTCAACATTCATACAAGCAAGCTCAGCATCAGCTTGAATCATATCTTGTACAGGGCAACCCATACTGGTTAGGGTCATGTCAACTTCTACCTCACCCTTGCTATTAACGTCAAGCTTGTAGATGAGCCCCAAGTCAACGACATTTACAGGAATCTCCGGATCTCTAACAACCTTTAGAGCCTCAAGGAGTTCTTCTTTAGTAGGAATTTTCTCTATTTTCTTATCCATATTTTAAAGGCTAGCACAAGCATTTTATGATGGTCCTGACAAACGCCAGAACCCCTCAATAGTTTGTTCAGGAATATCTGGACCAACCTCGCCATGCTCCCAGAAGTGATCATTATAATTATTAAGACCATCTTCACCCCAAACACCCATAATAGCGTATATTTCACTAGCTCCTTGCACATCAGTAGCAGTTTGTACCCATGCCTGTCTTAAGGATAAATTGTTAGTGAGTGAGTAGGTGGTAAACAATCTTCCTTCACTACTGTTATCAAAGGTTTCGTTAGCATATGCTAACATCAAGTGCAAGCCACCAAAAGCACCTCCCCAGCGCTCCCACCACAATTTTCCTCCAGACCTCTCTTGTAAAGGACCACAAGCAGCAATAAACATCCACTCGAGGTCATCTCCATCATTGCCCCATAAAACTTCATCAAAGAAGAGAAAAGCGGCATCTTGCTCTGTGCTAAAAGCAAAACCTGAACCTGAGGCATGCCCAGTGTAAAAAGCTAGATCGACGTTATCAATGTATTGATTATCCTGTCCACCTAAACTAGGATCAATAAAATCTTTAGCAAAGGCTTGAAGCTCACCGTGGTTGAAAGCCACATTAACATCAGCTTGCTCAAAACCTTGAATCAATCCCCTTACATTAGCAGCAGACTCTGGTAAGCCTTGTGAATCCCCTATCCACTCACTACCAATAGCAATGTTTTGATTTGCTAAGGGTAAATAGCTATTTACTATAGCACTTGAACTTATAGCAAGCGTAAAACTCTTAGAGCCCCTTATACCATTGGCATCTGTTACCAAGACGCTTATAACCTCTTCATTAGTTGGTAAACGGGGTGCTAAAGTGTAGCTGATGTTGGAGTTAGTAATATTTATGTTGTCTAGATTGGTACTTACAGAACTCCAGTTATAAGTATACGGTTCTTGGCCACCACTAACTAGTACTTCTGCTTGCACAGTGTCGTTTTGTATAGTGGCATTAAGATCCAGCTGCAAGGCAATTGCAGCAGCAGGGATATACAATTTTCGGGCAAAAACTTCCTCCCCACCTATAGTTAAAATAGCCCTATAGATATAGTGAGGTAAAATTTCAGTAACACCAGTTAAATCCATAGGAGGCGCATAGTATGCGACTTTTGACTCCAAACACAAATTGCCTTCTTGCAAAGTATTTAAGCAACGATTCTGTAGCTGTGGTACTTGCTGAAGGGACATATCAAGTAAAGTAGCTATGGCCAAACGGTCAGCCTCATCAAGAGATAGTACTTCAATATCACGTCCCTGTTTAAGTTTTCTGTCAGCATATATCAGTTGTGTGACCACCCCTTCACCATTAAACACCACTTTAATATCAGCTCCAGGACCACTTATAGGTGTACCATCAGGTGTAGTTAGTGAGTAAACAACCTGTGTGTCTAGTGCAATATTGGTAACTTCTTGGCCGTTTTTGTCTACAGCCTCAAAAGTGCTATGCAGAACTTGGGGTTCATTATTAGGCAGAAGCCCTGCTTTTTCTAGTGCTGCCTTAACACGATCAAGTGCTTCTTGTTCGCTATAAGTAGGTAGATTGCCAATAGCTTCAAAATTAAAGGCTTCTTTCCTTATAGCTATCCCATCCTCTTCAGGTTCACCTTCACCTAAAGAATTCATAGGTAATTTTTGAAAAAGCTCTTCATCTAAATAAAATAGCTTGCCATTGCTTTGACGGATATTTTCCTCTATACTTAGTTCATTCGCTAGCAAACTAGCCTCCTCAGAAGAAACACCTACAGATTCAACTAGAAAACTAGGCAAAAGCCCTGCTTTTACTAGCACAATTTTAGCTTCATTAAGCACGTCACAACCACCAAGTAATACTAAAATCCCAAGCTGCCAGATAAAAATTTTCAGCTTACTCAATGTTTTCCAAGTGTTAAGAACGTCAACCATTACCATAACTCCAAACTACATGATAAGTATAATAAGAAAGTTAGTAGATAAGCTAATTCTTAGCTTCCTTAAGTAACTCTCGAGCGTGTTCAAGGGCTTTCTCAGTGACTGCCCCTGAAAGCATCCGAGCTAACTCTGTTTCTCGAGCTTCTCCCTGTAAATAACTGATACGCGTTGTTGTGCGCCCTTTTTCTTCTACTTTCTCCACATAGAAATGTGCATTGGCATAAGCCGCTACTTGTGCCAAGTGGGTAACGGCTAAGACTTGATGTCCGCTAGCTAATTGCTTTAAAAGTGCCCCTACCGAACGAGCAGCCTGACCACCTATACCAGCATCAACCTCATCAAAAGTTAGAGTAGGAAGATCAGAACCTGTAACCACATTTAAACCCAGCATTACTCGTGAAAGCTCTCCGCCAGAAGCAACACTGGCAAGTGGTGCTGGTGGCTCACCTAGATTTGCACTAAAGAGAAAGGTTATTTTGTCCTTACCATAGGCCGTGAAACTTTCTGTAACCTTAATGTCCACAGTAAACTCAGCATTTTTCATGCCTAAAGGGCGAATTTGCTCGGTGACTTGTGTTGAAAGTTCTAGACCTGCCTTGCGACGAGCTTGGCTTAGATTTGCAGCTTGCCTTTTCAACTCAGTGTAAAGGGATTTAAGCTCTTTTTTTAGCTCCTCTATATTTTCATCAACATGCTTTAGCTCTTCAAGCTCGGCAAATGCCTTAGCTCTATAGTCTAAAATAGCTTCTATATCTTCCCCATACTTAAGTTTCAGATTCTCAATATTATTTAAACGCCTCTGCACCACTTCTAGTTCTCCAGGCTCAACCTCAAAGTCTGCCAAGAAACTGCTTAATTCATCATAAATTGCCTGTACACTTGTAGCAGCATCAACTAAATCACTAGTGAGTGTCTCTATGTTCTTATTATAGCGAGCTGCCATACCCAGATGCTTTTGAGCCAGAGATAAAAAATTAAGGGCATTTTCCTCATTTTCAGCAAGTAGCCCTGAGGCTCCACCTACTCCCTCAACGATTTTTTCAGCATAGCGTAAACTCTCAGCACGTTCTTGCAATTCCTTTTCTTCACCTACTACAAGCTTGGCGTTGTCAATTTCTTCAATCTGATACTTTAAGATGTCCAAACGCTGTGCACGCTCACGAACAGCGTTGTTCAAAACCTCAAGATCTTTTAGCCCCTTTTGGTAACTCGCATAAGTTTTTTGGTAAGCCTCGAGCTGTTTACAAGCATTACTATCCAAGAGTTTATCCAGCAGTTTGCGCTGTTCACTGTTACTAAGCAAAGTTTGTGAGGCATGCTGGCCATGAATGACTATAAGCTTATTACTTACCTCAGCAATTTCAGAAACTTTGACAATTTCCCCATCTAAGCGTGCCGTACCACGTCCATTACGCTTCAAGCGCCGTGAAATAGTTTGAGCACAGCTTTCAGGCGAAAACTCTATTTGTACCAATGCTGCCTCTGCGCCACTGCGTATCATATTGCTGTCAGCTCTCCCCCCAGTAAGCAGGGTAAGAGCATCAATCAATATAGATTTACCGGCGCCAGTCTCTCCTGTTAAGACATTAAAGCCTTGACTAAGTTCTAGACGTAGATTGTCAACTATGGCAAAATCTTTTAGCTCGAGTGTTATTAACACGAGCCCTAGTATATTAATCTGATTATTTTTTTTCTACATTGTTTTGATTAAATTCTATTATAATTGATCTTTATGGAAGATATTGTTAGGGACGAAGAAAATAATGTTAGTACCAAATCCCCTCATGATGAACTAGCTGATTTGCAAAAGCAGCATTCGCTTGCTTTAAGAAGAATTAAGAAGCAAAAGACTAGGGCTCAAAAGCTCGAGCAGAATTTGGCTCGAGCTGAAGAATATCAAAAAAACAATGAAGTTTTAAAAAAAGAGCTACAAGTCCTAAAAGATGAATTAATGCAGATTAAGGCTAGCTATGAATCCTCTAAAACCCTTTTACAGGATGTACTCTTAATCTCTACTTCTAAACGGTTTAATAGCACTTGGTATACTCACAAGAATAGTTTAGAACCAGGAGAAAATCCTTTCTATCATTACCTGTGCTATGGAGCCAATGAAGGATATGATCCTAGCCCTCACTTTAGCACTAATTTTTACCTACAAACCTACCCTGATGTAGCCTCCAAAGGAATAAATCCTTTAGTGCACTACCTTCGCCATGGTATCAAAGAAGGAAGGCTTCCTAGAAAGTTATCAAGGAGGTTCTTAGTTAAGCTATACCTAAAGGGTATACTAAAACGCCCATACCTTTACCTAAAAAGCTTACCTAAATTTTATAATTACTGGCGACAGCACGGCATAGATAACTTTCCAATTGACTTGAGGGCAAGTGCTTCTACAAAAATCAGTAAAATACCTTCTGTAAAAAGTGATGTTTTAAAGTTTATTATAACGGGTTTACCCCATAGTGGTACGACTGCACTCTCAGACATCTTTAGGAGTTTGCCGAGACTATCTTCTGGTTTTGAGTGTGGGTTTCTATTGAATAATGAACCTAGAGATTTTCTGGATCCCTCAAAAAAATATCACTATATATATTATAACAATTTAAAAAACTCGTGGCTCCTAACTGATGAAGACATTGAGTATATTTGTAATTGTAATTCATGGCAAGAGATGTACTTGAGGTTAAGAGAAAAAAGCCCCTTAATTAAAGACAAGGGCTCGGTTTTGTTTGATAAAACACCTCATTACCTACTACATTTAGATAAAGTACTTAAAAAAATTGATGGGGTCAAAATTGTAGTCATTTTTAAGGACGCCAGAGCGCAATTTTACTCTTACAAAAGGCGAGATATGGCAATAGTTGGGTTTAACAATCTGAAATTTTTTTCAAATGCCTTTGCTGAAATGCTACTGAGGTACAAAGAAAAAGGTAAAATATATTTGTTACGTTATGAGGACATGTGCTTAAATACTGAGCAGGAAATGAAGAAGGCGTTTGATTTTTTAGAACTCACCTTTGATAACAAATATTTAGACTTCACTTCTAAGTACAAATCAGAATATGGCAGGGGTATAGAGAGTAAGTATGTTTTTGCTTACAAAAACCATTTGACTGAGGAAGAGTGTAATATAATTCATGCTCGAGTAAAACATCCCCTGTTTTATTATGAGGCAATCAACTATGCCCTTCCTGCAACAGATCCTTATAGTGAAATGTGCAAAGTTGAGCTTGATAACCCCAAAATTCTGCCTCAAGAAAACCCATTTTCACTCAATGGTTGGATAGGAGCTACATCTGAAGTACAAGAAGTTTGGGTGAAATTCAAAGATGAAGCCCTACATTTAGAATTTGAAGAACGTCCCCAACTTTCTAGATTCAAGTCTACTTACCCTTATGTTAAAGGCTTTAGAGGAAAGGTTAGCAAAGGAGTTATTGAAGGAAATGAAGTAACCATTCACTATAAACTAAATACAGGAAAGTTTTCTCACACCTTTAAACTAGATTAGGCTAGTACCTATATGATTTAAAGAACCTTTTCTCTAGCAACTACAAATAGTAATTTCATCTTCTAGCTGATGGCTAAGATTTAAGCAGACTTTTCCAAGGCTTCTTAGCCCTGGACAATTTTCTCAAGGAAAAATCCTCAGTCTTTAATGTCAAATTAGGATTGTAAGCTGGATCACTCAATAAAGCTTTACCCCAGTGATTTCTCATATACTTTACTTCCTTTCTAAAACGGCTAAGTTTTTCTGGAGTGTCTTCATAGCCACGACTTTTTGATTCATGATGATATAAAAGTGCATAAGGTGTCCAAAGGTTACGATAACCTGTCTCACGCACGCGCAAGCAAAAATCCACATCATTATAGGCAACGGTTAAATTTTCCTCATCAAACCCACCAACTTCATCATAAATTTTTTTTTGTATGACTAAACAAGCAGCAGTTACAGCAGAAAAATTCTGAACCAGAACAGCACGATAAAAGTATCCATTATAAATATTATGACAGTATCTGTGAGCATGCCCAGCCACATCACCTAATCCAAGCAAAACACCTGCATGTTGAATAGTATTATCAGGATACAAGAGCTTAGCACCTACAGCACCAATCTCTGAACGTAGCGCATGAGATACCATTTCCGTAAGCCATTCTTTGGCAATAACCTCTGTATCATTATTAAGGAAGCATAAAACTTCCCCTTCTGCTGTCAGGGCAGCAAAGTTGTTAATAGCTGAATAGTTAAAAGGTTTCTCATAATGTATAATTCTAGTCTTTTTTTTCTTAGAAACTGTCTTAAAATAATCTAGAGTTTTACTGTCAGAGCTTTGGTTATCAGCAATAATAATTTCATAATTAGTATATGTAGTCTTACTCCAAATGCTTTCCAAACAAACCATTAGTAACTCAGGGTTGTCACGTGTGGGAATAATGATGCTTACTAAAGGCTCAGGTTTAGGAATAGTGTATTTTACTCTGAACATGGTTTCCAAATTAGGTATAAGACTTACCTGGGCTTTAATATTTAAATTATCTAAATGGCTTGTGATTGCCTTGAGTGCTGTCTCGATTGCATAACCTTTAGATTCTAAATCAGCTACACTACGCCAATGATAAAGTATATGTGGAATGTGCCTTATACATTTTGAGGGTAATCTTTTTGTAAAACGTAAGGTTAAATCATAATCTTGACTACCTTCATAACCTTCACGAAATCCACCAAGTTCCTTTAAAGGTTTAGCCTTATAAACAGCTAAGTGTGTAATATAGTTATAGGATAAAAACAGATCAGGATTCCAATCAGGTTTAAAGCAAGGATTGTAGCGTTTGCCTTGTTTGTCTATTTTATCCTTGTCACTATAAATGAACATGGCTTCTGGGTACTGGTTTATCTCATATGCCACCATATATAAAGCATGTTCTGATAGCTCATCATCATGATCTAAAAGGGCTATCCATTCTCCCATAGCGATATTCAAGGCACTATTAGAAGCAGCAGAAATAGGGTCGCTTTGATCTCTGAAAACTACCTTGATACGCTCATCCTTTTCTTGGTATTCCTCTAGCACCTTTCGCACATGCTTTTCAGTTGAAGCATCATCTGCAATACAAAGTTCCCAGTAAGGATATAGCTGTCCAAGCACAGAATCTATAGCACAACGTAACCACCGCTCTGGTGTATTGTAGGTAGGCATAATCACAGATATCAAAGGCTTTCTAGCAAAAGTTTCTAGGTGCTTTTTAATATTTTGACAATCATCATCAGTTAGGGTGCCAAAGATTTTTATCCATTCTTCATAATTTATACTAAGGAAATTAGATTTTTGTCTAACCTTGCTTACTAGTAGGTCATTAACTCCCTTTAGACCATATTTTCGCCAATAAGCAAAAAGTGTTGGTATTTTATCTAAGTAAAGCTTAGGACGTTTAACTAAGTCCCTTAAATACAAATTTAGGACCCCTACCTTAGAAAGTAGAGCTTGGTTTGCTAACTTTGGATCGTCAGTGCTTTGGTTACTGACTTCTTTATGTTGGTGTTTGAGGGCTTGTTTCAAAATAAGATCACACTCTAATATAGTTAGGTCAAAACTAACCATAAACATTAAAACATAAAAATCTTAGATGCTTCATTACAAACCGGTAACTTTCTACATGGCTTACATGATAAATCTATGAACATGTCTAACTGTTTCTAATACTATATATTTAATTGACTATAGTACTATTAATGGCAATAGGTACTTTAGATACAAAATTTAGAACTTAACTTATGAGGAATTCAATAGAGAAGCAGAATGTTTATATGAAGCAAAACAGCCAGTACCTTCTGAAGCTTGCTGGAAGATCCAGCTCTATTAGGTGATTAAAGTTTTTGTCAATCCTCTGCTTAAGCGCGTCAAATATCTTTATTACGCCATAAGTAGTCTAGCACTCCTACCTATATGGGCTTATCTAGAAATTACTGAGCTTGATAGTACATTTTTGCTCTTAAGTTTATTAGTTCACTTTGCCTTATTGATGGCTTGTTTTTTGCAAAAGGCTAAACTTCAGTTTTGGCTTATCTCCAGCTGGCTTGTACAAGCACTTTACTATTCTAGTAAGCTGAGTTATAGCTTTTCTAGAGGAGGCATTCTTCAGAATCCTAATGATTTAATTATAATCTTTTTGCCATGGGGACTCTTTCTTTTTGTAGGATTGCAGTTAGTTTTTAGTACTAAACCCCTCAGAGGTTTACTGCTTTCAATAAGCTTTTATTTAGCAATCTCGTCTATTATTTTGATACATAACTTTACCTTCACTAATTACACTACTTTCACCAACTTGCTTACTGCATTTATAGCCAGTGCTGCAAAGGAACCTTGGCTCAGCACTTTTCTAGGCATAAATTTGTTCAATTTATTGCTTTGCTATATGCTTGCTTGGCTGCAACTTAAAGAGGGTATGAATTTAAGCACGCCAGCTTCTTATGATGCTTTGCACGATCCACTTACCCAGCTACCAAATCGAATGTCTTTTCTAAGCCAGCTTTCAGGAGCTCTAAAGACAAGGCAAAGCAAACAAAAAGTAGCAGTTTTTATAATAGATCTTGATCAACTTAAGCCAATCAATGATACTCTAGGACATTTGGTAGGTGATGAAATCCTCAGGCAAGTAGCACATCGCTTAAACAAGAGCTTGCTCTATAAAGATAAAACTGTAGTGTCGCGTTTAGGGGGGGATGAATATGCTGTGTTTTTGAAGGGAGTTAAGCATACTGACGAAGCCACTAAACAGGCACAGGCTATGGTTGATTGCTTACAAGATCCCTTTGAAATAGCAGGTCAAGCTTTAGTTGTCACTGCCAGTATTGGCTTGAGTCTTGCTCCTGAACATGGTGATAATAATCAAAGCTTGCTCAGTAAAGCAGATAAAGCAATGTATCATTCTAAAGCCCTAGGAAAAAATGGCTACCAGCTTTTTGGACCTGAAATGGATAAGGACACTGTTGAAAGGTTAACACTTAAGCGACGTTTTAAGAAAGCATTTGAGAGCGGACAACTCGAGCTCCACTATCAACCCATAATTGAATTTTCTACTGAGAAGGTTGCTCGCTTGGAGGCGCTTCTACGCTGGAACGATGAAGAGTTTGGCAGGATTTCTCCCAGTGAGTTTATTCCTTTAGCTGAAGAAATTGGACTTATGATTCCTCTAGGTGAGTGGGTTCTTACAAAAGCCTGTAGCGCTTGTCAGGCTTGGCAACAAGCAGGCTACATTGATGTTGGAGTATCAGTGAATATATCTACTCTACAATTAATGCAAGCAAATTTTGCAAACCTTGTAGCAAAAGTATTACAAAAGACAGAGCTCAAACCTGAGCACTTACTGCTAGAAGTCACTGAGAACTCTATTATAGGTCGTCGCGCTGAAGAACAATTAAAAAAACTTAAGAACTTAGGAGTTCAGATTTCACTTGATGACTTTGGTACAGGCTATGCTTCTTTTGCTCAATTAAAGCAATTAGCAGTAAATTTCCTCAAGATTGACAACTCCTTTATAGTAAAGCTTGGAGACACAAAGATCTCTTCCTACAGTGATAATTTCATACGTACCGTTATTCAATTTTGTAAATCACAAGGGATAATTGTGGTGGCTGAAGGGATTGAGACCCAAACTCACTTAAACCTTTTGCGTCAATCAAGTTGTGATGAAGGGCAAGGTAATTTGATAAGTAAACCATTACCTTTTAGAGGAGTACAAGGCTTTTTAAAAAGCCCCATGCAAAACTACACTCCCAGACTACCAGAAGAGTTTACTTCACTTACCTTAAATAAATTAAGCCAGCTTTTGGACCAGGAATCTAGATAAAAGGATGAAAGACCACTAACTATGCATGGTATATAGTGTTTATACTCTGTTCCAGGGGCAAATGCATAGGTTTGCTCTAAAAAAATCCATTGACATACTGTGCCACTTTCATTGGAATATCTACTCCCGTTGTGGTCACCGAATTACGAAACTCCATAGTGTGATTTACCTCTAACACTAAAAGCCCTCTGTCAGATTCAATCAGGTCAACAGCCACCACACCACCATTTACACCTGCCCCCACAGCATTAGCAGCCTGCAAAGTGATATGCTCAAGACCGTCATTAAGTGGGCAATTAGTAGCACTTCCCCCTCGAGCAGTATTAGTAATCCAATGTTTACTATGTCGATAAATTGCTGCTATAACAGTGTCACCCACTACAAAAGCACGGATGTCGCGATCAGGTTTTGTAACAAGTTCTTGAATATAAAAAACTTTGTGCCAAGGTCCTCCCAAAACTTCTTTGTGCTCTAGAATAGCCTCTAGTGCATCTATATCATTTATCTTAGAAATTAGCCGTCCCCAAGAACCTACAGTAGGCTTCATGACAACAGGAAACCCAAAGTCTTCACAAAGCTTTAAAGCTGTATCATAATCAAAAGCAATACCTGTACGTGGGGTAGGTATATTTGCTTTAGCAAGTACAGCATTAGTGGCTAACTTGTCACCACACACTTCTACTACACTAGGTTTATTAATAGCCAAGATCCCAAAAGCTTCAAACATTCGGCTGACTGCTAAACCGCGTGATTGTGATAAGCAGCGCTCAATTATCACCTTTAAACCAGCAAATTCATCAAGTTTCGAAAGGTCAAAGCTTAGGTGCGGGGCATAAATTTTTTCAAAGGGAATACTTGCCTGTTCAAAGGCAGCAAAGAGCATTTTTTCTTCGGGGCGGGGCCTATCATAAACAATTGCTATTTGGGGTTTGTTTTCATACACCCCTTTTATTCACCCCAGTCCTCTTCTTCTTCTGGAGCAGGTTCAAAAGTTAAAGGGTCAATATTTATAACTTCTAGCTCTGTACCATCATCACTTACCACAATTTCACCTAGTTCTAGATTATCTAAATCAACCTCTACTTCTCCCCACTCTGTTTCAATGGTTGTCATTAATTTATCTCCTTGCCTGGGTTTAAGTAACAGCCCAACAATAATCTATTTTAATTGTAAACATTAAAAGGTTTAAGTGCCATCTCAGGGCGGATCTCTTTGCTCTCAATAATAACATTGCTAGGTACCTCTACACCAGAACGCACTATGGCACTACCTTTTAACCAAACATTAGGATAAAGTGTAACATCAGGCTCTAAAGTGACAGTGTCATCAATATAAATAGTTTCAGGGCTTATCATGGTTACTCCTGCTAGTAACCACTTCTTACGTACACGATTACGCAGTATATGATCAGCTATACTCAAATGCTCACGGTTATTCACTCCTACTAAAAGCCTAGTTTCATCTTCTCCTATAACTGCTTCTACCTTATGTCCTGCTTGACAGTAAATGTTTAGCAAATCTGTTATGTAATATTCCCCCGAGGCGTTTTCATTAGAAACTTTTTCTAGCATCTTAAAAACATCTTTGTTGAACATATAATTACCAGGGTTAACTTCACAAATTTTGAGTTCTTCCTCAGTGGCATCTTTTTGTTCAACTATACGCTCTACGCTACCATCGGCAAGTCGAATTACACGACCTAGACCATCTGGTTCGTTGACTTCATAGGTTAGTAAAGACATTCCAGACTGACTATTTTGGTGATTTTCAGCCAAGATTTTTAAAGAGCCAGAAGTTAGTAATGGAGCGTCGCCATTTAAAACCATTATGTCGTTTTTGCTATCTGCCAGCATTTTCTTAGCCTGCAACAGTGCGTGTCCTGTACCTAGTTGCTCGCGCTGCATAACAAAAGCGACTCCAGTATTGGCAAAGCGATTACAAACTTGCTTTGCCCCATGCCCAACAACCACAATTATCTTTTCTGGCTCTAGTGGCTTAACAGCTAGTAAAGTATGCTCGAGCAAAGGCCTACCCGCTGCTTGATGTAAGACCTTAGGCAGGCTCGAGTACATACGTTTGCCCTGACCTGCTGCCAGTATTACAGCTGAGAAATTCACCTCTTTACCGTTCTGCGCCTAAGATTCTGGCGTTTCTCTACAGAATCAGGAGTCATAGTAAATAGTAAATAAAGTGCAATGAGGATTATAGGTATGCTAACGATTTGGGTTAAGGTAAGTAAGCCAATACCCACCTTGTCTATGCCTTCAGAAAGGTAGGCTTGCCAAAAGAGTGGATTGTCGCGGAAAGGTTCTTCTATAACTGAGCGTAGTATAGAATACCACAGTATAAATTGCCAAAAGACAAATCCGGGGGTTCGGCTGCGCCCAAAGGCCCAGATCAGTATAAAAATAAGTATAAACCCTACCAAAGCACCGTAAAGCTGAGTCAAGTGAACAGGACCACGCAGCAACTCTCCATTTTGGGCAAGACAATTGTACCATTTTACCTGCGAACCTAGTGAGCAGGTTCCAGGATAAGCAGCCCATAAGTTTTCTCCAAAAAGAAATTTGCCAAATGCTCCCCAAACTTCTGTGCCAGGCTCGGGCCAGGTATAGCCAATAGGCCAACCTGTTAAGCGACCAGTAGTATCAGTACCATTCATAAAATTACCTATACGTCCACCAATGATACCAAAAGCACCTGCTGGGGTCATCACATCAAGGTAAGCCCACATGTTTAGTTTGTTAATAGCACAATAAATCCATGTGGCAATTACAATGCCTAGTATGCCTCCATGAATGCTTATACCTCCTTGCCAGATTTTAAAGGCGTCCACCCAGTTGCCACCTTGGCCAAAGAAAGCGCTTGGGCTAGTGAGCACGTAAACTAATCTTGCTCCTATAAGCCCAGCTAAAACTAGATAAACCACCATATCTAGAAGCTTATCTACATCAAGACCACGCCTTTTGGCTGCTGAGGTAGCCCACCAAATACCTAAAAGTACTCCACTAGCTATTAAAAAACCATACCAACGAATAGCTAAGGGGCCTATTTGAACTAAGATTGGATCCATACTTTCCTCATTTCCTACTTGTCAATCCAAGAATTTTTTCTAGAACTCACTAGTTGTGCAATATGCAGTGCTAAAAATCTATCAGTATCAAGCTCCCTGAGCTTGCTCCTATGTACATCCTCTACAACTAAATTTAGACTTAATTTTGCCAGAGTGTATAGCTATAAGCTTTGCTAAACATGATGGTAAGAAGATTCTATTAGCCGATTGATTATGCCTATTGTGGTGGTATTGGCTCAACAAATGCAGTGAACTCTGTAGCTGCTACTGCAAGCTTTTGTAAAGCACCACTAATGTTATCTAAGCGTTGATCTTGGCCTTCTATACCATGCCTTGTTTTTAAATACATAGGATCATTATAGGACACAAAAACACGTCCTTGCTCATCTTCCCAAATCAACATTTTTTGAGGTAGGTCGATGGCAATTGTTTGAGCACTTTGCATCAGTGGTGTGCCTACATTTGGATTTCCAAATAAGACTAGCCTTGTGGGCTGTAAATCTAGCTCTACATTAGCAGCATTTGCAGCATGATCTAATACCAAAACAACCCTAAGCCCAGCTTCCTCAATAGCTGCCTCGAGCCTAGCTTGTGTTTCATCGATGGTGTTCAAACTTTCAAAAGTAACTAGTCCTGAAGTATCTTGGGCAGATACAAAGAATCCTAAGGTTATTAGGAAAAATGTAATAATTATTTGCATTAAAACCTTCTTCATAACTCCTCCTTTATTTACTCATGATACCTTAATATCACCACTTACTGCTACCATAGAAAACATTCTCTTTCAAGTAGGTTGTGATTTAGAGTCATCTGTAGGAGAGTATATTAGCACAATTTTAAAATTCACCTCACTACAGATTCTAGGTTGGCTTGAGCTAACTTAGGTTTAAAAACATCTATTTTAAGGTGGCTAACATCATTTATATATTCTATTACTACCTGATTATCTTGGAATAGTATCCGGCTAAGACTAGTATGCTGCAAAAAAATACGCTTCCGCCACTTAGGGTGCTCAACACCTAGAAGGTAGCTTATCAGCATTTGTATAGTACCTGAGTGAGTAAAAGCAGCAATGTTAACATCACCTTCAGGTATAGTATTTAGCCACGTCACTACACGCTTTCGCAACATTTCATAAGACTCTCCTTGAGGCGCACAATGCTTAAAAGTATCACTACACCAATACTCCCAGTCTTCGTGTTGCTGATTTTCTTCCAGAGTATGCCCCTCAAAGACACCGAAGTTTAGTTCTTTGAGGTTATCGTCGTAAATAATGTTTGCTTTGGGTAGTGCAATGCCAGCAGTTTGTGTTGCCCTTGCTAGGGTACTACTATAAATTAAGTCAAAATCAAAACTTTCGCTACGTCTAAAGTGCAGACCAAGGGCTTCAGCCTGAGCTTTACCTTTTAATGACAAAGGAATATCGCTATGTCCTTGAAAGTAGCCTTGAGCGTTCCAAGCAGTTATACCATGCCTAATAAGTGTTAGGTTTCGCATAGAATTTTTAAGTTTACCAAGTTGCTCCCATGCAATGATGAGTAGTACTAATTTGTTTGTTAAGCAATCAAGCCTATTCATAATGAGTTGTTATAATTTAGCTATGACTGAATTACTTGAAAAAACCATTGTCGAAGTCAAGAAGCTACCTTCATTCGGCTCGAGTCAACTATCGTGCTTTGTACAAATGAGATAAATCGAGGGTCTTATGGTTTTGGATTGGTTCATACAATGAGTACAACAACCTCTTACTGCAATTCTAGCCATACTTTAGCTAAGCTATGAGAATCACCTTACCAAAGTTTTCATTGGTAGTGCTAGTTGGCGTGACTGGTTCAGGTAAATCTAGTTTTGCCCGTAAACACTTTAAATCTACTGAAGTTATTTCTTCCGATTACTGCCGTGGCCTTGTTTCTGATGATGAAAATGACCAGACAGCCACTAATGATGCTTTTGATATTTTGTACTATATTGCTGGCAAACGCCTTGCTAATAGGCGTTTAGCTGTTATTGATGCCACTAATGTACAACCTGATGCTCGCAAACCTTTGATTAGCCTTGCTCGAGCACACCACTGTCTGCCCATAGCTATAGTCATCAACATACCTGAACGCATCTGCCACGAGCGTAATAAGCAACGTTCTGACCGTGACTTTGGCCCCCATGTTATTCGCAATCAAAGCAGTCAACTTAAAAGGGCTTTAAGGGGACTTAAAAGAGAAGGCTTTAGACAAATTCACATTTTAAATAATCCTGAAGAGATTGAAGCTACCATCATAGAGCGTAAACCCTTGTGGAATGACAAAAGAGATGAACATGGTCCCTTTGACATTATTGGTGATATTCATGGTTGTGCCACTGAGCTAGAATTACTTTTAGAAAAGCTTGACTATACTTACACTTACGCAGAAAAAGATTGTGAGGCATATACTTACCATCGCATTTATTCACACCCTGAAGGGCGCAAGGTCATTTTTCTTGGTGATTTGGTTGACCGTGGCCCACGCAATTTAGATAGCTATCAATTAGTAAGTCATATGGTGGCCGCAGGCAATGCCTTATGTGTACCCGGTAACCATGATGCTAAGCTTCTAAAAAAATTAAAGGGGAAAAATGTTCAGTTGCGTCATGGTTTGGAGCAAACTGTAAAAGAATTAGAAGCTTTACCAGAAGACATAAGTGAGTCATTTAAAGAGCAGCTAGCAGATTTTATAAGTAGCTTAATTAGCCACTATGTGCTTGATGACGGTAGACTGGTGGTAGCTCACGGTGGATTAAAAGAAGAATTGCAAGGCCGTGCCTCAGGTAGAGTAAGAGAGTTTGCATTATATGGTGAAACTACTGGTGAAACTGATGAGTTTGGTCTGCCTATTAGATACAATTGGGCAGCAGATTATCGTGGTAAAGCTCTAGTTGTTTATGGACACACACCTGTTCCTGAAGCCATCTGGCTAAACCGCACCATAAACATTGATACTGGTTGCGTTTTTGGTGGCAAGCTTACAGCTTTACGTTACCCTGAAAGAGAATTGGTAGAAATTGCTGCTGAGCAGGAGTATTCTAAGCCTACTCGTCCTTTAACAGTCCCCAAAAGTGACAGAGATCCCAATTTACTTGATTTAGAAGATGTTTGTGGCAAGCGCATTGTCAACACTCGCTTACGGGTAAATATAACGATAAGGGCAGAAAACAGTGCTCCTGCCCTTGAAGTGATGAGTCGTTTTGCTGTTAATAGCCGCTGGCTTATTTATTTGCCGCCTACCATGTCTGCGCCTGAAACTAGTCGTTTGGAGGGATGGCTCGAGCACCCTAAAGAAGTCTTTGATTATTACCACAGCCAAGGAATAGAAGAGCTCATTTGCGAGGAGAAGCATATGGGCTCGAGGGCAGTCATAATTCTCTGTAAAAATGAAGAAGCAGCCCTAAAGAACTTTGGGATAGGGGAAAGGCTAGGATGTTGCTACACTCGTACTGGACGCCCTTTCTTTAATGACTCCACCATAGAAAAGGCTCTACTAGAACAACTAAGAGATGCTTTGAATGAAAGTGGTTTTTGGGAAGACTTTAATACTGATTGGCTTTGCTTAGACTGTGAGCTTATGCCTTGGTCGGCTAAAGCCCAAAGTTTGCTTAAGGAGCAATATGCTGCTGTGGGCGCAGCCTCTCGCCTTGCTTTTAAACATACTTTAAAGGCTTTAGAGCAAGCTGCTGAAAACGGTGCTGATATAGGAGAGTTGCTTAGTCGTTATCGAGAGCGGGGTGAGATGGCTTCTAGCTACACTAATTCCTACAGACATTACTGTTGGCCTGTTAATGGTTTAAGCGATTTTAAATTAGCTCCATTTCACATAATGGCTACTGAAGGTGCTGCACATGTTGATAAAACGCACTTGTGGCATTTGGAAAACATAAAACACTACTTGACAGAGGCTCCTTGCCTTCTGGCAACAAATTATTTGCAGGTTTCCTTGAATGGCAGTGATGGAGTTGCTAAAGCTGTAAACTGGTGGGAAGAAATGACTGCTAAAGGTGGTGAAGGCATGGTAGTTAAACCATTAGATTTTATTAGCAAAGGTAAGCACGGTCTAGTACAACCAGCTGTAAAAGTGCGAGGCAAGGAGTATTTACGAATAATCTACGGCCCTGAGTACAATTTACCTGAGCACCTAAAGCGTTTGCGTAGTCGTAATGTTTCTGGTAAGCGCTCGCTAGCCTTACGGGAGTTCGCTTTGGGAGTAGAGTCTCTCGAGCGTTTTGTCAAAAATGAACCACATTACCGTGTTCATGAGGCGGTGTTCGCAGTTTTGGCTTTGGAAAGTGAGCCTATTGATCCAAGGCTTTAGTTTATGCAGAATATTCAAATGACTATTGATGAAAACCTTCTTCCAGAGGTAGATGAATTAGTTAAAATATTGAATACAACACGCTCAGCATTCATTCGTGATTCCCTCAAACAGGCTATAAAAAAACATAAGCTTAGTGAAATGAAACGTCAACATGCTAAAGGTTATAAAGAATACCCTGTAGAAGCTAGAGAATTTGATTTCTGGTATGAAGAGCAGGTGTGGAATGAGGAGAAGTGAAGCTTGTTGTTACAGTTATGTATTTTCAAAAAGCGTAACATTCACTTTCACTACCTGAAAATATGAGTTTGAAAAAAAGATCTTTGGGAAAGATACCGAAAATACTATTATTTGCTGTTTTCTTTATTACACTATATTCAGCACTTCGTGGGAACTCCCTTTTATATATCATTGCTGTATTGGTTTATGGGTTGTTGATTTTTCTAGGTTTGTGGTTAGATCACAAAAGGCTTAAAAGAAAAAGTCGTCTAGCAAGCCGCATTTTTTTCTTTAGCCTCTGTGGAATAATACTTATTCTTGTTATTGGTTCTTCAGCATATTTTATTAAAAGCTTTACAGGAATCGAGTTACCACTATGGCCTGATGTTAATATACAGGTTATTGACGTCCAAAGTACTAATACATTACTAGGAGTCGAGTATGAACGCTCTGATGATGATGACTGGATGTTTCTGCTTATCAAATTGTCAATGACTAGTGAAAACAATGCCTTTAACATAAATCCCCACTTCTCTTTTTTTAGTATTTATTCTCCAAAAAGAGTTCTTTTAGATTATTCCAGTGTAGATATTTGGCACTATACATCTCAAACACCCTTCATTCCAAATCATTGCATTAGTAACGTCATGATTCCTGCTAATCAAACAATAATATGTAATATTGCTATGACTGTACCAAGATCAAGCAATTCTGGTATCTTGGAATATGATGATGGTCGAAGTTATGTTGATTGGGTACCCATCAATTACTGAAAAAGTGTGTGCAAGAAGTATAGGAATGGAAACGGTGGGATGTGTTTTATGTGAACATGTCACATAAAGAAAGTGTAGCGTATTTACGCTGGTAGGGGCGTATTGCAATACGCCCCTACACGGTTATAGCACATTCCTGTATTTTGAGCTTTGTTGATGGCCTACCGTATGAAAACCATTGGGTGTATTCTTACTTCTGTTCAAAGGTTTTAACCAGTAATTCCATAGCCTCACGTATTTCTGGCTGTTGACGCTCTATTATAGTAGGGTCTTTGTTAGATTTTAAGTACTCCACAGTTAGCAAATAAGGTCTAAGAAAAAATTCAGGATTGTTTAGCTTTTTTTGTATAGCTACAATTGTCTTAGTAACTAAATCTAAATTGGAAGATGCAAAGACAACTTGTAATAAAATGAACATAGGAAGCTCAATACTGCTCTGATGTACAATCTTCTCAGCAAGCACATCTAAAACTTTAGGTAAATTGATAATAAACTCTTCCAAATCATCATTACTAAAAATATTTACTGCACCATGCTGAAAATTATTCTTTTCATTTTGCAAAACAATAATACGCATTAAAGCACCAACAGCACCAACATTTGCATCTAAAGATTTATCATTAAGAGTAGTTATGAGAGGTTTAACAGTCTCTTTTGAACCAATTTTTCCTAATGCAGTAGCAGCAACACCACGATTAACTGGATCTTCATCACTAAGAACAGCTATGAGAGGTTGTACAGCCTTTTCTGAACCAATTTTTCCTAATGCAGTAGCAGCAACACCACGATTAACTGGGTTTTTATCATTAAGAACAGCTATGAGAGGTTGAACGGCCTTTTCTGAAGCAATTTCTCCTAATGCAGTAGCAGCACTAACACAAACAATTGACTCTTCATCATTAAGAACATTGATCAGAGGTTGGACAACCTCTTCTGAGCCAATTTTTCCTAATGCAGTAGCAGCAACACCACGATTAACTGGGTCTTCATCACTAAGAACATTAATCAGAGGCTGAACAGCATCTTCTAATCCAATGTTTTCTAAAACGGCAATAATAACATCACGATTCGTTGAGTCTTCATCATTAAGAGAAGTGATCAAAGCATCTTTCCCTGAACAAATTGCTCCTAACACAGTAGCAGCAGCACCTCGATTAATTGGGTCTTCATCATTAAGTACACTGATGAAAGACTTAATCATTTCTCTTGAGTCTATCTTTCCTAAAGTGGTAGCAAAATAATCAAGAACAGCAGAATCATCACTAATTAAATCAATAAGTTGAAAGACTGTTATTTTGTCAATATGTCCTAATGTTTTGACAAAACTGAGTATTCTTTCAAACTTCTCAGTTCCTTTAGAAGCAGCCACAATATAATCCATGGATTCTATCAAGTCTTTAGTTCGATTTTTATTAGCTCCGTTTAACTCTTTAGCAAGCTCAGCGGTGATTTCATTACATGCCCTTTTACGTTCTTTTTTAGTGGCATACCATCGTGAAAAAAATTCTAGTAAGTACTGTACTATACCTTCTGCAGCACGTGAATGGTTCATCTGATGCCAAATACGAAATAAACGTTCTTGTATGATGTAAACAGTACGCTTTTCTCTTCTCTGTTCTGGTCGAACATAACCTGCTTTAGCTAGACGTGTCAAAAACGCCCTCACTTTTTTAGCTTCTTCTCGCATGCGTTCAGCAAGTTCTGTAGGGGTACATCCTTCTGGAGAAAGTGCCATCGTTTCTAGCAACCTACCCTCCTGCTCAGAAATGTCTCTCATACGGTCCTGATAGAAAGGAGTTAACTGGTCTAGCAATAAATCTAACTCTGCTTTTACAGTTGTAATCTCACTATTAGCTACCAAGTCATAAAGCATTACTGTCAATCTAGGATTGCCTCCAGTAAAGTGGTGCAGTGCTCGTATCTTTGAACTAGACTCTACTAAACTACTTTCAAAGGTTTTATTTCCTTCAAGCCTAGCAAGCTTTTTTAACATGTTTATTTGCTCATCTTGTGTTAGCTCTGCTAATAACTTAAGCTGAAAAAACTCAAATAAAGGCTTTTCTGGATCTGTTACCGAGCTTAGAAAAGTAGGAGAAGTACAAATCATTGTAAGCCACTCTTCTTCAATAAGAATTTTCCTTAATAGATGAATTTCTTCTTTATGGCGTATTTGTTTTTCAAAAACACGGTTAACATTTTCTACAATTAATAAAAGACCTTTATCAGTCGAACGGTGATAGCTTCTAAAAGCATCTAAAACTAAGTCTGTTACGCGCTGATTATCATCATCAAATTTAACTTTCTCATAGGTATTAAAGAGCTGTACATTATTTGTATCGTCAGCTAGAATCCTTAAAGCTTCAATTAGTAAGTCTGTTGCCCTTGTTATGCTATAGGATTCTTCAGCTAAAAAAACAGTGTCCCACTTGGCATTTAAAGCTTTACTTTCATGTATACGGTGTTCTATTAAACACAGTAAATTGGTTTTTCCTATTCCCCTAGGCCCTATAAATAAGTAGTGTTGTCTAGATTTTCCAGATTCCCATCTGCCCAATCTATCTGTAACTTCTTGAATTATAGGTTCCCTAGCTACAAAAGTAGCTTCTAAACTTTGGGGGTCTGTACGTTGGGGTCTGTAAAGGTGAATACTTTTAGGCATTACTCACTCTGAAAACCATAATGATTTTTCCACCATAAACGTAGGATCTTGCTAAGAAATGAATACGTCCCATCAGAACGCATTATGTAAAAGTCATTTTCTAGCTTATACATAAGCCTTAGAAATTCCTCTTGAGCATTTGTATTCGGTTGCTGACTGGTAACTTTTAAATATTTGGCGTAGAGGGTTTCTTCTTTAACAAAGTCATCTGCTTTTGACAATAGTCCCAAGATAGATTTAGCTGCTTTCCCCTCATTACCAAGATAGTAACTATCTATCCTAGAACGGTAGTGCTGAAAAACAACGGCTGTAGACCCTCCTAGTAAATCTTCTTCAAAGACAAGTCTTATCAACTTTTTTGTTATGGATTCACCTGTGTTACGGTGTCGGTCTAAAATAGCAGTTAGAAAAACAGCAAGTAGGTAGGGAATGGGTACTCCTACCAACTCTAAGATGAAGTTGCGCATGGTAGGTGAAATGTCTATACCTTCCCCTTTAAATATAGCTTCTACATATTTCTGTGCTGTTTCTTTTGTGAATGGTCCTACTTTAACTATTGCAAAGTCATTTATAGTGTCTACAAGGCCAAGAGCTTCTAAAGTTGTTGCCAAGTTAATAGAGCCACCTACAACAAAGCGGGTTTTAACATCAGGGCCTATTCGAGCTGCTCTAAACCACCTAAGCAATTCTGGCACATCAGTCTTATTCACCTGAGCTATATTATCTATCATGATGGGAAATTCATCAATTATTAGTAAGAGTCTTGGATTGTCTTGGTTTAGAAGAGATAATACCCTTTCACCATAACTTTTCCAGTGTTCCTTTAAATCTGTTTGTTCACGTAGTTCAACTTTTATTCCACCTAGATCAATGCTTTTGGGCAGGTTACTTATAAAACGACCTATACCTTTTGTCTCCTGTTTAATTTTGTCAAAGGTCTTTTGCAATTGTTTATCTTTGATTAATATGGCTATGAGCTCCACCATAAAATCTGAAGCTGACATGATGTGTTCAACATTGACATATACAACATGGAAAGGCTCACGTGGTTTGTCTAGCAGATTATACATAATGCCTGTTTTACCAAAGCGACGTGGTGCTACTAGGAGTACGTTGTCGTGCTCGAGCCGAGCCCAAATATTCTCAACTAACTCCTTACGATCAAAAAAATCATCACCTCTAGGTACACTGCCAACTATAGGATGGGTCATTCTAAATCTCCTATCATCTAAAGCAACAAAACACTTGCGCAACAAATTTGTTGCGCAACAACTTCTTTGCCCATGCTATTAAAAATTTTTAAGCTTGTCAAACCTTTTTCAGATAATGAGCATTGACACAGCCTATGTTTTTCAACAATGCTGTGCTATAATCCTGCTTAAACAATTATGAAATACCTTAAAATGTTACTCACTACTATTCAAACCCTGTGGCAGTTTATCTCCACTTTAACACTAGGCCTTACTACTTTTTTCCTGATAGGCTATGTGCAAATTTGGTTTGATGAACGAGTAGCAATGTTTGAGAAATGGCTTGGCATTACACCATTACGTTCACAAGGTGGTATTTTTGAGCTTCTTGATTTTACTGGCTACACTCCCTCAATGCCAAATTTTTGGGAATTACTGAGCCAATCTATTTGGATTGGTATAGGCTGTACTCTAGTCCTTTTACCTGTAATTTACTTTATTCATCAGAAGCAGTTAAAAACGTGTAGGTAAATGCTTCATTGAACCTCTTCTCACTCACCATTACACATTCGTTCCTCTAATGAGTGAGATGATATCCCTTCTAACAAAGTTATGCCTGCTTGTAAGCACAGAAAGTGAGTCAGGCACAATAATGCCTCAGTTAAAAAACCCAAGCCCTGAGACAAATATAAATACGAAACGCCGTCAACTCCTTAATTGGCTTTGGCGCATTCCTGTACTAATAACTGTTAGTGTTTTTATATGGATTGTTCAAAAAGCTTATAGGATTCATTTTCAAAAAACTAGTCCTAAAAAAATCCCTAATTTTGTCCCCCAAGAACCTACTCCTATAGCTCCTTTGAGCAGTTTTAGTAAAATTTGGGATAAGGCTGAGTTTACCTTAGGAGCTGTGCCAGCTATAGTTTTACGCGTTCCCCAACCTCTAAATGGAAGTATAAGTGTAGAGGACAAGCACTTCATGGCATTTAGCCGCATATGTACACATCTAAACTGCTCTGTAAACTTTACTAGTGATGTTGAGGCCATCGCTTTAGCCTCGAATCATCGTGTTAGCAATCCTGCTTTAATTTGCCCTTGCCATTTAAGCCTTTTTGATGTTCTTAAAGCAGGTAAAGCAATTAGTGGACCAGCTGTAGAGCCTTTACCCAGAATACAGCTAAAAACCGAAAGTGGTCAGCTTGTAGCTGTGGGAATAGAGAAATAGATCATCTTGCTGCACGTGATTTACGTGAGGCTGGTTTAACTGCACGCTGGCGCTGTTTAACCCACACTACCATAGGGGAAAGAATAAAAATTGATGAATATGTGCCCACAGCAATACCGATAAGCAGAGTAGTGCTAAAATCATGTAAAACACTGCCACCTAGAAAAAACAAGGCTAACACAGGTAAAAGAGTTGTTCCTGAAGTCACTAGGGTTCTTGAAAGGGTTTGGTTAACCGAGATATCTACCAACTCTTGATATCTAAATCCCCTGATTTTTTTGAAATTCTCTCGAATGCGATCAGAAATAATGATAGAGTCATTAAGAGAATAGCCCACAACAAATAAAATAGCTGCTAGAACAGGAATGCTAAACTCTCCCCCCAGTATATTGTTAGCGCCTAGCACTATACCTACATCATGAATAACTGCTACAATAGCAGCAATAGCTATAATCCAATTTGGCCAAAAACGCCACCCTACATAAATTAAAATTAAAGAAATAGAAACTAGCACAGCTATAAAAGCAGCATTACGCAGCTCTTCACCAACGGCGGGGCCTACAAAGTCAGCTTGTAAAAGGTTAGCCTCTATAGCATTAGCTAAGTCGTTAGGAAATTGGCTGCTATTCTCACCATCAACTAGGGGTATGCGGACAGAAATTAGATTTCCCTGCACTGTATTATCAAAAACTTCTTGAATGATGGCACCACGTCCACTTATACCCTCAACCTTTAGTTCATCAATAGCATTACGTACAGTGTTTACATCAGTATCTTCATTCACCTGATAAAGAACATTGCTACCACCAGTAAAATCTGTAGAGGGATTTACACCTTGGGTAAGAATAAAGTAAATAGAGGCTAGAGCTAGAAGCCCTGAAAAACCTAGCACTAAAGGGGCTTTACTTACGAATTTTAGGCCTTCAAAACCCTTGAAGTTAAACATGAAAGATCTTTTTATACGTAGAGTCAATACCTCTAATATAAAGGGCACCACCACTGTATTTACAAAAACTGCTGAGACAATGCCTATTGCTAGCGTTACTGCAAAACCACGTACAGGACCACTAGTATATTGATAGAGTGCGGCTGCTGCTAAAAGGGTAGTAACATTAGCGTCAATAATAGCAGAGAGTGAATTTTGGAAGCCATTTTTCATAGAGAGGCGCAACCCCTTACCTGAACGCAACTCTTCTTTAATGCGCTCAAAAGAAATTACATTGCCATCTACAGCAGCACCAATAGTAAGCACCAAACCTGCTAAGCCCGGAAGTGTGAGGACAGCATTTAATCCTGCTAGGGCACCGAAGACAAAGAGCATAACCAAAGTTAAGCCTATTGTTAATACAAAACCAAAGAGTGGACCATAATAAAGCAATATAGCAACAATAACAGCCCCACCCCCAATTAAAGCAGCACGCTTACCTGCAGCTATAGAATCTTTACCCAGAGTAGGGCCAATAGCACGAATTTCTTGAACCTCTAAACTTATGGGCAAGCTACCACTACGCAAAACCAGCGCCAAATCACTAGCTTCTTCCAAATTAGCCATGCCAGTAATCTGACCCCTAGTACTGATAGCACCATTCAGAATTGGAGCACTCATTACACTACCATCAAGCACTATAGCCATCCGGCGACCTAGATTACCACCTGTAAAGCTTGCAAATTCTCCAGAGAACTTTTGTTTAATTTCAAAATATACTGAAATACCACCTGCAGCAGCCGTACCTGCCTGATCAAAACCAGCTCGAGCGCTACTTAAAATTTCTCCTGTAAAAGCAATGTCTTCTAGATCCTCTGCTGTCATGGAAGTGGCTAACTTGCCTGCAGATGTTTGTTTCACTAGGCGAAACTCGAGCACTGCTCTCTGGCCTATTAGATCAAGGGCACGCTGCTGATCAAAACTAGTTTCAACCTCAAGAAGCTCCGCCTCTAGCTCTTCAGCTAAAAGCTCAGCAAAGTAGTCACTTTCACCAGCACCAACATTTACCTGTACAGAGATATTCTTACTTTCATCACTCTGCCCAATTTCTTCTATAGTGGCATCTATACCACTAACCCCTATAAAATCTAAATTATCAATAGCAGCCTGCACAGCAGCAATGTCAATATCCTTGTCTATGTTATAAGATATTGTTACTAGACTAGTAGCTAACCCCGGCAACTCTACCACAATACGTCTGTCACCGCTGGTTTGTACAACTGGTTCAGCAACACCAAATTCATTCACCCGATTTTCAATTACGCTACGTGCAGCAATAAGGTGATCTTGCTCAACCTCTTCTTCTTGAGCTTGTAAAACCACCCGTAAACCACCTTGTAAATCAAGGCCTAATTTCAGAGGTGTTTCATTACTCCAAGGTTGCCAGATATAAGCTAGTGAGGCTAAGATCGCCAATAGTACAATAAAAGCAGTAAAAGAACGCTGATTCATTTAAATCTCCTTATTTCAAGATGCTATCATAGTGATTAAGCTTAATGCTGCCATACCTAAAATCAATGATGATGAGGGTAATGAGTGCCTATGCATAAATACTTGTGAATTTTCATTTGAGTTGAAGTATAGTAGCTAGAATCCAGTAGTTGGTAGTCAGTAGGGATTTATCTATGCTGGCTACTGACTTCTGACTACTAGCTACCTATAGGTATTGACCACTTCTAGGTTGTTCACAAAAACTTTTGCACTACTGCTTACTGTAGGGAAAGTGGATGCTAGGTTTCGAAAGGAACTCTATTTTCAAACGCCCTCTACCAAGGTTGATTTTCAAGATGCATGAGCACTGCTTTCACCCGCGGGTTAATGTTTTCATCTTCTTTGTTTAAAGCCAGCTTTCCATAAATTTCACTCAATTGATTTTCTACTGATCTCTTTGCTAAACCAAGTCTTTCAGCAATGGCTGTGTTAGCATAGCCTTGGGCCAGTAATCCTAAAATTTCTATCTGCCTTGGTGTAAGAGAACTAGTAAAACCATTAGGAGAGTCATTGAGCTTTTTTATTAGTTGCTCATCTAAAATTACTTCACCTTGCTTAACACTAAGAATTGTGCGTCGTAAAGTAGCAAAATTACTTATAGAGGGTTTAAGTAGATAAGCCCAACCTGCTAGTTCTTGCCTAGCTAGTACTCGAGCAAAGCTAAGTTTAGTATGATTAGAAAGCAATACTATGCCCAAATTACTAAGTGTTTCACGCAAATTTAAAGCCAATTGAATACCATTAAGATCACTGCCTAGTTCTATGTCTACCAAAGCAACATCTGGTTTTATGGTCGGCACTTCTATTTTTGCCTTCCTTGCACTAGAATAGCTACCGATTACTTCAAGGTCGTTTTCTTGAGCTAAAACTTTGCTGATTAGGTCGTTGTAGAAGGTTTCATCTTCTATAACTACAATTTTGACAGCTTTCGTAGTATTCACCTTCTTAGTTTAATTTTTAAGGACATGGGAGTTTTCACTCTATTCAGAAAAGTTAGTATTTAGTAAACTTTTAATTATAAAACCTAGTGACTGTAGGCGGCTAAAGTCTGCACCATATGTTATAAGGGTTTATTAGTGGATATTTTACAAGGGAGATGTGTTATGAGTGACATACGTAAAATGCTTGATAGCAGTATTGAAGAGCGCTAAAGGACCAATTGGTGAGCTAAGATGGGCCCTCTTGGTCCCTTAGCTAGAAAAGTAATCTTACAGTTGTTGGTTATGTCTCAGAAATTAGTGACGTAATATTCAAGGCATATCCTACAACTAAATTCAAGTTTAGCATGATTAAAGCAGTTCTTGCTAAGTAAGTATGCATAAATTCAATTTCTGACTTTGTTTTTAAATACAGGAGGAGTGTTTTATGAAAAAGCTTATTGTTCTAACTATTTTGCTTATTGTTTTAGTACTTAATGCTTGTGGTGGTGGAACATCACAAGGCAAAATCTCATTGACTGAAGCTGATGCACAAAGCATAGCAAGTGGTGGTATGCAGGGTGTAGAGGGGCTTACCAGTATTTTTAGGTTTAGTGACGATCCTGAATCTTTAATAGGTAACATTTTTATTTTAGGGACAGCAAACCTAAAACAATCACAACTAGCACCTTTGCAAAATACTGAGGATTGTAGGCAGGAAAGCAAGCAAGGTAATGTAACAACAATCACCTATAACTGTGATGATACTTTTTCTGGCTCGAGGTTTATAATGAGGGGTACTCTGGTTTATGAACAGGGGGAAAACTTTGCTAAGATCTCTACAAGCCCAAAGCTAGAAATGTCTATTACTTCTAATGGGGAAAGCTCGAGCTTTATTTGGGACATAGATGTTTCGGTTAATAAGGGCTCGAGCCTTAAACTTGCTGGGAGTGCTCGAGCCTTCGTACCTCAAGGTTGATTTTGCTCGAGCCCTACTCTGTATCAGGCTTGGTCTGGGTGCTCGAGCCCATACCTCATCAAATTTTCTTTTGGTGCTCGAGCCACACCTCAAGATTGGTTTAGGTGCTCGAGCCTTAAGGTTACTGGGAGCGCTCGAGCCTTTGTATCCCAAGATTGGTTTTGGTGCTCGAGCCTTCGTAACTCAAGATTGCTTTTGGTGCTCGAGCCTTTGTATCTCAAGATTTGTTTTGGCGCTCGAGCCTTTGCGCTTTATCAGGTTTGGTTTAGGTGCTCAAGCCTACACACCTCAAGTTTGGCTTGGGTGCTCGAGCCTTTGTATCTCAAGATTTGTTTTGGCGCTCGAGCCTTTGTGCTTTATCAGGTTTGGTTTAGGTGCTCAAGCCTACACACCTCAAGTTTGGCTTGGGTGCTCGAGCCCTTCAATTCAAGTTCGACTCACATACTCGAGCCTTAAACTTGCTGGGAGTGCTCGAGCCTTCGTACCTCAAGGTTGATTTTGCTCGAGCCAACCCACCAAATCATCAACAATCCTAAAGTCCAACAAAGCCTTGCTCAAAGCGTCAAGTTGATCAACACTCAAACTCTCGACTAATACTTTTTGCTCATCATTAAGTTTCCCTAGCTGGTGATTAAGTAAGTTAATCATCACTGTTGCTTGCCCTTGTTGAATTCCTTGTTGAATTCCTTGTTGAATTCCTTGTTGAATTCCTTGCTCCATCCAACTAGTTACAATTTCCATTACATCCTCCTGTTGGTGTGATTCTAGTGTGATAAGTTGCTCTTGAAATGTCTTTTCTTCCTCTTCATTTAAACGTAAGTAGGTGTCTATAAATCCAGATATCAACTGCATCCTTGCTGGGTCTAGTTTCAAAGTAGCTAATAATCGTAAACACTCTACTTAATAATTCCCCGCCTCACTTCTTCTTGATAGGTGCGCTCGAGTAAAAACTGTTTTATAAGAGTGTGATCGCCCACCCCTTCAAGCTCAGCAATTTGATGAAGACGTTGCTTGAGCCCCTCACTAAGATTAAGGGTAATGCTACGACTTTTGCGCTGGGACCTCGCTTGCTGTAATTTTGTTTGTAGCTCCAACTCTAGAGGTAAAGCAAGTAATTTGTCTCCCACCTGATGATTCTGCCAAAAATCTTTCACTTCACTTTCTGTTAGGGGTTCTTTACCTATTTCATTCACAACTATTTTTTTAGCTGTATTTTCACTTTTCTTTGTCATAGAGGCTTTGCTCCTTTTTGGTAGCAATTCTAGCTGTCACAACACGAAATTTGTTACCTTTTTCTTCTAAAATAACAATTACGACTCTACCTGATAGAGATTTACCTAGTACACCAAATCGCCTTTCTCCTTTTGGACCACGATGAGCAGGAAAATCCAAAGCATCCTCATCCAAAACAACATCTTCAGCTTCTTCTGGGTCAATATTATGAAGGGCAATATGTGATACGTTAATATTGTCCCAGTCGAATTCCATACTCTTAATTTAATATATATCTAGGCTTGTTTCAAACCTGTTTTAATTTTTCTTAATGGGTAGGCTTAAATTCACCGTCGCTATGTTTTTAACTCAAGCCCACCCTATCAAATTTGGTTTTGGTGCTCGAGCCTTCGTATCTCAAGATTGGTTTGGGTGCTCGAGCCAACCTACCAAATCACTAACAACCTTAAAGTCCAGCAAAGCTTTACCCAAAGCCTCAAGTCAATCAACACTAACTATTTGGGTTTATTTTTCCAGCAATACATCTAGATTCCTAGAACCATGCAGTACATGAAGAATTTCTATTTCTTTCTTTTCTTCATTCACATTGTAGAAAAAACCATATTTCTGGTAAGGAAAGAAACGAGTATCTTTTTTGTACACCTTTCCTACAAAGGGAAAAGTGGAAAGAGTATTTCTTACCTCTGAAACCATCTCATCAATAAACGAATAAGCTCGCCCTGCATTGCTTTCAGCAATAAAATTCAAAATTTCTGTTAGTTCCGCATCTGCTTGTGGCGTAATAACAAGTTTATAATCCACTTATACGTTTTCAACAGGATTATTTTGTGCTGCTCGTTCTTTTAGATTATTTACATAGTTATCATCAAAAGGGATAGCCTTCCCCTGCTCAATTT
Organism: Trueperaceae bacterium; assembly: GCA_965224855.1. Taxonomy (GTDB): domain Bacteria; phylum Deinococcota; class Deinococci; order Deinococcales; family Trueperaceae; genus CBDCVN01. The sequence continues at coordinate 1,850,489 of CBDDAI010000002.1, read as the reverse complement.
GCTGTTTCCCAATCATGATTTTCCGGTCAATCTCTTGTTCCAGTAAGAGTCTTAAGCCTGCCCTAATAACTTCACTAGCTGAGCTATAAAGTCCTGTTGATACCTGCTTTTGTACATACTCTTCAAGGGGTTTTGTTAATGAAACATTCATTTCTATACCTCACAACTTACTATATTTCCCTATTATTAAGGTAAATAACAACAAATGTCAATTCTTGTTATACAGTAGGTGTTTGTGTGTTCGAGCCTCAAGATTGGTTTAGGTGCTCGAGCCCATACACTTCAAGTTCAATTCGAGTGCTCGAGCCTTAGTACCTCAAGATTGATTTGGTGCTCGAGCCTTCGTACCTCAAGATTGTTTTTGGCACTTGAGCCTCGAGCCTCAAATTTGGTTTAGGTGCTCGAGCCTTAATTTTGTTTGGATGCTCGATACCTCAATATCTATGCTAGAGGGTGTTTGAAAATTATATAGACCTCCAAGTAGGAGTGTTAGTATTAGCCAAACGCTTAAGCATGATGTCACAACTAGCCATGTAAATAAAAGCTTCACTAGATGAGGTTAAATGTTCATAGTCCTTGCTAAGCCGGCGATAATTACCTAACCATGCAAAGGTTCTCTCTACTACCCAACGTCTATGTTGCAAAACAAAGCCTTTACAACTTGTTAGAGGAAAAACAATCTCTAATACAACACCAAAGCATAGCAGCATGCGTTTCCTAAACGCCAGACCTCGATAACCTTGATCAAGCCAAATATGGTGCAACCTTGGTAGCAAATGCCTGATGTTGCCTAGTAGAAGTGATAAACCCTTTCGTTCAGGCACATTAGCCCCTGTAACTAGAGCAATTAGTAGAAGCCCTAAAGTATCAACTAGTATGTGTCTTTTTGAGCCATTAACCTTCTTACCACCATCATATCCATTACCATACAAGCTACCTGCCTTAACTGACTGGCTATCAGCACAGCCAGCACTTGGTTCTTCATTACGACCCAACTCCTTTCTGAGCTGCCTTCTCAAGTATTTATTCAGCTTAGTCCATATTCCTAGTTTACGCCATTTGGCAAAGTGATAGTACACTGTTTGCCATTTAGGAAAGTCACCTGGCAAGTCTCGCCATGTACAGCCATTTCTAAGCACATAACGCATGGCATCAATCAACAAACGCAAGTCCAACGCTAGAGGCCTTCCTCTATGATTTGTAGGCAGCAATCGTTCTAAATAAGGTTCTAGAATATCCCATTCTTGGTCTTTCAAGTCTGTTGTATAATTCTTTTTCTGTTTCATAAACCCTACTTAACTATAAGTAGGGTCTATTTTTCAAACAACCTCTAGATACCAGCTCACTCCACTAGCAAATAATCCCTACTCAAACTTCAAACTTTAGGTTATGGTAATCTGACCTACACGAAAATCAATAGTCAAACATTGATCTCTTAGGAAATCTAATCCTAAAAGACTATCAATATTTGTACTTGAGGGCAAAGTATGACACAGCACAGGAAAATCTGTACATTCTTGCCCAAACACATTTAATCTTTCAATTCTAATTAATGGAGGAAACTCAGTTCCACTTCCAGTAGTAACTTGTACTCGTTTAGCAGTTAGTGTTGGATCATATCCAACTGCAACTAGTGGTGCCACATTAATCATTGTTTTAGTTGCTCCTGTATCAAGAGCAAATCTTAAAATAGCACTACCTGTTGGTCCAAATAGCTCAACTCTAACAATAATCAATCCTTGTTGAGCATTAAAGCTAACACTCACAGTACAATTGCTGTGTCATCAGGCATTGTGCCAGTATAAAGCATTGCAAAACGTTCAGGGCGTAGTTCAACAGCTTTGCGATAAACTTCATCACGATCTTTACTGTGCCAAATAACCCTACCACTTTGCACTTCCAAAGCCGCATCTGTTTGTGGATCTTCAATAAGAATCCACTCTTCCTCAAACTGATTCTCAATTTCTGCAGTTGTTAGAACTTTATCTATAATACTTTTATTTTCATATGGATTAGATTCTGCTGGCATTCCTGTACTGTTCATATTGAGATTTTATCATACTTTAATAACATTACTGTGCGCCTAAAAAACCTTGCCAGAATAAAAGGTACCAAATACCAAACTCTTGTGAAACAGTTTATTGCTGAACGCCTTTATGAAGAGGAAAAACGTGAGGGCCTCTTATAGTGTGCCAGAAAAATTTGGGGTCGCCCAAACCTCGGAGGTTTTTTGGGAAAAGACTTTTATGGACATCTATATGAGTCTAATTCTTCGGTAAGAGCTTCAGTTTTTGAGTACTCTAAATGCTCGAGCCTACACACCTCAAGTTTGGCTTGGGTGCTCGAGTCAATCCAACTTAGCAAGTTTGCTGGGAGTGCTCGAGCCCTAACAACACTGAATCATTTTATTTCTTGTGGTCTTGTGGGTGTTTTGCTTGGTAAGGATGCATTTGTGCAAAATGCTCGAGCAAAAGCCTATGAATAAACATATAACCGCTACCAACTTTTTGCATAAGAATCATTTCGCTACAATAATCCAAAAATTTGTCAAAACGAATAGGCACCAATTTGTCATTACACCACAGCAAAAAACCCAGTGCTAAGTGCTTGATAACTGCCATGCCTGAATGGTAAGGATGAGCATAATCTACGGCCAAACCCATTAAGGCAAAAATCAGCATGTCTATTCCTGCTGCCCACATATCACCTTTGATTAGTTGTATCGATCCATAAACGAAGCCTCCATAAAAACGCCCAATAACACTACCTACACATCCTTCTAAAATGGCAAAAATAGCAGAAATTTGCAGGGCATCCACAGCCCAATCGCTTTGCCAATAAAGTTTCCTAAAGGGAAAGTAGATAATTGCCTCTACTTTATCCATTATACCAACTAATTGTAAAGAGGGGCTTGTTTCCTAAAGGGAGTATCCATACCAAATTGTAAAATAGCACAACTGTTCCTTCTACACTAGACTTCCTCTAATTATTCGCTGTTTTGTCAGAAAAATCATGATTTTCATTCCTTTTTGCCGAGATATTTTTTCTGCATAGTTCTCTTTTTTACTGATTCTCCCTTTGTCTGTTATACTAGAAGCCTTTTATTCTTATCTTATTATAGGCCCACTTACCCTTTCTTGCCTTCTCTACAAAATTTTATACCCCTTCGCTTAAACTGCTTCTAGCACAATATTGCCAACACTGCTTGCCATACCTCTTTCGGCATTTGTATCTCTTCCCCTAATTCACTCACTTTTTCTATCCCTTGTTCTTCCCATATGTATATCCTTATTGCTCCTAACACATCTCCAAAACTTGCTTCTTCTTTCTCTTCCCAAATACTGTACCTTGTTGGCAATTCCTTTGGATACAGCTTTATCCCTATCAACACTATTATGCTGAACATTCCAAACAAGCATGGTGTGCTCCTGTCTATTGCTTTTTCAGACCAGTGCCTTTGTTCCTCAAATCCTAGTTGTGCTCGCATTTCCTCAAACGTGACTTCTATATTCCACCGAGCAACGTAGCTTTCCACTATCTCCTGTACTCCCTTTTCTATATCTGTACTGATTATGCACATCGGGTTTATGCTTCCTTCACTACACCTTACTATTATCCACCTTATCTCCACTGGATCAAACCCACTCCTATGCCATAATGCCCTTCCTGTTGCTATCTCTACCTCTTTCTCTTTTCCTCGATACCACTTTACTAACATCATTCCCCAAACCGTTTTTACATCACTCAACCTTTCTTGCAATGATGCTTGTCTTTTCCCCTTTCTAGCCTTCCTCCCTCTTTTTCCCTTTGGTTGCGCTTTAGGCTTAGCATATAACTGCAGGTCAAAGCGTCCTCTACTTATATGTACTATCTCTAGCTCTTCACATCTTAAACATAGTTTTACTGCTGTAAAAGCCCCATCTCCTATTAGATACATCTCTTGTCTTGGATTCCAACGCCTTATTATTCCTATCAGTATGCACGTTAGCTCTACACAGCTCTGGTGTTTTACTCCTAATTTCTCGCATGTCTTTTTTGATGGTGCTGGTACTGTCATGAACGGTAAACTCCAACGCCTCTTCGACCATGGTACTGGTACTAGTATTTGTATTGACAACCACCTTATTCCTTGTGCTTTTGTTACTCTACTTCCTGATGAGTGTGTAGGATCACGGTGCCATCCTTTTTTACCTATCTTCTTTCCCTTACGACGTTCTAAGGTATCGTCTACTACCAGCATTAAAGGCATACTGGGTGTCAAGCAGGTGACCACTATTAGGCCCAATAAGATTCTGCTTAAGCTCAAACATGACCATACTGCTCTATTCATCACTCGGTAATATTTCCCATAACCCTTATCCTGATCTTCCCTCATTACCCTCAGTGCTGCACTTATAGTGCCTTTATTACTTAAGATCACTCCACATACAAGTACTAGGACATTGCCAAAAGTTGGTACTGTTAATGTTTCAGAAAATGCTGCCAATAATTGTACAATTACACTTGGTATTGTCATGTAGGCATTTAACCTTTCTTTATAGGTCTTTGCCTACTACTTTTTTCTTAATTTTGGCTAAAGTCGAGTAGCGTTAACGCAACCTGCTTGAAACTCTTCTTTAACTTCATCTAGACCATCTAGAAAAAGTAATAGTTGTTGATTTTCTAACCAGTACTTCCCTAGTTTACGACGTTTGCCAATCCTATATTTGCTAGCTAACTCATCAATAAGCCACTCTTCTAAGGGTTTACGCTTTATAGCCCATGAGGAAAGATTAAAAATTACTGGTACAGGTACTTCAAAATCAAGTTTAGCTTCTTTAACTAGGCCTTTGGCTAGCTCGAGCATAGTAGTAGTTTTACCTGACCCCGGCTCTCCTAAAATAAGCAGAGTACGTCCTAACTCATCAAAGATCTCTAGGATAGGTTTTTCAGGCGGTAAATCTTTACTAATTCCTCCTATAGCTAAAACCCTTTTCCAAGGATGATCAACAGCGTCAGGCTTAACTTGTTTGCCTAGAGCAATCATAAGTTGGTTATAGAGTGATTTTTCTAGTACTGTATTTATCCAGAACTTTTCAACTGCTGTTAGCAAGAAAACTAGATCCTGCTTGTCTTTTGGTATTGATGATAAAGGTAAAACTTCTTGACTAGTTATATTTCTAGAAAGTGATAATTCGGTTTTTACGTTCAGGGTGTTTGTATTGACTATCAGTTGGGTATTAGACTTTTTTTGTAGTACTGCTAGGGCCTCTGCTTTTGATTTAGGAAATCCAAGCCCTTAACTTTATTAGTAATAGGGCAAAGAAGCGCTAAATCAACTTTAGTATTATAAGCAAGGGGCGATATCACAAGTGCAGGACGTAATCCTGCTTGCTCATGGCCTGCTTGAGGATCAAAGTTTATCCACACAGCATCTCCACGTTCAGGAATATAGAGCATAGCTAGTTACCATACTTCTTTACCTACGGGAAAACCTATATCAATTTCTCCATGAATATTATCTTCTGTCACACCTTCTAAAAGTTGCTCGAGGGTCAATTCAGGTTTATTAATGGGTGTGACAACTAATTTCCCATCCACCAAAGAAAGATCCACACTAGCATCGTGCTGAAGGTTGGTTTCAGTAGCTAGAAACTTAGGAATTCGCAGGACCAAACTGTCACCCCATTTTTGAACTTTGGTTTGCATAAAAACCTCCAAGTCTTATCTACAACAAAAATACTACATTTGGAAAGAATGGGCAACAATCTAACAGGCTTATCGTTTTGTAGAAGTTGCTCGAGTAGAGTTGATCTTTCCAAGATCGAAGTTCTTTATAGCAGCACCGTCAATGCTTAGGTAGTTTTGTTACGTATTATTTATGCTAGTTCCAATCTGCCATCAAACTTAATCCCCAAAACCTCAGCAACTTTTGCTAATCGTTGCAAGCTAGCACTAGCATAAAAATTTTCCTCATCACGCTGCACTAATTGCTTAGAAACACCTAATTTCTCAGCTAGTTGCTCTTGGGTTAATCCTTGAACAATCCGAGCCTGAATCAGTCCTAAGGGTAATTCTGTTATAGAATGTGTACTAAACTCAGTGCGTTCCTGCCGTTTTAGTGCTTCGTAATTGGCTAGGTCCTGATACATTTCCTCAATCTGACTTTGCATGGCATCGATTTGCGCTTGACGTAAAATAGGATCAGTTTTACCTAAAGGGTTTTGCTTTAAACTTTCTATAGCATCAACGAATTTTTGGGCTTCGCTTTTTGTTACTCTGTATTGTAATTCATTAGTTATCATCTTTCCAGCTCCTTAAATCGAGTTTAATGATTCCTTTAGCTTGTCCAAACTTGTTTATCTGAAAGAAGTCTAGATAACGCAATCCAGCAGGTGTAGTTTGTGGCTCAGCAGGAAAGAACTCACCAAAATACTTGGCCTTTTGAGCAGCACGACCATTAGCAAAGGTAAGAAGTACAGGGTCTAGTAGCTTACCTTGTACACCTGCTACTTCCCAACAAGCATCAAAATCTTTTGGCTCATCTTTATTAGTTACAAAACTACTATCTATATAGGCAGTTTCACAGCCTGCACTTTTAAGCGCCTTAAGTCCACGTTCCAACTCCTCAAGTAATAGCTTTCTCTGTTTTGTCCAACCTAAGTACCTGATTACCTCTTGCCAATTTGATAGGTAAATGCCTGAAGGTAATTCACCCTTATCAGTGAAACTAGGTATCATGACAACATTTTAAATGTCATGATTATTCATGTCAAAAATGGGTGCGCCTCAAGCAGCTTCTTGTGCTAAAGGCATTATTTTACCTAATTCTCCAACTAAAGATTCTTTAGCCATTTCTAACTCATAACGAGTTTGAAGGTTCATCCAAAACTGTGCTGAAGGTCCGAGGACACGCTCGAGCCTTAAAGCTATATTTGCAGTGATGTTTTGTTTACCCTCTATAAGTTGGCTAATATGACCTTGTTGTACCCCCATGGCTTTGGCAAGTTGGTTAGGGGTAATGTCCATCTCGTTCAAATACCCCTCTTCAAGAATACGCCCGGGATGAATGGGTGGTATTTCTCTCATCATTAATTCCTTTCCATCAATGATAATCAGTGATTTCAACATCAAAGGCATTACTGCTTTCCCATACAAAACATATACGCCACTGGTCATTAATACGGATACTGTATTGACCAATGCGATCACCTTTTAGTCTCTGAGCAGCAATAACGTTCCAATTACACAGGCTTCCATATGCTATGGAGCTTTATAATTAGGCCAAATTGAAAGTCTATTTTTACTCAAACCCTTAGTTTCTCGAGCTTATTTGATTTGGGAATCACCAAATCATTGAGAGATACAGCAGCATTAATAGTTTCTAGCTTTATCAGGGCACGATCAAGAATGTCATTAGGTAGTTTACGGGGACTTCACCACTAAAAAGTTTTTCTGTATCCTTATTACCAAATGACCTAATCATGAGTCTTATATACTATCACATGGCAGCAATACCACTCCAATACTACTCCAATGCTACACTAGATTTTATAAAGTTGACTGCTTAGAGTATTCGCCATAATATCAGGCGACTTCTCATTACCTAGCAAGGTGGTACAGAAATTTGTTAAATGATCTAAATCCACAAAACCTCACTCTTATTTATGAAAGTAAGCGCAGTCGAGTTTACCGTAGCAATAAAGATGGTAAACCAGTGATATTAAAACTGATGGCTCTAAATGCACCTAGTATTCACGAATTAGCTCAGTTAAAACAAGAACATGATATCTTGGCAAAGCTTGATCACAAAGGCATTATAAAAAGCTATGGTATTTCAACACTAGCTCAGCACACAACACTGGTCCTAGAAGATTTTGGGGCTGCGTCTTTAGCACAAGTATTGGCTGAGAAAACCTTGGCCCTAGATGTGGTTTTAACTATTAGCATCAAGATTTGTGAAGCTCTAGTAGTTCTGCACCAACACAACATCATTCATAAAGATATAAATCCCAGCAACATAGTTTGGAACCAAGCTAGTGGTGAAGTAAAGATCATAGATTTTAATATGTCTACCACTTTAAGCCGAGAGGTAGTAGAGTTTAAAAGCCTAAATGTTTTAGAAGGTACTTTACCTTACATTGCCCCAGAACAAACAGGGCGTATGAACCGTGCTGTTGATTATCGTAGTGACCTCTATTCCTTTGGAGCAACGCTCTATCATTTACTGACTAATAAACTTCCTTTTGAAGCTGATAGTGAAATAGGCTTTGTTCATGCCCACATTGCTAAAGAGCCAGTCCCACCCCACCAAATCAATTCTGATTTACCAGTTATTTTGTCTGAGATAGTGTTAAAGCTATTGGCTAAAAATGCTGAAGATAGATACCAATCGGCACTAGGATTACAAAAAGATTTAGAAAGATGTTTGAGGCAGTGGCAAGAAAATAATAGCATTATCAACTTTGCTATAGCCGAAAACGATGTACCAAATAAATTACGTTTACCTCAAAAGCTGTATGGTAGAGAAAAGGAGGTTCAAAAACTACTAAGTTCATTTGAGCGTGTGCAAACAGGGCAAGCTGAGATTTTGTTAATTACAGGACATGCTGGAGTAGGAAAAACAAGCCTAGTACAAGAAGTACATAAACCTATTACTGCTAGCAAGGGCTACTTTATAGCTGGCAAATTTGAGCAATTACAACGAGATATTCCGTATAGAGCTTTAATGCAAGCCTTTGAGTCATTCACTAAGCAATTACTCGGCGAACCAGCAGAAAAACTAGCTGTATGGAAAGAAAAGTTACTTACAGCCTTAGGCATAAATGCAGGTGTGATTACAGAGGTAATACCAAGCTTAGAAGATATTATTGGTAAGCAATCAGCTAGTAAATTACCTTCAGAACAAACAAAGAATCGCTTTAACTTGGTTTTTCAGAATTTTATTCGAGCACTTGCTCAGCCAGAACACCCTTTAACGATATTTCTAGATGACTTGCAATGGGCAGATGAGTCATCTTTAAGAGTTATTGAACAAGTTTATATACGCACAGATGATAAGTCGCTACTGCTCATTGGGGCCTATCGTGATAATGAAGTTAGTGCTCCACATTTACTCAGACACATACTGCACCAACTAGAAAACGATGCCAGCATTAGCTACATTAATTTAGGCCCTTTGCAAACTGAACACTTAGAGGAAATGCTAATAGAGACTTTGTATGCTAAACCAGAGAAAGTTCAAGCCTTAACGCAATTAGTGCAGCAAAAAACTCTAGGGAACCCTTATTTTGTCAGCGAGTTTTTGAAAGAGCTATATCGTAAACAAGCACTTTACTTCACAGATGGTTCTTGGCAATGGAATGTTCAGCAGATAGAGTTGCAGGGCTATACAGATAACATAGTAACACTAATGGAAAGCCAAATAGAGGGCCTGCCCTCCAATACTAAAGAGCTGCTCACCATAGCTGCTTGTATAGGTTCTACCTTTTATATAGCGATTTTGTCTGCAGTTGCACAGCAAGATCAAGAAGAAGTCCTAGCAAACCTTAAAATGGCGCTCGAGCAAGACCTACTGCTAAGACACAAAGAACTATACACCTTTGCCCATGACCGGGTACAAAAAGCTGCATATGATTTAATTCCTAATAAACAAAAGCCAGTTATCCACTTAGAGATAGGCAAGATTTTGCTGGCGAGAACTTCCAAGGAGGACTTAGAGGGCAATATTTTCAGCATAGTTGACCAGATGAACTCTGGCCTGGATTTGCTTACCTCTGAAAGTGAGAGAGACAGTTTGGCGGAATTAAATCTGTTGGCAGGTAAACGAGCCAAGGCTTCTGCAGCCTATCAACCTGCCCTAACTTATTTTCAGACTGCCTTGCAGCTGCTAGGCAATAATGCTTGGAGTAGGCAATATAAACTCAGCCTTAGTTTACATGAGGAAACGGCAGAGGTTGCAGTCATCAATGAAAATTATGCTCTTGCTGACTCTTTATTCACCACTACTATTAGCAATGCTAAAAGCCCTTTGGATAAGGTTGGTGTCTATCAGACGCAGATTTTGCAGGCGGAAATGCGAGGGCAGCTTGAATACAATCTGGCTAATGCCCAAGAGATATTAAAGCAATTAGGGGTTAACTTGCCTGCGAAGATTAACGTCTTACATATTTTGAAGGCAATGTTAAAAATCAGGCTGTTGTTTTTAGGGGAGAATCTACCTAAGCTAACTTTAGCAGAGGAAAATAATCCTAGAATGAAAGCTATAGTCAGTATTTTAAGTGTGCCCCCTTCTACTATGTCAAAGTCTGATATTTTTGTGATCATAGTGCAGAAACAAATTGCCCTGCAGTTAAAGCATGGCAGTTATTCAGCTATGCCATACATGCTCGCGGCTATGATAATGATTATAAATTTCAAGAGGGTTAATAGGGGGTATCAATTAGCAGAGCTAGCCCTTGATTTAAATTCCCGATGTAAGCATGATAAGCATCATTACTTTGTATACCATGTCTTTTATGGCCTGATTTGTCCTTGGCAAGCCCATATTCAAAAAGCCATAGTGGGACTGCACCAAAACTATAGTTATGCTAGGCAAGATGGCAGTTTCAATGTCGCCATGGCTTCTTTGTTTCTAAGTCACCTCTATAGCTTTTTTAGCGGAAATAATCTTAGTAAGCTAGAGCAAGATTTTGAATCGGAAAATATAATTTTTTTTAAATCCAATCTTAATCTGTTTTCGCAGTGGGTTAGTGCCGTTATGATTAACATAATTTGGCAAGCTATTCTAAACCTTCTGCACGATCCAGGCAATATTACTGTTTTAGCAGGCAAGGTTTTTGATGAAGCACAATTACTGAAAAAGTCCAGCTACTACGCAACGGCTACGGCTTCGGTGATTAAACTGATGCTGGCTGGTATCTTTCATAAGTATGATGAAGCTCTAACCTTTGCTAACGACTTTGAGCAAGTTAGTAAATATATTCCTTCTACAGTTACCATTGCTACGGCTAATTTCTATGCTTCACTAGCCAGACTGGCTGTCTACCATGAAACTAAAGACCCAAAACTGCTGGCCAAAGTCACCAAAAACCAAAGGAAAATGAAATTCTGGGCAAAACACGCCCCCATGAACTATTTGCACAAGTGGCATTTGGTAGAAGCTGAAAAATGTAAAGTCTTAGGTAAAGATAATCAAGCTTGGCAGCACTATCAAGAGGCTGTAAAAGGTGCTCGAGAACATAAATTTGTTAACGAAGAAGCCCTAGCACTAGAACTTACTGCTAGATTCTTTTTAGAGAAGGGAGATGAAAGGCTAGCAGGCTACTATTTACATGAGTCCTATGGTGCTTATACTCGTTGGGGAGCAATTGCTAAACTAAGGCAATTAGAAAAAACCTATCCTCAATTACTTATTGAGCCTACCAATTTGCACACCAGCACAGTAACAACAGTAACTAGTCACTTTACAAGTACTAAAACAGAACATAGTCAATTAGATATAGCTAGCCTTATGCAGGCATCTCAAACTATCTCTGGTGAACTTAGGCTCGACATCTTGTTAGCTAGACTTATGGAAACTTTGCTCGAGAACGCAGGGGCTACACAAGGGCATTTACTCTTACCTCAAAGAAAAAGCGAGGATTGGTTAGTGGTGGCTAGCTGTAAAGTTGATAGGGAAGTTTCACTGCAAGAAATACCTCTAAAAGATGCTAAAGGACTTCTACCCTTAAGCCTAATACGCTTTGTAATTCGCTCCCAAAAGCAAGTCATATTAGCTGAGGCTAGCAAGTCGGATTATCATCAAGATGACTATATAATTTCTGCCAAACCTAAATCTGTGCTGGCTTTACCACTTATGCACCAAGGTAAGTTGGTAGGATTAGTTTACTTAGAAAATAACCTTGCTGCAAATGTATTTAGCGAGAATAGGGTTGAAGTGCTTACTTTACTATCTGCTCAGGCAGCAATCTCATTACAAAATGCTTTGCTCTTGTCAGAATTGCAGGACAAAGTTACTCAATTAGAGCTTTCTAGAAAACGCCTTGTTCAAGCCGATGAGGAGCAACGTCGTGATATTGCTGAACGCTTACATAGTGATGTGCAAAGTAAATTGGTGGCGGCTCGGCTCGAGCTAAAAAACAGTATTAAAACCAATTCTGACTTACCTGAGCAAGTAGGGCAGGATATGAATAGGGTTGAGGGGATGCTCGAGCAAATACAAAACCAAGATGTATCACAAGTAAGCTACCTACTGCATCCTACAGTAGTGAAAGTCGGCCTTATACCAGCAGTAGAGCCCCTTTTAGATGAAATGAACAGTCACTGTAAAGTCGATTGGCACTTTGATAAGGCTGTACTTGCCTTAGATAATCCTACAAACAATAAGATTCCCGAGGAGTTGCGCCTAACGGTTTACAGGATTATAGAAGAGGCTTTACTAAACATAAAGAAACATGCTGAAGCAACTTTGGTCAAAGTGTCTGTTACTTATGATGATGAAAATTTGTGTCTAGAAGTTACAGATAATGGTCGTGGTTTTGAAGAAGAAGAGATACAACCTCATCTTGGTTTGTACAGCATAGCTGATCGTGTTAGTTTAGGTAGAGGCTCTTGGAAAGTAAGGAGTAAGCCTAGTCAGGGGACTAGCTTACGAGCTAAACTGCCTTTAAATACATGAGGAAAATAAAGGAAATCCCCCTATGCCTTATTAAGTTAAAGTTAAAATATTTATCTCTCATAATATTTATGTAAAGATTATCAAGGAAAGGAATTTATTATGTACAAGAAAACTATGCAAACATGTGTATTATTGTTGGCTTTATTAGCTATTCATAGCTTTGCCCAAAATAGTGCTACTGTTTACGATGACTTTGATGACAATCGTAACGTTAGTGCTTATTTTGTAGGTGGTGATGATGGTGACGGTGGATTAACAACAGAGGATGTAAGTAATCCTGCCCCATCAGATTTGAACGATAGCTCTAATGTAGGGCAATTTGATAAAGCCGAAGGTGCCAACAAGGTTTTCGGAGGAGATGTAGAGACCCAAAGTGAAAACCTGCCTTATGGTCATCTGTTAGTTCATTCTGATCTAGCAAGTACTTTCAAGCTATCTCTTCAAGATAGTGATGGCAATGAGCTAGCTTCTGCAGAAGCTGAATACTCGCAAACAGGTGAGTGGGAGGACTTGGTTTTTAACTTTTCTGAAGCCGAGCTTTCAGGATCTGTTGAAAAATTTGTGTTTGTAGTTTTTGCTGAGGATGCTGGTGTTATTTACATAGATAACTTCCGATTTGAAAACCAGTAGAGCTTTATAGATGCGTCCTTTACGCCTAGAAGTCTCAGGCTTTATGCCCTTTAAGGATCAGCAAACTCTAGAGTTTGCTGATTTAACTCTTTTTGCCATTTGTGGGCCTACTGGTTCAGGTAAGTCTACTATTCTAGATGCCATTGTCTATGGTCTTTATGGCCAAACCCCACGTCTTGGTAAAAGAGGTATGAGTGAGCTTATTAATCCCAACACTGATAAGCTAAGTGTGAGTTTTGATTTTGAAGTACGTGGTAACTTTTATCGGGTAGTAAGGGTGCTAACTAGGCGCAAATCAGGCCTCGAGCTAAGACTATACCAACAAGATGAAAATGCTGATTGGAAACAAGTACCTGAAATAGGTACCAAAGAGGTCAACTATAAGCTTACGCAAGTTATTGGCTTAAATTATGATGACTTTATTCGAGCAGTTTTGCTTCCCCAAGGGGCTTTTGATAGTTTTTTAAGAGGTAAAGCTCAGGAAAGACGTGACTTGCTGATTAAGCTACTAAGCCTAGAGCGTATACCACGCGTTATGCAATTGGCAAACGAAAAATCTAAGTCAGCAGAAGAGAAGCTTAGCTTTATTGAAAAGGAATTGGAACGTTTTAGCTCTATAGCTCAAGCTGCTATAGAAAACTTGCAGGAAGAGAAATTAAAGTTAAAAGAACAGGAAAAAAATTTAAAAAAAGAACTTGCTGAGCAAGCAAAGATTCTAGCTGAACTCGAAAAGCTCAAAGAGCTTTTTGATGAGCGGAATGATGCTAGCAAAAGCTTATTAGCACTAGAAAGTCAAAGTTCTGCTATAGAAGAAAAGCGCAAGAGATTAAAGCTTGCAAAGCAAGCTGAACCACTCATTAAGCCCTTAGCTGATTTTGAACAGTTGCAAACACAATTAACTAATTTAGTAGCAGAGATTAACAAATTACTCCCTAAACTTAAGGAGCAGAAAGAGATTACTGATAGTGCTCGAGCAACTTTAACAGAAACTAAAGAAAAACGTGACAAACGCGTACCTGAAATAGACTCCCAACTTGAAAGTCTTGCAAGTGTAAGTTCAGAACTTAAGCAGCTTAAAGCTTTAGGTGGAGAAATGACCTTAGCTAAACATGCTGTGCCAGAAGTGACTTATAGTGCAGAAGTTTGGCAAAACCAGCAAATGCAATTAAGGCAGCTGGAAAAGTTGGGTGATACGCGTGGGCAACTTAAAAAGCTTAAGAAAAACACTGAAAAAAGTTTAAAGACCTTACAAAAAAATCTAGAGAGTGCCTTAAGGACTACACAAAAGGCAGGAGAAGCACGTCTAAGTCAAATTAAGCAAGGTCTTGAAAAAACCAAGCAAGAGCTTGCCAGTTCCAAAACAGAGTTTGAGCAAACAAATAAAAATTTAAGTGAGCTAGCGATTCGTTTGGCAGAATTAACAGAGCGAGGTAAAGACTTTCGTAAAAGTTTTGAGGTGGCTGAGAAAGCTTATACTGAAGCTGAAATGGCTAATCGTGCTTTAGCCTTACGTCAACACCTTCACAAAGGGGATGCTTGTCCTGTTTGTGAACAAGTTATTGGTAACTTGCCCATTGCTCAAGCAGAGGCTAACTTAAAAGCACTTAATGAGGTACAGAATAAAGCTAAAAGGGTTTTGGATAAGGCCATTGACGATTATAAAGATGCTAGCAGTCAAGATAAAGTGTTAAAGGAAAAGTTTAGGGATGATAAAGAGAGAACCAAGGCTCTTGAAGAAGAATTGACAGCAGCCCAGAAAAACTATAGTCAAGTTGAGCAGGAAGTTCAGCTCGAGCTAAAAGGGGCCAAGCAAAAAGCTACTGAAGAACTGAGTAATGCCGAGATAGAATCTAGCGAGCAAATTCAAGAGCTAGAAAAAGTTTTAAAGGATGTGGAGAAACCCTTTGCAAGTTTTGACTCTTTAGATGAACAGGCCTTACAGAATAGCCTTGACCAAAAAGGTAAGTTACTGCTAGCAGATTTTGCATTGGTGATAAGCAAGAAGACAGGTGGCCTAGACCCTGAGAAGGCGCCAGCAAAGCTTAAGCGGGAGAAAAATTCTTTAGAAAAAGCACTAGATGCAGCTCGTGAGCATTTTGATGAGGTTAGCAACAAGCTTAATGAACTTGAGCAAAGCCAAGTGGCCTTGAATGTGCAGCAAGAAAGCTTGCAAAAGAGCTTGGCAAAGGAAACTGACTTACTCGACCAGCTTTTAAAACAAGCAGGCTTTGAAAGCGCCAAAGAAGTGCAAACAGCTTTTTTGGATAAGGATGATCAAGAAAGCTATAATGAAGAGATTGAAGTTTTTGACACCTCTAAACGCGATTTTAGTAAAAGAATGGCAGAGTTAAATGAGAGGATTGCTGGTCGTGATTTTGATAAAGAGCACTATGAGAGTTTGAACGATAAGAAAGGTAATTTTGAACTCGAGCGCGAGAAAATAATAGAGCGGTTAGGCAGCATTGAAAATGAAATAAAAGAGACTCAGGACAAGCTTAAGCATAAACTTGAACTAGAGGGTGAGCTAAAAACCAATCAGGAGATCTATGAGACTTTCTCTCAGTTGGGACAGGATTTAAAAGGGGATAATTTTCAGAAATACCTCGTGCGCCGCATACAAGAAAGGCTTTCTTTAAGGGCTTCTAACATCTTGCGTGAGACAAGCCATGGACGCTATGATCTTTATTTTCAAAAGGACGAATATTTTGTATCGGATGCGTGGCATGGTGGAGAATTACGTAGCGTTAAGAACTTATCTGGTGGTGAAACTTTTATGGCTAGTTTGGCTCTTGCCTTGGCACTATCTGAAACCGTTGCCAACAATACCGTTTTAGGAGCACTATTTTTAGATGAGGGGTTTGGTACGCTTGATTCTGAAAGCCTAGACACTGTAGCTAGTGTGCTAGAGAATTTAAGTTCACAAGGGCGCATGGTGGGTATTATTAGTCATGTAAATGAGCTTACTGAAAGGGTTCCTGATAGGCTTAAGGTTGTTAAGAGCAACGAAGGGTCTCAGCTCGAGTGGGACATATAAAGATTAGCTTGAAGCTCTCTATAAGATACTTTAGGCATACTCTTTTTCTCTATTTCTTAGATTGTAAAAGCTCCATTACCAAAATTTAGGTATAATTCAAATAATTTTATGTTAAACTACACATTGTGAAAAAAACCACCTAATAATATTTCTACTCAAAAGTCCTTATTTACCTCACTAAGCAACTATTTTCCTAAAATTCTGTAAGGAGGATTTATGCAAAAAAATTTTCCATATCTTTTGAAAGTACTTATTCTGCTGCTAATATACTTCTCAGTCATAGCTCTTGCACAGCAAGAAGCAGAAGTTGTTACAAATGATACTCAAGCAATAACTCTAGAAGCTGAACTTGAATCTATAAAAGTAGAGCTCGAGCAATTAAAAGCTTGGCGTGAAGGAATGCTAGCAGGCCTTGAGGACCTTAATGCTCAACGTCATGAAAGCACTGAAGAAGTAGTCCCAAGTTCAAGTGAGTTAGAGGCTGCTAATTCTAGAGTTGCAGACCTTGAAGCCCAGCTAATTGCTGCTCAAGAAAACATAGCTACCCTAGAAACCTCTCTAAGCAAGACTACTGCTTTGCTTGAAAGCACTGAAGCTCAGCTCTCTGCTGCTGAAGAAAACGCAAGTGATTCAAGTGAGTTAGAGGCTGCCAATTCCAAAGTTGCAGACCTTGAAGCCCAGCTAATTGCTGCTCAAGAAAATATAGCTACCCTAGAAACCTCTCTAAGCAAGGCTACTGCTTTGCTTGAAAGCACTGAAGCTCAGCTCTCTGCTGCTGAAGAAAGCGTAACTGATTCAAGTGAGTTAGAGGCTGCTAATTCCAAAGTTGCAGACCTTGAAGCCCAGCTAATTGCTGCTCAAGAAAATATAGCTACCCTAGAAACCTCTCTAAGCAAGGCTACTGCTTTGCTTGAAAGCACTGAAGCTCAGCTCTCTGCTGCTGAAGAAAACGCAAGTGATTCAAGTGAGTTAGAGGCTGCCAATTCCAAAGTTGCAGACCTTGAAGCCCAGCTAATTGCTGCTCAAGAAAATATAGCTACCCTAGAAACCTCTCTAAGCAAGGCTACTGCTTTGCTTGAAAGCACTGAAGCTCGACTCTCTGCTGCTGAAGAAAGCGCAAGTGATTCAAGTGAGCTAGAGGTTGCTAACGCTAAGATTATAGACCTTGAAACTCAGCTAGCTGAGTCTGAAACTATAAAAGCAGAGATTGAACAATTAAAGGCTCGGCAGGAAGGAATGCTAGTAGGCCTTGAAGACCTTAATGCTCAACTCCGTGAGAGTAATGAAGAAGCAGCTTCACATTTAAGTGAGTTAGAAGCTGCCAATTCTAAAGTTACAGACCTTGAATCCCAACTCTCTGCTGCTCAGGAAAACATAACTACCCTAGAAACCTCCCTAAGTAGAGCTACTGCCTTGATAGAAAGTACTGAAGCTCAGCGCTCTGCAGCTGAGGAAAGCTCAACTGAGCTAGAAACTTCCAATGCTAAAATTACAGAACTCGAAGCCCAGTTGGTTGCTGCCGAAGAAAATATAACTGATCTAGAAACCTCCCTAAGTAAGGCTACTGCTCTTATAGAAAGCACTGAAGATCAACGCTCTATTGCTGAGGAAAGCTTAGCTGAGTTTGAACCTTTAAAAGTAGAGCTCGAGCAATTAAGAGCTTGGCGTGAAGGAATGCTAGAAAGCAATAAATATCTTAATGCCCAAATTATTGAACTCGAGGCGCAGCTTGCTGCTGCTGAGGAAAATTTGGTTGAACTTGAGAGTGTAAAAGCAGAGCTCGAGCAATTAAAAGCCTCACAAGGAGAGCCTACAGTAGGTTCTGAAGATATAATAGAGGTTACTGAGGCCACAAACACAGAAGGTACAACTACAACTCATGAAACTCCTTTAGTACCTGAGATTTTAGCGGTCGGTGGAGTCGAAGAATCTTCCGAAGTGTCTAGTGTCGCAGAAGTCAGTGAGGCTGAGACTGAAGTCACAGCTAGTGAAGTTGCTGAAATCGAAGAATCCTCTGAAGTATCCAATGTTGCAGAAGTTAGTGAAGTTGAAATTGAAGCCACAAATGGAGCCTCTGAAGAGACTGAGGTTTTAGAAATTAGTGAGGTTGAAGAATCCCCTGAAGTAATTGAAGCCACAACTAATGAAGTCTCTGAAGAGGCCGAAGTTTTAGGAGTCAGCGAGACTGAAGAATCCCCTGAAGTAATAGCTGTTATGGAAACTAGCGAAGTTGAAGAAATTGAAGCTGCGCCTGAAGAGGTTTCTGAAGCGACTGAGACTGAGACTACAAGCGTTAGTGAAGCTGAGATAACCGATGAGCCTTCTACAAACGTGGAGGAAATCAGTGAGGCTGAAGGGACTGGAGAAGTTATTGAAGCTACTGTTGAAGAAACTAGTGATATTTCAGAAGCTAGCCAGACTGATGAAGTTGAAGCAGCAACCAGTGAAACTTCTGAAGGAAGTGAGATTGCTGAAATAAGCGAAAGGCTAGGAGTAGGGGTTGGTGATGATGAAAGCTTGACTGAAGTTGCAGATACTATGGCTGAAATTGCTGCTGAAGCTGAAGCCTCAGCAGAAGGCTCTAGTCCTGATAGGAGCCTAACTGTTGAAGAAGCCATGGGCATTGTCCAAAGTCGTTATGCTGAACTTCAAAATAACAAATCTAACCCTGCAGCTATTGAGGCTCTAGCCCAAGCCCAGCAAGAACTTGCCAACTTACAGGGTCTAGAAACTTATACTGTGCAAGCAGGTGACTCACTTTCATCAATTGCTCGCAATCGATTTAATAATGTTAATTTGTGGGTCAGTATTTTGGAAGCCAATAATCACATAATAAATAACCCTGACATTATTTCCCCTAGCCTAGAGTTAATAATTCCAAAACCATAAACTTTTGTCGTAAAGTAGTCTTATGCATCCTTGGGTAGTTAAAGATACAGATTTTTCCACTTTAGTCAGTTCTCAGGACATGGCTATTTTTCGCAAGGTTTGTCCTGACAAACCCTATAAAAAAGGGGATATTATTTTTCATGCAGGTGACCCCGCCACAGATTTACATATTATCACTAAAGGCCAAGTTAAACTTATCGTTCCTACACCTAGTGGTAATGAACGCATTTTAGCTGTTTGTGGCCCCAATGATTTCATTGGTGAGGCATTTTTACACGATACTGCTTCTTACCACTTAGATGCAGTCGCTTTAACTAATGTTACGACATGCCCTATAAGTCGTGAGCAATTTTTATCGATGGCGCAGAAAGCCCCTAGTTTTGCCCTCACTTTCACACAAATTATGGCTAGTCACCTCTTTCACTGTCGTGAGCAACTTTCTAGCTCTTATGCTCCAGTCAAAATCCGCCTAGCTAAAGTACTCTTAGAACAGGTTGAGCGTTTTGGGAAGCCAAAAGACAACGTATGGGCAAGCTTAAGCACTAACTTAAAGCACGAAGAACTTGCTGCTATGATTACTGCAACTCGAGTTAGTGTTTCTATGGCAATGGCAGAGCTTAGAGAGGAAGGTGCTTTAGAGGGAACTAGAGGGCAGTACACTATTAATGTACCTGCCCTTACTTATATATCAGAAGCGGAAGCTTAATTAAACCTTAGTTGCATCAATCTTTCTATTCTACGTTGGGCTCTTCCCAAGGCTTGGTCAATATCGCTATCATCATTTAGTACTTCTGCTATTGCATTTTTCATAGTTTCTTCAGCAAAAGCTTTAGCAGCATGTGTAGTTACTCCATCAATATTCCCAATAATTTCTATGTAGAGCTTATTTGCTTGCTGTTTGCCAAGAAAATCTATAGGTTCATCAAATACAGGATTCCCCCAGGCAGCTTTAAGTGATGGGAAAGCGGCAATATTATTAAAAGCGTTTAACTGCACCTCTTCTTCAGTAGTTAAGAATTGTAGTAGCTTCCAGGCTGCTTCTTTATTCTCTGATTGTTCAGGTATAGCATAGAAAGAGCCACCCCAAGTTGAATAGGCTCTACCAGGCAAGTTGGCCGCACCCCAAAGCCCAGAAGTATCTGGAGCATTATTTTTTAGGACATCCTGAAACCATGCTCCAGAAAACTGCGTTGCTACAGTGCCAACTTTAAAGGCTTGAAACCACTCATTAGTCCAAGCACCAATCTCCGCATCTAAACCCTCGTCTCGAATGGTTTTGGCCATCTGCAAGGCGTTTTTAAAACGTTCGGTAGCTACAAGAACTTCATTATCAGGACCAAAATAAATACTATCACCCTTCTCAATGCCACTACGAATCATCACTTGATACACATCAGCAGCATCTGCTATTAAGAAGACATCATTTTTGCCATCTCCATCGGTATCGCGTGTTACTTGACGACCAAATTCTATATAAGAGTCCCAGCTTTTGATAATATCATCAACATTTACACCAGCTTCATCCAAAATATCTCGTCGCCAAAACATTGCTCCAGGACCTAGGTCAACAGGGATAGCTAAGACACGACCATCAGTGGTAGTGCTTTGTTGCCAAGCATAGTCAGCGAATTGATCTTTAAACTCTAAAGCATTATAAGGCTCCTTAGTAAGATCAACTAAGCCTCCATCAGCAACAAATTTGGCAATAAAGCCAACTTCAAGGGCTACTACATCAGATGCTCCTGTACCAGCAGCTAGGGCTGTAATAAGAGCATTGTGATGGTCTGCAAAAGACAAAACTTTCATTTCTACTTCTATTTCAGGATGCTTTTCGTAGAATTGTGGAAGTATAGCTTCAATGTTGTCATTTAGATTAGGGTAAACACCTATAGAAATCTTAACTTTCTCTCCAGTAAAGCTAGCATCAGCAGGTTCCTGTTCAGACTCAGATGCCTCTTGAGTAATTGAATCCTCTGATGACTCTTGAGCCTCGGTTTGTTCAGTAGAGCTTGTTACAGAACCTTCCACAGGATCATTGGCATTGGTAGTGTTAGCAGTATTATTCTGACTTTGGTTACTATTTTGCCAAAAATAGTAACCTACTCCTAGACCTGCAAGTACAAAAATGATAGTAAGAATAACAGGAAGCTTCTTCATAGTATCCTTTCTGCTCCCAAAGGTTTAAATCTAAGGGGGCGTTAAAATTCTGAATTACTTAAAAACGGTAGTTTCCCATAAAATCGTAGTTATTAAAAACAAATAACTTAAAATTAAGACCAGACTAGATCATAATAAATTTATGCTAAAGAAAAATGAGGTGGTAGATCCAATCAGTTTTTAGCAAATTTTAGCAAGCTTTTCATAGCCTATAATAGTTAGGTCTTGAGTTTTTGATAGGAGGAATAATTATGTCTATATTCAAAAACAGCAGTCAACAATTCCTAGTTTTGTTGATTTCCTTGGGGCTTGTGCTATTAAGTCCTGGGGCACAGCAATTTGTAATTGCTCAAACCCAACTTGATGAGTACGAGCTAGCCCTTGAGAATCTTGATAAATTTATGAGGCTTCTACAAGAATTGCGTGATGAAATTGATCGCACTCAGTTTGAGCTAGAGGCTCTTAGTTTTGAACTAGCTTTTGAGGAACCAGAAACAATTGTTAATTGGGTGCGCGAGAATATCTATTTTGAGCAGTATCCTGGACTCTTAAGGGGTGCACAAGGTACACTAATGAGCCGTGCTGGAAATGCTCTTGACCAAGCAGTGCTTTTGGCAACGCTATTAAGAGATGCTGGTTATGAAGTGCAAATTAAACAGGGACAGCTCTCTGAAGCACAGGCAAAAGACTTACTTGCAAATATGGCATCTAGTAACCAAATAGAAACACCCATTGGTGACCTCGAGCAAATAGAAAAAATCCTAACGCAAATAGCAGAACTAGGTGCAGTACCAGAACAAAACATAGAGCAGGCTATTGAAGAGCTAGGAGGCAAATCTTTTTCTAATGAACTTAACCCCTTAACTGAGAAGGCCAAGAGTGAATCACAAATTCTTTTGCAAATCCTTGATGATGCTAATGTTGAGCTGAGTGATTCGCTAGAACAAGGTTTTGTAGTTGAAGCCCAAGATTACTTTTGGCTTGAGTACCGCTTAGACCCTAGTGAGGATTGGCAAGAAGTTCATTCTGCCTTTAAAGAAGGTACTCCAAAGAACCTTGAAGCAACAAACACTTTTACTGAAACTATTCCAGAAACACTGCAACATCGCCTACGCTTTCAAGTGTTGATTGAGCAAAAACAGGGGGATGAACTTATAGTAGAAAGCTTAACTCCTGCATGGGAAAAACCCATTGCAAATCTTAATGGAGTTGCTCTAACTTATAGTAACGTTGCTAATACCTTGCAAAACGTTTCAAGCACCGAAGGTCTAATGAATGCTCTTGAAGAAACTAGCTATTTTCTACCCATGTTAAATGGTGAGCTATTTGAAGGAACGCACCTTTTTGATAGCAAAGGTCGCTTGCTAGATTCAGCTATTGCAGCAGAAAATGTTGGGGGTGTTGCCGAACTTTTTCAAACATTGGGTGATACTTTCGGTGATGCTTTTTCAGCACTAAATTTTTTGGGAGAGCCTGGAGAAGAGCAAAATGAAGAGGCGTTGACTTTGACTGGGCAGTGGCTTGAGTACACTCTTATTACTCCAAATGGTCAAGAGAAAACCTACCGTCGCACAGTACTTGATCGTATAGGTAACACTCAACGTGCTTTGGGAAATAGCACTATTACTGATGAATTAAGTGATTTTGAGGTTACTCAAGTCCTTAGTCAGCACTACACCTTTATGATTGCTGCTGGTAAGTATAACGATAACTATGTCCTTGACCGTGTGCTCGAGCGTTTTATAAATTACAAACCTATTTTGGTAGGACTTATGGCTAAAGCCCATAAGCAAGAGGTGGTTTTTCAAGATGATATGCAAAATGTTGACCGTGCTTGGCTTGGTCATTTGCAATTATATCAAGCTTTTGATGCTGGTAGTCTAAGTACAAATACCTACCGAGCAGAACCATCTCTCATATCTTTTAAGCAGGGTTTGGTGGATCCTAGTAATATTCAATTAGACGTTATTAACAATGCTCGTCGCAGCTTTACTATGAATAACACTGAGTCTTTGGTAGAAACAGGTGTTTGGGAAAGTTATGTTGAAAGTCAAGCCATAGCATTATCTGATGTGATAAGCACTACTACCGTTTTTGAGCAAGCTCGAGCTGAGAATATTCCTTTAAAAACCATCTTGCCAAACAATATAGAAGTTTTAAGTAATTTAGCTCTTTCAGAAGATACTAAATATTATATCAAGCAAGATTTAAATGAGGGCTTTGTAGTAATTGTCCCTGAAACTATGCCTGAAGGTAGTTTGGCAGGGGCTTGGTGGCGCATCAACCCTGAAACGGGGGAGACTCTAGGAATGCTTGATGGTTTAGGCGGAGCTTTTACTGAGTATGCAGCCCTCTGGAAAGCCACAGCAGCAGTTCTCTTAGGGCTTATCACCTTTGTACATTGTGAAGGCCTTGCAGCTTCCCTTGGAAAGGCCCAATCTAAATTGATGACTTGTATTGGGCTAAGTGTTACAGTGACACTAGCTCCTTATAGTGTTGCTTTGGGTCTCATAGCTGCTTTTATAATTGCGATTATTGATATTGCTAACTAAATGGTAATGATTATGAAACACTTTAGGAAAACCCTTCCCATTACACTTTTACTTGCTTTTATACTACTTGCCCAAGCACAGTTTACTAACCCCCATACAGGTTACACCTGGAATAACATGATTTCAGCTACGCTTGACACCACCATTATGAACAACATGCAATCTATGCAACTTACTAGTATGTTGACTTCTAACATGTTGATGGCACAAACACTAGCTGACCAGGCAATGGCAGAAGCTACTCAATCACCACCAGGAATTAGTATGAATCCAGTGGTACCTGAACCTGAGCTTGTTATAACCAGTTTCACGCCTGCATCAGATCGGTTGGTACCACCACTGCTTGCCCAAGCCTTTGCCTCGAGCCCAGAAGAGCAAGTCTTCTTTGAGGAATTACTTTATAGTGGCTTACTGTTCTTTGAAACCAAAGCTAATGAGTTTGGAGGGGAGATTTACGATGTCGAGAGGGCCTTTTCCTTTTTAGTAAATGCTAGTTATAGCATTTACTATGACAATTATGACGGTTTAGGCCAAGCAGAATATAACGCTGTGAGACAGCATTTACGTAGTTTCTTTAATAGTAGTCCAGACTTTTTATTGTTTACTGACCAAGACAAACAAATCCTTTATGAATTTGCCGCTAGTTTGGGTGGCCTGTTACTTATCGGCACAGATCTTATGATTCAGCATGATGAAACTGAAGGTTTAGCTACCTTTCGTGAAGTTGCAGGTGTGGTGCTCGAGGGTCTAGTGGGTGCAAAACCAGAGCGCGTAAGTTTTACAACTACAGGTATAATAATCCACTAAGAACTAGTCCCACCAATACTAAACAGGGACATAAAAAGTTTTTTGTGGATAATGATGGAGTAATGGGTACTTTATGCTAATATAGTTTTAGATGCAAAATGCTCAAAAGCTTTCTCTGCAGATAAAATCTTACCTTAAACTTTTTTCTATTCTACTTGCTGTTGCATTATCAACCATATTCTTTTTATCTTTAGCACAAAATAGCATAGAACTTACAGAAAATAGTAATACAACTAGCTCTCAAAATGTATATATAGGCAATGAGGTTGATAGTGAAATAAACTCTAACTTAAAGAAAGGTACCTTAAGCCCACAGGTAATTTTGCTAATAGCTTTACTGCTAGTCTCAGGATTTCTATCGGGTTCAGAAACTTCCTTTACTGCGATAGGACAGTGGAAAATCCGCCAATTACATCAAGAAGGACATAAAGCCTTTGGGGTGTTAAACAGTGATCCTACCCGCTTTATCACTACCTGCTTAATTGGCAGTAATTTAGCCAACATTGGTGCCACTGCCTTAATAACCGCTCTAGGTGTAAATCTAGCTAATGTTTTTCATTGGCACCAAGGCCTAACTTTAAGCATTACTACTGGCATAATGACCGTGCTAGTGCTCATTTTTGGCGAGATTACTCCTAAAGCTTTGGCTGTTCATAATGCTGAAGCAGTAGCACGCATAGCCATTTATCCTATTTATGCATTATCAATCATACTTTACCCTCTTGCTAAGGGCTTTACCAATATTGCTAAGTTCGTACTAAGATTGTTTGGTTTGACTTCAGACAGAAGTGTTCTGGTCACTGAGAAAGAGCTCGAGCTTATGCTACATACTGCTAGTGAATCTGGTGTTATTGAAACCCAAGAGCAAGAAATGATTCAAGGTGTTATTGATTTAGAAGAAACGCTGGCTCGAGAAGTCATGATACCTCGGGTGGAAGTGGTGGCCATTGAAAAGAATGCCTCTCTACAAGACGCCCATGAAATAATAAGCAATAAAATGTTTAGTCGCCTACCCGTTTTTGAAGAAACTTTAGATAGTGTATGCGGTATTTTTTACTCACGTGATCTACTCAAGTTTCTAAGTATGCCCAATGATCTGGCTCACACTCCTGTTTCAGAACTTATGACTCCACCCCAATATGTACCTGTAACTATGAGCATTTTAGAGCTTATGCGTAAAATGCGGCAAAGCCAAATCCATATGGCAATAGTCATTGATGAATATGGTGGTACAGCAGGAATAGTTACTCTAGAAGACTTAATTGAGGAAATAACAGGTGAAATCTATGATGAAACTGATGTTGAGAAAACTGCTGAGGTTATGCGTTTAAGTAAAAAAACATATCGCATTCAAGGTTCTGCTAATCTTGATAAGGTCACTGAAACTCTAAATTTAAACTTTGAAGATGAAGGAGATTTTGATACTTTGGCAGGCTTTCTCGTAAGTAAGTTTGGCTATATTCCTCAGGAAAGCGAGACTCTTAGTTTTGAAAAATACACTTTTAAGATCGAAAAAGCAGATGAAAGACGGATTCTTTCAGTGTTGGTGGATCAAAATTAGAGTTGTTCACTTCTCTACCACACATACCACTAATCCATAACTTACTTTCACTATTAAAGGTAAGAAAGTAATTTCATTAGAAACCCCTAAACCAAGGCCAAAAGCAAGAGAAAAGTTTTCTAAGGGATATTTGGCGTTCAATACGCTTACTTTAGAAGTTTCTTTTAGGCTTAATAAGCTAAAGGTAGTAGCTAGTGGGGCATCAAGTTCTATTACTTCTCCTGCAGAGATAGGGTAAACATCCTGCTTGTCTGAGTGCAAACTAACAGCAAGTCCTTCACTTTTTATTCTTGCCGAGATAAAAATAGCAGCTAAAGATTGATCAAGTCGATTGCCAAGAGCTCCAACTAAAGTAAGCTTTTTTGCCCCCTGTTTTTTGGCTGTGTCAATGGCAAGTTCTAGATCAAGCTTGCCCTTTTCAGGCAGGTGTTTCTCCCTAGGCAAGCTAGGATAGCGCTTCAACACTTCTTTTGACACTGAATCGAAGTCCCCCACTAGCACGTTAGGAACTACCCCCAGGGGTCCTGCATGGTGAAGGCCTGAGTCAGCAGCTATCACCAACTCAGCTTGTTGGGCAAGCTTTTTAAGAGAAGGCTTAGTTTCAAACTCACCTCCTGCTAAGATTAATGCTTCCATAAGTCAACTATATGCTCTTACAGTTCCATCAAGAGCTGCAACTATAAGCCTTTGCCCAATTATTAAAGGAGTGGCTTGAATAGGGCTCGAGCTTACTTGATCACGAAAGAGCATGGTGCCTTCTCTAGCATCAAAGGCCATAATTTTGCCTTCTTCAGTACCCAGATAAAGGACTCCACCAGCCAGGATGGGGGCAGCAGTAACCTTACTTTGTAGGTCAAAATCCCAAACATCATCACCTGTCTGTAAAGTTAAGCAGCGTAAAAATCCTGACCAAGAAATAATATAAACATATTTCTGCCAAGCAATGGGTGTAGCCCACAACTCTCCTTCAGTATCGTAACTCCACAAAACTTTATGAGAAAGTATATCAAAAGCATGTAAGTCACCTGTGCGCTCAGGCAAAAGTAGAATGCCTTTGAAAGCACTTGGTTGAGCTACTAGTGAATCTAGTTGTAATTTATAGAGACCTTTACCATCCTTTGCTGATATGCTGTGCAACCAGCCCGAGCGACTCACAGTATAAACTTGCCCTCTATGGAAAGTTGGTGAAGTAACTGCAGCATCATCTAACTCATAGCTCCACAAGGTGTGGCTATTGATATCGCAGAACTCGAGCCACCCCTCACGACTACTAACAAAAATGCCTCCTGCATAAGAAAGCACCCCCACAATGCTATTATTTTCTCTACGCCAGGCTAACTCACCACTAGGCCATTTTAAGGCGCTTAGAGCACCACTACGGCTAGTGTAATAAAGTTGACCTCCTTGATAAGTTGTGATTTTAACAGGATTATGCCCATCTTTATTACTAGTGAAGCTAAGTCTACCCTCTTGATAAACAATGGAGCTATTAACTTCATCATCGGCTGGAAAAGTATTGTGTATGCTACCATCAGCAGGATTTAAAACACAAATTTCCTCACTCAGCAAACCTAAGAGCACAAAGCCCTCTGCAAAAGTTATAGCAGAAGGCCATTGGGGACCTTGCGAAAGTTTAATTTGCCATACTGGTTGCAAACTAGGAGGATGCACTAACCCAAAGGCAATTAGTCCATTTTGGCTAAGCCCACCAAGACGCCTAGCGCTACTTTGCTTCTCAACTTCACCGCGAATGCTTCTAAGTACTTCTGCCACACGATAACCAGAATTAGGGCGAGCTTTAGGACTCTTGGCTAAAAGCGATAATACAAGCTTAGAAAGCGCTAAGGGCACACAGGGATTGACTTCATGTGGTGGTTTTACCTCGCTATAAACATGTTGATATAAAATAGCTTGATCATTCTCAGCATCGAAGGGTAGTTCTCCTGTTATGGTACGATAAAGTACTACACCAAAAGCATAAAGATCAGTATAGGAAGTTATCTCGCCACCCTTTGCTTGTTCAGGAGCCATATATTGTGGCGTGCCAAGGGCGAGGCCTGTACGAGTTATATCACGTGTAACTTCAGCCAGCTGTACCAATCCAAAGTCCATTACTTTGGGCCTACTCTCAGTAGCCAAAAGGATATTGCGCTGAGTAATATCACGATGTACCATACCATGATAATGAATGTAGGCTAGAGTTTCAGCAACCTCAGTAGCGGCATCTAAGAAGTTTAGAAGAGGCTCTAGATCAGCATCTAAAGGACCAAGGTCCGTAAACATCCCCCCTTCAACAAGTTCCATAGCAAAATAAACATATTTTTTTAATCCTAAGTCATAAATACTGACAATGCCCGGATGAGATAGTCTTGCTAGCGCTTTTATTTCACGGCGAAAGCGAGTTTCATCGTTTTCAGTCAAATGGGGTCTTAAAATTTTTAGTGCGACTTCACGATCTAAACGTTTATCATGCGCCCTAAAAACCTGTGCCATGCCCCCATAGCCAAGGTGTCCCAAAATAGTATACCGATCATCAATTTCATCACTAACATTAAACATCTGCACAAAAGAATTATGACATAGCTTGATAGATAAGTTAAAAGTTGTTGCATAGAGACGCTTTTATCCCACGGCTAAAGCATGTGGGCTTTCCCGCTTTTTGTCGTAAAGATACTGTACAATAACCTATGGCTGATTTAGATAAGTACCTAGAAGATCTTGGTATAAACATTGATGAAAAGGACTTTTCTCCAGCTACCCCTAGTTTAGATGGTGAATCAGATAATGAATCTGTACATCAAGATGCTTTAATTATAACCCCGCCACAAGTTGAAGGAACTCCCCAAGAAAAATGTAGATACTTTTTAAGCCAATTACTTTTTATTATTGATCCTAATTATCGAGTAGAAATTCGCCAAAGTGCTTCAGGAGACTTGAAAGTGGGCATACACGGAGGAGATTCAGCTCGTTTAATTGGTAAGAATGGTTGTACTTTAGCAGCTCTTGAATACTTAACCAATGTGGTGATAAATCGTGACCTTGATGATAATAAGGTACGTGTAATACTTGACATAAGCAACTATAGACGTCATCGTGAAAAGCGCTTGCGAGAAACAGCTCGCAAGTTAGTGGCACAGGTACGCAAAACAGGGAATGCTTTAGAGTTAGAGCCAATGGCAGCAAATGAACGCCGTATTATTCATCTAGAAGTTTCTGAGCAACAGGGCGCCACTAGCGAATCAATTGGAGAAGGGAAGTATAGGAGAGTTATTGTTAAGCCTATACCAAACAAAGAGTAGATAATAGTTATTGAAAAACATAATAAAACATGTGTCATAGAGCATCTTCTTTGAAAAAGCCAACGTATGTTAGGTTTGGATCAACAGATGTGGCCAAGAACTCCACACCCCTATTTCTATGATTAATGTCGTTTTATTTGAGCCTGAAATAGCAGGTAATACTGGCAACATAGCCCGCACCTGCCTAGCAACAGGGGCAAAACTACACCTTATTCGTCCCTTAGGTTTTAAGTTAAGTGAAGAGTCTTTAAGGCGTGCAGGCATGGACTACTGGAATGAAGTAAACTTAGAAGTCCATGCTAACTTTAATAGTTTTTATGAAGCCTTTTCCTTAGCCTTTGCCAAAGATCGTGCTTTTTCACTAACCACCAAAGCTAAAGACCCCTACAGCAAGATCATTTATAATAAAGATGATATACTGCTCTTTGGACCTGAATCGCGAGGTTTACCTGAGAGCATAAGGCAGATGACTATACAGTTACGTATCCCCATGCTTGAAAAAGCACGCTCTCTTAATTTGGCAGTGAGTGTAGGTATAGTACTCTATGAATGCTGGCGGCAATTTGATCTCAAGTAAAGTTATGAAAAACGCGATTGTTTTTGTTGAATATAGCTACAATCGTTATAGTTTAGCAGTCCTGACTGGGGTGCTCGAGGAAGATGAGCGTTTTAATACTCTGGACATCCACTTTATAAAAGCACGCAAGCAAGAAGCATCTGATGACAAAGCAAACTCTGACTTGGTAAAAAATATTCTTGAACTAGCTGGGAAGTACAAACACTTAGTAGTGGCTTTTTCGTTCCACACGCCTAATGTTATCGCTATGGGATATACTATTAGTTCTTTGCGAGATGGGCTCGAGCACCCAGACCAAGTGTTTATAATTGCTGGCGGTCCTCATCCTTCAGGTGACCCCATAGGTACATTAAAAATGGGTGCTCATGTGGTGGTAGTGGGGGAAGGTGAGGTAGCTCTGCCTAGCCTACTAGAGGCATACTTTGTTGAGCAAGGCTACCATGATATTAAAGGTCTAGCCTTTTTTGACCACAAGGGAGAATATTGCTTTACCGGTAGACCTAAAGCTATTAATTTAAGTGATTACCCACCATTTGCCCTTAAGCACAAACGCTTTGCTCCTATTGAAATTGGTAGGGGTTGTCCTTGGGCCTGTAAATTTTGTCAGACCCCATTTTTGATGGGTGGGCGCATGCGCTATCGTTCAATTGAAAGCATAATCAAATATGCAAGATTGGCCAAAGAATATGGATACCGCGATTTACGCTTTATTACTCCTGTAGCCTTTGCCTATGGATCTGTTGATGGTCGCAGTGTCAACATTGAAGTCTTAACGGAGCTTTTACAGGCTACCGAAAAGCTTTTTGGCAAAGAACATGTTTATTTTGGTTCTTTTCCTTCAGAAGTTCGCCCTGAAAGCATCACTCCTGAAACTCTAGGCTTAGTTAAGCGCTACTGTGCTAATGACAACATCATTATTGGGGCTCAATCAGGTAGTGAGCGTATGCTAAAGGCCATTCACAGAGGACACGGAGTGCAAGAGGTTTTACAAGCTACTAAACTCATCTTGACCTTTGGGTTTAAGGCCAATGTAGACTTTATTTTTGGTATGCCCGGTGAGAACAAAGAAGATATTGCTGCTACCATAGGTCTTATGAGGCAGCTTACTCAAATGGGAGCAAGAGTACACAGCCATACCTTTATGCCTTTGGTAGGTACACCACTTTCACAAGCTAGACCTGGTTTAGTTGATGAAGATACTAGGGGAGTACTCGAGGTCCTACAAGGCCAAGGACTTGCCTACGGCCACTGGAGGGAGCAGGAAACTATAGCTTCTGAGACAACAAATTTCTTAAAAAATAAAGCAATAGGCTAATGGAAGCCACTTCAGGCACGCCCTACTTAACTACTTTATTGGAGTGTAATAACAATCTTTCCTTATGGTCCACTCACCATCCATTGCACACTATATTTATCGGCTATCATGCCAAACCTCGAGCTACAATGCTACAAGTAAACAACTGTAACGCCATGGCCTCCCTCATAAGGCACAGCATCCTCAAAACGTTCTACCATGCGTTCGTGTTTTAGGCACTCTCGAATAGCCTCTCGCAAAGCTCCTGTACCTTTGCCGTGCAAAATTCGTACACTCTTTATTTTTAGGGATTTGGCCTCGAGCAAAAAATCAAGCAGCTTCTCTATAGCAGTTTCCACCCGTTCACCACGAAGATTTAGTTCTGTAGCAAAATCAGTAGTAGGCATAACATTGACAGCAGGCCGATGCTTTTTGGGTTGTGCTTTGGGCTTAACTTTATTTTGGGGTACCTTGACTTTTAAAAGACCTAATTGAACCGTTAGTTCATTACCTTGCAAAGCAACTATTTGCCCCTCTGCTGAGTACTCTTTAACAAAGACAGTTGCTCCTTTTTGGTAAGGATCTTGCTCTATGGCTTCCTGCTGCTTTTCACCTTTGGGCAGTATTTTTTCTTTTACATTACGCCTGAGTTCCTGCAGGTCTTCAAGAGCTTTACTACGTTGCTTTTTGTCGGTTTTAGCTGTGCGCTTAAGTTCTGTGGCTTGCTTTAAGGTACTTTGCAGCATTTCTTCAGCTTTCTCTGCTGCTTTAGCTATGACTTTTTGTTCTTGCTGACGTAGGGTAGCAATCTGCTTACGCAAAACTTTTGCTTCACTAACAGCTTCGTCTCGAGCTTCTTGAGCAGATTTTAGTTTTTTCTGCAACTCTTTACGTTGTTTCTCTAAGGCCATTAACAGTGATTCAAGTTCAGCCCCTTCTTCGCCTAGCAGTAGCTGTGCACGCTCTAGCAAACCTTCAGATAGACCAATTCTCTTGGCTATTGCTAAAGCATAGGAACGCCCCGGCTGATTTAAAACCAGCTCAAATTTAGGACGCAAATACTTGACATCAAATTGCATTGCAGCATTTTGAATACCTTTAGCTTCAGCAGCAAACACCTTCAAGGGAGCAAGATGCGTGTTTATAAGCCCCCTAGCACCACTGGTCAAAATCTTTTCTACCACAGCTTGAGAAATAGCAGCCCCTTCTGCAGGGTCGGTACCTGAACCAAGTTCATCAATTAGCACTAGGACTTTACTATTAGATTTCTCCACAATATATTTTAAGTTCTTAAGGTGCCCTGCATAGGTACTTAGTGAAGCTTCTATACTTTGTTCGTCACCTATATCAGTTAGCAAAGTTTCAAGGTAAGGCAGGGTAGGCTCATCCGCTGCTACAAAAAGTCCACAATGTGCCATTATTACGGTTAAGCCTAAAGTTTTTAACAGAACAGTTTTGCCCCCAGCATTGGGACCACTAATTACCAACAAGCGTTTAGTATCATCAAGCCTAACTGTATTAGGCACACAGTTTTCAATTAGAGGATGTCGAGCAGCAGTAAACTCTATAATGCCTTCATCATTAAAACTAGGCTCTTTAAGTTGCCAATCTTTGACTAAGCGCGCACTAGCTGCTATCAGATCAAGATGAGCTAATATTTCTAAGGTCTCAGCTAATCCCTCCTCATAGGCTAAGTTTTGTCCTAAAGCAATTAAAATGCGACGCACCTCATCACGCTCTTCAAACTCTAAAAGTGCTAACTCATTATTCAAGGGCACAACTGCTTGGGGTTCTAGAAATACCGTTGCTCCTGAATCAGAGCTATCTAGCGCAATACCAGAAATCTTGGTTTGACTAGAAGCTTTAATGGGAATTACATAACGATCACGCCTAATAGTGACTAGGGAATCTTGGACTTCGTCTTTGTAACGCTCGAGCATCTGCCTCAACTTGTCCCGAATTCGCTCGCGCAAAGGGTTTAAGCGTTTACGGATGCTTTTTAATTTAGGGGTAGCACTATCACGCACACTACCATTTTCATCAAGCTGTTCACGTACTTTTCTCAGTACTGCATCAAAAGAGCGCATATTGCTAGCCAACTGGTTCAGAGCAGGCCTTTGGGAATTTAGGATTGCTCTTTTTATTGTTCCAGCAGCATCTAACGTGTAAGCAATAGCTAAAATCTCTTTGCCTTCTAAAACTTTCCCCTCGGTTATAGCTTTAATCTGAGGGCGAATATCTTCAACTCCTCCTAAAGAAAGAGCAGGGCCATTTACTGCTTCACTCAAGTGTCTCCAAGAGGTTTCTATAGCCGCTTTGCTTAAATTTGGCGATAATGCCAAGGCATATTCTTTACCCCTAGCAGTGTGTGCTAGTTTAGCTAGAGCTTGTTTGACTTTGGGAAAATCAAGCTTATCTAAAGTTGTTTGGTTAACAGTAATCGTCAACCCACCTTCCAACGAGTGCCTTCAGCTGTATCTTCAAGCACGATACCCAACTCATTTAGACGCTCACGTATGGCATCAGAATTTTTAAAATCGCGTCTCAGGCGTGCTGCCTCTCTCTGTTCATTGATTAAACCAATAAGCCCGTCTAGCACATCTACACTTGTTCCTTTACTAACTTCTACTGTTTTACCAAGCACCCCTAAGATTTCCCTAGCGTAATTTTCATAAAAGGCTTTAGCAGCACTTAGATAGTCTTGACTTGGCTTTTTAGGTAGTTGAGCATTTACCTCACGAACCACATCAAAAATAACTGCTACAGCCTGAGGAGTGTTTAAGTCATCATTCATAGCTTCAGCAAAACGCCCACGATAGGCATTAAAGGAGTCATCTTTAACTTCAAACTTTTCTAGCAAACGAAGCACCTCACTGTAACTTTCACGGATGCGTTTCAGACCCTGTGCAGAGGCATGTAAGCCCTCAGATGAAAAATCGCTAACACTGCGATAGTGTGAGCTTAATAGGTTAAAGCGAATTACGGTAGGGTCATACTCACTGAATAGCTCTGCTAGGGTTTTAAAGTGCCCCTTACTCTTAGACATCTTTTCTCCAGAAAGAGTAATAAAATTCCAGTGTAGCCAGTAACGAGCGAAGGCTTTACCTGCGGCCTTTGCTTGAGCGACCTCACACTCATGGTGAGGGAAAATAAGGTCTAGACCCCCACCGTGAATATCAAATTCATTGCCAAGGTACTTGGTACTCATCACTGAGCATTCTAGATGCCAACCGGGGAAGCCCTCACCCCACGGGCTATCCCAGCGCATAATATGATTTTGCTCGGCTCGCTTCCAAAGGGCAAAATCACGAGGGTCATCTTTTTCACTACGTACTTCTACTCGAGCCCCTTCCAAAAGATCATCAGGGTCACGCCCAGAAAGCTCACCATAGTCTTGCCACTTAGAAACATCAAAATATACACTGCCATTAACTTCATAGGCTAGGCCATTTTCAATCAGCTGTGCAGTGAGTTCTATTTGCTCACCAATGTGCCCTGTAGCTCTTGGTACAATGTCAGGCCGTCTAACACCCAGTTTAGCCATAGCATCAAAATAGGCCCAGAAATACTTCTCAGCTATTTCCATTGGTTCTAATTGTTCTAGCTTAGCTCGCTTTAAAAGTTTATCTTCACCATCATCAGAATCATTGGTCAGGTGGCCTACATCTGTAATATTGGATACTAAACGTACTTTATAGCCGCTAAATTGTAACCAGCGCTTTAAAACATCAAAAACTATGGGCCCCCTAGCATGTCCTAAATGTGGTTCTGAGTAGACTGTGGGTCCACAAAAATACATGCCTACATGCCCTTCAGTTACTGGTTTAAAAGTTTCTTTTTGACGACTTAAGGTATTGTATAGTTGCATATAGTGCAGCATAACCTGTTTAGGAAACATTATGCTAGCCATGTAATTGTGAAATCACTCAAATAAACTATATAGCCAAGTCTCATAGTTACATAGAAAAATGATTGCATAAGAAGGTTATCCGAAAGGTGTTTATGAAAAGAGTTTGGTTTTTTTTAATTTATGTACTTTTATTTGCTAAGGCTCAAGATTTACGAGAGTTTACTACTACATTTGAGTTAGATAATAGGCTCACAGTCATTATGGTTGAGCAAGGCTTTGCTCCTGTTATTAGTTTTAACCTTATGTTTGATGTAGGTGGTATGGACGAGCCTGAAGGCCTAGGTGGTTTAGCTCATATGGTTGAGCACATGGCTTTTAAGGGCACTCGTACTATTGGCAGCAAAGATCTATCAGCTGAGCTAGCAGCTCTTAGGAAAATTGAGCTGTTTACCATTATGCTAGATCAAGCTGAAGAAACTGGTGCAGATGAAAAGGAATTAGCAGAGCTTAGAGAACAGCTTATGCAAAGTCAGGAACAGGCTAGAAGTTTAGCCTTTCCTAATGCTTTTGACACACTTTTTGATAGTAATGGGGCAGTGGGTTTAAATGCTACTACTGGATATGATCGTACCTCTTTTGTGGTGTCTTTACCTGCTAATCGTTTGGAGTTTTATGCTAGGGTTTATGCTGATGTTTTGCTCGAGCCAGTCTTCCGTGGTTTTTATGAGGAAAGTGATGTGGTGCACGAAGAGCGTCGTCAGCGGGAAGCTGATGATCCTCGAGGCTTTTTATTTGAAAATTTTTTAGAGGCAGCTTTTGAAGTTCACCCTTACGGCAGGCCTTTAATTGGCTCTGATGAAGAAATTGAGGATTACCGTGCTAATGAAGCTGAAGCTTTTTTTGAGCTTTACTATCATCCTAATCGTGCAGTTTTAGTGCTAGTTGGTGATGTTGAACCAGAGCGGGACATTGAAATAATAGAGCGCTACTTTGGTGCGATACCTCAAGGTCCAGAGGTTCGTGCTAAAATCCCTAGAGAACCTAAACAAACCCAAGAACGTCGCCTGACTCTTCACTACGATGCTGAACCCCAAATGGTGATAGGTTTTCACAAGCCTACTTACCCTTCTAGAGATGCCTACATACTAGATGTGCTAGACGCCATTTTAACATCAGGGCGTACTTCTAGACTTTATAAACGTCTTGTGACTGAGGAGCAGCTAGCCCTAAGCATCGTCACTAGCTCGAGCTTCCCAGCTATACGTGACCCCAACCAGTTTGTGATATACACTTTGCCACTTTTTCCAAATACCAATGAAGATCTTGAGGCTGTCATCTATGAGGAGTTAGAGAAGCTAAAAACAGAGCCTGTGAGCGAACGTGAGCTTACCAAGGTAAAAAACCAAGTAAGGGCTAGTTTTATACGTGCTTTGGGCTCGAGCAATGGCCTTGCTTCCCAATTGGCTTTTTATGAGCTTTTTTTAGGCGGTTGGGAAAACATCATTAGCTATGTTGATATTATAGAAGATATAACCACTGAGGAAATTATGGCTACTGCCGATCGTTACTTTGTACCAGAAAATCGTACAGTAGGATATTTAATGCCTTTAGAAGAAGAGCTAGGAGAAGAAGTTCAATAGGTTTTGATTTTAACTAATTAAGAGTTAATGCTACATCAAGACAACACAAACACATTAGAGTATGTTTATGTGTATTCAACTGGTGATAGGATGGAAGTGGAATATCTTGAATATGTAGATTTGTTACTTGCTCTGGGGCCACAATTGCCAGAGACACTCAAAATAAGCGTTCAGCCTGTAAGTTACTCCTCCCTATCCATTCCTCAAAACGAGAGAGAATTAGTTCCCCAAGGTATTTTCCCCACTTGATGATTTAGACGAGCTTTTCCAGACTGGGTTTTTTAAAATTGATAAGCCTGGCGGTTTTACACTGTCAGACTTTGATACACATTGTCATATCAAAGATCAAACAATGCCTATACAAGAGATTCAGGGACCTGTTACTGTTGTCGATAATAAACCCCCATTGTTCTGGTACAGGGCTGGCAAGGACTTGGTTTATTAGGACTAAACCAAATACAGGAATATATAATTAATAATAACCTTGAGCCACAAAGGAATAGTTATGCACCTGCCTTTTGGAACTTATTATTAAAAAAATCTTAAATAATTTTCTAAAGAAAAATATCAAGCTAGGTAGTTATTTTAGCATTGCTTTACTAGCTCAACTAGCCTATTGGCACTTAGGCAGCCCAGGTCCTAGCTTATTGGGGAGTGCTGAGCGTACTTTGAATGCGGCACTTATAAACATTGCTAGTGCTTTACTCTTTTTGTTCTTACTACCCCTACTTACCCTTAAGTTTTTCAAATGCTCCCTTAAAGACCTTGGCTTTGGCTGGGGTAATTTTCGCTTGGGTGCTACCTTAGTGCTAGTTATTTCGCCGATAGCTTTGCTGCTTATGTACATTGGTTCAGCTAATTTAGAGCTGCAAAACACGTACCCTTGGGCAGGGCCTTGGGTTGGCTCTTCTTCTATAGCTTTGCTAACTTGGACAACTTTCTATGCACTTTACTACTTATCTTTTGAGTTTTTCTATCGTGGCTTTGTATTAAAAGGCCTTGCTACTGAGATAGGCTTAACTCAAGCCATGTGGTTACAGGTTATATTCTCTGTTATGATCCATCTTGGTAAACCCCCAGCTGAAACCATTGCTGCTATACCTGCTGGTTTTGGCTTTGGCTTACTAGCTTTAAAAACTGGCTCCTTACTTTATCCTATACTCTTACACCTAATTATTGGGATAAGCACTGATGTATTCTCTTTACTTAGGCAGGGACTATTGTTCCCCTAAGCATTCTACTTTTCTTTCCAACTACTTGCCACAGAAAATTAGTAACGATGCTATGCTAATACTATGGTCTCAACACACCGCTTTACTTTAGCTGAATATGACAAATTAGTAACCGCAGGTATTTTCACTCCTGAAGACAGAGTCGAATTAATTCGGGGAGAGTTTATTGATATGACACCTATGGGCGAAAATCATATTATAAGCATAATGAGCTTCAACCAACATTTAGTGTTAACCTACCATGAAGAAGCCGAGGTACTAGTTCAATGCCCTGTGATTATGAACGATAATTCTGCACCTGAGCCAGATTTCACTTTGCTTAAAAAGCGAGACTATAGTAAGCGTAAACCCCATGCTGAAGATGTGCTGCTTGTAATTGAGATATCAGATAGTACGCTTAGTTATGATCGTGAGGTGAAATTGCCCTTATATGCTGAATCAGGTGTTCCTGAGGTATGGCTTCAGAATGTTCAAGATCAGAGGCTCGAGGTTTATAGAGAACCAAACCAAAGCATTTATCGCACACACTTAATCTATTTACCCAATGAAAGTGTATGCCCTCTTTTCTCAAAGACAGCTATAGTCTGGAACAATAAAGGGTAGTGTCCCTTGAAGCTCACTTACCAAGTAAAACAAGGGACTTTACCACATTCCCGTCCATCAACCAAAATGCGTTAATAATGCCTTTGTGATACCGCTTAAAAAAGGCATTGGTAAAACCCCTATAACAAAAATACCCAGTACCCCAATTATCAGAGCTGCTGTAGCCATAGGATGAATTGATGTAGGCATTGGTTTATCGGTAGTAGTATAAAGCCACATTTTGATAATTACCTTAAAATAGTAAAAATAAGCTAGTAGAGTATTAGCAACAGCAATAAATGTTAGAATAACCAACTTTGCTTCTATAGCACTTTTAAAAACGAAAAGTTTCCCCATAAAACCAGCTAACAGGGGTATTCCTGCTAAACTCAAAAGAAAGATGCTCAAAAGGAAGGCTATTAGCCAATTTCGCTGTCCTAGCCCCTTATATTCATCTATCTCTTCTTTTACGCCAGCATCACCTAAAGCAGAAATAGCAGTAAATGCGCCAATATTGGCAATAGCATAACTAATAGAGTAAAGTACCACAGCAGAAAAGCCTTGCAAGGTACCACTAGCTAAACCTACAGTTATAGTGCCTAGTTGGGCTATTGATGAGTACCCTAAAAGACGTTTAAGGTTGCTTTGTTTAAGCGCCTGCAGGTTCCCCACAGTCATAGTCACAATAGCTAGGATCATAAAGGCTTTTTGCCACAGTTGGTTGGCTTCTTCTATCACAAACACTTGTGTCACAAAGCTTCCAAGGGCAATAATAGCAGCCACTTTTGGTCCTGCTGATAGCAGGGCTGCTACCATTGTAGGAGCTCCTTGATAAGCATCTGGGGTCCAAGCATGGAAAGGTACTAGTGCTAATTTAAAACCAAAGCCAACCAAGATAAGCGCGATGGCAGGGGAGAGCAGTGCTGGCAAATTGCTAGCTGTAACTAGATTTGCTGCTAGCTCATCAAAATAAATACTTTGGCCTGCTCCAAATAGCAGACTAAAACCATAGAGCAAAAACGCACTTGCTAGAGCTCCTAAAATAAAGTATTTAGTAGTTGCTTCAATCGTTAACTTATTATGGCGATGGTAACCTACCAGTATGTAAGTGCTGTAGCTAGAGAGTTCAATGGCAACGTATAACAGCAAAATATTATTGGCTGCTACCATCAAAACCCCTCCTAAAGCTGTGTAAAGTATAAAAGCATAAATTTCAGCTAGGCCTGCTTGATATTTGTGGGGATTAGCTAAAATGCCCATTATAGTTAGGGCAGCGATCATAGTTAGGGCTATGCCAGCAAGACTAGTTAGGCCTCCTAAGCGAATCATTCCTAGCAGAGTTGTTTCTGTGCTGATTGAGAGGGTAAAAAAAAGCATTGCTATTATCGAGGCGCTCAGGCCTAAAATAGCTGGTAAGGTAGGTTTGTGCTCGAGCCAATTGGACAGAACCAGCAAACTACTACCAACAAATGCTAAGACCAGAAAAGCAGTTAATGCCATAAGATCAGCTAAAACCAAGATACTTCTCCATAGGTATCTTCACGGTCAGGACTAGTTGAGAACATAACTATAGGAGTTTTGGTAAAATCTTCTATAAGATCTAGATAAGCTAGAACTTCTTGGGGCAAAGCCTCGCGATTACCTAGGCCTTGAAGTTTTCCCCAACCAGTCACTTCTTTGAAAATAGGGATATCACCTTTATATTCTACACATATTTTGATGCT
The DNA here is from genome assembly GCA_965224855.1 of Trueperaceae bacterium. Lineage (GTDB taxonomy): Bacteria > Deinococcota > Deinococci > Deinococcales > Trueperaceae > CBDCVN01. The sequence continues at coordinate 1,810,003 of CBDDAI010000002.1, read as the reverse complement.
CTCAAGGCCTGAGAGTACATCCAGTTTAGTTAAAATAAGGCCATCAAAACCATTTAACTCACAAGCATATTTTAACTGTACAAGATCAAGCCAACCCACACGACGTGGTCTACCAGTAGTGGTACCATACTCATCCCATTGGTTTTTCCCCGTGCCTCTAAGAAGGTCAGCCATTTCACCTGCTAGCTCAGTCATGAAAGGACCATGCCCTACACGAGAGGTGAAAGCTTTGACCACACCATAAACCTTGTTAAGTGCTTTATGACTTACCCCTGCACCTATTAAAATTCCTCCTACAGTGGGGTGACTACTAGTAACATAAGGATAAGTACCATAGTTTAAGTCAAGCATAGTACCTTGACCACCTTCAAAGAGTACTTTTGCTCCTTTTTTGAGGGCTTTGCGCAACATGCCTCCGGTATCACGTATAAAGGGTAAAATAAACTCACGCACCTCTGCTAAATCTTCAAAGGCTTGTTCTTTTGTTTTCCAGTTTACTCGAGCTGTAGAGTTAGGCTTAGCTTCCAAAAGCCTCTCTATTTGCGTAAGCAACACTTCATTAGAGAATAAATCTTCAACCCGTAAGCCTACTCGCCTTGCCCTATCAGAATAATTAGGGCCTATACCACGTCTAGTGGTACCAATATGACTTCCCCCACCTTCATCATTTTTAAGTTGATGGGGTAGAACGAGATGTGCTTCTTTAGCAATATAGACCTCACCAAGGTCTTGCTGAGTTGCAAAATTTTGATACTCTTCTTGAAATGTCCAAGGGTTGATAGCCATGCCACCACCCAAAATAGAAGTTGCCCCACTATGCAATATACCGCAGGGTAAGTGGTGTAACTTAAAGACTTCTTTTCCTACCACTATAGTATGACCAGCATTTGCTCCTCCTGAGTAGCGAACTACAAAGTCTGCTTGGCTAGCTAGTGCATCAACAACCTTACCTTTCCCCTCATCACCCCATTGAGCCCCAATAACAGCTATTCCCGGCATAATATAAAACCTCCAAAGCCTTTTAAAGGCTTCCAGCTTTTTTTCTAGTTATTCAACCATTTTATAGCTATTTAGTCAAAGAGCGTGGTATGTAGTCCATTAATTCAATAGCACAAATCGCAGTTCAAAACTGTGTTGGTGGGCTCGAGCAACCCCAAAGCTCAGGTCCTACTTAATTTGCTTTGGGTGCTCGAGTCCAAATAGAAGGGCTTGGATGAGGGTAATCAACTGTTTAAAATAGTTTGGCCAACTCACCGAAGCTATGGGAAAAGCCCTAGAATCATCCACTGTTGTCGTGCCATTTTCTGTGTTTGACTGTTCATTAGGTGCATGGCAATATTCACACCTATGACTTGCTCTTTGCACCACTTGCCTATAGTATGGATTCATTCTCGCAATTTGTTAATAAGTGAGGCCGTTCTATTTGCGGAAGCTAGTAACTCAATTTCTACGAGGGTATTTAATTCTGATTGTTCTTCAATTGATAATTCTGTATTTTTATCTCGAGCGCCCCGCCATTTCTCCATTAATTCAGCAAGGCGTTGTTGTTGTGTGGCACTAAAGAATTGGTCAGGTCGCTGATTCTGAACAATAATTAGAGTATTATCCTTATTATTCAATTGGGCATTTAGAGCATCTAGTACTTGACCAGCTGTTTTGCCTGCTGTCTTTTTATCACCAGCCACAGCACTATATGAAAATTCTCCATTTTTAGAAGATACTGTCAATATAGCTACTTTAGTCATTCATCACCTTTAGAATCACAGTCTATCATTTCTGGGAGTATGGTCTGTATTCTCGAGCAACCCCCAAAGCTCGAGCCTTATTTATTTGTTTTGGGTGCTTGAGCCCATTGCTCGTAAAAAGTATAAAAGCTCGAGTGCTATTGATCTTTTGGGTGCTTGAAAATTCCAGGGCTTGAGCCAGATTGTATGTGAAGCATTTAGATTTAGACTCGAGCCAAGCTGCTCTGTTTTGGAAACTAATTTTTAGTATTAGAGAGAATCCTTTGGTAGTTTACCAAAGAGCTTTCTATATTCAAGAATCTCTTTTTCTAAAGCAGATAATTGCTTCTTCGTGTCAAACAACTCAGTTTTTGTATCAACCAACTTAGTTTTCGCATCAACTAATTCAGTTTTTGTATCAATCAACTCAGTTTTCTTATCAGCTAACTGTTCCTCAGCATTCTGGTAACTTTTCCCCTTAGAATCAAACCAGTACAATACCTCCCTATCTATACCCCTAATTACCTTCCTTGCTCTTCCTATTCCTAAACCAATCTCTGGCATAAAGTAAGGCTCATCCAACTGTTTCTCATACTTACCCCCAATTAACTTGTAGATCTCAAATGCCTTTTTGTTATGGCGCTGCCAATGGTTTGGGTTGTAAACTAAATAGTAGAGTACTCCTATTTCTGCGTAAGCAGCAGCTTTTTCTTCATATTCACTACCATACTTCTGCGAAACCATTTCTAACACAAAACTAGGTACAATATCTTTCTCTTCCCAAAGAGTGTAGCTTAAACGTCCTGTAGGCTTACGTCTTTGGACTCCTAAACTTAAAAAGCCATCAGGAACAATGGCTGGAATGGGATTTCTTCTATTATAGTAAACACCCATATCAACCCCAAAGTACCAATCTTGGCGCTCAGTCCAGATATTTTCAAGTAGAAAGAGTAAAAAGTTAGGGATAAAGTTCTGATCTTCATTGTCCACAGGGGTATCATCCGATGAGGGTAGTTCTGAGCTAGAAGGTAAGTATTGTTTTGGTAAGACCTCAGCTACTGCTGGCATATTCTCATTATAGCAATTCTCTAGATTGTAATGTAAGAGTTCTATTGATTAGAGTTGTCTCTCAAATAAGACTTTGGGTATTATAGAGATCCTTCAAAGGTTGTAAATTGTTCGTATTTATTGTGATCTTGTTACTCATTTAATAGGGTCTACCATATCAATTTGCCTAACATAGTGACAGGTCTATTTACTTTGGAAGCTCGAGCCCTATTTATTTGCTTTGGGTGCTCGAGCCCTAACTAGCTTAATTGTTTTTTGTGCTCGAGCATTACTAAAGCGACTTGTTTTGGAAGCTCGAGCCTATTGATTTGCTTTTGGGTGCTCGAGCACAGTCATCTTGTAAGGTCAAAGCTCGAGCAAACTCCAAAGCTCGAGCCCTATTGCTTGTAGGGACATAGAAGAAGATAAAAAGGAAGTTACACGTTTATGCAAGGTTAAAGTGTAATCCTGATATTAATGCTAAAGTAACAAACAATAATGACTAATCTAATCAGCTTCTTCATTCGCCGTTATGTATTCTCAATAAGTATTTTCTTAGCAATAGTCTTTTTTGGATTAGTAAGCTCAATCTCAACAGGGGTTGACCTACTACCTAACTTTGAGCTTCCTTTTGTAAGTGTAAACACAGTTTATAGTGGTGCAGGCTCTGAAGAGGTAAGCAAACAAATCTCTGAACCTTTAGAAGAAGCACTAGCTACTTTGCCTGGCATTAGTAGTATTAGCTCTTATAGCTTTGAAGGTTTAAGTGTAGTTTTTATTGAATTTGTTGCTAGTGTAAATGCAGATCAAGCGGCTGTTGATGTTTCTCAAAGGGTGAATGCTGTTAAAGGCATATTGCCAGATGATGCAGGTTCTCCTTCTATAGAAAAGCTTGATCCCAATGATGAGCCTATCTTAAATGTTGCTGTATCTGCTCCCGGCGAAGATCTAAGCATTATTCAGACATTTGCTGAAGATGTCCTCACTCCACAACTTCGTGTTGATGGGGTAGCTAGCATTGATGTTATTGGTCCTGTTGAGAGAGAGATTCAAGTCCTTTTAAATCCCAGCAAATTAGACCTTTATAAACTTAGCGCTGCTCAAGTGGCAAATGCGATTGCTACTGGTAGTTCAGAAGTGCCAATAGGGAGCCTAACTATTGCTGGTGAACGTATCTTATTTGCTGGACGTAACAAACCTGGTAATGTAAACCAAGTAGAAGAGATGATTGTTGATTCTCAGCGAGGGTTGCGAGTACTTGACTTGGCAGTAGTACACGATACTAAGGCTGAGGTTACAGCTTACTCACGCTTAGATACCGAACCTGTAATTCTACTTGAAATCAAGAAGCAATCAGGAGCCAATTCTGTAGCTACTGCTAACAATATTCATACAGCTATCGGCAAGCTAAACTTACCGATAGGTTATGAAGTAAAAATAATAAATGATGAGACGACTTTTATTGCTTCAAGTGTAAGAGATACTGGCACAGAACTCGTACGCTCAGTTCTGATAGTAGCTTTTATCGTATTTCTTTTTGTAGGACGCTTAGGTTCAGTATTTTCAGTTGTGCTAGCGATACCTATTTCTTTTTCTGGAGCACTAATTCTCTTTGGTGTTTTTGGCTTCACCTTTAATATCATCACACTTCTAGCTATAACCATAGCAGTAGGGTTAGTGGTTGATGATTCTATAGTCATAGCTGAAAGTGTTGATAGGTATAGAAAGATGGGGCATAGTAGGCTCGAGGCTGTGCGTAAAGGAGCTGGTGAGGTTAGTGTGGCTGTTTTAGCTTCAACCCTTTCACTTTTAGCAGTTTTTTTACCGATATCTTTCTTACCCGGCATATTAGGACAATTCTTTGCTGAATTTGGTCTTACTCTTGCTGCTACTATAATCTTCTCTTATTTAGAAGCCCTCTTTTTCTTAACGGTGCGTTTAGCTTATATGCCCAACCCTTTGCCCGCCAGCTGGCGTAATGTTCCACATACTATTACTCACCTTGCTAACCTGAGAGGCTTAGGTTGGTATAAGAGCAGACGTCTTTGGGCTTTGGTCGCAGTAATGTTTGTTATTAGCACAGCCCTTCTTTTTGTTATGGGCAAAGCACCTGTAGGAAGCCCCCCTGCTAAATTAGTGAACTCTCTACCTTTGGCTAACTCTTCTATGGGACCTTCTCTTGTTGGGGCAGCGATAAGCTTTGTCTTTCTTGCTATACCTATAATTATTGCCTTGATACATTATTTATTCCGTTTAGTATTTACACTTATCGGGGCTACTTTGCTTCCTTTGCATCAAATGATCGATTGGATGGTAAATGGCCTGCGTAAGATTTATGGAGCTACCCTTAATTTCCTTTTAGGTGATATCCATTTGGGTAAATTACATGTTAATCGTAGCAATTTTGTGCTGCTTTTTGCTTTGTGCCTTTTCCTTAGTCTATTTGTTGCTGTTCGTTTAATAAACTTTAATTTTTCCCCACCTACAGACTCTGGTTATGTAGGTATTACGGTACGTTTGCCTACAGGCACTGGCTTAAGTATAACTAATGAATTGGCTAGTAGAATTGAGGGAGAATTTATAAATTATCCTGAAGTTAAAACTATGCAGCTAGCTGTAGGAGTGAATAGCAACAGTGATGTAGGCAACATTACTTCTTCAGGACGTGCAGAGTTCAGCTTTGAACTCATAGATAAGCAATTACGTGAAAAAACTAACCGTGAGTTGGCTGTTGAATACGAAAAAAAAGTTGAGGAATTGTTGGCAGATTTCCCAGAAGCTAGTATTAGTGCTTATTCTATAGATAATTCAGGGCCTCCTCGAGTAGCAGATTATACCCTAACTCTTGCCTCAAATGATCTTGATCTTTTACGTGAAAGAGATGTTCAAACTAGGCTACTATTAGAAACCAATCCCTACTTAACTAATATACGCTCTAATCTAGATACTACAATTAGTGAGCGGGTATTTCAAGTTGATTTTTCAGCCCTAAGTGGTACTGGTTTAACTGTTAATGATGTTTATCAAACCATGCGCACCTATAATGTTGGTGCTGAGGCTGCTACTTTTAGTGATAGGGGAAATGAGTATCCTATAACAGTCAAAGTTAACCCCATTAACTTGCAAGATGAGCAAGCCCTGCTCAGTTTGCCGATTATTTCCCCGGTACTAGAAAAAAGTATCTCCTTAGGTGACTTAGGTCGCTTTAATATTTTTGAGGCACCTACCACTATAAGCCGTACAGCTCAAACCTATGTAGCAAATATTGAAGCTTCTGTTTTACCAGGAGCCCCTCCTATGTCTAAACTCAGAGCCGATTTAGAAGAGGAGCTTGCTCGAGCAAAGATTATTGATGAATTTGTAACAGAAGGACAAGATGTAGGCCTTGATTTAACAGGTGACCTTATTCTCTATACTCCCATTGCTTTTGCCTTAGCCTTTCTTCTAAACTATCTGGTTATTGCTAGTCAATTTAACAGCTTTAAAATTCCTGTTTATCTACTACTTACAGTTCCTCTGGCTTTAGTAGGTGCTCTATGGCTGTTTATTATTGCAGGAATTGGTCTTGATGTTAATAGTGTATTAGGAATTGTTATCCTTACTGGCCTTGTGACTAAAAATGCTATTTTATTACTCGATGTTGTCATCAATAAAAGGCAGCAAGAGGGTGAAACTTTAAGAGAAATGTTAGTAAGGGCAGGCAAGTTACGCTTGCGCCCCATTTTGATGACTACCAGCACACTGGTAGCTATCAGTATTCCTTTACTACTTGGGACAGGTGATGGCAGTGAATTTCGTAGGCCTATTGGTATGGTGATTTTTGGGGGTGTGACGTCGTCTGCACTGTTAACTCTTTTTGTTATTCCTAGCGCTTTCTACCGTTTTGAGCGTAAGCGTTTTGATGCCAGAATAGAACTTGTTGAAGAACAAATAGAAACTCCTACAACCACTAAAGCCAAGATTGACTCAGAAATAATTTCTACTCCAATTGGTACTTAGGTATGTTAAAAACGGGTAATGAGGTGAACATTTGATTCCAAGAAACTTGTGTCTTGCTCCTCATCTCCCTAGCTCCCTTTCAAAAACCATAGCAGTTCTAAAGAAATGTCCATTTTTATATTGTTACAAGTATAAAGAGTACCTGTCTTTATTACTTACCAATTAAAAGCTTATAAAAAACTGCCATACGAATAGGAATGCCATTAGCAACTTGTTTTTCTATCACACTACACTCACTATCTGCTAAAGTACCAGAGATTTCTACATCACGATTCATTGGGCCCGGATGCATTACTAGTGCTTCAGGATGGGCTTGTTTCATTACAGCTTCATTAAGCTGGTAGCAAGCCTGGTATTCTGCTAATGAAGGTAGTAGACCCTGTGCCATACGCTCTTGCTGAAGTCGCAAGGCCATAACTGCATGAGCACCTTCTACAGCCTCATAAATATTATGTGTAATGGTAACCTTTGCTTGCTTAAAATCCTCTGGCAAAAGGGTTCTAGGACCACAAAGAGTCACTTCTGCCTCAAGTTTAGTCCACAAAACAATATTACTGCGTGCTACACGTGAATGCAGGACATCTCCTATAATGGCTAATTTCTTGCCTTGAAAACTATCAAAGTCAGGGAATTCGTTTCTGAAGGTGTAACCGTCTAGAAGAGCTTGTGTGGGATGAGAGCGTCTACCATCACCTGCATTAATAATACAAGCATCTGTCCAGCTGGCAAGTTGGTACGGTACTCCCGGAGCTACATGACGCACAACATAGGCATCTACTTGCATTGCATCAATAGTTTTTAAAGTATCTTTTAACGATTCTCCTTTTGATAAGCTCGAGCTACCAGCAGCAAAATTTAGCACCTCTGCATTTTGTGCCTTTGCAGCTATTTCGAAAGAAAGTCTGGTTCGCGTTGAGTTTTCAAAAAATAATGTCCCCACTGTAAAACCTTGTAGAGCGGGGACTTTCTTAATGGTCCTTTGCATGACTTCTGCCATAGCGTCCGCTGTATCGAAAAGAGCAATGATATCTTCTTTTGACCAATTATAAAGATCAAGGAGGTGCTTATGCTTCATAAGTCCTGCTCTCAAAAAGATCTACACCTTCCTCATTATCAACAGGTTTAATTCTTACCTTTACATTATCTTGATGACTTGTGGGTACGCTTTTACCTATATAGTTTGCATTAATGGGTAACTCACGATGTCCCCTGTCGATAAGCGTTGCTAACTGAATGCATTTGGGACGGCCTAAATCAGTGAGTGCATTTAAAGCAGCTCTTACAGTTCTGCCAGTGTATAGCACATCATCACAAAGCACTATACACTTGCCAGCGACATCAAAAGGCAAATCACTTTTTTTTACAACTGGCTGTAAGGCAATTTCACTTAAATCATCACGATATAAAGTTATATCTAGCTGGCCTAAAAGTGGCTTTATACCACTAAGTTGATTTATAAGCTCGGCCAAACGATTAGCAATAGGTACACCCCGTGTATGAATACCTACCATTGCTAGATTGTGTGCGCTTTTGCTCTGCTCGATTATCTGCTGGGCAATACCAATCAAGGCTTTATTTATCTCTTCTCCTGTCATTATGGAGGTTTTATGGACAAGAGGCATATCTTTCTTTATTATAACTTACTGCAAATGGATTAACAATGAATACTTAGCACTCATTCTTAGACTTTGCCTTGGAATGCAATACTTTGACACTCTGCACTGCCACAGACTATTTGGGCAAAGAGCCCACAGAAATGGAGAGGATAAGGGTATTGCAACTTACTCATAGTTATGGTGATTCACCATGTGCTCAAAATTGATACTATGCCATAGAATAAATAACTGTTCCATAAAAGGAAACTAGGAAGGCTTTCAGAACCTTCCCAGCTTTGGGCAAGTTGAGATTTTCTTAGTAAGTTAGACTTATCTAGTCTACATTCCAAAAATTAAACATACCCTCCAACCAATTTTTTTCTTTAGTTTGCAAAGCAACTTTTTCATTTGCAGAGCCACTATATCTATCTGTATCTCCGCTGAAGTTTTCACCTGTAGACCAGTTAACAAATTCATCTAACAAGCCTTGCTCTTTTTCCTTTTCTCGCCTTTCAATCCACTCCTCAGTGTCTTCATTTCCATGTGCAGGCTCACTATGTCTATCTGTGTCTTCACTAAAATCCTCACCAGCAGACCAATTAATAAATTCATCTAGCATACCTTGCTCTTTTTCCTTTTCTCGCCTTTTAATCCACTCCTCAACATCTTCGTTTTCACTAGGTACAAATATTGCTCCTAAACTATCTTTAAGCCACTCAAAAGTCTCATTAAGCACTTCCATACTACTGTCTGCAATTACCACGCAATATTTTCCGTTATGCTCAAAGATATGAGTAAAACCGTGTGCTGCTAATTCATTACGGTGATTGGTGCAAATCATCATTGCACTATCCTGTGCTTGTGTGTGACTTTTTAAGAGCAATAAAACTAATAATAAAAACCAATGTTTCATAATTGCCTCCATCCATAGGCTTTAGACTCTAAAAGACTAAGATTAAAGGTGCTTAAGGAGGTTTTAAAGAGATATTTTTCACTAGCACTAATTAAACATTTTCTGATAGCTCTATGTAACACTTTAGAGTAACCTTAGGCAACAATTTTATGAAAACAACATTAAATGTTAGTTAAATAGCTAGCATTTGTGCAGATAGACCAGAACATAGAGATAATTCACGGAAAATTCTAGGAGAATAACTTAAGCATCTTATTTCCCCATCTTGTTACCTCCTCATTAGAATAGTTTTATGGCAATAAGCGAGAAAGCCCAGGGCTTTAGTTCTGGAAGTGTCAACCTATAAAATCCTTAAGAGACCTCCCTGAGAGACCTTAAGAGAAGTGGTACTATACTTTTAAGCTTTTTAGGGAAGTGACTTTTATAGACCTGTACCGGTAAAGTACTTTCACTGTTTTCTTTGTTAATTTTGTACCAGGTAATGGGTAAATATAGAGCTTGGCAAAAGGCTAACTTTGATGCTAAAGTAGCACATTATTGCTTTTAGGGTATTAACTAAAAAAGCAGAAATGAGGTAAGTAATGCTGAATTATGACCTTAATGTCATTTTGAGGCCCAACTTAAGTGAAGTGCAAATCAATGCTGAAAAAGATACTATAAGTGCACAAGTTGATCGCTACAAAGGTGAAATCTCAAAGCTTGATGAGTGGGGGAAAACTCGTCTTGCTTATCCTATTAATAAGCAACTTGATGGGTACTATTTAATTTATTCCCTACAGTTAAGTGATAATGAAGCCCCTAAAGTTATAGAGCAAGCTTTACGCTTGCGTGATAATGTTATGCGGGCTCTTGTAATCCGTGACAGACCCGAGTGGAGCACTTTAAAAAAATCTGAGAAGTCTCCAAAGGTAGCTGCTTAGAAAGGTAATTTGAATGGCTCGAGGATTAAATAATGTTTATCTAATTGGTTGTGTAGCCAAACCACCTGAACTAAAATACACTCCTAGTGGTTTGGCTATTTTAGACGTTCAGGTTGCTGGTAACGACAATATTATAGGGGATGATGGTCAACCTCGCAGTCTGGCATGGTATCACAGAGTTTCTATATTTGATAAACAAGCAGAGTACCTAAATGATCAGCTTCAACAAGGCAGTGCTGTCTTTGTTAATGGACGTTTGAATTATCGTTCTTGGGAAGACCAACAAGGTGCAAAACGTAGTGCTTTGGATGTTACTGCCATTCGTTTAGTACCTTTGACCTATGGTAACCGTAAAGAAGAAAATGCTACAGTCCTAGACTCCTTAAATCAACCCCGCCTCAATGATGCGCTTAACCAAGTAACCATTATTGGCAACTTAACAAGAGATGCTGAGTTGCGCTATACCCCTAATGGTTATGCAGTAACTCGTTTTGGGGTGGCTGTGAATGAGCAATATCGTGACCGTAGCGGTCAGAACCAAGAAAGTTTTCATTATGTTAATGTTCAAACTTGGCGAGAGTTAGCTGAATCTTGCGGAGAGCTTAAAAAAGGTGATCCTGTAACGGTGATAGGTAGACTAGTAAATGATTCTTGGCAGGATCAAGACGGTAATAAGCGCTATGAAACACGTTTAGAAGGTACACGTATAGAAATTTTAACTCGCGGTCCTAGCAGTGGTGGTGCTCAGACCCAAACAACCTCCTCTGGAGGGGAGTTGCAAAATGATCAAGCGAGTCAGTCAAACAAATCTCTTGATATAGATGAGGAGTTTCCACCAGAAGAGGATTTGCCTTTTTAGATGGGTCAATATAAGCGTAAAGACAAAGAGAAAGAAAGAGAAAAACGGCTTGATAGGCGAAATGCTCGCAGGAATCGTAAGCCAAGAGTGTGCTCCTTTTGTGTGGGTGAACTTGATGTTATGGATTATCATAGTAATAAGATGCTTCGCAGGTTTATCTCTGATACTGCTAAAATCCTGCCACGCCGTCGTACTGGTGTTTGTGCGACACACCAAAGGAAGCTAGCTATAACTATCAAACGTGCTCGTATGCTAGCTATCATTCCTACTACCCAAAAATTGGTGCGTAAATGAATATTATCTTGCTCGAGCCTATTAAAAACCTCGGGGAAGCAGGGGAAATTGTAAAGGTAAGACCCGGCTATGCTCGTAATTACCTTGTACCACAAGGCTTGGCCTTGCTTGCTACCAAAGCTACCAAAGCTGAACTTGATGCAAGGCTAAATCAACGAGCTCGTATGCTAGCTGAGCGTAAAACAGATGCAGAACGCTTAAAAGAGCTTATTGGTGAAGGTGAGGTTGAGATTATTGTTAAAGCAGGTGAAGGTCGGATCTATGGTTCAGTAGGGAAGAAAGACATTGCCGCTAGCATAGAGAAGGCTTATGAGGTGCAAATAGATCGCCGTAAAATAGAACTAGCGAACATTATTAAAGAGTTAGGTAACTATACCGTTACCTACAAACCTCATCCAGAAGTACACATTGACTTTAAAGTTCAAGTTAAAGTAGAAGAAAGTTAGTGTATACTCTTAGCTTGTCTCAACACTTCCATAAACATATCAACAGTAAGCTTGCCTGTATTAGTGTTTTGAAAGCTAACATGGTACGAATCTAGTAAAGGTATTCCCCCCTTAAACTCATGCAATAGTCCATGGGTAAAGGGGTAATATTTCTTTACAACTTTGTATCCTTTGATTACCTTTAAGTACTCTAAATAGCTGTCATGGGCAATTTTCCCCAAAGCCAAGATCACTTTTAGGTTAGTTAAGCCATCTAAATCATACCCTAGCCATTTTTGGCAGGTGGACAATTCGTTTTGAGTTGGTTTATTTTGAGGGGGAACACAGCGCAGTGTTGCAGTAATAAAAATGTTTTTAAGCACCATACCATCTGCTTTAGAAGTGGCTTGTGGCTGACTAGCTAGACCAGCACTATAAAGTGCAGGAAAGAGAAAATCTCCACTAGCATCACCAGTAAACATGCGTCCAGTACGGTTACTGCCGTGTGCTCCGGGGGCTAAGCCTAAAAGGAGAATATTAGCCTCAGGATCACCAAAGCCTGGAACAGGCTTCCCCCAGTAGTTTTCATTTTGATAGCTGCGACGTTTCTTTTTAGACACCTCCCTACGCCAAGCTACTAAGCGAGGGCAAAGGCGGCAATTTATCAGTTCAGGAGGGCAAAAGTTATATGGCACTGAACTCGAGCCAACTGACTTTGCGCCCATAGTTATGGTCATACATTTTGGGGCGATTCCACTTGGGGCGATTCCACCAAAGACGAAAATTATTGGGGCTAAACATGACTAATTCTAACAGCAATAAGCTCAGGTCCTACCTATTTGAAAGCATACAATTTTTAGAAGGTTGACAGTTAGGTTTACTAAGCCTTAGACTAAGAGGCTGTTTGGGGCTGTGGCGCAGTTGGGAGCGCGTCTGAATGGCATTCAGAAGGTCATGGGTTCGAATCCCATCAGCTCCACCAAACATTAAATTAGTTGGGTTAAGAGTCTCAACTAATTTTTTTGGCTTTCAAGGAGTGAGCAAATGTTCGCAGTTATTCAAAGTGGTGGCAAGCAGTACCGGGTGTCTCAGGGAGATGTACTTCAGCTCGAGCTTTTAAAAGCAGAACCCGGTGAAGTAATTAGCCTCCCAGTAATGATGCTTGGCAGTGATGAAATTAAAGTAGGAACACCCCTGCTAGAAAATGTCAATGTTAAGGCCGAGGTTCTATCTCATGGGCGTGGTAAAAAATTCCACGTCTACAAGTTTAAAGCTAAGTCAAATTACCGTCGTAAGCAAGGCCATCGTCAAGGTTACACAGAAGTGCGTGTCACAGAAATAGCAGGAGGTTAATTATGGCTCACAAAAAAGGTGTAGGAAGCTCTAAAAATGGACGTGATAGTAATCCTAAATATTTAGGAGTCAAGCGCTTTGCAGGTCAAAAAGTAAACTCTGGCACCATTCTGGTGCGCCAGCGAGGTAGCAGGTTTAAGCCCGGCAAGAATGTTGGTCAGGGTAAGGACTTTACCCTTTTCGCTCTTACTGATGGAGTAGTTAATTTTAGCAATAAAGGGACTAAGAAACGCTTTATTAGCATTGAAAAATTGGCTTAGGCCCTTTACTTTTCTAGAGGTCTTTGTGTAAACTAATTGAATGTCTCGTCGTCTCAGCGCGGTGGTGACCTTCGAATTGGGTCAGGTCGGAAGAAGCAGCCCTAAGGAGTGTTCATCAGGTGCCGTTGAATCGCGGCGAGGCTTTTTCGCTAATATACAGGTAGGTATGGATAGATTTTAGGTAGCTGCAAACGAACCCCTTACTGCTCAAAAAGATGAGGGTGGAATATCTTTCCTAGGATTTTTACTGCCTCAGATATACGTGGCCCAGAGCGATTTAAGGTGTCAATTTGTTCTTGAGAAAGCACATAAACCTGTTCTTTTTTTACTGCTACTATGTTGCTCCACCCTGGTCTAGCAGAAAGTTCAGTTAAGGTACTGTTGTGACCTAAAATAATAATATTTGGATTCGCTGCTACTACAAATTCAGGATCAAGGGTAGGGAAATCCCCTACTTGCTCGCCCACTATGTTTTGGCCCCCTGCCTTTTCCATTAAATAACCAATGTAACTACTAGGACCTACACTATTTAAGCCACCAAAACGCCCCAGTTCATAGTAAACTTTAGGGGTGGGTTCATTTTTTATAAGCTTTTCTATGGCAGCTATTTCTTCTTTAACTTTAGTTACTAAGGCTTGGGCCTCAAGACTACGATTTACTATTAGCCCTAGCATTTTAAAGACTTCAAAAGTTTCATCATAAGTCTGGGCTGCTGTGCCATAGGAAGCAATACCTAGCCTTTCTAAAGCTAGAGAAAATTCGTAACTAGTAGCACCGTCAAAAATAAGTACTAGATCTGGTTTAAGTGCTACTATTAACTCAAGTGCAGCATCACGGTTAAAAATACTACCTACCTTAGGTACTGATAAATTTGGATAGTTACTATACTCATCTACTCCTATCAAACGATCACAGATATCTTTACCCAAAGCACAAAGAGTTTCAGTGTGAGCTGGTACCATACTTATTATGCGTTTTGGCTCAGCTTGTAGTGTAACTTCGCGACCTAATTCATCAATTAAGACTATTGGATAAGCTGTTTCAATTTTGTTAGGTGGTGTAGCAGAGAAACATAACCCCAGAAAATTAAGAATAATCAGAAACCTTAACATTAAACAGTCCGCTTAAAGCTACAACCTAATCCCAATCTCCTTTTTTAGCTTGTTCTTGTATAGGAAAAGTAGAGTAGTAAACACTTCTATCTTTAAAGTAATTTTGTGTAGCCTTTTGTAATTCAACTATGAACTTCTGCCCTTTTTCGTTTTCACAGTAGGGATCAAATATAGCTTTCCTGTCTATTTCGGTAATGTCTAAATGCTCATTCTTTTTGTAACTAAGCTTTTCTATCTTGTGGGGTTCTGGCAAAAGTTGATTTAGAAAGTCAATCAGTAACTCTTTGTTAGGTTCCGAGCCAAAGAGCTTTTTAAACCCAAAATCTGTTAGGGGATTTAGGTAGCGGTCAGAAAGCATGAGGTTATTTTAGCATTCTTAAACTCACTTGGAAACCTCAAGAGCACTTAAGCTAGGAAAGTTAAATGATAAGCAAAAAGTATTGATCCAGAACTTGAAAGCACATTCAAACTTTGGGTATGCAGATACTAAGCTTCTCCAAAAAACTTAGTATCTTACAAAATTAACCCTCAAAACAATGTGTGTCTTTACAGCAGCTTACTCTAAAAGCGGTAAATTCACATTTTCAAGGCATTCATTATCAAAAGAGATTTCGATAATAATACTTTGGTTATATTTATAGCGGACCCTGCCACGATCAAAACCACCTTTACCACTATTACAATCAGCAGAATAGTGTAAATGCTCATCTGGCAAGCTTTCTCCTGATATACTTTCAGACTTGCCTTTGCTAGTAAATCTAACAGAATTGTTGAAAATAAAAGTACCTGACCTAAAAGGTTCTTTAGGGTTTTCAGGTGTATAGCTGGCCTTTAGATTAGCTGAGTAAGACTCATCAGCAGTAGCTGAATCTATTTTTAAACTACCATCAGCCTCATACTTACTCTTGTCTTTTGCAACATTTAGAGTAAGGTTTTCTACCAATTTTGCCATCTCCGTTTTGCCACCAGAAGTTTCAGTAACTTCCCAGTCCTTTGATCCTGAAAAACCGCTTGCAGGATCACTATCATCCTGATCTTTTACATCCCAAGGTCCACTGACTATGGTTTCAACATCACCTTCACGAAAAACACAATTGTTAAGTATAAAGGTAACATTTGCAGGGATTGCATCACCATCTGCATCAGTAGCATCTCCTTCTATTTTCAGACATCCATCCGTTGCTAGGGTCTTAATGCCTCCATTTGGAAACATATCAATAAGACTTTCATGGCTCTTTAAAACACTATTTTTAAGGGCAAGGGCAGTTTCTTTATCTAGTGTTGAGCCGTTATTAGGCACAGTTTGACCACAAGATGCTAATAGCAGAGCTAAACACAAAAGACCTATTAACTTCATTAATGATTGGATTATCATTTCTTTCACCTCATTTATCCTTGGTTAGGATGCTAAGTAAATTTGCCTTGTGCTACATGCATGCAATAAAAAGGCCTTAACCGTTAGCATTGTAGCCACTCTAGAAGCTATTGTCACGACTCTATAGAAGCCCTTCTTAAGAGGGAGAATAATAAAGTAAAAACAGTTCTTTAGAACTATAAGTACTGCCACAAAAGACTCATGTGCTAGCTACTAATTTTGGTGCAAAATGAAAGTGCTCATTTAGGTTCCCCCCAAACAACTTTGCTTTCCTAAATGAAGAATGTGATTTGATGAGGCTCTTTAAAAAACCTAAAAAATCTCAGCAGAATATACCTAGTTTCCGTAAGCTGACATGGAAATTTACTGCGTCACTGACTCTTACTATTATATTGGCTTTTATTTTGCTCGAGCTTATTGTAGTCACTCTTCTATATGGCGTTTTTCTGCTCGAAGTTAATACCATCTTAAAAAACGTTCCCCTAGCGCTCACAGAACTTAATCCTAAATTTGCCCCTCTTCTGACAAAGCCTCCTAAGCTAGCACGTTTAGAAGAGGTCTTGCTAAGCATTGAAGAATTACGAAACTCTGAAAAACCAAATTTTTCTGTTCCTTTACCACGTACCAAAGAGACTGTAGCAGTTGTTAATAGCAAAGGTGATGTACTAGCAACTAGCAATGCTAAGCAAATTTCTCAAGGAGAGCAATTGCTTAAAAGCTTATTGATAGAGGAAGCTGATATCTTAAAACGGGCTTTAGCAGGCAAGCAAAACTCCATCCCATTCTCAGCCTCGCCTTTGGTTTCCTTGGTGGCAGCCAGTCCCATAGTTAATAAGAATCACGATATTTTAGGAGCTACCCTTTTCTATAAGACTGGGGTCAATGAAGATGATCTTTATGGTTCTGGACTTGTGTTAGCACTTATTAGCATTTTTGTTTTACTATTTTTTGCCATTCCCATAGGCACCTTGTTGGGAGCGGGTCGTGCGCGTAGGCTCATTAATTATTTGGAGAAGCTAAAAACAGTCACCAGTACTTGGAGTCAAGGTAATTTTTCTATTTTGCTCACAGACTCTCAAGGTGAGCTAGGTGTACTAACTAAACAGCTTAATGCCATGGCTAAGGAGCTACAAACTTTGTTTCAAGCGCGCCAGCAACTTGCCATATTAGAAGAGCGCCAACGTATAGCTCGAGAACTGCATGATAGTGTCAAGCAGCAAGTTTTTGCTACCGCCTTGCAAGTTGGGGCAGCTTGCCTCCAGCTTAATAATGATCCAGAGGCAGTAGAAAAGAATTTGATAGAAGCTGAATCATTAGCGGTACAAGCAAGAGCTGAGTTAACCAATTTGATTAAAGCATTAAAACCAGTAGGGCTCGAGGAAAAAACTTTTATGGTGGCTTTATATGAGCTTGCCCAGAGCTGGACTTTGCAACAGGGTATAAGGCTCGAAACAGGTTTTGATGAATTAGTGCTAACTACAGATGTAGAGCAGGTGCTTTACAGAGTTGCCCAGGAAGCCTTTGCGAATATAGCCAAGCACAGTAAAGCTAAACAGGTAGACTTTAGCCTAAAGTTGGAGGATTCAACTGTTATCATGAAGATAGTTGATGATGGTCAAGGTTTTGCCCCTAAATTAGCGGAGAAGAAAGGTATGGGGATTTATTTCATGCAGGAGCGGCTTAAAGTTATTGGTGGTTGGCTCAAGTTAAAAAGTCAGCCTGAAAGTAAGACACAGGTTATAGCTTATGTACCATATCAAAAGCAGGAATAATTTATGATCCGTGTCCTGATAGTTGATGACCATCCTCTGGTTAGGCAAGGTATAAGTGCCTTTTTAGAGGCCTTGTCAGATGTTGAGATTGTGGCTGAAGCAAGTTCTGGTCAAGAAGCTATCACTCTTGCCGAAGAGCACATCCCAGATGTAGTCTTAATGGACTTAATAATGCCTGAAATGGATGGCGTTGAAGCTACTAGACAGGTAAGAACGGTAAGCCCTCGCTCTCAAGTAGTGGTATTAACTTCTTATCATGAAGATGAGCATGTTTTCCCTGCACTGCAGGCAGGTGCTCTTTCTTATATGCTTAAAGATGTTAGTCTAGAGCAACTTGCTGAAGCTATTAGAAGTGCGGCTAAAGGTGAAGCAGTGCTTCATCCTAAAATAGCCTTACGAGTAATTCAAGAATTGCATGGTCCTAAACTCAAACCAAATCCCTTTACTGACCTTACTAAACGAGAGGTTGGTGTGCTTAGGTGTATTGCCGAGGGACTATCTAATGCAGAGATCGCTACCCAACTTACTATTAGTGAATATACAGTAAAGGGGCATGTCAGTAATATTTTAAGTAAGTTGCATCTGAGTGATCGTACTCAAGCAGCTGTTCTGGCATGGCGACAGGGACTGATAAATTCTTAGTATTAACTCACACTCATTTCTAGGCTCTGTCTAGAAACGCAGCACTAGGACACTCTGTGTTCTGTAGATCAACAAAGTAAAAGTGTGCTGAAAACTTAAGTGCTAAACTTAGAGAGCTAGGTTTCCATCCAGGAAAATTATAGAGTAAATAATACATGTATAGGACCACCATTATTGATTATCAAGGTAGGTTACAAAAGAAGCTCGAGCAAAATCTACCTATACTTACAGACTTTCTGGTAGAGTTTTTACAAAACGAAGTAAGTGACAAGGGTTTTGATAAGGCCTTAGTTTGCTTATCTGGTGGCATTGATAGTGCTGTTACCACTTACTTATGTACTAAAGCCTTTGGGGCAAAAAATGTTTATGCCCTTAAATTGCCCTACAAAGCTTCACACCCTGATTCACTAACACACGCTCAGTTAGTTATAGACAAGCTAGCAATAAACTCTGAGACCATTGATATAAGTGCAGCTGTTGATGGCTATGCTGCTACTGTAAGTACAATGAATCCCCACCGCAGGGGTAACATAATGGCAAGAGTGCGCATGTTAGTTATGTTTGATAAGGCCTTCGAGTATAATGCCTTGCCAATAGGCACCAGCAATAAAACAGAGCGGCTTTTTGGTTACTACACGTGGCATGATGCTGCCGATGCTGCACCTATCAACCCTTTGGGAGATCTATTTAAGACTCAAGTTTGGGCATTAGCTCGTTATCTAGGAGTGCCCAATGAGATTATTAATAAAACTCCTAGTGCTGACTTGATACCAGATCAGTCTGATGAAACTGATATGGGCATAAGCTATGAGAAAGCAGATACTATTTTAGTACATCATCTGGCTGGCTATGAGGATGCCTATATTGCTAGTTTGGGTTTTACTCAAACTGAGATCAACCTAGTTAAAAATAAAATTACTAAGACTCATTGGAAAAGGGAATTACCCATTAGTGCAGTAGTTTCAGGAACAGCAATTAATGAATTCTATTTGCGACCTGTAGATTACTAAATGCCTGATCTTTTCAGAAACAGGCATAGCTTTTAGATAAGACTTTGACTAGCGGATTTGTTTAAGAAGATTATCAAGATAATTTTTAGCTGCTTTCTCATCAAGACTAAGCAATTCACTAAAAACCTCAATAAATTCCTCAGCTTCTTTTTTGGAAACTTTTTTACTTGCAAGGTATCCTTGCGCTAATTCATGTAAACTTTTTAAGGCTATTTCTTCTTGTTGTTCTGGTGCAGAAAGTGCTCGATGAAGACCCTCTGTTTCCATTCCAAAGGAGCTTTCTCCAAGCGCAAAAGCCTCTTCTTGAGTAAAAGTTTCCTCCTTCCCTTCTTCGTCTTGCATACTAAATATATTTTGCGAATCTTGTTGATCTGCCACTTCTAAATCACTGGCTAAACCTAATTCCATTTCTGCAGTTTCTGTACTAGTTGCTGTACTAAACTCTTCAGCGGGGATTTTCAAGCTGGTTTTTGGCTCATTTTGAGCAAAGTTAAGTGCATATTCTGAATCTAAATCATCCCTAGTGCCGGACCCTTCAGGAAAACTTTCCTCACCACTTGCCTCTGTAAGATTTTCCAAAGCAGATGGTGGTTTGGCATAGGATTCTGATGAGGCTCGAGCCGCAGAAGGTGGTGGTGCAGGAGCAGCCACCCTTGGCGTGGGCTCCTCTACAGCCTCCTCAATTGCTGGAGTCTGAGCCAAGGGATCAATCACACCAGCATTAGGGCTTTGGTCGGGTGCAAGTGTAGAAGGAGCATGTATAGGTGGAGATGACCACTGCACTAATACTACCAACACCGCAGCTAAGGTGGAGCCAGTAAGCAAAATTTTTCCTACAGTTCTTCTCCTTTTTGTGTGTGAAGGTTTTTTTATGGTAGCTTTGCGCATGCTTGCGATGTTCCAAAACAGACTTGTTGCAAACTCTAAACCTTCTGTAGGGGTCTCTTTTTTGATTAGCTCGAGTTCAGCTAGCCAAGCTCGTAAATACTGCTGCCTTATACCCTTTGACAAGCCTGAGGCTGCTATACGAACAATTAGTTTAGCTAGCATTAATTTCCCTCTCCAGAGTACTTCTCCCAATCTGAGAGCGCCTCACATATTTCTTGACACAAAGAGCGGCAGGTTTTCATAGCATAATCAAGTCCTTGAGATGTAAACCAATAATAATGTCTTTCTCCGCGTTTTAGGCTAGGGTTTTGTTCAAAAGCACTTTCCAAATGTCCCTTTGTTTCTAAACGCATCAATAAAGGGTACAAACTACCAGAAGGAATATCTAAGCTTTTTCTTAAAGCATTACCGTAGTGTTTCTCTCTTGGCTCCTTAAGCATTTCAACCAGAACCTTAACCTCGAGATAAGATGCCATATCCTATCTTTTCAAAATATGCAACTATATACAACAACCTAGCAAGCTATGTAGACTTTCTACCTTGTAGATTTTGTACAAAGCTAGCCAAGTGATTAGAACTTTTGTAAAGTTAGCTTAGAGGTAAACACCTCATAACTACTTTTTTAGGAGAGTCTCATGATGAAGATATTTAAGCTTTTGCTAGCAACTGTCTTGATTATTCTTGGTAGTGTGCAAGCATTTTGTGGCTTTTACGTTTCCAAGGCTGATGCCGACCTTTTTAATGAAGCCTCTAAAGTCATTATTGCTCGTGATGGTGCACGAACTATACTAACTATGGCAAATGATTTTAAAGGAGATGTTAGTGAATTTGCCTTGGTAGTACCTGTGCCTACAGTACTACAAGAAGGGCAAATCCAAGTTGGTGACCCTGCTATTATTGATAGGATTGATGCTTACAGTGCACCTAGGTTAGTTGAATACTTTGACGAAGATCCCTGCTTCGACTATGAATATAGGACTCTTGATGGCGCAGTACCCTCATCAGTATTTAAAAGCAGTGCGGAGTCTGAAAGTAGTGCTAGTGCTCTAGGAGTTACCATTGAGGCAGAATTTAGTGTCGGCGAATACGATATTCTTATTCTTAGCGCTGAAGAGTCTACTGGTTTAGAAACTTGGTTACTAGCTAATGACTACAATATCCCTGAAGGTGCTGCTGAAGTTTTTAACAGCTACATAAAGCAAGAAATGAAGTTCTTTGTTGCTAAAGTTAATTTGGAAGCTTTTGAAAGTAGTGGTCAGGTTTTCTTGCGCCCTCTTATGATGGCTTTTGAGTCAGAAAATTTTATGCTGCCCATACAACTTGGTACTGTTAATGCTAATGGACCTCAAGACTTAGTAATTTTTATGCTTTCTCCACAGGGACGCATAACTACTGGTAACTACCGCACAGTGAGTATACCTAGTGATCTAAATATCCCTGAATTTGTTGAAAACGATTTTGGTGATTTCTATACTACTATGTTCCAACACGGCTACGAAAGAGAAGGCGAAGACATAGTTTTCTTAGAATATGCATGGGACATGTCATGGTGTGATCCTTGTGCTGCTGATCCTCTTTCTGAAAATGAGCTAAGAGCAGCAGGGGTTTTTTGGCTTAGTGAGTATGATGATTTTAGTGCTCCAAATGTTTATTTAACCCGCTTGCACTTACGTTATACTAGTGAGACACATCCTGAAGACTTGATGTTTGAGGTAACTGATAACCGCGAGAATTTCCAAGGCCGTTATATCTTACAGCGCCCCTTTGAAGGTGATATCACTTGTGAATCTGGTGAGGACTATGTTCACAGTGTAAGAGAACGTCAAGATCGTGAGGCACAAACTTTGGCCAATATTACTGGCTGGGACATAACAGACATAAGAGCTAAGATAGGTACTTATGAGCCACAAGTAAATGTTCCTAACTGGTGGGAACGAACATTTGACAGGTTTAGATAGTTTTGGCGTATGAACCAAAAACTTCTCCAATGTTCCTAAACAGTCGCCTTACCGCACTTGTTTCTGGGCAGGTTCAAGGGGTTGGCTACCGTGCTTTTGCTAGGCGTCACGCTCTTGATAAAGGCTTAAATGGCTATGCAGAAAATCTAAGTGATGGTAGAGTGGAGGTTGTTGCTGAAGGCATAAAAGCTGATCTAGAACACTTTCTTATTCAGCTAAAAAATGGTCCTACTTATGCAAAAGTAACTGGTATTGAGGTGCAGTGGTCCGAGGCTGGGGGGCTTAAGGACTTTTATGTTTACTAAGGATAATTTGCCTCCTCCTTTGAATCCTGATGGTATTGACACTAATAGTGTTCTTGGTAAAATTGCTCGAGCCAGAGCTATAGATTATGCCAATAAACCTTTGGTGCAGGAAATAACCGCACAAAAAAGGCCTAGTTTTACCAAGGCTATAGCTCAAGATGGCTTGAGTTTGATAGCAGAGATCAAGCGCGCTAGCCCTTCTAAGGGTGAGATTGCCAACCTTGACCCTATTCAAGCTGCCAAAGCTTATCAGCGTGGTGGAGCAAGGGCTTTAAGCGTTCTTACTGAAAAGAGGTACTTTCAGGGCGAGCTGAGTCATCTAATAGCTGTTGCTAATGAAATTAACCTACCGCTTTTACGTAAAGATTTTATTGTTCATCCCTTACAGCTTTTTGAGGCTAAAAATGCAGGGGCCAGTGCTGTTTTGCTTATTGTAGCTGTACTAAAAAATCATACCAAAGCCTATCTAGCACTAGCAAAGCAGCTCTCCCTAGCTGCTTTAGTTGAGGTGCATGATGAAGCAGAATTAGCAGTTGCCTTAGAAGCAGGAGCTGATTTGATAGGTGTTAACAATCGCGATCTTAAAACGCTTACTATAGATCTAAATAATGTTCCAAGACTTATTTCTTATGCTCGAGCCAAAGGTTTTAAAGGTCTACTGGTAGCAGAATCAGGCTATAGTCGAGCTGAGGAATTACATTCTCTAGTTGACTTTGCAGATGCAGTTTTAATTGGTACAAGTATTGCAGGTAGTGGGGATCTAGAGGGGTCTATCAAAGAAATGTTTATTGGTATTGGTATAGATTAGGGTAAGTAACAGCGTTGAGTTAAGCTTAACTTATTGACGTTTGCGTGGGTCAAAGGCATCTCTAAGACCATCACCTACTAGGTTCCAACAAAGCACCGCCATAAAAATAGGTATCCCAGGAATTAAAAGCCAAGGAGTAAAATGAAGTGTTGCTGCACCCCTAGCTGTAGCATCCCTTAAAAGCAACCCCCAACTAGAAGTGTCTACCTCACTAGGACCAAGACCTATAAATGAGAGTCCTGCTTCCCCTAAAATAAAACCAGGAATCGCAAGGGTTAGCACGACAATCACATAACTAGCAGTTGTAGGTAATAAGTGTTGCCAAATAATACGCCTTTCACTAGCCCCTAAAGCTTTGGCTGCTTGAGCATAATCTAGCTCTCGAGCACTTAGCAATATGCTACGTACAGTGCGGGCCAAGCCTCCCCAGCCAATAAAACCAAAAACCATAACAATCATCAAGTAAATTTGTGCTGAGCCCATTTCAGAGCCAAAAGAAGTCATTGCTGCACCTAGTTTTTCAAGCAAAGGAAAATGTGACAAAGCATCACCAAAATTGCGTACAAATGAAAATAAAGAATTTCTTGGGTCACGCAAAAGTGATGAAAGCACTATTAGCAAGTAAAGCCCTGGGATAGCGTCTAGCACCTCAACAAAGCGCATAATAAACTCATCTATCCAACCACCATAGTAACCAGCAATACCACCAAAAAGAAGCCCTAAGAAAAATGCTACCCACACAGCCAGAATGCCAATGGTTAAGCTTACTTGTCCACCATAAAGCACTCGAGAAAAAACATCTTTGCCTAAATTATTGGTACCCCATAAGAAAATTCTTGCTGGCTCATCAACTCCAAAAAGATGAAGGTCACTTTTAAAAAGGCCTAAAATTTTATAAGAGGCTTTTTGCCTATGCACAAAAAGCTTGATAGGATACCTTTCGCTAGTATCTTCAATGTAAATTCTCTGGCGTGTTTTAGGATCACGCTGGCTTTTAGTAACGTAAACAAAAGGACGAGTCAACTTACCCGTTTCAGGATTTATCCAGTGAATTTTTGTAGGTGGGTGATACTGAGTAATTGGGAAGCGTCTATATTCATTGATGCCATAAGGTGCTAAAAACCCAGCGAATATAGTAACAATATACATAAGAATAAGGATGCTGCCACCTATAAGTGCTACTTTATGTTTGCGAAATTGCTGCCAAATAACAATAGCACGGCCTTGTGAGCGGCTTAGATCACTTAAATCATTTGCACTTGCCATCAGTTATACCTAATTCTAGGATCAACTAGTGCTAAAAGTAAATCAGAAACAAGGTTACCTATCATTAACAAAAAGGTAGATACTACTAAAAAGCCAAGTGCCACATAAATATCTTGTTTGCTAATAGCAGAAAGCAGTATAGGTGTAATGCCCGGCCAACCATAAACTATTTCTACAAACCCTGCCCCACCAATAAGCCCTGGTAAAAGACCGCCTATACCTGCTACAAAAGGAATAAGGGCATTGCGTAAAGCATGTTTGTAGGTTATAGTTCGTTGCCCTAAGCCTTTAGCCTTGGCAGTACGAATAAAATCGCTACTTAAAAATTCCAACATTTGCCCACGGAGCACCCTTGTAAAACCAGCTATGCCAGCAGTGGCTACTACAAAAGAGGGCAACAAAGCATGCCAGAGGACATCAATTACTTTTTTGAAGCTAGAGAGTTCCTCGTAGTTAGAGCTAGTCATTTTGGCAACAGGGAAAAGAAGTTCATTGTAGCCAAAGGCCTCTCTGGTAAAACTGCGTAGGGTAAAAAGGCCTAGTATTAGAATCAGCATAAAGAAAAAGTTGGGAATAGCTAGGCCAAGATAGCTTACCACTCCAACAACTTGATCACCTAAAGAGTATTGTTTTACTGCAGCGTACACTCCTAAAGGAATTGCCATTAACCAAAGCATTAGGATAGACAAAATCACTAAAATCATTGAATTCATTACGGGGCGGCGAATTAAATTAATGACTGGTTGATTACTATCAAAAGACAATCCTAAATTACCACGTAGCAAATTACCCATCCACAAAATATACTGTGCTGGCCAAGGCTTATCTAAACCAAATTGCTTTTCCATACGCTCTATAGTTTCTGGGCGTACATCAGGGTTTATACGCATTTGATTTAGGAAATCTCCAGGCACTAGTTGGGTAATAATAAAAGCTAGTAACGTTGCTCCTAAAAAGGTAGGGATTAAATTGATAAAACGCCTGATTATATAGAAAAACATGGGTTATCGGAAGTGCTATTTTTGGGCTTTTTTCTTGGATTATCCAAGAGGTTTTCGCTTTGTTTAATAGCACACCCCACAAAATTTTCGGACATACCTTACCCTAATATAAAAAGATTCTTTTAAAGGTAGCTTAGTTACCACTATAATGCTGAACATCTTCTTGCAAGTACTTTAGCAGAAGGAGATTCTGAAAGCAAGCCTGCCCTCACTTGACTTTGGATTTTCAATCCTTATGAGTCCATGTTGACTTGGTGAAAGTTCAATAATCGTCCCACTTACACCACGCACTGTAACTTCCAAAGAGCGAGACGGATCAAAGAGTGAAAAACTGGCTATGGTGACTTCATCTAAATGAACATCAACATCCTTAACTTTTAGCGCAAAGCATAGTAACTAGATCTAGGTGGCATCCCCCACATAGCTACTGCCTCACTAGCTATCGTCCTAAATACTGGTGCAGCCACAGCAGAGCCATAGCGGTGGTCATTACGTGGTTTTTGTAAGTAAATTGCTACTACAGCTTTAGGTTCATCAGCAGGGAAAATACCTACAAAACTAGTGGTGTAATCACCATCTATATATTCCCCTGCATCATAATCATAAATGTCTGCTGTACCAGTTTTGCCTGCTATGCTAACACCACTCACCAATGAATTTCTAGCTCCACCATACTCAGCCGCCCCTACTAGCATTCGACGTATGGTGATAGCTACTTCAGGACTCAAGAGTTGTGTCAGTTGCTTAGGTCTACTTCCCTCAACAAGGTAAGGAGGAATATAAAGGCCATCATTAGCAAAAACACTGTAAGCAGCAGCCAACTGCAAAGCTGTAACTGACAAGCTTTGGCCAATGCTAACAGAAGCATGATCTTGTGGTACCCAATCCCACCAATCATTCAAATGTCCACTACGGGTATAGGTATGAGGTATAATGACGTCTTGACCAAAGCCAAAATCTGCTAGCCAATTGTAAAATTCTTGGGAGCTAAAACGAGCAGAAACTTGAATCATTCCTACATTGCTCGAGTATTTAAGGACATCAGCAACACTTATTACCTTATCGTGCTTCATTACGTCCTGAAAGGTATGCCAGCCTACTCGCATAGCCATGTTTGCTTCTAGTAGCTCATTAGCCTTAAGCTTGCCACTTTGCAATAAAGCTGCGATCACTATTGGCTTAAAGGTTGACCCTGGCTCAACTTGCTGCAAGAAAGGGCGATTAAGCATAGGATCAGGCTTTAGGTTTAAGTAGTGTTGATAATAATTAGCATCATATTCTGGGTAACTTGCCGCGGCAAGAATACGCCCTGTACCAACCTCTATAACTACTACAGCACCATTTTCCGCCAAGTTATCTTCAGCTGATCTTCTCAAAGAAGCTTGTGCTGCTGCTTGTAAAATCGGATCAATAGTAATTGTTACATCTTTTCCTGCTTGCAAAGTACCATCTAAAGTTTTTTCTAATCCTTGTAACCCAAAACTACCATCGTCTTGGCGCTTACCGCTAAAGCCTATAAGGTTAGCTGCTATTTTACCTTGTGGATAACGGCGATTTTCTACGCTACCTTCAGCAAAAATAGTAATCTCACCGTTGCTATCTCTGGCTATAATGTTCCCTCTACGAGTATTTTCACGTAACCCTTCAGGCCACTTAGGTAAAACTGCTTGTAACCTTCCAAAACCAGCTAAAGCAACTACCAAGGGGATAAGTAGCAATATACGCAATATAGCTTTATTACACAAAATTAGAGAAAGTGCTTCGGGTTTAGACTTTTTATTATTTAATACCATTTTGTCCATATCTCCAGTTGGATTTTGTTTGGGTTAAGCTTAGTTTCAGGAGCTTCTAAGAAAGGGGCAGAAAGTGCTGTCTCATCAGGAGTTAAAGGTTCCATTTTATGTGCTAGAGCCCAAGCCCGCACAGCCTCAGGCCCTTCTACACTATCTGCTGCTTGCCTTGCTATAGTGATTTCATTTAAAATCTTTTCTTGTTCTCTAAAAAGAGCTAGTTGGGTTTTTAGGAGTAGTCTATTTTGCACTCCTAGAACTGAAAGAGCCACTACTAGTAAGATATATACACTCATTAATTTATAAGCCAGTGAACTCATGCCCTAATATCTCTCAATTTCTCTGCTACACGCAATTTAGCACTACGCGCTCTAGGGTTTTGCTCCACTTCCTTTCCACTTGGTTGTAAAGGTTTTTTGTAAACTGCTTTTAGAGATAAACTTTGTCTAGTAAATCTTTTTACTATACGATCTTCCAGAGAATGATAGCTAATGACCAGCAAGCGCCCTTGTTCAGCTAGGACACCTTCGGCGAACTTAAGGCCCTTTTCAAGGGCTTTAAGTTCATCATTGATGTAAATCCTTAATGCTTGAAACGTACGCCTAGCAGGGTGATTACGTTTGCCCCCTTTAGGATAAGCACGAATAATTACTTCTGCTAATTCCAAGGTTGTGTTTAAAGGTCTTGCTTCAACTATGGCTCGAGCAATTTGGCGACTATAGCGCTCCTCACCATACTTAAATAAAATAGCGGCTATTTCTTCTTGGGTATAATTATTAACAACATCTGCAGCTGATTGTTTATTATCACGCTCGCTAGCCATGCGCATATCTAAAGGACCATCTAAGCGAAAGGCAAAACCGCGCCCAGCGTCTGAAAGCTGCATCGAAGATACTCCCAAATCAAATAAAATGCCCCTGATAGGATCAACGTTTGTGCACTCTATAACTGTTCCTAAATTACTAAAGTTAGTTCTTAAGAAAATAAAATTATCACTTGCTAGTTCCTCAGCCAACCTCTGAGCCAACTCATCTTGGTCAGTAGCTAATACCTTAGCACCCTGAGCCAACATTGCTTTGGTATGCCCACCAGCACCAAAAGTACCATCAATGTACCAGCTATTTTGCTTAAGCTTAAGTTCTTGTAAACATTGCTCGAGCATTACAGGGGTGTGTATTGGATTAGAGAGATTGTGCATTAAACCAAAATACTTTCAAATTTTAAATGTTAAATAAAAACAACCACCCTTATTACTAACTATATACTCACCAGATTTAGACTACCATAAGCCCTCTACTACATTTTAAAAATTTCCCACACATAGTCCAATCACTAAAAACTCATACTAAACAATTAGCTAACAGTATATAGGGTTATGACCAAAAATACCTTTACATAATTAACTTGTGAAAAATTGTTTGAAGAAATTCCTTATTTCATTGAGCAAAATTTCTATAAATTAGTAACACTGTACTGCTACAGTGTAATAAGCTGAGTTTTAGATTTAAAGCTAAATTATAAAAGTTTTTTGAGTCCATTAATGATTTTCAGTTTTCCTGCTAATACTACACATCTAGAAAAATTAGGGGAGTTCTTAAATAGCCTGTGCATGGGACATTCCAAATTAATGGCTATTGAACTAGCTGTGTCAGAAGTAGTCATCAATGCCATTAAGCATGGTGGTGCAACTTCTTGTAAGGTAAGCTTCGCCAATGAAAGAGATCTTTATTGCATAATGGTAGAAGACAATGGCACCCCCTTTAATCCTTTGGAGCCTACTGTTTTACCCTTAGGTGAATTGCGTGGGGGGGGCTATGGTCTTGCTATAGTGCAACAAGTAACAGATCATCTGTGCTACGAGCACAATAATAAGTCTAATAAACTCACTTTAAAGTTTAGAAATACTCCCCATACTGGAGGTTAATGATGATTAAATGGACATTTCTTGGCAAAGCACAAGCACACATTATTGTAGAGGGTAGACTCGACGCTCATACCTCACCTAAATTACGTAATGCACTTAAAGAAATTGAAGAAAGAGGACATGTTCTTATTTATTTGGAGATGGATAAAGTTGACTTTATGGACTCTTCAGGCTTGGCAGCTATTGTTTCTGCTCTTAAGACTGCAAGAGGTCGTGGAGGAGATCTTTGTCTTGTCAGGCCCAGCACAGCGGTATGCACAGTCTTGCAATATACACTACTAGACAAAATCATTCCTGCTGTGGATAGCCTTGAAGAAGCTAAAACCCAATTTGTAGATCTAGAAGTATAAGATCATGTTAGAGTAATATCCTATGGTAGCCACAGGTTTAGCACTAAATCTTGATGAACTTTTTAAGAAATCTAGGGAGGCTAGCCGCAAGCTTGTTAGAGCTGACCGTAATGCCGCTTTGCAAAGCATTGCAGTAGCTTTGCGTGTGCACAGTGATCAAATTCTTGCTGAAAATGCTTTAGATGTCACCAGCGAGCATAATAAGAAAACTCCCAAATCACTTATTGATCGTCTTACCTTAACAGAAGCTCGGCTTGAAGATATAGCTGCTTCACTCGAGCAAATTGCTAATCTCCCTGACCCTTTAAACATAGTACTTTCAGGGTGGCGTTTAGAAAATGGCTTAGAAGTCAGGAAAATAACCGTGCCTTTTGGAGTCATTGGTATGATTTACGAATCACGCCCCAATGTTACTGTAGATGCTGCAGCACTTGCTCTAAAAGCAGGTAGCAGTGCTATTTTGCGCGGCTCAGCTAATGCGTTAAATAGTAATAGAATTTTAGTTGATGTAATGCGGGAAGCTATTTTTGAAACAGGCTTACCTAAAGATGCTATTGGACTTATTGACTCTCCCGACAGAGCTTATGTCACAGCACTTTTAGAAGCGCGTGGTAAGGTCGATCTAGTAATCCCTCGAGGAGGCACCAATCTTATAAACCATGTAGTCGATAACGCTAAGGTTCCTGTTATAGAGACAGGAGTGGGGAATTGTCATGTTTTTGTTGATGTTAGTGCAGATTTAGAACAGGCTAAAGATATTATAATTAATGCAAAAGTTCAACGTCCGGGAGTGTGTAATAGCGCGGAGACCTTATTAGTGCACAAAGATGTGGCAGCTGAGTTTATCCCTAATACCTTAGCTACTTTAGCTGAAAAAGTAGATTTAATGGTTTGCGAGCGCACTAAGCAGTATTACCCTAGAGCAAAAACAGCAACAGTAGAAGATTGGCAAACTGAGTATCTTGATTATAAACTAGCAGTTAAGATTGTAGACGACTTAAAAGACGCTATAGATCACATTAACCACTATGGTACTATGCATAGTGAAAGCATAGTTACTCAAAGCATAGAAAGTGCTAAAAGCTTTCAAGCAGAGGTGGATGCCGCAGCAGTGTTTGTAAATGCTAGCACACGCTTTACTGACGGCTTTGCTTTTGGCTTTGGAGCAGAAATTGGCATCAGTACACAAAAGTTGCACGCTAGAGGTCCTATGGGCTTAGCAGAAATGGTGACTTATAAATACATTGTTGATGGTAAAGGGCAAATTAGGGAGTAAAAACGCTTATTTTAATGTGGCTTTTCATGTCATTAACAAAGTTAAAATGTGATAATAATTAACACATGGCACTTTTGTTATTTAGGTGCAAAAAGAGTCAACGACTCCCACCAAATTTTATGACTCCAATCACTATAACTTCATTTATAGTGAGTTTTTTATACTTAAGAGTAGATTGGTTTGTTAGTAGGTCATTAGAGTTGGCCACAATGCCAAAGTTAAGGAGAGCGTAAGTGAGTGAATCTGGAATTTCTCCACTTGCTAAAAGGCTAGCTGAAGAGAATAATGTAAATTGGCGCGGACTTCAAGGTAGCGGAGACGGCGGTAAGGTCGTTGAACGAGATGTGCTTGAGTATTTGGCTCGAGTAATGAGTGGCGAAGAAGCCACTAATCCTACAGCAGAACCCGTGCCAGAAGGCATGGAAGCTTGGCCAGAAGAAGACATAGCAGCTTTTTCAACAGAGCAAGTTACTGCTGACAGCTCTGATAGCGAAATCCTAGATGAGGGCTTTACCTTTGAAGAGGATTTATCTACTAGTCAAGAAGTTGTACAAGCACAAGAAGGCGGTCCCTCAGCTAGTGAGAGTATTGACGAAGATATTTTCTTATTCGATGATGAATTTGACGATGAAGGTGATTTACTAGCTGATACAGATGTATCTACTGCCGCTACCATAACCGAAAGCCCTGATGATCTATTTAAAACTTTAGATGATGAAGAAGGCTTAGTTGATATTGGCATAGGGGATGAAGCCACTAATATAACTGAAGATGTCGAAAGTGACTTATTAATAGAGGCTCAGCAAGCAACTAGTGAAGATATTGCTAGCGATTTTGAAGATGTGCTCGAGGCAACTGAAGAAGTCTCCACAGCAGTAAGTGTAACTCCATCACCTATTGGTGATTTACCAGTATTATTGCAGGGCAAAGTATTGCGCCGTCATTTGCCAATAAAAACCTCTCTAGAAGCACGAGAAAGCATTGCTAAAGAGCTAAATCTTTCTGGACTTAATCTAACCCCATTTTTAATAAAAGCTGTTTTTAAAGCCTTGCAAAACCATTCTTTAGGAACAGATGGCAATATTGTGCTTATAAATGTAACTGATAAAATTAGCCTGCATTCTATACCAGATTCTCCTAGCAAAGATCTCAAAGCTTTGATGAACACTATTAACCAAGCTAAGCAAAGCGAAGTTGATGCTCCTAACGCTTCACTACTAGTAGCTGATCTATCAGATCACCAACTTGATGAGATAATGCTTAGTAAAGATGTGCCTGTTTTATCCTTGGGGAGTGCTTCTTCTGAAGGGAATAGTACTTTATCACTATCTGGCAATATCCCACCAGATCAAGGTACTGCTTTTTTAACACGTGTTGCTGAGCTACTTAGTGAGCCTGTAAGGCTTATTATTTAGTTTTATGATATGGGTAGTAGCAGCCAAAGCAATAAATAAGCTACCGCTGCTATGCCCATGCTAGCTAACATAACCAACAAAAAAATAAAGCGTACCCAAAATGGGTTTGCCTCTATATAATTTGCAATGCCACTAAGCACACCAGCTAAAAGGCTGTTGTTGCTGTTTCTTTTTAATGATTTGGTAATGTTGGGATAGCGTGCTCTACGTTGCTTGTGAGGTGTCATTTTACCTTTCCCCTAGTCGCCTTTCTCTCCCCTGAGCTAATTTTACCAAGTTTTCCTTATGTCTTATCATTGCTAAAACAAATATGGCTATACATAGTAATAGTGAAGCAAGATGATAGTCACCTTTAATATGCAAGAGTACTCCTGAAAACACTCCTGCTAGAGAGCCAATTGAAACTATACGACCTACAAACATAGTAAAAATAGCAATAGCAAATGCGAAAATGGTTGTCAAAGGATCAATTAGTATAAAGACGCCTAAACTGGTGGCTATGCCCTTACCACCTTTTAAACGTAAAAAGACATTAAAATTGTTACCTAAAATAGCAGCGAAAGCAGTGAGAGCTACGCCCCAAATGCCAATATTCAGTAGCTGAGCTAAAAGTACCGCTAGGGCTCCTTTTAAGGGATCAATAACCATTACAATCAGCGCAGGTATTTTACCTACACTACGCAATACGTTGGTAGCACCGATATTACCTGAACCCATCTTTTGAATATTTACTCCATAAGCTCGAGCCACCCAATACCCTGTAGGGATACTTCCTAAAAGGTAGGCTATAATTATACACAAAATTAAGCTTAATTCCTGATTCAAAATAAGTACTCCAAAAGCAATAGTTGATTATATGGTAGCTTTCTCAATTTATTCGCCACCTCTCTCATTATAGTGTATGTGCAGGTAACAATAGATTTACTCACAGAGAAGGTAAAGGTGCCAAAATATCTATGAGGAAAAACTCTCATAAAAACCTATTGGTGAAAAGTTAAGGAAGGCCACATTATATGCTTAGTGATAATTTTGTAAAAAATTGGTGGTATTCTATAATAATTAGAACATGAAGGCTTTCTACACTAAACCTCAACCAAGCACTCAAAGGTACACTCAGCTTTCGTGATAAGTAGCAAGGATTTTTAAGAGTTAAGTGAATAAATCTTATGGCACATGTTGCAATCGTTGAAGATAATTTAGCAATGTCTAAGCTTATATCACTTAAGCTTGAAACACAAGGTCACTCTATTACTGCTTTTGATAATGGGAAAGATGGTTTAGATGCTTTGCTGGCTGAACCACCTGATATTGCTATTTTAGATGTTAACCTACCCTTGCTAAGTGGTTTTGATATTGCTAAAAGTGTAAGGGCCAATAAAAAAGTTCATAACTTACCTATCTTAATGCTTACTGGACAAAGCGACTTGGACAGTCGTGTTAAAGGCTTGCAATTTGCAGATGATTACTTGAGTAAGCCTTTTGAGTCAGAAGAACTTTTAGCAAGGGTAGAGGCTCTTTTAAGGCGTAGTACTTTTGTGCGTATTGCCCGGCCTAAACGGGTAACTGAACTCAGTGGTGAAACTATAACTCACTATAAAATTTTAGAAAAAATTGGTGAAGGTGGTATGTCATTGGTGTATAAAGCTTTTGATAATAAGCTTAATCGCCTAGTGGCTCTTAAATTCTTTACGGAGTTTGCTGAAAATGAAGAGCTTAAGCAGCGTTTCATGCGCGAGGCTCGAGCTGCTGCCCACCTAAATCATGCCAATATTTGCAATGTCTATACTATTGATGAAACAGTAGAAGGTCATCCCTTTATGGTTATGCCTTATCTTGAAGGTGAAACTCTTGAAGAAGCATTAAGAGGAGGTCCTTTACCTATAGGCAGTGCTCTGAATTTTGCTAAGCAAGTAGCCCGTGGTTTGGCAAGTGCTCACAATTTAGGAATTGTTCATCGTGATATTAAACCTGCTAATATTTTCATAACTCAGCAGGGCACTATTAAAATACTTGATTTTGGAGTGGCAAAGTGGAAACGAAGGGATTCTAATGCCAATTTGACCCGACCCGGTTCTATGATAGGCACTATTAATTACATGCCTCCTGAACAGGTATTAGGTAAAGAAGTAGATCAACATGCTGATTGCTGGTCACTGGGCATAGTAATGTTTGAGATGGTAACTGGTCTTAATCCTTTCGAGCGTTATGGCAATGTACTAGCAACAATTAGTGCCATCGTTAAAGACTCTCTACCTTCTATTTGTGAACTTAGAGATGAAGTACCTACAGGTTTAGAGGAAATTATTATCAAAGCTACTGCTAAGGAATCTAAAGAGCGCTACAGTAATATGTTAGAGCTTCTAAAAGGCCTGGACTTAGTTAATAATAATCCTTTAACAAAGCCTTCTTCTTCTGTTGATATAGAAGTAGAAGCTTCAAATTTATCCCTCTAACTTACATAAGTTAACCAGTCTTCAAACTCAGGAATCTTGCCGGTAACGACATCAAGGTAAATTTTTCGAAGCTTTAGAGCAAACTCTCCTGCCTTGCCTTGACCAATAGGGCGACCATCAATGGCAGCAATAGGAGTAACCTCTGCTGCTGTACCAACCATAAAAACTTCATCTGCAGTATAAAGCTCATCTCTAGTTGCCATAGTAGGTTCTATTACTACTTCTAGCCACTTAGCAATTCTAACAACACTGTCACGAGTTAGACCGCGGAGGTTAATAGAGTGAACTATAGGATAGAGTATACCCTCATTAACAAAAAAGATATTTTCTCCAGACCCTTCAGCAATGTAACCTTCTTTATCGAGTAATAAAGCCTCATCAAAACCATTAGCTTTAGCCTCTTGATTGGCAAGAATAGAATTCACATAGTTGCCACCAATCTTAGCTTTGGTAGCAAGCACGTCACCTGGGCTGCGCCGCCAGCTACTAGTCATGAGCCTAGCACCCTTTTGTACAGCTTCATCACCAAGATAAGTTCCCCAAGGCATGGTTGCTACCATAAAATGAACTTCATTGTCTTGAGGGCAAACTCCTAAAGAATCACCACCATACCAAAAAAGTGGGCGTATATAACAAGAACCATAGCCATTTTTCTTAACTGTCTGGATAATAGAGTAGTTAATCTCATCTTCAGTCATTGATACTTTCATATCAAAAATCTTCGCTGACTCTAAAAGCCTTTTAGTATGTTCATTTAAGCGAAATATGGCTGGACCCTTGCTAGTTTCATAAGCACGAATGCCTTCAAAAACACTCGAGCCATAATGCAATGCATGATTTAGCACTGAAGTTTTAGCCTCTGCTTTAGGAACCAGTTGACCATCAAACCATATGTAAGCTGTTTCTATACCTGTTCCCACTGGCTTATCTTGTGCTGCAGCGCTAGTAGACATAAGAACCTGCTATCTCTTTTGTATATAATCCACAAGAACAATCAAATTTCATGACCTGAACCTATAATAAAAATCAAAAAACATACATTTACAATTTAACAATGCTGCGATCACCATTATGGTGGCTAGGAAATAATTTGTTATGTATCTCTCACTTAATAACTTTCATAATAGGTACTGACGCCTTATATGTCAATATAATGGTTACTTATACTTTCTACAGCGCTCCACTACCTCAGAAAACTTTTCAGCAGTATAGTCTAGCATTTTATGGGTTATACCTCTACCCAGAGAAAAGCGCAAACTTGCTTTGGCTTCACTCCTTTTTAAGCCCATTGCCAAAAGTACGTGTGAGGGCTCGAGCGAACCAGAAGCACAGGCCGAACCACCACTCACCATAATCCCTTCCTGATCTAGTCCCATCAGTAGTGCTTCCCCATCAAGGCCTAACACCCTAACATTTAAATGTTTTGGTCCTATTGAAGCACCTGCGGCATTAACAAACACATCTTCTATCACAAGAAGCTTTTCCTGAAGATAATCGCGTAAGTTAGCAATGCTTTTAAGGTCACTTTCTTGACGTTCAGAGGCTAACTTAGCAGCTTTACCTATGCCTACGATAGCAGGGGTGTTTAAGGTGCCTGCCCTAAGTCCGCGCTCTTGCTCACCTCCAAGTAAAAAGGGCTTGATTTCTAAACCTTCTCTGATGTAAAGAACCCCTATTCCCTTGGGGCCATAGACTTTATGCCCGGAAATAGCCAGCATATCCACCCCTAGCTCTTTTACATCCAAGGGCAAATTAGCAAAGGCTTGCACAGCATCACAGAAGAGTAAAGCTCCAGCTTGGTGAGCCATTTGGCTTATCTTAGGTATGTTAGTGATAACCCCTGTTTCATTGTTTACTAACATAAGAGCAAGTAAAACATTACCATTACCATTTTCTAATGCCGCTTCCACAGCTTCAGGAGTAATCTCACCCTGCTCATTAGGGGCTAGATAAGTAACCTCATAGCCTTGCTTTTTCAAATACTTGCAAGTATTTAGCGTTGCCTTGTGCTCGAGCCTACTAGTTACAATATGGTTAGTAGAAGATTTGAGGGCACGAAGGGCCTGATTACTGGCCTCAGTAGCACCAGAAGTAAAAATTATTTGGCGTGGAGAAGTTGCTAAAGCTTTAGCAACTTCTTCACGGGCAGTTTCAACAGCATTATGCGCTTTTTGGCCATAAGTGTGTGTGCTCGAGGGGTTAGCAAAGTCCTCTTGCAAATAAGGCAGCATGGTCTTAAGTACCTGTGGATCAAGTGGAGTAGTGGCAGCATAGTCCAGGTAAACTTTCATGAAATGTTAAACTCTGCCGGCAAAGGCTCAATATTGATAAGCTCTCTTTCAGCTACCAGTTGAGCAAGATTTGTGCTTTTAAGTACATCTCGCACAGCATTATTAACTTTTTGCCAAAGACCTTCTGTAGAACAGTTCCCTGTATGTTCACACTTATCTTCATCTTCTATACAAATAACTGGTGCCAAACTGCCCTCCATGAGTTCAACCACTTCTAGAGCAGTTATATCATCCATAGACCGTGCTAAACGGTACCCTCCATATGCTCCACGCATAGACTCAACTATACCGCCTCGACGTAAAATGGCCACTATTTGCTCGAGGTACTGTTGGGAAATATTTTGTCTTTGAGAAACCATTCTCAAGCTAGTTGGTTTATCTCCACTTAAGGCTATTTCAACTAGTGCCCGCATACCATATTGTGCTCTTGTCGATACCCACATACTAAATTGACACTTTCTATAATTACAGCAAGGTTTTCTTGCTAATGTTTTGGCTCACCATTTTAGGGCTCAAATCACAAAAATACAGAAGCTTAATCCTTACTGACATTTGTTTATTATTGCACAGATAGCCTTTATTAATCAAGAACTATAGGAAGTCGGTGGCATATATCTAATAGTAGAGTTTGGGAACAAATTAAAGTGTTTGTAAGATTGTCTGGATTGCCACTATGTTAGCAGTAATCATAATATTGACTATATCCCTAGGGGATATTAAAATAAGTTTATTAAAAAGGATTATTCCCTAATTAGAATGGAGTAAGTATGCTATTCAAACAATTTTATGATGATGACCTAGCACAAGGCAGTTACCTAATCGGTTGCCAAGCTACAGGTGAAGCCATTGTAGTTGATCCTCGTCGTGACATTCAAGTTTATTTAGCTGAAGTAGAACGTCATGGTATGAGGATTGTAGCTGTTACAGAAACCCACATTCATGCTGACTACCTTTCAGGTAGCCGTGAACTTTCCAATGCCACAGGTGTAAAACTTTACCTTTCAGATGAAGGTAATCAAGATTGGAAATATAGTTTTGATGCTAATAAGCTTTATGATGGTGATAAAATTAAGGTGGGTAATATAATCCTAAAAGCAGTACATACCTCGGGCCATACACCAGAACATCTCTCCTTTTTAGTCACAGATGGTGCTTTAACTGACAAAGCAGGTTTTTACCTTACAGGGGATTTTGTCTTTGTTGGTGATATTGGTCGCCCTGACCTTCTTGATGAGGCTGCAGGCGGAATAGATACACGCTTCGTTGGTGCTAAGCAAATGTTTGCTAGTTTAAGGGACAACTTCTTGAGCTTACCCGATTACGTGCAAGTTTGGCCCGCACATGGAGCTGGTAGTGCTTGTGGGAAATCTTTAGGAGCAGTTGCTAGTACAACTGTTGGCTATGAGCGTCTTTTTTCTTGGTGGGCACCTTTTATAGAGAAAGGGGACGTTGAAGGCTTTACTAAAGCTTTGCTAGAAGGACAACCTGATGCACCACTTTACTTTGGGCGCATGAAACGTCAAAACAAAACAGGCCCTGCAATATTGGGGCAAAGGCAAACACTTAAGCAGTACACTTCTGAGGAACTCAAAAATAAGATAAACAAAGAACTCATTTTTGTAGACACTCGCAAACGTGAGGCTTATCTTAAAGGAGTTGTTGAAGGTTCTTTACACATTCCTGCTGGCAAAAGTTTTGTAACGTATGCCTCTTATATTATTGATCCAGAGAAAGACAATAGGCCTATTGTTTTACTAGCAGCAGATGAGCTACAAGCTAATGATTTGCGTGACAAATTGAGCTATGTTGGTATTGATAATGTGGTTGGCTATGTCACTGATTTAGAAGGATTAAAGTTTGAGCACCCCCCCACCATTTCCCTTGAAGAATTCAAATCTATAGATGAGCCTTTCGTACTTGATGTACGAACAGCAAATGAATATAACGAAGGGCACATTGAAGGGGCTAAGCAAATACACACAGGTCGCGTCATTTACTCTTTAGATAAATTGCCTAAAGATAAACCCATCATTACCCATTGCGAAACTGGTGCTCGAGCCACTGTAGCAGTAAGCGCTTTATCTGCAGCAGGTTTTGATAATGTTATGGAGCTAGAGGGTGGCTACTTTGATTGGAAAAAATCCCAGAGTAAAATAGATGAGGCTTTGGCAGCCTAATGAATAACCTAGAGCGACTTATCCCTGCTATTGGCTGGCTAAGACGGTACAAGCTTGCTGACTTACCCGTTGATCTAATGGCAGGTTTAATCGTAACTGTCATGCTAGTACCACAGGGAATGGCTTATGCCTTACTAGCAGGTTTACCGCCTGTCATAGGGCTTTATGCTTCGACGATTCC
The DNA here is from genome assembly GCA_965224855.1 of Trueperaceae bacterium. GTDB lineage: Bacteria > Deinococcota > Deinococci > Deinococcales > Trueperaceae > CBDCVN01. Next base: position 1,770,620 of record CBDDAI010000002.1, on the reverse strand, counting down.
ACTAATCATTTATTCGCTCTTTGGTTCTTCAAGACAATTAGCAGTTGGTCCTGTTGCTATTGTTTCATTACTAACCTTTTCGGGGGTATCTTTGTTAGCTGAATCTGGTACATCTGAATTTATCGCTTATGCTGCCTTGCTAGCGCTTATGGTTGGTTTGTTTCAATTCATTTTGGGCCTTATACGTGCTGGTTTTATAACTAATTTCCTCTCACATGCTGTTATTAGTGGTTTTACTTCAGCAGCAGCTATTGTGATTGGCCTAAGTCAGCTTAAGCACCTTTTAGGCATCAACTTAGAAAACACGCATACAGTTTTTGAATTACTCTGGCAAGCCACTAAGCGCTTTGGCGAAACAAATTTTACAACACTAGCTATTGGTATTCTGAGTATTGCTGGCCTGCTAGTTTTCAAACGTTTTATACCTCGCTTTCCAGCACCACTGTTAGTGGTAGTGCTAAGCAGCATAACTGTTTACTTCTTTAGCTTACAAAATGCTGGTGTCAGCATAGTAGGTCAGGTTCCTAGGGGGTTGCCAAGTTTTTCTTTACCTGCTTTTAGTCTTGACTCTATCCAAACACTGTTACCAATAGCCTTAACCATATCCTTTGTTGGTTTTATGGAATCTATAGCTGTTGCCAAATCAATTGCTGCTAAAGAAAAGTATAAAGTGGATGCTAATCAAGAACTTATAGGTTTAGGTTTAGCAAATATTGTCGGATCACTATTCAGAGCTTATCCAGTCACAGGTGGATTTTCTCGCTCGGCAGTTAATTATCAAGCAGGAGCTAAAACGCCACTAGCTTCACTCATTACGGCCCTGCTGATAGTATTGACCCTTCTCTTTTTCACGCCACTTTTTTACTATTTACCCAAAGCTGTACTAGCAGCCATTGTTATGGTTGCCGTGTTTGGCCTTATTGATGTTCGAGAGTCCATACACCTTTTTAAGCTCAAACCTGTTGATGGGTGGACATTGGTCATTACTTTTGTTGCAACATTAGTAATCGGTATTGAGCAAGGCATCCTCATTGGTGCAGGTTTTTCACTGCTCGTCTTTGTTTGGCGCAGTGCCTATCCACACACAGCTGAGTTAGGATATTTAGCTGAAGAGGATGTATTTCGTAACGTGCGCCGCTATCCTGAGGTTGAGACGTTTGAAGGCGTGATAATTCTACGGGTTGATGCTCCACTTTACTTTGCCAACATGGCTTTTCTAGAAAATCTTTTAAATAGCATTCTGACTAACCGTTATGATTTGCACACTATAATTTTAGACTTTGCAGCGGTAAATGATATGGATGCAGTAGCTCTTGAAACTTTAGAAGAGCGAATGGAAGAATTTTATAATCAAGAGATAAATGTGCATATTGCAAACATGAAAGGTCCTGTTCGTGACCTTGTTGCAAAGGCTGGCTGGCCTGAAAAATTTGGAGATAAGATTGCTCATTTGTCTGTTAAGCGGGTGCTCGAAGCACTCAAAATACGGTTAACCAAAGACTATCTGTTTCAAGATGACAATGCACACACCACGTCTCAATTATCAAGAACTACCTCGTTTAGTAGTTAGTAGCTGAACAAAAACTAATGAGATTCTTATTTCTAGTGTTATGTTTGGCAGTTGTCCAACATCTGAACACCAAAAAGCAGAGAACTTAAATTTTTCCTAAAAAGGCACAATTCAATCAAGGCAGGCCGTTATTGAAGCTTTTTATACTGTAATACACTTATAGAATAGGTTACTTTGCTCTAACTGGGTCTATAGCACTGACAGATGCAAAAATCTACTCTAAAACAAACCAAAAGGCTTCGAAGAAAAATCAGAGAAATTTGAAAACTAGTAAACTATAATGTAAGGATGAATTTGAACAAGGAGGAACGCCTCGAGGAAGTACGCCATATTCTTATTGGTTCACAAGTTAGTGATTTACATGAGAAAATAAAACACCTTGAAAAGATTGTTTTAGAAGGAGGAGCTTTCAAAGGTCTGCTTGAAAGGCGCATAGCTAATTTTGAGGAGTCTATGCAAGAGACTTTTAATTTATTCACTCAGCATTTTGAACTCGAGCAAACAAACTATAAAGAGACCTACCAGCAACTACAGGCAAGTGTTAACAACTCAAGCTTAAAGATTCGTGAGCTAGAAAATAAACTAGAAAACCAAGGCTTGCAAGAGAATTCATCTAGTGATTTATTTGAACTCGAGCAAAAAAATTGTAAAGAAGCCTACCAACGACTACAAGCAGGTATTAACAGCTCAAACTTAAAAATTAGTGAGCTAGAAAAGAAACTGGAAAATCAAAGCTCGCAAGAGCATTCACCTAGTGATCTAACAGAGGTTAGAGAAAAACTCAGATCTCTAAGGTATGACTTAAATTATCAGAATATAGAGCATAAAAATGCTTATGAACATTTGACTAAGAGTTTACAGGAGTTTAGTCGAGAGTGGAACACTAGCTTAACTAAGCTCGAGCAAGAAGCGTTCAAACGCGACCAAGCCTTAAAAAAATACCTGCTAACTTCTTCTACAAAATTGTCCAATGATTTACAAAAGCTCAGGGAGGTGCTCCAAATCAATCCCACTCTAAAAGCTCAACCAGCAGCACAATATAGCCAAGTTGCTAGTGAACTTAGAAACTTGGAGCAAAAATTCTTGAGGCGTGAAGAAGATCTTAGGTTGGAGTTGCTCGAGCAGATAAAACAACTTTTCTATGAGTTGAATAGTTACCGTGAAGATTTTAGCAAAGAGTTAACAAAGCTATATTCACCTGCTTTTTTGTTAACACGTTTATGGCTATGGCCTTGGTCAATGATTCTTAGGATATGGCGTCTATTAAATGGAAGCAAAAGAAAAGAAAATTCCTTATAGTGAAAAGTCTCAAACTGAAGATGATTTAGCTTCTCAGGCTTCGGCTCAGAGTACCTTGAGGCTTTCAGAATTTGATACCCTAATTGCTCTTCTGACAAGTGAGCAAAAGGAAGAAATAAAGGAACTCAGTAAGAAGTTTAGTGACTCTGAACTTTTCATTGAGCGAGTTAAAGATATTTTGCCTGAAGCTCTAGCAAGGCGAGGCAAACAAGATAAAGTTCTTACACAACTTCTAGTGCCAACGGTTGAGGAAGTCCTTGAATCTTCAACTAAGCAAGATCCTGATGCTTTAGCAGAGAAAATGTTACCTATGATTCGCCGCAGCATTAGGCTGATTGTACGCGAAACTTTCAATGACTTAATTACTAACTTAAATCGTTCTCTTGATCATAGTTTAAATTTAAATTGGCGTTTAGAAGCATGGCGCACAGGGAGACCTTTCGGCGAGATCATCCTCTCCAGAACACTTGTTTATCGTGTTGAGCAAGTCTTCCTTATACATATTGAAACAGGGGTTTTGCTAAAACAGGTCATCATTGATAGTGAACATGCCCGTGATGGAAATTTGATTTCAGGAATGTTAACAGCTATTCAAGATTTTGTGCGCGACTCCTTTAGAGTAGCTCAAGGGGAAACTTTAAATAACTTTTGTGTAGGAGAGTTGTCAGTTCTAATAGAGCAAGATGAAGCTATGCTTATTGCTGCAGTTGTGCGTGGCGTTGTACCTGCTAATCTAGACGATGACTTGCAACGAACCGTTTCACTTTTACATATGCGTTTTCGTCAAGAACTTAAGAACTTTACAGGTGACACTACTGCTTTTGAAGATTCTGAAGGTCCTTTGAAAGCGTGCCTAACCACAAATTTTGCCAAACCCCCTAGTCGTCCTAATTTTATGTTATGGGTAGTCCTTACTCTAATTGGCACCTTTTTACTGATTTTTGGTGCTAGTGAGGCTCTGCGCAACCAGAATTGGTCACAGGCCTTAAAGGCTCTTGAAAGTCAAGGGGGGATTGTAATCACTGAGGCTAAAAGAGGCTGGAACAGCTATCAACTTAAAGGTTTACTTGATCCTTTAGCAGAAAAGCCTAGTGATATTTTAGCAAGTTATGGCATTGTCTCTAAAAAAGTTAGCTATCTTTGGGAACCTTACTACTCATTAGATGAGGCTATTATACTTAAACGCGTTCAAGAAACTCTTATGCCTCCCTCCAGCGTATCTTTGTCTTTACAAGAGGGTACACTTAAGCTAGCAGGAAATTCACCTAGCGCTTGGCAAGAATTTGCCTTGCTAGCTGCTAAGAATATAATAGGTATTGAGAGGACCAATGTCCTAGAATTATACACTAGCGAAAATCTGGATTTTAATTCACTGGTTAACAACCTAGAAGCAAAACAGCTTTACTTTGAAGAAAATAGTGAGATGCTGCTTGCAGGGCAAGAAAGCACTCTGAATTTAATTAAGCAAAGCTTAATCCCCTTACATAATCAAGGTTTATCCTCAGGATATGAGGTGGAAGTGTTTATTATTGGCTATGGTGATGACATAAGTTGTAAGTATAAAGCTCATAAACTTGCCAAGGCTCGAGCCCAGCACACACTTGAAAATCTAACAGAAGACTTCCCAGCTAGATTAAAGATGACTGCTACAACTTTAGAGCCCAACCAAGAAGAGTTAAGTGAGGTTGGTAAAATAAAATTTAAGGTAATGTTCTAATATTATGATACAGAAAAAAATATGTATGCTAGGTTCATTTGCTGTAGGAAAAACAAGTTTAGTAGCCCGCTATGTACGTAGTATTTTTTCTGAGAAGTATCATTCAACTGTGGGAGTAAAAATAGATAAGAAGGTTCTTGAAATAGATAATAAGACAGTTAATCTTATACTTTGGGACCTTTACGGGGAAGATCAGTTTCAGCAAATGCAAACCTCTTACTTGCGTGGTTCTTCAGGGTATTTACTGGTTGCTGACGGAACACGTGCTAATACTATAGACACTGCTATCAGTTTACAAGAACGTACCAAGCTTGCCATTGGTAATGTGCCCTTTATTTTACTTATTAATAAAGCTGATATTAAAAATAATTGGGAGATTGCTGATGATACAATTACTGCCCTTATTAAGAAAGGCTGGGCTGTTTTAGAAACAAGTGCTAAGACTGGCCGAAATGTTGAAGAGGCCTTTCAAGGGCTTGCCAAAAGAATCTTAGAGTGATTAAGGATTGATATATAGTATCAACTAGCTTTCAAACTTTGTTAGGAGAAGGCCAGTTTGCGAAACATTAGTGAGGGCACCGGATAATGCCTACCCTTTACATTGCTGCAACACAGTTAGAGGCTGACCCCTTACATAAATACGCTAAGTGTAAGCAGCTCGATTTCCCTTTGGGAAGTCTTTACCAATGTAATGACGATAAAAGGAGTTTTTACCTTGTTCACAGTGGCGTAGGTAAGGTCAATGCTGCTGCAACTCTAGCCTTAGCCATTAACAAGCTCAAGCCTAGAAACGTCATCCAATTTGGTATAGGAGGTGCCTTTGTAGGTTCATTTTTAACAGTTGGCCATTTAGCAGTTGCCACCTGTGAAATCCACCTTGACTCAGGTGTGCAGCTTAAAGATAGCTGGCAGGATATGAACTCACTTGGTTTTCCACTAATTGAAGGAGAAGAATCCTTTTACAATGAAATACCTACGGATACTAGTTTAACAAGGGAGCTCGAGCAAGTAACTGGAGCTATACCTTGTATCTTCGGTACCAGTGAATCTCTAACAGGCAGTTTTGAAGCAGCTAAGGTTCTACAGGAGCGTTTTGATGTTAGTATTGAATCTATGGAAGGTGCTGCTGCTGCTCAGGTATGTTTAGCACTAGGTGTTCCCTTTGCCGAATTAAGAAGTGCTAGCAACATTGTGGGGGAAAGGGATAAGGCAGCTTGGAACATTCCTAGAGCTGTTACAGAAGTAAACAAAGCTGTAAAAAAACTTTTAGAGCATTAATGAAAGGCTTTAGGGATAGAGTTTTAGTACTAGTAAAGCAAATTCCTAAGGGGAAGGTTGCCACCTATGGTCAGATCGCTCTTTTAGCAGGGCATCCTAAGGCTGCTAGGCAAGTGGGAATGATTATGCATAGTTTAAAAGAAAGTGATATACCTTGGCACCGAGTTATTAATGCCAAAGGTGGCATTTCTACTTATCGTGTGGGTTTTGGGGATTTGCAAAAGAAACTGTTGGAAGCTGAAGGAATTAAGTTTAATGTAGAAGGGTTTTGTGATTTGGAGATTTATCAATGGCACTAAAATATGATTTTAGAGGACCCTGGTTTTATGTAGTAGTTATTTGGTTGGTTACCAACTGCCTTATGCAAAGTATTGCTTATGGGGATGTAAAAGGTGATATACAATCTATACCAGAGCAAGATGCACTAATAATGTGGGAGAGCTACAAAGAAATATTTGCCTATCATGAACCATCTTATGGTGTTTACGGTAGCTTCCTAAACCCTAATGCAAAAGAAATTTTGATTGCTACTGGCCCTTACAACGGTAACCCTCAGAGAGCTGCTTTTCTTTTACGTTGCGAGGATAAGCGTTGGGTATTTATATTGAGAGTAAGTATATAGTTACTAAAGTAAATATTAAGGTAAAGGAGTAGTTGGCTTATTTATAGCCTCTAATTTACGTGAAAAAAATACAAGCTTTTTTTGCTGATAAGCAAGAGTTGGTCACAGAGATCCTTGGTCGTTACCCTAAATATGGTAAGCGCAGTGCCGTTATGCCTTTACTTTGGGAAATACAACGTGCTGAGAATCACATCACTGAAGAAAATATTCGAGAAATTGCTGATATAATTGGCACTACTGCTACAGAAGTTAAAGGAGTAATGAGTTTTTACTCCACCTACCACGGGGAACCTATCGGAAAATACCACCTGCAGATATGCTCCACACTTTCCTGCTCTCTAGCAGGTGCTGATGAAATGTATGATTTTATTTGCGAAGAAACAGGCTTAGTAAATGGAGAAACTGACAAAGAAAAACTCTTTAGTTTACAGAAAGTAGAGTGCTTGGGTTCCTGCACTACTGCACCTGTTTTACAAATTAATGATGCTTACTATGAACGAGTAACAAAGTCACGCTGTAAGGTTCTTTTAGAAGCTATGCGTCAAGGTGAATTGCTAGGTCCTTGGCGAGAACGCGGAGGTGACAATGAGTGAGCCAATAACTAGTCGTAAAGACCCGCGGTTTAAAGTTGCTATGTATGAACACATAGGCATTGAAGGAGCATGGGAATTAAATTACTACCAGCAACATAATGGTTATAAGACAGCTAAAAAAGCTATTACACAGATGAAAGCCAATGAAGTCATTGAAGAAGTAAAGGCTTCAGGCTTGCGCGGACGTGGGGGTGCAGGCTTTTCCACAGGTGTTAAGTGGTCGTTTATGCCCCCGGATGATGGTAGACAACGTTTTATTGTTTGCAATGCTGATGAATCTGAGCCGGGGTCTTGCAAAGACCGTTATGTGATGGAAGATGATCCTCATCAACTAATTGAGGGCTTAATTATCTCAGGTTATGCAATTGGAGCAACGCTTGGTGTCATTTATATACGTGGTGAGTACTATCTTGCTTATGAGCGTTTGTTAAAGGCCATTAATGAAGCTAAAATAGCAGGCATATTGGGTAAAAATATTTTTGGTAGCAACTTTGACTTTGACATCATCCTACATCGTGGAGCAGGGGCATATATTTGTGGTGAGGAAACTGCCCTAATGAACTCTTTTGAGGGTTTACGTGCCAATCCTAGAATGAAGCCACCTTTCCCTGCCCAAGCAGGGGTCTATGGTTTACCCACAACCATTAATAATGTTACTTCCATTGCTAGCACAGTTCACATATTAAATAAGGGTGCAGCATGGTTTGCAAGTATGGGTACAGAGGACTCTAAGGGTTTTCATCACATGCAGCTTAGTGGCCCCTTTAAAAACCCGGGAGTTTACGAAGTTCCTATGGGCATAAGCTACCGAGAGGTAATCTTTGATCTAGGTGGGGGACCAACTCAGGAAGTCAAGGCTTTTATTCCGGGGGGCTCGAGCTGCCCACTCTTTCCCTTTACAGATGAATATCTAGATACTCCAATGGAATACGCCAGTGTAGCTAAAAAGGGTTCTATGTTAGGTACTGGTGGGCTTATTTTAATTCCTAAAGAGAAGTGCATTGTTAATGCTATGTGGAATATAGTGCGGTTTTATGCCCACGAGTCTTGTGGTAAATGTACTCCTTGCCGTGAAGGGGTAGCCACTTGGCTACCCAAAATGTATCAAAAACTCTGTCAGGGCCTTGGTGAGCAAGGTGATCTGAAACTTTTAGAAGATGTGTCTAGCAATATCATTGGACGTTCGTTTTGCGTGCTGGCCGATGCTTGCATTATGCCAATACAAGCTTCCATAAAATACTTTCGTGATGAATATGAATACCTGATAAAAAATAAAGAACCTTTGCATAAGCGTTCTGAATGGTGGAGTGCTTAAAGCTTTAAGGGTAAATAGCAGGGACGAGGTGCTGGTACCAGCACCTCGTCTTGTCTTCCAAAAACCATCTGTACCATTCTGGTCTTACTTGGTTTTGGCTCTTTAAGTTTATTTCAAACGTTTAGCAAATATTATGCTGTTTGTGTCGTGCCCTTCCAAGCGCTTCTGAGTCTTGCCAACATTTCAATACCTAACCACAGCAAACTTACCACTAAAACAAGTACAAAAATAACTGCAATTTGAGCATATCCTTGCCATTCAGGTAAGTGTTCTGCATAACGGCGGGGTACACTGTTGGCACCAGAAAGGAAGAACATAATAACAAAACCTGCTCCACCAATGCCATAAAGCCAAGCAGAAAACTTACTCATAAAGTTCTCTGAAGCTCCACTTAACTCAGCAATAAGATGGTACATGAAGGCCCAAGCAAAAGCTACTGCACCAAGCAGGTAGTACGTATGAAAGTGAGCGGGAACCCACAAAGTATTATGCATCACTTGATTAACAGGGATAGTAGCATCAATAACTGCTGCTGCACCACCGAAAGCCCAGCCCCATAAGCCTATTGATATTAATATCGAAGGTACAGACCAGCGCAACCCTGAGCGGTAGATCATACCTAAACCACCTAGAATTGTTACCAAGAAAGCAGGTAATGCTACACCATAAGAGCCAATAATCCCCAAGATGTGGAAGATATTAGATTGGGCAAAGTCTTGGTAGAGGTGGTGGAAGTAAGGCAGCAATATCATAACAATGACTAGGTTCAAAGCCAATACCAAGGGCCAGCTAGTCTTCCATGGACGACCTGTGTAAACAGGCAATATTGTGTAAACCAATCCAGCTGCTAAATAAATATTTAAGTTAACTAATGTATGACCAAAAAGAAATAAGAAGTTCTTGGCAAAAAGAGCGTCTACCATTCCTACTAGGCCTGCTGCTTCAAGAAAGAGCGGTACTAGTAAAGCAGCACCTGCTAAAACAGTGATGATACCATCGATGGCTACTACCGCAGCTAGGATTCCAGCTGGAGTGGGTAAGTCATCTTTACCTTTATTACCTCCACTAAAAAGGTAAGACCAAGCTAAAGCCTTGCCTAAACTACCATTAGCTTTTATAGTAGCGTACAAAAGGTTAAGGCAATAAAGCAAAAATGCTACCGCTATGAAAAGGTAGCCTGCATACATAGCTAGAGCAGCCCATAAATTCCAGCCTCCTTTTGCTTCATAGGGTAGTGGATGAAGAACTGTCCAACCAGCAGCAAAGCCACCTAGCATAGTGGAAACAATTACAAAACCTGCTCCTAAGAAGTAGATAATGAACACTGTCCATAAGAGGCGACTGCTGAGCTTCATAGATTTGCTTGCTACAGCTGCGAAGCCACCCATGGCTGCTAGTAAGTTGCCTGCTACCATGCCACTACCATGCAAAGTCATGATGCTATAAAACCAGTTGGCAGGTAATTTAAAGTTAATAGTTTGACTAAATAAAGTTAGGACAATTTCTCCATGGCTTAAGCGCATTAGTAGTCCTAAGAGACCCATCAAAGCAAATACTGCAAAACCAGTAATCATATAAACTAGAGCAACACGTAAGATTCCACTGTTATTCCCATTAAGAGCTTTTTCTTCTTGACTCACAACTTCCTCCTTATTCTACTGTTAATTCTGCAGTCATGCCATGGTGAGCATTGCCACACAGCTCGAGGCAAAGGATCTTATATGTTCCTGCTTCATCAAATTGATAGATTAGGCTATTTTTATATCCCGGCATGGCTTGTACCTGAGTAAGTAACCGTCCCTGCTCATTGTAGATACCAAAACCATGATTTACATCTTTAGAGGTTACTATAAACTCTACTGGTTTACCTACTGGAACACTGGGGCTAGGATCAAAGCTCCACGCCCACTGCAGGGCTTCGACATTTACAGTATGCTCAGGCTCACCAATAGTGCGTGCTCGCACTTGTGAGTAGGGTAGTAGAAACAAAGAACCTACAAAAGCAATTATGGCAAGTGCTAGTAAAGGGTAAAATAAACCACGGCGCAAACCAGCAACTTTAGGAGCTACATCTTCATAGGACGTTGTTGCTCGTGAACTAACTAAAACCCAAAGCCATGCTATAGTCCACACAGCACCAAAAAGAATAAGAACATAAAAAACTATCTGAGGGTTCATAGAACCTCCTTAAAATAATTGATCACAAATTTTAGCCTTAAACAATATAGAGGCTCATAAAAAAACATTTTATAGATTTACAGTACTTATATTTTTATATAACTTAAGTAGGTTTAGTAATACAAATAAACTTATTAACTACACTATCATGAAAGGTTTTTATTAATCAAGAGTTGTGCGGCATAGTGTGGCATCCTAAAATGTATTTCCATGACTTTTATGTTAGAAATTGGTAAGGTCTAATAAAGTGTAATGGGTGTTAATTAATCTAAGGATAAACTGAATGTTAAGTACGAAGAAGGTATCACGTGAGTAGTAAAGAAAGTATGGCACTATTTTTGGATTGGGAAGGCTTCCATAAGGCACTCCAAAAGCACTATAAGGCTGAACCAAACATTGGGGTGCTTTCTGATGCAGTAGAAGAGTATGGTGACTTAAGGGTAGCTCGAGCTTACGCCAACTGGCAGCTAGAAAATTTCAAGCCAAAAGTGGGAGAGCTAAAAAAATACAATATCAAAAGTGTGAGTGTGCCCCATGACAATCAAAAACGTAGTAGTAGCAGTGTTAAGCTTGCCTTAGATGCTTTATCCTTAGCCTACAAACAGCCAGATATAAAAATCTTTTTGCTATTAAGTGGTGATAACAGTCTTGTGCCACTGGCACATACCCTAAAACACCTAGGACGTCAGGTTGTGCTTATTGGGCTCGAGCCCGAAATGGACTTGCGGATTAGTCAGCAAGTGGCAAATAGCTTACTACTCTATGATCACGACATCGTCCACCTAGAAACTGAGAGCGGAAGCAGCTTACCACTTGAAAGCAATGCCTCACCCTTGGAAGAAGCTTTTTCAGGTATAGAAAACCTTCTGCGTCAAGCTAAGAGCAAGGGGATGTCACTTAGGCAGTTAGAATTTGTTATGCAGCATCTTTATGATTTTCAGGCTCAGAAGGCTCTTGATATGACTTTTAAAGATGTTATGAGCAAGATGGCTAAAGCAGACAGGGCAAAACTTTTTAGTAAAGGCAGCGACGTTTTTGCTATCTCGCCTAACTTTGCAGAAGGTATAAATGCTGGGGAAAATCTTGAGCCAAAAGATGATACTTTAACTGAGGTTAATCAATCTACTGCACTACTTGACCAAGAAGGCATAATGAGCGAGGAAATGCAAATATTTCTTACCTTGATTAAAGAGCAAGAAAAACCCCGAAAGCTTACAGAAATTCTTAAGGTACTTAAAAGACGACATAACTTAACTGTAGGAAAAAATTTCCGCGATGAGCTTTATAAGGTCCAAAAAGCAGGCTATGTGACCTTACGAAAAAATAGATTGAGTAGAGAGATACTTGTTTCTAGGGGACAAAAAGCGCCTTAGTTAGTGTAAGTTTTTGCTTTTGGTGAAGGTGTAACTCCTGTGCGCTTGTAACTAGCTATTGGGTTTAAAATATTCCTACATTGGGGGTTGATGCAACCTGGGCAGCGTAACCCATATTGCTTTGAGCAGACTTCAGCAGATTTCAAATGCTCAAAAACAACTTCGGCAAGGGCGTCTTGGAAAAGAGGCTCACCATTGAAGGCTGGGGCCCTTTGGTAATTAGTTACACCGAATTCTTTTGCCAATTCACCGTACTCGATATCAAGCTCATGCAAAGTTTCAATATGATCACTAGTGAAAGCAATTCCTACCACTAACACGTTCTGGCGCTTCTTATGGCCTAGCTCCTTAATTACTTCTTCAGTAGAAGGACCCAGCCAAGGCACAGGCCCAACTTCCGATTGGTAGCTCAATAGATACTCATGACTAAAGTTTAGCTGCTTCATTACTTCATGGACACTCGCCCCAATTTCCTGTGGATAAGCATCACCACGATTGATTACACTCATAGGCAAAGAATGGGCGCTAAAAACTATAAGAATATCATCTCGTACTGAACTGTCAAACTGAGCCAGACCATCTAACACTGTTTTAGTCATAGCTGCTATAAACTTAGGATGAGTGGGCCAACGATCAATAACGCTCCATTGGAACTCTTTATCTAAACCTACTCTGCGGGCTGCACGCCAAAGCTCGTTTAGTGACGAGCCTGTAGTGGAGCAACTAAATTGTGGGTATTGAGTGAAGGCAATAGCTCGTTTTACCCCGTCTGCTTTCATTTGCCTAAGAGCATCTTCACTGAAAGGGTCTATGTAGCGAAAGGCTACATAGAATTTGTGGGGTGCTGTTTCTGGTGACATAACATCTAAGCGTTCACACATGCCCTGACCTTGCAACTCTGTCCACTTTAAAATTGGTGAACCACCACCGATATCTTGGTAGTTCCTCTGCACGCTAGCAGTACGTCTTTTAGCAATGAAAGGGCCTAGCCATTTTTGAAAAGGCAACTGAATAATTTCTTTATCTGCAAAAAGTTTTAGTAAGAAGGGTTGTACCTCGTCTAAGTTTTTAGGACCACCTAAATTCATTAATACAATACCAGTAGGTTCTTGATTCATAGCAGCATCTTAACGTATTTTTAACTAAGCTTGTCTAGTTTCAATCGCCAAAGCCACTCGAGCACCAAAAATCCCAAAGCGCCTACCAGTAACCAAAGCTCCAGGGTAACTTCACTTTTAATAGGTTCAGCTTCTTGAGTTGACACATTTTTAACTAGGTTTGTATCGACAAGGGCTAAACGTGATTCAGCTGCATTTAGCAAATTAACACTGTAGTTAACATTGTTTTGGTTGTAGATGCCTATATCATAAGCTCGCTTGTCGGCAGTACTTTCACCATTAAATAATACATTTTCTGCCAGTAGTGGTGTTCCTAAGGGTAAGCTTCTATCTTGCTTAAATTGACGCATGGTGTTAGTAACTAGGATGGGAAAGGCATTGCGATTTTTAAGGTTGCTTTGGCTAGGATAAAAGTTCAAGGCCAATACAGTAATTTCAGGTTTAGTACTGTAAAGTATGGCAGGGCTTAGGTTTTCTGTACGTGCTAAAATTTGCCAGTCACCTTCTGGTTGAGCATCGGCAGGATTAACAGTAACACTGGTTAGGTCTACAAAGCGTAGTAATGGATGTACGCTGTCCCAATCAACTATTGTTTGGGCAGGGTTAGAGTTTTGCTGTTCATAAAGAAAGTATTGGCCTGCTTCAGAATTTAAACTGGCAAAATTATTAATGGTAGTTACCAGCACATCATAAACACCATTGATGCGACTAGAAGAGCGTACTTTAAGATTTGGAATTGCAGTAAGTGCTTTTTCAATAAGGTTTTCAGGGGGACTTATTAGCACTCGTAATTGTTGATGATCTAGGAAAACTTCGTTGTCAAGATCTAACCCATCCCAACTAGGCACCTCTATGTAAGCATGATAAGTACCTTCCTCACCTTCTATTGGCAAGGATAGGTGTGTTTGATCCTGTGAGGGCACCAAAATGGTACTTTTAGCAATTGTTCTATTTTGGTAGTTAATGTACAAAGCTACTTCATGAGGACGTAGGCTAGTATTTAATATTGAAATAAAGGCTAGATTATCTAATAATTCAAAGTTAGTGATACCTATGTTCTGGGCGTCTCCTGTAATGGGGTGAAAATTAACCTTGATGTTTTCAGGAGGTATGCCATCACTAAATAGATGTAATTCAGCTTTTGGGGCTATGGATTTGGCTAGGTCAACACTTCTACTAATGTCAGCATGCACATCAGCAGCTCTTAGGGTTTGTAAGGCCTTTTTGAGCTCAACATGATTATCTGTAAGATCGTGCAATACAGTAGCATCTAGACCTGCTCTTACTAAAGCAACTTTTGCCCCTTTAAATAAATCTTCAGCTTGGGCTATGGCTCGAGCTAACCTTTGCCCTTGGCCATCTTGAGCTGCCATACTTGCTGAAGCATCAATAATAAGTACACGTTCTAAAGTTTCTACTGTTAGCCTTGGCTGAGCTAAGGCCAACGCTATAAGAGCTATAAAGAGAACTTGCAGCAGCAGTAACCATGTAGGAGTAAAACGCCTTTGACTATTTGTAAGGCTTTTAGCTCTTTGCCATAAAAATATTGCTGAAACTTGGGTTTTTTTTGGACTTAAGCGTACAAAGTGTAGAATTATTACTAGGGGAATACCCAGTAAGGCCCACAAGAAACTTATAGATAAGAAGGTCATATACTTTATAACTAATAAGGGATGGGTAATCCTAATACATGTAATGATGAGCTGTAATGATGAACAAAGTACCCTATAGCAGCAACATGATTAGCTAACTTTAAGGTCTATTAAATTTATCTGCTCTAGGAATTCATTATGAACTCTTATCAATTTATAACTACATGTACAGGACTACCTATCTAAGAGCTTGTTTTTTATAAAAAAAGTACTTTCTCCTTTTTGAAAAGGTGTGAAGTCAAGGTGCTTTGTAGCCTCATAAACTGACTCAGAACATCCTTCTTTGAACCTATCATGTAGCTCAACAACAATAATATTTGTTTTACTAAGCCAACTAAGGTTCTTAGCAAAAATTTCTTTTTCTGCACCTTCTACATCTATCTTTAAAATATCAATTTGTGACTGATTAGAAAGTTCCAGTAGGTCATTTACACCATATGCTTTTATAGCCTCTTTACCCTGTTCAACCTCAGATACTCTAAAGCTGTGGTAGGGTAGCCTTTTGTTGTTCTTGTCTTCTGTTAGAACCTTAAGGTATTTTTTTGCGTACCACACTCCACCATACAATAGTTGTATGTTCGAGTAAGCCTTTGTATTATCTTTCAAAACATCAAAGTTATTTTCTTCGGGCTCAATAGCAACAATTTTTGCTCCGGGAAAAGCATTTGCAAACCATACAGATGTGTATCCAACATTAGCCCCAGCATCGATGATTAATTTAGGCCCTATATCGAGGGATACAGGCAACTCATACTCATTGAATGTGAACACTTGATTCAGTGTGAATATATCAGAAGTACCTAATCTGACTTTGACAGTTGTTCTAATTTCAGGGATCTTTACAGTGACAATAGAAGCTTTATGTTTGTGCTCAGCTTTGCTAGCTAAATCAAAATGAAAAATCTTATGAGAAAATTTTCCTAAAACATCATTCCAATATTGCAAAGCTTTAGGCCAATTTTGTGACTGCTCCATAGTACGGGCAAGGCCTTCTAAAGGTAGATGACTTTCTGACCACTTGTCTTTTATTTCTATAAATAGGTTTTCCGCCTCATCTAACCTACCCATTTCAATTAGTGTATTTCCCTTTTGAATATAGGCCTTCAAATGCTCAGGAAAACGGTGTATAATTTTGTCCCATTTTAAGAGTGCTTGTGGGAGCTGATTGGCTTCTTGAGCTATTCTGGCAAGGCCTATCAAAGGTTCAGGACTTTCAGGCCACCTACCTGCTGCTTCTAGAAAAATATTCTCAGCTTCTTGAAATCTATTGAGAGCAATCAAGGTATTCCCTTGTTTTACCCAACTATTTAGCTTCAGGCAGTAGGAAAAACGTTTAGTAAGATTTTCCCACATTTCAAGTGCTTTGAGCCAATTAAGTGTACTAAACTGTAATCTTATTAAGCCTTCATGAGGAGCTAAAGCATTGGGCCATTCTTTTATAGCTTGCATAAATACTACTTTTGCTTTTTCATTTTCCCCCAGCTGAATTAGTATATTCCCTTGCCGCATATAAGCAGGTAAGTGGTTTGGGAAGTCCTCTAGCAGCTTTTCACTTGCAGATAAAGCTTGGATTAATTTACTCTGACTTTGTAAGGTACGTACAATTCCTTCTAAAGCTGCTGGCCTATGGGGCCACTTTGCAGCAGCCTCCTTAAAAGTGCTTTCAGCTTCACCAAACTTACCTAGTTCAATTAATATGTTACCTTTTTGAATATGTGCTTGTATGTTCTCAGGAAAGGGTTTGCTTACTTTTTCCCATCTTTCCAAAGCTTTGGACCATCGTAGTTGGCGTTGCGCAATTCTAGCAAAGCCTTCTAAAGGTTGAGGGGCATTAGGAAATTTGTGTGCTGCCTTAGAAAACATCTCTTCTGCTTCAACAAACTTGCCTAATTGAATAAATACATTACCTTTTTTTATGTATGAATCAATGTTTTCAGGAAATTTATCAATTATCCTCTGCCAACGTTTTAGAGCTTCTGACCATTTTCCTAAATGTTGAGATGTTTGAGCCAACCCCTCCAAAGGTTGTCTATCCTTGGGCCATTTCTCACTAGAAACTTTAAAAATAGCTTCGGCTTCTTCAAAGTTCCCTACTTCTAGTAAAGCCCTACCCCCTTGTATATAGGCCGGTCGGAATTCTGGAAAACGTTTGTGAACCAACTGCCAATAATCGAGTGCTTCTGACCACTTTTGTTGCTTCTGAGCAATATTTGCTAGCCCTTTTAAAGGTTCTAGCACATCAGGCCACTTCGCAGCAGCCTCCTTAAAAAGTGTTTTTGCTTGCTCAAACTTTCTTAGAGCAATTAAGCAATTACCTGCTTGAAAATATCCCCTTTTAGCTTCTGGATACTTTTCACGAAGCCTCTGCCAACAATCCACAGCCTCTGAAAATTGCTGTTTTTTCTGAGCTAACTGCGCATTTAGGATTAAAAAACCTTTATTATTAGGCCAAGACACCAACCCCTCTTTGATAATACTTTCAGCCTCAATTAACCTATTGTTAGAGAGGTAAATTCTACCTAATGAAGTATATGCTTGACTAGCAAATTTAGGCATAGGCTTTTTCTTATGAAGTGTGAGTATTAGCTGCCAAACCTCACAAGCCTCTTGATATCTTTTCTCAGTTTCTAAAAACCTGGCTTGTTTTACAATAATACTTAGATTACTATGTTCTTGATTCAAATTCTTTGCTTGTGACATTCAACCCTAAAGCATCGGTCACTGTTACCTTCCTTAGGTAAATGCTACTTTTACCCAGATTGTATTTCCTCTGTGGATATTCGCGCTGCACACTTAACAATCTTTAGAGTATTAATGCTCGAGGCTAAGCTGTTTTCAAATATAATATTGTCAACAAAACTCTAAAATCTTTTTGGTTTTTCTATCAACCCTAATTCTACCAGTTGAGTACTTGAAGAGTATTCAATACTGTTTTGATTAAAATATTTGTGATTAGTATCTAATTGTTCAAGACTATTAGCATATGCTTTAGCATAGTAACCACCAATAAAATTCTTGCTGTTTTTAGCTTCTTCACTTACTCTAGCATAAAAATCTCCCATAAGCTTAAAGTGTAGCAAGACTCCTGTTACGTCTGAGACAACGGCTGGAGTTATTATATGACTGCTTCCAAGTAATTTAATACCTTTTCCTCCTTTTATAATAGGAGTTTTTGTTTGTGGTACAGTTATACTCAATCCATCTTGTCGAATTCCTCCATAAACCTGTTTATATGGGGCGGAAATATCATCATAGATGTGATGTGTATTGCTAAAATATTTGCTATTGTTTAAAAAGCTCTCACCACTTTTGTACTCTGCTTGCTTTTGGGCATTTTCTGCATACATATCTAGCATATAAGCAAACATTGCTTCATGCTGGTGCTTTTCCATATAGTCCAATAAATAGACTAAGCCTCTTTTCTCAATCTCAGGAAATACAAGAAGCTCATCGATATCAACATAGATACACCAATTACCAGAACCATATCTCTCCATTAGCTCATTAAGCCAACATATGCCGCAATGAAATTTATCATAGCTATCATTCGTCCAAAAAACAGTAACATCATCTTGTTCTAAAAGGAATTCCTTTGTGCCATCATCAGAGTCATTATCAATAATGACAAAGTGCTCAACACCAAGATTTCTATAGTAAGTAAGAAACCAAGGTAGCTTTAATACTTCGTTCCAAACACAGGAGAACAAAATCACTGCTCCTTTGATAGAATCAACTTTGGCTTCATTAAGTTGAACGAAGGTATTAATTGGCTGGTGAATTTGAGTTAGGTAAGAACACTGTATGATTGTTTGCCAGCATTGTTTACTTTGCTCATATTCACCAATATAATTATAATACCAAGACCTGAGTTTAAGAATATTGTCATTACAATCAAATTTTTGAGGAATACTGCTGATCACTTCACAGGCATTTAGAGGTCTATTGCCTCTTACATAAATCCTAGCTAAAGAGGCTTTTACAGGGAGAGAAAATGGGAAATTATTATGAAGTTTCTCTAGTAGGTTTATTAACCTCTCAATTTCCTTGGCTTCTGCAAAACATTGGGCCCTTTCTTCCTTTTTTAATAATGCTTGATAGAAGAGTGGATGGCAAGCTATAATGTCATCTAACACTTCTGAGGCCTTATCAAGTTCATTCTTTTGGTAATAAAACGTAGAAAGAGCAAGCTGAAGCCTTGTACTTTCAGTAAACTTAGATACATAACTATAAATACTTTGAGCCTGCTCTAATTCCCATAACATTGTGAGAACTTCTATTTCCTTTATAAGAGTAGAGACCCTTTTAGGAAAGCGCTTATTTATCTCCCGCAGATATCCCAGAACCTTTAGAAAATCACGTTGTTTTTGTGCCATTTCCACCAAACCCTCTAAAGGTAATGGAGAGTCTGGCCATAAATTTGCTGCCTCTTTAAAGACGCTTTCTGCTTTATCAAACTCACCAAGTTTTATAAGGGTCCTACCCTTTTGAATCCTAGGATTGAGATTCTCTGGAAATTTCTCAATTACCTTTTCCCAAAGTTTTAAGGCTTCCAGCCAGTGCTGGCGCCTCTTTGCTATACTAGCTAATCCTTCCAATGGTTGAGGAGAGTTTGGCCATAGGTTTGCTGCTGCTTTAAAAACATCTTCTGCATTATCAAATTCAGCAAAACTGATAAGAATGTTACCCTTTTGCATTCTAGCATTTAGATCTTGGGGAAACCTTTTGATTATTTCGTTACACAGTTTTAGGGCCTTTGGCCATTGCTGAAACCTAGTTGCCACACGAACTAAGCCTTGTAAGGGTTGAGGAGAATCTGGCCATAGGTTTGCTGCTGCTTTAAAAACATCCTCTGCTCCATCAAATTCGGTAAGCTCTATAAGAATATTGCCTTTTTGAATCCTAGCATCTAGATTTTCTGGGAACTTCTTAATTACCCTTTCCCAGCACTCTAAAGCTTTCGACCATTGTTGAAGATACTCTTCCACAGCAGCTAGTCCCTGCAAAGGTTGTGGAGAGTCAGGCCATTTCTTTTCAGCTTCTCTAAAAACCGATCTAGCTTTTCCAACCTTACCCAATTTCAGCAAAACATTGCCTCTTTGTATGTAAGCATCTGCACGCTCTGGAAAGTGCTTGTGAATCAGTTGCCATTGCTTTAATTCTTCTGACCATTGCTGTTGTTTTTTGGCAACATTTGCCACTTTAATCAAAAACTCTGGAGAATTAGGCCATTTTTCGGCAGCCTCTTTAAGAAGTGCTTTTGCCTGTTCAAATTTGCCTAGCTGAATTAGACAGAAGCCTGCTTGCAAATATGCTGCTTTTGTATCTGGATGTTTTTCTTGTACCTCTTTCCACTGAATTATTGCTTCTGAATATTTCTTTTGCTTCTGAGCTAGCCGTGCTTGCTTTACTAAGAGCGGTTTGAAATTAGGCCAAAGCTCCAGTCCATTGGTGATAATATTTTTAGCTTCAATTATTTTATTATTATCCAAATAAATACTGCCTAAGGTATCATAAGCTTGACGAACAATATTGGGAATATGCTGCTTGTTATGATTAACAATTATCTGTTGCAAGATTTTAGAAGCTTCTTGATACCTTTCTTGAAGCTTAAGATTTTGAGCCTGTTTTAAAAGCTTCTTTGAATCAGCTAATTCTTGTGGTGAACTCAAAGCTTTTCCTCCTAACACTCTTTATTAGCATAAGCACTACCTTTGATTAAGCCTTAAGACAGTAACCTCAGCAACTTCACGAAAGTACCTAATAGTTTGCTCGAGCCCCTGACCTAGGTGAACTTTGGGTTGCCAGCCCAACAAATCCTTAGCCTTACTGATGTCAGGGCATCTTTGGGTTGGATCATCTTTAGGTAGAGGCTTATGTATAATCTGTAGGTTTGGAGCAATTTTGTCACGGATAATCCTCGCTAAATGCAAGATTGTATATTCATCTGGATTACCTAGGTTGATAGGTTCAACATATTCCTTAGTCATCAAACATATTATTCCTTCAATAAGATCATCAATGTATTGAAAACTACGAGTTTGCTTTCCATCACCATAAACTGTTAAGGACTTTCCTCGCAACGCTTGATTGATGAAATTGGTCACAACACGTCCATCATCAACTCGCATTCTTGGACCATAAGTATTAAAAATTCGGACAATTCTTGTGTCTAAACCATAGTATCTATGATAAGCCATTACTATAGCTTCCGCATAGCGTTTGGCTTCATTGTAACAACTCCGAAGTCCATTGGGATTTACATTTCCCCAATATCCCTCAGGTTGTGGATGCACTTTGGGTTCTCCATAGACTTCACTAGTACTGGCTAACATAAATTTAGCTTGATGTTCTTTTGCTAGCTCGAGGCAGTGTTGTGTGCCTTGTGCCCCAGCCATCAGAGTTTCTATAGGATGTTGTTGATAATGAGGAGGGCTAGTTAGGCTAGCAAAATGCATAACCCAATCTAAGGCTACATTTACTTGGGGGATAGCCTTTGAAATATCACTCTCAATAAAAGAGAAGTTTGCATGATTAGCAAATAAGTCAGTATTTTTCCTTTGACCACTTGAATAATTATCAAACCCTATTACTTGATGGTTATTTTTGAGTAATTTTTCAACTAAGTGACTTCCTATAAAACCAGCACTACCAGTTATAAATATATTCATTATGCCTTACAATAATCTTCGCCAATGTTTTGGCAAACCAATTAAAGTTCTTAGAGAAGACTTCTTTTGCTGCACCCTCCACATCCATCTTTAAAATATCAACTTGTGATTGATTAAAAAGTTCTAGTATGTCACTTACACCATATGCTTGTATAGTATCTTCACTCTCTTCAATTTCAAATACTCTAAAAGCTATCGTAATCCAGCTTTTTATTGTTTTCATCCTCTTTTGTCTGCACTTAATACAACGCGAAGAAATCCCCTCAAGCAGCTTAACTTTGATTTATGATAACTGCTCTTTTCCTGGCTCAGCCAACACATCATAATCTACTTTAGCCAAAGTTCCCGGCACATAGCGAAGCTCAGGATCGGCTATCTTGTCACGTAAGAGTAATAGGGCTTGTAAAACAGCTTCGGGACGTGGAGGGCAACCGGGTATATAAACGTCTACTGGCACTATCTTATCGACTCCTTCTACTACACTATAACCTTGACGAAAAGGGCCTCCCTGATTAGCACAGGCTCCCATAGAGATTACCCATTTAGGTTCAGCCATCTGCTCATACAAAACCAGCAAGTTCTTAGCGATTTTTTTGTTAACTGTACCCGAAACGATCATTACATCTGATTGTCTAGGAGTGTTGCGATAAAAGAAACCAAAGCGGTCTGCATCGTAGCGAGTAGCAGAAGAATTCATCATTTCAATAGCACAACAAGCAATCCCAAAAGTAAGAGGCCAAATACTACGGCTTCTAGCTAGATTAATTAAATCATCTAATTTGCCCAACATAACATTTTCAGGTCGTTTGGTTTGACCTAGTAGACCCACTTTAGTACTCCTTTTGTCCAAGCATAAATAAGACCATAGAGTAACAAAATAAGGAAAACAGCTACAGCAATAAGGCCTTGTATGCCTAAAGCCTCAAAAGCTACTGCCCAAGGAAAGAAAAAGGCTATCTCTACATCAAAAATCACAAACATAATGGCAAATAGATAGTAATTTACATTAAACTTAATCTGAGTATTGCCAATAGTAGGTTCCCCACACTCATAAACTGCTAGTTTAGTGTCATTTTTTAAACTGTGAGGAGCTATTAGCCTAGAAATACCTAGAGTTAGGAGTACAATGATACTACCAACGATTACAAATAGAGCTATATAAAAAGCACCTGTTAGCTCGAGTGCATAGTCCATAACTTAATATTGACATACTAACGCAAAACCTAGCAAGTACTAGGTAAAGTTTTGTTTCGCCTAACCAAATAAAAAAGAGCGGCCTAAAGTAAAAGACCGCTTTTTAATTACTATTTTGCTCGAGCTGTTAGAAGACTTTTAGAAGTCCATACCACCCATACCACCCATACCACCCATATCCCCACCAGGCATGCCTCCGGGGCCAGCAGCAGCAGCTTTCTCTTCTTCAGGATGCTCAGCAATAACTGCCTCAGTAGTTAACATTAAACTGCCTATAGAAGCAGCATTTTGCAAGGCAGTACGAGTAACCTTAGCAGGGTCAACTATGCCAGCGGCAATCAAGTCACTGACAAACTCATCGGTATCTGCATTGTAACCATAGCGACCATCACTCTTTTCTTTGATGGTGTTAACAATTACACTGCCTTCAGCTCCAGCATTGGCAGCAATTTGACGAGATGGTTCCTCGAGTGCGCGCATAAGAATGAGTGCGCCTGTGCGCTCATCACCCTCTAAACTCTCAGCAGCACTTTTAACAGCTTTGATGGCATGGATAAGAGTAACACCACCACCAGCTACAATACCCTCTTCTACTGCTGAACGGGCAGTTGATAGAGCATCTTCAAAGCGGTGCTTTTTCTCTTTAAGTTCAGTCTCAGTAGCAGCACCTACGCGGATAACTGCTACACCACCAGCAAGCTTAGCAAGGCGCTCTTGCAACTTTTCACGAGCATAATCACTGTCAGTATTATCTATTTCAGCACGTATGCCTTTAATACGAGCGTCTATTGCTTCTTCTTTGCCTTGACCTTCTATAATAGTGGTTTCTTCTTTAGAAATACGTACCCGCTTGGCCTGACCTAACATTTGCATGGTAGTATTCTCAAGCTTATGGCCCATTTCTTCACTAATGACTTCACCACCAGTTAAAGCAGCAATATCTTTAAGCATTTCTTTACGGCGATCACCGAAGCCAGGGGCCTTAACAGCGGCTATATTTAAAGTACCACGCAACTTGTTAACAACTAGTGTAGCAAGTGCTTCACCTTCTACATCTTCAGCAATAATAAGTAGTGGCTTACTTGTTTGTGCTACTTGCTCCAAAACTGGCAGCAAGTCTTTAAGCGCAGAAACTTTCTTCTCATTGATAAGTAGGTAGGCATCTTCTAGAACTGCTTCCATAGAGTCGCTATCGGTTACAAAATAAGGGCTTAAATAGCCTTTATCAAATTGCATACCCTCAACCACATCAAGGTCAGTTTCTAGTGTTTTTGACTCTTCAACAGTAATTACCCCATCGCGACCTACTTTATCCATAGAGTCAGCAATTAGCTTACCAATCTCTTTGTCGTTAGCTGAAATTGAGGCTACCTTGGCTACATCTTCACTACTCTCTACTGATTGGGCCATTTTTTGAATTTCTGCTACTGCAGACTCAACAGCTTTTTCAATACCACGTTTTAAGGCTAGAGGATTAGCACCTGCAGCAACATTGCGAAGGCCTTCGTGCATAATAGCCTGACCAAGCACAGTAGCTGTAGTAGTACCATCACCAGTAATATCGTTGGTTTTACTAGCAATTTCAATTAGAAGTTTAGCGCCAACATTTTCTAAGTTATTGCCTAGCTCTATGTCTTTTGCTACAGTAACACCATCTTTAGTAATAGTAGGGCTACCAAACTTTTTCTCTAAAACTACATTGCGTCCTTTTGGTCCAAGGGTTACTTTTACAGCATTAGCAACGACATTTACACCACGTTCTAGACTGCGACGAGCTTCTTCTTTGAAAATCAAATCTTTTGCCATAATTTCCTCCTTAAATTAAGCGATAATAGCGTGAATGTCACGCTCACTTAAAACCATTAGATCTTTACCGTCAACACTGATTTCTGTTCCACCATACTTAGCGAAAAGTACTGTGTCACCAGCTTTAACTTCTAAAGCCACTTTCTGACCATTATCTAAGGTTTTACCACTACCTACAGCAATAACTTTGCCACGCTGGCTTTTTTCCTTAGCGGTATCTGGCAATACTATGCCACTTGAAGTTTTCATTGGTTCATCGATAACCTCAACCACAACCTTATCTCCTAAGGGTTTCAATTCCATAAGGTCCTCCATATTAATATATAGAAATGCTTTACAATTTTTAGCACTCTCTTCAAGACAGTGCTAAATTCAGCCATAATTATTATGACATAGAAGCCTAAATGTCAAGTACTTTAAATATCTAAATTTCAGTTTTATTATCTTTTGGTCAGAAGCTCGAGCTTTACAAAGTCTCACCAATATCCATATCAATCATTTATCATCCTCTCCCTTGAATCTTACCTATTAAAAGACCTACTTGCTCGAGTACTCAAAGATGCTTGGAAACAGTTGCTAAGGAAATATCAAATGGCTCAGCAATTTCTGTAACTGTAGTTGAATCTTGGGCTAAACGAGACAAAATGGCCCTCGGCAAGTAGGGTCAGAGAGTGCTGTGAAAGCTGTCTCTAAAGAATATAGAGCTATATTTAACCACTTCATAAAACATTGGTAGATTTCAAAGAGCCGAGGTGTCAACAAGATTGAGATAGAATCTAAAATGGTAACATGAATGCTAGTTAGTGTTAAGGTGATCTTATGCGCGAACTCCACACCAAGGTATATATTGATGCGACTGAAGAGGTAGTTTGGAAGCTGTTAATTGACCTCAGTCATTATTACGATTGGAATCCTTTCATAACACTTGCTAGTGGTAAAGTGGTGGTGGGCGAAAAACTCAAAATACATTTGGAACCACCCGAAGGAAAACCCATGACCTTCAACCCTACTGTTACCAAGGTTATAACTCAAAAGGAGCTTCGTTGGCTGGGCCACCTGTTCTTTCGTGGCTTGTTTGATGGAGAACACATTTATGAACTTCATTCGCTTGGAAATAATCGAATCCTGTTCGTTCAACGAGAGCAGTTTAGAGGCATTTTAGTGCCTTTATTCTGGAAAAGTCTTAGTACTAGCACGCACAAGGGGTTTGAAGCAATGAATCGATCTATAAAAGAGCGCGCGGAAGCGCTTATGTCTAGTGAACCCTAATCTTTTTAGATTAAAGCCTTAACCACAAACTGGCCCTTAAGCCCTGTGGTACTATTGATTCCTAAACTATGCGCCCTTTCATTTATAAACGACTAACTCGAGCAAGAAATTATATAAGTGATACCTACTCAATGCCTATTAGCCTCTCAGACATTGCTAGAGAGGCTAATTTATCCAAATATCATTTTTTACGTATCTACAAAAAAACCTTCCAAGAAACCCCACACGAGTTTCTGGTACGCTTAAGAATTGATAGAGCAAAGTTACTGCTAGCCAAAGGGCAACATAATGTTACAGAGGCTTGTTTTGAAGTTGGCTTTTCAAGCTTAGGCAGCTTTAGCACCTTATTTTCAAAATATGTTGGACTTTCTCCATCAGAGTATAGGCGGTATGTACGCTCGAATATAGTTGTACCTAAAGACATTCAAACAGTATTAATCCCTTCCTGCTTCTTTTCTATGCTCTTTGGTAAAGAATAGCAATTTTGAAGAAGCTTATTTAGCTAGCCCTGAGTTATTTTCATTAAGCATTATAGGAGATTTATGATTAAAAGACAGACTCACACTACAGCATTCGTACTGGACCAAGCAGAAGCCATTAAGTTCTATAAAGAGATGCTTGGCTTTGAGATTCGTGCTAATTTTCCTGTAAATGATGAATTTTCTTGGGTGACAGTAAGCCCAAAAGGGCAATCAGACCTAGAACTTATCCTAGCGCCCATTAAAAAAGGGCCTATGTTTGATGAAGATTCACTCAAGATACTAAAAGGTCTAGTGCAAAAAGGCACTTTTGGTATAGGAGTGTTTGAAACAGATGACTGCCAAAGAGAATATGAGCACTTAAGCTCTAAAGGGGTAAAGTTCTTAAAACCACCTCAAGAACAATCTTATGGTATTGAGGCTGTGGTGCAAGATAATTCTGGTAATTGGTTTAGCTTGATACAAAGAAAGAAAGGAATTAAATGAACAAAGTTGCTCTATTCATTAAGACAAAAGCCCAACAAGGAAAACGTAATGAAGTAAAATCTTTATGGGAAAAACATCTCAAACTAGGAGCAAAAACAAATCCGAGACAGGAAGTACATGTTTTTTGCTTTGATGATCAAGATGAGAATACATTCTATCTTTTTGAGGTTTACTCAAGCATGGAAGCGCTGCAAACAGCTGGGCAAGGAGAAGCATTTGGTGCTTATATGAAAGAGGTAATGCCACTTTTAGAGGGTATGCCTGAGGTTGGTACTACTGCACCTATCTGGGCTAAAGGTATTGAAGTTTAGCTATCTCTAGCGCTGATATACTTGCAATGGTATAAAACTGGACATTGCTATCAGAATCATTACAGTATGTGAAAGGGAGATAGGGGGATGAGGAGCAGGGCGTAAATTCCCTAGAGTAAAGTGTTCATTTCTTACCCGTTTTTAGTATATTTGCTGAACTTCTTAGAAGGACACTTTCAGTTAAAGATGCTTTAGTAGGAGGGCAATGAGAGATAAGGCTGCATCTTTAAAATTTTGAAAATGCTATTTTAAAACATGGCAACTGCAAAAATTAGTCTAAGTGCTATTAATCATAACGTTAAATGCATAAAAGGTTATTTATCTTCTGATGTAGAGCTTTTTGCAGCAGTTAAAGCTAATGCCTATGGGCATGGTGTTGCCAATTTTGCTAAACAGTTGAATACTCTTGGTATTAATTGGTTTGGAGTAGCTACACAGGCAGAAGCTTTAGAGTTACGTCAAGCAATGCTAGGTACCAAAATCCTTATCTTAAATCCAGTTTATGCCCGGATAGCAGAACTTATAGCCCAAAATATTTGTCTAACTATTCTTGATAAGTCAAGTTTGGCAATGGCCGAACAGG
Organism: Trueperaceae bacterium; assembly: GCA_965224855.1. Lineage (GTDB taxonomy): Bacteria > Deinococcota > Deinococci > Deinococcales > Trueperaceae > CBDCVN01. The sequence continues at coordinate 1,743,109 of CBDDAI010000002.1, read as the reverse complement.
CTGCTAAAGAAGTAGGCCAGAAGGCCATTGTTCACCTCAAAGTTGATACAGGTATGGGAAGGCTTGGATTAAGCTCTAAAGAGGCTTTGGAAGTTGCTAAACAGGCTAGTAGTTCCAAGTTAACGGTATTTGAAGGTATATGGACACACTTAGCTTGTGCTGATGAGAAAGACCCTGAGTATACCTATAAACAACTTGATGTCTTCCAAGAGTTTATTGATAGTCTAAGAAAAAACCATATAGCTGTTCCCATTATACACGCTGCTAATTCTGCTGCTATTTTTGCTTTTCCTGACTCACATTTTGACATGGTTAGAGCAGGTATTGCCTTATATGGCTATCATGCTAGTGCTCATATTCAAAGTTTAGAACCTAACCTAAGACCAGTCATGACAGTAACAGCTCCCATAACATTTATAAAACGCTTAAGGGCAGGGCAGAGTGTTTCCTATGGGGCAATTTGGACAGCAAAGCAAGATACCACTATTGCTACTGTGCGCTATGGCTATGCTGATGGCTATCCACGCATATTAGGCAACATTGCCAGTGTTTGGTGTAAGGATAGATTACGCCCTATCCGTGGCAGGGTTTGCATGGATCAGTTGATGATAGATATGGGTGATGATATCATTGAAAAAGGTGAGTTAGTGACTCTCTTTGGTGATAATTCTCCTAGTGCTGCAGATTTAGCTAAGCTTTGTAATACTATCCCCTATGAGATTTTAACTAGTGTAGGCAACAGGGTAGAGCGAGTTTTGCTGTAGCTTTGTAGAAGTTATTCATTAGAGGGTGTTTGAGAATTACTCGAGTTTTGATCATCTGAGTTTTCATTAGTGTCATCTTGTGAATCCTGATTTGTCTGAGTGCGACCCACAGTTAACTCTCTAAAGGAATGCTTACCCTCACTAGAAAGAAATTCTGTTTCTGAACTTATTTCTACAGTGTTAGGTTGCGTGGGTTTTAGATCAAACTCAAAGATGCGATGATTGCCCTTTAAACCGTTGCCTAAAATAGCTACATCTATTTGTAAACTTCCCTTACTAGTTTCTTCTAAAAGAACAGTTCTATTTCTATTGCGTCGCAAGCTTTCAGGCACAAGCTCAAAGCGACTTCCATTCCATTTTAATAAGGTGCGAAAAGCTTGAAGATTTCTAGCATCCTTTACTTCTACACGAACAGTAAAAGGTTCACGCACTTCGGTTTCAGGAATTATTATTGCTAATTGTGCAGGGGGTGCCTCTGTTACTATTAAGTTATATTTTTGAAATGTTTTAGACAGATTTGCATCAGAGACAGTTATAGTAAATTCATAATTGCCTTCAGTGCTTGCTATTCCAAAAATTCTGCCATTATCATCTACCTGCAAACCTTCAGGAACCTGGCCATCCTCGAGCTTAAAATGGTAAGGCCTCAATCCACCTGTCACTTGCAAGCCAAAATTATAATTTTCATTAAGGTAAGCTTCATCAAGGCGACTAGTTAAAATTTGTAGCACTTCACCAGGACTTTCAAATTCACTACAGCCACCTAGCAAAAGAGTTAACATTATTAAGCACTTAAGTCTCATAAGTATAAGTTTAACAAGCTGTTTTAAGAAAGTCTTAGAGTGAACTTATTTTTTTATAGTATTAAAAGGAAAAATTGGTTAAGATAGTAATGTGACTGGAACACTTGGGCTCTTTTCCCTTCTAGATGTCATTCAACTACTTTCCTCTTCATCAAGGACAGGGTGCCTCAATGTCAAACATCCAGATGATGAAGTTAACTTTTATTTTGCAGGGGGCAAACTTGTTCATGCAACATTTGGATCCTTACAAGGGGAAAAAGCTGTTATTGCACTGTTTAAAAATGAGCAGGGGGCTTTTGAGTTCTTGGTTGGAACGAAAGCTCCTAAGGTAAGCATTACTCAAAGTACAGAGAATCTTTTGCTCACATCTATTCGCGCTGCTGGTGAGAATAGTAAGAGCACCTCAACCACTCAAATTTCTGATACAGCAGTGCCCATTTTTGCCGCCGATGCACCTAATGCAGGTAACTTGACTCTTTATGCTCAAGAAATTTCTGTCTTAAGATTTATTGACAGCCATAGCAGTGTAGGTGAAATTGCTAAGAGAGTCAACTTAGATGTCAAAGAAGTCAAACAAGTTGTAGCAAGGCTCATGCGCATTGGTGCTTTAAGTTTAAGAACAAGGAAACCTAGAGTAGCACGCCTTATTACAAAACTTGCTAAAATGTCCTTACCACCCAACACTGTTGGTATTGACAAAAATATTATAAATAAATGGCAACAAGCTTCGAACTCTTTACCTACTCATGTAGCCTGCAAGCAATCAAATGGTAAGGTTAATATCTTCCAAATTAGGGCAACTGATAATTTAGGCCCTTTTATCCTGATGTCACAAGACACCTTTTTCAGTAGTAGTCTATCAGCAAATATCACATTGTTAGTGCGGCCTTTAGATAGTTAGTCTAAATGGTATGTTGCCTAAGCAAACACTTAATCCTAGCCCCCTGCTAGCTTGGGGTCGCTACCCTTTTCCTATTGATTGGCCACTACATTTTGGTGTAGAAAATTTAGAGCTTCATTTAGAAATTGGTTTTGGAGATGGGCGTTACACCATACGGCGCGCCCTTGAAAAACCCAAAGCACAATTTGTGGGGTTAGAAGTGTCTAATATCAGTATTAAGCGAGCTTTAAAGGGTATACAAAGAATAAGTCTGAAAAACATTTATGTGCTTAAAGCATCTGCAGAGTTTGCAGTGCGCAACCTTTTTGCACCTAGTAGTTTAACTAGCATTACTGTTAATTTTCCTGATCCTTGGCCTAAAAAAAAGCATAAGAAAAACCGTTTGCTTCAGAATGCTTTTTTTTGCCTTGCTGCCAGTCGCTTAAAGTTAAAGGGAGAGATCTATTTGGCAACAGACCACTATGAGTACTTAGAGTTTGCTCGAGCCGAAGCTAAATCTACAGGCCTTTATAGCTTAAAAGAGACCAATCCACCAAGTGCCGTTTTCCAAACCAAATATGCACTTAAGTGGCAAAAACAGGGCAAGCCTCTTTACTATCAAGTTTTCAAGTGTCAAAATACACCTGCACTAAACTACCCCACTTTAATAAGAGATAAAGAAATGCCAAATACTATTTTAAAAGGCAAGTTGCCCCAAGAAGTTCCTTTTAGTAAGCAAGTATTTCCCTATGCTGAAGGACATATAATTTTACATGAAGTTAGTAAAAGTTGGGGAATAAATGAAAAAGGGAGGCTTCTAGTGCGAGTTACCATTGATGAGCCTGACTTGCATCAGCAAGTTTTAGTAGTGGTTAAAGAACGCAAAGAGAATGAAATTTTAGTAGGGTTAGAATCTTTTGGTGATCCCATAATTACTAAAACTGCACATGGAGCAGTGCATAGCGTTACACAGTGGTTATTAGGCTTAGAGCAAGGTTTAGAGGTGATTGGGTAAACTTATTTCAGCTACTACAGACTGCAGATAAAAGCTATACCCTTTACAGTAAGGCATATAAGGAGACTTTTCACTCTCAGAAGGGGGCTCTTACAGAGTCAAAGCATGTTTTCTTAGAAGGGGCAGGTGTTTATGAATACCTTCGGCAGAAAAAAGATGTTGCTATTCTAGAAGTTGGTTTTGGCACTGGCTTAAATTTTTTTCTTACCGCAGATGCTTGTTCTACAGCTGGGGTGAAGCTTATTTATACTGCTTTAGAAAAAGAGTTGCTCGAGTTTAGCATAATTAAAGAGCTTGGCTATAACCAGTTCTTAGCTCAACCGAAAATTCTAAATAATTTCCTTACTTGGCGAGAAGACTTGTCAGGTGCATTAGTTATTGGTGAATATGAGTTTATCTTTGAAAACCAACAACTTAATCTTTGTATAGGTGAGGCAACCAAATATGAGCTAGGGACTGATCTTTATGATGCTATTTATCTTGATGCTTTTTCACCAGATACCAACCCTGAGCTTTGGTCGGCTAGCTTCTTGCAGAAGTTATACCAAGCACTTGCCCCTAAAGGTAGACTAAGTAGCTACTGTGTTAAAGGTGAGGTTAGAAGACGCATGCAAGATTTAGGCTTTAAAGTAGAGAAGCGTCCCGGTCCACCCAGTGGTAAAAGAGAAATGCTATTAGCAAGTCGTCAGTAGCCTAACAAGCTCAAATTTCTTCATTGACAGCGGGAAAATCTTTGCTGATGGTAGCTAGATAAGAGGTTACCGTTTTTGTAAGGGCTGTGGAAGTAGGTAATAAATTATTTCCTTGCTCACAAAAATTTGCAAAGGAGTGGTGATCAGAATACGTATTTAGCAAACACCTTGAACACCTTGTGCTTAGCCACTTTTATATGAATAACTTTCTTGTCCATATTGGAGCTATGGATTATGGCATAGATATTGAGGGTATTCTAGGACTTGATTTCTTACGGCAGGTTGGAGCCATTATTGATCTAGCAAAACTCGAGGTTCGTTAAGGAAATAATAAAATTGTAATGTATAAACTGAGCTATAGGCTTATCAGCATGCTGATAAGCGCTAGACGCTTAAGAGTATCATTCAGGTGAATATGCTCGAGCCGAGCATGCATGCCTTCCCCTACTGCACCAAGCCCATCCAAAGTAGGCACTCCTAAAGCAGAGCTATAGCTACCATCTGAACCTCCACCAACAACTTTACCTATCAAGTCAAAGCCTAGGCTTTGGGCGCAAGCTCTAGCCTTTTCAAAAAGCTCTTTATTGCTTTTAGTAAATTCTAAAGGTAAGTGATCTAAACCCCCTGTAAGTTTAAAATTGACCCGTTTATCTTTAACTTCATAATTATTAACAGAATCTTCAAGATTTTTGTACTGATCCAAAGTAGGCACACGGAAATCCACCTCGGCTTGGGCTCTTTCTGCTATTACATTACTAGTGCTACCACCACTTGCTACAGTTAGGTTAATACTAGTACCAAGTTCATTATTTAAGCCTTCCACGAAAAAAAGGAAATGGGCTAATTCACGCAGAGCGCTAGCCCCATCTTTTGGATTATTGCCTGCATGGGCAGCTATACCTATAAACTCTGCTAGATAGCTGCCACAACCCTTACGGCCTACTTTTACAATTTTGTTTTGGGAGGTGAACTCGAGCACAAAAACACGCTCATGCTCTTTGGCAAGTCTTTTAACTAACTCACGGGAGTGGTGGCTACCAGTTTCCTCATCTGATGTAAGTAGTAACGTAAGTTTACCAGTAAGTTTTTTAGCTAACTTTTCAATAATTAAAGGTGCATGTAAAGCAAGAGCAATGCCTCCTTTCATATCTAAAATACCTGGGCCATAAAGGTAATCTCCTTCTTGTTTAAAAGGCATAGTTGCTAATGTGCCAAGAGGCCACACAGTATCATAGTGACAAAGCAATAGAGTATCCTGATACGCTTTAGCAGGCAAGCTAGCTATAAGCTGGTCACCTACTTCTTCTTTAGCAATTCGCTCCACTTGCCAACTATCATTGCTTAACCTTTTTTCTAAAAGGTTTGCAAATCTATCACAGGCGACTTTATCGTGAGTAGGGGTTTCAATTTCAACAAGAGTTTTTAAGGTTTTTAAAAAACTATCCTTTTGATTAAAGGCTTCATTAAGGATTTCCATAAAGGTTTGACTTAGTCTTTTTTCTTCACCCTAATACTTAAGCTTTTGGAATTTAATTCCAAACTACAAGCTAATAAGGATTTTGCTGGACAAAAAACCTACTCTTCATTAGTCTCTCAGTCAGGTATGGTTTGCTCACTAGCTCCTGAGTCAGGAAGGTTTTCCTCACTAGCTTCTGCTCCCTCTTCTTGGTTAGCTTCTAAGCCAGAGGCACCTCCCTCACTAACTTCTTGATCAAGAACACTTTCTTCATCAATCATTGTATCAGAATCACTTTCTTCACTAATTTCTGCATCAGAGACGTTTTCCTCATCAGATTCTGATTCTAAAGAACTATCCTCTTCTTCTAAGGATTCGTTTGAATCATCAGTTACCTCCTCTTCTTCAGGTTCAACTATAAAATCTTCTCTTTTTTTCTTTACAAAATCACTAGCATTAGAGTTAGAAATCACTACATAGTACTCAGATTCTGAGGCCTTGACTACAAAACCGTCATCTAGTTCATTACCTACTGTTAAAGTATAAGTCTGCGCTTCAAGTTTGGCCTCTGCTTTTTCCTCTTCGCTTTCCTCTGTAGATTCTGCTGGCTCGAGTTCTGCTCGAGTAACAATGCTAACCGTAGCCGTAGGTTCATCTAAACCATATTCCTCTTTAGCTTCTTTGCCCAAAGGACGCACCATGCGTATACTACTAGCTTTTCTCACCAGTGAGTTTAACGCTGATTCATCTATTTCCTCATCTGAATCTATTAATTCCCAATTATCAGAAACTTTTTCAAAGTTGAAATCACCATGCTCATTTTTTAACTCTAAACTAACTACGTCATCACTTTCTATACCAAAGTACTGTGTATCAATCCAGCTACTAGCCACTACATTAGCATCACTACTACGCAAATCACGGCTTAGATAAACAGCATTTTTACTCTTTAAACGTACATGTGTAGCACTAGCTGCTGGGGAAGAACCAATAAGCAAAGTAGCGTTCCGACTGCCCTTTAGCCTAATAGTTACCTTACGTACAAATTCATCATCAGCTACTTCTAAACGTTTATGGCTAACTTTGTTATCAGCAACAAGATTTTCTGTACTTAAGTTTACTAGTTTATCTAAAAGTGGGTCTAGTTTATCTAGTTCTACAGGGAAATCACCTGCTTCAGGCAAAATCCAATTGTCTCCATCTCTTGCTAGATTAATTTGCTCCTCGCCATCAGAAATTTCTAGACCAATAATGTCATTTACTTTTACTTTTATATCTAAAAGATTCCCTACTTCACTTTTAGTAGGGAAAAGCTTAGGGAAATAAATGAAGCCAATCAAAACAATTTGCACAAAGGCAACTAGCATTAAAATGGTACTAGTAGAGCTTTGTCCAGAGGAGGTTTTTGCAGTAAGATTCATGTTTTACCTCCTAGTTTGGAATTGTCAAGTTCAAAAAGTGGTTTTTGCCTACGCTTACTAACTTGCCAAAAAGCCGCAAGAATTATAAGGGCTAATATGGCAAGGGCATAATTGCCAAATTCCCATATTTGCTGCTCACTAAAACTATACCTACCCAAGCTCCAGAAGTCTTTTTCAAGGGGTTTGAGTACTCGAGTATGTGCCCCACGAGATCGTATGGTTAAAAGGTCAGCGTCTTCAACAGACCAATCTACAGTGTTTTGCAAAAACTGCAAATTATTAAGTGATCTATCTTGCCCTAGCTGTGAGGCTAAGCGTAAAACAATGTCATTAATAAATTCACTACTGCCAACAACTACTAAACGAGCACTATCCAGAGATTGTTCAATTGTACCTATATCTAGAGATGCTTCTTCAACATTAGGTTCTTCTAGGTTAAAATCTTCAGCCACTGCTTCTTCTGTAGGTTCTTCAGTTTCAGCTAGTGGTGAAGGCTTGTCTTTAAAAAAACTTTCAAATTGACCACTCATTACCACTGCTAGAGGATAGCTTTGCTGATCGCCTTCTATGGGGAAACCTAGGCTAGGATAAAGCTCAAACTGGGGTTGGAGCTCTGTGTCGGTGCGTAGCCAAGATTCTGGGCTGGATTCTAGCAAAACACTAGCTTCTAAATTTTCGCCTAGATCTTCACTTAGCTCTAGAGGCGAAGCGTAAGTCAGCATAATTGCTGGCAAGCTAGCAGTAGTAGGATGGCCCTTGGCCATGCCATTAGGTGAGATACTTACAAAAAAAGGATAGTCAACAGCTTGAACTTCTTGTACTTGAAAAGGCCCGCTTTGGCGAGTGGTTATTACTGGAAAAGGAGCATTTTGAGTGTCCATTACTAGAGAGCTAGCTACATTTACACCATAATGCTTAAGCAGATCTTTTAGATTTTCTGGGGCAGTTTCTAGGACAATATTACTTCCAAAGGGGTCAGGAGCAATATTGTAATTCCCTGCTGCTACTACCACAGCTCCACCACGCATTAAAAACTGATCGATAGCGAAGCGTTCCTTGTCGGTCATATTTTTAGGTGATAGTACCAGTAAAATGTCAATATCTAGAGATACTTGACCTTCACTTAAATCAGCATCTTTTACTTCATAATCAAAGCTAAGTTGCTCTCGAGCATTTGCAGCACCAAAAAGAGGTTGCTGAAGTTGTCCAAAAGCATTTTGAGTAGGAGTATCAGGTGGTGTCCATATTCCAACGACCTTGAGGAAACCAGGAGCTGCTCGTTTTAAGCTTGCTTCCAAAGCCTCACGCATATTAGCTTCACTCATGTCATCAGATGGGTAAAGTATTTGGGTTTCTTCGCCTACCTCGAGCAAACCATACAAGTAAAAGCTCTTGTCAGAAAGAAAAGGAGTGAGGGCTCTGATACCATGGTCGTCTAGTAGTTTTTTAGGAGTTAATATATTGCTTTTTTCAGGATTAACTGTTTCAACTATAAATTTACCACTTGCCTCGTCACTAAATTCTTTACCTACTTTTTCAAGGGCTTCTAAGCCAGAACTTAAATCTTCAGGTAAGTTCTCTGGTGTAGCTAGAATAGTAAATTTAGCAGGCTTGTTTAGTGAGGCTAGAACAGCATCTACACTTTGAAAACCATAGGCTACTTTTTTAATGGTACGAGTAAGGTCGTACTCAATATTACGCAAATTAACATCAGGAACGCCACTAGGGGTAGGCACTACTTCTATTAACTCATTAAAAGAAAGAACTTCGCTTTGGTCGCCATAACGAATGAGTATGTCAAAGTAAGCATTCACTAAAGAAGCCTCGTAGCGGCTCGAGACCTGAAAGGGTCTAGGTTGAATACCATAGCTTTGATTAGCTTCTGCTTCTAAATCGGAGTCATTTTGTGGATCGACAACTTCGGCAGTAACCCGTCCTGAACCCACAATCTCATATTCTCGTAGCATGTCACTTACTTGAGGGATTAAGGGGGCAAGTAGGGGATGGGTTTTCTCGCTAATGTAACCACGTACCAAGATAGGTTCTTGTAGTGTAGATAGCAAATTTTTAGTAGCTGAGGAAAGACTATATTGACGATTTTGTGTTATGTCTACTCGCAGTCCTTGCAAGGGGAAGAATAATACATTAAGCAAAACCAAGTTTAAAACGACAAGAGAGACTACTAGTGAGCGATCAAAGTGATAATCGCGTGTATTAGTATCATCATCTTTTTTATAAAAAGACAATAATGCCCGTAAAGGGCCTACAATGAAGAAAAATAGAAGACTCAAAATCATGAAAAGCGTTGCGCGAAAGCTTAGTAAGGATGTACCTGTGCTTTCATCCTTACCCCAGCGCTTTATATCGAGTGAAAAGGTATTTAAGGTTAAAAATAGAACTGTAAGTGAAAAGTAGTAAATGAGGTCACGTACATCAACTACTCCGCGTTCTATACTTTCAAAACGGCTGCTAGTACCTAGAGCACGGAACATTTCATCAAGTCCAGAGCCTGCAAAACCTAAAAGGCTACTACGCCCTAGTAAGTAAAAGAAGCCACCTAAAAGTGTTGTAAGGATTAATGCTACTATTTGGTTGTCGGTACGTGAAGAAACAAAAAGGCCCATAGCAATGTAAGCAGCAGCTAGTAGCAAAGCAGCTAGATACCCCCCTATAACAGGCCCCCAATCCAAATTGCCAAGTACAAACACTGTTATGGGTAAGCCTATGGTAAGAGCAAGAGCAAGGGCTACTAAAAATAAGGTAGCCCAAAACTTTCCCATCACTAGTTTCCAAGGTTTTATAGGCCAAGTTAACAGTATTTCAAGTGTGCCTGAGCGCTGCTCTTCACTCCACTGGCGCATGGTTAGGGCTGCCACTAGAAAAACTAGTAGCAAGGGCATCCATCTAAAAAGTGGGCGCAAGTCAGCAATGCCCCTTGCAAAAAAGCCTTCTACCCAAAAAAAGGTAAATAAGGTTATAAGCAAGAAGGTGCCTATGAAAATAAGAGCTAAGGGTGAGCCAAAAGTGCTTATAAGTTCTTTACGGCTAATGGCAAACATTTGTCGCACAGATGTGTCCTCCTAGAAATTGGTTTTAATGGTGTAGTTGTTTTGAGTGCATATTTTGAGCTTGATTAGTAGCCAGAATTCGGTAGCTAGTATCAGTAGGGATTGATTGTCCTTTGCTGACTACTGATTATCCACAGGCACTAATCCTGCCAAAAGTTTTCATAAGAGCTGCTCCACGGTTACTTAAGCTGTTAGGTTTTGTGCCAGCTCGCTAAACACCGTTTCAAGCGTCCTGCTACTGCTTTTTAGTTCACGAACAGGCCAGTCATGTTCTTTAGCAAGTTTGAAGATTTCAGGGGTAAGGTCAGCACCCTTTTTACCAGTAATATTGTAGGTAACTCGGTCATTATCAAGAGGGAATTTGTTTACCTTGTCAATACCTCTGAGTTTTTGTAAAGCCTCTAGTGCATTAGCAGTGTCTTTTTGTAGCTCGAGCACCACATCAGAGTTACTAGCAAGTTCATCTAACCTAGCATCTGAGCGCACTTCACCATTTAGCAGTATGATAGCCCGATCACAAAGTGCTTCTACTTCACTTAAAATATGGGTAGAAAAGAGCACCGTACTATTTTTTGCTAGGCTTTTAATTAAATTGCGAATCTCTATAAGTTGAGTAGGATCCAAACCTATCGTAGGCTCGTCTAAAATAAGTAAACGTGGCTTATGCAAAATAGCTTGGGCTAAGCAAACGCGTTGTTTATACCCTTTACTTAAATTACTAATGGGGCTAGTTAGCTTTTCATAAAGCCCTGTGGCTAAGACTGCTTCACTAATACACTTTTTATGTTGCTTAACAGGAATTTGGCGAGCATTGGCTACCATAAGTAAGTAGTCTTGTACTGTTAACTCTGGGTACAAAGGAGCATTTTCAGGCAAGTAGCCAATTATTTCCTGTGCTGCCTGTGTCTCTGTTAGTACATCTTTACCATCTATACTTACAGTACCTTCATCAGGTTGCAAGTAACCAGTTAAAATCTTTAGGGTTGTAGTTTTACCTGCTCCATTATGACCTAAGAGCCCTACTATTTCACCAGCTTTAATCGTGAAATTTACTTTATTTAGAGCCGTAAAACTTCCATAGTATTTACTTAAACTTTGAACCTCTATCAAAACAGAGCCTCCTAATTAAAACTAGCAGCCAGCTTGACCAGCTTGAGAGCTTATCATAATCACATTACCAAGTAAAGTAACTTTTGGTTTGTTGGTTCAGTAGCCATCCTGCCAATGTATACTAAGGTAAACTGAGCAACTGCAAAACCAGTAATGGTAAATTGACTGGCACTAATTAAACCAATCCCAATATGGAGCATACGTTTTATAGCCTATTCAGACAGCAGACCTAGGTTGTAGATGGTGCAGCTTTGCTTGAGTTACAAAAATCAAAAAACTAAGCAGCGCAGCGGGCTTTCTAGCTGAAATGGCTCAAACTCTTTTAAAAAATGCTCATGATTACTTCTTCTTTCTTTTAAGAATATCACGAATTTCAGTAAGTAGTACTTCTTCATTTGATGGTTTCGGCGGTGTTGTAGGTGCTTCTTCCTCTTGCCTTTTTAAGTTATTGATTAATTTTATAGCAATAAATATGGCCAAGGCAATGATTGTAAAATCAACAATCGTCTGAATAAACTTCCCATAGTTAAGTGTAACAGCAGACACTTCTCCAGCTGCTTCTTTTAGAGTTATTGCTAAATTAGAGAAATCGACTCCACCTAAAAGCACTCCAATTGGAGGCGTTATTATATCATCAACAAAAGATGAGACGATTTGGCCAAATGCGGCACCAATTATGATTCCTACAGCCATATCAACTACATTGCCCTTAACCGCAAATTCTTTAAACTCTTTCAAAAAACCCATAATAATTTCTCCTCAATAAAATTCAAATCACTTTCAGTCATGGATTGCTAACCATTTCGATACCACTTCAGGAACTCCTATTGTAGCATTTTCGTTTACAACATGTACTTTACCGTCAATTAGTTTAACCAATGGATCAACAAGAACAACTTCTGAGCCTTCTTTTGCCTCAGTTATTAATGAAGCCGCAGGGTAAACAGATAGAGATGTTCCTACTACCAATAATTTGCTTGCAGCATTTACAATTTCTAGTGCCTTGCCATATAAAGGTACCTGTTCACCAAACCAAACAACATGTGGCCTTAATTGACTTCCCTTTTTACACTTATCCCCTAATTTAATGTTGTTACCATAAGTGTCATATATTAACTCAGGGTCTACTGAGCTTCTAGATTTCATGATTTCGCCGTGTAGGTGGATGACTCTCTGTGATCCAGCCCTTTCGTGTAAATCATCTATATTCTGTGTGATCACAGTAACATTATATTTGCTTTCTAGTTCAACTAAAGCTTTATGGGCTAAGTTTGGTTTTACAGAGAGAACTTCACGCCTACGCTTATTGTAAAAATCTAAAACTAAACGCCTATCTTTTGCCCAACCTTCTGGGGAGGCAACATCTTCAATCCTGTGTTTATTCCACAATCCTCCTGAGCCTCTAAAGGTTTCTATACCGCTTTCAGCACTAATTCCTGCACCAGTAATAATAACTACGTTTTCCACATTATTAATTTTAAATTGTTAAGAGACATTGTAACGGCAAACTAGGTGGATATGCTGTGCCAAGGATGCGAATGGTTCTATAGTCCTATAATGCTTTTCAAGTTGGAGTAAAGCCTCGAGCTGCTGTGCCTGCCTAAGTGGTTCTGGAATATGGTCATGGAAAATACGAATACCTGACTTATTTTGAATAACTATGCCATATTTTGTAAGTATTTCCTCCACTGTGTTTAATGATAAAGCTCGAGGAGCACTATCAGTTGGTAACATTTGCTCTGCTTTCCTATGTTTATCAGCATTAGCATACGCTATGTAATCTCCTGCTTTCACACTTTTGAAGATAGCTGCATTTTGGTTATAAAACATAAGAGAGAGGTAGCCCTCTGGCTTAATAAATTTAGTTAAGTCACTGACTATCTGCTCAGGCATAGCTGCCCACTCGAGTACAGCATGGCACATGACAACATCAAATGTCTTATCTATATGGAGTTCCTGAATGCTTGACTGTATGATTTGTATGTGATTTTCAAGTTTATTTTTAGCTATAGCTTCTTTTGCTTTGCTAAGCATTTCTAGAGAGGGATCAGCAAGCACAATATTATTATCTAGTTTAGCAAGCCGCATTGAAACTTGCCCCATACCACCACCTGCATCAAGAATATCTAGTTTGCCAAATCTAATTGAAGGAATTGTCTGACAGAGGTCTTCCCATAGCACATTGAGCCTAATAAACCCCTTAGAGGTTTTGTAAATAGCCTCATCAAATTGCTCAGCAATGCCATCAAAGAAAATATCTTGATTACACTGAGTCATAAAACATAAGGATTGTTTTGCAATTTTAAGGCTGCAACTATTTCTAGATGCCCCTTTAGATAGTCATAATGTGCCTCTATGTCATCAATGTTTGAATCGTCGTATAAAAGAGCTTCGTTTGGATACTTCTTGTTAGCTTTATCAAGGGCCTTTGTTATGCTCCCATAAACCCTAAGCCATTTAACAACCTCGTTATCATATTTTTCTTCTGCTGCTGTGCGCTTACCAATAATTTCTTGGCTACGTTTAAGGTATTGTCTTATCCAACTCATAGTTTAATATAAAAGCCGAAGAATGACTTTCAACTAATAATACTAGTTACGTTCCCTAAAGCCAACTTCAAAGTTAATTATGCCCACCTAGGTGTTTCACATTGAAGAGCTTTTTTAGACTGTAAGAAGCACATAACGACAGACAAGTAAAGATAACTAAGCACTATGTGCACTATTGACATTCAAATCCATTCCTTGACCAAAATTATCTAAATCATATAGCTTAACCACTGTTCCAGCCTTAACTTGCAAAATGCCATTGAATAATGTTTCTAGGTTTACCTTATGATGAAAACGAACTAAACTATACTTCTGAGTAATTAGCTGCTCTCGCTCTTTTTCTAGTTTGGGGTCGTAGTAGCGGTGGCAATAGCCATTGCATTCTAAAACCAGCATTAGTTCTCCAACAAAGAAATCGACTTTGTATTTACCAATAGGATAATTGTAGCGCAAGTAAAAACCTTTAAAAACTTGGGATAGTACTTCTCGCCACTTAACTTCAGTTGAGGTATCGGGCTTTATAAAACTGCCTATTTGGCTAAACATTTTCTTCTTGAGTTCTATACCAACAACAGTGTCCATTCCCAAAGCAATCTTTGGCACATCATCCAAATAGTATCCATTCATGCGAGATGCTTTACCACCTACAGAACGAATTGTTTCCAAGTCTAGCTTGATAGGTTTGATGTCATCTTTGTGTTTCCTGAGGTAGCTGTTTAGGGTGCTTTCTGGAATATCAAGAAATTTAACAATATCTTTCTTGGTAGCAATTTTGTCATTGACAGAGCAAGTAAATCCAACCTCTTTAATAAGTTTTACTGCATCTATGTAGTTCTTTTGGGCGATTTGTTGGATGTTAGGAGATAATCCACAAGCTTCTTTTATGGATGCATCAAGTGCTGTTCTAACAAGGGATATTAGAAGAGAAACCGACCTTTTCCCTATATGAATCTGATTCTTGCGCAGACCCTCATTGATAAATGCTGAAGCATAAGTTCGAATAAGGATTTCTATGCTCTCAGTAGTGTAAACAAATATTTCTCTACCACAATGAGGGCTATTTTTTGCAACAACTTCTATAAAGTTTCCCCTCACGGTAAAGTCACCATCAGCAAAGGAAAGTAATGTTTTAGGAGGTGAGTTTCCCCTCACGGCCCTTAAGGTTTTTTGGTCCATATCCAGCAGGTTTGCAGTGCCTCTCTCACTCAAAACTGCTGTATTGTCATTCAAAACATAGCCATCACAAATAACTCCAGGGACCAATTCAACTTGCCCATAATAAATTGCTTTTTGCTCAGTCATAATTATTCACCTTTCCTGTTAGGTTTTTCTGGCCTATTAAAGTGAGGCAGACCAGCCAGAATATCTGGTTTTTCGGGCGCTACCCTAGCCTCACATCACTATACATCAATTCCAGGCAAAAGTATGGATTCAAATCAAAGGTTTTTGTGCCTAACCTAACCTTACCAACCCACAGACTTCTTTATCACCTCTGCTAGTATATCAGTAGCTATATTGACTCCCCATTTCCCCATTTGCTTCAGTGCTCGCCTAACCTTGCTAGGATTTTTCTCTCTAGCTCCTTCAATAGCTTCTTCTGCATGTTGTAAATCTTGACACTGTTCCTCTGTACCTTGACCATAGGGTATCTGTTTACGCATTGCATCACGTAACTCAGTTAGTTCTTGACTGAATTGAGGATGAAGTATTAGTTCTTCTATAGTGATGTTGGAATTTCTTTGATCAAGGTGAACTGTACCATGAAAATGTTGGTGGTAGTGTACTCCACGTTGTTCTTGACTAGCAATACCATTAAGTAACTCTGGTACGTTAATATCAGCATCGAGATTGTGATCGTAAGTTTGTGTCACGCCCTTGCTTTCTAATCTTAGTAATGCCTCGTAACTTATGGTTTTATCAGGCTGATTTGGTAAAGGCACCATTGGGATAACCTTGATGCCAGCAAAACTACTGTGAATATGTTCTAGGTTATGGTTAATAAGACTAAACATTTCACGGCGTCTTGGTTTGTTACCTATTACCCATACAAAAAGTTTGTTGGCTTGTTTATCCGCTTTGACTAGGGCTTTTGTTTGTTGCTCAGAATTACTAAGCACCATACCACTATTCCAACGCAAGTCACTTTCTATCAACTCATGAAGTCGAACCATTAAACGTAGAATTACACTACTTGGCAATATGTCATAGTGGTATTGGAAAGCTAAAGCATCTTTTTGGTAATTCTCTAGGTTATTGGGGGCACTGTCAGGTAGTAAGCTGGGGATAAGTACCTTATCTTGTTGAAGGTCAAAGCAGAGTTCAAACTTACGCATTATGTCAAGGATAAAAGGCCATTTATTAGGAGGGTAGTCTTTAGGATTAGCTTGTTTACTTTGGGCAAAGACTTCCTCTAACTGCTTTATGTGGAGTTCACCTTTTTGTTGAGCAACAAGAGTAGAGAAAATAACAGCATAGATAGCTTTAGTAACCCATTGTGGGTTACGAATACTGGTATCACCTAAACGCAAATCATCACTGAAGTTTAGTATTACTCCCAAATCATGTGGGAATCTAATTAAGGTGCGCTGCTCAGTGTATTCAGTAATTCCCTTTGCTTCACAGATTTTTTGGTATTCGCTAAAACTAATAAAGTCATTTTGATTTTCTTCTAAAGCGATCTTGACTTTTAGCCAAGGGATAGGGATTTTATCAAAAACATGGGGCATGTTGGCAACAGCTTTTTTTATGGCAGCCTCAAGTTCAGCAATACCTTCACCAGTGGCACAGGAGGTGCGGTGAAAGCCTTTGATATTATATTCTTCAGCTAGCTGATTTTCATCTAAGTGGAATAAGGGACTTTCTTCGCTTTTGTTTAACACTAACAAAATAGGAGAGTCAGGGGCAAAACTGGTGATTAGTTTAAGCCAATAGACAAGGCGGTTTTGGATTTCACTTTGCCTGACATTAAGTACTAGCACATAGAGGGTACGTTTGGTGAAAAAGAATTGGTGGGTGGCATGTTTTAGTTCTTGACCACCAAAGTCCCAGATGTTGGCTTTTACATTGCTGCCGTTAATTTGTAGTTGCCAAGGCTCTATAACTTAGTTTCACCTTCGTTAAAGGTGTTGTACTTTAAGCGTTTTACTAAGGAAGTTTTGCCTGTGGTGGCTTCGCCTGCTATTACTATTTTGGTTTCGTTTAGGGGTTGGAAGAGTGATTCTGATGCTGTAGTAGGTTGTTTAGGTTCTGCGGGGATTTTTTGTGTGTGGGTAGGTTCCTTTGTGGCAGGGGCAAATTTTGTGGATTTGGTAGGGGGATGAAGGCGCTTCAGGTAATCAAGTATAGGAGTTGCTTCAGGATAATCATGGCGATACTCCTTATTTTGGTGAACAATCTCAGGTGGTATGTCTTTTATAGGATTGTTTCTGAGATCTAGCTCTTGCAAGTTAGAGAGTTGGGTTATTTCTGGAGGGAGGTGATTGAGTTTATTATTACCCAGTCCTAGTTTTTTCAGGTTGGAGAGTTGGGCTATTTCTGGAGGGAGTTGCTCGAGCTTGTTATCACTAAGGTATAATTTTTGCAGGTTGGGTAGTTGGCCTATTTCTGGAGGGAGTTGCTCAAACTTGTTCAGATCAAGGGATAGGACTTGCAGGTTAGAAAGTTGGCCTATTTCTGGAGGGAGTTGCTCAAACTTGTTACCATGAAGCCATAGGACTTGCAGATTAGATAGGTGACCTATTTCTGGAGGGAGGTGCTCGAGCTTGTTATCACTAAGGTATAATTTTTGCAGGTTAGAAAGTTGACCTATTTCTGGAGGGAGTTGCTCAAACTTGGTAGCTTTCCTTAATTATTCGCCATAAGAACAAAAGGGTTAGAATAGGGAAACACAAGTTTTATTGTGCAAAAACTTTTTATAGATGGAGTGTTTCCCATAATGACTGTAGCAGAAAAAAAGAACAAGTTATCAGAATAGAGCAAGAATGCTTTGATGAGACTCTAAATGAAAAGTTAAAAGAGACTTTAGAAACAGAAATTAAACAAGTAGTACAAACAACTATAGAAGAAGCACTAGAAGAAGAGCTAGATGAACATCTAGAAAACCTTCCTAAAGGGGAACGTCCTAGACGTAGTGGTCATTACACACGAGAATTAGATACTGAACATGGCAGAATAGAAGATTTGAAGGTACCAAAGCTAAGAAGTGGCAATCAAGATCGTTCATGGAACATACTGACTCGCCACCAACGTAGCTTAGCAAGCTTGTTTGTGTTGACTAGTCAAATGTATTTTCTAGGATTATCGTTACCAGACATACAAATAATGATGTGTTTGTTGCTAGGAGAAGCACTATCCCTGAATGCCATAAACAGAGTGAGTTTAAAGGCCCAAGAACAGATGGAGATTCATAGACAAGCTAGAATAGAGAAAACACCTGCATACATAGTAGTAGATGGGGTATGGGTAGATATAATGTATCCTACGGGAGAAACAAAGATAGATGAAGCAGGGAGTGAAAGGAAATGTCAGCAGGTAGAAAGAAGGGTAGTGCTAGTAGCAATGGCAGTATGGGAAGATGGTACGAGAGAAATAATACATTATGAAGTAGCAGAAGGGGAAAGTGAAGAGACATGGGAGGAGATGTTCAAAAACATGATAGAAAGGGGATTAGATGCCAGTAAAGTAAGAATAGTAAGCAGTGATGGGGCAAATGGCTTAGCAAAAGTAATAGAAGAATACTTACCAGAGGGAAGACAACAAAGATGTATAGCACACAAGGTTAGAAACATAGAGCAGAACTTAGAATACAACAATTTGAAGAAAGAAGATGAAGAGGGCAAGGAACTAACAGAAGAAGAAGCAAAGGCAAAAAGGAAAAGTGAAATCATAGAAGATGCGTATGAGGTGTATGAAGCAGAAACAAAGGAAGAGGCGGAGAAAAAACTAGAGGAATTTGAAGAGGAGTGGAAGGATAAGGAACCAAAGGCAGTGAAGAACTTTCTTAGGGGGAAAGAAAAAACGTTAGAGTACTATGATGAACCAGAAGAGATGTGGAAACACATACGTACCACAAATCATTTAGAGCGATTTTTTCGAGATTTTAGGCAAAGGTCTGATGAGATAGGGGCATTTCGGAACGAGGCAAGTTGTTTAGGGATAATTTTCATGTTATTACGTTATCAACAAGCTAAGTATCGGCGTTAATGCTATGGCGAATAAATCGGGAAAGCTACAAACTTGTTAGTATGAAGCAATAGCTCTTGCAGGTTAGAAAGTTGACCTATTTCTGGAGGGAGCTTCCAGAGCTCGTTCTCATCAAGACATAACTCTTGCAGGTTAGAAAGTTGGCCTATTTCTGGAGGGAGTTGCTCGAGTTCGTTCCTCTGAAGGTATAGCCCTTGCAGGTTAGAAGTGTAAATACCTTAGCAGGTACTTCATTTAACTGCCAACTCTTCAGAACTAAGGGTTTGAGTAAAAATAGACTTTCAATTTGGCCTGATTATAAAGCTCTATAGCGTATGGAAATCTGTGTAATTGAAACGTTATTGCTGCTCAGAGACTAACTCTGTAAGCTTCTTTTTTTTAGCCTCACTAATTTTGTCTCTTACTTCCCATGGCACCCTAATTTTGTCTCTTGTTTCTCGTGGCGCTCTTGAAAAAAACATACCTTCACTTACTCTCCATAACAACCTTGAATTTTTTGTTTAATCTTCTGCGTAACATTGTGCAAAAATCATACCGCATTTTTGTTTGTTAACCCCACTAAACATCGTTCGTTAAATCACTTCTGCGTACATCCCATTTCACCGAGTTCTAGACTTGATTTGAGCCCTCGTGTGAGCGTCCCGCTGTAACGGTAGTTCGGCCATCCCTTCTCCAACACCAATTAGGATTACAATTAAGCCTGTTGCTAACTCCACGCTTTGTTCCTAGGACATTCAACAAAGGCTCCCTACATAGCTTGGAGTCCGTAACAAACTGATTCATTCTTTAATTCCACCTAGACTCGTCAGCGTGCACCAATAACTGCCTACTTGCTTGAGTGGTTTTTTTAATCCTCTGACGATATTCATACAACAATTGCTCCTAAGCTTTTTCTTCTTTCTATATTTCATTTAACAGCTTCTCAAGCTCTGTTTTTCGAGCTTGAAGTTCATTTAATTTCTTTTTCAGCTTGGTCATTTCCCTCTTGACCTTGCGGAGCTCTGTTTTATTTTTATTGTATGACAAACGATCTAAACCAAGCTCCTCAGTAATGAAGTCCTCAAGCTGGCTCCTTAAAAGTCGAAGATATGGATTTCCCCACATTACCCCTTCTCTGTATTCGAGCTTACCTGTTTTTATGCCATGAACGATGAAGTCATGATCCACTCCATATTCCTTTTTTGCTGTAATGTCGCTGAGCGTGGCTCCTTTGCGATTCCACTCTCCATATTCAGCCATTTCTCGTTTCCCTCACTCGAACTTACTAGGCTCAGAGGTGCTTACTTCTACGTAATATAGTTTGGAGTCTGTGCAAAACTGATTCACTCTCTAACTCAGCTTAGAATTGTCAGTCTACCCCAATAACAGCCTACTCGTTTGAGGCAAACCTTTGTTTCTCTGACAATATTCATGCAACAATTACTCCTAAGCTTTTTCTTCGCTGGGTTGATTAGCGTCCAAGCAGGTCTTAATGCTTACTGCTGGCTTCACTCGAGCAACCAAGCACAAACTCTTTTGCAAAGCTCGAGCACTGACGAAAGGGTCTAACGGAAACGAGCTCAGGGGTGCTCACTTCTGTGTATATCCCATTTAACTGAGCTCCATACTTGATTTGGCCACTCGTGTGAGCACCCTAATGAAGCGTAAATTCAGAACAGGACACACTAACTTGCTTGCTCTTGGATTACCCGTTCTTGCAACCACATGTTAAGAAGGGTCTCAGACGATACACCATGTTTCTCAGCAAATGCACGGAGTTGTTTAGATAAACCTGATTCAACAGGGAAATAGGTTGTTGAACTTTGGATATTTACCACAAACTCAACAGGTTCTGTTTTTTCCCAAGCTTCTCCCAAACCATGCTCATCCCAATATTGACCTGCCTCTTGATAAGAAGATGCTTGTGAAATAGAGGTTTTATCTTTGATTATAATGTCTCCTTTCCCAATCATTCATGTTGCGTGCAGAAATAATTAAGGCAGACTTGTCTTGCTTGTAAACAAAGAAAATGATTAGATAGCGTCCTGAATCTGTTTGCCCTAAAGCAGCATATACATTTTCATCTTTATGATGACCTTTTTCAACAAAGCGAAAGTAAGGTTCGTTAAATAAAAACTTCCTCAACTTCAGATTGAGTAGTTTGGTGTTTGTACCACAGTTTTTCAACAATGTCCTCGAGCCATATAAAGTTAGTAATCTTCAACATCCCTCTACTTTATCCATTATACCAACTAATTGTAAAGAGGGGCTTGTTTCCTAAAGGGAGTATCCATACCAAATTGTAAAATAGCACAACTGTTCCTTCTACACTAGACTTCCTCTAATTATTCGCTGTTTTGTCAGAAAAATCATGATTTTCATTCCTTTTTGCCGAGATATTTTTTCTGCATAGTTCTCTTTTTTACTGATTCTCCCTTTGTCTGTTATACTAGAAGCCTTTTATTCTTATCTTATTATAGGCCCACTTACCCTTTCTTGCCTTCTCTACAAAATTTTATACCCCTTCGCTTAAACTGCTTCTAGCACAATATTGCCAACACTGCTTGCCATACCTCTTTCGGCATTTGTATCTCTTCCCCTAATTCACTCACTTTTTCTATCCCTTGTTCTTCCCATATGTATATCCTTATTGCTCCTAACACATCTCCAAAACTTGCTTCTTCTTTCTCTTCCCAAATACTGTACCTTGTTGGCAATTCCTTTGGATACAGCTTTATCCCTATCAACACTATTATGCTGAACATTCCAAACAAGCATGGTGTGCTCCTGTCTATTGCTTTTTCAGACCAGTGCCTTTGTTCCTCAAATCCTAGTTGTGCTCGCATTTCCTCAAACGTGACTTCTATATTCCACCGAGCAACGTAGCTTTCCACTATCTCCTGTACTCCCTTTTCTATATCTGTACTGATTATGCACATCGGGTTTATGCTTCCTTCACTACACCTTACTATTATCCACCTTATCTCCACTGGATCAAACCCACTCCTATGCCATAATGCCCTTCCTGTTGCTATCTCTACCTCTTTCTCTTTTCCTCGATACCACTTTACTAACATCATTCCCCAAACCGTTTTTACATCACTCAACCTTTCTTGCAATGATGCTTGTCTTTTCCCCTTTCTAGCCTTCCTCCCTCTTTTTCCCTTTGGTTGCGCTTTAGGCTTAGCATATAACTGCAGGTCAAAGCGTCCTCTACTTATATGTACTATCTCTAGCTCTTCACATCTTAAACATAGTTTTACTGCTGTAAAAGCCCCATCTCCTATTAGATACATCTCTTGTCTTGGATTCCAACGCCTTATTATTCCTATCAGTATGCACGTTAGCTCTACACAGCTCTGGTGTTTTACTCCTAATTTCTCGCATGTCTTTTTTGATGGTGCTGGTACTGTCATGAACGGTAAACTCCAACGCCTCTTCGACCATGGTACTGGTACTAGTATTTGTATTGACAACCACCTTATTCCTTGTGCTTTTGTTACTCTACTTCCTGATGAGTGTGTAGGATCACGGTGCCATCCTTTTTTACCTATCTTCTTTCCCTTACGACGTTCTAAGGTATCGTCTACTACCAGCATTAAAGGCATACTGGGTGTCAAGCAGGTGACCACTATTAGGCCCAATAAGATTCTGCTTAAGCTCAAACATGACCATACTGCTCTATTCATCACTCGGTAATATTTCCCATAACCCTTATCCTGATCTTCCCTCATTACCCTCAGTGCTGCACTTATAGTGCCTTTATTACTTAAGATCACTCCACATACAAGTACTAGGACATTGCCAAAAGTTGGTACTGTTAATGTTTCAGAAAATGCTGCCAATAATTGTACAATTACACTTGGTATTGTCATGTAGGCATTTAACCTTTCTTTATAGGTCTTTGCCTACTACTTTTTTCTTAATTTTGGCTAAAGTCGAGAACATCCTGAGTGTCCTGCCTACAACTTACAGTTAGTTTAGCATAAGGAAAGCAAAAATAGGCAGTATTTGGACTCTCATCGAAACTCTCAAGCTTTTATAGTCGGGCTTGAGCAAACCCAAACAAAACCCTCTTAACAAATCTCTGAGCAATAATCAACCCGTCGGGTAACAAGGTGCTGGCAACAGCACCCCGTCCCCTAAGAACCGTACTTGATAGTTTTCCATCATACGGCTCAAGCCTCAGTAAGGCATAACCAAATCTTGGTTACACCCAGCCATCAATGGGTCTTGACTATGTAGCTGACGGTGACAGTTTTCATGTAATAAAGCGAGATTCGATAGCATATCGCTGCCTCCTAAGACTTTGTAGACTATGTGATGTATGTGCCACTGCTCTGTGACTTGTAGATCACTTTTGCATTTTGGGCACTTACCTCTCTGTTTCTCAAATAGCCGTTTCACCTGCATATTTACAATAGTGGATGCTTTCAGCATGTGTCGAGATTCAAAGTATAGTTCATACTCTGGATCATAGGGATTGGCGTCACCTTTTATCAGTGGGTAAGTCTTTATTGGTACTTTGCTCAAGTATTTCAGGTACACCTTTGTTAATTTCTCAGGGTGTACAGCATGAAAAACCCAATTTCGCTTTCCTATAGAATCATAATACTTCTGACTCTGCCAAGCTCCATTTTTATCTCCATGCCTTCGTCTTACCCACCTCATTAGTTTGCCAGTGATCCAATAGTCAAGCTTACTAAATGCTTCCTTGCTGTTTGCGTATTGATGGTAATTTCTCCACCCTACTATGATTAGATTAAGCTTCATCAGCATTTCATAGGCACTTACACCTTGTGAATTACTGATTACCTCTCCTATCTTGACTTTGAACCTTTTGACTGCTGCTTTAGAAGGAGTGACTAAAAGTTTATCTCCATGTTTTCTAAAGCTTTTGCCTAAGAAATCAAAGCCCTCACTAATGTGTACCACCTTTGTCTTGGTGGCAGATAGTTTTAACCTTCTCTCAGCTAGAAACTCTTCTAGTGCTGGCTTTACTTCATCCTCCAATAGCTCTTTGGATGCTCCAGTTATGACTATATCGTCAGCATAACGGCACAGGTTTACTTTGTATCCCTTTCCCGTTGGAAACTCCTCAGCTAACTTTCCTTGTAGTCCATCCAAGGTCATGTTTGCTATTGTGGGTGATATTACTCCTCCCTGTGGCGTTCCCTTCGTTGTGGGGTACAACTGTCCATTCTCCACAAAGCCAGCTTTTAACCACTTCTTGAGAATTCCTTTATCCATTGGTATATTGCTTAACAGCCATTCACTTGAGATGTTATCAAAGCACCCTTGGATATCGGTGTCCAGTATATACTGGGACTATCTTTCCTGCACAGTAACAAGTAGTTTCGCTTTATGGCATCATGACATGACCTTTCCTTTCGGAAACCATATGATGCCTTATCTGCTAGTGTTTCTGCTATTGGCTCTAATCCACTTAGGTGCAAAGCTTGCATACCTCTATCCTTCATGACTGGTATTCCCAATGGGCGTTCCCCACCATTATTCTTGGGTATGTTTACTCTCCTTAATGGCAGGGCTTCATAGCCACTTGCTTTTAGCTCTCGACTTGCTTGTTCCTTTTGCTCTGCTTTGGACCACAGCTTTCCATCTACTCCTGCACTTTTCTTACCCTTATTCCCTGTCACTCGTCTCACTGCCATCAATTTGCCAGTGTAACTATGCGTCAATAACCTTTGTAGATTCTTTGCTAACCAGAACCTACCTTCTTTGATTGCCTTGACGATACGGGCTTGAAGTCGTCGCACTGCTCTGCTACATCTGTACCATTCTATTTCATGCCATGGTAAAGCTGATAATGGCTTTGCAGGGGATAGCGCGTCAGCTCTTCTTAGTTGGGGCATTGCTTCTCTAAGCGCCGTCACTAGCTACTATCCTTTGACTTCTGACAAACTTTCTCGTCATCTGACACCTACTATTCCAATGCCAGTTGTTAGCCTCTGACATTGGTCGGAAGTCGGCACTCTTTCGAGTTGGGTATCTCTGGTTTTCACCAGCCCTATCCTAATCATTACAATCAGACTTTCGCTTTTTCCTTGTATCCTTTACCTGCACATCCATAGGCTTTCCTTACGTTTAGCTTTCCCATAGGGAGAATGTACAGGCTTACCAAGTTCCATGTGTACGCCTTTATAGTCACTTAGGTTGTGCCTGTCCACCGAGTTCTCTACACCCACGTTACACCAGCTTCAAGAGTGTAAACTTGTCCTTGTACCTTTTGGTTACAGCCTATCAATACCTTTGGCTGTTCACTAGTAACGATGTTTATCAGCACTTCACTTATGTTAACCATATGACCTAACCCTAGCCCCCTCACGCATGGTATTAGCGTTGTTGGCTTTGTATCTCTACTTAGCCTCCTTCTAGATTCCAACTTTGTGTTTCCGCTTAGCTTTCCTCTACAATGGGGTACATTCTGCCAAGAGCTTTGCACAACACCGTTACCAGTGATGCACATCTTGGGAGGGTACGAATGGTGGGACATTCGGTTAAATCTGTTTCCTTTCTCTACAAAATTCACTGTTTAACAGCCGTACACATAACTTCTCGTCGCACTACCTAACGGAATCGAGCTCAGGGGTGCTCACTTCTGTGTACTTCCCATTTAACTGAGCTCCAGACTTAATTCGGCCACTCGTGTGAGCATCCCGCTGCAGCGATGGGTTAGACAATGCTTTACCCAACACATATTCCGATTACAACTAAGCCTCTAATCATTTCTAAAATTCGCTCCAAAGACATGCAATAAAATTGTCCTACACAGTTTAAAGTTCTTATCAGGACAATTCATTCACTCATTACGTCTAAACTGGCTTACGCGCATTAGTAATCATCATACTCAATAATTGTGACAACAGCTAAAATAAGTGCCTCCATTATCTCTGGTGACACGTATCCTAACTTCCTTATGAACCGTTTTGTGTCCATACCCCGTAATTGCAAAGTATCTACAGCCGATGATTTTGCGAGTCCGTTTGTAGACGTAGGGTCTATACGCACATGCCATAAGTTAGGAGCATAATGAGGTTTCCAATCAGTAATGGGAGCTACTAACTTAATAGGCAGCCTTCCAACTGCGTTTGAGCTTATAGCAATTGCTGGTCGTGTCTTTTTTATTTCCACTCCAACCGTAGGGTCAAAATTGACTAGCCATATATCGCCTCGCTTAGGAGAAGCACTATGGTTCGACAATATCTCCTCCTTGCCAAACCTCTCGCTCTATCCTTTCTGACTCAGACTCATAATATTTTACCATCTGCTCAGCCTGCTTTGCCAGTTCTTGACGACGTTCTTCTAATGTTAATTGTAGGAACTCACGACGTTGTGTTAGTGAAATGGAAGCCTCTACTAATTCCTGCATGGTTTTCCTACTCCTTATTTTCGCTAGGGGTCTTATCGCTGAATAAATTTACTTCTAGCAACAATTATAACTATAGGCTAATTTTTTCTAGACTTAAAGTGTCAAGGCGCGTACCTATTTGCCTCGAGCGCTAAATTAACCCACCTAACCCCCACTTAACGAACTTAAGAAACTATCGTTACTCTTAGTGCGACTTAAGCGCGAAAGAAGCATCTCCATAGCTTCAGAAGGGTCCATATCACTAATGACTTTCCTCAGTAGCCACATCTTAGCCAAGGTCTCTTCATCTAACAATAAATCTTCACGACGAGTACCTGATTTGAGGATGTCTATAGCAGGGAAAATTCTCTTTTCTTCTAAACGACGGCTTAAATGCAACTCCATGTTACCAGTACCTTTGAATTCTTCAAAGATTACGTCGTCCATACGGGAGCCTGTTTCTATGAGTGCTGTAGCAAGGATGCTTAAAGAACCACCACCACGAATGTTACGAGCTGCGCCTAAAAAACGTTTTGGCCAGTGTAAGGCACTTGAATCTAACCCTCCAGAAAGGGTACGCCCTGTTGGTGGGGTCACTAAGTTGTTGGCTCGAGCCAAACGGGTTATAGAATCTAACAAAATCATTACATGGCCACCATCTTCTACAATTCGCCTCGAGCGCTCATGGACAAACTCTGCTACACGAATATGGTTCGTAGGTGGCTCATCAAAAGTACTAGCAATAACCTCTACACTTGAAACTGACTCCCTAAAATCGGTTACCTCCTCTGGACGTTCATCGACTAAAAGGACTATTACTTTTATATCTGGTTCGTTGTTTGTTACTGCATTGGCCACAGCTTTTAGCAAGGTGGTTTTACCTGCTTTGGGAGGGGCAACAATTAACCCACGTTGACCACGTCCAATAGGAGCAAGTAGATCTATGACTCGAGCAGAAATTTCCTTTTGCGTGGTCTCGAGCTTTATGTGCTGCTCTGGGAAAGTAGGAACAAGATCATCAAAACGGGGACGCAGTGAGGCTCTTTGAGGATCAATACCATTAACGGCCTCTACCCGAATAAGCGTGCCATAACGTTCATTATCACGAGGGTGTCTAGTTTTACCCATGATCTGATCGCCAGTGCGCAGTTTAAACTGCTTTATTAAGCCTGCCGAAACTATAACTGAGCGAGTTTTGTCTTGGAAAAGTGATTCTTGTAAAAAACCGTAGCCATCACTAGAGATTTCTAGATAGCCTTTGACTAATTTTAGACCTTCACCTTCAGCTATGCAACCTAAGATAGCTTCCGCCAAATCATCTTTTTCCATTTGGCGATAGTCATCTAGACCAACTTCTTTGGCTAATAGTTGAAGCTCTGGTAAAATTTTCTCTTGTAGCTCTTTAAAGCTAATGCTGGATTTACGATTACCTTGTGAACGTCTTAAAGATCGTTTAGAGGTGTTTTTCGACTTTGTTTTTCCTGAGCTAGCCCCATTGGCACTCAGGTTTTTGTTTGTATCTTTTGCTAACTCAGCCTCAATTTGAATGTTTTCCTCAACATTTTCCTTTAGGTCTTGACTTTCCTCTAATTCATTTTCATCATGAGACTCTTCCTTATCCGTTTTCTTTCGGTTACGCTTTACTGTACGTTTTGACTTTGACTCTGTACCGGCTGCCATGCTCTCTCCTTAAAAATCGCAAATTGCTTATTGGTATTTACCCTGCTGAGATGTGGATCCTGAACTAAAAATCCGACTTTTGTCAATCCAATTCAATGTAATTACAAAAATTTCTTTGATCTATTTGATCTAATATCCAAATTAATTTGCCACTCTCTATATCAAATCTGGTCTATCTAGCTAATAAGATTAACAACGATCTGGAAGTAGTTAGCTGGTTTTTATCTAATGCTAAGTTGTCGCTCAACTTAAATATAAAATTATAGTAAAATCATTACTCTAAAGATATGCCTAGAGCACAGTGAACAAGAAATGATTTAATAAATAAGAGGGCAAAAGGGTTTGCAATGTTTCAAGGTGTTTTAGATTGTTTGAAGAACATGCAAAGTAAGACCTGTTTTAAATATAAAGTATAGCAGCTTCATTGGGTAGAGATCTGGCTTGAATTAAACATTTTCGCAACTGCTATTAAATTAGTATATGCAGATTTGTTTGAGAATGTAAAGCCTGTTCAATGAATAAATTTTACACTAAAGTACAGTAATGGCAATGAGTAACTGTTAACATAATCCTTAACATCAACATTTGCTTACTATTTCCTAGAATTCTGCTTAACAAACATATACTTAATGTTCGCATCAAAAAACTCCAAATTAAAATTAGTCCATAAAAAGTACTTTTCTGATTTCAGGCGAAACTTCATACACATGCTCCTCAGGAACAACCAAGTCATCAAGTCCATTAGTTTTTAACACTGCTCGTTGCTCACTTACAAAAGCAGAGATATTTTCTATTTTATGGATTCCTTCGCCTCTGAAAGGTAATAGATACTTATCTCTCAAACCCAATTGAATTGCTTTCCTTGATAAAGGCTGGCCCCTAGGATCATGATCTGGATCCCATTGCAGCCTTACATCAGTTGTTTTTATCCTTCTAGCCCAATCTTTAGCTGGAATGCCTCCAATATTAGTCGAAGGATAAGCATTCAATAATATATTTTCAAAAAAATTTCGCTTAAGGTATATTGCAAGAGTAATTTCTTGACCTTGTTTTTCTCCCCATCCTGATCTATACATCATCCAGAGAAAATTAGGTTTAATCCAGCTCATTCTTTTGTAGCTGAATTCACCACCAAAGTATTGTTTTTCCACAGCGAACAGACCAATTGCTGGCCGATAAGCTTGGTACACTACTACAGTATCTGCAGTATACTGCGCAAGTATATGTTTACCACTTTTAGGCCATAGTTCTTTTTGCTCTAAGTATTTTTTTGTTTTGAGTATCACTTTTCAACCTACAGAAAGGCACAGAAACCTAACGGCTCTAAGCTCAGGGTGCACACTTTAAAATACATTTCCCCTCAACTAATTTCACACTTGATTTGGCCACCTGTGTAAGCATCCCGCGCAAGGTACCAAGGAGCCATTGCTGGTGAGTGTGAGCACCTTCTTCATTACAAATGTCACATGTCATTGTTTCCTCCATAATCATATCAGATATACAGTAATAATTACCAATTTGCCTGTGATGCTCAGCTTAGCAACTACAATTACTAAGTTACTTGCAGCTGCAATAACGGACTTTAAAAACTAGTGCAGCCATTATAACATTAACTTTATGTCTTTACATACTGGTTTAGAAATTTTAGCAGCAGCTAGAAAAAATGGTTATGGTGTTGGTGCTTTTAATACCAACAACTTAGAAATCACCCAAGCTATTTTAGGAGCAGCTGAAGACAAGAAAAGCCCTGTTCTTTTAGCAATTTCTGAAGGGGCTATCAAATATGGTCGTTCTCAGCTTATTGATTTGGTGCTGCATGAAGCTAAACAGGCTAGTGTACCGGTTGCTGTGCACTTAGATCACGGCTCGAGCTACGAATCTTGCTTGCGCTGTATTCGTTGGGGCTTTACCTCAGTAATGATTGATAAATCCCACGAGGATGAAGCGGTAAATACTAAGGAGACTGCTCGAGTAGTAGAAGCCGCGCATGCCGTAGGAGTTACGGTAGAGGCTGAAATAGGCCGTTTAGGTGGTGTAGAAGAGCATGTGGTAGTAGCAGAAGAAGATGCTATTTTAACTAAACCTGATGAAGCACAACGCTTTATGCAAAACTCAGGGGCAGATTATCTAGCAGTGGCTATAGGTACTTCCCATGGTCCTAATAAAGGTAAAGGACGCCCTTTTATTGATCACAAACGAATATTAGAAATTGCTGAGCTTCTTCCTAATCCATTAGTTATGCATGGTGCTAGTGGTGTACCACAGGAGATTGTAGAGCGTTTTAATAATGCTGGTGGTGAGCTTAAAGACGCCACAGGAATCCATGAAGACGATGTGCGTAAAGCAGTAACTGAGGGTATAGCCAAGATAAATACAGATACTGACTTACGCCTTGCTTTTACTACTGTGGTGAGGGAAGTTTTGAAAGCTGATCCTAAACAAATTGACCCTCGTAAAATTTTAGGGCCCGCTCGAGCAGAGATGAAGCGTATCGTAGCAGAAAGAATTGAGGTTTTTGGCTCGGTTAACAGATCTTAACTGGTAGTTGCGCCAAACCATTCTAAAAGGTTGTTTAAAGATATTTGAGGTAAAAACCAAGCTACTAATACACAAGCTCCACTGGCTACAGCCATGGGCAAGGCCAGTGTCTTTTTAAAGCTTTTGGAACCAAGCCCCAAAGCTAAGAAGGTCTTGAATAAGGTATTGCTTACTAATGCTAGTGTTAAAGCCCTACTGGCTACACTCAGCTGCAAACTAGTGCTACCTAATTGTTCAGCTAGGGCTAGACTGATAGCGTCAAGTTTGCTTAGGCCAGCAAGTATACTGGCTATGTAAACTCCTTGCTCGCCCAAGAATACTTGAGATGCTCGAGTTATTAGTAACGTAAGAGCAAAAAATGCAGCAAAGCCAAAGGCAGCCCGTAATTTAAAGGGGTTATCAAACTTAGCTCCGTCTGTAATGTCTTTTTTACTAAAACGATGAACAAGCCAGCCACTGAATCCAGTAAGGGCAAATAAGGTAAGGAAGCTAGGTAATACTGCTATCATAAGTTGAGGCTCTACTACTGCTAAAATCACTAATAAACGAATTACCGATACACTTGAAGCTGCTAGCACACCTGAAGCTAGCATTCCGCTCAATTCTTGATGGCTACGACTTCTGTCGCTAAAAGCAAGAGTAACGGCAGTGCTAGAAACTATGCCACCAATAAAACTGCTCAAGCCTATGCCTTGTTCAGGTGAAATAATTTGAGAAGCTACGTAACCCAAGAATGAAATACCAGAAATAAGTACTACCAAAAACCAGATGCTACTAGGATTCCACACTCCCCAAGGACCATAGCTCGCATTTGGAACAAGGGGAAAGATAACTAGAGAAATGGCAGTAAATTGTAAAACTGCAAAAAGGTCTGCTTGGCTTAATCTACCTACTAATATCCGCAGCTCATCACGTAAAGACAAGATGCCTGTTACTAGTACTGCTCCTGAAAGTGAAACAATGTAATTACTAAAACCTACTAGTAAGCCTAGACCAAAAGTAATCAAAACTGTTACTTGGCTAGTACCACTTACTCCACCATTAGCAGATTCTCGCCAATAGGAAAGGCAGGTTATAACACCTATAGTGAACAGAACTATCGCCAGTATAAGCTCATTAGTTACTGAGGTAATATACCAGCAGATAGTTCCTAAAAGGGCAATTAGTGGGAAGGTAGTTATACCTGCAAAAATAGAACCACGTTTTTGGCGCTTGCGTTCACGCTCGAGCCCTATAAGTAAACCTGCAAAAGCAGCAGTGGCAAACTTTAGGATTAGTGCTGTGGTTTCTGCTACGGCCATATTTTGATCCTTAAGAGTCTATCAACTTATTTAAACTAACAACCCATACCAGTAACCCCTAGTGTATATTTAGGTGATTTTCTGTGTGCTGCATATAAACTTTAGTTGGAAAGTATTAGCCTTTTTAATCACTGTTAACCTTGTCAATTGTTCAATTAATTTAACACACAGAACAAATTGTTGAGGTCATTAGAATATATCTGATACTTAAAATAACTTTTTGTTTTTAGAAAACACATCATTTGATGACTTTGTTCATGCCTAAAATCCTCTAAGGATAGGGCTTGCACCAAATATTATAAACTATATAGCGAGTTTATCTCTTGAACAATATTTTAGAAAAGATCTTTGTAGAAAGATGTTTTTACCTGACAATTCCATGACAAAATGAGTATAGGCTAGCTCTGGAGGTTAAAATTATGAGAAGTTTTTTCTTATATACATTACTTGCTGTACTTTTTGTGATATTTTTAGGATCAGCTAATGCCCAACAGATTCTAGTTGATGGTTCATCAACTGTTTATCCTGTTACTCTTAATATGGCTGAAGAGTTCAAAATAGAAAATCCACAGTACAATGTGGATGTAAAGTTCAGTGGCACTGGTGGCGGGTTTAAAAAGTTTTGTGTTGGTGAAACACATATTAATGATGCCAGTAGACCCATTAAAGATAGTGAAAGAGAAACCTGTGCTGCAAACGGTATTGATTTTACAGAAATTAGGGTAGGTTGGGATGCTTTGACCGTAGTAGTTAATCCACAAAATTATTGGGCTAGCTGTATGACTGTTGAGCAACTTAATGCACTGTGGAAGCCTGATAGCACTGCTGAATCTTGGAATGATCTTGACCCCACTTGGCCTAACATTCCTATTGCTCTTTATGCTCCCGGTGTAGACAGTGGTACCTTTGATTTCTTCACTGAAGCTATTAACGGTGATGGTGGAGTTAGTCGTACGGACTTCTTCCCTAGTGAGGATGACACTATATTGGTACAAGGTGTTGAAGGCAATCCCTATGCTATGGCTTATTTTGGTTTCACCTATTACATTGAAGAAAGAGATAAGTTAAGTGCTGTACAGGTATATAATCCTAAAGTTGATGCTAGCGATGGCTACGGCAATGGTTGTGTTCCACCCTCAACAGCAAACATTGAGAATGGCACTTATCAACCTTTAAGCCGCCCTCTTTTCATTTATGTAAGCCATCAAGCGGCTGCTAATAACCCTGCTGTTGCCGAGTTTGTAAAGTTTTATCTTTCTGAAAACACCAGAGAGCTAATAGCCTCTACAGGTTATGCTACTTTAGAAAATTCAGAGTATCAGTCACAACTTGACTCTTTTGCAAGTCAATTTTGATTACTTTTTAATTTGTTACCTTATCTTGTCTAAGAAAAAATTTATGCCAGTCCTCGAGCTTTTTGAGGGCTAGTTTTTATTTTGCTAAAGCATCTAACAAGGCTTCCTAAAAGGTTCCTACTCACTATAAAATATTCATAAATTTCTACCTTATCAGTAAAGAATGTTATCCTGAACCCTTACGAAGGGCAGGTAAGAATTAGTATGATTAGATTGTTTATTTTTTACTTAATTTTCAATTTATTGATTTTCTCTCAAGGTACATCAGAAGATATTTTAGGATCCTATCAACTTACAAAGGCCATAGGAACTATAGAAATATTTATGTCCTATACTTTCTTCACAAATAACCTTGTAGTATGGGAATACTACTCAAAAACATTAAGAAGAGAGTCTTCGTTTCAGCTAAAAGGTACTTACCAGATTATAAATAACTACATAAAAGTATCCTTTTTACAGGGTCAAAAATCTATCAAAGATAAATTTGAAATTGTGAATGAAGAACTCTTAAAAGGAAGTGATGGTTTATTTTTTGAAAGATATAAAGACATCCTTAAAGGAATTGAATGATTGAGTTTATTAGAGTTCTATTGTTTTTTGTAGGTGTCATCATCGTTATCATTTTAGGTGGTGTAGCTGGCTGGTTTGCGCGTACTTTATGGATCTGGGTAAGACAACCATTTGCTATAGAGGATCAAATGAACTTGGACATCGCTCTAACAGATGTCAAGGTCATAGAAACAACTTCTAGAGTAAAATCTGCAGCTGAGAAAGCTAGTTTGAGCAAACAAACTAAATTCAACCTTGAGAAGCTAGTAGCTGTTTTACTTTTCATTTGTGCTTCTATATCAGTACTTACCACTTTTGCAGTAATTTTAACCCTAGCTAGTGAGACCTTTCAATTTTTTGCTAATCCTGCTGTAAGCGTGTGGGAGTTTCTTACTGCTAGAGAATGGACACCACTTTTTGCTGAAAACCAGAGACGTTTTGGTATAGCACCTCTCTTAACGGGAACCCTGCTAGTAACATTCATTGCTCTACTAGTAGGTTTGCCCTTAGGACTGGGAGCTGCTATTTATCTCTCTGAGTTTGCTACTAGTAAAGTACGTAAAGCTATTGTGCCTATCCTAGAAGTTTTAGCAGGTATTCCTACAGTAGTGCTTGGTTACTTTGCCCTACTTTTTGTAACCCCAATACTACAAAATTTTATTCCTAACCTAAACATTTTTAACCCTCTTTCTGCAGGTCTAGTGATGGGGTTCATGATTCTACCTACTGTTTCAAGCATCTCCATAGACAGCATGCAAGCTGTCCCTAGACATTTGCGAGAGGCAGCCTATGGTTTAGGAGCTGCTAGATTTGAAGTAGTCAATAAAGTGGTAGTGCCAGCAGCACTATCTGGCATAGTGGCTTCTTTTATTTTAGCCATGTCACGGGCCATAGGTGAAACCATGATAGTTTCTCTAGCTGCAGGTCAAAAACCTACCCTTACGTTAGATCCTAGAGAAACCATTGCCACTATGACTTCTTTTATAGTGCAAGCTGCTACTGGCGATCAACCTGCTGGTTCTTTGGCATCTCATTCCCTTTTTGCTGTAGGAGCAACACTTTTCCTAATAACTTTAGTGTTTAATATTATTTCTCAGCAGGTAGTAAAACGCTTTGGAGAAAAATACGAGTGAATTCTAAAACTTTACTAACTTCTACTGAGAGGCAACAACTAGCAGCTCGCAAAGCCAGAGGCTACGTTTTTTACTTCCTTACCCTACTACCAGTAATTTTGGCAATTTTGCTAATACTGGTGCTGCTATTTAGCGTTATTAGTGATACATTTACTTGGCAAGTAGTAAAACCAAGCAGGTCATCTAGTGGTCAAACCTTTGCAGTTAATAAGGCTCGTTCTTGGGAAGGTGTGGTCAGGCTCGAGCTAACTGCTCAAGGAAAAACTTCTGAAGAAATCGAGGCCTTTTTTCAAGACTCTGATGAAATAAGAAAGTTTCGAGCTCGCAATCGAATAGAGAAAGTTTGGGTACCGAAAAATATTTATGAAGAGGGTGGTTGGCGTTGGGTTGTTAGTGGCAGCAGAGATAAGCTAGTTGACAATTATGGCTATTGGGAAGGTTTAAACACCAACGAAGATCTTGCTGGTTTTACAGCTTTGGGTGAAGCCTATTGGGATGATCGTGTTTGGAAACAGGAAACACTTGCTTGGCTTCAGCAACTTCCTCCTGAAATAGATAGGTGCGATTTAGTAGATAGCTCCGTTATTAGTAAAATTAGTCTTCCAGAGGCTGAGGCAAAAGTTAGAGAAGTCCTAGAAAATTTTGAGCCTACAGCAACTGCTGACTTGCTAGTACAGGTAAGAGCTACTCGCTTTTTACTAAAAGGGCTTACGGACGAGAAGAAACATCGTCAACATGTTGCTGAAATTGCAGGTAATGTTGCTAATGGGCATAACCTTTATTTGAATCCTTGGTTTGATTTTAGTTTTTTAAGGCGTAATAATTCTGGTAAAGCTTGGCTAGCAGGTCTTTCCACTGCTTTGCTAGGCAGTATATGGGTTATTGGTTTGGTGATTCTAATTACGCTACCCTTTGGAGTAGGGGCAGCAGTTTACTTAGAGGAGTATGCTCCTGAAAATGCTTTTTCAAGCTTTTTAGAAGTTAACTTACGTAATTTAGCAGGTATACCTAGCATTGTTTATGGCATACTCGGCCTTTATGTTTTTGTGCGGTTTATGAGCATTGGCCCCACTATTTTAGCTGCTGCTTTGACCTTGTCTTTGTTGGTCTTGCCAGTAGTGATAATTGCTGCTAGAGAAGCAATTCGCTCGGTACCAGACTCACTTCGTCAAGCCAGCTATGGTTTAGGAGCTACCAAATGGCAAACAACCAGATTAGTAGTTCTACCTAATGCCATAACAGGTATCGTTACAGGCATCATTTTGTCATTAGCCAGAGCTATAGGAGAAACGGCACCGCTACTCTTAGTGGGTGGAGCAGGTTTTATTACTCAGTTGCCCAAACATCCTCTATCAAGCTATGTAGTTATGCCTTCTCAAATTTACTCTTGGTTAGGGCAACCACAAAATGCCTTTGATCATGCTGCTGCTGCTGGTATTATTGCTTTGCTAATAGTTTTGATAATTCTTTATGTTGCAGCCTTTTTTATCCGCCAACGCTTTGAACGCAAGTACTAGGAGAGTTTAGTTTATGTTAATAACCTTAGAAGAGCTTAGAGGACATCAAACTGTTCGCACTGAAGAAACACCAGCAAAAGAAGCACTTATAAGAATTGAAAATTTAAGCCTTTGGTATAAGAACTTTCAAGCGCTTTATAATACCAGCATCAATGTACCTAAAAATCAGGTTACTGCACTTATAGGTGCTTCAGGATGTGGTAAATCTACTTTACTACGCTGCATAAATCGTATGAATGATCTTATTTCCATTGTCCGCATTACTGGGAATATATATTACGAAAATGTAGACTTGTACGATACTGCGGTAGATCCTATAGAAGTGCGTCGCCGTATTGGTATGGTATTTCAAAAACCAAACCCTTTTCCTAAAAGCATTTATGATAATGTTGCTTTTGGACCTAAGATTAATAATTATAAAGGCAATCTTGATGCTTTAGTAGAAAAGTCCCTTAGAGGTGCTGCCCTTTGGGAAGAAGTTACAGACCTTAAAGCATCAGGCCTAGGGTTATCGGGTGGTCAACAACAAAGGCTTTGTATTGCTAGGGCTATGGCCACAGAACCTAGTGTTATTTTGATGGATGAACCTACTAGTGCCCTTGACCCTATAGCTACTGACCGTATAGAACAGTTAATTCATGAGATTAAAAAAGATTTTACAGTAGTGATAGTTACTCATAATATGCAACAAGCAGGGCGAGTTAGTGACCGCACAGTATTTATGCATCTAGGGTATATAATTGAAGAAGGTCCTACTGATCAGATATTTACTCATCCTAAGCATGATATAACTGAAAGATATGTTTCAGGACACTTTGGGTAAGAACCGAGATGCTGTACCTCTTGAAAATCAACCTACAGGACAGGAATTAAGGAAAGGGTTTTATGACTGCTTTTGAAAAAGAAATCTCTGAGGTAAATGTTTCACTAGTTCGGATGTTAAGTTTGGTGCGTGAAGCAAATGACCTAGCTAAACGTAGTCTCATTAATGTAGATTTAGATTCTGCTGAACAGTGTATAAAAAATGATAAGCAAATTAATAATTTACAAGAGGAACTCGAGCACACCATACTTTCAGTAATTGCTCGCTACCAACCTGCTGCTACTAGTTTACGTTTTCTTGGGTCTGCGCATTGGGCTCTAGTTGATATTGAGCGTGCTGGTGATTATGCAGTTCATGTTGCTCGAGCAGCCATTGAACTGGCCAAAGAACCACCCCTTAAAAAATATACTGACACTGAGCGCATGTTTTCTATCATAAACTCTATGATAGAAAAAACTATCAATGCTTTTACTGAAGCTAACTTGGAATTTGCTAAAGAAGCCTATCTTATGGATAGTAAGGTAGATGATTTAGATGAACAGATACAGCGTGAGCTTTTAACTTATATGCTCGAAAATCCAAAGACTATTACTAGAGCTATTGCACTATTAAGGGTAGTTCGTTACCTCGAGCGTTTAGCAGATCACATTGAAAATGTAAATGAACACATAATTTTTTGGCTCACTGGTAAAAGAATTAGTGATTCTGCGGAATTATGATAGCTTGTTTACCCGATATTGACCAAGTGATTCTCGATCTAGTTCTCTTTATTTGCAGCTAGGAAAACTTTTTACAAATCATGTCAAACTCTTGATACAAACCATACTTAGCTTTTCTCTAGGCACTCTAGCGCTCCCAAAGCCCTTAAACTATCACGAGCTTCTCTTAAGAGGGCTAAACGATTATTACGAACTTTCTCATTATCAACTTTTACTAAAACATTATCCAAAAAGTCATCTAGTGGGGCTTTGAGGTTTAGTAGGGTGCTTATATTATTATCTAGCCCCTTAAGCTGTGTTTCTGGCCCTTGGCCCAGATCCCAAGTGCTTAATGTTTGAGTTGCTTGATTCATGAGCTGCTCGAGTGCACCCTCAGCATCTTTTAAAGCTGCTAACAAAGCAGGTTCATACTCTGTATCAAAATGCTTCGCATCAACCTTAGTCTCATCCTCTGCTTCTTTAGCAAGATTGGCAGCACGTTTATAAAGTATGAGTAGATTTTCAAAATCTTCCTCGCCACTCAATGCCTTAAGTAAATGGGAACGCTGTACAGCTAGGATTATAGGGGGATTATCTGCTACAGCAGCACGCACTAGAGTAATGTTTATGCCCTCTTCAGCTAACAGGCCAGTTACTCTGTCCCAAATAAATTCTCTTAGTTCCTCTTCTACAGTAGACCCTACCTCAACTTTGCTCGAGGCATAGCTTTGCACAGCTTCTGCTAGCAAACTATCAATTTTTACTAGCCAGCCTTGGCTACTTACAATACGGGCTAGAGCAATAGCAGCTCGGCGTAAACCAAAAGGATCTGCAGAGCCAGAAGGGCGCTTACCCATAGCAAAAAACCCTACTAAAGTATCCAGCCTGTCACTAACCGCTAGTAAAGCTCCTACAGTAGATGAAGGTAAAGGACCACCCGGAGTGGTAGGGCGTATACCTTGCTCGAGCACCTCGGCCACTTCTAACGGCTGCCCTTCTACTAAGGCGTAGGCTCGAGCCATAGTTCCTTCTAATTTGGGTAGTTCATATACAACCTGAGTACCGAGATCAGAACGAAAAATTGGTAGTGCTGCTTCAAGTATTTCTTTGTCTTTCTTGTCTAAACTAATTAATTTAGCTAAGTTAAGCACGCTTTCTGAAACACGACTAACCTTGTCTGCCATACTACCTAAATCTTTATGGAAACCAATACCAGAAAGTTTCCAAGCATGTTGCGAAAGTGATTTTTTCTGGTCTGTTTCCCAGAAAAAATAGGCGTCATAAAGTCGTCCATTCAAAACTTTTTCATAACCCTTGCGTAGGGGAACTTCATCAAGCACCTTATTATTAGAAATAGCTACAAAATAAGGAGCTAGTTTGCCTTCGCTATCCCTTATGGGAAAGTAGCGTTGGTGATGAATCATAGTGGTAATCAGCACTTCTTCAGGCAATTTCAAGTAGCTTTTGTCAAACTCTCCTAAGACAGCAAAAGGGTATTCTATAAGGCTAGCTACTTCATCTAGTAAATCCTCATCGTAAACTGGCAGCAAATCTTCATTACAAACTTTTTGAATAACCTGCCAAGTCTTCTCTTGTCTAGTAACTACCTCAGCAATAACATAAGCTTCTTCAAGTTTTTTAATGTAATCATTTGGCTCAGTAATATTGATAGCCAAAGGCGCTAGAAAACGATGTCCAAAAGAAACGTTTTTGGCACTCAAACCTGCTACCTTCACAGGCAAGACTTCACTATCTAATAAAGCAGTTAACCAAGTAATAGGACGCAAAAAGGGTGTTTCTACTGTTCCCCAGCGCATCTTCCGTGGCGCAGGTAGATTTTCAACAATTTTTTTAAGTACAGGCGGTAAAAGATCCTTGGCACTTTTACCACCTTGCTTTATATGAGCAAAAACATACTCACCTTTGTCTACTTCCTCAAGCTTAAGATCACTAGGCTCAACACCACTACTTCTAGCAAATCCTATTGCTGCTTTAGTGGGCTTTCCTGTTTCGTCAAAAGCTACACCTACTGCAGGGCCTCGGCGCTTTTCTATACGCTCGAGATTCTTTTCTGCTAGCTTCTTAACCACTACAGCAATGCGGCGTGGCGTGGCATAGGAAGTTATATTTTGATAAGGGAGTTTTACTTCTGCTAAATGCTCTCCTAACAAATCGGCTATGGCCTTTTTTGCCTGCAAGACATACCAGCTTGGTAACTCCTCGGTGCCAATTTCAAATAAAAGCTCTGCCATTTTAGGCTACTTCCTCCCCCTGAGCTAATTCAGCCCTTTCATCTTTAGGCTCAATTAAAGCAAGGTAGTTTTTAGCAGTACCTTCACTAATCTTTCTTACTCTTTGAATATAATCTTGTCTTTCAGTATGAGAAAGCACCCCTCTAGCGTCTAGCAAATTAAAAGTATGTGAGGCTTTAAGCACAAACTCGTAAGCAGGGTAGGTTAAGTCTTGTTCCAGAAGCCTTTGAGCTTCACTTTCATAATTTTCAAACAGCTGTCTTTGTAATTCAGCATTGACAAAATTAAAGTTATAGTTACAGTGTTGCTGCTCGAAATCTTTTCTCAGGTCACCAAGAGTTACATCTAGTGCATAATTAACCTCGTAAGCGTGGGCCTTGTCTTGCAAATACATAGCAATGCGCTCTAAACCATAAGTCAACTCTACTGAAACAGGACTCAGATTTATGCCACCAACTTGCTGAAAATAAGTAAACTGAGTAATCTCCATACCATCTATCCATACTTCCCAACCAAGCCCCCATGCACCTAAAGTTGGTGACTCCCAATTATCTTCTACAAAGCGGATATCATGAGCTTTAGGCTCTATGCCTAAACTGTAAAGGGACTGTAAATACTGCTCCTGGATATCACTAGGAGAAGGTTTGATTATGACCTGATACTGAAAATAATATTGAAAGCGGTAAGGATTTTCACCATAGCGACCATCAGCAGGACGGCGTGAAGGTGCTACATAGGCAGCTTTCCATGACTCTTTGCCTAAAGATTTTAAGAAAGTAGCAGGATAAAAGGTGCCCGCTCCTACCTCAATATCATAAGGTTGTACAATGACACAACCTTGGGAAGCCCAAAAACGATCTAAATTTAAGATGATGTCTTGTAGATACATCAATCACCAATTTCTTTAGCTAAGTTATTAATTTACTCAAAAATATAGAGAAATCCAAATGCACTCTCAAACTCCTTGAGATCCCACTTATAAATATTATGAGCATCAATTGTAGGGGTTCAAAATCTTGTACCCCTACAACACGGTTTTTATGATAGGTGCTTTCATTCATGAATAGTGTTTGTTGGAGTATTACAGTGCAGCATTGTTAGAAAATACCTTGTACATTAGCAGCTTACAAAAATTATTTGAAGAGGAAGAGAATATTGTATCCACTGGGCAAAGTTTCTGCAAGTTGATGAAATTGCTTTGTAATACTAACATAAAGAGCTAATAGTTCCTTAAGAGTCTTTAAGAATAATCACATATAAATTTATCGAAGAAATAATAGTCTTATAAAACCTTTCTATATTACAGAGTTAAACTAATAAAAAATGTTAACTTTAAGATAAATGCAGTTAGTTCTTCACGATAAACCTTACATTAGGGTACTATAAATATCTATGGTTTGTATTCTATGGTTACTTGTTCGAACAAGCCTACACAAAAATATACAAATTGTCAATTCAAGCTGCAAGAATTTTTTTGAAAGAGGTCAGCATTGAATCGTTACGATGACCGTGCTAGGCTCGTTTTTCACTTTGCTCGAGAAGAAGGAGCAAAGCTAGGGCACACTATGATAGGCCCTGAGCACCTGCTTTTAGGGTTGATGCGTGAAGGGGGCACAGCCTATAAGGTCTTGAGTGAATTTGGGGCGACTCATGAAAGCTTGCTTAGGCAAGTCGAAAAGGTAGTTGGGCGTGGCAATGGTTTAGCTCGTAATGAAACTGCTGCTATTACCCCAAAGGCTAGACGGGTTATGGAACTTGCAGGTAGTGAGGCTAGAAGCCTTGGCAGTAATGTCATTGCTACTGAGCACATTCTACTTGGTGTTATTCGTGAAGGTGAGGGTATAGCCTACCGCATCTTACAAAACTTAACTCGTGATGTTGACACTGTGCGTTGGCGGATATTAGCTGCTACTGATAAAGGCTCTAAGTCTGAAAGTGCAAAAACTCCTTTTTTAGAAGAATATGCCCGCGACTTAACCAAAGAAGCCTCTAATGGTAAGCTTGATCCGGTAATTGGACGTAGTGAAGAGATTTGGCGTATAGTGCAGATTCTATCACGGCGTAGCAAGAACAACCCCTTACTAATAGGCGAGCCAGGAGTAGGCAAAACAGCAGTAGTTGAAGCCTTGGCACAAACTATTTTGG
Source organism: Trueperaceae bacterium (assembly GCA_965224855.1). Lineage (GTDB taxonomy): Bacteria > Deinococcota > Deinococci > Deinococcales > Trueperaceae > CBDCVN01. The sequence goes on along the minus strand of CBDDAI010000002.1, from coordinate 1,700,810 downwards.
AAGGGAATGTACCACCTAATCTTATTGGTACTCGAGTAGTAACAATAGATTTATCTAATGTAGTAGCAGGCACAAAGTATCGAGGTGAGTTCGAGGAGCGTTTGCGCAATATCATTAGTGAGTTAAAAATTGCTAAGGTAATAGCCTTTATTGATGAAATTCATACCTTAGTAGGTGCAGGTGGGGCAGAGGGTACACTTGATGCTGCAAATATACTAAAGCCCCCTCTATCACGTGGAGAGGTTCAGGTTATTGGTGCAACGACTGCTAGTGAGTACCAGCGCTATATTGAAAGAGATGCCGCTTTGGAAAGGCGTTTCCAATCTGTTATTATTCTAGAGCCCAGCCCTACCCAGACCTTGAGTATTTTGGAAGGTTTACGAGAGCGCTACGAACAGCATCATGGGGTGGTAATCCCTCAAGAAATTCTATCTTTATCTATACGTTATGGTGAGCGTAGCCTACCAGGGAGGAATTTTCCTGACAAAGCTATAGATCTTATAGATGAGGCTTCTGCACGTACTAGGCTGAACAAATCACTTGGTCTTCCTGTAAAAGAGTTAGAAAAAGGCACACCTGTTGTTAGTCGTGAAGACATAGAGGCAGTACTAGATTCTTGGGGAGGAATATATACAGATGAGCTTAATTATGAGAAGCTAGTAGAGCTCGAGCTAACCCTTGAGAAGAGCGTGGTAGGACAAGGTCCAGCTATCAAGGCTTTGTTAACGGCCCTGCGGCGCGTAAAAGTGGGCTTGGGCGGCCATAGTCGTGTTTCTGCCTCATTTTTATTCCTGGGCCCTAGTGGAGTAGGCAAGACTTTTCTAGCCAAGCAATTAGCTACTCAGCTTTTTGGCAGTGAGCGAGCCCTGATACGTTTGGACATGTCTGAGTATCAAGAGGCTCATGCCACTTCAAAACTTATTGGCGCTCCTCCAGGCTATATTGGCTATGACCAAGGGGGCCGCTTAACTGAATCCGTACGCAGACGCCCTTTTTCTGTAGTACTTTTAGATGAAATTGAAAAGGCACATCCAGAAGTTTATAATCTATTTTTACAAATTCTTGATGATGGACGCTTGACAGATGGATTGGGCCGTACAATAGATTTTCGCCGTGTGATTTTGATTATGACCAGTAACACAGGCTTCAATATAGGTGGTCCAATGGGCTTTCAGGAATTAGAACCAGATATAGAAACACCCTTGAAAGCTGTCTTTGCCCCTGAATTTATAGATAGACTAGATGAAGTTATTGGTTTTGAGAACCTTGATAAAGTTGCCTTCTTACATATAACTGAGCAAATGCTAGTTGAGATTCAAAATGAGCTAAAAAGTAGAGATATAAACATCACTTTTTCAGGTGAAGTGGCCTCTTTCTTAGTTAATAAAATGCCCAAGGTTAATAGTGCTAGAGCTATTAGAGGAGTTGTACGTGAATATATAGAAGACCCTCTTGTGCTCGAGCTTATGATAAATGGTAGTAACGAAGAAATTATAATCACTGTAGACAATGAAGAAGTAATTTTTGCCAGACCAGTGGCAATGGTTTAAAGCAATTAAAAAATATTTATGCTTCAAGCAGCCATTTTCGACCTTGACCAAACACTGTTAAATAGAACCGCAACATTCAAGCACTTTCTAGAAAAACTACTTTTGTCATTTAATTAGGCAAGGTAAGGGGAGCTGAGCCTTTCTGGAATTAACCTTACACACCCTCAGTACCCCAAGATTAGGTTATGGAAATTGTGAGTTGACAGAATGAATAGCATATCATTATCAGAAATCCTCGAGCCAGCTTTAAAATTGGCCAAGCAAGCAGGCCAAGCTATTTTGGAAGTTTACCAACAGGCTGAGGTCGAAACAACTTATAAAGATGATAAATCTCCTCTTACTACTGCAGATTTGGCATCACATAATGTACTAGTAGCAGGCCTAAATCAGTTAACTCCAGAAATTCCTATACTTTCTGAAGAATCAAAAACTATAGCTATAGGAGAGCGTCAAAGTTGGCAACGTTTCTGGCTACTGGATCCTCTTGATGGCACTAAAGAGTTCATAAAGCGAAATGGGGAATTTACTGTTAATATTGCCCTAGTTGAGTTGGGGGTTCCTATTTTAGGAATTGTATATGCACCAGTACTAAATACAACCTATTGGGGTCTTACAGGGCAGGGTGCTTTTAAACAAGCTGACAATAATGAACCACAAGCTATAGAAGCCCAGCCCTATAAGGAGGGGGATTTGAAACTAGTGGCTAGTCGTTCCCATGCCAGTGCAGAAACGGTAGAATTTATTAACAAGCTTAAAGCTAACTTTAGTGTTGACATCCTTTCTATAGGCAGTTCTCTAAAACTCTGCCTTGTTGCAGAAGGTAGGGCCCATGTCTACCCCCGTTTTGGCCCCACTATGGAATGGGATACTGCTGCTGCACAGTGTGTTGTGGAGCAAGCAAAAGGAAAAGTAAGTACCTTACAAGGTGAACCTTTGCACTACAATAAAGATAATTTGCTCAACCCCTATTTTATTGTAAGTAGTGAGGATATTTATAAATATATCAAAGCAAGCTATCTATCGCCTTTGCTAATTCAAGATCAAGGTTGCTGATGCCACTTACATCATGAGTCCTTAAATCAATTACAACTTTTTTGTAAACATTAAACCATTCAGGGTGGTGGTTTAACTTCTCTGCCAGAATAGCGACCTGACTCATAAAACCAAATGCTGCTATAAAATTCTTAAATACAAATTCCCGATGGATTTTCCCATCTTTTAATTGCCACTCTACTAGTGAGCTTAAGGTTTCCTCGAGCTCTTTAGGGGAAAGTTTTTTGGGCTGCATTGCTTCTTAGCATAAATGTGTAGGGATTTGAATTTCCCAAGAAAAACGGTTAAAACCCCAAAGATCTTTAAGATCTTTGGGGTTCACTTTAGCTCGCCTATTGATACTTATGCTGTAGCATATTGATCAATTCTGGTTTTGTAAGTCCCCTTGGGTTGAGCTCCTATCATGGTTTCAACAGGCTCACCATCTTTAAAAAGGATAACGGTAGGAATGCTCATAACCCGAAACTGCATAGCAGTTTGCTGGTTGTCATCTACATTAAGTTTACCAACTCTTACTTTGCCTACATAATCGCCAGCTAAGTCTTCGATTATGGGACCGACTGCTCGACAAGGTCCACACCAAGGTGCCCAAAAATCTACCAAAACTAAGCCATCTTGGGTTTCGGACTTAAAGTTTTGGTCAGTAAATTCAATAAGGTCTTTTGTCATGAATAACCCTCCGATCAATATTTATTACTTTATTTGAGTATCTAGCTAAAGTATGTTATCTATTCTACACAGAAAACTGCATACCCTTACCAGATATAAAGTTTATCTGCCTCATCCCCCCGTGTGAATCGGGGAATTTGTAAACCTAAAGCTTTATACCCCCCCTTAACAGCAGCACGTATTAATGTGAGAGGGTTTAGCTTTGCATGGTGAATTTCCCTTGCAGCAAAAACTTCATCGCGAATTGAAAGGTTAGGACTCGAGCCCTGAGAATCAGTACCCAAAGCCACCTCCACCCCATGTTTCATATAAAGTTCCCAAGGAAAGCGTTTACACCCCAATGCCTTGTTTGATCTAGGGCAGTGCACTACTACACAGCTAGCACGCTGTATTTCACGCACATCATCTTCATCAACTTCTACACAGTGCACTAAAGTAGGCTGTGCTTCCAAAATCCCTAGCTTCTTTAAATATTGTATAGGGCTTAAGCCTGAAGGTTGCCAGTCTCTTAAAAAGCCTTTCATAAATTCCATAAGTTCACCACTACCCCTTTTATGCATTTCCACCTCTTCAGCACTCTCAGCAACATGGATTTGCATAGGTAGCTTATTTTTTTTTGCAAAGGCACTAAGTTTTACTAATAAAGGCGCACTAACTGTATGGGGTGTATGCGGTGACAAGCCCAGCTTAACTCCTCTTTGTGCTAGAGGTTTAAACTCACGTAATTTCTCCAATGTGCTCTCAAAAATTTCCTCAGCATTTTCAGGATTGGGACCAATCACTTCCCAATAGGCAACACCACTTAAATAATTTTGCTGTAAAAGCCATTTCATCACTGCTTCATCACGCACTATATCACCAATAGTTCTAACCCCACTACTATAAATCTCTTTTAAACCAGCTCGAGCGTTTTCTAAAGCCCTATGTTTGTTGACTTTGGTATATTCAATTACTGCACGAATAAAACTAATGTAACTGCGCTTTTGGAAAGGCATTCTGGCAAGGTCTAAGTGGGTATGGGCATTTACGGGGGCAGGGGAGATGGCAAAACCAGCATCTTTTATGATTGCTTTGGGGAAATCCTGCCTAGCTCGTCTAAAACTGTCTACAGCTATGATTTGATCCCTAGCACCACTATTTTGGACTACTACCGCGCCATTTTTTCTAGCTGTACCTATACCACTGTAGAGGACTTCTGCTTTTAAAAGTAAGTTTGTTAGCAACATTTAAGTAGCAGTATTGCTTATGACTAAAGACACCTGCCATAAAACCCGTGTTGTAGGGGTTCAAAATCTTGAACCCCTACGATTGATGCCCAAGTTACAATGGCATTAATCCTGAGGGTTTGGAAGTGTGTTCGGATTTCTTTGTACTTTTGTACAAATAAGAGTAGTAACATTGTGTTGTAGTGTTATAAATTATTCTGAAAGGCTTTAATCAGTATAGGTAAGTTTGTCTGTAAATCTGCTAGTAGGGGGCTTTCATAGCGGGCAACTTGTATACTTTCTAAATGGACTTCAGTAATTAAAATGTGTTCTCTAAAAAGTGGTGCTACAGCAACAGGTTTGCCATAGGGGTCAACTACATGTGAATAACCAGTGAAGCCTTTACCCCCTTCGGAGCCAACTAAGGAAGTAGTAACCACATATACACCATGCTCTGCAGCAATGCCTTTAGCAGTAGCTTGCCAGCGCTGGGCATTAGCAGGCACTTTACCCGTGAAATCTCGAGCAGGGCTAGCAGTGGGAATGTAAAGAATATCAGCACCCTTGAGTGCCAAGACTGCTGCTGTTAAAGAGTGCCAAGCGTCTTCACAAATTAATAGTCCTGCTTTACCAAAGCGAGTATCAAAGGTACTAATCTCATGCCCACGAGAAACGTAACGCTCTTCGTCAAAAACACCGTAAGTAGGCAAAAACATTTTGCGATGAACATGCTTGATACCAATATCATTAGTGTTGAACTCTGCGTAAAGAGCACTGTTGTAAAAGTCCCTACCCTTACACTCATAAAAGCCTAGACAAACATCTAGAGGAGCTTGATAATCAGCTTGCTTTAAGATGTCACTTAAAAGCTCATAAAGGTGTGTAGCCTCTAAAGCTTGTTCTCTTACCCCAGCTTGTAAAAAATATCCTGAGAAAGCAGCTTCAGGCAAAGTAAGGACATCAATATCTTCACTTTTTAGCTGTCTTAGAATGCCTTTAAATTTTGCAAGGTTTTGCTCGAGCCTTGCTTTCAAGGGCTTAAATTGTACAAGGGCATGACGAATCATCTCTTATTTAGGGATACTACTATCATTTATTAGCTCACATAGTAGGAAGTGATGTAGGGAAGTTTAAGGAACGATAGCTGATGTTTGTTGGCCGGCCTTATTGATTAATGTCACCTCTTTTATTATCGCTGAAGGTGTTTTGATTTACTAGGGGAGTAGAGAAATCCTCTATATAAATGCCATACCATCCATTACTATGCAAGATGTTGCTATTGAGTTTAGGATTTGCTTCGCCTTGAACACTTATACCATTGTGACCATTCCCTTTACTGGTATTACCCACAGCCACACCTCCAGCATTGTCAAAATAGACGATGCCATCTTCAGTATTATTTCTTAAGATGTTTCGCTCTAGCCTAGGCTGTGCCTCCCCCTGAACACTTATACCAGCCAAATTATTCCCCTCAATAGTGTTGCCTACTGCTATGCCACCTGTATTATCAAAGTAGGCAATGCCATCCTCGACATTACTCCTTAAGATATTCTGTGCTAGTCTAGGCTGTGCTTCTCCTTGAACACTTATTCCACCCAAAGCATTGCCCTCAATGGTGTTGTTGGTAGCTATGCCACTTGCATTATGAAAATAAGCAATACCATCTTGAAGGTTATTGCTTAGGGTGTTTTGCTCGAGCTTAGGTTGTGCTTGATCTGCAATTACTGCACCACTTAAACCATTTCCCTCGCTTGTGTTAGCTACAGCGGTACCACCTGAATTTTCAGAGTAGCGAATGCCAACTTCAGAGTTATTTCTTAGGGTATTCTGCTCGAGCCTTGGTTGCGCCTGACCTGCGATCATTATACCATGTAAACCATTACTCTCACTAATATTAGCTATTGCAATGCCTTTGGCATTGTCAAAGTAGGCAATGCCAATCTCTATGTTCCCTTGCAAGGTATTTTGCTCGAGCTTAGGTTGCGCTTCACCTCCAACATATATGCCACTAAGGCCATTACCCTCACTAATATTACCAAAGGCAGTGCCACCAGCATTCTCAAAATAGACAATACCATCTTCGGTGTTATTCCTTAGAGTATTCTGCTCGAGCCTGGGCTGTGCTTCTCCCTGAATACTTATGCCCGCCAAATCATTTTCCTCAACGATATTACTCAAAGCTGTGCCACTTGCACTATTAAAGTAAGCAATACCATCTTGAGCATTATTGCTTAAAGTGTTTTGTTCTAGTTTAGGCTGTGCCTGATCTACCACTACTATACCACTTAGACTATTTCCCTCACTAGTGTTAGCTATAGCAGTACCTCCTGCATTTTCAGAGTAGCGAATGCCAACTTCAGTGTTGTTTCGCAAGTTATTCTGCTCGAGTCTAGGTTGGGCTTCTCCTTTAACTGCTATGCCATGTAAACCGTTTTCTTCACTGGTGTTACTTAAAGCTATGCCCCCTGCATTATCAATATAGGAAATGCCAGCTTCAGTGTTATTGAGTAGGGTGTTTTGCTCGAGCCTAGGTTGGGCTTCTCCTCTAATGGCCATGCCCTGCAAACCATTGCCCTCACTAGTATTGCCCAAAACTACCCCTCCTGCATTGTCAAAGTAGGCTATACCATCTTCTAAGTTATTTAGTAAGGTGTTTTGCTCGAGCCTAGGTTGCGCCCTGTCAAAAACACCTATGCCATAAAACCCATTACCCTCACTGATGTTACTTAAAGCTATCCCCCCTGCACTTTCAAAGTAGGTAATACCACTGGCAACATTATTTAATAGAGTATTTTGCTCGAGCCTAGGCTGTGCTTCACCACCAACATATATACCACTAAGAGTATTCCCTTCACTAGTATTATCCATGGCCATGCCTCCTGCATCATCGAAGTAGGCAATACCGTCCTCAGCATTTTTTTCTATAATATTTTGCTCGAGCCTAGGTTGCGCTCTTCCCTGAACACTTATGCCGTTTGAACCATTCCTTGCACTGGTGTTACCTAAGGCTGTGCCCCCTGCATTATCAAAGTAGGCAATGCCAGCTTGAATGTTATTTAGTAAGCTGTTTTGCTCGAGTATTGGTTGTGCTTCTGCTACAACAATTATACCATGTGAACCGTTCCCCTCGATAGAATTACCCATAGCTATGCCTTTTGCACTTTCACGGTAGGCAATACCAGCTGCAGTATTATTTTGTATGATGTTCTGCTCTATTTGAAGATTAGCATTTCCAGAAAGCCTAATGCCTTGCAAACCATTGCTTGTAAATTCACTATTTTTAATTTCACCACTAGTGCTGCCCTGCACCCACAAACCACTACCCAAAACATTTCTTTTGCCCTCTTGATGTACTCCACCCGTAAACAGGCAGTTTTGAATACTTATTTCCCCACCACTTACATTAAGCACATCAGCTGGTTTTTCTCCCTTATGCTCAAAGGTAATACCTTCTGCTACAAATTCTCCACTCCCCTCGAATTTCACTACATACCCTTGCACTGTCGATTCTATAAATGTGCTGTCTTGCCCTGTCCCAAGGAGTTTCACATCATTTTCAAGCGTTAAGGGTTTAGTTAAAGTATATACACCTGCTCTAACCAGTATTGTTCCACCCTGCATGGCACGCTTAACTAACTCTTGTACTGTACTTACTTCATAAACTTGCTGATCAGCCTTTAAAGTTTCTGTGTGACTACCTGTAACAACAGGTTTACCATTTGGTGGGAGTTTGGTCTTTTGCCCTTCAGCTGCTGTAGTTTGTGTAGAATTGTTACCACTTATAAGCTCATCTGCTAATGAATCTTCAACAGAATACACATGTCCAAAAAGAAATAAAACTGTTATCAAACTAAACAAATTTTTTAACATCCTAGAGGGAATTCTAACACTCAATCTTATATAACCTCAAGGCTTTGGCAGACTCAAGACAATTTCTGTGTGTTCACCTAGCTTTGTGTGTAAGGTAATGCTTCCTTGGTATTCTTTAGTAATAATGTTGTGAGAAAGAGATAAGCCTAAACCAGTCCCCTCACCGGGAGGTTTGGTGGTAAAAAAAGGTTCAAATACCTTGCTAGTATCTTTACTATCAATGCCTATGCCATTGTCTTTTATATAAACCTCCACTGCTTCAGAAGTGTTTTTGGTAGTAAGTGAGAGGATAGGACTAAAGTCATTAATTTCCTTTTGCTTTTCCTGCAGAGCATAGCAAGCGTTATTAATTAAGTTGATAAAAACACGGCTTAAATTTTGAGGTGACACTAGTAGTTTTGGTAAAGAATGGTCATAATGACGCTCAATTTTTAATGCAAAGCTAGCTGCTTCCATACTAGGATAAGATAATTTTACTGCTTGCTCGAGCAACTCATTAATATCAGTTGCTTGCTTATCAGTAACTTCGTTGCGAGAATGATCTAGCATTAATCTAATAATGTCATCTGCTCGTTTACCATTGTGCCAAATCTCTTCATTATTACGTATTAAGTAACTTAGAATCTCTTTTATGTTTTTCAGATTTTCTTCAGCTAGTCTAGGAAAAACTGGCTCTAATAAACTGTTTAGTTCAGTAACTAAACCTGCTGTTAATTCAGAAAGGCTATTAACAAAATTTAAAGGATTGCGCAATTCATGAGCTACACCTGCTACCATACTGCCTAAGGCTGCCATCTTCTCAGAGTGTACCAGTTGCTGCTGTGTGGTTTTTAAAGCTGCCAAAGAATCAGAAAGTTCTTGGTTGGCATTTTGCAATTCTAAAGTCAGGTTGCGTATTTTTAGGTGGGTTTCCACTCGAGCCAACAGTTCTTCAGCCTGAATAGGTTTGGTAACGTAATCCACAGCACCAACTTCAAAGGCTCTCACCTTATCAAAAACCTCAGTCTGAGCACTAATGAAAATTACGGGTATATCTTGAGTTTGTTGGTTCGCTTTTAATTGCTGGCACACCTCATAACCATCCATATTGGGCATCTTGACATCAAGCAAAATTAAGTCCGGCAATTCAGCTTGAGCACTAGCTATAGCAGAAGCGCCATCTAGCATTGGCCTTATTATAAAGCCTTGCTCACTCAAGATCTGCACTAGCAGCTTCAAATTTGCTGTGGAGTCATCTACGGCTAAGATACTTGTTGCAATTAAGGATTGACTTTTATTCATAACTTTATCAACATTATACCTATTTTTATAGTCTAGCTAAGGCGGAGTGAATAGCTGCTATCAACTGTTGGCTATCCCAAGGTTTAGTAAAGTAACACTCTAAATTTGCATATTGCCTCGAGCGTTCAATTGCTTCTTCATCAGCATGCCCTGTTAGCATGATTTTAACAATGTCTGGGTGTTTCTCATGAACTTTTATTAAGAACTCATCCCCCTTCATGCCCGGCATAAGCCAATCAGAGATAATTACTACCACTCTAGTGCCTTCTAGATAAAGCTCTGCTATAACTTCTAATGCCTCTTGAGCACTCTCAGCCCACTCATAAAGGTACTCATCCCCAAAAGCAGCTTGCAACTGATACCTTAAGCTGTCAAGCACTATAGCCTCATCATCAACACATAAAATAGCTACTTTGGTCATTACACTATCTTATCAACATTAAGCAGTTCAGCTACAGTAAGTGGCAATGTAATCCTAAAAGTTGTTTTCCCAGGCTTAGATGTAAAACTAATATTTCCCTGATGTTTATGGACAATATTTTGGACAATATCAAGCCCCAAACCGCTGCCCTCTCCAGATGCTTTGGTGGTGAAAAAAGGCTCAAAGATTTTATCTTTAACCTCTTCAGGGATGCCTTTACCACTATCGGTTATAGCTACTACAATATAGTCAGCTTCTTGAGTTATCGATACAATTAACTGGCCTTTATAGTCCATGGCCTGTAGGGCATTGTAAATAAGATTGGTCCACACTTGATTTAGTTCATCCGGGTAGCAAAGGAGCTCTGGCACATCTTGATACTGCTTAGTCACCTCTACTCCTTTTTTCAGGAGGTTTTGATGCAGTGTTAGCACAATATCTATACCCTTTCTTATGTCTGTTAGCAACTTCTGGCCAGTATGATCTTTGTGAGTGTAGCTCTTTAAAGCAAAAACCACCTTACTGGCCCTTTTCACAGCAGTGATAATAGTCTTAGTACCAAGTTTTTGACTACTTAGGTAGTAGGCCAAGTCCAAAATAGCTTTGCTATGAGTGTTTTGTAAAAAAGGTAGGAAAGGTTCAAGGTTCTCCAAACTATCTACACCTATGTCCAAAAGCCTGCTAGTAGCAAGATCTGCATCAGCCACTTGTTCTTCCAAGTAACTCTTAAAACTGCGTTTGAGTGAGCGTTTTTCGCGAGTACTCAGGGGGTTATCTAAATCTATACTCTCTACTAAATTAAGTAATGTATCCAATTCATTTGGCCCTAAGATCCCTACAAGGCTAAATAATTGCTTGATAATACCTTCTAATGCTTGCGTCACATTTTGAATTGAGGAATTAATAGCTCCAAGAGGAGTATTAATTTCATGGGCAATGCCAGCAATTAACTGTCCTAGGGCAGCCATTTTCTCTGATTGCACTAATTCCTCTTGGGTAGCTTTTAGAGTTTTCAAAGACAGTGAAAGTTTCTGATTGGTGTTCTGTAGCTCTAAAGTTAAATTATGTATTTTTAGGTGGGTTTGTACTCGAGCCAACAATTCCTCAGTCTGAATGGGCTTGGTCACATAATCCACAGCACCGACTTCAAAGGCTTTAATCTTATCAAAAACCTCAATTTGAGCACTAATGAAAATTACGGGAATGTCCCGAGTTTGCTCATTTGCCTTTAGCCGTTTACACACCTCATAACCATCAATGTTAGGCATTTTGACATCAAGTAAAATCAAGTCTGGCATTTCTGCTTGAGCACTAGCTAGCGCAGAAATGCCATCTAACATTGGTCTTACCACAAAGCCTTGCTCACTCAAAACCTGAACTAACAGTTTTAAGTTGGCCTTGGAATCATCAACAGCCAAGATACTTTTACTGGTTAGGAAGGTAATTTTATCTTCTATTGGCATTGGTGGTATATAGGGCACAGGCTGTACATTGACTTATCGACTACCTATGGCTGCTTTGGCAAACTGAGCAATCTTAGTATATTCAAAACTATCAGCTAGTTCAGTTAGAGCTTGAGCAATGCCCTCACTATATACACGAGTTTCCTCTATAAGCTCATCTATCTCAATAGCCCTAGCACGTACAGCTAGTTGCTCGAGCTTCTTCAACAATTCACTAGGCAGAGTTTTTAACCCGTCAGAACCTAATTCTTCTTCAAAATCAATTCTCTTTGCTTTTCCTTTAGTTTCTTGGTAGATATACTTAATACCTAAGTGATTATGCATCATACTGAAAATATCTGTTTCCTTAAAAGGTTTTTGAACATAATCATTACAACCTGCTGCCATCACTACAGCTTTTTCTTCTTCGTATGTTGAAGCTGTTAAAGCAATTATTTTAACTTGCTCCCCTTTTGGCCTTGCTCTTATTGCCTTAGTGGCTTGATAACCATCCATAGTTGGCATACGCATATCCATCCATATCAGGTGTGGTTGCCACTCTTGCCAGATGTCAACGGCCTCCTGACCATTGTTGGCTTCCTTGAGTTCAAATCCTAAGGGCTGTAATAGCTTAACTAATAATTGACGATTTGTTTCATTATCATCTACTACAAGTATTTTATAACATGGCTGATTTGGTTTCAGGCCTACGACTTGTCTAGTAATTACTTTTTCTTTTACAGCAGTTTCTTGCACTATCTTAACCTCAATATCAAAGAAAAAGTTAGTGCCCTTATTCTCTTGGCTACGTACATTAAGGTTTCCACCCATTAACGCAATAAACTCCCGACTGATAGTCAAACCCAAACCAATGCCTTCTTGAGTAATACGCCCAGTAGCAGTTTGAGAAAAAGCTTCAAAAAGGGTGTCCAGCTCATCTGCTGCAATGCCGAGACCAGTGTCTTCTACCTCAAAGTGAATCCGTTTGTGGCTAAAGACTTTAGGAGCTTCACTCAAACAACTTGCTCTAACTGTCACACCACCTTGTTTGGTGAATCTAAGAGCGTTGCTAAGAAGATTCATCAGTACTTGTCTTAGTTTAGCTTCATCGCTGCAAACAAAGCGAGGGACTTCAGGACTGCACTCGAGCACCAGTTGCAAATTCCTTTGTTCTGCTTTTAGAGAAAACATATCCACTAAATTATCAAGGAGACTATACAAATCGAAATCAGTAGGACTTAAGCTAATAAGCCCTGCCTCTACTTTAGATAAATCCAGCACGTTATTAATTAAGCTTAATAAGTGTTCTCCACTGCTATGTATAATTGCTAGGTTCTCTTGCTGGACTTGTGTAACAGGATTTAGTTTCTTAAAATCCTCTCGACACATTAAATCAGAAAAACCTAAAATAGCATTAAGGGGAGTACGCAATTCATGGCTCATGTTAGCCAAGAAAGTACTTTTGGCTTTATTGGCTACTTCAGCTTGTTCTTTCGCTAATCTCAAGGCTCGAGTGCGTTCTTCTACCATTTCTTCAAGTTGCTGTTGGTATTGTTCTAATTTTTCCTGAGCCTGTTTTTGCTGGGTAATATCTCGTAAAACACCTTGGAAGCCATAGGTTATGCCATTGTCAACTTGCCACTGTGTAGCTGTTATCAAAACATTAATAATTGAGCCATCTTTTTTACAGATTTTTACTTCAAGGTCTCTAACGGAGCCATACTTTGCCATCAGTTGTTGGAATCTTAAGCGTTCACTAGGATCATTATAAAAATCCTGAGCTTTCATTTGGAGTGTCTCTTCTCTAGTATAACCTGTTAGGTCAAAGCAAGATGGACTAATATCAATGATCTTACCTATTGAGGTAGTAATAAAAATAGTGTCTTTAGAATTTTCAAAAAGGTTACGGTATTTCTTCTCACTGTGGTGTAGGTTGTCTTGGGCTTTGGCTAATGCATCAATTAAATGGCTTAGATTGGCATTCATTTGGTTAAAGGATTTAGCCATTTGGCCTATCTCATCATTTGACTTAATATTCACTTTAGTAAGAGATAATGTGTGCAGCAAATCTTTCTGAACTAGCGATGTCATAGGGAGTGTTTCAGGTAGTTTAATGGTAGAAATTCGCCTAGCAATATTGGTTATCCTAACTAGCGGGGCAGTAATTTTATTTGCAACTAGTAGAGCTAGTACAACGACAATTACTGCTGCCACACCCATTGCAATCAATGTTACATTAAGTATACGCCGAGCAGGTGCGGAAGCCTCAGTCTCATTCATCTTGGATAAAATGGCCCAATTCAGGCTGGGAATATCAATTGGTCTGTAAGCTGTCAGTACGGATACTCCTCTATAATCAGGTCCTATTAGTATTCCAGTATTGCTATCAAGTGCCTTGTTTACTGCTGCCGTGTCCAGTTTTTGATTGAAGATATTATCATCTCGAGCCAAGCGTGAGTTTGAGCGCATAAATTTATCATCACCAATAAGATAAGTTTCTTCAGTTTCACCTAGGCCAGATCCTGCTTTCATAACTACATCAATATGGGTAGTTGGCAATTTAAGTACTAAAACACCAATCAGCTTGCTACCAATAAAAATAGGAGCAGCTACCAATAAGCCTAGATCTTTGACCAAGCTGTGTTGATCGCTGTTTCCTAATAAGGTCAAATCTGGATCAGTTGTTGTCGATATCTCTTTAAAAATGTCTGCCAGCTTAGTCTGAAGATAAGCTTCACCTTTTAGATTAATAGCAAAGTTTTTATCTTTTAATACACTGTAGATAACAACTCCATCTAGATCTATTAGCAAAACATCGTGATAGCCAGTATGTTCTATAAAATCTGTAAATATTGGTTGATTACGAGCGTGGATAATGCTATAAATATCAACACCACTACTAGTGTCTACATAGGGTTTGTCTAAGTATGCAGAGTGCAACTGTTGTATAACAGTTGCCTTTTCTAAATTTTCTTGATCCATTAGGCTATCGATAGCCCAATTAAAGTTCTCCATGGCAGTAAGTACTGGCCTAGATTTGGCTAAAGAACTGACATCATTTAAACTTTGGTTTATATAATCCTTAATCTCTTCGGCCTTAATATCGCGTACAGCGACTAATTTATTAATTGTTTCAGCTTTCAAGGCTGAAACAGCTTGCTGATAAATCAGTGCACCAACTACCATTAATGGCAAAAGCGACACCGCTAAAAAGAAAAACAGCAACTGGCCTTTTATTGATTGGAGCAGGCTTGTTTTAAAGTTCAGCATCTCCATCACTTTAACTATTTTAAGTATAGTGATAACTAAGTAGGCGAGTTAATATCACAGTTAAAAGTCATATGGCCAACTTAGTCCCAGCTATCTGGGCAACGTAGCTTTGGTCTAGCTCGAGCCCTACCAACATCAAAATACAACTCTAAATATTCCCCACGGTTGGCAAGTTACCAAAGATGATCAGACAGGCACAGTAACAATAAGTCCAGACCCTGAGCGTGAAGATGTCCCTGAGCCACAAGTGGTTGGAGCTACTTTGGTGCACTCGCTAACAAACAAGATATGACTGAAACTAACTTACCTAGTCGTCAGTATCAAGTTGTGACAGTTGAAAACTATATTGTCCTTACAGGGATGTGTGCAAAGTTTCAAGCTGACCCTTACTGCAAGGATAAAGCGAATAATCTTAATGTGCTCGAGTTTTCTTTAAAATATGTTAATTGATAATGGGTTTAGGTTTGAGGAACTAGCATCTTAAGAAATGTCTTTTGAGAGTGCTTTTTTTATAATTTATAATCAATTATGGGAAAACTGTACTTTCAAGTTTATGTTGTTTTACTCGCTTTGTTATATGCACAAAGCTTTGCTCAAGAAGATATCTTTACTTATGCTCGAGCTGGCAACCTAGAAGCACTCCAAAACTTAATTGAGCAAGGTGCAGATGTTAATGCAAAAAAGGATATTGACTCAATGAATAACACTAGAGTTGATAGCCACACAGTTTTAATGGCAAGTGTTGAGGCCAATCAATACCAAGCTGTAGCCATGCTTTTAGCAGCAGGTGCAGATGTTAATGCAGAGGTCAGAATACCTTTTTGGTTGTGTCCCCACAAACTTATGAGTGGTAGAGGTGGTTTGACAGCACTTGTAATAGCTGTTGAACAAGATAATCTTGAGATGGTTAAGCTGCTTATTGATGCTGGAGCTGACGTTAATATAAGAAACTGTGGTTCTCCTGTAATAAGTGATGCTACTAGTGATAGTGTAGTACAACTTCTACTGGCAGCAGGAGCTTTTTTAGATTACGAAGTCATCTCTACTCATGGTGCTACTGCTTGCAATATTAATAGATTTGGTATGGCTAGTGAAAGTTTATTAGCTTTAATACCTGAAAACTATACTGACATCTCAAAAAATATTGGTTTTGGTGATCTCGACAGAGCGTTAAGAATTATGATTATGACGGGTAGTTTCAGATTTGTGAAATTACTTTTAGAAGCAGGAGCAAACCCTAAAGCATCTTATGATTTATTACGCATACGCTGTGCAAGCATCTATCAACATAAAGCAGCTCTTGAGCTTGCTTTAGAAAAAGAAACTGATGAAATCGCTCGTTTGTTAGTAGAGTTTGGCGCTGCAGAGGAACTAACTGATGGTGAGCTTATTAGCAAAGTAGCTGTAGCAGGTTTTGATGGCTGGTTAACAGAATTACTTGCTGCAAAACCTGACCTTTCTATTGGTATGGCCGAGGGGCTGGGCTGTAGTACCTTGGAACGTATGGAATTGCTATTGGCTGCTGGTGCATCTTTTAATGAAGATAGTAGAAGTTATGACCCTCCTATAACACTAATTCTTTCAAATTGTAGTTGGCAGCAAAACATCAAACCTGGATTTACCTATTCAAATTATGTCAAAGAAATAGAACTTGATAAGAAACAAAAACCTGAACGACTAGAGAAGTTGCTATTAGCAGGCGCTAATCCTAATGTAAAAAATGCGGATGGTGAGACAGCACTTATGTTAGTTGCTCGAGGTAGCTCTAGAAAAAGGTTTAAAGGTAGTCCTGCTTGCAAATTTTCCTATTACGCTGAAGCAGAAGTGCCTCACTGCTTCGAGTCTTTTTCTCGAGGTCTTAATGATTTGGTATTAACTTTACTTGAATATGGGGCTAATCCAAATATACGTGACTCTCAAGGTAGAACTGCATTGATGCCTCCCCATCCCTTTGACGCTTCTCCTACTCGAGCCGATTACATCAGTACTGCAAATCATAATACTCTAAGTACTCCAAGTTTTAGCAATTCTATTCAAATAGAAGTTATAAAAATTCTACTAGACAATGGTGCAGAACTAATTGCTGACCATAATGGCATTACTCCACTTATGGATGCTTTTACAAATCCAGAAAAAGAAAAAGCTATTGAGATTGTTCAACTTTATCTACAACATGGCGCAAATGTTGAAGCAAAAGATAATTGGGGACGTGCGCCACTTATGTATGCTGCAGCTAACAATCATATTGAAGGTGCCCAACTATTAGTTGAAAATGGAGCTGATGTCAAAGTAAAGGACAACGAAGGCCGTAGTGTGCTATTTTATGCTCACTCTCCTGAAGTTATAGAACTACTAAACAGGTATGCAAAATAAAGCTAGTTACATGAAAACAAAGATTGATCTTATTTGGAATACTTTTTGCTCGAGCCTCCTTGCTATACTTTACCTTAAGGAGCTAAATATTATGAAAACTACTATTACCTTTTGCTTACTTCTTGCTGCCCTTGTTGTTGCACAAGATGAAAATTATATTCCACCCCAGAGTGATTGTATATCTGAAGTAGGTTTTGATAAGGCCTTTACCTGTTTACCCCAACATGAAATTAAACGTACAGTAAGCCCTTTTAAAGATCGAGTCAAAATTGATTTCCCTGAAAGCAAATTTTTGCTTAAAAGTTTCTTAAATGAGGTAACTATTGCCATTGAAAAAAATGACTGGCAAACTCTATTAAGCCATATGGATACAGAGGTTTTCTCAATTCAGGTAGAAGATCTTGGAATCCCCATGGGCCAATTTATGTATGAGGCTTTGCTAGACAAGAGCACTTTTGAGCCATTTAGGCCACTTACTGGTGATAATTCTAGTTTTGCTAAGTTAAATGCTATTGAAAGTATTACCCTAGATACTATGCAAATTAATCCTGATGCAACCCTAAGCATTAAAGGTCAGGTAGAGCTATTTGATAAAAGCAAAAGGCCTATTGAACTCTTGCTCAAGCAGTATCCTACTGGGCGTTATGTTATTACTTCTGGGGTAGGTTAATATGACAACCCTAGTGCTACTAGCCTTTTCCTAACAATCTCAGATCTCAGTGTATCCTCTAAAAACAATTTTATGAAACTATCTTACTTAAGATTTATTGGTTTGCTAGTTTTAAGTTGTATTGTTTGGGGGCAAGAGCCTCAGCTCGAGCCCCGCAACTACCAAGTACGTTACTTTCCTGAGCAAGACATGTTGGTTTTAAGTGGTCAGGAATGTCAAATGTACCGAGTCGATAGCTACTGTGGTGAAGTATACGACTTTCCCTTTAAGAGGTCTAGGTAAATCTATTTATCAACTCTTTTAGCTGACATGGCATTTACAGATTCACTTATCAACTCTTTTAGAATTGATAAGTCAATGTCAGCTAATTTTTTGATGTATAGGCAAGATTTACCAGTTTTATATTTGCCCAACCGTGCCATCAAATCGCTCAAATCCTGGCATGATATAAAGCGTCAAATCTCTTTTTCTAGGAGAGAAGCCTATAACCATCCATTCGCCTTTTCTTCCACTTGCGTAGTGATATCGATACCTTCCAAACCCTATAATGCTGCTTCCCCACATGATTGGCTCGGCGTCAGTTGCTTCTTTCATTAATTTTAGGATAGTAAAGCAATCCTTTTTACGTGCTTCATCCGAGACTTTTTCTAGGAACTCGAGCACACTTTCTTTAGTTGGCTTAGTCTTTAATTCTGACATAATACTTTAAATAAGGTATTTTCTAATTTTTTTAAGTCAATAGGTTTAGTTAAAAAATCAAAAGCCCCTAGACTCTTGGCAGCACTGATGTTTTCGTTATCTCCATACGCTGAAGAGACTATGACTATGATATTTTTATTTAGCTTCTTTAGTTCTTTTAATAATGTCAAGCCATCCATTTCAAACATGTTAAGATCAGTTATTACTAGATCAATTGAGTGACTAGCTTGAAACTTTTCTAAAGCCTCAAGACCATTTGTAGCAAAGATGAACTTATATTTTCCCTCAAGGATTTCTTTTCTGAATTTCTGCTCGAGGACGTACTTTAAAAGGGGTTCATCATCAACTACTAAAATATTTTTGTTAGGCATAAGATTATCCTAATAGGGTCTCAAGATCTAACCTAGCAATTACACTTTCATAATTACTGTGAGGCAATAAACTCATCAGCAGCTTCATTATCTAGTGGCCTAGCAAAGAAATAACCTTGTCCAAACTCACAGCCAAGCTCTCTTAAAAGCTCTAGTTCTTCTTCTGCTTCTATACCTTCAGCAACTATATTCATATCAAGAGTATGTGCTAGTGCTATAACCATTTGTACTGTTGCTTTGTGGTTACTGTCTGAAGTCATCCTTTGAATAAAGGAGCGGTCTATTTTTAAGGTATCAATAGGAAATTCATGTAGACGACTTAGAGAAGAATAGCCCGTGCCAAAATCATCTATGCACAGCTGAATGCCGGTATCTTTAAGTTGCAATAGTTGTTCAAGTTGGGTTGGGTCTTGCTCGAGCAGACAACTTTCAGTAATTTCTAGTTTAATTTGCTCGCTTTTGAGGCCAAAGTTGTCTAGTAACTCCTTAAGGTGGTTTGTAAAGCAATCTTCTTTTAGTTGAATAGTAGAAACATTTATGTTCAGAACTAGTGGTGTTTGGGGAAACTGTCTTTGCCAAACGTGAAGTTGGCAACAGGCCTCTTTCATAACATCCCAACCTATAGGGTTAATAAGTAAAGTTTCTTCTGCTATAGGAATAAATTTTGTAGGAGATAGCCAACCTTCTTTTGGGTGTTTCCAGCGTATCAGCACTTCAAAACCACACAAAGCTCCTGTAGAGAGAGAAACAATTGGCTGATAATAGTTGCAAAATTGTTGGTTATCCAGCCCCTCTCGTAAATCAAGCTCTAGTTGCAAACGCTCCATAATGCTTGATTGCATATTAGGCTGGAAAATAGCATATCCTTCTTGTTTTTCTTGCTTGGCACGATACATAGCCACATCAGCATCTCTAAGTACGTCTTCTGCACTTTTATAATCAAATTCACTAGTAGTTATGCCAATACTAGCTCCTAAATATATAGTATGTTGATCACAAATCCAAGGTTGCTCGAGCGCCTTTTGGATACGCTTGGTTACCTTAATGACTTCAGGAAACTCTTTAATAGGTTCAATTAATACAGCAAACTCATCTCCTCCTAGGCGAGCTACTGTATCAGAAGCTCTAGAGCTATCTCTTAGAATATCTGCAACATGCTGTAAAACCTTATCACCTACAGGGTGGCCCAAACTATCGTTAATAGGCTTAAATCTATCTAAGTCTATAAATAAAAGGGCATATTTGTAACTTTCATGGCGCTGGCTGAGTTTGATAGCACGTTCTAAGTGATGCATGAGCCAAGTTCTGTTATGAAGTTTGGTCAATGAGTCATGTAAAGCAAGGAATTCAATTTCTTGCTGGGCTTCTTTTAGTTTCTGATGTTGGAGTTTGAGTTTTCTTACATGCTCGAGGGTTTTGTTAATAGTAATCTCTAAATCTTGTAAATCGAGAGGCTTGGTTAAAAAGTCAAAAGCTCCACGATTCATGGCCGCGCGAATATTTTTAATGTCTCCGTAGGCTGAAACCACTACAGCCTTAACCTCTTCATTAACTTCTTTGAGTGCTTCTAACAATTCTAAACCATCCATTTCGGGCATCTTAAGGTCTGTTAGTACCATATCTACTAAACTATCAGACTTAAGCTCTTCTAAGGCCTTAATGCCATTTTGAGCAAAGGTGAAGTTATACTTACCCTCACCAATCTCTTTCCTAAATCTTTGCTGAATAACATACTCTAAAAGTGGTTCATCATCAACTACTAAAATGTTTTTGGCGGGCATGGGGCTACCTCCTTATCAAAGAATGTTCACTAGGGTGGTTGTCTTTAGGCAAACTCACAGTGATTTTGGTGTACTCGTTTAATTTAGAATCTATATCAATTTTGCCTTGGTGTTCCTTAACGATGGTATCGTGGCAAAGCGATAAACCCAAACCCGTGCCCTCACCAGGAGGTTTGGTAGTGAAAAAAGGTTCAAATACTTTTTTAGTGTCTTTAGCATCTATACCTGTGCCATTATCTCTAATATGAACCTCTACCGCATCTGGAGTGTTTAGGGTGGTTAAGGAAAGCATAGGTTCAAAGATAATCCCTACATTCTTTAATTGTTCTTTCTTTTTCTTCATAGCATGACAGGCATTATCAATAAGATTGATCAAAGCACGGCTTAAACTTTGAGTAGATACTACTAGCTCTGGTAAGGAGTCATCATATTGGCGGTTAGTGGTAAGCCTAAAGTCTGACTTAGCTGCTCTCATACTGTGGTAGGATAGCTTTACTGCTTGCTCGAGCAATTCATTGATATTAGCTAATTGCTTAGAATTTGATTCATTACGTGAGTGCTGCAACATTAGCTGTATAATGTCATTAGCCCGGTTACCATTTTTTAAAATCTCTTCACTATTATGGATTAAGTAATTGAGGATATCTTGTACGTCTTGTAAATTCTCTTTAGCCATTTTAGGGAAGAGTAGTTTAAGTGAATCACTAAGCTCATTGGCTAAGTTTATAGATAATTCAGAAAGGCTATTAACAAAGCTTAAAGGGTTGCGCAGCTCATGAGCTACACCTGCTACCATGCCTCCTAACGAAGCCATTTTTTCACAGTGAATAAGCTTATCTTGGATGGTCTTTAGTTCTTCTAAGGTTTTAGAATAAAGCTTAGCATTTTCAAGTGCAATAGCAGCTTGCTTTAGAAGGAGCTCGAGCACTTGCAGCTTTTCAGCAGTAAATGCTCCTGCTGTTGCATCACCTTCTAAGTAAACAATACCTATAATCTTTTGGTTTATGAGTGGTGCACAGAAAATAGTTCTAGGCTTATGTTCTTTAAAGTAAGGATCGTTAATAAAATCAGGTCCATAAGCTGCATCATTTAGAACAACTGTACTTTGGGTAAGAGAAACATGATTGATAATAGAAATAGGTAAGTGATCAGAAATGGGTAAAGATTTCAGCACTTCTGTATTGTTACGGTTAAGGTTGCTCGAGGCTTCAATGCACCAGCCATTTTCAGAAGCTAGCAACAAGTGGCCTATTGATACCTCAGAATCTTGAGTGAGAATTTTGATTAAGGTAGTTAGTAAGTTTTCCAATCTTATCTCACCTAATATAGCCTGTGAAGCTTTAATAGTAGGGATAAGATCAAAATTAGTTATCAAATGCTCCATCTCAACTCACAACCCCAAGCATAAACCATTTTAGTAACCAATACAGCTATAATCATTGCTGAAATCCTAAAATATCTTGATAACTCTGATAAATATAGTTTGTGTTCAAAGCTTATTCTAATTAGTGAAAGTCTTGTTAATGAGAAAATGTCTCTTTCTCTAAGTAAGTCTAGCATAATAACTGACATTTTACATAGATTAAATAACAGGAAACTTATTTTCCCTAACTTCTGTATTAAAGTTAGTTATGAGAGATTTTTGTATCTCAGACTTTCCCTATCAGAGTAATATCTTTTTGCAACTTAGCTAGAAAAATCTTGTCCTCTTTAGTTAAGTTGGCTAATTTAAGTAGGTCTTTTCTTTTTTCAAAAGTGCGTTTTAAAGCCTGCTCACGCCGCCATCTAGCCACCTTACCATGATGCCCACTTAGAAGCACATCTGGTACTTTCATACCTTCAAATACAGCAGGGCGAGTGTATTCAGGATAATCTAGCAAACCCGTAGTATGAGAGTCTTGCTGATGACTAGCAGAGTTGCCAATAACATTAGGAATTAGCCTTGCTGTGGCTTCAATGAGGGCTAGAGCTGCCACCTCACCTCCCATAAGCACATAATCACCAATACTAATTTCACTAGTGACCAATGTTTCTACTCTAGCATCAAAGCCTTCATAACGCCCACAAAGCAAGCAAAGATGCTTTCGGCTAGCAAACTTCTCAGCAGTCTTTTGATTAAAAGATTTGCCTGCAGGGCTTAACAAAATAATCTCATCTGGAGGAATAGCATCTTTTTTTACACTAGCGATAGCTGTCGCAGCTACCTGAGGCTGAATGATCATGCCTGCCCCACCGCCATAAGGGTAGTCATCTACACTACGATGTTTGTTGTTTGCGTAGGCCCGTAAATCACGTACTTCAATATCAATTAGTCCCTTCTCAAGGGCACGGCTCAAAATGGCTTCATTTCGCCACAGCTTAATAAGTTCTGGGAAGAGAGTGATGACTGTATACTTCAAGTACATTTCCGAAAACTATACTCTAAACGGGTAGGAATCGAACATTTATGAACAGTGCTTGAAAAACCTTGAAGGTCTTCAAGACCTTATAAGTCTTGGTCAACCCCCAATTAAATGTCCATTTTTGGCCTGTTTTCAGTGTCATTAACATTAATTCAAGCTATTTAGCCTTGGAGTTTTTCCCTCTGACATTTCATAATGTATTATACTACTTGTATTGGTTTGTAGTTTTCCACTTAGATTATCACCACAATGAAGCTTTGCATTTTAGATTTTGATTCCACTCTTATAAATGGGGAAACCTTAGATATTCTTGCAGATGTTTATGGTAAAGGTGAAGAGGTTAAACGTATAACTTATCAAACTATGGAAGGAAACCTTGACTTCTTTGAGTCTTTAGTCAATCGCGTTAACCTCCTTAAGGGCTTATCTTACAAAAGAACTATTGAAGTATGCCAAAACCTTCCTCTTATGCCTGGTGCTAAAGAAACTATACCTGCTCTAAAACAAAAAGGTTACAAAGTAGTTATTTTTTCAGGGGGTTTTCGTGAGGCCACACAGCATTTTAGTAGAGTTTTAGGTGCCGATGCGGACTTTGCCAACTTTTTACAAGCTAAGAATAATGTGCTTACCGGACAAGTAGGAGGGGAGATGATGACAGGAGACGCTAAGGGCAAGTTGCTACAGCGTTTGCAGAAGCTCTTAGGAATCAATAAGGAAGAGACTATGGTTGTTGGCGATGGCGCAAATGATCTTTCGATGTTTCAATATAGCAATAAAAAAATTGCTTTTTGTGCCAAAGAAATACTCAAGCAAGAGGCAAGCCATTGTGTTGCTACTAAGGACTTAAGCAAAATCTTGGAATTTGCATAGTATTATCTAGGGCTCGAGCACTAAAGCCAAGTTGGTGGCTCGAGCAGAAAAAATCAGAGTAATCAAGTATTTAAAATTTTTACCCTCCGCTTAAAACCCAGAGATAGATTTTTTGTAAAAATCTTGTGTGACAAATTTAGTGAGGATTCAATGAGCAGTTCCGTGAGTATGTTTTGGCTAAGATTTAACAAAGAACAAGTATTAAGGTTAAAATACAAAGGCTAAAGTCAGAAAAGAACGCATGCCCTTAGAGGCCGGAAGGAAGATAAAGACTGTAGCTCCCTAAACCTATTCATTGAGACTGTGTAGGATAAGAAAGTTATCAAGCTTGCACGTGCAAGGTAGGTCCGAATAGGTTACTTTTAACCCAACTAGGAGTTTACTACTATGACACTTGGTATAGATATTTCTAAAGACACAATTGATGTAACACTTATTGATAATGAAGGCAATAAACACCATGCCACTTTTAAGAACAAAGAAAAAGGCTTCAAAAAACTAATGGGTTGGCTAAGAAAGCATGGTGTAGAAGTAGATGATTTACACATTTGCAAGGAAGCTACTAATGTCTATTGGGAAGACCTTGCTCTATACCTTCACTCAAAAGGTTACAATGTTAGTGTTGTTAATCCTGCTCGTATCAAGGGTTTTGCTGGTAGCCAACTAAGACGTAATAAAACCGATAAACAAGATAGTGAGGTTATTGCTGATTTTTGTGCAGCAATGTCTCCTGATGAATGGGTTCCACCTAGTGATGATCAAAGGAAGTTAAGGGCTTTAGTACGTCATCTTGAAGGATTGAAAAAGACACTAACTCAGCAAAAGAATCGTTTAGCAAGTTGCAAAGATAAAGATGTGAAGAGTTCTTTACAAATAGTGATAGCTGCACTAACAAAAGAGATAGTGTCTGTGGAACAGCAAATAAAGGACTTGATAAAATCAAGAACCGAATTAAAGAAGCAATATGACTTGCTAACATCTATAAAAGGATTTGGGCCTCAGACAGCCTACAAACTAATGGCAGAGATGTATGATCTAGGGAATTACGAATCAGCTTCAGCGGCAGCAGCAGATGCAGGATTAAACCCATCGCATCATGAGTCAGGCTCATCAGTAAAACGCAAACCAAGGTTGTCAAAAATAGGGAAAGCTTCAGTACGTACAGCACTGTATTTACCAGCTCTAACAGCGATGAGATGGAATCCTTTGATACAAGCTTTTGTGAAACGCCTTGAGGCTAAGGGTAAACACACTATGGTTATTATTGCTGCTGTTATGAGGAAGCTTTTACATATTGCTTATGGGGTTTTAAAGAACAAGAAGGCTTTTGATCCCGAATATTCTCATTAATTGCTACCTATCAACGTAGCATCTTCCTTGTAGGAACTTGTATCTGAAAACCTACCTTGTTAAGTTCAAAGCAAAAATTATCTAGGTTAGAATGCATCCCTGATGTGCCTTACATTATATTTCTTTTTTGTACCCAAAACCAAAAACACATCAAAGCGCATAGGCAAATCATCGCGCTGATAATGTTTGGTTATATAATATAAAGCTGCCTGCCGCAAACGAAGTATTTTTCTAGGGTTAATAGTCTCTGCCGGTGCACCATAAGATATAGATCTTCTTTGCCTAACCTCTACAAATACAAAATCTATGCCTTGACGCATGATAAGGTCAATTTCTGCACCACGCATAGTATAATTGCTAGCTAAGGTTTCATAGCCTTTAGCTTCAAGAAAACCCCTAGCTATTTCTTCTGCCCAATGCCTTGCCACATTACTTACACTGGTACAGTTGCTATAGGAGTAGGCTCAATCTGCAGCAGAATCTTAGCATCTGCCCAGAGCCCTTCAAGGTCATAAAAATCCCTTGCCGTAGGGCTCATAAGATGTACTAGCATGTTGCCATAGTCCATTAGAACCCAACGTTCAGAAGGGCCCTCTATACTTCTTGGTAATACTCCTTTATTTTTTAGCTCATCTTTAACATTATCTTGCATAGCTTTTAGCTGCAAATTTGACTCGCCTGTAGCTATGATAAAGTACTCAAGAGTTTCAGAAACTTGCTTTAAATCAAGTACTCTTATCTCAACTGCCCTTTTATCATCAAGGGCGTCTACAATATGTTGCAGAATAATAGGGAAATTAGCTATAAATCCTCTCCTATTGTGGCACCACAATTACAGGTGTACTAATGACTTCTTCTGATGGGGTTTCAACTTGGGTACGGCCAGAAATAGTAGCTTTTAAAGGGTAAAAGTTTGCAGCATCACGACCCAAAATTAGCTCTATGCCTGCTTGGACATCTCTAGGTGCTGCTACGCTAAAAACCTGATGTTGGTCAAGATGGAAAATTTCAGCATAATAACTAGCCTCCTGCCAATGCTTGTTATCAGCAAGAATCCGGCTAGGTGCAGGGTCAGGATCAGCATTACGGACAAATAAGTACTCCTGAGGGACTCCCATAGCTACAAGGCGTTGTTTCACCCACTCAGCCAAGTTATCTTCACCACTATGATTAGTAATCAGCAAATTTGCTTCAGGCACCTCGCTAAAGTTACGAGGGATCCCTCCAAAAGTCTGGGCTAACATTTCTTCAACTTCTCTAGGATTAGTTGCCTCGTAGCTAGTGCCTTTAATAGTGTAAGTAGGTAAGGTTCTAGCAGTTAGCTCGAGCTTACTTAAACGAGGCAATAGCCTTACAATAAGCTGTGGAGGAATGTTTGTCTCAATTTCATCAATGTAGGTATCAATAATTTCAGGAACAGCACCAGCCATCCTTACATTAAGCTGTTTTGCTCGCACTAACAAAGCGCTAGCTAAAGTTTTTAGGTTGTCAATGCGCCCATAATCACCAATAGCAGTTCCACGAAATCTTATAAAATTAGCAGCTTCCTCTCCATTAAGATGCCTTTCTCCAGCCTCTAGGTCGATAAAGAGCTGTGCTGCATTGTCTATGTAATGCATGTCATAAGGTATATTGACATCAACACCATCGAGAGCATCTACTAAACGCTTAAACACATCAATATTAACAATAGCATAGTAGTCTATAGGTAAGCCAATAATATCACTCACCTCTCTCACTAACCCTTCTACTCCTTGATAGTGATACATAGCGTTGACTTTAGTTTGCCATTTTCGCAAGTAAATATCTCTAGGAATAGCTATTAGATAAACTTTCTTTCCAATGAGCTGCACAAAAAGAATGGTATCAGTATTGGTGCCATAAGCACTCCCTTCAGCAGGCTCATCCCAGTCAACAATTACTCCCCGGTTATTGTATCGAGGGCCTCTAGCCACTTTGGTGTACTTAACATCACGGCCTGCTAGAAGGAAGCTGACTCTTACATTTTCTTCTGGGGTTTCACAATCAATACCAATAAGCTCACACTGAGAATGTGTTAGTGGTAGTGAGTTAGTACCTTTTCTAAGCCAGTAAGCTACCAGGCCTAAAGTAATGAGAAGTAAACCTAAAAAGGAAAGTAGTATGGCTCTACGTGGTGTTGCAAACCTCATCGTAAACTTTCAGAGTGCAGGGGTGCACTATTTTACCCTTTGATTGCAGATAACTTACCTTAGAAATTACTGCGCGCTGATAGGCTCTTTCCAAATTCCTTAAAGCTAGCTCACGAATGTCTTCATTGACACCTCGACCGGGCTCGGAGACATCAGCAACATATACAGCCATACCCGCATTATTTTGAGCTGAGACACCAAAAAGATGTCCCTCTATGGCATCAAGTACTCTTTTATCCTTAATGCCCCAATTCTGGGCAAGTTTACTCCCAGCTTTGCCGTGTAAGGTAAGGTGGCAAGACCTTTCAGCATCTAGCTTTGGTGGCACTAGTTTAAACATTTCTTTAGGAGATAGCTCACGAGCAACATCATGTAAGATAGCAGCTTGCGCTGTGGCACACTGCTCACTTTCACTAAAATTATTGGCTTGGCCTATTTTATCTGCCAAAGTCAATACTCGTAAAACATGCTCATAACGTTCTTGCGAAAGCTGCCGCATTACCCTTCGCCAGTAGGGCGTTACCCCAGTTCGGCTATGGGGGCTTAGGTTATAAAATGTGTTTTGTGTAAGCTCTACAAGAAAGTCTTTTTCAAGCCTGGGCCAGTATTGGCCTACCAAATGATTCCAGCTGATAAAGTTGGTGTTTAACAAGATAGCACTCCACAAGTTTTGGAACAAAATAGTAAATCGGACGCTTAGAACTTAGGCGTTTGCGTATATCCGTGCTCGAGATATTAATAGTGGGAGCGTCTAGAAACAAGACACGCTCTTTAAAGTAAAGGCTTAATTGCTCTAAGTCATACCCTAACCTTGGGTAAACGACCACCTGTGACTTGTCAATTACCTCCTCCGCTCTGTGCCAAGAGTGAATATCAGCATAAGCATCTACTCCCATAATAAAAAAAATATCTGCTCTAGGGTAAAGCCTAGATACTTCTGTTAAGGTATCAAAACTATAGGAAGTCCCCAAACGTTTTAGCTCGAGGCTACTTGCAAAGAAATTAGGATTGCTAGCAGTGGCTAAAAGCACCATTTCATAGCGATTTTCCGCTTCTGCTACAGTAGATTTATGGGGTGGGTCTTTAGCAGGTATAAAAAAGATGTTATCAAGAGTGAGGTGCTCGAGTGCTTGCTGAGCAATAAGTAAGTGTCCTATGTGGGGTGGGTCAAAACATCCCCCAAAAAGACCAATCCTCATAACGTTATAGTCTACACACAAAATGACTTTTTTGGATGAGTAAATATAGTGTCCGAGCGAGGCCAAAAACTTACTCTTTAGCAACTATCTCCTAAGGAGCTTGTACATTAACCTTTTCTTCATCAAAGTATTCAAATACCGCTTCACCCATAAATACATCATCACCACCTTGTGCGCCCATACTTTTCAAAAGTGCATTTATCCCTAGTTCTTTAAAGTGATGCTGCAAATAAGCTACCGCTTCAGAGTTCATAACATCAAAGCGCCCTACAAGCTTTTCAATTTCCTCACCAGTTACTAGCCAGCCGTTTGCTACTTTCTTAACCCTAGCAGTTTCAACCCTCACTACTTTAGTGGGATTAACTAAAGGGACTATTTGTTTAACTGGTAGTAATGTAAATAAGGTATCTTTTACCTCCGTTAGCCCTTCTCCGCTCAAAACAGAGGTGGCTAACACTGGTAAACCAAAGTGTGTTATCTCGCTAACTGTACTACTTAATTCATTAGCATCTACCAGATCAATTTTATTAAGTATAATCACAGCAGGACGCTCTAAAAGTTTATGATCATAAAACTGCAGCTCTCCTTGCAAGGTCTGCAAGGATTCTTTGGGCTTTAAGCTTATATCTAAAACATAAGCTAATAAGCGTGTACGTGAAATATGGCGCAAAAACTCTAAACCTAAACCTTTGCCTTGTGAAGCCCCTTGAACAATCCCGGGGATGTCTGCTAGGGTAAAACGCCCATCTACCCCATGCTGCACCACACCCAAATTAGGGCTAAGAGTAGTAAAAGGATAAGCAGCAACTTGAGGCCTTGCATTAGAAAGAGCTGCTACTAAACTTGACTTGCCTGCATTAGGATAACCAACCAAACCTATATCTGCAATTAAACGCAATTCTAAACGTAGGTTACGTTTTTCTCCCAGAGTACCATACTCAACAAAACGAGGTGTTCGCCGTCTAGCTGTAGCAAATGATGCATTACCTCTGCCACCAAAACCACCCTTGGCCACACATTCTCTTTGCCCCACTTCAACAAGATCAGCCATAAGCTCTCCTGTTTCTTTATTATATGCAGCTGTGCCTACAGGCACATGAATTATTAAGTCTTTACCTTGACGTCCAGCTTTATTACGTCCCTCACCATGTTTACCATCTTTTGCCTTAAAAATACGTCGATCTAGTAAACGATCAAGTGAAGTAACATCACTAACTGCAGCTAGATAGACACTCCCACCCTCTCCGCCATTACCACCATCAGGACCACCCTTGGGCAAGTACTTCAAGCGCAACATAGACATACAACCATCTCCTCCCCTACCACCTTGCACTGCTATGTCTACAACATCGTGGAATGCTACATATTTTGACACAAAGGGAATTAGGTGGTCCTATACATGTAGTGATGAGTTATAATTATGCACAAGATAGCTGCAACATAACTAACTAGCTTCTTGAAAAATAAGTGGTTTTTTGCTTTTTTGATTTAAGTCTATAAGATATTTTAACATAAGAGGCACAATCATTATATCAGGATAAGTATACTAAAAACGTTGAAAGTACATTAAGTAGTTTTCAGACATAGAATCAGTATCAATGCTATGGCAGATAGCCTAGGAAAACTAACAAGGCTTATGGCTGCTAGAAAACCAACTAATAGTTTAACAACTATATCAGTAGCAATCACTTCAATCATCCAAGAAGCGGTAGCCCAAGGTTGACCATAAAAGGCAAAAACCGTAAAAATAATGGTATCTAGGGGAATACTTACAGTGTTAGAGGCAGCCACACGGGTAATCCAACTTTGTTTTATAAAACGCTGATAAACTTCAGTGTCTGCCACTTCAGAAATAACAATAGCAGCAAAGCTTACTATTACAAAGCGTAAAGGTGTTGCTAGCAAAAGAGCTAGCGCGACATTAGCTATAGCTGCTATAAAAATCATTAAGTAGGCCTTCTGGCGACCATATTGATGCACCCTATCGCGCTGAGTAAAAGTTATGCCAAAAAAAAGTGTGCCTACACTAATAAGCCCAACTTGCGGCAAAGGTAAAAAGCTATCAAGAGTGAAGTTAGCTAAAAGAGTACAGATTATGTAAACAGTCATTGCTGTGAGTAAGTGAGCGTGTTTTTTAAAGAGATGTGTATAAAAGTGTGCTAAAGACATAGCAGTAGCAGGAGCTAGCACATACCACCATGCTCCTTGAATGGCGTCAATGCTCTCAGCAGGTGAGTTGATGCTTACTCTTTCTAAAACTAGCGCCACTAGTACATTTGCTACTAAGCTCAAAGCAGCAACTAACCAAAGGTTAGCACCTTGCTCCTTTAGAAGCTTTCCCAAGGGAAAAATCAAACCTGTAAATAACGCTCCAAAAAGTATGACTACTGTCAGTGGTAACTGTGTGAAGGGATTCCCTTCTTGACTAAATTGGGATAAATAAAGTAGTAAAAAACAGCCAATATTAGCAACTATAGTAGTGAAAACAAAAACTAGAACTCTCATGGGTTTTTCCTTTAAGGTGATCTTCAGTTTTGGTAAGGCAATTTTCTAAAATTGTTGTTAGCATATTCATTTCCCTTTAATAAAGGGAACTTATGAGCAGTTTAGCACAGGATGGAGAAATAGTAGCAACTTAGCAAGTTATGTCATTTTTGTATGGTTCGGCTCGAGCCACCTTACTAAGATAGTATTTATGCCTAGGTGCTAATATAACCTAATTGCTTATGCTAGGGCTTATATCTTGAGAATAAGGAAGCTGATTTTATGTATAAACACATTCTTATACCTATTGATGGTAGTGATTGCAGTAAACAAGCAGTTAAGGAAGGGCTAAAACTTGCCAAAGCCTTTGATGCACAAGTGACTTTTCTATATGTTTTTGAAATACCTACTTCTATTGCCTATGCAGGTTTGGAAAGAGTATCTTATCACCATAGTTTAGTAGATGATTTGCGTAACTTTGCTAAAAAGGCTCTTGAAGAAGCTGAAACACTAGCAAAAGAAAGTGGGGTTGACTATAAAAGTAAATTTATTGAAGAAGATATTACTCCAGCAAAGGCTATTCTTGATGAAGAAGCTGAGCATGATATTACTATTATAGGCTCACATGGTCGCAGGGGACTTGATCGTTTGTTTATTGGCTCTGTAACAGAAGATGTCCTGCGCAAATCCCAAAAGCCCCAGTTGGTGGTACATTCCCCTAAAAGGTAATTCTATAGTTAAATTTCTTGAGAGCAAAATGCTTGTGGGCCCATTGAACTTAATAGTCTACTTATAGTGCACTCATTATTTTGTATCAAATTATAAAGTTGAAAGGAGTTTTAGCTATGCAAAATAAGGTTAGAAGACTTTACCTTTGCTTTTTAGCTCTATTCTCTCTAGTTTTTGGTTTTTATGCCTTTACACAGAGTGACTTTGGTTCACAATCAATTGTAATTAATCCTAATCCATCCTATCAAGTAGCTGTTTTTGTTGATAAAGACCCTTCTGGTAATGGTGCTCCTAGCTATACTATTGGTGAGGAGATTCGAATTGGTGTACAACCAAGCGAAGCCAGCTATATTTACTTATTTAATATACGTTCTAATAGCACTATAACTCAGATTATTCCCAATAGACTTGATTCATATGGGGCAGATAACTATATACAAGCAGGCCACACTAGATATTTCCCCAGCAATGACTCACGCTACAGATTCACGGTAGATGGACCAACAGGACTTGAAAAGGTAATTGCTGTTGCTAGCAAACAACCACTTGACACACATACCTTAGCAGATTTTACCAGTAGTGGAGATTTTGCTACTAGTAGTATGGATGAAACCAATTTCGCTAATACACTTTCTATAATTGTTGAGCCTTTACCAAAAGAAACATGGGTAACTGACACAGCCCTATTTTATGTTGTAGCTGGTTATCCACCAGCCCCTCCGCCTCCACCAGTCTACCCACCACCACCTCCGGTGTATCCACCGCCACCTCCGGTATATCCTCCGCCAGCACAGTATGGTATTTTAGATGTCACTTCTTATCCAGCAGGAGCTGCTATTTATGTGGATAATAACTTTATGGGCTACACTCAAGCCCACACTCCCACTAGGCTTCCTAACATTAGTGTAGGTAGTCATGTTGTCCGGCTCGAGCTAAATGGTTATACTCCTTTTAACACCACTATTAATTTGCATGCTAACCAAGTTTATCCCATTAATGCTACCTTACAAATAAATAACCACAATAATTACCAAGTGCCCACCAGTAAAAAAGATTGTAAAAAAGGTGGTTGGCGAAACTTACGTAGACATGATGGTACAACTTTCAGAAATCAAGGTGATTGTGTAAGTTATGTTAATCATCGTTATGGTGGTGGTTATGGCGGCGATAATGATGACGATGATGATGACGATTAGTCCTTTAACCTAGAGGGTAACTAGGGCAAAGTTTTTTTAGGGTACATTCTTTACAAAGTGGTTTTTTTGCTTTGCAAACTCTACGACCATGCAGAATGAGTGCATGGTGCAAGAAAATCCAAGTTTCCTTAGGAAAAATCTTGATGAGGTCAGCTTCTACCTTGTCAGGGTTTTTTTCTTTTGAAAAGTCTAATCGCCTTGACAAACGCCCCACGTGAGTATCTACTGCTATAGCAGGACGCCCGTAAGCATTAGCTAAGACTACATTGGCTGTCTTACGCCCTACACCTGCTAATTTAGTTAAAGCTTCAAAATCATTGGGGACTTTTCCATTATTCTTTTCTACAAGTTGCTCAGAAGCTTTGACGATATTTTTAGCCTTATTATGGTACAACCCAATAGTTTTTATATAAGGCTCTACTTGTTCTGGAGTAGCACTAGCTAAAGACTTGGCATCTGGATAGCGTTTAAAAAGCCTAGGGGTAGCAGCGTTTACACCTTTGTCTGTGGCTTGTGCTGCAAGTATGGTAGCAATAAGCAGCTCGAAAGGATTTTTATGGTTGAGTTCTGTAGTAGCGTTGGGATAGAGCACTTCTAGTGCTGCTAAGATTTCTGAAGCACGGGTGAGCTTTGCTTTCTGTGATTCTCGCTGCTTTTTTTGGCTCAATATTCATAGCCTCGAGCAACCCAGTAATGCCAATCCTCAATGGCTTCTTGTGTGTCTTTGTCCACATCAATTCCTGCTAGTTGAGCTAGAGGAACAGATAACTCATCTCCCTGCCACTTAACTTCAACGAAGATTTCCCTTTCACACTCATCTTCTGAAGCCATGTCAATCACCTCAACTTTTTCTCCTTGTTTTAGAGGTGATATGCTTCGTTCGGAAATACACTGAGCTTCAAAGGGGTAACTAAGTTTATCCTGAATATAATAATACCATCCCATTGCCCTTTCCTCTTCATCATAAGCATCAACAACAACTTCCATAATAATGCGATCTTCTCTAGCTGGATCTTCTGGTATTTCTGACATGGCCTTATATTATAACTATTTCTAGCCTATTCCAAGCTTTATTTTGGTGATTAAGTGCTTATGCATAAATACTTGTGAATTTCTGCTTGAGTTAAACATAGTAGCTAGAATCCAGTAGCTAGTAGTCAGTAGGGCTTTATCTATGCTGGCTACTGACTTCTGGCTACTAGCTACTTATAGGCACTGACTATCCCAAGGTTTTCACAAAAACTTTTACATCCCTGCTTAAATTCAGAAAATGAGGAGGGCCTAGTAACCCAAGCCCTCCCTCAAGAACATTTAGCAACAACCGCCGCCACAAGAGCAGTCTGGATCATTGCAATCACAATTCTTTACGGCGAATAGAATCATAGTTCACCTCCTTCACTAGAGATTCCTTCGTCGACTAAGGTCATGGGGTTAGCATCTGATTTACAGCAGCAGCACTGAGCAACTTCTGTCATTATTGCCCGAAAGCTGTCTTGGTTAAGTTCATAGTATATAAAACGACCACGTTTCTCCTTGGTAACAAGGCCCGCTTGTACTAAAGTTTTCATATGATGGCTTACCGTTGGTTGTGCTAGTCCCAAAAAGCTTTCAACATCACAAGCACAAATGCCATCATCCTTGATGCAACAAGTTTTGTCAGGTTCTTTAAGAAAATGAATGATTGACAACCTTACAGAGTCGCCTAGTGC
Organism: Trueperaceae bacterium; assembly: GCA_965224855.1. Taxonomy (GTDB): domain Bacteria; phylum Deinococcota; class Deinococci; order Deinococcales; family Trueperaceae; genus CBDCVN01. Next base: position 1,666,045 of record CBDDAI010000002.1, on the reverse strand, counting down.
TTTAAACATGGAAGCTATATCATTCATAATTTTAGCCTAATACATTACATAGATACATGTCAATATGTAAATGTAAATTACTCTTATCGTGTGCCAGAAAAGTCCTTTCCCAAACCAGAAATCCCCCTACTACCTATCTTAGAGTGGGTAAAGCAAGTCCCACTTTGAAAAGGGATTTAGGGGGATTTCCCTCACAGAATTCAACCTTTTGTGACTTCACGCTATAACAATAAGGTAAAGACTTAATCTGGATGTCTATAAATAATTTTGATGAACTATGAACTATGCACCAGTGATCATAAAAGCTGCTTTTTAAAAACCTCGAAGGTCTTTAAAACTTTCGAGGTTTGAAATGCTCCTAGTTTCTTTGGTGCACTATAAATTAAGCTTCTTCAGGATTACCTGTATCAGAGGAAGAGGAGCTGCTTGATTCTGACTCTTCGTTTCCCTCTGAATCAGAGTTTTCCTCAGCACTACTATTCTCCTTTTGCTCTGATGAAGAATTTGCCTCTAAAGGCCGTTTGCCTTCCCTAAAAGCAGCTGTAAGCATTGCTGCTGCTTCTATGGCATCAATTTCTGGAGTATCATCTTTGCTTTTTCCCTCCTCAACTCCTATTTCAGAAACCGTTTTCACTTCAGTAATAGCATCATTTAAGACTTGGGCTACGGTTTCACTCGAGCCTTCAGCAGCCTCCTCTAAAACTTGGCTGGCTGCTTCTTTTGCCTCTCCTACACTTTCTTCAAGTTTATCTACTGGCTCAGTTGAAGCTAGCGGGCCATTAGAGTCCTCACTTTTACCTTCTGCACTGTCAGAAGTAGAAGGTGGAGCACTTTGAGCATCTGTTAAACCAAATTGGGCAAAGAGGTCAGCATAGACATCACCAAGCTTAGCAGTAGATTTGCCATCACTATCAGAAGCAGCGTAGCTGTAATCATAATCTATACCTTGACTGCGACGGCCTCCACGACGACCTTTGCGACCACCTTTGCGCTCTTTATCTTTTTGCTGCAAACTTTCTCTTTCCTCTTCTTCAGATGGTGTATAGGGAATAAGGCGTTTGCGTGAAAGACTAGCACGTTGCTCAACAGGATCAATGTTTAGTATTACTGCAGTTATCTCATCACCCTTCTTATACTCTTCTTTTATGTTGTCAATACGTTGATGATCAATCTCACTCACGTGAATTAGCCCCTCTATACCATCATCAATTTCTATAAACACACCAAAATCAGTAATGCCTGTAATAGGTCCAGTAACCTTGGTACCGGGAGGATAGTTGTCAGGTAAACTGCTCCAAGGGTCTGGTTTAGTTTGGCGCAATCCTAATGAAAGGCGTTTATCATTCAAGTCTATTTTTAAGACCATGGCTTCAACAAAATCGCCTTCTTGTAAAACTTCCTTAGGATGACGTACTCGTTTGGTCCAACTCATTTCACTAACATGAACAAGTCCTTCCAAGCCCGGTTCGACCTCCACAAAGGCACCAAAAGGAGTTAGATTAGTGACATTTCCACTTACTTTTTGACCCAGAGTATATTTATCAAGTACATCTTCCCAAGGGTCACTCATTAACTTCTTCATAGACAAGTTAATGCGTTCATTCTCTAGATCCATATCTAGTACTTCTGCTTTGACTTTATCTCCAACTTTAAGGATCTCTTTAGGATGACCAAAGCGTTGGTAGCTTACCTCTGAACGGTGTACAAGACCATCTACACCCCCTAAGTTGACAAAAACGCCAAAATCAACGATTTTTACAACTTCACCTTCCATAACTAACCCAGGCTCGAGCTTTTGCAAAGTCTCAGCTTTTTTCTCAGAAACTTCATCTTCAATAATAGAGCGCCTTGAGATAATGATGCGGTTGCGCCTACGGTTAAGTTCAATGATGCGTACCTTAACTCTTTGTCCTACATAAGGGGTCAGGTCACTGATGCGCCGCACATCAACCTGACTAGCAGGTAAGAAGGCTCGCACTCCTAAATTGGCAACTAGTCCCCCACGCACTTGCTCAATTATTTCAACTTCTACAGGCTTTTTCTCGTCATAGATGTGCTGTAACAAATTCCAGGCCCGTTCCTGATCAGCACGTTTTTTGGATAAGACAATCACATTATTAGGAATGTCTGCCCTTATTACAAATACCTGAACCTCATCACCAGGTTTGAAGTAACGAGTAGCCTCTTCAGGAGTTAAATCCTGCTCAAAAAGCTGATTGTAGGGAATTACACCCTCAATTTTTGCTCCTACATCAACAATAATACCATTTTGGGCTAGCATAATGATGTTGCCTTTAATCATCATGCCACGATGGATAGGCTTTCTACCAAGTTGTTCATCACTAGCTGCTAAAGCCTCCTCCATAGTCATGGAGCCTTCTTTTTGGGTGCTAGCTACTTGATCGTTTGTACTTTCAAAAGGAATTTCTGCATTGCTAGTAGTTTTCCCTTTTAGTACTTCAGAGCTTTCAGCGACTTCCTGAAATGTTGTTTCTGGGGATGTTCCATCAGAATCTTCACTAGGGGCTTCTAAAGGTTTTTCTGAAGATTTGTCAGATTCATTTGAACTGTTAGCAACTTCAGTTTCTGAAACTTCTGAACTCTCAGTTACTTCAGGAGATATTGTTTCTAGAGAACTTTCTTTACCCTCATTAGAGGTCTCATTAGAGTTCTCTAGGGGTGTTTCTAAAGATTCTACTGTAGGTGCATTAGCATCTTGAGTAAGATTCTGAGATAAACTTGTATCCGCTTCTTCACTGCCATTAGCATTTTGCTGGGTAATGTCAGATTCGACCATTGCGGAACCTACACCCTGCTCAGCGTCCGCAGATGGGGCCTCATAAGAGGAATTTTCCTTCAAAGCTTGGTCGGTGACTGCTTCAGGGTTACTAACAGTCAAGGTTTGTTGTTCTTCCATTATATTTAGGGGGAATCCTTCCAAAGAATAAAGACAATGCCTACCATTAAAGCACACATAATAATTACAAAGCAAGCATCAACACACTGTTGTTATTTGTGTGTAAGAACAACGCTAACTACTCAACATTATGCACCTTAATACTTGACAGTAAAGCTAGGAGCAAGTATTATTTTGCTACTTAATGAGCCGAGGTGGTGGAATTGGTAGACACGCTAGCTTGAGGGGCTAGTGACCACTTAGGTCGTGCGGGTTCAAGTCCCGCCCTCGGCACCACCTATAACCTTATTCTTACCACTGTGTTTAGCAATGTAAAGGTGTTTATCTGCTAAGTGTAGTTGCTCTTGGTAATTTCTTACTTTTGCATCATCAGATATGCCTATGCTTACAGTGACTTTAAGGTTAGAGCGAATAGAGTTCCAATTATAATTGGCTATTTGTTGACAGGTGCGTTTACAAACTACAGTAGCCCGTTTTAAAGGTGTTTCAGGAAAGATGAGTACAAATTCTTCCCCCCCATAACGTACAGCAAGATCAGATTCACGCAAATCACTGACTAATATGTTTGCTACGTGTTTTAAGACCTCATCACCCACTTGATGAGAAAAGGTGTCATTAAGTTTTTTGAAGTTATCAACATCTATAATAGCAATGCTTAAAGATTGATTATAGCGTCTGGCCCGCGAAAATAAAATGCCAAGTTGCTCATCTAGGTAGCGACGATTATATAGATTGGTAAGCCCATCACGAATGCTGATTTCTTTTACTTTTTGATGCAAGTCCTTCAACTCTTGCATCTTTTGCTCGAGCTCCATTTGAGCATTTCTTAATTCCACATTCTGCAAGCAATAAATCTCTGCTTGATGCCTAGCTCTTTCTGTCTCATGAAAAATTTGTAGACTTTTTAGTTTGTTATCAGCTTTTTCATTAAAAATTGCCTTTTCTACCTCATAATAACCTTCATGATGAAAAAGTGCTTTTTCAAAATCACTCAATTCTTTATAGATTTTTGCTAATTGCAAGTGACTATTGCGTATGTCAGCCTTGGCATCTACACTTTCAGCACTTTTTAAGGCCTTCTGGCAATAGTAAATGGCTTTGTCAAGCTCAGCTAGTTTATAATGAGTTTTGCCAATATTTAGAAAGACTTCTGCTTCAATTTGTTTAGAGTCTTTTGTTTGTAGTCGTGCTAGTGCTCCTTGAAAATAATGCAGGGCCTCTCTTAAATCACCTCCTTCTTGACAGATTATACCTAGTGTATTTAAAGTTTTGCCTTGGGAATCAGGCTTTTGTAGTTTCTGGCTAAGTTTCAGGCTTTCTTGAGCGTATTTTAGAGCAGTATCTAGATGGCAAAGCTTCAAGTGTGTTTTAGCAAGGTTATTAAGTAGTACTAGCCTTGCCTGTGAATCAGATAAAACATCATAAAGCTCTAAGGTTTCTTCTTCAAGCTCAAGGGCCTGCTCAAAGTTTTCTAGATAGTAATAGAGGGTACTTAGACCTAATAAAGTTTGGGCTTTTAGGGACAGCCTCTGTTCTTGCTGACAAAGTTCTAAAGCTTCAAGGAAAGGCTTCAACCCCTCTGGAAAGTTGCCAAGATGAGTATGGCACCAGCCTAAAGTTTGAAGATTAATGATGTGTGATTCTGTAAGCTTGAGCTCTCGGCATAGCTCGAGTGACTTAAAAGCATATAATAATCCTAAATCATAGCTGCCTAAATTTTTATATAAATAACCTAAAGTTTTAAAGATAATTGCCTGCAGATTTTTCTTTGCTGGTTCATCTAATAGTAAATTGTGTGCTTTTGCTAGGGCATCTTGGCTTAAATTGAAAGCTTGCTGGACATTTTCATCACGCAAATTCCAAGCACTGTCTATAAGATGAGCAATATTTTTGTAAACAACACTGTTTATTCCTTCTGAAACAACTGCATTTTTGATTTTATTAGGTGTTTCTTTTAGGGGTTTATATGTTGGCAAACTATTTACCCTTACAAATTCATTCATCTTTGTGTACCATAGCTAAGTATATTTTCCCAAATTTTAAGTTTTGCTTGCCATAAGGTACGGCACATTTTTTACCCTGTTACTTGAAGAAGCTCTAGAAAGTCTGTTAGGTTTGCCATTTTATTTCTAGATTTAGTGCCAAACAACAAATACCACAAGTAATGTTTAAATAAATTGTTAAAATGTTTTAGTTTTAGGGGTTGAAAATGTGATTTATAATTTTCATATGTTTCATTCAAAGTCACCATTCAACTGCCTGAAAGTTAACATATAGTTTAAAGTACAGAGCTAGCATTAACTACTTAAGTTTAAACGAGGCCTTCTTTGTCAAAAGTTAAAATAATTGACCACACTTTAATAAATGGAACGCTTTAGGAGCAACTGTGCAACAAGGTATTGACTTTTTTTCTACAGGTATTACTTTTTTCTTAGCACTTCTAAGTGTAGTTCTGTTGGTACCTAAAGCTAAAAGCTTTGCGGAGCGCATCGGTGCTTTTCAAAAGGGTGGAGAAGTACATGGACGTGGAAAACGTATTCATAAAGGTAGACTGCCTAACATTGGGGGTATAGCCATTCTTGCAGGATTCTTATTGGCCTTAATAATAGGTAGTGTGTTAAATCCCACCCTCATTGATTCTTATCGTGTAGAGTTTCTTGCTGTTATTCTTGGTGCAACATTAATGGCCTTAGTAGGCTTTTTTGATGATCTGTGGGAAGTGCCTATTAGTGTAAGGTTAGCTGCACAATTAGTAGCTGCGGGTATCTTGGTAATTAATGGTGTAAAGATTGGTTTTATTACTGATTATTTTGGCAATGGAGAATATGTTTTTTTTGGCGAGGGTTTGTCCGTAGCAATTACCCTGTTATGGATAGTAGGTTTTACTAATGCCTTTAATTTTATAGATGGCCTTGATGGCTTATCTTCAGGGATGGCAGCTATCTCAAGTCTTGCTCTGCTTACTGTAGCTATGCAATTTCCTGACCGTGGCGCAGTTGTTCTACTACTAGCAGCTCTAGCTGGTGCCTCACTTGGTTTCTTGCGCTACAACTTTAATCCTGCTGCTATTATCATGGGTGATTCTGGTGCTTATATGCTAGGTTATGTACTAGCAGCAGCTAGTGTTTTAGGTGCTCTTAAGGTTACTGCAACGGTAACGGTAGTGGTACCAGTGCTTATTCTTGGCTTGCCTTTACTAAACATAACCCAAGTTACGCTCTTAAGGTTAAAACGTGGGGCAAATCCTGTATTTGCTAGTAATGATCATATTCATGACTTTATTAGCAAGTTAAGTGGCTCTAAACGCTTAACGGTTATCATCTTGTGGATTGTTGCCCTTATTCTTGCCACGGTAGGAATGATGCTTTCACAAATACCGCCTAAGGTAGTGACCTTGGCTGTAGTTAGCATTATAGTGCTAATAGCCTTAGTAAGCTATTTGCGCCTGTGGGAAGTGGATAAAGAAAACCAGCAGCTAACTTAACTTAGAGTGTCTTATGTGAAACGTATTTGTGTTGCTTTTGGCACACGTCCAGAGGCTTCTAAAATGGCTCCTGTGGTTTATGCGCTCAAGAAACAAGAGGGTCTTAAACCAATCTTATTAGTTACTGGGCAACACCGTGAGCAACTTGATAGTATGCTCGAGCTATTCCAGCTAAGACCAGATGCTGATCTTAAAGTAATGCGTGAGCGCCAAGGTTTACCTGAATTATTAGCCAATATAATGCCAAAGGCTTCCCAAACCCTTAGAAATCTAAGGGCAGACTATGTTCTTGTACATGGTGACACTTTAAGTACCTTTGCTGTTGCTTTAGCAAGTTACTTTGAGAACATTCCTGTAGCTCACGTAGAAGCAGGTTTACGCTCATTTAATTTACAAGAGCCTTTTCCAGAAGAGGCCAATAGACGTTTAACAGATGTTATTACTGATTTGGATTTACCTCCAACGCCTTTAGCTAAGGAAAATCTATTACGTGAAGGCAAGTGTAAAACTAAAATGGTGGTAACTGGTAACACGGCTGTAGATGCTGTGCATTATGCTATTAAAAAAGCTGAGTTACCCAAACATTTACCAAGAGATAATCTTGTAGCTATTACGATGCACCGCCGTGAAAATTTACCAGTTATGGCAGAGCTAGCAAAAACTCTTACCAATTTGGCGAAGACTCACCCTAAATTCACTTTTGTTTACCCTGTTCACCTAAATCCTGCAGTACGAGAAGCTGTTTACCCTCCTATGCAAGGGGTTAGCAACATTATCCTTGACGAGCCTTATAACTATACTGATATGTTAGCCCTTTTAAAAGCTTCCGAACTAATTATCACTGACTCTGGAGGTATTCAAGAAGAAGGTACCGCCTTAAATAAGCCAGTGGTCGTTTTGCGTAATGTTACTGAAAGACCTGAGGGCTTGGCCGCAGGTACCCTTAGATTAGCAGGCAATGACCCAGAGAAGGTTGCTACTATCATTGATGACTTACTTACTAGTGAAGTTATGAGGCAACAAATGCACGCCAAGAAAAATCCTTATGGCGATGGTAAAGCAGGTGAACGGGTTGCTCGAGCTGTAGCGTGGCGATTTAATTTAGCTCAGCGCCCTGGAGATTGGGGCTAGTCAGAAACAAGACCCTAAGTTACTTTTAATGTATAGAAAACGGCTGCCAGTACAGGCAAGCTAACAATTCCTAGCTGCAGGGCCACTCTTTGCCAAAGTTTAAGTTTTGATAAAGGTATTAGTAGTGCTAAAGGTGCTATAGAAAGCAAAACAACACTTACTAAAGATAAATCTGCGAAATAGTAACTACTAATCCACATTACACCTTGCAAAAGAGCAATTACTGGGGTAGTAACAAGTGACAAACCCCAACCTTTAAATAGCCAAGATAATGCCATTACTGCTCCAAGTGTAGCAGTAAAAGAGCCATTTATCTGCCCAATAACTAGTGAGTGTCCCAAAACTATATTAAAGGCACAGCCACTAGTAATAATTACCAAGGCACTAGGTAATATGGCCAACTCACGGCTATTTGCTAGCTGGTCATAGCGTTTTATTAAAATGTCTAGCAGCAGCCAAAATACTACTATAGCTAGGGTAGTGGCACCAAAATTAATTAAGGCGTCATCTATACCCCAACTACGTTCAGGAAAAAAAGGATTGACCTTGAAGAAGTTTTTAAAGAGCCTCCATAAAAGGAGTTCTAGTAGCACAAGGCGTACACTCCAAAGTACCCAAAGGTTCTTACGCCAAATTTTTTCCAGAAAGCCTAATAGCAAAGCAAGAATAGCCACATGAGGTAACCAATCTTTTAGGCTACTAGGGGGGAAGTTATAAGCTTTAAAATTCCAGCTTAACTCTGGCCATAGCCCACCACTAGGCTCCATCTTTACCAGTGTATAAACTGACCAACCTACTAAAAAACCTAGGGTAATGGCAACTGCTGATATCCAATTACCAAAAAACTTCCTTAAAAGAAAAATAGTGCCACACACTAATGCAGGTAGAAGTACCCCTATTAAAATTTGTCCTACAATATCTAGAGTCATAATCTTAAAACAATACCATCAAGGTAAGAACTCACTTGCTGTAAGTTTCGTTATCTCCTGAGAATCTATAACAATAGGAACTTTATCAGAGGGGCTATAAGTATAGTGTTTGCTATAAGTTCCCTCTTTTTTGGGCTGGCTATAAACTTCAATACAATTACTGTTTAAGTTTATAATCCAATAAACAGCAATATCAGCATCAGCATAAAGGCCTTTTTTAAAGTTCTGATCTCGCTCTAAAGTGCTATCTGAAACTTCTATAACCATAGCCACATCACTTGCTTTTGGGTGATGATCTGAATAATCTCTTCTCTTACCACGTACCACCAAAACATCTGGCTCAGGTTCACTATTATCTAAGGTTATAGGCTCTTGAGCATCAACATACCAATTTTGAGGTAAAACTTTCTCTATAACTTCACGGGTAAGCTGGGTACTTAACCTGTGACGGGGACTCTTGGGCATTTTACATATCAGCCAACCTTCTAAAAATTCCACAGGATCATTTTCTGTAAGAATACCCTTTTCAATCATGGCATGATACTGATTTACATTGAGTTGCCAGATATCTTTAGGGGTGTTAAAAAGTGGGGCTTGAGCAGCCTGAGCTGACATTAGTTTACCTTTAATCTATCAATTTGTTTCAAGCTTTGCTTTGGAATAAATACCTTCTTAGCTCAAATGGTTACGTTATAGAGCACAGGGCGTTGGAGCATCATCTTACTTCCTAGACAGGACTTAGGAATGAGTGTTAAAAAACTGTCTTGTAAGGGGTTCAAAATTTTGAACCCCTTCGATGGATGCTCGAGTAATTTTGAGGGATTTGAGAGGGTTGAGATTATTGTTCAATACCTTCAAAACTTACCATAAGGAGTACTTCTTCACCTATAGAACCAATATCAGTCATGCCATAGTCACTACGATTTATAGTAAACTCTGTGTAGAATCCTATAAGTTTTTTCCCAGCTTGGTTAGTACCCTCACCAGTTTTTTCCACTATAATAGAAATTGGCCTTGTTACTCCGTGTAAAGTAAGATCACCTGTCACTTGCAATACATTTGCTTGATCAGTAACACTAACACTAGTACTCACAAAATCAATAGTAGGAAACCGAGCTACGTCAAAAAAGTCTGGGCTACGCAAGTGTCCGTTACGCCTTTCAGCATCAAATTCTGTGTCAGCACGTGCAACACCTGTATCTATGCTCTCAGCAAGAACGCTAAAGACAATGCTGCTGTTGCCAGGGTTGGCTGCATCATAGCCAAGGGTTGCGGTAAGCTCATTAAAACGTGCAAAGCTGTAGCTTACATCAAGATGTCTGGCTCGAGCGAGCACATAGCTATGAACAGGATCAGCTGCAAAGGTTTGTGCTAGAGCTGGGCTGGCAAAAACCAAAAAAGCTAAGGCAGCTAGTAAGGCTTTAAAGGGCAAAGTTTTCATCTATTCTCCTCTAAAATTTATATATTGCAACAAAAAGACATGTCCTAATGCTTCTTTAAGTTTGCAATGAAAAAAATATAACACTTGTCTTTCTGAGAAAAAGCAAAGTGAATTACTAAGAATTAAAAATCTAAAGTTCTTTTAATCTTGAGCATTAAAGTGCTATATTAGATTTATCTTGGGCTGAAAGCCTAGGAAAGGTAGTAAAAAATGAGAATGGAAACAAATACCACTAATACTCAAAACCCCTTTGCTTCTACTATTAAATACCAACCACTTACTTTAACTGAAACAGCAGCTACTAAAGCTAGCGAGCTTCTTATAAATAGTAATAAAGAAAATGCTGCTATTCGTGTTTTTGTCAAATCAGGTGGTTGTAGTGGCTATTCTTATGGTATGGCTATTGATGATCGTGAACTAGAAGGGGACAGCATCTATGAAGATAAGGGTGTTAAAATGGTGGTTGACCCACGTAGTCTGCCATTAATCCAAGGCTCTGAAGTTGATTATATCGAAAATCTAATGGGGGGTGGATTTAGTGTTAATAATCCACAAGCCACCAGTTCTTGTGGTTGTGGTAGCTCTTTTAGAACTGATGGGCAAGCTGCTCCTGACGGTGAAGGGGCTTCAGGCTGTCACTAATGAAGCTGTAAAAGTTTTTGTGAGCAATTTGGGAGTAATTAGTGCCTATAGGTAGCTAGTAGTCAGAAGTCAGCATAATTAAGCTCTACTGACTACTAGCTACTGGTTTCTAGCTACTATGTTTAACTCAAACGGAAATTCACAAGTATTTATGCACAGATGCTTAAAACAAAGTTTTATCTGGAAATCTGTATTGCCAGCTTGTCTAGCACTTTTACTAATTCATTTGTTTAGTAAACATGCCGTTAACCCTTCATTTTCTTTTATAGAACTAACAGCCCCATCACCTGAAATGCTCTATGATGTTTTGGTTCTAGGTAGTGAACCTGAAGGCATAATAGCAGCAGTAGCAGCAGCCCAAGAGGGTGCTCGAGTTGCTCTAATTACAAATGATTCTCAACTAGGAGGGCTTTTTGTCCTAGGGCAAATGAATTCCCTAGACTTGCGCCGAGAACCTATACTTTTACAAAGAGGCTTATTTGAAGATTGGTGGCAAAGGGTAGGTAGGAAAAGCTCTTTTGATGTAAAACGTGCTGAAGTTGCTTTTCAGGAAATGCTTGCTGAAGCGCGGGTAGAAGTTCTGCAAGGTCAAAGCATTACCCCTGTCATTTCAGAGAATATTATTACTGGCATTAAAGTAGCAGAGGAGTTATACCAAGCAAAACACTTTATAGATGCCACAGCCGACGCTGACATATCAGCGCTAGTAGGAGTACCTTTTACCATAGGGTTTGAAAGCATTGGTCTAGATGCCCGCATGGTAGACACTTTAGTTTTTCGCATTGATGGTATTAATTGGCAAGCTTTACAAGTTGGCATAAAAAAGAGAGGCTATAGCTACGCCCATATTGATGATCGTGTAGCATGGGGGCATTTTGCTGAAGATGGCAAGAGCTTAATTCAAAGCTACCAAGCTCAAGAAGAGGGCCTTCGTTTACGGGGCTTAAATTTAGGCCTACAAGATGATGGTTCTGTGCTGGTAAATGCTTTGCTTATTCATGGTATTGAACTTTTTGATGAACAGAGTATGGCAGAGGGGAAGGCTCGAGCCCAAAAAGAAGCAAAAAGAATAGTAACTTATCTACAAAATAAAGAAATTCCAGGCTTTGAAAACGCCACCTTTGGTGGGGTAGCCCAGAAGCTTTACATTCGTGAGTCACGCCATCTTGAAACACTTTGCCAGCTTACTGTAGATGATGTGCTGGATAACGTGGTAACCAATGAAGATGTCGTAGCTGGTGGTTACCCCTTAGATGTACAAGCCCTTACCCCTAGTGATACAGGTTTTGTCTTTGGGGTGCCTGAAGTTTATGGGGCAAGATTGTGCGTAACTATTCCTATAGGGGTAGAAAATCTTTGGATAGTAGGTAAGGCAGCAGGCTACGATCCTTTGGCTGCTGCTAGCGCCCGAGTAGTTCCCTTTGGCATGACTTTGGCTGAAGCTGTAGGAGTAGCTGCTGCTGAGGCAAGTCTCGAGAATCTAACCCCTAAAGATTTTGCTGAAAACAAAGAGAAAGTTACTGCTTTAAGAGAAAAGCTGTTGCAGCGAGGAGCTTATTTAGCTGAATTCAAGCCAAGGCACCCTACAGGACCTTATCAACACGAATTCTTTGAAGCCTATCGTATCTTACGTAGTCACGGTTTAGCGTTAGGGGGCTACAAAAATGATCCTAAGCTGGATGAAGAAATTAAGGCTATTGGTTTTGTTTATTTACTTAGCAATGTAGGCAAACGCTTTCATGGCAATGAAACCTTAGGGCAGAAGCTCACCAATAAGTATAGTGATATGCAGGCTATGCTTACGCCTGAACTCACGTTACAAATCACTCATGATGCAGTTTGTGAGTTGGGGACATGCCCTAAGTTAACATGGGACGAGCTTAAGAAGCTTAACATTGCTCCTAAACATTTTCCCCCCCAAAAGGAAAGCTTTACTCGAGGCGAAGCCTATGCTTTGGCTGCAGCTATTGCGAGATACTAATCTATCTGGACATCTATAGTTGCCTATTTTTAGTATTTTGCAGCACAAGGTAAGATGAAGTTGAGTCTTGTAGGGCAAATTCCTCTTCACTCAACGAAAGTAGGCATGAACATGCGTTTCTTTAACACTGCTGGACCTGTTAACTGTAAAGATCACTACTGCTTGCCACCTTTAGAACGTTTTAACTTAGAAGACATCCTAATGCTAATTGGGCAAAGGAAATACTTTATCCTCCATGCCCCAAGACAAGTAGGCAAAACTACTTTTTTATTAGCCTTACGTGATTACCTAAATAAAGAGGGTGAGTACAAATGTCTTTATATAAATGTAGAGCCTGCCCAAGCAGCTCGTGAAAAAGTAAAAGCTGCTATCTTAACCATATTAAGCCACTTAGCACTAGAGGCTAAAAGCAGTTTGCAAGATGCTTTTCCTAGCTCCATCTACAGGGATGTTGTTCAAGAAGATGGTAGTTATGGAGCACTTTTCACTGTACTATCACTTTGGGCTGAAGCAAGTAACAAGCCTATAGTTTTATTAATAGATGAAATAGACTCCCTTGTTGGAGATACTCTTGTTTCTGTTTTAAGGCAACTTAGGTCAGGTTATACCAAAAGACCCGAGTCTTTTCCACAAAGCATTATCCTTTGTGGGGTACGTGATGTACGTGATTACCGTTTGCACGTAGGAAATAAAGCTATGGTAGCAGGTGGTAGTGCTTTTAACATAAAAGCTAAATCTTTGCGAATGGGTGACTTTAACCATGAGGAGACATTAAGAGTTTATAACCAGCACACTAAAGAAACAGGTCAAGCTTTTACAGCAGAAGCTTTATCTGAAATGTGGGAGCTAACTCAGGGACAACCTTGGCTAGTAAATGCCCTAGGCTATGAAACTTGTTTTGAAATGAAAAAGGGGCGTGATAGAGAAAAGCCAATCACCGTAGATATGGTATTGGAAGCGAAAGAGAACCTTATTCTAAGACGAGAAACACATCTAGATCAACTAATCCATAAGCTTAGTGAACCAAGAATTAAACGTGTCATTGAACCAATTCTAGCAGGAGATACTGACCCTGAAAACATTCCTAATGACGACATTACTTATGCTTATGACCTAGGTTTAATAAAAACAGAAGGACAACTAAAAATAGCTAATCCTATTTATCAAGAGGTTATTCCTAGAGAATTAACTTACAGTACCCAGCTAACCATAAGTCAGGAACCAGCTTGGTACATAGAGCAGGGCAGATTAAATATGGATAAGTTGCTAAGTGCTTTTCAGCAGTTTTTCAGAGAGCATTCTGAAAGTTGGGTAGAGCGTTTTGACTACAAAGAAGCTGGTCCACAACTACTTTTACAAGCATTTTTGCAACGAATAATAAACAGTGGGGGCAGGATAGAGCGTGAATATGGTTTAGGAAAGAAACGAACAGACTTACTAATCCTTTGGCCCTATCAACAAGCAGAAAGCCCAACTCACATCATAGTCACAAAAACCTCTGAGGTTTGGGCTACTAAGCAGATACAAAAAGTGGTAGTAGAGCTGAAACTACTACGTAAATCACTAGAGAGCACTTTAGTAGAAGGTTTGCAGCAGACTTGGGAATATATGGATAAGTGTGCTAGTGAGGAGGGACATTTAATAATATTTGACCGTTCTAAGAAAGTTTGGGAGGAGAAAATCTTTAAACGTGAAGAAGTTTATTATGATCAGAAAATTGTTGTGTGGGGTATGTAGAAAAATAAAAGCCACACTCGAAAGTGTGGCTTTTAAGATGGCCCAATAAGCATTTTGCTAAGCTCTAAGCAAACTTATGGGGTAAAGGTAAACTGGCCTGTTGCAGAATCATAATCAACTGTTGCACCAGTCACACTTACTACATTAATAGTGTAAGTATCAGTAGCAGGATTAGTAATATAATCACCTGAATTAATAGAGGGAAGATTTGTTGGGTCAGTTAGAGCAGCAGTACCAAGAGCAGCACCTCCACAAGAATCACTAGCGGGTAGAATACCTGATAATGGATCTCGAGCTGTTTCTACAGCAGTAATGCAGGCTCGAGCATAAGTTTGAGCACCACTATCATGAGCACGATTGCGAACAGCTATAAGGCTAGGAATGAGTACCGCAGCCAAGATACCAATGATGCCAATGACTATAAGGAGTTCGATAAGTGTAAAACCTTTGTTTGATTTGTTTTGCATTTAAGCGCTCCTTTCAAGAAGCCAGTTTTTAGCAATGAACATCGAGTCGGCACTTGTTCCTAGGCTCTGCCCTTGAACGCAATGCTAAGACGCTCTGTGTCCTGTGAACTGAACCCAGAGTGTTCAAGGTATGTATTCCCAAGCAGAGCTAGGGAACAAGTTAAAGCCACACTCGGAAGTGTGGCTTTAGACATACAGGGTCTTTCAAAACCCGATAGGTATTTGCTAAACTTTAGACAAACTTATGGAGTAAAGGTAAATAAGCCTGTTGCAGCATCATAGTCAACTTGTGCAGTAGTCACACTTACTACATTAATGGTGTAGGTATCAGTAGCAGGAGTTGTAACAACTGTACTTGAAGTAATAGACTGAAGATTTGCAGCAGGAGTGAGAGCAGCAGTACCAAGGTTAGCAGCATCTTCACAGCTAGTAGCAGCAGGTAGCAGACCTGTTACAGGATCACGAGCTGTTTCTATGGCAGTAACACAGTTACGAGCATATGCTTGGGCACCACTGTCATGAGCACGCTGGCGGGCAGCAATAAGATTAGGAATAAGCACCGCAGCCAAAATACCAATGATGGCAATGACTATGAGAAGCTCGATAAGTGTAAAACCTTTGTTTGACTTGTTGCGCATTTAAGCGCTCCTTTCAAGCAGCAGATAATTTTGTTATGTAAAACAGCTGCTTTGTGATAAATTCAACAAGGTATGTTTCCTTGTTCGAAAAACAGGTTAGCACTTCTTTCGTTAAATAAATGTTAATTACCTTTGTAAGGCATTTGTCATTTTTTAGTTAGAATCAAATGTGCTTAGTGTAAGATCTGTGAGTGTTTGTCCAGAACTGCCTTAAGTTTTTGGGCGTATTGCAATACGCCCTACGCGGTGATACAGTAATATAGACACATGAACCCTGTCGCAAAATCAACAGAAACAGTAAAGTCAACACCAATAGAAAATTTAATACCTAAAACTACACTAGAAAGTTCAACGCCAGATACCCCAGAAATAGTGGTCTTAGAAGGTGTTTCTTGGGATACTTATAAAGCCTTAGTAGAGGAAACAGGTGATGAGCGTAAGATACATTTTGCTTATAACAATGGAGCTTTAACAATCGATGGTAGCTTTGTGGTTCTAGAAGGTGTTTCTTGGGATACTTATAAAGCCTTAGTAGAGGAAACAGGTGATGAGCGCAAAGCACGCTTTGCTTACAGTGATGGAGTTTTAGAAATTGCTATGCCATTAGGAAGTCATGAAAGTGTAAAGCACATTTTAGAGAGAATAATTACTACTTTAACTGAGGAATTAGATTTACCCATTAAAGGATATGCCTCAACTACTTTTAATCAGGAAGGCCTAGCAAAAGGTGCAGAACCTGATGCTTGTTTTTACATAAAAAACTGTGAGCATATTATAAATAAAGGGGCTAGAAACATAAACTTAAGCCAAGATCCTGCACCTGATTTGGTAATTGAGATAGATATAAGTCATATGTCAACATCTAAAACCGAAATTTATGCTGCTATGGGTGTTGCTGAACTATGGCGATTTTATAAAGATAAGGTTGAAATTTATCATCTAAAGCAAGGTAGTTACCAACTTGCTAGTAAGAGCTTGACTTTTCCCATGCTAGCTAGCGAGGATTTGGCTGGCTGGCTAGATTTGCACAAAGAAATAGATGATAATGCTCTTATTCGTACAGTGCGTAAGTGGTTAAGGAAACAATTATAGTGTGCTAGAAAAATTCTAATAACTTATTTTTTCTGCTACAGTCATTATGGGAAGCACTCCCATCTGTAAACTTGCACTGGTGCAAATCAAAGAATAAATTGGGAAGATATATTTCCTCTTGCCAACTAATCATACAACTAGTATGATGAATGTTATGAATACTCAACGTTTTACTATAAGTGTGGATAATGAGTTAGCTACATTCCTCGAGTCTTATCAAAGCCAGCACCAGATTGCTAATCGTAGTGAAGTAATTGCCAAAGCAATTAAACTCCTTAGAGAACAAGAGCTTGGGCAAGCTTACTATGAGGCAGGGCTTGAGTGGGAGCGAAGTAAAGATGCTAAGCTTTGGGAAACAACGAGTAACGATGGCCTTAGCGATTAGCAGAGGTGACATCCTACTTGTTGATTTTGAGCCTACGCTTGAAGGCGAAGCTAGTAAAACACGCCCGGCTGTAGTCATTAGTAACAATGCTAGCAACAACTTTGCACCAACCATTACTGTTTTACCTCTGACCACAAATACTCATAAAATTTACCCCTTTCAAGTATTTCTTAGAGCTAATCAGACAGGGCTGGATTATGATAGTAAAGTCCAAGCTGAGCAAATTCGCACAGTGAGTAAGAAGCGGGTAAAGACCTACGTTCACTCTTTGGCAGAAGGTATTATTGGTGAACTCGAGCAAGCCTTACGCTTGCATGTTGGATTATGAAACTACTTCTTACTTCTAGCAATTGGGGATTTGGCTTTTGTAAATCAACCCTGTTTGATTTTGCGATAATAGCAAAGATCTACCTGGAGCCTATAAATGCCTTTAAAAAGTGAAGGTAAGGGGCCTATCCCTCCTCTTTTAAAACAATATGTAGAACTCAGGGATCAGCACCCTGATTACCTAGTTCTTTTTCAAGTTGGAGATTTTTATGAGTGCTTTGGAGAAGATGCCGAGCGGTTAGCGAGGGCTTTAAATTTAATCCTGACTCACAAATCAGCTAAAGATTTTACTACACCTATGGCAGGTCTTCCTTTGCGCAGTGTTGATGCCAATGTAGAAAAACTCTTAAAACAGGGCATCCGCGTAGCTATAGCAGATCAAGTGCAAAGTGCTGCTGACGCCGAAGGTTTAGTTAAGCGTGAAGTAACTCAACTAATGACTCCCGGCACTGTTACCGATGAAAAGCTGTTAAAGCCTGATGCTAACTATGTTGCAGGTGTAGCAACAGGTGATGGTTATGGACTTACTTTACTAGATGTAAGTACAGGAGAATTTCGTGGCACTCACCTTTACAGTAAAGCTAGTTTATATGATGAATTGCAACGCTATAACCCTGCTGAAGTGCTTTTAGCCCCTGAGCTATATGAGCAAGAAAATTTTAGAGAGAACTTTAGCCAGCGTTTTTCAGTAATGCTAACCCAAGGACGTTTTGAAAATGCTGAGCAGGCACTTATGGGGCATTTTACTAAGCTGCCTGGTGGTTTACGGAGCGAGGCTTTGCTTAGGGCAGCAGGAGCAGTGCTTTCCTATGCAATAGAAACTCAAAGAGGTAAGCTACCCCAAGTTACAGGGTTCACCTTATATGACCCTGGTGCTTATATGAATATAGGTGAGGTGGCTTTAGCTACCTTAGAAGTTTTTGACACACGCTTGGGTGAAGAATGCCGCACACTTTTTGCCATCCTTGATGATACACGCACCGCTCCTGGAAGGCGACTTTTACAGGCGTGGCTTAGACATCCTCTTCTAGATAAAGATTTAATAGCTAAACGCCTTGATGCTGTAGAGGCTTTGGTAATAGACAGTGTATTAAGACAAGACCTTCGCAAAGCTCTTTTTAAAATGAATGATTTAGAGCGCTTGGCAACTCGCTTAGCTGCTGCTACTGCTGGAGCAAGGGAACTAGTTGCTTTGGCTCGCAGCCTTAGCTTGATCCCGGAAATTAAAGTCTTATTAGCTGATCGCAGTGAAGTTGCTTTGCAGAGCTTAAATGAACGCCTTAAACCTCTAACACAAGTGAGTGAGCGTGTTGAAGCTGCACTAGTTGAAGACCCACCTATAAAAATTACTGAAGGGGGTTTGCTTCAAGATGGTGTTGATAAAGAACTTGATTTATTAAGAGAGAAAGCAAAAGCAGGCCGCAGTTGGATTTCTGAACTCGAGTCCAAAGAGCGCGCAGCCACAAATATACCCACTTTAAAAATAGGCTTTAATGGGGTTTTTGGCTACTACCTAGAGGTAACTCGCCCCTATTATGAGCAAGTTCCTGAAACTTACCGTGCTATTCAGACACTTAAAGATCGCCAGCGCTATACCAGAAACGATCTAAGAGAAAAAGAGCGGGAAATACTGCGAGCAGAAGACAGTGCTAAGCAGCGTGAGCACATTGTTTTTGATGGTTTACGTCAAGAATTAGAGCCTCATGCTGAAGAGGTGCGGGCTGTAGGTGCAGTACTAGCTGAGCTAGATGTTTTTACAACTTTAGCGGATATAGCAGCAAAAAGGCAGTATTGCAGACCAATATTTACTAATGATGGTGACTTAGATATTCGTGCTGGTCGTCATCCTGTAGTAGAACAGTATCACGAATTTATTCCTAATGATTTGCATATGTCTGAACGTGAGAGATTACTTGTCCTGACAGGCCCAAACATGAGTGGTAAGTGTGTGAGTGAAAGTACCTTGGTGTTTAGTCAAAAAGGTGTTGTTCCTATCGGAAAATTAAAGCCCAAATTAAGCAAAGAAAATACTTTTACAAAACTAGGAGTATGTGTAAAGGGTAAGGAAGGATTGCAACCTGCCACTTATTTTTATCAAGGTGGTCAGCAAAAAACTTTGTGTTTGACTACACGTTTAGGTTACAGCATAGAAGCCACCCCAGAGCATCGTTTATGGGTACGTCATTCCGATGGTACAGAAGGCTGGAAGCATTTAAGTGATGTTGCTATAGGGGATACAGTTGCTATAGAGAGGAATATAAACCTTTGGGGAAACGATATAACTATAGAGTGTCCAAAAGCTCGAGCATTAAAAAATGTAAAACGCTACCCTTTACCCGAAGAACTAAGTGAAGATTTAGCTTATCTAATGGGTTTATTTGTAGGGGATGGGACTTTAACCTATGCTAACAGCATATGCTTATCCACTGCTGATGAATTTATTGCTAGTGAATTTAAGCGAATAGCTAAGCAACTATTTAATTATGAGCCACGTTATAAAAATAATAATAAGGACTATTATATTTCTAGCCAGCAAATTAGAGTGTTTTTTGCAGAGCTAGGTTTAGGGTATTGTAAGGCAAATACTAAAAGAGTTCCCTATAGTATCCTACAAGCACCTAGGCATATAGTCATTACCTTTTTACAAGGCCTTTTTGATGCTGATGGTTTTGTAGAAAAACGCTATGGAAACATTGAGTACTCTACTTCTTCAAGAGGTTTGTCCAAAGAAGTGCATCTGCTTTTATTAAACTTGGGAATAATTGCATCTTTAAGAAAGAAAGAAACACCTTGCTTACCAAGTTATCCAATTGGCATAAGCGGTGCTGATGCCATTACTTTTCATACAGAAGTAGGATTTAGATTGCCTCGTAAGCGTCAGCGGAGTAAGCTTGCTTCAAGTATACGTAGGCCTAATATTGGAGGTATTCCACATCTTCAATCTACACTAAGAGCTATTCACAAACGCATTGTCACGACACCTGATAAACCTGTGGCTCTTAAACGAAATAAGAGTGTAGTAGCAGTCTTCGACAGTTATTTACCTCGAGAACGTAATCCCTCCTATGCTAAACTAAAGGAAGTAATTAATTACTATAAGCAAAATGCGGTAGATTGCACAGAACTAGAAAACATTGTCAATAAAGGATATTTGTACCTTCCTGTTGTCAATATAGAAGAAAGCAAAGCAGAAGTTTGTGACCTTTCAGTAAAAAAAGATCACGCTTATATTGCCAATGGCTTTGTGAGTCATAACTCTACTTATTTGCGTCAGAGTGCTCTTGTAGTTCTACTAGCACAAATTGGTTCTTTTGTACCTGCTGAAGAAGCCAAGTTACCTATTTTTGAACGCATTTATACTCGCATTGGCGCAGCCGATGACATTGCTGGTGGGCGCAGCACCTTTATGGTAGAGATGGATGAGCTAGGGCACATTTTGCAGCATGCCACTACTAAGAGCCTAATTTTACTAGATGAAATTGGCAGAGGCACGAGCACTTATGATGGCTTGTCCTTAGCTTGGGCAGCTTCTGAGTATTTGCACAACAAGGTTAAGGCTTTTACTCTTTTTGCTACACATTATTTTGAGCTTACTAGCTTAGCTAATAAGTTACCAGCAGCACGCAACTACCATGTGGCAGCTAAAGAAGAAGCAGGAGGGCTTGTCTTTTACCATCAAGTTTTAGAAGGTCCTGCTAGCAAGTCTTATGGTTTGCAAGTAGCTAAGCTAGCAGGGTTGCCTAATGAGGTTTTAGAAAGGGCCTTTCAAGTTATGGCTGGGCTCGAGTCATCACAAAACAGCACCGATAAAGACATTATAGACGCTATATTGGGTCAAGATCTAAATCAAGTTTCTCCTCTAGGGGCCTTGGAGTTGCTTCATAAGTTGCAGGAGAAAGTTAAAGGGCTAGGTGAAACTCATGAATAAGCTCGAGTTAGATAAATATTTAAAAGTTTTTTAATATAGTACATGCTGAGATAAAAGAAGGTTGTTAAATGAATACAGACATGTTGCCAACAGAAGCTTCACCCACAACTAGGAAAAATAAGCAGGCTTTACCTCTAAATAATGGTGATAGAATGAGCCGCCATGAATTTGAGCTGCGCTACGCAGCAATGCCAAGTGTCAAAAAGGCTGAGCTTATTGAAGGAGTTGTTTACATGCCTTCACCTGTCAGGTATAAAAGTCACGGTGAACCTCACGGTCATGTGCTTACATGGTTAGGAGTTTATGCTGCCTTTACCCCTTATGTAGCGGTAGCTGATAATGCTACTGTGC
This sequence comes from Trueperaceae bacterium, assembly GCA_965224855.1. GTDB lineage: Bacteria > Deinococcota > Deinococci > Deinococcales > Trueperaceae > CBDCVN01. Next base: position 1,644,595 of record CBDDAI010000002.1, on the reverse strand, counting down.
GCTTAGATTTAGAGAATGAACCACAGCCAGATGTTTGCTTACGTATAGAGGAAACAGCAGGGGGACTATCTAGTATTAGTGAAGATGATTATATAGAGGGACCACCAGAATTAATAGTAGAAATCGCTGCTAGTAGTGCTGCTTATGACTTGCATGATAAATTAAGGGCTTACAAACGCAATGGCATCCTAGAGTACCTTGTTTGGCGAGTAGAGAATGAAGCCTTTGACTGGTTTGTGCTCGTAGAGGGTAATTATAAAGCCTTACAAATGAACGAACAGGGCATCATAGCAAGCCCAACCTTTGCAGGTCTAACATTAAATGTGCCTGCACTGTTATCAAGTGATTTAGCAAAAGTAATTGATGATGTTCAAGCAAACATAAAAACAAAAAAGCACGAAGGTTTTGTTGAAAGGCTTATAAGACAAGCTGAGTAATTTCACTCCTCCACTGCGACACCTTTCCAAAAAGCAACGTGGTCTTTAATTTCCTTGGCTGCATCTTTTGGAGATTTATATGTCCAAGCAGCTGCAGAATTAGTTTCTCCCTTTACTTCAATATTGTAATAGCTGGCAGTGCCTTTCCAAGGACAAACAGATGTTTGTGTTGAAGGCTTCAAATAGTCTCTATTTAAAGATGAGACTGGGAAATAGTGATTTCCCTCGAGCATAATCGTACTATCACTTTCAGCTATAATAGCACCATTCCACATAGCTTTTGGCATTTATTTATCCTACTTTCATTTTGTGCTTCAGCTAAATCATATTTAATCGCACTCAGCACCTTCAAAATTAGCAGCAATCCAATCTAAGCTCTTGACACCTTCAGGTGGATTTACACACTCAGCAGAGTAGTACTCTACATCTTCAACAGTGGCTGTACCACTTTCACGATCATACTTATATTTGCCATAGGCAGTTTCCTGAATGCCTTGATGGCCGTTAGCAAGAGCCATCTTGGAAGGGCCGCTAGGAGCTTCATACTCTAAATGCTCAAAAGCAGCAATGACCTCTTCTACTTCAGGCAAACCTTCAGAGTCAGCAGCAGCAGCTTCATAAGCACTCTTTACTCCTAAAATGGCAAGTGCCATATGATAAGAGGGATAAGTAGGCCATGTTCCATAACGCTCATAGTAAACGTCACGGAACCATGTATTTAGCTCACTTTCAGGGGCAAATACACCATTAGGACCACGCCCACCGATTATAGTACCATCAGGAAGCTGAGCTGCTAAACGGTGCATAGCTGATTCTGCAGTAGTTAGTACTACTTGTGAACGGTCAAAAACGCCGCGGCCAGAGCCTTGTAGAATAAAAGCTTCCATATCTCCACCCCAGAAACTCGAGTGCACTATATCAGAGCGGTTTGTTAGCAAAGCAGAAATTTCAGCACCATATTGCCCAGCAAAAATCTGAGGAAACTGTTCTGTAGTAATTTCCATACCTTCTGACAAAACTTGCATCGCCTCTGAAAAATCGCGCCAAGAATCTTGTCCCCAAGCATAGTTCTGGTTTATGCCCGCTATAGAGCCAATTTGCATGCGGTCAAGGACATACTTAGCAGCAGCCACATTATCCATAGTGGCGTGTGAGTTAGTACGGAAAAGATACTTGGGCTCAGTAACAACCTCTTCAAAGATTTGTGGAGTACCACAATCAAAAAAGACCGTAAGCACTTGTACTTCTTCTACAACTGGGGCAATAGCCTTACAGCTACCGCTAGAAATATAGCCAATAACTAAAGCTACATTTTGCCTCTCTATAAGATTACGATAGTCAACTACCTTATCAGTACCATTTTCATCAATAAAGACAGGTACTATTTTGGCACCAGCAATGCCAGCTGTGTCATAAGGTGCTGGCATAGTACCACCATTAATAGCTTCTACAAGTATCTCTGCACTGTTACGAGCAGGTACTCCGAAAGGACCTGCCGCAGGACCTGATAAAAAGGTAACGAAACCTATCTTTAACTCAAGAATTTCCTCACTTGCTTCTTCTTGAGCATAAGTAGAAACTACTATTAAGAATGCTAGCAGAAGACTTGTTACTAGAGCTTTGAATCTAAAGGTTTTCACTACTTTACTACCTCATTTCCTCATCATTAATTTTTAGACGGTCTACTTTAACACTACAAAAACTTAGCTGTCAAAATTCTGCAAGGAAAAGGCAGTATTTAAGCACATAATCATAAATACTTGTGAGTCCTACAACACAAGCAATGGCAGCAAGGGACAGAATCTCTCAACCACATGAATGCGGGTGAAGTGCTTAGCCTAAACGCCTTGAAAAAGCAAGCTCCACTCGAGCCACTAGTTCATAGATACAAGGGTGTGCTCCTTGTGTGTGCCCTTAGCCCGCTATATGTTAGCAGATTTGGCTTTTCCTTATATTCCTATGGGCACTAATTAATCCAGAAGTTTTCACCAGAACTTTTACACTGCTTAGGTTTTCGATTAGTTTTACTGCAAGCTGTAAGTTGATACTTGTTAGCTAACCTAAGGGCTTCTGCAAAGGCATCTTTTATTGACAAGCCACTTGCTTTTTCATGGTAATAAAGCCTTATAAGCTCTTGTGTAGGCAATCCTTCTAGATTATTTGCAAAACCTGCAATGGCTTCATCATCAGTTTTTGGTGGACCCTGGTAGCTTGGGATTTTGCCATAAAGTTGGGTTTCTAGAACTTTCCCTAGACTGTGTAAATCAACGGGTTTAACTAAGAAGTCACAAACTCCAAGATTAGTGGCTGCTTGAGTATATTCAACGTTTCCGTAAGCTGATACTACCACTGTTTTAATCTCTTCATTAAGTTCATTAAGTTCTTCTAGAAGTGTCAGGCCATCCATTTTAGGCATATTAAGATCAGTTAGTACAACATCAACCAAGTGGTTAGAGTGCACTTTTTCTAAAGCTTCAACACCATTTGAGGCAAAGGTAAAGTGATATTTTTCCTCTGTAATCTCCCTTTTAAATCCTTGTTGGATAACGTACTCTACAAGTGGCTCATCGTCAACTACTAGGATATTTTTGGTGGACATGAAATTACCTCCTACTCAATTTAAGTGTTTTATAACATTTAGTAATTCATTCAGTGTTATAATTGATATTTCTTGCATGCATACCTAACAAAGCTTTTGCTTTGATTTAACCATTGTATTTCTTGTAACAAGCTACAACAGATTCCCTAACACACTAATATAATAAAAGAAAGACGCGCCTGATTTTGCACAATTGATTTTTTATTTAAGCTGTTTAGTATTTTTTGGTGGAGCCGGACGGACTCGAACCGACGACATCCTGCTTGCAAAGCAGGCGCTCTCCCAACTGAGCTACGGCCCCATGGGCTCAAAAATGATACGGCGTTTTTCCTATTATGTCAAGTGCTCAACTTAGCAAAAATCATCCTGCCTACATTGGTTTGCAAATGGCTTACTACCACAACTTCAACCTTTTTACCTACATGTTCGATACTATCTTCAACTACTACCATAGTACCATCTTCAAGGTAAGCTAGAGCCTGCCCTTGCTCTCTTCCTTCTTTTATTAGGTACAAAGACAAGCTTTCGCCAGGCAAAACTACTGCTTTCATAGCATTAGCAAGCTGATTGATGTTTAGAACACTAATGCCTTGTAAAGCAGCTACACGGTTTAAGTTAAAATCTGTAGTGATTAGACCTGCTTGATGTGCTTGGCAAAGCCTAAGGAGTTTTTCGTCAACTGTATTACTATTTTCTACTTCATCATAAGTTACCGAGCTAGGTATCTTGCTTTGTTGGACTAGTTTGTTTACAATTTCTAAGCCACGACGTCCCCGCCTACGACGCAAAGGGTCACTCGAGTCTGCAATATTTTGCAACTCCAGCAGAACAAAATTAGGGATAAGTAATTTACCTTCTAAAAAGTTAGTTTCAATTATTTCAGTAATGCGCCCATCAATAATAGCAGAACTATCAATTATCTTTAGCTCAAGCTCCATTAAGTTAGACTCGAGCTCACCATCTCTATGTGAGACCATACGTGCAAAAAGCCGTCTATTTACTACAAAAAACCAAGAGGAAGCCATTACTAGAATGGCAGTAATGAGCAGTGACCAATACCAAGTAAATCCTGGTATATCTTCTAAGATACTATTTAAAAGTACAGTAATTAATAGTGCAGTTGTCGTGCCTACTCCTGCAGCCAAAATAGCTTCAGGGGATATTTCTCGCACTTGCCCTATAAAGTTATTCCACAATTTTTCCCAACGTCCTGCTAAAGGTAGACTGATAAGATACCCTAAAAGCAGGCCTAAGAAACTTAAATAGACAAGGTTAATGGGCTCACTTAATATTTTTTGCTCAGAAAGCCAGAGAGCTAGTAAAAACCCTGAAAATGCTCCTATTAAACTTAGTGCACTTCGGGCAAAAAGATAAGCTGTTCTGACTTGGTTAGATAAATGCCTGGTAGAAGATTGAGGGGGCATTTCTTTCGTAGGATGTTTTGGTGAATGCAGTTTATGTCTCCCAAGTAATCTGAAGTGCCTCAGCTAAAGACTTTACCTTAAAAGCGTTTGTAGATGATGAGTCTTTAGATTTCATATCTTTATGTAAAGCTCCAGAACTAATAAAGCGAGTAAATTTAGCTCGCTTAGCTTCTTCTACCCGTTTTGACAGTTGTGCAACGCTGCGAAGTTCGCCTGCTAAGCCAATTTCTCCTACAGCAACAGTATTTTCAGGTACATTGCGATTTGTAACAGCAGAGTATACTGCCAGAGCTACAGCAAGATCAGCTCCAGGATCAGTTAAACGCAAGCCACCTGCTACATTAACATAGACGTCTAAACCTGCTAGGGGTAGCTGAAGTCGTCTTTCTAAAACTGCCAAGACTACATCCACTCGGCGTTGATCTAAGCCCTGTACTACACGGCGTGGAGCAGCATATGGTGACTTGGCCGCTAGAGCCTGTACTTCTAAAAGTAAAGGCCTTTGACCCTCGAGCACTGCGGTAACTGCTGAGCCGGGAACACCTACAGGACGCTCAGCTAGAAAAGCTTCACTAGGGTTGTCAACTGCTTTCATGCCCTCCTGGGTCATTTCAAAGACTCCTACCTCACCTACAGCACCAAAGCGATTTTTTAGGCTACGCAAAACCCGAAAATCAGCAGCACTTTCCAAGGCTAAGGTGGCATCCACCATATGCTCGATAACTTTAGGGCCAGCAATACTACCTTGCTTGGTTATATGCCCAATTAGAACAAGAGTGCTTCCTGCTTCTTTAGCAGCCTGGGTTAAAAGGGAGGTAGCATCTCGCACTTGACTAAGACTCCCTGGTGTACCTTCATCACTTGCTGCAAGTGTTTGAATAGAGTCTACAATTACTATATGGGGTTTTTCATTTTCTAAGTGATTGGCTAAAGCTCGAGCATCAATCTCACGAGTAAGCTTAAGCTCTCTAGCAACACCAAGCCTTCCAGCACGCATCTTTATTTGTCCTAAGGATTCTTCGCCAGCTACATAGAGAACCTCACGCTTGTGTCCCAAGGCTTCATTAGCAAGCTGTAACAGCAAGGTAGACTTGCCAATGCCAGGCTCTCCAGCCAAAAGCAAAACACTTCCCATAACCCATCCTCCTCCTAGCACTCTGTCTACTTCAGCAACACCCGAAGGTGCACGAGTTATCTCACCTTTTTCTATATCTTTTAGATTACTAACCTCTGTTTTATGCTGCTTATAGCTAGTACTTCCGCCTATACCTTTACTAGTAGTGGGCCGCTCGAGTGTTTCTTGTATGCTATCCCAAGCACCACAGTGAGGACACTTCCCCATCATTACAGAAGGTTTGGCTCCGCACTCACGGCAAGTATAGGTTTTTACTGTTTTAGCCATGTATGTTTACAAGCCATATTATAAAAAATCCCACATTACTAGTACAAGCTAAACCAAAGTTTATAAGTATACCTAAATTTTAGCATTCTTTATACAATCATAAAATGAGGTGTACTGCTATACTATAGGTTATTCAAAAGCTAGATAGAATCCTTATTTGTAATCTCTGACAAATATCTTAATAAGTTTTTAGTCATCCATTCTATTAAAAATAATAGCTATATAGGAGACTTCAGTAATGATAAATGCTCGTTCACCTAAATCCTTTCTACAAAATGCCTCCATACAACTATTCCTTACTTCTGCAATTGATACTGATATGGCTAAGATCGCTCAAGAAACTATTAGAAACCTTTTCATTTTAGCTAGGAGAAATCACCTTCCTTGGCTTACTCCACGCATTACTGCCAATGATAAAAAAGGTATTCTCTTTGAGTGGTGGAAAAACAATAGGGTTTTTATGCTATCTGTAAAACCCGATAAATCCCTAAGCTTTATTAAAGCACATGGCTCAAACGACTCTAACAAAAAATGGGATTTTAGTGCTCTTAAAAGAATAGAAATAGGACAGTATCCCTCTAAGAAAGAACTTCTAACCATATGGAGGTGGCTAACGGCTGCTATATGATTTGAAGGTGAAGATTTACGGTGTGGGGCTAGTATGCAAGTGAAAAAGAAATGTGGCTGTGCGCCCTGAACTACCATCAAGTGAACCAAAGATGTGACCACCACTGGAGTAAATGAAATGCTCAAAGTCAGGAGCTGCACGACCAAGATCCTTCATGACTGCTGCAAGGCGTTCAGTATGTGCAACATCAACTATGAAGTCATTCATACCGTGGTGTGCTTGCAGTTGAAATGTTTGCAACTCGTCAGTAAAATAGACTGTCGAGCGCCGCACCAAATAAAATTGTATATACTTTTTCTAAACATAAATATTCTAACCATATTTGATTCTGCTTTCTGAAATGAAGCTTACCTTCAATAAGAACAATCCGTTAAAAACCACGGGCAATAACCTAGCATATTAATACGATACATTATGTGTTAAGCTAAAAATGTGGAACTAGAAGGTGCTCTTAGACCTAGGAGCTTAGAAGAATATGTTGGCCAAGGCAAATTAAAAGAAAAGCTAACTGTTTACTTATCAGCAGCTAAAAGCCGTAATGAGGCATTAGATCATGTATTGCTTTATGGCCCTCCTGGTTTAGGGAAAACCACCCTTGCTCATATAATTGCTTTGGAGCTTGGAGTAGATATTCGTGTAACTAGCGGTCCTGCTATTGAAAAACCTGGTGACTTAGCTGCTATTCTTACTAATGCTTTAGATGAAAATGACGTACTTTTCATTGATGAGATTCACCGCTTAGGCAGAGTAGCTGAAGAGCACCTTTACCCAGCCATGGAAGATTTTAAGATAGATATTATCTTAGGCCAAGGGCCTGCAGCACGCACTATACGCCTAGACTTGCCTAGATTTACTTTGATAGGAGCAACCACGCGCCCTGGGTTAATTACTGGGCCTATGCGTAGTCGTTTTGGCATTATTGAGCATTTGGAATACTACAATGATGATGAATTAGCTAAAGGTGTAGATCGTGATGCTAATTTGCTTGGTTTTACCTTAGAACCTCGAGCAGCCTTGGAAATTGGTCGTCGTGCTCGAGGCACTATGCGTATTGCCAAACGTCTTTTGCGTCGTGTGCGAGACTATGCTCAAGTAGCAGGCGAAGAAGCTGTGACCTTGGCCAGGGCTAAAAGTGCCCTAGATGAATTAGGTATTGATGATTTAGGGTTAGATCAACGTGACCGCAGCATTTTAGAAGCAATTATTAGTAAGTTTGCAGGTGGACCTGTTGGTCTGGATACCATATCCACAGCAGTAGGCGAAGACAGTGCTACCTTAGAAGAGGTCTATGAGCCCTTTCTTATTCAAAAAGGTTTTATAAAGCGTACAACGAGGGGGCGTATCGCTACAGCTCGAGCTTATAAACATCTAAACTACCCTACTGCAGAAATTCCACAACAATCACTCTTTGAAGGAGATATGTCATGAGCGAATTAATCAGTGATAATGAAATGGAGCATCTAAAACACTTAGCCCGTTTAGAACTAAGTGAAGAAGAAACCCAAGCCTTAAAAGCTGACCTTAACAAGACCTTAAGTTACTTTGAACAAATTAAAGAATTAGACACAGAAGGCGTTGAAGAATTAGTACGCCCCTTAGAAATGTCAAACGTTTTTCGTGAAGATGAGTTTCAACCTAGCCTATCTCATGAAGAAGCTACAAGCATAGCTACAGAAAGTGAAAATGGCTACTATAAAGTACCCCGCACAGTGGACATTGGGCAGTGAGCCTAGCTTTAGAGGCACCGTTTTCTGATACATTTATCTCTGAATTTATGCGTGCAACAAAAGTCATATTTGGGGATAAAGCAGAGGAAGATTGGCTTGATTCACTCAAATGGCGTTTAGAACAAATGCCTGATGTTACAGTTTTCATCACAGAAATAGACTCTCGCTTAGTTGGATTTAAAGCTGGCTATGCAACGGCTAGCGATCGTTATTACAGTTGGCTGGGTGGGGTTGATCCGGACTTTCGCAGGCAAGGTATTGCGAAAAAGCTGATGAATCAACAACATGAATGGCTTTATACATCACGTTTTCAACTGCTTGAAACCCATGTTGAACAAAATAACAAAGTCATGGTTCAATTGAACCTTGGAAGCGGACTGGCGATCACGGGGTTCTTTCTGAAAGATAGCAAGCCTAATTTTGTAATGCAAAAAAATGTTTCTCACAGATACTGCTCGTCACAACATTGGAATGCTTAGTTCATTTTTGATAAAGACGACATAATAGCTTTTACGTTTTGTAAAGCATATAAACCTTGAAGGTTTGAATCACTCAAAATCTTTCTAGCAAACAATTTATATTTTAAGGTCATAAACCTTATCAGTTCTTTCCCAAAAGAAACCTTCACGCCCAAAATGTCCATAGCTACTGGTGGGAGTATAGATTGGACGACGCAAATCCAGCTCTTCTATAATAGCTGCTGGACGGGCATCAAAGACCTTATTGATGACTTCACTTAAGATATTATCTTTAACTTCTCCTGTACCAAAGCTATCAATATACATACCTACAGGTTGAGCAACACCTATGGCATAGGCAAGCTGCACCTCACACTTTTTAGCTAGTCCTGCTGCCACAACATTCTTGGCAATGTAGCGTGCATAATAAGAACCACTACGGTCAACTTTGGTAGGGTCTTTACCACTAAAGGCTCCTCCTCCATGGGGAGCTGCACCGCCGTAGGTGTCTACTATAATTTTACGCCCAGTTAAACCTGCATCACCTTGCGGACCTCCAATAACAAAACGACCTGTAGGATTAATGAAAAACTTAGTGTTAGTGTCTAGGTATTCGTTAGGAATTACCTTGTGTACAACTTTAGCTATCACATCTTCACGAATTGTGTCTTGTGAGATATCAGGATGGTGTTGAGTAGACACTACCACTGCATCCACACTCTTTGGCACACCTTTGTCGTAAGCAATAGTTACCTGTGCCTTACCATCAGGCCTTAAGTAAGGAATTTCTCCTGACTTGCGCACTTCAGCCAAGCGTTTGGTTAGCTTGTGGGCCAAGGTAATAGGTAAAGGCATAAGTTCAGGTGTTTCATCTATAGCATAACCGAACATAAGACCTTGGTCACCTGCACCAATTTTATCAAATTTCCCTCCTGAAAAATCTTCTTGGGCTTTACTAACTCCTTGAGCAATGTCAGGCGACTGCTCATTAATGGCTATTAGTACTGAACTATGATCTGCATCAATACCATAAGTTGCATCAGTATAGCCTACTTCACGAACAGCCTCACGCACTATCCTTTGAAAATCCACATAACCCTGGCAAGTAATTTCACCTCCAATCAAAGCTAGTCCTGTAGTTAGCATAGTTTCAGCTGCCACTCTTGCCATAGGATCAATAGCTAAAATAGCATCTAAGACACTATCACTAATGCGATCGGCAAGTTTATCAGGATGACCTTCAGTAACAGACTCTGATGTTATAAGTTTAAGCACTATGTGCCTCCAATCTCTCCAAGCATTAGCACACTTGGCTGGATGTAGCACCCACTCACAGTTGGTTGCTGCAGCTTCCTAGGGCCAGTTCCCTTAACTGCTCTCGATTATGAGACCACCTTAGGTTTTATTTGGTGGTAATTTAGATTGACACTCCCACAAATAAAGCTTTTGAGCCTACACTCAAAATTTTTTCTCTTTGAGAAAAAACATGGGATTCTTGTTTCATAGACTGCACTTATACCTGAGGGATTCCTCCACCATGTACAGAGGTACATGTCTCCACAAGCGTGAATTCGGGCATGCCCTGCCCTACTGGGGTACTGCATTTTATTCCAGTGTCATAATGAACTGGCTGACTGTTAGGTCGCTCTACGCACCCTATCTTTATAAGGTTTTTACGTTGTTCACTTACCCTTGCGTTCATTAGCTATAACTATAGCACATTAGGAGGTATTATTGCATGACAAAGATTAAACCTTCTTCCAGAAAATTATTAAAATTTATCCCACACATAAATGACGTGGGCTTTGTTTTTAAACAGACCCACCATAAACCAAAGGCTCGAGCAAATTGTGTTACCCTGAGTTTAAGAAATTGCTAAAAAATCACCAATTTATTTTATAGCAGCAGTTTCTTTAATGAGGAGGTTAGTATGTCTGAAGTCAGCAATGAGGCAGCTACAGAAACAGGTTTAGACAATTCTACACCACAGTTTGATAAAGAGAAATATGAACGTCTTATGGCAAAGCTCGAGGTAGAGCAAAATTTTCCTATGGGGCTACTTGCTGGCTTAGTAGCCGCCGCTATCGGTGCTGCTGTTTGGGCAGCTATTGCAGTTATAACAAATTATAATATTGGTTGGATAGCTATTGGCATTGGTGCTCTAGTAGGTGTAGCCATAAGGAAATTTGGCAAAGGTACTAGCACGAAGTTTGGCCTCCTAGGAGCCATTTTAGCTTTGTTAGGATGCATGGCTGGCAATCTAGCTACTGTTTATGTTGTTGCAAATCAACAACTCAATGTGCCTTTTTCTAACTTAATAAACATATATCCACCTATAGATATACTTAAAAGTACCTTCCGAGGAATGGATTTACTATTTTATGGCTTAGCCTTGTTTGCAGGCTACAGTTTTTCATTTAGGAAAATTGGTGAAGAAGAGCTGAAAAAAATGATGGCTGAATAAGAGCCTTTTATTTTGAGTAAGCATTTATAGGAAGGCAAAAAGCACAAGACAGCAAGGAAGAGTCGCATGCTATACTATAGTGCTTCAGAAAAATCTTGGGATGCCCATATGAAAGTAATCGTTGCTGCTGCTATTCGTACACCCATTGCTGCATTTCAGGGTTCATTCAGTTCACTTAAAGCTTCAGAGTTAGGAGCTATTGCCATTAAGGCAGCTGTTGAAAAAGCAGATTTGAGCCCCGATGAGATTGACCTGGTGCTCATGGGGAATGTTTTAACTGCAGGTATGGGACAAGCCCCAGCTCGGCAAGCAGCACTTTATGCTGGCTTAAGCCAAGCAACACCTGCTGTTACCCTTAACAAAGTATGTGGCAGTGGTTTAGAAAGTATCATTCAGGCAGCTCGAGCAGTAGCATTAGGGGATGCAAAGGTTGTGGTAGCTGGTGGCATGGAGTCTATGACAAATGCCCCTTATATATTACCTAACATTAGAAATGGGCTACGTATGGGCGATAAAACAATCATTGATTCTATGGTTCATGATGGCCTTTGGGATGTTTATAACGATAAGCACATGGGTTTGTGTGCTGAATTATGTGCCAGCAAGTATGGCTTCAGCCGCGAAGCCCAAGATGCTTTTGCCATAGCATCTTATGAGAGATCCCAAGCAGCTATAGAAGGTAATATCTTTAAGCAAGAAGTTGTGCCTGTTGAAATTAAGGGGCACAAAGGTGATGTAACAGTGGTAAGTGATGATGAAGGGCCTTATAAAGTTAATTTTGATAAGTTGCCAAATTTAAAACCTGCCTTTGAAGAAAATGGCACTGTGACTGCTGCAAATGCCTCAACAATTAATGATGGTGCTGCTGCTTTGGTTATTACTAGTGAAGAAGTAGCCAAGGAGAGAGGCATGAGCATTTTAGCAAGCATTGAGGGTTATACAGCTCACGCTAAGGAACCAGAGCTTTTTACTATGGCTCCTATTGGTGCAATGCAAAAACTTTATAGCAAGCTTGGTTGGAGTGTTGATGATGTTGATTTTTATGAAATAAACGAAGCTTTTTCAGCAGTGCCTATGGCTGCTATGAAAGAATTCAACTTGCCTCATGATAAGGTAAATGTGCATGGTGGGGCTGTTGCTTTGGGACATCCTATTGGAGCATCAGGAGCACGTATTGTAGTAACTTTGCTTAATGCTTTACAGAAACATGACAAACATAGAGGAATAGTAAGTATTTGTATTGGTGGAGGGGAAGCTTTGGCTATGGGGGTAGAGCTTACTAACACCTACTCCTGACAAGCTTTAGGGAAAAAGTCACTTGGCCAATCAGCTAAAGGAAGATTTTGTAGCTCGAGCAATTTCATCTAGAGCTTCAGGATTTGCCAGCACATTACGATTAGGCACCTCTCGCCCATTGACCAAGTGTGAGACAGCTATTTCAGTAACTTTGCCACTACGAGTACGGGGCAGCTGTGATACTTGCAAGATGCGTTTGGGTACATGTCTCGGACTAGCACCTAAACGAATTTGCTCTTTTATTCGCTTATCAAGCTGTTCATCAAGCTGTATGCCTTTTTGCAACACTACAAAGAGCCAAATAATTTCGTCATCATTTTCACGCTTACCTATTGCTAGTGCCTCGAGCACTTTAGGCAAATTTTCTAAGGGACGGTAGATTTCAGCTGTGCCAATGCGCACACCGCCAGGATTGAGTGTGGCGTCACTACGCCCATAAGCAATAATCCCGCCTTGCTGGGTTATCTCAATTAAGTCACCGTGTCGCCAAGCACCTACAAAATGCTTAAAATAGGCATTGCAATAGCGTTCGAAATTGTTGTCGTTCCAAAAATATAATGGCATTGAGGGTAATGGTTGAAGGCAAACCAGCTCACCAACCTCACCCACAACTGACTCAGCATCACTATTATAAACAGCAAGGTCAACACCAAGGGCAGGCACTTGAATCTGCCCGGCAAAGACAGGCAAGGTTGGGCAACCGAGCATGAAACAGCCAACGATATCTGTGCCACCAGAAATACTAGCAAGATGCACGTCCTCTTTAACAGCTTCGTAAATCCAACGAAAACCTTCAGGGGAAAGTGGTGAGCCTGTTGAGGCAATGGTTTTTAAGCTAGGCATATCTAATAGTTCTTTGGGAAAAATATTTTCAGCTTTACAACTATGAATAAAGCTTGCCCCTGTACCCAAAAAGCTTATCTTGTTGTCTGCTACAAGCTTCCAAAGCCGGGTGAGATTTGGATAGTTAGGTGAACCTTCGTATAGCACAATGCTAGCACCTTGCCCTAAAGCTGAAACGAGCCAGTTCCACATCATCCAACCACAAGTTGTGAAGTAGAACACCACATCACCTACTTTAATGTCTGAGTGAAGTTTATGCTCAACATGGTGCTTGAGTAATACACCACCCGCACGATGTACCATTGCCTTTGGTAAACCTGTTGTACCAGAAGAATAAAGAATATAAAGAGGATGGTCAAAGTCAAGGGGAGTAAAACTTAATGTCTCAAGTTCATTATTTAACCAATCTTGCCAGTAAAGGCCATCAGCTTGTTGTTGACCTGAAGAACCGTAGGTGACATAAACCACTTTCTGCACACTAGAAATAGCTTGTTGTAGTTGCTTAACGACCTTCTTAGTGAGATATTCCTTGCCGTTGTACCAATAGCTATCTGAGGCAACTAACAGCTTTGGTTCAATCTGACCAAAGCGAGCTAGTGCCGCTTCATAACCAAAGTCTGGTGAACTGCTGCTAAATACCGCACCAATAGCGGAACAAGCTAATAAAAGTATTACAGCTTCAGGAATATTGCCTATGTAAGAAGCAACTCTATCACCTTTTCCTACCCCACTTGCTTTTAGAGCAGTTACGCAATTAGCAACTTGTTGTCTTAGGTCTTGGTAGGTTAGCTCGAGCTTCTCTCCCCTCTCATTCAAAGCAGTAATTGCTGTTTGAGCTTCACTTACCCCTCTAGGAAATAGCGTTGCCTCAGCATAGTTAATGGTTGCCCCTTTAAACCATCGAGTGTAAGGCATAGGGTCATTGCTAATTATTTCTTGTGGTGGGGTTGTAAGAGGTAGTTTAGCATAGTCTACATAAAATTCCCAAAAATCATCTATTGATTCAACTGACCAGCGATGCAACTCAACATAGCTGTTAATTTCTTTACCTAAATGTTTTAATAAAACTTCTTGAAAAGAAGTTATATTTGTTGAGGCAACTCGTGCTTCAGAAGGGTGCCAAAGAGCTTGAGCCTTAATATCTTTAGCCACTATCTTATTGTAGAGTTTAAGGCAAGTTGCGTCAATTCACGCTTCAGGCAAATAGATCTCTGAATTGCACTAGCTTGGTCATGATGTAACAACTCTACTAGAGTTGGGAAAGGCTAACCAGAAATATCCTGATGATAAGGTACTACTTACAGCCAGTGAAGATAACCGTGCTGTACTAACTTCGAATCGCAAATTTGTGTTTGTAACCCCATTCCTGTAAACGATTGTAGATACAATACTCATTATAGTTCTAAAGAACTGTTTTCTGCATATACCTTTCCCTCTTAAGAAGGGCTCCCCTAGCATCGTGACAAGCTTATTTAGAATGACTATACTGCCAGTAGTTAAGGCTTTTATTTGCACTATTTGATTAAATGCTAAATGTCTTAACAATTAAAACACCGTGAGGTAAAGAAATGGTAAAACAAGTTAATCAATTTAGTAGGTATTTTCCTACTCTTAAGCAAATTTCTAAAGCATTTAATAGTATCTCAGGAGCTCGAATATCACACCTTCAAATCTCAGTAAAAATACTAATAATGATGCTATTTTGCCTTTTAAGTCCATTAGCTGCATGTACACAAACACCTCCAGCACCTCCTATAGACAGTGAAGATCCTAGGTTAAAATGGGAATACCCTATCCCTACTGAACTCCCATTAACTGCCATTCAAGATGAGCGAGGAAAACCCTATCTTTATGTCGCTCAGAAAGATGGTGGTTTGCTCATTCTAGACATATCAAGCCCCAATATCCCTCCAACTATTGCTAGTAGCATTCCAACTAGCCAGCTCGAGCAACTAGATACCATGAACCTAATCCAGCAGGGCAGTTTCTTGTTCCTCGCATTAGGTGACTTCTTTCCGACTACAGGGTCAAAAGCTGGCTTGGCCATTGTTGATGTTCAAAATTCTTTAAAGCCTGAAATCTTATCAATTTGGACATCTGAGAAAGTATTAGCAGGAAGCTCAGGTGTTTTAATTGATGGAGATTTTGCCTATCTGGCAGCTATGCAAGAAGGCGTTTTTATCTTTGATATTTCAAATAAAAACAATATCAAGTTTATCTCTGCTATTTTGCCGGATGTAGACTTTCCAAAGGCCAATCCTAATGCTATTGAACGTCCTAATGCTCGAGGCTTGGCAATTAAAGATGATCTACTTTTTGTCGTAAATGATGCAGGTGGATTACGAGTTATTGATATTAAGAACAAAGGCAAGCCTGAAGAGATAGCAAAGTATATTAACACCCAAATGCTTGGTAAAGGCCAAGCTTATAACAACATTATTATTAATGGGACACAAGCCTATGTAGCAGTGGATTACTGCGGAATGGAAATCCTAGACATTAAAGACTCTAGCAACATTCAGCAATTAGGTTGGTGGAATCCGTGGGCCTGTGACACTAATTCTAATCTTTGGTTTGGTAGTCCAGGACACACTAATCAGCTTATGCTTGATGCTAGTGAAAAGCTTGTTTTTCTCTCAGGAGGAGATAGTGAGTTGCAAGTTGTTGATGTTACAAATCCCCAACAACCTACCTTGAACTCGAGCTTTGGAAAACCGAACAATAAACAAGCTGTGTGGGGAGTTAGTACTACTAATAATACCATCTACCTAACATATATTAAAGCCGTCGTTCCATTTGTAGGCCAGTGGTCAGGTATAAAAGCAATTAAACGATAAGCTGTAGACTTTTAAGTTGGTTCGAGTTGCGGTAGTCCTATACAAGTAATGATATGCTAAATCTTGGTCCCGTTAGAGACATTACTTCATCATTACATGAAGGGCACTACCATAATAAGCACATAAGTAATCATCCAGAATATGCCACCACCTAGCATTAAAGGAAGTGAATCCATGAGCTACTCCTTAATAGGTTCTATTGAGACAGATCTTAGGTTGATATGTTTTTTGAGGTGATTTATAAAAGCAACCCTATCAATCCCATTTTTATCTGGTTCCTTGCGACTGCGAAAAGATATTTGAGATACCTTTTGTTCTTTGTCACCTATAATTAGGGTATAAGGTACTTTGTAAAGTTCGGCTTGGCGCACCTTATAGTTCATACGCTCACTACTTGCATCTACCTCAACACGAATGCCTTCTGCTTTAAAAATCTTTTCCAAGTTGTAGCAGTACTCTAGATGTCTATCTGCTATGGGTACAATGCGTGCTTGCTCTGGTGCTAGCCATAAAGGAAAGTCTCCAGCAAAGTGTTCTATCAGAAAGCCTATTAAACGCTCATGAGTACTCAAAGGGGCGCGGTGCAAACATAAAGGGGTTTGTTTTTCATTATTTTCATCAGTGTAGTGAAGATCAAAACGTGGTGGCTGTGCAAAATCCACCTGATTTGTGGCTAGGGTGAACTCTCTACCAATGGCACTAGTAATCTGCACGTCAATCTTAGGGCCGTAAAAGGCTGCTTCATCGTCTGCTTCCACAAAGTTTATATTGTTTTGTAGCATAGCTTGTCGTACCATTTGCTCAGTTTTTTGCCAAAGCTCTGCATTATCAACATATTTCTTGCCTAGACCTTCTGGACTATGCTTACTTAAACGCATGACGTAATCATCTATAGCAAAAATTTTGAAGTATTGCAGATAAAGGTCAATTACAGCCATAAACTCAGCTTCAAACTGTTCTTCCGTGCAGTAAATATGGGCATCATTCATTTGCAAGCTGCGTACACGCATGAGCCCCATAAGAGCACCAGAATCTTCATAACGATAGCAGGTTCCATATTCTGCTAGGCGAATGGGTAAATCGCGATAGCTATGAGGGCGTGCAGCGTAAATTTTGTGATGAAATGGGCAATTCATGGGTTTCATAAAGTAACGCACGCCCTCAAACTCCATTGGTGGGTACATGTCCTCTTCATAGTAAGGCAAGTGCCCACTACGTAAAAAGAGTGCCTCTTTGCTTAAATGAGGTGTGCGTACTCGCTCATAACCGGCAGCTTTTTCTATTTCTTTAGCTAGTTTTTCAATTTCCTCTATCATCACTGCCCCACGTGGCAACCATAAAGGCAATCCGGGACCAACTTCATCCTCTAGGGTAAAAATATCTAGTTCTTTACCAAGTTTTCTATGGTCACGCTTTTTGGCTTCTTCTAATTGCCACAAGTGTTTTTCTAATTCTTCTTTGCTCTGAAAGGCCACACCATAGATGCGTTGCAGTTGTTGACGGCTCTCATCACCACGCCAGTAAGCACCAGCTACACTCATTAGTTTAAAATACTTTGGAATATTGCCTGTTCTAGGTACGTGTGGACCACGACAAAGGTCTGTAAAACCTTCTTTGCCACCTTGTTCATAAAATGTTATGATTTCACCTTCGGGCAAATCTTCAATGAGTTCGACTTTGTAGGGGTCACCAATTTCACGGTAGCGGTTTAGGGCTTCGGCTCGAGCCAACTCATACTTAAAAAGAGGTAAGTCAGCCTTTATAATTTCACGCATCTTAGCTTCTATTTTCACTAAATCTTCAGAAGCCAGGGTATGAGGCAGATCAAAATCATAGTAAAAGCCATTTTCAATAACTGGTCCTATGCCCATTTTGACTTCACTACGTTTGCTACCTTGCTCCATAAAGTATTCTACAACTGCTTGAGCCATAACATGGGCGAGGGTATGGCGCATCAGGTTAATGACCTCAGGGTTTTTCTTGGTCAGAATAGAAACCTCTGCGCCATCAGGAACTTTGCTCATTAGATCAGTGAGTTGACTATTAACAGTGGCACCTAAAGCAGCTTTTGCTAAACCAGGGCCTATAGCTTGGGCAACAGCATCAAAAGTAGACTTTTCAGGCAAATCAAGTTGTTTGCCATCTGGAAGAATTACGTGCATATAAGTTAACTATAACAGTTCCTTATCTAGCAGGAGTGCCACATTTGGAGCACGGTTTATTTGAAAATTAGTTTCTAGGCTGACTAATCAAGGTTTTTTTAAGCTCCCACAATTTTTGAGTCAAAGAAACATGATAAATGTGGGGGTTGACTATGCGCTTTACCCCAGAGTCAAGTTTAGCAAGGTCATTTTGCCGTTGTTGGCGCATGTCCTCTATGCTAGGCGTTTCACAAACCCTATTGCCTTCTTTAACGACATTTACTAACAGAGGCTCAACCTTACTAAGAGAGTCAAGCTGCAGTTTGCGTTCTTTGCTCAAGTCCACTGAATGAATGGGCTGATCAAAGACATTTGTTGATGGGTTTTCGTCTGCTAAGCTTATGAGATCTGCTGTAGCGTAGCCACGCTTATCATAAAGTCGCCAAAGTAGCTTATTACCAGGGTTAGGAACTTTTTCTGCTGAGTTAGAGATTTTTAAAACAGGTTGCCAGTTGCCCTTGTGATTCATGCCAACTAGTTTATAAACACCCCCTAAAGCACTATCTCCCTGTGAGGTAATAAGCCTAGTACCAACACCATAGGCAAGGCGCTTAATGAGCCTATCGGGATCAAGACCATAGCTAGGTGCTTCTTGTTTAATTTGAGTGATTATTTGCAAGATAACCAGCTCATCTAAATTGCTACTAAGGACTATAAGGGTGTCTTCAAAACCTGCCTCACCCAGCATTTTAGCAGCTTGAATACTAAGATAAGCAAGGTCACCAGAGTCTAAGCGAATTCCTAAAGGCTTGTGCCCTTTTCGCCTTAATTCTTCAAATACCTCAATAGCATTGGGAATACCACTTTCTAAAGTGTCCACGGTGTCTACTAGTAACAAACAGTCATCAGGATAAGCTTCAGCATATGCTTTAAATGCAGCTAACTCACTTAAGCCCAAAGCCATAAAAGCTTGAACCATGGAGTGGGCATGAGTGCCTTTGGCAGGATAGCCGAGAGCATGTGAGATGCCAACATTAGAGGTGAAATCTGCCCCTCCTATTAGGGCCGCTCGAGCCCCAGCATTAGCGCCCTTATCATGTGCTCTTCTTGCCCCAAATTCCATAACTAAGCTGCTACCAGCAATCTCTTTAATGCGTGCAGCCTTGCTAGCAATAAGAATTTGATAGTTTAGGTGTGAAAGTAAAGAAGTTTCTAAAATTTGAGCAATAGCTAAAGGTCCTTCCACCACTGTTAAGGGAGTATGTGGATGAACTACTCTGCCTTCTGGAACAGCATATATATTCAAAGACTCATAATTACCATTTTTATGTAGCCATTTAAGAAAGTCTTGGCTAAAAAGCCTTTTGCCTTTGCTATCCTTTTGCTCTTTCAAAACTGCTAGGTCCTCAGGACGGATGTAAACTTCTTTCATCCAATCTAAAAACCAACCTAAACCTGCATTTATACAGTAGCCTGCTTCGTGATTACCGTAGTCAGGGTAGTTGCGAAAAAAGTGATTAAATTGGGCGGTCTTTTCATGGATTCCTTGCTGAAAGTAAAGTTGTGCCATAGTTAGTTGATACATATCAGTAAAAAGGAAACCCTCAACTAGGCGTTGACTCTGATTCATATTGAGAAAGCTTTACCCAGCTTTTAGCTTTTCTATTTCCTGTACACTTAGTCCTGTTACCTGAGAAATTAAGTTAATATCTGCTTTGGCAGCAAGGAGATTTTGGGCTATTTCTAGTTTTTCTTCTGTTTTCCCTTCTGCTTTCCCTTCTGTTTTCCCTTCTGCTTTCCCTTCTGCTTTCCCTTTTGCCCTCCCCTTTTCCTCAGCTTCTCGGCGATTAGTCTCAATGATGTTTTCTAGTTTGTGAGCCTGTATCTCTTGATATTCATATATCTCTAACTCTTTTTTGCTCCAGCCATGTTGGTTTGCTATCTCATAAGCCTGTCTTAGCGCTTCTGTATCCGCTGATTTTGGTACCATTTCTAGGTAGAGGGCTTCTTTCAGAAAATATACCCATTTATCTGCTAAATTCTCTAATTCTTCTTCTGCTTTCTTAAACTTAGGCAGCTCTATAAAGTTAAACTCAAGGTCCTTTAGTGAGTGTTCTTGGGTTTTATTATCTAAAATTAGATGCCTTGATAGATATTCCTCTGCCTTAAAAGCATTAAAGTTTAAGATCCCTACGAATATTACTGGTTTTAACCTGCGGTACTTCCCTCCTTTAGGCAGCTGCTGTACATATGCCTTGCTGCTATAGTAAATGGCTCTCTTGTAGAAGCTGGTTTCTTTCTCTACTTGCATTTCTACTATAAATTCGTGCCCCTTTTGGTCTGTTGCTCGCACATCTAAATTACTTTCCTTTAGTCCCTTTATTTTAGGTGCTTGATAAGGGTTTAGTATTTTTACATCTTTAATCAGGTACTCTAATTCCAGTATGGTATTTAGAAATTCAATTAGTACTATTTTGTGTTTACTACTACCAAAGATTTTCTTGAAGGCTATATCTGTTTTGGGATCAACAAAATCCATGCTCGCAGTTTACTATACTTGTAATGGTATAAAAATAAAAATGGACATCTCTATTAGAGTTCATTAGAGCCTAAGATCTAAGCACCTATACATCTTGTGATTTGAGGTGGAAGATAGTAGCTAGAACCCAGTAGCTAGTAGTCAGTGGGGTTTTATCTATGCTGACTACTAACTACCTATAATATTGACCACTTCTAAGTTGTTCACAAAAACTTTTGCACTACTGCTTATGTGAAAGGGAAATGGGGAATAAAGGAGCAGGGCATAAGCTGAGAAGTAGGGTGTACATAGGGTGTACAGTGCACCATTTCGTTTGTTACTGAGCACTTATTTTATGCCTAGATATAGCTATAGCTCCTAAGAAAACATAAGCTAAAAACCCTAAAGGTCCAAACATCAAGGTAAAAAAGATAAAGGGGAACATAAGCACAGGGTGCAAAGCTTTTTCGCGACTATCTAGATAGATCCAGCGTCCTACAAAAAGGTCAAAGCATAAAAAGTGCGCCCAAGCAATAGTTGCACCTTCAGGGGTGCCAAGTAGTGTAGCTATGTTTGCAAGTTCTGGGTTCGTGATTTGGGGAAAGAGTTCTATGAAGTTAGGAATGACTAGGACAACATACAACAAGGCTGCAGGCACGGCAATCCAAGATGAGCTAATAATGCGCTTAGTCCATTTCCAAGTGGGTAAAAATGCCATTAGTAACCAAAAAGGCATGACTAATAAATTGCTAAGTGAGAAAATTTGGTTCATGTTCTTTGCTCTTTTAGGGCTCGAGTAACCCCAAAATCAATTCTAGCAGTAATGATAGTTGCTAAAATCAGTGTAATGATAACAATACCAGTAAACACACTCATTGTCAGTATATCTGGTCTAATAATAGGCTGGGCGCGCAAAGCTTGCCAAGTAAGTAGCATGACAACAGCTAAATAACCACCTGCCCCAGTAAAAACAAGTGCTGTTTGTTGCTGTTGACTTAGCCTGTGTAGGCGAATCAAGAAAAGGCCTAGTAAGGGAATAATTTGTAAGGCATGCAGACCTACAAAATGTGCAGGGCGTAAGTCGCCACCTTCTATGCTCCAATTCACAAAAGGTAACCCTAAACCGCCATCTTCTACGCCAACGCTGTGGGCTCCAACTTTTGTAACAGGCGCTCCGGCGTGCCAGCTTGCTACTTGTTCAGGTGTGGGATCAGTCATTAAGAAACCTTCAGCCATGCCAACTAAAGTGATAATAACTCCAAGGCGTAGAGCCCACAGTAAAGCAGGTGGGTGATGACGTTCTGTAAATAGCACAAAGGCAATTATTAGGTTGCATAGCCACAAGATAATAATGGCTGTGCCCATAACGGAATACATAGCAGAATCTAGTGGTGTTGCGGCGTTAAAATGACTAGTGGTACCACGAATTACTTGTAAAGTAATGGGAATCATTTCTATAGTAAAAACAAGGGCAACTACCCAAGCAGAAACTTTTACTAGCCTTCTTTTCCAAATCCTGACAGTGCTAATTTGATTAAGTAACCATAGCATTGTAATGCTATAAACAACAGTAGAGATTGCAAACTTAGTTGGTTTTAGCCAAGCAGGTGCACCAGTTATTATACGTGGGTCTGCAAAGATGCCTATAAAGAAAAAAAGTCCTAAAATGCTCATTACTAAGCTGTAGAAGAATAGGGGAGGGTATTGCTGAGAAATCAAACTTAGCTTGGCTGGATTGAACATAAAAAACCTCCTTAGAATTTACGCTGTTAGTATATTTAACAGTGTTAAGTACTATAGACAAAAAATTTTATGATATTAAGCCCTTTTGTATCATTTGCATGGCAGTTTTGAAGCTTGCTCGAGCATCTGTCTCATTGACTATTGGCACACTGATTGCTAACGCTACAATGCCGTGTGTCACAGCCCAGATAGTATTAGCGTAATTTTGTACATTTCCTTGTTTAATAACTCCTGCACTTATACACTCTTCTATAGTCAGGGTAAGAATCTCAAAAGCATCAATTATAGATTCACAACCTTCAGGTGGTTCTTTTAGTAAAAATTCACTGCGCTCCATAAACATTAAACGATAATGCACCCTATGACTTAAGCCAAAATCCAAATATGCTTTGCCAATACCCTGAAGGCGTGTTATAGGTGTTCTCTCATTATCATAAGCAGCCTGCAGCTGTTCACCAAAGGTCTTAAAGCCTTGGATAGCTACATTAAAAAGTAATTCATCCTTATCTTTAAAATGTAGATAGATAGTAGTTGGTGAATAGCCAATAGCCTCGGCAACTTGTCTAAGTGAGAAATTTTGGTAGCCTTGTTTTTGAAATAGTTCTGTAGCAGCATCTAAGATAGTTTGGCTCAAAGCTTCTTTTTGCTGTTTGCGGCGAGCAGCACTTTTGGCTTGTGTGCGTACTTCACGGGTTGGATTTTGAGCATCTTTGCTCATAACATAGCTATCTTACTTAATGGCGTTAAGTATGTCAACTCCTACGTTCTGCCAGAAAAATTCTTTGAGAGCTAAGCCCAATAAAAGAATTTAAAGAAAATTAGTAAGGCAATCGTTAATATTAGGCCGGCAATACCAAGGATTGCATATACCTTAGCATCAGGAAAAAGGGCTGCATAATACGAAGCAAACGGTATAACTAGAAATAGACCGTCTACTTCCCTAGAATAGTATTGTAACCCTGGTGGAGGGATAATGTATAAAAGCACCAGATATATTGCCATCAGCAAGGTGCTAGCTATTGATCGAACATTAACTCCGTCTAGGTTGTTATGATATAGATAAAGAACCAGCAATTCCCGATCGCACAGGATTTTCAACTTTAGCCTAAGGAAAGATGCCTCATTTTGTAAAGATTGAGGAGTAAGTTCATCCAAGATCACTTGAAAATGAGAGAAAATGCCCTACATGAGCTGTTTGTGAAACATACTTACTTTCGAAAAACGTAGAAACACCTAGCACCACTTCTATGAGAGATTCTTAAATGCCACTTATGCGTTTTAGGTTTTCTACAGTCTTTTCTGTAGTACTACTCTACTCTTATGATGTGTCATACAGGATTTCATAACCTGTTACTTTGAAACCATGTGCTATTGCCCTGTAAATATCTTCCATGCACTCAAAGGGCAAGGTATAGAACAAGTGCCTTACCCTTTCCCATAGTAGTTTTCTAGTTTTACATTTCGCTTTCGCTGCCTTGAAAACTGGACATGCCAGTTGTAGTACTTGATCCACTAGGAACGCTTGCATCATCAGTATCGTGAAATTGACTGACAGATTCTTTTTCCCATGCCCATAATTGTGTTCCGCTTTGTACCCTTGGTTTTTTAGTGTATTTAGTGTCTCATTCTCCATTTTCCATCTTGCCCTCCCTGCTCGAATTATCTCTTCTACATTTTCTTCATTTATCTCTATATCTGTTACCCACGCAAAATACTGCGTTTTCTCTTCACTCTTTTCCCAGTACTCCAATACATTTACCCTCACGTCTTCGTTTGAGGCATTTATCGCTATGTCATTGCTGTAATGAAAATGATGTTCTGCTCCCATTTCTTCTACTACCTTATGGGTATGGCTTTTGCCTGCCTCTTTCCTTCTTTCTAATTCCTCAAACAGTTTTTTATGATCGCTTTGTTTTGCACCTATTATGTAACTCATTCCTTGCTTTTCTATTTCCCTTAAATTTGGCCCTGTAGAGTGTAATCCATCCTCTAGTATTATGACTTTCAGTTTGGGATGATCTTTTCTTATTTCTTCTACCAACCTTTTTCCTGCATTCCGCTCACAATCGTTCTTTGTTTCCCCATCTTGCTTTATTATTGCTTCTACGCCTATTGGTATTACTTCTGCCTTATCTGGGTGTACTATCACTGCTCCCATTAGCTGGTGAGAATAACTTACTTCTCCATTTTTATTCTTGCGCTCTAAACACCCTGGACAACTTATTTCTTTTGATTTGAAATACTGTGTTCCATCCAATGATACTAAGTAATACCCATCTAGGTAAGCATATTCTTTTAACAAACCTCCTCTTTGTACCTCTTTGAAAATCACTTTAAATCCCTTTTTTAGCTCTCCTGAATCAACCTCATCTATTATTCCCCTCATCCTCGTGTCACTGGGTATTTCTTTTATCCCAAACACCCTTTCTAAGTTTCTTCTTTCTTCCCCATCTTGTCGTCTTTGATCAAAGCGTAACAGTGAACCATCTTTTAGGATAAACATGGCAAGACCTGACATCAGCACATCTTTGAGAGGTATATCTACCTCATTAGGTCGATGATCCTCTATCTCTGCATAGGTTTCTCTTAGTTTTTTATGTAGGGTTGTGGCACACAAGTCTTTTCGGGGCTTCACAACTAATTCTATCCTTACCATTAAGGGTTTTCAATAAATGCTCAAACATTGCGAAAGTTTATGAGTGACTATATGTCCCTGACAGCTTTTTCAAGCAGATCGGGAATTGCTGATAAAGAACTAATATCGTAAGTGATAAGATTAATAGCATTTTTGTTTTTTAAACGGCCTAGTGCCACATAATTAGTATTAGATAATGCTTTACCCAACACAAATTCCTATAACGCATTTTGTCCTCAAAAACCATGGTTTTTTTGACCCTAAAATCCTGTGCTAATTGAGGTATTAGGGGCAATTCCATTTTTCCAAATTGATGGCTACATCTCGACCCCCATCAGGTCTAATATATATTTTTGCCCCTCGTTTGGAACAGTGTTTCTATAGAAAAATGCTCCATTCGCCTCAACTCTGTTTCTGGTAATCATTTTCAGTGTCTCTATTACTTGTTTAAAGGTCCATCTTCTTTCCCATCCCCTTTTGTTCTTCTTGAATAATGGTCCTAATCGTTTCTGCATGTGCCATTGCACATAATACGCTAGCATACATAAAAATACATGTGCCTTTATTCGCTGGTCTAGATTATGGTAAAACGGTCGCATCTCTATCTGCACTGTTTTTAAATTTCGGAATGCTTCTTCTACTTGCTCTAGCTTTTTGTAACTGCTCACTACCTTTCCCTTGCTCATGACTTTTTTGTCTACCTTCGTTGTTATTACATAACATCCATCTAGTCTTTTTGCTTTTGCTATTTCCTCTTCCTTTTTGCTCCACTTCAGCTTATGCTGATTTGACTTTTTTTCCCTTTCATCGCCCTCTACTTCCCATCTTATATATTTACCCATTTTGTATTTCTGCAGCACTTTCCCTACTCTTGCCCCTAACTCCTCTACTGTTGCCTTTTTCTTGTACTTTGATATTCCCTCTAGCTCTTTTATTGTTAAGCTGATTAGTTTTTCCCTTGTCCTTTCATCCTTCCTCGCTGACTCTGCATTCTTGCACAGACAGTACCTCTTGTTTGTTACTTCTGGGTCTTCTACTTCTTTTATTTTCTTTGCATCAAACTCTTCTGCTTTTATTACTCCTTCTGTTATCAATCCTTGTATTTCACTCTTTGTTAATGCTCCTACCGTCCTCACCCCTTTTTCTTCTAACTCCTCTGCTATTTTTTCCGTTACCATTCCTCTATCCCCTACTAGTATTGCTTCCTTTACCTCATAATCCTTCCTTATCTCTTCTACCTTCTCTGACACTGTTGTTTCATCTTTCGTATTCCCCTTAAATACTTCTATTCCCACTGGGCATCCTTCTCCATTACATATCAATCCTATTACCACTTGTTCATGCTTCTTCTTTCCATCTCGGTTATAACCATACTTTACTAATTCGCTTTTCTTGTACTCTCCCTCTAGATAGCTACTTGTTATGTCATATAGTACTAACCGACCATTTTTCAGATGTTTCTTCGCTAATTTCTTCTGTATCGCTTTTTGCCTTCCTAGCAAATTATCTAGTGCTTTGTAACATCTTTTTCTTACATCTGGTCGCCCTTCTTCTCCACACTGTTCCCATAGTGTGCTTGTACTATATTGATTGCACAATGATAACTTACTCCCTGCAAATATTATTCTCCCTGTTATCATCGCACATACATCATTTACCCACCTCTCAGGCTTTGAGTATATTTCTGTTTCTAACCCTATATCTTTTATAAGCCTCAACACTGTACAACTTGCCCCGTATTCCTTGCTTTCTACTATTTTGAATGCTTGAGGATCATCTTCTGGTATGACTTTGTTTCTAAAGCTTAGTTGCAACAGTTTTAGTTGTTCTAGTGTTTGCCCTGTTATTCTTCCATATTGCTTATGTTTTACTTTTCCGTCTTCTCGGTAGGTGCTTCGGATTATTCCTACTGGTTTATCCGTACTGGCCTTTTGAATTTCAAGGTGCAGGTTTGTTGCAGCCAACATGATGGCTACATTATATGGCATTGATCTCTATTTGCAAAGAATATATTCCCCTTAAATGATGGCTACAAAATCGAAAAATGTAACCTTAACTTATTCCCTATTGTAACTAGCATCTGTCGCATTTTGTCATCAAAAAGTAGGGTTTTTGACCCCCAAAATCCCGTGCTATTTGAGGTTTTAGGGCGAAATTATTTTTTATAAAAAATGGCTACACGGCGATCCCCATCAGGTCTAAGATATATTTTTGCTCTTCGTCTGGAACAGTGTTCCGATAAAAAAACATCCCATTCGCTTCAATTCTATTTCTGGTGATCGTTTTCAGTGTTTCGATTACTTGTGCAAATGTCCATCTTCTTTCCCATACTTTTTTGTTTTTCTTAAACAATGGTTCTAACCGTTTTTGCATATGCCATTGGACATAATACGCCAGCATACATAAAAATACGTGTGCTTTGATACGATGATCTAGATTATGATACACAGGTCGCATTTCTAGCTGCACTGTTTTTAAATTGCGGAATGCTATTTCTACTTGCTCTAGTTTCTTATAGCTAGTCACAACCTCTTCTTTGTCCATGGTTTTTTCATCTACTTTGGTTGTTATTACATAACATCCATCTAGATCCTTAGCTTTTGCTATTGCCTCTTCTTTTTTACTCCATAACAACTTATGTTTGGTTGATTCCTTTTCTTTTTTATCCCCTTTAACCTCCCAACTTATATATTTACCCATTTTGTATTTCTGCAGCACTTTTCCTACTCGTGCTCCCAATATTTCTACTGTTGTTTTTTGCTTGTAGTTCGCTATTTCTTCAAGGCCCTCAATCGTCAGTTCAATCAGTTTTTCCCTCGTTTTTGCATCTCGTTTTGCTGATTCAAGATTTTTGCATAAACAGTATCGTCTAGCTGGACTTTCAGGATCTACTACCTCTTTTATCTTCTTTTCTTTGAACTCAGAGGGCTTTATTATTCCTTTTTCTATTAGTTTCTGTATTCCTGCTCTTGTTAATGCTCCTATTGTCTTTACACCTTTTTCCTCTAATTCTTCTGCTATTGCTTCTGTTACCATTCCTCTATCCCCCACAAATATTGCTTGCTTTATTTCATACGTCTCTTTTAACTCTTCTACCTTGTCTGATACTGTTGTCTCATCTTTGGTGTTGCCTTTGAATACTTCTACTCCTACTGGACAACCTTCTCCATTACATATTAACCCTATTACTATTTGTTCATGTTTCTTCTTTCCGTCTCGGTTATATCCATATTTGACCAATTCGCTATTTGCGTATTGGCCTTCCAAATAACTGCTCGTGACATCATACAGTACAAGATTTCCATTCTTAAGATGCTTCTTGGCTAACTTCTTCTGGATTCCTTTTTGTCTTGCTAGCAGTGTATCTAATGCCTCATAGCAATGTTTTCTTACATCTGGTCTTCCTTCTACTCCACATTGTTCCCAAAGACTACTATTATTATATTGATTGCATAATGCTAATTTGCTTCCAGCAAATATTATTCTGCCTATTATCATAGCACTTATGTTACTTACCCATGGTTGCGGTTGTGAATACATTGCCTTATCTAATTCTATTTCCTTAATCATTGACAATATCGTATAGCTTGCTCCATATTCTTTACTGCCTACTATTTGTACTGCTTCTGGGTCACTTTTTGCAATAACCTCATTACGAAAGGTTAGCTGTAACATTTTAAGCTGCTCTAGAGTTTGTCCTGTTATTCTTCCAAATTGTTTGTGTTTTATCTTTCCATCTTCACGATAGCTGCTACGTATTACTCCTACTGGCTTATCTGTATTCGCATACTGTATCTCTAGGTGCATTTTTGTTGTAGCAGGCATTGTGGCTACACTATAAAAAATATATCCCTATCCTGTCAATTATATGCTGTGGCTACTCTAAAAAAGCAGAAAATTGGCGTTGCTAGCTTTGGTAACAGTGTTTTTGAAGATGAAAATTGCGTTTTTGAGGTACAACTTGCGATCTGTGAGAAAAATATGGCATTTTAGGGGTACAAAATACGCTATAACTACTAAACCTATTACCATTTCTAAAATTCGCTCCAAGGACATGCACTAAAGCTGCCCTAGCAAGGAGTCTTTAGTAATTGGCCATCAGCATATCGTTAAGCTAGATTAAAAAAACTTAAAGCAAGCACTTAGGGCACCTCTTTTGGTGCCCTGCTCCGTTTATATACTACCGTGTTTAAGGTAAGGGTGCTGTTACTGTTTGAACTCCTTTGCCACTCATTAAGTCATTGAGCCAATCCAGAAAAACCACCTCATTTTGCTTTAAATTATATAGTTCATCCCTAAAGATAATGCAATGTGGTGTAGCCCCTGTCTGTGGATCCCTATTGAAGTTAGCTGTGTAGGAATGAAAGTTTGTTGTTTGTCCTTCTATAGTTGCTAATGAGGTTAGCATTCCAGTGGTCCACTCAATTGCTTCTGTTTGAGTGGGTGGGAACACTCCTTTTATAGAAGAGTAGAAACCAGTTTGTGTGCCATCAAACAGGCTATTGTACTGAGCAAAAGTTGTATTGGTATAGAGTTTTGCTGCAGCTATATAGCTGTTGGGAACCAAATCCTTATTAATGTCTGCTATAGGATTGAGTAAGTTGTTGTCAATTTTCCAATTAGTATTTACTTGGCTTACAAATGCTTCGTTAACAATGCCTGCAGCACTGTCGCCTAATTGATTAGTATTGGCGTTGGGATATTGCTTTTTAATTGCGTCAGCCCAGAAGATAGAAGCGTAGGCCCCAGCACTGCATCCTGTAATCAAGATAGATTCTGGTGCTTCAAATTCTTCAAATACCCAATCAAGGACTGCTTTAGCATTTACTGCTCCTTTGTGTTGGACAGTTACGTTGGTTTGGTCTATAGGATTTTTATAGGTTGCAGTGTTGTTGCCAAGGTGTAAATCACCTGTGCAATAAGGTGCAAACACATGGTACCAATCCTTAGTGGGATTAGAGCTATTTCCCTTATCATAGATTCCTGTAGTTCCTGTTGATAAATCAGAAGGAATAGAATCATCGTAAAAACCTTGTCCTATAGCTGGATTTGGATTACTATTAGGAAATGGGCAGCTATTATCGTCCCAGCAAGCCCCTCCGCCCATAAAATCGATCACCAGCTTATTTGTATTTCCTTTGTAGGCAAAATATTTATAGTCAGAACCGTTAGCACACATAGTGTCTTTTCCCCCTTGGAACTCATTCCACTGTCCTGCTACTAACTCTGGTAGTTTAGGTGTTTGGCACATTAGCTTTATAGTAAAGGTTTTATTAATATCATTTGTTTCAAGAGTAACTTTTGCTTCATAAGTGTTTTCTTCATTGGGGCAGGTTACATTTACAGTAATTTCCACACTTTCATTTTTGCCAATATTTCCCTTACTAGGGTCAGTAGAAATGACAAGGTCATCTGTCACCTTTACCTCGAAACTGAGGCCTGCATCACCTACATTTTTGACAGTGATTTTTCCTGTCACACTTTTGTTTACAAGTGCTGTTAGTTCTAGAATTTCTCCTGATGGAGTAATTATCTCGAGCTTGGAACTAGTTTGGGTACAAGATACTAGAAAAGCTCCTAGTAGTAGAATATATAAAAAGTTTAGACGCCACATTATTTCTCCTTCAAAAGTGGTTTGGTTTGAGGTGAACCGTTAGATAAATTTTTTCTGAAATTGCCTCGCTATCCATGATTTTTAAGAAATAGCGAGGCATGTAATTACGGCCATTCTATAAAGTTCCTCACCTTAACTTTAGATTTTCTATTAAGGCAATATATCATAAAGGGCAGAAACTGCTCCAGAGTCATCTTCAATTCCAATCTCAAACAAATCAAGCTGTAAAGAAATACCTCTTGAGTTATCACGGATGTACACAATTTGCTCATCGCGTTTAACTTCCTCAAGAGTAAACTTAGTGTTTCCCTGAGCATCAGTTTCTACCCAAGTAGTAGAATTAATCTGTCTAAAACTACCGCCTTCAAATCTAACATTGTTTATATTTGTTGTCAGGGGTTCATTACCTACTGGTGCTGGCTCATTGTTTATTGGTGGTGGAGCAGGTTCATTATCTGTTGGCGTTGCAAAGACTTGTATCCAGTAATGCTCGAACCTAGAGTCTACGTTAACACCATACCCAGCACCAAAATCTACATAATCAGGACTCATAATGTTTCTGCAATGACCCGGACTCTTCAACCAACCTTCTACTGCATTTGAATGTTCCTTATCGCCCACAGAGACATTCTCATCAAGATTTACCAAATCATATCCCTCTCTTCCAATTCTATCTTCTACCTTATCACCATTAAGGCTGGTATGACTAAAGTAGTTGTTATTAGCCATATCCACACTGTGCTTTCTTGCAGCCTCTCCTAACTTAGGATTCCAGCGAAGTGGTGGCGCTGCTGAAAAAAACTCGTCCCCACAGTTGCGAGGCTGCTGTCTAGCTGTATTTACGTCATTGAGCAGTGTATTAGGACTAAGATCCTGAGCCAAACTAGCTTGACTGAGGGCTTGAGCAAAAATAAGTTTTCAATTTGGTCTAATTGTATAGTTCCATTCACCATGAAAAGTTTCTTTATGTAGGTTGAGCTGAGCAAATTCTTCATCAGTAACTTTGATGCCCTTTTGATAGGTGTTTTTATCAAGTCTAGCTTTGATTGTTAATCCTGTTTCTGTTTTAGTGTTGCTGATTAGGTTGACAACTGTTGCATGATCTATCAGAGGTTTACCTCGCCAATTTTGTGAAATAAAGCAGAACATTCTGTGTTCTATCTTGTTCCATTTGCTTGTTCCTGGTGGAAAATGTGAAACATGGATTTCTTTGCCTATTTCATTTGCAAAACCCTGTAATTCTTTCTTCCATAAACGACTTCTACTACTATTACTGCCACCACCATCAGCATTTATATAAATAGAAGTTGAGTTTTTGTAATGATGTTGTCCCATTTCTTGCCACCAACTGCGTATACTATTAACTGCAAATTCTGCAGTATCCTTACTGATTCCAACACTTACCCAGCCTTTGTTTTTGTCCAGATCATAAATACCATAAGGTGCCACTTTCCCTTTTTCCTTATCTAGAAAATCATACACATTAACTTCAGGTGATTGACCTTTTTTATGATATTCCCGACCAGGATTCTTGAAATTCCCAATCAGTTCTTTTTTCTTTGTATCTACTGAAATTACTGGTTGGTGATTCTTTTGAAAGCACTTAACTTTTTCATTGATAAAAGAAAATTGATCATTCCTGTCTGGATGATTCCCTCCTTCTATTGTTTTTCTATTGCCTTGGAGAGAATATCCTATTGTTGTAAGCAAGTTACATACACTCCGTTGAGATATATCATAACCCTTTTCCTTCAATGCTTCACAAAGATGGCGAGTGCTTTTACTGGTCCATCTAAGGGGTTTCTCAGGATCACCAAAGGTTGTGTCTTCTACTAAACTTTCCAAATCTTTTTCTAGGTCAGGATACTTCTCAAGCAAGCTTTTGCGACCACCTCCGACTTTACGCATATGTTGTAGTTCATTCTCGCATGAGCTAGATATATCAAGCAAACCCCTCCGAATCGTTGGATATGACAATCCTGTCGCACGATGGACAATTGTTTTTCCTCCATACCCAAGACGCTGTGCTTGTAGTGCAGCCCACTTGCGACGTCCTCGCTCATGTAAATCAACTGAAAGAATTTGGTATTCCCTTTGTAAACGGTTCTCAATATCTGAATCTGATAAGCTTTCCTTCATGCAAACCAGTATAGAAAAATCTATGCGATTGAAAAGTTATTCTTGCTCACCTCCTAAAACCAATTACTAGGATTGCGAAAGCAAAAGTCTTAAAAATCATAAGAACTCCTTATATTTATGGTCCTCTAATTGGCTTAACACCCCCATCTTCAGATGGGAGACTCTTCAGAGTTAATACCAGCAAAGGATTAAACTTTGAAAAAGATATGAAAATAGTTCCTAAATTTAAAAGATCTACGTTAGAGACCTCCTTGTTTGAACATGGAGCTAATTTAATTGAGCAGCCAAGGGCTATTCTGAGGAAGAGTAAAAGTTTCTTTAGAATGATATCGGCTTCCAGCCTAGATTTGAGAAACCTACCAGCTTCTAGCTGGTAGTGGTTTAGATTATTTTTCATTAAAAACCCCTTTCTATTTTTTCTATCTTCCTTAGGGAAAGGTACTTTATATTAGCTTTCTTGATCAAGTCCTTGCCATGATTCAAGGCCTGAAGCTGTTCCACGAAAAATGAAGACATATCCTGATTTTGGATCAGAACTGGGTGCTTCTCTGGGACCACCTACAGCCAAGTTATAGTTACCCAGAAAAATCTTTTCCTTTTTATCTAAAAGTGGAAGAAGGCAAAAAAAAGTACTAACAATAGTTCCTTTTTAGGCAATGGAACACCTATCGCCCAGTGTTATCTTATTTTGTAAATCAACTAGAAACTTATACCAAACTTGCTTACTTTCCCCGCTAAACTCTATCTCAAATCATTAATTCCTTTGGTATTGGTGTTTCATAAAACTCAAATGCCTCCCTCAATTTTTTTGTCTCTTTCTTCATTAATCCTTTTATTTCTTCCGTTTTCACTGGTATTTCCTGTAGCATAACTTCTAAGTGCTTCTTTAAGTCTAGCTTTGTTCCCCAACTTTTATTGTGTATATACTCTTCCTTCAAATATTTCCATAACCGTTCTATTGGATTGAAGTCTGGTGAGTATCCTGGTAGAAACTCTAATCTCAACCATTTTGAATTCTCTTCTGCCCACTCCTTTAGCCACTTTGCCTTGTGAAACGGTGCATTATCACATATCAATATTATTTTTGCTTCCCTCATTTTCCTTCTCATATGGCAGATAAACCTTCTGAACCTTTGTGCGTTCACCTTAAATCCTGTTAGTACTCCATGAAATTCTCCTGTTCCTACCTCCAGTGCTCCTATTAAATTCATCCGTCCACGCTTTCCATAATTCTTTATCTCTACCTTTTCTCCCACTGGCCCCCATGTACTTGCTAACGTTCCTTGTACTTGGAATCCAACCTCATCTTGGTAAAATATCCGCCACCCTTCTTTTATCTTGTCTTCATACAGTTTTGGAAGTGATTCTTGTATCCATTTGCGCCTCTTCTCTTCATTTCTTCTATACAGTAAGTGTACTGCTTTGTGAAAGCTTAACCCCTGTTGTCTTAGAAGTTCAGGCAAATACTTTACAGAAAAATATACTCCAAAAATACTGTGGATCAGTGTGAAGATCTTTCTTGCAACCCATACCTGCTGATTATTCTCTGTTATGAGTTTCTTGATTAACTCTAGTTGCTTTTTAGATAATTTTGGAGGTCTACCAGTTCTTTCCTTATCCTTCAATCCAAAGGAGTTCTCAAACTTTTTTCGCCAATTTCTTATGGTTTTTACTGTAACACTGAATATTTCTGCTACAAGTTCTATATCTTTCCCTGAGTACAAAGCTATTAGGGCCTGAGTCCGTAGTAAGGCATTTGCCTTGTTTTCCTTTTTATAGCGATGACGTAGTATCTTAAGTTTTTCTAGTTTTTGTTTGTTATCATTATTTGCCATGATTAATCTCCTTTGGTTTATTATTGGGATTATCATGGCACAATTTATCCCATTCTAGGGAAAGAATTTATCTGGACATCTATATCAAAGCCATCGTTGTTGAAATCACCTGCTGCTAAAGATGAACCAAAGCGGTCATCATCTTCATTACCACCTAAGCCACTTTGGTCCATCTCTTTCCATAATTCAAGGCCCGAAGTTGTTCCATGAAAAACGTAGACAAGTCCTGATTTTGTACCAGAACTAGAGGCTTTGGGAGCACCCGTAGCTAGGTCGAGCAATCCATCACCATTAAAATCTCCTGCTGCAACAACTTTCCCACCAGTAAGATCTTCGGCTACAGTTAGGTTTGTTGTGCCTGGCTGCTGACTACTCGGTTTGCTGAGTACGGCTGGTCTGACTACCGTTGGTGGATCAGCGGGTTATGGTCGATAGGGGAATCGCTTCCCCCACCGCCAGTGCAGAACTGTGCATGAGGCTTTCGCCTCACACAGCTCCTCAAGGTATTAGCCCTTGTCACGGGCACTTCTATGAAGAGTATCGTGGCAATGTCCCATAACAAGCGCAAGATTGTAGTAATGATTGTTGCTACCATCATGATCTATGTGATGTACTTCCATGATATCTGTAGAAGAAAAGGGTAAGTTGCAGTACCAGCAGCGTCCTTTTTGCCTTTTGAGAAGCTTTGCCTTCTTAGTTGAGATTCCTGGTGAGTGTCCTAAACGGGTTGCCCAGTAGACTACATCTCCATCAAAGGGACTACGATCACCTATAATCTTCACATGTCGCTTTATAAGTGTATCACCGTGAAGGTAAAGTTTTGCTTCACCTTCATGTAATCTACCTTGTACAATGTATTTCTTACAAGCCTTTCTAACGCCTTTTTTAACTCGCCATTTGACCCATCTAGTGAGCCGATAGAACATGTAGTAGTCCATTTTCGAGAAAACTTTAGAAGAAACCACCTGTCGATGGTAGTTTGTCCACCCTCGTATAATAGGGTTGAGTTTATCTATAAGGTCTTTCGTGGATGCACTCTTATACTGACGAATAATCAGCTTAAGTTTAGCTACATGCTTACGTTGGGCCTCACCACTAGGTTTAATGAGTGTTATAAAAGGCTTTGACTTGCCATAGGAAGTTACCTTTGCATGGTATTTACCTACACTGTACTGACGAAAGTGAAAACTAAGAAAATCGAACCCTACCTTACCCTCGTAAGGAATCAAGGTATGAGTGATGCTTGTCTTACTGGGTTTGAGTTTTAGACCATACTCGGCAAGCCAAGCTTCTAACTTGCTCTTGACTTGCTCTATCACTTCAATATCTCGATGCAAAACCACCAAATCGTCAGCGTAGCGTATCAGCCGTGGCGCTTGAACTTTGGTGCGTTGTGTAAGCCCTAGACTGGCACACTCCTCTATGCCGTGTAATGCTATATTGGCAAGTAATGGCGAAATCACGCCGCCCTGAGGGACTCCAGCTTCAGGAAATAACAGTTTCCCATTGTCCATAATGCCTGCTTTAAGCCATTTGCCAACTATACGCTGGATAGGTTGAATGGCTGATAGCTTTTTAAGCAATGCTTGCCTATCAATCTTATCGAAACATTTCTCAATGTCCGCATCCAGTACGTATTTAGAAGCTTTGTTGATGTTGAGATGAATCGCCATCATCGCATCGTGACATGATCGTGCAGGTCTGAAACCATAACTATTAGGCTCGAACCGAGTTTCCCACTCAGGTTCTAAAACTAGTTTGACTAGTGCTTGTTTTGCTCTATCCCTTATGGTTGGAATACCTAGGGGACGTAGCTCTCCATTGTCTTTGGGAATGTACACTCTCCTTATCGGGTCGGGTTCATCTTTGAGACTAATGGTTTTAACAAGCTCCAACCTCTCTTTAGGCTCTAAGTTAGCTTTGCCATCAACTCCTGCTGTTCGTTTGCCTCGATTATCTTGTGTCACTTGTTTGATAGCAAGTGAACGTGCTGACCAAGACCTTAACAGCAATCGTTGTAGACTGCGTGCCTTACGCCAATCCCCTCTTCTATAAGCTTGATAAATGCGTTTCTGGAGGCGGTATACTATCTTTAGAACTTTCTTCCAATTGATAGCTTCCCAGTTTTCAGTCGGTATTGCCGCTGTCATAAAACTTGTTCTCCTTCCATACCTTCATCTTCTAATACCCTGTGTCCACGTCAGCCTATCCTCGGCATTACCCGAGGCATTTGCTTCTTGGACAATCCCTCCCTCATACAGCTTGCGGATGGGTTCCTACTCAAAGAGAGCTGTGTGAGGGTTACTTCGTTCCGTATAACCATTGATATGTGACCTTAGGATGGTGCTCTACACCGAGTTCTTTGTGGATAATCGCCATGTCCATGCGCACAGACATAACCAGAAACCTTGTCCTTTTGGACGCAGCCAATAACCAACGTAGGCTGCCTCGCACTTACGATGCTTCAACCACACCTTTGCTTTCGCTATCCATAGCCACTTGCTTGCCAAGGTCACAACGTTTGGTTCGCTGCTTATTGGCTTCATACCCTGCTTTTGACGATTGATACCCATTCTCACGCCAAAGGGTATTGCTTTCACCCTGTTTATCGAGGGGATAGGGCTTTCACCTATATAGTTATACAGTTCTAACTTCTTCAGTTAGCTTCCAGCCTTTCTGCACTTCTGTGCTTTGAATTTCGGAAGAACGAATCGCACGGACATTTGAACGAAAAGGTACGGCTTCGAACTTAAATGTTGTCCGGAAACCGTATACTTTCGTTTAGGTAAACTCTACTCAAAATAATCAATAGGTGTGACAATCAATGAGCCAAAAGCAGCACTTGTTTTAATTGTGACACCAATTATCGTACTACCTACCTTACAAAGCCATGCCAATTCCCTTCGATTTTTTTAGGGTATCCATCAGGAACACGATTTCCGCTAACACTGTACTGAATATACTCATCACCCTTGAAAAAGTAAGCTGACCCAGCATCATACATTACTGCTGCATCGATATCTATAAAGTTACTAGGCCAATTATGCCACTGCTCTTGGATTTTTTTAGGATATCCATCAGGAACACGGTTTTCGCTAACACTGAAAAGAATATACTCATCACCCTTGAAAAAGTAGGCTCTATCAGCATCATACATTACTGCTGCATCCATATCTACAAAGTTACTAGGCCAATTATGCCACTGCTCTTGGATTTTTTGAGGATATCCATCAGGAACACGGTTTTCGCCAACTCTGTAAAGAATATATTCATCACCCTTGAAAAAGTAGGCTCTATCAGCATCATACAGTAATGCTGCATCGATATCTATAAAGTTACTAGGCCAATTATGCCAATTCCCTTGGATTTTTTGAGGGTATCCATAAGGAACATGATTGTTACTAACACTGTAACCAATATACTCATCACCCTTGAAAAAGTAGGCTGACTCAGCATCATACATTAACGACGCACCGACTGGTAGTTTAACAATAGAGGAACGGTTGGTCTGACTACTGTCGGTGGCCACTGTTCCCTCTCCTGAAGTTGCAACAGAACAAAGGGGGAAATTAAAAGCGTCAATATTTTCTTGGACTTTGCCGGGAAAATCGGCTGCATTTGCTCCATATGTGACAACCGCTTCAGCTATAGTCAATCCCAATCCAATAGGAGCTGTAGTCATCTTACTTACTGCTGATGCGCATTCACTCCCATTTGTAGTGCAACCAGCACCACAATTAGAAGAATAACTTGCTGGGCATTGGGAATAACATGCAGGCCCTACACCATTACTGCCTGCTGGGCATGGGTTATAGCATTTTCCTTTTTGATCTGATACAATAACGTATTATTAGCTTGTAGCACAGGATTATCACTTTCTCATGAAAATATCTCATTTTCAAAAAATCTTTCCTATAGGCGATTTAAGTAAATTTTTGCATTTGCAAGAAAATTAGAGTTTTAAATAATTGAGCAAACATTCAGTGTAACCTTCTTCCAAAGGTGGAGGATTTGAATAACCACAATTACGGAACCAGCCTTGAATATCTTTTGTAGTAAGAGTTTTCAGGGCTTTTCTAACAGCTGGTTTCATCCTTTTTTTGTCTCGAACCTCTAATTTACGCAAACAGGATTTTACTTTTGACCAGCAATGCTCTATTGGATTGAATTCAGGACTGTATGGTGGCAAATAGACTAGTTTAGCTCCCCTGCTCTCTATTAACTCCTTGACTTCCTTTAGTATATGTGCTGGCGAATTATCCATCAAAACTATGTGTCCTGCTTTTAAAACTGGGCACAAATCTTTCTTCAAAAATTCTATAAATTCTTTGCCTGTAACAGATTTATCTATAAAACGACTAGCAATTATCCCTTCCAAAGTTATTGCTCCAATTAAGTTTGTACTTTTACGTTTCTTGGTTGGAGCAAAACCATATGCCCTTTTCCCTAGTTGTGAACGAGCATGAGTCCTAGTCATATTTAAATAGAAACCTGTTTCATCAATAAATACAAGCCTGTTAGGATTGAGTGTTTCTTGTAATTCTCGAAAGGCTTCCCTTTTGGCTGCAACATCTTCACGAAGTTGTTGATCATCTCTTAAAGTCTTTTTTTTTGTAAGACCAATTAAGTCTTTTTATTGCTCTCCACATGCTAGTTATACTAACTCTAGTACCAGTCTTTTTCTTAAAAGCTTTACAAAGTTCGTCTAAAGTCATGTCGGGCTGTTTGTTCAATAAAGTTTTTACCAAAAATAAATGTGTGTCACTTACAGCAGGTTTGCGTCCAGCAACATAACTTTTAGGAAGTAAATCCTCCTTTTGTTTGTAAAGTTGAAGATATTGATAAACAGTTACGGGACTGACCCTAAAGCGCTTTGCTATTTCACGTATGGATCCTTCGCCGTCTAGATAGGATTGAACAATGCGTTGTCGCAAATCTAAATGATAATACATGATAAGGAAAAGGATAACTCAGATGTAGTGCTCAGGACAAAAAATAGATGCCGATATAAATTAATTGAATAGGACAAGGGAAGCAAAATAATGTTTCTAGGAAGGATATTTATATTAGAAAAAACTCTCATCAAACATCAGTGCTACACAATAATTATCAATTGTTTCTATCACGATTAAAAAACGAGGTGCATTTACAATAATATTGACCTACTATATATTTAGAGCCACTCTTGAAAACTATAAAAAATGAGAATATTTGCGTTTTGGGAAAAATTGACAAGGCATCGAAGAATACTTTATAAGACAATTATAGAAGCAACTTTATCATTAAAAGAAGTTGTTTGAATTTTTCTAAAATTACTTAAATCAGGGGTTTTGCCGATACTTGTATCAGGTAAAAAAGGAAAATGCTATATAACATACCCCTTGGTGCTTCTCTAGTCCCGAGCTACAATCCGGTACTGTCCCTGCACCACGTCTATAGCTTTGCTTCTCGCAAGAAACACCAATATCGTTCATGCCTGCAGGGCAAGAAACAAAGCGACATTGTGTCGCTGTACCTTCATATCCCTCCCTGCAAACAGGATACCAAAGCGCAGCTTCTTTCTCACAATTCCCATGGTCAGATTTACATTTCCTTTCTATCGCATAGCCTCTACCCCGATCATAAGGTCTGGGTTTTGCACAATGGCGACCATCATCACGAAAGCCTTCGGGGCACGATTCTTGAACGCACATTGCTGCGCTACCAACATAGCCTGAGTCACACTTTGAATAACAAAGTCCAGCAATATACTCACCACCACCACAATCAGTGGGTGCTGTGCCTACCCCACGTACTTCACTATCTTTCCAACAAAACTCTTGAGCTATTACTGAAGATAGCACAATTAACAACATTACTAGTAGTCCAATGATTCTAAGAGAAATAGATCCTTGAACTCTTGATAACAAATCCTTTGCCATATTATAAACCTCATCTTTCCTGCATCACCAGAATGCCGACTTACTACACTTACTGTAAAAATAACTAGTTTCTTATTGGGCAGATTCAAAAAATATTTCTAGGAATACTGCGCCGACCTGCGTCTATATCTAAAGGTTTACTGGACTATCTCTTGCACTTGGCATTAGTGCTCCTCCTTATCTTCTTGAGCATTTGGATTTTTAAGGAAGGTCAATAAGCTTTCAGCATTGGCAAAGTACCTAGCTTTACTGTGTCCACCAATTGGCTCGAGCCGTGCCCGCCAAACTGATTTTTCATTTTCCTGCCAGAACCGTAAAATATACGATTTATGCTTTACTTTTGGGGTTTCCATGAACCTTCCTTGAAGCGTTTTTATCCTGATGACACTTTAAGGAAAGAGCATTGCCCTATCATTGCACCTTCCATTGCACCTTCCATTGCACCTTAAATAATAAGGGTGCAATGATAGCTCAAATCAATTGTCTAGAACTGTTTTTCTTTGGTTTTTTAGAAGTTATTTACTTATTTATGTACATCTGCTTAGCCTCGCTTTTGGGCAAGATATTTGAAATACAATCTGTTTGGTTGACTCGAGAATCCAAGCCAAAAGATTGGCCTGAGGCATCCTCTAGCTCCCAACCAAGTTTTTTAGGCTTTTCAAAGCCTAAAAGTTAT
The DNA here is from genome assembly GCA_965224855.1 of Trueperaceae bacterium. Classification (GTDB taxonomy): domain Bacteria; phylum Deinococcota; class Deinococci; order Deinococcales; family Trueperaceae; genus CBDCVN01. The sequence goes on along the minus strand of CBDDAI010000002.1, from coordinate 1,603,258 downwards.
TGCTAAAATACATTGTGCCTCCAACAGATAGCCCTCTAAAAGATCACTTCTTAGCTGTAATAGATGATGCAGCATCTTGGCTACTAGGTCAACCAGTGCTAAGTGTAAAGCACGAAACAAATATAGAATTACGTGCTAGCAAAGTGCGTTCTGATCAAATCTTTAAGGTGGTTCTTGCTAGTGGCAAAGAAGTAATGCTACACCTCGAGTACGAAGCAGGTGATCCTGTTAAGGAGATGAAATGGCGAATGTTAGATTATATGGTAAGGCTTTCTAGGAAGCTTGAAAAAGAGGTTTGTGGAGTAGTATTATATGTGGGAGACAAAGGTAAAGGGGATACAGGAAAGCATTCTCTAGGCGATCTAAAATGGCAATATCGAGTGATAAGGTTGCAAGATATAACAGCAAGAGAACTTCTAGACATGAATAAGCTTAGTTTATTGCCACTAATAGGCTTGACAAAACCAAAGGATATAAAAAAAGAGCACTTTGAGGCAGTAGAAAGAATTAAGGAAAAAGCAGGAGATGAGCAGCTTAAGATAAAGACTATTGACTTCTTTGTTAGAATTGATACCAGAGAAGAGGTTGATGAAAATGATAGAAGGACATTTGAAGAAAGATGATTTGTTGCTAAATACTCCTTACTTACAACAGATTAGAGGGGAGGGGCATGAGGAGGGACGTGAAGAGGGACGTGAAGAACGCAACTACGAGATAGCAAGAGGCATGAAGCAAAGAGGCCTAGCAACAGAGTTAATCTTAGAGTTGACTAATTTAAGTGTTGAAGAGCTCGAGCGCTTGTAGAGTAGGCTCGAGTACTCTTTTACTGCTTATTTTTTCTTGCTCGAGCTCTTCTTCGAAGTTATATTACCACATCTGACTTTTGTAACAACGGTATTGTTGGTCTAAAATCTCAAACCCTTCCCAAACGACCCTCCTCCCAACGCCCTCCCAAACGTAGATTTAATCCCGAACATAATATCTATAGAAGGTAATTTAACGTATGTAGAGACGCAAGATTTTGCGTCTCTACACGCACTAACGAATAGTTGACAAATCCAAACATAATAGTGAGAGATACAATACCATAGACCCAAAATTTTCTTAGCCAAGCAAAGTGTTAGAACTAGCATAGGTTTAAGAAGGAAATATACAGTGTAGTCATTTACCTCCAAGGTAAGGGCAAAGGTGATACAGGAACATATAAGCTAGGTGGTGTTTCTTGGAGCTATAGAGTCATACACTTATGGGATACTAAAGCTAGAGAGCTATTAGACACTCAAAATCCTGCCTTGGCAGCACTAGTAGGTAGTAGGTTCAGCAAAACTAGAAGAGCCTCAAAAAGAGCTTAAAGAAGCTATAGACACAATAGATAAAAAGACTGATAATGGACTTAAGAAAGAGCTACTATCCATACTAGTAGCACTCATAGAAGATGAGAGGTTATCAAAGATGATAGAGAATGAATTGATACAAGACTTCCCTTTAGATACTCCTTTTATCAGAAGGATGAAAGATAAAGGGCGTGATGAAGAACGCCATGAAATAGCCAGAAACATGAGGCAAGAGGGTATGGAAGTGGAACTTATAGCAAAGTTTACTGGCTTGCGTGTTGAGGAAGTAGAACAACTACAGAATTAGATACTAGAGGTTTTGCCAAATGGGAGCTTATGAAAGACAATCTGATAGTAGTGGGTGTGGTTTATAGAGAACACATACCTTTTCACTGCTCACCTAACCAAAATGTATCTGGTAAAGGATCATCAAAATCATCATGCATTTGCATTGAGCCTTTGTGCAAACCAAGTACACGAGCTTCCTTAGCAGTGTCTAATTCTACTTGATTGTTTTGCAAAAAGGTAACAAAGTTATATACCTGTTCTTGGAGATCGCTAGGAAATTCATCAATACTTGCGTGAAGCTGTGCAGCGTTCATAAAAGTATTATATCAAGAGTTTGAACTAGAAGTTAAACGCTGACAGAGAACCTACCATCACTTTGTCTGATAAGTTGCTCTGTTTTTTTCGATAAACGTGTTGTAGGGGTTCAAAACCTTTGACCCCTTCCCAAACAACCCTCCTCCCAACGTCCTTCCAAACATAGATTTAATCGCTAACATAATACCTATCCTGCTGCTATTTTTTACAACACGACTGGTCATTTCTGATAATGTGTTCATAAAACCCCCTCTGCCTAAAGATTATTCACAAAAACTTTTACACTCCTTTAAAACTTCTAATGCTTTGCTAGTAGCCTTACCATAAGGAATATCTCTTCCCAAACTACGTAGCACATCCTCTAAAACTGCAACTACCATAACAACATCATAAGGATCAACATACCCCATTACTGAAGGACGAAATAGTACAGGTTTGGCATGATCTTGACCGCCTGCTATGCGCATACCACGTTCAGCAAACCCTCCTACAATATCAGGAGCACTTAAACCTTCAGGTGTGTGTAATGCTGCTACTGCGGGGCTTACTCTTTGGGCAAAGGGCAGACAGCCTAATGACTTGGCAGCCTCGAGCACCGCCAAATTCATACTCTGACGACGGTGCCAAACCTTTTCTAGACCTTCATCTAGTAACAAAGTCAAAGCAGCATTTAAGCCCTTGACTAAACTAACAGCAGCAGTGTAAGCAGTTTGCCCTTTATTTTGTACCTTACGTTCCTTACGCAAATCTAAATAAAAACTAGGGTTTAAGTTCTCTGTACTAGCCCAAGCTCTTTCAGAAAGCCAAGCAAAGCCTAGGCCGGGGGGAGTCATTAAGCCTTTTTGAGAACCTGAAAACATGCCATCTATGTCCCAAGCTCGAGGGTTTACCTCTGTAACTCCTAAGCTAGTTACACAATCAGCTAAAATTAGCAGATCAGGGTTTTGCTCACGGGTCAGCTTGGCAATGCTTTGAACATCATGAAGTGCGCCAGTAGATGTTTCTGAGTGTGTGGTAGTGAGTGCTTTAGCATCAGGGTGCTCAGCTAGTAACTCAGCGACCGTTTCAGGTGAGGCTACTTTACCCCACTCTAGTTTAAACTCAATAACTTCATAACCATAAACCTGAGCAGCCTTGACCCACCTCTCTCCAAACTTTCCAGCATTAATGCCAATAATTTTACTGCCTTTAGGCACACAAGCTAGCAAACCTGCTTCAAAAGCAGCGGTACCAGTGGCAGCTAAAATAAGAACATCTTCATTTGGCACAAGGGCAAGACTGGCTAGTTTTCCTCGAGTTTCTGAAAAAAGATCTTGAAATTCCTTGCTACGATGATGCACCATAGGCTCAGCCATAGCTTGTAAAACCTGAGGAGATACTTCAACAGGACCGGGGGCAAAAAGACGTTTTTTATACACTTTCTTACCTTAGCAAAATCCTAGTCGTACTACACTAAGGCTGTGTAATACATCGGGCAAATCCTGAAGTTCTTTCAGTACCCTTTCAGTAGGGGCGTGGTCAAGGGTAAGGACAAAGAGTGCTAAGCCATCTTCATCTACACGACTAAGTTGCATAGCAGAAATGTTCACCTTGGCATTTCCTAAAACCGTGCCTATCTTACCAACTGAACCGGGCTTATCGGTATTGGTACAGATAAGCATAGTTCCTTCTGGTTTGATCTCTATGGTGTAACCATTAATAGAGACTATTCTTGGGCTGTCAGCTAAGATAGTGCCGCCCACGCCTGCTTTACCCTCATCACTAACTGCTTTTACTTCAACATGGTGGGTATAACCTTTGCTGCGTGAGGCAGTTACCTTATTAATGCGAATATCACGCTCTTTTGCTATTGACATAGCATTAATGTAGTTAGGACATTCTGTTAGAATAGGTTCTAAAAAGCCTTTAGTAACTGCAACAGCTATGGGATCAGGGTCAACATTAAAATTACCAGAAAACTCTACTTGTAATTCACGAACACGTCCCTTAATAAGTTGAGAAACCATCTTACCCATAATTTCACCAAGTTCTAAATATTTACCTAAACCTTCAATCACATCTTTAGAAAGGCTGGGAGCGTTTACTGCACCATGTGAGATATCGCCTTTTAAGGCTAAGGCTGTACGCTCTAGAATTTCTGAACCTACTCGAGCCTGTGCTTCTTGAGTATTAGCTCCTAAATGTGCAGTCAGTGCAATATTATCTATTTGTAAAAAGGGGTGATCAGTTGGTGGTGGTTCTACGCTAAATACATCTATGCCTGCAGCAAAAAGGTGGTCACTTTTAACTGCCCTAACTAAAGCTGACTCTTCAATTATCCCTCCCCTAGCAGCATTAACCACCACAGCTTTTGGGGGTAAGCAAGCTAACTCAGCTTCGCCTATCATGCCTTTAGTTTCTTCTGTCAAAGGAGTATGGACAGTTAAGAAATCACTTTTGGCCAGCATATCTTTTAAATCATCAAAAAGCTCTACCTTAAGATTAATAGCACGTTGTGAAGATATATAAGGGTCATAGGCTACTACAATCATCCCTAGTCCTTGCGCTCGCTTTGCTACTAATGAACCAATGCGTCCTAAACCAATGATGCCTAGCTGTGCCCCATTAACCTCTTTGCCTAAGAACTTCCTGTCCCACATGCCTTGGCGAACGAGCTTATCACTACGACTTACCCCCCTAGCAGCATCGAGCATAAGAGCAATAGCGAGCTCAGCAGCGGAAATGTTATTGGCTTCAGGAGCATTTAAAACCAGAATACCTCGGCGACTGGCTAGCTCGAGGTCAATGTTGTCTACTCCCACACCACCACGCCCTATAACTTTAAGCTTGGTAGCAGCATTTATAAGTTCTGCATCTATCTGTGTGCGGCTGCGAGTAATGATAGCTTCATAATTATGGGCTACTTTAAGCAATTCCTTGCGTTCTATACCTGCTTGATAATCAATTTCAATGTCAGGGTAGCTCTTGTTGCCGATTTTGACCGTATCAGTTACTAAGATTTTTTGCATAGTGTGACTACTATATACTAAGCAGGGATGTAAAAGCTTTTGTGAAAACTTCTAGAGTAATGAGTGCCTATAAGAAGTTAGAATTTAGTAGTTAGTAGCTAGCATAATAAAGCCCCTTACTGCCTACTACTGTGAATTTCAATAAAGACTCACAAATATTTATGCGCTCGAGGGTAATCTCGACTTTCGTAAAGCTGAAGGTTATTTTGATACTTATATGCTAAGTAACAAAGATCAGCACCTCTTCCTAAGTAGATATTTTCAGTGTTGAGATTGCGGAACATCCTACTTACCCAAGTTATAAACTCAAATAATTATCTTCATTCTTTCAATAAAGCTGCTTTGCCTACTACTACTATTCCCCCAGGATGAGGTTGCCAATCTTTTACTTTTGTAGACACTCCATAAAGTGAAGAAGGTGTCCACAAATAAATCCCTACTGGATCCTCATGAGTAAGTTCAGCTATTTGCTTATAAAGTTCTGCACGTTTTTCAGGTTCCACTTCTGCCTGTGCAGCTTCTAAAAACCTGTCTACCTCAGCATTGCTGTAATAGCTTACTCCATAATCTGTGTGTAAGAAAAAGGCTTCTGAAGCAGGGTCAAACAGCCCTCCCCAACTAGCAATAAAAAGTTCTGTTGGCTCAGGTTTGGAAAAGCGAAACCAAGCATCATTAAAAGCGTTCAAGTCCATAAGCTCCAAACTCACCTTCAAGCCTACTTTTTGCAAGTCTGCCTGAATAGCCTCAGCAATAAGCCTGTTTATATTAGGGGGGACGCTGAGCTTAAGCTCTTTATCAAAGGGGAAATTAGCTTCTTTGAGCAGGCTTCGTGCTTTTACAGGGTCATAAGGGTAAGGAGTCAGCTCTTCACTAAACCCTAAGGACAAAGGGGTTAATGTTGAAGCTAAACGTTGACCATAACCTCTTTGTAAAACTTCTAGGATAACTTCAGTATTTACTGCATAGTTAAGGGCCTGACGCACGCGCACGTCCCCTAAGAGGTCATCGTAAATTGTGGTAGCAAACCACACCATCATTAAGGTTGCAGCTTCTTCTGCTACAATCTCGCCGTCCACGCGCTCAATACGCGCTGCTTGATTAGGGGGTAAATCTGTAATAATGTCTGCACTACCTACGACAAACTCTGCTATGCGGGTAGCAGCCTCTGGAATAACGCGGAAAGTAACTTGCTCTACTTGTGGAATACCTTTATAACTACCTTGCCAATAGTTTTCATTTGCCCTGAGTTCAGTTTTTACATCTCGCTGATGGTTGATAAAAATAAAGGGCCCTGTGCCTATAGGTGCTTTGGCAAAGCCTTGTGGACCAACTTCGCTGTAGTATTCGGGTGGCACCATATAAAGCTGAGCAGTTAGTTTGTCCAAAATAGCAGCATCGGGGTTACGTAAGTTCAAAGCTACTGTATAATCATTAACAATTTCAACGCTATCAATAGCAGAGAATTGTCCTGCATTAGGGTAAGTCATTTCAGGGTCAAGAAAATGTTCAATTGAAAACTTCACTGCCTTGGCATTGAAAGGCTCCCCATTGTGAAAATTTACCCCCTCACGCAATTTTAATTCGATACTGGTATCGCTAGTAAACTTATAACTTTCTGCTAAACCAGAAACTAATTCACCTGCAAAGTTGCGCTCGAGTAAGTTGTCAAAAACAGACTTAGCAATAGACTCCCCCGCCACTTCATTTACTAAAAAAGGATCAAAAGACTGAATATCTTGGGGTATGGCTATTACCAAAGAAGTAGCAGAAGCCATTGATAACAGTAAATAAAACAGCAAAAAAACTAGCTTTATATTTATGATTCTCCCAGTGTAGTTTTTCACACTATAACCTCTTTATTAGTCAAGGGAAATTCTTTAGGCCATGTGCATAGTGTATGTTTTGAGTAATCAAACTGTAACATATTAATTTGTTATAATATAAAACAGGATGAATGAAGTTATAGACACTATAAGCTTCTGCAAAGCGATTTTGCTTTGCAGCAAAGAGTTTTTCTGACTATAAAAACTAAGCTTAGGGTTCTTGAATCAAGGTCTTAAGCTTTATGCTTAAAAATTATTTTGCTTAAAATAGCAATTTGTACTATTACTGAGGCAATATTGAAGAAATGGCTTTAGAACGTTGGTTTAGACGTAAGCGTCCTACCAAAACAGGTGAAGATGGTAGCCCTGCAGGTCTGTGGCTTAAATGTGACAATTGCGATAATCAAATTTATCGTAAGGACTTAGTTGCCAATGGCTATCTTTGTCCTGAGTGTAGCTATCACTATCGTATGCCTGCTGAAGAACGCCTTAAGCTCTTGGTTGACGAAGGTAGTTTCGAGCAGTGGTCCGGTGGCATTCAGGCCCAAGACCCGCTAGAATTCGTAGACACCTTACCTTACCCTGAGCGCCTGAAGCGCTCACAAGAGAAGCAAGAAAGGCCTGATGCCATAATTACAGGCGCTGCTACTCTAGAAGGTGAGCCTATAGCTATTGTTATTATGGATTTCTTCTTTGCTGGAGGATCAATGGGTTCAGTAGTGGGAGAGGAGATAGCCAGAGCTACTGAACGTGCAGCTGCAGAAGAAAAAAGCTTAGTTACCGTAACTGCTTCAGGGGGTGCAAGAATGCAAGAAGGCGCACTTTCTCTAATGCAAATGGCAAAAACAGTAGTGGCTTTGGAAAAGCTCTCCCAGAAACGGTTACCTTTTATAAGTGTATTAACAGATCCGACCACAGGAGGGGTAACGGCTAGTTTTGCAACTTTAGGAGATATAATAGTTGCTGAGCCACAAGCTATAATCTGTTTTGCGGGCCCTAGGGTAATTAGAGAAACTATAAAGCAAGATTTACCGGAAGGGTTTCAGCGCTCTGAATTTTTGTTAGATAAGGGAATGTTAGATGATGTTGTGCCTAGACCTCAGTTAAAGGCAAAGTTAGCAAACTATGTTCGCCTATTACGAAATAAGGAAGTGAAAAGTTATGCCCTTGTCATTTGAAAAGCCTATTGATGACTTGCAAGCCAAAATCACTGACATGCGTAGTTATGCTGAATCCCACCAAATTGACATTAGTGAAGAAGTAGTGGTTTTAGAAGCGCGCTTGGAAAAGCTTAAACAAGAAACATTTCAGAACCTTAGTCCTTGGCAAAGAGTACAAGTTGCTCGAGCCCCCGGTAGACCTACTGCTCTAGACTACATTAACCACATGATGCCTGATTTTATGGAGTTACATGGTGATCGCAAGCTTGGTGATGACAGTGCCATCATATCTGGTTTAGGACGTTTTGCAGGACAAACAGTAGTGGTGATAGCCCAGCAAAAGGGACGTGACACCAAAGAAAATATACAAAGAAACTTTGGCATGGCGCATCCTAGTGGTTATCGGAAAGCCATACGTATGTTTGAACTAGCAGATAAGTTTGCTTTCCCAATAATAACTATTATAGACACTCCCGGAGCATACCCTGGCATCACTGCTGAAGAACAGGGACAAGCTTGGGCTATTGCTGAGAGCATACAAAGAATGAGTCAACTCAAGGTCCCTGCACTTAGCGTAATTATTGGCGAAGGTGGGTCAGGTGGCGCTTTAGCCATTGGTGTAGCCAATAGAGTACTTATTTTAGAAAATGCTATTTACTCAGTAATTAGCCCAGAGTCCTGTGCAGCGATTTTATGGCGCAATGCTAGTGAAGCTTCCAAAGCAGCTGAGGCACTTAGACTCACTGCTAAAGACCTTTCACAGCTTGAAGTTGTGGATGAGGTTATTGAGGAACCTTCTGGGGGAGCTCATCGAGAGCCTCAGGTAATGATGGCAAAGTTAGCAGAGGTTCTTACTAAAGAGTTAGAAGTTTTATGCAGTTTAGGTGAAAATGAGCTTGTTAGTTCACGCCAAGAACGCTTTAGAAAACTAGGTCGTTTTGAGGTCACTGAAGCTGCAAAGCTCGAGCAAGAAAAGATCTTAGAGCAAGAACAAGTTTTAGAGTTAGAGCAAAGCCAAGAGAAGTATCAAGAGCCTATCAAGGAAGAGAAGGAAATACCTAAAGATGAGGTAATTACTCAAGAAGTTGATATGCTAGCAAGCCTAGCATCTTGATATGGTACACCAGAAAAATCTTGGGTGGACCAAAAACCTCCGAGGTTCCCAAAACCTCGGAGGTTTCTTGGAAAAAAAACTTATCTAAACATCTATAAGCAAGTGTGCATAATTCACTTGCAGGGTTTCCCCATAACAGCTGTGGGTTGTTTATCCTGAAAATCAGGATTAGCCCGCAGGGCATCTTTGGGTTGGTAACCTCGAGCATCTACCTCTAAATCAAGGAATCTAGGTTCTCCAAAACGGCATTTAAAAAGACGAGGTTTAGCAGGAATACCTAGTCCTACAGCGTGTGGGGCTAGATTTTTGTTGGCCAGACCAAAAGACCCCACCATACTATCATCACTTAAAATAGTGCCAGCTAAAACCGTAGAATGATAGGTTAAGCGTACACCTTTGCCAATAACTGTTTCTTTTAAAGTAACATCTGGCATCTCGTGAACATCGTGAGTATGGCTATAAACGTTTACATAATCACTTAAGCTTGCATTGTCATGAATTTTAACTCCACCTATATCATCAATAAAAACATGGCGGTGAATGGTTACATCATTGCCGACCTCGAGATTATACCCTACTGAAAATTCTACATTTTGAAAAATCTTAATGTTTTTGCCTACCTGCTTAAAGATACGCTCAGCTAACATACTACGAATGCGAATACCACTACTAATAGATTGGCCCAAAGGGGTCTGATCAAGGCACTTCCACAACCATAAAAGAGGCTTCACTAGCTTAAACTTGGCTTGATTGGTAGCAATGTAATATTCGGCTTCAAAGGTTATATTGTGAGCATCAAGAGACAAAGCTGCCATAGGGCTTCTCTCGCTTAACTCAGAGTAGGGCTGTGCATACATAATATCAGACAGTGTCTCACGCACAAGCTCATAGCGGTCTACACTTGGATCATCAAATTGCTCTGCCAGAGCACCAATAAAATTGGTAAGTTTATTATCTATTTCAGTAGGTATAGATTGGGGTACTAGCCAAGCCATAGTTTAGCATAGCACATTGCCAATGAATCTTGTGACAACATCAACTGTGCATGGTGTTGCAAAGCTTGTTACAGCAAACCTTAACTATTTTAAGTACTTTGATAATATGGAAGTGCTTTCTCTCTCAGATGTTTGTGTTTGAATAGCTCAGGGAAAATATCTATGAGATTACAATTTCACTATACTATTTTTCTAGCTCGAGCAAAAAACCCCATAAAAATATTTATAAGTTGTACACTTACTTTAGCCCTAACTAGCAAAACATTAGCTGAGACCTTTACTGATGGAGATTTACCTAACATAGCTATTAATGCCCCCGAAGACAAATTATCAAAACCTGGGGAGTTTGTCACCCTAGTTTTTGAGATCCTTTCACAGGAAAATATAGTAATAAACGCGCAAGCTGGTTCTGATCAAAACTGGCGAATTTTAATACAACCCGAAGAAATTTCACTAGTCGCAGGGCAAAAGCATTTTATTGCCATTACTGTTGAGATTCCTCTAACAGCACTAGCTTTTACCAGTAGCAAGATCACCTTGGAACTATCTGTCCTACCAGAAGTAATAACTTCTCAAGCTATTATTGAAGTTGAGGAGCTTATAGATCTCGATTTGGAAACACTACCGGAACTTTCTCTTGATGAAGATAATAATTTAGAAGTGACTATGATAATAATTTAGAAGTGACTATACACAACAGGGGCAATACGGATCAAACGCTTGTTTTACGCACATCAAGTAATTCTGAACCTTTAGAATCAAAAGAGCTTGAACTACCTCCACAAACTAGCAAAGAATACTCATTTAACTTTAATAAAGCAGGCAATTACCTTCAAAACCGTACACTTTTCTGAATCAAGAAAATACTGAAGGGCAAGGGCATAAGTCAGCCTAGGGCAAATCAGATCGAAACAAAAAGGCCCTACACTAAGCCTCAAGGGTATTGCAAAATTACTTGAAATGTGGTTGGTGTAGGGCATGTCATATTCTCAAACATCATACAACAGAATATTTGCCACACTCAAGAAATTTGGATCAAAAAACATAGCAGGTCAAGCAGCCAGGCGCTTAATAGTTTTTGCCTTGATGATAACAGGATTAGTTAGAGCAGGAAAAATAGCGTTGGATGAAATGGCAGACAAAAGCACGAAACATAAGGATAGTAAAACGGAAAGCCGAACAAAGCGATTTAATCGTTGGTTGAGGAATAAAAAAGTCAATAAAGAAACCATGTATTTTCCCTACATAAAGGAAATACTAGCAGGTCTGAGCGGAACAACGTTAATATTCACAATATAGCATTTTCCTTTTTGATCTGATACAATAACGTATTATTAGCTTGTAGCACAGGATTATCACTTTCTCATGAAAATATCTCATTTTCAAAAAATCTTTCCTATAGGCGATTTAAGTAAATTTTTGCATTTGCAAGAAAATTAGAGTTTTAAATAATTGAGCAAACATTCAGTGTAACCTTCTTCCAAAGGTGGAGGATTTGAATAACCACAATTACGGAACCAGCCTTGAATATCTTTTGTAGTAAGAGTTTTCAGGGCTTTTCTAACAGCTGGTTTCATCCTTTTTTTGTCTCGAACCTCTAATTTACGCAAACAGGATTTTACTTTTGACCAGCAATGCTCTATTGGATTGAATTCAGGACTGTATGGTGGCAAATAGACTAGTTTAGCTCCCCTGCTCTCTATTAACTCCTTGACTTCCTTTAGTATATGTGCTGGCGAATTATCCATCAAAACTATGTGTCCTGCTTTTAAAACTGGGCACAAATCTTTCTTCAAAAATTCTATAAATTCTTTGCCTGTAACAGATTTATCTATAAAACGACTAGCAATTATCCCTTCCAAAGTTATTGCTCCAATTAAGTTTGTACTTTTACGTTTCTTGGTTGGAGCAAAACCATATGCCCTTTTCCCTAGTTGTGAACGAGCATGAGTCCTAGTCATATTTAAATAGAAACCTGTTTCATCAATAAATACAAGCCTGTTAGGATTGAGTGTTTCTTGTAATTCTCGAAAGGCTTCCCTTTTGGCTGCAACATCTTCACGAAGTTGTTGATCATCTCTTAAAGTCTTTTTTTTTGTAAGACCAATTAAGTCTTTTTATTGCTCTCCACATGCTAGTTATACTAACTCTAGTACCAGTCTTTTTCTTAAAAGCTTTACAAAGTTCGTCTAAAGTCATGTCGGGCTGTTTGTTCAATAAAGTTTTTACCAAAAATAAATGTGTGTCACTTACAGCAGGTTTGCGTCCAGCAACATAACTTTTAGGAAGTAAATCCTCCTTTTGTTTGTAAAGTTGAAGATATTGATAAACAGTTACGGGACTGACCCTAAAGCGCTTTGCTATTTCACGTATGGATCCTTCGCCGTCTAGATAGGATTGAACAATGCGTTGTCGCAAATCTAAATGATAATACATGATAAGGAAAAGGATAACTCAGATGTAGTGCTCAGGACAAAAAATAGATGCCGATATAAATTAATTGAATAGGACAAGGGAAGCAAAATAATGTTTCTAGGAAGGATATTTATATTAGAAAAAACTCTCATCAAACATCAGTGCTACACAATAATTATCAATTGTTTCTATCACGATTAAAAAACGAGGTGCATTTACAATAATATTGACCTACTATATATTTAGAGCCACTCTTGAAAACTATAAAAAATGAGAATATTTGCGTTTTGGGAAAAATTGACAAGGCATCGAAGAATACTTTATAAGACAATTATAGAAGCAACTTTACCATTAAAAGAAGTTGTTTGAATTTTTCTAAAATTACTTAAATCAGGGGTTTTGCCGATACTTGTATCAGGTAAAAAAGGAAAATGCTATAGATGCAAGTAGTTTAGGTAAACACTGTGCAGTATTGATGATAAGTATAATATATAAAGGAAGGGCACTACCAGTAATTTGGAAAGTAAGAGAAGGGAACAAAGGAAGCTTTAGTGAAGCAGAACATGTAGTTTTGCTAGAGGAGTTGTATGAATTATTGCAAGAAATAGAGGAAGATTTAGAGAAGGAATTAGACGTGGTAGTAGTAGGTGACGGTGAGTTTGATGGAGTAGAATTCCAAAAGAAATGTGAAGAGTACAAGTGGGAATATGTACTAAGAGCGGCAAAGAACATCAATTGTTATGAAGAAGAAGAGAAAGAACCATTCAAACCAGAAGATATAGCACAAGAAGGAGAGCAAGTAAATGTAGAAAGGGTAAAGTATACGAAAGCGAAGTATGGACCAGTACAAATAATAGCGTGGTGGGAAGAAGAGTACAAAGAGCCAATATATTTGGTAACGAATGTAGAGTTAGCAAAAGAGGCATGTGAGTTGTACAGAAAGAGGAGTTTAATCGAGACATTTTTTTCAGATGAAAAATCAAGAGGATTTAACATACACAAGACACGGATAAAAGATCCAAAAAGACTAGAAAAGCTTTTGTTGGTAGCGTGCTTCGCATACATCTGGATAGTATATTTAGGAGCTATAGCAAAAAAAGAAGGAAAGGAAGGACAATTTAGGAGAAAAGACAGAAAGGTATTGAGTCTATTTCAGCTAGGGAGGAAATACTTAGAATATCTACTAGAGTGTGCAATACCTATACCAGAGGGATTATTAGAGTCGCCAGAATTCTGGGAGGAAAGTGCATGGATATAAAATCAGAGTAACCTTCAAAAAGTAGTTTGAGAGCTTCTCATAAAAGCAGTGCTAGGTAGTCTTATGGCTATATTCAGGAGTTGAGATTAATAAAAGACTCATAGTAGAGGCTTTTTCTCACTTTATGCATGATTGAAGAACGAGTTTTGCAAAAAAGTAGAGTGTTGAGTCAACAACCAAGATCAAAGTTAGAAATTATAGAGAAATTGGGCTCTTTTTTGAATATCTATAATTCCCTCAGGTACATGATTCGTTTTCTACAAAGGATTAGAAGTGTACGGTTTTGAACAATTACCTTATAGAATTATTGCTTGATAAAGAGATTATGAGTACTCGCCATGTACAAATACTAGAATCGCGCACTTTTAGATTCAATCCTTTTAGATTAACAGGGCAACTTGGTGGAGAACTTGACTCTGCTGGTAAGTGGTCTACAAATCTAAGTTTAAAAGGAGCACTTTCAGACTTTACACAGCTTGAGGCTGAAATCTTTGCCTTGGATTGGGAACGTTCTTATGTGCATATTTTTCACTGGCCTTGGCAATTACGAGTAGGTCAAAATGAGACTGTTAAGAATCTAAGTTTACCTAGTCACTTTGGGCTTTCTGGTACATATGCCCTAACTCCCTGGTCTTTTCAAACTAGTTTGGGCTTAGCCAATCAAAAAATAAGTGGTTATGGTTTTGTCGCTTTGGAACACTCTAACTTAGAAGCTGCCTTAGTTGCTGGTTGGCATGAAAATAATCTTTTTGCAACTGCTACTACAGACATGGAATCAACTCATAGTCAATTCTCTACAAAGCTTAATTATCAAGCAAACATTTTGAGTGCTAACCTTGACTTTGAGCATAAAAACTTGCTAACAGAAGGTGATTTACACACAGACACCCTAAAATTTCAAGTTGATGTTAGTGCCCTGCACTCAGCAGCAAATATGCGAGCTGAAGCAAGTTATGATAAAGAGCCTTTCTTTTTTCTAGTTGGCGTTACCCTGCCTTTTGCACCAGAAGCTAGTTTTAATTGGGTTGCAGAGGCACGTTATCAATTTAGACCTCTACATTCTCAAAGTGCTAATGTTACCTTTAGGACTTCTCAAAACCAAAGCTCTTTGCGTTTAGATTATGCCCAGCGCCTTAGTGGAAATTGGCAAGGGCGAGTAGGCTTACAAGGTGCTTTTAATGATGAAGAGCTTACTTTCAATGCTAGCGGTACCCTATCACGAGGCTTACCTTACAGCAATTCCCGATCGCACAGGATTTTCAACTTTAGCCTAAGGAAAGATGCCTCATTTTGTAAAGATTGAGGAGTAAGTTCATCCAAGATCACTTGAAAATGAGAGAAAATGCCCTACATGAGCTGTTTGTGAAACATACTTACTTTCGAAAAACGTAGAAACACCTAGCACCACTTCTATGAGAGATTCTTAAATGCCACTTATGCGTTTTAGGTTTTCTACAGTCTTTTCTGTAGTACTACTCTACTCTTATGATGTGTCATACAGGATTTCATAACCTGTTACTTTGAAACCATGTGCTATTGCCCTGTAAATATCTTCCATGCACTCAAAGGGCAAGGTATAGAACAAGTGCCTTACCCTTTCCCATAGTAGTTTTCTAGTTTTACATTTCGCTTTCGCTGCCTTGAAAACTGGACATGCCAGTTGTAGTACTTGATCCACTAGGAACGCTTGCATCATCAGTATCGTGAAATTGACTGACAGATTCTTTTTCCCATGCCCATAATTGTGTTCCGCTTTGTACCCTTGGTTTTTTAGTGTATTTAGTGTCTCATTCTCCATTTTCCATCTTGCCCTCCCTGCTCGAATTATCTCTTCTACATTTTCTTCATTTATCTCTATATCTGTTACCCACGCAAAATACTGCGTTTTCTCTTCACTCTTTTCCCAGTACTCCAATACATTTACCCTCACGTCTTCGTTTGAGGCATTTATCGCTATGTCATTGCTGTAATGAAAATGATGTTCTGCTCCCATTTCTTCTACTACCTTATGGGTATGGCTTTTGCCTGCCTCTTTCCTTCTTTCTAATTCCTCAAACAGTTTTTTATGATCGCTTTGTTTTGCACCTATTATGTAACTCATTCCTTGCTTTTCTATTTCCCTTAAATTTGGCCCTGTAGAGTGTAATCCATCCTCTAGTATTATGACTTTCAGTTTGGGATGATCTTTTCTTATTTCTTCTACCAACCTTTTTCCTGCATTCCGCTCACAATCGTTCTTTGTTTCCCCATCTTGCTTTATTATTGCTTCTACGCCTATTGGTATTACTTCTGCCTTATCTGGGTGTACTATCACTGCTCCCATTAGCTGGTGAGAATAACTTACTTCTCCATTTTTATTCTTGCGCTCTAAACACCCTGGACAACTTATTTCTTTTGATTTGAAATACTGTGTTCCATCCAATGATACTAAGTAATACCCATCTAGGTAAGCATATTCTTTTAACAAACCTCCTCTTTGTACCTCTTTGAAAATCACTTTAAATCCCTTTTTTAGCTCTCCTGAATCAACCTCATCTATTATTCCCCTCATCCTCGTGTCACTGGGTATTTCTTTTATCCCAAACACCCTTTCTAAGTTTCTTCTTTCTTCCCCATCTTGTCGTCTTTGATCAAAGCGTAACAGTGAACCATCTTTTAGGATAAACATGGCAAGACCTGACATCAGCACATCTTTGAGAGGTATATCTACCTCATTAGGTCGATGATCCTCTATCTCTGCATAGGTTTCTCTTAGTTTTTTATGTAGGGTTGTGGCACACAAGTCTTTTCGGGGCTTCACAACTAATTCTATCCTTACCATTAAGGGTTTTCAATAAATGCTCAAACATTGCGAAAGTTTATGAGTGATACCAATCGTAATTAACTACCTCTTTTATTCTAAACAAGCGGCCACCAATGAAATAACGTGTGTGAAGTGATTAAATCTCTTTCTTTAAGCAAATGTTCGCAACTCTTTTTTAGAGTCGCTTCTAAATCGTCAATCGTTTCAAAATACTTATTTGCTAAAGGCTCATCCGTAAGTTCCCACAGCCTTTCTGCTGGTTGTAGCTCTGGCGAGTAACTAGGTAGAAATTCTAATTCTATCCCTGTTGGTAAACGCTTCTTGCTATGCCATCCTGCTTGATCTAGTACCAGTACTATTCCTTTGTCCTTTGATACCTTCACTGTTTTAGCAAACTCTTCTAGCGCTATTTCATAAACATCTATATTCACTCTTGGCATTATGCACCAATACGTTTCTCCTGTTTGTGGACATACAAATGCATATAGATATAACCATTCATAGCGATGATCCACTACCGCTATAAATCGTTCTCCTTTCTTTACCCATATCTTTTTTAGAATTGGTTTCAGTCCTAAACGATGTTCATCAAATGCCCACAATTCAATCTCTGAGTATTTTTCTCCTGCTTTCATTAAACTTTCTGGTAAGTGTTTTTTTTGAACAATTCTTGCTCTGAAGAACTTACACGTTTATGTCTGGGTCTAGGACGCTGTAAGCTAAAACCTAAGTGATGAAGGTAGTTGTAACAACTTTTCAAGCTAATCTTCCTATCTAGATTTTCCTTTACCCACGCCGCTACTTTTTTACCACTCCATCTACCACCATCAATAGGTGGTTTCTCTAAAGTTTGAGCAAGTAGCAATTGCTCTTTCTGATTCAGTAGTGTTGGAGCACCATAGTTGTTATGACACTTATTCTTAAGCCCTAGAAGCCCATCTTTATTGTAACGAGATATTATGTCACGCATACTCCAATCTGAGTATGCAGTAATGGCTTGTACATTTTCACGTACTTGTCCCTCAGCAAGTAGCCAAACAACTTGTATACGCCTACGCTCAACAGCGTCTTGACTTTTCTGGTAATGTCTTTTCAATTCTTCAGCCTTGTGTTGCAAGTTTAATTTCTTAGAATTTCTTCCCATATCAGAGGTATCTTATTACAATTGGTATGACTATATGTCCCTGACAGCTTTTTCAAGCAGATCGGGAATTGCTGCTTACCTTATGCCTTTAGTTTAGGTGGGCAATTAACTTGGCAGCCATTAGTAGATAATGAGTTTGAGGGGCAGCTCGAGCTAAGCTTTCAACACGACATAAACAACTTGAATTTTCACACAACTAGCCTTTGGCAACCCCATGATCAAACCCTTGTATTCAGCGGTGGAACAATTTGAATTTCAATTTAGTTATTTATTTAAAGGATTTCATCAGGGCAAAGTTTAAATCTATGATAATTTTGGCTTTAAGTAGAGGTCTTTTATTTCTTAAATGTTTGCTAAGCGTTAGCGGAAGCCGTATTTGTTAAAGCTACATTCGACCAATAATCTTAACAAGTGATTATCCCCTACCTATCAACTAAAAGTAACTATTGAAAATCTACCTGATAAGCAAAAGTACTTTAGCGACAAGCTACCCGCTCGGCCTTTAGATCATAATCTTTTTTTAGAAAGTCAAAATCAAAGGCATTAGCTAAAGGGCAAAAATCTTTTGCTTCTATCTCATACTCCACACCAAAAACAGCCTTACCAGCTTTAATTAAACGTAACATTTACTGCCCACAAAGTGTGCTAGCTCCCAATGCTTTATCAGCGCAAAGAACACCTTGACCATATGCCTTAGGATTCCAACTTTGCTCAAAGTGGGTGCTTGCTAAAATACGGGTTTTGACCTGTGAAGCAGTTAGATTAGGATTTTCATTCCAAATAAGTGCTGCTACACCAGCTACAAAGGGTGCTGCCATAGAAGTTCCTGAAAGGCAAGAGTAGTTATTAGTTGGAAAGGTGCTTAAAATATAGTTAAGGTTAGGGGTAGCCCCTTGTGCGCAGGTTGGGGTGTTACCTACTACTAAGCGACCACCGGGAGCCATAACATCTACTGTTTTACCTCCAAAATCATTGTAGTTTGAAAAGCTCGAGCGGTTAAAATCACTATCCACTGAACCTACAGCAATAGCATCAGGGGCATTGGCAGGGGTGCGTAAATTATTATTGGCACCATCATTACCTGCTGCTGCAAAGATCAGAGCGCCTGCTCTAGATGCTGCTTCGACTGCTTCATTAAGAGCTTGGCTAGTTTCTAAAGCACCTAAACTTATGTTTATAATATGCGCTGGGTGAGGATTTTTAGTAAAGCCTGCAGTATCAAGACCTGCTGACCAACGAATAGCGTTAGCAAGGCTATCTAGTGTGGCTTGTGTACCTCCATCATCAAAGATTTTTACTGGTAAAATCTTGACACCAAAGCCAAAAGCCACACCTGCTACACCAGTAGCATTATTTCCTATAGCTGCTGCAATACCTGCTACATGAGTACCATGCCCATCAAAACTACGTGGGTCATTATCACCATCAAAAAAATCACAGCCGGGTAAGACTTTATCTTGCAAATCTTCATGATCTACTTGTACACCACTGTCAAGTACTGCAATAACTATATCGTCCTGATTTACCTTAGAAGAGCCAGTTTCTATTTCCCAAGCATTAGGCAAGCCAAATGCGTTCATGTTCCATTGCTCTATATAAAGAGGATCATTAGGGGTTAATCCTAATTTCTTAAGATAGTAATTGGGCTCAGCATAAATAATATTAGGATCCCTAGTTAGCTGTTTGGCAAAGGCCTCGAGGTCTTTGTCATCTAACCTCTCAAATTGAACAATATCAGGACCATTACCCAAATTCTTACGCAATGTTGTGAAACTATACTCTTGCAACAGAGCGTCGTTTGAAAGGTCAGCTAAGCCTAAATCAGCATCTTTAAAATGTATTAATAGCTGATTAGGCACATAACGAGCTTCTTTAGGGCGTGGTAAATAGTTATTAGCTAAAGTACTAAGGCTGCTAGCATTAGCACAATTAATCACTTCAGCGTTAACAGTAAAAGATTGAGACTCAATTCCTGTAGCATTAACAGTTATAGTAGTTTGGTAAACACCAGCAGCTAAGCCTGGTCGAAGGGTTAAGTCTACCCAAGTATTCTCTCCTGCTAAAGTGCGTTCACTACTTGGAGCTATTATTAACCAATCATCTTGGGCACTTATTTCCCACCTGAGCAACGAGCCTGCACCACCACTATTGTTAATGGCTATAGCAAGCCCTCTAAAATCAAGGGCTAGAGGATCTTGTAAACCCGGCAAGCTTAATTTAGCTACATGAGGTGAGCTTGTGGTGGCACCTGAGCTACAAGCTATACATAAAACCATTAGAGAAAAAAGATAACCAACTTGCAGAACTTTCATGGTTTTACTGTATTCTTAAATACTCCACAAAATTATTACTTAGGTGGAGATTTAGAAGTCTGTAAAAACTGCCAGATTAATTGGCGTCTATACATAGTTGGAATATTAAAAAGTAAAATATGAGTCTAGAGCAAGAGCTATATCAAGCGGCAAAGGATTTGATCAATCAGAGATATCCGATTGGATGGGGAGGTGCAGCAGCAATTAGGACTAAATCCGGTAAAATCCTCACTAGTGTTGCTCCTGACACTAAAAATGATTCTCTTTCATTGTGTATAGAGGTTGGGGCGTATCTTGAAGCTCACAAACTTAATGAAGCGGTCACTCATTCCTTATGTATTTGTCGAAACGATGAAAATAGTGACTTTCTTATTCTAAGTCCGTGTGGCATTTGTCAGGAGCGTTTAGTCCATTGGGGAGGTAATGTTAAAGTAGGAGTAAGTACACCTGAAAACGAACTAGCCTTTAGAAGCATCAGAGAATTACAACCCTATCATTGGTCAGTGGCAAATGGTGAATCCCTATGACAAATTACTCAAATAGATGTTCAAAGTACCCCATTAAACTAGATTTACACCACAAAGAATACCGCATAGAAAATCAATTGGTTGAAGTTAAACAGTTTCTCGTTATGGATCCTGACGGCTATCTTATTCGCTTGGCACAAGAATTGGGCATAAGATTGTTATGATTCACTGGTTCCCAAGTTCTACTTGGGAATCCACATTCTAGACGCTCTGCGTCGTGTGTGGCAGCCCGTGAAAGAAAAAACGCAGAGCGTTTGGGTATTCATTCCAAAACAGAGTTTCGGAACGAGGAGGCAGTGTTTTTTATAAATTTGCGCTGTAAATAGTAAAAACTGCCAGGTTAATTGAATTCCCAAACGGAGGCTCACATGTAGCTTATGCTAAAATGACTAGTCTGAAAACTCATAATCCACTAGTTCAACAATTGCTTCTTGTGTAGCATCACCTTGGCGCAAACCTAGCTTGTAGATTCGTGTATAGCCACCACTACGATCAGCAAATTTAGGAGCAATTTCATCCATAAGCTTGCGCTGTATATCTGCATCATTAATTTCACGAGCAACTTGGCGGCGAGCATGTAAGTCACCGCCCTTAGCCATAGTAATGATTTTCTCGGCATAAGGCCGTAGATTTTTAGCCTTGGCTAAGGTAGTCTTAATACGGCCATAATAAAAAAGTTCACTGGCTTGATTACGTTTTAAAGCAATACGGTGGCTACTATGGCGATTTAACTTACGCCCATGTGATAAATGTCGCATAAATTATTCCTTTGAAAATTCATAAGTATTTATGTCTATATACTTATAATTAATTTAACTACTCTTAAGCACTAGATTATATTTAGCTAGACGAGACTTAATTTCTTCTAAAGATTTTTCCCCTACACCACCAACCTTTTTAAGGTCCTTCTCTGATAAAGCCAACAAAGCATCTATAGAATCTATACCCTCTTCTTGCAAAGAGTGTAGCACACGGCTAGAAAGCTCTAGACTCTCTAGATTTACTTCTGTAGACTCAGCTGGTGCATCAGCTTCCTCTTCTTGCTCTTGCTCGAGCACATCTTCCTCAACCTCAAGCTGCTTAACTTCTACATTAGGGGTAGCAAAAACACTAAGCTGAGACTGCAGAATCTCCACAGCTTGATTCAAGGCTTCTCTAGGGGTAGTACTTCCATTAGTCCAGATGCGCAAGATAAGCCTATCGAGGTCAGTTTCTTGTCCTACACGAGTGTCTTCTATACGATATTCAACACGTCTCACAGGAGTGAAAACGGCGTCTACTGGAATTGAGTTGATACGGTCTTTAGTAGCATGGATTTCTGCTGGTACATAACCTTTATTTCTCTCAACTCGTACTTCCATAACCAGAATGGCATTTTTGCTTAAAGTAGCAATATGCAAATCAGGGTTAACTATCTCAACACCTAAAGTAGTTACTAACTCAGCAGCAGTCACAGTACCTTCTTTTTCTTTACGTAAAGTCAAGGTAACAGGTTCATTATCAGGCAATTTGACTACTAATTCCTTAAGGCTAAGGATAATTTGCATGACATCTTCTTTAATACCATCAATTACAGAAAATTCATGCAATACGTCTTCTATGTAAACACTAGTTACAGCTGTACCTGGTATAGAGGACAGTAAAATACGACGTAAAGGGTTGCCAAGGGTTACCCCATAACCTCGGGGCAAAGGCTCAACCACAAATTCGCCATACTGATCATCCATTTTTCTAGTGGTAAATTCAGGCCGGATTTGCAAGGTTAAAACTCCTAATAATTCCAACTTTTATAAAACAATTGTCTAACAATCCTAATGACCAAGCTACACGACCTCCATAGCATGGCCAAAACCAATAATGCTAGCCTAAAGCTTTTTAGTTTATCGAGAATAATACTCAATCACCATAAGCTCATTTATAGACAAAGAAACATCCTCACGGGCAGGCAAGTTTAAAAATTTTCCCTTTAAACTGTCAAAATCAAACTCGAGCCAAGGGCTTGGTTTCTGCCTACGTTTGGCCTCTACATTGGCTTTGATAAAAGCATTGTTGTGGCTGCGCTGTGCTACAGAAATCTCATCTCCTTGTTTAACTCTATAAGAGGGAACATTAATACGCTTATCATTAACTAGTATATGTTTGTGTGCTACAAACTGCCTAGACTGGCGGCGAGTACTAGCTATGCCTAAACGAAAAACTACATTATCCAAACGTGATTCCAAAAGCTGCAAAAACACTGTACCTGTTGCATCCTCATGTTTTACCGCTTCATCAAAAAGTCTGCGGAATTGCTTCTCACTTACGTTATAGATAAACCGCAACTTCTGTTTCTCACGTAAACGAATACCATAATCACTAGGCTTTCTCCTACGCTTATTACCATGTTGTCCTGGTGGATAAGTACGCTTTTCTAAATAGCGCCCCGCCTTAACTGTCTCTACAAGATTGACACCTTCACGACGACACAGTTTGATCATTGGTCCACGATAACGACCCATGTTACTCTACAGTCCTTTCCGTTTACGAGGACGACAACCGTTATGGGGTACAGGAGTATCATCAATAATGGAGCGTACATTCACATCTGTAGCTTGAATTGAACGAATAGCCTGCTCACGCCCACTACCTGTACCACGAATTATTATATCAATAGTTCTTACCCCCATATTTTGAACTTTACGAGTAGCATCTGCAGCAGCTAGCTGTGCTGCATAGGGAGTACCTTTCTTCGCCCCTTTGTAACCTATTGAACCTGAACTTGACCACGCTACTGTATTACCATCTAAATCAGTAACAGTAACAATAGTATTGTTATAACTAGCATGTATAAACACTTTTGCCTCAGTTAAGCTACGTTTTACTCGTTTCTTTGGTTTAGTAGTTTTAGTTTGTTTGGCCACGTGCCTCCTTAAAAATTTAAAATCACAACATTCTTATTTCTTAGGCGCTTTTTTCTTGCCGGCTACTGTACGACGTGGCCCCTTGCGTGTACGAGCATTTTGCTTAGTGGATTGACCATGTACAGGTAGGCTACGGCGGTGACGCAAACCACGATAGCACCCTATATCCATAAGCCTCTTAATATCTTGTTTTACCTCACGTCGCAAATCCCCCTCAACTTTATAATTTTTCTCTATAGCTTCTCGCAATTGACTGGCTTCACCATCAGAAAGGTCTTTTATCCTGGTATTAGGATCTATGGCAACTTGAGTAATAATCTTTTGTGATAGGGAGAGCCCTATACCATAAATGTAAGTTAGGGCATGCTCTACACGTTTATTCCTTGGTAAATCAACACCTGCTATGCGAGCCATTCAACCCTGCCTTTGCTTATGCTTAGGATTAGAGCAAATTACATAGACTCTACCATAGCGGCGAATAACTCTACATTTATCACACATAGGCTTAACAGAAGCGCGTACTTTCATGTTCTAACTCCTAAATAAAAGTTAATTATGTTAGTTATTAATAATAGCATTATTTTCTATAAACTATTCTTCCTCTTTCAGGGTCATAAGTGCTAACCTCTAATATTACCCGATCACCGGGAAGAATACGAATAAAGTGACGACGCATTTTACCCCCAACCTGCGCCAAAATATTAGGACCAGCATCAAGTTTAACTAAGAAAGTAGTATTAGGGCGTGCCTCAAGTACCACACCCTCAGCACGAACGGTGTCCTGAGAAGTCTCTTCAGGGCGTTCCTTTTGTGATTTAGCAGGGCGTGACGGACGTTTGCCCTTACCAGAGGGCTTTCTTGCCATAAGCTTCCTCTCTATCTAAAAATAGTTCTTCTAGATCAAGGCTATTACGAGGAGATTGGTCCTTGGCAGTTAAAATACGCGGGCCTTCATCAGTAATAGCAACAGTATGCTCAAAGTGAGCTGAAAAGCACCTATTTTTAGTTCTTGCTGTCCAGCCATCTTCTAAAACAGAAACTTTGGTTTTTGTTTCTGTAACCATAGGTTCAATGGCAAGCACTAACCCTGCATGCAAACTAGGGCCCTTGCCAGCTCTACCAAAATTAGGTAGTTCTGGTTTTTCGTGAAACTGTACTCCAACACCATGCCCTACAAACTCACGCACTACCCACATATGGTGTTTTTCAACATAAGACTGAATAGCTGCTGAGATATCACCTAAACGATTATTGATTTTAGCAGCAGCTATGCCTATATATAATGAACGTTCTGTAACTTCAAGCAAACACCGCAACTCTCTAGAAATATTACCAATGGCATAAGTTTTTGCCATATCAGCAGCATAGCCTTTGTAAAAGGTGCCAATATCTATAGAAAGAATATCACCCTCTTTTAAAAGCGTTTCATCAGGAATACCGTGTACCACAACATCATTCTTTGAGGTGCAAAGTGTAGCCGGAAAAACATATTCCTCTCGGCGATAACCCTTGAAAGCAGGTCTACCTCCACGAGTATAAATAGCCTCTTGGGCTATGTCATTAAGCTCCTGGGTAGTTACTCCAGGTCTTATAGCTTCTTCTACAGCCTCAAGAGCCTCACGGTTAATTACTGCTGCTTTTGCCATAATATCTAATTCACCACTGCGCTTTACAATCAAGCTAAGGCTCCTTGAATACGTGCTGCCACTTCACTTACACCACCCAGGCCATTTATTCGTAGAACTTTTTTACTATCTTCATAAAAATTAAGCAATGGTTCTGTTTGCTGGTAATAAACTTGCATACGCTTGCGAACGGTTTTTTCATCATCATCATCACGACCCTCAGCTCGAGCCCGCTTAGACAATCTCTGGACCAACTCTTCCTCATTTACTGCTAAAAGGATTACCTTATCAATTTCTAAATCCATACTTTGTAAAAGATTGTTAAGGGCTTTAGCTTGGGCTATGGTACGTGGAAAGCCATCTAAAAGCACTCGTACCTCACTCATCTTTTCTAGTTCAGCACGCACCATACCCACCATAATTTCATCAGAAACAAGCTCTCCAGAATTCATAATAGCTTTAGCCTTCTTGCCAAGTTCCGTTCCTTGCTTAACATGTGCTCTGAGCATATCACCAGTTGAAAGCTGGGTTAAATTACGAGTTTGACAAAGCTCAAGAGCTTGTGTTCCTTTGCCAGCACCGGGTGGTCCCATCAGTAATAAGATCTCAGTCAAGGCTATATCAATCAAAATCTACGGCCACGACCACGAATACGTCCTTTAGTAACAAAGCCATCATAATGACGCATTTGCAACTGTGACTCGAGTTGTTTTAAGGTATCTAGTGATACTCCTACTACTATCAATAAGCCAATACCTGAAAAAACTAAGGCTAGCTGACCCACACCGGTAATCCAGCTTAAAACCTGTGGTGCAGCATTTACAAAACCTAGGAAAAGTGCGCTCCACAAAGTTATTCTAGTAGTTATTTTGCTTAAGTGGTCTTGGGTAGGCTGGCCGGGGCGGACACCCGGGACAAAACCACCATGCTCACGCAAATTCTCAGCGATGCGACGTGGATCAAAGGTGATTTGGGTGTAAAAGTAGGTAAAAAGCATAATGAGTACAGTGCTAACTATTAAACCTTGCCATTGCGAGGGATTAAACCAAGATCCTAAACTCTGTACCCAAATTACTTCTGAAAAAGCTGCAATTAGCGTAGTGGGCAATACTAAAACTGAGGTAGCAAATATAACTGGAATTACTCCAGCAGCATTTAAACGCAAAGGAATATAGGTGGTTTGCCCACCTACCATACGACGACCACGTTGCTGACGGGCATATTGTACTGGAATGCGCCTTTCTGCTTGCGTGACCAAAATCATACCACTAAGAGCAATGATGAGCATTACAAAAAATATTAATAAGCCAAAAAGATTAGCCTCACCTTGAGCAGTAAGACGAAATTGATTAATAATGGCATTAGGGTAACCAGCTACAATGCCTGCATAAATAATAAGTGAGATACCATTGCCAACGCCAAACTCAGTAATCTTTTCACCCAGCCACATAACCATGGCCACTCCAGCTATTTGAGTAACCATAACCACAATCCAAAAGAAAGGATCATTACTCCAGCCAAGTTTTAGAGCGCCACTAGGCCCTAAAAGTGCGATTGCTAAAAACAACCCCTGCACTGCGCCTAAGAGAACTGATCCCCAGCGTGTGTACTGGGTAATCTTCTTACGCCCTTCCTCACCCTCTTTAGCAAGCTTTTCTAGAGGTGGATAAACTGATGTTAACAGCTGAATAATAATACTAGCAGTAATATAAGGAATTACTCCTAGAGCAAATATAGAGAAAACCTCAAAGTTCCCTCCAGTAATAAAGCCCAAAAGCTCAAAGATACCACCTTGAGATTGAAGCTGGGCACGCAATGCCTCAATATCAATACCAGGAGTAGGAATAAAAACTCCCAAACGGTAAATGGTGAGTAATCCCAGAGTTATCAATAACTTTTGCCTTAGGTCTGGAATAAGGAGTGCATTACGAAATGCTGCGAGCATCAGGTACTCTCCTCAGTTTTTTCTGCTACTAAGGTTTTAGTTAGAGTTCCCCCTGCCGCTTCAACACCCTTAAAAGCACTCTGGCTATAGCCATTAAGTTCTATAGTTAGTCCCCTCACCTTAAGTTCACCATCACCTAAAAGTTTCACAGGGCGATTAGCATACCGTATCAGGCCTAATGTTTTAAGGGTCTGGGCATTTACAGTGGTGTCTTCTTCAAGCTTATTTAAGTCACCTAAATTAATAATTTGGTAATCTGTCTTAAACTGCTTGTTATTGAAACCTCGTTTGGGTAAGCGCTCAAAAAGCCTCGAGCGCCCACCTTCCCACAAAGGTCCCTTAGAATAACCACTGCGGCTTAATTGACCCTTTTGACCACGTCCTGCTGTCTTGCCACGGCCACTACCCAATCCGCGACCCACACGACGACGCTTTTTCTTACTACCTTTAGCAGGTTTAAGCTCATTAAGCTTCATTAATTTTCCTCAACTGTTAACAAGTAAGCTACTTTGCTAACCATGCCACGCACACTAGGGTTATCTTTAATTTCACGACTCTGCCCAGTCTTACGCAAGCCAAGAGCATACACCGTATTACGGTGGTCTTTCTTTGTACCTATTAAACTACGCTTCAAGGTAATTTTCACCAGTGGCTCCTTACTGTGCAGATTCCCTTTCACGGCTAGACTCTGCAAAAGTCTTAAGCTCTTTTAGGCCTTTCATGATTGCATAGGCCACATTGGTTTGATTACGAGAGCCAAATTCTTTAGTAAGCAAATTGCTATAGCCCGCTAATTCTGCAATGGCTCGAGGTACAGCACCTGCGATAACTCCTGTTCCAGCACCTGCTGGTTTTAACATTACCCGACTGCTGCTATGTTCTCCTATTACTCCATGAGGAATAGTGCCAGGTTCTTCAATAGGAACTTCTATGAGGTTACGTTTTGCCATATGCTGGCCTTTTTGCACAGCTAAAGGGACCTCTTTAGCTTTACCAAGGCCAAGACCTACCCGTCCATTACGGTCGCCAATAACTATCATAGCTCCAAAACGGAAACGGCGACCTCCTTTATAGGTTTTAGAGGTGCGACGAATAAAAATTACTCTTTCTTCAAACTCTGTTTCTGCCATCACTCACCTTAAAATTCTAGTCCTCCTGCTCGAGCTGCTTCTGCTAAAGCTTTGATTCTACCATGATACTTATAAGCACCACGGTCAAAGATAATCTTCTTAATATTTTTCTTCAGTGCTCTTTCAGCAATAGCCTCACCCACAGCTTTAGCTTGCTCAGTTTTATTGCTAGTTAAAGCTAGTGCTTTGCTATTTGCTGCTACTATAGTCCGACTCTTATTATCATCTATAACCTGAGCATATATATGTCGACCACTGCGAAACACACTTAAACGTAACCTGCCATTATCTACCAATCTTTTGATGTTTTGCCTTGTGCGCAGTTTACGGCGCACTAAGGCCTGTTTGTTTTTTGCTGGAGCTGGTTTCATATTTTCCTATACACTATACTATACAACCTTAAATTCAACTTGCTGTCTTACCAGGTTTAAGTTTGAGTTGTTCGCCTTCGTAACGCACTCCCTTACCATGGTAAGAATCAGGGGGGCGGAACTTACGTAAGTTAGCACATACCTGACCTATGAGTTGTTTATCTATACCTGAAACTGTTATTTTAGTCTGCTCAGGGGAAGCCAAGGTGATTCCTTCAGGAGGCTCGAACACTACAGGATGAGAAAAGCCTAGGTTAAGCTCTAGATTCTTACCCTTCATAGCACAGCGATAACCTACACCATGAATTTCTAAATTACGTGAGTAACCTTGGGTAACGCCAATTACAGCATTACTGATCAAGGAGCGGATTAAGCCATGTTGGGCACGGTCAGAGCGACTATCATTTTGCCTTGCAATTTTAAGCTCGCTACCTACTTGCTTAATATCTAAACGATGGCCAGCGGGCACATTAAGCTCACCTTTAGGTCCTTTGACCTCAACAGTCGTGTCTGTTATATTAATTTTTACCGCTTTAGGAATAGGGATTGGCAACTTACCAATGCGTGACATTACCAAACCTCACAAAGCACTTCGCCACCTATGTTCTTATGGCGAGCTTCACGATCAACCATTAAACCTTGTGAAGTTGAAATAATGGCAATACCAAGACCCCCACGTATTATAGGTATAGCCTTAGCTTTGGCATAGGCGCGGCGACCTGGCTTAGAAGTACGCTGAATAAGATTTATCAGTGGCTTACGTTTAGGACCGTACTTTAGACCAATACGTAACCAGCTACGATTATCTTGCACAACATCTTCTACCGATTTTAAGTAGCCCTCTTTCACTAAAAGCTCAGCAATAGCTTTTTTAAATTTACTAGTGGGCACATCTACGGTAGCTTCAGCAATTGCTTGGGCATTACGAATACGGGTTAGCATGTCAGCGATAGGATCAGTATACATTTACTTCTATACTCCTTTGGCAAAATTTCAAAGCCACTTATTACCAGCTTGCTTTGCGCACCCCAGGCAATAAACCCTGGTGTGCCATTTCTCTGGTACAAATACGGCAAAGGCCAAAATCACGTAAGTAAGCCCTGGTGCGACCACAGCGTTGGCAACGATTAAGTTTACGTACCTTAAACTTAGGCTTACGTTTAGCTTTAGCAATCTGTGCTTTAGTTGCCATGAGTCCCGCTTTCTTTAAAAGGCATGCCCAGTAACTCAAGCAAACTTTTAGCCTCTTCATCTGTTTTAGCAGTGGTTATAATAGCTATATCTACACCCCTAGTTTTATCTACCATATCATAAGTGATTTCTGGGAATATAAGTTGTTCGTGTATGCCTAAACTGTAATTACCACGTCCATCAAAACTATTTGATTTTAAACCCCGAAAATCCCGCACACGTGGCAATGCCACATTAATAAGTTTATCTAAAAAAATCCACATCTTATTCCCACGCAAAGTAGCCTTTAAACCTATGGGCATGCCAATACGTAACTTAAAGTTTGAAACAGACTTTTTAGCTTTAGTCACCACAGGGCGTTGCAAGGCAATGAGTGAAAGTTCTTTGCTAGCACGTTCAATTGCTTTGGCATCATCACGCACTTCACTACCCAAACCCATATTAAGAACAACCTTTTCTAGCTTAGGAATAGCCATGACATTAGCATAATTAAAGTGTTCTTTAAGTTTAGGTCGAATATCTTGATATTTACTCTTTAAAGCAATTTCCATAGTTTAATCATCCAATTCTGCACCTGACTTTTTGCTGATACGCACTTTAGTGCCATTATCAAACTTAAAGCCAATACGAGAGGACTCGCCTGTTTGAGGATCAATAATTTGTATATTGCTGATATGGATAGGCGCCTCAACTTCATCAAAACCTACGCGTTGCTGATCTCTTTGTTTAGTTTTTCTAGATTTTTTAATAACATTAACATCTTTGATAGTTACGCGGTGTGTATTAGGGTGAACCTCAACGATTTCGCCCTCTTCACCTTTATTTTTACCAGCAATCACCCGCACTTTATCTCCTCTTTTAAGACGTATTTTGATAGGTGGCAGGCTCTGCTTAGCTTTAGGCACTAGAGCACCTCCGGTGCCAATGACACAATGCGCATAAAACGTTTATCCCGCAGTTCTCTAGCAACGGGACCAAAAACACGAGTGCCACGGGGTTCGTTTTGATTATTAATGATCACAGCTGCATTAGAATCAAAGCGAATAGAAGAACCATCTTTACGATTAATTTCTTTCCTAGTGCGTACAATAACTGCTTTTACTACTTCACCTTTCTTAATAGCTGCATGAGGAATAGCATCTTTAACAGAGGCTACTACTACATCTCCTACTGTTCCAACCCATTGTTGGCCGGTGCCAAGCACACGAATACACTTAATGCGCCTAGCACCAGAATTGTCAGCTACCTCGAGCATACTTTCTTGTCTAATCACTTCACTGGCCTCCTAGCTAATAACAAGCTAGCTTTCTAATCCACTTCTGGCTTTTTCAATCAAGCGACTTACTGCAAAACGTTTGCGTTTTGAATAGGGACGGCTTGAAACGATCTCTACTTTATCACCGATGTTGAAAGAATTTTCTTCATCATGAGCAAGATAATTCTTAGTTACTGCAATCACCTTACCATAAAGTGGATGCTTAAAACGTCTTTCAACCTTAACCCTTATAGTTTTGTCCATGCTACTACTAGTTACTATACCTTGTAAGGATTTTTTCATAGAAAATCAGGCTTCTCCCTGAGCAAGGCTTATCTCGCGGGCAATAGTCAAAAGCCTTGCTACTTCTCGCTTGTTAGTAAGAATTTCTTTAGTATTACTAAGTTGACGAACCGAACTTTGCAATCGTAAGTTTAAAAGAGCCTCACGGCGTTTTTGAAGCTCTACCTCAATTTCCTCTAGAGTAAGATTACGAATCTCATTGGGCCTCATCATAAACCTCACGCTTAACCATTTTGGTTTTGATAGGTAATTTATGCCCTGCTAAACGAAAAGCTTCTTTAGCCTGCTCTTGGGTAACATTAGCTACCTCAAAAAGTATGCGACCAGGCTTGACAACACTAACCCAGTACTCAACAGCACCTTTACCCTTTCCCATACGCACCTCTGCAGGCTTCTTAGTAACTGGTTTATCAGGAAAAATGCGAATATAGATCTTACCACCACGCTTAAAATAGCGACTTATGGTTATGCGACAAGCTTCTATATGATTGGATTTAATCCAACAGGGCTCGAGTGCCACTAAACCATAGTCTCCAAAGGCTACATAATCACCACCTTTAGTATCACCTCTCATACGCCCACGGTGTTGTTTACGATACTTAACCTTCTTCGGTAGAAGCATCTTTAGCTTCCTTTCTTCTCAGTTCTACCAGAGCTAGAACTCGAGCGCCTACCTTCATTTTTTTCAGGGCTGCGCCTACGAACTCGGGCTTTCGGCCTACGCCGCTTGCTCTTTTGCTCTTCATCTTTTAATTTAGGTAAAGCTGCAGCACGGCGCTGCTTCTTGCCAATAATTTCACCATTAAAGACCCACACCTTAATACCAATCACCCCATACTGAGTGCTGGCTCGAGCTGTACCATAATCAATATCTGCGCGTAAAGTTTGTAAAGGCACACGTCCCTCTAAGTATCCTTCGGCTCGAGCTTGCTCTGCCCCACCTAGGCGACCTGAACAACGCACTCTTACTCCTTTAGCTCCCGATTCCATAGTGCGTTGCACAGCTTGTTTCATAGCACGTCTAAAGGCAAAGCGGCGCTCGAGTTGTTCAGCTATTTTCTGGGCAATCAAAATAGCGTTAGTATTAGGATTACTAGCCTCCTGTACGTTTACTGAAACAACCCCTTGAACTTTATCATCTAGTTTCTCACGCAAAACTTTAATTTGCTCTCCACCACGTCCAATTACTACACCAGGCTTAGCAGTGTGAACAGTAACGTTAACATTGTGGGCAGCACGTTCAATCTCTACTTTAGATACCCCACTATGACCAACATCATCCATAACAACTTTACGAATTAAGTCATCTTCACCAAGTAGTCTAGGATAGTCTTTGGTATTAGCATACCACCTTACTGAAGGAGTTTTATTAACTCCTAAACGAAAACCTAAAGGATTTACTTTATTGCCCACTAACGCTCCTCCAAAACAATAGTCACATGGCAAGTACGCTTACGCAGTAAATCTGCTCGTCCCCTTGCCCTTGGTAGGTAACGCTTCATGGTAGGACCTTCATTTACTAAAATTTGGGCTACAAAAAGGCTGTCTTCAAGCATATTGTAGTTATTAACAGCATTAGCCTTAGCACTGCGCAAGAGTTGTAAGATTGGTTTAGCAGAACGCCTAGGAGTAAAAGTAAGAATGTCCTCAGCAGTTTCAACATCCTCACCACGAATTAGCTCAGCAACCAGCCTAGTTTTCTGTGGTGTTATACGAAGCCCTCTAAGCTTGGCTTGGGCTTGTAGCTTATCTTCTTCCAATGCTTCTGACATAATTTACTTATCCTTATGGCCTTTAAATGTGCGCGTAGGGGCAAACTCGCCTAGTTTATGCCCCACCATAGTTTCATGAATAAAAACGGGAATATGTTGTTTGCCATTATGTACAGCAATGGTTTGGCCTACCATCTCAGGTACAATAGTTGAGCGCCTACTCCATGTCTTGATTACCTTACGCTCACCTTTTTCAACAGCTATATCAACTCTTTTGAGGAGATGCCTATCTACAAAAGGTCCTTTTTTTAAGCTACGCGCCATAGTGCTCCTTAACTACCTTTACGACGATGAATAATAAATCTTGAACTAGACTTGCGCTTACTCCTAGTTTTTAGGCCTTTAGTCTGCCAACCCCAAGGGCTTACTGGAGGTCGACCGCTAGTAGAGCGACCTTCACCACCACCATGAGGATGATCTACTGGGTTCATAGCCCGACCACGCTGATGAGGTTTACGCCCTAACCAGCGCTTACGCCCTGCCTTGCCCAAAACAACATTCTTATGCTCAGAATTGCCAACTACACCAACAGTAGCATAACATTCACCATGAATACGACGAATCTCACCACTAGGCAAACGCAAGCTAACATACTTATCATCACGGCCTTGAATCTGTACACTCACACCAGCACTTCTAGCCAACTTAGCTCCCTTACCAGGAACTAGTTCTATATTATGTACCGTTGTACCAACAGGAATAAATCTTAAAGGTAAGGCGTTGCCAAGCAGAGGCTCTGACCCTGGCCCTGCAACAATAGTCTTACCAACTTGTAAATTTTCAGGAGCTAAAATATAGCGTTTTTCACCATCTAAATAGTTTAGTAGTGCAATATTAGCACTACGATTAGGATCATATTCTATAGTGGCTACCCTAGCAGGAATGCCCTTCTTATCATGGCGATGGAAGTCAATGGTACGGTAACGGCGTTTGTGTCCTCCCCCACGAAAACGAGCAGTGACCCGTCCTTTACTATTGCGTCCACCAGAACGCTTTTTATACCTTGTCAAGCTCTTTTCTGGATTGTTGCCTTGAGTTAAGTCAGCAAAATCCGAAGTGGTCATAAAGCGACGTGAAGGAGTGTAGGGACGGTATTTTTTAGTTGCCATAATAAATAACAGTAGTTTGAAAATTCAAGAAAATTAAGATCATCATTATCCTCATTAGTTTTTTCTTATTTCTCTACCTCAATAAGCCCATCTAATTGAGCAATGCGTTGTCCAGCTTTCAAGGTAACGATAGCCTTCTTACGTTTAGGGGTGCTACCACTATAGCGACCTAAGCTTTTTACTTTGCCCTTAACATTAGCTACATTCACTTTCACTACACTTACATTAAAAGCCAGCTCTATGGCCTTCTTAGCTTCTGTGCGATTTACTTTAGGATGAACATAAAAAGCATATTTGTGCTTTCTTTTCCCACCAGAGGTATAAACATGTCTAAAAGCTTTTTCACTCAGTACAGGACGCAAGATAACATTATAAGGGTTCATGCCTTGACCTCCTCACCATTTTGTCCGGTTAACTTAACAAAGTGGCTTTCAGAATCTTCTACCAGAGCTTTAAAAAAGTCAGCCTCAGTAATTAGGTGATCATGCCTTAGGATGTCATAAACATTTAAACCAGCACTTTTTAATACATTAATCCAAGGCAAGTTACGAGCAGCACGGCGCACAAGCTCGTCATCAACTACTAGTAGGACTTTTTCCTTGCCCTTAAAACCATGCTCACTAGCCCAACTCACAAATTCTTTGGTCTTGCCGTCTTCAATATCAAAGCTTTCTACCAAAGTTAGCTTGCCTTCTAGAGCGCGTGCTGAGATAGCCATACGCAAACCCAATTTGCGCACCTTTTTAGGTAAAGTGTAGCTATAATCACGAGGTTTTGGGCCAAAGACTATACCTCCACCAACAAAAATAGGAGCTTTGCGACTACCGTGACGAGCACGTCCAGTACCTTTTTGTGAATAAATCTTATGAGTAGAGCCTTTAACTTCTCCTCGAGTTTTGGTAGAGGAATTAGCAGGCCTCCGCTTGGCAAGTTGCCAATTTACTACTTCATGCAAAATAGAGGTTTTAGGTTCAGGCAAATCAAGTGTTACAGTTTGCTCACTACCGATAATATTTAAAGTAACAGCGGCCATCAGATTTCCCCCCTCGTTGACTCTTTGATGATAACCATGCCTCCATTTGGTCCAGGAACAGAGCCTTTGATAAGTAGCAAATTATCATTAGGGTGAATTTCTATTAGCTCGAGCCCAATAGTAGTAACCTTTTCATTACCATAATGCCCTGCCATACGCTTGCCTTTATAGACTCGACCGGGAAGTTTACGTTGGCCTATAGAACCAGGTGAGCGGTGTTTTTTCTTTACTCCATGTGTAGCAGGTAAGCCACTAAAATTCCAGCGCTTCATCACTCCTGCAGTACCCCGCCCTTTACTAGTAGCAGTGACATCAACTCTCTGTCCTGCTGTAAAAATTTCTACAGTGACAGTATCACTCTCCGGCCAAAAGTCACGAAATTCTCTTAGGAAACGCTTGGGTGAAGTACCCGTTTTTTTAAAATGGCCTAACTCAGGTTTTACAGTACTACTTTCTTTTTTTTCTTCCCACCCAAGTTGCACGGCACTATAACCATCTACCTCGGGAGTCTTGCGTTGCACTATTGGACAAGGCCCGGCTAAAATAACCGTTACTGGCAGACGCTGGTCATCATGCCAAACTTGAGTCATGCCAATTTTAGTGCCTAGAATTCCTTTCATTATCTTTATCCTCATAAAATCTAAGGGTCACAAGTTGTGGAGAATTTAAGCTCAAATGACCCTAAAGTACAGGCGTTACCTCTATTAACAAAGTTTGGATTAAATCCAAAAAACCTAAGTTAACAATTATCATTAAATATTTACTATTTATCTCCCAATACTGTTTTGATTTCAATGTCCACACCAGTAGGCAAATCAAGGCGTGTAAGGCTTTCAATAGTACCTTTAGTTGGAGATTTAATATCAATTAAGCGGTTATGGGTACGAATCTCAAAATGCTCACGAGAATCTTTGTTGACAAACGGGCTTCTTAATACACAAAAACGACGGATGGCAGTGGGCAAGGGCACAGGCCCTGCTACTTTTGCTCCTGTACGCTTAACAGTGTCTACTATTTTAGATGCACAAGTATCTAAATTTTTGTGATCAAAAGATTTAAGTTTAATTCTAATAATAGGTCCTGCTGACATAAGGCTATTCATTTACTGATGGAGGTAACAACCCCTGCACCAACTGTACGTCCACCCTCTCTTATCGCAAACCTTAACCCCTCCTCCATTGCTATTGGCTTGATTAACTCCACACTTAACTCCACATTGTCCCCTGGCATCACCATCTCTACTCCTTCTGTTAATGTCACTACCCCAGTTACATCTGTCGTCCTAAAGTAAAACTGTGGCCTATATCCCGTGAAAAATGCACTGTGCCTTCCCCCCTCATCTTTCTTTAATATATACACTGATCCCTTAAATTCCGTGTGTGGCGTTATACTCCTTGGCTTCGCTAGCACCTGCCCCCTCTCTATCTCATCTCTTGCTACTCCCCTCAATAGTACTCCTACATTATCCCCTGCCAATCCTTCTTCTAGTATCTTCCTATGCATCTCTACTCCTGTTACTACTTTCACTGTTGTTTCTTTTAATCCCACTATTTCCACTTCTTCATTTAGCTTCACTTTTCCCCTCTCTACCCTCCCTGTCGCTACTGTTCCCCTTCCTGTTATGCTAAATACATCCTCTATCGGCATCAGAAATGGCTTGTCTACATCCCTCTCTGGTGTTGGTATGTAGCTGTCTATCCCATCTAGTAACTCCCATACTTTATCTACCCACTCATCTTCCCCTCTTTGGATATTTGGGTTACTTTGCACTGCTTCTAGTGCTTTCAATGCACTCCCCTTTACTATCGGTATCTCTTCCCCTGGAAATTCATAGCTCTCTAGCAGTTCTCTAACTTCCATCTCTACTAACTCTAGTATCTCTTCATCATCTACCATATCTACTTTATTCATAAACACTACTATGTATGGCACTCCTACTTGTCTGGCTAGTAGTATGTGTTCTCTTGTTTGGGGCATGGGCCCATCGGCAGAAGATACTACCAGTATTGCTCCGTCCATTTGTGCTGCCCCTGTTATCATGTTCTTGACATAATCAGCGTGTCCGGGACAATCTACATGGCTATAGTGTCTACTTTCTGTTTGGTATTCCACATGGCTAGTATTAATAGTGATACCACGTTGCTTTTCCTCTGGTGCTTTATCTATTTGATCATAGGTTTGGGTTTCTACTGTAGGATCTGCTGCTGCTGCTGTAAACGTTATTGCTGCTGTCAGTGTCGTTTTCCCATGATCTACATGTCCTACTGTTCCTACATTTACATGTGGCTTTGTTCTTTCAAATACTCCTTTGGCCATTCATTCTTCTCCTTATCAACTAATTAGTTTTTACCTTGTGGTTTGGTAAATCCCTTTCTAAAACTTCTTATCCTCAAATTACTTCTTAAGTAACTCATCTTGCACATTTTTAGGCACTTCAGCATAGTGCTCTAAAAACATAGTAAAGGTAGCACGACCTTGTGTTAAGCTACGCAAATCAGTAGCGTACCCAAACATTTCTGCCAGTGGCACAAAAGCACCTATCACTTGTGCATTACCACGTAACTCCATACCTTGTACTTGCCCACGGCGCTGATTAAGCGAGCCAATAACGTCACCCATATAATCTTCAGGAGTGACCGCTTCCACACGCATGATAGGTTCCAAAACCCGCGCACCACCTTGTTTCATCACTTCAGAAATTGCCATGGAGGCAGCTATTTTAAAGGCTATTTCAGAAGAGTCTACCTCATGGTAACTACCATCATAAAGTGTAACTTTGATATCTACAATAGGAAAACCTAATAAAGGGCCACTTTGTAGAGCTTCTTCCACACCTTTCTGTACTGCAGGAATATAATCCTTAGGAATTGCACCGCCAACAACGCTATTTTTAAATTCAAAACCTTGACCTCGTTCTAAAGGCTCAGCTTTTATAAGAACATGACCATATTGACCACGACCACCAGTCTGTCTGACAAACTTTCCTTCTACATCAACAGACTTACTAATAGTCTCACGATAAGCAACTTGTGGAGCACCCACATTAGCATTAACATTAAACTCACGTCTTAAACGATCAACAATTATGTCTAAGTGCAGCTCCCCCATGCCTGAAATCTTAGTTTGTCCTGTTTCCTGATCAGTTTCCACACGAAAAGTAGGGTCTTCTTCAGCAAGTTTACCAAGGCCGGTACTTAACCTATCCTGATCAGCTTTGGAAACAGGCTCTATAGCAACAGTAATAACAGGTTCTGGTACTTCTATAGATTCTAAAATTATTGGTTTTTCAGGGTCACAAAGGGTATCACCTGTAGTAGTGTCTTTAAGGCCTATTACTGCCCCTAAATCTCCGGCACCTATCATATTAACTTCTTCACGAGAATTAGCGTGCATCTTAAGAAGACGGCCTATACGCTCTTTTTTACCCTTAGTAGCATTTTGCAAGTAGGAACCAGACTCTAAAACACCTGAATACACTCGAGTAAAAGTCAGCCTACCTACATAAGGATCAGTCATTATCTTAAAAGCTAGTGCACTAGTGGGTTCATTTTCATCTGCAGGTCGTTTCTCTTCTTCACCTTCAAGAGTTACACCCTTAATAGCAGGAACATCTAAAGGGCTAGGCAAATAAGAATTTACTGCATCTAATAGAAGTTGTACACCCTTATTTTTTAGTGCAGAACCACAAAGTACTGGAAAATGCTTAAGTGATACAGTACCTTTACGAATAGCAGCATTAATTAACTCTTCTGAGACCTCTTCACCTTCTAAATAAAGCGCAGCAACTTCATCATCAATATCTGCTAGCTTTTCAAGCATTTCAACATGCTTTTCTTCTGCGAGTTTGATAAACTCTTCAGGAATTTCACCTTCAACAATATCATTGCCTAGATCATCATTATAGGTATAGGCTTTCATAGCAACAAGGTCAATTATGCCTTTAAAAGAGTCTTCCGTACCTATAGGCCATTGGATAGCAACAGCGTTAGCACCAAGACGTTCTTGCATGGAGTTTAAAACTAGATCAAAATTAGCACCTGTTTTATCCATTTTGTTGGCAAAGGCCATACGTGGCACATAATATTTATCGGCTTGACGCCACACAGTTTCACTTTGTGGCTCCACTCCTTGTGAGGAATCGAAAACAGCAATAGCAGCATCCAAAACACGCATAGACCGTTCGACTTCCATAGTAAAGTCTACGTGTCCAGGGGTGTCAATTATATTAATGCGAGCATCTTTCCAAAAGGCTTGGGTTACTGCTGAGGTAATAGTAATACCTCTTTCTTTTTCCTGCTCCATCCAGTCCATTTGTGAAGCGCCATCATGGGTTTCACCAATTTTGTGTATGCGCCCAGTATAAAAAAGTATGCGCTCTGTTAAAGTAGTCTTACCAGCGTCAATGTGAGCGGCAATACCTATATTACGAGTTTTATTTAAATCAGTATTTGTTTTTGACATTTTAGTTAAGAATTTTCCATAAAGCTGATTTCATTACCAACGATAGTGTGCATAAGCGCGATTAGCTTCAGCCATGCGCTCCACATCTTCTTTCTTCTTTACAGCTCCTCCTCTTCCCACAGCAGCATCTAAGAGTTCACCTGCTACACGTTGAATGGCAGTATGTTCAGGGCGTGCATTTGAAGCAGCAGCAAGCCAGCGCAAAGCCAGCGATTTGGCACGACGAGAAGGTACTTCTATAGGCACTTGATAAGTCGCTCCACCCACTCGACGACTCTTTACCTCAATACGAGGTCTAACCTTATCAATAGCTTGTTGAAAAACCTTTAGGGGCTCTTGGCCACTTTGCTCTTGAATTAAATGACAAGCGCCATAAAATATACGACTAGACAAATTTTTTTTGCCATCACGCATGAGTTTATTCACAAAGGCCGCTACAGTAGTATTATTGTAAACTAAGTCGGGCTCGAGTTCCCTTACCTCAGCTCTTCTTCTACGTCCCATTAAAACTCCTTAGGTCTTTGGTTTTTTAGAACCATATTTACTTCGCCCTTGATTGCGACGGACATAACGTCCCACTTCTAGTCCCTCTGCATCAAGAGTACCGCGAATAACAGTATAGCGCACACCAGGTAAGTCTTTAACACGACCACCACGGATTAGCACTACTGAGTGCTCTTGCAATTTATGCTTTTCACCAGGAATATAGGCTGTAACCTCGTGTCCTGAAGAAAGTCTGACTCGAGCAATCTTGCGTATCGCAGAGTTAGGTTTTCTTGGCTGAGCTGTCTTTACCACTGTGCAGACACCACGCCTCTGAGGACTACCTTTCAAAGCAGGGGTTTTATTTTTCTTTCGGATATTCTTGCGCCCCTTACGCAATAATTGATTAACTGTAGGCAGAAAACGACTCCTTCCACTTTGGTAAGTTACTAGGTCTTGTTACTTTTGATTTCATCTATAGTGTACAAAACATAAAAATCTATAACACTTTGAAACTGTTAATAAAACACCCTTAAAAACTAAAATTGGTTTCTATCAGGGTTGTTTTGTTTAGAAATTGTAGTGCGTTTATTAAACACAAAACAAACCCCTTACCTAACTTTGCAGGTTAAGGGATCTCAAACCTTTAAATACTAGAGGTTTATCTAAAAAAAGTCAAGGCTTATTCAGCTTTTTCAATAATATAGACAGCTTCTATAACATCAGGCTGAGGATAAAACCCTACTGCTAAAAATCCTTGTACATTGCCCATGACTCCGGTAAATCCTTCCAGCTCAAAATGTTCCCCAATAGGAGGAGGGGACCCTAGCTTTTCTATAATGTAATCCTCTATGATAATATCTTCTGGGCCTGACAAATTAAGGCCTTGATTTTGCAACACATCAAGACGATCTCTAGCATAAGCAACAATGGTAGGTCGATTATTAGAAGGGTCAACTCGCTGAATTTCATCAAGAACTTCTAAACCCTGAATAACATGTCCAAAAATACTATGCTTGCCGTCAAGCCAAGGTGTTTCTACAAAAGTAATAAAAAATTGTGAGCCATTAGTATTTGGACCAGAATTTGCCATAGAAAGTACCCCTTTACCTTCATGGGTAAGCTCTGAAGCAAACTCATCTTCAAACTGATAGCCAGGTCCACCGGTGCCTGTTCCTGTTGGATCACCAGTTTGGGCCATAAAACCTTCTAGCACACGATGAAAAACTATACCTTCATAGTAATGATGAAGGCTTAGGAAAATAAAATTATTAACAGTTTCAGGCGCTTCTTCATAAAAATCTATTTGCATAGTACCTTTATTGGT
This sequence comes from Trueperaceae bacterium, assembly GCA_965224855.1. Classification (GTDB taxonomy): domain Bacteria; phylum Deinococcota; class Deinococci; order Deinococcales; family Trueperaceae; genus CBDCVN01. Next base: position 1,561,857 of record CBDDAI010000002.1, on the reverse strand, counting down.
AACCAGAATAGCACCATAGTCTTTACCTTCTTCTATAACATCTTCAGCCCCTTCAAAAGTTCTAACTTGTTCCTCACTTAGGAAAGGTACAAGTTCATAACCTTCAGGAAGATCAACTGGTAAATCATTATTCATATCGCTTTGAGCATTAGCACATACAAATAAAAACCCAATTATCAATACAGAAATAACCTTAATCATAATAATATTTGGGTGGAGCAAATTTTACAGTTATTCACAGGTAAGGGAGTACCTATGTGTGCTACACACCCACTTTTCCTTTCTAAAAATTGAGCAAGCTTTTAGTTTAAGCATGGCGATTGCAACTTTACAATTGATAGTAAGTATTAGCCTAATAACTTTTACACTTATAAGACCTAACTAAATTTTGGTTAGCTCTCCTAAGGTAATTTTAGGCTTGATTCTTAATTCGCAAATCAAACTGCTACCTCCCTAGATTTTTTAGAGTGATTATGTACAGCCATAACTGCCACAACCGACTAGTTTAAAGGTAGCTAAATGAGAAAAGATTATAAGTACTCCAGCTCTAAAAAGCATCTAACAATTCTTTGACCTCGAGCAAATCCAAAGTATCAAACCCCTCAGTAAACCACCCATAAATTTCTGAAAGCATACTCTTAGCCTCATCAACCTTGCCTTGCTCAGCTAAGAACTGACTTAAACTTTTAGTTGCTCTAAGCTCGAGCAACTTAACTCCTTGTTGTTTTGAGGTATTAATGGCTTGCCTAAAACACTGTTGCGCTTCTGCCAGCAGGCCCTTGTCTAAAAAAACCTCTCCTTTTAAGCGCAGTAATTCAGCATTAAATCTTTGCAAGCCTATTTTTTCATTAATAGTAAGGGTTTCAGTTATATGCTTAAGCGCCTTGTCACTTTGCCTATCTCGCAAAAGTGCCCTAATTAAAAGGATATTCGCAAAAGCTTGCTTGAGAAGTATCCTGACCTAGAAAAAGATTTGGAAAGTTTAGTAGAAGACACAACCTTTGGTGATCCTGAGAAACCCCTTAGATGGACCAGTAAAAGCACTCGCCATCTTTGTGAAGCATTGAAGGAAAAGGGTTATGATATATCTCAACGGAGTGTATGTAACTTGCTTACAACAATAGGATATTCTCTCCAAGGCAATAGAAAAACAATAGAAGGAGGGAATCATCCAGACAGGAATGATCAATTTTCTTTTATCAATGAAAAAGTTAAGTGCTTTCAAAAGAATCACCAACCAGTAATTTCAGTAGATACAAAGAAAAAAGAACTGATTGGGAATTTCAAGAATCCTGGTCGGGAATATCATAAAAAAGGTCAATCACCTGAAGTTAATGTGTATGATTTTCTAGATAAGGAAAAAGGGAAAGTGGCACCTTATGGTATTTATGATCTGGACAAAAACAAAGGCTGGGTAAGTGTTGGAATCAGTAAGGATACTGCAGAATTTGCAGTTAATAGTATACGCAGTTGGTGGCAAGAAATGGGACAACATCATTACAAAAACTCAACTTCTATTTATATAAATGCTGATGGTGGTGGCAGTAATAGTAGTAGAAGTCGTTTATGGAAGAAAGAATTACAGGGTTTTGCAAATGAAATAGGCAAAGAAATCCATGTTTCACATTTTCCACCAGGAACAAGCAAATGGAACAAGATAGAACACAGAATGTTCTGCTTTATTTCACAAAATTGGCGAGGTAAACCTCTGATAGATCATGCAACAGTTGTCAACCTAATCAGCAACACTAAAACAGAAACAGGATTAACAATCAAAGCTAGACTTGATAAAAACACCTATCAAAAGGGCATCAAAGTTACTGATGAAGAATTTGCTCAGCTCAACCTACATAAAGAAACTTTTCATGGTGAATGGAACTATACAATTAGACCAAATTGAAAACTTATTTTTGCTCAAGCCCTTAGTAAATATGATTCAGGAACAATTAGAAAAAGAAGACTACTTGATGAATAGTCCTTTTTTAAAGAAGGTTAAAAGTGAGGGACGTGAAGAACGTTCTTATGAAATAGCCAAAAACATGAGGAAAGAGGGTGTGGACGTAGAGCAGATAGCAAGGTTTACGGGGTTGAGCGTTGAGGAAATAGAGCAACTACAAAACTAGGCTTCTATTTCTATTTACGCCAGAAAAATTTTGAGTGGGTAAAACCTCTGAGGCCTTAACTTTACACAAAGCCAGATGTGCTAGTGTAAAACGAAATTATGGTTCAGTGGCACCGTTTATTTGGTCTAGGCTTAAAAGACCTGTTCACCAGCACTTAAACACTAACCTACTTGATTTAAGTGCTTTCTGTAACTGTGAAAAGACTTTCCGTTTTACTGCAATGTCTTCACGATCTTGCTCTCTAGCACATAAAGTCTTTTTTTATAGGTCCAGTTAATCTTTTTATTGCCCTGTGCATGCTAGTGCTACTAACTTTAATACCAGTCTTTTTCTCAAAAGCTGTGCAGAGTTCAGCTAAGGTCATGTCTGAGTGCTTTTCCAGCAAAGTTTTTATTAGTGAAAGTTGTTTAGTGTTTACAGCAGGTTTGCGACCCCTATTATGTGCCCTAGGCAATAACTCACCTGTTTTTCGATAAAGTTTGAGGTATGCTTTGACTGTAGTTGGGCTAACTAGAAACCGTTTTGCTATATCATGTTGAGAACCTTCACCAGCAAGGTAAGCATCGACAATACGTTTACGTAAAGCTAAAGGGTAAGTTCCCATAAGGAATTAGCATAACGAGGTTTTACTTAGTGAGACAGTTATGATAGTCAAATATGTCTAGGTAAGAATTTTTCATTAGAGAATTTTCTAATTTTTGAGCAATGCAGCAAGGTTTTTTCAATTCTTTACAGAGGGGCAGTGAGTTTAAATCTATTTCGAGATATCCTATCTCACACAGGATTTAACAAGAGTCCTAGAACCCTTGAAAAATGAGAATATTTGAATTTTGGGAAGTTTAATGAAAACACTAACGAACACCTTACAGGAGAATTATAAAGGTGATTCCTTCATGAAGGAAAATAACTTTAGTTTTTCCTAAAGTTATTCAAATTAGGGGTTTTGCCGATACTTGAGCCAGATAAAAAAGGAAAATGCTATATCACCTCGACTTTAGCCAAAATTAAGAAAAAAGTAGTAGGCAAAGACCTATAAAGAAAGGTTAAATGCCTACATGACAATACCAAGTGTAATTGTACAATTATTGGCAGCATTTTCTGAAACATTAACAGTACCAACTTTTGGCAATGTCCTAGTACTTGTATGTGGAGTGATCTTAAGTAATAAAGGCACTATAAGTGCAGCACTGAGGGTAATGAGGGAAGATCAGGATAAGGGTTATGGGAAATATTACCGAGTGATGAATAGAGCAGTATGGTCATGTTTGAGCTTAAGCAGAATCTTATTGGGCCTAATAGTGGTCACCTGCTTGACACCCAGTATGCCTTTAATGCTGGTAGTAGACGATACCTTAGAACGTCGTAAGGGAAAGAAGATAGGTAAAAAAGGATGGCACCGTGATCCTACACACTCATCAGGAAGTAGAGTAACAAAAGCACAAGGAATAAGGTGGTTGTCAATACAAATACTAGTACCAGTACCATGGTCGAAGAGGCGTTGGAGTTTACCGTTCATGACAGTACCAGCACCATCAAAAAAGACATGCGAGAAATTAGGAGTAAAACACCAGAGCTGTGTAGAGCTAACGTGCATACTGATAGGAATAATAAGGCGTTGGAATCCAAGACAAGAGATGTATCTAATAGGAGATGGGGCTTTTACAGCAGTAAAACTATGTTTAAGATGTGAAGAGCTAGAGATAGTACATATAAGTAGAGGACGCTTTGACCTGCAGTTATATGCTAAGCCTAAAGCGCAACCAAAGGGAAAAAGAGGGAGGAAGGCTAGAAAGGGGAAAAGACAAGCATCATTGCAAGAAAGGTTGAGTGATGTAAAAACGGTTTGGGGAATGATGTTAGTAAAGTGGTATGGAGGAAAAGAGAAAGAGGTAGAGATAGCAACAGGAAGGGCATTATGGCATAGGAGTGGGTTTGATCCAGTGGAGATAAGGTGGATAATAGTAAGGTGTAGTGAAGGAAGCATAAACCCGATGTGCATAATCAGTACAGATATAGAAAAGGGAGTACAGGAGATAGTGGAAAGCTACGTTGCTCGGTGGAATATAGAAGTCACGTTTGAGGAAATGCGAGCACAACTAGGATTTGAGGAACAAAGGCACTGGTCTGAAAAAGCAATAGACAGGAGCACACCATGCTTGTTTGGAATGTTCAGCATAATAGTGTTGATAGGGATAAAGCTGTATCCAAAGGAATTGCCAACAAGGTACAGTATTTGGGAAGAGAAAGAAGAAGCAAGTTTTGGAGATGTGTTAGGAGCAATAAGGATATACATATGGGAAGAACAAGGGATAGAAAAAGTGAGTGAATTAGGGGAAGAGATACAAATGCCGAAAGAGGTATGGCAAGCAGTGTTGGCAATATTGTGCTAGAAGCAGTTTAAGCGAAGGGGTATAAAATTTTGTAGAGAAGGCAAGAAAGGGTAAGTGGGCCTATAATAAGATAAGAATAAAAGGCTTCTAGTATAACAGACAAAGGGAAAATCAGTAAAAAAGAGAACTATGCAGAAAAAATATCTCGGCAAAAAGGAATGAAAATCATGATTTTTCTGACAAAACAGCGAATAATTAGAGGAAGTCTAGTGTAGAAGGAACAGTTGTGCTATTTTACAATTTGGTATGGATACTCCCTTTAGGAAACAAGCCCCTCTTTACAATTAGTTGGTATAATGGATAAAGTAGAGATATCACATTATGTAGTATTATTGTCTAGGGTTCAAGTTTTTGAACCCCTACACCACGTTTATTCAAAAAAACATTGCCTCATCTCGAAACTCTGTTTTGGAATGCATACCCAAACGCTCTGCGTTTTTTCTCTCGCGGTACCACACACGACGCAGAGCGTCTAAAGTAGGAATTCCCAAGTAGAACTTGGGAATTAGATGTTGTGCTGTGATATTAGGATAATTTTAAGATGCCTAATCATTGCTTAACCAAAACACGCCCCCGAATAAGGGCAGCAAGTGCTTCTTGCTCTAAAGCGGATTTAGTTTCAGTAACTTTTAATAATACATGCCTAAATCCTGCTTGCAGAATGCTTTGGTGTATTTGCTTTAGGAAAGTTTGTAGGGTTTGACGATAGGCTATAATTTCTCGAGGACCCACCAGAAGTTTTTTATTTGACTCAATATCAGTCACCTCAAATTGCTCTAACTTAGGCTCTAAATCAGCTTGTGAAACGATTTGTAAAAAGCTGGCATCAAAACCTCGCTTTTTTAGAGTTATTAAGGCTTTCTGTAAGGGGGTTTCATCAAAAAAATCAGAAATGATAAGCACCAAGCCACGACTATTGCTACCAGTTAAGGCAAAATCCCTAATAGCCCCAACAGGAAGCTTGGTTAAGTTAGGAGCATTTTCAACAAAAGACCAAATGCTAGGAATATCGACTGCCTTTTTAGCTAATCTATTGCTACCATCAAGTAAATGAATGTGTGTACTGACAGACCGTTTTGCACTGTAGATTAAAAGTTTTGCTAGAACCTTAGCATACTCTACCTTATTTCCTATGGACATGCTCGAGCTGGTATCTAGTAGAATATGCACACGAATATTCTGCTCGGCTTGATATAAGCGAGTGTAAAGCCTTCCAGTGCGCCCATAGACCTTCCAGTCTACGTAGCGCAATTCATCTCCCGCTTGGTAAGGACGAAAATCATAGAACTCTACACTTTGCCCTGCTTTACGAGTTAAACGTTCACCCGAGGCTGGGCTCAGAACCCGTGAGGCAAGGGTGTAACGATTTAATAAAGCTCTACTTTTGGCATTTAACATAGATGCTTGTCTAAAATTTCTTTAATGATCTCATCTACATTGGTTCCCTCTACCTCTGCCTCAAAGCTAAGCAAAATACGGTGGCGCAAAGCAGGCAGCGCAGCACAGCGAATATCTGATAACTCTACATTAGGTCTACCCCTAGCCAAGGCATAACCTTTAGCAGCTAGAGTCATAGCTTGTGCTCCTCTTGGACTTGCCCCCAATCTTACTAAAGGATGCTTATGAGTCGCTTCGGTTAAATTCACTATACACTCAATAGCCGTACTAGCTATAGGTACAGCACGGAGCATCTTTTGTAATGGCAGTAAGTCATCTTTACTAAAAATAGGTTCAATATTTACTGTCACTACTCCCGTTGTCGCCAGTAAAATACGCTGCAAGGTTTTACTATCGGGTTTACCAATGAGAATTTTAAAGAGAAATCTATCTAATTGTGCTTCAGGTAAGGGGTAAGTCCCCTCCATTTCCAATGGATTTTGAGTGGCCAAAGTAATAAAAGGAGTAGGTAAAGCATAAGCATGGCCAGAAGCAGTAACTGAGTGCTCCTGCATAGCTTCTAAAAGGGCAGATTGAGTTTTAGGAGTGGCACGGTTAATTTCATCGGCCAAAAGAACATTAGCAAAAATAGGCCCCTTTTGAAAGTTGAAATATCTTTTGCCCTCATCTTCTACTAGAACTGTAGTACCTGTAACATCAGCAGGCATAAGGTCGGGTGTAAATTGAATGCGTCCAAAGTCAAGTTGGGTAGCTTCAGCAAATGCTTTTACTAAACGAGTTTTCCCTAAGCCCGGTGCACCTTCAATTAGAGCGTGTCCACCTGCTAGAGCCACTATAAGCAAGTCTTCTACTACTTGCTCTTGCCCTACAATCACTTGTCCTATAGAGTCTTTAAGTTCTTGAAACTTCTGCGTGAATTCGCTGAAGTTAATGTCATTATTCATTGACACATTCTAACGCAAGGTTTGCATTGTTAGGCTAAGTAAGCAGGGGGTAAAGTTTTTGAATAACTTAGGGTAGCCAGTGTCTATAGGTAGTTAGTAGCCAGAAGTCAGTAGCCAGCATACATAATTAATCCCTACTGACTACTAGCTACTGGATTCTAGCTACTCCTCAGCTGCTATGCCTAATTGAGAACGCAGCTGGTAAACTTCTTGAGCTGTTTTGGATAACTCACGCTCTAAAGAGACTTCCTCAGGTGTTATAGGAGAAAAGTCTTCTCTTAAAAGATCAACATTGTCCCACGAATTTAGCTCATAATTAAGTACTGCGGCAATCTGTTCATCACTCAATGAATCACCCCAAGAAGGCATAACACCATTATAGCTTTGAGACAAAACTTGGATTTCCCCTTGCAACCCAAAAAGTACTACATTAATAAGATATTGACGGCCTCCTTCTTTAGCTTCAATGTTAGGTAAATGCTTATTAAAAGGAGGAAAAGCACTAGGTAAGCCTTCACCATTTTGTTGATGGCAAGCTGCACATGTAGCAAAAGTTGTTTCACCAAGTTCTTCCCACTGAAAACCTTCTTGAGCATTAGCAGAACTAAAGAGTAAAACAAAAATAAGTAGCGTTGTTTTTGACATTAAAAATCACCTTTCAGAAAAACCTTATAGTAGAACCCCTTACTACTTGGCATTCTATTTAACAAATTTTTTAGTATAACCAAAAGTAACTTCAAAACATAAGAACCTGTGCTAGTTGATTAGTTAATCTTTCACTACCCTCCTGAGGCTCGAGGCTAACCAAAAGTGATTCATAATTATCTTCCCAGGACACCTCAAATATACTATTTTTCGATAGCCCTAGAGGAAAACAGGTATCATTCATTTCTCCCCATGTTTGGTATGCTTGTCCTGGAGGTGGCGGCTCCGCTAGAACAAAAAGGGCACGATGGTCTGGATGGAGGAACAAACTACCTATCTGTTTATTGTCTAATGATTGAATAGGGATAGCTTGTGCTTCTGCATTTGCAAGCCAACTAGTCACCATTTGCTTTTCATGAACCATATCTACATGAGCCCGGTACTGATAGCCTCCCCACCAAAAAGCTCCTAAAGCTAAAATACCCAAAACAACTAGGGAGCTTTGGTAAGCCAAATTAGGAAGCCTAAATAGATTGTGTAAGCGTGTTTTTAGAGTAGTTGAAGGCAAGTTACTTTTTGAAACTGGGTACTCTTTTACTTCAATGCTTTCCTGCAAGTCTACAGGTAATGATTCATGAATTTTCTGTTTTAAACTGGCCCAACCATTTGGTGATGGAGATACCTTAGGTAAGGACTCTACCATACCAACAAACATAGTATTGTATTTTTGGAGTTCTGCTTGGCAGGTTTCGCAATTATCGAGAAATGCCTCTATTTGGGATTCTTGTTCTTGCTCGAGCAACCCTAAAACATAGTCGGGAATAAGATCTTTTATGTTTTTCATACATGCTCCAAGTAGCGTCTCATCCGCAACAGAGCCTGACGTATGCGAGTTTTGACAGTACCTAGGGGTAACCCCATGTGGTTAGCTAATTCTCTGTGGCTATAGCCACAAAAAAAGGCTTGTTTTATAAGGCTTCTATCTTCTTCTTTAAGAATATCAAGGGCCTTTGCTATCACAATATGGTCTATAGGGTCTGTCTTATTTTCTTCATGCACAATATCTTCAATTGTCTCAATTTGCCAAGACTCTTCAACTTGTGGCCTAACCTGTTTAGCACGGAGGCGCGAAATACACTCATTACGTGCTAGGGTATAGATATAGGCCCGAACTGAACCGCGACGGGGTTTGTAGCCATCAGCTTTTTTAAAGAGCTTTAGAAAAGTATCCTGTAAAACTTCCTCTGCTTCTTCTTTACTCTTTAACATTTGAAAAGCTAGCGAGAAGATGTTTACTTTAAGGCTCTTATGGAGTTCCTCGAGCGCCTTCTCATCTCCTTGTTGCAAACGACTGAGAAGCACTTGCTCATCACTAGTGATCATTTTGTTTCCTATAGATCCTATAGAAACTTACCTGACTATGATAGCTTACCATTAAACAATACTATCACTAGTCCTAACAGATTTTGCACCTCATTCACATAAAGGCTTACATAAGATCAAGACTGCATCAAAGAAAAGAAACCTTTCTGTAGTTTATCAGAAAAATCTTGAGTCACCCAAACCTTGGAGGCTTCCAAAACCTCCAAGGCTTCACAGAAAAACTTTTGTGGACAGCTATATGCCCCTCACATTTACCTTTTAGAGCAGGGGTTTCCCCTCTCCAAATTTTGGGAAGAGGGTAAGGGTTGTTCAGCTAGTAGGTAACGTATAGTTCTACTATATAGATCAAGCTTAGGATTTAGGGGTTAAGCTTACCTTAATAACACCACCAGTAGTATTAGGTCTTTCATTACCTGTTGCTTCGCGTACTGTGTCATCAGGGTCAGCAGGGCCTGTATTGGGGTCACCTTGACGAGGTGCTTGATTTTCACCTACACCTGGTGTTTCATTTTCTTCAGTCCCTGAATCCCACAATAAAATACCTGATAAATCACCAGTTTTTGCTGTATCCCCGTTAAAGAGGGCTATACCATTATCAGCAGGGGCATAGAAAAGGTCATTGGATTGCACAAACATAGTAGCAAAAGAAAGATGGTCACCTGGCTCAGCTGTTACTTCAAATTCATATTTTTCACCCGGTCCAATAGCTCCTGCATCATTTTTTCCCATAGGTGTATCAAATACGCCAGAGCTTTTAAATTTACCATCAACTGAATTTCCTAAAGTACTAGCAATGCCATCTTCTGCCAATGCTTCTAGGCCTTCGCCATTGTCCTTTGCGCCACTAGTAAAAAGCGGCTTCTCAGTACTTTTGTGCACTACCCATACACCAGGTGCAAGAGGAACAGCAATAGTACTGTTATCTGGTAGGGTAAGGGTATTACTTGTTGAAATATTCTCTATAGTTACTGTAAAGGTGGTTTTCTCTGTGCTAGAACATGAGACCATTAATAACAATAAACCTATGGCTAATAAGCTTAATAACTTATACTGCATAAAAAATTCCTTTCTTAAATAAACCTATGTAATATTACAAATGCTACCGCTCCTATTTACTCAAAAATATAAAGAAATCCAAATGCACTCTCAAGTCCCTCAAAATTCTATTGCAACTCGAGCATCAATCATAGGGGTTCAAAATTTTGAACCCCTACAACACGGTTTTGATGACAGATGTTTCATTCGTAAATAGTGTCTTACTACAGCTTAGGAATAGCGCTCAGCTCAGCATGATTAAAGCTACTAGTTGAACTATCTGATTACAGGCACAATAATTACACTGGCTACACGATTATTGGTGCTAGGAAGAGGATTTTCTAAAACTACTAAACCATTTTCATCAGTACCTGTATTAGGGCCACTTTGACGTGGTGCTTGGTTAGGCCCTGTACCGGGTTCTTCGTCTACTTCTGTGCCAGAATCCCACAGAAAAACTTGATCAGATACATTACCAGCAGTAGGATTGCCATCTTGATCAAAAAGAGCAATGCCTTGTCCACTAGGAGCATAGAAAAGATCATTGGATTGTACAAACATAGTAGCAAAGCTCAAATAGTCACCAGGGCGGGCACTAAAAGTAAATGTGTAAACATCTTCAGGTAGGGCTGGACCGGGTTGGTTAGCTCCTAAAGGCGTATTGAATATCCCTGCATTGCTTCCAAATCTTCCAGCTAATGCAGCAGCTAAAGTTGAGGGGTTACCGTCTTCGGCAATTGCCTCGAGCCCTTCACCTCTATCAGCTTGACCAGCTGTAAAAAGAGGATTAGGAGTCTGGTGCACAACCCAAACACCTGGGGCAAGTGGCACAGGTACACTACCATTAGAGGTATTGAGTGTTCCAGCGGTAGAGGTATTTAGAATGAAAGCCTGAAACATTATGGCATCAGAGGCCATCATAGAATCCATCATGGAGTCTTCCATCATGGAATCCGATTGAGCACTACTGTAGGTAAGCACCAATGCTACAGCAAAAATACTAAGCACGAGACCTTTAAAGACTTTACCAATACTCATTTTTAAGTCCCTTCTAAAACTTAAAATTTAGGAAGCAAAAATTTAACCTCATCTTACAAGGTTTTTGTTCCTTCATAAAAAGTTACGCTTAATTCACTTAATTGGATTTATCAAAGACTTCTAAATCTTTTTCTTAATTTACAGCACCTTCAATTAAAGTTGTTCTAGCAAAGATTCTTACCACATCTAAAACATTAACAGTTACTTCACCATCAAGCCTATAGGTAGTATAATCACCCTCAGCAAGGCCAATAAGATCTTGCACTAGTAGCACCCCACTAAGCAAAGGAATAGTTATATCTAAAGGAAAGGTTTTTGTGCGTTGTGAGGCTATACCGAAGCCTTGAGAGAAGCTGCTATTAATTGCTAGGCGTGAATTTACAAAAAAGTCAAAATCAATACGTGAAACTTCTAGACTTACCGAGTTGGGGTTGTAAACATCCATAGGTAAGCGCAGTACTAAGTTGCCTGAGCCAATGATAGGAGGGGTAAAATGAATTACTTGTAAACCTTCAGGCCTCAACCTAAATTCAGGAGCTAGAATTACAACTCCAACACCAGGTATACAACCTGAAAGTAGGAGCATTAAAAAACTTATAATTACAAAACTGCTAAAATTCTTTTTCATAACTCTCCTTAAAATAATTTTAGTGCCACCACACTTCTAATTCAGGGTAGTGAGCACTAACTTATAGCTTGAAATAAAAAATAATCCACTATTAAATGCACAACCAGCACCCACAAAAGCACCTTTGAACGTTCGTACATAGCCCCTTGAGTAATGGCAAAAATATACACAAAAAGAACCCCAAATCCTCTGAAAGCCATGTCCCACAATACACTGGTATAAATTACTGCTTGAGCAAGGTTAGCAGGCCAAAAGTAAAAAAGCTTGCGGATAATGGCATAAGAAATATTAATTAGAAAAAGCTCATCCCAGATCCCTACACCATTTATGCCTAAAAAGAGCCTAAAAAGTTGCTCATTTTCTGGTTTGGGAGGTTGAGTCCAATTAAAAGGTACTTCTGGGTTAAACACTCCAAAGTAGAGGGTAAATGCTCCCCAAGCAAGGGGTATAGATAAAATAGTATAGAAGACATCTACTTTATCAATATTCTTTGGCAATAAGTTAAAAGTAATAACATTTTTGCGCCATAAGATGAGGCTTGGAAGGGCGATAGTAAGAGCGAAGCAAGTGCTAAGGATCAACAAGTGACTATTGTTCAGGCCTGTATGGATAGGAGCAAAACTCAAGATAACTATTGCACTGGCAAGTGCAAAGTAGCACAAGCGGCGTTCAGAAGATTCTTTATTAGCAAAAAGCATAAAACCTAGTGCTGGTATTATGCCTATTAAGTAATTTTCTAAAGATACCCAAAGAACTACTATTAGCAATAAACAAATTAAGGGAATAAATTTGTTTAAGCTTGCAAGAGACATAACTTAATTACTTACTTAAGCCTCGAGCACCAAACAAGACTTAAGTAAGGCAATTTCCTCGAGCCACTCACCAAATAAATCAAGCACCCCCATAAAAACAAACTACCCATTCGTATTTTCCTATATAGCCTCACCATCACTAGGATAGTCCTTAAGACGTAAAAACCAGCGTGCAAAAACAACACCAAAAAGAAAGCCTCCTATATGTGCCCACCATGCTACGTTGCTCACATCACCTGGAGTTACTATACCTGTAATTGCCTCAACAACTTGCATACCAACCCAAACGCCCAAATAGAGCCAAGCAGGTAGCCATATTAAGAAGATAGGGATGATATAAGTTAACACTTTATGGCGAGGGAAGGTAATGAAGTAAGCTCCTAAAACTGCACTAATAGCACCCGATGCTCCTACCATAGGGATAGAGGAACCCGTTGCAAAAATACCATGGCAAAGAGCAGCAAAAGCACCCCCTAGAAAGTAGAAGACTACAAAGGTTATATGCCCCATGCGCACTTCTATATTGTCAGCAAAGACCCATAGAAAAAACATGTTACCTAGAATATGCATAATGCTACCATGTAGAAACATGCTAGTGATGAGGTCAGAAGAGCTTAGAAAAGGGTTCTCAAAGAAAAATTGAGGTACAAAACCGTAGTTGTTGATTATGCTTATGGTTTCTGGTGGTGGTAATAATCCAAATGTGTAAATATAAATTAGTATATTTAACGCTATAAGAAACCACATAACTACTGCAGGTTTATCTTTGGGGTTGTCATCTCTTAAAGGAAACATAATTTCTACCTTATAACTTTAACTTTTTGTTACTACTTCTAGTGATTGCCTTAACTTGACCACACTACTAGCAGGGTATACACCACGTAGCATAGCACAATTATAGACCATGGTGTGTGGGCCTATAATTGTGCCCGGAGCCAGTACAGAATTGCAGCCTACAAAAACACTGTCGCCAACAGCAGCGCTAAACTTCCTTAAACCTGTATCTTCACCTGCTACTTTTATGTTCTTTCCAAAAGCAGGAAGGTTAGCTAGTTTAACACCTGCACCCAAATTAGCATTGGAGCCTATAATGGCATCTCCTACATAATTAAAATGGGGAGCCTGAGCACCATTTAAGAATAAAGCATGTTTGACTTCACTATTATGGCCTACTTTGGCCTTGCTAGCTAGAACGACACCTCCTCGAATATAAGCACCATGACCAACTTCTGCTCCCTCACCAAGCCATGCGGGCCCTTCAACCAAGGCATGTGCTTTAATCTTTGCCCCTACTGACAGATAGACTTTGCCACTTATTACAGCAGTAGGGTGAATATAGCCTTGCGGGTCATCTTTGATCTCAGTTAAGTACTCATCTAGCTTACTAAGAATTTGCCAGGGCTTCTCAACCTGTAAAAGAGGTTGTAAGGGTTCATCTACACAAGAAATATCAAAAAGAGCTTGTGTGGTAATCATCTTTTAGAAGCTTAACAAGTTGAAATTGGGCAAAGCAAGTTTTCTAAGAAAACAGCATTGTATGATGAAGCAAAGTTGTTCTAAGGATGTGTTTTATAGTGTTGGAAAAGTTATTACCCCCCTCCCAATTGGAGATATTTCTGGTTTTCTGCTTATTTGCTGGCCAAGCACTAGCTACTACCTATAGTGCTATGAGTTTAGAAGATATGCTTAGCAGTGCTGAAGTAGCGTTTCATGGTATAACTAGCGATATTAGAGTGGAGGCTCGAGCCAATGAGCCGTGGACTATTGTCACCTTTGAAGTCAAGCAATCTTTACTAGGAGATATAGGAGAAAGTATAGACTTGGCTTTTTATGGGGGAACTTTGGATGGGGTGGTGCTAAAGGTCACTAGTATACCTGAGTTTACATTAGGAGAAGAGGTTATTATACTTGCTTATATCAGTAACTACTACTCACCCATAGTAGGATTTTCACAGGGCCTGTGGCGATTTGGCAGTAGAGGTTTTGAAGATAGTGAAAGACAGCCATTAGGTGTAAATGAAGAAGGCAAACTTGTGGTGGGAGAGAGTGCAGGAACAGAGGAGATCTTGACAGCCTTTACAGAAGCTTTGCAAGGAGGGGCACAATGAAAGTAAGCGTTAAAGATCGAAGATTGGTTATGTGCTTATTTTTCTCTCTTTTAACCTTTGTCCTAGCAATTGACTATAGAGTTGATTCTAGTGGAGGACCACTTACACTCGAGGAAGACATCGAAATAGCTTTTGAAAAGTGGATGGATATTGAAACTGAGCTTCAAGCCAACATAACTGAAGATGCTAACACCCTTATCAAATATGGTAATCAAGATCTTTTGGGCCCTGATGTTGTTTCGTTAAGCATTTCAAAGCTAGAGGGTGGTGAGCGAGAAGTAACGGTTTTGTTTAATGCTAATAGTGATTTACTGACCTTTGCTATTTTAAATGAAACGGGCTCTCTAGCGGGGCTAGAAGTTGGTGAGCAGGGAGCAATGAATCCTAAACTATCCAGTAGTTCGCCATCAGAGCCAACAGGTTTTGATAGGCAAGCATTAACTAGCTTGGCACAATTTGCCCCAGAGGATATAAATCGCGATGGTGTGGTAGATTTTTATGATCTTTTTGATTTAAGCAAAGCATTTGGGCCACAGGGAATAAATAGCTCAGCAGATATCAATCAGGATGGTGAAGTCGACAGTGAGGACGTCAGACTAATAGAATTAGCCTATACTTTTTCTGCTCCTGCAAGGACTCCTAGAGGACAAAGCCCTACAGAAGGTAACAACGAGAATGAGGGCAAAGATGCTGAAGCTGAAGAGGAAGAAATTGAGGAAACTTTGGAAGATCCCCAAAGTGATGAAGTGGTAGGAGAGCTATCTAGTGAAACGAAACAAGGAGAAGGTTCTGAAGAAGCTGAGGTTTCTGAAAGCTCTCAAGAGGAGTCATCTTCTGAAATAGAAGGCGAAGGCTCTCAAATAGAGGTTTTAATAGATAGCCCTGAGAGTGGGGCTGGTGAGGAAGTACCTGAAGAAGATCCTGAAAAAAATGAGGTTCCTGAAGGCTCTCAAAATGAAGGAGCGGTTGGGAAAGAAGAATCACCTGCTGAAACTGAAACAGAAGGCGAGGGTTCTCAAGCAGAGGTTTTAATAGATAGCCCTGAGAATGAGTCTGATGAGGAAGTACCTGAAGAAGACTCTGAAAAAAATGAGGTTCCTGAAGGTTCTCAAAATGAAGAGGGGGTTGAGAAAGAGGAACTGCCTGCTGAAATAGAAGGCGAGGACCCTGAAACAGAGGCGTTAGTAGATAGCCCTGGGAACGAGACCGATGAAGAAGTACGTGAAGGTGAAGAAAACCCCTAATACAAATGACAGTGGAGGAGATACTTAATTTCGAGAAGAGTATGAAAAGTTTAGAGCAGGTGTAGCACATGAATCTTAGAGCTTCTAAAAAGAAAAAAAAAGTTGGCAGTGCAACTCAGTCCACAAAAAAAACTAAAACTATTGATAGCCACAATACCCTGGCTGATGTTTTACCTGAAGGTGTAAGTTATAGTAGTAGAGGACTTGCTCTTAGATGGCGAGTAGCTATTTATACTAGCCTAGCAATAGCAATTTTGAGCATTGCAGGAGTTTCTATTGCCTATGTTGTAGTTCGTACTAACCTTTATGGTGACCTCACTGAAAGCCTTAAAGATGACGCCTTAAAAATCAAAGATATCTATGAGGGAAAGATTCAAAGTCAGCCATTTTTTACTGGTGGCATTGTGGTACAGATTTATAATCAACGTGGTGAATTGATACGTTCTTCACAAGAAGCATTTGAAAGAAGCATACCTAGTCAAGAAATCGTAGCATCTCTAGACAGTAACGTGAAGTCCTGGCAAGGCGTTCTTAACCATGTACCAGTGATGGCTATGCTAACCCCAATAACAAATTTTGGAGTAGTTTCTGTACTAAGAACTACTAGTTACATTACTGCAGCATTGAAACGTTTAACCCAAGCACTTATCATTACTGCTATTATTGTAACTGCACTAAGTAGCATAGTTGGTTACTTTGTGGCCGCCACTTCACTCCGTCCGGTAACTGAATTGGCTAACACAGCTGCCAAGCTCGATCCTAGTAATCTGGTTACTTTACCCTACAATGGACCTAATGATGAGATTGGGCGACTGCACACTGTTTTAGATGCACTAATTGAGCGCTTGAAAACAGCTATGGATGCCCAGAAAGTTTTCCTAGCAGAGACTAGTCATGAATTGCGTACTCCTTTAACTAGCATTAAGGGTTTTTTAGAAAGAGCTCAAAAAAAAGTTCCAAATAATTCAGAGGTACGTGTTTACATTGATGATGCTGCACGGATATCGCAAAGTATGACCAGACTTGTTAGTGACATTTTACAACTTTCTCGAGGGGAGTATGTACATGAGTACAACCCTTTTCTTTTAGACATCTTTAGTGATTTACTTATGCCTACTACGCAAGAATTTCCGGGGGTAAAACTTGATAAAAGTTGCAGTAGAGGTACCCTAATTTTAGGTGACACTGATCGCCTAAGACAAATGATGCGCAACCTTGTCTCCAACGCTGTTCGTGCCTGCGGTGATAGCCATAAAGTCATGCTAAACTTTTTTGAAGTTACTCAATACATTGTCATTCAAGTTGAAGATAGGGGTCCAGGTATACCTCCTGAAAGTTTACCACACATTTTCAACAAATTTTATAAAGGGAAAAGTGGTGGTTTTGGCTTAGGACTGGCAATAGTGAAGCAAATTGTTGAAACTCATAGAGGTCGTATTGAGGTTGAAAGTGAATTTGGCAAAGGAACTGCTTTCCATATTTTCTTGCCTAAGCTTTATGATAAAGTATAGTTTAGCGCTTTTTCTTAGCTAGTTTTTTTGATGAGCTAATTGCTTCCTTAAGTTGCTTACCTGACCTAAAAGCAGGATAGGGACCTCCTTTAATCTTTATCTTCTTACTTGTGCCAGGCACAACGCCATTACGATCTTTACGCACCCTTACTTCAAAAGTGCCAAAACCTGTAATGACCACCTTTTCATCACTAGCAAGCTGATTCTTAATAGACTCAAAGATAACATTGACTGCTTCTAAAGCCTTAGCCTTAGTTAGATCTGTTCCCCCTGCAAGAGTTGCTGCTAATTCTGTTTTTGTCATGAACTTTATCTTAATAAGTTCATCAGAGAATGTAAATAGGGTGAACTAAAGTATAGCCTGTGTCAAAAGTAACCATCTCAAAATCACCTCGATAAATAGCCTTCCAGGAAAGAATTTTTGTTTTTTAGGAAAAATGAACCATTAAGAAATGATTAAGGGAAATGCGATAGATCTCATCATAATTTTATCTTGTGTATGAGAAAGGATTTTACTTTTAACAAAACTCATATGGGCTTTTTAAGCAAGAGTGTAAAGTTTTTGTGAAAACTGATGGAGAAATTACTTCCTAGAAGGAAGTTAGTAAATAGCGTAGTAAAGCCTTACTAATAACTACATATTACAACGCAACATCTAGTTCCAAGTTCTACTTGGGAATTCTTACCCTAGATGCTCTGCGTCGTGTGATAGTTCGTAAAAGAAACAACGCAGAGTGTTTGGACATGCATTCCGAAGCAGAGCTTCGGAATGAGAGGGTAGTGGTTTTTCTATAACTTTGCGCTGTAATACTACTACCTACTTCTAAACTCTAGCAAAAGCTCACGAGTATTTATTTATGCGTTATCCTGTTCAGAACAACTAGAAAGTACGCCTAACCTCATAACCTAAAGTAGCTAAAATATCAGTGGCCTTATTAAGGCTAGCTTCATCATTAAAATCAAGCCTTAGTGCACCACCTTCTTCCCGTATATCTAAGACAGCAATGTTACGAATATTTACACCAGCATCCCCTAAGGCAGTAGTAATCCTCGCTAACTGTCCCGGCTTATCTGGCACGGCAACATTTATCTCAAAATTTGGTGGTAGCAGGCTACGTTTAACTATGGGAATACTGTCTCGAGTATTCTTGGCAGCTTCAGCAGCTAGGAGCATTTTTTCAGGTTGCTCGAGCAACTCCTCCAATTCCTCTAGATGCAACCTAAAAAGCTTTAGCATACTTTTAAGCTGTACCCTGTTCCCTATTATCATATCACGGCTCACACGTGGACTACCTGAGGCCACTCTAGTAACATCACGAAAACCACCAGCAGCCAGAAGCATCATATTTTGATTATCCTCATCCCTAGCAACAGTTTTAGTAAGGGCTAGTGCTGAGAAGTAAGGCAAGTGACTTACTCCTGCTACCAGCTTATCATGCTTTTCTGGAGGAATTTTAACAACTTGAGCACCTAAACGCTCTATAAAACCACCTACTGATCTAAGGGCTTCATGATTTGTAGAGTTATGAGGAGTAATTACCCACAAAGCGTTTTCTAAAAGTGCAGCGCTTGCGTTTTGAACACCTCCTTTTTCACTGCCGGCCATTGGGTGAGTACCTACAAAATTTAACCCTAGCCTACCAATTTGCTGAACAATATCAGTTTTAGTGCTTCCCACATCCATAACTATAGCTTCAGGCTTTAAAAAGGGTTGCAGGCTTTCAGCCGAAGATACAATGGTAGCAACTGGTGAAGCTAAAATTAATAGCTCGACATCACTTAGCCACTTACCAGGATTAAACTTAGCCTCATCAATTGCCCCTATACCCAAGGCAGCCTCTAAAGCTTTTGGACTTTGATCTAGGCCAATAACTTTGTTTGCTAGAAAACGTTGCTGAACGCCTAGACCAATAGAACCACCAACTAAGCCTACGCCAGCTATAGTAATAGTTTCAAATAAAGGAGCAGGCCTCAAAACCTAGCGACGGTAATTCCTATCAGGGTAGACATGATGGTAGTAGTGATTATCATAGGTATAGTAATCATCAGGATAGTAATTATTAGGGTAGTAGCGCTTCATAGATTCATAGTGATTTTGGTAGTAGGGATTGTAATCAGGATCATTGTAATAGTAGTAAGGATAACTGGGGTAGTGATTAGGGTAGTAGTCAGGGTAATAGTAGTAACTACTGTCAGGGTAGTAGTCATCAGGATAGTAACTATAATTGGAAGGGTAGTAAGATATACTAACATGGACACGAAAACTGCTCTTACTCATAGTTAAATTTGCAAGTATAAGTGCAGCAGTAATCAAAATAATTTTTTTCATAGGTATTCTCCTTACTTGACATATAATTATAGCACTTTAGAAAGTTAAATTGCATGAAAAAAAAGATTGAGTTCTCCTCTGACTCAGGTCGCAGGCAAAAACTCCACTTTAGGTACTCGAGTTTCCTGTGCTTGCTTTAAAGGGAATGGTTTCTGAGAGCCCCTGAAGCTTTTCAGACTCAATCCAATAACGTTCATTACACCAATGGCAAACTACCTCTGCACCATCATCTTGCCGAATCATATCTTCTCTTGCTTGTTCATCTATTGTTTTTAAAGCAGCTAATGCCCTTTCTAAACTACAGCGACAGGAAAAACTTGCTGGTAAAGCATTTTTAGTTAGAACCTCTAGTTCTAATCCCCAACAAAGTTCTTCCATTATTTCTAGCAGTGTCATATGTCCCATAGCATCAGTTAGTTGCCCAAACTGCTTGATATTAGTTTCTAAGATGCTTAAAGCTGCCTCTTCTGCTTCAGGCAAGGCCTGCAAAATTGCACCCCCTGCCCTTTTTACTTTATCCTCTAAGTACACACCTAAAAGTACTGCTGAGTTAATCTGTTCGGACTGGGCTAAATATATAGTAGTATCTTCGGCAATCTCGCCAGAAACAAGGCCAACACTACCTTTGTACATATTTCCGTTAGGTGCAAGTGAGCGAATTACCTCAAACTCGCCTTTGCCCACGGCCTTACCCACATTTAGCTTGCCCTTTTCATTTAAGGGCAAATCTATGGTAGGATCCCTGACGTAACCTCGCACTACACCATCTAAACCTGCTTCAGCAACAATACCACCAAGAGGCCCTTCACCAAGTATGCGCACAGTAAGGCGGTCTTTAGGATTTTTTAAGAGTATATGAGTAAGTAGTAGACTAGTGGTAAGGGTACGCCCTAGAGCCGCTGCTGCTGTAGGGGCTGCCTTATGACGTCTCTGGGCTTCACTTACTACACTGGTAGTATCAGCAGCCACCACACGAATTCCACCATTAGCAGCTAGACCACGAAGAATAAAAGACATGTATACCTCATTTAACTAGTAAATTTACTTTTTAAGGCTTTTAAAGTAGCAGCAGGTACTAGTTTGCTTACATCCCCATGGTAAAGAGCTAATTCTTTTATGTTAGTGCTTGAGACATAAGACCATCTAGTTGCTGTCATAATGAAAGTTGTTTCTATATTAGGGTTAAGTTGGCGATTTAAGTGTGCCATTTGCAATTCGTATTCAAAGTCCGAGATAGCGCGCAAACCTCTAACAATTACCTTGGCTTTCTTTTGAGTTAAGTAATTAGCCAATAAACCTTCAAATCTTTCAACTGAAACATTACTAATGTCCTCAGTAGTCTTTTTGATAAGCTCGAGCCTTTCTGCTACATTAAACAGTTGATTATCTTTAAGGGAATTGTGTAAAACTGCTACTGTTAGGTGACTAAAAATCCTGCTAGCACGGTAAATAATATCCAAGTGACCATTATGAATGGGGTCAAAACTACCGGGGTAAACTGCATGAACCATGAAGATTAGTTTACCTGTTTTCTGATAGCTTTCTCCATAGCATTAACATTGATGCTAGTATATTTCCAACGGTTTAGTTCTGAACATTTCACATCTTCAGTTAGCTTGTTCCAAACTTTGCTTGGGAATACATACCTTGAGCGCTCTGCGTTCAGTTCACAGGACGCAGAGCGTCTGGGTATTGCTTTCCTAGGAACGAGCTATCAAATGTTCATTTTTAATCTGTTTGCAGTATCAGTAGTCCGCAATCGTGATAAAGGATTCTCAATAAGATGCCTATATCTAAGATTTGTATTAATAATCAATTCGTCCTACACGCAAACTTGATGAGAGTCAAAGTCTATTTAAGATCAACTTTTCAGTTTTTTCTTCATTTTGCGGAGTACTGAGTATATACTTACAAAGGTAAACATCTCATTAACATACTTAGGCTAGTAGTATCATTTAGAGTAGGTTATATTAACTTATTGTATATCTTTATATTGAAAGGAATTTCCTAGCAAATTAGGTGAAACTTAGTTGAGAAAATCATTAACATGGACCAACATACTTCTAACCATCAGTTATTCTCTATATAATGAAAGTTTAGTTTATAAAGAAGATAGCTTCTTGCTAGGTGAATTTGCTTTGTTTTTAGATTGTGGCCACAATCTAAAGGAAGTGCTCGGATGACTAGGTTGAGGAGTAGATACTTTAGACCAAGCTTGATCATTTCACTTTTGTTAGTTTTAGTGGCCTTCACTGCTTTACTTACACAATATCAAGTTTGGATATTACCCAGAGCCCTCAAATCTCCTCTGATTAATACATTTTCCACTAATGGCGATGATAACCTTGACACTCTTACACCATATTTAAAAGAAATTTTCAGCCAAGCTCGCCCTGCCACCGTGCAAATCAAAGTCTTGTCGCCTAGTATATTTTCTACTTTTGTCCAAGGTATGGGTACAGGCTTTTTTATTTCTCCGGATGGTTTAGTGTTAACTGCTTATCATGTAGTCGAACAGGCTAGGGGCAGAAACTTAACTGCTTCTCTAGTAGATGGTGAAAGCTACAGTCTAGAAATAGTTTCCTTTGACGCTTACCTTGACCTTGCTTTGCTCAAAGCTAAAGTGATTGATAAGGAAGTGCCCTACTTAGACCTAGAAACTAGTTCTCCGCAAGCAGGTACGGAAGTTTTAAGCATTGGTAATAGTGGCGGTAACTTTTTAGCAGGACGTTTGGGATACATCACTCGTTTAAATGTTTCAGCCTCAAGAGCTGATTTTGCTCCAAATACTATAGAGTTTAGTAGTAAACTTGCTCCTGGCGATTCTGGAGGACCTGTTATTAACTCTCAAGGCAAAGTGATTGGTGTTGTTAGTTATATAAGCTATATTCCTCAAGATATTATAGAACGCTCAGAACGCTTCTTACCTGAGACTTTGCGAGAGGTCCTAGGACCAATTTTCCCTAGGCCATATGCTGCTTATGCTGTTCCAACTTTAAAAGATAGTAAAGTCATTAGCTCTCTTTTAGCAGGTCAGAAGAGAGATGTACCAGTTATAGGCATTTATGGCGGTAACTATAGCCCTAAAGTTTTCTCTGAAAATTTAGGTCCCCTTGCTGGTGCATTGGTTGATCGTGTACCAACCTCTAGCCCGGCAGCCAAAGCTGGTTTAAAAGGTTGCCAATTAGGACTCAGGCAAATAATTATTAGTCATAGAATGGGTTGTTTGGCTTACCTGTCACCCCAAGGCCACTTGCCTGAGGGGTATACCATCAAACGGGCAGATGTAATTGTAGCGGTTAATGGTCAGCGTACTCAAAGTTTTAGTGATTTGCTCAACACTGTAAGGAATCATCAGATTGGTGAGGTGGTCACTCTTACTGTGCAGCGTGATGGTGAAATAGTAGAACTTGACATGGCACTAGGTGCTCAAGCTGAGGTCTTTTAAAAGAGTTATGGTGGGCGATGGTGGATTTGAACCACCGACCTCACCGTTATCAGCGGTGTGCTCTAACCAACTGAGCTAATCGCCCATAAAGAAGCTTGAGTCTAGCACACCCTTTTTTGCAGGTCAAGGCTTACCCCACTTGACCTTAGATTGTCTTTTTCGCTAGGCTGTGGAACAGTCTATTTATAGGCTTAGTTTAAGGTTTAGTAACTTAATATGTTTCAGAATCTAGGTAATAAACTTCAAAGTGTCTTTAAATCTTTGCGTGGACGTGGCAAGCTTACTGAGGCTGATGTCAAAGTGGCCCTGCGTGAAGTAAGAGTGGCTCTTTTAGAAGCGGATGTTAATCTTGAAGTAGCCAAGAATTTTGTAGAACGGGTACAAGAGAAAGCTACTGGTTCAAAAGTCTTACAGTCCCTTAGACCTGATCAGCAAGTTGTTTCTATCGTCAATGAGGAACTTATCGAACTTTTAGGTGGCAAGGCCACTCAACCAGTGTTAAACGCCAACAACAATGTTTGGTTACTAATGGGTTTGCAAGGTACTGGTAAAACTACTACTGCTGGCAAGCTTGCTTATAAATATAAAAGTCAGGGACGGAAACCACTTCTAGTGGCTGCTGATACTCAGCGCCCTGCTGCTAGAGAGCAATTACGTATACTCGGTCAGCAGATAAGTATTCCGGTTTTTGAAGTAGAAGATAATGAGAAACCTAGAAAAACTAAAAAGCGTCTTGATGATTACTTGGCAAAAAACTTTCATGATCTTGTGATTGTAGATACTGCTGGTCGCTTGCAAATAGATGAACAGCTTATGGACGCATTGGTTGAGCTGAAAAAAGCACTAAAACCAAGTGAAGCTATTTTAGCCATTGATGCAATGACTGGCCAGCAGTCATTGCCTGTTGTTCAAACCTTTGATGAGCGTATAGGTGGTGTAACTGGTCTTATAATGACCAAACTAGATGGTGATGCGCGTGGTGGGGCAGCACTTAGTGCTAAACAAATTACTGGTAAACCCATTTATTTTGCAGGTATAGGGGAAAAGATAGATGGTTTAGAGCCTTTTTATCCTGACCGCATAGCTGGGCGGATCTTAGGCATGGGCGATATGCTCACGCTTATTGAAAAGGCCAAAGCATTAGAAGCTGAAGAAGAAGAAATTAAAGATGCTAAGGAGTTTAACCTCGAGCACCTACTAGAACAATTGCGTAAGCTGAGGCAAATGGGTTCTGTAACAGATTTGGTCAAAATGCTTCCCGGTATAGGGGGCTCTGTTTCTGAAGAGGACCTTGATGAGAAACAAGCTGTTCATTTTGAAGCTGTATTATCCTCAATGACTCCTCAAGAAAGACTTAAACCTAAAATCCTTGATGCTAGTAGGAGAAAGCGCATTGCTTTAGGCTCTGGCACTAGCATACAGACTGTCAATATGCTTATGAGGCGCTATAAGGACATGCAAAAGCTTATGAAAATGGCTGGTAAGCGTGGAGGTCTACGAGCTTTAGGCTTGGGAGGAATAGGTGGCAGTAATATTGAGGGAATGGAGCTACCAAATTTTGGAGCAGGTAAGAAACCAAGTAAAGTTGTTCAAAGGAAAAAGAAGCGCAGACGCTAGTGCTGCTAGGGAGAGGAATTAATATGGTAAAGATTCGCCTTATGCGTTTAGGGTCCAAGAAGAATCCTCAGTATCGAATTGTAGTTATTGATGCCCGCAAAAAGCTCAGCAGTAACTATATAGAGGCACTTGGCTACTATGATCCCAAAGAGAGAATTGAAACACCACTAAAACTTGATGTAGATCGTGCTCAGCATTGGCTTTCACAAGGAGCACAGCCTACCAACACAGCCTTGAGGCTTTTAGAAAAAGCTGGAGTGAGTGTCGGTAATGTTATAATCAAGCGTAGTAAAGCTTATCAAGCTCGAGCTCAGTCCTAAAGATATCTATGGTGCTCGAGCTTGTTACCTATATAACTCAAAATTTAGTAGTAGATTCTGATAGTTTAAGTATTACTGAAAATCGTAAGGGCCACATTTTAAGTGTGGAAATACGTTGTGCCTCAGAAGATGCTGGGCGCATTATTGGTAAGAATGGGCGTATTATTAACAGCATCCGCACTTTAGCTCGGGCTGCTGCTGAAGGACGTGAGCGTATAGATATAAATCTAGTTGACTAGTATATGCTTATGCCTACATACTCACCCCCTAAAAATCACTTTTATCTCGGAAAGCTGGGAAAGACTTTTGGACTTAAAGGGGGAATTCGTTTTTATGCTGTGGGAAAAGCTGAAGCTGAGTCTATTTTTAAGATTAAAGAAGTTTTTATTACTAGCTTTGGAGAGCAAAAGCTGAAAAATGTTGAATCTAGTGGAATTAACACCATAGTTTTTATTTCTGGCATTGAAAATATTAATGATGTCAAGCCATTAGTAAATGCAAGAGTTTACGCTCCTTCTAGCCATTTACCGCTTTTAGACAAGGGAATTTATTATGATGCCCTAATAGAAAGGCCTGTCTGGGTCGATGACAAGAAATTTGGAGAAGTTACTGGCTTTCTAACACTTGGAAAACAAGAAGTCATAATTGTTAATGGTGAGCACATTGTACCTTTGCAAGCTAACTATGTAACTCTTACCAGCAAAGCAGTTCATATAAACAATCCCCCTGAGGGGCTTCTTTAACCAGAATACTTTTTGTATGGTTGAACATTGGTAGCCATTTTCTATATTAAAGTTTGGCAGCAATAAGTTAAATTTGATGTAAGGCAGTAACCTCTATCTCAATTTTTATCTTACTGTCTATAACACCAGCAGAAATCATCGTTGCTGCAGGACGCACCTTACCAAGGTATTTTTTGAGAACAGGCCAGCATTTTGGGAAGTCATCAACCTCAGGCAGAATGTAAGTTACACGAACTATATCGCTTAGGCTCGAGCCAGCTTGTTCTAGTACTTTTTGAATGTTCTTAAGGCATTGTTCCGTTTGCTCAGTAACATCATCAGAAATAGACATGTCTTCATGGTGGTAGCCTGTAGTTCCTGAAACAAAAATCCACCTGCCATCAACTACGGCACGTGAATACCCAACATTTTCTTCAAAGGTTGAGCCTGAACTGATCAGCCTGCGACTCATAAACAACCTGTACTAATTACTTTCAAGCTCTACTCATTAATTTTTTATTCCGCCAGTACTTCAGCTGATGTAAATGTATCTTTATACTTACCTAGCAAGCTTTCTACTTTTCCCAAATATGCTCTGCAATAACTCCAAGGCGCTTACCTACTCTCTCAAAAGCTGCCAATATTTTATCAATTTGCTCAGGAGTGTGGTTAGCATTAATACTAGTGCGAATAATACTTTCTCCTGGAGGCACAGCAGGAGCAATAGAGGGGGTGGTAAAGATACCCTCATTCCAAAGTCCTTTCCAAAAGGCAAGGGTCAAATCATCTTCGCCAATCAGCACTGGGGTAATAGGAGTTTCAGAGCCTAGGGTATTGAATCCTAGGCTTGCCATGCCCTCATGCAAATGCTTTACATTTTGCCAAAGTTTTTTAAGGTGCTGAGGTTCACTCTCGATAATATCAAGTGCTTTTAATGCTGCGGCTACTTGCATAGAAGGTAGTGCTGCTGTGAAAATAAAAGGGCGAGCTTTATGCTTTATCCAACTAACTACTTTTTTGCTGCCTGCAACATAGCCACCTACTGAGGCAAATGATTTAGAAAATGTACCTAATATCAAATCAACCTCTTCTTCTACTCTAAAGTGCTCAGCAGTGCCTCGACCACCTTCGCCAAGAACGCCTACTGCATGGGCATCGTCGACTACTACTCGAGCATCATACTTACGAGCAATCTTAATAATTTCTGCCAATTTAGCAATATGACCACTCATGGAAAAGATGCCATCTGTAACAATCATTCTGCCACCGGGAGTGTCGGCATCTTTTTGCAAGAGTCGCTCTAGTGCTGTTAAGTTATTATGCTCATATTTGCGCAACTTACCAAAGGAAAGCTGTGCTCCATCGTAAAGGCTAGCATGATTTTCACGGTCATAGTAAAGGATGTCGTGTCTACCAGTTAAGCTGGCCACTACTGAAAGACAACCTAAAAAACCAGCACTAAAAGTTAAAGCAGCTTCTTTACGGAAAAATTTAGCTAAGCGTGACTCAAGTTCCTCATGGAAAGATAGGGTGCCCGTTAAGAATCTTGAACCTGTACAACTAGTACCAAAGTTATCTAGGGAATCTCGAGCAGCTTTCTTAAGCCTTGGATCTTGGGTTAGGCCTAAGTAATCGTTTGAACCAGTGATGATCATTTCACGCCCATCAACAATTACCGTGCCACCATGTTGTGAGGCTATGGTTTTAAAGTAAGGATGCATGCCAATCTTTTCAGCTTCTTCAGCTCTAGTAAATTGGTAGGCTTTCTCAAAAATATCTTGGCGTTTTTGTTTGGTTCCAGAAGCCTCATTTACTCTGGCCAAGTTGGTGGCTTCTATTTGCGTATTGACAGGGTTTGACAACTTATCTCCAGAATAGTTTACATTATTTGTCAGTTAAGTGTAATTATACTTAAAAAACAATACTCTAACTTAGCATGATGTTTGTATAGTTAACGTGATAAAGTGTAAGCATATTATTTCCAAACTAGAGCAATGTTAATAATGCTAACTACTGTATGAGCATCACATGTGAATATATTGAGGGAATTAATTTATGAACTATGTGATTATTACTGATATAGACCATACCCTACTAAACAATAATGGTAGATTGCTACCAGAAAATGCTAAAGCTTTACAAGAAGCTGCTAATCAAGGTAGTACAATTTTTCTGGCTACAGCACGGAGCTACATTGGTGCTTTACCCATTTATGAATTTTTAGAACTCACTACACCTCTAGTAGTTAGTAATGGTACTCTCATAACAGATGTGAAGGGGAATATACTCCACTCTAAAAATATTTTAGCTCACAGAGCAGCTGCAGTTTTCGATATGCTTTACCAAACACCGCACCACTGGGTGGTAAGAATTGCAAACGTTGCCTATTTGCATCCTGAGTTTCACACAGGAAGTGAGCCTTTTAACAATAAGGACTTTTACAAGCCTTTAAAGACTGAATGCCTTGACAAGGTTCTGGGTAATTTTGAAAGAGTTGTTTCTTTAAGCTTGTACGGTGATAAAGGTGTGAAAGCTTTTTGTGAAGAAAATAACTGGGCAGCTATGGATTTGAGATCTTCTTACTATCCACCAAGCTACTATAATAACAAGCACGCTCTGAGCTTGGTTTCAAAGCAGGCTAGTAAAGGTAATGCTTTGTTGTGGCTGCTAAAACACTTAAAACTTGATCATTTACCAGTTTTGGTTATGGGAGATAGTCCCGATGATGTAAGCATGTTTGGACTAGGTATCAGTGTAGCACCTAGCAGTGGTTCAGAGATAGCAAAAGAGCAGGCTGATTGGGTAGGGCCCTCATGTGATGAGGGGGTAGTAGCAGCAGCAATAGAGAAATATAGGTTGCTAAGCTTCTCACCATAAAGAGTTATACTACTCAATTGATGAAAAAGGCCCGCTATTTTTCCTTTGCTTTCTTTGTTTTGTGTAGTTTTGCTTTCTCCCAAGAGATTAAGCGTATTGTAGTCCTACCTTTTGATACTGTTGGTAATGCAGAACCCTATGCACTAGGTTTAGCTGTTGGTTTAGAGCGTAGTTTAAATGTAATTGATAATGTTTATGTTCCACCGGTAGGCGATGCCTATTTGGTAACTCAGCGTTTACAGAATGAAAATCGCCTTGATAGTGAACCAATGTTAGCAGCCTACAATGCTGAGGTAATCGTTAGTGGGCGTATTGCTCC
Organism: Trueperaceae bacterium; assembly: GCA_965224855.1. Lineage (GTDB taxonomy): Bacteria > Deinococcota > Deinococci > Deinococcales > Trueperaceae > CBDCVN01. The sequence continues at coordinate 1,532,966 of CBDDAI010000002.1, read as the reverse complement.
TAAAGATGGTGGTGCTGAGGTGCAGCTTGGTTTTGTAGGACCTAACTACCCTAATAAAGAAGATATCTTTTTAGATGGTGACCTGAGTAACCCTAAGCAACTTTTGAGCTTAGTGGCAAATGCAGTAGTAAGTCAGTTAGAGCTTACTTTAACTGAACGTGACAGGGCTGAGTTTGATAAGGTGCTTTTACAAACTCCTTCTTTTCCAAGCTTGCAAGTTGTGGCCTTATCCTCGAGCCGTATAGTGCCACCTAACAATGTCCAACTTGAGGCAGCTGCTAATTTAGATAGTAGCTCGAGCTGGGTTTTAGCCGAAAGAGCTAGGGGCCTTACTTTAAGTAATACACCTGATAAATCACTTAATATTGCTCAGCTTGCTACCCAATACGTTCCTGAAGATATTGAAGCTTTACTAGTATATGCCATTCTTTTAGATTCAAGTGGCGATATTCCTGCTGCTAGAGATGCTTATGATAGTGCTTTAATCTTAAACCCCATACACCCTGATGCCCTTTTAGGCAGGGCTATTCTCAGTGATAATGTTGAGGTTGCCATACAAGACTTGCAAACAGCTATAAGTGCTAATCCAAGGCTAGAGGCTGCCTATCTTGAGTTGGCTAACTTGCAAAGCCAACAGCAAGACCCCCGTTCGGCCCAGACTTTACGTGATGGAGCTCAAAGGCTACCTAACTCTGTACAACTTCATAGTGCTTTTGTTCGAGAAGCGGCTCGTTTAGGTGATAATGCTGGAGCAACTGCTTACTTACGCGAACTCTTAACCAGTAGATCTTCGCCAGATCTTTATCGTTTGGCAGTTTCGTTGCCCTTAGAAGTTTTTGATGATGCTCTTAATATTATTCGTGAAGGCCAGCAAGCTTATCCACAAAGTGTTCAACCTCTTCTAGCAGAAGCCGAACTTCATGAGCGCAGAAATGATCTCCCTGCAGCAATTGCTGTTTTGGAAAGGGCATATGCCCTTGTCCCTAGTGATCTTGAGGTAGTTAATCAATTGGCTATTGCCTATGCAGGTGCAGGCAAGGTAGCAGAAGCAAAGCAAGTTATTGAAAACTCGAGCCCTAATTTGCAGAGCAATACCTTGCAGTTTAACTTAGGGCAGATCTACTTAGAAGCAGGGCAAAATGAGGCAGCGGTGGCAACACTCGAGCCACTGGTAGCGTCTTTAAGTGAAGATGTTAATTTTTTAACGGCCTATGGTGTAGCTCTATCACGTGTGGGACGTACAGACCAGGCTATAAATGTACTAGACAGAGCTCTAGCTATTGATCCTAATGCTGGTCAGCTAGGGGAACTAAGACAAGGGTTGGCTTCTGGAAATCTTTTTAATCCAGATGTTACTAATGCTCCTGTAAATGCTGATGTTACTCCTTTAACAAATGAGCAGCGCAGTCTTTTTGATTCAGGGGTACAGGCTTATCAAACTAGAGACCTTAATGCTGCTATTAATAGCTTTTCTAATGCCAGAGCTATGGGTGATAATGCTTTACTAGCTTTTTATCATGCTGTGGCACTGCAGGCAAGCGGGGAGGATCAAAAAGCGATAGAAGGCTATGAACGTGCCCTACAAGACCTGCCAGATGATGATATTATCTTAAGCAATTTAGGCTTTGCTTACTATAGAATTAGTCGCTATGATAAAGCGCTTGAGTATTTGAACCGTGCTGTTGGTGCTAATCCTGAAAATGCTGATGCTCAGCTGAATCTAGGTCTAGTAAATTATACTTTAGAGCGTTACCAGCATGCTGTCGTTCCACTTGAGAAAGCCTTTCAACTAGAACCTGATTTATTTAACCTACAAGTTAGTAGTGAAGATCAGAGCTTAACTTTAGGGCAACTTTTAGAAGAGGCTAGGCAAAGAGCGAGTCAATAGGTTATGAAATTAGCAATAGTTACTGATTCAACTTGTGATTTAAGCCAATCAAGACTTAAAGAACTATCGGTTTATAATGTAGCGCTATATGTAAACTTTAAAGACAAGATACATAAAGATTGGTTAGAAATTAATCCTAAAGAGATTATAGAAGGGGTGTTGGCAGGTGCCTCCTTACCAAAAACTAGCCAACCTACACCTGCCGATTTTGAGGTTGCTTATAAAACTGCTACTCAGGTAGAGGCTGAAGAAGTTCTTTGTTTGACTATCAGTAGTGGTCTATCTGGAACTTATCAATCTGCTAAGTTAGCTAGTCAAAGCCTTAGCGTGCCTATTACAGTCTATGATAGTCGCTCTACCTCTTTAGGTTTGGGGGCAATGGTAGAAAAAGCAGCCACTATGCGTGAAGCAGGGGCAAATTTAGCTGAGATCTTGGATACCCTTAACAATATGCGTGACAAAGGGGTTATTTATTTCACTGTGGGTGGCCTGGAGTTTTTGCAAAAAGGTGGGCGTATAGGGAAGGCCAAAGCATTGGTTGGCAGCTTGTTAAATGTAAAACCTATATTGGAGTTACGTGAGGGAACCATTGGTCCTTTGGGTCGTGCTCGAGGTACCAAAAAAGCCTTAAAAGAACTCATTAGGCAAATAAGTGTTTATGCTGGTAAACATAAGGGCAGATTAATTGCCCATTTTGTCCATGTGCAAAGCCTTGAGAGCCTTGAAGGTTTCCAAAAGGCCCTGGCTGAATCGGGGATAGTTTATGAAAATAGGGGAGACTATGAAATGGGGTCGGTAATTGCTTCCCATGTTGGTCCAAACACTTATGGGGTTTGCTTGCACATAGAATGAAGAATATTAAGATTAGATTGTAGCCTTTTTGACAGTTTAAATTTTTCTTTTTGTTAAAACTTAATGCCAGAGTTTTATGCTAAAATCCTTGCTAAGGCTAAAAATTCATCTTAAAAACCTGTTTGGGTTTAAATGCTCGAGGAGTTGCCGGTATGGCTACACCAATAGAAGTACTGCGGTCAGAAGCTAGCAAACCTATCATAAATGACTTTTCTATAATGATTGCCACCAAGAATGGCACAGGTAGCACCACTGCTAACCTAACTATTTTGCGAGCCCTTTTCAAAATGGGTATTCCTGTACATGGCAAAAATATTTTTCCTTCAAATATTCAAGGTTTGCCCACGTGGTACCACATTCGTGTTGCTAAAGAAATTAATGTGGCTATGGCCAAGCCTAGAGTAGTTAATATCATTATTGCTTTTAATCAAGCAACTTTTAGTGAGGACATAGATTCCCTCTCAGCCAATAGTGTTTGTATTTATAATGGTGATTGGCAAAGTAAAATATCATCTTCAGAAGCTGCAAAACCTGATAAAGACATTATTTACTATCCTTTACCAGTTAATGAACTCATTAAGGTTTCTGGTATGAAAGGTAAATTTCGCAGCTTAATTGCCAATATGGTTTATGTAGGTGCACTAGCACAGCTTTTAGATATCCCCTTAGAATTTATAAAGGATGCACTGAACTACAACCTGAAAAGTAAGGTTAAAGTTGTTGAAAGTAACTTCAAGGTAGTAAAGGAGGCCTTTACTTGGTGCGAGCAAAATCTTTCAAAGCAAGACCCCTATAAAGTTGAGCAAATGGTTAAGACTGAGGGGCATATTTTATTAACAGGTAATGAGGCTGCTGCACTGGGAGCTATTTATGGCGGAATAACCTTGGCAGCTTGGTACCCTATTACTCCTTCTACTAGCCTTATTGAAGCGCTGCAAAAATATTTACCTCAATTTCGCCCAGCTAATGAAGAAGGTAAGAAAACTTATGCTATAGTGCAAGCTGAAGATGAAATTGCTGCTATGGGCATGGTAATAGGCGCAGGTTGGACAGGTACAAGGGCCATGACTGCTACTAGTGGCCCCGGTATTAGCCTGATGGCTGAATTTGCCGGTCTGAGTTACTTTGCAGAGATCCCAGCAGTTATTTGGGATGTGCAAAGGGTAGGACCCTCGACTGGTTTGCCCACTCGTACAGGTCAATGTGATGTTACCTTTGCTTATCATCTTGGGCACGGTGATACTAAACATGTATTACTTTTCCCTAGTGACATCAAGGAGTGCTTTGAATTTGCTATCAGTGCTTTTGACTTAGCTGAGCAGCTTCAAACTTTAGTATTAGTGCTGTCTGATCTGGATTTAGGCATGAATTATTGGATGAGTTCGCCACTCAAAGCCCCAAGTAACTCATTTAAGCGTGGGAAAGTACTAACCGCCAAGGAAATTACTGCTAAGGGCAACAAGTTTGCTCGCTATCTAGATGAAGACGAAGATGGCATTCCTTACCGTACCTTACCTGGTAATAACCATCCTAACTCTGCTTACTTTACTAGGGGGACTGGACATGATGAAAGTGCCAAGTATAGTGAAAACCCAAAGGACTGGGAAAACAATATAGAGCGCTTGAAACGTAAACTTGATACTGCTCGCCAGCTGGTGCCTAAACCAGTGCTCGAGCCAGCAATCAATGAGCAAAGAAGTGCTAAGATTGGCATCATTGGTTTTGGTAGCACTAAATTTGCCATTAACGAGGCAAGGGAAAAACTTGCAGAAGAGGAAATAAACACTGATTTTATGCGTTTGCGTGCCTTACCTATTAATGGTGAGGTTAGAGAGTTCGTTGCTGACCATGAGATAGTGTGTGTGATTGAACTTAATCGTGATGGACAGATGCATAGTATTCTAGAAAGTGAGATGCCTGAGTTAGCTACTAAACTTGTGTCACTAGCTCACTTAGATGGCTTACCACTTAGTGCTGATTGGATAGTTAAATCAATGAAGCAGAATTTGTCTAAAACTACTTTGAAAGACCAGTGGTCAGAAAGGCGTTTATTAGCAGTATAGTGCACCAGAAAAGTTCTTTTCCAAACAAAAAATCCCCCCTAGCCCTTATTAAGAGAGGGATAAGGAAAGCTCTTAATAAAGGGGCTTTAAGGGGATTTACCCTATGCTCCTCAGCCTCATTTGACTTTGTAGTAATAGGGCAAAGAGTTATATGGATATTTGTAAGTGCTTTGAGGTTTAAATTATGGCTGTAAAAAAAGTTAACGAGCTAGGTTTAACTAAAGCAGCTTACAATGGTTTACCTAGTACTTTGTGCCAAGGTTGTGGACATAATTCTATTGCTAGCCAAATCATTCAGGTAGCTTATGATGAAAATCTCAAACCCCATGAAGTTATTAAGCTTTCTGGTATAGGTTGCTCGAGCAAATCTCCCACCTATTTCTTAGGGCAATCACATGGCTTTAATGCTGTGCATGGACGTATGCCTAGTGTGGCCACTGGAGCATTTTTAGCCAACCATCATTTATTGCCTATAGGTGTTTCAGGTGATGGTGATACCGCCTCCATTGGTATGGGACAGTTTAAACATATGATGCGTCGTAATGTGCGTATAGTCTACATAGTTGAAAATAATGGTGTTTACGGCCTCACCAAAGGGCAATTTTCTGCCACTGCTGAAGAAGGCCTTAAACTGAAGAAACTCCCAGTAAACCCTTTCCCGGAAATTGATATGTGCCTAGAAGCTATTGCGGCTGGGTGTGGTTTTGTAGCTCGCTCTTTTGCAGGTGATCCTAAACAAGTACGTGAACTGTTAAAGGCTGCCTTTCACCACAATGGCACTGCCTTTTTAGACATTATAAGTCCCTGTGTCACTTTTAATAATGAAGACCACTCACCAAAAAGCTTTAAGTATGGCAAAGAACATGAACTGCCATTACATGAAATTGACTTTGTGCCTCTTGCTGAAGAGATTGTGATAGGTGACTATGATCCGGGTACTACCAAAATAGTACAAATGCATGATGGTTCACACATTAGGCTTAAAAAGCTCGAGCAAAACTTTGATCCTACTAACCGTGCTAAAGCTATAGAACACTTAATCACTTCTGAGGAAGCGGATGAGTTTATTACTGGACTCATTTATTATAACCCTAGCCGTCCCAACCTATCTGAGATTATGGATTTAGTAGATAAGCCACTAGCACAGCTCGAGGAAACACAATTACGGCCACCTGCTGAAACTCTTGAAAACTTGATGAGTAGCCTGTTATAACAGATTGATAAATGACAGCTCGAGCTATAATCCGCAACTATCTTTTTATTGCAGGAATCTACACACTGTCGGCTTCACTTATTTGGGGTATCAACACCTTATTTTTGTTAGATGCTGGACTTAGTATTTTTGAAGTATTTATTGCCAATGCAGTTTTTACAGGAAGTATGGCACTGTTTGAAATCCCCACTGGTGTTCTTGCTGATACCAGTGGGAGGCGCATATCATTTTTATTAAGTGTTGTTATCGTTGCTATTGGCACACTAGGCTATGTAGGGGTTGCAGCTATTAATGGTGGCTTAGGACTTTTCTGCCTTATGTCTGTTGTGCTTGGTTTAGGCTACACCTTTTACTCAGGGGCAGTAGAAGCTTGGCTAGTTGATGCCCTTAACTCTGTAGGTTACAAGGGCAAAATGGACCAAGTTTTTGCCCATAATGGCATTGTTTCTGGGGCTGCTATGCTGCTAGGAGCTGTTGGCGGGGGTTTATTAGGGAGTTTTGATTTGGCTTGGCCTTTTTTAGCTCGAGCAACCTTATTAGGCATAGTATTTGCTATAGCTTTTTTTACTATGCATGACATTGGTTTTAGTCCTCGAGCGCTCAAATTGACTGATCTACCTTTAGAGATGGGACAGGTGGCTCGAGCAGGACTAACTTATGGCTGGAATAAACCTTCGGTGCGACTAATGATGATTATGTCGTTTTTGCAAATGGGTTTTTTGTCTTGGGGGTTCTATGCTTGGCAACCCTATTTTCTAGAGCTCTTAGGGCGTGAAGCGGTGTGGGTTGCGGGTTTTGTTTCAGCAGCAATTTCTTTAGCAATTATTGCTGGGAACACGTTAGTTGAGTGGATCACAAGGTTTTGTGGAAAACGCACTACTGTGATTATCATTGCTTTGATTATCCAAGCTGCTACAACCTTAGGGGTTGGGCTTACAAACTCCTTTTGGCTAGCAGTAGCTTTCTTCTTAATTGCTATAGGTTCGATTGGGGTTATGGGGCCTGTCAAACAAGCTTACTTGAATAAGGTTATACCTTCACAGCAGCGTGCTACGGTTATTTCGTTTGATTCTCTAGTGGGCAGTGTTGGAGGTGTTGTGGGACAAAGTGGTCTTGGCTATCTTGCCCAAGTACGTTCGATTGCTAGTGGGTATATTTTAGGGGGTTTTACAACCCTAATAGGACTTCCTGTGTTATTTGCTCTACGCAGACTAAGTGAAAATGCTGATGTCATTGTGGGACAAGCAGGACAGCAAGGAGCTTGTGCAGGACAAGGATTGCCAGATGTTGCTTCTGTTGATAGTGTAAGAAAACAGGCAACTTAAGTATTTATGGCTGCTCGAGCAACCCCAACAATCTTAGAATACTCAAAACCATTAGCTAAATCACTCAAGGCTCGAGCTACCCCCTCATCATAAGAAGAAATCTCTTTTATAACTTCATCTACTTCCATAATGTTAGCTAGAACTGCAAACTCTTCTAATTTCCTTAGCAACTCAACGGGCACGGCTTTCAATGCTTCAGGAGTTAGCACTTGCTCAGGATCAATTTGGCTATCTGCTTGTTCAATTTCCTCGTATAGGTACTCCACACCTATGTGATGATGCATTGCTTCAAAAATGTCCTCTTCTCTAAAAGGTTTACGAAAATAGTCATCGCAACCTATTGCCATTACTATTGCCTTTTCTTCTTCTAAAGTTGAAGCTGTTAAAGCAATTATCTTTGTCTGCTGTCCTTTTGGTTTTGACCTTATTACCTTAGTTGCTAAATATCCATCCATCACTGGCATACGCATGTCCATCCAAATTAAGTGTGGTTGCCACTCTTCCCAGAGATGCACTGCCTCTAGACCATCTATAGCTTCTTTAAGATTAAAATCTAATGATCCCAATAATCTTATTAGCAATTGACGATTTGCGTCATTATCATCTACCACCAATATTCTATAGTTTGGCTGATTTGGTTTTAAACCAATAATTTGTTTACCAGCTACTTTCTCTCTTACCGCACTTTCTTGTACTACTTTTACCTCAATATCAAAGAAAAAGGTGGTACCTTTATTAACTTCGCTGCTTACCTCGAGCTTTCCGCCCATAAGCTCAATAAATTGACTGCTGATAGCTAGACCTAAGCCAGTACCTTCTTTAGCTTGGCGACCTGTTGCAGTTTGGGCAAAAGCTTGAAAAAGTACTTTGAGTTCATCTTTTGCTATACCTAGGCCAGTATCTTCTACCTCAAAGAGAATGCGGTTGCACCCCTCATTAGCACAACCTACCCTTAGAACAATCATGCCTTGTTCTGTGAACTTAAGGGCATTGCCTAACAAATTCATAACTACTTGCTTAAGTTTGACTATATCAGTTCTGATGAATTGGGGAACTTCGGGGGGGTGCTCGAGCAAAAGTTCCAAGCCCTTCTCGTCTGCTTTAAGGACAAACATCTCAATGATATCATTAAGCAAACGGTGCAAATCAAAATTAATGGGATTTAAAGTTGTACGTCCTGCTTCTATTTTTGATAAGTCCAGCACGTTATTAATTACAGTCAGCAAATGCTCCCCACTGTGGTTTATAATACTTAGGCTTTCTTGTTGAGTTTGGGTAAGCGGATTTACTTTCCTAAGGCTTTCTCTGCGCAGCAAATTAGAAAAGCCTAGTATAGCATTGAGTGGGGTACGGAGTTCGTGACTCATATTGGCTAGGAAAGTACTCTTAGCTTCATTAGCTTTTTCAGCTGCCTCTTTAGCTAATTCTAACTCCTGGGTTCTAGCAGCTACCCTTTGTTCCAAAGAATGTATTAATTGCTTAAGTTGATAGGTCATGTTGTTAAAGGCTTTGGCTAAGATGCCAATCTCATCACCAGATGTAACTGCGGCCTGAAGCTCTAAATCACCCTTAGCAACTTCAGTAGCCATATTAGTTAATTGGATTATAGGACGAGCTAGCCACTGGGATACCATAGCTGCTGTAGTAGCAAGCAGCAAGATAATTGCCCCTACCACAAAAATAAAATTCCTAATTGCTTTTCTTACTGGGGACATTAGTAATGCTAGGTTCTTGGTAACAACTACTAGCCAAGGTTGTAAATTTAACCTTGCCATTGCTCCTTGTTTTATAGGCTCTGCAGGATACGCTACTGCTGTAAAATGAGGATTTTCAGCTTTTGTTTGTAACAAGCTGCTTGCAAAGTCTGGCAAGTTGGTTGATAGCTCACTGTCTGGCAAATTAGGCAAACGACCAGTAGCTTTTAATTTAGCAACCTCAATCGAATCTAAAGGCGTCACTGATTTAAAAATTAGCTGTGAGTCTAAAGTATCTGCTAAACGGACGAGATTTTCATCGAGTAAAGTTATAGATACTTCTTTATTTGTCAAGTGAGTGTTCAAACTAATGAGGCTTTGAAGGATAGTGGGATCATAATGCAAAAGTAGAACGCCGATTATTTCTCGAGCTTCATTCCTTATTGGGCTGCTAAAGTATAGGGCAAATCCTCGAGGTATTTCTGAAGAGAATTTTATAGGTGAAACATAAGGAAAACCTGTGTGCATTGGCTCTTGAAAGTATGCCTCTTTAGATCTATCTTTTCCAATGTGTTGTCCATACGCACTCACCACATTAATCCCGTGTTGGTCAAGCAGGTCGTAGGATAATAAGAAGATGTTATCTTTACCTGCTAAAGCATTTAGGTTGTCTCGAGCTTTTTTTTCTAATCCATAATTAGCCCGCTCATTTGCTGATGAAGTTAAGTAAGTTATAAAGTCAGGTAATTGGGCCTCAGCACGAACTGCATCCAAGGTATTTTGTATAAAGGTATCAAGGACTATGGATGTTTCTAAAGCTAGGTTAAGTAGCTCTTCATTGGCTTCTTCTATCAATGTTGATCTAATGGTAATAGTGTTTAATGTTGCTAAAACACTTATAGGAATTAAAGCAACAATTAAAAAAGCTATCAGAAGTTTAATACGTAAAGTGAGTTGCATCATTCCTGAGCTTACAAGCAGAAATTCACGAGTATTTCTGCTTGAGTTAAACATAGTAGCTAGAATCCAGTAGCTAGTAGCCAGTAGGGCTTAATATGCTGACTACTGACTTCTGGCTACTAGCTACCTATAGGCATTAATTACTCTTAGGTTATTCACAAAATCTTTACATCCTTAGATTACTCTAGAAATGCAGGTAAAAGTAACTGATCAAGATCTGGTAATTTGCCCAGGTCACCGCTAGCCACAAAAAAATCAATGTACTCTTGCATACTAACGTATAATGAAGTAGTGGCATTACCTTTAGTAAATGCGATTTTGTTGTCCTCTAAGTTAAACATTTTGACTCCCTCTTTAGAAACCTCTGTTGGTTCTAAGTCTATATGTTTAGCAATCATCTGAGCCGCTTCATCTGGGTTGGTTTCCCAAAATTCTACTGCTTCAAACCAAGCTGCTATAAAAGCTCGAATGTCTTCTGGGCGCTCTTCTACTACAGCAGCATGAAAAACTAAGATATCAGCAATTAGTCCCGGTGTATCGGCACTAGAAAAAATTATATTATTCCCAGCCTCTACTGCTTCAGTTGTATATGGCTCCCATGTGTGCCCAGCATCAACTAAGTCGGGTAAAGCTTCTGGTATTTTTTCTGCTTCAGTAATTACTGAAGTAACATCATCTAGTCCCAGGTTATTCATTTCTAACATTTTACGAATAAATAGCTCTGAAAAGTCACCTTGAAAGTAGCCAAGTTTCTTGCCCTGCAAATCTGCTACAGTGCTAATATCTGGAGTCGCAACAACCTGATCAGCACCGTCTGAGTTATCTATCACCAAAACAACATTAAGAGGAGTTTGAGTAGATAATTCTAGGATGTCCCCAGTGGCAATCATAATGGCATCTAGCTTTTTGGCAGCAAAATCACTTACTGCCTTTCCACCTACGTGATATAATAGTGATTCCACCTTTACATTGTGTTTGTCAAATAACTTTAATTCTTGAGCAATAGCCATTGGGTAAAAGCCGGGCCAGAAGGTCCATTCTATCTTGAGAGGCTCAGATTCAGGCTCTGATAGGTTTGTATTGTAGAACTTTAAGGCAAAGAATATTAGTAAAGCTAGTGCTAGTACAGAAAGTATAAGTACAGGTTTTGATTTCATTAAGTAACCTCCTTGGGTATGTCGCCCGCAGTTTTATTTAAAACATTTTACGTCAAGAGTTTGTGGCTGCTCGAGCAAATTCAACAATCTTAGAGTATTCAAAGCCATTAGCTAGTTCAGTTAAGGCTCTAGCAATCCCCTCATCATAAAAGCTGACTTCTTCTATAGCTTTATTCACCTCAGTTATATTTGCTAACACTGCTAGGTCGGATAATTTTGTTAACAGCTCAGCTGGCACAATCCTCAACGTTTCAGGATTTAATATTTCTTTAGGGTCAATTTTAGTAGCTAATTCTTGAGCTTGCCCATAAATGTACTCCACGCCTATGTGATTATGCATTGCCTCAAAAATTTCATTTTCCTGAAGTGGCTTTCTAAAATACTCCTCGCAACCTGCTGCTAGTGCTGTTTTTTCTTCATAAGTTGAAGCTGTTAAAGCTAAGATTTTTACTGTTTCCCCTCTTGGCTCCGCTTTTATTATTCGGGTAGCTTGATATCCGTCCATAACAGGCATACGTATATCCATCCATATTAGGTGTGGTTGCCACTGCCTCCATATGTCAACTGCTTCTTGTCCATTTCTTGCTTCTTTTACCCCAAAGCCTAAGGGTTGCAGCAGCTTGACTAGTAATTGGCGATTAGTTTCATTATCATCTACCAATAATATCTGGTAACGTTCTTGATTTGGCTTCAAACCGATGACTTGTTTGCTAGCTACTTCCTCTTTTACATCGGCTTCTTCAGCTACTTCAACATCAATATTAAAAAAGAAGATAGTGCCCCTATTTACTTCACTGCGCACATCAAGACTTCCGCCCATTAAGTCAACAAACTCACGGCTAATGGTTAAACCTAAACCAGTACCTTCTTGAGTGTTGCGACCTGTATTAGCTTGAGAAAAAGCTTCAAAAAGAGTGTCTAATTCATCTGCTGCTATACCAGAACCGGTATCTTCTACCTCAAAGTGAAGTTGTACTTTCTCTGTTTCTAATAACCTAACTCGCAAAACAATTTCCCCTGCCTCAGTAAATTTGAGAGCATTGTTTAGTAAGTTGATTAAGACCTGACGCAATTTGAGAGAGTCGGCTTTTACGTATTGAGGTATATTTGTGTACTCAAGAATAAGCCGCAACCCTTTATCATTAGCTTTGAGGGCAAACATGCCATCTAATTCATCTAGTAAACTATATAAGTCAAAATTAGTTGCGTTGATAGTAACTAGACCAGCTTCTATCTTTGAAAGATCCAGTACACTATTGATTAAAGAGAGCAAATGCTCTCCACTGCGAGAAATTATGTCCAAACATTCTTTTTGCTCTGAAGAAAGTTTGTGGCGATTGGAAAGTGATTCTCGACGCATTAAGTTAGAAAAACCTATTATACCGTTGAGAGGGGTACGCAGTTCATGGCTCATGTTTGCTAAAAACATACTCTTAGCTTGGTTAGCAGCTTCAGCCGCAACTTGTGCTGCACGTAGTTTTGCCTCAGTTTGTTTATGATTTTTAATTTCTGCTTTAAGTTTTTGATTACTTTGCTCTAATTCTGTGGTGCGTTGAGTTACTCTTAGCTCGAGCTCTTCATTTAATTGCCTAACCTCTTTCTCAGCCCGTTTACGATCATCAATATCCATCATTATCCCAGCTAGATAAAGTAAATTACCATCTTGCCTTTTTTTACCTTGACCACTGACCATTACCCAAATCCAGCGACCTGATTTAGATAGCAATCTGTGTTCAGTGTGAAATAATGACTGTTTACCTTGCAAATAGGCATTCAGGGTACTGTGCCAGACAGGTAAGTCGTAGGGATGAATCAGTTTTTCCCAAGCAGTTATATGAGACTTAACTTCGCTAGGGGCATAAGCTAATATACGGTACCATTGGGCGCTAACGGTAAGCCCTCCTGTTTCTAAATTCCATTCCCAAAGACCCAAATTAGCTTCCTCTAGAGCTAATCCTAATTGAGCTTCACTTTTTTGCAATGCCGAATTGGCTTCATAAAGCTCATTGGCCAACTCAGTCACGGCTTGGTAAGTTTCTTCTAACTCTTGAGAAAGAGACCCTACCTCTTTTCTTAATTCGGATATATCCCTATCCTTTACTCCCGTTGCTAGCTCATTGGTTAACTCAGCTACACCTCTGTAGGTTTCATCTATTTCACGTTTAAGGCGTTCTAATTCTTCTTCAAGTACTTTGTGCTTTTCTTGGGCGCTGCTCTTCATTTCATCCTTTTATAACCGCAACTGTAGCATCATCATTGGAGCGTCCAAATTCCCGTAAAAGATAATGACTAATAGTGGCTGGATGGTGCTCGAGTAAATCTGACTTATCTTGAAAAGCCCACCTTCGTGAAATCCCGTCGGAATAGAAGACCAGCATATTGTCTTTAGCCCAAGGATAGTCTTTAACTTTAAGTTGAGGTAATCGACCTTTACCTAGCACACCGGGTTGTGGCAAAGGAGTTTTTGCTAGAGGAGGAAAAACCTTCACCTCTACATTGCCAATAGCTGCATGAGTAAATGTACCAGCAGAAATATTAAATTTAACAGCTGCTAAAGCTATGCCTCTAGTGTGAAATAAAACTTGATGAAGGCACTCAAACAGCTCGTTAAGAGGATACTGATTATGGGTCTTGATGACTTCAATTGCTGTTTGACTAGCTTTCTCTGCTTCCGGGCCATGCCCCAAACCGTCTATTACAAAAACCACCGAACTATCTAATGTATTTGCAATATAAAAAGCATCACCATTAGCAGTAAACCCCGGCAGGGGCCGTGAAACAGCTCCATATTGCCAAGCAGCAGTAGGAGTTTTGCCAGAGAGCCATTTCCTAGCTAGGATAATAGTGCCTCCTGTGCGTTTTTGGTTAGGGTTAATTTCTTTAGGACTTGTACTGGGAAGAGAATGAATGTCAAATTCATCCATCAGTCGCCTAATAGCTCCTAGACCACTACCCATAGTTCCTGCTGTTGAGTGGCGGTCTAGCAATGCTTGTTTAACAGAAGTAATACCCGGCCCCTGATCGCAAGAAATGATTTCCAGACCAGTATCGTTAGGACTACTTATTTTTGAAACCCAAATCATCCCATCTTTACAATTGTGAACAATTAAGTTTGAGGCTAGCTCAGTTACAGCAATAGCGATTTCCGCCACAACAGCCTCTTTAAAGCCAATTTGTTCAGCCATAAGGGTGAGTTTGCGACGTACAATTTGTACATCGGCCATGTTTCTCACCTCAAAACAGGTACTCACTTCCATTTTATAATTTCTATTTGACTACCTTGACCAACTTGAGATTCAATATTAAACTTATCAACTAATCTTTTAGAGCCCGGCAGTCCATGTCCTAAAGTTTTGCCTGTGCTGTAGCCATCCATCATTGCTAAAGTAACATCAGGAATTCCCGGCCCTTGATCAATAAAGACACACCGTACCCCAGCTTTTCCCTGCTGCTTGACTTCTTCTAAAATCATGTGCCCACCACCACCGTGATGGAATACGTTTCGAGCTAGCTCGCTCACTGCAGTAGCTAGTCGGGTCTTTGCCATCACAGAAAAATCTAGGGTTTCTGCTAGTTCTCGAGCCCTACGTCGAGCGTGGATAATATCTGCTTCAGTTTGGATTTCAATCTTCTGCATTTGAATTTTCCTGCAGCGACCAAGATATGTCCTCTTCCTTTTCTGCTTGGTGTATTTGCTTTAACTCATAGCCCAATTTCCGCAGACCACTTTCTATATCTATAGCAGTTTTAATTTCAGGCAATGTCATACCCATTTCCACCAAGGTCATAGTAACTGCTGGGCGCATACCGACTAAAACTACTTTAGCATTCATGATGTGCACCATAGAGGCTGTATCGCTCAAAACCCTAGCAATAAAGGAATCAACTATTTCTAGAGCAGTGATGTCTATCAGTACTGCCTTAGCTCCTGTTTGTTGAACCTTGTATAGGACTTCATCTTGCAGGCTTTCGGCCATTGTATCATGAAGATCAACTTGGATGGACACCATCAAGATAGGGCCCAGCTTTAAGACAGGAATGTGTTCCATTTAGCCTACTCCTTTTCAGCAGAAATTAACTTTATAGCTAACTTTAACCCCTGTGCTAGGGTAGCCCTAGTTCTTAAAGCAGAAAGATCAACTCCCAAATGAACTACTGTACGAGCCACCTCAGGACTAATACCAGTGAGGATAATTTCCCCTCCCATAAGCCGTACTGCTGTAGACATTTGTATTAGGTGATCTGCAACCATAGTATCAACAGTTATAACCCCGGTAATGTCTACAATCAGCACTCGTACTTGATTTTGGGTCATACTAGTTAGGGCTTTTTCCATAGCATCTTGGGTACGACGACTATCAAGTGTGCCGATTAGGGGCAACACGGTTACCCCTTCCCACACTGACAGTAAAGGTGAAGCAACTTCTATAAACTCCTCATACAAGGCTTCCATTTTCTCAGCCTGCTTTTTCCATTGCGCTGCTTCAGCCTCAACTTTTTCAGTAATGTCAATAATAACAGCAACTACATAAGTTTCATTTTCAATTTTAACAGGACTAATCCCAATTTCTACAGGGAACTCGCTGCTATCTTTACGCTTAGCAAAAAGCTCTAATCCTACCCCCATTCTGCGGGTCTTAGGATCATTCATATATTGCTGGCGATGTTGTGGATGTCGACTCAAAAATCTCTCTGGAATGAGTTTTTCAATAAGCTCACCAACTACCTCTTCTGCTTTGTAGCCAAACAAGGTTTCAGCCTCTTTGTTAAACCGAAATATTTTTCCCTCTTTATTAACTACAATAAATCCTACTGGGGCCGCATTTAGCAAAGCCTCTAACCACTTATCATTATTTGTATTCATCTCTGTTTGTTCTGACATCAGTTTCTTAGCTCCTTATGGTTATGGGTGAGTGGTCTTTTAGCTTGATCCTGTGACCTTATTTGGGTAGGCTCTTAAGTCCCAATCACCTCACTTTTGTAAACAATTTTAGAACTAAATGAACTTTGAGGCAGTTGGTGATTACATACTGTTATGTGGCAGCTCGAGCAATCCCAGCAATCTTAGAATACTCAAACCCATCAGCTAGTTCACTTAGAGCTCGAGCCACCCCCTCATCATAAGAACCAATTTCTTCTATAACCTTAGCTACCTCCGTAATGTTAGCTAGAACTGAGAACCCCTCTAACTTACTTAACAACTGAGTAGGCACAACTTTCAACGCCTCAGTATTTAATACTTCTTCAAGGGCAACTTTGCTAGTTGCTTGCGCAACTTCCTCATAAAGGTATTCCACTCCTATGTGACGATGCATTACCTCAAGTATGTCATTTTCTTTAAATGGTTTTTGAATATAATCATCACAACCTGTTGCCATGATTGCTGTCTTTTCTTCCCCTAATGTTGAAGCTGTCAAAGCAATTATCTTTGTTTTTCCCCCTTTGGGCTTTGATCTTATTATCTTGGTAGCTAAGTATCCATCCATCACTGGCATACGCATGTCCATCCAGATCAAGTGTGGTTGCCACTTTTCCCAAATACGCACAGCTTCTAGACCGTCTATTGCTTCTTTAAGGCTAAAATTTAGGGATTGTAATAGTTTTACTAGTAGTTGACGGTTTGTATCATTATCGTCTACCACTAATATTCTATAGTTAGGTTGATTTGGTTTCAAACTAATAATTTGCCTACCAGCTACTTTTTCTCCTACAGAACTTTCTTGTATTACTTTTACCTCGATATCAAAGAAAAAAGTTGTACCTTTATTTACTTCACTGCGTACCTCGAGCTTGCCACCCATAAGTTTAATAAACTCATTGCTAATAGCTAAACCCAAACCAGTACCCTCTTTATTGCTGCGCCCAGTAGCAGTCTGGACAAAGGCTTCAAAAAGCAAGCTTATTTCATCTTTCGCAATACCAGAACCAGTATCTTCTACCTCAAAGTGAATTTGTTTTTTATCAGCTTCTTGATTATAACTTACATTAATTACTATACTTCCTTGCTCTGTGAACTTAAGGGCATTGCTTAATAAATTCATTAAAACTTGTTTTAGCTTTACTGAGTCGGTACTTATAAATTGAGGTACTTGGGGAGAAAGCTTAAGCAAAAGCTCTAGCCCCTTTTCATTTGCCTTGAGGGAAAACATTTCAATTAAATCACTAAGCAAGCGGTGTAAATCAAAGTTACTAAGGTTTAAAGTAATGCGCCTCGCCTCTATTTTTGACAGGTCCAGAACATCATTAATTAGAGTAAGTAAATGCTCTCCACTGCGATATATAAGGTCTAAATTCTCTTGTTGGGGTTTTGTAAGCTTATAAGTCCCTTGTAGAGCTTCTCGACGCATTAAGCTCGAAAAACCTAATATAGCATTAAGAGGAGTGCGCAACTCGTGGCTCATATTAGCTAAGAAGGTGTTCTTGGCTTGATTAGCTTTCTCAGCACTCTCTTTCGCTTGCAGCAATTCCACTTGCGTTTGTTGTAAGTTGGCTAAAGTTTGCGATAATTCCTGAGTTCGCTCTTTCACCAAATGTTCTAGATTCTCGTACAGGCTAGCATTCTCTAGCGAGATTGCAGCTTGTGCTGTAATAGCCTTCAAAATTTCTAGTCTATCTGGGGTGAATACCCCTTTAGCCTGGAAGTTCTGTAAACCTAATATACCAATTAGTTTGCCTTGATTGATTATAGGTAGAGCCAGCAGAGACTTGGACTTATGTGCTTTAATATGAGGATCCTCAGTAAAGTTACCTTCCTCACTAGCATTGTCTAGCAAGACAGTTTCTTGGGTGCGGATAATATAGTTTACTATTGACTTAGGTGCTTGAGTATCCGATAAATCAGCTAGCCATTTTGACTTTAGGGCTTTTGCTTGAGTCTCATGAATAGTACTTATAGCCTCTATAAACCACTTGCCAGATTTGTTTAGCACCAATACAGCCTGCTCGGCACCAGCGTTTTCCATTACTATATGAATTAGTTTTGAAATTAGGGGACCTAATTTAATTTCTCCAGATAAAGTTTGCGAAGCCTTAATCAAGCTAGAGAAATCTAGTTTGCCAGCAGCAGCTTCCAGATTGGTTGCACTTACTATTGTAAAAGTAGAGCTAAATGGTTCTGGTGATTTACTGATTTCCACTAGTAGTTTAGGATACATTCTTTCCAAATGCTGAACTTTGGCTTTAGCACCCCATAAAGTATATAGATAGTGAGCCTCCCGCATATAAACTTGAGCAATCCTACCCATATTGCGATCTAGATAGAACGTAGCTGCCAATTCATATGCCAAGGCTTCTTCATGCCGATATTTATTTTTATGTGCTCCCTCAATGGCTTTTTCGTAATATTCTTCGGCTTTGGGTAAATCCCCCAACACTCGAGCTTTTTCAGCCTCTATCAAATCGTACTTATTTTGAAAGTTCATGGGGCCTTCTTTAGCCCATTGTTTAAATCTTTCTTGATGATTCTCTATCATGCCCAACCAACGTTTCTGCTCCTCTTCTTCTATGTCTGTAATTGATCTTAACTTAGTTAATGAATCATAAAAGAGAAATTGGGGGAACACTGTGAGTACTGATGCAGGTTCAATATACTGCCACCCAACCTCAGCGTAATGAAGTGCTAGCTCTAATTCATTAAACAAATAGCACAAAATAAGCTTATAGGTATAGAAGTAGGTCATTGCCATTTTATCATTAGTTTGTTGATGAAAGGGTAATTGCTTATTTTCATTGTAGGTATCGCCAATTAAAACATGAGGATTTTCAGAGTAGCTGATTAAATTTAATGTGGTTTGCCAATGTAATTTATACCAAAGTATTACATTACCTTGCTTGAGTTGGCGAATAACTTTTGCGTACCGCTCCATTTCTTGCTCTAGCTGCACTAGTTCCTGAACACTAAGCAAAGAGTGAGAGAAATACATATGTAAAGAAATAGCTGCATATTCCCAATCACCTGTTTCCAAACCAATTTTGTGAGCGTTTAGTAAAGGGGTAAGAGTATTTTTAAGTGAGGTTTTCCAATGCTCTATGGTTCCTAGTACTCTTGACAAAGTTCTAGCTTGAACTGCCTTAGTCTCATAATGATCAAGCAAGCTGTATGCCAATTGTCCAAACTGGTAGCCCCTTTTAATATTCCCTTTCATACAAAGGATTAATCCGTAGGTAGCATAAATTGGCGCAGATGTAGCTGTGTTACCATATTTTATAAACAAACCTATTGCCTTAGCAATAATTAAAGAATTAAGTTTGGGAGCAACCATAAATAAGGGAGCTAGTATACTATTTATAATTTGCACAGCTGCTATAGATTCAGGGTTTATCATGACTACCAAATTTAATAAGTCATCCATCGAATGTTTAGCTAGGTTTATTTCCAACTCTTTTAGACTATTCTGAATGTCTTTTGGCTCTGGTTTTTGAGGAAAGTTAAGACCTAGTGACCTTAAAACTTCAAGCCCCAAATCAACTGCTTGCATTGGTTGATGTTGGGCAGTATAAGCTTGAATTTCCACCTCATAAACTCGAATACTATCTAACAGTGTCTTTGTTTGATTCTGTACTATCTGGGCTAATTCCTTTAGCTGTTTAAAATCAGTATTTAAATAAGCTACTTCTATAGCTTCTGTATGTAACTCGAGCGTCAGCTCATAATCTTTTTGCCAACTGCTCAAACCCAAAAGATCTATGCCCCTTTGAAAATGTTGAGCTGCTGCCTGATAAGCACTAGCTGCTTTGGCTTTCTTGCCCGCTTTTAGATTTAAGTAAACAAGCTCTTTCTGTTCTACTTCATTAGTAATGAGGGGCATCCCTTTATTGAGCTGATCAACGATATAAAACAGTCTATCTTCAATGTTTGCAACTGAGCGACTAGAGAGCAATAAACCTCCAATTTTTAAGTGAGTCGCTTGCTTTTGATCTTCATCAATTAGGGAATAAGCTGCTTGTTGTACTCGATCATGCGAGAAGTGGAAATGACTATTAGTTTCTACTTGCTTATCAGTTAACAGAAAAAGTTCATACCGCTTATCATTTGGTATTACTATCCTTTCTTCAATACTAGACCAAATAGTTTCCAATACTACCTTTGGCGCTTGTTGATTTATTACTGAGAGTGTCTTTAGGTCAAATTGGTTTCCCATACAAGCTGCTATTTTGAGTAACTCTTGTGTTTTTTGAGGAAGGGTAACTATCTTGTTAGCTATAAACTCAACAACATTCTCTGTGATACTTTTGCCCCGAATCCTTTCAATATCCCATTGCCAGCCTCCCCCTTTATCATCAAAATGTATACTTCCATCCTCATAAAGCAGCTCTAAAAATTGCCTAGTAAAAAATGCATTCCCGGCTGTTTTTTCATATATTAATTCTGCTAGAGCTTTATCTGTCACCAAAAATGTATCAAATAGCAATTGCTGTACATCAACCAGCTTAAGATTAGCTAGTTTAATTTCTTTGATAGGAATATTATCTTTACGCAAATCATATAAAGTCATCTCAAAAGGATGGGCTTTGTTAACCTCATTATCTCTATAAGCTCCCACAAGCAGGATATGACTACTTTCAACATCTTCTAGCAAGAGTTTAAGTAGCTCTAGTGAAGCTAGATCAGCCCACTGCCAATCATCAATGAATATAACCAGTGGACGGTCTTTAGTAGCAATGGCTTTAATAAAATCTTGAAATACTAAATTAAAGCGATTGCGTGTTTCTAGAAGGCCCAATTTTGGTACAGGTGATTGCTTACCTATTACTTGCTCAAGTTCAGGTATTAGATCTGTCAATACTGCCCCATTGTTGCCTAGTGCCACCAAGATAGTTTCTTTCCAATACTGTAAAACGTCTTCAAGCTCACTTAGCAGTAGTCGAGAAAACTCCTTAAAGGCCTGAATGAAGGCAAAGTAAGGGGTGTCACGTTGATATTGGTCAAATTTTCCAGCTATAAACATCCCTCTTTTTAAAGTTATGGGTTTATGCAGCTCCTTAACTAAAGCAGATTTGCCAACACCTGAATAACCTGCTACTAGCACTAGTTTCTTGCCACCTTGAGACACCTCATTAAAAGCACTCAGCAGCATCTGGTTTTCCTGTTCTCGACCATAAAGCTTTTGTGGCAGTTGAAACTTCTCTGTAAAGTCTTTTTCCCCTAGTGAAAAGGTTAGGGTTGTTTGTTTAGCCTTAAGTTGTACTAACACCTTCTCTAAATCAGCTTTTAAACCATAAGCCGATTGATAACGGTCCTCAGCATTTTTAGCCATTAGTTTTAGCACTAGATTGGAGAGTACTGCTGGCAACTCTCTTATTTCATTTGGAGATATAGGCTTCTTTGCTATATGACCGTGAATAATTTCTAAAGCATCCTTTCCCTCAAAAGGCAACTGTCCTGTTAATAATTCATAAAAGGTAATACCTAACGAGTAAAAGTCACTACGGTAGTCGACACTACGGTTCATACGCCCGGTTTGTTCAGGAGCTATATAAGCCAAGGTACCTTCAAGTGATTGGGTACTGCTAATACTGCTAAAAGTAGTAATCTCTTGTGAAAGCTCACTAGAGATACCAAAATCTATGATTTTTAGTTGATTATTGTTGGTGTTTAATAATATATTGCTAGGATTAATATCTTTATGGATAACCTTGGCAGCGTGGATTTGTCCTAAAATTTCTACAATATCAATTGCAATTGTTAGAAACTTTGACAGGGGCAGTTTCTGACCGCTAAATGTGTCTTTAAGCGATTTAGCCCCAAAATCTTCAAGCAACATAACTAAAGAGTGCTCATAGGGTTCTAAACTATAGACCCTAATAACCCCATCAAGACTTAGCTTTTGGGTGATGCGATATTCCTGTTTATAGCGTGACAATTCAGCAGGAGTAGGGTAATTTTGCTTTAGAACTTTGAGGATGACAGGTAGTTTATCTGCTTGGTGAACCCCTCTATAAACTAGTGAATTTTGACTTTCATAGATTTGCTCAATTACTTCATAATTTGCTATTAGTAGGGCCAATTCAATTCACAATCCAATCTATCTAGCACTATTTTAATCATTCTTAAAGTAAGTATTCATTTATAGCAGCTCATACAAACCCAACGATTTTAGAATACTCAAAGTTATCAGCTAATGCGTTTAGGGCTCGAGCAATCTCCTCATTATAAGCACTAATTTCTTTTATAGCTTTAGCTAACGCCATAGTGTTAGGTAGAACTAACAGACTTTTCTAACTTATCTAGCAAATAATTAGAGTTTATATACAGAGTAATAGTAGTTCCGGTAAAAAAAGTAAAATTATCTCTTGTTCTTTTCTAGTTAGCTTTATAATTTTTTAAGTCTTTAACCATGCTCAATATCCAAACCATCACACAAGCTGCTCACTTACCAAACATGAACACCCACATTCCTTTAGATACCCCTGCATTTGGTGTGGCTTTTCATTCACAAAGAGTCAAACAGGGCGATGCTTTTTTTGCTTTGCCTGGCGCTAATGGACATGGCATAGCATACGCGGATAGTGCTCTAGCTGCAGGGGCAGCTTTTATTGTTTCAGACATGCTACATCCACAAGGTATACAAGTTCCTAATCCTACTGAACTGCTAGTGGAACTCGGTAAGGAAGCTCGAGCGAAACTGAAAGGTCCAGTTATTGGAGTAACTGGTTCAGCAGGCAAGACTAGTACCAAGACGATGTTAGCGGCCACTTTAAAAGCTGAGGTTAGTCCAGGCAACTTTAACACTCCACTGGCACTTGCCAAGGTACTCATTGATGTTTGGCTAGCTGGCAAAACTAGTAATCAAGATATTTTAGTGCTCGAGTTAGGTATAGACCATATTAATGAGATGGATTCTCTATTAGCACTAGCTCAGCCTACCCAAGGATTTTTGACACTTATTGCTGAAAGTCATATCTATGGTTTAAAAGATATTCATACAGTGGCTCGAGAAAAGGGCAAGATAATAGAGGCAGCCAGATGTTCTTGGGTAAGCGCTGATGCTATGCCTTACTTGAAGAAAAAGCTGCATCAGAAAATATGTAGCTATGGCTTAAAAGGGCAAGATGTTGATGTATGTGGAGAAATTGTTAGCAGTAATGAGAGCGGTCAAATAATCAATGTTTTGGGAAAAGAAGTTTACTTGCCCTATGTAGGTAAGGCCATGGCTAAAAACGCTGTGGGAGCTTTGGGCTTTGCTGTTCATATGGGTGTAAATATAGAAGAGGCTGCTTTGCGCTTACAAAATTTAGAGCTAGAACCTCGTCGCTTACAAACACATAAACTTAAAGGTTTTTATATCGTCGATGATTGCTATAACAGTAATCCCGCCTCAGTAAAAGCAGCCCTAGAAGCACTTGAGAGTTTTCCCAAACCGCATACTGTTGTTTTGGGAGATATGCTCGAGCTCGGCAAGGCTTCAGAAGAACTTCATAAAGAAGTTGGTCAGCTCACACTTGAGATAGATAATGTTATAACTTGCGGTGAAGAAGCTAGGCATATAGCTGCAGAAAACCCTAAAGCTAGGCACAACTATGGTCTAGAAGAGGTTTGGCTTAGGCTAGAAAAGATTTTAGCTAGTGAGCTGAAAGGAACAGTTTTAATAAAGGCTTCACGAGGGATGCATTTTGAGCAACTGGTAGAGAGAGCATTGGCCTATCTAGAGGCAAAGGACTAGGAGTGCTGCTAGCTATCAGTACCATAGCATCGCTTTTGGTAGTAAAACTCTTTATAAACCTTGCTAGGAAATATAATTGGGGCAAGCCTGTCCGCCAAGATGGCCCTAAAACACATCTAGCTAAAGAAGGTACCCCAACTATGGGAGGTATAGCTTTCTTGTTAGTAGCGATAGTTGTTTGGCTCTTACTAGCTCCTAAAAGTTACGATGGTTTGGCCCTTATTGCCCTTACAGCACTAGCAGCTGTGCTAGGTGGCATTGATGATGTTACCTCACTCAAACGTAAGAGACGCCTAAGTAAAGGTCTGGCGGAAGAAAAGGATGCCTCTACTGGTTTATTGGCACGCTATCGCCTTTTACTGCAGGGCTTATTTGCCCTTAGTTTTGCTATCTATGCCCTGAGCACTAATCATGCCCTGCTAGGTTTAGTGTGGCTTGACGTATTAGCCTATACTTTTATAATAGTTGGCACTATTAACGCTATAAACTTTACTGATGGTTTAGATGGCTTAGCAAGTGGGGTGGTAATGATCTTACTGCTACCCTTTTTAGCAATACCATTTAGCCTTTGTCTTCTGGGCTCACTCTTAGGTTTCTTGTGGCACAATGTCAAGCCTGCCAAAGTATTCATGGGTGGGGTGGGTTCTGAAGGATTAGGAGCTGCTTTAGCAGGGATTTTTATCTTATCAAATTTTACATGGTGGCTACCACTTATGGCTCTTATTCCTCTTTTGGAAGTTCTTTCGGTTATTTTACAAGTGAGTTATTTTAAACTTACTGGGGGCAAGCGCATTCTTAAAATGACCCCTTACATCATCACTTTGAGTTAAGTGGTTGGTCAGAAGAGCAGGTAGTGGTGCGTTTCTGGATAGTGACAGCCTTTTGTGTAGCCTTGGCTTGGTACCTAACAGGGATTTTATAATGAAAGTACTGGTTTATGGCCTAGGTCGCAGTGGTTCAGCAGTTTGTGAACTACTTGCTTCACAAGGTCATGAGATTATTATTTTTGATAGAAACCCTCGAGAAATTGCTAAACTTAGTAATCTTGGTTTCCAACCAACTAAAGAACCCACTAAAGCAAATGCTGATGTTTGTATTGCTGCTCCTGGCGTACCTTATGACCATCCTGATCTAGTAGCTTTACGAGAACACAACATTGAAACTATTGGTGAGGTGGAGTGGGTTTACCGCAGCGTAGATGCAGAAATTATTGGTATAACTGCTACAGCTGGTAAAACTACGGTAACAGCTTGGCTAAGTGAAGTGTTAACTCGAGCAAAGCTAGATGCCCCAGCCGGGGGCAATATAGAACCTGCCCTAGCAACAGTTGCTAGTAAAGGAGCTACTTTAGTAACTGAGCTGTCTTCTTTTCAACTAGAACGCTGCCCAACTTTAAAACCAAGTATTGCCATTATTTTAAATTTAGGAGTAGATCACTTAGATCGTCATGGCAGCATAGAAGCTTACCAGGGAGCAAAACATAATTTAATTGCTAATTTAGATAAGGACTCTACTTTTATTTACAATCAAGATGATGCTATTTTAAAAGATTGGGCAAGTGTTAGTCCTGCTAAAACTCTTAGCTATTCTTTACAAAAACCTGCTGATGCTTATCTTCAAGATGGTAAGTTTATATTGATGGGTAAGCCTTTTTTATCGACTAAAAGTTTGAGAGTAGTGGGCAAGCACTTTTATGGCAATCTTTTGGCTGTAGCACTGGCTAGTAAAGCTAAAGGTCTATCTTATGAACAAATTTGTCAAGGCCTAGTTAACTTAGAGGCTGTAGAAGGGCGCTACAGCTTAGTTAATAAACTAGGAAACATCAACTTTATTGAAGATTCTATAGCTACCCGTACCTTATCTGTTAAGGCTGCACTAGCCGCTACTCCTAAACCAATAGTTTGGATTTTAGGTGGTGAGGACAAAGGGGCAAGTTTTGCAGATTTGCAAGAATTGGTGTGCGAGAAAGTAGTAATGGCTATAGGCATTGGCCAATCAGGTGAACACTTTACCAAAGAACTTTCCGGTTGGGTAGAAACTAAATATTGCCCTGAAATTGATGGTGAAGTAGCCCTTTTTGAAGCTTGCAATTTAGCTACCCAGCACCTTTGGCATTACCCTCAAGGGGGCACTGTTCTATTAGCCCCACTAGCAGCATCTTTCGATCAATTTAAGGATTATAAGGCTCGAGCGCAGGCCTTTCGTAAAGTAGTTAATAAACTTGTTAAGGACTAAGTATGGACGGTGTACTCATAATAGCACAACTAGCTTTGGGAGCTTTAGGAGTTTTAGGGATAGCTAGTAGAGAAGATATGCCCCAAGAAGGTATGCCTTCATTATGGATTAGCCACATCCTTCGTGTGGGAATAGCTCTATTAATAACTTACATAGTAGCATGTATTCCTGCTCAAAAAATTATTCGCATTAGTCCTGTTATATATCTGGGGCTTCTTTTTGCTCTTTTTTTAGTATTGATTCCTATTCCCGGTTTCTCTTTAAGAGAAGGGGGCAGTCAGCGCTGGCTTAATCTAGGCTTTTTTACTTTTCAGCCTTCAGAATTTATGAAAGTTGCCGTTATTGCTTACTTAACAGGCTTTTTTTACAATCATTTAGGGGATTGGGAAATCTGGCGGCCCATGCTGGTAATCGGCGTAGCAGTAGGACTTATTGCTTGGGAGCCAGATTATAGTACAGCAGGCTTTGTTTTTTGCTTGGCGCTAGGTGTTATGCTTGCTGCGGGTATTACCTTGGTGCGTTTTTTAAGTATTAGCTTTGCCGCTGCTTTACTAGCAGCTTTAATGCTATTTATGTATATAGATGATGATAGCTACGTTAGAAAACGTATTGCTGGTTTTTTGGACATGCTAGGAACTCAAGAAGAAACTGAAGGAGTTAGCTATCAGGCTATACAAGCCCAAAGAGCACTTACCCAAGCTGGAATTTTTGGAGTAGGCATCGGAGCCAGCGAGCGTCCACGTGTACCCGAATCCCATACAGATATGGTAGCCATTGCCATTGGCAGTACCATTGGGCTTTTAGGAATAGCTACTTTACTTTCTCTTTATGCTGTGATTATTAGTAGAGGCTTAAAAATAGCCTCGGTGCTAAAAGGTCCTAGTTCTTTACTGGCAGCTGGTGCAACTATTTATATTGGCGGGCAAGCCTCTTTAAACTTACTAGTTGCCTCGGGGCTCTTTCCCATTACTGGTATACCTTTACCCTTAGTGAGCTATGGTTTGAATAGCCTCATTTCTGTAGGTATAGCTATGGGTTTTATTCACAGGGCATATAGAGAAGTAAAAGCAGAAAGCATCAGTATTTAAAGATGGAAATGCCTAACCACTCTCATATTGTCCTTGCTACAGGTGGTAGTGGTGGTCATATTTACCCTGCTATAGCAGTAGCTAAAGAACTTTTATCTAAGGGGTATCAGGTTACTTTTATAGGTCAAACAAAAGGTATGGAGGCTCGAGTTATTCCCCAAGAAGGCTTTAATTTTTATGGTGTGCATGCTGGTAAATGGCGTAGGGGAGAGTTTGGCTTTCACCTTATTAGTGAACCTTTCAAAGCCTTTCTAGGATTTTTTGAGGCACTAAGGCATTTAAGGTTCATAAAACCAAGGTTAGTAGTGGGGTTTGGAGGATTTGCTAGCTTCCCTACTTTGGCTGCTGCTTCACTACTGCACATTCCTATAGTGCTACATGAAGCCAATGCTTTTCCTGGTAAAGTAACACGCTGGTTTGCTAGCAAAGCAGAGCTAGTATTAATTTCAACTTTAGAAGTTAAAAAATATTTGACTAAAGCAAAAAACATACTGCAAGTAAGTTTGCCCGTTAGAGAGGTGTCTATAGATAAACTAACTGCTCGCCAAAAGTTGGGTTTACCAGAAGGGCTTATGACCTTTGTTATGGGTGGCTCTCAAGGTTCAGTAACCCTTAATAATTATGTGCCTAGGGCATTTGAAAACCTTGAAGTGCCAAATCATTTTGTGTTGCATAGTAGTGGTAAGCCTTGGTACCCAGAACTTAGTAAGAAAGTATCTTTAAAAAATTACCATATAAAAGATTATGTTGATGCTACGCTAGCATGGGCAGCGGCAGATGTTGCTATTACTCGAGCAGGTATAAGCACTCTAACAGAAGCTGCTTTTTATGGCGTGCCTTTGGTAATGATTCCTTTACCAACATCTGCAGAAAATCACCAGTATCACAATGCCAAAGTTGTAGAGGCCGCAGGAGCTGGTAAAGTTGTTGAAGAATCAGGGCTTAGTAACCTAAAGGTGCTAAAAAAATCATGGCAGGAGCTCCTTGAACCTCAGAATAATAAGCTTGCTAGCCAAGCTGCTTCGCAACGTCATGCTAAAGGAGCAGCAAAAGATTTTGCAAAGGTATTAGAAAACTTGATTCTAGCCTCATCTTCAACTACTGCTATAGAGAAGGGCCAATGAAAGAACATTTACATTTTATGGGTATTGGTGGTATTGGCATGAGCGCTTTAGCAAGCTGGTACCATACCGATGGCTACAAAGTTTCGGGTTGTGATTTAGCAGATAGCTTTGCACTCAAGGAGCTAAGGAAAAAAGGTATAGCAGTAGAAGTTGGCCACAGTAGCAATCACGCTAGCGATGTAGACGTTCTAATAAGTAGTATGGCTGTACCTGAAGCACACTCTGAGATTGAAGCTGCAAAAACTAAAGGTAAGCGAATATTAAAGCGCATAGAGCTTTTAGCTGAGCTTTTAAAACAGAAAAGTAGTATTGGTATTACTGGTACTCATGGAAAAAGCACTACTACGGCTATGATTGCCCATATATTTAAGCAAGCTGGTAAAGACCCTTCTGTACTAATTGGTGCAAATGTACCTAGTCTAGGTGGCAATGTGCACTATGGCAAAAGTAATTTACTGATAGCTGAAGTGGATGAGTCTGACCCCGGTTTCACGCAACTTGCCTGTGAAACTGCAGTTATTACAAACCTCGAGGCCGACCATATAGCAGGTGATTTTAATGAACGCCGTAACTACCATGCTAGTTTTGCCGATTTAGAAAATGCTACTCTAGCTTTTGCTGCTCAAGCTGCTCAGGTTCTCTATTGTAGCGATTGGCCAAGACTAGTGGAGCTTCTAGGTAACAAATCAGCATTAAGCTATGGCATAAGCCCTGCAGCTACCTATCAGGTTAAGGATATAGTTTTAAGTCCTACAGAAAGCAGTTTTACCCTCATTACCCCTACTAAAGATTTTAGAGTAGTGCTAGCAGTTCTAGGACAGCACAATGTTCTAAATGCTGTTGCTAGTCTAGCAACAGCTGACTTACATAATTTAGCTTTAGAAGAAGCAGTGCACAATATCAGCACCTTTACAGGAGTGGGGAGAAGATGGCAATGTCGAGGATATGTTCGTGGTGCACCTATTATAGATGATTATGCCCATCACCCTACTGAAATACAGGCCACTTTGGAAACAGCTAAGTGTACTAGGAGATATGTTAAAGCTGTTTTGCAGCCCCATCGCTGGGTACGTACTGCAAAACAGTGGCCTGAAATGGCAAGGGCTGCTAGTCTAGCTGATGAAGTTATAGTAGTTGATATTTATGGGGCTAATGAAAAGCCCATTGAAGGAGTCTCGCCACAGCTTATTGTGAATAAACTTAAGGATATGGGAAAATCTGCTAGCTATCATAGTCTGGCTTCTGCTCAAGACTATTTGCTAGACTCTCTTAAAGAAAATGACTTAGTAGTTACTTTAGGAGCAGGTGATGTGTGGAAAGTAGCCCAAGGTTTAGTAGATGCCTATAAAGAGGCAGAAAGTTGAAAGAAGAGGCTGTTGCAAGGGTAAAACCCCAGCAAGTTTTCCTTGCTAAATTTACTACCCTCGGAGTTGGTGGTACTGCTGAGCTTTGGGAAGTAGAAAGTTTAGATGATCTTCGCAAAGCAACTTTAGAGGATTATAGGGTTATTGGTGGAGGCTCAAATTTACTCATAAGTGACGAAGGAGTTTTTGAACGTGTTATTAAACTGGGGCAAAACTTTAATAGCATTAGAGCCTTTACTGGTAAGGCTGATTTGTGGCTTGGGGCCGCTACCCCTTTGCCCGGCTTGGTGCGTCGAGCGTCAAAACTAGGGCTTTCTGGCTTTGAAGGTCTTTTAGGCATACCTGCAGTCCTTGGTGGGGCTATTGCCATGAATGCGGGCACTCGCTTTGGAGAAATTTGTGATACCTTGCAAGAGGTAGAGCTATTTACTGGTAAATGTTTTGAAAGGCTCCCTGCTGCAGCACTTAATATGCACTACCGCCATTGTGAACTTCCTAAAGAGGCTATTATCATCAGAGGAAGATTTAAATTGGCTCCTTCTACACCAGAGAAGGTACAGGCTTATCTTGCTAAGGTAGATAAAGCTCGCCAAGGTCAACCTAAAGTGAAATCAGCAGGATGTGCCTTTAAAAATCCTGAGGGTGATAGTGCAGGTAGGCTCATTGACGCAGCAGGATTGAAGGGATTGCGTGTAGGACAAGCAATGGTGAGTCATGAACATGGTAATTTTATAGTCAATCTTGGTGGTGCAACAGCTAAAGATATAATTATGCTGCTAGAAAAGATCCAAAAAAATATTGAGATCCCCTTAGCAATTGAGTGGCAATATTGGGGTCATGAATAAGCATCGCCGTCGCTACCGTTTGGTAGCTTTTTTGTTTTTACTTGGCTTAGGCACTATTTTTATCATTTCACGCTATTACCCTAAGATTACTCAGGTTGAAGTTTATTATGGTTATAAAGACACTGAACCCTACTACAGCAAAACTCATATAAAAACGCAAACTGATATATATGAAGGTAAAAGTTTTTTTAGCATTTCTAGAAGAAAACTTAGAAAATTTGCTAGTGATTCGTGGGTAGAGAAATTACGAGTTATTCGTCAGTGGCCCGATAAGATTACTGTCATAGTATGGGAACGCAAACCTGCTATTGTTTACCATCAAGAACAAAGTGCTAACATTTTATATGCTTTGGATGGTACAATGTTGCCTAATGTGAAAGAAGTACAAAGAGAAAACCTTATTAATATAAGCGGTTGGGGAAAACCTTCTTTAAAGGAATCGCTTAAACTTATAAAACTACTAGCAGAGTTTAGGCCAAAAGTGTTAAACTACTCGCCAAGTGGTTTTGATATAACCCTGAATCACTCCCAACTCTTTACCCCTAGTTTAGAGGTTTTAAAGAGGCATTGGGGTGCTTTCTCAAGTGAGCAGCACCGCTATCAAGAGGCGCAAGATATCAATGTAAAGCCACTTGCAATTACCATTTATGAGTGGGGAATTAGTGTAGAATGAGTGATGAACGTATTATTGCTGGTTTAGATATTGGCACAACTAAGATTTGCACGGTTATTGGTGAACTTGCTAGTGATGGCATACTTGACATTATTGGTGAGGGTACTGTGCCAAGTGATGGTCTACGTAAGGGCACAGTAGTTAATCTAGAGAGAACAATTTCCTCAGTCAAAGAGTCTATCTCCATGGCTGAAAGTGTAGCAGGTGTAAAAGTCAAGCAAGCTTTTGTAGGAGTAGCAGGCGTACACCTAAAGGCATTTACTAGTCATGGTATGGCTGCTATTAGACGTGGTCAGGAAATTAGTGAAGCTGATGTAGAACGCACCATTGAAAATGCAAGGGCAGTACCTTTAGAAGCTCATATGGATGTCATTCATGTAATCCCTCAAGAATATGTAGTGGATGGACAAGATGGCATTAAAGATCCTGTTGGTATGAGTGGCGTGCGTTTAGAAGTAGATGTTCATATCATAGCCAGTGCTCAAGGCCCTTTGCAAAACTTACGCCGTTGTGCACGTGATGCTGAGCTGGAAGTAAGTGATATGGTAGTTCAGTCTTTAGCCTCTGGCTTGGCTGTTTTAGATGAGAGCGAGAAAGAACTAACTACAGTTCTGATTGATATTGGCGGAGGTACTACGGATGTAGGAGTTTTCCTTCATGGAATGTTAGCTGACTCGTCCGTCATTCCTTTAGGCGGAGATCACATCACCCAAGATATCAGTCAGCTTTTGCGAATTCCTCCCGATGAAGCTGAACGTGTTAAGAAAAAGTATGGTGTAGCTGTGCTCGAGCTAGCAGATAGAGATGTAATAATTGATGTAGCTCACCCAAATTATACTGCTTCCCTCTCAACCTTTGAGCTGGCCCAAGTTATTAGGCCACGTGTAGTAGAGATCTTTGATTTAGTAAAAAGTAATATTGAGCAGCGTATGGGAGCTCTTGAACTACTAGCAGGCAATGTGGTTGTGACTGGTGGAGCATCATTAATGCCTGGTATGGAGACCCTAGCTACTGAACGTTTTCGTTTGCCTGTTAGAATTGGGAAACCTTTAGGTATTTCAGGCTTAGTAGATGTAGTAGCAAGTCCAGCCCATGCGACGGCTGTAGGGCTAGTACGCTATGGTGTTATGAGTCATAATGTGAAGAGCAATCTATCTATAAAAAAAGAGCACCCTCAAAGCAACATTCTAAAATCTATCAGAAAGGCGTTCAAGGAGTTTTTTTAGCCTAGTAAGTCTTTACCTCAAGAGAAGCAACTATAATCAATTTAGTATTAATTAGCAATTGTGAATATATTAACTTTGCTTTTATGGATTTACTTATTTTCACTTTTTAGGCTATCCTTAATACAGCTAGTTTAACGTAGCGAGGAATGAAGGTTTAATTTTCAAAGAATTATCTTAGGGCAAAGGGTTTGAAAGATTTTATTTTATTGAAGTTTTATTCAGTGCTAAGAAGCACAAATGAAGTGAAATAAACACCTCTTTCTTTGTTATGAAAGGTTAAGGAGAAATAGTGTCTGTGATGGATAATGCTCTTATTAAAGTAATAGGTTTAGGTGGAGGCGGTAATAATGCTGTTAATCGTATGATTGAAGCAGGTTTACAAGGAGTAGAGTTTTTAGCAGCTAATACTGATGCACAGGTTCTTTCAACTAGTTTAGCTGATACACGTATACAATTAGGAGATCACCTTACTAAAGGTTTAGGAGCAGGTGCCAATCCTGAAGTAGGACAAAAAGCTGCTCTGGAAGACCGTGATAGTATTACTGAAGTCTTGCGTGGTTCAGATATGGTTTTTATTACCGCTGGAATGGGAGGAGGAACGGGTACAGGAAGTGCACCAGTTGTTGCTGAGGTTTCTAAAGAAATAGGCGCTCTCACTGTAGCAGTAGTAACTACCCCTTTCCAATTTGAAGGTCCTAGAAGGATGCGTGTAGCTGATGATGGCCTCAAAAATTTGAGTGATAAAGTAGATGCACTAATTGTAGTTGAAAATCAGCGTTTACTTTCTGCACTTGACAAAAAGGTTAAGCTTACAGAGGCCTTTAGAGTGGCAGATCGAGTGCTTTATCATGGTGTGCGTGGTATTAGTGATGTTATTAACGTTCCGGGAGAAATCAATGTTGACTTTGCTGATGTCAAGGCATTGTTATCTAGTGCAGGTACAGTGCTGATGGGTATTGGTTCAGGTCAGGGTGACAATGTAGTGGAAACTGCTGCTGATAGTGCTACGCAAAGCCCCTTGCTTTCCAGAGGAGTTGAAGGTGCTAGTCATTTGCTAATTAACATAACTGGCTCAGAAGAGTTGTCTCTCTTTGATGCTCATGAGATAGTTGAGAGAATAAGTGAGGCTACTGAATCTGAGGATGTTAATGTGCTCTTTGGTGTTACCTACGACAACAATATTGGTGATGAAGTGCGTGTGACTTTAATTGCTGCTGGTTTTGATGGACATGAAAAAGTTAAAATCTTGCGTCCCAGTCAAATAAAAGTAGATAGAAGCCGTCAGTATGATCCTAGCAACTATGATATTCCTGCTTTTCTACGATATAGTGCTGATGAAAGGTAATTATTGGTAGGGGAAAAATACAATAGCACTGACTAGTCGTTTTTCATTCCAACGGTTAAGCAGCTGTCCAGCAGCAAAGAGGCTAGTACTACTACCACTATCCAAACGCATAGCTCTTTCTGCTCCTAAAGAAATAAAAAGTGGTACCAATTCTTTGGCAGTCATGGAACTGGCTGTTAGTAAGAGTATGGTTCCATCTGCTTTTATTCCAACCGCAGCTTGTAGGGTGCGTCCATTTACA
Organism: Trueperaceae bacterium; assembly: GCA_965224855.1. GTDB lineage: Bacteria > Deinococcota > Deinococci > Deinococcales > Trueperaceae > CBDCVN01. The sequence goes on along the minus strand of CBDDAI010000002.1, from coordinate 1,499,011 downwards.
ATGTAGGTGTCTCGGAAGTGCTCTTTAGAAGGTTCATATGCGTTTTGGCCTGCATAAACTAAAAGTGGCCCTGCCTCAACAGCGTAGCGAAGCTGTGTAAAAACCCTTGGAGCAATATCAACTTCAAGTTTGATATACTCTCCCACTCTAACGCTAACTAATTCTGAGGGATTAGAAGTAAGTTCGTAAGAGATTATAAAGCCTCTTTGAGGTACTACACGTAAGCCAGTAGCATTCTCGATGACTCTGTTGTCAGCGACCACAATAGTCCCTCTTTCAGGGTTACCAAAAGATTCGCCTGCTCGAGTATAAAGAGTAAGTTCCCCACCCTGATAAGGAGCTTTAGCAATATAGCGCTTGCCCCTAATGTTCACACTAGCTTGATAATAAACCCTATCAATTATGGCTCTATTACGATCAAAAGCAATGCTTGCTCGATTTCTGGAAGGCTCAGAAAGCATTTTATAATCTAATTGTAGAAATCCAATGGTAGAAAATGTCTGAGGATCAAAGTAGCTGGCGTTTATAGCAGCAAACCCGCCACTAGCTAACTCACTAATTGTGTGTGGTACTTTTGATTCACCTACTACACGTAGCTCACCAGCATAAGGAGCTATTTCTAGCAGATGAACCATACTCAAACTTCCTTCAGTGGGATAAATAAAGCGTCTGTAGCGCACCCCAGGCCTCAAATCTGCTTTTCTTTCGGTAAGTTTGGAAAATAAAGAAGGGTTGGTATAGCCCTCTACTGCTGGTCGCTCTAGCGCAAAGGAAGGTTGTGGAAAAGGTGGACGAGGGGTTGGGGTGACTGGTAGGAGTCTTTCTTTTATAGGGGAAAAAGGGGTAGCTGAAGTTGTAGGGGATGGATTGGTAGTTGTTTCTGTATTAGCAAAATCAGATTCCATAAAAGGAGTAAAGTCAATAACAAGTTGCGAGGGGTTATGGAAGCTAAATACTCGATAACGCATAGGTTGAGATACTGTTAGTTTTAGATTTATCTGCTTAAGCCCACCCTCAATTTCTATCTTCACCCCTTCTAATTCCTGTGGTATTCCCCAAGGCACTAAGAAAGTGGGTAATGTTAAAGTTAGTGTTTCATCAGCAGTTAGAGTTCCTGTCTTAATATAGCGACTTAAGCGAATTTGCCCCTCTAACTCAAATGCTAGTCTTAGGCTCGAGTTTTGAGTAATGTTTATATTCTTAAGTTTTGGCAAGTCTAATCCTAAGTAATCAAAGGCTCCTTGACTTAAGTAAACATTATTACCATCTATATAAACATGATCTTGAAAGTTTCCTAGGAGATAAGCTTCTTCCCAACCATTGATTAGATCAAATTGTAAAGCTTTACCGTTGTAGCTAATGGTTGCTTGGTCTGCTTCATAGCTAAGTAGCGATTGGGGAGTTAGAAAAAAGTGACTTTGTGAAAAGCCTAAAATACCATTTAGGAAGAGTGTAAAAACAAACCCAAACTTTCCTGAAAGCATAAAGTTTAGTATATAGGTAAATTCAATCTCAAGCTAAAAACTTTTACACCCCTGTTTGATAGGGTTTGAGTAAAATAGATTTTCAATTTAGCCTGATTATAAAGCTCTATAGCGTATGGAAATCTGTGTAATGGAAACCTTATTGCTGCTCAGAGACTAACTAGAATGAAAACCTGCTAACTTAATAGCCAAAGATTCTAAAGCCCACTGAGCATCCTTACCAGTTTTCATAGCTATATCAGCCTCGAGCAAAGTAGCCAAAAGCACTCTAAGCTTGGCCTCATCTATTTTTTCACTTAAGGACAAAGCCTTTCTAGCTATAAAAGGTTTTATTTTTAAAGTTTTTGATACCAACCCAGCATCAACTTTAGACCTGCTCTCACGCATAGCCACACACTTAGCTACTAGATTATATTGCCACTGTAATGCGCCTGAAATCCTTTGTGGGGCTTCACCTTGGATCAGTAAACTACGAGAAGTATGCAAAGCAACTTTAACATCGCCACTAACACAAGCCTCTATGAGATCAAAGGCATCTCTAGTGGCGAGACGGTTGACTATTTCTCGCACACGTTTGCCTGATAACACTTCATCAAGCACTGCTAGTTTTTGAATCTCAGCTGCAATTGCTGGTAAGTCTTCAGCAAAGAGATCAACTAAGGTTTGAGGAACGTCACTCTTAAAATTGATGCTGGCATTTATTAGTTCAGTTTTTACCCAGCTAGTAAGTGCACTAAACCGGGGGGTAGGTAAGTGCTGGTATTTACCTAGTTTTTTGTAAGTTTTTTGGCGGGAGGTAGAAGCTTCTAAATCAAGTATGACGATACAAACATTATCAGGCACAGCTTTTAAAGCCTTTAAAAGGCTATTGCGAGGTTTGACACCAGCTTGTCCTTTAAAAGCAGCATCAAAGTCCAGCAGCAAGGCTACTGGTCCAAACAACCCTGATTGTGAAGCTAATTGACTTACCTCATCAGTATTCATACCTTCACCAAGCTCAGTTATATGTTCAGCAGTAAAGTTTTGTTCTTTGAGGGTTTTTCTTGCAGCTCGAGCCACCAAAAAAGGATCACCAGAAAAAGAAAGAATCACAAAGTCATTTTAGCTCATTTACACGCTGCTGCGCTTGCCACCTTAAACCCGATTGAATTAAATCCTCAATATCACCATCTAAAACGCTATCAGGGTCATGGCGCATGTCACCTGAGCGGTGGTCTTTGACATATTGTTTATCAAGTACATAGGAGCGTATTTGTGAGCCCCATTCTATGGCTTTTTGCTCACCTCGAGCTTCTGCTTGGGTCTCTAGTCGCTTCTTTTCTTCCCGCTCCCAAAGCCGAGACTTCAAAACAGTCAAAGCCTTTTCACGATTTTTGATTTGCGACTTATTATCCTGACAGGTCACTATAATTTCTTCATCTGTACCACTTTTATAAACTATGCGAACTGCTGAGTCTGTAGTATTAACAGATTGTCCACCTGGTCCTGAAGAGCGATAGACATCCACTCGAATGTCACTAGGGTCTATCGCTATTTGAATGCTGTCATCAACTTCTGGCATGGCTTCAACTGAAGCAAAGCTAGTATGCCTGCGATTATTTGAGTCAAAGGGACTAGCCCTTACTAAGCGGTGAACACCAGATTCAACACGCATTCTACCAAAGGCTCGTTCACCCCGAATAATCATCTGCGCGTAGTCAATGCCATTAGGAGCAGTATCACTAGCTACAGCATCGAGCAATTCTACTTTGTAGCCTTTACGCTCAGCAAAGCGACGGTACATACGCCAAAGCATCGCTGCCCAATCTGCAGCCTCAGTGCCCCCTGCCCCAGGTTTAATAGTAACAATTGCTGCTTTATCATCATAATCGCCTGAAAAAAGTATTTCGTTATAAAGCAGACTCAAGCTCTTTTGAATTTCTTCCTTCTCAACTTCTAAATCAGCAAAATCTTCTTCTGTGGCTAGTTCAAAAAGCTCTGCTAAACTTTCAATGTCGCCCTCGAGGCGATAGTAAGTATTGAGTATAGTTTTTAAACGAGTAGCTTCTTGAGCTATGTTTTTAGCTTGGTCAGGGTTATTCCATAGGTTGGGATCATTGAGCTTGACTTCTAGCTCTGTTAATCTAACTTTCTTGCTAGTAACATCAAAGATACTCCCTGAGGGTAATAAGTTGTTCTTTTAATTCTTGCATACCTTAACCAGAATAATAGCAAATCAGGAGGTGCTAGATCATGAAAAAAGATAGATTTTATTATACAAAATCCTTAAAATATTGTCTTCAACTTCGTTCAACTTAGAGCTAGAGCAGCTATGGGCTCGAGGGAAGATGGGCTAGCCCTACTAGCAGAGCTTGGTGCCTTTGATAAGGCCAAGGGGTTTGCTGAAAAGGAGAGTTACAATTAATCAAGTAAAACGCCTAACTTAGTATAAAATGCCTACCTAGCACTGTCAGTTATATATAGGTCAAGATTTTGTCGTATGTACCTTATATGTCTGAATTAACTAGCTGGGCTCGAATTCTCCCAGAAGAAGGCCTTTTTAGAAAACAATGGTGTAATTGCTTCATTTGAAAAGTGGATTGAGTGAACACTATATAATTCTTTTTTAGGTTTACGGTAAACTTCTAGGGTGTTTTCTGGCAAATTCCTTACCCACACTTCAGGTATGAGGGCTTTAGCATAAAGACTTAACTTTTTGCCACTATCATAGGCTAGTGTTGAATCTGATACCTCTATAATAAGCAATATATCTTCTGGCTGAGGTTTTTTAGTTTTGTAACGATCTATTGGCAGACGTAAAAGAGCGAAGTCAGGCTCAGGTTCAGAATCTGGTGGAATTTGGATAGGGCATTGAACTAATACTAAAGCTTCATCCCTGTAGGTGGCAGTAAGTCTTTGAGTAAAACTCAAAACAGAAAATATATGGTCATCTCCCATAGGTGACATGTTGATAATCTCTCCACAAACTAGCTCTACTTTATCTTTAGGTGATAGTATTCCTGCCTCAATTATACGATTATAGCTGCTTATGTCAAAGTGGTAGGTAGAAGCCATAGCTACAACATAACATGTACCAACCATAACTTTCCTTTAAGAATTTATTCTAAAGAGCTTTTCAAAAAATAGATTTGTAGCTAATATGCAAATTTTGACCGTTGAAAGTATAAACTGTTATTAGTGTTAGAGATTTTTTGAGTACTTTAAAACTTTGTGTTAAAGAATAAGGAGTTATTTTATGAATGCAACAAAAGATATTTACCAATCCAGCAAATATAATCCTCATGAGATTGAGCCTAAATGGCAACAACAATGGCGAGAAGATAATCTTTATGAAGTTGACCTAAATGATGAAAGTAAGCCTAAGTATTACTTTCTAACTATGTACCCTTATCCTTCAGGTGATTTACATGCTGGTCACTGGTATGCAGAAGCTCCTGCTGATGCTGCTGCTCGCTACCGCCGCATGAAAGGCTATAATGTGCTTTTCCCTATGGGCTTTGATGCCTTTGGCTTACCAGCAGAAAATGCTGCTATTAAGCATAAAACCCACCCTAAAAAGTGGACTTATGACAACATTGAAAGAATGACTAAACAGTTTAGTCAAATGGGAGCTATGTTTGACTGGTCCAAAAAAGTTATTACCTCTGATCCTGAGTACTACAAGTGGAATCAGTGGCTATTTTTGCAGTTTTACAAACAAGGCTTAGCTTACAAGAAGCTATCACCAGTAGATTGGTGCCCTGGTTGTAACACTACTTTAGCTAGAGAGCAGGTTATTACTGAAGAGAGAGTGTGCGAGCGTTGTGGCACCGCAGTAATCAAAAAAGATTTAGAGCAATGGTACTTAAAAATAACTAACTATGCTGACGAGCTTTTAGATTTTAGTAATTTAGATTGGCCTGACAAGGTTAGGCTTATGCAAACTAATTGGATTGGTCGTAGTGAAGGTGCTGAGGTAGCTTTTAAAACTGAGGCTGGTGACATTAGGGTATTTACCACTCGTCCTGACACCCTCTGGGGTGCTACTTTTTTGGTTTTGGCCCCCGAACACCCTTTAGTAGAAAAATTGACCACTGCTGATCGCAATAATAAGGTGGTAACTTATATACAAGAAACCAAGCGCAAAGCTGAGATTGAGCGTCAAGCTGAAGGCAAAGAAAAAACAGGAGTATTTATAGGTGCTTATGCCACTAACCCTGTTAATGGTGAGAGAACCCCTATTTGGATAGCTGACTATGTCTTGATGAGTTATGGTACAGGGGCAATTATGGCCGTTCCTGCCCACGATCAGCGTGATTTTGAGTTTGCTTATAAATTTAATTTGCCCATAAAAGTTGTTATTCAACCTGAAAACACACCCCTAGACGTTAGTATAATGAGTGAGGCTTATACTGACGATGGTGTGATGGCAAATTCTGGACACTTTGATGGTACCCCTGCTGGTAAGGAAGGCCATACCGAAGGTATTGCCAAAGTTATTGCCTACTTGGAAGAAGAAGGTATAGGCGAAAAACAAATTACTTACCGCCTTCATGACTGGCTTATTTCTAGGCAACGCTATTGGGGTACGCCTATACCTATAATTTATTGTCGTAATTGTGGCACTGTACCAGTGGCAGAGGATGATTTGCCAGTGGCTTTACCAGAAGATGTAGAGTTTATGCCAACAGGCGAATCGCCTCTTAGATTCCATAAAGACTTTTTGAATGTGACTTGCCCTAATTGCCATCACCCTGCCAAGCGCGATAGCGACACTATGGATACTTTTATTGACTCTTCTTGGTATTGGTTTCGCTATCTTTCACCAAATAAAGACAATGGGCCTTTTGATAAAAACTTAGCTAAGCAGTGGATGCCTGTAGAACAGTATACAGGTGGCATAGAGCACGCTATTTTACATTTGCTTTATGCACGCTTTTTTACCAAAGTCATGCGTGACTTGGGCTTAACAACTGTTAGTGAGCCATTTAGCAAGTTGCGTAATCAAGGTATTATTTTAGGTGAAGACAATGAAAAGATGTCAAAATCTCGAGGCAATGTGGTTAACCCAGATGACTTGGTAGCTGAATATGGTGCAGATGCTGTAAGGGCTTACCTTATGTTTATAGGACCTTGGGATCAAGGAGGACCTTGGAACTCTAAAGGTATAGAAGGTATTACTAGGTTTTTAAACCGCTCTTGGCATATCATTTTAGATGAGGCCAAAAAAGGCAGTCCAGCTAATAAGGAAGTAGCTCAAAATAAGGGGTTTTTTGAGAGGTTCTGGCTAAGGTTCAAGAAGGAAAACAATCAGGAGAATTCTATCTCACCATTGGATTCTGAGCAGTTAGACAAAGAGCTAGCAGAATTGCGTTTTGCTACGCATAAAGCCATAAAAGAAGTCAGTGAAGATTTAGAGAACTTTCAATTTAATACAGCCATTGCTGAGCTTATGACTTTATTAAATGCTATGCAAAAGGCGAAAAACATGGCTATCGCCAAAACAAGTCAGTGGCAGGAAACTTGTAAGATAATGGTAACTATGTTATCCCCTTTTGTTCCACACATAGCCGAGGAATTGTGGCAACGCATAGGATATGAAACCTCTGTCCATTTGGAAAAATGGCCTAATTATGATGCTAACGCTTTAGTTAAAGATACCATTACTATAGCAGTGCAGATTAATGGCAAAGTTAGGGCTGAAATAGCTGTTCCAGCAAATTCTACTAAAGAGCAAATTTTAGCAATAGCTAAGGCTGAAGAAAACGTACTTAAACACATTGAGGGCAAAGAGATTAAACGTGAGATTGTAGTGCCTAATAAACTAATTAATATCGTATACTAAAAATGGATGAGAAATGACACGTCTTACTCCAAGAAACTCATGTCCTGCTCCTCATTTCCCTTTCAAATTCCCTAGCTATTTCAAAGGGAAAGTCCATTTTTATATCATAGAAGGTATATAAAGTTTGGATCCATGATTAACTACTCTATCTTATGGGGTATGGGAGCCCGCTTAAAAAGAAAGCCTACTACTAGCCTTTAGCTCGAGTTCTAGCACAAACTCATAAGTGTTTTGCTTAGGTACTTATGAATGATGGTAAAGTTCTAGGAATAGGTACTTATATGAGTGCAGTAATCAAAGGTAAATCTATAATTTCCCCTCACACGAGTGTGTTTAACAACTTTGAAGTTGTTTCGCAGAGTTGGTATTTGCTTTTCCATTCAAAAAGACTAAGAAAAGGACAGGTAAGGACATTTGAGCGTTTAGGACGTAAGTTGGCAGTCTATCGTGATGAATTGGGGAAGGTTCATGCCTTTGAGGCTTATTGCCCACATTTTGGTGCTAACTTAGGGCAAGGAAAGGTTAAAGGTAGGGAACTCGAGTGCCCTTTCCACCACTGGCGCTTTGATACTGAGGGAAAGTGTAGTTATGCACCAAATATTGCTACTCCTAAACGTCACACTAAAAGCTACCCCGTACTAGAAAAGTGGGGGTTTGTTTGGTTTTTTAATGGTCGTATACCCTTTATAAGCCTCCCTGAGTTGCCAGAAGACGGTAGGTACACCATTATTTGGTTGCCAAAATGGCAAATAAACTGCCACCCTCATTTAGCTATAGGTCATAACCTTGATGTTAGTCATTTTGAGACCTTGCACGGCTTTCATCTTACTGAAGGGCCCGCTCTTGAATATCCTAATAAATACAGTTTAAGGCTTAAGCTGCAAGGGCAATTGAAGGAAAAATACTTGCAACGCCTAACTGGTACCAAAAACCAAAATATTGAGGCTGAAGTTCTTACTTTAGGTGGTAATCTTGCTTGGTTCCATATAAAAAAGCCATTTGATTTTTATATACTCCTTACTGGTAGTCCTAGGGAAAATAAAGGTTGTTACATTCAAACTTTTGTGTTTGTGCCCAAAGGGCAATTAAAAATAGTTCCACAAGTAATAGTTTTACTTTTTGCATTCTTAAAAGGTGACAGTAAAATCTTAAGTAAACTTAACTTCACAGCAGGTTTCACTGAAAACGATGAGATTTTTAGAGAGTTTGTAAGCTTGGTGAATAGGCTTCCGGTAGGTTAGGTAGCATAATTAGGTATGGGATTTGACTTCGTCTTTCCTTGGGTGTTACTGGGAGTTTTCTTAGTATTATTTTTGCCAAAGGCTCTTTTCTGGTGGGCTCGAGCCCTAACACTAGCATTGCTAATCATTGCCTTATCAGGACCACAAATAAATACACTAAACAAAGATATTTTTGTACTAGTAGATGTTTCTGAAAGTGTAAATAATAGTGCCTTAGAGGCCCTTAAACAGTTTGATTTTTCTAATACATCACAAATTTTGATTTTTGCTGGAGAGGTAAGCCCTATAAAAGAAATCACCCCAGCAGAGGTAATTAACTCTTTACAAACCCAAGAAACAGACATTTCAAAAGCTTTACAGGTAGCTCAGGCTAATAATGCTGGACGCATTTTATTGCTTAGTGATGGTGCTGCTTCTCTTGGCAATACCCTTGCAGCATTACCTAGCGTACCTGTGGATACTTACTTTATCCCTTCGCGTAAAAATATTAAACTTAAATTGCTTGCCCCGGAAGAGGTTAGTGAAGGAGAGGCTGTTAGAGCCATAGCTGTCATTGAAAGTGATTTGGAGACTGAGGCTACACTCTACACCAGTTTGGATGCAAAGGAACTAGCTCCCAAAACACTTAATCTGAATAAAGGGCGCACAGTAGTGCCTCTGAATTTTTATGCTAGTGAGAGCTTAATTCTTAGTGCTAGTTTAAGTACTGAAGTTGAGCAACCAATAGTAGATGATAATGCTAGGGTTAATATTAATGTTAGTAAAGATGAGCCACTACTAATCATTAATGATTTAGCCATGGCGGAATTATTGCGTGTTCAAGGGTTTAATGTTGTTCAAGGAGAGGCAAATGACATTAAGGGTAATTTACCTTATGGTGCTGTTATATTGCGCAAGGGTGCAGAAAGCTTTAGCATAGGACAACTAGAACTACTTAAGCAATATGTAAAAAGTGGTGGTGGCTTAATGATGACAGGAGGTCCTGAAAGCTTTGGGTTTGGTAATTGGTATCGCACTCCTGTTGAAGAGATTTTGCCGGTAAACACTGATCTGCGCGCAGAAGTAGTTGTTCCTTTAGTAGCTATGATTATGGTGCTTGATAGCTCACAGTCTATGGCTGCAGGTAACCCAAGTAAAATAGAACTAGCTAAACAAGGTGCTACTAGTGTCATTGAATTAGCCTATAAAGAGGACTTACTTGGGCTAATTACTTTTAGTGACAGGGAAAGATGGGTATTTCATTTGCGTAAAGCTACTGAAAGAGGAAAGCAGGAAATGCAAGAAGCCACTCTGAATATTTCTGCTGATGGTGGTACAGTGCTAGCACCTGCTTACCAGCAAGCTATAGCTGAGCTTAGCCAAAGCCAAGCAGCTATCAAGCATATTATTCTTCTCTCAGATGGACAGCTTTATGATGGTAGTGGTCCTTTTAGTCAAAATATAGGTACAGATTTTGCTGAAATGGCTAGCCTTGCCTATGAAAAAGGCATTACTACTTCAACAATTGCTATTGGTCAAAGGGCAGACTTTGAGCGCCTAGAAAGCATAGCTAAGGGTGGTAATGGGCGTTATTACTCTGCCTTAGAGGCAAGCACCCTACCACGTATATTTACTAGTGAAGCACTTAGTGCTACTCGTTCTCTATTAAGAGAAGGCTCTTTTTTTCCTGAAGTTTATCCTCACCCACTTATGCCTGCAGAAACTAATTCACCTCCAAATATTGAGGCTTATATTGCTAGTGACTTAAAACCTAGCAGCGAAATGCTAATTAGTGGTCTAAAAAATGAGCCTATTTTAGCTATTAGCCGTCAAGGTCTAGGGCGCACAGCTGCTTTTACTACAGATCTTAATGCTTGGGCAAGTGATTTTGGAAAATGGTCAACGCTACCTTCAATTTTAGGCACAGTGGTGCGTTGGCTTAAAATACGTCCTGCTGAGTATGGTACCACAGTTAGCCACCAAGATACGCAGCTAAAAGTAGTAGTAGACGCTATTAAAGATGGCGAATACCTAAATGGAGAGACGCTTGAAGTGAGGTATGATGGTTTACAAATACCTTTAGAACAAACTGCTCCGGGACGTTATGAGGGCTCACTCAATAAACCTACAAAAGGTGGGCCATTATTAGTTGTTCGTGGTGGTGAAATTGTTTCGCAAACACAAGTAAGCCTATTGAATAATGAATTTGAGACTAAAGAAGGGGAAATGTTACTTAAGAAAATAGCGGAGGGCACAGGGGGTAAGGTTCTAGATAGTTTTGTTTACAATCCTCAAGTGCAGAAAAAACCTATCTCTATATGGCATTGGCTTGCCTTGATAGCTCTTATTTTATTTTTGGTTGAAATTATATTGAGGTTTTTGAAAAACTATCAACAAATCGAATGAGGTCCATAACTTCATTAAGCCTATCAATTTCGATATTTGGTTGCCATTTTAAGCCTTCTTCAATTAGTTTTGCCCAATTCTCACCAAATTTATCTTGTACCCAACGTGCGGAAATTGGTTTCGACGCAACTGTGCAATGATGCAATGTATAGAGTACTCGGCACATACTCACAATGGCATATGCCTGATACTCACTACTGTGCAAGCGCTCATCAGGTTTATTAAGCATTGGCAACCACCACTCATTAAAATACGCTAACACAGCGCCGCGAATATCTTCAGGTTCCACAGGGTCAATAAGTATTTTAGGGCTTGGACCCGCCAATACGACACCCTGTTCTCGAATAATATGGCGCTGAATAATCCAGTCATTACCTTCTGCAGCAAGATAAAAATTGCCTTCATTAATAGTAGGTCGTGGCAAGGCATCATAGCCGAAATAACGTATAGCATGCTTAGAAATATAAGCACCCTCGAGCTTTATTGCCCACTTAAATTTAGATATTAGTTGCATATGCATGGTTTCTAGCTTGGGTACTATTTTAGTTGGAATATTTTCAGATGTGACAACTAGAAAGTCTATATCACTTGTCTCGAGGTTAAAGTCACCTGTCGCTAGTGATCCATACAGATACAGGCCAATAAACTGCTGTTTCAAAATTGCTTGTACTTGAAGCAACAATGCATTCAAAACAGTATTAACCTCAGGATAGGGTGTAAAGTTGGATGTTTCAACAGTCAAGTCTGACATGTTCTAAATCTATTCTAAGATTTTTAGCAGGTGAGTCAAAATCTGCATTCTTGGGTTCCACTAGGACCTAAAAAATTTAATGATAGTATTACCTTTCTCCTAAACGGTAAAACGTGATTGGTTGATTTTCTACCGCTACTAAAACATCAATTTTGTCGTGATCGTACCTTACACGAAAATTTTCTGGAGGAGTACTAGTGTACTTAACATGCTGCCCTTCTGGCATTAATACCTCAAATTCCTTTTGTTTAGGAAAAAACTGTAAAGTTCGTTTTATGGCATCAGTAATGCTTAAACTAATATCATCTTCTTTTTCTTCAGCTGTTAAATCTTCAAGCTGATAAACTGGCACTAAGGTATTTACCTGTAAAGCTTCTATAGAATCCTGCTCTACATCAAACAAAGCCCTTAAATACACTGCTGAAGCTGGTTTACTATCAGGACGGAAAATAATAATGGGCTGACCAATTTTTTCTGCTGTGGCAAGTTGCTTTTGTTCATTTTGCTGGGCAAGTTCCCGACCACTGTCTGCTACTATTAATGAGCATTGAGGAGAGTAGGCTAATTCCACCCCTTCATCAGCAAGCACTCGAATCGATTCGCAATTTAAATTTCTATTTTTAAGAGTATCATGTGCCAAAAAAACATTTCTTAGGTGCTGTACTACTGCCCGAGACAAAAGTAAGGTGTGAACTTTAGGTTGTTCGTCAGCATACTTTTGCAAGTACTCGAGTTCATTAGTAGGAATAAAGAAGTACCCTTGCTTAGTTTGCAGTAAAAATATGTTAACACCCCACTTTTCACGTTGCCGAAATAGCTCTTCATTAGAAGGAAGGTTTTTCCAAGTAACCATAGAAGAAGTGTTGATTTTTAAGCTCGAGTCAGTGCCTGCCTCAAATTGAACACTGCGATTATTAGATTGAATGAAGAGTTTATCTTGTTTTACAAAGGGCCAATTAAAGATATTTTGAGCAACATTACTAGCATGGTTCAACCAATGGGCTCCAGTCCTACTCGTATCTAAAGAATCAATTTCTGCAAAGCCTCCTCCTGAGCGAGTACCACTAGACTTTAGTACTGCCATATCAACCCAATAGCTCGAGGTTTCTGTAAATAATTCTTTAAGCCGAGGCAAGGAACCAGCTATGTAGGGACCATTATCTATGTGAATTACTACGTAGGGGGTTGCTTTCATTTTATGGTGTATAGCTGCTTGTTGCACAATAAAGTTGTTCTCAAGCTTTTCAGCAGTCCACAAGAAACTATTTGTGGAAAACCCTACTAGAGCACCTTTATTATTGACTATTCTACGGTCTTTAGCTTCAGAGCCTATAAACACCTTAAAAACAGGCTGATTTTGAGGAAGGCGATTATTAACTATGTCCTCAACAATAATTGTGTAATTTGCCTTGTAGTCTTGGGTATTGCTGCTTGGTTCAAGCTTTGCTAGAGCTGTTGCTGCTATAATGAAATAATTTTGATTACTAGGATTAAGCTGGCTTCTCTGTGACCAAGGGATCGTTTGGTAGCCTTGTTTAGGTATCCAATATTTAATTAAATTTACCTTTTGATTTAGTGCTTCTGTTACTAAAGTTTGATCGGGGTCCCCAATTGGGTTTATTGTTGGTGGTATAGAATTATTGTTGTTATTGCTAGTTGCTGTGTCAGTTGATAAGAAAAACGGCCTAGAACGAAGCTTTACATTTTGACTATTAATCTGAACATCGCTAATCTGCCCAGCTACTCCAACCCCAGAAACAGGCTCTAAAAAGAAAAGTGCCACTATAAAACTGCGCTGAATCTCTTCGCTAGCACCATCTAATAAACCAATAAAAGCATTAAAAAAGGGTTGCTTTTGCACCTCTTCCCAAAAGGGATCTTGGTTAACCCAATAAGTACTTGAAATTGGGGCAGAAAAATCCTTATCGGTACCTTGTCCCAATAAAGCATTCAAATCAGATGCTAGTACATTTTCTATGTGTAATTGGTAATCTTTAGCTAGCGGGTTACCAGCAATTAACCAAGCCAACTGAATAGTTTGTGGTGAGTTCGCTACTTCTGCATACTCTGCTACCCAGATTTCAGCAACTTCAGGGGGTGCTCCCATTTTTCTTAACATGCTAGCAAGCGTTAACTCTGTTTCAATTGGCTTGCGATAAATCCTAGCCCTGTTCCCAGTTATCTGAACACCATATTGATAATTCAATCTATCAAGATAAGTTACTTGCTCAAATAAATCCTCTACATGGTCATCATAATTAAATAATAGTGATTCATAAAATTCGTTGCTACTAAACCCCTCGGGTATACTATTGTGGCTAATGATAATTGGCCCAGCAAAACCTATTACACCTATGCCTCCAGGAGCTACTCCTGTTTGCAAGACGGGTGTGCTAGGAGCCATAAAACGCGCCTCAGCTTCAGGTAGTAAGCCTATATTGTTAGTTGGCGAGAGCCAAGCACCCCAAGTTTCTACACCTCCTAGCAAATAGAGTAAAGCAGTCTCGAGCACATCATATTCTTGGGGATTGTAGGCCTGCTCGAGTGAGCCTAAAGCTGCATTCTCAAAATCAATGAGCAAACCATCTTCATTGTAAATCTGTGAAAAAGCTGCCCCTAAAACAACTACCACAAAGTAAAAAAGGATTACTTTTGCCAAGATAACCAATCCAATCTTTATGAGGCATTTTCTCTATCTATAACCTTCTTGTTAGCTGCAAATCTATTGACATGAGGGTAACAGCTAGGCGAATTTTGAGGTCAATTAACCTGCTAAAAGCTTGATTATTTTACACTGTTAAAGCTTATGCTGGATGAGATCACACTTACAAAAGCAATATAGTCCTTGCACAAAGTAGCAAAAATGGTAAACATTTTGCAAAATGTTGAGTGAAAAATGGAGTAATGTACCATTATTTCAGTGTTTATTTAATTATTAGAGCTATCCCTAAATAAGACTTTGAGTATGGTAGATCCATTTCAAAGATTGCGAATTGCTCGTTTCTATCGTGATCTTATTATCATTTAGCAGGGCCTACCACATCAATTTGTCTAAATAATGACAGCTCTATTACCATCTGCTATGCAATCTAGTAACTTAGCTACTTCGTAATTTATAGTAGATTATGCCCTTGAAACGAACACTAAAACGTCGCAACAAAAAAAGAAAAGTCATTTGGTGGCTTTTAGGATTTGTAATTATTGCTGCAGCTGGTGGTTATATTTTTTGGCAACAGCAAAATGCTGCTAGAGTTGCAGCTCAAGAAAGTGGCCCAGAAACAATAACGGTCTCTCCTAGCAGTTACAATGTTACGGTTTCTGGTCCGGGCACACTCGAGCCCATCCGAAACCTAGACACAGTTGCCAAAGTACAAGGCACTATTGTAAGTATTGCTAGAATAGGTGACCGAGTTAGTAAGGGTAATATATTAGTACAAATTGATCCAGCACCCTTTGAACGAACTGTGGCCGATGCTGAGCTAGCTTTAGAAATGACTAAGGTGCAAAGAGGTAGCTTAGTCTCGACCCAAGCAAACAACACTAGCTCCCTAGAAGAAAATATTGCTATTGCCAATCTAAACTTACAAGATGCTAGTCGTCAAGTGGAAACTGCTCGAGCTGACCTAGAACTAATCCAGCGCCTCTTTGAAATTGGCAGTGAGAGTGCTGAAAATGTTAACAAAGCCCAAGATGCTCTCGATAAAGCCTTAGAAAACCAAACCAGTAGCAGTTTAAACCTTTCCACACTACGCAATTCACAAACATTTACTAGCAGCTCTAACTCTCAAGATTTAAGAAATGCTGACTTAGCTGTGAAACAAGCTGAGCTTAATTTGGAAACTGCTCGAGATGCTTTAGCTAATACACAAATCATAGCCCCTTTTGATGGTGTAGTGGCAAGCGTAATAGGTCAGGTAGGTGGTAATAGTGAAGGTGCCTCGAGTGAAAATCAAGAGGGCGTGGCTACAGGTGGTTTACTAGGCTTAATTGATGATGGTAAGTTAGTATTAGAGGCTCAGGTAGATGAAACTGCCATTGTACAAGTCCAGCTAGACCAACAAGTTGAAGTAACCGTTGATGCTTTAGCTGATAGGGTTTTTAATGGTAAGGTAATTGCCATTGCTCCAATTGCACGGGTGGTGAGCAATATTCCTATTTATGATGTCACTATTGTGCTGGATAATTCTGAGCGTATATTACGTGCAGGAATGACCGCAGAGGCAGAAATTATTATTCGTGAGGTAGCTAGTAGCATTACTGTGCCTAGTCGGGCAATCCGAACAGAAGAAGAAGAAAGCTATATTCAAGTCCAAACTTCCGAGGGGGATTTTACCTCGCAACTTGTAAAAATCGTTGACACTATAGGTTTTGATACTGTTCTAGAAGTTGAACTCAGTCCTGATTCGGTAGTATTGGTATCCGAACTAGATATCGAGACCACAGACAATCAGCTTCAGGGCAGAGGATCAAGGAGAAGAAGGCCACGATGAGTGTGCCAGAGCCAGTACTTAGCTTACGAGGTATTAAAAAAGTGTACTCACTAGGTGAAAGTGATTTTTGGGCTTTAAAAGGTGTCTCTTTTGATGTTTATGAAGGTGAAATGGTAGCTTTGCGTGGGCCTTCTGGTTCAGGTAAATCAACGTTGATGAATATTATTGGCATCCTCGATAAACCCAGTGAGGGGCATTATCTGCTGCGTGGTGAAGACGTTTCTGACCTAAGTGAAAATGAAAGGGCCGAAATCCGTAATTTCTATATTGGTTTTGTCTTTCAAGCTTTTCATTTGTTGCCGCGTTTGAAGGTGCTCGAGAACGTAGAAGTTCCTTTGACCTATGCAGGTTATGCTCCACAGGTACGCCGCGATAGGGCTATGGCTATGCTGGAGAAAGTAGGATTAGCAGACAAATATCGTAATCTTCCATCGCAGCTTTCAGGTGGGCAAAAGCAGAGAGTGGCGGTGGCTCGAGCCCTAGCTATGAGCCCAGCCCTAATCCTTGCTGATGAACCTACTGGCAACCTAGACACCAAAACCGGTGATGGAATTATGGCGCTTTTTAAAGAACTCAATAGTGAAGGAAGTACCATAATGATTGTTACTCATGAACCTGAAATAGCCCAGCAAACCAAACGAGATATTATGCTGCGCGATGGGCTTTTGGAAAGAGACTCTTCGTTTGTTAATAATAATGGGGAATGACGTTGGAGGGGTGTGCGCAGCGCACCCTACAGGGTAGAAAGGGTCTATCAATTAGGTTTCTTTTGAAAGTATCCCTATAAGTATAGCCAGTATGTCTTTTGTATCCTGAGGAAACCTAAATAGATTAATATCTTTAATTATAATTTTTGCTTGTCTTTTTAGGGCAGCAAACCTCCAAACCTCACCTATAGTAACAGCACCATATAATAGTTTTGGGGTATCACTTTCTTCGTACTTATCTAAAGCTATCATTTCAGCAGCCAACTGATTAAAACCTCTATCTAAATCACCCTTTTTAGCTTCAATTACTACTAAGTCTTGTTTTGAACGAATCAAATAGTCTATAGAACCACTCAGTTTATCATCTATATCAATCGGATATTCAACATTTAACTTAGCGTCAATTCTAAGAATAACTTCATAGAGTAAAGGAGCAATCATAAATTCTCGTTTAGCCATCTCTGAGTTGACTGTAATTTTAGGTAGTAAGCTATAGTAAAAATCTTTTAGCTTATTAACAATGCCTTGTTCAACATTTGGGAATAAAGGAAATTGTATTTCTTCAAAATTTAGTTGATAACTCAGCTCAGCGATTATTTCTTCAGAAGGGTTGTTCATGTAGAAGTAATCACTAAAGGAGTAGCGCTTACCTTTTGTAAAAATTGACTTAGTCATTACTTAATTTTAATAAATTCTGCTTTTTTATTAATGCTTTTAACAAGCTGTCCAGAGTTTCTTGACTCATATTTCTCCACTATAAACTGTTCAGAGTTGATTAAACAAGATTGGCTTTTATAAGTATGTAAAAAGTTAATGAGGTGTGCTAAAATCCCTTCATGACAGTAACCAATCTTTCAACTCAAAAGTAGAGTATAGGATGCGTTTTTTTAATACCGCTGGACCTGTTACTTGCGAAGGTCACTATTGCTTACCACCATTAGAGCGCTTTGATCTAGCAGAAGTTTTGATGCTAATTGAGCAAAAAAAGTATTTGGTTCTACATGCCCCAAGGCAAGTTGGTAAGACTACCTTTCGTATATGCTAAATGAACCCCACTCAGGCAATCTCAATCCTTTTGAAACACTATCCATTGCTTGGCGCAGCATTCGTGCAAACGTTATGCGCTCAGTCCTTACTGCTCTTGGCGTTATTATAGGAGTAGCAGCAGTGGTAGCCTTAACTTCCTTGGGCTCATCGGTAAATTCTAACGTCACCCAGAGCCTTAACAATTTAGGTACTAACTTGCTTACTATTTATGGCTTCTATCCGACAGAGAGTTCTAGTAGTTTGGTAAGTGATAGTGGGTGGCAAGCACCCACACTAAATGATGCTGAAATCATTCGCAGTCTAAGTGACCCACGTATTAATGGAGTGGCACCTACTTTAAGAACAAATAGCCATGTCAAAGCAGGAGGCAACAATTTTAGGGCCACAATAATTGGTACTTGGTCTGACTATGCTTGGGTTAGAAATAGTGAAGTCGAAGTCGGCAGCTTTTTTAGCGAAAAAGATAGCAGATCTCGTAAACACGTGGCTGTACTTGGTTATGAAGCAGCAGACGAGTTGTTTCCTGATAATGATTCTTTGGGTCAAAAAATAAAGATTAAAGGTAATTCTTTTACAGTAATTGGTGTAATACCTGATAAAGGTGCTAGCTTTGGTAGTTCTAATGATGCTATTTTGATTCCTATTTCCACTTACCTACAGCGTGTTAGCCGCCAAGAAAGTATAGGTCAACCTACAGTAGATAATGTTTTTGTGCAAGCTGCTACTGCTAATGATGTTTATTCCCTTCAAAGCGATTTGACCCTACTTATAGCACAACAACATAGAATTAGTGATCCAGAAAACTACCATTTTGAAATATACAATCAAGCAGACTCTCTTAGAGAACTTAATTCCATAACTACTACCCTGACTATTTTTCTAGGTGCCATCGCTGGCATAAGCCTGCTAGTTGGTGGTATTGGCATTATGAACATTATGCTAGTCTCGGTTACAGAGAGGACTCGTGAAATAGGTGTGCGTAAAGCTTTGGGAGCTAAACCTAGAGACATCCTTACTCAATTTTTGTTAGAAGCCATAGTTTTGTCTGTTGGTGGAGGAGTGCTAGGAGTCATTATAGGTCTAAGCTTAGCCTTAGGTATAGTGCCTATGCTTAATTTGCCCCCAAGTATTTCTATTACTAGTATAATTATTGCTTTTGTTTTTTCTGTAGCAGTAGGTATATTTTTTGGTTTTTATCCTGCTCAACGCGCTGCTCGGTTAGACCCTGTGGACTCTTTAAGGTATGAGTAGTGCTGAAACTGCTAAACGTACAAGTTAGTACACTTGATGTTTATAGGATGCCATTGCCGAACGAAAACATTTGTCGTAAAACTTATGTTAGGGATGCAAGATTTTGACCCCCTACGGTTGATGCGTGTAAGAGACACAACAGGGCTTTATAGATCTATGAATAAATTTTTTTTACATATCTTATTTTTCTTGTGCGTTTTTTTAGTTATTCCAGTAAATGCTCAAGAAACTCTTAGTTTTGAACAGGTGCTCGAGCTAACCCAAAAAAGCCCTAGTGTCCAACTTGCTCAGCAAAAACTAGAGCTAACTAAACGCCAACTAGACATTGCTTCTGGCTTAATATCTGCTGAATTAGGAGCAGGCTATACTCAAAGATGGAGTAATGTTGAGGATGCAGAAGGCAGTAGTTTTGATGCTATAACTTTGCAAGCAACTTTTAATGTAGTACCCTTTGGTCCAAAATCCGACGCTATTCAGCGTGCTAAGTGGAATATTAAGCGTGTTGAGCAAGAGTTTAAAGACGCCCATACTAACACTGTAGTTGGTAGTGTCACTGAGTACCTTACTACCTTACGAGCTGCCCAAGAGATTATTTTGGAAGAGGCCAATATTGCTGTGGCTCAGACATCACTTGATGCTGCTAAAGCACGCTTTGAGGTAGGGGCAGCCAATGATATAGAGGTTTTACAAGCAGAAATTGCACTTAACGAGGTACAAAATGATTTAGTTGCAGTTAGGCAAAAGCATTTACAAGCTCTAGCAACGCTTTCCCAAACACTAGGTATTGAAGTAGTTAAAGTTGTTGGCGAGCCTCCCCCAGCCCATTTGCTCGAGCTTGAAGATCCTGTGGCCTTATTGGCAAAACGTAGTGATGTTACTGATGCCAAGCTAACTGTTTTGGAATCGAAGCTTAGTAGAGATAGTACCATAAGGGACTTTTTGCCCAAGGGATCTGTTAACCTAGCCTATTCAAGTATCAGTGACAATAATCAAGTGCAGCTGGGTGCTGGCTTTGATATGAACGATTATCAACCTTCTGTAAATATTAGCTATGACCCAGACATTTCTACAGCATCTACTGAGGTTAACTCACAATTAAGCCTAAGTGTTGGTGTTAATATTCCCCTTGATACTGCTACCCCAGCAGCACTGGTTGCTGCTGAACTGACCATTGAGCAGAGCCGAGTACAGGCTGAACAAACTTTGGAGTTGGCAGTGCTCGAGCTAACAAATCGTCAAAACGAAATTAGGCTTGCTAGTTCAAACATTGAATTAACCCAACAAGGGGTAGCAAGAGCTGAAAAAGCTCTTGGAAATGCTAAGAAACGCTATGAGCTTGGCGTTATTCCCATTATTGATTTAAAGCAGGCAGAAGCTGATTTCCTAGAAGCAATGCTCAATAATGACAGGGCGCAAGACGATTTGCTGTTAGCAACTTTAAAACTTGCCCAAACCCTGTCGATCAATCCCTTGGAGGTTTTTGAATAGATATTATGAATTGTAGCACTTTACCCTTGGAGAAGGGCAAACACATAGATTTGCTCCTACAATTGATACTAGTTGCAATTCTGCTCATCACTATGATGGGTATAGCATCTGCCCAATCTGAATATGCTCAGCCTGAGCCCTTTCAATCTGAAACTACCCAAGTCACCCTGCAATCCTCAACAGATTTAACCTTAGCTCGAGCACATCAACTCGCCCCCAGCTACGATGCCGATGTCATTTCAGCTACAGCCAACCTAGCAGCAGCCGAGCGTGAAGTTACTAGGGTTGAAAGTGACCCTTTAGCACTAAGGCTGGAAAAATTGCAGGCTACCCAAGCGCTTTTAAGCGCTCGAACCGCCTATGCAATAGCAAGTTTAAATGTGAAATTCAAAGTCAGTGAGATTTACTTCGAAGCCTTAGAAGCCGATGAAGCACTAAGCATAGCCCATCTGAAACTTGATATTGCCACCACTACTTTAGAAGCTACACAAATCAAATATAGTGCTGGTGCAGCTACTAGCCTTGACCTAGAACGAGCCGAGAATGACCTTGCAGCAACCCAGCGTGAGGTAACTGATGCACAGCAAACCAAGGAATTGGCCTATCGTGAGATAAGTACTTTTCTAGGTTTAAACGTTAATAGCCTTCCTACTACTGATTTTAACAGTTCAGAAGTGCCAAAGCTCGAGCAAGCCACTGCCAAAGCTCTAAATAGTAATTCACAGCTACTAGCAGCTGAGCAAGCCGTAGAATTAGCACAAGTGCAGCTCGAGGCCATAGATAATGCTTTTAGTGCTCGAGTAGAGATAGACAATGCCAGAGACAAACTAACCGATGCTCAAACTAGACTTACTGACATACGTCGCGGCTTAGAAATCACTGTACAGCAAAGTTACAATGCTCTACTTGCTGCGCTAGGGAATTACGAAGGGGCATTAGAAAGCTACAAAACCTCACTCGATGATTTAGCAGCCCAAAAAACTCGTCTTGACGGGGGTAGTATTTCACCCTTGGCTTACAAACAATCTGTATTAAATCATGCTCAAACGGAGGCTACTTTAAATAATGCTAGGTATGAACTCGAGCTTTCTAAGTTGCGGCTCGAGCAGGTGGTTGCAGGAAACTAGGAATCACAAACAAATCCCTTCAAAAGTCAAACTCCAAATTGGCTTCAATGAGGGTCTAGGTGCTTATACTACTATTTGTCAACTAGCTCACGAAATGCCTTTAGTAATCTTTTGGGAACTTCTCGCCCCTTCTCTTCTTGATAGAACTGTGCATAAGCCGCACTAAGCTCGATTTGACTAGGATCAGACTTATCATTTTCAGTAAGAATGGTGCGCTCAGGTAATTTAATCTCAATGTCTAATACATTGGGTAAATTATGCATTATCTTATCTTTTAAGCCTGCAATAGGCTCATTAAGTGTAAGAGAAAGTTTTAACCAACCATAAAAACTTTTCAAGTCAGTAAGTTTAGATTCTAGCTCATTACCATCAATTTGTACCTGTTTTAAAGGTTTTCCTGCTTGAACCTCGTGTTGTTTTATAAGCTTAGTAGGTTTGCCTGCTTGAGCTTCGACAATAAAAACATATTTTTTGTTGCCTGCTTCAGCAAAATTAAGCTGTATAAGACTGCCAGCATACCTTGCTTTATTACCTTGAATACTCTTAATAGTTTGAGCTTTATGAACATGGCCTAGTGCAATGTAGTTAGCACTTTCAGGCAGGGCATCATAATTTAGAGAGTAGTCTTGAGTACAGTGGAATTTATATTCAGAGTTAGATAAGCTAGCCCCATCAACCATGGTATGTAATAGTAAAAGATTTACAGTATCAGAATGGAAATCTTGGGTTAAGTTTGCTATTAGTTTCCGCATTCCTTCACGGTAGGCCTCGAGCCAACCACCAACATCACTTTCTAAGAGTTCAGCGTAGCGAATAATGCGCCTTTCCGAAATAAAGGGTAAAGCAGCTATTTGTGCTATTTCATTGTGGATAGGTAAATTAAAAACACCACCTTGGCCTTTTAACCGTACATTGCCAAAGACATAGGCTTCTGTAAGTTTAAGCACTCCTGCAATAGCTTCCAATCTTGAGGGTGCATCGTGGTTGCCAGCAATAACCACGCTTGGAATATTGGCTTTAGCAATATTTAAAAAAAACTCATATACACAAGCCTCAGCCTCAGCACTAGGATTTTTCTTATCAAACAAATCCCCTGCTACCAAGACTAAGTCAACACTTTCTTCAATAGCTAACTGTGCTACTTCTTGTAAAGCTTTTTGAATTTCAGGGGTTCTGTTTACTCCCTTTAAGATGTACCCTGCATGCCAATCAGTAGTATGGAGAATCTTCACAAAAGTATTTTATCAATAAAGTAGGGGTGTTGTAGTTTCTGTGAAAGCTACTGGATTAATTATAGCATCTAAGTAGTCAGCGTTTGTAATATGTTTCTAGTAGGGTGCCCAAATTCCCACTAACTACTTATGGTTGATTATTTATCCCATTGAATATATTATCAGTCTTTCAAAGTGCACTTTGTGCAGCACTTGAATTTAAAGGAATCAAAGATGGAAGTCACCAAGATACCAAGCCTAAAGGGCAAAGATTACATTTCGATAGCAGATCTAAGTAAAGAAGAGTTTCAGGGTTTAATACAAAGTGGGCTCGAGCTAAAGAAAGCTTCTAAAAGCCAACAGATTTTACCTTACTTGAACGGTAAGAGCCTAGCCATGATTTTTGAAAAACCCTCTTTACGAACCCGAACTACTTTTGATGTTGCTATGTATCAACTTGGTGGTCACGCCATTTATCTAGGCCAACAGGAGGTGGGCTTGGGTGTGCGTGAAACTATTAAAGATACAGCTTTTAATTTAGAACGTTGGGTTAATGGCATTATGATAAGAACTTTTGCTCACAAAGATGTTGTTAAACTAGCTCAGCACAGCAATGTACCGGTGATCAATGGCCTTACAGATCTTTTACATCCTTGCCAACTTTTGGCTGATTACGTAACATTGACAGAACATTTTGGTGAACTCACAGGCTTAAAGTTAGTTTTTGTTGGTGATGGCAATAATATTGCCAACTCACATATTAATGCTGCTATGCATACTGGCATTAACCTTACTATTGCCTGTCCTAAGGGGTTTGAGCCGAATAAGGATATCTTAGATGAAGTTACTGCACAAGGAATTAAAATTAATGTATCTAATGAACCTAAAGAAGCTATTAAAGGTGCAGATGTGCTTTATACGGATGTATGGATTTCAATGGGACAGGAAAAGGAAACCAATCATAGAAGAAAGGCTTTCCAAGACTATACTATTACTCCAGAGTGGTTTAAAGAGCTTGCTCCACAGGGCATATTTATGCACGATTTACCTGCTCATTATGGTGAAGAGTGTACAGAGGATTGTGTTTATCATGAACGTAGCGTGGTTTTTGAGCAGGCTGAAAATCGTTTGCATGCCCATAAAGCTATCTTGTATCAGCTTTTGGGATAATAAAATTTAGGATTGTGCTCTTGATGTAACGATAAGTCTGGTGTTAAGATATCTCTAAGGACATTAAGTCAAAAGAGCAATATTCAACATAATCAATTCAAAGATTTGGAAAGTACCGTTGCTGGAGAGCTTCTGCTAAAGCAATCCCAGCCGCAAATTTTACAGCACCAGCTATCCGCTCGAATTCGCGACTAACAGGTTCATCTAGTAAGATGGTTTTTGTTCTCTCTGGAAGTGAAAGTTTTAAAACTCTGCGAGCATGAGGGTGACCTTCTGGAGGAAAATGGTCTTCTATCTCAAAAATATTTTCCCCTTCTATAAAGTCTAGAAGACGAATAAAAACTTTGACGGTTAATTGTCCTTTTAAAATGTTTGGTTCCGCATCTCGCGATCGAGTCAAAAGCAATTCAACACTGTTGTCTCCTGAAATACTAATCTCCTGCTTTCCCGCACCTGTTTTTGCTGAATAATAAGCGTAAAAAACCTTTACACTTGCTAATTCACTTTGTGTTAATCCAAATGGAAGAATTTCTTCTTGACTACTCATACTTACTCCTTTCTAAAACAAATTTTTATTTTTGCATTGACGTTACTTAAAGAAATTCTAAGAATCCGGCTACGTGAAACAATAAATTGATTTAATTGAATTGAGTTCATGCCTTCACTTGAAACCGAACGGGAACTATGTATTTCTTACCTACAGTAAGTTTAGGATTTGTGGGACTTGATCCTGCAGCTAACGCTCCTTTGTTAAATCGTTTATTACGATTGTAAAACTCTTCCTTATATTCATCTTTAGTTCCTTTGCCAATCTTGCCAAAATCACGATACAGTTGACCTAATGTTCTAAATTGCTTATTCTTTTTATCAAGTTTTTTTAGCTTAGATGTTGCCTCATACATATCAGTACCATCAAGGTACTTATACCCATATTCCATATTAAATTTTTTGAAAGACTCAACAACTTTATCTAGATCAGATAGTCCCAAATCTTTCCAATTATCAAAAAAATCAAAAATGGTTTCAACTTTACGTTTAGAATTATTGGTGAATGCTTTCCAAAATCCGTTTTTGAAACTTGTTTTGTGAACCTTATAGATTCTCCAAAGAGCTTCCTGTATACTGCCTTCACTATGGGGACCAACAGTCGTATTGTCTTTGTCTAGATGCTGGTTTAAGCTCGCATCATATCCATCATGATAATGGGGGTCATCAGTTAAAGCACAAGAAAGAAAGGTTGCATGCCCCTCATTCCAAGCTGACTCATAATGCTCTTTAGTTGTACGTCCGTGCTGGCCTGCTATATCATCATTGTAGTCATAACCAGGGTGCGTAAGCCCCCCTAAGACATGGTGACCAATAAAATGCCCATATTCATGAAGGATCACATCACGGTCTTTTAAATCATCTTTTAGTAATTGCATTT
This sequence comes from Trueperaceae bacterium, assembly GCA_965224855.1. Taxonomy (GTDB): domain Bacteria; phylum Deinococcota; class Deinococci; order Deinococcales; family Trueperaceae; genus CBDCVN01. The sequence continues at coordinate 1,473,409 of CBDDAI010000002.1, read as the reverse complement.
GGCTTGATGCGTTTGATGTGCTTGTGGTTGGTTCAGGATAGTTAATCTGACAAATTGGTAAGTCATGCCCTGCAAGCTCTTTGATGCGTTTGTGACCAAACCAAACACTCTTATATGCATCACAAACATCCACAAAATGAGCCTTTTTAATCTCTACATCCCCTAAGTCAACATCTTTTGTATTACCATCAATACTCGACATATCAAGCTCGAGTTGGTGCCAGATGACTTTACCAGTCTTGATTTCAAAATCAGGTTGACTAACATGATTTGATTTGCCTTTGGCAGAAACCACTTTGCCAGAGCGATATTCTAAAAAAATACGAATCGCGGCTTTGGTACATTCAGGAACATTATTGTAAGCAAATTCCCCATCATCTGTTAGATGAATCGATTTATGCTTACTCATGGCCTTGCTACCTTTTTCTAGTATATGTAAATCGGCCTTTGCTCCTGGCAAGAACTCTTTAATTGCTCCAATAGGTTTTGTTTCATCATTATAATCCCATGTTCGATTCCAAAACAATTTCCCTTTGATGTTTACTGGCCATTTCTTTTGGGACTTTACTCTAAAATCATATATTTCTGTTGTCCTTCGTCTCCACTCAGGATACTCCTTACTTCCTTTCTTAGAATTCTTCCCCTTTGGCTTGGGTCTTATGCCAGGGGGATCAAAAACAAAGATCTCAACTCTGCGATCTTTATCATCCTTCTCTCCATCTGGTGCGTTTGTGTCTATTTCACCTGCTTCATCAAGTGGGAAATTCTCACCACAGCCATGAGTAACCATTTCTATCCCTGCAGGCAATGTTGTTTTATCGTGAGCCATGTACTCAGTAATTAGCTGCCTACGTGTTTCGGGCCCAGCATCATTATCAACACCTAAACCTCGAGTTTCTTGAAACCATTCTACTGTACTTTGGGTTGCTGGCTTGGTGGGAAAGTCAGCTAAAGATTCTAACATATGATTATCTTCTATTGTTCCCCAACGCTTTTCACTAGAAACACTTGTCTTATAGCGTGCTAGCCAAGCATCAACATCATCGGTCAAGAATGCAGCTACAGCATCAGCTCGTTCAACAGACAGAGGGTCATTATAGCTTGGGCTGCCAGATCTATCGGTATGTCCCACAACTAGCAACTCTGAGTCTGGGTGTTGTTTATATATGTCTATAAGACTTTGTATCCCCTTCATGGCATCTGGTAAGAGGAAATTCTTATTAGTATCAAAGTGCATACCAATAAGCCTTAGGCAAATAATCTCTTCTTTAACCTCTAGAATTCCAGATTTAGCAGACTTACCCCCGACTATTAACTCAAAGACATACTCAGTAGGTTGGTGACTTTTCGCTTCGTTAGGCATTTGCTTATGGTTTCCAGCCATTAAATACTTCCCAGCAATTACGAACCACTTGAAATTTTGAAGCTGGCATAGCTGAGGTTGTATTGGCGTTTTTGTTACTTGCAGGGGAATTATGCCCTGCACAGTTAATTAACGCAAGTGCTGCTGCTAAATTTTCTTTAAAACACGGTCCAATCTCACTTTCAGGAAGCCCGCTAAAGAAATGAGATCGTGGTGCAGAATCTTTAGGTCGCAGCTCAGGCGTATAGGTTGGGCGATTGGGAGACTTCTCATAAGAAAAATCCATTAGATCACCAGTTGTAGGATACAAGGCAGAACCAGATTGGTAAGTGTAGGGATTACCGTTACTATTAATTAAATCTCTCATACCTTTACCTACCCACTGAACATATGAGTCTGAAGCGGCAGCATCTGGGTAAAGTAGCAGCTGACTGAAGTTATGATAAGTGATGCTGGCGCGAAAGCTTTGAGCTTGAAACAGGGTATCAATAGCCTTGGACTCTACTTCGCCACTAGCTGCTAGTCCGCACCATATACTATTTGCACCAGAGTCTGCAGGGTTTCGACTAGTTCGTACACTTCCGTGGAAGAATGTCTCAGTGCCCCAATCTGATGTTGCATAATTGCGATTGAGATCTACACCTGTGTACGTTTTAGCTTTATATTTAACAGGACCACCATTAGCAGCTGAGCGGTTAATTTTGCCCTTTGACATCTTATAAGACTTTCTATTTGGTCGCCACATACGATTTGAAGTGACTGTGAAGTCGTGACCATCTGGATTCACCATTGGAACGAACCAAATCTGTCTATTGTGTAACAAGTGCTTAATACGCTTTTCTTGATCAGTGGTTGGGGTAGAGGTGTACTTTTCTATCAAGTATTCAGCTACCAAATATGGCAGCTCTACAGAAATCCACTCTCGAGCATGGTGACAGCCAGTAAAAAGAACCTTATGGGATGATCCTAAACCCACTTTTAATGCCCACAATTTTTTCCCCTGTGTACTTTTGCCAACATCCACTACACTTGAATCAACAATCCCTTTAGAAGCACCAATTGTACGCAGTTTATCCATATCTTTCTTCAAGCTATATACAACCTTGAGTTCGCTGCCTTTGCCACTATTCTTTGGCACAGTAACTATTAAATTGGCCCAATCTGGCAATGAATCAAAAGCATTGCGATGATGAACATGGTATCGAAATGGTCGTGCTGGCATAAAAACTCCTTAAAGTTACTTTCCTATTAGTTGTTTAATGCGAGTGATATCATTTTCTTTGACTCGAACCAAATCTTGCAACTGTTTCTCTAATTGTTCATAGTTATTATGCCGTGCTAGTGCTAGAAACAATTTAATGTCGTCTATAAGGGTTTCTTCGCACTTGAGCAATTCAGTCTGAACTTTCTCGGTAGAATCTCCCTGTATCGAAATCCAAGTTTGGTATTCAGCTAGACTTGTAAGTAACCACTCTTCTTCCTTGCGGATTTGTATATCCAATTCTGAGTTGATGCTATTATCCTTATCCACTATATGGCTGTGCAAAGCTTTCTTGAGTAGAATTTGTTCAAGGTATAGGCTACTAAGAAACTCACGACGCATTACTGTTTTGGTGCTGGCAGATGCAGAAGCTTGCTCTTCAAAATCGCGCTCGAGTTGAGCAATAGTTAATTGTGACAAAGACTCTAAAAATTCCCCACCATTCAAATAGAGAATAGATACCTTTTTTCCAGTACGCTCTAAGTCAGAGAAAAGCCTTATAGGTTGGTTGAACACTAGCCCATCTTTATATTCTACAAATGGCTCAAATTTTACCTTTAGCACTTCAACCAAATTGGCATCATGTGGCTGAACCCAAACAGCTCTTGCTAGATCTACATAGGGAAGGCTGTCATGGAATTCCTCGCGTCCAAGATTAGCTATAGTCGTTGCTAAAACTTCTGCTGACTCTTTGCGCCCCTGAACTTGTGTTTCAAGGACACTTTTCTCATTAGCTGAGGGTTGCCAAGTCTGATCAGAGATTGCATCTTCTAATTCTGCTATTAGCTCTGCTTCCTTCTCTAAAACTATGATTAAGAAGAGGGTTAACTCTAGGTCATCATAGCGGGATTCGTTTGTAAGACGTGCCAAGAAATTTAAAGCACTAGTTGCATGAACTTGCAAACCTTCTTTGTTGGGCCCTGATAGGCGAGAATTGATGAAAGCTGTTAAAGCAAGGCACTGGCGCTGTATTTGATGGAGCCGATCGATGCTTTGGTCAAGGGCCTGTGGTGCCCAGTTTTTTAGACGAAAGTTAATCACCTCTTTAACTTCTGGTGGTGTCAAACCTTGAATGGCTTTTTCATAATCATCCTTAGAAAAGTAAAGAAAAGAAATCAATGCTGATTTAGAAAGTAATTCTAGTAACACTTCATCCTTAACTCCCACGACCACACCATCTTCATAGCGAAGTAACACTTCATGTGGCAATGGGTTGAGAATAGACAAGCAGCTGAGGGTACAGTGAATAACTCGTTCGATTACCATGTTAGGTCTCCAAGTTTGATTTTCAAAAGGAAGTAGCTGAGCATTTATGGGCCAGTTCCATTAGTGGCAAAGTGTTGCCCAGAACCAGTTTTTGTCGAATCACCAGAAGCAGCCTCGTGAATATTTGCTACTTCAATCTGAAATGAAGAACCAGGAGGCAAAGTAAGAAAAATCTTGCCAAGGTTATCTGTTGTTAGGGTAAAGGTGTTTCCAGCACTGGACTCTACAGTTACTGAAGTATTAGCAAGTGGAAGACCAATTTCATCAACAATGATAATTTCGCTAGCATGCTTAAATTTTGCTCTATAATCATATGTTAGTGTTGTACTTTCCCTCCACTCAAGATACTCCTTACTCCCTTTCTTAGAATTCTTCCCCTTTGGCTTAGGCCTTATACCGGGTGGATCAAAAACAAAGATCTCAACTCTGCGATCTTTATCATCCTTCTCTCCATCTGGTGCGTCTGCATCAACTTCGCCTGCTTCATCAAGTGGGAAATTCTCACCACAGCCATGAGTAACCATTTCTACCCCAGCAGGCAATGTTGTTTTATCGTGAGCCATGTATTCTGTAATTAGTTGCCTACGTGTTTCGGGCCCAGCATCGTTATCAACACCTAAACCTCGAGTTTCTTGAAACCACTCTACTGCACTTTGGGTTGCTGGCTTGGTTGGAAAATCAGCTAAAGATTCTAACATATGATTGTCTTCTATTGTTCCCCAACGCTTTTCACTCGAGACACTTGTCTTATAGCGTGTTAGCCAAGCATCAACATCATCGGTCAAGAATGCAGCTACAGCATCAGCTCGTTCAACAGACAGAGGATCATTATAGCTTGGGCTGCCAGATCTATCGGTATGTCCCACAACTAGCAACTCTGAGTCTGGGTGTTGTTTATATATGTCTATAAGACTTTGTATTCCATTCATGGCATCTGGTAAGAGGAAATTCTTATTAGTATCAAAGTGCATACCAATAAACCTTAGGCAAATAATCTCTTCTTTAACCTTCAGAATTCCAGATTTAGCAGACTTACCTCCAACTATTAACTCAAAGACATATTTGGTAGGTTGATGATTTTCTACTTGGTTAGGCACTGTTTACTCCTCCACATATTCTACTGGCTATTCAACCTCAACCTGATCACCTTGCACAGTCCTACTAGATTCTGTAACAGGTTTTTTTGTTCTATCCTCTTTAAACTTTAGAAATCTTTAATGTGGCTGCAGTTCCTTCATTGAGGCTCTTATTTTTCCTAATAGCTTAAAAACCTCTTTATACAACGAAAGGGACTAAAAATATGGTCATTCTAATGGGACTCGAGGCAAAAAAGATGTTCTGCAGAAGCTACAAGAATTTTCCCCTCTGAGGTCAAAACTGGTGGTGTAATCAGTGTTTCACTTGGCACTGTGATAAGTTTTGTTGGTTCACCTTCATGACTTAGTACAAAAACTTGAGATCCTGTTGCAACCAGATAACCCCCATCGGCCATAGCAATTACACCAGCTATGTCACTAGCAGACTTCCACTGCCAAACTAATCCACTTGGTATATCAAAGGCCTGTATTTCATTAGAATCAAGAATTAGAATTTGGTGGTCATAGTTTATAACAGGAGGATAGAGGGGATTCAGAAGTGTATTTTGCAACTCAACCGATAATATTCGTTCTCCTTGAGGTGTAACAACCCATAATACATTTTTACCTTTACTCTGGGCTAAAAGGTAAATACGTCCAGCTTCATCAAGACTAAATGCCAAAGGTGTGAACTCTGCCATCAAATCTGCTACAACTTTCAGGCTTTTATCTAAACGGTAAATATGATTTGGAACTACTGCAACTGTATAGTCACCATCAAGTGCCACCAGCAATGGAATGGTATTACTTATTATACTAGCACGATCTTCAGCTGAGGTTACAAACGAAAAGTCGTCTATCTCTATGGGGTTGCCCAAGTCTTGTAACTCAAGGATTGTGAAGTCAGGGGGACCAATGAATGGTGGTTCTGGCATTGCAAAAGAGTGGATAAGCATACTGTTCTCTTTCCTAGCAAGCAAAGTACGCTCAAATTTTGTGCCAAAACTTGCACCTACTAAAGAAAAGAGAGACCCATCAGCAAGGTTAATTGTTGATACAAAACTATTAATATCTGCTATATAAAAAACCCCTAGATTTGGGTCAAGTACAATATCACCACCAAGCCTAGGGCCAAGCTGAATTACTTTTCCTTCATTATTGAAAAGAATCCATCCATCTTCAGCTTGAATGACTATCTTATTCTGTGTTTGGAGAATAAAAGTTGGCATTCCAACTGATTTAATATCTGCTTGCCACTGCACGCTCCAGTTGCCTTTAGGCAAAGATAAACCAGTACGGGAGTTGTGTTGTACATTTACATATGGGCGTAAGCTTCCTCCTATTTTTTTCGGAGATGCACCTTTAAGCCTTGTATCACTTGAAGAAGACCAAATCTCAATGAGGTTATTCAACTCTATTACTTCATTAGTATTTAAGTCTCGAAATGTACTATTCATGGTTTTCTCTCCTGATATATCCTGTGAATGCACACAAACAATCGAACCAAGCAACAACACATACAAAAATATCAACCTAATATTTACAGTGCAATTTTCATTACTAACTAGTTCCAAGCTCTACCTGGAAATTCCTACCTTGGACGTTCTGCATTCCGTAAAACTATTTGCGGAAATAAAAAACAAAACGCAGAGCGTTTGGGTATGCATTCCAAAACAGAGTTTTGGAACGAGAGTGTAGTGGTTTTATTACAACTTTGCATTGTGATACTAAAGTTTTAGATATCATGTACAGTACCACCAGGCAAAACCCCTTGTATGATTGGTTCAAAAGCAGAGGCTGTTTTCATTGTTTTTTCTGATAAGCCGAATATTTCAGCAAAAAATCGTGCAAATACATGTCCCTTATGTTGTTTAAAAGGAAAACGCAGCTTATATTTATCATTTGCAAACAAAGCAGGATGCCATTTAGGTGTGCCACCTACTTTCATTTCAATTAACATATGATTTCGCCAATCCAATGGTTGTTCTTTTGAATAATCTTTACCAGGATTTTCTACCCAGTAACGAGGCGAAAAATTGAGTAGCACGCGAGAATAATTTTGTCCTTCAAATGTTCCCTGAACAAAAAATTTGTTATTAAAACGTAGCTTAATTTGCTGGTCAATATTGACTAAAAATTTATGTATGCTATTTTGCGTCAATAAATTAAACATTATATGGAAATCGAAGTGCAGTTTTACTAATATAACTATTATCCCATCAAAGCGTGGTCCTAAAGGTTTATCTTTTACTTTTACTTTAAGAGGTAGAACTTTAGCACTAAAGCGCTCTTCTCCAAGTGGATAAAAGAATACGTTAAATTCACCAAATTTTCCAACAGTATAATCGATTTTTTTGTCAAGTGGCCAGCTAATGTGACTTTTGGCTGGTGCACCAAAATGTTTGGGAATATTGTATTTGTAAGTACCATACTTTATGTCAAATGTAGAACCTATGTGTTGGGAAGACCCTTTTGAGCTAGGTGAGATGTTCATACTTGGAAGCTCTCGTAGCCATTCAGCAATATGCCAGTAATTACGAGCATCTACAATTGTTGATTCATTCATCATTGATTTATCATCAATTTGATAGGGATCACCAGGCAAATGACAATCAAAACCAGGAAGTGAATTAGGTAAAAATTTACCTGTTACGCTTTTATAGCGAGTTGGTTCTATATATTCGTCTTGAAGGCTGGCTGCATGGCCAACCTCATGGGCAAAGGCATAACCAAGAGTTTTAGGAACAGGAGCGTTATCTCCTTTATCTAAAGCACCTTGTCCGTACTTAGAACTCGTGTAAGCACGTATTTTTTTAAAAACACCAAGTTCATAGTGTGCAACATTACTTGGCAGAGATTGAGCAAACCACATTGTATTAGCACGAAATTTTTTTGAAGAGTCTTTAGGGACTATTTGGGCTGGTCCACTGTTCAATTTCGGTTCGGGACCATTCCAACGACGCAATAAGTTGGTAATAGCAGTATTATACCATTTTTTGGCAGCATCACCTACTAAACCTAGTGGTTTGACTTTAGGTTTAGTATTTTCTTCAAATGTTGGCTTAAAATTAAAGAAAAACCGAAAATATAAAATACAACAAAAAATTTCGGTGACCCCATCAGCATCAAGATCACAACAACGTAGAAGCACCATATCATACCGACCAACTCTATAGTAAAGATAAAGAGAATCCTTGGATGACATCTTCAATGACCCAGGATGTAGTTGTTCATACATTGGTTGAATACTGAAGAAATCTTGCTCCGTTCTGTTTGGGCGGTTTGGCATTTCACCTGTGGGATGGGGACCTTTGTGTTGGGTAAAATTTGGTGATTTAGTTGCATCAATCCAACGAACACCTGCTCTCGCACCAACAACACCATCTGGTTCTGCAACAACACGCTTGTCAAATACATCAAAAAGATTTCCCTGAGTAATTACTAGCCTCGTCCAGTCAGGGTAGTCAGCAATATAGTTTCTATCTGTTTCAATGCTAGGTCTTTGAGTGAAATACCCTTGATTGTTCCCAGAATCTTCTTTATAAAGACCAATATTTGATAAATTACTGCCACCACTAAAGGTATGACTAAATATGGCCACACGATTAATAATTTGCTCGTCTGGAATCCATGAAATTGGTTCTAAATTGTCATCAGTTAAAACAATGTCATCCAACGAAAATAGAAACGGGTTAGTATCCGAAGTCGTTTCTGCTACAAATTTTTCAAATTGCCCCGATTCATTCTTATATTTAGTGAAATAGGCACGAGACTTCCAAGTAGATGGCAGGTCATACAAAGCAAGCCTTTTACCATTGGTACCATCAGCGATATTAAACTCATGCTTCAACTCAATAGTGCTGTTCTCACCCTGATTTAAGCCGGGATCGTTCCCCACCGAAGTAGCATTTTTAGTAACTAGTTTTCGACCACCACCAGAGGCACTAGCAGCTAATGAATAAATAAAAGTATTCTCGTTAGTACGAAACTGCAAGAGTCTTTTATCTTTGCTTATTGTGCTACCATCATCACCCTTTGTACGTATCCAAGGCAAGCATTGGCAAGTCTCTCCTTTGGTTATCCAGTTGCTCTGAGTATTTGGGTCACCTGAACTTTTCTTCTTCTTCTGAGTATTTGGGCCACCTGAACTTTTATCACGATTATTAAAGCCTTCTACCATTAATGGCAAAATGCTAAGCTTCTTTTTCAATTTGCGGTCAAAATAGAGAAACTTCATATATTGCCAATTGAGCTTAAGCTCAACTCGACATGGTGAAGCATGTTCTCCAATTCCTTCTATACTACTTAAATTTGTAAAGTTTGGGGTTACATAGGTTGTTGCTTTTGTGGTATCTACTTCCCAATCACAATTATCAAGATTCCAAGATTGGGGTAGTAAAAAAGCATGTGCTCCATCTTTTATCAGAGCAGCAACATCCGGACTTGTAACAAGCTGTTCAGGAGTTGATTCTGGCATTGTAACAAAGTAACTTGCTTCAGAATGCTCAAACCCAAGTGTGAATGACTGTTTACTTTTTTCAATTGTAAAATCTAGAAGGCCATTTTCTTCCACTTTGACTTTAAGGTCATCACTGCCATCACCAAAGCTAATTATTGCATCCATATGCTCTGGAAAAGGGTGATCAATTCCTTCAGGATCTTTCCAAACTAGAGAGAGGTGAACATGCAATATTTTCTCGTGATCTGTCCTAAAATCATAAGTTCTACTTGTAATTTCTCTCCACTTTGGATACTCTTTACTCCCTTTCTTTGAGTTTCTACCCTTTGGCTTAGGTCTTATACCCGGTTTATCGAAAACAAAAATCTCAACTCTGCGATCTTGAGCATCACTTTCCCCATCTAGTGCGTTGGTATCAATGTTACCTGCGTCATCAAGTGGGAAATTCTCACCACAACCATGAGTAACCATTTCTATTCCAGCAGGTAGTGTTGTTCTATCATGAGCCATGTACTCTGTAATTAGTTGCCTACGTGTTTCTGGCCCAGCATTGTTATTGGGTTCTAACCCCCGCGTTTCTTGAAACCATTCCACTGCACTTTGGGTTTTTGGTTTAGTTGAAAAATCAGCCAAAGATTCTAACATGTGCAAATCTTCTACTTTTCCCCAACGCTTCTTACTAGAAACACTACTTTTATAACGTGCTAGCCAAGCATCTACATCATCAGTTAAAAAGGCAGCTACAGCATCTGCTCGTTCAACAGAGAGTGGGTCATTATAGCTTGGGCTACCAGACCTATCAGTATGTCCAACAACCAGCAGCTCTGAGTCTGGATTTTCTTCATATATGTGAACAAGCTCCCTAATTCCCTTCATAGCATCTGGCAAAAGAAAATTCTTATTAGTATCAAAAAACATCCCAATGAGCCGTAAACGAATAATCTTCTCTTTAACCTTAAGAATTCCGGATTTAGCAGACTTACCACCAACTATTAACTCAAAAACATACTCAGTAGGTTGGTGGTTCTCTACTTGATTAGACACTGTTTACTCCTCTACGTACTCCACTGGCCATTCAACTTCAACCTGATTACCATGAACAGCCCCACTAAGTTCTCTAATTGGTTCTTCTGTTCCATCCTCTTTTACTTTAAAAATCTTCAGCTTTGCTGGAGTACCATAGCTAAAACCCTTAGTTTTTCCTAATAGTTTAACAACCTCTTCATACTTAGCAATACCAGTACTCCATCTTGCCGAAATAACAGCTTCTTCTTTTGATGGTTTAGGAGTTGATTCTAGTCTATTACACTCCTCACAAAAAGGTGCACCTATCTCTGCTGCTTTTCCCAAGGTCTTAGCTTGTGCTTTGCCAAAGGCAGCTACTTGTTTTTGCCTAGCAACTTCATGCTGCCCAGGTTTGCGGGGAGTAGAGCCAACAGGAGCAAAATCAATAGAAATAGCAGACCTACCCGGACTTACAACAGTAATAGGCCAACCTTTATCTGTCATGGATATAACCATTTCTGTTACTACTGTGTCGCCCTTAACTTTCATAACTCTTCCCACAGGGTCCTGTACCATACCAACTTTTGTGCAGGGCACTCCAGAAGGTGGGACTAGGCCACAACCAACAATCATAGTGTTACCATAGTCTTTTAGAGTTAGTACTTCACCATCTGCGCCATCTGCTGTTTTGTGTGTAACTATAAACTGAAGTTGTCCTCCGTGAGGACACATGCAGATAGCACCATCTGTAAGTATTTTTATACCCATTAGTTATGACCTCTATTCTTCATAAATATCCCCAAGCTAATTATCTGAACTGTGATTCACTTGATTTTGGGATTTTCATGATTTTTTATTGTTTCCCTCTGCTTTTGCTATCCATTACTGTAAAATCATAGTTAATCATTTAATTACACCAATCAAAGTTCAGACTTTTAGTACATTTACAAACTACTAACCTCGTCAACACTTAACCCGGTTAATTTAACGATAACATCTACGTCTATTCCCTCTTGCTTCATATTTCTAGCCATATTACGGTAGGCTCTTTCAGTACCAAGTTCAATTCCCTCTTCACGACCTTCTTCACGACCTTCTTCACGACCTTGCCCCCTAATCTTCTGCAAGAAAGGTGTATTTAATAATAGATCATCTTTTTCTAAGTGTGTCTCAATCATTTCTAATAAACTCCCATCTGGTATTAATTCTACTAAAAACGTTAAAAATTGTCTTCTAAGTCTACCTTCAGATTTTCTTTTTATTACTTCTACTGCCTCAATACATTCCTTTTCTGCTCCCTGTAAATTAGTTAGGCCTATCAGGGGTAACAAAGCTAGTTGATTTGTTTCTAGCAATTCTTTTGCCTGAATGTCCTGTAATCTTATTACCCTGTACTGCCAAGCAAGATTACCCTCTTTATGTTTTCCCATATCACCTTTTCCCTTACCGCCTATATACAAAACAACACTATGTACTTCTAGATTAAACTTTTCAGCAAGCCTCACCATGTATCGCAGCATTCTCCAGCGCATTTCGTCAACGCTGCTGCTTGCTTCGTACTCGATGTGTAGGATTATATCTTTGCCCTCAGCAAGAGTAACTCTAAAAACTTGGTCAGAGCTTATGTTGCTAACAGGTAATTCTACATTTTGTTCGTGTTTTACCCTTTTCACAGGTTGATCTAGCAACCAAGAAGCTAAATCTTCTATTGCCTCTATTAAAAAGCGTTTTAAAGGGTTATCTGTTTGGGACATAATATTTATCAACCACTTAATTGTCTGAACTGTGATTCATCTGATTTTGGGATTTTCATGATTTTTTGACTAAAGCCCTCCTATTTGCTGATGACCACTAGAATCATAGTTAATCATTTAATCACACCAATCAAAGTTCAGATACTTTTACAAACCCTGAACCTCATCAACACTTAACCCAGTTAACTTAGCTATAACATCTAATTCCATTCCCTCTTGCTTCATATTTCTAGCTATGTTAAGACGCTCTTTCTCAACCCCAAGACCAATTCCTTCCTCACGCCCTTCCTCACGCCCTTGTCCTCTAATCTTCTGCAAGAAAGGTGTATTTAATAATAGATCATCTTTTTCTAAGTGTGTCTCAATCATTTCTAATAAACTCCCATCTGGTATTAATTCTACTAAAAACGTTAAAAATTGTCTTCTAAGTCTACCTTCAGATTTTCTTTTTATTACTTCTACTGCCTCAATACATTCCTTTTCTGCTCCCTGTAAATTAGTTAGGCCTATCAGGGGTAACAAAGCTAGTTGATTTGTTTCTAGCAATTCTTTTGCCTGAATGTCCTGTAATCTTATTACCCTGTACTGCCAAGCAAGATTACCCTCTTTATGTTTTCCCATATCACCTTTTCCCTTACCGCCTATATACAAAACAACACTATGTACTTCTAGATCAAACTTTTCAGCAAGCCTCACCATGTATCGCAGCATTCTCCAGCGCATTTCGTCAACGCTGCTGCTTGCTTCGTACTCGATGTGTAGGATTATGTCTTTGCCATCAGCAAGAGTAACTCTAAAAACTTGGTCAGAGCTTATGTTGCTAACAGGTAATTCTACATTTTGTTCATGCTTTACCCTTTTCACAGGTTGACCTAGCAACCAAGAGGCTAAATCTTCTATGGTTTCTATTAAAAAGCGTTTTAAAGGGTTATCTGTTTGGGACATGGCATTGGTCTATTACTTCATTGTCTGAATTGTGATTTATCTGATTTCGGGATTTTCATGATTTTTGTCCAAAATTCTTATATTTACTAGCTACTACTGCAAAATCATAGTTAATCATTTAATCACACCAGTCAAAGTTCAGATACGCTTACAAACCCCTAACCTCATCAACATTTAATCTTGTTAGTTCAATCAAAATTGAACATCTACACCTACTATTGCTCCAAGGGAATTGGATAACCATAATAAGTCAGAAAAGGTGGGGGAGGGGCACTAAAGGTCACCCCTAGTGTCTTGATACAAAACTCCTCTGCAGCAGTATAATCTGCTTCTTCAATAATATTATTAGGGTATAGTACTGGTTGATCTGGGAAATTATATAACAATGCCTCTAGTACATTGAGCCGAACAGATTTCTCAAATGCACCTGGTACATGAATAGTATATGGTGTACGCAGGTGCTCAGCAATGGCTTTTAAACTCCGTGGAGTACCAATCAGAGCTAGAGAACCAAGTGCCCATACTAGATTTTCTCCGTCTTTTGCTGTATTTAGAGCACTGAGAAATTCATCTTCAATTTTGGTATTTCCTAGGGCAGCCAGGGCAATTCTAACAGCTTCTATATTTTTCCAGGCAGGTAACTTGGCCAGCTCACTTACTAAGGTCTTTGCTTTTTTCGGCTTAGCTTTGGCAACAAGTAAAAACCCCTCTTCGGAAGGGGATTCTTTCAAAGCTTCAACAATATTATCTTTAAAAGGAGCAAGGTCAGTGGGGGTAACAAGCTTACGTAAGGCATCCATAGCTGCTTCTCGTCCAATATCTGCTTTAGCCAAACCAGCACTAGCCAGTAACTCGATTATTTTAGGATCACGTAGTACCTCTGTACCCTGGGGTGTTAAAGGGTCTGTACGTAGTCCAATATCCACCAAAAGTGTAACAATGTTCTCACGCACTAATGGTTCAGAAACTGCTAGGGCTTGACCTAAAACCTGAAGAGAAGCTAGGTCTGGTTTACCGTCAATGATAACTCCGGTTGCAGGGGGATTGAAATCCTCACCGCGCTGAAAAGCAACTATATAGGCCTTTGCTTTTGACATTGCATTCTCCTTGTTTGATGAATTATTTGGTGTTTGCTGAGCAATTAATAAGTTGACCAACACAACTAAACTAGCAGTAAATAACCACTTATACATCATCGAGATATCGTATCCCATTGATTTTCCGTCCCAGTTTCATATCTCTTTGTTCTAGGGCAATAGCGCAAACGGTAGTCTGACCGAGCCCTGCTATAATGCATAAAATTTGTAGTGTCGTTTACATCTTTAAGCCCTAGTGCAGTATGACCAGCTTCATGGGGAATTGTCCACTTTAGAACATCAAAGGTTGAACTACCTTCAGTAACTAAGATAGGGTTAGACCCCCAACCTGACGCTGGGAATTCTAAGGGTTCTCCACTTGAATGTCTATTTCTTAGGGGAGTTCTAAGAGTAATGGTACTTCCTGAAACACTATCTACAGTTATGTCTTCTTGAGAAGCCCCAGTACCAAGAGGAGCTGTATCACCTGGTGTGAAAAATATACGACCAGTAACCCTTATTGTTGTAGCTCCTCTGGCAGCAGCAGCACTTAGGTAATAGAAAGATTTCATATCTCTAATAACAGCTACTCGAGTACTTGTTCCAGTACCTGTCATTGCCCTTTGGATAGCACTAAGCTCTGCTCCTCCCCTGTTCCCTATGTCATAGCTCAGCACACCATTCCCATCAAGATCGTACCTTACGTCAGTTCTTGCATTACCAGAATCGTAATTTCTTATGTTAAACTTCACTACACCTTCTTTCAGTTTATCATTTATCGTGTTTGTCTCTCCTCCATAATCTGCTGTTGGAAAGCGAAGATTAGTCCTAGCCTCAGTACTATCATAGATTTTAGCAACAACAACATTAACAACCTTTTCTTTATACACATGAACCTGGATTTGGGTAAAGGATGTTGCAGCTGGACATTTGACTTTAGCATGAAGTGGTGTCTCAGCTTTAGTTTGTGATCCAGCATTTAGACGCAAATCAAAGGAAGCTGCTGCCCCAGGAGCAACAGGTGTGCAGATACTTGGGTCATCACAAACAAAATCAAAGTCAGTACCAAGTGCACCGCCTTCAATATCCACTTTCAAAAAAGTATGGTCAGATCTTTTGATACACACATGATCATCTAGGGGGTTGGCTGGGGTGTCGAAATCATCATAGCCATACCTTTGAATTGTCGAAGCAGAAAATGTCACCTTGGCAACGGTCACTTGCACTGTTTTCTCTATAGGAGAACAACCGTTTTCAGTACGTGTCACTGTAATTGTCTCAGCATCTCGACTTGAACTAGGTGTTGCTAGTCCCTCAACAGTAACAGTTGCAGAGTTAGGGTTAATCAACCTTATTTTACTACTGGTAGTTGTCCAAGCAAAACTTCCCCCAGAAAAACCTGGCAGATCAGATGCAGACATCTGTACTCTACCTCCACCAACCTTAATTATTTTACAAGGAGAATCAATCTCAAAATCGTGTGCACAAGGATCTAAAGTCAGGATAGCGTGAGCTGTTGCACCAGCCTGCACATTTTCTGAGCCCATGGCAGTTCCAGCAGGATCATCAGGTCCACTTGATGTTCTTTCTTTTTCAGCAGTAATATTGTAAGTTCCTGGATCAACCTCACCAAAATCCGCAATTCCTGACGCATCAGTAAAACTTCCCCCAAGCCCTTCAACATTCACAACAGCACCCTCAACAGGATTCCCAGCATCATCAAGAACCTGTACCACTAGGTTTCCTTTTTGAGGCAAAGGACATGGAACCACTGGATCTGCTGGGTCACTCCCACCAGGATCTGGTGTAGGAGTTGGTGGAGCTGGTGGATTTGCTGGATCATCCCCACCAGGATTTGCCGGGTCATCTCCACTAGGATCTGCTGGTGGATCTGTTGGTGGTGGGTCACTTGGGGTAGTCCCTCCCTCAACCTCCCCCCCATTAGCCTCATAAAGATCCATCCACTCTTTTCTTAAATCTGCTTGTGTTGGATCATTAGCATCAAGTGGTATACGCCTACCATTTTGCACAAACTCAGGATGAGCTGCATAAAATTGGTCGTCTGCTGCTTGAACAGCATCTCCCTTTAGTGGTCTTTTTGCTCTACGACCCATTATTATTGTCCCTGCATTTGAAAAAGATCATACTCTGATATTCGGTCCATTTTTTCTGCCCCATCAATACTCTTTAAGCGTAAGATATCGCCTGCCCAAGAAGTTTTAGGATTTGTGTCGAAATCTGGACCATAAATGGCCATATATTCCAAATAACACCTAATATCATCTTCTGTTGTTACATCATACTTGGCAGCATTTTCAATACCAGCACGGACAATTACACGCAAATTGTGTGCAATGGTATTTTCTATTTCTTTGCTGAAATTAGATCTTAAATGGATAACCATTTTATCTTCAAATTTTTTCAGCATACTTGCCTGAAAAACCTTCATTTGCTCTTCTCTAATAACCAACATAATGTACCTAGCTGTTTCCTTGGCCTCGAGCCAAAACCGCACGTTGCACTTCTACTTTATCTCTATTGCCATTTTCATCTTCAGGAGCTGCGAAACGCAAAATCCCAAACTCATCTTTATCTTCTATAAAATAAGCAGTCACTGGTCCAAACACTTCAGTAATCTCTTTAGCTGTACAGGTTGGCAAGTACTCCCTCATTATGCGGGGATCATAGTATCTAAATAGGGCATATCTTCCATCGGGAAGCTGAACCCTTAAAAAGGTGCGAAACCACTTCCGCACATCTTCAAAGGACCATTTGTCAGGAACATGAGCCATTATGCCCCAGTGCTTGCCCCAACCAACACTCCACCACTTGTGCAGTAACTTAGTTCTAGGAAGAAGTTCTACTAGGTATGGTGCAGCACGTTCTACTTCAGGAGAAAGTTCCCCTGCAAATAAGCACTCATATTGACCAACTGAATCCTTAGCAAGGGGCAAAAAGTCTGGTACAGAAGCGCCATCGATTATGCCATATAGATGTGTATTTTCTGGAGGTGCAATTAAGCCTTCAAGCTCCCCAACAGCAGGATCTTGCACTATCTCATAGGTTATATTTGCCATTTAGAACTCTATTTTTGTCAACATTAAACTCAATACCAGAAAACAAACTAACTTTACTATTTAGACTTTTTGCTACTTCCATTAATACAGGAGCTACAATAAACTCGGAGCATGCTTTTTTTGTATCAATTGAACAGCTACATTGTACTTCAGCGTTTCTTTTAGATGCTCGCTATAATCTACTGCTTCAACTTCTGAAAATAGACTTTCTTTTTCATTCAGAGAGAGCAATAGTTTCTCTTTAAAATCTACTAAAGTAAAGTCACTGTAGGCCATCTACATTACTTTCTTGATAATCACTAAAGGTTTTCTTTGAGCGTTTTAGATGGAAGCTGATGTCTTTAAATTTTTGCCCTCCAAAATTCATATCAATAATGCCCTTATAGTGTTTTTTCAGTAATAGCACCATACATATTCAAAGCATCACCATTGTTAAAGTTTGCAGAACAGTCCATTAAATTATTCTTGGATAAGTGACAACTTAGAGGTAATTTGATCGCATTATTGATGGTAAGTAAACCAAAATAAGCAGTAGGGTCAATGCTAAAATCAAACACTAACTGCAAAGACATTTGAGAATTTACCAGATTAGTTATTTCCCCTTGGTAAACAACACCGACAGGGTTAATTGGTTCATCAGGTAAAGTTGATGGAATGTCCATATCACATTCCACCAACTTCTAACTTCTTATTAATAGTGGTATTATTGTCTATTGTTGTTTTGCTATCAATTTCCACTGAACCATAAGTAACTCGAACATTTTCATCAATAGTAACAGTCTTAGCCTCTGAGAAGATATCACTCTTAGCACGGTTCATTATCTCTTTTGCCTCCATAACAATACCATTGGCATCATTTATGGCAGTGTCACCAGAAGAGGTAGAGAGTGCTAGTTTCTCAGTATTTATACTGATAGTTGCTGCTTCTAGTTTCTCATGGAAGACTTGTAAAGAACCCTGTGCATACGGCATGAAGAAAGCTTGCAAATCAAAGAGTACACAATCTCTTTCTTTGTGGGTAGGGTAAAACCCAGCATAGGTGTCATCTGGAGTTGTTGGCATTATAAACTGAGCATATAACTTCCTCTTCGTATTAACTACATTAGAGTCTTTTAATGACATCATTCGCCATAGTAAAGGTTTCTCATCAGGATCAAACATTACTCTTTTCTTGTCTTTATCATCACTGTCCCAAGCATAAAATAGTCCTTTTAGCTTGACTCGAGGAGGTGGGCCTACTGGCTCTTGAAAACCAGAAGAGACATCAAGAGTTATAGCAAGATCGTCTTCTTCATTACTAAAAATCATAACTAATAGCTTCACAAAGCATGAGCTTCTCGCCTAATTTAACAGGACCGGGAACATAAACCATATCTTTGGCATCACCATCTGCTAAAAATCCTGACAGTGGTTTGGTAATGCCATGTTTGGCAAGTTCCCTTAAAAGAGCCATCTTACCTTTATTTTTTACCACTAATCCTCTATGGCGTAACCTAGAAACTTCCTGCATAGGTGTAGCACCCGTATAGCGGTTAGGAAACAATGCACTTTGTCTTTCCCAGACCTTATCTAGTTTAACCGCCTCATCCTCATCAAAGATCACAAAACGTAAGGGTTGTTGGTCAGTATTAAACCCACACCAACCTACTAACTTTGGAATATGATGTTTTAAGTTCTGTATAACATAATCATTAAATTGCCAATTATCAAGTCCTGTAGGACGTGGTATACAAGCCCCAAGAGGCAAGAGTTGACCTATTCTTTTTTTGTAACGATTACTAGGATTAAAGAACTTTTTGCCTAGTACATTGTAAAGAAATGTCCACCCAGGAGTTTTTGGGTTTGCAGGATTTTGGTAAATACCATAGTTAAGTCCATCGGCAAATTTGGGCCTAGTCTTAAACCAGTCTTGCAAAGATTTTGGTAACAATAAACCATAAATTTTAGTCTTAGAAATAGGATTTTCAATATCATGAATCGGTGAAGCAGCACCAGCTTGGAATCCTATCGCAATAAAGTCAAGCCCTTTACCTTGCCACTTGAAGTTAGCAGGCACTTCTGAGGTAGCTAAAAGCTTGCTTAATTTAGAGTCAGATTTTTCTTCCTCTTCTTTGAGGTCCAAAATTAAAGTAGGAACTGCATTTAAGCTAATTTTTAAACTTGCCCTACCAACTTTAAAAGTATCACCCTTTATAGTTACCTCCATAGAATCTGCATCTGGTTTTGAAGGCAATAAGTCTTCTAGCTCTTCTATTACTTCATCAACTAGCTCATTAGCTTCTTCTGCAACCTCATCAACCAGCTCATTAGCTTCTTCTGCAACCTCATCAACAATCTCATCAACTTTATCAGTTGCATCATCAAGGGCCTCAGATGCCTCTTCTTTTGCTTTATCGGCTGCATCATCTACTAGACCAGCTGCTTCATCAGGTAATACGTCTTTTACACCACCAGCTATGCCATCTACTGCTTCATTTGCTCCACCTTTCACCTCTTTAGCTAGGTCATCTGCAACTTCCTTAGCCTCTTTGGCCACTTCAGCAATAGCTTCTTCAGCTACTTTTTCAACTTCAGCAATAGCTTCTTCAGCTACTTTTTCGACTTCCTCTAGTGCTTCTTCAGCTATATCACTAGCCATATCGATTGCTGCATTTTTTACGTCATCAACAGCACCTTTGGCTACCTCTACTAATTGATCAGCTGCATCTTTAACAACTGTTTCAGCATCTTCACCTTTTAAGAGTTTCTCACCAGCATCTTTACCAATATCGGCAGCTTTTTTACCAGCATCTTTAGCTATTTCTTTAGCTTTATCGGCTGCTTCATTTTCTACCTTGTCAGCAGCTGTCTCTGCTACTTTATCAGCTGCATCAGTTGCTGATTTTTCTACTTTGTCAACAGCATCTTTTGCTTTTTTCTTAGTTTCATCAAACATAGTTATCTACCGTGTACTAGGAGAATCTCAGATGGCCAGACCTAGGAGGTTTCCAAAGCCTCCTAGGTTTTATAGAAGAATCTTTGTGGACATCATATAGTATTCATACTAGACCCTAGTGATCATTAATAAGGGCATCTCTTTGATCGTCATTTATACCACGTAAGTGTAAGAGTTCAAAGGGTTTATTACGAGTGACTGGGATTACAGAGTTCCTCTGGGTTATCCTTGAATTGTATAGATGTCTTTGTATGCCACCTTGAATGTCATGAGTTGGGAAGTTAAAAACAACTTGTGTTAGTTTTGTCATTACTTCTTCACCACCAGCACCACGACCAAAGAACCAATCATCAAATGCATCATCAAGCGGAATAGCCGTAAAACCTCCTTCAGCAACCATAACAAAACCTTGCATACCAGTATCTATAACATCCTCAGCACTTTGAGGAAAGCTCCACTCACCGTGCCTTGACTTGATTTGCAACTTAGGTAATTCTTTATCATGGTTTTTGATCATGTCATTGAAAATTGATTTACCTAGAAACGGTATAACTAGAGAAATGCTAGATATGGTTTTAAAACTTTCTTTTACCGAGAGCCAATTAATGTGGCGATCCTCAATACTATCAAATGAGAGGGTGTGCTCGAGGAAAGGTGTGCCATCATCATTTTCCTCAGGATTTCTAAAGGTTGGATTCCAATCGCCGCTAAACCAGTCAGGCAATTTATCTTGCTCAAACCTCCAAAGGTCTAGGTGACAAATCTCATTGCTGAATTCAGCCAAGCGACTTTTTATTAGCGTTAGGTTCTTTAAACTAAGAGTGTTACCTGCAGAATCTTTAATCTCACAGGTAGAATATGTTTCTCTCAGGGGCTTCTTAATGGCGGGCCTCTCGCCCTGCTGTGAAAAGTAAGTAGCAAGGTAACCATCTTTAATCTGTACATGTAAGGAATTTTGATCTACATCAAAAGGACAGTAAAGCCACCAACTCTCATTTGTGGTGCTTAATACTTCACCACCGTGCTTGACCTCGTATGCCATAATCGTTTCCTCTCTATAACTTAGAATTTTAAGGGTTTAATCCCCTTGATTAGATCTAACTTTACGTAAAATATTTTAACTCATACAACAAATTAAAATCATTGATTCATAAAATCAAATCCTCATAAATACTAACTAAGATCTTACAAACCTGTAAAGAATTATCAATTAATCGACTCTGCAACACGTATACCTACAAATTAATATTCCTTCACTTTTGCTTCATCATTAAAATAGGCTTATAGTAAAGCATCTAGCTGTCAAGGACATTTGCCCTACCTATCTATGGCCTATACTTAGGAATTTTTCTTAATGATCATTCATATCTTTTCACCAAGTCATGAAAGCTATCTTTAAAACTCACATTAAGTGGTTGGCGATACCTACTACCAAATGTAGATTTTAGAAAAGTATCTATACCACCTTCTGCTACTGCTGGAGCCAAGAAATTGTCTCTGTCTTTAATAAAAACAGTTATATCTTCAGATGTTCTAATTACCGGGTTTAAGGTAAAAAGCGCTTCCTCAAAGGTGTTTTTCCTTAGAATATCCTCTAATTTCGAAGCAATACCTTTACCACCTAGACGGATATTTTTATCAGTCTGCATCGCTAAAAATAAAAGATTAAGCCACTTAACAAAAATAAGGTTATCGAGCAGAGGCTTCTTAGATTTTAACCACAACTCTCTTAAAACATCTGACAAAGTTTGGTTTGTGTTTATAGCTATATTGTAATCTCTTTTAAAACCTGTATCAGTGCTTATATCAAGGCGATCAACGTTGCCAAGGGCTTGCGAACCTTCATTAACCATAATAGCAGCAGCAAGCAGTAAATAAGGCTTTTCTTGAATAATTTTATCAACTACAAAACCCTCTTTAGAAGGCTTGGCTTTTAAAGGAGGCAATTGCAGGTCTGTAACACTAATAACAGGCAAGCCTGCATTTTTAGTCAGATTTTCTGGTAATTCCTCAGGGGATACAAAAATGGGCATCTGCAAATTTTTAGCATTTTTATCACCAATTAATTCAACAACCCTCTCAGCCATAGTATTCAAGCCTTGTGAAGTTTGGGCTTGAGTAGTTAGGTAAACAACAGCTGGACTATGGGCATGTGGTATGAATTGGTCAAACTGATTAACTTGTGCTTGTTCTTTTAGGGTACTATTAACAAAGATTAAATCAATATCAGTTTCTCCCAAAGCATCAATAAAGTCTCTTATTTCTGCTAGTTCCTGTAAATAGTCTCTTACACTGCTAAGCTCCTTAGCTAGCTGATATTGGTAATTGACAATATCCCAAAGTTCATCTCTGTTGGCAACAGGATAATACTTACTTAAATTAATTCTACTAAGTTCTGGAGTGGGGTCTCCATCTTGAACAAGCACTCCATCAATAACTTTGGAATCATTTGGTTCCACTAGATGTTCAACAACATCAACCATGAGTCCTAAGATATTACTTATATCTGGCTTTCCTAATTGTGACTGGCTTTTAGGCACCGCTAAAATATACTCGCACAACATTAAAGACCTTAAACTGTTGCTAAGGGCACGGTCTGCATCATCTTTCTCATATGCTTTAACAATCTGATTTTGCTTTTCTGCTAGCTGAGCATTTTTATTGGCCAGATCTAAAATATCATCTGTCTCTTGCTGTCTTTGCTTTAAAACCTCATTAACATCTTCTTTAGGAAAGTCAAGCTCAGTAACTAAAACCTCAAAGTTTTCATCACCCTGGTCTACAACCAGTTTAGCATCGTCTTGTAAAAATTCTTCGGCTTTATCCTGTTCTACTTTGTACTCTATGCTGTCTGGTTTTATGTTAGCAGAAGCTAGTTCTTCACCTTTACTATTTACTATTTTAAAGGAACCTGTTTCAACACCTTGATTTACTAGCATCTCATGCTTTGGAGTTTGGGCTATAATTGGATCTCTTTGCTCACTAATTTGCTCAGCTTGTTGCTGAAATATATCATCTCTAAAAACTTTCTTGTTTTTTTCACGAGTACTAGGAAAAACAGTTTCCACTACAGATACTACTGGTGAACCCACCACGTCTGATTGAGCACTTACTTGTTGCTGGTTACGAATAACATCATAAAGCTCTTCAGCAACTCGAATCTCTTCTTTTATATCAAAACGATTTTCTAAATATTGCCTAGCAAAATGGTTTTTACTCACACTAGCATAAGCACTAATGAATGCGTTGGTGACAATAGTTTTTAAATCTTGATCGCTACTTCCACTAGACCACTCTTGTTGGGAATTGTTTATGACGGTATCTATAAAATCATCAATTTCAGGAAAACGCTCCTTTATTTTTTCCCCTATCACATTTTCCAAACGCTCTTTAAACTCACTTAGTTTATAGCCTTCTTCTTCATTTTCTGGACGAGTATTCTTAATGATACGGTAAAGGGGAACAAATAGAGCGTTAAACTTATCCAAATCACTTAGTAGCTGACCAACTTTACCACCAGCAAGTTGCCCTAGTAAGCTAAATAGCTTCTTAGCTCTATGCCGCAGGCTAGCTGCTGTTACTGCTCTATCTGCAAGTAGTGCAGAAAAGGTGTGGTCTTCTACAATATAAGTAAAGTTATTATAATCCTCATCATCTCTTAGTTCTTTATCAACTTCTTCTTCTAATGGAGCAGATTGGATGCGCCTAAACATCTCGGCACGTTCAGCATGAGTTTCTCCAGGTATGCGTTTATCACCTTGACCTTCTACACCTATGTCGTACATAGGATCTGAAGCTTTATTAAACTCTCCCTCATCCCAGCTGGCATATTTGCTTGACAACCACGTGAAAATATAAGGATGTAGTGCCTGAGAACGAACAAGGCGATGAACTTCTTCAGAAGTAGTTAAAAAAGTTTGATAGTATTTCAGAAATTCTTTTCCACCTACAAAATGCAAAGAGGGTAAGCCATAGTTATCATTGCCTGCATAACTGTCTAACCAACTTAGATTACTTTCAAACTTTCGGCAGTTATCCCAAATAGGATCATCTTCTATGCCATCTTTCATAACACGTTTACAGCGTTCTAGAGCCTTTAAAAGGGCCGTTTGTTGTCGTTTAGTAAAAGCCTGCTCTTTAGGTTCTTCAATGGTTTGGATTTTGCCAAGATGTGAGCTTAATAAATCTAAGATTTGCTGCTCGTCTTGTTCGTAGGCAGTAAGGTATTTGGCTACCTCTGAACTTAACTTATAATCGGAAGAAAGGGCATCAAACCAGATACGCTGAGTGAATGTGCCTAGCTCCTCTAAAGCAGCATGGTACATATAGTCTCTAGCAATCTTTAAAATACTTTTTGAGAAGTTGCTGTGTGAAAAATGGGCAAGCTTATCAAGGTTACTCACTAACTCTTTAACTAGCTTTCCACCATGTTTTTGCATTAGTTTTACTGTGGCTTCATCAAAAACCTTTTCATTAACACTCAAAAGGGGGCTATCACTGGTTATAATTTGTACATCACTATCATCTGGAGCAGTAAGTGGTGTGGCTACCTTGTAAGTATTATATAAAGATTTTCCTAACTTAACTGTGCCATCAACTTTTAAAGCCAGAGCAGGTTTAGCTTCTGTAAAGAAGGCTTCAGCAGAAACTACCCCATTTACATTTTCGGTAGCTTGATTGCTAAAAGCATAAATTAATTCTCCTTGAGTAGTAAATTTGCCTATAATGGCTAGAGTTTTGCTAGACTTCCTTAGTAACTTCTTTTGCTCATCACTTAATACCATAATTTTTTATTCCTCCAAAAATTAAGCCTTTAGTGGCTTTGTTTGACTAAAATTTAGTTTCCCGTAGGGGCGTATTGCAATATGCCCCTACATCATAATACCCCTACATCATAATACCCCTACCTTATATACATCATAGGCCCCCACATCCAATATTCCCCTACTGTGCATTATCACGATCATTCTGCTCGAGGTACTTTATAACTAAACGCTCAAGGCTACGAATAGACTGATCTTCGACCAGAGCCTCATTAATGATAGTATCTTTAATCTCCTGCGGGCAGTCCAACCACTCATAGCGTTCTAAACTTAAATTGAGAATACGTTCCAAAGACCCTCTTTCTTTGATCGGGAAAAAGGGAATTACAAAATCTACGCGATCAAGCAAGGCCCTATCTAAAGGGGTTTTGCGCTGAACTTGCTCGAGCCTCTCAGAGCGGTTGCGCAAATCAATATACTGCTCTATTAATAAGTCACCTGATTGCAAAGAGGGGTTTTCAATATCCTTATCAGCACTTGCAGCTTCATGCCAATTTTGAAACTCTCCCTTTACAGTTATAATTTCTTGGCGCAAGAGATGTTTCATTTGTGCTTCTGTTTCATCGACCACACCTTGCAAAATAAGGGCACGCAGAGCCTCATCGCTAAAGCTTTTTACTAACTCAGCTCGAGCATTACCAGATTGCTGCATTTGCTTATAGGCTTCTAAAACCTGTTCTTGACCATGATTGGTAGTCATAATAAAAATAACTTGGGAAAAGTAAACAATATTACCTTCAGCGTCTTTACCTTCACCTTCTAAAATACTCAATAAGATATCTTGAATAGAAGCATCAGCTCTATCAATCTCATCTAGCAAAATAACACAAGAAGGCCGTGAACGCACCATATCATAAATAGTTTTTGAAGAGCGAAAACCAACATAGCCGGGATCGGCTCCCATAAAACGCGTGCGAGCACTTTCAGAGGAGTATTCTGACATGTTAAAAATAAAGAAAGCCTCGTCACCTAGACCTAGCTGTATGGCCAGTTGCCGTCCTAGGTGCGTTTTGCCAACCCCTGGGGGGCCAACAAATAAGAATCTACCACGAGGTGCTCTTCTAGGAGGACGCTTAGCCATAAGCTGCAGTACACCACAAACTTTTTCAACAGCATGATCTTGGGATATCAAGTTTTGTTTTAGACGTTCTTGAACACTCTGATAAAATTCATCGGGATTTTTACCTAAGACTTCAACATGAATAGATTGCTCTTCTGCCACATGTTCCCACAAATCATCAAGGGTAATCTTGTCAAGTGGTTCATTTTGCAGGTACAGAATACGGTTTTGAGCACGGTTTAGTACACTTTCAGCAAGGTGAAGAGCTATATCAGGGAAAAAGCGTCCAGGGTACCTTTCGCTAGAAATGTTTATGAGTTGATTGTAAAAATCTTGAGACTCATCTATTGCTAAAGGCATAGCCAGCTCTTTAATTAGTTGCTCGAGCCGAACTTGCACAATTTGCTTGGTAACCTGTGGTGATATTGTTGGCAAGGTAACACTTTTTATATTCCTAAGCAAAGCAGAGCTTGACTCTGGACCAGTGCGACAAACTAAAACAAAAGTCCGCCCTTTAGCTGCTAGTATGGCACCAAATAACTCTGTAAAAGCCTGTTGTATAGCTAAAGTAGGATTCAAAATAGCTTCTAAACCATCAAAAATAGGTATTACTTGGGGATGATGCCTTAAGTAGTTATAAAGCTTCTCAAACCTTTCCCGACTATGGTCTTCTGAACCTATAAAATCATCTTGACTAAAGTAAATAAAATTTATATTACGCAAGGTTGGGTCAGCTGCTGTTTTCCACTGTTTGGTAGCTAGTGTTAGTAGTGAGAGAACAAAAAGTGATTTACCAACTCCTTGATGGCCCTCGAGCAAATAATGCTTTCTTTGTCTTATTGCTAAGGAAAGAAAACCTAGGTGCTTCTCAATATCAGCTTCACGACCTAACAAAACACTTTGTAAAAGCTGGGTTTCTGCAGTAATTTCAGTACCAAAACCTAGCTCCGTAACCTGAAAATCTCCCGCTTGGGGTAAAAGGAAAAGTGCATCTACATTGTGTTTAGCAGCGGTTTTGCGCGCTAATGTTAGCCATTTGTGCTCAAAATCACCTTCTAAGAGCCAGAGTAAAACATTATCTGAAAAGCTTGACTGCTGCCTTTGACCAAAGCGTTCAAAACTAGCTGCTGCTTTATGTAGGTCAAAATCACAGATTATCTTTTTAGCAGGGTTGAGGTCTTTAGCATCTTCTTCTTTCAGTGCTGTATACTTAGCTAAAGTTGCTTCAAGCTCCTGTACAACATCTGTAATAGCTGAAGTTGCTGCATCACTATTAGCCTTAGCATAATGATGATTTTTCTTTAAGCAATAAACTAATACATGAGCTAATGTACAAGCTTGGCTTTTGGGAGGAGTGTTAGCCCAAACGCTAACCTCCCTTAAAAATTGCATGATATTTTGTGAAATTTTAACCTCCTAAATACGCATCTCACGTGTGTCATAGTATTGGCCTACTCTCTCTAAACCTAGCTCAGTTCGTCCTAGTAATGAACTATTAATGATAAATCCTTTATTTCGTGGCACAAAATTTATCTTTACATCCCAGCGGTTGTTAAACAACGTTTTATACCAATCTTGCCACCAACCATAGCCATATGCAAGTTTAATATCCTCCTTATCAAAGCCTTCTTGATCAAAATTATCAAAGTCCTTGCTGACATCAGCAAAGTATAATAAGCGTAAAAACTCCTTGTTGCCATATTGCACAGAATCTACAACATCAATATAAGCAGGACCACCATGCTCAATATCTGGAACAGCAACATAAACAGGCGAAAGTGGGGCTAGGTAATGTCTGCTGAAGTTTTCTAGCAGCTTTACCTCATCTAACTGCACTTCATTACTAGTTATAAAGGAATAGGCGCCTTCGCCGTAGTAAGCACCATGCTTAGAGTGATCTTTAGACTTTTCGCAAATTTCTTTTAAGACTAAAGCTATAAATTCATAAAGGCTAGCAGCACTGATTTCACTAGCATTCAGATCAACTAAAGGATGAGCCTCCAATACTCGCAAAATCGGCAACTCTATTTTATTCTTTTTAGCTTTTAAGGTAAGTTTACGTATTCCCCTAGTGGTTTGATTTATTAGCTTAGTAAAAGGTGGAAGTATATAGTTAGATACCCTTGTTGTATGCCTCTCAGCAGCAAATTCATTACTAGTAGGTATCCAACTTTGTAGAAAATGATTTTTAAGCCAAACAGCATTCAATGCTAAATCTTCAGGAGCTCGCCAAGTAATATTAGGAAACTGCTTTAACTCTTCTTTAGTTTCAGGATCTATATCTTTATGATATGTCCCATGATCATCTACAAAAAATGCACCACCTAATTTATCTAAAACAAAAAAAGACTCTCCTAAAGTACTTTTTGTATGATATTCATTTGTTTGACTACCCCACATGAGATATTCGAGCAAATTAAGCTTGCGATTTTCCAGTTGTTGTTTTTCTACAAGCTTTCTAAGCAGCAGCATTCGCAAATCATCCATAGGATCAATGTGCAACTCAACAGTTAACAATGCTGCTTGCTCAGTCACAGCTTTTACTAGATTTTTAGCTCGTGACATCTGCTCATAGTAACCATCAAAAATATCATCTTGAGTAACATCAAAGGTTGCTATAAGTGGATTAAGCCAACCAATTTGAGTATCTGGTTTAATTACATTTTCTCTTAAGCCTACTGCATTTATCCAAATAATATAAGGGTTTTGCCCTTCATCAAGATCTTTTTGTTCTTTAAAGAAGGTGCCCACAAAAGAATTTTGCTGACAGTAAAATGATTGAGGCAACTCAAAGGGGACTTCATTAATTGACAGCACTCTATAGCGCACTTTATCAAACGCTTCACCCAAACGGAATTCTAATAACTTCTTACCAAACATTTGGGGTAGGTAAATAATATTTTCAAGGTGACTCGAGCGAAAATGCTGTAAGTGTGAGTCATCAGCTACCCAAAGCTGGTCTAGTTCTGGGTCAGGGTCTCTCCAAATAGGCAAGGTATAAAGTTCACTCTGAGGGTGAGTTATCCTGACTTTAAGATCTTCGTCTTTTTCAACTTCATTAAGGGGATTGCCAGCTTCCCAGAGCATAACTGCACGATTTTGCAACTCATCAAAGTCATAGAATTCTTCCCATTTTTGTATGCTTCTTAGCATTGACAAAATATAGATTCCTTGCTTTTGCTCTCTAGAAGAGATCTCTTCAGAAAGATAATGCTGATTTAGGGTGTTTTCTAGAGTTTGCTCGAGCTGCTTAAGTAAAGTTCCTCCATCCTCTTTTTCCAATAAAGCAGCAAATCCCTCAGAACCTGCATCTTGCATCATAATTTGCTCATTAGCCGCTTCGATTAGATCACGAAGATAGTAGCTTAAAAAAGAGTCATCTGTTTCTGCTAAGTCAACATTAAGCATTTGCTGTAAAAGGATCTGCTGCAAATCTTGACGAAAAATAGGTTTTGATATTAGTGTAAACTGCTTCAACTTCTGCCTACAAATATTTATTTCTATAAAACTTAAATCTAATCCAACCCTAAAACTTTACAAAAGCTATGAAGTAAATTACACTAAGTTAGTGAAAGTAGTCAATCTTGACTACAATATTGGGTTGAATATTTTGTAATTTAACTAAAAAATACACATGGGATTTTGATGTTTAGTACTCTGTTTACCACCAGAAAATCTTTTAATTTTAAGGAATTTTTGCTAATTGTTTTTTAGTTTTCTACCCCTATATAAAATGATTTTTTAATTTAAGGAGTTTATACATTGTCTGGATTTCAAAAACCTACCATTAATACAGACGCAATTAGTGATTTTGAGCCTCGTTGCCCTATAGTACTTTTACTAGACACATCTCAATCAATGAAGGACCAACGAATAGCAGAATTACGTGAGGGACTTGGAGTTTTTTTAGATGATTTAAAAGAAGACCCACAAGCTTGTAGAAGAGTTGAAATCGCCATTTGCGCTTTTGGTGATGAAGAGATTGTCTTTTGGGAATTTGAACAGGCTAAAAATTTTTCCTTACCAGATCTAGAAGCTCGAGGTACTACTCCTATAGGAGCTGCTATGAACTATGGTATGGATGAAATAGAAAAGCGAACAGAGCAGTACAAATCTGAAGGTAGAAATTTTTACCAGCCTTGGATTTTCCTAATTACAGACGGTGAACCTACTGATGAGTGGCGGTCTGCTGCTGACAGAATAAAAGCTGCTCAGCAAGAAGAGAAGGTGGTTTTCTTTGTAGTTGGGGTTTATGAAGCAAATATGAGAGTGCTAAATGAGCTTTCTACAAATGGCGCCAAGAAACTTGCTGGACTCCGCTTTTCTGAGTTGTTCCTTTGGATATCTAAAAATTTGATTACAGTTTCTCGAAGTAGTTTTGGGGGAGATAAAGTTAACCTTACCCCTACGAGCCAATGGGAAGCATTATCTATATAATATTTATAAATTAGCAGATTAACACGCCACTTCTTTAGAGTGACAGCATCAATCTTAACCTGTAGTTGAAAAGAGTTATAGAGAGAGTACAAACTTGCTAACAAAATTTGATTCCTATGCTGTGAAAAGAAATTTTAGTGATGTTCAACTAGGCAAAATTTATATGATTTATTAATATGCCTTCTCCTTGGAAATACGCCACAGTTTCTGTAACAGGTACAAAGCATCAAGCTCAGGGGCTTGATTGTGATGATAATAGTGCTGCTTTATGGGATGAGGAAACCCAGACTCTTATATTAGCCGCTGCTGATGGGGCTGGAGAATCTTCGCAGGGAGGGGTTGGCTCGAGTACTGCTATCAAAGCAGTTCTAGATTTAATGCCAGCGTTACTGCAGGACAATGATTTTGAAGACACCAAGGAAAGTCTTGAAATTTTGTTGTTTAAAGTAGCTGAAAAAGCTCGAGTCTTGGTAGAAGCACAAGTCATGCACAATTCTGTAAGCAATATTGAAGCTAGTGTTATGGAGGATATTCTAGCTGAAAAAAGTGTAGATTTTAGTGATTTCAGTTTGAAGCTAGGTTTAACATCTCATTCCACCACATTACTTATTGTCACCTTAACACCCAAGCATTTTGCTGCTTTGCAAGTAGGTGATGGCTTTATTATTGCTACTAGCTATAACCAGAAAATGTTTAAACTATTCAACCCCCAAAAAGGGAAATTTGCTAATGAAACATTTTTTCTAACCAGCTGTAAAACATTTAAAGAACTTAAAGAGAATGGGCATATTCAGGTACACACCAGTGCTGTAAATGAGGTAGGAGCTGTAGCACTGATAACTGATGGATTAGAATACGCAGCTATGCATATGGGTGTTAAAGAACCACAGCCTAGTTTTTTCCTGCCCCTTTTCCGCTCGCTGTCTGAAGCTAAACGCTTTGAGTTTGAGCAGTATCTTAAAGAGTACTTAGAAAAAGATAAGAACCTAAATGAAATAACAAATGATGATAAAACTGTAGTTCTTGCTGTTAATATCCAATCTCTGCCAGAATTGCAGGATAGTTTTTATTCTCTACCTGTACCTATAACAACACCTAGCACATCAGAACCTACAGAGCCTAGACAACCGGCTAAAGAAGTTAGAGTTCCTACAAAACAGGTTAGTGGCAAACAAGATGAAGTTATAACTCCCAAGGCAGAAAGCAAGCCAAATGAAAACAAGACTCCCAAAGCTGGGAAAAAAATAGTTTCTCTTCAAACAAATACACCAGCAGAAACAAAGCAGACAACACCAGCAGATTGGGAGAATCTTTTGCAAACAACTGTAGATGGATCTCCTATAGCGTCTAAAAAAAGAAAAGAGAAGCGTAAGCTATCAAAAAAAACAAAATCTCCCTCATCTGGTAACTCAAGGAAAGTGTTATTTCGTTTAGGAGCTATTGCTTTAATAGTTGTTTCAACAATATTTTTAACAAATACATTGAGGTATAGGTTACCTCATCTTTCCTTATCTTCCTTACCAAGGATCCTACGAGGGCAGAATATTTTTAAGACCCCCAAACAAGACCCACCACAGTCTTCTTCAGCTCAAGAAAATACACAATTCCCAACAGATCCTCTTTTGCAAGTGGTTTTACTATGGGAAATGGATTTATATCCTAAACTGACCTTGCAATTTGAGTTCGGAGACCCTCCTCCAATATCTGTACCGCCAGCAAATAATGGCTCCACTCAATACGTTACACCATACGAAAACATTTCACCACTTACATTCGACACTCCACCACCTACAACAGTGCCAGAAGCATCCAACGCAAACACGTTTACATCTCCATCTCATGAGACCTCATCAGGAATCCCAGTATCCGATGATGTTTCTGATACTTCTAATGGTACCACGCCCTCAACACCTGAAGCACCTGCCACACCTACACAGGCACCTGATGGCACTTCGCCACCTACGTCAACCCCTGCTGATACTTCACAACCCACAGTACCTACACAGGCACCTGATGGCACTTCACCGCCTACATCAACCCCTGCTGATACTTCACCACCTACGTCAACCCCTACGGATACTTCACAACCCACAGTAGTACCTGAAAGTACTCCATTGCCACCTACAACCATAACCCCTTCAAATACAAATTCTGAGGCTCCGCAATTTGAGGGAACAGTTGCTGAAGAAGAGATTATTGAAAACGATGTTGAGGAAATTTCGAGTCCTAGTTTTACTATAGAAGGTAATATTTGCTTTGCAAACCTTCAAGGAAAGTGTCAGGCAGATGTTAGAGCACAATTCATTGAGCAGCTTTCTTTTATTGTGATTCTAAAAAAGGACTCAGTAGAAATAGCAAGGCAAGAAGTTAAACAAAATGGCTATAAGTTCAATTCTTCAGAGATAGTGTTAGAAGCAGGTGAGTACAACCTTGTTCTTGATGACAGCTCATTTGCAGGAGAATATTCAGACTACAAGCTTAATGGAAATAACTACACTATAAAATTACAACCTGACCGCTCTACAGGAATAACTTTTCTTTACCAACCTAGCCAGTAGATATGGATATGCAGATAGGCTACCCTAGTTTCCTCATGCACTATAATTATAGATAAAGTTACATGGAATATATTTTGATTATAAGCAAAATAAGAGAATTCAATCAGGTAAACACTTACTTTGGGAAGAAGAAGTTTATAAGGTTACAGATGTCAAGTAGAATTGATTATTTATAAGGTATTTCATGGAAAATGTATATTTAAGAGATGAACAAAGTAAAAAGATTAAACTAGGCAGGCGCTTAGGTTGGGGAGGGCAAGGAGAAGTTCATGAGGTTGAGAACGATGATTCTTTGGTAATCAAACGTTTTAAAGAACCTACTCAAGAACTGCACGACAAAATCAGCTTCATGATTACCTTCCCACCCAAAGCAGAAGAATTTTTCCCAAATGAACCTAATCATATATTTTGGACATGGCCTAAAAAACTGATTTACACTGTTGAAGGCGGATTTGATGGCTATGCTATGCCTAAAGCACAAGGTCAAAATGGCTATGATTTTATGCAACTAGATTCTAAGGTTTCTTGGCAATCACGTTTAAACATAGCCTTTTACTTAGCTAAACTAGTTAGCAGTATACATTCTGCTAGTTATGTTATTGGCGACCTAAACCCCAGAAACATTTTTATTAGCAATCAAAATCTCCCCACTATTATTGATACTGATTCCTTTCAAGTCAACAACAAAATTACTGGAAGCATGTTGTTCCCGTGTCCTGTTGCCGATTTGGAATACGCTGCACCAGAAGCAAAAGATGATCAACTAAACTTTATGTCTCGTAAAGTGGAGGGAGACTACTTTTCCCTAAGTACCTATATTTTCCAGCTACTTATGTTAGGAATGCACCCCTATTCTGGTGTTGCCAAAAACCGTAACAAACAAAACATTCCTACGGCTATTAAGTTAGGGGAAAGTATCTTTGAAGAAGGTCTTATCTTACCTACAAAAATGCCTCCTCTAGCTATATTAACTCCCGAAATACAGAGATTGTTTAAGAGGTGTTTCCAAGAAGGGCATCTCAATCCTGCAAAACGGCCTAACACTACAGAATGGTCAAAAGCTTTAGGTGATGTTATTAATGGAGGTCTTATAAGATGCTCTGTGAAGGACAGGCATTTTTACAGCAGTCATCAAAAAGAGTGTCCTTGGTGTGCTTATGATCAAGAGCATCAATTCGATCCTTTTTATGATGAACTACCACGTAGAAAAACACCACCACCACCTGAGCCACCACCACCTGAGCCACCACCACCTGAGCCACCACCACCTGAGCCACCACCACCTGATTGGGAGGGGGACATTATTCCTCCTTTACCTAGACGTAGATCTTTCCCTTTACTAAGAGGGCTCTTAATTTTATTGCTTATAGGCCTTGTTTTTATTGTTTCCCTTTTTATAGATTCTGAAGAACCTCAAGAAGATGGATTTGTTCTTCAAATTTGGGAAGACCTTAATGGTAATGGGCAAAAAGAAAGAGCTGAACCTTTTATTCCCCAAGACCAACTTAAAATCAACCCTAGTCTTTTTCAAGATGAGCAAGAAGTGACCTCCTTGTGCCCCAAACGGGATATCTATACAACATGTGAAAATGATGAGTATGTTACGCTTTTAGGAGAGGGCTACTCTGTCCATTTTGAATTACCAGAGACAAGTCAATATTTAGTAACTGCAGGCGGTGAGCTAATAGAAACCAAGTTTATAACTGATGAGTTTTCTCTAAAAATAAACTCACCTACTAATGAATCTTCCACACTTTTAGATACAACCGCTGCAAATACTACGGATGAAGGAAGTGCTGCAGCTGAAACAAATACCATAACTGAATCATATACACATAAAATTGGTCTTATGAAATACGCATCTCTAGCAGGTAAAATCTGCCTTGCTTCAGGAGATAACCGGGAGTGTGACGAGGAAATCCAAGACTTAGCTTCAGTACTATTAGGAGTTGAGATTGAGGTTGAAGATAAAGCTGAGTTGCATGAAGTAACCATAGATGAAAATGGTTTATTTGAGATAGATAATGTATTTCCCGGACAAGTAACTTGGCAAGTGGCAATACCAGATGACTATTCACTAAAGATAGATAATGAAATAGATGTTGAGGCTAATGATAATGTACAAGTACAGACATTAGAGTTTCACTCGGGTGAAACTAAAGATATTAGTATTGTTTTACTACCTAAAATTGGCCCTCCACCTCAAATAGGTACCGTAACTATAACTAGTAACCCTAGTGGAGCTTCAGTATACCTTGGTAATAGGCGTATAGGACAAACTCCCCTTAACTATTCAGAAGAGGTTGGGCTTTACAATATAAGAATAACTAAGGATGGTTATGAGGATCTGTATGCAAGTTTAAGGATGGAAGAAGGGCAAGTTCGGAGGAGTTTTACCTTAACCCCAGTAACTCCTTCCCAAACAGGTACTGTAATAATAACTAGTAATCCTAGTGGAGCCTCAGTATATCTTGGAAATAGTTTTATAGGACAAACTCCCTTTGACTATTTAGAAAAAGTTGGAAGTTACAATATAAGAGTAATCCTAGATGGGTACGAGGATTTATATGAAAGTTTAAGGATTGAAGAGGGGCAGGTTTCAAGGAATTTTGTTTTATCTCCATTACCTCCACCTACACCTCCACCTACATCAACTTTATTACCTCCACCTGGATCAACTTTCAGTATAAGTGGTAGTGTTTGTTTTGCTTATCCTAATGAAAGATCTTGTCGTCAAGATGTTGGTGCACAGTTTTTCCCCTTAATCAGTGTAACTCTTTGGAAAGATGACGTTTGGCAATCTACTTATAGCTTATCTACAACAGGAACATATAACTTTACTAATTTAGAACCAGGAAATCACGAATACAAGGTTGTTCTTGATGACAGCAGGTTTACAGCAACATATCCTAGTGGCTACATCCTTATGAGCAGAAGAAACTACCCTGTTAATTTAACTAGTGCAGATGAGGCTCGCGACTTTCGATACCAAATTGGGTACTAAATTTTTTATTACGATACTAAACAGCTATACTAAATAAATCTAGTAATGATGGCACTACCTTATTTTTGCACAAAGAATCTTCGAGGTTTAAAATGAAAACAGTAGATTTACGCAAATTTTTTGAGGATACCCTATTAACTAACAAAATAACTTTTGTAATTATACTTTTCTTTATAATAATTACCTTCTTACCAGCTATAGGTAATACACCATCTTCTGAAAATGAATACTTGCATAGCTTAAACATATTGCAAGGTCTTCCAGAAATTTTAGGAAAAGGTAATATCACAAATTATCAGCTGGCTGCCATACTTTTTAATGTTACAAATGAAATTAGTGCTCGAGGCACTAATGTTATAACAACATGTGAAAGGGGACCTAGCTCTTTTCCTGATGTACCACCAACCCATGAATTTAAAGACGCTGTACAAAAGATGTCGGAACTCGGTGTTATAAGCGGTTCCTCTGATGGGTCCTATGGTGGGGATGAACCTGTAAATCGCTATGCTGCTGCGGAAGCCTTATACAGTTTTATGCAATGTGTCTTAAATGAAGTATACAAAAGCGATCCTAACGCACCTAGGAAAGTATCTGAAACTGGGTTTGCAGTCGATTTAGCTCCTACACATAAGCCTAAGGTAAACTATTTACTGGATTTCGGAATTATGAATTTGCCAGAAGAAGAATTTTTTCAAGGTAATGAAAACTTAACTGGAGACCAAGCTATTTATACCATTGCTCAATTGTTGAAAAGCTATAATTTACAGTCAACTCCTTCTCAGTCAAGTGTTACCCAATCACTGCCAAACACAGCACCACCAACTCCAACTCTTCCTAGAGCAGGTGCTGTAACCATAACTAGTAATCCTAGCGGGGCTACTGTTTACATTGATAACAATCCTGCTGGTACAACACCCCTAATCAACCATTCCCTAGTGGTTGGCAATTACAGCCTCAAATTGGTTTTAGCTGAGCACGAAAACGTAGATCAGCGTTTAGAAGTTACAGAAGGGATAACTGAACAAAGCTTTACCCTATCTCCTATAGTGAAAACAGGTGCTGTAACCATAACTAGTAATCCTAGTGGGGCTACTGTTTACATTGATAACAATCCTGTAGGGACAACACCTTTAAACAACCATTCCCTAGTAGTTGGCAGTTACAGCCTCAAATTGGTTTTAGCTGAGCACGAAGATGCAGATCAGCGTTTAGAAGTTACAGAAGGGATAACTGAACAAAGCTTTACCCTATCTCCTATAGTGAAAACAGGTGCTGTAACCATAACTAGTAATCCTAGTGGGGCTGCTGTTTACATTGATAACAATCCTGTAGGGACAACACCTTTAAACAACCATTCCCTAGTGGTTGGCAATTACAGCCTCAAATTGGTTTTAGCTGAGCACGAAGATGCAGATCAGCGTTTAGAAGTTACAGAAGGGATAACTGAACAAAGCTTTACCCTATCTCCTATAGTGAAAACAGGTGCTGTAACCATAACTAGTAATCCTAGTGGGGCTACTGTTTACATTGATAACAATCCTGTAGGGACAACACCTTTAAACAACCATTCCCTAGTGGTTGGCAATTACAGCCTCAAATTGGTTTTAGCTGAGCACGAAGATGCAGATCAGCGTTTGGAAGTTACAGAAGGGATAACTGAACAAAACTTTACCCTATCCCCCATAGTAGAAACAGGTGCTGTAACCATAATTAGTGAGCCTGATGAAGCTAAAGTATATATTGATGATAGTTATATTGGGCAAACTCCTTTAAATAACTATTCTCTAGCTATAGGAAATTATGACTTTAAAATAACCTTAGATGGCTATGAAGATTTGCTTGAACGCTTTAGAGTTGAAGAAGGGAGAGTAACTAAAGGCAACTTTAAGCTAGTTCCTAAAACAGAAGTAGGATCTATAACAATAACTACTAATCCAAGTAATGCAGAAGTATACATTGA
The DNA here is from genome assembly GCA_965224855.1 of Trueperaceae bacterium. Lineage (GTDB taxonomy): Bacteria > Deinococcota > Deinococci > Deinococcales > Trueperaceae > CBDCVN01. The sequence continues at coordinate 1,435,350 of CBDDAI010000002.1, read as the reverse complement.
CAATGAATATATTGGGCAAACACCTTTAGAAAACTATTCACTAGAGGTGGGGAACTATGATTTAAAAGTAAGCCTAGATAATCATGAAGACGAGAGTAAACCTTTACTTATTGAGGTAGGAAAATTAAGTCGAACAAACTTGGAGTTAACTCCATTAACTCCAATAGTAGAGACAGGAGCTGTAACTATAACCAGCATCCCTAGTGATGCAGAAGTATACATTGATAATGAATATATTGGGCAAACACCTTTAGAAAACTATTCACTAGAGGTGGGGAACTATGGTTTAAAAGTAAGCCTAGATAATCATGAAGATGAGAGTAAACCTTTGCTTATTGAGGTAGGAAAATTGAGTCGAACAAATTTGGAGTTAACTCCATTAACTCTAGTAGTAGAGACAGGAGCTGTAACTATAACCAGCACCCCTAGTGATGCTGAAGTATACATTGATAATGAATATATTGGTCAAACACCTTTAGAAAACTATTCACTAGAAGTTGGAGACCATACCTTTAGGATGACCTTAGATGATGAAGACTTCACAGGAGTCCTTAAGGTTGAGGCAGGAAAAACTATTCTTGTTGAAGAGAGTCTTGGGTCAGATCCTTTAACCGATTTTAGAGAGATGTCAACTGAATTAGGAGGGTCTAGTTCTGGAAGTACAATGCCTAAATCAGTAGAGTCTGAGTTTACAGATATGATGGATGAATTATCTGAACCAGCAGGGTCCAATTCTGTAAATACAACGTCTGAATCAGTAGAATCTGACTCTGTAAGTACAGTAACTGAATTGGTGAGAAAAGCACAACAAGGAGGTAGGGTAAATATTGCTGCTGGAAGGTATGTTTTAGACACACCTTTAACACTTAGTAAAGATGTAGAATTAATAGGAGCAGGACCAGATAAAACCTTTATAGTTTCAGCAGCACAAGAACATGTAGTAAAGTTTGAAGGAAGTGGTAGATTTATAGCAAGGGGCATAAGCTTTGAGCATACTGGCAATGAATGGGCTCATGTTTTATACCTAACAAGTAAAGTCCTACAAATTATACAAATTGACAATTGTCGTTTTTCTGGTGGGATTTGGAATCAAAATAGCAATAATTCAAATGGTGGAGTAGGTTTGTTAATTTCAGGTTATACAGAAGGAACAGTAAAAAATAATTCATTTGAGAATAATGGCTTGCATGGCATTGAAATTGTGGGTGAAGTGCAACTTAACATAGAGCGTAATACTATACGCGATAACGCCCAAACTGGCATTGCCTATGCTGGAAATGCAGGTGGTACAGCTATAGGTAATACTATAGAAGGGAATGGTTTGCATGGTATAGGTGTTGCAGGTACAGCAAAACCTCAACTCGAGCAAAACAACATACTGCTAAACATAAATTCTGGTATTGCTTACATAGAAAATGCAAGTGGTGTAGCTGTGGGTAATACTATAGAAGAAAATGGTGGTGATGGTATTTATATTGCCAGTAAATCTTCGATTCTAAGAATTGAAGACAATAATGTGTATTACAATGAAGGATATGGTATTTTCATGGAGAGTTATAATTATGGTGCTCCTGTTGAGAATGATTTATATTCTTCACTAGGAACGAACCTTCTTACTGCAAATCAAAAGGGGGAGATTGGTCCTCAAGATTAACCCAAAATCTTTACTAAAAATAAATTGACATCCTAACCATAAGGTTAGGATATGTTTTATTCTTATTCACAGCATCAATAGAGATTAGAATGGCTTCTAAAAACCCAAAACTAGTAAAAATTGCTAAGGAAACCAGTAATGCTAAGGGTAGTGCTAAACAAATTACTAGCGAACAAATAACCAATAAACCAGTACCTACGGAACAACCTTCGGGTGAGCAAGAATTTACTCCAAAGACTAACAAAGCCATCTCTGGCCCTACTAAGCAAGAATCTGCTCAAAAAACTCCTGTTAGACAATCTGTTAGTAAGCAAGGGGCTACTTCTGATATTTCTAAATCTACAAAGAAACCTCGCAAGCAACAGGAAAATACAGGAAAGCTTGCTAATAAAAAAGAACCTATTGAACAAGCAGGTTATATCGAGGAAAGTGCTAATAAGTCAGAAATTAAAGTAAACAAACAAGCATTTACAGAACAAGTTCCTACTGAGAAAGAGTTTACTCAAAAAGCTCCTGTTAGACAACCTGTTAGTAAGCAAGAGCTTCCTTCTGATGTTTCTACTAAGCCTACAAGAAAACCTCGCAAAAAACGAGAGAATAAGAAGATAGGAAAGCCTACTAATACAAAAGAGCCTATTAAACAAACTGCTAGTAAACCGGAAGTAAAAGTAGTTACAGAACAAACCCTTACTAAGCAAGAATCTACTCAAAAAGTTCCTATTAGACAATCTGTTAGTAAGCAAGAGCTTCCTCCTAGTAAGTCTACAAAAAGAATCCGCAAACAAAGAGAAAATACAAAAGAACCTACCACTAAACAAGAGCCTATTAAACAAACTAGTAAGCCAAAAGTAAAAGTAGCTGTAGAACAAACCCTTACTAAGCAAGAATCTACTCAAAAAGCTCCTACTAGACGATCTGTTGATAAAACTCAACAAGCACCTACTTCACAAACTCCTAACAAACAAACTTCTAATCAATCAAAAACTACTAAACAAGTAATTAATCAAGTGTCTACTAAACAGGAAACTACTCAATCAAGTCCCGTCAAGCAAACTACTAGTAAACGAAGAGCTGATCAGCAAAAAGATCAACAACTTCTAACTAAGCAAAAGCCTATGCAGCAAACCCCCATTGAACAAACTCCTAGCAAGCAAAAGCATAAAGAAGGGCCTAATAGGCAGAAACTTACTCGACAAGCACCTATTAGTTATCAAGGGTCTACTAAACAAGTAATTGCTAAACCAGCTTCCGTCAAAAATAAGACTAGTGCTATTGGACAAGTTGTGAACAAACAGAAAATAAACAAGCCAGCAATGAACCCACAAGCACCTGTTAGACAAAAAATCGTTCGGGAAGCCCTTGATACAGGCACTGATAAGCATAATTGGGATTGGGTTAAAATGAGTGCTAGTACTACAGATCCAGCATCAGTAAAACCTCCCCTTATAAATAATCAAGTTAAGGTACCACAGGCTTCAGCTCTTAGAAAGCCTGCTAATCTATTTAGAAACCCTCGAGCTTTTTTTGCTAAGCTAATCCCTAAGAAGAAAAGTTCTAAGGCTTGGTTACTTACCGCTATAAGCATTCCATTACTAGCTGTAGTGTTCTATGGAGGTTATAGATTTGCACTGTCACGAGTTTCAGGGCTTGGGCCGCCAAATGCACTAAATTCCTCTGTAAGTACCTCCAATCCCCTTAATATGGCAAATAACCCACTTCATAAACCGTTTGTTAGTAACAATATTCCTAACTCTATAACCAACATAAATCAAGGAATTTCCTCGCCTGGTTTTATTTGGCCTCTAAGTATAAAGGGTCGAGTAACTTCTTGTTTTGGTCCAAGAAATCTTGGTAATGGCCCTGAAAACCATAAAGGTGTAGATATAGCTGCAGTGGTAGGTACACCAGTTTTTAGCAGTAAAGCAGGAGTAATTGTTTATTTAAGAGAAAAGGAACAATATGATGCTGCTAGTGGTTATGGGACAGTTATTTATATAAGCCATAGCGATGGTATGCAAACTCGCTATGCACATTTGTATACTGTCAACAATGCTTTAAAAAAAGGAAAGTATGTAAAAAAGGGTGCTTTTTTAGGATTTGTAGGACTTACAGGACGTACAACTGGACCACATTTGCACTTTGAAATATTAAATAAAGAAGGTATTCAGGTAAACCCTATAGATCATATTACTAGCCGAGTAGATAGCTCACTAGCTACTTCTGTTGATGAATCTTGTTGGCAAGATAAGGTTAAGCTTAAGGTGTTGGCAACTAGTGGCAATCAGTGATAAAGGTATAATTTTGTGAACGTGGATAATTGGAATTACTATGGAATTTGAAAGGAAGATAGGGAGTTGAGGAGCAGGGCATAAGTTTCTTGAAATAAGATGCTTATTTCTTACCCATTTTTAGTATAGTAGATTTCGTACTTTATGAATAAATTACTCGAGTATTTACAATTTGCTTTGGTGGCTGCTTTTGGCGCATTAGTGCTAGCTTGTTTAGCCGAACCTTTATTACAGTGGCTATTACCTGCTACTCCTCAATGTGCTTCTATAGATACTAATGTAGTTCTTGCTCTTGATAACTCAGGTAGTATGGGAGAAAATGGTGGTAAAAAACTAACAGATTTACAAGCTGCTGTTAATAGGTTAATTCAAGAAACAGACTTTGAGAGTAATACTTGTGGGTCTAGAAAAATGTCCATAATAACTTTTAATGTTAATGCTGAACAATTAGTCAGTTTAACTAGTAACAAAGCTGAGTTAAAGAAAGCTGTTGATAGCATAGTAGCAAATGGAGGGACAAGGATAGAAAAAGGCCTTGAAGAAGCAAGGGGGTCTTTAGAAAAAATTACCGCTAAAGATTCCAGAAAGTTCATTTTGCTCTTTACAGACGCTGAGTATGAAAATAGTGATCCCGTTAAAATCAAAGCAGCTGTCGATACAGTTCAGCAATCAAATATTGCTTTAACAGCAATTGTAACAGCTAATGAAGGCCCTGACTTTGAGAATTTAAGGAGCCTTTTTTCAGGTAATGTTATACGTACTGATAGTGACAATGTTGGTTCAACTATTTACAGGGAAGTAGGCAGTGTACTAAATAGCCATCTTTCTAAGCCCGATGAACAACGCTCAAAATCAGCAACTCTCTTATATGCTGGACTATGGACTAGTTTGGTCACTTTTGGTATAGCTCTTGCACTTATTATTTTTCAAAATATATATTACAAACGCAAACGTATTCTTTCTACTAAAGAGAGTCTTGCCTGTGTTCTTAGTTTATTATTGGGATTTCTAATAGGTATTCTAACACTACTAATTTTTACTAGCTCGAGTAACATTATACCAGAATATATAAGTCAAATATTTGCTTGGGCTTTGTTAGGCTTGCTACTTACTCTTGGTGCCTCAGTCTTACAAATTTTCCCCAACTTAAATCCTTTAAAAGCTTTAGGTTTTGGGTTTATTGGAGGCCTGGTTGCTGGAGTAATTTATTACTACACTCAAAAGGCTTTCGAGACGCCCTTTATTGGGCGTTGGTTAGGTGCTTTTGCCTTGGGCATGGCTATAGGATTTTTTATTAACCTGATGGTTAACAGAGGAAACCAAAACCCAATTTGGCTACGTGTTTTTTATAATAGTGATAAAGTCTATCGTTACCATCCTCTAGGTAAAACTCCCATTACCATCGGTAGTAGTAGAGAGGCCACTGTTTGGGTTGATGAGGCCCCACCCATAGCACTTAAATTTTGGATAAGAGGCAGTAAAATAAAAGCAGAAAATGTTGTAGCAGAAAGCATCAGAAACTTTAAGGTAAAAGAATTGGCCAGTATGAAACCTATAAATGTGCCAGGAATGGTTTTGAGCCTTGTAGATGAAAAGGATGGAAAATAAACTATAGATTTTATCTTCTATACTTTCAAGGGTTTTGAACTTAAGATACTAAGCCTTTCAAAGAAACTTAATATCCGTACACCCTTCAGAATAAATATGATAACTATAAAAACGTCCAATTCTAAGCCGTTTTTAGTATACTAATGAATGGAGCAACGTTGTGGTAATAAGTGTCCCTAAGTTTCAAGATGGAGAAGTCCTCTCAGAAACTCAGCTTTACCAGTTAGCTTGGTTCCCTTTAAATGTTTATAGCTTACATAATCTTGCCACTGGCTATATTGGTTTTATTAGCCCTCAAACAAGCACAGAGTCGGTCTGGAACAATTTTCAGTTAGAAAATAATTCTCTTATTATTGAGAATCTATTTGTAATTTCCAATGAAGGGATACCATTTATTTTTCAAGGTAAGAAAGATATTGAAATAGTTGATGGTGAAGACACCTTAGTTGCTACTGTTTACCTAGCAAAAGACTCGCAGCCTTTTTCACACGAATTCTTTTTGCCTACATATAATAGTGATACTAATACAGATGACGATAATCAACCAAACTATAATGCCTATCAGATAGCATTTCAATGGGGGGAAACTCCTCAAAATGTTATTGATGGAGCTATAAGTTTCGATGTAACACTTGGTAAGATCATTAATGCTTCTACCGCTAACTCCGTAGAGATGCTAGAAGAAGAAAAAGAGGCAGAGGAGCTAGAAGAAAGGCTGCAATTTGAGCACCTACCGCTTATCTATAACTTAGATGCACTACCAGAATTGCAAGAAGAAATCTCAAGATTAGGTAAAGCACTTACCAAGTACATTAATTTGCTTTTAGATAACACAAAAGCACAAGGGGTAGACCGTTCTGATCTTCTTAGTCAACTTGAGGGCTTAAGCTACAATCTCAGCTATGCCCATATGCCTACCAAAAAGATTATTAAAGAGGCACTATTCGTATTAAAAGCAGTGCTTGGTTTCTATGCTAGATTAGCTTACTATCAGAATCGGAAAAAGATGCCCTATGAAGCTCTTTATAAAGGATGTGAAGATTTTACTGGGAGGTTGCTCGAGCACAAATTAAATGAAATTCATACAACTTATGGTGAATCCCCTGACAAAGAAGTAAATCACTTAAATGATTTACTTGAATCCTCACCTAAAACGGGTACAGAGCAAATTAAGTTTTTTCAGGAGCTTGAATTCTTATTTGATGAAAAATTGTATAAAAAACTATCTGAAGTAGAAACAGAACTTCCTTTAAGGAAAGACAGGGTACCTATTCGCCATGACCTAAGGCAAACTAATAGGTAATCCCTGAGCTCCCTTGGTGGGAATCAAACAAAAAAAAGAGCGGGGTTCAAACCTCGCTCGTGTTGAAAGGAGAAACAGTGAAGAAGCCTTAACTCACTCGAGTACTATCAAAGCACAGGCATTATCACAGCAAGCTCACGAAAATATAACAGAAAACTCACGTAACCCAAGGTTCAACCTCGAGCACTACCTTATGGTTACCTTTCTTAGTTTTGCCAAGCAATTCAATCAAACGAAAACGACCTAACCCTTCAGCATAAACTTCATCCTCGAGTTCAGCACTACTGGACTTGTCTGCTGGTTTTCCTTGTACACTCACTTTACCATTGGCTATACCTTTAGCAAAGTAACTGCGTGAGACCTTGAAGGCTTTTGCGCCAAGAACATCAACTCTAAGTGAAGGTACAATAACTTGCTGGGCCTTACTTTTGTTTTTAGAAATATCTGTCAGTGCTATTTCCTGTGCTCCTGTAAGCTCTAAGAATGTATCCTTAATACTGCTTAAAATCACAACTACAAGGCCTTCTTGGAAGTTGATGATGTCTCCTACATTTTCTAAATTAATATTTGTTCTTTGAAATTGTTCTATTAGCTCACTTTTATTAACACTGTTAAAATAGATAGCACTTAAGTTAGTAGTAGCTTTAGGTATGTGATTAGGAAACACAGTTAGCACGCGCCGACTGGCACCAGAAAAGCCACCATTAAGCTCGAACCTGATTCCTTTTGTTCTTAACTTAGCAGCAAGACTAGCAAGGTCATTAGGTTCTAGAAAGTTTGTGCTAACCACTTTATCGCCCTTCACGGCTTTTATGAGGTTATTTAGATAACTGTCCATATTGTCTTAAAGACTACATCATAGAGTAATATTGCTCAAGAATGTCTTTTAAGTCATAAGCTTAAACTCACGAAAAATCATTAGGGAAATGCTGCCTTAAGTTTGCTAATAGTCAACCCTGCCCTTCTGGATATGAAAGGGCAGGGTATAATTTTACTGTACATTTTAGGCGTGCTTCTATAGTCTATAACAACCTACGGCGCTTGAACTATATAGCCTAATAAAGTATTTGAGTAGTTACTCAAAGGCTGCTTACTGAAAACTGTAGGAGTTTGTGATGTTAAATCAGCATAGAGTAAGCTGTCTGGATCAGGGCTTGGACAAATAACTTGCTCTGTGTCTTTCAAGCGTACAGTCACCTTTAAGTCGTCGTTAACCTTAAATCTTACTAAGTAGTCATAGGTATAGCTCGAGGGAAGTGATTCTATTTCACAAGTAAACTGAGGCTTTTCATCAATATCAACTCTAACAATATCACGTCCTTGAGCTGTAGTAACTTCAGGAGCAATGTTTTTATCGCCATTGGGGTGAACTAATGGACCAAAAAGCATAATATCTGAGCCTGAATCACCAAAAAAGGCGTCACTGCCATCACCAGGAGACCAAACATTAATATCGTTACCAGGACCACCTATCAATACATCACTGTTGGAACCCCTTTGTAAACCAGTATTTTCATCCAAACCAGTTCGGAAATTTTCTGCCCCTCCTACTAGAATGTCATCCCCTCCCATACCAATAAGAGTATCTGTTCCTAGCATGCCTATTAATAGATTGCCATCATCATCGCCAATAAAAGCATCAGCGTTTTCCATATCCTGTTTATCATCCTCGTCAACAGGTTGAATAACAAGATTTAAGTTGTTATCCTCATCAGCACCTATTTGTGTGTCTGCATTAATTACACCTGCAGCTGTTAGTAAAGGTAATAAAGCTACAATAACTATTATTCTTTGTAAAATCATCATTATAATTCTCCTTTAAGGCTGCATTATCTCGCCGAGCAAAGTATCAACTAATGTGGACAGGGGTACATCAGTAAAGGTTGTTCCATTAGCTAATGCTGCAACCTTGACATTATCTGCTTGATCACTAGGACAATAAACAAACTCTACACCTAGTAAACGTACTGTAACTTTCAAATTACCATTTACGCTAAAGCGTACTAATTGCTCATAACCTAAGTTCTCATTATTAGGCACAGTTTCTATTTCACAACTGAACTGTGCTTTATCACTAACACTAACTTGGGGAATATCGCGACCATTGACATTAGTCAACGCTGGTACTGCACCGGGAGCACTTTGGTTTTTAAAGGGCGCAAAGATTATTGCATCTATGCCTTCTCCACCTAAAAATGCGTCGCTGCCATCACCGGGAGCCCAGATGTTAATGTCATTACCTTCACCACCATAAGTAATATCGCTGTTAGGTCCTACAAAGTTTTCTGGTCCGCCTATAAGTATGTCATCGCCTATGTTTCCTACTAGTGTGTCACGACCTAAAATTCCTATCAGGAGACTGCCTTTCTCATCAGCGAAAAGTGGATCAGTATTCTCCATGTGCTGTTTATCCTCTTCACCATTTGGTTGGATTATAGGGTTTTGGTCATTATCATCATCTTTACCTTGTTCTGTGGTGCCGGGCTCGAGTGTATAACTGAGCGTCACCTCAGCAGTTGCTCCCTTTGTAACTTCTATACTTTGGGAATTAGGTGCTACATGACCTGCAAAAGAATTTGCTGTTACAGTGTAGTTACCTACTGCTAAATCGGTTATGGTTTCCTCTCCTGAACCATTGAAGCTAAGTGTTTTATTAGTGCTACCAGTTATATTAACAGTAGCCTCAGATCCATCAAGAGCTTTTAAAAGTCCTTCAACAATAACTTTTAAACTTCCCTTGTCTTCTTTTTTGTCACTTGTGCTGCAGCTTATTAGAGCTAAAAGCAGCAGTAAAATTATCCCAAGCCTTAAATGATATTTCATAATAAATCTCCTTGAAAAATTAAAAACAAATTTAAGGTTGCTCGAGCACAGATTCTTCTGCACCGTAAGTAGCAACAAACCAAACATTGCCTATGCCATGTCCATTAGCATCACCTGCAGTTGCGTCACCCACATAATAGTAAAGTGGCCAACCATTGTAAGCAAGTTGTGTGCTACCATCAGTGCGGGTAATGAAACTAAGTTCACCTAAAAAGTCCTCATCATAGGTTATCTCACCTAGCTCAACCAAGAAGGGTGGCCAAGCTCCTGCACAACCACCATAGCAAGCGCTTGTGCCTTCACCGGGTTTATCATTGCTGAAAGTGTAAAGGGTTTTGCCCTCGAGATCAGTCAAGTAAGTGCCATAGTCCACATGCTCAGTCATACCAATATAGTTGTCATAGGCAAAGCCTAAGCTACTAAGTAGTAAGACAATTCCTAAAAAACTTGTGGTAATTATCTTTTTCATTTTTGTCTCCTTAAATAATGTTTTTAAATCCAAACCTGAAAACAATTCTTTCATAAACATCTCCTTACCATAATTTATGGACCTTTTATTGATTGATCATTTCACAAATTAATTAATGTCAAACTGTGTGAAATTTAGTGTAATGATATAGAAAAATAACTCTAAACGATTTCACCAACGTTGTTAGTGGGTGATTTTGTTCCTAATTAAACTGACCTCCTATTAGTTAGATTTACAAGATTCTGATTACAAATTCTTTATTAACCTTGTATTCGAGATAAGTATGCTTGTTCTCTGGTAACACTACGGTAACGCAAGGTGCTTAACTAAGCAGGAATGTAAAAGTTTTTGTGGAAACTTCGGGATAGTTAGTGCCTATAAGTAAATAGTAGCCAGGAGTCAGTAGCTAGCATAGATAAATCCCTACAGAAAGAGTTAGAATCAAATAAGGATGGCTCGAGCAGAGCTAATAGCAAAATTAAAAAAACGCTTTAGTAAAGTGATCTCTAAGCGTGGAAGCACACTACTAGGCATATGGGGAGAAGTTGGCGTTGGTCAGAGTTGGCTAATAAAGCAACTACTTAGTGAAATACCTTGTCAAAACATCAAAATTTTGTCTACTGAAAGTATTGTTGAGCTTATTCAAAAATTACCACAACCAAACCGCTTACCTTTATGGGCAGAAAATTCTCTTGTCCATATCTCTGCTAATGAATCAGTTGACACTTTAGCTATTGTTGATACCTTAGGAGCCCTACTAGCAGCATTGGCACCTTTTGTCCTTTATATAGAAGATTTACACAAGGTCTCAGGTGAAAGGCTCATTTTATGGACTAAGTTAGCTAAAGCCATTGAAAACAGCCGTGGAATTGGCCTAGTAACTAGTGGATATATAGAACCTCTAGCAGGTTTTGAGTCTTACCGATTAGAACCACTAACTGCTGCAGAAACTGCCCAATTAATTGACACTGAAGCACAGGGCACCTTGCCAATAGCAGCTTATACTTGGATTTATGAACGCTCGCAAGGCAATCCACTTTTTACCCTCGAGTACTTCCGTTATCTAACTCGACTAGGCTATCTTTGGAGTGATGGACAGCGTTGGCGCTGGCGGCCACCTACAGATGAGTTCATGCCTACTAGCATTGAAGCTTTGATAGTTCAGCTTCTTCATAATGCTACTACTTCTTCAGAGGTACAAATTACTTTGGCAGCCAAGGCTTTATTGCCTAGTGGTACGCCAAGCAATCTTTGGGCAGAAATTACTGAACTTAAGCCAAAAGAATTCCAAGCAGCAAGAGTACAGCTAGAAAATCAAGGCATATTAATAAACAATAAGTTCACCCATTCTCTTATGCAAGAAGTAGCTCAAAAGGAACTTCCGCAGATACAGTGTCGCCAATTGGCTCAAAAGGCGATAAACTTACTTAGAATAGATAAACCCCGAGAGGCAGCTTTTTTTGTAGAGAAAGCCGAGCTTGATCCTGAGGAGGCCCAGAGATTACTAGAGCAAGCTGCTAAGGTTGCTAAGGCTTTAGGCAATGAGCTTGAGGTAGCAAACTTTTTGGCTCGAGCTGCGAGTTTTGCTAAGGGCTCTGAACAGGTTAATTTAGCGCTTGAAGCAGCTAAATTACTACGGGGCACTAATTTGTCTAAAGCAATTGAGATGACTCAACTAGCCCTGAAAGCTAATCCAAATAATGTTGAAGTTATACTTTTGCAGGTCTCTTTGCTATCTTCACTTGGCAAAGGGGCAGAAGCCGAGCAATTATTGCAAAGTCTATCTGCAGAAAAGCAGTCAGAGACAGATTGGCTAGAAGCCCTCATAGCAGTACGCGTTAATCGTTATGACTATGGTGGGGCATGGGAATTGTGGCAGCAGCATCCAGAAATCCACTCACTTGCAACTATACCCACACATGTCCATATAGGCCGAAGTCTGACTCAGCTAGGAATGTTTACTGAAGCCAAGGTATTTTTCAAAGATGCCATGAATATTCCAGATATATCATCGCTGGAACAGGCCTCCTTATTAAGTAGCTATGCCATTATTCCACTTACCGAAGGTAATTTTACTGCTGCTCTTAATAGTTTTAATGCTGCTTTGGAAACTTATAACAATATTATGTTACATAGCTCAATTTATAACTCTATACAGCAAGAGTATGCTACCTCACTTTCAAACCGTTCTTTAGTACTCTATCGTTTAGGGCACTTTCGCAAAGCAATAGCTGATCTTGAGGAGTATTTGCAAATAGTTGGTGAGCAAGGCAATGGTCGTAAATATACTGAGGGGCAGGTCAATCTTGGCACTTATTTAATAGAAGTTGGCGAATTTGAACGTGCTGAAGAGCTGCTTATCCAAAGCCGTGAAGTACTAGAACGTAGCAACAATACTCGCTGGTTAGTAGTAGTAGAGCAAGCTCTAGTACAGCTTTATTTAGATTGGGCACCTACTTATGGAGCAGCATTAGCACTCAGACATGCTACTGCTGCTGAAATACATGCCAGACGTGCTCAGAGCCCTCCTCAGCTAGCAGAAGCGTTATACTTTATTAGCAGAGCTGAAGCAGAGTATGGGCAGGCTGAAAGAGCACTTGAACTTGTCAAGGAGATGGAAGCAATTGCTGCTAGTTTGGGTGAAGCTCATCTTAAAGCTGTTGGTAGCTGGGTTCGTGGCTTAGCACTTGAAAAGCTTGGGCAGCAAGCATTAGCGCTAGAAAACCTTAATAATGCTGTATATGATATGAAAAACCTTGATCATGAGCCATTTTCCCATCGTCTAGCCTTAGAAATAGACCGTATAAAAGGCGATTCTGCCACTGGTGCTACTCGTATCATACATTTTGAACGTATAGGTAACCTGAATTGGTTAAATATTACTTACCGCTATTTCCCAGAGCTTGCTGAAGCACCTAAGACAAATCAAGCAACTTTTCCTATTTATCTTAGAGTGCTTGGTCCAATACAGATTGAGCTTAATGGTTCACCATTGAATTATAAAACTCAAAAGGGAAAACACCTTTTAGCACTTTTGCTCGAGGCTAGAATAGCTGGGCGTAGTGAGGTTTCCCAGCTTGATCTACTAGACAGTCTTTATCCAGACGTGGATGAGAAACGTGCTACCTCTGCTCTAAAACAGCTTATCTATAGATTGCGCTCGAGCCTTGGCCCAGCAGCCATAACACGTACTAGTAATGGCTATGCTCTTGGAGATGTTAGTTCAGATGCTGAAGACTTTTTGAAATCAGGTGATGCTAGCCTTTGGCGTGGTACTTACTTACAGGATTTAGATGAAAGCTGGAACTCGAGCACCAGTGAGGCCCTCTATCATGAATTACGTTTATATATAAAGAAGCTTAACGAAGGGTTAAAGGAGGTTGTTCATTTAGTGGAGTTTTTGCTTCAAGCCCATCCTTATGAACTTGATGTATTAGTATTTTGTTTGGATGTCTTACAAACTACTGGCAATAAAGCAACAATTGAGAGAGTCTACCAGCAAAGCTGTAAGCAATTTGCCGAGGTTGACGAGAGATTACCGACCAACTGGGAGGATTTGTTAGCTGAAGCTTAAGGGTTTACAGAAGTGTCTAAATAAGTAGGTGTAATGTATTGTGCAGCAAAAGTTCCTAAATCTACCACTTCTGCTTGAAAAGTTCCCATGTCAATATATGGTACAGTTTGGAAAGTACCTCCACCAATTACTGCCCCGCGCTGCTCACCATTTGAGTTAACAATCCAACCTCCTATGTATTTAATGTTTCCTATGATTCTTTCAGCACGGTAGAGGCCAGCGTTGCCCTCTACAGGACTAGCTATAAAACTTATTGGCTTGCTATCTTCTATTATAAGTAATCCTATGGCATTGGAAATACTCATACTTGCCATAAGTGTCCAGCCTTTTTTTGAGGTTAGCTCGAGCCGTCCACTCTCCGTCATAGAACCACGAAACCACTCTGCTATTTCCACCCCATCACAAACATAAGCTAGGGTCTCGCTACCAGTAGTAACAATAGCAACAAAAATTTCTGAACCTTTTATCTGACCGACAAAGCTATCTTTTGGTAGATAGGGGTTTACTATAGTTTGAGTTAGTGTGGACTGATTGGTAAGTCCAAGTGAGCTTAGTGCTAGTGCTGTGAATGTTAATAAAGTTTTTATATTTTTCATGAGTATCTGCTACCTTTTTCATACACATAAGTGTGCAGATGTACTAAAAAGTCCTCACTTCACATAGGACAGCTGCTAAACAGTCTTACACACCATCTATGAGCGTTTAACGTCTCGGTGTAGCCTTTTGCCGCGACGACTAAAAATAGTCTAGCAAATTAAGATTATGGCTGTAAAGCCATTTGATGATGCTACAAAGTGTCTGGATGCCTATCATTTTCTAGGCATTGTTTTGTTTGGCACACTTAGTGTTGCCAGTAAAGACGCAGTCTCTTTTTATCCTTAGTCATGTCATTTTGTTGACAATATACTAGCACTAAACATATACTTTTAACCATGAGTTTAGCAGTTACAGCAATACTTTACCTGATTTTAGTTAAAGGTGGTCTTAAGGCTGTATTTGTATGGTAACTTGCTTACTAGTTATTTTGATTAACACTACCCTCGGCCAAAACACCGAGGGTTTTTTGATTTGAGAAAGGATTTTCTATGCCTAGTCTTTATGAAAAAGTTTGGGATGCTCATACTGTACGTACTCTTGCTAATGAACAAACTCAGCTACTTATTGGTACACATTTAATTCACGAAGTAACTAGCCCTCAAGCCTTTGGTATGTTGCACGATAGAGGTTTAAAAGTACGTTACCCCAAGCGCACTTTTGCCACCGTTGATCACATAGTGCCTACTCATCAAAGAGTAGAACCTTTTGATGATCCTTTGGCAGATGCTATGATTAAGGAGTTGCGTAAAAACTGTGAGGAGTCAGGAATAACCTTTTTTGATTTAAATACGGGTTATCAAGGCATTGTACACATGGTTGGTCCTGAACAAGGCATTACTCAGCCAGGTACTACTATTGCTTGTGGGGACTCACATACTGCTACACATGGTGCTTTTGGTGCTATTGCTTTTGGAATAGGCACTAGTCAAGTGCGTGATGTCCTTGCTACTCAAACCATGGCAATGAGTAAGCTAAAAGTCCGTCGCATTAATGTAGAGGGTAAATTGCAACCGGGAGTTTATGCTAAGGACGTTATTTTGCATATCATAAAAGTTTTGGGAGTCAATGGTGGATTGGGTTACGCTTATGAGTATGGTGGCAGTGTTTTTGATGATTTCACTATGGAAGAACGCATGACGGTGTGCAACATGTCCATAGAGGGTGGAGCGCGCTGTGGCTATGTGAATCCAGATGAAACCACATTTAAATACCTTCAAGGCCGTCCTTATTCTCCTAAGGAAACTGAGTGGGATGAAACTGTAGCATACTGGAAGTCCTTTGCTTCTGATCCTAACACTGAATATGACGATGTAGTTAACATTCATGCTGAGGCAATAGAACCTTCGGTTACTTGGGGTATAAACCCCGGACAGGGGATTTTCATCAGTGAAAATATCCCTAGTGTAGAAGAGGTACCTGATAGCGATAAAGCAGCAGTGGAACAGGCCCTTAAGCATATGCAACTTGAAGGTGGCACACCTATTAAGGGTACACTCATTGATGTAGCCTTTTTGGGAAGTTGCACCAATGCCCGTTTGTCTGACTTTAGAGAGGTGGTTAAGTACTTAAAAGGCCACAAAGTTAAAGAAGGCATCAGGGCTATAGCAGTACCAGGTTCACAGCTCGTTGCTAAAGCTTGTGAAGAGGAGGGTATCGACAAAGTTTTAATAGACTCTGGTTTTCAGTGGCGTGGGGCAGGGTGTTCTATGTGCTTGGCTATGAACCCAGACAAGCTTGTTGATGATGAGCTTTGTGCCAGTACCAGTAATCGTAATTTTATAGGAAGGCAAGGTAGTGCTACTGGAAGAACTGTGCTCATGAGCCCAGTAATGGTAGCTGCTGCTGCTGTGACAGGAGAAGTTAGTGATGCTAGGGAGGTTTTTGGTTTCAAGCCCTAGTTTTCCGAGAGCGTTTACAAATTGGCTCGAGCTTCAAAATTAGGCACTTACCTTGAACGTAAAATAGGAAATGTATCACTACAGACTAAATGCCAAGCTACCCACACGGTAAACCAGTAGGGGTCTAGCAAGTAATTAAGAAAGGAACCACCAAAATAATTCAGAAAAACATAACCGATAGCACATAGCCCGATATTTACAGCAAATACCTGAAGCCAAAATCCTCTCCGTTTACTAGCGTCTAGCCATAAAGTGGGAAAGTGATAAGAACGGAAATAGTGGTAGAAACTTGCGGCTGCAACATGAAAAGTATATACGCCATCGGCAAATGCACTATGCATATACTTCCCATAAGTACCCCAGACTAAACCTTCTGCAAGAATAAAAACCCCCAGCAAGGTAAAAGCTGACATGGGAGTTGCTTTGAGTGAGCGCAACAGGCCAAATGGTAGACAAATAAGCACAACCATAAGAGCTAAAACCACCAGCAGCCACTGCATATCGAAAAACCAATGGCGGGCAAAAAGAACTACCGAAAAATAAGTAAAAGCAATAGTCGGAAATATATAGTAAATCCAATTCTCTTTTGATTTGGATGTGGTTTTTTTTGAAAAGAAAAGCTCTGCTTTTATAAAATGGGGGATAAAGTAAATCCAAGTAAGAGCATTAAAAATAGCGAAACCAACAAAATGCCTTGTAAGAGCAAGTCCAGTAAGGGTGAGAAGAGCAGTTCCAGCAAATATCAAGCCTTGTCTGGTTAAGCCTCTGCGTATAAAGCTTGTTCCTTGACCTTTAAATGCAAAGTAGAAGTGGGCCAAGCCCATCCAAGCAACAAGGGCATAAAGGTTAACGACTTCTTCTGCTTTGAAGACTTGTAATCCATTCGTTTCTGGTAAAGCAGCAAAAGGTAGCGCATAACCCAAGCCAAGCACCATAAAGCACAAAGCTAGAGAAGGATTTGGGGACATGGGCTTTGCTTGAGAGTTATCTGTAACCATGAGCCTGAATTATATTTATAGCATTTCCCTTTTTCCTAAATTTTGCGCAAAATCATCTTCTGTTGTTCGAACAAACTCCATAGTAATTTTCCTTTTCGCTTAAATCGGGAAAGCTACGAATTTTCAACTAATCTAAGCAATTTTTCCCAGTCATCTTTATGAGCTACAAAGCCAGCTATTTTCTTCTTTGAATTTCCTGATGTAATGTAGAGCTTGCCAGACACTACCTCCAGCGTTTTTATAGGATGCCTCTGTTTGATCACCCCTAGTGGAGTAAGTATTTCTAGCTCGTTGTTTGACACCTTGAGGTACGGTCTTGTAAGCCATAAAACCCCCAAGAGAGAAACGATAGAACCTGAAAGCAATCCAAATGGAGTGGGTGACCAGAAGTTGATCATAAGGTTGGAAAGACCTAATCCCAAAGCTAAACTCCCCCAAATTCTACTGTATCTAATGACCATAATAAATTTCCTTTCCTCTTTCTTATAAAGTAGAGAAACTACTTTCTGACAAGCAGTAGGTATTACTTCAAGGGAATATATTTCCTGGAATAATCATTACTAAGATGAAAACATATATTAAACTTACTGCAAGGAACGAGATTCCCATACCAAAAACCTTCCAGCCAGAATATATCTCCCCACCTTTATTTAAATGTTCTTTAATTATTTCACCGTGTATACCCTGCGCATATACAGTAATAACCACAGTATAAATTAGTGGTATTAGGAAATGAGGAACTGCATCTATAATGACTCCAGGAACAAATAGTACGCCAGTAAATAATACTATTGATGATACTATTCCAATATACAAAGTTTTCTTTGCTGACTTTGTATTGTGGAGATTCTTGAAGTTTGCACTCATTAAGTAGAAACCAGCTATTGGACCACCTAAGTAAGTAGCAATCATAATTTGGTTGATTCTATAGAGTCTATATGGTACTGATTCTTTTTTCATATGTATCCTCCGAACTTTGTGCCATGCACTAAGTGGGTTGTTGTCTTCATTAATAGTTTGCTAGAAGACATAAGAGGAAGGATATAGTTTTGCCCTTAACTGCCCCTTAATTCTGCTTTGCCTATTCTTTTGAGATATGGGTAAGTAACGGTAAATTAGAAAGTGAGTTGTGTATTTATCGCTTTGAGGCTGAATTTAATGTTGAAAAAGCACCTCAAGGTAAGGCGAAAGAGAAAAGAGAGCAGACTGTGCTTATGAGGTAAATTTAACTGCACAGCGAATTTTTCCTTAAGGTCACCTTAAGCTTGTGTTAACCTCAGCAAGTGCGTCAACGTAGCAATAGTAGACCGCTTGGCACTTTTGAAAATTTTTACTTTGATATTCGTAAGAAGCACAAACATAAGTTAGAGTACAAAGCTAAACGTCGGCGCGCCCTTGGTACGGCACTTTTGATATGCTTTACCATACTCCTACTGTTAATAAAAGCCTATCAATCAAAACCTAATCCAACCCCTAGAATAACAGAGGTTTCAGCTGTAAAACGCACTCCTTTTAATTTTTTTACTAAAAGCCCAAAACCTATAAAAGTAGGTATTCAAATCGGTCATTGGAAAGTGAGCGAACATCCAGAAATTACTGCTCTGCACGCACGCACAGGTGGGGAAGCCAATGGTGTTTCTGAACTAGAAATCAACTTAGCAGTAGGAAATATTATTAAGAAACAACTTAAGCCCTACGGCATAACTGTAGAGTTGTTACCTGCTACTATTCCTCCTAAATACGAGGCTGACCTTTTCATTTCTTTACATGCTGATAGTGTAAGTAACCCTCAAAGACGTGGTTATAAATCTGCTTATTTTGAGCCTTTACGCAATGACTTTGATAAGCTTCTACAAGAGCACATAGACAAAGCTTTTCTAGCAAATACACACTTACCTAGCGACGACTCAAACGTTTCTTCTGATATGTATGAGTATTATGCTTTTAACAAACAGCGCTTTCGACATGTGATAGCACCTAGCACGCCAGGGCTTATTGTGGAGATGGGTTACATAAGCAATGCTAGAGATGTAATATTTTTAAAAGATAGTAAACGTCCTGCTACTGCCATTAGCAAGGGGATAATCTCTTACTTGCTCGAGCTAGGTCACTTAAGGTGACGCAAAGATCACCCAATGTTTAAAAGGGGTTAAATCGACTTTTTCATCACTACTATTAAAAAAGCTAAAGCCATTCTGTCTAGACCAGCGGCCCGGTACTTCTTTACCACGCACATATAAGGTGGCATTACCACCATTTAAAGAAACATAAAGACGTCCTGCATCGTCACCCGGAATTTTTTGAACAGAGGCATTAGCAACAACAACAGCATCAACCAAAATGGATTCACTATAGGCATCGCTAGCATTTGAGCCATTACGCTGCCACTGATAAAGATTGAGATTAGGTATATATCTAAAACCACTTTTATAAGGCCCTGAGGAATATAATGTTTTTTGTCCAACCTCAGGTGAATCTTCAGTAGGGCGATAGATCGTACCGGAGAGAGTGCGAGAGGTATTCAGATTAAGGCGGTTTATAGCACTGCGTAATTTGCTGCCTGTACTGTAGAGATTATAAGGAGCACTGCGAGAGGAGTCACGAGAAAAAAGGTCACCACTTGAGTAGGCATTAAAAGTTGGTGTTTTACTAGCTGCAATTTGTTGCAGCGCTGCTGGTGAACCTCCATCATGGACTAAGATGCCACCTAAACCTTCAGATAGAGTATGAAAGTAGTCTCGAGCACTACGAATAGGCCCCACACTGCTTGGACTATTTCTATCAAAAACCATCATTAAGCGAGTGTAGCCGCCTTCAACAGGCATTTCATAAATGGCAGACGCTTCTTTAAAACCACGTTGTGGGTAACCACCCACATTATCAACCATTACTGCAAGAGGGCGCTCAAGTCTTTCCCTAAAAGGTTCAGCAGGAGGTCTTGGAGCACCAGTAGGCCTATTAGAACCATTAGGCTGTGCTGCTGCGCCTCTATTATCAATGTTAGGGTTATCCGCAGCAGCTGTTTGATTTGCAGTAGGACCGTCTCCTCCTTGCGGCCCGTCAGATTGTCTGGCGTTAGAGTCACCAGAATCATTATTGCCTTGGCTAACCCCTGCTGTATTTCTATTATTATTTGGTGCGGTTGCTGGACTGTTTGGTCCCACTTGAGCGTTTGGGTTACCAGTAGTAGCCTCTGTATTTTGCCCAGTAGCTTCTCCGCTTGCTTCGCTGGCTGCTCGAGGGGCGCTTACAGCAACTTGTACTTGTGGTGATGGTACACTCTGAGTTGATGATATAGCAGCATTTACTTGCGGAGTAGGTACAGCTTGGGCTTCTGCTAGGGAGGATTGTGCTGTTGGTGTGGGTACAGCTTGAGCCTCTGCTACAGAAGCACTTGCTTGCGGAGTAGGTACCACTTGTGACTCAGCTAGCGAGGATTGTGCTGTTGGTGTGGGTACAGCTTGAGCCTCTGCTACAGAAGCACTTACTTGCGGAGTAGGTACCACTTGTGACTCAGCTAGCGAGGATTGTGCTGCTGGTGTGGGTACAGCCTGAGCCTCTGCTACAGAAGCACTTACTTGCGGAGTAGGTACCACTTGTGACTCAGTTAGAGAGGATTGTGCTGTTGGGGTAGGTACAGCTTGAGCTTCGGCTACAGAGGCCTGTGCTTGAGGTTGTGGTATATTTTGTGTTTCTGTAACTAAAGTCTGCACTTGTGGGGTAGGTACAGACTGCGCTTCTGTTACAGAGGCTTGTGCTTGAGGGGTAGGTATACTTACTGTTGCTGTTGCTGAGGTTATAACTTGTGGTGTAGGCACAGTTTGAGCTTCTGCTACAGAAGCTTGAGCGCTAGGAGTAGGTAGCTCTAGAGTCTGTGGTACAGCAGCTTGTACTTGGGGAGTAGGTACACTAACTGCTGTTGCCACTGTTACCGGCCTTGCCTCTGAACTAGAGGATGGCGTGCTAGTAGAAGGTGAAGATGTTGCAGTAGTACTCGTTGTTGTTTCTGTTGCTGGATTAATTTGTGGTGCAGATGAAGCAGCAATCTCTGGTGAGGTTTGAGGAGTTGCTTCTTCTGCAGGGGCTGGTGTAGAGCTTTGTGGTGTGCCAATAGTACTGTCAGCTACCCTGACAGCTTCTCCTTGTGGAGCAGGTTCAGAAACTGTGGCGGCTAAATTTTCTTCACCTTTAGCTGGTACACCAAGATCAATCACCAAGTAAGTTTCAGTAGGAGGAGTAGGTCTGGGTAAGTTTTGCAGATAAATAAAAAGGTATAGTAATGCTAAGTGGAGCGTTAGTGAGAGGAAAAAAGCACGCCTGCGTTCACTAGATTCTGTGTCTTGGGGGTGTCTACGTAAAGTTGGTGTAGCTATCATAAGTTAAAAAATAGCGCCCTTTTATTTAAGGGTGATTAGTTATTATTAGCAGCTGCTATGGCAACTCGCCTTACTCCTGATTGCTTAATCTCATCCATTATTCTGACCGTTATACCATGAGAGACGTCTGAATCGGCTCGTAAAATTACAATATCTAAGCCACTGCCACTCATAGTCTGAGTCAAAGTATCTCTTAAGGTGTCAAGAGTAACGGCTGTTTTGCCCACGAATACTTCTTGTTGGGCATTTACTGTTACGGTAGGAAGGTTAGAGTTTTGCTGTTCAGCGCTTTGGGCATGGGGTAGGTCTATAGGCAGCCCCGACTCGAAGTCAATGAAGGTAGTAGTAACCATAAAGAAAATAATTAATAAGAAAACTACATCTACCATAGGAGTAAGCTCGAGCAAAACTCGCCCGCGCAAGCGACTACGCCGTATCGAGCTTCTCATACTCTACTCCTGCTTGAAAGGGGTTTTGTGACCTCTCAGTATGACCAGCTTGTGGTTGTGATGGACTATGCTGACCACTTTCCTCAGGGTTATTACGTTTGTTGGCTATCACTTGTACTACACGACCCATAAGCTCCTCACGACGGCGCTCTATCTCAGTAAGAACGCTTTCAACACGCCCAGTGAGGTAATTATGTCCCATTAGCACAGGAATTGCTACAATTAGTCCTGCTGCTGTGGTTACTAGTGCTTGCCCAATGCCCCTTGCTAAGGCCGCAGGATTACCAGTGCCCTGCTGTGAGATTTCATCAAAAGCTATAATCATACCTGTAACAGTGCCTAAAAGCCCTAAAAGTGGTGCTATTTGGGCTATAGTTGCTAAGGTGCTTAAATTACGAGTTAGTATTTGCTCTTCTTCTAAGGTGGCTTCTTCAAAAGCAGATTCTACTGCTGCACGACCATAGGGTAAGCGACTTAGAGCATACTCAAGCACTCGAGCCACTGGACCACCGTGCTCAGAGCAAATAGCCAAGGCCTCATCGAGATCACGGTCATTTACAGCTGCGTTAACATCATCCATTAAAATATTGGTATCAGTAGATTCTTTTAAGAGGTAAAAAAGACGCTCTAAAAATAGATATAGCGCAAAAATAGACACCCCAATAATAATCAGTAGAATTAAACCACCGCTTAGAAGTAACGACATAGCTTTATCCTATATACAAAAGTTACTGAGTCTTGTGAGAAATAGAAGAGGATTATTATGTGAATTACTCCACCCAAAAATAGTTTTTCTAGTATACTAGTAAACAATGCTCTTAAAATTATATTAGGAGTACATAAGATTTGATGAATGGTGCTGTTTTAAACAATGTTGAAAAACTTGAAGATGTTGTAGAAGTGGGTTCTTTTCAGCACAGCTATTTACAGGCTCGCTTAGCCAAACTACTTGATAACGAACAGTATATGGCCTTTGTGGAGTTAAGTTTTGACATTGGCCAGCTAGATTTGGACTTATTTGCAGTCAAATTGCACAAGGAAATGAAACCAGGTATTTGTATATACCCTAAAAGGAAAATAGATTTTAGCACTGATATTTTAAAGGTTAAAGAAATGCCTCAGCTAGTAGTAGAGATCCTCTCACCTAAACAGGGAACTTTTGAAATTTTAGAAAAATTTAAGGTTTATTTTGCTCTTGGTATTAAGTCTTGTTGGTTAGTCATACCCATTAATCAGTCAATAACTATTTACTCAACAATAGGTAAGTTCAAGCTTTTTAGTGCTGGAGAAGTAATTGATGATATACTAGGTATAAAACTGGATGTGAACGAAATTTTTAGTTAATTTTGGAGTATCTATGGAAAAAGAAGGTGTAACTTTGTGGTTTACTGGTCTAAGTGGTTCTGGTAAAACAACTATAGCAAGAGAAGTAAAAAAGCAGCTAAAAGCTATGGACCGTAAGGTAGAAATCTTAGACGGGGACATAGTGAGGCAGAACTTATCTAGAGGCTTAGGCTTTAGTAAAGAAGATAGAGATATTAATGTGCGGCGTATTGGTTTTGTGGCCAATCTTTTGAGCCGTAATGGGATAATTGCTATTACTGCTGCTATTAGCCCCTACAGGAGTGTACGTGTAGAAGTACGCGATATGACAAAAAATTTTATGGAGGTTTATACTAAAGCTCCTTTAGAGGTGTGTGAAAAACGTGATGTCAAGGGGCTTTATGCTAAGGCTCGAGCTGGTGAGATAAAAGGTTTTACTGGTATAGATGATCCTTATGAAGAGCCTCTCAACCCTGAGGTTGTCTGCGAAACTGATAAAGAGACCTTAGAACAAAGTGTTGATAAAATTGTGAACACACTTAAAGCAGGGAATTATATTTGAAATGTGCTCTGATAAGGCTATTTTTGGTGATGAACAGTAAGTTCAAAAATCTGCTTAGCAACCCTAGCTATATTTTCAGCAGTAAAGCCATAAACTTCCATAAGTTTATCGCCATCTCCAGAAGCACCAAAAGTGTCAAGTGTAATCATAGCACCATCTAACCCAACATATTTCTGCCAACCAAGAGAAGCCCCTGCTTCTATAGCAACTCTAGCTCTTATCTCATTTGGTAATACAGCTTGTTTATAAGCCTCATCTTGTGTCTCAAAAATTTCGAAGCTTGGCATGCTCACCACCCTTACCTTCATACCCTCTTTAGCTAATAAATCTTTAGCTGCTAGTGAAGGAGCAACTTCTGAACCAGTGGCTATAAGGATTACTTCAGCCTGACCTTCGCAGTCGGCTATTATATAGGCACCTTTGCTAACAGAATCTTTAGGTACTTTTAGAGTGGGCAAGTTTTGACGGCTAAGTGCTAGTACTGTAGGAGTTTCCTTCTGGTTTAAGGCATAGCTCCAAGCTCGAGCAGTTTCATTAGCATCAGCAGGGCGAATAACTGTTACATTAGGAATTGCTCGTAATGACATAAGCTGGGCCACCGGTTGATGAGTTGGGCCGTCTCCACCTAAACCAATGCTGTCATGAGTGAGAACATAAATAACTGGTTGTTTCATCAAGGCAGCCAAACGCAGACTAGGACGTAAATAATCAGCAAATATTAAGAAGGTTGCTACATAGGGACGCACTCCACCATGCAATGCTAAGCCGTTGGCAATAGCAGCCATACCATGCTCACGCACTCCAAAATGAATATTACGCCCAGAGAAGTCCTGTTTTTTCATAAAAGGAACATTCTTAATGGTAGTGATGTTTGAACCTGCCAGATCAGCTGAACCTCCTACCAGCTCTGGTAACTGTGGGGTAAGAGCATTAATTACTTCACCTGAAGTGTTGCGACTAGCATAAGCACTGCCAACTTCATAACTGGGCAGCTTATCTTCAATATTGGGTATTTCACCACTTAAAACCCGCTTAAATTGGACAGCAAGCTCAGGGTAACCTTGCTGGTAGCTTTCAAGCTGCTTAAGCCAAGTTGTCTCAGCTTGCTCACCTTTATTAATAGCCTCATGATAGTGTGCTTGCACGTCTTCAGGAACACTAAACTCAGGCCAATCAATACCCAGCTTAGCCTTGGTTTCTAGAGCTTGTTCACTTTTTAAGGCTTTACCATGAATTGCTGGGGTACCTTCAAGTGGTGAGCCATAGCCAATTATGGTTTTTACTGAAATTAGACTAGGTTTACGAGTTTCCTCTTTAGCTATTTGTAGAGTTGCTTCAATAGCCTTAGTGTCGTTTCCCTCGAGCACTTGTTGTGTATGCCAACCATAAGCTTCATAGCGCTTAAGAACATCTTCTGTAAAAGCAATCTCAGTTGAGCCATCTATGGTAATGTTGTTGTCATCATAAAGTACAATTAGCTTACTTAGCCCAAAATGTCCTGCTAGAGAACTAGCCTCACTCGAGACACCCTCCATTAGGTCACCATCAGAAGCAATAACATAAGTATAGTGATCAACAAGTTTACAGTCAGGCTTGTTGTAGGTAGCTGCTAAGTGTGCTTCAGCTAAAGCCATCCCTACAGCAGTACTGATACCTTGCCCTAAAGGACCTGTAGTAGTTTCTACACCAGGTGTATGGCCAGTCTCAGGATGCCCTGGAGTTAGGCTATGGTATTGACGATGGTTTCTGATTTCCTCTACGGAAAGGTCATAGCCTGTTAAATGCAAAAGGCTATAGCTAAGGGTAGAACCATGTCCCGCTGATTGTACAAAACGATCACGATTGAACCATTGGGGATTCCTAGGATTGTGATTTAAAAACTTTTGCCATAGCACATAAGCCATAGCAGCAGTTCCCAAGGGCATACCTGGATGGCCAGAACCAGCAGCAGTAGTAGCATCTATAGCTAGGGCACGAATGGCATTAATGGCCTTTAATTCTATATCTTTCATATAATCTCCTACAGTGTACCAGAAAAGTTTTTTCTCTCTCCAAGGTCTATACTTAAATACTTGTGAATTGCCGTTTGAGTTAACATAGTAGCTAGAATCCAGTGGCTAGTAGTTAGTAAGGTTTTCCTATGCTGGTTACTGACTTCTGGCTACTAGCTACCTATAGGCACTGACTATCCTGTTATTCACAAAAACTTTTACACCCTACCTACACCTAATACTTAAGTAAGTTAGCGCTAAAGCCAGTGCATCACCTATATGGTTGCTTTCTAACTTATTGAGTTTTAGAATAGCTTTTACCATATATATAACTTGGTCCTTATTAGCAGCGCCTGTACCAACCAAAGTTTGTTTGACCTGTTTGGGAGCGTACTCTACCACAGGAATGTTTAATTGATAGGCTGCTAGTAAACACACCCCAACAGCTTGCCCAACTTTGAAGCTTGTATCACTATTGAATTTAAAAAATTGACCTTCTATTGCTAAAGTACTAGGCTGATGTTCTTGTAAAAAACTTTTAACCTCACTGAAAATGTGATTTAGCCGTTCGGGTTGTGAAGTGCGGCTGTTAGTACGAACCAACTTGCTGCCAAGGTAGGTTGTTTTGCGTTTTTGCTCGAGCACTGCACCCAAACCCAGATTGGCAAGACCAGGATCAATGCCTACTACCACTCTTTTATCTTCTTGGTGTGCTGATACTTTTTCTGCTAATTTCAAGGCTTGCATTCCCATAGAAGAAGTCTCTGCCAATATACTACAAACAGATTAAAATGAACATCTGATATTTGTTCCTAGGTTCTGCCTTGGAATGCAGTACTCGGACGCTTTGCATACTGTGAACTGAACGCAGCGCATTCAAGGTATGTATTCCCAAGCAGAGCTTGTGAACAAGTTAGCTGGAGATGTGGAATGTTCAAAACTAAACCATGGAAAGTATATTCGTGAAAATAAAGCCACTTAGAGGCTGTGCTACAATCTTATTGATAAGCACATAGGTTCTAAGCAATAACTAAACAATGCTCATGCTAGCTCTTGTTAAACTAGCACATGCACAAATTTTCAAACTATATTCTAGCCTTATTTTTGTTAAGTATCTTTCTTATGAGTGTGCAAGCACAAGTTCTACAACCCAGAACCCTTAGTGTTGTTCCTTCTCCTGTCAAGGCAGATACTTATTGGTTTGGGGTAAGTTTGCCCAGTCGTAACTTAAGTTACTTTGGTATTGGTGCTCAATTTGGCGTTGTCAATGCTCTAGCAGAGAAAGTTCATTTACGTTTCCAAACAGGTTACTACCCTCTAGGTCCTAACCAAGTTTTTGAGCTTGGAGGCGATGTAATAGCAGTTGTGGGATCTTCATATCTGCCAGAAACACCAGATCTACTGTTAAATACTTACTTAGGTGGTGGGCCAAGAGCTTTGTTTAGCTCTGATAGCGCAAGTGTTGTAGGTTTTGGAGGGGTTTTGGGTGCTGAGATACGCAAAGAAAGCTTTGCGGGCTTTGCTGAAGTTGATCTAACAGCTCCTCTTTTCTCTGTAGAATCTGATAGCAGTGATTTTTTTGAGCCCATATTTGTTTTGCTTTCTATAGGTGTAAATTTTTACTTTTGAAGCTTGATTTTTACTTTTTACGAAATAACCAGCCTAAAAGACCATTATCTCTTTTCTTGTGCTGTTTTCTTTCATTCTCTTGGTTTTGAGAAGGCTCTGTTTTTGTATAGCGACCTGCACGTCCTACCACTGGTACTGGTGCTTCATCAACTTCAATATTCTCAAGCCCTACCCCTGTAGCTTTATTGAAGGCTTCTTTAAATTCATCAACAGTTTGATGGCGTTTTTTAGGACTACGAGAAAGTGACTTCATAATAACGTTGATGATTTTCTGATCTAAATCTTTGCGGTAGTTACTGGGACTAATAGGCATTTGCCTCAAATGGGCAAGCATTATTTCTTCTTGACTGCGTCCTACAAAGGGGCGCACACCTGTTAGAAGCTCATAACTAAGGATTCCCAAACTATAAATATCACTTTGGACAGTAGGTTTTTCACCTTGAAAAAGTTCAGGGGCCATGTAAAAAGCTGTGCCTACACGTTCTTTGGCTGAGGCTTCTTGAGTGTAGATACCTGTACCGAAGTCTGCTAACTTTGCCTCGTGTCCTGAGGTTAAAAGAACATTAGCTGGCTTAACATCACGGTGTAAAATTCCTCTGCTATGACTAAAGGCTAGACCCGAAGAAATTTGTCTTATTAAGCGAAAAGATGTTTTTAGATTTAATTTGCCATCAGATGCTGTCAGGTATTCATCTAGTGTTCCACCCTCACAGTACTCAAGTGCAAGGTAAGCACCAGGCTCAGTTGGTTTACCCTCAAAAGCTTTAATAATATTGGGGTGCTGTAAGCGCCTAGTTAGTTGTACCTCGTTGGTAAACATGCTAACTAAGGGATATTTTCCCTTCGCTTCAGGTCTCATCATCTTTAAGGCTATATGACCAAGATTGTAATGGTTGGCATAGTAGACATGCGAAGTTTGTCCACTGCCAATAAGGTGAGAAATGGTGTAGCCTGTTGGGACGATATCAGGAAGCATCTAAATTTCCAAACATTTCTCAAAAAATAAATTTTGAGTTTCCATTACAATAATTTACCATTAAATAATCATTCATAACAAATACAACCCATATATTCTTAATTGTGTTAGAACCTTGCCAATAAAGATTAATTATTTAAGTTCTCAAACACTAGTAAACACACAACACTCTAACTTATACCATCCTTACTATTTTCTGTTGCGATAATAGTTACAAAAACTTTACCTTAGCTTAAAGTACTTAGGTATTTGAGGATCAAAGGCTACTCGAAGACCATCTCCTAAAAGATTTACTGCTACAGCTGCATAAAGGATAGCTAGGCTTGGTAAAATTGGCAGCCACCAATAAATGCTTTCATAGCCAAATCCATCAGCTGCCATTGCTCCCCAGCTGATAAACTCAGCAGGAAGCCCTAAGCCTAAAAAGGAAAGGGAAGCTTCAAAGATTATTATGCTTGATGAAAGAATGGTAGCTACCACCAGTACTAAGGGCAGTATATTTGGTAAAATATGATGCCAAAATATTCTTCTATAACTTGCTCCTAAGGCTCGAGTGGCTTGAATGTAGTCATTTTCGAGCAAAGAAAGTATTTTACTGCGTACCACTCGATAAAAGAGTATCCAGGTAGTTAAGGCTAAAATAATGATAATGCTAAAAAAACTTTTACCTAAGATAGCAACAGCAGCCAAAGCTAGTACCGGATAAGGAACAGATTGCCATACATCAGCTAAGCGCTCAAAAAAAATGCCTAGCTTTTGGTCATGAGCTGAGACAATTCCTAAACTAACACCTAACATCAAAGATAAAGCTACTGAAAAAGAAGCAACTAGCACACTAGTTCTTGCTCCATAGACAAGTCGGCTTAACATGTCTCTTCCTAATAAATCTGTTCCTAGAGGGTGTGCAGGACTTCCACCATTGAAAACAGGTGGTAGTGCACTTGCTTGCAGATTTGTTTCTATAGGAGAGTAGGTAGTAAGCCAAGGAGCTAAGAGGGCAGCAGTAATAAGTAAAGTTGTCATTGTAATACCCATAATTAACATTGGCAACTGTCTAAAATTCATGTGCTCCCTTATTGAGTAGCTTAGTAGCACCTTTTACTGAAAGAGGCTTGGCAAAGTCCAATGCTAGCTAGAGATAGTTATCCAATTCTCATCAGCATAAAAGAGAATCTTGCTAGGGTATGGATAATTTCCCCATACATTTTTAGACGAACACCAAAACCTTTTATAAAATTATTAACTTTTTCTTCTTTCATTATTTGGGAAACACCCTGAAGGGAAACATGAGCTACTTGCCACCGTTCGCGTCTAGCAGTAAGTGCTATAGCTACTTCCACACCATAACGTGTTTGAGCAAGTTTAGGAATGCTTAAAAGCCTTTGGCGCAAGATAGCACGTTGGCCATTCAAAACTGGAGCAATTGCTTGCGAGAAATTGGTTTGCCAGCGCCCACCCTTAAAGTCACCACGGACCATATCAGTACTGCCATTCAACAAGGGCTTAGCCAAATCATATATATGATTTGGTTTTAAACCTATAAGATCGGCGTCTAGCAGTAGCAAGATATCAGCTTCTAAATGATTTGCCCCTGCTACTATAGCTCCACCTTTGCCCTTATTTTTTTTTAAGCGGATAACTTTCGACCCTGCTTGTTGGGCGACTTTTGCTGTTGAGTCACTCGAGCCATCGTCAACAACCCAAACCTCACCTATATCTGCTGTCAAAGCTGCTTTTATTACTTGGGCAATCGTAGCAGACTCATTATAAGCAGGAATAATAACAGCACAAGTCATTTTCTAGCCACCTAAAAGAGTCCTTACTTCCCCTAGGGTAATAAGCGCTATAAAAACAATTAGTATAGCCAAACCCATAAAGTGAATAACTTCTTCACGTCCGGGTGGCAATGGTTTACCTCGCAAGGCAACAATGAAAGCAAATATAATACGGCCACCATCTAGACCGGGGAAAGGTAGCAGGTTAAAAACTGCTAAAGAAAAGTTAATTAGTGCAGCCATTAATAAAACTGGTAAAACCCCTTGCTTAGTGGCCTCATTGACCATACCTACCATGCGAACAGGCCCTGCTATCTCATCACTACTTTTGCCCATAAAAGTTATAACAAAGGTCTTTGCAAAACTCTTCACAGTTTCTGGAATTACTCTTAAGGTAAACCCAATTGATTCTCCAAGAGCCTGCCAATAATTTACACTCTCAACATATAAAGGCTCTAAGCCTACACCAAGCATAGGAGTCTCCTCAGCATCTTCCGGGGGCCAAGGAGAGGCTATAGAAATTGTTTCGCTGTCCCTTTTTAAGACAAGGCTTAACCCTTGTTCATTTTGTATTTCATGAACTACCTGCTCAGTATTGGGATTTTCAATGCCGTTAATAGCTAGGACTACATCACCTGCTGCTATACCTAAAGCCTCAGCTTGGGTATCTTCAAAAACTTGATTAAAAATGGCTCCTGAATTACTGGGTTCTACACCAGTAGTTATTATCCGATAGTTAGGTTCAGCAGTAGTAATAAAAGCAAATAACAATATAGCTAAAATGTAATTAGCTATTACCCCTCCCACCAAGATCCAAAGCTTTTGGCCAAGGTTTTTCTTCGCAAAGCCCTCCTCAGGATAATGTAGGTTACCGTCCTCATCTGCTTCCGGGGCTAAACCAGGCAAATCTACATACCCACCAATTGGTAGAAGTGACAAGCGCCACTCAGTGCCTCGCCACTTTCTTCGTAAAAGCACAGGTCCCATGCCTACACTAAAAGCACGTACAGGCAAACCTACACTTTTAGCATTAAGGTAATGGGCCAGCTCATGTATGACTACTGCTACTGTAAGAATAAGTAAGAAAATAACGGCTGTTTCCATAACTTAAAGTATACTTAGTCTCAAGATTTGAAACCTTGGACAAATATGAAACCTATAGTAAAACTTCGCATAAGGCTGCAAGTGTTGGAGCTATTAGCTCTACCGCTGTTTCTTGTTGCCAAAGCTGTTCTAAAATTTGGTGTTTAGGTGCTATTAGATTTGCTGCTGTTAAAGCGTCCGGGAATTTAGCAGGGTGTGCAGTTGCCAGACTAATTATAGGTGTTTTATCACTTGTCTGGTCACGGTAGCGTTCTAGTGCTTCAATCCCTACGGCTGTGTGAGGGCAAGGCAAATAATTAGTTGTTTCATAGGTTTGTTTTAAGCGTTTTTTGGTAACTTCATCAGAAATGCTTACGCCCCAAATACATTGACGCAAAGCATCTCTTCCTAAAAGATTATGCAGACGTTCAAAATTGCTAGGTGCTCCTACATCCATGGCATTTGAAAGGGTAGCTATAGTTGCTTTAAAGTCATAAGGTTCAACTAATTTATTTAGGTAGTTAGGAAAGAAGCTATTGGCATTGTGAGCAGCAATGAAGTGATTTATCTTTAAACCCATTTGTGCTGCTAGAATTCCCCCTGTTAAATTGCCTAAATTACCACTAGGTACACAAATATTTGGCAACTCCACTGCCAAATTTTTAATTGCCCAAATATAATAAAGTGTTTGTGGCAGGAGTCTACCGATATTAATAGAATTAGCGCTAGATAAAGGCAAGTGCGAGAGTTTTTCATCAAGAAAAGCTTCTTTAATCATACGCTGACAATCGTCGAAATTACCCCCTACTGCAAAAGTCCTTACCCCTTTACGCTTAACTATTAACTGTCTTTCTTGGACTTTGCTAACCTTATCTTTGGGGTAAAGTAAAACTACCTCTATATTTCCCTGATTAGCAAATCCGTCTGCTACAGCACTACCAGTATCACCAGAAGTAGCTACCAAAATGGTGACTTGTTTGCCTTCCTCTGCTAAAAAGTGGCTCATCAGCCGTGCCATAGTTCTTGCTCCCACGTCCTTGAAAGAAAGTGTGGGCCCATGGAAAACCTCTAGAATATAAATATCATCATCAAGAGACTGCAGGGGTATATCAAAGTTTAGGGAATCTGCTAACAGTGATTCTAGAGCCGCATCAGAAATTTCATTGCTTAGCCAGTGACGTAACACATTGAAGCCTAGTTCAGGTAAACTGTTGACACTTTGCCATTCTTTAGCCTCGAGCTTAGGAATATTATCAGGCACAAAAAGCCCACCATCATCTGCTAGGCCTTTGAGTAATGCTTCTTTAAAGGAGAAACGTTTTTTATTTTTATCTCTAGTGCTATAGTAGCGAACCATTTAACTATTCTACGCTGTGTAATAAATCTAGAAAGGTTGCAGGATCTAACCGACCTCCTAAAATATGGTTCAAAGAAAGAGCAATTTGATGGGCTTGAACATCACGCAAGCTCAAAGTAAGAGCTCCAACATTGCTAGCCTGCTGCCGCAAGGGGCTCATAACTTCTGAAGATAAGTCTATAACGCCTAAGTGTGGCCCTAAGAGTTCTTCTGGTATAGGTATAGGGGTATTATCAAGTTTTATTAACAAGTCTGCTTGCTCGAGCAAACTAAGGCTACTAGGATCATTATAGGCTTTAGCTACAATTTTTGTGTTTGCCGCCACTTTAGTAATAATTTTTTCAGCTGAGGGACGGCTAGTTGAAAGAATACTTAGCCTCTTTAAACCTAAGCTTGCTAATTCGCGGCTGATAGCACGAATGCTCAAATTGGTACCTAAAATAACAGCTTCTGCTTCAGGGGCATGCCAGTCATAATTATCTAGTACCCAAGTTATGGCCCTGCCTAAATTATATTCACCAATAAGCCCATTTGCTGTAGTGCTCAAGGTGTCTACAGCACCCACTTCCTGTGCGTCTAGGCTACTTCGCCTTGCCAGTTGAAAGGCTTTAGTTTGTGAGGACTCATCGAAAATAAGTGCACCAGTTACATCAAGAGGTTTTAGAGCGTTACAGACATCGGCAAGATCACTAGTTTCAGGAATAGGATGCATATAGATGTTAAGATTTTCATCACGAAAACTACTCAAAGCCTGACCAAGCCTTGAATCTTGACAAAGTACAGCCACGATATGCATTAGTCCTTAGATTATAACTGAAAAACCTTTCTAGTTTCTAGCTTTTACATAGGAATACTATCCACATGTGAAAGCGAGTTGTTTTTAATACAAATAACCAGCGACATTGATTAAGCTATAACTGCTCTGCTAGAATTTAAAAGTTGCTTTGATTAGCATAATTTTTGGAGGTGAGTCATAGCAAAAGAGTTAAGAGTTAATGAACAAATCAGAGTACGTCAGGTACGCCTAATTTCTGATAGCGGTGAGCAACTAGGTATAATTTTTACCAAAGATGCTTTGAAACGTGCTCGAGAGGCTGGAGTAGACCTGGTATTGGTAGGTGAAACAGCTCAACCACCTGTTGCTAAAATGATGGATTATGGCAAGTTTCGCTATGAGCAGCAGCAGCAGCGCAAAGAGGCACGCAAACATTCACGCCAGCAAGAAATGAAGGCTATTAAATTTAGAGTTAAGATAGATGAACATGATTACAATACCAAAGTAAATCATATTCGCAGGTTTCTAAAAGGTGGTCATAAGGTTAAGGTGACTATTATGTTTAGGGGACGAGAGCGGACACATCCAGAATTAGGCAAAGACCTTTTGCAACGTGTGGCTAAAGATGTTGTTGAAATTGGCAGCATGGAATCTTCGCCTTCGCTTGCTGGTATGGATATGAACATGGTACTTGCACCAAGTAAAGCATAAGCTTAAAATTATTTGTTTTCTGCTGTTTAAGAGCAGTGCTTAACCCAGAATTAGAATTGAGGGTTGTGGACTTTACCATCTTTTACAGTAAAAATCTTAGAGTAAACTTTAAGGAGCATTATTAATGCCAAAACTAAAGACCCATAAGGGCACCAAAGCTCGTGTTAGAGTCACTGGGCGTGGTAAAGT
The DNA here is from genome assembly GCA_965224855.1 of Trueperaceae bacterium. GTDB lineage: Bacteria > Deinococcota > Deinococci > Deinococcales > Trueperaceae > CBDCVN01. Next base: position 1,400,942 of record CBDDAI010000002.1, on the reverse strand, counting down.
TAAAGCGATGCGCTCAGGTAAGCGTCACCTTAATTACAAAATGAGTGGGAAGAAAATACGCCAAGGACGCAATGATCTGGTACTAGCCAAACCTGAGGCTGAGCGATTGAAAATCGTTCTGCCTTATGAGTAAGGAATAGCCATGTCAAGAGTAAAAACAGGTGTAGTACGCCACCGAAAGCACAAGAAGATTTTAAAACGTGCTAAAGGTTACTGGGGTAAACGTTCAAAAAGTTTCCGTATAGCTCAGCAAACACTCCTCAATGCCGCAGACTATTCTTACCGTGACCGTAGGGACAAGAAAAATGATTTCCGGCGTTTATGGATTGTTCGTATTAATGCTGCTGCTAGGCTAGAAGGTATGACTTATTCAACATTTATAAGTGGTCTGCGCAAAGCAGGAGTAGAGATTAATCGTAAAGTCATAGCTGACCTTGCAGTAAAAGAACCGCAGGCCTTTAAAAAACTGATAGAAGTTGCCCAAAGCGCATAAGTTATCTTATGAGTTTTATGCTCGAGGTGCTGAGCAAGTAGCAAAGAGCTTGCTTGGCAAAGTATTGGTTCATAAGCACAAGTCTCTTTTATATAAGGGGCGTATAGTTGAGACTGAAGCTTATTTAGGAGAACATGACCTTGCTTGTCATGCTGCTAAAGGCAGAACTAAGCGTACTGAGGTAATGTTTGGTAAGGCTGGATATGCCTATGTCTATCTTATTTATGGTATGTATGACATGCTCAATGTAGTAACAGGACAGGAAGGGGAAGGACAAGCAGTACTAATTCGCGCTTTAGAACCACTAGAAAATATTGCTAGTAAAACTGATGGACCAGGTAAATTAACTAAGGCAATGAGCATTACTAGAAACCTTAATGCTGAGGATCTAATGGGGGAGAGGTTGTGGCTCGAGCAAGCCCCCCCAGTTAAAAAAATAATAACAACTTCACGTATCGGCATTGGCTATGCTAAAGAGTGGAAAGATGCTCCCTTAAGGTTTTATGATGAAAACAGTAGTTTTGTTTCAAAATAACATCAAGGACTAACCTAAATTCGATGTTTCTTGTATAAAGACCAATTTGCCTAAGATCACTTTTAGCTTGCTTGCTAACCTGATAACGTGCCACTACTGAGCATCCAGTTCATTATCATTGGTGGAAACCACTACCTCTGGTAGTGGTCTAGTCAAAAGTTTTACTTGAGCAATGATGTATTTCCCTAGAAGGTTAAAGAAAGGGAAATACACATGTCAAAGAATAGCAGATACAAAACAGTTGTCTCATTATCTACCAATCCAATTCCTAGCATCTGCAAAGTTAGTTTTATCAGTCTTACCAGTTGTATCCTTTTTAAGAGGGTAATTATTAGCAGGGGGTTTGTAAAGGCTATAAGTTATTCCTTTTGTTAGTAGTGCTAAAGGTATGATCCAAGAGTTTGAACTAAAAAAATAACCTTGTTTAGAACATATTTAAACAACTCAAAGGTGGCAGAGTATCTGGTCAAAGCGACGTTTATGGCCAATTTGATTTGTGCCCTCTTACAAAGCAATTGCAAGGTGCACAAAACCATGATAAATTATGCTCCCCCTTCGTTATTTCTAGCACGCAACCCCTAAAATACTACCAATTTGATAGAGTCTAAGAAACACCTGTCTCTGAGGGTCTTAATTTGAATTATCTTGTTTTGGCCGGATGTTTCCTTGTGCGAGCGTGTATATTTAACCGATATTCCGACCCCCCCCCTTCAAAAATCAACAATTAAATTATCATTGAGGGATGGAAAAAAAGCACAAAACAAAAACAATAGAACACTTGGGTTTAGTCTCTACTTTATCCATTATACCAACTAATTGTAAAGAGGGGCTTGTTTCCTAAAGGGAGTATCCATACCAAATTGTAAAATAGCACAACTGTTCCTTCTACACTAGACTTCCTCTAATTATTCGCTGTTTTGTCAGAAAAATCATGATTTTCATTCCTTTTTGCCGAGATATTTTTTCTGCATAGTTCTCTTTTTTACTGATTTTCCCTTTGTCTGTTATACTAGAAGCCTTTTATTCTTATCTTATTATAGGCCCACTTACCCTTTCTTGCCTTCTCTACAAAATTTTATACCCCTTCGCTTAAACTGCTTCTAGCACAATATTGCCAACACTGCTTGCCATACCTCTTTCGGCATTTGTATCTCTTCCCCTAATTCACTCACTTTTTCTATCCCTTGTTCTTCCCATATGTATATCCTTATTGCTCCTAACACATCTCCAAAACTTGCTTCTTCTTTCTCTTCCCAAATACTGTACCTTGTTGGCAATTCCTTTGGATACAGCTTTATCCCTATCAACACTATTATGCTGAACATTCCAAACAAGCATGGTGTGCTCCTGTCTATTGCTTTTTCAGACCAGTGCCTTTGTTCCTCAAATCCTAGTTGTGCTCGCATTTCCTCAAACGTGACTTCTATATTCCACCGAGCAACGTAGCTTTCCACTATCTCCTGTACTCCCTTTTCTATATCTGTACTGATTATGCACATCGGGTTTATGCTTCCTTCACTACACCTTACTATTATCCACCTTATCTCCACTGGATCAAACCCACTCCTATGCCATAATGCCCTTCCTGTTGCTATCTCTACCTCTTTCTCTTTTCCTCGATACCACTTTACTAACATCATTCCCCAAACCGTTTTTACATCACTCAACCTTTCTTGCAATGATGCTTGTCTTTTCCCCTTTCTAGCCTTCCTCCCTCTTTTTCCCTTTGGTTGCGCTTTAGGCTTAGCATATAACTGCAGGTCAAAGCGTCCTCTACTTATATGTACTATCTCTAGCTCTTCACATCTTAAACATAGTTTTACTGCTGTAAAAGCCCCATCTCCTATTAGATACATCTCTTGTCTTGGATTCCAACGCCTTATTATTCCTATCAGTATGCACGTTAGCTCTACACAGCTCTGGTGTTTTACTCCTAATTTCTCGCATGTCTTTTTTGATGGTGCTGGTACTGTCATGAACGGTAAACTCCAACGCCTCTTCGACCATGGTACTGGTACTAGTATTTGTATTGACAACCACCTTATTCCTTGTGCTTTTGTTACTCTACTTCCTGATGAGTGTGTAGGATCACGGTGCCATCCTTTTTTACCTATCTTCTTTCCCTTACGACGTTCTAAGGTATCGTCTACTACCAGCATTAAAGGCATACTGGGTGTCAAGCAGGTGACCACTATTAGGCCCAATAAGATTCTGCTTAAGCTCAAACATGACCATACTGCTCTATTCATCACTCGGTAATATTTCCCATAACCCTTATCCTGATCTTCCCTCATTACCCTCAGTGCTGCACTTATAGTGCCTTTATTACTTAAGATCACTCCACATACAAGTACTAGGACATTGCCAAAAGTTGGTACTGTTAATGTTTCAGAAAATGCTGCCAATAATTGTACAATTACACTTGGTATTGTCATGTAGGCATTTAACCTTTCTTTATAGGTCTTTGCCTACTACTTTTTTCTTAATTTTGGCTAAAGTCGAGTTTAGTAGCAGGAATGATAGATGAATTAAGAATAGTTGAGCTAATAGATCAAGAGATCAAGCAAGACTTTGAACAATGTCAGGTAACAGTGGGTCAAGCAGTGAAGGCAATGATATTGAACGGGTTAGGTTTTGCCAATAGAAGACTGTATCTAGCAACACACTTCTTTGAAAATAAGCCTACAGAAGAACTAATAGGAAAAGGAGTTACAGCAAGTAGACTCAACGAGGACACTTTAGGTAAAGCTTTAGAGAAACTATATAAATATGGAGTGACAGAGCTATATAGTTTGATATCAGGTCAAGCAGTCAAATACCTAGGGCTTAAACCAAAGGTAGGACACGAGGATACAACTAGTTTCCACACAGATGGGGATTACAATAGTAAGAGTGAAATAGATACAGACACAAAAGTAGTGAAGATAACCAAAGGATACAGTCGAGATAATAGACCAGAACTAAATCAAATAGGTCTAGAGTTGATAATTGAACATGAAGCAAGTTTACCACTAGCAATGCTGCCCCTAAGTGGAAATGCCAATGATAAGATAGTGTTAAAGGAAACTATAGACAGACACATAAAGCAATTAGAAGCAGTTGGTATAAGCATATTAGTAAAAGACAGTGCAGGATATACAAAAGACAGTTTAGAAGCACACCAAGAAGTGGGGTTAAAATGGATAATGCGAGTACCAGCAACATTGAAAGAAGCAAAAGAGCTAGTAGCACAAGTAAATCTAAATAAGATGAAATCATTGGTTAAGGGATACAAGTACAGTAGTGCAATTAGTAAATATGGAGGTGTAGAACAAAGATGGCTGATAATATACTCAGAAGTGTCAAAGAAAAGTAGAGACAAGAGGGCAGAGAGGGAGTTGCTAAATATTAGTCAAGGAGAAGAAAAAGCATTCAAGAAGTTAAGCAAACAAAGTTTTCATTGTGAGGCAGATGCAAAAGTAGCAATGGATAATTTTAAAAATAGCTTGAAGGTACTGAAAATGTACAATAGTAAGATCATAGGGAAAGAACACTATGAAAAAGCAGGACGACCTGCTAAAGACGCTAAACCAACAGGATACACCTATCACATAAGTGGAGAAGTAGTTGCTGATGTAAGTGCAGGGAACAAAGTTAAGAAGGAAAGGGCAGTATTTATTTTAGCCACGAATGAGCTGGACCATAATACTTTGAGTGACGCGGAGATTTTGAGCACCTATAAAGGACAGGCAAAGGTTGAAAGAGGTTTCAGATTTCTCAAGGATCCGATGTTTTTAGCATCAACGTTGTATCTGAAGAAAGAAGAAAGGATAATGGCTTTGCTGATGGTGATGACTTGTTGCTTATTAGTTTACTCGGCTTTGGAACATCGAATTAGATTAGTTCTTTCTACACATAATCAAAGTGTACCCAACCAGAAAGGTAAGCCTACTTATAGACCTACTACCAAATGGGTATTTGAGCTTTTTATAGATGTACACCTTTTGTTTATCACCACTGACAATAATGTAGAGGTATTAACCATGAATCTTAAAGGTGAACTAAAATCCCTACTAGCTTTGCTTGGTCCTAATTATCCTCGAATTTATTTCAAAAATTCTTAAAAGGGGGGTCGGAAAGTCGGCTAAAGTAGCTCTACGCCCTATAACTACCACCTAACTTCAACAAATTTGAAGATGATTTTCTCAGGTTGCTTATGGTAAGAAGAATTTTGTAAAAGAACCCAATCCTTGATTAGGTTCTTATTAAGATTTTATTGCTTCTGATGGCTTTTTCTTTGGTCGGGGTGACTGGATTTGAACCAGCGACCACTTGACCCCCAGTCAAGTGCGCTACCAGACTGCGCCACACCCCGATAGGTGTTATTAGCAGTCTACTAGGACATAGATTTAATGTCAACTACTAAATCACAAATTTAAGCAGGGAACCTTCAAAAAAACAAATATTTATGTCCACATACAATTCAATTTGTAAGTTGATTTCATATTGAAAAGCCCTGAAGTAAAATCCAGGGCTTTTTTCGGTATCCCGTTTAAATTCAAGGGTACTTACCACTTGAACACAGGTTGTGTAGGACTTACCCTTGACGGGCACCTTCGCTTAAATGTTTACTAAAAATAAGACCACCTCCAAACTAGCGTTACTAAAGATTGTAACATAGTCAGTCTGATATTGTCATTATAAGGAATTAATCCCATACCACAAGCCACATTCGGTTTTTGTACTGTTTGCCCAGCGGCCTGCTCGAGCATCCTCACCAACTTCCACTGCTCGCGTACAAGGCGCGCAACCTATACTCAAATAACCCTGCTGATATAGAGGGTTTAAGGTTAACTCATGAACATGTGCATAGGTTTCTAAATCTTCTTGAGACCAATAAGCAATTGGATTAATTTTGTCACGATTTATACCCTTTTCAATAAATTCAATGTCAGCACGTGTATTAGATTGAAAACGGCTTCTAGCACTAAACACAGCATCTGGTTGTTTTCTAGCTAAGTAATCTTGTAGAGGTTTTACCTTACGCAAGGCGCAGCACTTATCGGTGTCTTTTTCATAAAGCTTATCATCTTTGCGGTTGGCACTAACAGTTACTATGCTTACTTGAGGATATGCCAAAGCTAATTCGTCTCGAGTTTGTAAAGTCTCTTTAAAATGATAGCCCGTATCTACAAAAACTACCTCACCACGATAACCAGCACGCACAGCCATGTCTAAAAGCACAATCCCATTAATGTTAAAGCCACTAGGCATAATTGTGCTAGGGTAGGTTTCTAAAGCCCAGCTAATGACATCTTGTGGGTCGGTGTTTTTGTCCCATTTCTGCAAAGCAGGATCTTCTAAAGTTTCTATCATACAGTACTCCTAAATAGCTTTAGTGATATAAAGCCTTTAATTTTGATGAGAAAAAGATTTTCAATTAGCGAATTGGAGCTAGAGGCAAGGACAACAGGAAAAATAGCTTTGTTTAACTAGTAGGGTTAAAATTATTTTTTGGGAATTATTCATAATACTGGTGTCCTTATGCTGATATTTGGTTCCATCAATATATTGGAACCAACAATACTTTATTCTACATAGTTGATAAAGTTTGTCAACTATTTTAACAAACTTCTTGACTATTGAATTAGTAAGTGCCTATGCATAAACACTTGTGAATTTCTGCTTGAGTTAAACAGGGTAGCTAGAATCCAGTAGCTAGTAGTCAGTAGGGCTTAACTATGCTGGCTACTGACTTCTGGCTACTAGCTACTTATATAGTATGTTATAGTTCTCAGCAGGCTTACTTTATGCCTAATTTTTTAACAAATGGAATCATCAACCTTAACCTCTATTATTTCACCCACAGATACAACTGCAGAAACTTATGCTGGTTTTGTTGCTATTTTAGGAAAGCCTAATGTTGGCAAATCGACTCTTTTAAACACAATTCTAGGGGTTAAAGTTGCCCCGATTAGCCCTAAGCCTCAAACCACACGCTGTGGTATAAGGGGAATTTATACTGAGGAGAATCGTCAGCTTGTTTTTGTAGATACCCCTGGATTACATCGTTCTAAAGATGCCTTGGGTAAGTATATGAATCAAGAAGTACGAAACGCCATTATAGATGTGGATATGATTTTGTGGGTAGTAGATTTAAGACGCCCTCCTAATAAGGAAGATAAAGATGTTGCCAGATTAATTTCTGACCTAACAAGTAATGTGCCTATCTACTTAATTGGCAATAAGCTAGACCTTGCCAAATACCCCCAAGAAGCCCTTGATCTATACCAAAATCTAGTACCTAATATAAAACAAGCGCGCTTAGTAAGCGCCTTGCGAAACCCTAAATCTGTATATTCACTGCGCAAAGAGCTGCTTGATTTGCTTTTACCAACCCCTTTTTTCTTTCCTAGTGATATTCGTAGCGATCAGTCTCGTGAAAATTGGGCTGCTGAAATAATTCGCGAAAGCTGCCTAGTAAATTTACACCAAGAAGTTCCCTATAGCGTGGCTGTAAAGATTTTAGAATGGGAAGAGCATAAAAATAATAAGAATAGGCCTATATATATTAAGGCAGAGATTTGGCTCGAGCGCCGAAATCACCGCATGATAGTTTTAGGTAAGGAAGGTAAAATGATAAGAGAAATAGGCCGCAATGCCAGAAAGCAACTAGAGGTTTTTCTAAATAGGAAAGTATTTCTGGAGCTTGAAGTTACTATTAAACCTGATTGGCGCAAAGATGTACATGCCTTAAGAGAGTTAGGCTATAGATAATTTATTGCCTTGATAGGGAAAGCTCAGCTTGGCCAAAGGTTTGAACTATATCATTTTCTATATATTGATATTGACCTTGAAACATCTCGCCTATAAATGTACCCGTGTATTGAGTGTAACTCTGGTTAGTATAGTGAATCACCATAGTGGTTTGTAGAGGTTGACCCCAAGTACCTTGTTGAATAGCACCTTGTATATCCCCATATTTGGTTAAACTATTACCATCATTGCCTTGTAAGTAAAATTCTCCTTTCAACCTATCACCTTCTTGAATTAGTACAAAGCGTGTAGCTGTACTTAAAGAACCATCATTGCTAACTGAAACCCCATTCCAGGTACCCGTTACTATGGCTCTACTAGCTGGGTTTTGAGACTGGTCTTGAGTTGATTTGAAAGGAAAGCAGGCACCTAGTAATAAAATAAATAAACAAGATAAAATTCTTTTCATCATTTGTGCCATCATAAATGAATATTAACCTCAAATTATCTTAGAAAGATGCCCTAACTGCAAAGGCACTCAATTCTTGATAATTGAAGCTGTAGTGACCACGTGTGCCACTAATAAGGCCTGCCTGACGCATATCACCTAAAATTGCTGTGGTAGTTTCCCTAGCAGCACCAATCATGGAAGCAAAGTTTTCATGAGTAAGAGGTAAGGTAAGGTGCATCTGCCCATTTTCACTAGTGTGACCAAAACGCTGACCTAAACGGAGCAGTGTGCGTGCTAAACGAGCATTTACTGGTAATTCAGTATCTTCTAAAGCCTCGCGTATCCTCAAAAGATGAACTCCTGTTGCTATATGTAATGTATGCTGTAATTCGGAGTCAGCATCGGCATATTCCTTGGGAATGATGCTAATTTTTACTGTGGGGCTTAGAGCTTCAGCAGTGTCTTGATAAGTGCTATGAATAGGTGAAATTGTACCAATAAAATCATTGGGGCCAGCAATATTAATAATACGTTCGCGCCCAGTAAATATATCAACACTGAGCTTGAAAAGCCCTTCTTCTATACGAAACGCAGCTTCAGCCTCATCACCAAAGTAATAAAGTGTTTCACCTTTGGTTAATTCACGCTTATGGTAGTTACCTACTATTTCCTGAAAAGGAGGATTATTATTTTTTGTATCTTGAAAATTAATGTAATGAGGTGCTGTCATAAATTCATTATACTGCAAATCTCCTGAAATTGCCTCGATTGTTTACCACTAAATTTTGCCAAGTCAAGAACTTCTGTGAGTATAAATATCCAGATAAATAGTAGTCCTATACAAGTAATGATATGTTTACCCTTGGCCCTGTTAGAACCATCGCTTAATCATCACATAAAGGGCACTACCGTATTATCTTTTTATCCACAAGTCTGGTAACTTGCCTTCTAAACTATTTATATCACTCTCATCAACTGTAGTTTCAAGAATTTCAAGTCTCACCAAACGCTTTAATTGTGATAGAGAAGCTATATTACTAAGGGTTTTATTGTTAGAGAGCTTGAGGTTTGCCAAATTAGTTAAGTTTGACAGGTCACCCATATCAAGATTCTCATTGCCAGATAGGTCTAGTTTCCATAACTCAGATAAACCTGATAAAGCACTTATGTCTCTAAGGCTTGGATTATTGGAAAGATCTAACTCCAACAAATTAGTTAAATTTGACAGAACAACTATTTCGCTGAGATTTTTATTGTCGGAAAGGTCAAGCTTTTGTAATTCAGTTAGATTTGCTAGAGACTCTATATTCACCAGATTGTTATTTCTAGAGAGATTGAGTACCAATAACTTCTTTAGATTAGATAGAGAACTTATATTTACTAAATTTTCATTGTCACAAAGGTCAAGTGTTAGCAGGCTTTTTGATTTTAAAGAAGCTATATTAGTAATTTTTGTTTTACAGAGATAAAGCTTCTCCAACTTAGATAACTCTGATAAAGGGTGTGTATTTTTGACATTAGTCTGATTGAGATGAATTTCCTGCAAATTAATTAACTTTTCTAGAACACTTATATTTTCAATTAGAGTTCCGCTAAGGTCAAGTACTTGTAATTTAGTCAGCTTCTCCAAATGGCTCATATCACTAACTCTAACGCTATTAAGATAAAGTTCCTGCAAGTTGCTTAGATCTGATAAATGAGTTATATCTTTATCATCAACTAGGGTCTCACCAAGATATAGCACCCGCAACTTATTTAACCCTGATAGGGAACCTATTTCATTAACTCGAGTACCATTAAGGCGAACTTCCTCTAATTGATCTAAATTCTGTAGGGAACTTATATTACTAACTCGATTGTTATTAACATAAAGTATCCTCAAGTTCTTTAAGTTAGATATCTCTACATCACTAATTGATGTGTTATGAAGATAAAGTTTTTGCAAGTTAGTCAATTGGGATAGAGGTTCTATGCTTCTCACTTTGGTATCGTTGAGGTGAAGTTCCTCTAAACGCTTGAAACCTTCTAGAGCATCAATATTCTGGGTGGGTGTATTGTTAAGATAAAGTACCCGCAGATGTAGTGATTTTGCTGAAGATTCTTCTATCTCTGCAGTGTTATACAGATTAAATTTTTCTAACGGGGTGTGGTCTAAACGTAGTTCCTCTAAGTTAGGCAACTTCGACAAGGAATCTATATTTTTAATAGGGGTATTGTTTAGATAAAGCACACGCAAATTTACTAGCTTCTCTAGAGGCGCTAGAGGTGTTTCTACACTTGAGCTATATGGACATTCTTGGTCACCTACTCGAGTATGATCAAGGTGCAGTTCTTTGAGGTTTTCTAGCACCACTAATCCCGTTATATCACATATATTATTGCTATATTGATTATTACCGCCAATATCAAGCTTTTGTAACTTATTTAAGAACCTTGGGAATGAACCCTTTAGATAAGCTAGAAACTTATCAAGTGCTTCTTGTGACTGTATTGATGATTCTAAGCCGGCTCTGTCAAGTAGTTTCCAATACTCTTGCTGAATCTCTTTAGGCAAGCTGTTAAGGGCAGGAAAAATAAAGAGGAATCTTTCTGGAATTTTGTCTAAATGATTATAAATGCATTCATTATTGCCTTGTTCACAAGATCTACCATTGCCAACAGCGGTATTTGCTGAACTCCATAAAACATAATACATCACACCTATAATCACACTTATAATTAAGGCAACTCCTAGAAACATGTTTAGAAATACCTTAGCTGACCTTTGTGGTGTAAGGAAAATCTGTTGTAGTCTTGCCTTATAAGCTAAACGTAGTGCTGCTAGGGACCAAGCCCAAGACTCTTTAAAGTTATTAAATTTGGAGCCTTTTCTAAGCCTTTTAAACTCTTCTAGCATCGCAGAGATATATTTCTGGTCTTTTTCTGGCACAATAACCTGTGCTAATTGGGTAAGAATGTTATTTTTCATTTAGTACCTTTCTAATAGCTAAGTCACTAAGGTTGTAAAAGAAATTAAGAATTTCTTGTTTTCTTAAAGTATTGTTTCCCAAATTTATAAGCCCAATCTTGTCAAGTTGTAACAGCCAATTGAAAGCACCTTCTCCAAAGTCATTTCTTATTGTGTCACCATCAAAATCATTCTCGTTTTGCCTACACAGCATTACAATCCTATTAAGCAAAAGGAATTTATATTTATCGTCAAAGACTTGCTCTATGCAAACAAACTGTTCCCACCTATCTACAAATTTAGAGAATTCGCAATTTAAAACAACTTCTTCTTGATTTTCTCTGGTGATTACGCCAATTTGCTTGAAATAATATAGATACTCAGAAGATTCTTTTCCAGAAGGTAATATGTTTTCCGCTTCTCTTAACTCACAGACAACTTTGTCGTTGTTATGACCATCCTTAAGATAGTTAAAGAATTCTTCCTTTTTAGGGTCTTTTTTAATTTCTTGAATTGTTGTTATTGTTTTCTCCCACTCATATCCCGCTGAGATTTCACTCTCAAATCTTTTAACCATCTCTTCTTGAGAGCTTAAAGCCTTTGAGCTAACTCTAAAATGCTCTACTCCATCCCATACTCTTCTTGCTGCCTTCTTCTTTCTTTTAGAATTGATGGTATAAAGGTTAACTTTTGAATCGCTTTTGTCGGCCTTAATTTTTACTAAGCCATTTCCCTCTAGCCTAAGAAGAATATTGCTGAGAGAAAAACCAAGCTCTCTTTCTAGTGCACGACCATGTTGCTTATCGTATAAAAGTACTCGAAGTATAACAATAAGCTCCTGATAGCTTGCGACACGATTATGCATGGTATTTACATCATAATAGTTCTTTCTATTTCCCATATAGAAAACTACAGCAATGCTCAAGCAACTTAGTGTTCTACACTATGTATTGAAGACAAATGCTAGCACCATTGCCATACAATTTTTGCTGTAAATTGCCCTTACCTTTTATAACTAAGCCATTGCTACTAAACTAGTGTAGCAAAAGATTCCCTAAGGAAAGAGGTGTCCTTATGTTTTCAGGAAAGGGATAAATCTAATTTTTAGTTGTAGAGAGCTTTAGTTTGACGACCCAGCACTCTACAACTTTGGTTCAACACTGAGAAGATGTTTAGTACTAAACACCCTAGGCAGTGATTAAGCACTTAAAGTGCTAGTAATCATTATATCTATAGAAGTTTTTCTGTTAGTGACTCGAAAACCAGAAAGGAATTTCACATGGGAAAATTACTTATTTCAGTGCTAGTAGTACCATTAGCTATTTATAGTTTTGCTCAGGTTGAATTAATTGATGGTGCTCATATTCTTCAGAAGAAATGTGAGCTAGGGGAAATAATCTCTGTCTTTCAAAAAGATTTTGGTATAATTGTTGAAAACAATGCCTTTGGGAAAAAATCAGGTGATGACAAGTTAAATGATGAGCAATGTATCCTAGCAGTAGAAACAGACGATAGACGGCAACACATTTGTTGGCAATGGGATTGGCCAGAAGCTTTTCATTTTAACGTTGTTTACCCCGAAACAATCTACGGGCATAAGCCATGGTTCACTAAATCTACCACAAATATTTTGCCCATACTCTTAGAAGAGTTGAACGAAGCTACCATAGCCTACAATGTGCATACCAAAGCAGAAGGGGCTTACTCACTAGCGGTAAACCTATGGTTTATTAGTAGTGCTCCTCAAGATCGAAAACCCTCAAGCCACTTAATTAGTGATGAAATACTAATAGTCCTAGATGGTAAAGGCATTCCAGCAGAAGGAAAAGCAATAAGCAATGCCGTAAGTATTGATAGCAAAGAATACGCTCTTTATAAAAAACATAAGAAAGAAAGTTTTGGAGAACGTGACTTTTTCACCTTTGTTAGTAGTGAGCCCCAGCCTAAATCAAAAATAAATATTGAGCCTTTTATAAGGCATCTGACAAATAAAGGATATCTAACAAAAAGTAGCCATTTGTCGTCAATTTCTATTGGAAATGAGGTTCTAGAAGGGCATGGAGAATCTTGCTACAGTTTAGATGATTTTGAAGTTACTGTTTTGAAAAAATCAGAATAAATTCAGCTTGCTAGTCACTGTAACTTTACATTACCTTAATTTGGATTCTGCATAAATTGCTAGATGTAGCTTACCCAAATTTAAAGCAATTTTGCAGGCGCAAGCCTTTATAGAAAGGAATATTCATTATGAAAAAACTCATTATTATTGCCACCTTAGCCATTGTTGCCATTATTGGAGTAGTTTATTTTTCTTTACTGAAGCCTAATGTTAAAAACCCAAGAACAAGTCTTGCTCTTGAAAAAGAAATAATCAAACAAAAAGATTTAACCAAGCAAGAGAAATCCACTATTTCTATAGGAGTTTACCCTAACTTGAACGATCATATTGAAACTGTGTTGCCTCTATTTTATGAAAAGCATCCTGATATAAATGTAGAAATAAAAGTTCTCTCTTTTGCAGATCACCATAACGCCCTGGTTACTGCAATAGCTGCAGGTTCTGGTGCACCTGATTTAGTAGCGCTCGAGTTAAACTTCATAGCTAAATTTGCCACCGAGGGCGCTTTAGTTGATCTTACTAAACAGCCTTATAATGCTTTAGAGTTCAAAAATACATTTGCTGCTTACGCTTGGCAACAAGCCACTACAAGTGATGGTCGTGTAATAGCTATACCTGTTGACTTAGGACCTGGAGCCATGTTCTGGCGACGAGACATTTTTGATGCAGTTGGGGCCAATATTGATGATGTCATTAAAAGCTGGGATGCATACATCGAGTTTGGTCATAAAGTGACTCGAGACACAAATGGTGATGGCAAAAATGATGTCTTTTTAATTGCAGATGCTGCTGATGTGTATCAAGTAATGATTCGTAGTGGCCTCGAAGATGGTCAGAGCATTTACTTTGGCCCTAATAATGAGGTTTTAGTTACTACCGAACGTTTTTATAATGCACTCGAGACAGCAAAAACTATACGTAATAATGGTTTAGATGCTGAAATAGGCGCTTGGAGCAATGAGTGGTTTCAAGCTTTTAAAAGTGGTACAGTAGCAACACAATTTTCTGGAGCATGGTTTCAGGATGTCTTGAGCAATAATGCCCCTGACACATCCGGTCTTTGGGGTGCTGCTAACTTACCCAATAAAACCTATTCGACTTGGGGTGGGTCTTTTTATGCCATACTCGAGCAATCAGAGAATAAAGAAGCAGCTTGGGAATTACTTAAATTTTTGGCTACTGAAAAGGATATACAGTTACAAGCTTTTAACAATATTTCTGCTTTCCCCTCACATAAAGATGCTTGGGAAGATCCTGGGTTTGCTGAGCCAGTAGATTTCCTTGCAGGACAACAAGCAAATAAGCTTTATGTAGAAGTAATTGGCAATGTTGAAAGTGTAGCTACGCACTGTGCTCAAGCTTTTGCTGAAGAAATCATGAAAAGCGCAATTGCACAAGTCCTCAACGATGATCGTGATATTGGTGAAGCTCTGGCAGAAGCCCAGAATCGTATTGAAAGACTTTTGAAGATTAAGAAATGCTAAATGAGGCACCAACGAAGTAAACATAGGGAAATTTTTTACACGATGGTAACCAAGCTTCCACCACTATTACCTCTTGATATGATTGTTCTGAAGGTAATTATTTTCTCATGTCAAACTCTTGTGTAAACCTTACTCGAGCACTCTGACAATTAATTGATTAATATAGCTTACCTCTACCGTTAGGTAGGGGTTTTAAATTTGTCCACTTACCAAAATATATTCGAACCCGTTTTTAGTATAATGTACTTGAAATAGTAGTATAAAATGGTCATACTTTCTAAAAGGAGGCCGTTATGCCTGTAGCTAAATTGAGCATAAGTGTTGATAGAAACTGGATACAGTTCATTGACAACTATAGGAAAACCCATCATGTACGCAGTAAGTCTGAAGTAATTGAGCAAGCACTTAAACTACTGAAACATGCTGAATTACGCGAGCAATATAAAGATGCCTATCAAGAATGGTTTAATTCTAGTGAAGAAAGTGTATGGGATGCTGTGAGCGGAGACGGTATTAGCGATGAGACGTGGTGACATTTTCATTGCTGACCTCGAGCCCATAAAGGGGCAAGAAGCAAATAAAAAACGACCTGTTATCATTGTAAGCAATAATGATTCTAATATAATAGTTGAAGAATCTGGCTTTGGTATGTTTACCATTGTACCTCTTACTCACAATACTGATCGCATCTATAATTTTCAGGTTTTTTTAGCTGCTGAAGTTACAGGACTCAAACAAGATAGTAAAGCTCAGGCAGAACAAATTCGAGCAATTAGTGCAGAAAGACTACGGAGTCCTGTTCTAGGTAACTTACCTGGTACACATATGCAAGAACTTGATAATGCTATAAGACTTCATCTCGCATTATAAATATATTCAAATTACATGGCCTGAAACGCTCTGCGTTCTTTTCTTAAATAGCAAAGCATCTAGACTTGCCTTGACTCAGAGTCTAAGAATGAGTAGCAGATGTTCATTTTTAACCCGCTTTTAGTACACTATCAGGCTACTTGTAAAAGTTGCTGCTTTTTAGTGATACTCTCCATTAAAGATTCAAATGACTTTATGAAGGCCTTTACACCATCATCTTGCAATTTCTCAGTGAGAGCTAACAAATCAACCCCTAATCGAGCAAGTTCATTAAGATGTGCCTGCGCTTCAACAACACCAAGGTCTAAAGTTTCTTTGACTGTGCCATGATTTAAGAAAGCCTCGAGTGTTGGAGGGGGCACAGTGTTAACAGTATGTGGACCAATCAAATTATCAACATAGACAGTGTCTGAGTACTCAGGGTTCTTTGTACCCGTACTAGCCCATAAAGGTCTTTGTAATTGTGCACCAGCCTCAACTAGCTTTTGCCAGCGGTTACCTCTAAAAGTCTCCTTAAAACGTTTATAGGTTACTTTGGCATTAGCAATAGCAGTCTTACCTTTTAGTGACAGTGCTTCTGGTGAACCTATGTCATCTAAGGCTTTGTCCACGGCTGTCTCTACTCGGCTTACAAAAAATGATGCTACTGAAGATACTTTAGCAGGGTCACCTTCATTTTCAATAAGCTCCTCTAAACCACTTATGTAGGCTTCAGCCACGGCATCATAGTGTTCTAAGGAAAACATAAGAGTAATGTTTATATTAATGCCTTCACTAATCAACTTTTTAATGGCAGGAATGCCCTCAGGTGTGGCGGGAACTTTTATCATGATGTTAGGGCGATCAAGGGCTGCAAAAAGCTCTCTAGCTTGTGCTATAGTGCCCTCAGTATCTCTAGCTAAATTTGGATTTACCTCGAGGCTTACATAACCATCTTGACAATTACTGTTATGATAAGTCATTCTGAGCAAGTCTGCAGCATAACCTATATCTTTAAGTGTTAGCTTCTGATAAATATCATCAATTGACTTTCCCCCTACTGCCAAAGCTTGAATAGCTTCATCATAATCAGTGCTACCAGAAATAGCTTTATCAAAAATTGTGGGATTAGAAGTAACGCCTCTTATGCCTGTATCAAGGAGTTTTTGCAAATCTCCTGATTTTATTAAACTCAAGCTTATGTTGTCGTACCAAACAGCTTGGCCAAGCTCATTAAGTTCATGTAATTTTGTCATAATTTTATTCCTCACCTGTTCCTTCCCAGTCTGCTAATAATGTTTGCATGGTCAGTTCAAGCACCTGTTC
The DNA here is from genome assembly GCA_965224855.1 of Trueperaceae bacterium. Taxonomy (GTDB): domain Bacteria; phylum Deinococcota; class Deinococci; order Deinococcales; family Trueperaceae; genus CBDCVN01. Next base: position 1,384,003 of record CBDDAI010000002.1, on the reverse strand, counting down.
AAGCACCTCATCAAAATCATTTAATTCGATAATTGGTACTCCTTGTTCCCTCGCCTGGGCTATAATGAATTCTTGAATCACACGAATCTCTTGAAAATGCTCTATATATGACTCAAAACTACGACGTTCTTCAGTTTGTGACTCACGCACTTCAAAGTTTCTACGGTGTTTGTCTTCATCGGGCTGTGCTAAAACCAGCTCAACAACATTAGCATTCTCTAAAGCCTCTAGAGCCAATAAACCCGGTACCAGGTGAACACCTTCCATTACCACAGAAAGACCTTCTTTACTGTAGCGCTCTAGGACAGCAAAGAGTGCTTTATTTATCTGCTTGGCTTGCACATTAAAAGCTCGCAAAACGCGCTTGGGTTTAGCCTCTTTGGCCTCGCCGGGCAAGCGTTCTGTGTGCCAAGCAGCATAACTCGAGCTATGCAACATGGGGCTTAAAGCAGGATTAATAAGTGAACGCAAGGCCTGGCGAGTAGCATCTGAAGACACTATGCGTGGTACATTTAAACGGTAAGCAAGCTCTGCAGCTAGAGTAGACTTTCCTACACCAGTAGCACCACCTATCAGTATAAATAAGGGTAGCTTGGGGCTTTTTAAGGTATGCATAAGCTCATAGCGCTTAGCAAAAGCTTCCCCTGCTTGCTCAGAAAGTAGCTTGCTGAGCATTTCTTTAATAAGTGTTGTGCTTATTTCTCTACTTTGTAGTTGCCATAATTTCTGCTCTAGTGCTCGAGCCAATCTATGAGCAAAATCCAGCTGTAATCCTATAGCCACTAGTGAACGAGCCAAAATGCTGTGAGAGTAAGGGAAGCTACGTCCTGCATGGTCAGTTATTTGCAAGTCATAGATATGAGGATGGTTCTTATCAAAATTTAAGCGTGCCTCATTACCTAAAATCTTTTCTACATGTATAGAAACTTGCTTTAAAAGCTGTTTAGTAGGTATTTCTTTTATACCTTGACTACGCAAACTTTTCTCTACTTCCATCGCTACAGTGTAGGCATCTTTAAAAGGAAACTGATTTTCTAAAGACTTTGCTAGTTTGCGCTTTGAAAAAGTATTCTTACTTTTCTTATTTATGACTTCAATAGGTACAAAAACAGGCGTTTGCCCTAGAAAACGCTGTGCTGTGTCAGCGTTGACTTCCTCTTTTAAAATTCCTGCAAAATAAGTCATAAACTCAGCAAGGCTAAACTTTTTATTTTTAAGTTGTTTCTCAGTACGCTGTGTTAGGAGCATAGCCTCATCTGTAGGTATGCCTAAACTTTGTAAACTTTCCACTAAAAGTCCAGGGGAAAAGCTTAGATTTTTACCTTGATATTCTATGTCCAACTTGCGGTATTTCATGTTTTTTGGTGGCTCGAGCCTCTGTCGCCTTACGTAAAACAATCTCAGGATCTACGCCTTTAGACCTTGCATAGTCTACAACACTTAAAAGTAACATGCCAACATCATCTGCTGCTAAAGATTGTAGTATTGCTTCTTTAGAACCAGATGGCCAGTTTAACTTTTTACCTAACTTAAAAGCTCGCATAAGTGCTGGTAAACTACGCGGTACCCTTTCAGCAGGGTTTTCATCTTTGTCTGACTTTTCTGCAGCCTTTATAGTTTGCCAGTTACTAGCTACTTCCTCAGCGCTACTTACACTTATATCGTCAAAAATATGGGGGTGACGTCGGATTAGTTTAGTTACAATACTGTTCTCAATATCCTCATAGCTAAAGCCATTAGTTTCTTCAGCAATGACAGCATGAAATGCCACTTGCAGGAGAACATCGCCTAGTTCTTCAGTAATTTCTGAAGAAGTACCAAAAGAAATTGCATCTACTGCTTCACAGGCCTCTTCTATTAAGTAAGGTCTAAGTGACTCATGGGTCTGTTCTTTATCCCAAGGGCAACCATCTGGAGCACGCAAGCGCCGCATAATATTAAGAAGTTTTTCCATGCTCTATAGTTTCCAAAAATTTTTAGTGAGAACTCAAGCATAGTGCTTGTAAGTTTCTGGTTCTATAGGCAAGACTTTAGATATTGCACTGTAATATTAGTTAAAGTTAAAATCTTTATAAGACTTGATGAAGTCTTGCCAATGTTTCTTCTGTGTTCTGCTATCCTAAATGTGTGTAAATGTCCTACACATTTAATTTGATTCCCGCCCTGATCCTCCAATGAGTAATCATCTCTGGCAAGGCGTTGATTTCCCAGTAGCCTCTGGGTATATTAGCTGTTCCAAATTTTCCCAACTAAAGCTAAGCTTGGTTTTCGCTTAAAATTATTGGTCTAAACTGTACTTACTTTGGAACATTTAAACATTATGGTATATATTAAGTGTTAGCTAGTCAACCTCCTTAACTTCATTACGATGACTAAAAACCAGCTTGCATTTGCTATATATAAAAAGTCCTATATAACTGGAGAGTTCTTATTGCGCTCAGGCACTATAGCTAATGAGTACTTCGATAAGTACTTATTTGAAAGTGATCCTGCACTGCTAGCAGAAATTGCCAAGGCCATGCAAAGCCTAATACCAAAAGATATCGACGCCCTTGCTGGTTTAGAGCTAGGCGGAATTCCACTTGTTACTGTGCTTTCACAGCTAACAGCATTACCAGCTCTTTTTATAAGGAAAAAGGCTAAAAAATACGGTACGAGCAAGCTTGCTGAAGGCGGTGAGGTAAAAGGCAAGAAACTCCTTGTGGTTGAAGATGTGGTAACTTCAGGAGGACAAATCATCCTCTCAACACAAGATTTACGTAATCTAGGAGCCAAGGTTAGTAAAGCTATATGTGTTATAGACCGCGAAGCAGATGGCAAGGCTAAATTAGCTGATGCAGGTATTGAGCTTAGCTCACTTTTTAAGATGAGTGAGCTTAAGATGTCCCTACCTTGACTGCCTTTGAAACTAGGGTAATAATGAAAAGATGAAAAAAACTACAGTACTAATATGTGCACTTATAGGTTTTGCAATTAATATCACTTTAGCACAAACTTCTTTGACTCCTGATGTTTCTCCAAATGCTTATATTGAGACACCTACCTACTCAGAAGAGTATATAAATGGTTTACTTCAGCGTATAGTGGATTTAGAAATACACACTTCCAGCCTTGAAGCGCGTGTTTTTGAACTAGAAAGATACTTAAACGCCTATACAGCCTCAAGCACAAGCGCTGCTACTCAACAAAACACTCAACAATCCCCTACAGCACAAAACACTGTGCAGCAGACACAGCCAGCCACAACACAGCAACAAGACACTGTACAGCCAACCACAACACAGCAACAAGACACTGTACAGCCAGCCACAACACAGCAGAGCACTGCACAGCAACAAACAGGTACTAGTGATAGTAGCAATTCAAGTTACCCTGCAGATTCTTACTACTTACAAGTGGGTGCTTATAACCGCAGTGATCTTGGCTTGCAACAAAAGCAAAGGCTCGAGCAATATGGCTATACTGTTTATGAAAGTGCAGATGGTAATATTTACAGGCTTTATTTAGGACCTTTTGCCAATAGTGAGATTGATGGAATTCAGGCAAGTTTAAGGGAACTGGGCATAGATAGTTTTCCTGTACGTTAGGGAGAGGGTGTACGAGTGTGATGTAATTAGAAAGGGAGAAGGTGAAAGTATTTACAAAAACTCCTAGGATCCTGTTTGGGCATGCTACAAACTAAAAACCTTACTTTAGCTTATAATAATAAAATAGTTGTTGAAAACCTAGATCTAGAAATTCCCAAGGGTAAAATCACTGCCCTAGTAGGTCCTAATGGCTCGGGAAAATCGACCATCCTTAAGGCTTTGGCTCGAGCTTTAAAACCCAAAAAGGGGAAGGTTTATTTAGATGGTGAAGACATTTATCAAAAACTTAGCAAACAAGTGGCCAAACAAATTGTGCTTTTACCCCAAGATCCTTCTGCTCCTGAAGAATTAACAGTAAAAGAGTTAGTTTCCTATGGGCGCTTTCCCTATCAGAATCCTTTCGGCACTTTAAGCAAAGAAGATAGTAGCATGATTAACTGGGCCCTTGAGCAAACTGAGATAACTAAACTTGTTGATAAACCTTTAAATAACCTTTCAGGCGGTCAAAAGCAAAGTGCTTGGTTAGCAATGACTTTAGCTCGAGGTGCGAGCATCATGCTGCTTGATGAGCCTACAACTTTTCTAGATATAGCGCATCAACTAGCACTATTAAATTTCTTAAAGGATTTTAAGCTCCAACAAGAGTGTACTATTGTTATAGTCTTGCACGATCTTAACCAGGCCTCACGCTATGCTGAGTATATAGTGGCCTTCTTAGGAGGGAAGGTGTTAGCTCGAGGCAGCCCTAAAGAAATTATGACTCCTGAAGTGTTAAAAAAAGTTTTTGATGTTAACACTAAGATTATCAAAAACCCTCACACAAGTGTCCCTATATGTATTTATAGTGAGTAATTGGTGAGGATTTGGTGAGGTTAAAAGTTTAGGCTTTCATAGGGTCGAGTTTACAAAATGTTATAACAAAAAACTCAAAAACTCTAATGATGAGCTAGAATCTTTCCAGTACAATGGCAACTTAAATGGAATGTGTAAATCTCAAACTTGTAGGAGGTCCTTGCTGCATGTCACCAAGAGTTTAGTTATTCTTACTTAGCAAACCAGCAACTTCCCGTAACAACAATTCCTAATCCAAATGGGTTACCTAATGCCTAGGAGAGCATATGCTTAAATTTATTCACTTCGTACTTATTAGCCTTTTAGTTTTATTATTTGTTTTATCAGCCTGTAGAAGAACAGAAAATAACCCTAACCCTAAGGAGGTGAGCAAGAATAACTTTTCAATCGCATAGATTTTTCTATACTGGTTTGCATGAAGGAAAGCTTATCAGATTCAGATATTGAGAACTGTTTACAAAGGGAATACCAAATTCTTTCAGTTGATTTACATGAGCGAGGACGTCGCAAGTGGGCTGCACTACAAGCACAGCGTCTTGGGTATGGAGGAAAAACAATTGTCCATCGTGCGACAGGATTGTCATATCCAACGATTCGGAGGGGTTTGCTTGATATATCTAGCTCATGCGAGAATGAACTACAACATATGCGTAAAGTCGGAGGTGGTCGCAAAAGCTTGCTTGAGAAGTATCCTGACCTAGAAAAAGATTTGGAAAGTTTAGTAGAAGACACAACCTTTGGTGATCCTGAGAAACCCCTTAGATGGACCAGTAAAAGCACTCGCCATCTTTGTGAAGCATTGAAGGAAAAGGGTTATGATATATCTCAACGGAGTGTATGTAACTTGCTTACAACAATAGGATATTCTCTCCAAGGCAATAGAAAAACAATAGAAGGAGGGAATCATCCAGACAGGAATGATCAATTTTCTTTTATCAATGAAAAAGTTAAGTGCTTTCAAAAGAATCACCAACCAGTAATTTCAGTAGATACAAAGAAAAAAGAACTGATTGGGAATTTCAAGAATCCTGGTCGGGAATATCATAAAAAAGGTCAATCACCTGAAGTTAATGTGTATGATTTTCTAGATAAGGAAAAAGGGAAAGTGGCACCTTATGGTATTTATGATCTGGACAAAAACAAAGGCTGGGTAAGTGTTGGAATCAGTAAGGATACTGCAGAATTTGCAGTTAATAGTATACGCAGTTGGTGGCAAGAAATGGGACAACATCATTACAAAAACTCAACTTCTATTTATATAAATGCTGATGGTGGTGGCAGTAATAGTAGTAGAAGTCGTTTATGGAAGAAAGAATTACAGGGTTTTGCAAATGAAATAGGCAAAGAAATCCATGTTTCACATTTTCCACCAGGAACAAGCAAATGGAACAAGATAGAACACAGAATGTTCTGCTTTATTTCACAAAATTGGCGAGGTAAACCTCTGATAGATCATGCAACAGTTGTCAACCTAATCAGCAACACTAAAACAGAAACAGGATTAACAATCAAAGCTAGACTTGATAAAAACACCTATCAAAAGGGCATCAAAGTTACTGATGAAGAATTTGCTCAGCTCAACCTACATAAAGAAACTTTTCATGGTGAATGGAACTATACAATTAGACCAAATTGAAAACTTATTTTTGCTCAAGCCCTAAAGACCCAGAACGAGTAGTGTACGAACTTCCTACTGTTAATGCCCAAGGCACCGCCTCAGGCAATGGCATTACCATTACCTTTGAAAAAACAGCAGATTGGGATGAAGGTAATGGTGACAGAGGTTTTACTGCTAACATAACCATACTCAATGAAACAGGTAGCACTTTAGATGACTGGGATCTTGAGTTTGAATTTCTAGCAGAGATCACCAACATGTGGAACGCTTCTTATACTCAAGAAAATAATAATTTCACCATCCTGCCAGCAAACTGGAATAGCTCCATTGCTAATGGCAGTAGTAGAAACTTTGGCTTTAATGGTGTTTATAACGGGGTTTTTCAAGAACCCAGTGTTTATATTCTCAGTACTATCCTTGTGGGAGATCAAACCTCACCTACACCCATAACTCCTGCTTGTATTTTAGATACTACCTTTAATGTTACCTCACACTGGTCTACAAGTAGTGATACTTATGGATTTGTAGCTAATGTGCAAATGACGAACACAGGATCTGATGCTGTGAATTGGGAATTAGACTTTGATCTAGCAGCAGACATAAGCAATATGTGGAATGCTAGCTTTCAAAACGAAGATAACCACTATGTAGTAACTCCAGATTCTTGGAATGTAAGAATTGAACCTAACGAAACAAGGTCATTTGGTTTTCAAGCAAGTTACACAGGCAGCAGCCAACCTGAACCACAGAACATAGTTTGTAACAAAGATGATATACCTCCTAATGAATGGCAAGAAACGACACTAGGAAATGGTGTTGGTAGCAATACCTATGATGCTAGTACCGATACCTTCAATATAAGTTTAGAAAATCCTGATTCTGATCCTACTAGCTATCTAATCTACCAAACTCTACAAGAAGATCCTTTGTACTTTGAAGCTTGCTTTGGTTCAGAACTTCCCAATAATGCAGAAGTAGGTTTAATCTTTGCTCAGGGCATTGATAACGGAGTACTGCAAACTCCTTGGATAAGAGTTGTTAGGACTGAGTTTGGTGCAAGGGTTACTGCTGAAGATACCGATGGCAGCACTTTTATAGCTTTTGGATCTCTAAGTGATCCTCTCTGTTTCAGGATTAGTAAAAACGGCAATACTGCCTATGTCTATGAGTCAAAAGAAGCACTTACCACTCAGCTAACTACTTCTTCTTCAGGTGAGATTGATCGTCTTATTGCTGCACTTAATCTTAACTTTGATAATAACGAACAAATATGGAGTGCTCTTAATGTCACCATTAATGAGTTAACTTCTGCTTCACAAAGTTTTACTGCTAGCCCTATTACTGTTGGTAAACCTCCTGTTGGTAGCGTGATTGCTAATGTTAGTGTCAGCACTGACTTTGGCGAGGTTCCCCTTACTGTGGATTTTGATGCCAGTGCCTCTGAAGGTAACAACCTTACTTATGAGTGGCATTTTGGAGATGAAGATTCTCCTGACACCATAAGTGCCACTGGTGTAACTGCTTCACACACCTACACAGCAGAAGGTGACTATATAGCAGTACTAACTGTCACTGATGATGCTGGCATGAGTCAACAAGCTGAAGTTGAAATTGTTGTTGTACCACCTGACCCTAACCCCGAGCCGGAAACTGAAGCGGTTATCTCTAACTCAGGTACCATTGTCAATTTCACATCTGATGTCGTTGAATTTAGTGCCTATGGATCACAAGGGGCTTACCCCTTGCAGTATCATTGGGATTTTGGGGATGGGACAAACTACACCAGTGATGAGCCTGTGGCAGATCACATCTATGCCAATCCGGGGGACTACACAGTTGAGCTAACTGTGATTGATGATTCAGGAAACACCTCAACTGCTGAGTTTGTCACGACTGTTTTACCCCTTATGGATGATATGCCAAGTATCCGATCAGATATTGGCCAACTTAGTGTCACCTTTGATGCAATAAGCAGCAATCCTAATCTTGATTTTAGGTGGGACTTTGGGGATGGCAATAGCACCGTAGGTCCTGTTGTAAGCCATCAATATGAGGACTTAGGTACTTACCTTATCAATCTACAAGTTATGGATCTAAGGGTTGACCCACCAAAACTAGCCTTAGAAGATAAGACCCTAGTAACCATGTGGGATAAGCGACCCACTGCTTATTTTGAAGCAGATATGTATGATCGGCTTGAAAGCATAAACTATGGTTATGGCAATCCACCAAACTACTACCATTACACGATAAGTGGACGCGCTCCATTTGTGGTTAAGTTGGATTCAAAACCGTACACTTCTAATCCTTTGTAGAAAACGAATCATGTACCTGAGGGAATTATAGATATTCAAAAAAGAGCCCAATTTCTCTATAATTTCTAACTTTGATCTTGGTTGTTGACTCAACACTCTACTTTTTTGCAAAACTTGTTCTTCAATCATGCATAAAGTGAGAAAAAGCCTCTACTATGAGTCTTTTATTAATCTCAACTCCTGAATATAGCCATAAGACTACCTAGCACTGCTTTTATGAGAAGCTCTCAAACTACTTTTTGAAGGTTACTCTGATTTTATATCCATGCACTTTCCTCCCAGAATTCTGGCGACTCTAATAATCCCTCTGGTATAGGTATTGCACACTCTAGTAGATATTCTAAGTATTTCCTCCCTAGCTGAAATAGACTCAATACCTTTCTGTCTTTTCTCCTAAATTGTCCTTCCTTTCCTTCTTTTTTTGCTATAGCTCCTAAATATACTATCCAGATGTATGCGAAGCACGCTACCAACAAAAGCTTTTCTAGTCTTTTTGGATCTTTTATCCGTGTCTTGTGTATGTTAAATCCTCTTGATTTTTCATCTGAAAAAAATGTCTCGATTAAACTCCTCTTTCTGTACAACTCACATGCCTCTTTTGCTAACTCTACATTCGTTACCAAATATATTGGCTCTTTGTACTCTTCTTCCCACCACGCTATTATTTGTACTGGTCCATACTTCGCTTTCGTATACTTTACCCTTTCTACATTTACTTGCTCTCCTTCTTGTGCTATATCTTCTGGTTTGAATGGTTCTTTCTCTTCTTCTTCATAACAATTGATGTTCTTTGCCGCTCTTAGTACATATTCCCACTTGTACTCTTCACATTTCTTTTGGAATTCTACTCCATCAAACTCACCGTCACCTACTACTACCACGTCTAATTCCTTCTCTAAATCTTCCTCTATTTCTTGCAATAATTCATACAACTCCTCTAGCAAAACTACATGTTCTGCTTCACTAAAGCTTCCTTTGTTCCCTTCTCTTACTTTCCAAATTACTGGTAGTGCCCTTCCTTTATATATTATACTTATCATCAATACTGCACAGTGTTTACCTAAACTACTTGCATCTATTGTGAATATTAACGTTGTTCCGCTCAGACCTGCTAGTATTTCCTTGATGTAGGGAAAATACATGGTTTCTTTATTGACTTTTTTATTCCTCAACCAACGATTAAATCGCTTTGTTCGGCTTTCCGTTTTACTATCCTTATGTTTCGTGCTTTTGTCTGCCATTTCATCCAACGCTATTTTTCCTGCTCTAACTAATCCTGTTATCATCAAGGCAAAAACTATTAAGCGCCTGGCTGCTTGACCTGCTATGTTTTTTGATCCAAATTTCTTGAGTGTGGCAAATATTCTGTTGTATGATGTTTGAGAATATGACATGTCCTACACCAACCACATTTCAAGTAATTTTGCAATACCCTTGAGGCTTAGTGTAGGGCCTTTTTGTTTCGATCTGATTTGCCCTAGGCTGACTTATGCCCTTGCCCTTCAGTATTTTCTTGATTCAGAAAAGTGTACGGTTTTGAATAAGTTGGATGCAAGTGGCACTCAAGGAGAGGGAAACCTAAGTTATCACTGGGACTTCGGTGATGGTAATACGGCAGAGGGCATCATTGTTCAACACACCTATGAGCAGCAGGGCTTTTACCTAATTACCCTGACAGTAAAAACAGAAAAAGGAATTGAAGATACTGCATATGCTTTTGCCAGTGTTTATCCATTTTGGGAAAACAATAATCCTCATGGTCAGCAGATTAATATATCCCCACACATTGAGGGTCTGTCCCAACAGAGCAATACTTCAGCTTTAAGTACGCTTAGCTTCGCGAAAGAGAGCCTGACACCACAGCAAATTCCAGATGGTTTTGTACACCCAGATAACCCAGATATCGCCTTACTTACGAACCATCACACTATTGACTCTTACAACGCTGGTATGAAAGTAGTGGCTTATGCCCGCACTTATTGGAGTGAAATTGCGTATTCACCTGGGGGTGGATTTCTTCCATATTATCCAGATAACAACCTCAATTGGAATCGTTACGGTAGCTATGAAACATATGGGCGACTCTCATGTCATGATGATGACAATGATGGTGTCCTTAACTGTGGAAGGTGGTGGAATTTCTCAAATTATAGCCAAGACTATGAAGATGGACCAATTGGATCAATTACTCTCCCCATTTCACCAAATGTCAAGGCAATTCATCAGAACCTTCTTTTAAACGGTGAATTCGTTACCCTTGCTGTACACCTCTTCCAAGGTATCAGAGTTCCGCGTGTTTACGTAGGTGTCTTTCCTGACCACCTTATCCCGGGTGATGTGCCCACACCCTTTGGCGCAAATATTGTTGATGAAGAAACGAATAATTTGATTCATAGCATTGTTGCCCGTGAAAGTGACGTTTTAGATAACAAGGTTACAATTGATGTTCCCATTTATGCTGTAGATGGAAACGGTGATTTGATGACAAATGCTACTGGTTATTTTGGTGCAGTGTTTGACTATGAAGGCAGCCATTGTGGGGACTGCGTGATGATCAACGGTCAAGCATCGATAACTGTAGATATACCCGTCGACAGTAGCGAAGCTATAGACTTATCCACTGTACTCTTTGGAAATTATGGCAATGGAACAGGACGCTTTTATTCACCGCCTGCCAAGACTACAACTTGCCATAGCGATGCCAGCCACCGCGTTGAATATCCAGTTCATGTTGAATTTGATAATTACGGTCGTCCTGATGACTACAATGGGCGCTGTGTCACGTTTACCACCAGCAGTGAAGTTCCTGGGGGGCTGATTGATCCTGATGGTGATGGTGATGACGGCGGTGGTGGGGGACCAATTGGTCTCGACAGTCTTAGTGGGGGCAATTTTCAAGCTCCAACGACTTTTAACTTTAACAATCAAGGGATGTTTGGTTTCTCTAATGTAAAAGTACTTAATGTTGAAGGTGAAATTATTGGTACAGCTTCCTTGGACACGGCTCAATTATTTAGGTGTATTGTCCCTTGCGCACATGTATGGCAATTTTATAACGATCAAAGTATTCTCATTTATGAGTTTTGGGAAGATGCTTGGAAAGAATCCTCAATGGCAGTGCAGATCCCTCTATCTATAGTCCCTTTTCTTGTTGATAGTGTAGACATCTATTTTTATCTTGATGATTGCATTGTTGTAGATATTCCCCAAAACGCAGAGGCACCTTTTAGTTGCGTTATTGTCGGAGCTGCTACTATTGCCTTAGCTGCTGACGCAGTTCCCGCAGTGGGAACAGCAGTGGGAGCAGCTATGAGTATTGCCAATCGTTTCTTAATTAAAAGTTTCCAGCTACTAAAAAAAGGAGTAGGAGGTGCCTTTATTAAGGCTGCTGGTACTATCCATAGAAAATATGCTGAAGGTGGCAAATGGTTAACCCCAGGGAATAATTTTTCAAACTGGATAGGGTACTTCAATGACATGAGTGCCTATATGGGTACATTTATCGATCTGCTATGGACTAATGGGGTTCGCAATGTTGGCACATTTATTGAGAAAGCTGATATTGTTGCAACCAAGATTATGAATGGACTAGGCGTCGGGCCTGATGTGGCTATTGTGGCTATTAAACAGTTGGATGATTCGGTTAAGGATGCGGTTGAGCAAGGGGCTGATCCACTCACACATTTAAAGCTCACAGAGTTTTTTATGGACAATCCTTGTTTGATACTTGAACAAGGTCTTAGTGTCCAAACCAAATGCGACCCAGAAAGAGTTCTAGATAACCTCAAGAGCTTATATTCTGGTGTTAAAAAAATGCCTGCTAGTTTTCAAGCACGCTTCTCTGTTGACAAAGTGTCAAAGATGATGGATGAATTTTGCTGTGACGGAAAAGAAGTTGTACCAGGTTCGGAAAGGCTTTTCAAAAAGATTTTTGGAGAAGCTAAAAAAGCTGAGCCAGACAGAGATAGCCTAAAAGGACTCCTAGCTCAACTCGAATATTCTGCACACTTAAGGGCTCGTTCATATGTTGACCTCCACAGTATTGAAACTGAGGTCCCATTTGGTAATGGTGTTGTGGATTATGATGCGTTGTGGACACATTCCCGTACACAAGTTAAATATATAGAAGAAGTTGCGTCAACAGCAGGTCGTGCAGCGAAAAAACTTAATACCCCACAAATCACTCGACTGCTTGCCTATGCTGCCGAGAAAAACTACATACCTCGAATCGTTGTTGATGATCCCACAGGGCTTTCCGCAGCAACACTAAATCAAGCTCGCTCAATGGGGTTAAAAGTTGTTGATAGGCTTGGTAATGTCCTTAGGTAGTGCCATTAATTGGAGCTGAATGTCTGTAGACCTTACATTAAATATTCTTGCCCCCTTAAATGGGTTGGCGAATCGGCTTGAAAACTTGGTTGCCATCACTAATTTTAGTGATGGTGGTCATACATTCTCAGACTGGGAATTCGCAATTGACGCCAATGATGAACATGGGTTGGAAACGGCAACCGATTTTGCAAATTTTATTCATTCAAGAATGATAGGTGGTTGGTCTCGACGTAATGACGCTCGTGATGATGTCACTTGTGAAATTCGTTTTAAGTTAGATCGCCAGTCAGAGGTTCAAAATTTCATGTTTTGGTGTATTGACAATGTACAGGATTACTATACATCAAAGGATTACGTTATTTTTTCACTACAAACCGTACAACATAGCGAGGCTGAAGCCGGAGCTAAGGATCTATTTCTGGCAAATCGGCGTGGAGCACTCTTTAAAGTTTTTAAAACTCTTGATGTGCTCTATGGCTACCAAAGCTCCCATGAAAATATGGAAGGCTGGCGTGAATATGACGAGAGTAAAGATCATCTGGCAATCTATGATCCTCTAGTGATTGGATCTGGCCTAGTTAGTCATTTTGGAATAGAAAACCTTAGAAAGGCACGCCCCTTTGCTCGGTGGGAGTTAGATAATTTAATTTTTGTGTATACCCATCCAACTTATTACCATTATTATTGGGGTCCTGCAGATGTGCATCCACTTGAACATGGACTAACAGATCAAGAGCTCTGGTCCGAGCAAAAGGTATTCACAGATTTTGATAGTCTTTTCGAGGCCTCAGATTTAAGCTTTGACCGATTAACGAAGGCGTTGGGGTTGCCAAAAATGATTCCCTTTGCAGAAATTGAGTAGCTAGTAGGGGTAGTGAGGACGTATGTCGCCCGAAACTCACCGTTTTTTAATGAAGTTGGATGCAAAAGATCACTGGGAACGCCCACCAAACTTTAGTCATAGTGACTATAAAAGTTGGGTTAAGAGGATAAAAAATGTTCAAGAAACTTTAGAAACCATTGTTGGAGAAGAAATGAATTTTCACCAAGGTCAAGATACAACAACACTTGCAACATGTGAAGTTCAAAGATTGCGTCAAAAATTGCGTTATGGCAAAGAAGAAATTCAAAGGAATTGGTGGATAGCGTTGTATGGTGTGAGTTATTCGTACTTCGTTGGACTAGCAACTGTTTATTCATTGTTACCTGATGAAGCAGATTTTGAAGTTCTTGAAAAAATCAAAAATGCTGTGGAAGAAGCAGGTTTCTTTGTTGTATCTTATAGCGATCTTCAAGAAATATATGATGGTGTTCATTCTGATCAAATACCTGGAACAATGAACTGGTATGAACGTTACTTTGGATATCACTGATCATCTCAAAACTAAGCCAAGTAAGGTGCGCTCTTCACACCCTACTTGGCTATTCTTACGAACTCTAATACCGTTGAGGTGTTCTCAACCTTTCCCGTTGAATCAGAGGATTTTTGCAATAATAGATAGTAATGACTACCATTTATTACTACAAATTATGTGCCCTGGACAATGGGCTATTAGGATTTTAGGTAGTCCTCTACAAGTAATGATTATATTGGATCTTGATCTTTTTAGAGCTATCATTTCATCATTACATGAAGGGCACTACCACTTTACTCACTCTGTTTTAACTTGATGACCTGACACTAGGCGGAAACCACAGGTGGCAGCGTGTTCCGTAGGACCACCCCCGCCACAAAAGGCTGAACGGCAGAGTCTCGCACGGTCGAACCACGAGCCACCCCGCAACACGCGACCAGAACCCGTATGGGAACCTCTAGGGTCAACGGTTATTTCACTAGTAATTTTATACTCCCCATGCCAATCTTCACACCACTCAAAAACATTTCCATGCATTTGAAAAAGTCCCCAGTCATTTTGATATAAGCTAGCTACTGGTACTGTTTTATCATTATAGCATTTTCCTTTTTTATCTGGCCCAAGTATCGGCAAAACCCCTAATTTGAATAACTTTAGGAAAAACTAAAGCTATTTTCCTTCCTGAAGAAATCACCTTTACAATTTTCCTATAAGGTGTTTATTGATGTTTTCATTAAATTTCCCAAAATGCAAATATTCTCATTTTTCAAGAGTTCTAGGACTCTTGTTAAATCCTGTGTGAGATAGGATATCTCGAAACAGATCTAAACTCACTGCCCCTCTGTAAAGAATTGAAAAAACCTTGCTGCATTGCTCAAAAATTAGAAGATTCTCTAATGAAAAATTCTTGCCTAGACGTATTTGACTATCATAACTGTCTCACTAAGGAAAACCTCGTTATGCTAATTCCTTATGGGAACTTACCCTTTAGCTTTACATAAACGTATTGTCGATGCTTACCTTGCTGGTGAAGGTTCTCAGAGTGATATAGCAAAACGGTTTCTAGTTAGCCCAACTACAGTCAAAGCATACCTCAAACTTTATCGAAAAACAGGTGAGTTATTGCCTAGAGCACATAATAGAGGTCGCAAGCCTGCTGTAAACACTAAACAGCTTTCACTAATAAAAACCTTGCTGGAAAGGCACTCAGACATAACCTTAGCTGAACTCTGCACAGCTTTTGAGAAAAAGACTGGTATTAAAGTTAGTAGCACTAGCATGCACAGAGCGATCAGCAGGATTAACTGGACCTATAAAAAAAGACTTTACGTGCTAGAGAGCAAGATCGAGAAGACATTGCAGTAAAGCGGAAAGTCTTTTCACATTTGCAGAAAGCACTTAAATCAACTAGGTTAGTGTTTATTGACGAAACAGGCCTGTATCTAAACATGACCAGAACGCATGCCCGATCAAAACGTGGGGAGAGGGCATATGCTTCTGTACCAAGCAAGAAACATAAGATTGCAAATTTGATAGGAGCAATTACTCTAGAGGGAGTAATTGCTGATTTTTGTGTGGATGGAGGTACAACAGGAGAAGTGTTTACAGTATTTCTAGAAGAGGTTTTATGTCCAGTATTGAAAGTAGGGCAAATAGTGTTGATCGATAATTCACCAGCACACATAGTAAAGGAAGTAAAGGGATTAATAGAGGGTAGAGGGGCTAAATTAATCTATTTACCACCATATAGTCCTGAGTTCAATCCAATAGAACATTGTTGGTCAAAGGTAAAGTCACACCTGCGTAGATTAGAGCCTTGGGACGAAAAAAGGTTAAATTCTTCAGTGAAGAAAGCTCTGAAAACAGTCACTACTGATGATGCTCAAGCTTGGTTCAGTCACTGTGGTTATTCCAATCACCCACCTATGGAAGAATGTTACTCTAAGTATTTATTCAAGTATTCACAACTTTGATTTCTTATAAGTGCAAAAGCATGTTCTCATCTTTAGCTAGATCACTACCGAGAACTGTTTTTACTGTTTGTGATTTAGTGACATGATTTTATGAGAAGTCACTAACACTGTGCCACAAGCCGAAAGCTCAGTAGTGGGTCAGGTTAAATAGGAAAATGCTATATCTGTATTAAAATTCATCAATTTGGAATCAGGTTTTTCTCCGTAGGCAAAAGGTGTTTCTGTTCCTGCCCTACAAGCATATTCCCATTCTGCTTCCGTTGGTAGCCGAAGGTTTAAACCTTCGACTAAACCATTTAGTTTCCTTATAAAGTCTTTGGTATCTTCCCATGATATTCCCCCAACAGGCAAATCATCACCTTTAGAATATCCTGGGCTTTCTCCCATTACAGTTTCCCATAGAGCTTGTGTACATGCTGTGTCTGCTAGCCAAAACCCTTGAGTTAAACGCACTTTATGGAAGATTTCGTCTTTGCAACGGCCTTCCTCATTTTCAGGGGAACCCATCCAAAACTCTCCAGCTTCTACCCAGCGGAAACGTTGTTTAACATTCTTTACCACCAAATCAGCGTAAAGTCCGTAGGCATCATTATTTATGTTGCTTGCCCAAGTTGGCTGGATTGGTTTTTGGGTGGTGGGGTACCAGTGGGTTTTAGCTTCTGTAACTTTATTAACTTGATGACCTGAAACTAGACGGAAACTATAGGACCTGCCCCTGCTACGGCGCGTAGGTTTTGCCCTGCGGCGGTAAGCTGAACGGCAGTACCTTGCACTGTATGTCCACAGGCCGCCCCGCAACACACGGTCAGAACCCGTATTGGGACCTCTAGGGTCAACGGTTATTTCACTAGTAATTTTATACTCCCCATACCAATCTTCACACCACTCAAAAACATTGCCATGCATTTGAAAAAGCCCCCAGTCATTTTGATATAATCTAGCCACTGGTAATACTTTATTAATATTTCCATTAAAATTCATCAATTGGGGATCAGCTTTCTCTCCGTAGGCAAAAGGTGTTTCTGTTCCTGCTCTACAAGCATATTCCCATTCTGCGTCCGTTGGTAGCCGAAGGTTTAAATCTTCGATTAAACTATTTAGCTTCTTTATAAAGTCCTTAGTATCATTCCACGATACTCTTTCAACAGGCAAATCATCACCTTTAAAATAGCTTGGGTTCTCTCCCATCACAGCTTTCCATAAAGCTTGTGTACATGCTGTGTCTGCTAGCCAGAACCCTTGAGTTAAACGCACTTTATGGAGTATCTCGCTTTTGTAACGGCCTTGTTCTCTTGCAGGAGAACCCATCCAAAACTCTCCAGCTTCTATCCAGCGGAAACGTTGTCTTACATTCTTTACTACTAAATCAGCGTAAAGTCCGTAGGCATCGTTATCCATGTTGCTTGCCCAAGTTGGTTGGGTCGTTAGTTCTCTTTTCACTGATTTTATTTTACAGTAGAAATGGTGCAAAAATGATTAATGGCACTTTGTGCACAAGATGAGAATTGGAGTGAACAGAAAGTACTTGAGGAAATAGCCTATGCTTTTCAAAATGCCGACTTTTATGACGAAAATCGTCTTGAGAGATGGAAAGGAAAGACTAGGAGCGGTTTTGAGTTTAGAGGTTTTGCAAGAAGTGGAAAGATCGAATCTGCATTTCCTGATATTCCTTAAAATTATTTCTTCCAAGAGGTTAACATGATTTTGACAGTAAATTTCTACGTTCGGGAGTATTTTTTCTTTAATCAAAAACCCCCTAAAAAAGGATTGCGTAAAGAGTTGGTGGTTGATGATCCCTTTAAGGCTTTAGAGGAATTTATCGATTTAGAAATGCGTTTTGAGGGTGCTTTTAATAGCATTCTCCAAAATTATGTATCTTCTGATAGTTCTGAGTCAGAACAACGCAAGCGCCCCAAATATGAATCAAAATCGCCTTCAAAAGGTCTTATATATTCGGGAAATTCAGTATTTATCGCTTTTCGAGGGAAAATGGCTTATGCTGAACATCACTATATAGATAAAAATGTGCTATCACCTTGTGAGATTCCTATAAGTGCTTTTATTGACATTGTCCAATGCTGGCAGGATTTCCTCAAAGAAGAGACAACCACTTTGCCTGACCACCTAAGACATGAAGAAGACCTTGAGAAACTCGGATATCGATGGAGGAGCTATAAGGAGGAAGTCAAAATGTACTTTATTCGCAAAGTAGAGTTTGACTTAGACGATTACCTTGACTAATAATTTGACACCCATCTACTATTTGTAGGTGGGTGCTTTACTATCTCACTTTCCCATCTCATCAATCAAAGTCTAAACAATTCATCTAAGATTTACTTTTGACTAGCGAAATATAAGCACCTATGCAAAAGAAAGTATGAATCTTTAAAATCTGTTATAGCTCCGCTTCTACAAAAGTATAGGGCTAATACTTGCATTCTTAAGACTTGTTTGAAAAGCTCGAGGGCTCGAGGGAAACAAGTTTGTTAGCTGATTTGGGTGCTCGAGCTAACCCCCACAGATCTTAGAGCCATGGCTGTGCTAGAGGATTTTTGATGAACACTTTAACTAGGTTATAGTGCTCGAGCTTATCACTACACTCCAAGTGGGTTTTGGAAATTTTGGGTACACGAGGGAAAACAAGCTTTGGGTGGTCAAACTAAACTCGAGAATTTCTAAATAGTAAGTACATCCTTGGATAGTGTCCACTATGAAAGACTCTTTGCTTACTTTTTAGTTCCCATACGGGAAAACTAGGCACTAAGCGTTCAACAAGTTTAATATTATGGCTAAGTAAAATCATGCGAGCATTTTTCTTGGTAACGCGTGTCATCTCTTTTATAAAAGCAGGATAAAGCGTAGCATTAGCCCTGTTGGTGCCTACAGCGTCACCCCAAGGCAAATCACAAACAACTACGTCAATACATTCAGAGGACATACTCAACTCGGTTGCATCACTTAGAAAAAGCCCTATGCTATTTTGGAAACCACTTGCAACTATATTTTGCTGGGCACAGCTTAGAGCACTACCACTGCTATCACAACCAGAAATATTACTGAAATTGAAATTCTGATAGGCTTCTATCAATAGAGTACCCGAGCCACACATAGGATTAAAAAGGTGATCGCTTGATTTAGGTTTAACCAGTTTAAGCATAGCTACTGCCAAAGTAGCATTAAGTCCTCCTGCCATATTGCAAACCCGCCAAGGCCTTGTTGAAAGGGGGCGTGGAGTGAGCCTAGCAAGCACTTCCCATCCTCTAGTTTTGTGAGGGCGTATACGTAAAAGCAAATCACCATCTTTTTCAACAAAAGGAAGCATTGTGTGACTAGCAATTACCTTGCAAAGCCTTTTAAAGATGGCTGAATCGTGACCAGCAGCACTTAAGCGGAAGCTTGTGAAGTCGTCTTGTTTAATTATTGACTTGAGAAATCCAAGTAACCTCTTCTGATTTTGGTCGCCTAAGAGCGCTCTAGGCCTAGGAATGTCAAAATGTAAGGTTGCATAAACAGCAATTATTAAACCTAGCCCTTTAAGTTTTTCGGTAGTGCCTTTAAAGGAAAAGTTTAGAGAGCCATTTTCTACTTTATTAATTACTACACCATTGAGCTGATCAAGTTCATTTTTTGCTAACTGCTCGAGCCCCTCCAAAACCTCAGCCTCGTATAATTTTGGTTTACTTTTAGACATCTGTATCCATGCTGTGGCACGTACCTTACAGTTTGTTAGTAGTCAGAGACTATTAGCCATTAGGTGTTTATAGTACTGCTTACCAGCCTTTTTGTTTTAGTACTTGCACTATGCGACTTGCATCACTTATACAGTCATTTACCCCTATGCCATAATAGGCATTACCTGTTAAAAGAATGTTCTTAGCTTCTGCTTCCTGCATAACAGTGTCAACTTTTTGACGGTGTCCCAATTGGTACTGGGGAATACTTTTAGGCCAAGGCATGTGCAAAACATATTCTGGTTGAGCAATGATGCCCATAGTCACACGAAGTTCATCTCGTACTACCTTAAGTGCTTCCTCAAAAGCTAAATCTGCAAAGGTAGGGTCAACAGTCCCTCCCATTATGACTCGTAGCATAGCATTGCCTTCGGGTGCTTGCTCAGGGAAAATAGTTGAACCATATAGCACCCCTAAAGTTCTTATGTCTTCACTTCTGGGCACTAGAAATCCAAAACCATCTAAAGTTTTGGGTATATCCATATAATTAAAGCCCAATCCAAAAACTTGTACATCAGCATAGGGTATGGAGCTCAAAAAATTTATACTCTCACTAGAGAGCATAGGTTTTAAGAGTTCTGCACTTACAAAAGCAGGTGTAGCCAGAATTACTGCATCTGCCTCTATAACTTCCCCTGAACTAAGGGCAATACCATAGCCTTTTTCAAAAGGAGCTAAAATATAAGTTTTTACATCACTTTTTATGTTGGGCTCAAGTTCCTTATATAAAGCATCAATGAGTGTTTGCATTCCTCTCTTAAAACCCATTAGACGGTTTCTAGACTTACCCTTGGCTTGATGTTTCTGTTGAATAAGAGCCTTAATTAAGCTACCGTGTTCTTTTTCCATTTCGCGTAACTTAGGAAAAAGAGCATCTAGACTAAGTTCCTTAGCATCACCAGCAGCGGTGCCTAAGGCAAAAATACCAGCAAAGGCATCAGCAAAACCTTTGCCAAAGTGTCTTTGAATAAAGTCAAATACAGTTTCCTCTTTTTTATAGGCTTTAGAGAAAAGTTCACCGAACAAACGCAGTTTTTCATTAAAGGAAAGCAAATTGCTTTTTAGCAAAGCTGGGGGAGAAGTAGGAACCCTACTTAAACGATCTTTATATATAAAACGATGCTTGGCTACCTTTGCAGCTTCTTGCAACTGATTTTCTAAGTTTAAATTCTTAATAAGACTTAAAGTATTTTCATTACTTAGAAAACCATTGGCTGTCCAATCGAAAACATAGCCAGCTTCCTGAGTCGAGCCGATTTTACCTCCTACACGCAGCTCTTTTTCAATAATAGTTAGTTTAATAGGAAATTCTTTTTTCAAAAGGTAAGCACTGGTGAGGCCTGATATTCCTGCACCAATAATTAAGACATGTTTCATAAGTTGCTGCCTTAAATTTCGAGCAGTAATTTAGTCAATGTTACTGCTGCTAAAGCCCATAGGTAGGGCGCAAACCAACTAAACTTTCCTTGACGCAATAAGGAAAAAAGCCATAGGATAGCTAAGTAGCCAGTGATGAATGCTGCCCCTATCATTATGAGTAGGGGTATGGGCTCGAGCCCTAGATCTCTAAACTCTTTTATTCCTAAAAGGGTTACGCCTAGAGAAGCCACTACATACATAAGGAAAGAGAACTTTGGTGCAAGATTAGCAGAGGCGCCACGCCATAGCATAATAGAAATAGTGCTGCCTGAGCGAGATATGCCCGGGATAACCGCTAAACCTTGAGCAATTCCAACAATTAAGGCATCTACTACTTTCAGATCACTTGCTTTTGATTTAGGGCCAGACTTAGGTACAAACCACAAGATAAGCCCTGTAACTATAAGAGCCAGTGATATATAAAGTGGTTGGTTAAGCACTTCAAAAATACTTTTTAAGCCTAGACCAATGACAATAGTAGGTATTGTTCCTATGATTATTAAAATTGTTAAGTGCCAGCCCTCAGACTTACGTCCTTTAGCTGAAGATAAACCTGCTATAAAGCCTGTAAACACTTGCTGAATATCTTTATGAAGCGCTAGTAGTACTGCTAGGAATGTGCCAATATTAGTAGCAATGTCTACATAAAGTGGTAAAGTTTCACCCCAACCAAAATAGTAGTTAGCTAAAACTAGATGACCTGTACTTGATATAGGTAAAAATTCTGTTAGACCCTGTACTACACCTAGCACTGCTGCTTGAAGATAGCTCATAAGTTAATGGCTTTACTCATTACTAAATCAATAAAATGATAATCACCCATTTGAACAGCTTCTTCTCTTTCTGTTTTAAAACCCAAATGCTGGTAAAACTTTTGAGCAGAAATATTATCTCTGTGAACAAATAAGGATATCTTTGTGCATTTTGGATAGTTATTGACCACTGTTTGTATTACAAGTTTGCCACATCCTTTTCCTTGCATGTCAGGCAGTATGTATAATTTCCTTAGCCAAATCATCTCTCCTTTTGAAAAAGCAGATCCATAGCCTATATCTTGCCCATTTAAGCTTACAATCCAGAACTTTTGCCCTTCTGTCATCTGCTCAATTAAAGAAGAAGCCCCATATATTTTTTGAAGCATATTATCAATTTGATCATGACTAAGGATTTGCTGAAAGCAAACTGGCCAGATTCTTCTAGCAAGGTCAGAGATTATTTTAGTATCAGAAGTACTTGCTCCTCTTATCTGGGGTAACTGCATTGGATAAAAACATAGTATAACAGAGTTAGAATCTAACTTATGACAAATATCTACACATCTACAAACTTTGTGGTGATTAGGATTCTGCCTTTGACTAGCAACACTAATACAATAGCTGAATACCAAACTTTCATTCTACTGAAATCAGTGGATTAAAGTATGATAGCAAGGCTCAAGCTGAGCAACTTCGTGCCCTAGCCTTTGAATGTTTCTTAAAGCTTTTAAGCAGTTCGCCTGATAAGTAAGTACATGACAGAAGTTGATAATGCTTTAAAGCTATATCTAAATCTTTAGCTCATACTGCCTTGGGTGGCCAGTGGTTGGCAAAATAGAATGGCTAGCGAATTAACGTTTGCTATATTGTGGAGCACGACGAGCTTTGCGTAAACCATATTTTTTGCGCTCTACAATTCGAGCATCACGAGTTAAGTAGTTACCTTCTTTAAGTTTACTACGGAACTCAGGGTTTACCTTTAAAAGTGCTCGAGCTATCCCAAGCTTAATAGCATCTGCTTGGCCACTAGGTCCACCACCTTTTACAGTTATGTATGCGTCATAACGGCCTGCTGTACTAGTGGTTTTTAGGGGCTCGAGCGCCTGAACTCCTGCTAAGATACCAAGAAAATATTTTTGAAAGTCTTTGCCATTTACTGTATAATGACCTTGGCCTGGGCGCAAAAAAACCCTTGCTACAGCGGTTTTGCGACGGCCAGTCCCATAATATTGTTCCATTAAAAGCTTATCTCCTTTGGTTTTTGAGCACTGTGCGGGTGTGTATCTCCACCATAAATTTTAAGACGACGAATTATTTTTCGTCCAAGGCGGTTTTTGGGAAGCATTCCCCATACTGCATGTTGAATCACACGTTCAGGATGCTTTTCTAACATGCTTGCAGCTTTAATTTCTTTTAATCCTCCTTGATAGCCACTGTAACGAGTATAAACCTTTTGGTTTAACTTATCACCAGTAAAAGTAACTTTGCTAGCATTGATGACTACTACAAAGTCGCCACAGAGTTGATTGGGAGTAAAATCAACTTTATGCTTGCCACGTAGTACTCGAGCTATCTGGGTAGCAAGTCGTCCAACTTTTTGATTTTGGGCATCAACCAATACCCAGTTATTTTTTGGAGTTTTAGGAAAGTAGGTTTTCATTAATTAAATCCTTGTGCAAAAAGTTTGGTTAAGAGTTAATATGAAGCCAAACCTAAGAAGTCTAGCACATGAAGAGTTTAGAGGTAAAGGTGTTGTACTTTCAATGGTATTAAAAGGGACTCTCCCATTGGAATTGCTATGGAATTTGATAGGGAGATGAGGAGCAGGACATAAGTTTCTTGCAGTAAGATGTTCATTTCTTACCCGTTTTTAGTATCTGTTTGATTTTTTCTTTTAGAAGTTGGTCTTTGAACTACACCCCAACTACCTAAGGTGTTTTAGCAGTAGCCAGCCTGAAAGTGGCCCTAGCAAATAAATAAGATAAAAAGATCCTATTCTCCAGAATAAAATAGGTGCTGCCAAAGCTTGGTGTTCTATTTGGTTACCCGCGAGCACACCTACTGCAAGTTCCATGAAGCCAGATGCTCCTGGCGTAGGCACAGTAAAAGAAATAAGGGTGATGATGCCTAGTAGTGAGCTTATGTCCCAGATACCTAGCTCGAGCCCATACAATCTTATTAACCCCCAAAGAAGCCAAAAGTTAGCTAGCCAACTAATTATGGTTATACCTTGTAGATTTAGCCAAGGCTGCAAGGATAATTGAGAAAAAGCCTTATTGCTTTGATAATAATCTTTAGCAATACGCCAAAGCCTACCACGAAAACGCTTAAAAAAGGGCTGCTTATGCAGCCAAATTATAAAACCAACTAGCAAACGAGGGTAACGGCTTAGTAAAATGACACCCATTATAGATAGCAAGCAGGCTACTAGTGCAAAAAATGTCAGCTGTGAAGTTAAGGTTAATTTACTGCTCAACAAAATCTTTAGTAGCCCTAAGGGTAATATCCATACCAAAAATATTAAATCTAGGATAAAAAGCTGTACTGCAATGCCTAATCCTTTGCCAACAGGGATGTTTAGCTGTTTAAGAGCCCCCACCAAGGCAGGGCCGCCACCTGAACCACTTGGAGTAACAGCTGAACCTAATACCATAGTGATATGGGCTAGCAGAGCTTGATGCCAATTGAGGAAATAACCTTGTAATTTAGCAAGGTATTGTAATTTAAAAGCAGGTACTAACCATAAAATAATAAAGCAACCAAGGCAAAATATTAAAAGGGGTAAACTCCAGACCTCAGGTCTATAGTTACTAACCTTTAATAAAGCTTCACCATTAACCAAGTAGAGACCCAAAAACCCTAAGCCAAAGCTAAATAAAAGTACAGCTAGGGAGCGTTTTATGCTAAGCCGCCTTGGGTAGAGCGATTTTCAGGTGGGCCTTTAAGTGCATAGGACACCACGTAGTCAGCAAGGCGTTGAGTCATTTTAGCAAGGTCAAGTTCAGCAAACTTTTGCCTCATTCTACCAAAGGATTTACTAGAAGAGTGCTTAGGGTCAAGATACCAACTAAGGGTATTGGGCAACTGCTTGACACTTATTTTTTGCCCTAAACCTTCTTTTTCTAAAAACCTACACAGTTTGAGCTCATTTAAACCTGCATAAGAAGTGACCAATACAGGACGACCTACCGCTAAAGCTTCCATGACTGAAGCAGGCCCTGCTTTACCTATAAGCACATCACAAGCAGTTAAATAATCTACCATATTGTCTACAAAACCTCTTGGGTGTAGCTTAGGATGTTTAGATGCTTGTAAACTCTGTAAAAGGTTGCTATTTTTTCCAGCTATAACTACAACTTGAGGTTTTAAAGGGTGCTTCAACAAACTTTGAACTATAGTATTTACCTTGCTACCTATTCCTTCACCTCCCAAAGAGACCAAACAAGTAGGTTGATTCGCTAGTCCTAGTTTTATTCTAGCTTCTTCTTGTGAAGACACTTGTAGAAAGACTTGCTGTACAGGGTAACCAACTATGTCGATTTTACTTGCTGGTATACCTAAATTCATTAGGTCTTCCCTAACAGGACTTGATGGTACCACAAAGTGCTCGGCTTGCCAATCAGCCCACAAAGCACTGGCATCGAGTGGCTCGGTGGCAAAAGTTAACACTGGACTCTTTAATCCATACTTTCGCTGGGCCAGCGTTAGACCTACAGTAAGCCAACCATGATTAGCTACTATTAATTTAGGATCTTTTTGATTGAGTTTTGCAGCAGCAAGTTCTGCAAAGTGCTTTAGAAGCAAACGGTGAGTATAAACTGTAGCACAAGGAAATCTGTCAAGCACTCGCTGGTATAAACGTATGCTTAAAGGGTGTTTAAGCATCTTTTGCCAATCTGCCTTGTGTTTTTGGTCAAGCCTAAGCAACTTTTCATCAGACTGGCCTAAATCATACATAATGTCTGAAAGCTCAAACTCAAAATTATCACCATAATGCACTTTGATAGCCTGCATCATAGCTTTGGCTGTAGCTACATGGCCACCACCAGCACTAATAGTAGCAAAGAAAAGAAGAGGCTTAATTTCATTTGCCATAGCCAATTTATTCTAAGCTTAAAGCTAAACCCTCTTGCCAAGATGTGCTAGGCTTATAGCCTAATTCATTTTTAGCGTGGGTGATAGAAAAGTGCACATCATTGGCCATTAGCTGTGTGCGGTAGCGTGTTATAGGTGGTTCCTTGTCTGGTAAGACTTCTGCCCAGATTTGCTCGAGGCCACCAAGTGGCTTGATGAGTTTTGCAGGAAGGCGAATAAATGGCTTGAATCCACCTGAAAGTTTTGCTAGCTCATCAAGCACCTCACGCCAGCTGGGCATGCCTTCATCAGCTATAAGATATATTTTGCCACTTGCTTGAGTACTTGTACCAGCCAGATAAAGCCCTTTGACTAGATTATCAATGTAGGCAGTGTTGATAACCGCTTTGCCTCCATTTACCAGGGGTAGTAAGCCAAGTTTAAGTGAGTGAACAATTCTTTTTAGATTGGGATCTCGTGTTCCAAAGGGCCATAGGCCGGGGCGAATTATTGCAGGCTTGAGTGCAGCCCCTAAAACCATTTCTTCAACCATCACCTTAGATCTAGCATAGTTATTTATATCTCCATCAGTAGGTAATACTCTAGGATCAGCGTTTCTAAAACCTGTGTAGCGGTGCACAGCAACGCTTGAAACTAGAACAAAACGCTTAACCCTCCCTTCGGCTTCTCGTAAGAGGTTTTGGGTGCCTTCAACGTTTGCTCTATAAAAAGATCCCCAAAGCCCCCAATCTTTGACTCTTGCTGCACAGTGGAAAACAAGGTCTATATCTTGGCAGATGTTGTGCAGGTCTTCAGACTTAGTTATGTCTGCCTTACGCAGATCCAGATTCGGGTGCTCTAAAACTGCTGCAAGGTTGTTTAGCTTTCCCCAAGGAGTTACTAAAGCACGCACATCACAATTTTGAGCGAGAAGGTATTCACACAAATGTGAACCAATGAAACCGTGAGCACCAGTAACTAGAGTATTCATAATTTAGAGGGCATTTTGAAAAAATTTTAAGATGTGTGTTCTTGCTCTTACTTCACTTAAAAATATGGGGGAAGCCAAATTTGCTCTCAAATTCTCAGGATCCTACTGTAAATCTACTGAGTGTTCTTAGGCTTTAATCCGCCATAAGAAATCCCCGCAAGGTACGCCATATCTCTATCGAAAGTGGTTAGGTCATCAGCACAAAATTGATTTAAGTGGCTGCGACCACATGCTCTTGCTAATACCTTTAACAAATGTACAGTAGCCTCTAGATAGTTTTTAAGCTGTAAAGCTGACTTTTGGATATCTAAGCGCTCACGCAAATGCTCTTTTTGGGTAGCAATACCTACTGGGCAATTGTTAGTGTGACAAGCACGCATGCCCAAGCAGCCTATTGCCTGCATAGCAGCATTTGAAATAGCAATGCCATCTGCTCCTAGAGCCAAGGCCTTAGCAAAGTGTGATTCTGTTCGTAGACCACCAGTAATAATTAAAGTAACATCACTATAACCATTCTTATCTAAATGATGACGTGCTCTCGCCAGTGCGGGAATAGTTGGTACGCTTATATTTTGTTTAAAAACATTAGGTGCTGCACCCGTGCCACCCCCACGACCGTCTAAAATAAGGTAATCTATATCTACTGCTAAGGCAAAGTCCATATCGTCTTCTATGTGCTGTGCAGACATCTTAAAGCCTATCGGAATTCCCCCAGAAGCCTTGCGAACTTCAGCAGCAACAATCCTAAAATCCTCAACACTACTTAAATCAGGAAAAGTGGCAGGACTAATGGCTGCTGTACCCTCGGAAAGACCTCGCACCGTAGCAATTTTACCCTTTACTTTATCTCCAGGTAGATGGCCACCCGTGCCTGTTTTTGCTCCTTGTCCTGCTTTAAAATGAAAAGCTTGCACTTGTTTTGCCTTATCCAAGCTCCAGCCGAACTTTCCTGAGGCCAGCTCATAAAAATAGTGCTTGTTTTCTGCTTGCTCTTCAGGTAACATTCCTCCCTCACCAGAGCAGATTCCTGTACCAGACATCTCTGCTCCCATAGCTAAAGCTACTTTAGCTTCTTCACTCAAAGCTCCAAAACTCATATCACTAACAAAAATAGGTATTTTTAAGTGTAAAGGTTTTTTAGCCTTAGGGCCAATGATAAGTTCTGTACCCACTTCAGCATCATCAAGCAAGGGACGGCGAGCAAGTTGTGCAGTTAGAATCTGAATATCATCCCACTTGGGTAATTCCTGCATGGAAACGCCCATAGAGCTAACAGCACCATGATGACCTTTAAGTCCCTTTTGAGCAAGATTTTGAATATACCTATTATAAGGTTCGTCAGTTGTGCCAGTATGATCAGCGTAAAGGCCCAAATAAGCTTCGCGATTGTAAGCTTGGGGATTCTCGTTGTGCCAAGCAGCAATTTCTAGCTCGTTTACATAGACAGCATTTTCAACTTCATCTACCCAAGCTGAGAATTTTTTAAGGGCCTCTTCATTTTTGTACTCACTTACCCCACTGTCTAGACGGTAATCCCAGTTGTGAACACCACAAATAAGATTATGCTCATTAATGTGACCATCAGCCAAGAGTGCACCACGGTGCAAACAGCGCCCATAAAGAACAGAAACATTATTGTCATAACGAATTATCACTAAGTCTACATTAGCAACAAGTGCATACTGTGGTTTACGCTCAGGTAAGGTACTCCAATTGGCAATCTTAGTTTTCTTAATATTTTGATTAGTTCTCAACATACTTTCTCACTATCTTAGTTACCATTATAATTAGTTACATGACAGGCATAACAACACTCAAGCACCTAGAGAAGCATAATGATTAGGTTGTAGCTCGAGGTACTCCTAATCTCTACCACTTTAGTTTAAAAGAGTATGAACAGATGATAGAGGTTGAGATCCTTAATGAAAATTCTGAAGTTGTGTTGTTAGCAGGAAGGTTTCATGTTATACCAAAAATTAGGTAAGAAATGAACATCTTACTGCAAGAAACTTATGCTCTGCTCCTCATCTCCCTATCTCCCTTTCAAATCCTATAGCAATGCTAATAGAAAAGTCCATTTCTATGCCGTTGAAAGTACAATGAAAGTATCCTAGTCCCACCAAAAAAACCAAGATGTGCTATTAATCAAGCCTTGTGCAAGACGTTCTACAGTCATAGTTCCTTGAAATACTATGTCATCACAATATGCCATTTGCTCTTTAGCCAAAATATAGGCTTCATCATAGTTTAAAGGCGGTTTTCTTACAAACATTTCTAATACATCATTGGTAAGGCCAAACAATTCTGCACCATATTTCCCATGCCAATATTTTAGCATAGCTACTTGTTCAGCAGGCATTGGGCAAGCATTCCAACCACCATATTGCATATAAATAGGTATCTCGTATCGTTTAATACCTGTGAAATCCACTAGCCACAGCCTCTTTAATGGTTTTTGCGATAATATGTCATAGGGAATTGTAAATTCATGGCTAGGTTGCGAGCCTGGAATTTCTTGGCCTACTTCTTCCATCATTTCAGCTAGTTCATCTTCATCATCATCAAAATCGTAGCCTTTCCAGTGCCCTTCCAACCAGTGCTCTAAATCAATTTGTGGATAAGCTGCTAAATCCTTTTTGATTTCAAAACCGTACACTTCTAATCCTTTGTAGAAAACGAATCATGTACCTGAGGGAATTATAGATATTCAAAAAAGAGCCCAATTTCTCTATAATTTCTAACTTTGATCTTGGTTGTTGACTCAACACTCTACTTTTTTGCAAAACTCGTTCTTCAATCATGCATAAAGTGAGAAAAAGCCTCTACTATGAGTCTTTTATTAATCTCAACTCCTGAATATAGCCATAAGACTACCTAGCACTGCTTTTATGAGAAGCTCTCAAACTACTTTTTGAAGGTTACTCTGATTTTATATCCATGCACTTTCCTCCCAGAATTCTGGCGACTCTAATAATCCCTCTGGTATAGGTATTGCACACTCTAGTAGATATTCTAAGTATTTCCTCCCTAGCTGAAATAGACTCAATACCTTTCTGTCTTTTCTCCTAAATTGTCCTTCCTTTCCTTCTTTTTTTGCTATAGCTCCTAAATATACTATCCAGATGTATGCGAAGCACGCTACCAACAAAAGCTTTTCTAGTCTTTTTGGATCTTTTATCCGTGTCTTGTGTATGTTAAATCCTCTTGATTTTTCATCTGAAAAAAATGTCTCGATTAAACTCCTCTTTCTGTACGACTCACATGCCTCTTTTGCTAACTCTACATTCGTTACCAAATATATTGGCTCTTTGTACTCTTCTTCCCACCACGCTATTATTTGTACTGGTCCATACTTCGCTTTCGTATACTTTACCCTTTCTACATTTACTTGCTCTCCTTCTTGTGCTATATCTTCTGGTTTGAATGGTTCTTTCTCTTCTTCTTCATAACAATTGATGTTCTTTGCCGCTCTTAGTACATATTCCCACTTGTACTCTTCACATTTCTTTTGGAATTCTACTCCATCAAACTCACCGTCACCTACTACTACCACGTCTAATTCCTTCTCTAAATCTTCCTCTATTTCTTGCAATAATTCATACAACTCCTCTAGCAAAACTACATGTTCTGCTTCACTAAAGCTTCCTTTGTTCCCTTCTCTTACTTTCCAAATTACTGGTAGTGCCCTTCCTTTATATATTATACTTATCATCAATACTGCACAGTGTTTACCTAAACTACTTGCATCTATTGTGAATATTAACGTTGTTCCGCTCAGACCTGCTAGTATTTCCTTGATGTAGGGAAAATACATGGTTTCTTTATTGACTTTTTTATTCCTCAACCAACGATTAAATCGCTTTGTTCGGCTTTCCGTTTTACTATCCTTATGTTTCGTGCTTTTGTCTGCCATTTCATCCAACGCTATTTTTCCTGCTCTAACTAATCCTGTTATCATCAAGGCAAAAACTATTAAGCGCCTGGCTGCTTGACCTGCTATGTTTTTTGATCCAAATTTCTTGAGTGTGGCAAATATTCTGTTGTATGATGTTTGAGAATATGACATGTCCTACACCAACCACATTTCAAGTAATTTTGCAATACCCTTGAGGCTTAGTGTAGGGCCTTTTTGTTTCGATCTGATTTGCCCTAGGCTGACTTATGCCCTTGCCCTTCAGTATTTTCTTGATTCAGAAAAGTGTACGGTTTTGAATTTTGATACTCTTTTTATCCTTACTAATAATTACACCCTCATTGACTTTTTCTGGTAAGACAATCACCGTTCTATCAGAATTTTTGTAAATAGCTTGCCATGCTTTGATACATTGCTCTCCTCTAATAGCGTAGTAGTTGATGTTTAATTCCCTTATTTGACCACAGGTACCAGATTCTAGAATAGGTATTTCTTTGTGCTGCAATATTCCTTCAATTTCTTCCATTGCACTACATTATAAGTACCTCTACTTTATCCATTATACCAACTAATTGTAAAGAGGGGCTTGTTTCCTAAAGGGAGTATCCATACCAAATTGTAAAATAGCACAACTGTTCCTTCTACACTAGACTTCCTCTAATTATTCGCTGTTTTGTCAGAAAAATCATGATTTTCATTCCTTTTTGCCGAGATATTTTTTCTGCATAGAGGGTGTTTGAAAATTATATAGACCTCCAAGTAGGAGTGTTAGTATTAGCCAAACGCTTAAGCATGATGTCACAACTAGCCATGTAAATAAAAGCTTCACTAGATGAGGTTAAATGTTCATAGTCCTTGCTAAGCCGGCGATAATTACCTAACCATGCAAAGGTTCTCTCTACTACCCAACGTCTATGTTGCAAAACAAAGCCTTTACAACTTGTTAGAGGAAAAACAATCTCTAATACAACACCAAAGCATAGCAGCATGCGTTTCCTAAACGCCAGACCTCGATAACCTTGATCAAGCCAAATATGGTGCAACCTTGGTAGCAAATGCCTGATGTTGCCTAGTAGAAGTGATAAACCCTTTCGTTCAGGCACATTAGCCCCTGTAACTAGAGCAATTAGTAGAAGCCCTAAAGTATCAACTAGTATGTGTCTTTTTGAGCCATTAACCTTCTTACCACCATCATATCCATTACCATACAAGCTACCTGCCTTAACTGACTGGCTATCAGCACAGCCAGCACTTGGTTCTTCATTACGACCCAACTCCTTTCTGAGCTGCCTTCTCAAGTATTTATTCAGCTTAGTCCATATTCCTAGTTTACGCCATTTGGCAAAGTGATAGTACACTGTTTGCCATTTAGGAAAGTCACCTGGCAAGTCTCGCCATGTACAGCCATTTCTAAGCACATAACGCATGGCATCAATCAACAAACGCAAGTCCAACGCTAGAGGCCTTCCTCTATGATTTGTAGGCAGCAATCGTTCTAAATAAGGTTCTAGAATATCCCATTCTTGGTCTTTCAAGTCTGTTGTATAATTCTTTTTCTGTTTCATAAACCCTACTTAACTATAAGTAGGGTCTATTTTTCAAACAACCTCTAGTTCTCTTTTTTACTGATTTTCCCTTTGTCTGTTATACTAGAAGCCTTTTATTCTTATCTTATTATAGGCCCACTTACCCTTTCTTGCCTTCTCTACAAAATTTTATACCCCTTCGCTTAAACTGCTTCTAGCACAATATTGCCAACACTGCTTGCCATACCTCTTTCGGCATTTGTATCTCTTCCCCTAATTCACTCACTTTTTCTATCCCTTGTTCTTCCCATATGTATATCCTTATTGCTCCTAACACATCTCCAAAACTTGCTTCTTCTTTCTCTTCCCAAATACTGTACCTTGTTGGCAATTCCTTTGGATACAGCTTTATCCCTATCAACACTATTATGCTGAACATTCCAAACAAGCATGGTGTGCTCCTGTCTATTGCTTTTTCAGACCAGTGCCTT
Source organism: Trueperaceae bacterium (assembly GCA_965224855.1). GTDB lineage: Bacteria > Deinococcota > Deinococci > Deinococcales > Trueperaceae > CBDCVN01. The sequence goes on along the minus strand of CBDDAI010000002.1, from coordinate 1,351,071 downwards.
TGTTCCTCAAATCCTAGTTGTGCTCGCATTTCCTCAAACGTGACTTCTATATTCCACCGAGCAACGTAGCTTTCCACTATCTCCTGTACTCCCTTTTCTATATCTGTACTGATTATGCACATCGGGTTTATGCTTCCTTCACTACACCTTACTATTATCCACCTTATCTCCACTGGATCAAACCCACTCCTATGCCATAATGCCCTTCCTGTTGCTATCTCTACCTCTTTCTCTTTTCCTCCATACCACTTTACTAACATCATTCCCCAAACCGTTTTTACATCACTCAACCTTTCTTGCAATGATGCTTGTCTTTTCCCCTTTCTAGCCTTCCTCCCTCTTTTTCCCTTTGGTTGCGCTTTAGGCTTAGCATATAACTGCAGGTCAAAGCGTCCTCTACTTATATGTACTATCTCTAGCTCTTCACATCTTAAACATAGTTTTACTGCTGTAAAAGCCCCATCTCCTATTAGATACATCTCTTGTCTTGGATTCCAACGCCTTATTATTCCTATCAGTATGCACGTTAGCTCTACACAGCTCTGGTGTTTTACTCCTAATTTCTCGCATGTCTTTTTTGATGGTGCTGGTACTGTCATGAACGGTAAACTCCAACGCCTCTTCGACCATGGTACTGGTACTAGTATTTGTATTGACAACCACCTTATTCCTTGTGCTTTTGTTACTCTACTTCCTGATGAGTGTGTAGGATCACGGTGCCATCCTTTTTTACCTATCTTCTTTCCCTTACGACGTTCTAAGGTATCGTCTACTACCAGCATTAAAGGCATACTGGGTGTCAAGCAGGTGACCACTATTAGGCCCAATAAGATTCTGCTTAAGCTCAAACATGACCATACTGCTCTATTCATCACTCGGTAATATTTCCCATAACCCTTATCCTGATCTTCCCTCATTACCCTCAGTGCTGCACTTATAGTGCCTTTATTACTTAAGATCACTCCACATACAAGTACTAGGACATTGCCAAAAGTTGGTACTGTTAATGTTTCAGAAAATGCTGCCAATAATTGTACAATTACACTTGGTATTGTCATGTAGGCATTTAACCTTTCTTTATAGGTCTTTGCCTACTACTTTTTTCTTAATTTTGGCTAAAGTCGAGAAGTACCGCAATTGGTATAATTCCAGTAACTTGAGAACTGATGACAGCACTTGCTGTTTCATGCTTGCAATAAAGGCATAATACTATTGGCTTATTGTATACTGTAAAACTTGGCAACTTAAGGTCACCATTGCTTCTATAGGACTACCAAAATCTGCCCTGTCAAACAATTTTTACTTGGAAACCTAAAGAACGTTTAAAATCTTGCTTTAAAGGTTCCACAGCCACACTCTTCTTATAGAACTCATCCAGCGTTTTTTGAACAGATTCTTGCAAAGCAGGATAAATTTCTGATTCGTTGGGTGTGTTTAATCTGTCTGAAAAGAAGAGTTCTAACTTCTCCAAATCAAGCGTTGCTTCCAAAGAATCCTCTTCTTCTAAAAGCTTAGCAGCACTAGTAACACTAGTAAGCACTGTGTGAATGCGCTTAGTTAAATCACCTTCTGGCCAACTACGCTTACGAACATAGAGTAAACCTGCCTGCCCCCTTGTAAGGTCAATAATAAAATCAGCCTCGTACCCTACTAAAACAATGCTAGGACCTTGATAGACATGCTGATAATCAGCTATGTCTATCAGTAAGTGATTTTCAAAGATCTGTTCCTGAATCCACCTGTGGAAGATAGCAGTAAAATCAGCAGGGTTTATGGGTTTATTAAAAAATATTTTAGCCTTTATGCGACTAGGTAAAGCCATTAATAGCGCTCCTTTAACAATTGTTGTGTGTTTTCCACATTTTGTTTCACAAAACTTGCTCCCTAAACTTGTACACCACCAGCACTAGCACCAGCTAAACGAGCATCACAAGCATGAGCTGCTTCTATAAAAAGATTTGCTTCTTCTATTAAACGGTGGCTAGACTCCTGATCAGGATTAGCTTTAGGATTCTCATGCCGATTAAAGAGGTATTGGGCAAACTTACCCTTGGCATACTTATCAAAAAATAATTCGGTGTCATAAAAGCGCTGACGGAATTCCTTTACTATGTTGTTAGGGTCATCACCTACATTAAGGTTTACATTTAACACCAAAGCCCTTGCTGCTGAGAGCATGGCCTGATAAGCCTTTTGGTCAGCCTCTTCATATTTGTTTTCATCTAAAGCCACCAAAGCCTCAAATGCTGTTCCTTCAGCTTTGGATATGTTTATAGAAAAAAGTGACACCACCTCGCCAGCACACTCACCCACACCTAGATCTCCTAAGGTAAATTCGCGGGGATCGCCCCAATCACTATAATAATTAGCGTCATCTTCATAAGTGGGAACTTCAGTATAGGGTTGAAGGATTTTTTTGATTTCTACCTTGCCTAATCTAGTAACCCAATCCTGGAAAGATTCGATACTTTGACGCTCAGCAGCATAGCGATCAACAATAGTATCAAGAAAGGCTGGTGCAGCCTTAGAGGGTATGGCCCCTACTGCTAAACCGTAACTACCAGCATTTTCCTTCCACTGTCCGCCTAACACCACCTGAAAATGGGGTACAGTACGGCTATTCCGACGACGGCTATTGCCAAAAAAACCAATATCAGCTACATGGTGTTGACCACAAGAGTTAAAGCAACCACTCACTTTAATTCTAAGGCCTTTGATTGCTTGATCTAAGCTGCCATTTTTAGCTGCTAAGCGTGTGCGCAATTCGCCGGTAAGACCCCTAGAAGAGGCAATACCCAGTTTGCAGGTATCTGTACCGGGGCATGTGGTTATATCTATGATAGTGCCTGCTCCTGGTGCTGCTAAACCTATAGCATTAAGTTCTACGAAAAGATTAGGTAAATCGGCTTCAGATACCCAGCGCAGGACAATATTTTGCTCCACTGTGGTACGCAAGGTATCTGGTGTGTATTTGCGAGCAATATCTGCTAAATCCCAAGCTTGCTCTGAGGTGAGGTCACCTAAGGGTAAATTCAAAGTGACTACACAGTAACCTTCCTGACGTTGTTTGTAAACATTAGTCTCATACCACTCTTTAAAACCCTCTAAGTCAGTTGGTTCAGTTAAAGACCCAGATTCTTTTGAGGGTTTTTCCGTGAAGTGCTCGAGCCCACTCAAATAGGCAGTCCAACGAGGGTCATCAGGCAGTTTTTCTCTTTCCTCAAACACCAAACGCTTAAACTCTTCTATGCCTAAGTTCTCTACCAAGAACTTAATACGTGCTCTATTACGATTACGTTTCTCACCCAATCTAGTAAAGACACGGCATACAGCTTGTGTAACAGGTAAGAGTTCTTCTTCAGGCACAAAGTCACTTAAAACTTTTGCTATGTGAGTAACTGTTCCCAAACCACCACCTACATAAATCTTAAAGCCTCTTTTTAGCTTGCCATCAATTTCTCTTGTTTGAGCTAAGTAACCAATGTCGTGCATTTTTACAAGGCCACAAGCTTCGTGCTCACAGCCTGAAAAAGCTGGCTTAAATTTACGGCCAAAGTCCTGTACATCGTCATGACCTAATAAGTACTCAAACAGTGCGTGGGAATAAGGTGTTACATCAAAAGATTCTGTGTGGCACACCCCAGCTAAAGGACAAGCAGTAATGTTGCGTACGGAGTTACCGCAGGCTTCTCGAGTAGTGATGCCTACTGCTGCAAGGCGGCGCATAAGGTCAGGGGTATCTTCAATGTGCACGTAGTGGAGCTGGAAATCCTGACGAGTAGTAACATGTAAAATAGAATCAGAGTACTCTTCAGCTAAATCAGCAATGACTTCAAGTTGTTCTGGGCTAAGTCCACCATAAGGAACTTTAATACGTTCCATGCCGGGGGCGTCCCACTCGGTGTCGGGCCCCTTGGTGAGATCGGTAGGGAAGTTTAGCTTTTGAGTCTTGATGCCATCATGGCGTTGACCATTGTCATAGCGCTGACCATAAGCACCACGGCGTAAGCGTGTTTCAGCAAAGACTTTCTCATCAACTTTGTCTTGTTGCCTAAGTTCTATTTGCCCTTCAAAGACATCGATTTCTTCTGCCCATGCTGGGGGCATTTTTTCTGCTAAAGCTTCTTTCCAAGTCATAATTTTTTCCCTCATTAAGAAAAGTGGTTTACAAAAATTGTAAACAATTCTATATTTTCATAATTATGCAAGGTTATCAATAAGCAGCTAGCATAAATGCTTGTGGGTTTCTCTTGGAACTTTAGCTAGAGTCTAGCAAGAAGATATTATAAGTTAGTGTTAAGAAGGAAGTTGTTTATGGTCCTACAAACCAAGCTAATTGCTCCACCACCTACAAACTCTCTAGTTGTGCGGCCGCTGCTCGAGCAACAACTAACAAAGTTACTAAACCCTGCTTACACCCTAGCTCTCATTTGTGCCCCTGCTGGATTTGGCAAAAGTACTTTAGTAAGTCATTGGTTACTAGCACAAAAACACTGCTCAGCCTGGTTCTCAGTAGATGAGGGAGACAATGAGCCACTGCGTTTTTGGTCATACATCTTAGAAGCAGCTAATAAATTGCAAAAAGGTATTGCTACAGAGGCCCAAGAAACACTAGAAACCTCCCAAGAGCATCGAGCAGCACTTACCATTTTACTTAACAATTTAGCAACTTTAGAATCATCAGTCATACTAGTACTTGATGACTATCATCTTATTAATAATGAGCAAATACACCAAGGCATTAGTTTTTTGCTTGAGCACCTACCAAAACAACTCAAGCTCATCTTTACTAGTCGCAGTGAGCCACCTTTACCGCTAGGGCGCTTGAGAGTAAGAGGGCAGTTGCTCGAGTTAGGTATACAAGAATTAAGCTTCACAACCAGTGAAACAACCGATTTTCTAAATCGGGCAATGTGCTTAGACCTTTCTACTAAGGATATTGAGGCTTTAGTAGCACGAACTGAAGGCTGGGCTGCTAGTTTACAGCTAGCGGCACTTTCTTTACAGCGTGAGAGTAATCCACAAGACTTTATTGAGGCTTTTACTGGCAGTGATAGATATGTACTAGATTATCTTGTGCAAGAGGTGCTGGCTAGACAAGATGCTCAGATGCAAGAATTTCTATTGCACACATCGGTGCTAAAGCGTTTGTGTGGACCACTTTGTGAAGCTATTACAAACTTTGATAATGCAGGCAAGCTGTTACTGCAAGCTAGTCAAGCCAATCTTTTTTTAATTCCCTTAGATAATGCACGCAAGTGGTTTCGCTATCATCATCTCTTTGCTGAGTTTTTGCAGCAGCGTTTGCGTGAATCTAGGCCTGAACTCTTTTCTGAGCTTAATAGTCGGGCAAGCCTTTGGTTTGAAGCTCGAGGTTTAATAGATGATGCTGTGCAACATGTTTTAGCAGGTAGTGATATGGAGCGTGCAGTAGAACTTTTGGAAACATATGGCAAGCACATGCTCTGGCAACGTGATGAACGCCCAACTTTAAAGTATTGGTTTGATTCTTTGCCACAAGAAGTAATACGTGCTAGCCCGAGGCTCTGTTTAGATTATGCTTGGCTTTATTTTGTAGGACAAGACGCCGAAAACTGGTTACAAGATACTGAAAGGTTGTTGGCTAATCGTGAGGACACTCGAGCCATGCTGATGCGTGGTGAGGTTGCTATTTTGCGCGCTGAGAATGCCACTCATCAAGGAGAAATCTCTCTAGCACTTGATTTTTTAGAGCAGGGCTTACAGCTAGTGCCCCATGCTGAAGTTTATATGCGGGGTTTTGCCTTACAGTCTATGGGTTATGCCCTTCGTATTAAAGGCGAAGTAACTAGAGCTGAAAAGGCCCTGAATGAGGCCTATCATCTGTGTAACACTGCTGGGAATTTTGTAGGTGAGATAGCAGCTCTTACAGATTTGGCCGAAGTGCATAAATTGCGAGGGTATTTGGGTAAAGCTGAGCAAATCCTTCACCAAGCCTTGAAAGTCGCAAACAAAAATCGTAATCAACCCACCCACATTGCCAGTGCAACATTAGTTGGTCTTGCTAGTGTTTTATACGAAAAAAATCATTTGGCCGAAGCGCTACAACATGCTCGAGAAGGACTCAAGCTTGCAAAGCAAGTTGGTTATAATCATGTTGAGGTTTATGCTTATCTTACACTAGCAAAACTGCAGCAAGCTCAAGGTGATGTTGAGGAAGCTAACGAACAAATTAAGCTTGCTGCTGTTGCCTTAAAAGATGACTTATCAGGACGGATAGAGGCACAACTCATGCGTTTTAGGCTCAAGCAAGGACAAATAAATGCAGTTAGTCAATGGGCAAGTGAGCGTGTCGGAGCTAATCATCATGAGCAGGTCCTACTGACACTAGCACGTGTTCACCTAGCTGAAGGCAATACTGAAGAAAGTCTTTTACACCTTGAAGACCTCTTATCAACTGCACAACAAGGTAAACTTCGAGGGCGCATTATTGAGATTTATGCTTTACAAGCACTAGCCCTTGCTAAACAAGGCGAGGATAAGCAAGCCCTTAAAGCATTGCAAAACGCTCTGACCCTAGCTGAAAGCGAAGGATTTGTTCGTGTGTTTGTAGATGAAGGTGATCCCATGTATAACTTGTTACAAAATGCTTTAGCACAAGGTGTAACACCAACTTACACTAGTACTTTATTAAAAACTTTTGGCAGCTCGAGCCCTAACAAAAAATTCTCTTCTTTACTCACTGAGCGTGAGCTAGAGATACTTACCCTTATTGCTCAGGGTTTTTCTAATAAAGATATTGCTAAGAAACTAATCCGCTCATTAGGCACTGTTAAAGTACACACCAGCAATATTTATAGTAAACTAGGAGCAAAAAATCGTACTGAGGCAGTTGCTCGAGCTAGAGAGTTAGGCATTATTAACGATATTGCAAAAACTGCTTGAGCCACAATTTCTGGTAACCCAAAAGATCTTTACGAAAAGGTCTCAAGTGGCCTATTAAAAGTTGGCTTTTAGGCTGTGGTGGCAAATTAGGTGTGGAAGTTCGCGTTACTCTCCTGCTATGGAGCAAAAACCCTGACTTTCTATGTCAAGTGAAATGTTAATGCGATTATCGAAACTAATTGCAGCAACAGCAACTACCAACTCAACAATTTCTCTATCTGAAAAGTACTTTTTAAGTTCTTTAACATGCTCATCTGTAACAGGAATACCAGTTTTGGTAGTTGCTTCAGCGTAGCTTAGAGCGGCCCGTTCAGCAGCGCTAAATCGGGTATCATCAGCATAGTTGTGCAGCGCTGCTAGTTTTTCTAGATCTAGACCTTGCTTTGATGCTTTAGCACGCCCAAAATCAATGCACCAAGCACATTGATTAAGTTCAGAAACATAGTGTATGGCTAGTGAACGAATTATAGGGTCTAGCTTAGTCTTGGCTTGAAAAAATGCTTTCATACCAATATGGGCTCTAACAAAACGAGGATTGTGAGCAGTGTATTGCAAATTTGCAAGTTGCTGACCAAACATACGTTTACTAAACCAATTTACTATACGCAAACTTAAAGGAGCGTTCCTAACAGGTTTAATTCTTGCCATGAATTTCTCCTTATGGTAGGGACGGTGGGATTTGAACCTACACTTAACAGAACTTAAATCTGGTGATTCTTCCAATTGGTCTACGTCCCCAAGTGGTGCAGAGAGCAGGATTCGAACCTGCACAGCATAAGCGGGGCGTTTACAGCGCCTTGAGCTCACCAATGCTCAGCCTCTGCATGGCGGAAGATTAGGGATTTGAACCCTAACGGCCTTGGGCCCAAACTGTTTTCAAGACAGATGCCGCTAACCTAGAATCTTTCGGCTTAATCTTCCACATGGCGGAAGGCACGGGAGTCGAACCCGTACCGCTTTTTAGACGGATATGTTTAGCAAACATACGTGACAAACCGATATTCACCTACCTTCCAAGTGGTGTGAGCCGTGGGATTTGAACCCACACTAACTGGTTCCTAAGACCAGTGCCTCTACCGTTGGGCTACACTCACAAACGAAAAAGGCCTTCTTTAAGAAGGCCTTTTAGCATGCAGTAATTAATATTATTTAATAATGTGACAGCACACTGATCAGCCTTCCTCTTAAATAACTGGATAAATAACTGAGGTGTGCAAACATGCCTTTGAGGTTAGCAGAATTAAAATAGTTTGTCAACATAAATTGAATATAGAAAAAAAGAGAGCAGTAGCGATCTAAAGTGCTTCTTGATTCTAATTCCAAACTAAACCCAAACTAAACCCTAGCTATATCCTTTGCCAGATGTATACCTGATCTAGATATTGCTACTTTAGAACACGTTAGGAGATTAACCATGATAGAAATATTCAAAATCAATATTTTCGTCAAGACTTTAAGAGATTACCTTAATAAAAGTTTTGAGCGTTTTTGTTTAGCACTTGGCATGGTTATTTTTGGTATTAATAGCGTTCCTGTACAGGTGAGTTTCGACAGGTAGGGCAAATGATTAAGCTATAGTGTGAAGAAAGGAAAAAATTATGACCCACATTAAAAAATCTATTTGTATTAAAGCATCAAAAGATAAAGTTTGGGAACTACTAGCAGATTTTGGGAATATTGTAAAATTTAATCCCGGTCTTCGTAATTCTTACTCTACCTCGAGTCAAAAAGGTGGTTTGGGTGCTTCGCGCCACTGTGACCTTTTACCAATGGGTTCAGTTGAGGAACGCATCACTGAGTGGGAAGATGGCGAGAAAATGCTTATACAAATCTTTGATGGCAAGGGTATACCACCTTTAGATTTTGATAACACTAAAGCCTATTTCACCCTCCAAGAGGAAGGTACTGACACTATTGTAAATATGGATTTCAGTTATCGCCTCAGGTACGGTTTTATAGGAGAACTAATGAATAACATGATGGTGAAACCTCAATTTAAAAAGGCTCTTCCAGGAATCCTCAAAGGTCTTAAGTACTATGCAGAAAACGGTAAAAAAGCTACTGGTAAAGAGCTTAAACAAGTCCAAGTTTTACCAGTGACAGCCTAAACATCAAAAGCAGTCAATTAAATATCTAGGAGATGATTATGAAGATTTTTATAAGAAAATATTATACTAGCACTTGGTTCATAAACACGCTGATGTTAAGTATTGGACTACTCATCAGTACATTTACACTTCAACTTGGTCAAAATGTCCTTGCCCAAGACACATCAGCGCAAGAGAATAGCCTTTTCAGTGTGCCCCCTTTTGAAATCTCTGCCGAGATGCCCTACGAGACACAATTCGTAACTGTAAACGGTTCACAAATGGCTTATGTAGAGGCAGGCCAAGGGGACCCAATCTTGTTCTTACATGGTAATCCAACGTCGAAATATCTTTGGCGCAATATCATGCCGTGGCTTGAAGATCAGGGCTGGGTTATAGCACCTGACCTAATTGGAATGGGTGAGTCAGACAAGCCAGAAATTAGCTACACTTTTGCCGAACATAGCGAGTATTTGGATGGTTTTATTGAGGCCTTGGAACTAGAAAACATCACGTTGGTCATTCACGATTGGGGATCAGGCTTAGGTTTTGACTATGCCTATCGAAATCAAGAGAATGTAAAAGCAATAGCCTTTATGGAAGCAGTAATTACCCCTGCTATGCCGGCCTCATTAGAGACTGCATCACCAGAAATGGCTGAATTCTTACAAACAATGCGTACTGAGGGGGTGGGTGAAGAACTAGTGCTCAACCAAAATATGTTTGTGGAGCAGTTGTTGCCCGGCAATATTATTCGAGGACTAACCGATGCAGAGATGGCAGTCTATCGTGCACCTTATCCCGATGCAAAGAGCCGTATACCAACACTGGTTTGGCCAAGACAGATTCCTGTAGATGGCGAACCGGCTGATGTCACTGAGCGAGTAAATGCCTACAACGCATGGTTTCTAACCAGTGAATTGCCAAAACTTCACATCTATGTTAGCCCCGGTGCAATCAATCCACCTGAGGTCGTAGCTTTCTTACAACAACAATCGGTGCCTAACTATGAAGCAGTTTATGTTGGTCGCGGTGCTCACTTTATTCAGGAGGATCATCCTGAGACAATTGGTCGCAATATTGCTAACTGGTATAGTCGTATCAATATTGCCAGAGGTGCATTATCTGCACAAGCAGATCAGCCTTCTCCTCCCGTTGTTTACGAAGGGCTCACTTTTCCAGAGCTACCTTTTACTTCACAGTGGGTAGAAGTAAAGCCTGAAGGCTTACCTGCGGCTAAGCTGCATTACCTTGAAGCTGGCAACCTTGCTGATGATCCAATTTTACTTTTGCATGGTCAACCTACTTGGTCTTATTTGTGGCGAGATGTTATTCCACATTTAGAGTCTCATGGACGTGTTATTGCTGTAGATTTAGTTGGCTTTGGTCGCTCAGATAAACCAGATATTGAGTACCGCTACAAAGATCATATTGGGTATATTGAGGGTTTTATTGAGGCACTCGAGCTAAAAGACATAACACTAGTAATTCACGACTGGGGTTCAGCACTTGGTTTCGATTACGCCTCCCGTCACGAAGATAATGTTAAAGGCATTGCATTTTTCGAGGCACTATTAGCACCCATTCCAGAACTACCAGAAGAATTTAGGGAAATGTTTACAGCCTTTAGAACTCCAGGTGTAGGAGAAGAACTCATCATTAACCAGAATATCTTTGTTGAGCAGTTTGTACCCAACTCAATTGTGCGTGAATTAAGCGAAGAAGAACTTAACGCTTACCGTGCACCTTTCCCTACCCCTGCAGAACGCTTACCCGTATGGCGCTGGCCTAATGAAATCCCTATAGCAGGTGAGCCTGCTGACACTCATGCAGTGATTTCTAGCTATGCTGCTTGGCTCTTTGAAACAGAAATGCCTATGCTTATGCTTTATGGTACACCCGGGATGATAAGTAATGCTGAGATGGCTAACCAATTCTCTGAGAGCATGAAAAACCTCAGGGTTGCAAGCGTGGGAGCTGGACTACACTATTTACAAGAAGATCAGCCTGCTGCTATTGGTCAGCAGATAGTTAAGTGGTTAGATACAGTAGTTAGATAAGTAGAGTGTAAAAGCCTTGCTCTCTCGTTCCGAAGCTCTGCTTCGGAATGCATACCCAAACGCTCCGCGTTTTTTATTTCTGCGAGTTATTTTACATGACTTGAAACGTCCAAGATAGGAATTCCAAGTAGAACTTGGGAGATAGTTAGTAAGTGAATATTGCGTTGTAATATTAAGTGGCTAGGCAATAGTCTAGCTACTTACATTTGGCGGAGATGATGAGTGACTTTAACATTGTAAAACCAAAAGATTACTTTGAGCCCTTACCGGGTCAAGAGTCTGTTTGGGATTATCCTGAGTCTATTACTGTTGAAGATAGTACAAAGAGACTTCAGGTAGTCTTTAATGATGTCACCATTGCTAGTACCCAGCGTGGTATAAGAGTTCTACAAAGAGGTATTCCACCTGTGTACTACTTTCCACCAGAGGATGTTTTGCTCGAGCATTTAACCAAAACCAATCATCACACCTATTGCAAGTACAAAGGTACTGCTGATTATTGGAATATCCTTGTAGATAAGCGCATCACTAAAAATGCTGCTTGGAGTTACCCTGAGCCAATTGCAAACACTTCTCCGAAGGATTATATAGCTTTTTATGCACACCTAGTAGATTCTTGTTATGTTGATGGTGAAAAGGCAACTGCCCCAGATTGGATTTGGATAGGTGGTTGGGTAACTAAAGAGATTGTTGGGCCTTTTTTTAACCAACAGAGCTGCAATATCTAATTCGTACTTTAATATGGTTTATCAAAAATTATTTCAACTTACTGATATTTTTTTGTGAAACAATTATACAAACACCTGTGACAAAACGTGGTCAGACAATCATTACTGCCAAACTGCACTCATAATGACATCTTTTTGCCAACAGGAACTTATCTGACTTCTGTACATGATAATCGTACAGCGTACCAAGCAATGGGACGATCAAAGTACGTTGATAAGACGGTTGGTTTTTTATCCTTTGAATTGTAAGGCATTAAATGGAGCCTTCAAATCATCTCAAGGAGAAAAATCCATGAAATATTTTCTACCACCAAAAAATATTATAATAGCAAAGCATAGACTTCTCTCGACTAAAAGAATAAATCGCCTTAAAGTTCAGGGGTATTGTAATTATAACTATTCAGATACTGAACTTTCTGCACTTGCTTTTGGGAATAGATTTGCATATAGGGTTTGTCTTTTAATATTAGTAATTGGAGTAGCTAACATGAATATTCCAATTCTTATGGTAATGACCTTAGTAGCATTTGGGGGAATTATCCTTCCTTACCATCCCTTTGATTATATCTATAATCATATAGTAAGAGCCCTACTAGACAAACCCAAATTGCCCCCTCGCCCAAGACAAATTAAGTTTGCTTTTACAATAGCTACTGTGTGTTTAATTACCACTATATATTTGTTTTATGCTAGCTTCTTTGTTATGGGATATGTGTTGGGAGCACTACTAGCTACTTCAGCATTTATTGTAAGCACCACCGACATTTGCATCCCCTCAATGATTTATAATTTTATTTTTAGAGTCAAACTTGCTCCTTCACTACAGGAAAATTGATAGAATGTATAAAATTCTAACTAATTCTGTGGCTATTGAAAAAAGAGAGCAAATGAGGTGTTATACCTGATATCAGTACTCCGCAAAATGAAGAAAAAATTGAAAAGTTGATCTTAAATAGGCTTTGACTGACCATCAAGTTTGCGTGCAGGACGAATTGATTATTACCAGTACTCCGCAAAATAGATAGATAACATAAAAAACAAGGAAATAGCTGTGAGCTAGCTACATGAAAAAGAGTCAACAAAGTCATAAATTAAAGGATAGTGAATTCCTTAAGGAGACTATTGTGACTCTAGCAAATCTTAACTCACCCAGTTGCTTCTAAGCAACTGATATTCATCAACAAGCTAGTGAAGTTATTGATCAGAACTTTGATTTTGATTATTCTGGTCATACCTACTCAACTCAAAATATTTTTGACGTTGTACTAGCTGCTGCTACTAGAAATATTTCTATAGAACAAGCCTGTAAGGACCTCAAAGATGCTCCTTCCCCTAACACTGTACGTAATTTCATTAAAGATGCTTTGCCTGAAGAGAATAGATATTTAGAGGCACAACTCAATGATGCAATGAGAGATAATCTGCCTAAAGACCTCTTCAAGACTCCTTTGCGTTGTGCTATTGACATCACTGAGATCAATTATTACGGTGATAGAGCTGATGAGTCTGTACGTGGTGGTAAAGCCCAGAATGATACTACTAAGTTCCACTGCTATGCTACTTTATATGTGACCAAGAAGAATCGTCGCTACACCTTAGCAATTACCCTTATGGATAATATTACAGCGCAATGTCATGAAATATAGTTCCTATACAGTGTAGCAAGAGTATGTTTTCGATGTGAGACATAGGCAGTATAATTTCGGCGCTGGTAGTAACGAATTAGACTTAGTGATTGAGCTATCGTTAACTCAGGCAGTGGTATTGCTGCCTTGATTAGTAATCTTGCTTGTGGCAAGGTCAAAGCTGGAGCTTTCTCTCCTAACATTAAACGCATTCTCACCAGAAAATGATGTGCCAAACAAGTTAATAGTATATGATGGTGCCAGCCTAAGTAACTTCTAGTTTCGTAGTGGTCAAGTCCTAACTCTTCCTTTGATTCTTCAAACGATGTTTCTATTGGCCATCTCATACCACTTAACCACACTAAAGTCTCAGGACTGATTTCTTCTGAAGCATTGCAAAAATAGTAGTTGATTTCTCCATTCTCATTTAGATTACGGCGGATTACCAACCACAACTCCACTGGTTCTCCTTCTCCTCTTGTTTCCCATATTCGCTCAAAGGCAAATTCGCATACTATTGGCCCTTTGCTCCCTTCTTTTACTACATGTCTACTCCACTTTCCTTCCTCTATTTCTTTCGCTAACTCATCTATTCGTATTGACTCAGTATTTGCCTTTGCTAGTTTAGGCTTTCTTCCTCTACCTCTGCATTCAGGCACCTTCATCTCTGGTTTCTCTTGGTACACCCTCGTGTTGCAAGATACTGCTGTAAAGTACTGCTTCCCTAACTCAGCTACTCCATCTCTAAACTCTATGTTATCTCCATACAATGCGTCTGCTAGTACGTATTCAAAATTCAAATGCCTCCTCCCTTTTGTCTTTCTTATCATCTCCAACGCTATTTCTGGTTTGGTTTTGAACTCTAAGTCTTTTGGCACTCTACATTCTTCCCTTTTTTGTTTATGTTCTTCATCGAACCACTGTTCAGGTAGGTACAGTTGCCCTTCTGTTAGAGTATGCCCTTTGTTGCTGGCATACCCTAAGTATACTCCTACTTGGCTGTTCTCCACTTTTCCTACTGATCCACAATACTGCCTTGCTACTCCTACCGAGTTTCTTCCTTGTTTTACATTCCCTGATTCGTCAACTATCAGTACTCCTTCATTACCTAAGCTTTTTGCAGCTAGCTTTTGGTGTGTGTCGATTACAGGTTCTATCTGCCAAGGACTTTGTCCTATAAAACTTTGCATGCTACGGGCATTCAGTCCCATTGATAGTGCTATTGCTTCTATATTTTTTCGATCAAGATCACTCAGTAAACCCTTTAGATAATATTCTGTCCAGATCAAGCTCTCTGGTCGTTTGAATGCTTCTTCAAATTCTGCTACGTATTCTTTAAGTTCTTTTGCTAGCACTTCTATATCTGCTTCAGCCAAGTTGCATTCTGGAGGACTTAAATTTACTGCTCTTTCTACTATTTCATCGTGTGTTTCATTGACTCTTTTCATGATCTTAGTTTACTATTCACACTCGCACTTTCTTCGCAATTCCCCTTACTTCATTTGCAACATTGCGCTGTAATACTAAATAGGTGCATAAATGCCCTTCTAGCTTGGGAAAGAGTTTTTGAATTGCTTGGGGGGTATCGTGCCTCATTACAACCACCTAATTTCTGTAGGGTGAATTTCTCCTTCACCATGACATTCATCACATTGGCCATAGACGAATTCTTGTGCCTGTTGGTAGGTCTGTACTACCTCTTTGTAGCTAACTTTGTGTGTGTGGGATACTGTGCTATAGTGCATTTCAGATCCTTAGTTGTGGATTTCAGAGAAGGAAGTTACTTGTGGAAGAGGAGCTTCCTAACCTGATGATTTAATATACATTATTTAATTATAATAGTCAATAGCAAAATAGACTATTTGATTGTTATAATTGTTTATGTTATATTATCAATTATGATGAATAATATGTCTGTTGTATTTACAATTGGCGACTTCTTACGAGCCCACGAGATAACCCCTTATAGGCTTAGTAGAGAGACTAATATTAATTTCAATACTATTTATGGGATAGTAAATAATAAGGCTAAGAGAGTTGACAGAGAAACGCTAAATTCCATTTTAACTTCACTAGAGGAATTAACTGGCAAAAGTCTCGAAGTTTCTGATGTTTTGGCATTCACAAGGGATGTAAAAGAGGGGGTTAGCTAATGGATCAGCAGAGACTTTATGCTATTCAGGACGTTGATACTGGTCATGTTAGAATAGGGAGGTCAGATTGATCCTAAAAACGTTTATTAGGCTTAAAAGCTCAAGAGGGTAAGAAGGATATTTTGGAGCGTAATTCTAGTTAAATGGTATTTCTGAGTGTGTAATATTGTAGCTTTCCCGATTTATTCGCCATAGCATTAACGCCGATACTTAGCTTGTTGATAACGTAATAACATGAAAATTATCCCTAAACAACTTGCCTCGTTCCGAAATGCCCCTATCTCATCAGACCTTTGCCTAAAATCTCGAAAAAATCGCTCTAAATGATTTGTGGTACGTATGTGTTTCCACATCTCTTCTGGTTCATCATAGTACTCTAACGTTTTTTCTTTCCCCCTAAGAAAGTTCTTCACTGCCTTTGGTTCCTTATCCTTCCACTCCTCTTCAAATTCCTCTAGTTTTTTCTCCGCCTCTTCCTTTGTTTCTGCTTCATACACCTCATACGCATCTTCTATGATTTCACTTTTCCTTTTTGCCTTTGCTTCTTCTTCTGTTAGTTCCTTGCCCTCTTCATCTTCTTTCTTCAAATTGTTGTATTCTAAGTTCTGCTCTATGTTTCTAACCTTGTGTGCTATACATCTTTGTTGTCTTCCCTCTGGTAAGTATTCTTCTATTACTTTTGCTAAGCCATTTGCCCCATCACTGCTTACTATTCTTACTTTACTGGCATCTAATCCCCTTTCTATCATGTTTTTGAACATCTCCTCCCATGTCTCTTCACTTTCCCCTTCTGCTACTTCATAATGTATTATTTCTCTCGTACCATCTTCCCATACTGCCATTGCTACTAGCACTACCCTTCTTTCTACCTGCTGACATTTCCTTTCACTCCCTGCTTCATCTATCTTTGTTTCTCCCGTAGGATACATTATATCTACCCATACCCCATCTACTACTATGTATGCAGGTGTTTTCTCTATTCTAGCTTGTCTATGAATCTCCATCTGTTCTTGGGCCTTTAAACTCACTCTGTTTATGGCATTCAGGGATAGTGCTTCTCCTAGCAACAAACACATCATTATTTGTATGTCTGGTAACGATAATCCTAGAAAATACATTTGACTAGTCAACACAAACAAGCTTGCTAAGCTACGTTGGTGGCGAGTCAGTATGTTCCATGAACGATCTTGATTGCCACTTCTTAGCTTTGGTACCTTCAAATCTTCTATTCTGCCATGTTCAGTATCTAATTCTCGTGTGTAATGACCACTACGTCTAGGACGTTCCCCTTTAGGAAGGTTTTCTAGATGTTCATCTAGCTCTTCTTCTAGTGCTTCTTCTATAGTTGTTTGTACTACTTGTTTAATTTCTGTTTCTAAAGTCTCTTTTAACTTTTCATTTAGAGTCTCATCAAAGCATTCTTGCTCTATTCTGATAACTTGTTCTTTTTTTCTGCTACAGTCATTATGGGAAACACTCCATCTATAAAAAGTTTTTGCACAATAAAACTTGTGTTTCCCTATTCTAACCCTTTTGTTCTTATGGCGAATAATTAAGGAAAGCTACTAATATTAAGTTTGGCTTAGACAGGAGGATGGATTATGGAAATGGTAACTTATTTGTCGAGTATTTTGGGGCTGTTAAGTTTTGCAATTGCTATTTTTCAAACTTATAGAAGTCAAAGACTTAAAAAGTTTATTGAGATTGAAAAGCGTCGAAAAGAACTAAGCATTTGGACCGAAATAAAGTTAGTTGTAAAAAACTACGATGCTTTGTCACAAGCTGGAATTTTGCTCAAGGAAACCAAAATAGAAGAAGCATCCTTGAAAGTACAGAGCGCCAAGAGGGCAATAGTAGACCATTATCGGCTTCTTCTTAAGGAAGCAGCACTATTGGAACCCAATTTTGACATGTCCGTAGTTGAGAAATGGGAGAAGATGGGACGAATTGAAAATGAATGGAGAAAAAATCAGGCAATCAATTTAATTCAAACAAAAGATTATGAATAAGTATGTTGTTGGTTTGATTATTGACAATGAGGAAAAAAAGACTTTATATTGCAAGAGAAGCATCGGAAAGTCTGAGTATAAGGGATATTGGAGCCTACCAACAAAAAGTATTTGTAAGGATGATTATTTTTTCCTTACTCGAGAGAAAAGTATTCCTCCTAAATTGTTGCAGGAAATACTTGCATCCAAATTAAATGAAGATTTTGAGATATTTGAGGTGCATTATTGTTTGGAAGGTAAGCGGCATAGAATTGATTATTTGTTAAACATGGTATTATTTAGGTGTAGGACAGAATCAAAAGCTCCGAAGTATGAAGGTAGTAGACACTACACGGAAAGTGGCTATTTTGAACCAGAGGAAATCCTTTATAAATCAGATAAAAAGTTCGGAACTTGTGTTTCATTGTACTTTCAATACCTTGTTAATAGTGGTGTAATTCCAGTTGTTACTGACTATAAAGAAGTACCACCAATAATCGCAGATTCTTCAAGAAGCTTAGAGGACTTTTCAGAGGATGAACTTTGGAAATTAGCTTCGCCTAATTATAAGTTACTTATCAACGGTGAAACAGGTACTGATGGTCTACTTCTTAGAAAATGTACGATTGATATATATCTTGAAAATTTCATTATGAATTCAATAGGTAAAGATAGTTTTGTTCTTGATTTAGGCTGTGGTAGTGGTCAGGTTATGAATAGCATTAGGAATATAACGAAAGATACTTTTGGATTAGATATCTCTAGTCAGGATCAGGTTGATTCTCGAGTAAAAAGCGGTTCTATATATGATGTTTCAAAGATTTTTCAAAATAAGTTTGATGTTGTAATTTTGAATCTGGTTTTGGAATGGATTTCTGACTTGGACAAGGCTTTAGCTGAGTTAAGTAAGGTATTGAAGACTGATTCTAGAGTTTTAGTATCTTTTACTAATCCATTGATATCTAGATCAAGTCAATTTGTTGAGAGGTCGGATGAGCCGTACTGGAAAATCCTTAAGCCTATTAAAAGAGAGAGGGAGCTTGTGATGATAAATAGATGTGTTGGTCCACTTTGGTACTTTCCGAGGGGCATATTGGATGTTATAAACTCATTTTATAGTTTGGGATTCAATCTGATTGAAGGAAAAGATATATATATCAACTCTTTTTTGGTCCCTGAAAAAGTAGAAAAAGTATTGTCTGAAAGTCCAAAGTTAGTTCGCCATATAATGATTCCACCATTTATAGGGCTGTTGTTTTTAAAAAATTGATTACTGTGTAACTACCAATTGCACGGCAAACTATACTTACTCCTTAAATTGAAAAGGTCGCTTAGAGCGACCTAGTTAGTTTTTAATTAGAGTAAAAAGAAGGACTGTACTAAGCAACCCTTTTAAGTTTTAGGGGACTAGATGTCTTTTGCTGAGGAGTAGTGAGTCTACCTGTACCACTACAGCGGTCACAGTAAAGGACTATGACTCCTCTGTTTTGGGCTAAGAAGCCTTGGCCACGGCATTTATGACAGGCTTTCATTGTGTTCCTCCTAAGCTTGTACTAGCGATTAGGGCTTTAGCAGGTAGGGTGTTCTGCTTTGGTACGTCAAAATCAAACTCTGGAAAGGCCTTAATAATGTCCTGATCTGATGGTTTGGTATCTTCAATACGGTAGTTAAGCTTTGCAGTACCGAAATAAGGATGTACATCCACATCATTAATGTTCCACTCAGGGGGAACTTCTTTGAGGCTTTCTAGCTTTTCTTGTGCCTCTTCTAAGGTGTCATACTCACCATAATTAAGTTTGGATTCAACAAGTTCTCCATTGGTTTCAGTTAACCAAGTAGAGCATATGACCTTGTAGCGCTTAGGAGGAGGTGTACGTGCATTATTTGCCAGACGTAAGTTAAACCAAACCCAAGTAGCTAAAGAAATTGGTATATCAAGAGTTTATTTAAACGCAATAATGAATGGTAAACTAAGGTGATATACCTGATGCTTGGCAATCTTTATTGGATTATTTGGGGCAGGAAGTTATAATTGTTCCCAAAGAGAAAGTTAGTGATGTGAAGAGAGCATTGGTGGAGTGAGTATGAACAAAGATAGCCAGATCAACTGGCTATCAATTTTTGTTTGGTTGTAGGTAGATTGATTATCTACATGCTATACTTCCTCCCCCACTATAAGAGACTTGATCTTTTAGTACCCCATTTGAGTTATAAAGTTTAGTGTATCACCATCATTGTTCCAAATAGCTTTATCGCCTTGAAACCTAACCACTTGACCAAATGTTGCTGTAACTTTTGGAGCACTAACTCTGTTGCCTGCAATATCCTCTAAATACCAACCGTTAAAATCTACACTGCCTAGTGCTTTTACATCAACATACTCATTGCCTGCGTCAGTACCACTAGGGTTATAGCGTATAAATTGAATTTTCGCGTTGCCATTTTGTATATTGGCTTCGTCAGCTTCGCTTTCATTCCAGTCAAAGTAGTATTCTATAGAAGAAAATTCGTGAGGTTCTAGTACAGTACTTATCTTAAAAGGCTCTTTAGCTCCAACTTCAACGCAAGTATCAGTTGTACCAATATTAGTTGGACAAATTGACCCGTCAATAAAAGTAAAATCTTTATCTACTATTTCACCTTTGGAATTCTTAAATACTGCATAAATTTTGGTAAATCTAGTGCGGACAGTGCCATTGTTTTGAACTTTACCAACTAGACCTATGAACCCTAAGATATTTGTGCTTTGTGTAACTTTTCCAACAAGTTGAATATCCCCCTTTACGTTATCTGTACCTTTTCTTTTTGTTATTTGTAAGGTGTAGACATCAAACTCCGCACAAGGAGCATCTGTAAGTATTTGAAATACACCTTTTGTATTTGGGGGCATTCCTGAAGAGTTTAAGTCTAGACTTGACTTAACTGGAGTACCTGTCACAAACCCTGATGAGGAGTCAATTACTTGATCTGATTTGTTACGAATAGTTGCTTTAACCTCTATGCTGTAATAGGTATTAGAGGAGTTGTTCATAACTTCACCATAGATTGTGATTTCATCTAGGATGTTACAGACTGTGTTTTGACTATCTTTTATAATTACTAGTTCAGTTGGAGGTTGGGTAACAGTAATTTGTACATTATCTTTAGCAGTACCACCTTTACCGTCAGACACAGTTACTTTAGCAGTGTAATTCCCTGCATTCTGATAAGTGTGATTTCTCGATGTTTGTCCTTGGGCAGTTTGATTGTCACCAAAATCCCAGTCAATTGTAAGGGAATCACCATCAGGATCATTTGCTGTAATAGTGAATTCAACTGCAAGAGGACTATCACCTGTTTTTGGAGTTGCGTTTAGTTGCACGGTGGGAGGATTATTGCTTTTAGGTGGTTTGTTTACTTTTATTTCAATGGTGTCACTAGATTGTCCACCCTTTCCATCAGACACAGTAACTTTAGCAGTGTAAGTGCCTTCCTGTTGATAGGTGTGAGTTTCCTTATTTTTGCCACCTGTTTTATCCCCATCTCCAAAGTCCCATGAATAAGTGAGTGTGTCATTGTCAATATCAGAGGCATCTGCTTTAAACTTAACAGTCAATGGAGATGTATCGTTGGTGGGGGTGGCACTTAGTGATACAGTTGGAGGATTATTCTTAGGTACTGCTTTAACAGTTATTTCTGTACTGTCAGTAGCAGAACCACCCTTACCATCGGATACAGTAACCTTAACTGTGAATGTACCTGCATTGTTGTACATGTGGGTTTCTTTACTTTTGTTACCTGTTTTGTTCCCGTCACCGAAATCCCAAGAATAGGTAAGTGTGTTACCATCTGGATCAGTTGCATTGGCTGTAAGTTCGACACTTAAGGGAACCTCACCTGATGTAGGTGTAGCACTCAAGGATACTGTGGGTGGTTTGTTACTAGGTTGTGACTCTACAGTAATCTCAACACTGTCACTAGCACTATTCCCTTTGTCATCAGATACAGTAACCTTGGCAGTGTATGTACCAGCCTTATCGTATGTATGGTTTTGCTTTTCCTCAACCTCTTCAGTACTTTGGCTATCTAGGTCTTCACCATCACCAAAATCCCACGAAAAAGTGAGGTTGTCATTGTCCACATCAAAAGCATTAGCGGTGAAATTAACAGTTAGTGGTGCTGTTCCAGAGATTTTATCAGCAGTTAGGGTTACTTCTGGATCATTGTTTTTGGCAGTTACTGTTATCTGAGTACTACCACTTGCAGTACCACTTTTACCATCTGAGACATCAACTTTGACAGTGTAAACACCTGAGTTTTGATAGGTATGCTTTCTTTGTGTCTGCCCTTGCTCTGTTTGGCCATCACCAAAGTCCCAGCTTATAGTTAGGTTGTCACCGTCAGGATCATTGCTTGTAGCAATGAAAGTAACCTCTAGAGCTGCCTCTCCTGTTTTAGGGTTAGCAGTTAGACTTACTGTTGGTACCTTGTTAGGAGCTTTATTGCTACCACTACTTGTGCAAGATATAAGGACTAGTCCTAAGCTAACTAAGATGATAAGTAAGTTTAGGAAAACGCTTCTAGGAATGTATTTTTGATTGTATTGCATTATTTATACCCTTTCTAAGGAATGTAAATGCAACTGTATTGAAATTAGGTTTACGGAATTGTCACTTTGTGGTCAGGTAACAAAGAGCTATTGCTGGCTTTATATCTCTATGAATAATATTTGCTTTGTGTGCAAATTCAAGCCCACTAGCTATTTGAACAGCATAATCTATAGCTTCCTCGATTTTTAAAGGGTTATCTTTCAATCTTTCTTGTAAGGTTTAGCCCTTATAAAAAGCCATGATTATGTACATCTGACCTTTATCGTCTTCTTCTAATAAAGAGTGCCAACGTTAGGGTGATCAAGCTGTGAGGTGGCTTTGGCCTCCTTTAGGAAACGCACTTTAGCATCTTCTCTAGCTAACAAGTCATTGTGCAAAGCTTTAATGGCTACTTGCCTATTGAGACGGGTATCCGTAGCAAGATAAACTATTCCCATTCCTCCAGCACCTATTTCACTTTTAATTGTATAGTTACCTATAGTTTGACCTATCACATTACCCTAAATAAATGAAGAAAATTAAGAGAAAGGAACCACATAGGTAAAAGCTCATCTAGAAATCTATGAGTTCATCCCCTGTCAGCTGAAAAAGACGATAGCCCCAAAAAGAACATATGAATCAAGAAAAACATGTCCTAAACAGGAACTTCTCAATAGCTATGCTTTGAGGCAGATATGACCTACTGAAAATAACAGTCCTAGGCTACCCTTGCCTGAAAAGCAAACTTCTTGCGCAGAAGCCGTAGCAAAAGAAACTCAGAAAAGCTTTCCCAGCGGTATCAAGACTAATTCTAGGCAAGCTATCAAGAAGGTTAAGCGTAAGGAATTGCAACAAAGCAGAATCATGAAACTTCAGGGAATCCTTCTTGCGCAGAAGGACTGAGGTTGCATTATCACACTTTATCCTTCAACTTCCCCACTATGTAAAGTTAATACCTAATGCAAAACGTTAAACCCTATGGGTAAAGGCCAATCCTTGACACGACTTCTACGAGCATAATCACGACCTAAACGAAATAAGCTGTAATCACGTTTGTGATTTGCCTCAAGAAGATAACGCTTTTCTGAATGTGTAAGCCATTGCCCTATGTGAATCAACCACAATGAAGTTGTTGCCATAAGTGAAATTAGTCGATCTAGACAGTTTGTGTTTGTAATACGACTTTTCTCAAGATCAAATCCATATCCTTTGTAATCACGAAATGAGGGCTCTATCCAAAAGAGCTTGCGTCCATGACGCCATGTGAGTCGGTCAACAATTTGGTCAGACACATAGTATCGAGCTGCATCAAGACGTTTAGTCCAATCTCCAATAATATGTACAGGACCAAAACTATGGTGTCTAGTTAGAATTACATTGTTCAGGTATCGCCTTTGACCAAATTCAAGGCCTAGACTTGCCAAGTTCTGCCAACCTCCATCACCATTGTGATACAAGGTATCAGACTTAATGCCTAACCACCAATGCCAGCCTTGTTGTTGACAGTATTTCTGTACATCAACTGCACGGAACTCGGCATCACCATAAAATGTTAATCGTACATCTTTTAACCGCTCAATAAATTCACGTACCTCCTCCAGCAATTCTATTTGAATCTCTTGTTTTGTTGAACCAAAGGGTAATACCTGCCACGCTAAGGGTAAGCAACGATGTTTATAAGCAACACTCAGCATAAGGACACTGGTCCTATTCTCTAAATCAGTTCTATCCATAACTAAGTTAAGCTCTACACCTGTCCAGCTCATTAAAAGATGCTTGACTAATGGTAGGTAACAACATCTTTGGGAAACTCTTTCAGCTCTCAGCCAACGACGTAGACGTTGTATCAAACTTTCCCTTTGCCCATCAACAGTTAACTCTGTTGCTAAGTTTGACAAAATACAATCTGGGCTGAATACTAAAGCCTGTGTAAACAGTACTTGGTTTTTTAGCAGATCTTCACTTATATCTGTCAAGTGCTCTGCTAAAGCTTCGTACAAACGATGGTGTAATTCTTCCATCCTATAGTACTCCTTTCCCTTTATAGTTTAAGGAGTATCTTTTTTTCTCATCTTCTCATCTACCTGACAGGGGATAAATTCTATGGGCTACAGGTGCTATGACCAACAGTAATGGTGAAGGTGCTTTTAGTGCTTACTTATCAAAAGATCGTCCTTTAGGTGAAGTAGTTTTTGGACCAGGCTTAGAAGACACACAAGGAGCAGAAATACATCTAGTAGTTAGAACCCACGGTGCAGCTGATACAAGCAAGCTTTACACTCAACTTTCTACCTTTGAACCTCATCCTGCATTAGGTGGTACTTGTGAAGCTTGTCAAGATCACCAGTTTGCTGTTCACCAACCCAGCGAAGTTATTGCCAGTAACTAATTTAAACTTTGTCGGGTAACAGAAAGCCATTGCTGGCTTTCCGTCCCCTAAGAACCGTACTTGATAGTTTCCCATCATACGGCTCAAGCCTCAGTAAAGCATAACCATGTGTTGGTTACACTCAGCCACACAATGACCTTGACGATACCAGCTTGAAGCTGCCGCTCCACTTTGCTACTTCTCTGCCATTCTTCTTTATGCCATGACATAGTTGATAATCGCTTCGCAGGGGATAGCGCGTCAGCTCTTCTTAGATTGGGCATTCCTTTACTAAGCGCCATCACTAGCTACTATCCTTTGACTTCTGACAAGCTTTCTCGTCATCTGAGACCTGTCAGAATTCTGCACTCTTTCGAGTTGGGTATCTCTGGTTTTCACCAGCCCTATCTTGTCTATTACTAACAAGCTTTCGCTTTCTCCGACTTCCTTTACCTGCATGTCCATAGGCTCCCTTTACAGGTAGCTTTCCCATGGGGAGACATACAGGCTTACCGAGTTTCATGTGTACGCCTTTATAGTCACTTAGGTTGTGCCTTTCCACCGAATTCACAACACCCACGTTACACTATAGACCAGAGTGTAAACCTGTCCCTGTACCTTTTGGTTACAGCCTATCAGTACCTTTGGCTGTTCGTACCTAACGGTGTTTATCAGCACTTCACTTATGTTAACCATATGACTTAACCCTAGCTCCCTCACGCATGGTACTAGCGTTGTTGGCTTTGTGTCACCACTTTGCCTTCTCTTTAGATGGGCTCCATTCTGCCAAGAGCTTTGCACAATACCGTTACCAGTAATGCACATCTTGGGAGGGTACGAATGGTGGGACATTCGGTTAAATCTATTTCCTTTCTTTACGAAATTCACTGTTTAACAGCCGTACACATGACTTCTCGTCGCACAGTCTAAAGGTACTAAATATAAGCTATAGAAGTTTTTCCCAAGTAACCTCCAAGATTTTAAAAATCTCGGAGGTTTAAACTATCCCTTTTCGCTCTGTCTTCTTTGAGGATTTCTTCAGTTGTCTGAGCAGTAGCTTGACCAAAAGCTCCCAGATATTTCTGGAGGGTATCATTTATGTCAGGCTTTTTCAATGTAGCGATGAGCCTCAGCAGTTTGCTACAATGGATAGCATCTATCAATCACCGTTTTTAAGCAGGGATGTAAAAGTTTTTGTGAAAACCTTGGGATAGTCAGTGCCTATAAGTAGCTAGTAGCCAGAAGTCAGTAGCCAGCATAGATAAATCCCTACTGACTACTAGCTACTGGATTCTAGCTACCCTGTTTAACTAAAGCAGAAGTTCACAAGTATTTATGCATAGGCACTTATTGCCCCATCTCAACAAGATCTTTGATGATCATAAAACCTTCTATCTTCTCATTTAAGAATACACAGACAACTTTCTTACTGCTAAATATTGAAGTCCATTATAATGTTACAAAGCCTTAATTAGGTTGGAGATAAATTAATGAGCAAATACATAACAGAGTTTATAGGAACCTTTTTTCTTGTTTTCACTATTGGGCTAGCAGTCCTTTTAGAGCTGCCTTTAGCACCATTAGCAATTGGTTCTGTGTTGATGGTAATGGTCTATATGGGAGGTCATATTTCTGGAGCCCATTACAATCCAGCAGTTTCTTTGGCTATCCTAATGCTTGGCAAATTGAATTTTAAGGACTTTGTATTTTATGTGCTTTTTCAAGTAGCTGGCAGTTTAGCAGCAAGTGGCGTGGTTTTTGTGATTTTAGGAAAAACCTTTGCCCTAAACCCAGCTGAAACTAGCTCTACTCTAGCTGCACTACTAGTAGAAGTTTTGTATACTTTTGCTCTTTGCTTAGTAATATTTAATGTAGCAATACCAAAAGCAATTGAGGGTAACTCTTATTATGGTTTGGCTATTGGTTTCACCATTGCGGCAGCAGCTTTTGCTGGTGGCCCTATATCTGGAGGTGCTTTCAACCCTGCTGTTGGCACTGGCCCTATCATAACAAACGTATTATTGAGTAATGGTTCTTTTGTGGACCTCTGGCTTTATCTAGTAGGACCATTTGTTGGTGGTATATTGGCGGTTTTAATTTTTAAAATCCAAAAGGTGGCCGATTAAAACTATGGACTATGACATAGTAGTAGTTGGTGCTGGCCCTGGTGGTTATCATGCAGCGATCCGTGCTGCTCAGCTTGGACAAAAGACTGCTTGTATAGAAAAAGAGTATGTAGGTGGAGTGTGCCTTAATGTTGGTTGTATTCCTACTAAAGCTCTTTTACATGCCTCTGAGGTACTTAGAGAGGCCCAGCATGCTAAAAGTTTTGGCATTACCTTCAGTCAGCCTGAAATTAATATACCAGCCCTAAATAAGTGGAAGGAGGCTACTGTTACTAAACTTACTGGTGGAGTAAAAAGTCTTCTTAAAAGTAATGGTGTTGACTTAATCAAAGGGCAAGCTATGCTTAAAAGCACTCGAGCAATAAGTGTAAGTGGTGAAGATACTAAGGAGCTAGCAGCTAAAAAAATCATTCTTGCTACAGGCTCTGAGCCTGTGAACATCCCCGGTTTTGAAGTTGATAATAAAACAATTATAAATTCAACTGGAGCACTAGCCTTAAACGAAGTGCCTCAACGTTTTCTAGCTATTGGTGGTGGTGCTATTGGCTTAGAATTTGCTGATATTTACAAGGCTCTTGGGTCAGAAGTAACTGTAGTGGAATTTATGGAACACCTTGTTCCAGCTAGTGATAGTGATGCTACTAGGGAATTGCAAAAGGCTTTAAAAGCTAAGGGAATTAATATAAAGACCAAAACTAAAGCCCTTAATCAAAAGAAAACCAATACAGGTGTTGAAGTAACACTTGAAAGTAATGGTCAGCAGGAAGTTATTACGGTAGATAAAATTCTTGTAGCAGTAGGGCGTAAGCCGTGCAGTAAAAACTTAGGGTTAGAAAGTATTGGTATACATGTAGATAAGCATGGCTATATAGCGGTGAATGAACACCTGCAGACTAATATCTCTAACATCTACGCCATTGGTGACGTAGCTCGCCAGCCTTTGCTGGCACATAAGGCTATGAAAGAAGGGTTAGTTGCTGCTGAGCATGCTAGTGGTTTAACTAGTGCCTATGACACGGTGGTACCTAGTGTAGTTTATACTAGCCCTGAACTAGCTAGTGTAGGTATGACTGAAATGGAAGCTAAAGAGGTTGGGCGTAAAGTACGCACAGGTGTTTTCCCGTTAGCTGCCTCGGGTCGGGCTATGACTTTAGGGGCAAAGGGTGGTCTTATTAAGGTGATAGCAGACGAAGAAAGTGACCTGTTGTTAGGGTTTCATATGGTTGGCCCTAATGCTGGTGATATAGTTTCAGAGGCTACACTTGCTATGGAGATGGGAGCAACCCTAGAAGACATTGCTCTAACACAGCATGCTCATCCTACTATTGCTGAAGGCTTTATGGAAGCAGCTGAAGTAGCACATGGTAAGGCTGTACACTTGTACTCACCACGAAATAAAGGCCAGTAAGTGCCTATATACATAAATACTTGTGAATTGCTTGAGTTAAAATAGCTAGGATCTAGTAGCTAGTAGTCAGTAGGGCTTAACTATGCTGGCTACTGACTTCTGGTTACTGGCTACCCATAAACGCTGATTGTCCCGAAGTTCCCACAAAAACTCTTACATCCCTACTTAGAAGTGAGCATGTTATGCTAGTTTTATAGTGAAAGTTAGAGTAGCTTCCGCAGGCACAGGCAAGACCACTAGTTTGGTTCGGCGATACCTCGAGCTCCTAAAAGAAGGCTCCCCACTACGTCGCATAGCTGGGGTTACCTTTACCCGCTCTGCTGCTGCTGAGTTGCGCCAGCGTGTGGCCCAAGGTGTTCGAGCGGTACTTACCACAGGAAAATTTCTAGAAACTACCTTTGAGATTTCTGAAGAGGTACTCAAAGAAGCTGAACTCGAGCTTGATGGTGCCGTACTAGCCACCATTCATGGCTTCATGATCGAAACCCTACGTCTTGCCGCACCGCAACTAGGCCTAGACCCTGATTTTAAAGTAATGGGCGAATGGCAAGCCGAAGCCATTTTTGAAGAAGAGATGGCTTCACTCATTTACTTAGCCCAAGATGAGCAGCATAGCTTGCATGATAGCATCCTACTTTTTGGCAGTAAACTTAAAAAGCTCTTGCTGTATCTTTTTAAGGAACGTTCACAAAGTGAAAAGTATTCAGCTGATGATGAGACTCAAGCTTTACTTGACATATTTCACAATGTTTACGAGCGATACCGTGTGCGTTTGGGGGCTAAGATCTTACCTCCTGCTGAAATAGAGCGCCGAGCCTTAGAGCTAATTCGCCACCCTAAAGCAATCTCGCGAGTTGCTGAGCGTTTTCACACTGTACTAGTAGATGAGTTTCAAGATGTAAATCCTTTACAAGGACAGTTCTTTGACGCTTTAGAGAAACAAGGCGTTAACATTGAAGTTGTGGGTGACCCTAAACAGTCGATATATGGCTTTCGTAATGCTGATGTTGAGGTTTTTAGGCGGGCTCTGGCTCAGGGCAAAGACAAAGGAGAAATCTTACCAGCTTTAAGCCAAAGCCGACGGCACACATTAGTGCTAACTCGTTTTTTAAACAAGGTAACTGAAGAGTTTGGTAAGGCTCAGATGGGCTTTTCTAAACAAGAAGCACCAACAGTAGAAAGCATAGGTGATCAAGCCGAGAAGCAAGGCAATCTAGAAATTCATTGGATTGTTGGTGCAGAAAGTATAGCTGAGCTGCGACGCTTTGAGGCAAAAATTTTGGCCGAGAGACTGAAAGTGCTCTTAAAAAAGACTGACTACACACTTAGTGACATGGCTATATTAGCAAAATCCTATGATGGTTTGCAGATTATAGAACAAGCCTTAAATGCCCTTGGTTTGCCCTGCATACTCTTACAAGGCCGGGGCTACTTTGAGCGCTTAGAAGTGCGCGATCTCTATCATGCTTTGCGAGTAGGCATTGATCCTAGTGGTTTAAGTCTGGGAGCTTTTTTGCGCAGTCCATTTGCTCAACTTAAACTTACTGAAGTTGATCTTATCTTACAAAATGCTAGCCCCTTGCAACTTATTGCCAAAGATTTCCCACAGGTTTTTAAACGAATTGAACAAATAAGCCAACAAGTACGCACTACACCTTTGCAAGCTATTAAGTTTCTGGTCCGAGACTTAGATATAGATGGCAAACATTATCTAGACTTTTTAGAAAGTAGAGCTAGGGAAAATGTGGATGCCTTACTTTTTACTGTAGCAGAGCAGCCACCTAGTGAAGTGGAGCTTTTGCTCGAGCGCCTAACACTACTAAGCCGTCAAAGAGACGCTGGTGATGTTCCTCAAAGTGGTGAGGGCATATCCCTTTTGACAGTGCATAGAGCTAAAGGTTTGGAATGGCCAGTAGTAGCAGTCTTTGATCTAGGTCGCTCAGTTTACCATCATCCACAAGAGATCTTTATTGAATCAACCACAGGGAAAATTGCCTTAAAAGGAACAATAGACTTTGAGGATATTCGCACCATTAAACATGCAAAGGAAGAACAGGAAAATTACCGACTGTTTTATGTTGCAGCTTCACGTGCTAAAGATGTTCTTTTGCTAAGTGGTAGCATTAGAGATGATAAGCCTAAGGGCTGGGCAGAAGCTATGAAACACTTAAATTTAGGGGCAGGCTCTAGGCCCTACAATAACACCAGTTTTGTCCTGAAAACGTGGCTTTATCAGCCAGTGAACACTACTAAGAAAAGTAATATCCTTAAACTAACTCCAGAAATTCCATCTTGGCTCGAGCAGAAATTTCCTTTACTAAGCTTCCCTCCTGTTAACTCTCCTTCGCGACTTAAAAATCAAGAAGACTATGAACCAATGCCTATTAGAGACCCTGATGAGGGTGAGCATTTACCTGGTAAAGCTAAGGCAATAGGTACACTGGTCCACTACGCTATCAGCCAAAACTGGCAACCAGATAATGACTTGCATATGAATAACCTTAAGTACCAAGAAGTCATGTTTCCCTTTGAACCTGTTGAGCAGGATGAGCTTTTAGTAGAAGTGAGAGAATTACTTAGCAATTATCAAGACTTACTTAGCAGCAGCCTACCTAGTTTGGAAAGCCGCAGTGAGGACTATCCTGAGTTGCCGATGGCTTTACCACAAGGAGATACAGTGTGGCAAGGTATCATTGACAGATTCTATAGTGCTAATAATAATTGGTACTTAGAAGATTACAAAACAGATCAAGAAATAGCCCCTGAAAAGTACTATTTCCAGTTAGCTGTTTACCTAAAAGCTATAGAACAAGTGAGAGGTGTGAAACCTGAAGTACAATTAGTGTATCTGCGGTTTAAGGAAGTTGTGAAAATTGATCATGCGATATTAGCAGAAGCTTTTGAGCAAGTCAATATTTAAACAGTCTAGAACATGAATTGTAGTAAAATAAAGCCTAATCAGTTCTTAAACAAGTTAAACTAGCCTGTATTTCAGTTTCTATACTAAAAATAGATAAGAAGTAAACATATTATTCCAAGAAGCTTATGCCCTGCTCCTCATCTCCCCATCTTCCTTTCAAATTCCATAGCAATTCCAATGGAAATGTCCATTTTTATACCACTACAAGTATATAAATTATGAGACCTTTACTTGGCCTAGATATCTCTAGCTTGCCTAGCATTAAAGGACAAAGCTATAGAAGCAAGCAACTTGCCTTCTGGCTTTACAAAAAGGGTGTTTTTAATTTTGAAAATATGAGTAACTTGCCAAAAGATTGGCGCTGTGAGCTAGCAAAAGAATATGTCATTAACCCCTTTATAAACTATGAAGCCTTTATATCGAGAGACAAATCTATACGCTATCTTTTTACCTTAGCTGATTATAAAAAGACAGAGGCAGTTTATATGCCTTACGCTAATCGCAATACTCTATGCATATCCACTATGGTCGGTTGCCCTGCTGGATGCACTTTTTGTGCTACGGGAGCTTATGGCTTTGCTAGAAACCTTACTTCTGCTGAGATTTTGGGACAGATTATTGCTGTAGCAAGGGCACAAAACATAAGTCCAATAGATATTCGCAATGTTGTTTTTATGGGTATGGGAGAAGCACTCTTAAACTACGAAAACACTCTAGCAGCTATTCACTTGATGCTACATCCAGAAGGATTTAACATGTCTCCACGCCGCATTACTTTATCCACAGTAGGCTTACCTAGTAGAATAAAGCGTTTAGCTACTGAAAGCTTACCTTTAGTACTAGCGATCAGCTTACATGCTCCTGATGAAAAAACACGACGTCAAATTATTCCTACAGCACATGCCCATGGCATAAATGACATCATGAGTGCCTTAGAAGTGTGGCAGGAAAGAATAGGTAGGCGTATAACCATTGAATATACTATGCTGCAAGGAGTTAATGATAATTTATGGCAAGCTAAGCAGTTGGCAAAACAATTAAAGAATCTAAAGGTTCATGTAAATCTTATTCCTTTTAATGCTTGGGCTGGCTCGAGCTTCATTTCTAGTACCCCTGAGCAAATTGCTGTTTTCCAAAAGTCCCTCGAGCAGGCGGGACTCTCAGTGTCAGTGCGTTTTAGCCGTGGCAGAGACGTAGGGGCAGCCTGTGGACAGCTAGCCTTAGCTCAAGATAAGAAAGCATGTTAGAATCTTCGTTTAAAATGAGTGCTTGTATATTACCTTTTAACTACCCAAATCAAATTATTTGGAGCAAGCAAAATTAAAAAACTTGTTATCTTTTACCCTTTATTGTGGTATTTGGAGGATTTTTTGTGAAATTTTTAACGATCTTTTTCCCTATCATTGCCGCTGGTGCCCTCTACTATGCATGGCTACTAGCAAAGAAAATTTTAAAGGCTGAAGAAGGCAGCGAGCGTATGCAAGAAATCGCTGTTGCTATCAAGCAAGGTGCTATGGCTTATATGAATAGACAATACAAAACTATAGCCTATGTAGCTGCTGCTATCACTTTTATTTTTTTAATTGTAGCAATTACCTTTACTGCCTTAGGGAACCCTAGTGGGCAAGCAACTACATGGTGGTGGACAACGATTGGTTTTGTGGTGGGAGCTATATTTTCAGCTATAAGTGGCTATGTTGGTATGAATATAGCAGTGCGTGCTAATGTGCGGGTAGCTAATGCTGCCCAACCTGAAAAAGGAGGACTGACTAATGCCCTTAATCTTGCCTTTAATGGTGGCGCAGTAGCAGGCTTAGCAGTAGCAGGCTTGGCACTCTTGGGTGTTTCTTTTTTCTTTTTCCTTTTTTATGCTTTATTTGGTTTACACAATCCTGTTGAGCCCTTGGTAGGCTTTGCTTTTGGGGCTAGTTTAATTAGTTTGTTTGCTCGAGTGGGTGGTGGCATCTACACTAAAGCTGCCGATGTAGGTGCAGATTTGGTTGGTAAAGTTGAAGCAGGCATCCCTGAAGATGATCCACGTAATCCTGCAGTTATCGCTGATAATGTGGGTGACAATGTAGGTGATTGTGCAGGTATGGGAGCTGACCTTTTTGAAACTTATGCTGTTACTGTTATTGGCGCAATTTTTCTGGGTTATTTACTACCTGGTGGTGAAGAGGTAACTCGCTTAGTAATATATCCTCTTTTTTTAGGCTCTTTAGCCATTGCTGCTAGCGTTGCAGGGATAATCTGGCCTATAGAATTTGATGAAGATAATAATATACGTGTTCTATTACCTCATGAAATTTATGTTTTATTACCTAGTTCTTTTAGTAAGTACCTCTTTACTATAAAAGCTAATGAAAACAATAGCATTATGCGCTTGCTTTACCTTCGCGTCTTTATTAGTGCAACACTTAGTGCAATAGGATTTCTGATTTCTGTGCTTATGCTGATTGGCTTTAATTTTAGTGCCTATGAAGCACTCAGCGGAAATTTATTTAGCCTCTTTTTATGCTCACTTATAGGGATAGCAGTTACCATCGGCATTATGTTCATTACAGAGTACTATACAGGTACAAGCTTTAAGCCAGTAAGAAAAATAGCAAAGTCCTCTGAAACTGGTAGTGCTACCAATATAATTAGTGGCTTAGGTGTGGGTATGGAAAGTACTGCCGTACCAGTAATTCTCCTAGTTATTGCCACATTTTTGTCCTTTTCCCTTGCCGGACTTTATGGTATTGCCATTGCTGCTGTAGCAATGCTGAGTATTACTGGCATTGTTGTGGCTATGGATAGCTATGGACCCATTACTGACAATGCTGGTGGCATTGCCGAGATGAGTGAGTTACCTGAAGAAACTCGTAAAAATACAGATGCTCTTGATGCTGTAGGCAACACCACTAAAGCCGTTACCAAAGGTTATGCTATTGGTTCAGCAGCTCTGGCAGCACTGGTACTTTTTTCAGACTATACCCACCGTTTGGATGCTTTTAATGCTGAGCGAGGTCTAGAAAAATTTTCCTTTCTACTCAATGATCCTATCGTACTAATTGGCCTTTTTATTGGAGCCATGTTACCTTTCTTATTTTCTTCTTTTCTAATGGAGTCTGTGGGTAAAGCAGCAGGAGCTGTTATTGAAGAAGTACGCCGTCAATTTCGTGAAATTCCGGGTATCATGGAAGGTACTGCTAAACCTGACTATGCCAAGTCTGTTGATATTGTAACTGCTTCAGCACTACGTGAACTTATAATTCCCGGAGTTCTTGCTGTAGCTGCTCCTTTAGTTGTAGGTTTCCTCTTTGGACCTCTTGCCCTTGGCGGACTATTAATTGGTGTTATTGGTAGTGGTCTTATGATGGCACTTATGATGTCAAATGGTGGTGGTGCTTGGGATAATGCCAAAAAGTATATAGAAGATGGTAATCATGGTGGTAAAGGTAGTGATGCCCATGCAGCAGCAGTTGTGGGCGATACTGTTGGTGATCCTTACAAAGACACTGCTGGCCCTTCTATTAACCCACTTATCAAGGTTATTAATACTGTAGCACTTATCTTTGCTACTTTAATTGCTAGTATAGGTGGTTTTTTCTAGATTTAGGATGTGATGGGTAAAGATACTTATGGCCTCTATACTGATCTAGTAGTAAAGAGCATAAGACAGCGCTTTCGCTGGATAGAACCCGGCGAGTTTTGGATTGGTTCACCTGAATATGAAGAAGGTCGTGACGATACGGAAATTCTTCATAAAGTACATTTGTCTCAAGGATTTTGGCTAGCAGATACAGCTTGTACACAAGCTTTATGGCAGGCAGTAATGGGAAATAACCCAAGTGGTTTTAGAGGGGATAATTTACCTGTTGAGAAAGTATCTTGGAATGATACTAAGGATTTTATAAGGAAGCTAAATAGCTTAGTTAAAGGCTTAGAACTCCGCTTGCCAACGGAAGCAGAGTGGGAATGTGCCTGTAGGTCAGGTTCTAAAACGCCTTTCGTTTACGGAGAAGAGGGAAATCCCACTTTGATGAATTATTGTAGCAGCAAGCTTGATGAAACAGTACCAGTAGGTGATTTATTTCAAAATGCTTGGGGGCTTTTTCAAATGCACGGCAATGTATGGGAGTGGTGTGAAGATTGGTATGGAGAGTATGAAGTTTTTAATTCAGGTGAAGCTGTTATTGACCCTTGTGGTCCTAATAAGGGCATTTTCCGTGTGCTGCGGGGTGGCTCGTGGGATGAACATGCGAGACTCTGCCGTTCAGCCTATCGCGGGCAGCGCCTCCTCCCTAACTTATACGGTAACGACATTGGCTTCCGCCTAGCTTCGGGTTGTGAAGGTAAAAAACACTAACTACTTGGAAGTTATTCATAAAAACTTTTGCCTTGCTTATAAACATCAAACCTAGTACTTTTAGTTGTGATTCTAGCTTCAGGAGTTATCTTGGCAATGCAAGGTGCACCCTTTGGCCTTTTGACGACAACATGTGTTTGAGCATACTCTCGAGCTGTATAAAAAAGTTTTTCCTCATCACTTTTTACAAATTGTAAGGTTCGTAGTGCCTGTAATCCTTTTTTAGGTAAAGAAGACTTACTAGTCATGGGATACATGGGGTCTAGGTAAATCACCTCTTGCCTAGGCAAATTGCTAATCAGCTGATTAGCGTCACCAAGGTGCAAGTGCATACGTGAGATCACTTCCTCTACCTCACTATCTTTTCGGGCACGTTTAAGGCCATCTGCTAGTAAAGCTCCTATAATAGGTGAATGCTCTATAAGGATTACTTTGCAACCCAAAGAAGCAAAAACAAAGGCATCCTGACCTAGACCTGCAGTAGCATCTATAATACTTGGTCTATAACTGCCCTTAATGCCTACTGCTTTAGCCAAGGCTTGGTTTTTACCCCCACCAAAACGCCTGCGCCACGCAGCTTTCCCTTTGAGGAAATCTACATAAACTATACCTATATTCTTGAGCCTAAGCTCGAGCCGATCACCAACAAAAAGCACCCCGTCCATATTATTCTCATTTGTGACAAAGGGCAAATCTAATCGTGCAGCAAGAGCCTCAGCATAAACTTTATGTTCTAAAGAACTTGTAATGGCAAGATGCAAAAATTTACTCCTAGAAAGCTTCCAAATATCTTTATGGTCCTCTAATTGGCTTAACACCCCCATCTTCAGATGGGAGACTCTTCAGAGTTAATACCAGCAAAGGATTAAACTTTGAAAAAGATATGAAAATAGTTCCTAAATTTAAAAGATCTACGTTAGAGACCTCCTTGTTTGAACATGGAGCTAATTTAATTGAGCAGCCAAGGGCTATTCTGAGGAAGAGTAAAAGTTTCTTTAGAATGATATCGGCTTCCAGCCTAGATTTGAGAAACCTACCAGCTTCTAGCTGGTAGTGGTTTAGTTATAGCCTAGAATATACTTTTAATGGCATAATCGAATTGCTATGGAGTTTGAAAGGGAAATAGGGATATGAGTAGCAGGGCATAAGCTTCTTGAAGGGAGGTGTTCATTTTTTACCCTTCTTAGTATATTACTTTTCTTTTACCTAAGTGCTTTCTACCAGATAAGGGATTTTGTTTGTGACCTAGGTTTGTTAAGAAAATCTCAAACTTGCTTATGAGGTAACATTATGTTAAAATCCTTCCTATGCAAACAAAACGCAAGGACACCCTTTTAGGGCAAACAGTTAATAAGCGCTTTGCATACATATATTGGTATATATCTCAATATGTACAACCAGCCAAAGCTAGTAGGGCCGCCTCAGTATCTCTATTGCACTCCACTTG
Source organism: Trueperaceae bacterium (assembly GCA_965224855.1). GTDB lineage: Bacteria > Deinococcota > Deinococci > Deinococcales > Trueperaceae > CBDCVN01. The sequence goes on along the minus strand of CBDDAI010000002.1, from coordinate 1,314,318 downwards.
TCAACCTAATGGAGTCAGAAGAGCAAGCCCACTGCTTTAGCTGTGGGTAACTGACAGAATTTAGGATTGTAATGGCGGAAAGTAAAATACAGGGTAAACTTAAAGATACCAATTTGAGTGCACTTTTTACTAGTATTAGCTCGAGCTCAAAAACGGGTGTGCTCAAACTAAAATATCCTGACTCGCGCTATAATACCAACTATACCTTTTTTAAGGGTATGGCAGGACAAGTACAAACTCTATTTGCTGCCAAGATAAGCGCCATTATGAAGGATTATGGCGTGCCAGAAGCAGTTATCGAACACTTGCGTGCACAAAATCGTAATAATACTAATAGCAAGTTGATGATTACCTTAAATGATGGTAATCAATTTCTATCAAGTGATCTTATAGCCAAGGCTTTTAAGAGGCGAATGTTAATGTCACTTGTTCCTATTTGGCACCGTGATGATGGTAGTTTTGAATTAGATTTAAATAAACCTGTAACACTAACTACTAAAAAGGGAGTAGATCCCAATTCGATAAGTTTAGAGGTTAGTAAAAGGCTTGACGAGTTAATTGAGGGCAACAAAGATATTACCTGTTTAGGTCCTGATGATGTTTTTGTGGCTAGAGAAGACCAAGTTGGCCTTCCTATACATGTAAGAACTTTTGGTGCTTATGAGCTGAGAGTGCTTTCAGTACTAGCTGAACCTTCAACCCTGTTAGAAACAGTGGTTGAGGCACGCCTATCATGGGATGAGCTTTTAACAACTATTGCTACTTTACAAGCAAAGGACATTATTAAACATGTTGCTCCTCATGCTAAAGATAAGGCACCGCCATCAAAAAAAGAGGAAAAAAAAGCAAGGGCAGATGAGTTTACTACTATTTTTGATGAAAGCACTGACAAAAGCACTTTGGTATCTGCTATCAAAGGTATAAATCTAAAAAATTTGAAGGCAGCCATGAAGAGATTACTTCGTAGTCTTTTTAATTGACACTCCCATTGCAATATATTAGGATCAGGGCATTTATTCTTAGGAAAGGAGTCTATGTGCTTTTGCTAATAAAGAAGTTTAAAAGGAGAAACTTTCACAGGTTTTCGAAGCCGCTCGTTGGGTTCCTTCAAGTGGTAACGGACAAACTTGGCCTATGAATTTTTGTAGGAATATAGTAAGAGTTTATGCCTTAAGCTTATTAGTGGCGAAGCTTTCCTAGCTAGATTTATAGAGTAATGTTTGCCTGTGTTTATCTTCAATTAGCTCAAGCCATAGAAAAAAGAAGGTTCATGTTGTGGAAACTAAAGATATTGAAATTGTTCAGAAAACTTGGCAGCAAATGTCATCTCAGGTTGAAGAAATTTCACAGCAGTTTTATGTCAACTTGTTCTCAATCGCTCCAGAAGTTAGACCTCTTTTCAGAGATGATATAAGATCTCAAGCCCTTAAATTAAAATCTGCTCTTAGCACTACTATTCGCTCATTAGGGAGAATAGATGAGATCCGTCCAGTATTACGAGGCTTAGGGCAGCGGCACGTTGAGTATGGAGCTGTAGACGCGCATTATGATGTGGTGGGACAAGCACTTTTAAGCACCTTTAAGCAGGCTCTTGCTAATGATTGGACAGCAGATGTAGAAAAGGCGTGGACTAATGCTTATACTGCTATTGCTTCTGAAATGAAGTCGGCTGCAGCAGAAGTGCAGAATAAAGAACCTATAACTGAGCTAGCTACTAATGAGGTTGAGACAACTGTAATTAGTCAAAATTCAAAACCTAAGGAAAAAGGTATTTGGCAAGTGATATGGCAATGGTTGTTTGGTTGAAGCTTTCCAAGGGAAAAATTTTTGATACGAGGTAAGCACTTAATTAAACGTGGTTGGAAGCCGGGGCCTGTTATTGGTATTGCTAAGCGAGTTGCTGAAGCACTATCTGAAGAAATGAGTAAGGAAAATGTGCTTGATGCACTCGAGCAAGTCCGCAAAAACCCCGAAGAATATGATATAGAGGGCAACCCTATGCAAGAGCTAGCTCGAGCTTTCCTAGCAATGCAAGTCAAGGAAAAGCTAAAGATACATGATGAACCGCTATCTGCACCTATTTGGGGCGAAGAACTTATAGACAAACAGGCGGTTTTTCAACTTATGAATGCTATGCGTTTGCCAATAACTGTCGGTGGAGCGCTTATGCCAGATGCACACGTAGGCTATGGTATTCCTATTGGTGGTGTGGTGGCACTAGAAAATGCTGTGGCACCTTTTATGGTAGGGGTAGACATTGCTTGTCGCATGATGCTGAGCGTGTTGCCTATTAATCCTGATGAAGTGTTTGAGCAAGAGAGCGCTCGAGAAAATCTAAAAAAGATTTTGCGCCAAGAAACACGTTTTGGCATGGGTGCTGAATTTTCGCGTTCCGGGCGGCGTAAGCATGATGTCCTTGATGATCCTAATTGGAATGCTAATAAACTCCTGCAAAGTCTCAAAGACAAGGCTTGGGCACAACTTGGCACTAGCGGAGGTGGTAATCACTTTATTGATGCAGGTATTCTAGCAGTAGATGCTAATGGTGCGGCAGTACTTGGCATTGATCAAGGTCAGTACTTAAGTGTCATAACTCATTCAGGCAGCCGTGGGGTGGGGGCTAAAATAGCTGGACATTACTCGAGCCTAGCCCAAAAACTCACTAAATTACCTAAACAGTTCAAGCAGCTAGCTTGGCTTTCTTTAGACACCGAAGCAGGTCAAGAGTATTGGCTGGCCATGAACTTAGCTGGTCGTTTTGCCTCGGCTAATCACCACTGCATCCATCAAGCTGTAGCTAAACAGCTTAGGGTAGAACCTTTGGCACAGGTAGAAAATCATCACAATTTCGCATGGTTAGAAGACTGGCAAGGCAAGGAAGTGGTAGTCCACCGCAAAGGGGCAACACCTGCACATAAAGGGGTGCTGGGCATAATTCCAGGGTCACAAGGTCATGATTCATTTATTGTACGTGGTAAGGGCAATGAAAACTCGCTCAATAGTGCTAGTCATGGAGCAGGTCGGGTTATGAGCCGCACAGAAGCCAAGAATGCCATACCCAAAACTGAGCGAGAGCAGTGGCTTCAAAAACGTAATATTGAACTGCTTAGTGGTGGTATAGACGAAGCTCCACAAGCTTACAAAAATATTGAAGAAGTGCTAGCTTTGCAAACAGATTTGGTTGAGTCAGTTGCCATTTTCAAACCTCGTTTAGTGCTCATGTCACCAGATGGTTAACTCTAATGTGCCATTGTACTATATCAAGTAGCACACCATAATTTAATGGCACACTTAGGATTTAGACCAAGTGGAAAAAGCAAAACACAACTTTTACCTTCCCTTACCAGAAGGCTGCTCTTGATTTATACTAGAAGTGGCCTAACCTTTAGCGACGTCACTTGAATATCAGTAAAACTATTAAATTGCTAGTCATCAGCTCTGCTATTTAGCGTTAGACTAAAAGTAGAATGATAGAGAAGTTAGAAACCTTAAAGCAAGAATTTGAGAGCTTGGAACTCTCCTTAGGTAAACCTGAGTTGCTTAGTGACCAAACACGCTATCGCAAAGTCATGCAGCGCTATAGCGAATTGAGCAATATTGTCAAGGTTTATAAAAACTATACTGATGTTCTAGACAGCATTGAAAATGCTAATGAGGCTTTAAAAGACACTGATCTAGTGGAAATTGCTAGGGAAGAATTAATCTCCTTAGAGCCTCAAAAATTTAGTTTGGAAAAAGAGCTTGAAAAACTTCTTTTACCCAAAGATCCTTTTGACAGTAAAAATGTCATTATTGAAATTCGTGCTGCTGCAGGTGGAGAAGAAGCAGCCCTGTTTGCAGCCGAAGTCTTCAACATGTATAAACGCTATGCTGAACAGCTAAATTACCGTACAGAAGTTCTGGATTCACACTCTACTGACATAGGAGGTTTTAGCAAAGTTAGCTTTGAGATTTTAGGCAAGGGAGCCTACAGTAAATTTAAGTTTGAGTCGGGTGTGCATAGGGTACAGAGGATCCCAGAAACCGAGACTCAAGGTAGAATACACACCTCCACTGTTACTGTGGCTGTTTTGCCCGAGGCTGATGATGTTGATGTGAATTTGTCAGTTAATGATTATCGTGTGGATGTCTACCGCTCTTCAGGTCCTGGTGGACAATCAGTTAACACTACTGATTCAGCTGTTCGCATTACTTATAAACCAAGTACACCAGAAGAAATTATCGTAACTTGTCAAGATGGTAAATCTCAAATCAAAAACAAAGAAAAGGCACTAACAGTACTAAGATCCAGGTTATTAGAGAGGGAATTAGCAAAGGCACAAGCTGAAGCTCGAGAAGCACGTTTGGTACAAATTGGCTCAGGTGAGCGCAGTGAGAAGATAAGGACTTATAATTTCCCACAATCGCGCATTACTGACCATCGCATTGGCTACACAACTCACAACCTTAGTAGCGTGCTTATGGGTGAACTTAACGAACTTAATCAAGCTTTAAGTGAGGCAGAGCAAGCACAACGCCTAGATGAGATTGCCCGTAAAAGTACCAAAGCTGCCCAGTCAGAGTTTCAAGGTGTCACGGCGTGAATTCGTCGTTGCCGCCGCGATTCTGCTCGATTCCAGAGGGCGAGTTTTGTTGGTAGGCAACGACTGGCAAGGTTTTGGTACAGTTCGCTACACCTTACCAGGTGGTATTGTTGAACGAGGTGAATCAAGCATAGCTGCAATGATTCGTGAAGTAAAAGAGGAAACAGGTTTAAAGATAACTCTTATAAAGCATCTTGCTTATGCTGTACATATTGAAGACAGGCAACGTAATGATAGGGCAGTGTCTTTTGCCTTTGAGGCAGAGTATGAAGGGCTGCTGAACCCTCGTGATCCCGATGGTTTCATTGTTGAGGCAAGGTTTTTTCCTGTTGATGAGATAGCAGAACTTATTCCTATTCCCCCTCTGGTTGAACCTTTAGTAGATTATTTACAAGAGCACAAGCCTGGACGTTTTTACTCTTATGAGAGTTGGGATGGTAAGGGAAAAGTAATTGTATGAAGAGGTTCTGTACATTAGTTCTGCTTGACAAATGTTGTTTGATGTATCTTATTCTATCTCCAAAAGAATAAAAGGAAATGATGTCAGTTTTCCTGCCAAAAAAGATTCCACTTTTTCTGTGAAAGAATCTACTCTTATGCCAAGAAACACACCAGATTTTGAATTTAATTTCAGTAAACCTTTACCTGCGAGCCTTAGTGCTCCTTTATGACTGAACTGGATTTTAAGTAATGCTGCAGATACTTGGATAATGCCTTGAACAAATATTCCTGTTTGTGTTTCCCTGCCAACATCAACCCACAAACCCTCTAAAACTTCATGCGCTTCCCAGAAATACTGATAATTGAATAAATCTATTGCGTATAGGTATTTTTCAGATTTTTGCCATGACTCTGCAGAGAACTTGATTGTGGAAGATGGGATTTCAGGTATATGGGAACCTTGGGGATCTTTATCTGGATGCAAACTCTGCCCTGGCATATAACGCCTTTTGGGAAATGAAATTTTTGAATAGTGCTGAATGTTTGGTTCTGTAAGAGATTCCATTTACTTATCTTTTTTCACAAAATTGCAGTATAAATGCCCATGAAAGTTTTTTTCGTGAAACCTTCGAGACTTGGGCAACTTCAAATTTTTCTGGCCAACTATATACTAAAAACGGGTAAGAAATGAACGTTTTGTTCCAAGGAATTTACACCCCGCTCCTCATCTCTCTATCTCCCTTTCACATGCTGTAGTGAGTCTAATAGCAATGTCCAATTTTATACCGATGCAAGTATACTATGAAACAGAAAAAAATGCTTGCTATGATTAAGCATTATGTGGGCTGCTAGATTTAAGGAGAGATCTTGAAAGGCAAGACTCTAACAATAAATGGTGATAAGTGGACTGTTGTTAATGTAGCACCTGCGCCTGAGCTAGCAGAGATGGTGGCTGTATTTTTAGAAGATCAGGGCTTTGTGGTTATGACCAAAGGCCCTGATAATGTAAGTGATGCTTTAACACACCTAGGGATTTACCATGTAGGTATTGCTTACGTATTAGTTCCTGAAGAAAGTGCTGAAGCAGCAGATCAGCTTATTACTGAGATGCTTGCAGATCAGGATAGGGAAGAGTAGAAACCTATCTAAAACGATCGAAAGTCCTTTCCCACCATGAAGGAATATCTTCATCAGGATTATAAGGTGCTATTTCTGCTCTTATGTCAGTAATATCCCAACCTGTTAAATTTGCTAGAGCTTGTGCCTCTCTATCTTGACGTTCTTTTACACTTCGAATGTAATCTTTACCTGCTTCACAAGTAATTGCTCCTTCAAAGGGTCTTTGTAAGATGTAGCGTCCTTGAAAGTTTTCACGATTTTCTGTTACTTCAAACATTAAATCTTCAGGATGTGTTTCACTGGTGTAACGTAAGTGCATACGAGTTAGATAAACATTGGGAGCACCAAAATTTGCACTATCATCTAACCAAAATACTCCTGCTCTTTTTAGCTCTTCTTCAGAAAGAGGATCAGCAGCACAAGGGTCACACCAGGCCATATCCCAAGCATATTCTAAGAAAACCGCATCTCTATCTTCTCTTTGGTAACCATGAGCAAACATGTCTAGATAAAAGTTACCAAAATCATCTTCAACAAATTCAGGAATATTGACATCGCTAGGAATTTTAGCCATTCGGTAGTTAGTGGTTTCTACTCTGCCTTTGGGTGAGAGCATAAAAATAACCAAATCTTGTGGGCCATTGGCATTAACAGTACCTAGCTGGATAGGGAGCATAAAGTCATCTGACTCAAAGGCCATAAGCAGGGGACGTAAAAATACTTGACCACTTTCTTCAAAGGCTTCCAGATTGACTCTAGCAACAAAGAATTTCATACCTTGTTTAATGTAGCTATTAAATGCCTCTGCAGCGCCTTGGGGTATGTTGTAGTCATTTTCTACTAACCAAGTTTCTAAACCATCTGACTCTTCAGCACTTAAGATCAAGATATCATACTCACCTACACTAAAAGAGGCTTCTATTGTTACTCCTAGGGCCTTATCCCGTTCAGCCCTTCCTAATCCGGGGGCACTAGAAGGAAGAGCAAAATTGCCATCAAACTCTCGAGCGTCATAACGCATACAAGGATCGCTATCAAAATACTCTACTAGCCTAGGAGCGCTGTAAGCATCAATTCTATCAATAATGGCATTGTCACCTACTTGAATTTGCCCTTCTTGCATGACCGTTGGTACAGGCACTACCAGAGCAAACTCACTGACATCACCTTTGAAATCATTTGCCATTGTTAGGATGGTTCGGTTGTCTTCTCGGGCAATAATAACTTTGGAAGACTCGTTAAAAAGATCAGCGTCTGCTTTAGAAACGTAAAAACCACAAAAGGCCTGAGCACTGCTTATTAAAAGTAAAAAGCAGCTTAGAAAAAGCTTAAAACCATAATTTTTCATGTGAAACCTCCAAAAACTTCACAGTTATTCAAATATAGGGTATTCGTAATTTTTTATGTTGTCTAGGTATGTAGGGCATCTACATGTTCTACTCGAGCAAACTGATGGGAAATGGATGCTTCTGGAGGATGTAGTTGGGACACATCAGTTTATTGTCCCAATATGGAAGGGGTAAAACTCCCAACTTTAGTTGGCTGCTTCAGCATAATCTTTGGTAGATAGAAAAGCCCAGAATGTTTTTTAGGAAAGCGTATGAAAGGCAAAGCCGTAAGCAATCCTAACAAAGGAGTTAGCAAAGCAGAAGGTACAGTCCTAGCAATGTGTTTTGGAGGAATGGGGCAAGTCATCTTTAGCAGACTCTTAGTCGGGAAATGTACTTTCAGTACTTAAAACAATCCGCCAGTCTTTAGCTGGTGGTGCTTGTAGGACTTTGATAGGGCTCGAGTCAAGCTAAAATCTCAGTACAAATTCCCAAAATTTGTATTTACTATATTTTTATGTTATATTAAACACTTAAGTAATAGCCAATTGCTCTTTGTATGTAAGAGGAGTTGTTATTTGTTAGATTTTTACCTTGTAATTGGATTTTGAGTAATCCTTTGTATAATATAAATGCAACGGGAAAAATCAGGAATGCAAAATAAAGGCTAAGGATGGTAGGATGATGTTGAATTTAAATTTTAGTAGGCGTAGACCTAGATTTAAAGAAGAAGTTGAGGATCTGCTTACTAGGGCTATTATTAGTATTTTAGGGATCAAAGAGTTTCTCTCTGATGATGTAGACATAGAAACCAAAAATGGAAATGAGGAGTTAGTCCAAATAATATGGGGGGAAATTAAAGACAGGGATTTACATACTATTGTTACTAGTCAACCACTAGTTATTATAGATGTGGGGAACCCAACTACTGCAGAGGACTTAACTATTACTAGCATTGAACAGGCATATAGAAGGCTATTTCGTGATAAGTATAACAAACCTTCTACTGCACCTGTAGTAGGCAGTGGTGTTTTTAAGGAAATGAGTACAGGAATGATTTTAGACGATTTCGCCGATCACTTATTTGGACTATCAGGATGATGAAACAAGATATTTTTACTAAAACCTTAATATTCTTGTTGAGCTCCATATGCCTAATAAGTAATGCTCAGGAAGTAAACACTTTAAACACTTGCCAATCTCCTAATATAACTGATATATCACCTCCTCCAACCACGAGTAGTAATTTTTTTACATGGTTTCCCTCTGAACCCTTTGTCGATACCGCGCTACCTGAAGATGAAGCGCAGATTGATTTGGGACAAACTGAAGGTGCAAGCTCAAAAATTATTTGGGAATTTTGGGATCAAACATTGGAATTTGAATATAAAAATTCTATAAATAGCGTGGCTTTCAATAATGATAGTACTGTTCTTGCTTTAGGCAGTGATGATGGCATGATTATTGTTGTAGATGCTTTGCAGACAAAACTAGAAGCATCTATAGATAAAGTTAATAGTATAGCCTTTAATAATAAAAACCATTTAGCATCAGGTAATGAAGATGGTACAATTACCATTTGGGAAATGCAGAATAAAACCAAAGAGCATACTTTATCTTCAGATTCAGGTGCTGTAAATAGTGTGGCTTTTGATAAGGAGGGAAAACTTGCTTCAGGTAATGAAGACGGTGTAATTATTGTTTGGGATGTGGAAAATGAAGCCATAGAGCAAATCCTAAAACCTTCGGATTCAAGTGCTATTAATTCTATAGTTTTTAGTAAGAAAAATGATGGACTTATGGCTTCAGGAAGTAGTGATGGTACTATAATTCTTTGGAAGAAGTCTAATGGTAAATATATACAAGATAAAAAAATAAATGTTGATTCTCTTGATATTGAAAATAAGTCTGTTAACTCTGTTGTTTTTTCTCCTGAAAAAGATATACTTGCTGCAGGCATTGAAAGTGGCGATGTAATTTTTTGGTTTTTTATGGAAGAAAATGCTGAACCTCTTAAAACTAAAGAGCATACCAGAGCAGTAAATAGTGTGGCTTTTAGTAATGATGGTGCATTGTTTGCTTCTGCAAGTAACGACGAAACTATTATTCTCTGGGATGTGGATAATGTAGCGACAGGAGCCCTAAAACCGGAAAAACAATTAGTGGGCCATAGAGATGCTGTTAGAGCAATAGCATTTGGTATTCACAATGGTAGTCCAATCATTGCTTCTGGAGCCAAATCCAATTCTGATAGGATAATAAGTATTTTGGGTGTACCTGAAGAAGTTGCCATGAGTTTGAAACAGGAACCAACAGATTTTGAATTTTCCTCAAGAGAAGGTCCTATATTAGGTGTGAACTTTCGTGACCCACAAGTCTTTGGCTTAGGTGTGAATTTTCCTGATCCAGAACAGGATGCTTTTAAGTGCTTGCCTAAGGATGGGAAGTTTGTTTGCCAATTTTTAGGTGACTTTAAGCGGGGTCGTAGATACACCTTGACCGTAGACGAAGATGGTGCAAATCATAAACTTTGTATTCTTGTATGCACTCCTCGAGATATAAATAATGGCGTTTGTGATAAAGACCAAAGGCGCTTAATTTGGGAAAACAGCTTTTTTGTTCTGATGGAAGGCACTGGGGTTACTACTCTAAATTTATCTGGTGATACAACGAGCTTTAGTCAATTTAATACTGGATTTGAGATAAGTGCAACAGTAGATACATTTAATGAAAAAGATAGTGATCCTCAAAGGCTTCTTGATAAGGGGAATTTGGACTTTAGTGTTGCTTTTTTTGATGTTTATTCCTTTGGAAACATACAAGATGATATTCCCAAGTACTATCCTGTTAAAGGTGAGCTAAGTTTAGGACTTAAGACAACAGAAAATTTTGATACTATACAAGCTCCCATTAAAGGTAGTTTCACAATTGGTCTCCCTTTTTTTGATGATGTTGTTTTAGCCTATCACGAACTTGTAAACATTCGGCGTAGGCGCTACCCTTTGCTTGTTACTGCAGAATACTCTTACGAGCCTATTATTAGAGATACAGATCCTTTTACAAACCCTTCTACAAGTATGCTTACTTTGAGTGCACGCTCTAATATACCTATTTTACAAAAATTGGACTTTGAGCTTGGTTGGAAAGGCGTTTTTGATTTATCTAATAGTGAGTTTGAGAGTATTTTCATAGGAACAGCCAAATTTTATCCTTTGGGAGACTTCAACAACTTTTTTCAGCTGAGAATCGAAACAAATCCTGAAATAACTACTTTTGGAGAAGAGCCTAAAATTAGTGTAGGCTATGTTACTCAATAAATTTATTCTCCAAAATCGTTTCTGAAGAATTCGTTATAGTTTTACTAATACTTAGTAGTTATACTTAGTGTCTCATTTAAATAGGCGCATTAACAATATAGATCACTAGACCTATTAGCCTAATATTATTTTGCTATACCAGCTTAGGTTTCAATGCTTGTCTTTGCAAGCAAATTATAATCTAAACACCCTTTAAGGAAGCGAGCTAATGAAAAATCAGAAGTACAATAAGTTTATTCAGAAAGAACCCAAGCAGAAACACCAAATAAAACTGCTTTGGAAACTTTGGAGTGGCCTTGCTCTTATTTTTATACTGATGGTAGGTTGTAATGTGTTTACAGATGATGCCTCATGTAGTAAATTTTTTAAAGATGGTATCAAATTTACTTTGGGAGTAGAACCTAATTTTATTCTTCTGTCTGAGGCTAAAGGCTATAGTAATGAAGTATTGGTGAATCGTAGCATTAGCAACGAAAATGACACAAAAAAAAGGTCATTACGCTGTGAAATTGAAGCAAGCATTACTCCTGAAAATCTAGTGAGTGTTGAACCTATACCAGATAGTCAAAATTACTCTATCTCTTTTGACACTACTAAAAATGTAGTTAAGAATCAAAATCAACGTGTTGCTAAAGTTACCTTTACTGCCTTTGGTAAGGGAGACCCTGAAAAAGACTCTCTCTGGGTAGCTGTTCTTCCAGAAGTTAAAGAGAGTGAGCCAGTTGGTTCTAATGATGGCCCTTCAGTTGCTCAAGCTATTGGCGTTGCTGACTTGTATTCAGCACCCTCAGAATCTTGCACGTCTAATAATGAGTTATCTTGTGAAGTAATAGGGTTGATCGAGCAAGAGGAGGATGTTGATTGGTATTACACTAAAATCCCCGCAAATCATATTTATCGAGTGACAATTGAGCCCACCATACTTTCATTTTCTGAAGGAGATGTAAACATAGAAACACCAAATTACTCAATAGGTAGTGGAGTGTTTAAGCTCAAAGCTAATACAGCAGAACTTTCACAAGTAAACCTTAGAACTTTAGCGCTCAATAAGGATAACTTAATTTCAATAGCTGAATCTAATGGCTTCAACACCATTTTCTTTAATGATTCAAAACTTGAATTACCACTTTATATTGAAGTTAAGGGTTCGAGCCCAACTAGTGGAGATCTCCAATCATTGGATATACCTTACAAATTGTTAGTATCGACAAGTGAGCAGAGTCCTGATGGTAACACAAGGCCTATTGCTAATAACGATACCTTTGGTTTTGAAGAGAGTAATGTTATCAATTCTGGTGTTGAAGTTGAGCTACCTATCCTAAAAAATGATAGAGATATAGATGGAGACTTACAGACAAGCTCAGTAAAGATAGTTGAAGATCCCCTCAATGGAAGTACTGAGATTAGCTCTGAGGGAGTCGTAGTTTATATGTCAGAGGAGGGTTTCCAAGGTGTGGACACTTTTTACTATACTGTTGCTGACACACTTGGAGCTGTTTCCACATCTGCCCAAGTCAAAATAAATGTAGTAAAGTAATTCAATCTAACTTTTACCTTTCTAAGGCTTTTTACTCAAGCAAGCTCCTTAACACACGTACACGTGTTATTTTAAAGAAGCAGTTTTAATTAATGCAGTGGGGGTGATGAGTACATTCATTGGGCCAATAGTTCGACTATGTTTTTCTATAGCATTTTCCTATTTAACCTGACCCACTACTGAGCTTTCGGCTTGTGGCACAGTGTTAGTGACTTCTCATAAAATCATGTCACTAAATCACAAACAGTAAAAACAGTTCTCGATAGTGATCTAGCTAAAGATGAGAACATGCTTTTGCACTTATAAGAAATCAAAGTTGTGAATACTTGAATAAATACTTAGAGTAACATTCTTCCATAGGTGGGTGATTGGAATAACCACAGTGACTGAACCAAGCTTGAGCATCATCAGTAGTGACTGTTTTCAGAGCTTTCTTCACTGAAGAATTTAACCTTTTTTCGTCCCAAGGCTCTAATCTACGCAGGTGTGACTTTACCTTTGACCAACAATGTTCTATTGGATTGAACTCAGGACTATATGGTGGTAAATAGATTAATTTAGCCCCTCTACCCTCTATTAATCCCTTTACTTCCTTTACTATGTGTGCTGGTGAATTATCGATCAACACTATTTGCCCTACTTTCAATACTGGACATAAAACCTCTTCTAGAAATACTGTAAACACTTCTCCTGTTGTACCTCCATCCACACAAAAATCAGCAATTACTCCCTCTAGAGTAATTGCTCCTATCAAATTTGCAATCTTATGTTTCTTGCTTGGTACAGAAGCATATGCCCTCTCCCCACGTTTTGATCGGGCATGCGTTCTGGTCATGTTTAGATACAGGCCTGTTTCGTCAATAAACACTAACCTAGTTGATTTAAGTGCTTTCTGCAAATGTGAAAAGACTTTCCGCTTTACTGCAATGTCTTCTCGATCTTGCTCTCTAGCACGTAAAGTCTTTTTTTATAGGTCCAGTTAATCCTGCTGATCGCTCTGTGCATGCTAGTGCTACTAACTTTAATACCAGTCTTTTTCTCAAAAGCTGTGCAGAGTTCAGCTAAGGTTATGTCTGAGTGCCTTTCCAGCAAGGTTTTTATTAGTGAAAGCTGTTTAGTGTTTACAGCAGGCTTGCGACCTCTATTATGTGCTCTAGGCAATAACTCACCTGTTTTTCGATAAAGTTTGAGGTATGCTTTGACTGTAGTTGGGCTAACTAGAAACCGTTTTGCTATATCACTCTGAGAACCTTCACCAGCAAGGTAAGCATCGACAATACGTTTATGTAAAGCTAAAGGGTAAGTTCCCATAAGGAATTAGCATAACGAGGTTTTCCTTAGTGAGACAGTTATGATAGTCAAATACGTCTAGGCAAGAATTTTTCATTAGAGAATCTTCTAATTTTTGAGCAATGCAGCAAGGTTTTTTCAATTCTTTACAGAGGGGCAGTGAGTTTAGATCTGTTTCGAGATATCCTATCTCACACAGGATTTAACAAGAGTCCTAGAACTCTTGAAAAATGAGAATATTTGCATTTTGGGAAATTTAATGAAAACATCAATAAACACCTTATAGGAAAATTGTAAAGGTGATTTCTTCAGGAAGGAAAATAGCTTTAGTTTTTCCTAAAGTTATTCAAATTAGGGGTTTTGCCGATACTTGGGCCAGATAAAAAAGGAAAATGCTATAAATCATAACAGAGCTTTGCTGTCTCTATAGGACTACGTTTCTTCCAAAAGCCTCCAAATCTTTATAATTCATACACTTTAAAATCTTTTAGAGTATAACTAGCGTAATTATGCTAAACATTTGGAGGAATCATGTACTTATGTCGCAACCTAAAGTTTCTTTTGCTCATAGTGTTGCTAGGTTTACTGCTAGCCAGCACTGCCCAAGCTAGAATGTCACTTTATGGTGGAGGAACCTACGCCCCCGAAGACGCTATTAATCTAGAAGTTTATTTAGGAGATAATGAGCGTACAGAACTTAATCTTTATCATATTGCAAATCCTGAGAAAGTTTTAGAGCTAGGGGGTCCTAGAGGTTTTCAAGGCAGTAATGAACTCGAGCTAAACCTACTAAAAACCTACTCCTTAAAAAAGCGTAAACGTAATTATTACGAGTCAACTAAGATACAAGGTTTGCCTTTAGGAATGTATTTTGCCCAAGCTGGCGAGGGTGAGCAGGCGGCAGCCACTTTAATTTTGGTAACAGATTTGGGAATGGTGGTGAAGTCTGATAAGGACCTAGTGTTAACCTATACAGCTAATTTAGAAAGTGGTAATCCTAAAAAAAGTAGTATTTATTTGCTTTCTGGTGAAGAAATTATAAGCGAAACTCTTAGTGATGATGATGGTATAGCTCGTCTTGAACGAGGTGAGGGTGATCCTGTTTTAGCTGCTAATGCTGGCAAGTCCTGGGCTTTTAGTAGTAGTTACTGGCAAAGCTGGAGTTTGCGTAAGAGCAAGGTGTATGTGCACACAGATCGCTCAGTTTACCGTCCTACACACACAGTATACTTTAAAGGAACAGCTCGCTCACCAGCAGGTTTAGAGGCCCTAGCTGGTGAAGAAGCTATAGTTATAATTCGTGATGCTGACTACGAAGAAATTTATCGTGAAACTTTTACTACTGATGAATATGGTAGCTTTCATGGAGAGATTAGATTAGGCGCTGAACCACCACTGGGTCGTTACAGCATTGAAACAAGTATTTTAGGAGAATCTCATAACAGTGACTTTTATGTCGAGGAGTTTCAAAAGCCTGAATACAAAGTAACGGTTGAGTCTGATGAGAGCTATACTGTGCAAGGTGGTAAGGCAAAGTTTGTGATAAAAGCGGAGTATCTCTTTGGTGGTGCCGTAGCTGGAGGAGAGGTCAACTATGCTGTGCTTAAGCAGCCTTATTATCGCTACCGCTATACCTCTCGCTTTGGTTTTTATGAAGATTATGATTACTCGAGCTACTATGGCGGCGAAATGATTGACAGGGGTGAGGGTGTTCTAAATGAAGCTGGTGAGCTAGAAATAACCGTGGATTTACCACTTGAAGCCGAAGATTACCAAATCACTATAGAAGCAGGAGTAACGGATGAAGCTAGGCGTGAAATTAGTGGCATGGGCAAAATTACTGCCTACCGTGCAAATATTGTCTTAAATGTTTCTACTGACCGCTATGCTTATGAAGAAGGGGAAGAAGCACAAGTACGTATTCAGGCTGAAGATTTAGAGGGGAATCCTGTAAGCGTGCCTTTTAACTTAAGTAGTGAACGTTATTATTGGCGACGTGGTATTGGTAGGCAAAAAGACAATAAAGACATTATTCAAGGCCAGACAGATGCTAGTGGCGAAGCAGTAGTCAAGATCCCTTTTGAGAGACAAGGTTCCTATAGCCTTGTAGTAGAAGCGGAAGACGAAGCAGGCAGAGCCACTAGTGCTAATGACTCAGTTTGGGTTTCAGGAGGTTCACGTTGGTACTGGGCTTACGACGCCATTTCTATTCGCGCTGATAAACCTGAGTACGAAATAGGGGAGACTGCTCGCTTTGTTATTCAGTCACCTATTGAAGATGCCCACATACTTTTAACCCACGAGGGCGAGGCTTTAGAAAGTGCAGAGTTAATAGAAATCGAAGGTACAGCTTTAACCTATGAGCTAGAAATCACTGAAGACATGTCTCCTAACGGTTATATAGCAGTAGCCATAATAGGTGATGGTGAGATGTACTATGAAACAGCAGGCTTTAAGGTTCCTCCTGTTGGTAAATTCTTGAATGTAGAAATTACTTCTAACTCAGATACCTATGAACCAGGAGAAGTAGGCATCTTTGATTTGCGTTTATCCAACACTGAAGGTGAAGGTGTAAGAGCCCAAGTTGCCCTTGCTTTAGTAGATGAAGGTATTTTCTTAGTCCGCTCTGATAGCACACCAGACATACGAGGCTTTTTCTATGGTTTGAAAAGTAATGTTGTAGGTACGCAACTGAGTGCTTGGTACTACTTTGGTAATGTTGGTACTCTAGCAAGTGCAAGTGTGGCACAATCTGCTTCTGTTGAGGCGAAGTTAGAAGCAATGGATGAAAGTGTTTTTGCTCAAGGTAAAGATGCTGGTTTTGCTGAAGCAGAACTGCGTGAAGACTTTAGGGATACCATATTGTGGTTGCCCACTATAGAAACTGATGAACAGGGAAGAGCAACAATCGAAGTTACCTTTCCTGATAATTTAACTGAATGGCGTTTAACGGCAAGGGCTATTACTTTAGGTGACCAAGTAGGAGAAAATACCTATTCAGTAACCACTACTTTGCCTGTTATTGCTCGCTTGGCTACACCACGCTTTTTCATTCGTGGTGATGAAGCTTCTGTGAGAGTTATAGGCCAAAACAATTTAGACAGTGATCAAGAAGGGCAGTTAGAGCTAGCAGTAGAAGGTTTTGAACTTGATAATGCTGAGCCACAAGCAGTTAGCCTAACAGCAAATGCAAGGGGCACTGCTGACTTTGAAACTACTGCTTTAGAAACAGGTACTGCTTACCTAACGGCTACCGCACTTACTCCTGAAGCCAGCGATGCCATGAAAATCCCGGTACCAGTACTGCCACATGGTATACGTGATGAGATAGGTTGGGCTGATAGTGGCTCGAGCCTTTGGAGTTTCAACCTACCAGAAAAAGTAGATTTAAACAGTACCCAAGGCGCACTTTATTTAACTCCCTCCATGGCAGCAGCGGTTTCACCTGCCTTAGCCTATTTAGCAGGTTATCCTTATGGTTGCACCGAGCAAACCATGAGCCGTTTTTTACCTAGTGTTTTAGCAGCTCAAGCAGGGGATTTGGCTATGCTGCCTGAAGATATAGCGGAAAACCTTGATGACATTGTGGCCAAGGGCTTAAAACGCCTTTATAGTTTCCAGCACAGTGATGGTGGCTGGGGTTTCTGGCAGTATGACGAGTCTAATCCTTTTATTACTGCTTATGTAGTTAATGGCCTTATTTATGCTCAAGAGGCAGGTTATAATGTGCGCTCGTGGATTTTAGAAGATGCCCTTAGTTACCTAAATAATTTTGTAAATGGTGACACTGCTTATAGTGATTACCACCTAACAAATGCTGATGCTAGGGCTTATGCTTACTATGCTTTGGCTCGAGCCGATAAAGACATAAGTGGCCTAGGCAGCAAAATAGGTCGTAATGATATGTCTCCTTATGGCATGGCTTTAAGTGCTTTAGCGCTTGTTATTGCTGGACACGAGGATAGAGCTAGTGCTTACCTTGACACTCTTTTAGCAAAAGTAAGTGAACATGAAAGATTTGCTTATTGGGAAACTGGTGTAGCTCGCTATTACTGGAATGATGATCAGGTTGAAACTACTGCTTATGCGCTTGAGGCCTTAGTGCGTTTGCGCCCTGATGATCCCATTATCCCTAAGGTAGTAAACTGGTTACTTTTAGAGCGCAAAGGAGCACGCTGGGTTTCTACTAAGGACACTGCCGCTGTGATTAAAGCCGCTTTGGTTCTTGCTGAAGTTAAGGGTGAAGCTGATGCTCAATATAATGTAGTAATTAACTTAAATAATAATCAGCGCGAGGAAAATCTCATTGCAGGACAGCAAAGTGAAGCAATAAAGATTGATTTAAATGAGTTGCAAGCAGGGGAAAACCAACTGAAAGTAGTAGTTAATGGTAGTGGCACTCTTTACTTAAGTGCTGGTGTTTCTTTCTTTGAAGAGCGCGATTTTATCAAGATTGATGCTGAGCACTTCTCTATAAATCGTACCTATGAGTCATTAACCCCAGAATTTGATGAGCGTGAGCAGCGCTATACCTACAGTCGTAAACCCTTAAAAGAAGCTAATGTAGGTGACTATGTTTTGGTAACAGTCAAGCTTAAACCAAAAGGGGATTACCGCTATGTGTTAGTAAATGAACCCTTACCAGCAGGTTACCGTGTCATTGAGAATGACAATGCCTTTAGAATAGCAGGAGTTAAACCACGCTATGGTTACAATTATTATGGTTGGAACTACTGGTATGATGGGCGTGATGTCCGTGATGAGCGGGTTGATTACTATTTTACTTACCTCAGTAGACCTGTAGAGTTTACCTATATCTTGCGAGCTGAGACACCAGGAACGTTTGCTGCTTTACCTACACAGGCTTGGCTTATGTATGAACCAGAAGTTCGGGGGGTGGGTAGGCAAAAAACTTTGCGAATTAGCGAGGGTGAGTAGCTTTCATTTGGAGTCCTAATTATGATTGAAAATGCTCGAGTAAGCAAAAATCTTAGTTGGCACAAAGTCCTAGAAAGCCAAGAACTCCCTGAAGGACGTGTTAAGCCTGTTACTTGTGCCCATGTTACTGTATGCATGACACATTTTGAAGGCAAGTATGCTGCTCTGGATAACAAATGCCCTCATCAAGGTGGACCCTTGGGTGAAGGATCTATAGAAAATGGCTGGTTACGTTGTCCTTGGCACGGCTGGGATTATCATCCTCTTACAGGAAATTCGCCTGCTGGACATGATGATGGTGTAAAAGTTTACCCTACAGAAGTGCGTGAGGATGGTATCTATGTGGGTCTTGAAACAGAAGCACTACATATCCGCACTGCTTCAGATGTGATGGTAGTAACAATGATTAATTGGGGAGTCAAAAATGTTTTTGGAATGGTGGGGCATTCCAACTTAGGCTTGGCCGATGCTTTACGCAAGCAAGAAGTGGCAGGCAACTTACGCTATATAGGCATCCGCCATGAAGGAGCTGCTTCTTTTGCTTGTTCCGCCTATGGCAAACTGACAGGCCGTCCTGCAGCCTGTCTTTCAATTGCTGGTCCCGGTGCTACTAATCTACTTACTGGCCTATGGGACGCTAATGTTGATCGTGCTCCAGTTCTAGCTCTAACAGGGCAAGTAGATACACAAGTGTTAGGCCCCGGAGCTTTTCAGGAAGTGGATTTATCAGCTGCCTTTGGTAAAGTAGCTCAATGGTCACAGCCAGTCTTACATAGCAGTAAGCATGCTGAACTAATGAATCTGGCCTTAAAAAGTGCCATCTTAAATCGCGGAGTCTCACACCTTATCTTCCCTGATGAGGTACAAACTCTACCTGCGCCTAATGAAAAAATGGGTAGCCCTAAAGGCCGCATTACACCACGTACCATTGTACCACCTCAAGAATCGCTTGATGAAGCTATAGGACTGCTCAGTAGTGTAGAGCAACCTGCGATAATTGTGGGGCATGGTGCACGTTTTAACATGCCTGAAATTATAGAGCTAGCACAGGTACTTAACTGTCCAGTAATAACTACTTTTAAGGGCAAGGGGCTAATTTCTGATAGTCATCCCTTAGCTGCAGGCGTTTTGGGTCGCAGTGGTACTCCCATTGCTAGCTGGTTTATGAATGAGGCTGACTGCCTACTAGTGCTAGGAGCAAGTTTTAGCAATCATACTGGTATTTCCTCTAAAAAGCGTATTATCCATGTAGACTATGATCCTATGGCTTTGGGTAAGTTTCATAGTGTAACTGTACCTGTTTGGGGGGAAATTGGAGTAACTGTAAATTTACTCAAAAATTCCCTTGTTAGCAAGCACAAGGCCACTAATCAACGCAAAGAAATAGCTGAGCGTTGGCGTATTTGGAGAGGGGAAAAAGAAAGGCGTGTAGCTGATGACAGGGGTAAAGGCATTAATTCTGCAGTTATTTTTGCAGCTATGAATAGGCAAGTGCCTGAAGATGCCATTATAGCTGTGGATGTAGGTAACAATACCTATTCTTTTGGCCGTTACTTTGAGTGCGCTAAGCAAAACGTCCTTATGTCAGGTTACTTGGGTTCCATTGGTTTTGCTTTACCAGCAGCACTTGGCGCTTGGGCAGCTACTCAAGAAGAAGATCTCCATTTCAAAGGGCGCAAGGTTGTATCTATTTCAGGAGATGGTGGTCTAGGACAGTATCTAGCTGAACTTACTACTGCTGTAAAATACGGTATGAACATAACTCACATACTTTTAAACAATCATGAAATAGGCAAAATATCTAAAGAGCAGCGTTCAGGGAATTGGGAAGTGTGGCAAACCTCGCTGCACAACCCCAATTTTGCTGAGTACGCCAAATTGTGTGGAGCCTATGGTGTGCGTGTTAGTAAAAAGGAAGAGCTTGATAAGGCCCTAAATTCAGCCCTTAATCACCAAGGTACCAGCTTAGTTGAAATACTTTCTGACTCTGAGCTCATATAGCCCAGATCAAATTGCTCCTGCCCTTGAAAACCAAGTATAGAAACATTGCAGTTGCAATGTTTCTCAGCCAACTCAAAAAAGTCACTACTGTTAACAATTCCCCACTTATTGTTCTGGTAGTAAGCTTGTAAAAAGCAATTAAAGGTAACTTCACCCATTTGTTGAGACAAACTTTCTAAAACCAATGCACCTAAACCATAAATGACACTGCTGTATTCATTGCTGCTATAGTATTCAACGGGCTTATCTATAGGAAAATGAGTGTTATTGATGCCTGCCCAACGACTTTCTAATGAGTTACGGAAATCCAAATAGCCCTGTTTACCATACTGATCCTTATAGTAGAGCCAAGTAGCATATTGAGCTAAGACTTCATCTAGCCAAGGCTCGTTTACCTGATCACTACCCAAAACACTATAGAACCACTGATGCGCTACTTCATGGACCGTTACGCTTTCAAGCAACTCCTGATTGGTTGTTGTGTAAAGGTCACTAGTTATGCCAACAATGCCCGGAAATTCTACACCCAATGCAAAAGTAGGTAAAGGGACCAAGTCAAATTCTGTAAAAGGGTACTTACCAAAACGAGTATTAAAACTTTCTAAAGCCCCTGCTGTATAGCCAATTATTTCATTGTTTACCTCTGCTGAAGGGAGATAATAGCTACGCACCTTAGTCTTGTCAACTTTAGTTTCAATTATCTCAAAATTTCTACTAGCTGCAAGGAGAATATCTCTTACTGGACCAGCAGCAATAGTGAGCAGTTTTTTATCTTCCCTCTTCTCACTTCTGATTATCTGCCCGGTACTTGCTAATACCATATCTTTTGGCAAGTTGACCTGCAGCAGAAAGAAGCTACTCTCAGAAAAAAGCATATCTCCATGTGGCGAGGGTATTGAGAGCACCCAACCAAGCTCAGGATCTTGAACAGCTAAAGTAGGGTATATGTGTGCAAGGGAAAGGATACTTTTATCAAAGGTAAGCAGATTATAGTTGCGGCTGCTTTTTTTAGGTAATTCAAGGGCAAATTCAAAATAGACGGTAGCAGCTTCTGCTCGAGCAAGTGGTTCAGGAAAATCTATGCGAAGCAAGGTGCCTTCATTTTCATAAGTTGGGGTAATAGGCTGACTATTTAGCTCGAGCTTATTAAGGATAATTTTACCTTCTAGCAAGTTAGGGAAAAGATAAAAGTATAATTCCTCAGTGGGCACATTTTGTTTATTAAAAACACGCACTTCCTGTTTAGCGCTTATTTGGTTTGTCTCTGTAATATCAAGAATTATATGATAAACAGTTGCCAGAGGCAATTTAGTTAAAACCACTCTCTCACTGTCAATAAGCCCTGCTTTAAAAGGAGTTCTTTCATCCCAAGAAGTGTTGAAAAGGCGAGGAGCTTCAGTAGCAAGGACAATGTTTAAATTGAGTAAGATTAAGAGATAAAAATGCTTTGCTGAGATTGTCGGCATTTATCAATTTTACCACTAATGAAATTGAGGCTGCTGCTCTGGCGTTGTCATCGTTTCTAAAACAATGTGCAAATCATCAACTTCGGTTATGCCAACACCAAAGTAACGAGCTAGTTTATAACTTACACTTGTTTTACCTGTTCCCAATGCACCTCCTAATAAGAACACATCCCAAGGCAGTCCTGATTTACTACAAGTGGGCTCATAACAATCTAATTTAGGCACTTAACTATGAATAAATATGCAATAACATTATGATAAATGAATACGCCTATTTTAATGAAGCTAGTCCAGCTTCCATGGATTATTTATGGGCACATGGTTGGCGGCATTTTGGTGGGTATTTTTTTAGGTACTCGAGCACAAACCAAGGACATAGAAGCTTTAATGTGTTACCTTTAAGGATTTGCTTAGGAGCTTTTGTTCCTAGCAGAAGTCAAAAACGGGTACTCAAGAGAGGCAGTGAGCTTACAGTACATTTTAAGCCTGCTTTTGTTGACACTGAAGTGGAAGTTCTGTTTGAAAAGCATAAGAAGCGCTTTAAAGAAAATATTCCTGATTCCATTTATACTTTTGTGTCTTCGCAGCCAGCAAATGTGCCCTGTCAGTGCCAAAGTTTGTGTTTATACCTAAACCAGGGCTTAGTGGGCATTAGTTTTTTAGATATAGGAAAGGTAAGTACCTCTAGTGTTTACCAATGCTTTGATCCTTTAGAAAATAAGCGTAGCCTAGGTATTTTGATGGTACTGCTGTCTATTGAGTATTCAAAAAAGCTAGGCAAAAAATATTATTATCCCGGATATGCCTACAAAGAGCCTTCGCACTATGATTATAAGAAAGCTTTTAGTGGGCTCGAGTACTTTGATTGGCAACATAATTGGTCATCATTTTATAATAGACATTATACATTATAACTACGTGGCTCCGTGCAGGAAGGTGGATACAAGTAGAGGCGTATTGCAATACGCCTCTACCAAATCATTGGGCAAAGAATTTGTTTTTATTGTGCATAAGATCTAATAAGCAGTACTGTATTATAATCAATTTCCTATATAATAATCTAATATTTCCCCCCACTGAGGCTCATAAACAATATTCAGTAAGCTTTGATTCACAGGTTCTAAATAAGGGCTGTCATTGGGGAAAGCCAATCCATAGTTCTGCGCTTCAAAACTAAAGCCAAGTACTTCTAGAGTATTTTGGTAGTCTTGAGCAACAAAATAAAGTAAAAGGGGACGATCATAAACAAAAGCATCAAATTCCCCTTCATCAAGAGCTTTAAGTCCAGCATGGATGTCTTCTGTAGGATAATATTTTATACTTTCTCTATCAAGGTACTCAGTGCTTGATGAGAAAGGTACACTTCCAACACGAGTACGCCGTAACTCTTTTGGCCCAGTAATACCACTTTGCAATTCATTTACAGTTAATGCTGAGGTAATTATAGCAGTAACACCTGAAACTATAAAAAGAGAAGCTACCATCCAAATAAGCGCCACAATTCGCCCCCCTAGACTAACCGGGTGCCTATCATCATAGCCCATCATAATAACTAGTGACCACCAAAGCGTCTCCCCCCAACGGTCTCTGGCCCTTTCCATCTCTTGTGGCCGTGTTTGTACATAAAGCCATTCAAAAAACCAAACCATAGCACTTATGCTGATCAAAACAATTAAGATAATGCCTAGAAGTTTAATAATGCCACGCTCTAGGAGTTTGACTATAGTAGTTCCTATCCATACTCCCTCACCTTTTCTGGTAACCACCCCTAGTCCGGTAGTATAAAATGAGTGACTAAAGTCAAAATTTTCTTCTCGAGCAGAGGTAATAGTAAGTGCCCCAATAGATGCATCAAGAGTGCCATCAGTAACTCCTGCTAGTAAACCTTTTAAATCTTTTTCCTCAAAAATATATTCTAAATCCAAGTCCCTAGCAATTTTTTCCCATAGAGAAATGGTAACCCCCTCCCACTGGCCTTGATCATTTTTAAAGGTAAATGGAGGTGATTCTTTTAAACCAACTCGTAAGGGGGCCGATTGCTGAGCGTAAGCAGTGCCTAGTAATAAAATGAAAAAAGTTAGCCACCTAAGAAGTATCATTGTTACCATTTTAGCAATACTTACTTTAAATGTGGGTAAATTAAAAGTATGCTTTTTACATCACTTTTCAACAATTGCCAGTGAAAAATCATCGTAGTCCTGACAATATGAGGCAAACCTGCTCAAGCAAATATTAGCAATTGCTACTTCTGCGTGTTTAGGATTTGCTTCTAAGGTAATTAAGACTTCCATCTTTAGGTAGTGCCAAACTAACCAAGTAAGCTCATTTTTGTTAAGATAAATATCAAGTAACTATGACAAATGTAAAACTAATATACATAACAACAAAAGATATAGAAGAAGCTAAGCACATTGGCAAAACCTTAATAGAGGAGCACTTAGCAGCTTGCGTCAATATTTTACCACAGATGATTTCTATGTATTATTGGCAAGGAAGCCTACAAAGAGATGAAGAAGCAGTATTAATAGCTAAAACTACCGCAAGTTTAGTCGACCAACTTATACAAAAGATAAAAGAATTACACAGCTACAGCACACCAGCGATACTAGTTCTACCCATTGAAGATGGCAATGTTGATTACTTACATTGGCTCGAGCATAGTACCAATAGTGCTGTAACACAGAAGAATTAACCACCTCTATTGATTAAGCAAATGTTTATCTAGATAAAATAATAAGAAGGGAAAACACATGCACCTTTTTGTACCTAAAGAAATTTTAGAAGGGGAAACTCGAGCACCCCTAACACCCCAAGCTGTCCAAGATCTTAAAGAGCTAAGTTTGGATATAAGTATTGAGCAAGGCCTAGGTGAAAGCATAAATTTTGCTGATAGTGATTATGAGGCATTTGGTGTAAATATAGTTCAGAGAGACTTCTTAGCTGAAGCTGATATTATTTTGTGTCTTAATAAGCCAGCACTAGAGGAAATAGGTAAATTTAAAGAAGGGACTGTTCATATTAGTTTGCTCGAGCCCTTTACAAACCTTGATTTAGTTAAAGCTCTAGCTGAGGCAAAGATAAGTGCTTTCTGCATGGAACTTATTCCTCGTAGCACTTATGCTCAGAAAATGGATGTGCTCTCGAGCCAGGCTAGCCTAGCAGGGTATGTAGCAGTAATTCTAGCTGCCGAACGTATTAATAAGGTGCTACCTATGATGAGCACACCTGCAGGCACTATTCCCCCTGCCAAGGTATTGGTAATAGGAGCTGGAGTAGCTGGTTTGCAAGCCATTGCTACTGCCAAACGTTTAGGATCACGGGTAGAAGCCTATGACACCCGTCCAGTAGTGGAGGAGCAAGTTAGGTCACTTGGGGCCAAGTTCTTAAAGATAGATTTGGGGGCAACGGGACAAACCAAGCAAGGTTACGCTAAGGCTCTTAGCGAAGAGCAGCTAGAAAAGCAGCACCAACAAATGACTAAGTTTTGTGCCGATGCCGATATTATTGTTACTACTGCTCAACTTTTTGGGAAACCTGCTCCTAAAATAATTACTGAGGAAATGGTAGCCAATATGAATCCTGGTAGTGTAATAGTTGACTTAGCTGCTTCAACAGGAGGCAATGTGGCAGGTAGCAAGCCTGATGAAGAAGTCAGGGTAAATGGGGTAAAGATTATAGGGTTGACTAATTTACCTGCTAGTGTAGCTAAAGACGCCAGTGAAATGTATGCTAGCAATGTAGTGAACCTGCTTAAACACATTTGGGACGGTCAAACTAAAGCAATTAAACTAGCTTTAGATGATGAAATTGTAAACAGTGCCCTACTAACCCATGAAGGACATATACGCAATGATAGTATTAGTGAGCAAATATTGTAGTATTAGATGAATATAGGAGCCAGCCCTAAAAGTATATTAAGAAGCATGTGATGTCTATTGACTTGCTGATTTTAGGAAAACTGTAAGGCTAGGGAGAATTGCTGAAAGTGCCTATTGATTTGCTTAGGGCTAAACCCTTGAACTTAAAGGAAAACAATCATGCTTAATAAGTTTTTTAGAATTTCCCTTACTATTATTACTGTTATTTTTGTTATTGCTTTAGGCATTTCATCTTGTCAAGGCCGCACTCCAATAGTAGGACCAGAACCTGTTGATCATTCTTTGAATGTAGCTAGTACTAGGGAGAATATAGCAGATGCAAATATTATATCTGGTGAAGGTCAATTAGGCCAAGGTAACGTATCTCCTATAGGGAATGGTAATGCAAAGGTGGTAAGTATTGAGAGTATAACTCTAGAAGGGGGCACGCTTATCTTAATTTCTAATAACGAGCCTTCTTTAAGTGCTCAACAAACAAATGAACTAAGAATTGATTTTGAAATGTGGGTTGCTGTTGGAGAACCTGCTCATGAAAAAGACCCTAGCCTAATCGCTACAGGGGCACCTGACCTTACTTGGTCTGCTATAGCCCAACAAGTCACCGAAACCATTTATGATTTTAGCCAGACTATAGAAAATTTTAATAAAACTAGCAACAATGTTCTTGATCCTGTTGTCAGCAACAATTATACAGCCTTTATAAGGTTCACTCTCAATGATATTAGTGGGCTTATTGGAGAAAATTCCTTTTTAAACTTGCAAAGCCTTCGTTTAAATATACAGGCATCTGAATTTCCTGAGAATGCTACACTTATTACACCTGTTTTAGAAGCAGATCCTCCTAAAGTTATGAGTTTTGAAGCAACACCAAAAACTATAAATCAAGGAGGAACTTCTACTCTTCGTTGGTGGGTTGCAGGTGCAGATAATGCAACATCACTTACCATAAGCAATGATTTAGACAATAGCACCCAAGATGTTACTAACTTACTTAAGCTTAATGTGCAGCCAACTCAAACTACCACTTATACTCTTACTATTACTAATAATGAAGGTAGTGACTCACGGCAATTAACAGTTGTTGTAAATACACAATCTGCTGAACCTAAAATAACCTCTTTTACTGCCACACCAGCAGAAATTACCAGAGGTGAAGCTAGTGAGCTTTCTTGGGTGGTAACTGGCCTACCAGTTCCTACTCTAACTATAGATCAAGGAGTTGGTGATGTTACAGGTTTGACAAGTACAACTGTGACGCCTAATCAAAGTACCACTTATAGACTTACTGCTACTAATAGTGAAGGCAGCGTTTCACAAGATGTAACAATTACAATTAATGACAATTCTCTAAGCTCTTTAGAAATTGTTCAATCATTAAAAGACCACAGTGTAGTAACAACCTCTGTTGCTTACAGTCCTGATGGCCTTTTAATAGCCACAGCAACTGGCAGCTACGTTCATATTTTTGACTCACAAACAAATAGTCTATTAAGAACTCTTTCAGGGCATACTGGTGAGGTATTATCAATAGCTTTTAGTCCAGATAGTCAAACTATTGCTTCTGGCAGTGAAGACCTCACCGTTAAACTATGGGAAGTTAGCAGTGGTAGTTTAAAAACAACTTTATCAGGACATAACGGTGATGTTGAAGCAGTAGCTTTTAGTCCCAATGGTAATACTTTAGCTTCTGGCAGTGGTGATGGTACCATAAAACTTTGGCAAGTAACTGGCAATGCACAACCGCGTACTTTTCTGGGCCATAGTGGTGTAGTGCTAGCAGTAGACTTTAATCCTGATGGTGATATCTTAGCCTCTGGGAGCTCGGATGACACTGTAAAGTTATGGGAAGTGAGTGATGGCACAGAATTACTTTCTCTCACAGAACATAAAGCCTCGGTTCATACAGTAGCATTCAGTCCTGATGGTCAAACATTAGCATCTGGGGGTTTTGACTCTAATGTACATTTATGGAAAGTAAGTGATGGTACAAAGCTCCATACTCTTTCAAATCATGTGAGTCTAGTTAGCTCTGTTGCTTTCAATCCAGTTAATAACACTCTAGCTTCTGGAAGCTGGGATTCTAGTGTGGTTGTGTGGGATACCAGTAGTGGCCAAGTACTAAAAGAGATAGGAGCAACTGGCTTTAAAGCTACTAATTCAGTAGCTTTTAGTCCTCAAGGGGATATCTTGATTGCCGGTGGCGATAGTAGTTATACCAGTGCAAAATCTTGGCAAGTAAGTGATTATACTTTAATAAGAAGTTTTGCTGGGAACAGTAGCAGCGTTCGCCTGATTACTTTTAGCCCTGATAGTAGCTTATTAGCCTCAACTAGCTGGGATGGCACAGTGAAACTATGGACTGTTAGTGATGGTACAGAGGTAAATATACCTGAATTTATACATGATCCTAATCAAACCTATGCTACAACTTTTAGTCCTGATAATACAATGCTGGCCTCAGCAGCTACCAATGATCTTAGTGGTACTACTTTGGTAAGACTTTGGAACCTTAATGGTAGCGAAATTTATTCTTTGCCTGGAGGGAAAAGGATTTTCACTGTCGCTTTTAGCCCTGATGGTGGCTCCTTAGCCTCTGGAGGTGAGGATTCTACTATTCAATTGTGGCAAGCTAGTAATGGAGCATTGTTGAATACATTTTCTGGGCATAATGGTTGGATTAACTCTATAGCATTTAGTCCAGATGGTGATATTTTAGCATCTGGGGCCTCTTTTCCAGATAAGGATGTAATATTACGTAAAGTTGAGGATGGTTCAGTAATACAGACCCTTTCAGGGCATAAATCAGAGATTTTCTCAGTCACCTTTAGTCCTGATAGCAGTATGTTGGCTTCCAGTAGCCCAGATGCAACTATCAAAGTATGGCAAGTAGCAAATGGTCAAGAACTTAGAACTTTTACAGGGCATAGTGATTGGGTAAACTCAGTAGCTTTTAGCCCTAGTGGTAAGTTAATAGCCTCAGGAAGTAGTGACAAGAGTGTAAAAATCTGGCAGGTAGAAAATGGCGCAGAAATCGAGGCTCTTTTAGGACATAGCGATGAAATAAACTCTGTTGCCTTTAGTCCAGATGGCCGTTATTTGGCAGTGAGTGCTGGTACTATAGCAGGCAAAAACAGCATTACTATATATGGTGACCCAGATGCTAAAGCCATTTTTAGTAGTTCACCTTAGAAGGAATAATCATGTTTAATACATTCTTTAAGATTCTTTTCACTATTATTGTTTTTATCTCTGTATTTGTCCTAGGTATTTCTTCTTGCACTGGCGGTGGTGGCAGTGGACGTACCCCACCAGTAACGCCAGTTCCTGTTGATATTTCTTTGACAGTGGCTAGTACTAGAGCTGACATAGTAGATACAAGTATATCATCTGGTGAGGGTAGCTTTGCCGAAGGCTATGCTCCACGCATTGGTAGTGGTAATGCAAAAATAGAAGACATCAAAAACATTGAACTAGAGGGAGGCACACTTATTTTAACCTCTAATCAAGCATCTTTAATTGCCCAACAAGCAAGTGAACTAGAAGTTGATTTTGAAATGTGGATTGCTGCCGGGGAAATTGCTCACGTAAATGACCCTAGCGTAATTGTTGTGGAGGGAAATCCTGATCTTACTTGGACCGCTAATGCCAAGCAAATAACTGATACCATTTACGATTTCAGTCAAACAATTGAGAATTTTAAAGAAGCTGCTGATAATGTCCTTGATCCTGTTATTAAGGGTAACTATACAGCTTTTGTAAAGCTAACTCTTAAAGATAATAGTGGCTTGCTTAACGAAAACTCCTCTATAAGCCTACAAAATCTCCACTTAAATGTAGTTGCCTCTGAACTTCCTAATGATGCCACTCTTATTCAACCTTTTCAACTAGATTCTCAAGGAGATATTATTGCTTTTGAAGCAACACCTAGAGTTATTAATAAAGGAGAGAAAGCCATTTTACGTTGGTGGGTTTCAGAAAGTCCAGCACCATTAGAATTGACCATTGATAATGGTATTGGGGATGTTATTGATCTAATTAGAGTTGAAGTATCACCAGAGCAAACTACAACCTATACACTCACAATTCCTACTCCCTTAGGTGGCATTTCAAAGAAAGCAACTGTTATAGTTGTGCCTGAACCAGATATTGTACAAGCTATAAAAGGCCATAAGGGAAGAGTTAGATCTTCTGTCCATAGCCCTCAAGGAAATTTAATAGCAGCAACAGCTGGTAGTTACATACACATTTTTAATGCCAGCACAGGTGATTTGTTGCGGACCTTAGTAGGTCATAGAGGTCAAGTTTCATCTCTCGCTTTTAGCTTCGATGGCAATAAACTTGCCTCAGGAGGCGAAGATTCAATTATCAAAATTTGGCAAGTGAGCGATGGTACTTTGTTACGAAATCTTGCTTTGGGACACACTGCTCAGGTTACTTCTATAGCTTTTAGCTCAGACGGTAAGATGTTTGCTTCAGGAAGTGAAGACAGAACTGTAAAACTATGGGAAGTAACTGATGGCTTACCTAATCAATTACCAAAACATACTCTTTTAGGTCACACAAGTGTCATAGAAGAAATTGCTTTTAGCCCAGATAGTGGGACTTTAGCTTCAGGAAGCCTAGATACAACTGTAAAGCTATGGAAAGTAAGTGATGGTGCAGAACTACACACACTTTCTCATAAGGGAGGTGTTCTTTCGGTAGCTTTTAGTCCTGATGGTAATACCTTAGCTTCTGGTGTTGCTTGGCCTGAAAACATAATAAAACTATGGCAGGTGAGTGATGGCACTGAATTGCATACTCTTTCAGGACATTTTGCTGGAGTTGAAGCAATTACCTTTCACCCAGATGGAAACATATTAGCTTCTGCAAGTGCCTTTATAAGGTTGTGGCAGCTAAGTAATGGTAATTTTTCTTTGCTTAGAGAAATTAAAGATTCCTTAGTAGTTAATTCATTACAGTTCAGCCCTAATGGTGAAACTTTAGTTGCTGGTGGGGATGTTAGGACCAAGTTATGGCAACTAAGTGATTTAACAGAATTGCATACTTTAGTAGGCCAAGGTAGTAATGTTGCCTCTTTGGATTTTAGCTCGAGCAATAAGCTAGCCTCAGGAAGCTATGATGGCCTACTAAAATTGTGGCAAATGAAAGACGATAAAGAGCTAGACAAATTTCAAGCGCCTGCCACATTGAATTCCATAGTCTTTAATCCTGCTGGTAACATTTTAGCTACAAGTTATATTTTCAATGTAGACCTTTGGCAAGTAAGCAATAGTGGCAAACTTTCTAAATTACATAATCTTCAAAAACATAAAAACATAGTTCGTTCAGTTACATTTAGTGCTGATGGCAAAACTTTAGCTTCAGGCAGTGACGATCAGACCATGAACCTTTGGGAAGTAGCTACTGGCAAAGAGCTAGGCATGCTGCCCAAACATACTCGCCGCATAAATGTTGTAGCTTTTAGCCCTAAAGACAATAACATATTGGCTTTCAGTAGCCGATTGGATACCAGTATAAAAGTTTGGGATATAGATGAAAATAAGGAAATAAGCAATTTTAAAGGCCATGAAGGTCGTGGTGGCATTCTTTCTCTTGCTTTCAGTCCTGATGGTGAAACACTAGCTTCAAGTGACCACCATACTACTATCAGATTATCTCGAGCTAAAGATGGTACAGAACTACACACCCTTTCAAGTCACACAGATAGTATTATTTCCCTTGCTTTTAGTCCAGACGGTAGTATATTGGCTTCTGGAAGTGCAGATAACACTGTTAAACTTTGGGTGGTGGAAGATGGCACAGAATTACTTACGCTTTCAGACCACACTGATTGGATAGAGGCACTTGCCTTTAGTCCTGATGGACGTTACTTAGCAGTTGGTGCAGGTACTATAGAAAGTGTAAGTGACATAACGGTTTATGGTGACCCAGATGGTAAGGCTATTTTTGGTAATTAGCAGAATTAAAAACTAAACCCCTGCCCACTAAACAAATCAAGATGAAAATAAGGACTACCCTAAGCTCAAAGAACCTGCCGTGATCTACACAAAAACACCACTAGATTTTTCTACAATTGAAATCCTTGACTACCAGATAGCTAGCATCACGCTCTCAGAAGCTACTAATTGGTGCCTAGCAGCAATAACAGGCTCCAGACCAAAGCTGCTAGTAACACTTAATCCAGAGATAATAGTACAAGCTGAAAGATTACCTAACACCAAAAAAGCCTTACTACAAGCTAATTTAACAATAGCCGATGGTTTAGGAGTACTCTGGGCAGCCAGACAATTTGGGCATGAATTACCTGAACGCATTCCAGGTGTAGAATTAATGATGCAAGTTTTAGAGAAAGGTGGTAAAGGCTTAAGTGTTTATTTTCTAGGGGCAAAACCTAGGGTAGTTGAGAAAGCTGCTGCTAATGCTCAAAAGCTCTATGATGTTAAAATTGCTGGTGTGCAACATGGTTACTTTAAGCGCCCTGAAGAAACCTCTAGAGTAATAAGTAATGTAAGAAAAACTAGAGCTCATTTACTATTAGCAGGCTTAGGAGAGGGGCAAGAGCTTTTTTTACACCAGAACCGCCTCGAGCTTAACATTCCTTTAATGATAGGGGTAGGTGGTGCACTTGATATTTTATCTGGGGAAGTAAAGAGGGCACCTATTTGGACTAGAAAAATAGGATTGGAGTGGGCTTATAGGGTGGGATTGGATGTAAAACGTTGGTACCGATTCCCAAGGCTTGTCAGCTTTGTAATATTAATCAAGAGGGCAAAAGGTCACCAGAGCTAATTTTGAGGCAAGATTAAGTAAGATACAGCTGCTTCAAGAGCTTCTTCTGCTGCTACCTTTATATCTGGTACCACGCCACGTCCTTCCCATGTGGCACCTCGCAGAGGTGCTAATATGCCCGTGGCAATCCAAGCTTGTGAACCATCCCTTAGGCAAAAAGGTAAAACAGCTTCAACATTACCAGCTGTAGTTTCTCCAAACAAAGTTGCTCGCCCTGAAGTTTGCAGGGCCCCTGCTAAACCTTCAGCAGCACTATTAACCCCTCCATCAATGAGTATGGCTAGTGGTAACTCTGTTTCTACTGAACCCACAGCAGGATAGGGTAAAGGTAAGGTCCAACGTGTGAGTATACGCCACAAAAACCCACTAGAAAATATACCTGCTACTTGCATCATTTCAATAAGCCTGCCTCCGGGGTTACCACGCAGGTCTAAAATTAAACTACTAACACCCTGATTTTCAAGGTCTTGTACAGCACTACGAACATTAGCTGGTGTGAAGGCAGTAGCTAAATCAGGTAGCCTAATATAACCAATATCTTCCTTTAGAACATTATAGTTTATGTTACCTAGGGTTATAAAATCAAAGTTGCGTTCACTAAGCTTAGCACCTAGGTTACTCTGCGAAAAAACCCCAAAGCAAGGCAAGTCTCCATAAAGCCCACGAATTTCTTCCACTTTACTAGGTGGCACAAAAATTGAGTGGTTATCCCCAATTTCTTGATACATCTTTTCTAAAATATTGTAAAAAGACTCATCATCGGTAGTGGCTAGTGCTTGTGTTTCATACTTCTGCCTTACCCCATCCCAAATTTCAGTGATTTTTTCTTCGTTCCAGTAGCGTTCTTTAACTAATCGCCAAGCTGTATCAAAATACTGACCATAATCTACTTGTGCAAAGATTGAGGTTAATAATCCTAGCAAAACAAGGACAAAACCTAGTTTAAATGAAAAGTGCTTCATAACTATAGCCTAGGTAAAACAACACTTAAAGTCATGAGTCAATCTACTGCTTGTTGACCATATAATCGATGGATGCTTTGCATGTGGCTGTGGCCCGTTCAGAAAAACTCACTTTTGTTTCTGCAGATGCACAGTAGGTTAGAGAAGCTCGAGCTTCTGGCGTGCAGACCAAAGATCTATCGTTGTGAGCTAAAGAAAGTTGTAAGTGCAACTATCTAAAATTCCCAAAATTGACCTGAGCAACCTCAACTGAAGGATCTGTAAAATTCACTAGATAACTTTGAGATGTTTCTGGGCCTATATGGTTATAAACAAAGTCAAGGAAGGCTGTAGTACGGGCATAAACCCCGGGGCTATTAGCACTAGCACACCCCATACCCCAGCTAACAACTCCTACATGAAGCCATTCATTGGTAGCACTGCGTATTAGCAAAGGCCCTCCACTATCACCTTGGCAAGAATCTTTGCCACCTGCTTCATAACCTGCACAAAGCATTCTGTCAGTTATGCTAGCAGGATATAAGTATTGATAGCACTCCTCATTACTTAATAAAGGTACACTAACTTGTTGTAATTGATTGGGGAAAATTGATTGATTAGTAGTAGTAGCATCATGTTGGCTAATATCTCCCCAACCTATTACTGTAGCTAGAGTATTTGGTGCTATCAAAGATTTTGCGACCTCGGTAATTGGCAAAAGAGCGCGGTGATGGCTAACTGGCCTATCAAGTTGCAATAAAGCTACATCATAGTCTTGAGTAAAAGGGTGATATTGAGGATGCATAATAATATTGCTTACCCCTACAATTTTGCTAACATCAGCAATTTGATTAGGAATATTATCTGTTCCTAGCAGGATCGCTACATTATCTATAGTAGCTTTAAAAGGTAAAATACCATTTTTTGAATTTACGCAGTGCGCTGCTGTAAGTACCCAATTACTAGCAATTAGGGCACCACCACACCAGCGCTGGCCTGCTAATAGGCTCGAGCCACTAGGCAATGTAACATTTTGCTTCAAGACTAAAGCTGCCATAAAGGGGAAAGTCTCGATAGCAGCAGGTTCCCCGCCAACTATTTCTGGTGAAAGGTTAATTTCTGGTGAAAGATTTACAGGTCCTACAAAAGTATTGCTCCACCCAAAGGGTAACTCTTGCATAACCTTGTAACGTACATTAGGGTTTAGACCACTAATGTCATAGTAGCCAGAAGTGTCGCTTATAGCTGAAGTTTCATTTTGGTCATAGAGGTTGTTATTGTTGCTATCTATAAAAACTCGAATCTCTGGAATTCCTAGTTCAGACTCATCTTGTTGACTATTATTATTTTGGTCAAACCATACTACACCCCTAATAGCCTTAACTTGTCCACTAGAGCTGTAGCTGGGTTGTTGAGTTGGTTGCTGATTATAGCTGGGTTGTTGATTAGGCTGTTGATTGGGTTGTTGATTGTAAATAGGTTGGTTATAGCTGGGTTGCTGATTAGGTTGATTATTGTAATTGGACTGATTGTAGTTAGGTTGCTGATCTGTTTGCCCTCTAGATTGATCATAATTAGGCTGCTGGGTGTTATTAGACCCATTGACGTTGTTTTGATAGACAATTTGAGCTCTTTGAACAGCTTGGGCTTCTAAGTAAATCATTTGTGAAGAAGATTCTGTAGGAGTGTAATTTCCTTCACTGCTCAGTACCGCAATAGCACCAATGGTATAATACCCTGGTTGCAGGTCAATTAAAGTAACACTACCAGTTAAATGACGTGCTGGACCGCCTTCAGATTTAGTAATTACTACTGCAGCAGGCACGTTTGGAGGTAAACCACTTACCTCTATAATAAGGTCACCTGTGTAGGCAGAGCGAGCTCGAGCGGGCACTAGAAACAAAATTAAAATACATAGTAATGCTAATTGCATTTTAATAGCACTTTTCATCACTTACTATCTTATTCCACCTAAATATGTGAACAGATATTAATTTTATGGGAAAGCTAAAGCACTTACCTTAAACATATCTTAATACCTCGATAAAAAAATAAGAGGTGACTTGCAAATATCACAAGCTCACAAGGAGATTAGATAAGGTTTATTCAGTAAAATCTAAAATTTATTATCTACTAGAATTTGCTGCTCGAGGTACTAGTGCTACCAATTTCACAAACACCTGTTGCATTTTGTAAATTTAGGCTTACAAAATCAAAAACTTCTCGTTCCTGAGTTTCTTCAAATAACTTGTGCGGGTCAACTACACCAAAACTCACTTGGTGCATTTCAGCAAAGTGCTTTTTCTGACTATAACGATAGCTAAAGTAATCTACCGTCCTTATTCTTTCTGCTATTTCCATAAAACCACGTATAAAAAATTCTTGGTATAAAACTACCAGACTTCTATCACTAACACCAGCTATCTTTTTCGATCTAGGTGCTGGGTTGCCACCATATATCCATAGAATCCTATTTTTAGGAACGGCCATGAAGGAGGAGGTGAAAAGATACCCCTGATTAGGGTCTGACAAAGTATCCACGTTAAACTTGCGTACCATAGCATTTTGCACTGGTATCATAGTACTATGATTACGGTTAAGGTAGTCTGTGCTGTTAGTCCTTTTTGGAAAGTTAACACTTCCAGAAACACGGTAATCAAAGGTGTAAACACCACCTTCAAATAAATTTAACTTGGTATTCTTATATATCACAACGTTAGGTTACTATAAACTCTTAAGCTTCGCTGTTTGAATGGTATCATTTTGACGCCTCCCATAACTAAAGCAAGGAGCTCTCTTTAAGCATTTATGGTAGCATTAAATCCAGCTAGGAGATTATAAAGTGCTGTAACAAGCTTATGATTAATTTATAGTGAAAGGAAAAAAATGAATACAAAAATTGTTTTAGAAGAAAAGCATATTCCTGAAAAGTGGTATAATATTGTGGCAGACATGCCTAATAAGCCCTTGCCTCCTCTTCACCCAGCAACAAATCAGCCCATTGGGCCCGAAGCGCTAGCACCACTGTTTCCCATGGCTTTAATTGAACAGGAGGTAAGTGGAGAAAATTGGATAGAAATTCCTGAACAGGTGAGGGAAATTTATAAGAAATGGCGTCCCACACCCCTTTATAGAGCGCATAGTCTAGAAAAAGCTTTAGATACACCTGCTAAAATTTACTATAAGTATGAAGGCGTTAGCCCTGCTGGTTCCCATAAACCTAATACTGCTGTAGCACAAGCTTATTATAACAAACAAGAAGGTGTTAAGCGTATTACTACTGAAACAGGAGCGGGGCAATGGGGAAGCGCCTTAAGCTTTGCTTGTAAAATCTTTGATTTGGGCTGTGAAGTTTATATGGTCAAGATTAGCTATGAGCAAAAGCCTTACCGCAAAATGATGATGAATACTTGGGACGCTAAAGTTATCGCCTCGCCAAGCGAGTCAACTGAGTCAGGTCGTAAGATCTTGGCCACAGACCCTAGTTCACCCGGAAGCTTAGGTATCGCCATTTCTGAAGCTGTAGAAGTAGCTGCCAAAAATGATGACACTAAATATTCCCTAGGTAGCGTGCTTAATCATGTGCTTATGCACCAAACAATTATAGGCTTAGAATCTCTTAAGCAATTAGAACTTGCTGGAGATTTACCAGATGTGGTTATAGCTCCTTTTGGAGGAGGTTCTAACTTTGCAGGCCTAGCATTTCCATTCTTAAGGATAAATTTGGTTGAAGGTAAAAACATTCGCTGCCTAGCAAGTGAGCCAACCTCTTGCCCTAAATTGACCAAAGGTGTTTTTAGATATGATTTTGGTGATACTGTGGGCATGACCCCACTTTTGCCTATGTATACTTTAGGACATACCTTTGTACCTGCCGGAATACATGCTGGAGGTTTACGCTACCATGGTGCTGGGGTAGTAGTTAGTCAATTACTGAAAGATAAGCTTATTGAAGCAGAGGCTATTGATCAAATTGAAAGTTTTGAAGCTGGCTTAGTCTTTGCTCAAACAGAAGGGATTATTCCTGCTCCAGAAGCAAATCATGGCATAGCTAGTGCTATACGCGAAGCCAATAAAGCAAAGGAATCAGGAGAAAATAAAGTTATTCTCTTTAACCTTTGTGGACATGGCAATTTTGACATGTCAGCCTATGAAGCATATTTTGCGGGAGAGCTTGAACCACACAGCTTAAGTCAAGAGGAAATAGATGCTGCTGTCGCTGAGATTAACACTCCTATTATTAATTGAGTATGGAGGTTTTAATGAGCAAATTTCACGCAGGAAGTGTAGAAGACTTTCCTGAAAACAGTATGACTAATTTCCAAGTATCTGACTATGATGTTTTGCTAGTTCATCAAGAAGGCAAATTTTATGCCTTAGAAAATAAGTGCACCCATGATAATAATATTTTGCATGACGGAGAATTGTTAGAAGGTAAAGTTAAGTGTGCTCGTCATGGAGCAACATTTGATTTACAAACTGGTCATGCTACTATGCCTGCTATTAAGAAAGTTCGCCTGTACCAAACAGAAATTTCAAAGGGGCAAATTTATATTTCTTATCAAGAAAAATTAAGTACCTCATCAACTTGAAATGATAGATTTAGTGTGTGGTATATTCAATCTAACAATAAGTTTGATAAGATACTTATAAATAAAGTGATAGTGATGAATTAATGATATGTGCAGCCTTTTAATGATGTGGTGAATAAGAGCTTCTTTTAGTAACTCTTATCACTACTTCTTCAAAACTATCGATAAAGCTAAGCGCACTCAGTAAAATGTTCTTAACCTTACCTCCTTCCTAAAACACTTAAGGTTCTCATTTAACCTAAAGTGCATAGCACCATTAAATACCTTAAACCTTTGTTTCCCTGAATGAATACTGAATGATGGTTATTAATATAATGTTCTCCTCTTGATTTAAAGAAACAAGCTGCCTTAAGTGACTCTTGCTTTTACTTGTACTACAAGCAAACATTTACCTTCATTCTCTTTGGTTTTTGTTTTCTGAATGAATACTGAATGATAAGATAGAATGAGTGTATTTAGTTATGTTTGGAAAGTTAAAACTAGAGGGTAGCAATAATGTCTCATCACTTAACTTAATGCATAATCTTGTATTGACTTACTTGTTTATAGAAGGCAGTGTAAGCCGTCAGGATCTAGCTAATATGTTATGGTGGGGTTTGAGAAAATCATATAATAAACGCGGTGAGTTAAGAACCCTAGATAATTTATCACAGGCTTTAAAAAAGCTTAAAGAATTTGCAGGTGTTTCTCACCTACGAGATTTTGTGGTAAGTGATAGAAAAAATGGCACTATTCATTTGAATGAGAAGTTTATAGTCAAATGTGATGTTTTAGAGTTCCAAGAGCTTATTAACAATAAGCAGTTTACTAAAGCCCTAGCTTTTTATGAGGATAGGGGACACTTCCTAGCAGGTGTTGAAGATGAATTTCAAAAGCTATTTCCTGAACATTTTCAAAAAGATGATGGCATTGTTCCTTGGATTTTAGACAAGCGCAGACACTATCATGACCTTTTCCTTAAGGCAAAGGTGTACCTATCTAAAGACATTATCTATAGTTCTGGATCTTATCAAGAACAGCTTGCCCCTATGCACTTATCATCACTTTATCAGGCAAGCGAAACAGAAAAAGAGCGCAAGGATATATGTGCTTTGGCTGAGCAAAGATTACTCTTCCTTGCTAGTAAATCTAAGGTGGCTGCCCAAGCTTTTGATGTACTCAAAGTGCTTACTTTACAAGAAGAGCCTGACCCTCACATTGCCCAAAAAGTCTTAGGTTTAAAAGCTCGAGCCAAAGATGACATTTTGAGTGAACTTTATGGTAGTGGTTGGATTGATCTTGATAAAGACATCAAAGTTATTGGCAAGAACATTTTACAAGCTTGGTTTAATGAGCCAAAGCACCGCTCTGAAAAACTCAGTCTCTTATTTAAATTAGCAGAATTTACCCCTACATTTTATATTTACAAAGGCATTTATGAACATACTCAAAACTTTGGCGGTATTGGCCACTTTAATAAAGCTAAGCAAGCTTATTTGCAAGAAGCTAAGAGGCTTATAGACCATAACAAAGCTTCCTTAAGTACCTCTATACTTTCACAGTTGCAAAATGCTGAGAAACTATTAGACGCTAATTCAGACCCTGAAGTGGCCTTTTTACTAGCCTATGCTTTGGAAAGATCAGGGGAATATCCTAAAGCTTTAGAAATCTTAACTGATGCAAGCTTAGAGAAATCAAGGCGAGCATTATCACTGCAATCTAAGCTTATGTGGCGTACAGGAAATGAATTGGCAGCAGAAGCTTTAGCTCTTGAGGTGCTTAAGGCCAATTTAAATTCCCCAAAAGATAAGCAAGCTTTCTGGGCTTTGGCAGAGGCAGAGAATACCCTTGGAGACATTCACTTTATAGGTCGCCAAGCGTACGATGAAGCTATCGGGCACTACCTTAGAGCAGCAGAATGGTGGTATCATGCTAGTGAGCATCATCGCTGGTATGGGGCGAGGAACAATGTTGCGGCATGCTACGACCGAGCTGAAGCATTTGATCAAGCTGCTCAGGAATATGAAAATATTGCGCTTAAAAGTAAGGCTATAATGCAAAAAATTCGTGCTACCTTTAATATGGTATCTATGTGGGCAGAATATGAACTAAAACCAGATGCTGAAATAGAATCACGTTTTAATGAGGTTATTGATCTTATTGGTTCACAAAGTTCCAGATCAGAACTAGCAGTAGCAGCAAGGCTTAATAGAGGATTATTTTATAAGGATAGAGAACGTTTTAAAGAGGCTCGAGCAGATCTACTAGCAGCAAGAGAAATGGCTACAGAAATACATCATGTTATTTATCAAGGAGTTGCTGCTGCTGAAGTGACTCTGTTAGAAGGTGAATTGGAAGGTTTAGAAGTAGCGCTTAACTTACTTACTGGCAGTGAGGAGCAGCTCGAGTACTTTGTACCAAGGTGTCAGAATTTATTCGCTGAACAGATAGAGAAAGCAAAATCTGAAGAAAACTTACAGAGGCTTAAGTACTTGCAGAAGAGACATAACCAGTTTAAGAATACCTATAAAACTTACCTTGATAATATAAGTAGCTTTTAGTATATTTTAAGGTAAGGAAAGGCAGAACCCATGGTACCTAACTTACAGGTAGTGATCCAATTAAATAAGCTTTTGCTTGGGGTTGGATGGTTAATGCTTTTCTTACTAGTTGCCTGCACTTCTACTAATTTAGAAAGCTATGGGCAAAATGCCCTAACTTATCCTCATCTGCAAACACAATCTAAAACTAGTAGTAAGGTTAAAAACACAACTTCTATACAAAAATTTGCTAATAATCAGGGCAAAATAATACCTTATATTGCACCACAAAAACCTCAGGTGCCCCAAATCTTAGTTTTGGAAACCTTCAAGGCTTCTATAAGTAGCTTTTATAACCAACTATATGATGTTTACCTTTACATGGAAGTCTTTAGGAATTTGCTCGAGCTAGCAAACCCTACTCACTGGGCCCAGTCTCTAGAAATCATCCTTGTAAACACAACCAAGCAAACTTCCTTATCAGCATCATCACCTAACGCAATTGATGTTGATCTAAGGACAAGTGAAGATGCTGCAGCAGAAACTATTGAAGAATCAAAGGGAGTTTTACTTGAGTCAAAACCCCATTCTGCTCTTTCAACAGAAATGCTAACTAATGAAGAACTAAAAAGTGAGGCAGGTAGTGGAAATAACTCAACTCAGCAGTTTGATCATGAGAATATGGAAAGTGCCAGTCTTGCTAGTACAGACCTAATTATTCAAGGCTACTCTAAGGAAACATTAGAGGCTAAGCTTAAAGAAACTCCTTTTAAAATAAAAGACCACATGACTACCCCTTCTACCAGTGTTACTGTACTTGATGTTGGTACCCAAACAACTAATGAAGCTCTAAGTAATTTGCAAAATATTATGGAGGTAGAAGATGATTCTACCAAAGCTACACAAGACTTTCTAGCAGGATTTAATTACACTTATACTCCTGATGGTGATAGCAGGTCCCATAGCCAGTACGATAGATACGTGCGTTCTCTAGACCCTGCTTGTGAAGTCCTCACCCATTTGAAAAACTATGCCAATAAAGGAGACTGGCAGCTTATATCTAATGATTCATCATCATCTTTTTCTCTACAAACTCTCACAAAAGCTAGTCTTGCTCACTCTCAGGGGTGGCTGGGTGAAGGAGTTATAGTGGCTATTTTAGATAGCGGCACTAATGAAAATGATGCCTCTGACTGCCACAACACTACCACTAAAGAGAAGCATGGCACTAATATTCGTAACATCATAAATTTGCTAGCTCCCAAGGCGCACTGGGTGTCAAAGCGTGTCTTTGGAAGAGCTGATACAAGTTTAAGCAATAGTGCAATCACCACATTGGATTTAGTGACAGCTATAACTGATATTGAAAGAAAGTACCTAACCAAAGGCCACAAAGTTATCTTCAACATGAGTTTTAGTGGTCCAGCTCACCCACAGTACGGACCTGATGTTACTCTTTGGGGCATATTGAAAAGATTAGAAGAGATTTATGGCAATCACTTTTTAGTAGTTGCCTCGGTTGGAAATCATGGCCTTAATCCTGAGCAACGTAGGGCAATCTATTACCCTTCTGGTTTCTCGCGAACTTTCTATGACACTACTATGACGCTGCCAGCTGTAACTAATATTATATCTGTGGGTACTGCTGGTGTTAAGAATGGACAGCTACAAGCTGCAGAACTTAATCCTGAAGTAGAGGCTATTGATGTTCTAGGTTTAGGCATCAAACTTTGTTTAGATAGCCAAAATACTTCAAAATGCGATTTGGACAATAATCAAGCACTTACTGGCACTTCTTATGCTGTGCCTGTGGTAAGTGCTGCTGCAGCAATTTTGTGGCAACAACAGCCTAGTGTTCCTGCTGCTAGTTTAAAAAGCTTAATGCAGCACACAACTATAGCTGTAGCAAACTCATCTGTAGGACTTGTTAAAGTAACTTCTGAGGCTGATCAAGAAAACAATTCATCAACAAGCATAGACTCACAATTTGACAATTTTTACGAGCTTACACCAAAAGCACCTTCAGAATACCCTATAAACACTGCTGATGAAACAATTCTGACTCCCATATTTCCGATGGCCCTTACTCCCGGTGGCAGCACTACTTCCCCTAATTAATCTGCAGGGATGTAAAAGTTTTTGTGAAAACTTCGGGATAGTCAGTGCCTATAAGTAGCTACCCTGTTTAACTCAAGCAGAAACTCACAAGTATTTATGAATAGGCACTTAAACTAGTTGTTTATCCACATATTCATGAGCCAGCCTTGCCATATTGCGCCCAGCACGCTACGAAAGCAAGGCTTATGGGCTTGTGAGTAAACGGTTTATTCGCTGAAAAATAGGGTTCTCTCTGATTTTGATATCAGGAAACCTTTCTGGTGCTAGGTTTGGGTGTGCCGTTTCGGGTAAACACTTTAACGCAATAAACACCAATCACCTCAGTTTTGTATTGGTAATTATGCTGATTATGCTTGAAAAACTATTTCGCCAAAAGCTGCATATAACATTGAAATAGTTAAGAGTTTGGTCAGTTGTTTATTGAGATATTCTTGTCATGTAAAGTGACATGTGAAAGTGTTATAAAATAGCATGAGAACTTATTTTTTTACACTTTGTTTACTCCTTGCCTA
Organism: Trueperaceae bacterium; assembly: GCA_965224855.1. GTDB lineage: Bacteria > Deinococcota > Deinococci > Deinococcales > Trueperaceae > CBDCVN01. Next base: position 1,270,946 of record CBDDAI010000002.1, on the reverse strand, counting down.
TTTAATGTCCATAGCAAATGCAAATTGTGATGATTATCTTATCCCACCTGCGTTTGCTCACTCTGGTTCCGCTGATTGCCCCAGTGATGATGAGGCTTCAAAAGAATTAGTATTTAACGGCAACCCAATGAAAAATGACGGAATTTACGATCTTTGTGATATTCTTCGGGAAATAGAAAACAAAAGCGACAAAAAAGCCCCTTCACCCCTAAGTCCTGATGAACTGTATTTTATAAGCACTTGTCCTGATAGACCCAAAGACCTCCCTCAAAAAATTTGGGATGGGTTTTGGGGAGGGCTTAAAGCTGTAGCAGGAGATGCTGCAAAAGCAGGAAGCTACTTGCCAGAGAGCAATCCATATTCTCTAGATACAAGCTCTAGTCATAAAGGCGGTTATCCTAAAGAGCCTACACAACCTGAACACTCTATACTTAAATCATTGTTTGATAAAAAATTCATAACTTTAGAACAATTAAGAAGGTGGGGTGTTGTTGATTAGAGTTGTTCGGAAATAAATGACTCACATAATCAAGAAATTCCAAAGCCCACCACAAACAGCAATAACGCTATCTCTAAACCCCACTTTGCGGTTCCGAAAGGCATGTACTAATATATTAAAACGTTTCATACCTCCTATAGCATGCTCAACATATATTCTTGCTTTACTTAGTACTTTGTTCCTCTCTTTTTCTGCTTCTGTTAACTGTGGGTCAGGATTCTTTTTACTCTTCCTAGGTTTCTTGTGTGGTATCCCTGCTTTTATTCCATAATCCTTGTTGATACCTTGATATCCTGAATCTAGCTTCGCTCTTTCTCCTTCACCTTTTAGCCACTCCTGCTCAGGTGGGAATTCTTCTTTGAACATCCCATAATCATGTCTTCGCCCAGCAAATGTCCTCCCTACATAGATAATTACCCTTTCTCCTGTTGCTATTACTGTGTTTTTTACTGTGTGTTGCTTTTTCTTTCCACTATAGAGCTCCTTTTGGGTTTCATCTTTACTAGGCCTTCTATGTTTCCTCTCTGTAGCGTCAATCAATATTTTCTTTGCTTCTTCAAGTGCTTCTTTTAATTCTTCAGGTGTAGAGGTTGTTTAAATATTCTAAGTAGAATTGTGTCTAAGACTTAGAAAAGAGTATTTTTCATGACTCGCCACAATTTTAGTGTGGGATAGGATTTATAACTATTTTCCAAACATCCTCTACTGAATTCTCGTTTAGGCAACATCCCTAATTTTGCTAACGCTGCTGAGAGAATTGGTAGTAGTTTGTGTACCCAGTAATGTGCACTAGAACGAGACATATCAAACTTTTCTGCTAATTCATCAAGAGTAGGATAGCTTTTGAGATAGTAGAGGATAAATTCAAGTTTATGTTTAGCTGAAGAAAGCTTACTTTTTCTTCCTCCACCTAGAGAGCGTTCTCTTTCTCCATTAGCTTGTTGTTCTTCATAATCTTTCTGACTTTGCTCTTTGTAGGCTTGTTCAAAGGTTGATTCTAACTCATCTATCTTTTCTTCTGGCAAGCCTGTTAGAGCTCTTACTTGCCTGTCGTTTCTTGTGTTAAAAGTTACCATGGTGGCTGCTATTTTAGCACACCTCTCTATTTCCGAACAACTCTATTGATAATAATCCTCTCTAAAATAGAATTTTATGATTTTTGCTTTGGTGTTTGGGTGGTGTGTTGTACAGATACGGTTTACATCAACATTTACAGAGGGTATATTGAAAGATGGGACTAGTAATAAGTCCCATCCAAAGAGCTTTAACTAAACAATAACTACTACTCTACAAATTGAGAACTAGTGATGCAGAATTAAAAACTCTTTTTGTAGTCTTATGACTACGAATCACAGCCTCGAAAGAGGTCGGACTTCAAGCCATCTTAACTATACAAGATTTAAACCTAAATATGCAATTTGGTGACTGCGTAAAGCCTTTTAAATTAGCATTTTCCATCAATTTAAACAGCTATGGGGTTTGAAGCAAAGCACATAATAAAGCATATGATATAGTTATCTTGCCCAAGAGGTCAGACTTCAAGCCAAAAGTTGCTTCTTGGAGTACAGACTATAAGGAGGTGTCTCTAATGGAGATACTCCGTCTTGCTCTAGCTATTACTTTGGCCTTTGCTGGATTGGCTAGCACCGTAGGTGTAAGCATCTTAGCAGATTACCTTACCATAGTGATGGCCTCACTACTAGCAGCAGAGTACCTAACTCCTAAACCTGATTAATGGATTAGGAGGGGAAGAAATGGCGACTTGAAAGAATGAGTCGCCCACTTCCCAAGGTAAACTTGCTAGAGTGAATAGCGAAACTAATTTTCCTACCTTTTCACACTTTGTTAACATTAGCTTTTAGCTGGAAAATAATTTTGGGTTTATGTTTTTCTGTATAATAATTTAGTGTACAGAGTACCTAATAATAATATTAGAAAGCATGGTGACCAAAAGGTCGGTGATCAAGTAATAGATGTTCCTAAACTAGTTTTGGTAGATTGCCCTTTATGTTATATACCTAACATAACCTTTCCAACTACATGGCAACCATTCAAATTGAGCAACGATACCGCAACTATGCTTAAGTTTCCTTTCTTTGCTTTGTCAACTTGTGGGAATTGTCGTGAAGTTGTAACTTTTCTTTTGATTAAGCCAGAACAAAATTCAATAGAGCAAGAGGGTGAAGAAAATTCTGAGGAACCTGAACTTGAGTTGTACTTGCAACCTGCCCCTCAATCACACAATAATTTTGATGAACATATTATAGGGCTTTCTCCTGGGTTTATTGAGATTTACAATCAGGCTATTGTTGCTGAGAAGATAGGATTAAATCACCTTAGTGGTGTTGGTTATAGAAAAGCTTTGGAGTTCCTAATTAAAGATTTCTTGATTAAGAAACTTTTTGTTGATGAAGAAGCAAAAAAAGAGGATGTAAAAACTATGACACTTTACAAAGCTGTGAAAGAACTTCCAAGTCAGCGAATGAAGATGGTGGCAAAGAGGGCTGTATGGCTCGGAAATGATGAAACGCATTACCATCAAATATGGGAAAGGGCTATAGAGCGTTTAAAAGAACTAATTAATATAATTGTAGCTGATTTATCAGCAGAACTTCTAGCACAAAGAATGGAAAACTCTGGAAGTCCTGAAGTTTAATTCAAAATAGGACGGTGGGCAAGCACTGTTTTCAAAGGATGCGGTATTATGAATTATGTATTTGGAAAAGAAGTACCAAGTTTTTGTTAGCTCAACTTATAAAGACCTCAAAGTAGAAAGGGCAGAGGTTGTAAAGGCATTATTGGAACTACAGTGCATTCCACGCGCCATGGAATACTTCACAGCTTCACCTAGTAGTCCTATTTCTCTTATTCAAGGAATTATTGAGAAATGTGATTACTACATAGTTATTGTTGGAAAAAATTATGGTAGGGAGGTTAATTCAGGTATTAGTTTTACTAGGAGGGAGTATGAATATGCTTTAAAGTTTGATGTTCCTGTTCTGGCTTTTGTTCAAAGGGAAGTAGCAGAAGGGGCAGTTGAAAACATATCGGAAGAAGAAGAAAGAAAACTAAAAGAATTCATAATCGAATTAAAAAGCCATACTTTTAGAGAATGGTCAAATCCAGATGAACTAGCTGCGAATGTTACTAGAGGGCTAGTTCAAATCATGCAGGATAATCCAAGAATTGGCTTAATTCCTGCAAACTCTATGACACCTGAACATTTAGAGTTAATGGCCAAAATGGGTGAGGTTAATAGACAATTAGAGCTATACAAAGATAAAGCACAAGATCATGTAGAAAGGTATCCAGATTTCAGTTTTGCTTGGCCTACAATTGCTTCTAAATTAGAGGAAGAATTTTCTATAGCTAGAAGGGAAGGTGAAAAGGTAAAGATTCGTGTTATGGGTTTATGTCTTCACAAATCTTTCCCTGAACTAAGGGTTTGAGTAAAAATAGACTTTCAATTTGGCCTGATTATAAAGCTCTATAGCGTATGGAAATCTGTGTAATTGAAACGTTATTGCTGCTCAGAGACTAAGCAAGTTTTTATTAGGACTCAAAGAAAGCAATTTATCTGATGTGAGAATTGAGATAAGGTTAGCAATATTGGATAAAGAGAGTCCTTCTTGGAAGTTACTCAATGAACGATGGAATAGATTGGTTGAGGTATTTGAACACGATCTAGATTACTTCATTAATACACTTAGAGTTAAAGGAAATTTAAATATTTCCGTCAAGTTATACAAGTATGATCATATGCCAAATTGGCACGGGTGGCTAATCAATCACAAGCATCTTTTTTTAGGTGCATGTATGTGGGACAGCGAAGAGTCTTTAACAGCTGGTCAAAATATATATGAATACTATAGCGCTGGTAAGAGTGATATTCACAATCATAAAATAAAGATTTATCGGAGGTGGTTTAACTACGGACGTTACCATGGTAGTGGGAAGGCAATCTTATTTGATTCAAAAGAGTCCTAAAATAGAAATGATATTTTTTCATTCCCACTAAGTCTTTTTGCCACTGTCTACAAACTTATGGGTGTGTCCGAAAATTTACAGTTAAACTAACATAAGATGGATAAAAAGTGGAAAGAAAACATCATAGCACAAGTAAAGCAGGAATTAGAAGATTTGGAAACAAGGGGTAAAGAAGCAAAAGATATAGTTGAGCTAGAGGCTCTAATGATGAAATTTTCAACAAAATTTACACAGGAAATTTGGGAAGAGTGGATGAAAGAACGAGCTGAGGGCAAAAAATTTTCCTCCAAAATGTTATCAATGTGGCAAAATGATGAGCAAGCAACGGTTAAGGTTTAAGCAAGTAAGAAGTGTGTGGGGTATGGTGGGAATGCCAGTGCAATATAATCACTGCTCTAACTGTGGAGTATATTCCAAAAGTTACACTGAGCTAGGAATGGATAACAGTGGCTTTTTGCCAAATGCTTTGGAGAAAGCTATAGATTTAACGGTCCGTATGGGATTTAGAGAAGCAGCATTAGTAGCGAGCAAATGGGGATTGCCTATTGGCAAAAGCACCTTAGAATCAGTGGTGGGGAAGTATGCGAAAGTAGCTTATGAAGAGGGAAAGAAGCGCTATGGGTCGTTAGCAGAACAGCCTTTGAGGAGTTGTAAAGAGAAGGGGAATAAGATACCACCTAGACGCTGGATTATCCAAGCTGATGGCACATATGTAATGGAAAAAGATAAAGGAGGAAAAGGGTTGGGAGAAGGGAGAGAAGTAAAAAGTCTAATAGCTTACCCTGTCAGTACACCAAGTGAAAGGGTGAGTTTAAGTGCAGCGATAGAGATAGAGGAATTTCGACCATTGGCACACGGATTACCAAGGCAAGCAAATATAAGGCAAGAGGATAAGTGTTTAGGATTAGGGGATGGAGCAGGTTGGGTAGTAGACTTGTTGACAGAGCTAGGTTGTGAAAAGGTTTTACTGGACGTATATCATGCAGTAGATTACTTAGATGAAGTGTTTAAAGAGCTAGGTCTAGCTGAGGAAGAGCGTTTAGAAGAAAGAAAGAATTGGCTTAAAGGAAAAGTAGATGGGAAGGAATACCTAAAGGGTTTGAGAAAGGACTTAGAGTTAAGTGTTGAACCTAAGGCAGCTTGGAGCGATAAAGGCAAGGTAGCATGGAAATACTTACATAAACAGGCAGAGCGAGGGGCACTAGAGTACATCAAGTATAAAGAAGCAGGGTGGGATATAGGTAGTGGACAAATAGAAGGTTACAACAAATGGGCTATTGGGCAAAGAATGAAAGGCTCTGGAATGCGTTGGACAAAGTCTGGTTTACAAAGAATGGCTTTCTTACGCTCTGAATTTGCTTCTGCTAAGCCTGTGACAAGCTTTCACGCCATCAGATTCTTGGCTTTTCCTACTATGACTCCTGTGAGAAAGGTAATCCATTGATGACTGTAAAAAGTCGGACACACCCCAAACTTATAATATAGTAGACACCCGAAATAGCCTAATATAAACTGTCTCTTATATCGTTTTTTACTACTTAGTAGACAGCGTTGTTTACTAATCGACTTAGGAGACAGTACGAACTATTCAAATTTGACACAATGGGTAATTCTGCTAAGTGATTAGATAAAGGGGTGGGTGGCCTAAAGCTTTCTTTGATTTTAGGTATTTATTCGGCATAAAACTTAGCCTTGGCTTCATTTACAATGTCACCAAAAGACTGTGTGCTTTCACCACTTTCCTCGCCTTCTATTAGTGCATTTTGCAAAGATTCAAACTTTGCCTCCTCTTGCTCTAAAAGACGTAATGCTGCACGCACAGCTTCACTGACCGAGCCGTAGCGTCCGCTTTCTGTCAGTTGTCCCAAAAAGCTTGTGAAATGGTCACCTAAATTAATGCTGGTTGTGCTCATAATTAATCCCTTCTGCTATCCTGTTTTAATATTACTATATTTTGGTAATTGATACAAGCACTTTGTAGACTGCCAAACAAGATGTTTCACACAATTGGCAATTGTGTTAAGCAGGTGTGCATAAATACTTGTGAATTTCCATTTGAGTTACATATAACATATAGTAGCTAGTAGTCAGTAGGACTTACACCATGCTGGCTATTGATTACTAACTACCTATAGGCACTAATTACTCCCAAATTGCTCACAAAAACTTTTGCATTCCTGCTTACCTATTGATAATTAACTGTTACCTAAAAGTGACTTGCTAAGAGTGGCTAGGTCATCGGCAATATCCCCATCACCATCTAAATCTAGCATTCCTACAAGGCCTTTGGCATTTTGGGGAGAGGCCTGTTGCTCGAGCCCTTCCACCTCTTTTTGCAACAAATGGCTTAAACCTTGGGCATCAAGGCTTTGATTGCTCTGAAGTTTACCAAGCGAACCCATTAAAATAGGAGCAAGCTTGCTAGCTAATTTGCTTACTTGATCTAGGTCTAAGTCGCTAATTTTACTAATAGCTTTTTCAATTAATGAACGTTTGTCCCCTAGAATGTGCTCTAAGATACCATCCCCATTAAGGGTACGAGGGCTAAGGTTTTTAGAGCTAACCTGCTTTTGACCCATAAATATACTCATAACAAAATTAATAATCATTTGTAAAAGACCACCTCTAGAACTGCCCCCAGTGATCTGTTTCGTTATCATTCCCACTATATCATCTAACACACTACCATCATGATCTCTTTGCAGAGCATTAAAGAGGGAGTCGGCTCCATCAGGCTGCTGGGTATTACGCGTTAGTCCTGCTATTAGCATTGGGAGCAGTGCTGAGATAGCAGGGGTTAGTTTGCTCGAGTCAAGGCCAAGCTGCTCACTGGTTGCATCTAGCACTTTAGGATCAGTAAGTTGTTGCATTAGCATAGCAGTAATATCAGGCATAATTGCCTCCTTGCATAATTTACTCAAATTTAAAGTTACAAAAATTCATGGTTATTGGGCAAGCAATAACAAAAACTTTAATAACTTTACTAAATTCAAATCATAACCTAGAATAAGGTTCTTGTCGAATGTGTGCTAGCATAAAATTATGAGCGAGACAGACATTAGGTACAAATTATGAGAAAAGCTAGAAGTTTAGGTGAACTGCGTGGTACCTCTTGGGAAACTAAAGCTGGGCGCAGTGTAAAACAAGAATTGCGTGACTGCCTAATTGAGCGTTTAAAGTCTGGTAAAAAAATTTTCCCCGGTATCGTTGGTTATGAAAAAACTGTTACACCACAAGTAATAAACGCTACCCTTAGTAAACACAACTTTATTCTCTTAGGGCTTCGTGGCCAAGCTAAAACCCGTATTTTGCGACAACTTATTGAGCTTTTAGAAGACGAGGTTCCTGTTATTGCAGATAGCGAACTTAATGATGATCCCTTTAGTCCTATAAGTTTAGAGGGTAAAAGGATTGTGGCTGAGTGTGGTGATGCCACACCTATAGCATGGTTATCTAAAGAAGAACGCTATATAGAGAAGCTCGCTACTCCTGATGTTACGGTAGCCGATATTATAGGTGACATTGACCCCATTAAGGCCGCTAAACTTGGCACTAAATTGGGCGATGAGCGCTCAGTACATTATGGACTTTTGCCTCGAGCAAATCGTGGCATTTTTTCTATGAATGAATTACCTGATCTTTCAGGCAAGGTACAAGTAGCACTATTTAACATTATGCAAGAAGGTGACGTCCAGATAAAAGGCTATCCCATTCGCTTGCCTTTAGATGTTATGTTAGTCTTCAGTGCCAACCCTGAAGACTATACTGCTCGTGGTAAAATCATTACGCCTCTTAAAGATCGTATTGGCTCAGAGATTCGCACTCACTACCCTCACACCATTCAAGAAAGCATGAAAATTACTGTGCAAGAAGCTTGGATAGAACGTGGCGATAGCATTAAGCTACCCTCATTTATAGCTGAAATTGTAGATGAAGTAGCTTTTCAAGCAAGGCAAGATGTTAGAGTAGATAAGCATTCAGGTGTTTCACAAAGGTTGCCTATTAGTTTGCTTGAAAGTGTTCTTAGTAGTTCTGAGCAGCGAAAACTCTTCCTAAAAGAAAAAGAGCCTATTGCTAGGGTTATTGATGTTTATAGCTCATTAGCTGCTATTACTGGTAAGTTAGAGCTAGAGTATGAAGGCGAGCTTAAGGGTGGAGAAGCAATTGCCAAAGAAATAGTCTGTCGTGCTGTGGGACAAACCTTTAGTCGTAAAGCTTTTAACCTAAAAACTGACGCTATAGTTGAATACTTTGAGTCTGGCAATTCCTTAAAACTTCTTGATAGCTTAAAAACTAGTGAACTTCTAAAAGCAATGAATAAGGTACCAGGACTTTTAGAAGCTGCAAAGAAGATCACTGAAGGTAATGATTCTGCTAGTGTTGCCACGGCAGCAGAGTTTATTTTAGAAGGGCTTTATGCTCGTAAACAAATTTCTTGTAGCGAAGAGCATGGTTACTCGGCTGCAGAGGTTGACGTAGAGTCGGCACCACGTAGAAAGTGGAATTAAAGTATTTTAGTACTGTGCTTTTCCCAAAAAGCTTGGTACACTTGGGGTTATGTCAACCTATAAACCCGTCATTGGTTTAGAAGTCCATATAGCCTTAAAAACTAACACTAAAATTTTTAGTTGGTCAAGGGCAAATGCTTTTGGTGAAAAGCCAAATGTTGCTGTAGACCCAGTATGTTTAGGTTTACCAGGCAGCTTACCAACTATTAATAAAGAAGTAGTTGAAAAAGCCATTATGTTCAGTCTAGCAGTTAATTGCAAAGTACCTGAATTTACACAGTTTCATCGCAAACACTACTTTTATCCTGATTTACCTAAAAACTATCAAATTAGTCAATATGATAGGCCTATTGGCGAGCATGGTTTTATTGATATAAATAAAAAGCGTATTGGTATTACCCGTTGTCATATGGAAGAAGATGCTGGTAAATCTATGCATCCTGCCTATGTAGATTATAGCCTTGTGGATTTAAACCGTACTGGCCAACCCCTAATTGAAATGGTTACAGAACCAGACATTACTAGCCCTGAAGAGGCAAGAGAGTTTCTTTTTAAAGTGCGCGCGATTGCTCGAGCACTAGGTACTTCAGATGCTAACCCAGAGGAAGGTAAAATGCGTGCAGATGTAAATGTAAGTGTACATGAGCCCGGCACACCTTTGGGCAAAAAGGTAGAGATAAAAAATTTAAACTCTTTTAAAGCAGTGCAAAACGCCCTCGAGTTTGAAATAAAACGTCAAACTCGAGTTTTAGAAGATGGTGGCAAAATACGCCAAGAAACACGTGGCTGGGACGATGGAGGTCAAAAGAGCTATGCCATGCGTGTTAAAGAAGGTGAATCCGATTACCGTTACATGCCTGATCCTGATTTACCCCCTATCAGAATTGATAGAGGCTGGTTATTTAATATCCGCAAGAAAACTCCAGAATTACCAGATGCTAAATATAACCGCTACTTAGACTTAGAGGTGCGTCCTTATGATGCTAATATCATTGCTTTTGACATAGACCTAGCTAATTTATTTGATGCTGCTTTGGCGATTTATGATGGTAAAGCTCAAACTATTGCTAATTGGCTTAATAGTGATGTGGTAGGCTGGCTAAAAAGTGAAGGCTTAACCATAAAAGATGCTAAACTTGAACCAGAAGGTTTAGTAAGTATGGTGCAAATGATTGATAGTGGTGATATTTCAGGACGTACTGCTAAAGATATTTTGGCTCAAGTAATGAAAGGGGGAAATCCTAAGGAAATAGTTGAAAAGCGTGGACTTAAGCAAATTACTGATACTAGCGCTATTGCAGCCTTAGCTGATGAAGTAATTGCTGATAATCCCCAAATTGTTGCTCAAATAAAGGAAAATCCTAAAGCAGTAAATTCCCTTTTGGGTCAAATAATGAAAAAAACTGAAGGTAAAGCCAAGCCTGATGCGGTGAGGGCTATTTTAAATAAAAAGCTCAAGATTACTTGAGTTTAATTGTTGTTAGGCTGGTGAGATAGTATCTTTTAAACGGCTAAGAATTGGACATTTTGAAATGAATCCAAAACTCTATCAACTTGTTCCCAAGCTTTGCTTTTGCCATGTACCCATTTCTCTCTCATAATCTAGTTACAACTCTATGTTAAGACCTGATTGACTGACGCAAATCATGAAAAAGATGGGTAAAGAAAATACGGTAAAATTTCCACATGAAAAGCGAGGAATCTCAGAGGGTGTTAACGCATGAGAGATCCTTTGTTAGGTTCAGGGTAACATCCCTCGCGTCGATAAGGCAAACATTTACCTGGAAATCTATTATAGTTCCCCAGAAAGATTATCTTCTAAGATAGAGAACTAATCTTGTACATAATCTCAACTAGAAATAAGCGTTGTTGATAACCAATTATTTATGGACCCATAGTCCTTAATCTATAGCCTTTTGGTGGTTCAAAAGCATCAGGGTCAAGGTCTCTTTCTGTTACGGACTCGAGCAAAGACTCCTCAACAAGTTCACCACCTTCAAAAGACCTAGTAACTACTGGAAAACCAACAATCTCTGTTATATGTTCAAAAAAGTTATCACTTGCACTAGATTCAAATCCCATTTCATCAAAGCTATCCCTAATTTCATCAAAGAGATTAAAAAAGCTGTTAAATTTTGCTTGGGTTCTTGCCCCTACACCTAAATTTTCCCAATCAGTTACCCCTAACTCTTTTACTTTCTCACCACCAAGATAAAATTCGTAGTTAGTTGTAGGATAACCATTTATGCTACTTGTACCAAGATTAATAACTTCAAGAGCTTCTGGATTATTTGCAGTATTTTCAGAAGGCAAATCTCTCATTCCAAAATTACTTCTTAAAGCCTGCTCTGCAGCAACACGCTCTTGGGGTGATAGGTCTTGGATATCAAGCTGTGCTAGAGCTGCTTCATAAGCTTGCTGCATCATATCGTTCACTTGCCCAGCCGAATCACTTAAGACCTCTACCAGTGTTGCTAGAAAAGCTTCGTCCATAACAAAGTACTCTTTATTTTCATGATCAACAAAAACTATTTCCCTGCGGTCTGCATTATAAATCACTTCACTATCAGTACCTTCATTGATAGTATTGCTAGCACTAGCATCTTCACTAGCAATAGCACTAGAACTAACGCTAGAATCATCTAATGCACTACTGGGCTCGTCAACAGTAATCATTTCAGGATTGTGTTCCATACCTCTAGCCACATCGACACGCTGACTCCCACTATCTAAGGGTTTGAGTAAAAATAGACTTTCAATTTGGCCTGATTATAAAGCTCTATAGCGTATGGAAATCTGTGTAATTGAAACGTTATTGCTGCTCAGAGACTAAGTATGTCATTTTGAGAAAGGGGTCCTCTACTAAAATTTCTGTTGAACCTAGTGATTCACCAGTTTGTGCGTCTGTACTGTTAATCTCAAAAACAACACCAGCTATAGCTAAACTTGTTATAAAGACAATCAATATAGCAATGCTACAAAACCTTGAGAAAAAACTTATCATAAATCCTCCTAAAAGACTTTCAGCCCCTCTTTTTCTAGTTTATACTAAATTATGATGAAGTTAAGCAGGAGTGTAAAAATTTTTGTGAACAATTTAGGAGTAATTAATGTCTATAAGTAGCTAGTAGCTAGAAGTCAGTAGCCAGCATACTAAGCCCTCTTAAAAAGATAAGCATTTAGTCTTGATTTTCCTACCTTAGTCTTCTAAAACAAAAGTGACTTTTATTGTTACACGAAATTCAACTACTTTACCATCATTAATAACAACTTGCTGCTCTTTAACCCAAGCACCTTGAACATTTTTGAGAGTTTTAGTAGCACGACTTACTCCAATTTTAATGGCTTCTTCAAAGCTTTCTGGTGAACCTGCAATAATTTCTGTAACTTTAGCAACGGCCATAACAAACCTCCTAAGGATTTTTGTGATGATTTGAAAGAATTTTTCAGCTTACCGATCATCAAAAAGGCAATATAACACTTACACTATATCAAGAAAATTTTGTAAAATCTGGTGCCCCGTACTTGTAAGAATGCTTTCAGGATGAAACTGTACACCCCAAACAGGGTTCTTTACATGCCGCACCCCCATAATAACTCTTTGACCATTGTCCTCTACCCATGAGTTTATCTTTAATTCTTGGGGTATATCTTCAACAATAAGTGAATGATAGCGTGTAGCAGTAAATTCTTGTGGCATATTTTTAAAGATCCCTGTACCATCATGGCTAATTTGACTAGTCTTGCCATGCATAATCTTTTTTGCCCTTACTACCTTTGCTCCATAAGCCACACTAATACTTTGATGGCCCAAACAAACCCCTAGCATAGGTATATCCTTGCTATAGACCTTAACAACCTCAACTGAATGACCTGCCTCATTGGGAGTGCAAGGGCCGGGAGAAATTACTATACCATTGGGTTTTATAGCAGCTATATCAGCAAGCTCAAATTGATCATTACGCCATACTTTTGGTGCAACACCTAGTTCACCTAAATACTGCACTAGGTTGAAGGTAAAAGAGTCATAGTTGTCAATCACCAAAATTTTCATCAGTAATTCCTACTTTGCTTTGTCTCTGAGCAGCAATAACGTTCCAATTACACAGGCTTCCATATGCTATGGAGCTTTATAATTAGGCCAAATTGAAAGTCTATTTTTACTCAAACCCTTTAGGTATGCCTGCAGCAGTATAAAGATGTCCATTTTATTAGAGTTGTTATGGCAATCAGAAAGGGAGATAGGGAGAAAGTTTCTTGAAACAGGATTTACAAATATCAAACCACAGTTAGTATAGCATCTAACTATCTTTTGATGAAGTATAATCAATAATTATTTTACCGAGGGTTTTCAATAAGAACAAAAAATTGGAAAGATATAAGGAATTTTATGTCACTTTTGCAGAAACCTTTTGCTACTCTAGCACTTGAAGATGGTGGTATTTACTATGGCTATGCTTTTGGCTACAAAGGGAAATCCATAGGTGAAGTGGTTTTTAATACCTCTATGACAGGCTACCAAGAGATACTTACTGACCCCAGCTATAATGGCCAAATTGTTACTATGACTTATCCTCACATTGGTAATTATGGGGTAAATGTTTATGACATGGAATCCAATAAACCCTATGCCAAAGGCTTTATTGTGCGTGAGTTTAGTCGCTATGCCAGTAATCATCGCGCAAGTCAAGATATACAAGGCTTTATGGAACAGCACGCAATTGTTGGGATAGAGGGTATTGATACTAGGGCTTTAACAAGGCGTCTACGTAGTGGTGGAGTGGTAAAGGGTGTCATCTACCATGGTAAAACTAAAGGTAATGAGATCTTGGAAAATAATTTAGTTCAACAAGCTAAAGACCACTTAGACATTGATGGACGTGATATGACTCCTGAGGTTACCACCTCTTTACCTTATGCCAGACCCAGCTTTAAGCACTATCCTCGAGTAATAGTAATGGACTTTGGTATTAAGCACTCTATAGTTTATAAGCTCGAGCTTGCTGGGGCAGAGGTCATTGTAGTGCCAGCACAAACTTCACCAGCACAGATCATGGCCCTTGATCCTAAAGGTTTAGTACTTTCTAATGGCCCGGGTGACCCCGACGGACCTCGCTATGCCCACAACACTGCTTGGCAAATGCTAGGTTTATTACCTACTTACGGTATTTGTTTGGGACACCAGATTTTAGGTTTAGCTGTAGGGGGTAAGACTTATAAGCTTAAACACGGTCACCATGGTGCAAATACACCAGTGAAGAACCTACTCACAGGTGAAGTAGAAATAACCAGTCAAAATCATAATTATGCTGTAGATGTTGACTCGATACCCAATCAACAATTTGAAGCCACCCATATAAACCTAAATGACAGTACCCTTGAAGGCATGAAACATGTACGTTACCCTGTATTTAGCGTTCAGTACCATCCCGAGGCCAGTCCCGGCCCACATGATGCTAGTTACCTTTTTAATCGCTTTATTAAAGAGGTGAATAGTTTTACAGGAATAACCTCTTTACCGTTAGTAAAAATCTGATACTATCTAAAGGGATAATTTTTTCAGATTTATTCACGTCTTCAACGCCAATGCCTTGATAAAATCACAGGTCTTACTTAACTCTTCCGTGCGTTTAAGGTCTCTCTCTAACCTGTAGCGACCATAAATATAGTTTAGCATAGTTAAGTCTGTTCTGCAAGAGCAAATCCCAGCAGGATTTTACTAACCCATTTGTATAACATTTCAACAGAAAGTATCAGATAGTAATAGATGTTTCAACACTGTTACATACTCTACTTGTTAACTAATGTCACATTATAGCAAGTTCTGTACTATAAATCTATGGTACTTATCTCTAAACTGAGTAGTAACTATGGCAACATTAAGTTTGATTAATAGCATTACTAAAACTCTAGATCAAGAGATGGCCAAGGACCCAAATATAATTATTATGGGTCAGGATGTGGGTAAGCGTGGAGGTGTGTTTTTAGCTACTGAAGGCTTGCAAGAAAAGTATGGTGAAGATAGAGTCATTGACACACCGCTCTCTGAAGCTGCAATTATAGGTGCAGCAGTTGGTATGGCTGCAAATGGTATGAAACCAGTGGCTGAGATTCAGTTTGCAGACTATGTTTTCCCCGGCATTGACCAGCTCTTCTCTCAAGCTGCCAAATTGCGCTATCGCAGTGGGGGGCAATTTAATGCCCCTATGGTAGTTCGCATGCCTTCTGGAGGAGGTGTAAAGGGTGGACACCATCACTCACAATCTCCCGAAACACACTTTACTCATACTGCTGGTCTTAAAGTTGTTTACCCCTCTACTCCCTATGATACTAAGGGGCTTTTAAAAGCAGCTATAGATGATGATGACCCTGTAATCTTTATGGAGCCTAAACGGCTTTACCGTGCTATTAAAGAAGAGGTACCAGAGGAAGAATACTCTATTATTCTGGGCAAGGCTAAGCAACGCAAGACAGGAAGCGATTTGGTCATGATTTCTTATGGGGGAACTATGATGGAAACACTTAAGGCTGCTGAAGCTTTGGAAAAGCAGAATATTAGTGCTGAAGTGCTGGATTTACGCTCACTAGTGCCTTGGGATACAACCGCTGTGTTGGAATCTGTAGCTAAAAAGGGACGTTGTGTTTTGGTGAGTGAAGCGCCAAAAACTAATAATTTTATGAGTGAGGTTTCTGCAACTCTTTGTGAAGAGGTATTTGACAGTTTAGAGGCACCACCTTTGAGAGTAACAGGCTTTGACACGCCCTATCCATACGCTTTGGAAAAAGATTATATGCCTAGCGTAAATAGGGTTTTAAAGGCAGTGCAAAAAGTTCTAAGTTATTAAGTAGGAATATAAATCCACCCCCCTAAGGCGTTTATTCAGTTAGTGGTCCCTGGTATCTATCCATGTCTCCACTATAGTTTTCTCCTGTTACCCAATTTACAAATTCATCCAAAAGGCCTTGTTCCTTTTCTTTCTCACGCCTCTGAATCCACTGCTCGAGATTTTCATCAGCAGTTCCAACTAGTGGTTCCTGACTACTTTTATCCTCACTTTTTCCCATTGCCCAATTCACGAACTCATCTAATAAACCTTGCTCTTTCTCTTCCTCACGTTGTTTAATCCACTGCTCGAGTTCTTCATCTTCTTGGGTTGCTAATATTGATTGTAAACCACTATTGAACCACTCAGAAATGTCATTAAATGCTTCCATACTACTGTCTGCAATTACTACACAGTACTTTCCGTTCTGCTGAAAAATATTAGTAAAGCCACGTGCTGCTAGTTCGTTTCTGTGATCGGTGCAAAGTACCATAGCACTATCTTGTGCATGGGTTGCAAAAATCAGCATGATTACTAATAAAACAAGGGTGCATTTCATAACCACCTCCATAAAATTAATTTTAATAGTTGATATATTACTTACCGTAAATTATTTTGTTTACAAAAGCTCGAGTTCTTCACATTATTGACGTTCAGACTGACTTTAATTGAAGAAATGCTGTGGTTGACAGCATCAATGCTTTGCTTATACCGCTTGTGAAATATCATACTTAAGTATTTTAGTGCTTCAATTCTAATTTTTTCAGCAAAGTTGAGCTGTAGTTACTTTTGGGGTAGCATCAGAAGGTTTGCCCAGCCCACAACCCTCTTCTGTACAAGGTCAAGTCTTACCTTAAGATTTTAACAATGCCAGATTTTATTATAAAAAATTATGCTAAGAAAACTCACTCTAATTTTCTTTTGGGGTTTAATGTTTACGAACACTATAGCACAAGAATACTCTCTAGAAAGTACTATAAGAGCCCCAGATTTCCCTACAAATGTTGATTGGTTTAATACCGCTAGCCCTCTCAGCTTAGCTGATTTAAAGGGAAAGATAGTCCTACTAGACTTTTGGACCTATGGTTGCATCAACTGCATACATGTAATTCCTGACTTAAAGAAGCTTGAAGAAAAGTACATTGATGAGTTAGTGGTTATTGGTGTCCACTCAGCAAAATTTGATAATGAAGGCCAGAGTGAAAACATTCATAACATTATCTTGCGCTACGAACTCGAGCATCCAGTAATAAATGACAAAGATTTTGCCGTATGGCGAAGCTACAACGCTCGAGCATGGCCCACCTTAGTCTTAATCAATCCTAATGGCCAAGTGATTACTACCCGTGCTGGTGAGGGGGTTTTGGGTCATTTTGACCCCATTATCAATGAAGCAATTGAGCATTTTGATGCTAAAGGGGAAATTAATAGAGAGCCTATTAACTTTGAACTGGAAAAGCGTAATGTAGATACACAGCTACTTTTCCCCGGTAAAGTGCTAGCTGACGAAGCTGGTAACAGGCTCTTTATTGCTGACTCTAACCATAACCGTATAGTAATAAGTGATCTTGAAGGCAACATTCTAGAAGTAATAGGCAATGGTGAATCAACTCTTGTTAATGGTAGTTTTTCTCAGGCCAGTTTTTTTAGACCACAAGGTCTTACCCTAGCTAATGAAGATACACTTTATGTCGCAGACACTGAAAACCATGCCCTACGTAGGGTGAATCTTGGCAACCGCAGTGTAGAAACGGTAGCTGGCATAGGAGAGCAAGTATATATGCGTTTTGGGAGCAAACTTGCTAAAGAAGCAGGTCTAAATTCACCTTGGGATGTGCTTTATCATCAGGGATTAGTGTATATTGCTATGGCTGGGCAGCACCAGCTCTGGGTTTATGATCCTACTAGTGAAGAAGTGCGCCTATATGCTGGTACAGGTCGTGAAGAACTTAAAGATGGCCCACTAGCTAGTGCAGGTTTAAATCAACCAAGTGGATTAGCTACTGATGGAGAACAGTTATACCTTGTAGACAGTGAGGCTAGTGCTATTCGAGCCATAAATTTATCTAGAAGTGAGATAAAGACGATTGTAGGAACAGGGCTCTTTGACTTTGGCGATGTAGATGGTGTTGGTAACCAAGTGCGCTTGCAGCATCCTTTGGGAGTAGTTTATCATCAGGGGTTTCTTTATGTGGCAGACACTTATAACAGTAAAATTAAACAATTAGCACCCAAGGGCCGTGAGACTGTAAGTTTTGCTGGTAGTGAAGCAGGCTGGCAAGATGACATGACCTTTAAAGCCAAATTTAACGAGCCCGGCGGGCTTAGTATTGCTGGCAACAATCTTTATGTTGCAGATACCAACAACCATGTCATTCGCGTTATAGATCTAAATAGTAAAGAAGTTAGCACTTTGATGCTACTAGACAGAGAAAGCAAGCTGACAAGGGGAAATTCTCCTTATGATATATCTTATGAAATAAAAGTTGTTAGATTAGAACCTCAAACAGTAAAAGTAGGGCAAAGTAATATTCAGCTTAACCTTAACTTTCCTAAAGGTTATAAAGTTAATGACGTGGCTCCTTTTACTATGCTTTGGCAAAGTAGTGACCCTACTGTCAGTCTAGGTGAAACTGCTGAGCAAATGATACTCGAGCCCAGCTTTCCACTAGAAATTCCCCTACAACTTGAAAAAGGCAGGGCTACACTTACAGGAGAATTACTAGTTTACTATTGTGAGGTAGAAGCAGTAGAGATCTGTCTAATCGATGAAGTGCGCTTAGAAATTCCTATAGATGTACAAGATCTTGGCAGCCATTATATTATGGCAAGCTACGACGTACCAGAACTCACTGGCGATTATTAATTTTAGTAACCAACTTGGTAACGAAAACTCCTAGATTCAGGTGCATTTTTTATGCTAACAATATACTCTTTGCTGCCATTTAAAAGAGTGTAACCAACGGGGTACTTTGCTTTAAACCGACTATCATCTAAGACAATTGCATAAGTTCCTGCCACTAAATTCGTAAAATTGTATCGCCCTGCTTTAGAAAGATTAAACTCAGCTTGATAAACATTATCTTTCCAAAGAACCACTCTAAAAAGATGTAAAAACTGTGCACCAACTTCCTGATTACAACTACCTTCATTAGGATAAACAAAACAAATGTTGCCACTTATACTGAAAGTTGGAGTTTGCTGAGCTGCTCGAGCCGCTAGTCTTGCTGCTCGAGCTTCTCGTTCTCGCTCTGCTTGAGCTTCTCGTTCGGCCTGTTCAGCTGCTTGAGCTTCTCGTTCAGCTGCTCGAGCCTCCTGTTTGGCTTGCTCTGTTAGTTGAAGGATAACCATGCCAGCATCTTTATTTTCACCTGAATTGAGTTCTAATACTTGCTCTGTTTCAGCCAAAAAATATTTACTGGGTACTTGCCAAGTTGCTTGTCCAGGAAAGATGTTATTTAACTCAAAAACACCATCATTGTCTATAATTACTCTATGCAAATTATTTTGATCCTTGAGTTTAACTTCTAATGAAGTCAAGTCTTGCTCTTCAGCACATTCTTGATTGTGACCTTCGCGATGGGAACCGAGGCACACCTTACCCACCAAAGTTGCATACTGGGCAAGCCCAATATTATGTGTGTAAGACTCGTTTGTAGGAACTCCATCAGTATTATTAACTGATCCTAATGAGGACTCAGTAACTGCAATAGCTGAATTTGATTGTAAGAGAAACTCAGTAGTTACCGAACTTGAATTTGTTAATCTACCACCTGCAGTTACCACATATTTATTTTCTGGTAGCTCAAAGTAAACTGTATAAACATTTTCAAAAAATAAGAAGGTGTTTTCACATAAGGTATACATACTCTGATAACAAAAGGTAGCAACTGCCTGTTCATCTTGAAATAATGTTGGCCCACTTTGCAATTGGTCAGGGTAAATGATTGGTTCATTTCCTTCCTTTTTGCCATTGGCATTTATGTCCTCCCAAATATTAAGTACTAAACTTTTTTCTTGTGTAGGGTTTTTCAGACTAACCTTTTGCTTGGTTGATACAGTAAAAGAAACGACAAGAATAATACCTATAAAAAATAAGATAGAGAAAATCTTTAATGAGAAAAAGAGAATTGCTTCTCTGTGCCCAGACCCCTTACTAGCAACATCAGTACTTTTCTTTGAGGAACTAATAGCTTTTGTGTCACTAGCAAAATTAACTGCTTTGCTGTTAAAAGGATCAAACTGATGTTTTTGAATATATAGGCACCAAGGGCATTCTTTTTGATGATTGCTATAAAAATGCTCATTATGCTTAGAACACATTGAAAGCCCTTTATTAATAACATTACCTAAAAGCCTTAACCATTCTGTAGTGCTAGGTCGTTTTTCAGGATCAGAATGCCCTTCTTGAAAACACCTTCGAAACAATTCTTGCATTTCTGGAGTTAAAACGTCTAATGAGGGCATAGTTGCAGGTGGGGTAACGCCTTTTGTGAATAATATGTTTTCCCCTGCGATAATAGAATCAGAAATATTTTGTTTGCTATGATCCTTGGAAGTATTGAGGTAAGGGTGCGTGCCCAGCATAAGCAGCTGGAAAATGTAAATGCTTAAGGAAAAATAATCTTCATTTACCTTACGAGGTATAAGGTTTTGTTGATTAACCCTTGCCTCTGGAGCAGCATATTCTAAATCAGCAGCAAGACATGGAAACAGCATTTTTCCAGTGATACCATTATTTATTTGAAAAGAGTCAGTATTAATAATGGTAGGAAGGCTCTTTTTGTTAATAACAATGCTTCTAGGATTTAAATCCCCAATAATATAACTAGCAGAGTGGGTGCTACTAACTAGCTTAGTTAAGTAAAATGCAGCCCTTAAACGTGATTTCCATGAAGCCTTAGAATCTAAGCGCATGAAATCATAGCCATTTTGCCCTTGTACTTTAGGCAAAGCATAGCCATCAAATCTACCTTCGGCGTTATAAATTAGCTTTTTAGGCCATGCCCAAAATATATGATGAGCTTTATTTGGGAAAATTTTTTCTGCATTAGGAGGATAGGTAATCATGAAGCTAATTTTGTCTTGCAGCTCTTTGATAGGCGCTTTAAAACGTTTGATTACCAAAGAATCATCGTTTACAATCTCATAAACTTCCTGCTCTCCCCAAGCTACACATTTGCCTAGTTTAATTTCTTTTCTTTGATCGTCTTTTAAAAATATGTTTTCCATAACTTACTTCTAGGATTTGAAAGGACCTTAAACCTCAGAAAGTGTCGCCCATCTCCCTTGGTGAGAGATATTCCAATTATCACAGCAAGTCTGGAAAGATTGTATAGAGATTTTTGTTTCATAGTTTGCTTTTATAATGAATTAAAGTAAAAGTGCTAGTATTTCTATAACCATCTTCCGTTAAATTACATTCCAGAGGACTCAAATCTACTGCTTTTCCTACAACTTTATTGTATATTTCATTAGCGCTTTTCATGATATTGATATTAATTTACTATTCAGATTTGCACTTTTTTCTCACTTCTATTTACTTCATGTGCAAACATTGTGCTGCTGTAATATTATGGCTGAATAAATTGTCCCCCTGTTCTAACCTTGACTAGATGGCTATTATTAAAACTGATTTAGCGAAACACAAGTGTACACCCAATCATTCACATTCTTAGCGTAATTTGGCACACAACTGCTCGAGCTATCATAGACTTTTGGATTGTAGAGCTATTTCTGTTAGTTGCTGGCCGTTTTTTAGATAACTGACTAAAGTATGGCTCATTTCACCAAGAGCATCTCGCACTTCTCGCCAACGCTCTAAATGCTTCCCTGAAGGATCAGGAAACGAGACATGTAATCTGGTAGTTTTAATAGGGTATGTGGGGCAAGCTTCATTGGCATTATCACATACTGTAACAACTACATCAAAGTTCCAAGGATCAGGCAAGTCTTGAATTGTTTTGGAAGAATGTTTGCTGAGATCAATACCAACCTCTTGCATAACGGCAACAGCATCAGGCTTCACCTTAGTTTTTTCTGTGCCGGCTGAGTTTACATCAAGCTCTACCCCTAACTCTTCAGCATAGTAACGTAACCAACCCTCTGCCATTTGGCTACGAGCAGAGTTGTGGGTGCATAGTACTAGAATTCGTTTCATCTATTTTCCATCACTCCAATATACATAAAAGTACAATATGCAACTGAGCAATTAAAATTGCAAGTGTAGCAAACTTTTTCAGGTGCATAATTAACTCTCTTTTTCATTTGTCAAGGAACTGTCAGCTCGAGGGGATAAGCCTTGTATAACTTGACAGATTGATGCTCTATAGCATATTGTAACTAGAATTTTTATCTAATCGGAGGATGATTATTTAATGAGTAGGACACCATTTATAGTTTTCATAGTGTTTTTCCTAGGCCTGTTTGTCATGTTTGATGTAATGGCCCAAGAAACAGCTTCAGATGAAGCAGCCGCAACCGCTGAGGCAACTGAAGAAGAAGCTGCTGAAGATGCAGATGAGGCTGCAGGGGAAGCGGAAGAAGCTGAGGATGAGTCTGATGAAGCTGAGGATGAAGAAGCTGGAGAAGAAGAGTCCGATGAGGCTGAAGATGAAGAGGAAGTAGAAGAAGAAGCTGAAGAATCTGATGAAGCTGAGGATGAAGAAGCTGGAGAAGAAGAGTCCGATGAGGCTGAAGATGAAGAGGAAGTAGAAGAAGAAGCTGAAGAATCTGATGAGGCTGAAGTAGAAGAAGAAACTGAAGAGTCTGATGAGGCTGAAGTAGAAGAAGACTCCGAAGCTGAGGATGAAGAAGCCGAAGGAACACTCGATTTCCCTGAAGGCTATCGTGATTGGGTTCATATTAAGAGCATGATTATTCAACCAAATCATGAGCTTGCTGGTTTGGTTGAAGGCTTTCATCACATTTATGCTAACGAAGTGGCTTTAAAAGGTTATTTAGCTGGATTGGACGAAGAGTCCGAAGATGACGCTGCTGAAGATGAAGAGTCCGAAGATGATGCTGCTGAAGATGAAGAGTCCGAAGATGACGCTGCTGAAGATGAAGAGTCTGAAGATGACGCTGCTGAAGATGAAGAGTCCGAAGATGATGCTGCTGAAGATGAAGAGTCCGAAGATGACGCTGCTGAAGATGAAGAGTCCGAAGATGACGCTGCTGAAGATGAAGAGTCCGAAGATGACGCTGCTGAAGATGAAGAATCTGAAGATGACGCTGCTGAGGATGAAGAGTCCGAAGATGACGCTGCTGAAGATGATGCTGCTGAAGATGAAGAATCTGAGGACGACAACACTGAAGATGAAGAATCTGAGGACGACAACGCTGAAGACGAAGAAGCTGAAGGAACAAGCTCCCTAAAATTTGAAGATGGTTCAGTTATAGTTTTTGATTTGTTCGCAACTAGTTTCGTTACAGGAGCTATAGAAGAAGGTGCCCGTAAAGCCGTAATAGTGATGGAGAGAGACTCCGAACGTTTCCCTGACACTGCTGGCTGGGGTTTCCAAATCTTTAATCCTGATGAAGCCAATACTCCTTTAGAAACTGACGGTCCTGCATGTTTTGCATGTCACACACAAGTTGAAAAGAATGATTTTGTATTTAGTACCTATCGTCCCTAAGACTAAGTAATTTATCAACTAAACACCCACTCTTGCTTGCAGGTAGTGGGTAAATTTTTTATTAATCACTATGAAGCACACTATTATTCTTATTTTTATTGTTTTCTTGCCAACTAGCCTAGCACAATCAATTAAAGCTACACGCTTGGCTAATGAAACTTACTTTTCTTTAGAAGATGTAGTCAAGCTTCTAGGCTATAACAGTAGTACCGCCCAAAATAGCTTTACTTTGAGACGAGCAGACGGCATTTTAGTAGCATTTGCAAATGATCCTGACCTACTTTGGACACCTAAAAATTCAGACACTGAAACTCTAGCACTTGCTAGCCCTATCTTGAAACGTGATGGTAGTTGGTTTGCACCTACCGAGCTTTTGGCCTTTTTTGCTATTACTCTAAGTGGTAACGTTCTTATCTTGCCTAATGGTAAACAAGCAAGCTTATATTTTCCTGCACCTACTCCTCGAGTGGATGCTTCACAAAATACTAGTAGTATACCCCTTGCTAATGGTAATACTGCTCTTGTTTTTTACTCTTCTAGTAGTGGAAAAGATTCACTTAGCCTTATGATTATGGACTTGGAAGCTTTGCCTGTCTCTTCGCAATATAAGAACCTAGAAGAAAGTAATCCTCTTTATTTTATTATTACTGCCATTACTGACAGCAACTGGCCAAATGAAATTATCTTTCGTCAAGGAAGCAAAGTCTTTGCAGCACGTTACCCCCTTAATATAGTAATTTTAGAAGGGGGAGCTAATAAGGTTGGCCCAGAAAAACCTGTTTCGGGTGTAGTAACCTTACCCAAAAGTTTTGATTTGCGCAGCAGTATAAATGTGCAGTGGTCAGGGATAAATGCTGATTTTAGATTTCAAAGATAATTTTAGAATAGTTGCTTAGCAATTTTTTGCAACCCCTTTAAAGTAAGAAGTGGTTCACAAACATCAATACTCTGGCAAACATCTTTGAGCACCGTTGAGAAGCCTCCCGTAGCAATTACTAGGGGTTCGCTAGGGCTTTCTTTGGCAAAGCGAGTTACCATACCCTCTACCATACTAACATGGCCAAGCACTATGCCTGACTGCATAGATTCAATAGTATTGGTACCTATAACTTTTTGAGGCGGGATTAAATCAATTCGTGGTAGCTTAGCAGTTTGCAGTGCTAAAGCATCAGCTGCTGTACGTGGACCCGGTGCAATAGCTACACCTAGAAAGCGATTAGGCTTCAAAAGTAGGTTAAAAGTAGTAGCAGTGCCAAAGTCTACCACTATGAGAGCTCGAGCATCATAATCAAAAGCAGCTACTGCATTGACTAGCATGTCTATGCCTACTTCTGACGGCCTATCTGTTTCAATAGCAATGATATCTTTTAGTAAGGCACTATTTACAACTGTACTTTCAATTTGCCAATACACCTTTAATGCTTGTGCTATTTCTTGTTCAACAGGCGGCACCACTGAAGATATGATAGCCTTTTCAGGCTTATCAACTTCTCTAAGTTCTAGAAGGTTTTTGAAAAGCACAGCATACTCGTCAGGCATGCGTTCTCTACTAGTAGCAATTCGCCAGTTGGCCCTTAATATTTCCTTTTCATACAGCCCTATTACAGTATTAGTGTTACCTATATCAATAGTTAAAAGCATAATTACTCTATTCCTAAAACCCACCAAAAATGTTGCTACTGCTTTCTTCAAATTCAATTTGTGTTTGTTTCTTGCTCATTTTTCACTAGCTCCTGTGCTTTCTTATATCGTTGTTCTATCAAGCCAATGTCTGACTTTGGTGTAGCAATACCTCTCTTAGATTTCTTTTGAAAAGCATATAAAACATAAATTTTATGCCCTAACTGCACCGCTAAAACCATTCTATAGGCTTCTTTATCATGCTTGATAGCAATTTCTAGAACACCACTACCTACTCCCTTAAACTTTTTAGTATCTTTTCACCATACTGGATAAGTTGGAGTTCATCACCAACCAGCTTTTGTGCAGGTTCAGGAAAGGCTTGAATGTTCTTCTTGGAGTTGCCAAGCCAGATGATGGGGCGTAAAATAGGTGGTTTTGTTATTTTCACAATAAATCAAGCCACCAATCAGAATATTCTATAGAATTCTATAGAATCAAATTTTCCATCAAACTTGCTTCCCTTCAATGACACTGTTTTTATTTATCCGCTGTTAAGCTACTGTGTACCCAAAAAGCAGCTTTAGGAAATAAATTGGGTTATAGATGATTTTCATGAAGAATGGAGTTACACAGAATAGATATCCAGCTGATTAGCTAATAGCTGACAAAATCTTGACAAATGCTAATAAAAATGTCTTTGATAAGGTAAGGATTAAGGAGCTGTATAATAAAGATCAATTTTCAGACACTGTTTCTAACCCCAGTTTAAAGGCCGTTTTGCAAGAAATTAGGAAGTGAAGATGAAGTATCACACTTTAGTTGTTGAAGATGATGAGGCAGTACGTGAAATTTTAGCCTTTCATCTTAATAAGGCAGGCTTTAATACCTTTGAGGCTGCTAGTGCTGAAGAAGCTTGGCCTTTTGTGCCTAAAACGGATGTGGTAGTGCTTGATTGGATGTTACCTGACGAATCAGGTATTAGGTGGTTACAGCGCTTACGTGCCCAAGAAAGGTGTGACCTTTTACCAGTACTTATGCTCACAGCAAAAGCTAGTGAGGTAAATAAGGTGGAAGGGCTCGAGTCAGGAGCAGATGATTACTTAGTCAAGCCCTTTAGTGCTGTAGAATTAGTTGCTAGACTAAAGGCTTTGCTCAGACGTAGCAAGGTAGAGTATAAGCAACGTGTGGGTTCCTTAATTATCAATGAGGCAGAAGGATTAGTTACCCTTAAAGGAAATAGTTTGCAACTAACTAGGCGTGAGTTTGAGCTTTTAAACTTTTTAGTGAAGCATGTTGGGCGTGTCTTTAGCCGTTCTGAACTTTTAGATAGAGTATGGGGAGAAGATTTTATAGGTACAGAAAGAACTGTGGACCAGCATATAGCGCAACTGAGAACGCTTATTGGAGCTGAGTATATAGAAACAGTGAGAGGCCGGGGATATAGATTGGTAAATTTAGATAGTAATTAAAAGGAGTAGCACCTTGGGGGAGAACAGTTGGTTTAATAGTTTAAAAGAAGGAGTAGTGCTAGTTAATGATGGGTATGTAAGTCACATTAACAGTGCTGCTGCAAAGTTTTTAAACATAAGCCCTAAAAGTGCCTTAGAAGCGCCACTTATAACTGTAGTACGTGACCACAGAATTGAACAGGCTTACTTTGAGGGTAAAGTACAAGAAATTGAAACTCGAGGGCGTATCTTACAAATTTGTGGCATTAGTTCAGGATTAATCTTGCAAGACTTGACCGCTGTAAGGAAGTCTCAAGAGAATGCTAGTGAACTTTTAGCAGTGCTTTCACATGAGTTACGTACACCTATAACAACTATTCGCTCTACTATAGAGGCTTTCCAATATGAACTCTCAGATGAGCAAAGGGAGCGTTTTTTAGGCAGGGCTAAAAGCGAAGTGGAAAGGTTGAGTCGGCTGGTCGAGGATTTAACAGTAGATGTAATTCCTCCAATAATGCGTCGTTTAGATTTATCCGAACACATTTTGAGAGCGCTAGGGGTTCTACAAGAAACATTTAAACGTTATAATGTAGTAGTAGAGTATAAGAAGACTGAATTAATAGTAAAAGCAGATAGTGACAAGCTTATGCAGGTTCTGATCAATCTACTAGAAAATGCAGCCTTACACGGCCCTCCAGATGCCACTATAAAGCTATTAACTCAGACAAATCGTCAGCAAGGAAAAGTTTTGGTTAAAGTACAAGATAGTGGTAAATCCCTAGAAGCAGAGCTCATCAGCGAGCTTTTCGAGCCACATTCCAGAGGTAAAAGTAATAAGACCAAGGGTGTGGGCTTGGGGCTTTATATAGTTCGTAATATCACCAAAAGTTGGAATGGAGAGGTATGGGGTAAAGCCTTAGAGAATGGGAATGAGTTTGGTTTTAGCATACCTTGGAGTTATTAAGTATCTAGACACAAATATCCGTGAGTTTTTATTGGAATTTAAGGTAGTAGATTTTATCCCCTGTCAGGAAAATGAAAAGATGAGAGTAAAAATTCATTCTATAAAAAGCCTTTGACATAACTGTAATTCTAGGTTTGGATCACTACTAATAGTTAAAGTGTTTTATACTGTGCTAGTGAACATAGCAAAGATTTTAGTATAATGTGTCAGAGGGGCATAAGCTTTAACAGAAAACCCACACAAAATCCCACTTACTCCATCTAGAGCTCACTTATTTTGCTATTAAATAGAAATAAATGTAGTAGAGTACTTGACATTTCTATATTTCAAACGTATGATTTAAGCAAATGTTTGAATCATTCTTCATGAGGAAATATTTATGCCCAGTGAAAATACCAAAGAACGCATCCTAAACGCAGCTGAAAAGCTTTTTGCAGAACATGGTTTTGCAGGTACATCTCTGCGGGAACTTACTCGAGCTGCCCAAGTAAACCTAGCTGCTGTCAATTATCATTTTGGTTCCAAAGGTGAGGTACTAAGGGCAGTGCTAAGGCGCATTGTAGAACCAGTTAACCAAGAGAGGCTTAAAATGCTCTCAGAGGTCGAAGAAGCTGCTGGAAGGAAACCACCTTCGCTCGAGGAAATACTAGAAGCTTTCATTGCCCCTGATTTGCGCCTTATTCGTGATTTAGGTGAGCGTGGTGTGATTATAACTCGCTTCCTAGGTAGGTCATATACAGAACCCTCTAATTTGGTACAAGAGTTAATAAAAGAACATTTTAGTGAATTGGGGCAACGTTTTTTAATTGCCCTTGAAAAGGCATTACCTGAAATTTCTAAGGAGGAAATTTATGAGCGTTTACACTGGTTGATAGGAATAATTACTTATATTTTGGCAAATACTGGCCCAACGGCAATGCAAGCAGGATTCTCAGATATTGATGCATTAACTGAGCGCTTAATAACATTTACTGCAGCAGGAATGCGTGCACCTAGTCAAATGAAATGAGGAAAAAGATGAAACTTAGAGGAAACACAGTTTTAATTACTGGTGGTGGTTCTGGAATAGGCTTAGCTTTAGCTAGAACACTTGTGGACAAAGGAAACACAGTTCTAATTTGTGGTCGAAATGAAGCTAAGCTAGAAGCAGCTAAACGTTCCCTGCCAAAACTTCATACTTTTAAATGTGATGTCTTAGATGTGGCAGATCGTGAAAGGCTTCTTGCCCACATAGAAGCAAACTTCCTCAAACTCAATGTTCTTATTAATAATGCGGGAATGATGCAAGAGCTGAACTTGAGTAACGGCAAGATAGATTCTAAAAAGATTGCACAGGAAATTAACACTAACTTTTTAGCACCAGTTGAGTTAACACAACTTTTGTTACCGTTGCTTCGCAAGCAAGCAAAGGTTGCCATTATTAATGTGTCTTCTGGCTTAGCCTATGTGCCTATGGCAACTTCACCTGTGTACTGTGCTAGCAAGGCTGCTCTTCACTCCTACACACAATCTTTACGGAAACAGCTTAAAGACAGCTCAATTTCTGTTTTCGAGATTCTACCTCCTGCTGTTGATACAGCCATGATAAAAGAGATAGATACTTCAAAGCTTAATCCTGATAACTTTGCTAAACGAGCACTTAGGGCACTCGAGCGGGGCCAGAAAGAAATACGTATAGGTCAAACCAAGGCCCTTTATGCAATGTCCCGTATTGCACCTAGGTTCATTTATAGTGTTCTGAACTCTAATTCACACTGAAAATTTAGAAAGGAAATTAACTATGCAAAACACAGTTTTATCACCAAACCCACTTTTTAACAGGACCCAGAATGTTGATTGGCTACCCTATGAAGAGTTTCCCTTTAAAAGTCGCTTTATTGATATTGATGGCAATCAGATTCACTACATTGATGAAGGCCAAGATCCTATTTTACTCTTTGTTCACACGCCTATGTGGCTATTTGTTTTCCGAGACATCATTAAAGTTCTGCGTAGTGACTTTCGTTGTATTGCCTTAGATTTTCCAATGACTGGTCTTTCTAAAGCTTCTAATACTTATAAACCCAGTATTCCTAGTGCTTCTTTGTTGCTCGAGCAATTAATCCAAAAACTTGACCTAAATGATATTACGCTAGTTGCACACGATATAGGTGGCCCCATTAGTTTAGGGGCAGCAACTCGTATGCCAGAACGTTTTAAGGCCATTGTGTTGAATGGTTCGTTTGGCTGGTCTCTTAAGAAACACAATAAGGATGTAGCATGCTTTCTTGCAATTGTTAGTAGTCATATTTTTAGTTCCCTTAATGCTCAAACTAACTTAATAATTCGCCTTACTACAACATCTGCTGGAATAGGTAGACACCTTTCTAAAGCTGGTAAAGCCGCCTTCCAAAGTGCTTTTAGGCAAAAAGAGTCACGTAGGACTTTAACTAATATGTTTGCAGATGTGCTTAAACAGGATGCTTATTTAGAAGAGCTAGAACAAAATCTACATTCAAAACTATCTCACCTGCCTGTTCTTTTAGCCTATGGAGAAAAGGATAAGGGGCGTAAATCGGGTTTTCAGGAAAGGTTTGAAGGCATCTTTCCTAACCACACTTCGGTTAGTATAGCAGGAGCCAATCATTTTCCACAGATGGATGCACCACACGAAGTAGCGCAAACCATTGCTAATTGGTGGGCAATGCAAAACTTGATGTAACAATGCCAGGTTGCAGTGGTTATGATATTTTTGCATTAAGCCTCTTTATCATCTTGATGAAAGGATTCTATTTGCCTCTGCATATTCAGGAATTTCTTCTGCATCAATTACAGGAGTTATGCGATCTAATAGCTCCGTTAGTAAGGGGCGTATCTGTTCTTTTTTATTTGCTTGCCAGTATTTTGCTAAAGATAAGGTTGCTTGTAGCTCGAGCATACAAGTGTTCTTTTCCTTCGCTATATCTATAGCTTCCCTAAAGTACTTTTCAACCTCTGTAGTTTCTGCTTCTAACTTCTGCAACCACTCACCCTTCAGGCGATTAAGTTGAGACAGATAAAAGAGTTCATCTCTTTTCTTGCTATAAGCAAGTGCCTCATCCAGTGTCTCTAAAGCTTCATCTTGCTTACCCATTAACCATAAACCTTCAGCTAACAAAGCTAGTGAATATGGCCCCATAATCAACCCTCCTGCCATTTTAGCAATGGTCATACCTTGTTGTATTTCAGAAACACCTGTCTCTACTTCTCCTAGCTTTGCTATGGCCCAACCATGGTTAATAAGCCCCCATGCTGTGTAAAAAACATAACCATACTCATCTGCTAGCTTTAAAAGCTCTTCTGTTACAGCCTTTAAAGTAACAACATCATTCATAAATTGGTGAATAGGAAGGAGGCAACCTAGAAAAACTGCTTTGGTTGCCGCATGTCTAATCTCAAATACTGATTTCTCAAGTAGTAGTGTTTTAACCTGCTTTATTTTGCCACTATAATACAATGCCCAAGTCAACACTGGTTTTAGTATTACACGACTATCATGGGCATAATAGCGGAGCATATTTTCATGGCTAGCTTGATCAAAATTGATTAGACTAAGAGTTGAAAGTCCTATCTCTATAGCTTTATTATTATCACCAAGGTAAAAATAGATTCCTGTACGCATTTCTCCTACTGTAGCCACATGCCCTAAATCCTTTTGTTGATCCGCTATGGCCTTAAACTCATTTGACCACTCTAAAGCAGTTTTCATTGATAAATTACCATTGACAATAGCGTAATGAGTTAGGCCTGCATAAATAGTTATTAATTGGGGGTCTGTCCCACCAATTTGACGACACAACTCCAAAGCACGTTCTAAAGCAATTCCCATCTGTTTTGAAGCAAAGCCTTCAACAGGTAGCAGTGACATGCCTAAACCAGCCTGTAAACCTAATTCTATTGGTAGAAGTTCTGGGGTAGCTGGTAGTTGCTTAACAAGAGCTAGACCCCGTTCATAATGAATAATAGCTTCTTTGTTAGAACCTAATGTCTGTGCTTGTTGTCCTGCAGCTAGTAAATACTCAAAAGCCTTCTCAAAATTACCCGCTTCCTCAAAGTGCCATGCTAGTTGTGGTGCTATTTCCTTTGCTTTCTCGCCATATATCTCTTCTAATGTTAGTGCAATATCTTCATGTAAGTAAGTGCGTTCAGTTTCAGCTAAGTTGCTATAAACATATTGCTGAAAAAGATT
The DNA here is from genome assembly GCA_965224855.1 of Trueperaceae bacterium. Taxonomy (GTDB): domain Bacteria; phylum Deinococcota; class Deinococci; order Deinococcales; family Trueperaceae; genus CBDCVN01. The sequence continues at coordinate 1,239,249 of CBDDAI010000002.1, read as the reverse complement.
ATGACGAAAACGGTAATGAGATAATCTTTGCCTCCCTAAACGTTCCATCCGCTCTGACTGCACCAACCTATGTCTCTTGTCTATATCATTACTAAATGTCCGAATAACCTCGCGCTCATTCTGCTTTTGCACTTGGGCTACTGCTTCTCCTACAAATATTTCACCTTGTATACTAGCCACACTTAGGAGTTCACGTTGCTCATTAGGTAAACGTCCAATTCGTACCTCTATAACTCCCTCTACTTTAGCTGGTAGGGTTTGCCAATCTATACTATCTTTAGCAAACCATTTACCTTCTTGTCGATATACATCACCTTTATCTTTTAGGGTGTTGAGCAGTTCAGCAGTAAATAATGCATGTCCTTGTGTATGTTTAAAAAAGGTTTCTCTAAAATTGTTATCTAGTTCGTTTGGTTCGCTATCGAGATAAGAATTTACAAATTTATACTCATCTTCTACTTTTCTCTCTTCTAAACTAATATTTATATCCCCATAGAGACGGTGCAATTCCCTGCTTATTTCTAATACAGGATGTTTTCCCTCATTTGCTAACACATCACTTGATCGGTAACTCCCTACAAGCAAGATTCGATTTTCTGTTATATGCCTGCTCAAGTAGTTAAATAATGCTGCTGAAGAAGCATCTATCCAATGTATATCTTCTAAAATAAGTAGGATTGGTTTAATCTTTGCAATGGCTTGTAAAGCACTAGCATATAAGGAGATTATTCTGGTTTGCTCTAGTACTCCCAAAGGTTTTTCGCTAGCTAAAGTGGCAACCTTTTCAAACCAAGGCTCTTTATCTAAACCAGCTACCACCAGCCTTTCCAATAAGGGTTCACCAACAAAGAAGTGGGGAACTAGATCAGGAGCATGTTTTGCTATTTGTGGTACAGTTTCTGCCATTGCTTTCCATAAACGTTGTGCATGTTCTGTACTAATTAACCCTCCTTGCCACTTAGCCTCCACATCTCCTAAAAGTAGCAGTAAAATATGTCTGAATGGTAAATAGGGGTCTCCCACTCCTGACTGTTGATCACAGTAGCCTGTTAGTACTAACAAATCGGGGTTATCTTTTTGTGCATCGCTAGTAAACTTTTGTAGCAAATGTGATTTACCTTGACCTGCATTACCTAGCAATAGTCTTACTTGTCCTTTGTTTTGTATAGAATCTAGTGCTTCTTGCAAAAGGCTTAGTTCTTCTTTTCTACCTACAAATAGTGTTTCTTTTACTCCTGCTCCTGCTTCTGTCAAGAAAGCAGGGGGAGTAAGATCTTTAGGTAAGTCTAGTTTTAGCCTAGTTGGTAGTTCTTGAACTTCTGAGGGTTGCTTAAGTTGTTGGGAATATACCTCGGCTTGTGCATCTTTCAGTTGCTTAATTAAAGTCTGGGTTTCTTCTGAGGGCTCGAGTCCCAACTCAGCATCTAACCGTCTTGTAAATGTTTGATAAACCCTTTCTAAGCTATCATATTGACCCGTTGCCGCTAAGCATTTTAGGTAGCTTTGCAGTGTTAGTTCATTCAAAGGATCAAGGGCTAGGAAACGTTTTATTAGTTCACTAGCTTTATCAGGATTTTCTTTTTGCAACTTAAGCATATGATCAAAGAAGGTTTCTCGCCAAGCATCCAGAAGTTCTTCACGTTCTTGCTCGAGCCAATTTGCAAACTCTACACTTTTACCAACATCAAAAGCTTCTAAAAATGGTCCTTGGTATAAATCAAACGCCTTTTGCCAATCCTGTTTATCAAGAGCCTCTCGCCAACTTTGAATGTCTGAAGGAATAATCCAACGCAACAATTCCCCATCAGATTCCACTCCTTCTACTTGTTTTTTTGCTCTACTAAGTAACCTACGTAGATTAAGACGGGCAACGTCATCAGTTTTATCTGGCCATAACAAGAAGATTATTTGCTCTCGGCTAACCCAATCAGCCTTATAGGCTAGATACAATAATAGTTGAGCAATTTGTCCAGAACTCCAGTAAGTTTTCTCGTCACCTATTTGCAATTCAGGACGGCCTAACAGGCGTAGGTATTGAGTTGTCATTATGCTCTAATTATAGCACTTATGTGATTTAGCTACTAAATTATGATTTTTCATCGGTACAGCCAATCTCCTATGCGGAAGATATATCGTTTCTGAAGGCAATATCAACACTTTTCTATAACAAGAGACGGCAATGAGACGCCTATGAGACCCCTGTGTCACGCCTCCTTTTTTAAACTTTGATCATCAGCAAGGAAAACCCTGCTGAAACACTTTTAAGGAGTTTGTTATGAAAAGTAATATTCGTTTTTTAGTTGTTAAGTTTGGTAAAGGTTTTGATGTGCAAGCAAATAACCTCAAAGCCCTAGTTTTAGTCACTATCTTTATGGTCCTTTTAACTGCTTGTGGCACAAGCCGCCCGCAATTATCCCAAGAAGTTGAAGAGTTACCTGAAGAAATTGAAACAACTTTAGGAGCTCCCTCTGATATTAAAATAGGAACTGATACTGTAAAATTACCGGGATTTAGTGAGCCTACTGAAGTTAGCTATGAAATTATAGATGGCTACGCCATTTATGAGGGCGACATGATTTTAGGAGAAGTTAATTCACAGGGCAAGATAATTGAACCGCAGATAGAAACACAAGGTGTTGCTATTCAGGGAACCTCTGATCTTCGCTGGCCAAATGGCGTTGTAAAGTATCACATTAATCTTTCTGCGGCTGATGATGCTACAGCTAGTATCATGAATGAAAGAATTATGCAAGCTATAGAACACTGGGAAAGTAATACCAATATTAGATTTGAGGAAGCTACCCCTCCCCCTACTTGGCTCGCTTATCAACCAGTTCTAAAGATTGTTTTTAGGAACGATGAAAGCAGTTGTTATGTAGGTAGACCGGGATACCATATGTTCTTTGATTATAAAATGTTTGTAAGCTATGGCGTTGCTTGTCCAACAGGAAAAATAATACATGAACTTGGTCATGTTATTGGCCTTTGGCATGAGCAGGCACGTTCAGATCGCGATGATTTTGTGATCTTCAATGAAGAAAACGTAATTCCTACTCAAGCTGTTCTTAGTCAATTTAAAGTACGAGACACAGATGGGATAGATATTTTTGATTATGACTACGATTCAATTATGCACTATGGTTGTTATGGTTTTCTAAAAAAAGATGCAAATGGCTATGACATAACTGATGAGAACGGTAATCTTCTTAAGAGTCTTGAGCCCAAGGATCCCGATGTTGGTTGTGCCTATGATAACAATTATGCCTTTGGTTCAGGAATAGGTCAAGAGGAACGCGTAAGTCCCGGTGACATTGCCTCTGTAAACTGGCTCTATCTGGACGACTGGGTTGTTTCATATACTGGTGCTGAGGGTAGTAATCCGTGGGAACAAATCAGTACTGATGAAACCAAGATTAAAGATATCAAGTTCGCAGATATGAATAATAACGGTACTACTGACATAGTTGCTATCAAATATCCTTTCGGTGCTTATCTGGTTTACAAAGAAGCTGGGCAAGGTGATTGGATTTGGAAAACACATCTTCGTGGTGATGAGAAAATATCTGACTTTGCTTTTGGTGATTTTAATGGCAACGGTACCACAGACGCATTTTATGCAGATGGAACAAGCTGGCGTTACAAAGAAGCAGGAACGTATAATTGGCAAACTTTGAAGCACTCATCTATTCGAGTTCCCCAACTAGGTTTTGGTGATTTTAATAACAACGGTGTCACCGATGTGTTTTATGTTAATAGTAGTAATAGATGGATTTACAACGAAGGTGGTAGTGAGTATGATCTTGGTGAAGCACAGGTACCATTCAATCAGCTAGGCTTTGGTGATTTTAATGGCAATGGTACTACAGACATATTTATGGTTGATCATCGTCAATGGCTTTACATTGACGGTGGTTCGGGTCCACGCATCCTTCTTAAAAATACTAGTATACGTCGCGAATACCTTCACCTTGGTGATTTCAATGGTGATGGTACAACTGATGTATTTTACGCTAGTTTTGCAAAATGGTACGTTGCTCATGGTGGTAGTGGGGATTGGGAAGTGGTAAATGATGAAATTAGACTTCCACCCCGAACAAAAGCAACAAGTGACAATAGTTCATGGTCCTATCTCTTCCCAATGCCAATTTTTATCGAGTATAACCGTACCTTCGGCTTTGGCGATTTTAATGGAGATGGTAAGACGGATATATTTAAAACACTCAAATGGTACTAGCCTTCTAAATCTAATTATTCATACACCCTTTTTACAAGCACTCGAGTATCTCGAGTGCTTTTCTTTTTATAGAACCTTAAAAGGTTGAATGTTTAAATAATAGCGTGTATATTTACGTTCACCTGTTTTGATAAGTGCTCCTTTGGCAACTAAATCCTGTAAGTCCCTAGTGGTGGTAGCTCGAGAAACCCCAGTAATACTAATGTAATTCTCAGCACTAAGACCACCTTTAAACCCAGATAAACCCTCACGGAACATACGAGCGATTACTTTTTCTTGTCTAGAATTTAGCTTTCCTCTAAGTTTATCGTACAGTTTAGCTTTCTCAATCAGAAATTCTATTCGTTTTTTTGTGTAAGTCTGTGCCTTGAGGATAGTCTTAGCAAAGTATATAAGCCAGCTGGTAATTTCATTGTTTTTGTTGCTTTGCTCGAGCATCTTATAATAAAGCTTTTTATGTTTCTCAATGGTATGAGACAGTGCAATCAAAGTAGGTTGACCTAATGACTGTGACAAAGTTTTTTCAGCAAGAGCCCGCCCTATCCTTCCATTGCCATCTTCAAAAGGGTGTATGGACACAAAATATAGGTGCGTCATGCCTGCTCGAGTCAACATTGGCAAAGGACTTTGTCCGTCAGGTGCAGTTTTGTTGAACCAAGTTATGAATTGATTGGTCTCTTGCCTAACATCTTTAGAAGCAGGAGCTTCAAAATGCACTTTAGGATTATGTATATAACCAGAAACAATCTGCATTGGCTCTTTATGAGTTCTATACTGGCCAATATCTTTTAAATCTTTACGATCCTTGGTTAGCATTTTATGCCAAGAAAATAAAACCTGATGGGTTAGTGGCTCGGAAAATGATTTGTATAAATCAACCATCATCTCGGCAATACCTTGCTCGGCTTGTGGGATTTGCTGTTTACCTGCCTCTAAGCCAAAACTACGGCGAATAGAGGATTGTAAGCTGTCACGGTTTAAGTGCTCACCTTCAATTGCTGAGGTTTTCAAAGCTTCATTGCTAATAAGGTCAACAATCAACGTGTTTTTTGCTTCGTCTTCCAAATGCTTGAAGGCTCCTAATAAAACACCAGATTCATGTAGCCAAAGTTTTTCAATCTCTTCTAGAGGCTCTTCGTCATAGGTGAAATGAGGCCAATCTTCTTGTTGCCAATTCCAAGTCATGAGTTATAGAATACCTTTTTATAACTCACATTGTAGAGTATTTATGAGTTAAAGATTTTTTGGCATCTAGCAAGCAAAATACTTTTACTTCCATTTGAGTTAAACATAGTAACTGGTAACCAGTAGGATTTAACTATGCTGGCTGCTGACTTCTGGCTACTAGCTATTTAAAGGCACTAACTCTCCTAAATTATTGACAAAAATTTTTACACTATCCTTTGCGCAAGAGCAATTTAAAGATCATAAGATGGGTGACTAATAATGCAGGAACCATGACTACTGGTATAAAGTAAGCTGCCCCTAGCTGGGCATCAAAACGAAGGCCTTGAAACAAGGCGTTGATTAAATCTAAAAAACCTTCAATGTTGAATATCCAAACTAAAGGTATTGCTATTACCCAACTAAAACGTAATGCTAGCAAAGCTACTAGAGCAAGTACTGCTGCTAGCAAATCACCATATGCAGCAGGGTTTGCAAAACGGGGATCCAAAGTTTGTGCAGGAACACCCGGCACTAGAAATGCTAGGCCAATGTACCTAAAAGTAAGAGTAATAAAGGCTTTAGTGCTTTTGCTCGAGGCAAAGAGCTTAAAACTGGCATAACATACCAATTTGCTATTAAGCCATAAGAAATAAATCCTAAAGTTATGCTAAGTGGTAAGAACAAATCTTCTGGCATGATAATAATCCTGACTTTCTGATTGGAATAGCTGTCTTAGTACAGTTTCTTGCACCAATCTTGCTTTCGATGTTACTGACATTTAATTTCAAGTAGCGTCTTTCAAATTACTTAATAGCACATCCTTTTTAGAATTAATCAAGTAAGTTGAAGGATACGACCCAAAAAGCTTATTAATTATTCTTCAACTAATATAATATTGTAGGGCTGATCGTTATAAACATAATAAACACAGTCTTCTCCAGCAATGCATTGTCCCCAGTGAACCATACCACCTTGATAGTGCAGATAGTCACCGTGTCTAAGAATTATGTTTTCACCTGTTTCTAGGTTGAACTCTAGTTGTCCTGTAATGCCTATGTAGTTTTCGCTACTGGTATGCCAGTGTTTGGGAAATACTGTTCCTGCTTTGAGCCTGAATAGACTCTGAGACCCTTCAACACTTGGATCACCAAAGAGGCTAACAAATTCACAGCCAACTAATCCCTCACAAGGTGTCCAAGGTTGACTGTCAAGAGCAACATAGATAGGTATCTCTGTGACCTCTGGCTTTGTTTGAGCCCAAGCTGATATAGAATTTATGATTAAGAAACCTAGTAGAATGAAGGTTGATAATATACTTTTTCTCAACATGATTCTCCTTAAGCAGCAATAGCACTTTCTACAGGAAGTTTTGCCTCGAGCCAATCTTCCTTACCAGCTTCATAATCCTTGACATTAGTGTAGCCTAGACTCTTTAACTTGAGCGCAAGCTTCGTGCTATTTTGGCAGGCAGCATTTGCACAATAGACTATGACCTCAGAATCTTTATTGGGTATTAGAGTTGAACTACGGGTCTCAGCTTCTTCAGCTAGTAGCTGAAGTGCTCCGGGCAAGTGAGCTTGGTTGTAATTTTGCTCAGCAAGTGCTTCTAATAAAACCAATGGTTGCTTTTGCTCGAGCTTCTCTCTAAGCTCGTAGCGACTTATCGTGGAAATATTACTCATAACTTCTCCTTAAAATTAGTTGATTGCGCAATCAACTATTGCGCAAATAAAAAGATAACATAAAGTAGTTGCATATGCAACTACTTTCGTTTAAACTGTAGCTATGAGTAAAAAAGTCGACCAACCCTACCTTGATGCTTGGAAAGGGTTACTTAAAGCACACACTAGAACCATCAATCGCATTGAAGCCCGGCTTACAAAAGCAGGTTGCGTACCTTTGACCTCCTATGATGTTCTGCTTGAGCTTAAGAATGCAGATAAGCAGAAACTTAGAATGGCTGATTTGGCAAAGCGAGTTTTGTTAAGTCGTAGTGGACTAACTCGACTTGTGGACCGCTTAGAAAAAGAAGGCTATATAAAACGAGAAAATTGTGAAGGAGATGCTCGAGGAACAGAGGCTGTTGTAACCGATAAGGGCCTGCAGGCTTTAGCACAGGCATGGCCTATCTATGCTGAAGGTATCAACGCCGAGTTCTCTGCCTATTTAAATGAAAATGAAGCTGGAATCATAGCTCAGGCTCTTTTACGGGTAGCTAATAATAATATGATCAAGTAAGTACTTACTTGACTTATCATTGAAAATGATTTATGTTTGTTCTGAAAGATGATGCATTATCTAACGTTTAAGGAGAATTTTCTATGAAAACTGTAAAACTTTTACCAGCACTTATTCTTCCTTTTATCATCATTGTCGCAATTATGTTGGGCTCGAGCATCATTCCCACCCAAGGCCTATTCATTTTGGGACTAGCTGCTGTGGTTGCCTATGTTGGTTGGTTGCTCACAAGCTTTCGTAATCCTATTGAATCACAGCAAGTTGTGTATGTTTATTTGCTAGCTGTTTCTGTCCAAGTTATTCACTTAGGCGAGGAATATCTTTTTGGTTTTGCACCACGTTTTTCCTCACTTTTTAATACCAATATCATCTGGAGTGAGCGTAGTTTTCTGAGTGTTTTTGTGTTTGGCTTCGTGCCACTGTGGATACTAGCTGCCCTTGCCATGTTGAGCCGCATTCCAATCCTGCGTGACTTTGGCAATTATTTTGCATGGTTTTATGCCCTTGGTGCAGGTTTGATTAACGCCATTGCCCACTTTGTGTTTCCAATCCTTGCAGGAGGATATTACCCTGGTCTTTACACTGCCCCACTACATCTAATCATGAGCATCTTTGTCATTTATGTTTTGCTCAAAGAAACTAAACGTGTACAGAATGCACAATCAGAGCGAAGTCTCTTACTACCTCATAAAATCGGGGCAACCTTATAAGCCCCTCTAGAAAATGTAAAAACTTGTCGTTATTGTCTTTGCTTTGTTTAGCCTTGGTTTAGTAAATGGAAGTATTGCAGATAGGTTAGGTTTTATTATATGGAAATCAATCTTGTTTTTAGGATCATAATCTTGGTAGTTTTGGTGCTTACATTTTCAATATCAGCTTATTTTAGGAAGATAGCCAGAGAAGATCATAATTTCATTGACCGACGTGAGGAAGGTTTGTTTGTGTTGTTTCTGCGAGTGGCATTTGGAGTGCCTCTTCTAGTTACTTTATTACTCAACATTTTCTATCCCCAAGCATTATCCTTTTCTAAAACCGAATTACCTATATCCATACGGTTAATTGGGGTATTTACTGCTATACTTTGTGTTCCACTTACCCTTTGGGTTTTTCGAAGTATTGGTAGAAATATCTCTGAGACTGTGTTAACAAAACAGGATCATGAATTGGTAACTAGTGGTCCTTATAAATGGGTTAGGCATCCACTCTACAGTTCATCACTTTTACTTTTGTTCTCTATAAGTATAACTTTTGGGGATTGGGTTGTATTCATCTATAGTTTGGGTGGAACGATAGTCTTTCGGTATTTGGTTATACCAGCAGAAGAAAAAAATCTCATAGCTGTATTTGGTGAGGATTACAAAAAGTATCAAAGTTTTATAGGAGCACTAATACCTAAACTGAGATAATGGCTAATTCTTCATCAAAATTATGGGACTAAATGAAACCACTCCATTTTCGCAACATAAAATACCTAATATTAAAGTTATTCATCATAGTGACAACTTTATAAACTCCTGTAGAAGATGAAAAAACTTATCCTTATTATCATTGCTTTGTTTAACTATGGTTTAGTAAATGCGAGTAATGGCTTGCTAACACTTTACCAAAGGGTTCATGAACCGTACACTGTTACTGTTGTTAGTGGTGCAAGTATACTTATAACAGGCAAACAACATCTTAGTGTCATTCTAGAAGCAGAATCTTCTACACAACTTCCAAATATAGACCTCGAGTTAAAACTAGAGCACCCAAAAGAATCGTTAATGATAAAATTTAAGCCTTCCCCTAGCCCTTTAGTTTATACTGCTGATATACAGATCAACCATGCAGGTGTGTGGCAAGCAAATTTACACTTAAAAAGTGTGGATTCCAGTATTGACTTCAAATTTAGCTTGAGGCTCTTTAATCCTCAGTTTTTTGCTTCACTTGTAATCAGCTTGACTATCATCATTCTTGGACTTATAAGTTTCACAGTGTATAAGCCCCAACTTTTTAGCACGAACTCAGCCAGTAAGGTGACTTATGGATTTTAGCAAGCTTTCTCATAATCGAGAAGACTTAAGCCCAACTCAAGAAAAGATTCTTAAGGCAGCACTCGAGCTTTTTGCTGAACGTGGCTATGAAGGTACAAAAACCCAAGCTATTGCCAAGCGGGCAGGCTTTACTGAAAAAACGTTATTTAAACACTTTCCCAGCAAGCAGGAACTCTTTACCCAAACGGTTTATCCTGCTTTCTTAAACCTAATGCAACCGCTTATGTTTGGCAGCCTGCAAGCGATTATCAAAGACGAGGAAATGAGTCTTCGAGACAGGCTAAAGGCCCTATTTAAAAACAGGCTTAGTTTTATGCAAAAGCACCCTGACCAGTTTAGGTTGATTGCTCAACAACTTCTCTTTAACCCTGAATTCAGGAAACCATTTATTAGTTTTTGGCAAGAGCAAATCTTGCCAAGCATGAAACCATTGCTTGAGCAGGCTCGAGCATCAGGTGAAATCAGAAAGTTAAGCGATGACACCTTGCTCCGCACCATTATCAGCAGCGTAATTGGTTATGCAGTACATAGGACAATTCTCAATACAAACAGCGAAACCAACACTGATAAAGATATTGACAGTCTAGTTGATGTGTTGATGAAAGGAATTGGAAACGCATGATAAAAAACCTTTTCCTGAATAGTTTGGCCCAAAATAATGTTAGAAAAACACTTCTCCAGCTTAATCACGTTATAAATTCTTAGGAGAAAAATTTGATGCATAAGAAAGTAGCATTTGCTAAACCAACCATTCTATCACCCCGCTATCAATTAGCCCGGATCTTAACAGGTATTACAGGGCTCAACTACCTCTTAGCTGCTGTCTTACTTTTGTTTGTACCACACTGGTTTTTTAATAACATTGCCCCTTTTGCACCCTTTAATCGCCACTTTATTGGTGATGTGGGCTCATTTATCCTTCCCATTGCTGTAGGTCTGATCTTTGTCGCCCTAAAACCCCACAAGTATTGGGCTGTGTTTATTCTTGGCCTGTGGGCGAGTGTGATTCATACCACCAACCATTTATATGACGATGTTTTTGTTTACAATGCATCTCTTAATCATATGTTGCAGGATGCCCTGCCAAATACCCTGTTAAGTGCTTTTCTCATCTCAGCTTACATTTTCTTTAGATACGAGGCAATCAACACTAAGGGAAAGCAATGACTCGAGTCCTAGTCACAGGTGGCACAGGCATACTGGGAAGACAGGTTGTTAAGCAACTTGAACTTAAGAGGTATACCCCACGCATCATGAGTCGCCGGACAGGAAAGCAAGCAGGTGCAGAATGGGTACAAGCAGACTTGAGTATTGCCCACACCTTAAATAAGGCAGTTGATGGTGTTGATGTCATTGTTCATGCAGCAAGTGGTGCTAAACTCCGCAAGGTTGATATTGAGGGAACACAGAAGCTTATAGCTGCTGCTCATAATGCTCGAGTTAAACACATTCTTTATGTCTCAATTGTTGGGATTGATAGAATTCCTTTTTTTTACTACCAAGCAAAGTTGCAAGCAGAGCACCTTATAGAAGCAGGCTCTGTACCTTGGTCCATCTTGCGGGCTACACAGTTTCATTCACTGCCCAATACTTTATTTAAAAACTTAAGTCGCTTTCCTCTCTTTTTCGTTCCTAAGACATTCAAAGTACAACCTATTGATCCACTTGATGTTGCAGAACGCATTGTCAACCAAGTTTCTAATGGGGCAGGTGGCAGGCTTGCCGATATTGGTGGACCTGAAGTACTCACGCTTGGTGACATGGCACAAAGCTGGCTTAAAGCTCAAGGTAAACAGCGTCGTATTTTACATTTACCCCTAAGGGGTCAAGTTGCTCGAGGGTTTCGTGAGGGTTTTGATACTGTACCAAATAATCCTTATGGAAAGCTAACTTGGCAACATTGGTTGGAGCAAAAATACAGTAGCTGACAGGTCTTTTGTTACATATGCTTGTATAAAGGTTGTTTGCAGCTACATGATGTAAGAGAAAAGGAAATTTGTTATGTCAAATTTAGGACAACAATCCAATACCTCAACTTTGCATGTGCCCAAGACAATTACACTTCATGATGGGAGAACTTTGGCCTATATTGAATGTGGAGATACTGAAGGCACGCCTGTGTTTCATTTTCACGGCCATCCCGGGTCAAGGCTCGAGTCACTCATAGCCGATAAGGCAGCAAGGAGTGCTGGAGTCCGTCTTATCGGCATTGACCGTCCCGGTATGGGATTTTCCGATTTCAAGAGAGGGCGACGTCTCTTAGATTGGCCAGATGATGTGCTCGAGTTAGCTGATGCTTTGGAGATCAATCAGTTTTCAGTGCAAGGAGTTTCAGGAGGAGGCCCTTATGCAATTGCTTGTGCATATAGACTTGCTGATCGTCTTTTAGCTTGTGGTGTCATTGCTGGTCTAGGACCAATTCATCTCTTAGGCACACAGGATATGATGTTAACAAACCGCATACAATTTGGACTGGCCCGTCGGATGCCTTGGTTAGTCCAAGTGCTTTTATGGGCGTATTTAGGCCGTTATGGGAAATATGTGGATGATGAAAAGAAATTAGAATTGTTGGGAAATAAGATGTCACAGGGGCTGCCGAATTCCATTAGTAACCCTGACATACCCAAACTCTATGTTCAAGAAACGTTGGAAGCATTTCGACAGGGTAGTCGTGGTGCAGCCTACGACGCATCACTATTCACACAACCTTGGGGATTTGAACTAGAAGACATTAAATTTGAGAAAATTTACCTATGGCACGGAGAACGTGATGTATATGTTCCTATCGAAATGGCCCATTTCTTGGAAACAAAGCTGCCACAATGCAAAGTTCGCTATTTCGCTGATGAGCATCACATGGCGGTGGTATTCAATCACTTGAAAGAGGTAATGACAGCTATGAGTCAAAAGGAGAAAGTTTGAGAGGGCATACTAACTTTCCTTTCTAGCAATCTTACTGACCTATGAGTTTCTCAAGCGTATTAATCTGTTGCGACTCTTGTTTGGTCTAAGAAGGCTACCCAAAAGTTATTAAGGTTGGGTAGAGTGTGAACTATATTATCAAAAAGGTCAAAAAGAATAAGGAGCCCTGCCAAAGAACGAGTAGATTACGAAGTTGGGGACATTTTGTAGGAGATAAAGCTTGACATAGTTTTTACAGCGTTTGTATACTCAGGAATGCCAAGTATCTTAGCAAATCTTTTGGTTTTATTTAATTTAGTACTGCTAGTGGTGGGCTTTTGGGGTGTTCTTGACTAAGTTTTTAGTCTAAATAACCACACACCCCGCCACAAAAAGTAGGCGGGTTTTTTTTTAGCTTATAATACAAGATACTTAGCATGAAACTTTTACGATGGTGAGGTTGACATGAACGGTGCAGAAGTTATTATGAAAGCACTCGAGCGCGAAGGAGTAGAAATAGTTTTCGGCCATCCAGGTGGTGCTATTATGCCTACCTATGATGCTATTTATGATTCTAAAATAAAGCACGTTTTGGTTAGGCATGAGCAGGGTGGAGCACATATGGCCGATGCCTATGCTCGAGCCAGTGGAAAAGTGGGAGTTTGCTTTGCTACTAGTGGCCCCGGAGCCACTAACTTAGTCACTGGTTTAGCAACTGCCATGATGGACTCTTCAGCAGTTGTAGCTATTACTGGTAATGTCGCTCAGCAACTCATTGGCACAGATGGTTTTCAAGAAGCTGATGTCTATGGCATTACCTTGCCAGTAACTAAACATAACTATTTAGTAAAAGATGTAAATGTGCTTCACAAAGTGATTCATGAAGCCTTCCATATTGCCTCTACAGGGCGTCGTGGACCTGTACTAATCGATGTCCCTAAAGATATACAAAACGCTGAGTTTACTGCTGATTTTGATGCTATGGATATTGAATTACCTGGCTACAAGCCCGTTTATACTGGGCACAGTAGGCAAATTAAAAGAGCTACTGAGGCTATTGGTAACGCTAAAAGACCCATAATGATGGTAGGAGGAGGTGCTCAAGGTGCTGCCCAGCAAGTAATAGATTTTGCTAGCAAGACCCGCATACCAGTAATAACTACTTTGATGGGTATTGGTGCTTTTCCTTCAGGAGATGATTTAGCCTTAGGAATGCCTGGTATGCATGGTACTGTTACTGCTAATCGTGCTATTACCCATTGTGATTTGATTTTGGGGGCAGGTATTAGATTTGATGATAGAGTTACTGGAAAAATTAGCCGTTTTGCTCCTAAAGCTACTATTGTTCATGCTGACATTGACCCTGCTGAGATCTCCAAGCTTGTCCATGCTCATATCCCTGTAGTAGGTGATTTACAGGACATCATCCCACGTTTGGGTGAGGAATTAGATAGGTTAAATATAAATGATTGGTGGCAACAGCTTAATGAATGGAAGAATCGCTACCCCGAGCGCTATAAAAAAGATAAACCCTTGGTCTCACAAGAAATTTTAGAAATGTTTCGCAATGCGACAGGTGGTGATTGTATAGTCACTACTGAAGTTGGACAGCATCAAATGTATGCAGCAAGACTTTTCCCTACCAGCAAGCCCCGCACTTGGATTACTTCAGGTGGGCTAGGCACTATGGGCTTTGGCTTACCTGCAGCAGTTGGGGCTGCTTTTGCCCACCCTGATAAGCAAGTGGTTTGTATAGCAGGTGATGGTAGTGTACAAATGAATATTCAAGAATTAGCTACTATCTATAAGCACCAATTGCCTATCATCATTGCTATTGCTAATAATGGTGTTTTGGGTATGGTAAGGCAGTGGCAAGAAATGTTCTTTGCAGAACGTTATAGTGAGGTTTACTTAGCAGACTCTAATCCTGATTTTGCTAAGTTGGCTGAGGCTTATGGCATCGATGGCTATAATGTTTTTGATCGTGACGAGGCTGCCAAACTCATTCCTACAGTAATTGCGAAAGGCAAGCCTGCAGTTATGAACTTTTTAATTTATGAAGCAGAAAAGGTTTTTCCAATGGTTCCTGCTGGTGCTGGTGTAGATGAAATGATCATAGGGGATCAAGAACCCGAAGAAGTCTTGGTGCCTGCATGAGTACCCGCAAACACATAATGAGTGTAACAGTGCGTAACAAGCCAGGGGTTCTGATGCGTTTAGCAGGACTTTTTGCTAGACGTGGCTTTAATATAGACTCATTAGCTGTTGCTAAAACAGAAAAAGAGAGTATATCACGTACTACTTTTGTTGTTACTGGTGAAGATAACACCATAGAACAAGTAAAAAAACAGCTGCAGAAGCTTATAGATGTTCTTACTGTTACAGACCATACAGAGTCACCTTATATAGATAGAGAACTCATGCTCATTAAGGTTGCAGTTAGCACTCCTGAGGACCGTGTAGAAATACGCCAACTTGCCCAAGACTTTCGCGCCCGTATAGTAGATGCCCATCGCGAAGCACTTATTTTTGAAATAACTGGTGATGAGGGCAAAATGGAAGCTTTTATTGAACAAATGAGTAGTTTTGGTATAGTTGAGTTGGTTCGTAGTGGTCGTGTCGCTTTAACTCGTAGTGCTGCTGACTCGAAGGTAAAATCTCAATCAAAGCCTAAAGTTAAGCATGTATAGTTCATCTTATGCAAGAAGCACTGTCAACCATTTTCGGCGATATTTATTGTAAGATATTATTAAGTGAGTCTAAGTTGGGAATTTATAGTTATTACTTGGTTAACCAACTTGTAGTTTGCCCTTAAAAGATAGGTACATAGTTGAGATACTCCCTTATAGTTTTTTTTGTATTAATAACAACATATTTCTTAGACAGAGTTTTTGCACAGTATGTTTACTTCCTTGCCTTTGAGTATGGATTTTTTGATGCTGATAAATTAGTAAGCTTAGAAGGTATTAAACAATTTTACTTTTTAAAGGGATTTTGGTATTTCTTTTGGTGGGGGTTTTTAATTTTTAGTTTTATTGCCTTCCTTGCTAATCATTTTGCTGAACCTTTAATGGATTTAACCTTAAAGTCTGATAGTGATGAAAGTGATGAAGAAAGCTATGAGGACTCCAAACCCTCTTCTCGCAAACGTCCTCGTCGTCCTAGTCATCGCTATAAAAGCAAACGCTACAGAGCTTAGGATTAAATTATGCACTTGCTTCTTGCTATTTTACTACTATTACGTGTCATTCATGAAACTGTAGCAAGGCTTCTTTTCTTTAAAGCACTTGATACAGGAGTATTTCCTGCTAGTAGCATTAACAATCTGCTAACTGATAATAATTTTGGATTTTTACTAGGTTTTTGGAATATTCTTTGGTGGATAGTTTTTGTTATTACTGTTTTGTGGTGGATTCTTGACTGGGGAATCAACCTTAGATTCAATGTAGAATATAGAAGGTCAAACTAAACTTAGATTTTTATGGAAAGAAAAAGTCAAAATATACTTAGATATGATGCAGAGCACAATTCAGGTTTATGGAACCCTAATCTGGTACTCACTCATGGCAAGGGGGTAAAGGTTTATGATGCTGATGGTAATGAATACATCGACTGCTTAGCAGGTATAGCCGTTGCTAGTGTGGGTCATGCTAACGAACACCTAGCTAATGCTATAGCCAAACAAGCTAAACGCCTTATCGTTTGCTCGCAGATGCATGCTAATGACATGAGAGTGGCTTTCTATGAAAAGCTTATGAGCTTCATACCTGAAGACATGGGCCTGAAGCGAATCTTTATGGCAAACTCAGGCTCAGAGGTTAACGAAGCTGCTTTGAAATGGGCTCGAGCCACCGCAAACCGCAGCAAGTTTGTAGCAGCAAAACGAGGGTTCTCGGGTAGGACCATGGGAGCTTTATCAATAACATGGGAAAAGAAGTATAGAGAACCCTTTGAACCACTAAGGTATGAAGCTGATTTCATTAAATTTAATAGTGTAGAAGAACTTGACAAGGCAGTAACCACAGAAACAGCAGCAGTCTTTTTAGAAGTGATACAAGGTGAGGGTGGCATACATGTAGCTGAGCAAGGCTTTCTAAAAGCGGCAAGAGAGATAACCCAAGCTCGAGGTGCCTTGCTAGTGATTGACGAAATACAGTCAGGGGTGGGTCGTACTGGTAAGTTCTTAGCTTGTGAGCACTTTGGTGTAAGACCTGACATGGTAACCCTTGCAAAAGGGCTAGGTGGTGGATTCCCTATAGGGGTACTGCTTATGACAGAGGAAGTAGCCTTGAGTATGCCAAAAGGTGGGCATGGTACTACTTTTGGTGGTAATGCTCTAGCTTCAGCAGCAGCTCTAGCAGTACTAGAAGAGATAGAAGCACATAACCTTATAGAAAATGCCCAAAGGATAGGCAGTTACTTTAAAGAGCAATTAGTCAAATTTGACTCATCAAAAATCCGCACGGTACGAGGGCTAGGTTTGATGCTGGCAGTAGAGCTGAAGGAAAAGGTAGCACCCTACATAAACGCCCTCAAAGCTGAGGGGGTACTAGCCATAAATGCTGGAGCAACCGTAATTCGTTTTGTGCCTCCTTTGGTCATTAGTAAAGATGAGGTAGATAAAGTACTAAATTGTTTAGATAAGGTAATTTAATGCTAGAAGATTCTGTTGAAAACTTTGTCTTGCAGTGGAAGCCTTACGCTGCTGCAGTTCAAATTTATCCCAAGATTGAGGGTAGTCCTTTATTAGAGTGTTTTGCTAGTGGCAGAGTATTTTACCTTTTTGAACGTACTAGCCCTTATGAAAGCTCTTTAGGCACTAGACAGGTAATTGTTCACCCAGTTGCTGAGAGTTTAGAACTTATAAAGGCAACTACCAAAGAAATTAACATAACTGGCATAAGTCAATTACAAGCTAAGGGTTTAATCGTTTATCGCAGTAAGCACATAGTAGTAATTGATGCAGGTATTCCACTAGTAGTGGGCAGCCTTGAGGCTTTAACTGATGAAGTTGTAACTGGGGAGTGGCTCGAGGTAACTTCTATAGAACCAGTTCATGGCTTTGTAATTCCTTCAGAGCGTAAGGAAAAGCGTTTTGAAGAGGCAGACGAAATCTAAAGTTCACGTCTATGGGCAATAGCCTTTCCTAAGGTCACTTCGTCAGCATACTCTAAATCACCGCCTACAGGCAGGCCATATGCTATGCGTGAGGTAGTAACATTTAAATCAGCTACCATTTTTGCTAAATACATAGCAGTAGCTTCTCCCTCTACTGTGGTTGAGGTAGCAAGGATAACCTCTTCTACCTCTTTTAAGCGAGTTATAAATGGTTGAATGGTAAGCTGGTCGGGCCCAATGCCATTCATAGGGCTTAAGGCGCCGTGCAAGACGTGGTACAGCCCATCGTACTCGCCTGAACGCTCGATGGCTAAAAGGTCAGCAGGTTGTTCGACAATACAAATAAGCTTTTTATTACGGCGTAGATCTGTACAAACACTGCATGCATCTTGATCTGTAATGTTAAAGCAGCTCTTGCACTGCTTTAGTTTTTGCTTAGCTTCAACAAGGGCATTGGCTAAGGTTTTTACCTCTTCCTCAGGCTGATTAAAAAGGTAAAAAGCAAGCCTCTGTGCACTCTTAGGACCAACACCCGGTAGTTTGCCTAGTTCTCTAATAAGTTGTATAAGTGAGGAGGGATATTTCATTTTAGTAACTTACTTGACTAAAGTCCTTGCTTCTTGGCTCTTTAGGTTCCAAAACCTGGTATATTGCCCATCACTGCACCTATTTCTTTATCTTGCAAACTCTTAACTTTGTCTTGGACGTCATTAGCTGCAGCAGCTATTAAATCTTCTAACAGCTCGAGCCCATCAGAAGACACCAAACTTGGTTCAATTTTAACCTTGGTAATTTCCCCCTTACCTGTAGCAGTAATTCTTATCATATCCCCACCAGCACTACCTTCTACACTCATACTTGCTATGCGTTTTTGTGCCTCTTGCATCTTCGCTTGGGCTTTTTGTGCTTCCTGCATAATTTTTTGCATATTCATAATTATCTCCGTGAAATGATCTTAACTTGAAATCTGGTTAGTTTTGTAATTAAGTCAACTCGCTAGGGTCAAAAAGCCTCTTGTACTCGTTGTTTGCAAATCTATCAGTCATGCCTGCTAAATAATCAGTTACAGCACGAATCAAGCCTATGGATTCAGCATCTTCTTGTGCTTCAGAAGGCAACATATTAGGATTATTGATATAAGCATTAAAGGTGCGTTCTAGGATATGTTCTGCCTTCCTAGCCATACGAATCTGCCTATAATGAAAGTATAAGTTTTGATACAAAAAATTTTTAAGCTCTTTAGTTTTTTGGCTCATACCTGCATTTAAACAAGCTAATTTATGTTTGGCACACCGAATGTCTTCTAGGGTGTTCACTGAAGCTTCTTTTAAAGCTGCTTCAGTTGCATAGATAGCATCTTGAATCATAGCACCTAAAAGCTCACGAATAAGCAAGTAGCGCTGTTTAGATAAGTGTAAATCATAAGACTTTAGCTTTAATTCATCCATAGTCTCAGCCACAAGGGGCACTTGCATGATTTGTTTAGGGTCTAGATGCTTGCTACGCAAGCCATCATCTAAGTCATGAGCGTTATACGCAATGGCATCAGATAAATCCACTATTTGTGCCTCTAGTGTGGCTTGCAGCTTTGGCTCCCATTTCTCTCCTGCAACCTCTGGATCGACCTCATGCTTCATAATGCCTTCTAAAGTTTCCCATGTTAGGTTAAGACCTGAAAAATCTAAATAGCGCTTTTCTATTTTGGTAACTATACGAATAGCTTGTTTGTTATGATCAAAACCGCCCGCACCTTGGGCAAGTTTGTTTAGTGCCTCTTCCCCTGCATGTCCAAAAGGAGGGTGTCCTAGATCGTGGGCTAAAGCAATTGTTTCAGCTAAGTCCTCATTTATGCCTAGTGCACGAGCTATGGATTTGGCTACTTGTGCTACCTCAAGTGTATGAGTCAATCTAGTACGGTAGTAATCCCCTTGATAGTTAACAAAAACCTGAGTTTTATACTCAAGCCGCCTAAATGCTGAGGTGTGAATTACTCTATCACGATCTTTTTGAAAGGCAGTGCGATACTCTGACTCTTTTTCAGGGTATTTGCGACCTCGAGACTCATCAGCAAAAGCAGCATAAGGAGCCAAGGTAGTATGCTCATTGGCTTCAAGCACTTGGCGAGTAAAGAGCATAAAGTAGCCTAACAAATTTTAGGATATAGTAGTAGGAATGAATTCTAGTGAGCAAGTAGGGCACCACACCACACTTAGTAATATGCTACACTTTGCTTTATGACTCGCTTTGAAACTATTGGGAGAATTGTAAATGGTCTCCATACAATGAGTGATAAAGCTCTACAAGATTTACTGCTTGGTCTTGAAAATGACCTCACTAATGAAAACATTGAGTCTATTACTTACGGTAAAGATGACACAGAACACCTATTAAGTAGTTCTATCAATGCTGAAGATTTGTGCCAAGCAAAAGGAGAATTGAAAGGCTATAACTTGCTTACACCTGAATATGCTACTTAGTTTTCGAGAGCGTGCTTGGCAAGATTATCTTTATTGGTTTACAACAGACTACAAAAGATGTAAACGTATTCATGATCTTATCAAAGATACTTTACGCCATCCTTTTGAAGATAAGGGTAAGCCAGAGGCTCTCAAAAATAACTATCAAGGTTTTTGGTCACGCCGTATAGATCAGGAACATCGCATGGTCTATGCCGTTACAAAAGAGACTCTTATCATTGTGCAATTGCGCCACCATTATTGAAGTAGCTCTCTGCTTAATGCTTTTGCCTAGCTGGGCATTGTATTTGCCTTTACATTGTCTTGATAGATACCAAATGAATTTAAATAGTCTTTTAAACTTTGCAGTACAAACAGCATACGAAGCTGGCAGGCTAACCCTTGGCTATTTTCAAAGCAACCTGCAAGTAAGCTTTAAGCAGGATAACTCACCTGTAACTATTGCTGATAAAAAAGCTGAGGAGTTTATCCGCTTACGTATAGAAAAGTCTTATCCTCAGCACGCTATAGTAGGTGAGGAGTTTGGTGAAGTTGGTGATACACCTATTCGTTGGTTTATTGATCCTATTGATGGCACTAAATCTTTCATGCGTGGTGTTCCCCTTTATGCAGTACTCTTAGGATTAGAAGTAGAGGGAAAAGTTGAAGTGGGAGTAGTTTATTTCCCTGCTCTTGATGAAATGCTTTACGCTGCTAACAATATGGGCTGTTATTTGAATGGTAGGCCAGTGCAAGTATCTTCTATAGATAGTTTAGACAAGGCTATTATCGCTTATACTTCTTCCCGCAGTTTTGAAGCTAATGGCAGGCAATTACAGTGGAAACGTTTACAACATGCAGCTTATGCTTGCAGAGGTTGGTCAGATGCATATGGGCATGCACTAGTAGCAACAGGCCGCTGTGAAGTAATGCTAGATCCCATAATGAGCCCTTGGGACTGTGCACCTTTTTTAGTGATTTTACCCGAAGCAAAGGGTTATTGTGGCAATTGGGTAGGCGAAGAAACTATGTTTAGTGAAGAGCTTTTAAGTTGTAATAAGGCACTGTTGCCTCAGGTGCTTAGATTGCTCACTTAATGCTACAATGAGGTGTGGCTAAATCTACACTCTCCCTATCTGATGCTGTAGGTGATTACCTTAAGGCTATTTGGATACTTGCAGAAGATCAAAGTGTAAGTACCAAAGATTTAGCTAAGCACCTTGCTGTAACAGCACCTTCGGTTACAGGCATGCTAAGCAAGCTTGCTAAGCTCGAGCTAGTAAAGTATGAACCCTATTACGGTGCAAGTTTAACTGGGCAAGGACGCCGTGAAGCTCTGCGGTTACTAAGGCGACATCGACTGATTGAAACCTTTTTAATTGATTATCTTGATTACACTTGGGATGAGGTGCATGAAGAAGCTGAACTCATGGAGCACACCATGACAGACCGCTTTACTGAGCGTCTTGCAGAGAAACTAGGGCAACCCGCATTTGACCCCCATGGGGACCCAATTCCTACAGTAGAGGGTAACTTACCACAGCGTACAAGTAAACCTCTAACAGAGTTTAAATTAGCTGAGTGCTTAGAGGTAACACGCATTCGTAGCCAAGATAGTGAAGTGCTAGGCTACTTGTTTGATTTGGGGATTAAACCTGGTGTGGTGGTAGAGCTTGTTGGGCTCGAGCCCTTTGGAAAACTAATGCACTTAAAGCTCGAGGGTAAAGAGCTAGCAGTGTCAGCTGACTTGGCTGAGCAAATTGAAGGAATTGTAGCCACCTGAAATGTAATAAATACGGCTTACATAGAGAGGTTCAACTTAAGTTTGAGGCAACATGTGGCAGCACTAGGAAGGAAAGTGCAGAGCTTGGCAAAGAGAGAAAAAGGGCTAGTTGCGGAATTAGCATTGTTTCAGCTATACTACAACTTTTGCTTACCACACGGCAGTTTACGGAAAGAGCTAACAGCAGGAGGAAATCGCAAGTGGGAAAAGCAGACGCCTGGAGTGTCAGCAGGATTAACAAGTAAGGTATGGTGTTTGGAGGAGGTATTGATGAAGCGAGTACCACCTTGGAGACAGAAAGGGTGGTTAAGCTAGACAAAAAAGAGGGTGTTTAAACCAAGGGTAAGCTGCGGATGAATTTAGTAAAGGGTGGGGAAAAGCATTAGGTGACTGGAGAAATACAGTATCAATCAATCTACAGGTTCGAGCAATCCACTTTAGAGTAATGATTATTATAGCAATCTATATTATTTATCTGCTTTCACTACAATACTTTTCCCAATCTATTTATCCGCAGTTGTCGGGGGCACGACCCGTAATTTGTGCAGCAAAAATGGTTGGTAGGTAAGCTTGACATAAGGCTGACTCTTTGAGATAATTTAGGCATGACGAATTATTTTATTTATATAGTATTATAATAATATTAAGGAGATACTAATTTGAAAAACTTTCTTTTAATTTTTCTGCTTGGCTTTCTAGCCCTTGCCCTAGCCCAAAAACCCATTGATGCTGTGGTTACAGTGGGCATGATTGGTGATGTGGTGAAAAACGTCAGTGGTGAATGTGTAGAGGTAACCACCATTATGGGTGCAGGGGTTGACCCACATCTCTACCAAGCCAGTGCAGGAGACGTGCGGACTTTTAGCAATGCTGACATCATATTTTACTCAGGCTATGCCCTCGAGGGTCAGCTAGGTGATGTACTAGGTCGCTTTGCCGAACGAAAACCTACTGTGGCCGTGTCGCCTAGCTCTATAGAACCTACTGAACTCATTAGTGTGGAAGGTGTTTATGGCATTGACCCACACCTATGGATGGATGTAAAACTTTGGGCAAAAATTGTTCCTACCATCGCTACTAGCTTAAGTGAACTAAACCCTGATTGTGCTGAAGCTTTTAAGGCTAATGCAGAGGCTTATGTGGTACAGCTCGAGGCACTGCACTGCTGGATTACCAAAGCCATTTCCACTATTCCTGAAGAGCAGCGCCTTATGGTTACAGCTCACGATGCCTTTAGCTATTATGGTCGTGCTTATGGCTTAGAGGTTGCTGGCATTCAAGGTGTTTCCACTGAATCTGAGGCTGGTATTGCTGACATTCGGGCGATGGCAAAGCTTATTGCTGAGCGCAATGTCCCAGCAGTATTTATTGAAAGCACCATCAATCCCCGCACTATTCAAGCTGTGGTTGATGCAGCAAAGAAAGCAGGACATGAAGTTAAGCTTGGCAAAGAACTTTACTCAGATGCAATGGGCGAAGAGGGAACCTACGGTGGCACTTACATAGGAATGCTTTACACTAACACCAGACACATCACAGAAGCTTTAGGTGGCAGTTTACCTCCTTTACATGACGACCTTACCACTTGGGCAAGTGAGTGGGAGCTGAACTAAGCATACATTCATCAAGCACGCCCCATGAACCAGATCTAGCTGTTCATGTTGAGGACCTAACGGTTAGCTACCACAGCAAACCTGTACTGTGGGATATCGATCTAGATATCCCACCAGGTGTTTTAGCTGCTATTGTAGGCCCTAATGGGGCTGGCAAGAGCACCTTGATTAAGTCCATTTTGGGGCTAGTCAAAAAAAGTGCGGGTCATATTTACATTCATGGTAAACCCTATATCGAGCAGCGGAGCGGAGTGGGTTATGTGCCACAGCGTTCTTCAGTTGACTGGGACTTTCCTACTACTGTATCAGATGTTGTTACTATGGGATTGTATGGGCAGCTGGGTTGGTTTAGGCGTCCTAGAAGCAAAGAACAAAAACAAACTATGAAAGCCTTAGAACTTGTGGGTATGCAAGACTTTGCCAATCGGCAAATCAGCCAGCTCTCTGGTGGGCAACAGCAACGTGTTTTCTTGGCTCGAGCACTAGTACAAAATGCAGAAGTATACTTTCTTGATGAACCTATGGCTGGAGTAGATGCTACTACTGAGCGCGCAATTGTAAATATCCTGCGTGAGTTACGTAATGAAGGCAAAACCGTTGTTGTGGTCCACCACGACCTACAAACAGTAACCACCTATTTTGATTGGATGCTTATTCTTAATGTACGCACCATTGCTCAAGGACACGTAAGCGAAGTTTACACAGCAGAAAACCTTCGTGCCGCCTATGGTGGTCAAATAGCTCTTTTACAAAGTGATATGTTTGTAAAGCAGCACAATTGATGAATGAAAGCACCTGTCATGAAGTACGTGTTGTAGGGGTTCAAAATCTTGAACCCCTACGATTGATACCCATAAAATCTCAATAGGAGCGAATTTTGTGGCTTATATTCTCACATTTTTAGGTGATTACACCATTCAGAACGTTGCTATTGGAGCAGCACTTTTAGGCATTAGTAGTGGAGTACTAGGGAGTTTTGCTGTACTAAGACAACAAAGTCTTCTAGGCGATACTCTCTCACATGCGGCTCTACCGGGGATTTGCTTGGGTTTTATTGTGGCAGGCTCGAGGCAACTAGGCAGCATTCTAGCAGGAGCGCTAATTTCAGGCACAATAGCTGCTTTATTTATGCTACTGCTAACTCGCTACAGTCGCCTAAAAACAGATGCTGGTTTGGGTAGTGCCTTGAGCATCTTTTTCGCATTAGGCACTGTCCTCCTTACTTTTATCCAAGGTAATAACAACGCTTCCCAAGGTGGACTGGATTCATTTTTATTTGGTCAAGCTGCCACCATCTTGCGCAGTGACCTATGGGTTATGGGCGCAATTACTGGTGTTGCCTTACTGCTAATACTTACCCTTTGGAAAGAGCTTAAGCTAGTTACTTTTGATCCTGTCTTTGCAACTTCACTTGGTTTACCTGTGGTGGCACTTGAAGTATTAATGACTGTTATGATTGCCCTTGCCGTGGTAGTAGGTTTACAGATGGTTGGTGTGGTGCTAATGGCAGCTATGGTAATTGCACCTGCTGTGGCAGCACGGCAATGGGTCAATAGTCTAGAAAATATGGTACTGCTATCAGCCATTGTGGGTGCAGCTGGGGGCATTCTAGGAGCGTTGATAAGTGCTACTGGTCGCAATCTAGCTACCGGACCTCTAATTATCTTGAGTATCTCATTCTTTGTACTATTATCGCTCTTGTTAGCTCCAGGAAGAGGAATTGTTTGGGAGGCTTTGCAGCAGTCTCGCAACCGCCGTGTACTGCAAACCCAGCAGGTATTAACTACACTTTATCAACTTTCTAAAAAGCATAAAAACCCTCATTATTTGACTGAAGAGGGTATGGTCAATACTTACTATCAAAGGAACATGGCTAAAACGCTCGAGCGCCTAAAAAAAGAAGGCTTTGTGGTACGTAATATACACATGCCTGAGGAAGGTGGGCATTGGTTGTTAACTGATAAAGGTAGACTAGAGGCTAAACGTATTCTTGAGTCACTAATCTCGCAAGAAAATCAAAATGCTAACACAGCTTTTTAACAACATACCGTTTACTATCATGGCAACAGGAGCATTAGTAGGCATTGCAGCGAGTTTACTAGGCACTTTTCTAGTGTTACGTAAGAACAGCATGTTAGCTGATGCCATTGGGCACTCAATTGTTTTTGGCATTGTAATTGTTTGGATAATAACGCATCAGCAGAGTGGGCCTGTACAGATTATCGGTGCAGCCCTAACAGGTGTGCTCACTGTATTCCTAACCGAGGCTATTGCGGCTAGTCGCCGGGTTAAATACGATGCTGCCATTGGCCTAGTATTCCCAGTACTTTTTTCCATAGGTGTGTTACTCCTTAACCTTTTTGCACGTGACGTGCACATTGACCAACATACAGTGTTGCTGGGGGAGATTGGCTTTGTTTGGCTGGACACTGTCAGTCTTGGTAACCTGATGATTCCTAAAGCGCTGCTTTGGATGTCAATTATGACAATAGTAAATTTGCTTTTTGTAAGCCTTTTTTATAAAGAACTCAAGCTTGCTACTTTTGATGCTGCCTTGGCTCGAGCACTGGGCTTTACACCAGTAGCACTATTTTACGCACTGCTTACCCTTACTAGTTCTACCGCTGTGGCTGCTTTTGATGCAGTTGGTGCGGTGCTTTTTATTGCTTTTGTAATTGTACCTCCTGCAGCAGCTTACTTGCTTACCGATGGGCTTTGGAAGATTATGCTATATGCTTCACTCATTTCTGTGGGCTCGAGCATAATAGGCTACTATTTAGCAACTGCACTAGATGTTTCTATTGGTGGCATGATGGCAGTAATGACAGGTGTGTTTTTACTGCTAGCATTTTTGTTTGGACCTCGTTACGGATTAATTGCCCAAGAAGTAAAGCGTGCTGAACAACGTGAAAAAAATGCCAGTCGTGCTTTGACTGTCCACCTTTATCACCATGAAGGCGGTCCTAAGCAAGCAGAAGAAAATGTTGTGAGAGCACTACGTGAACATTTGCGTTGGGAAGACAATAAAGTTAGACGTGCTCTTTTGCACAGTTTTGATGAGGGCTTGATAAACCGTCAAGGAGAAGCTTTGCTGCTAACCCCTAAGGGGCGTGCTGTAGCTCAGGAGATTTTTGAACCTTAAGTAATAATTAGCTCAACGGTAATGAAGTAAAATTGCTCGGTGCCTGCTAATACACAGGAAATGCTTTACAGCATAAAGCGCCACATTTATCCACTAAGCGTGCTCTTAGTAGCTATTTCCTTTCTTCACACTGCTTCTACTGCTGAAAGGTTTTCTTATACATTCATTTCTCTCGGTATTTTTTGCTTACTCCTAGCATTAGTTGAAGTTTTGGTAAGCTCTTATAGAACTCTGGCAGAGGTAGTTTATACCTTTACTTACTTTTTTTTAGTGGCCATTTTCTGTGCCCATTTTGGTAAGGTGACCTTTGATGTTTTTCATGAGAGTCAACCACTCAGTGCATTGGTAGAAGGATTTGTGTGGGTACCAGTTGTTTATATGGCAACAGTAGTACTTTACCCGCAACGGCAAGGATTAATCTATGCTTGGGGGATTTTTAGCATCACACTGTTGATAGGTTCTATTCAGATTGTGCTAGCCTCACCTAATCCTTCCATAATTAGGGCGTTTGGTGATTTTTATCTTGCTAATGTGATTTTTTTGCTATTTCTTTATATCTTTGTTTATATATATCAAGCTTTTTATAAAGCTCGAGCTTTTGCTGAAACCCAAGAAAAGCTGGCAGAAAGTGATGAGTTTACCGGACTTCCCAACAGGCGGTATTTACAACAGCGCTTACAAGAGCTTAGCCATAAAGCTAAGTGGGGAGAGAAAAAGTTTGCCATAGCACTCTGTACCCCTAAGTACGAAGTGAAACCTAAACATAATTATGATCAAGGGTTTATTGATGCTTTGTTAAAAAGATTAGCAGAAAGTCTTAGGAAGCATGTAGGTAAAGCTATTCTAGGTCGCTGGAATGCTGAGAGTCTACTAATAATTTGGCCTGAGTATGACTTAGAAAAGGCAATGGCTGCTAGCAAAGCATTGGCTAAAGTACATGGTGAGATGCAGGAACCTTTAAGCACCGCTTGGGGAGTAGCCTCTTTTTTACCCCATGACAATGTGGATTCACTTATTACTCGAGCGGGCAAAGCTTTGGATAAAGCCAAAGAGGGTAAAAGTGGTGCTGTAGAAACCACTCAAGGGCCCTTTGGCCTGCGAGTCGCAGAGTGATGCAAGTTTTAGAGGTATTATTGCCTCTTCCTTTACCTCCTTTTGACTTTCTAGCTCCTTTTGATAAAGAGTTACCTAAAGTAGGTTGTCGCGTAGTGGTGCCTTGGCAACAGAGTGTGCGCCTAGGCGTAGTGAGTGCCTGTAAGACTTTACCTGTAAAGCAAGTCGTAGAACTTCGTGAGATAATAACCGTTCTTGATGAGAAACCTTTTATTTTAGAAAGTGCCATAAGATTAATTGCTGAATTAGCAGAGTATAGCTGTACTCCTCAAGGCTTAGTACTTAAGCAATTCTTAGCAGTGGGGTTAGAGGTTACACTCGAGCACAAAATTCGTTCTATTAAGGGTGTTACTGATATTGCCCTAGCTATTGATAAGTGGTTACCTGCTAATGAATGTGAACCTGCTCAGCTAGATTTTTACCGTCGTCAGGGTCTCATTGAAGAGCAAGTAAATATTATTGAAGAAAAGCGCAGAGTTATTGTTCCTCTAGAGTTTTTAGCTGAAGCTGAAAAAACCTTATCAGGTAAAAAGTATCAAAATCAGCGCCGTGCTTTAAAAGTGCTTTGGGAATTAGAAGCAGTAGAGAGTGCTGCGGCTTTAAGTCGCATGGTGGGTGTACCAGTAACAGCAGTGAGGGCTTTGGTGAAAAAGGGTTATGCAGGTTATGAGGATAGGGTAGCACCAGCACCAGAACTACCATCTTATATAACTACTGCTTTGCCAAAAGTGAATTTAGCCTTGCCTGATAGGGAGTGTCTGAGCCTTTCAGGTGGGTTACGGGCTGAGCGCTTAGCAGCTTTAATCTCCTTACTTAAAGAAAGTATTGCTAGGGGCGAAAGTGCTTTAGTATTGGTGCCTGAAAGTGCTTTTTTAGCAGAGACTGTAGAAGCTTTTATCACAACTTTACCTACTAAAGTCTTAAGTGGTGACTTGAATGACAAACAAAGACTGAAGGTATGGCAAGAACTCGAGGGTACACCAGTAGTTTTAGTAGGAACTTACTTAGCGTTATTAGCACCCTTGCATAAACTGGGGAGGATTGTAGTGCTCGAGCATGCCAGTGATAGTTATAAATTATTATCTGCTAGCCGTATCTTTATCCCCACCGCTGCTAAGTTTTTAGCAAATATAGTTGGTGCTGGCCTTGTTTTAAGCGATGCCTTGGAAACCCCTGAGGTGCTGCATGCTTTTGTAATTGAAGATAGGTTCACTTTGCCTTCAAGACCTCAGCGTATCCATATAGCAGACTTGAATTGTAGCAACAACTGGCCCCTGAGCACCGATCTTATTCGGGTGCTTAGGCAAGTAGCTCAAAGAAAACGTCAGGCCATCATTCTTACCCCTAGGCGAGGATTCTCAGCAGCTTTTCACTGCACTGATTGTGGATACTTAGCACAGTGCCCTAACTGCGACTTGTCTTTGCGTTATCACCGTCAGCATAAGGAGTTACGCTGCTATCAATGTGCTCATCGGGAACCTGTGCCTGATCTTTGCCCTAATTGTAAAGGTAGCCAGCTTGGTGCTGCTCGAGCTGCTGGTACAGAATGGATTCTTGAAGCCATCAAAAAGTTGCTACCAGAAACCCCCATTTTTCGTTTTGACAAAGATAAACGAGATAACTTGACTGAACTGCTCGAGGGTAAATCTGGCATATTGGTAGGCACCACTGCAATATTGCGACAAAAGCTTTTACCCAATGTTTCTTTAGTGGCCCATACTTTATTAGACAGCCATTTTGATATAGGAGACTTTCGTGCTGCTGAAACGACTTACCGCCTCCTGCTAAATTTAGCTGAGATTGCTGCTGACAAACGTCCTCTGGTACTTTTACAAACTTTTAAGCCAAAGCATGAAGTGCTCGAGTATTTTTTAAGAGAAGATGCTGAGGGGTTTTTATCAAAAGTACTAGCCAGACGAGAGAAGTTTGACTACTCACCTTTTAAAGTATTAGCCAAGGTGCAAGTTAGTGCTAGGAAAGAAGCTAGTGCTGAAAATGCTGCTAGCTTTCTGGTTGCAGCTTTATACACCCATGGTGCAGGAGAAAAGGAAGTACTAGGCCCAGTGCCAACTCCAGTATTTAGAGTTAGAGGGTTTTATCATTATCAGCTTTTTGTTCGTACCCACAACTATGAAAGCTTGCACAAGCTCCTAGAACCAGTACTTAGCTACCGAGGTTCTGCTAAAGTTCGTGTAGATATTGACCCTAGAGAAATGCTAGGGGTTTTAGAGCTTTAATTCCAAAGCAGGGCTTCCACAACAAGTTAATGACTACTGGAATGCGGAATTTAGTATAAAAACAATCTCCTTAAACCAAAAATTAGCCTTACCCCAATTCATTCCTTGTTGCAACGCATTTTGTACCCTAAAAATGCTCTTTTTCTCTCTTAAATGCTCGTCATGATGGCCAATATGGGCACTTTTCATTCTTCTTTTTTGTAGCCATCATTTATAGCAAAATCACCCTTCACACATAGGGTTTCATCCTATATAATGTAGCCATTATATGCTTGTTGAAATAACTATGCACCTCAGCACACTAAAACACTCAAAACTATTACAAAAAATAGCATTAAAGTCAATACAATATCTTTTAACTACAACACCTTCCTAGACAGGAGGTAAAATATGGCTTGTTTCCTGGTAGGGATAAAGGTGTAGCCATCAATTTGGAAAAATGGAATTGCCCCTAATACCTCAAACAGCACGGGATTTTAGGGGCAAAAAACCATGATTTTTGAGGACAAAATGCGTTGCAACAGGTTACTTTCTAGTTTTAGAGCTAAGGATATTTGACGATTAAGAAAATTTATAATTTAGTGCTAAACTACGCATACTATGGTCAATGAGTATGCTCCAATTGAGATTACTGTTAGTCTCCCACCACAATTGGGTAAAGCGTTAGCAGGTATTGCAGCAGCAGAAGAAAAAAGTTTTGCAGATATTCTTTTACAAGCGGTTGAGGCATATGTGCAACCAAGTAAACCTATAAGAAAAACTACATTTTGGTCAGAAAAGATTTACGATGAGACCAGACTTGCCAAACTTTATGCATCTTTTTTTGAAGAAGATAGTAAGCTTGCCGAAGAAGGCATGACTGATTATGTTGCAGGATTGAGCAAAGAGGATTTGTGATAGTTGCCAAACGTGGTGACATATGGCTAGACCTGTCATGGGCTCTGAACAATCTGGCATACGTCCTGTGCTGATTTTTCAACATTATATGATTAATTTGATGCTCTTATAAGTTTTGGTACCTTCTCCCTACACTCAAATCCGTCAACTTAGCCACCTCTTCATCATCTGTAGAGACGCAAAATATTGCGCCTCTACACACACCAACGAACACCTAATAAGCTTGAACTATTGTAGTAAATAATGCCATATAATTAATGCAGGTCTTCAATGATAGCACTTTTATTAAGAAACATAACATGAAGATACCTTCTATAACAGAACAAGACATTATTAATTGGCTGGGTGCCAAAGAACTAAAGAAGGGCACGCCCTACGCCAAAGATAAAGCTGTACGTTACATGCGTGCTCAAGAGATGACCCTTAAAGCTGAATGTTGGGGCTCGAGCCCCAACCCTTACCAAATAAGCATAACTTTCAATAAAGATGGCCCTGAGGCAGGCTCCTGCTCTTGCCCTGTAGGTAGTGGGGCAAAGTGTAAACACGCAGCTGCTTTACTTTATAACTGGGCACACTTTCCTGAAAACTTTCAGAGCATTGAACCTTTAGAAAAGGTTTTGAATAACAGTAGCAAAGAAGAACTAATTTCCCTTATTGAGCAAATGCTTGATAAGCATCCTGATTTAGAACTTCTGCTCGAGGTAGATGAAGCTAGTAATGAACCTCTTACTCCTGCTATGGTTGAGCGTCAGGTACAAAAAATGCTTGATAACCTAGATTATGAATGGAAGTCCTATGGATTTTATGATTCTTATGATGATTATGAGGTGTTTCAACCCTTCAGGAAGCTGCTAAAAAAAGCTGAAGGTGATTTGAGGCAGGGCAACAGTAATGATGCTGGCATTACTTTCCAAACACTAGCTGGAAAGCTTATGGAAAACTATGAGCAATACAATGATGAAGAAGGCTCGCTTGATGAAATAATTGGTGATTGTGTTACAGGTTTAAGTAAGTGCTTGTCTGTTACAAAAGATTCAGAACGTCTAAACTACCTAAAAACTATGTTTGACATTTATAGTTGGGATATAGAGTTAGGTGGCTATGGTATTGGTGACGAAGTGCCTGAAATTATTGGTAATAATGCTAGCGAAGATGAAAAATCCCTAGTAGCAACTTGGTTAAATGAGGCTATTAGGAAAAACAAAGGTGGTTCATGGAGTAAGAACTTTCACAAGCAAACTTATGGCAAGTTTTTGCTCGAGCTTTCCAGTGGCGCTGATGACGAAAGCTATTTGCAAATGTGCCGTCAAACAGGCAGGCATTTTGATGCTACTAAAAGACTACTAGAACTAAAACAAATTGACGATGCTGTTAAAGAAACTAAGTTACTAAGCAGCCATGAGCTTATTGAAATAGCCAATTATTTTATAGAGCAAGGCTATACAGAGCAAATCTATGAGTTAATCTTAGAACGCAGTCTCTCAAGCGAAAAGGGAGAATCACTTAAGTGGTTGTGTGACTACCACCAGAAACGTAACGAATATTCTCAAGCACTTAAGTTTAAAGAGCAAATTTTCTGGCGCCAAACTTATTTAGATAGTTATCTAGAAACTAAAGCTTTGGCTAAGAAAACTAATGATTGGATAACCACTAAGGAGCGGCTACTAGCAGGTCTTTATGAGAGGGAAAACTATAAATTACTTACTGAAATTTATTTGCATGATGAAAATATTGGTGAGGCTATAAAGACACTTGAGCAAGCACTAAAAAAGCCCTATTCAAATGAAGGTTTGATTATTAAGGTTGCTCGAGCTGCTGAAAAAACCCATCCTAATGAAGCTTTAAACTACTACATGCAAGTGGCAAATGAAATTATTAAATTGAGGGCTAGAAATGATTATGCTAAGGCCGTAGGCTACCTTACTAGAATTCAAAAATTGTATGAACAACTTGGCCAAGAAACCGGTTGGCAAAAGTATTTATTAGCAATAAAGCAAGAAACTAAGCAAATGAGAGCCTTTAAAGCAGAGTTGCAAAAGGCAAAGCTTTGAATGCCCTAACAAAATACATTCTCTCTGTTCTTTTCACACTCTTTAGTATTTCTTTATTAGTTTTCGCTTTGATGTATTTAACGGGTGATCCCACTACCGCCCTTTTACCTAAAGATACCCCGCCTGAAGCAATTGCTCAGTTTAAACAAACACATGGATTCGATAAATCCTTTATAAATCAGTATCTAAGATTTTTAGTAAGAGTTCTTAAAGGAGATCTAGGTATTTCCCTATATTACCATGAGCCGGCTCTCAAACTAGTTATTGGTCGCTTAGGTTACACTTTGTGCCTCATAGGAGCCGCATTAGTATTAGCCTTTTTACTAAGCATTCCATTTGCTATTCTTAGTACTTTATGGCATAAGAATCACCTTGGTATTTTTTTTAATATTTTTTTACTTACAGGACAAGCTATACCATCTTTTGTAGTGGCAAACAGCCTTGTCCTTCTTTTCGCTTCAACTCTCAAATTGCTGCCAGCCACTTGGCAAGCAGCTAATTGGGCAAGTTTTATCTTGCCTGTTATTGCTCTAAGCGTTTACCCTATAGCTTTACTAACTAAACTCTTGCGAGCTGGCCTGTTAGAAGTTTTACAACTAGATTACATTCGTACTGCTAGAGCTAAAGGAGCACCTAAGCGTATTATCTATCTTAAGCATGCCTTACGCAATACTATTACTCCTATGCTAGCAGCCTTAAGTGTGGAATTAGGGGCACTTATTATGGGCACAGTAATTGTAGAAAAAATTTTTGCTTACCCCGGTATGGGGCAGCTCATAGTAAAAACCTTAGACTCACGTGATGTACCGCTTATGCAAGCTTTTGTGCTAGTGGTGGGACTTTGTATTATAGTTATCAACACACTGCTTGACTTGTCTTATCGCTGGCTTGATCCAAGAATAAAGCAGGGCTTACTCTAAACGTGGTAAGAACATGTCCAACACAGCGTCATTGACTACTGCTTGCGCGGTGTAAGTAGCATTACTTTCCTGATCAAATCTTAGGGTAAAAATGTTCCAGCCTGTACGTAATTGCAAAGTAGTACCTGCTCCACTTAAAGTAACATCTCTATCTACATAAATAAGTGCAAAGAACCCTGGTAGATTCTCAACGCTGGCTATACCCAAATATAGAGGGTCAGTATCATGCCCATCATAAGTACCATTGTTTGTTGTGTCTATATAAACGTTAGTAATAGCTCTTGCAAATTGTGCACCTTCAGGACTAACGGTAAACTCATTTTGAAAACCAGGCAATACAGTTCCACCATTTAGAAAAGGTCTTAAATATGAGGCATCAAGTGGTGCAGTAGTGCTTAGGTTAAAAGTCCCTGCCACAGGAGTTGCACCCAAAATTTCGATATAGCGATTATTTTGCTGGTCTATAAGATGTAAAGCCACACGGGTATTAGGAAGTAGTCCAGATTCAGACTTAACCAAGCCACTGATAGTCATCATCTGTTGGGAAAAAGTGACAGGGGTTATTAAAAAAGTAAGGAAGCCAATCATTTTTAGCAATTTCATAATTTTTCTCCTTAGGAACAAAGATACTGTTTAACCTGCAATTTCAATACTACCTAATTAGGCTATGTAAACAGTTTGGATCAGAAATCCTTTGATTTATCCTTATTCCTTAGCAGCTTTGAGCTGCTTTAGATGAAACTATAACTTTCAGTAATGAAAATTTATGTGGGAAAGGTCTTTTTTACTAGTAATCAAAAGCATCGTTACTAAGTATGTTTCTATCAATAATATTGAACAATTACTTTTCAAAATTATTAAAATTAAATTAATGAACAAATTCTAAGTGATGACCTTCACTCAGTATAAAGTGCTATTTTGGGTATGATTGCTATATTTAAGGAATCTTTATAATGCCTAAAAAATCAGGCATTTGTAATAATTTCTGGTTTTATAAAAAACTTTTTGTCTTATATTTTTAAAGCCCTATACGAAAGAGCTTTTGATAATTAGTGGTGAATATGTTTAATTTTCTTATTGGTGAACGCGGCTCGAGTTTTGGTAGGGAATTACTAGCAGGGCTAACAGGGTTTTTAACAACAGCATATATTTTATTTTTGATACCTACCAACTTTGCAGAGATTGGAGCATCTTTTGAAACTGTTGCCTTAATGACTGCTTTAGTCACAGGAATAGTTTGTATTTTTGTAGGTTTTTTCACTAACCTACCACTTATTATAGCCCCGGGTGTCGGGCTAAACGCCTATATTGTTTTTACCTTAGGATTTAGTAGAGGTCTAGACTACCAAACTGCCTTAACAGCAGCATTTTGCTCAGGAGTACTCTTTCTTCTCTTAGCCATCTTTGGCTTGCGAAACTTCCTTTTAAATTCCATTCCTCAACCTGTGAAAATAGCTTGTATGTCGGGTGTTGGCCTATTTCTGGCAATAATTGGTTTTCAAAACGCTGGCATAATTGTTGACCATCCTGCAACACTAGTTACCTTAGGCTCTTTACGAAATCCCGAGGTGATTCTTGCTCTGATTACTTTAGTATTTGTAGGTGCTTTACTCATAATACAGCTTCCCGGAGCATTAGTATTTGGAATCATTATTTTCTCGCTTATGGCTTGGGGATTTGGCCTTAGCGACCTACCTTCAGGGGTATTCGCTATGCCTAATTGGCCAGATTCTCTTTTTGTAAACCTTAACTTTAGCCAAATAACCTCAGACATTTTCATAGCAGCAGTATTAGGAATTCTTTTCATAGACGTTCTTGATACTGCTGGAACCCTTGTAGGGTTAGGGCGTTTAGGAGGCATTAGAGATAAAGATGGCAAAATATTTGGTTCCCAAAAGGCTTACATTGCTGATGCGATAGGTAGCATCTTAGGTCCACTAGGAGGTACTAGCAATTCAACTGTATTTATTGAAACAGCTGTACCTATGCAAGCAGGAGGCCGTACAGGTCTGACATCCATTACTATAGGTATATTATTTCTATTGTCTATCTTCTTTTTACCAATTATAACTGCTATCCCAGCTGCTGCAACAGCACCTATTCTGATTCTTGTTGGGGCAATTATGATGCGGGGTGTTACAGATTTAGAATGGACAAGTATAGAAGAAATTATACCAGCTTTCCTAGTAGTCTTTGGTATGGCTCTTACTTTTAATATTGCTGATGGAATGAGCTTAGGAGTAATTAGTTATGTTCTATTGCATCTTGCAACAGGAAAGTTAGATGAGATTCATCCTACTAGCTATATCTTATCTGTCATCTTGCTAGTCTATCTAGTTTTATTTTAGATTATTATACCCTCATTACTGCTATTGATGGTGGCTTAGATACTTAATAATCAGATACTAGAAAGCAATTAAGAAGTTTGATTGAGATTGACTAAACGTTAATCTTCAGACCATTGTAATTACTAAATTTGTTAAATAAGGTTATGGACAGTAATACTATTTTTAATAAAACAGAAAAAGCTAGACAACAAATAAGAGATAAAACTCTTCAAGTACCTTTAAAACCGCGTTTCTTGCTGACCTTAATTGATGGTATACATACCGTTGATCAACTACAAACAAATCACCAAGAGCGTTTTGGTGATATAACCACCATTTTACAGGACTTGGTAGATCAGGGACTTATAGAGGAAAAAAAGTCTATCCTTGAAATTACCCCAGAGCATGGCCAAACTCAAGGCCCATCTCAACAATCTCAAACACCTTCTAAGTCAGCATTTGGTGAAGGGGTATTTTTAGAAGGTAAAAAGCTATTGATTAGTAAATTACTAGTTAAGATTTATGGGCCGATGGCAAATTCTATGCTTCCTAAATTAAATGGTTGTCAGACTGAAGGTAGTCTTTATACTTACACTAAAGAGCTTCGTGACATGATTGCTGAGGGGCTCAATAAACGTAAAGCGGATAATTTCTGGTCCAAAGCCCAAGAAATTTTAGAGAAGTAACTTAGTAAAGTTTTACACTGCTGCTTAATCAGTTACCGCACCTTTTGACGCACTTGAAACTAGTCTAGCATACTTTGCCAAAACTCCTGTCTTATAGCGTGGTTCTGGGGCTTGCCATTTGCTCTTGCGCATTTTTAGCTCCTCATCACTAACATTGATTTGAATCAAATTTAGCTCAGAGTCAATAGTAATACTATCTCCCTCTTCTAACAAAGCAATTGGGCCACCTTCCTGCGCTTCTGGAGCAACATGACCTACCACCATGCCATAAGTTCCCCCTGAGAAACGTCCGTCAGTAATTAATCCTACACTATCACCTAAACCTTTACCAATGATAGCACTGGTGGGTGAAAGCATCTCGCGCATACCCGGACCACCTTTAGGCCCCTCATAGCGAATAATAATAACATCATCTGCTTTAATCTCATCATTTAAAATAGCGGCCATTGCTTTTTCTTCTGATTCAAAAACCCTTGCAGGACCGGTAATTTTAGTGCTCTTTAAACCACTAGTTTTAGCCACACAACCTTCTGGGGCCAAATTACCTTTTAAGATAGCAAGATGACCTTTGGGATATTTAGGCTTGTCAAAGGGTAAGATCACTAACTGATTTTCAGGAGGTGCTTCTGGTACATCCCTTAAATTCTCAGATACTGTCTTTCCCGTTACCGTTAGGCAGTCGCCATGAAGCACGCCTTCTTTCAAAAGCATTTTCATAATAAGAGGTGTTCCACCTACACGATGAAAGTCTACAGTCACAAAGTGGCCTGAAGGTTTTAAGTCTGCTAAATGTGGCACTTTATGACGCATAGTTTCAAAGTCATCTATACTAAGTTCAATCTCTGCTGCATGGGCAATAGCTAATAAATGAAGCACTGCATTAGTTGAGCCACCTACAGCCATTATTACTGCAATAGCATTTTCAAAGGCGTCGCGAGTCATAATATCACGCGGCTTAATGTCCTTGCGAATAAGCTCAATAAGTGCCTCACCACTATCTGCTGCACTATCTGCTTTTTCCTTATCTTCAGCAGCCATGGTAGAAGAGTAAGGCAGGCTCATACCCATGGCCTCAAAGGCACTGGACATGGTGTTGGCAGTGTACATACCACCACAAGAGCCTTTGCCAGGAATAGCACAGCGTTCAACAGCACAAAAGTCATCGTAAGAAATGCGCCCTGCACCGTACTCGCCTACTGCTTCAAAAGCACTTACTATGGTTAAATCTTTACCTTGATAATGACCCGGTTTTATAGTGCCTCCATAAATAAAGATACTCGGAATATTTAGTCTTGCCATAGCAATCATAGCACCGGGCATGTTCTTATCGCAGCCACCCACAGCTATAAGCCCATCCATAGATTGACCACGGCAAACCGTTTCTATAGAGTCAGCAATGACTTCGCGGCTTATTAAAGAACATTTCATACCTTCTGTACCCATAGAAATGCCATCACTGATGGTGATAGTGCCAAATGTTTGTGGCATACCCCCAGCTAATTTAATGGCCTTTGAGGCAATATCAGCAAGCTCACCAAGTCCAGCATTACAGGGAGTTATATTACTCTCTCCATTTGCTATAGCAATTATAGGTTTATCAAAATCTTCATCTTGAAAGCCCACTGCCCTCATCATTGAACGATTAGGAGCACGATGGTCTCCTTGAGTTACAATGTGACTAAGTTTGTTTAAGTTTTTAGTGGTAGGCTTATTTAGTACTTCACTCATAATTATTCCTTCTAATAAATTGCGCTCTCTTAAATTATCATATTGTAGGTAGTTAAGGTGGCTCGAGCTCTCCACCATACTCCTCTGGTATAGCAACTAAGGGAATACTATAATCAATATCATTAAGTGTTAGATAAAAAGTGATTTCACCTTTATTAGTAGTTCTCCAATTGCCAGCAAGTTCTTTACCGCCTTCTACATAGCGCTTCTCTACAACTATACGCCCTTCAGACGTTTCAGCAGTTACTTCGGCTAATTGTTGAGGGATACCAAATTCAATAAACCAGCTATAATTATAGACAACACCATTTTCAATAGCCACAGGTTCCTTAAAAGCTTCAGGGTGCACATTCACAGTTAGAGTAATAGGGTTTTGGAGTGCTTGATGTGGAGCAGGGTTCTGAATAACAACACCTGAGAGTAAATTGAAGGTGCTTATTTCATTTATATTGAGTATTAAATCCCTCTCTCTTGCTAGATTTTCAGCTTGTGATAGGGACATGCCTATAAAATTAGGGGTTGTTTTACTAATAGTACCTTTGCCAGCGACAACAAGTCGCAATACAGCACTTTGTAAATTAACTAAGTTTTCTGGAGCAATATTTTGAGTAATGACTGTTCCTGATAGTAAATTGGTACTAGGTCGCCACTCAACTTCTATAGGATAATTAAAGCCAACTAGCCTAGCAAATGATCTTGCTTCTTCTAAGGGTAAGCCTTGAAGATCTGGCATATAGCTGTAAGTACCTCTAGGCCCATTACTCACAATGATATCTACAGATCTACCTTCTGGTAAGCTTTCTTCTACAAGGTGACTTTGGGCAATAACAGTATTCTTCTCAAGGCTAGTAAACACATAAAGGACTTTCCCTAGCTCGAGCCCAGCTTCTTGTAATAAATTACGAACTACATCAATATCTTTAAAGCCTTCTAAGTTAGGAACTTGTTTAAGTGGCAACTGGCTTTTGGGAAACCCGTATTGAATGCTTATTTCCTGTCCCTTACGTAACCAACTATTTTCAGGTGGCACTACTTCAAGTACCTTGCCTGCTACCTCATTACTTGGCACAGCCTTTATGTTAACCCTGAAACCTAAACTTGACAGTTCTTCAGCAACTTCTTCAACGGACCTTCCAACCACTGCTGGTACTTGTAAAGCAGGAGTATTAATATAGTCTTTCAAACTTAACCACAATAGTAAGATAGCTAAACTAAACATGACAGCAGCAGGTAAGTACACTCTTACAAATTTCCAAAATTTAATCAGTGGATGAGGAGCTTTATAGCGTGTGTGGTGCTCTATTATAGTAGTAATGGTAAGTTGTGGCGTTTGGCCTGAAGACTCTGATTTAGAGTCAGCATTATTCACCTCAGCAGGGGGACAAAAAGGTAACATATATATCCTGCTTTTGCCATCTGCATCCAGATATACTTGGGCTTCTGAAATTTCCCGTTCATTACTAGTTAAAATTTCTTCAATGGCTTCAGTAGCACTTTTGCCATTCCTTAAGCGCCTACTACCAATACTTGGTTTGTGCCAGGCCACATAATATGCACCAGGCCTTGCAACAAGACTTTGTATAGCTGCTAGGCCTTGTTTTTTTAAAGAGCGTAACAGTTGCCTGTAATCTTCAAAAGCATCTTCTTCTTCAGGATTATAAAGGTTATACCAAAGCACATAAACAGTTTTGCTTTCTGGATCTAGTGCTTCAAAAAAGGTTAGGTGTGAGCTTAAAGACCTTTCAGAGAGCACTTTGTATTGATTATCAAGTAACAAAGCTACCCCCTTGAGAATTACCCAAAAGAACTTTGTATCTAGATAACTTATTACTTTCTAACATCATTAACTACTATAATAACTAGCCATGATATAATGCTAAAACATGACTGAGCGTAGCAACTATGTTTTAGATCTTATCATTGAAAATTATATACGCTTAGCCCATCCTGTACCATCTTCACTTATAGCTAAGCAACTCAAGATTAGTAGTGCTACTATTCGTAATGAGTTTGTTTTGCTCGAGCAACTAGGCTACTTAGTGCAACCACACACTTCAGCTGGGCGTATCCCTACTGCCCTTGGCTATAAACACTACGCTTGTAAGTTTATTCCTCCTAAACGCTTACCAAAAGTCAAGAGGCAGTTTTTAGAAATGCGCTTGCAAGGCATTCATGGTGATAATTTATTGCAGCAAATCGCACACGTTACTGCTGAACTTTCTGGCTATGCCGTGGTGGTACATTTACCTACTGATGATAAGGTCCGCACTTTAGAGATTCACTTCTCGAAACTAGCAGATGCAAGGCTTTTGGCACTAGTAGTTTTAGAAACAGGGTTGATACGTCAGTTAGCGCTAAATATTCATCCTTCACCAGCAGAGGAGTCTTTACGTCAAGCTGAAAATGATGTTCAGGGATTAACCTTACCCTTAAATGAGATGCCTCGAGCTTTAAAAGGAGTATCGAAGCATACCACTGCAGAAGCAGCTCGCACTCTTGACGCTCTGGCAGAAGCGTGGCCAAAGCTCAGTCCTCCACGTTTATTTTCGCGTGGCCTTTCTAACTTGCTAGATGAGCCTGAGTCTGTTGATCCTAACTTTGTGCGCCATGCCCTTAAGCATATTGAGCAACCTCTTGAACTTTCTGAAGACAGCGAGAGTGTTAGTACGGATGTGAGTGATGGGCTTAAGCTCGAGCTTGAAGATACTTTGGCCCTTATCTCAGCAAACCTGAGTTTTGGTACAAGCCTAATTTTATTAGGGCCTATGCGTATGCGCTATCCTGAAACTTTAACTATTGCTCAAGGAGTTATGGAAATAGTTTCAGATAGCTTCAATTTGAATTGAAAGTAAAAATTAGCTTTATGCATTATAGCTACTTAATTCTACATTGGAAAGACAAGGTGTAAGGGTGAGATGCAAAAGCATAATTGACTCGAAATTGACCTGCAGAAAGTACACTATGAACAGCTGGATGAGCAAGAATTGTTGCTTGCAATGCTAGAAAAGGTAAGTTTCCACTGCCCTACAAAAACTCCTTAAAACCTCCATCTCCAAACCGCTCACTTTCCCCTGTAGAAAAGAGAATTTACTCCGTTTGCAGTGATTCTACAACTATTGAGGAGCTTCTAGAAAGGCTAAAATTAAGCTTTGATCAGAGGCAAATAGTAAGAGCCCTTGATGTTTTGGTATTAGAAGGATTAATAGACATTGTCGATATTCAGGAGATTAAGTATGATAGAAAGCAAGAACCAAAAGAAAGGTTTACAGAACCCTCGGAAATTGAAACCAGTGATCATTTAGTGGAATTATATGGGAAGTTTAAGGGGATACTTCTTGCTAACTTACCTCCAGAGAATATTCAAGTATATATTGATGAGCTAGAAGCCTGTCCCAACATACACAAACTCAAATACACAGCTCGTAAAATAGCTATAAAGTTAAAATTAACTATGAATACTTCAGTAGGTGAGGCTTTGTTAGACTTACTAGATTAGGAATAACCACTTTATGATAAAAGTCACCCTCTTACTAAGTTTTTTGTTGATGGTTTACAATTTGACTCTTGCCATTCGCTTACGCTCAAAAGCCCCCGGAGGGATTATTGGCAGTAGATTAATGCAACTCACTATATTTATTAGTGTTTTTTCTGTAGGTTATCTAACTGTTGGTATACTTATTTTCAACCAAAGTGCCACTACTTTACTTATAATTTTAAGCCTTCTTCTTCTATTTGGGGCTATTTTTGTCTTGCTAGTCTTGAATCTAGTTCAGGCAATTTTAGAAGCAATTTATTAATTTATCCTGACTAAAGTTGAGATAAGCTTGGCTATAAACAAATGAGCAGGAACTACTTATATAGTGAATACGGTCCCTAGTAGGCCTATGCTTCGCTTTGGCGAATTTGTAGCACTCATGGCGCTGATGATTTCCCTCGCAGCATTGTCAATTGATGCTATGCTCCCAGCTTTACCTGAAATTGGCAAAGACCTAGGTGTGCAAAACAGTAATGACAGCCAATTAATCATATCCTTATTGTTTTTGGGGATGGCAATTGGCCAAATGATGTACGGCCCTTTGTCCGATAGTATAGGTAGAAAACCTACAATTTATATAGGATTTAGTTTATTTATAATTGGATGCTTATTTTCCATTCTTGCAAAGAGTTTTACCTTTATGCTGGTGGGGAGAGTCTTACAAGGAATTGGCGCTGCAGGACCACGCACTGTGACAATTTCTTTGATAAGAGATCAATATCAAGGCCGTGCCATGGCTCGAGTAATGTCGTTTGTTATGAGTGTATTTATACTTGTGCCTGCCATCGCGCCAGCATTGGGACAGGGCATCCTTGTATTTGCACACTGGCGTGCAATATTTGGCATGTTTATGTTACTGGCAATAGTAACTTTAAGCTGGTTTGCTATTAGGCAACCAGAAACTTTAATACCAAACCTAAGAGTGCCCTTTTCATTTAAGCAGGTATTAATGGCTGTTCGGGAAATCTGTGTGAATCGTATTGCTCTGGGTTACACTATTACTACAGGGCTAATTTTTGGTGCATTTCTTGGCTACCTTAACTCTGCACAACAAGTATTTCAGGATCAATATGCTCTAGGTATGCAGTTCCCTCTTTATTTTGCAGTGCTTGCTCTCTTTGTTGGGGGTGCATCGTACTTAAATGCTCGATTAGTGGTGCACCATGGCATGCGATCAATAACTAGTTGGGCATTAAGGGTACTCAGTGGGCTTTCAGTAATTTTTTTAATTATTGTATATTTACTAGGAGGCAATCCACCTTTATGGGCTCTAATGGTTTACTTTATGTTTTCATTTTTCTGTGTTGGTTTATT
Organism: Trueperaceae bacterium; assembly: GCA_965224855.1. GTDB lineage: Bacteria > Deinococcota > Deinococci > Deinococcales > Trueperaceae > CBDCVN01. The sequence goes on along the minus strand of CBDDAI010000002.1, from coordinate 1,195,756 downwards.
GTTTGGGAACCTAAATGCTTTGGCTATGGAACCTCTTGGGCACATCGCAGGTGTAGGTGCGGCAGTGGTTGGATCACTTTCAATGTTTATATCATTACCACTTGGGATACTGATTGGCCAGAACTATAGCGGCACTATTTTACCTTTGGTCGGTGGGTTTGCAACGCTTAGTACCACATCAATAATGGTTATATACTGGGCTGAATTTAGGAAAAAGACTGATTCATTATGAAAAATACCAATAAATATATTTATAACACTATGGTTTTGCACTGGAATATTATAAAAGGGCTAATTTTAGGGTTTATTGTTTGTTGCCTAATAGGGAGTTCTCAAAGTTTACCACTACCTGCTTGTTCCTATGAAGATGAGATTACTTTTTACACCTCACTAGAACAATGGCAAAGGAGTTTACTTGATACTATTTACAAGCTTCCTGCAGATTACATTCCTACAGACTTAGTATTCACTGCTGAAGCAGGGCTATATCCCAATTATAAAGTGCGAAGGTTTGTTTTAATAGATTTAAAGTTATTGATGTCAGATGCTGCAAAGTTAGGTCACCCTATTGCTATTCAATCTGCTTATCGCAGCTACGCTTACCAAGAAAAAGTATTTAACTATTGGGTTGAAAGACAGGGGCTAGATGCTGCAAAAAAGAGTAGTGCTAGACCGGGACACAGTGAACATCAATTAGGTACAACACTTGACTTCCGTAGTGCAGATGGTCCACCTGCATGGGAACTAGCCGATTGGGCAAAAACGGAGGCAGGTGCTTGGATGATGGAAAATGCCTGGCGCTATGGTTTTGTACTTAGTTACCCTAAAAATAAAGAGGACATAACTTGCTATGTTTATGAGCCTTGGCACTATCGTTATATGGGACGTGAGCTAGCTAGGAAGATACACGAAAGTGGTTTAACGCTAAGAGAGTGGCTTTGGCTAAGTCAGTAATTTTGTTGGCAAGTTAGATATGACAACAGGCCAAACTCAGCTTATAGAAGTGCCTGAATATTATATGCTTTTCTTTGCTCCAGTACTTTAACATTTCTCGTCAGCATAGCCATTGTAAAAAGTCTTATGAATTCTTAGAAAAATCAGAAAGCAGCAAAGGATAACGCCTACCTGCCCCGTAGGTAGTTATTTTTAGAGTTAACACCGAATTTCTGAAGCGACTGTGTCCCTAGGTGTTCTATAAGCAAAATGACTAAAGTTGCTATAACCATCAAAACTATTGCTAAAGCAAGCGCCGAATTATAGTTACTCACTCCTGGTTTGGAAATTCGATCAAAAATAGCAACTGGTAAAGTAGCATATTCTGGACGCAATAGGATTAAAGAAGCGCCAAATTCCCCCAAAGATACTATAAAAGCAAAGCTAGCTGCAGCAATGAATGCAGGGGTTAAAAGAGGAAGCTCTACTTGAAAGATTATTTTAAGTGGGTTTGCTCCTAATACCCTTGCTGCTTCTAGTAGCTGCTCTGGCAATGCTCTCATAGCAGGTAATAAACTTCGCACTACAAAGGGAGAGGCCAGTAAGGTGTGGGTTAGCACAATTCCCCAAGCACTGCTAGCAAGACTAGGAAAAGCAAGTAAGTAACCAAAACCTAGTGTTACTGAGCTAGTAATTAAGGGTAAAAGACTTAAGCTATCTAACCAGTGCCACCTTGCTTTGACAATGCTATAAGTTATAGCAAAGCCAATTAAAGTAGAAAAGATTGTAGCTAACGTAGCAAAACGCAATGAGTTTAAAAGTGCTGGGCCTAAACCTATAAAGCCTATTGAGGTACTAGCTTTGAAAAGGTTATTAAAATTTTGAAAGGTTAATTTGCCTTCTACCCAAAATGTTTTAATCCATAGGGTTAAAAGTGGAACAAGGGTTAGACATATTGCAACAAGCATATTTACTGCTATAAGCAGTATCCAGATACTTTTTGGTTTCTTTAGGCTAGGAGTTCTATCTACTGGTATGGCCAAACGTTTTTGCAAGAAAGTATAGAACCATGTAAAAACGCCTACAACCAAAAGTTGCAGCAAAACTAAGACAGCTGCCTTATCTAATTGTAGCGATCTAGCACCTAAGCGATAGATCTCTACCTCGAGCGTAGTAAAGCGCACTTCTGGTGCTAAAATAAGAATGATGCCAAAACTAGTAAAACAGAAAATAAAAATTAGGCTTGCTGAGGCAAGTATAGCAGGGGTAGAAATAGGCAATATCACCGTTACAAATCTTTGAAGTGGTGAAGCACCTAAACTAGCAGCAGCCTCAACAAATTGGGGTGCTGTGTTTTCGAGATAAGCACTAACTATACGCACTACCAAAATATAGTTGTAGAAAACATGAGCCATTAAGATAATAACTAAGCTATTTTGCAAATTCCAAGTAAGTATCCCTCTTGGCCCCAAGATAGTCAAAAATCCTATGCCTGCTACTACAGTAGGCATCACAAAGGGAATAGTGAAAAGGCTGCGTAGTAGACGTTTAGCCTTGAAGTCAAATAAGGCAAAGAGAAAGGCACTTGGCAAAGCAAGCAGTAAGGTTAATAAAGTTGACAAGCTTGCTTGGTAAACAGTAAACCATAACCGCTGATGGTAATAGGTATTTTGGAAAATGCTAATTACAGCGTCAAAGCTACAGGAATTTATATGAGCAAGTGTAAAGATATTATCAGCACTGCAAAAGCTAAATAGCAAAATAGTCAGTAGGGGGTAGAAAAAAAATATCCCCAAGAAACCTATTGCTAAAATTCCTAGCAAGTTTGCCAGTAGATTGTCTCTCACAGCATTAAGAATCCGTACTAGTCTCTACCTAATGTTGAATAGACCTAATCTAAAGGAACGTTTTTGTGTAGCAAAACATATTCAACGTATTAACCACAAGAAAAATAATAAAATTAATGCACCATAAAAAGCGTATTGCCCATACTTTACTTGATGTTTTGGTACTTTTGAGGAATCTTTTAACTCACGTTGTTTAGCAGTTTGAGCTTTTCGGAGGGCTCTTATACTTTTACTGAATTTACCTTGGCGACGGTATGCAATGCCTAGATTGTGTAAAGCATTGGAGAAACTGCTGTTTATAGACAAGGCCTTTTGGTAAGTGGCAATAGCGCTATCAATATTACCTTGCTCGAGCCTTAAGTTACCTTGATTAGTAAGGGCACGGTAATGATCAGGGTCTAGTTTTAGCGCTTTTGCAAATGCAACTTCAGCCTTTTGTTGCTCATTTAAAAAGATATAGGCTATACCCTTCTGAGTTTCTACTTCAGCTTTATATACACTTAAACCAATTTCCTGTAAAATCTCAAGGGCTTTCTCTGGGTTATGGTGGTCAAGAAGATTACTAGCTTCTTTAAGGATTTTAAGGTCTTTTTGTAAAACTTGCCAGTCCAAGAAATTAGGCCAACTCTCGCAATCTATCAATTCATCACAGGCACGTTGCCAAAGCTTAGCCCGTAGGTACTTTTGTATACTCATAAGGCTAATGAGTATCCTTAGGATTACTTTTTCGGGGTCAGGTTGCTCAGTATAGTTTGTATAGCCTTGGACAATCCTGCCTTGCTGAACGTAGTTAATCCAATCTGCTTTTTCTTGCATTTAGAGTTGTCTCAAAACTTAAGTGCTATATAAAAAAGTGAATATTTAAGCATAGCAAATTTGGTAGACTTTATTTTGTAACATGGGGCCCACAATAAGTAAGGTGAGCCTATGTCTAAAATAGTAGTAGTTGATGATTCTGTTCCCATGTTGAATTTGCTTGTGGCTATTCTTGAAAAAGAAGACCACTCTGTATGGCCCTGTGCTAAAGCGGATAACATAGAAGATAGAATATCTCAATTTTCACCAGATCTAATTCTCCTTGATATAATGATGCCTCGCAGTGGCTATGAAGTTTTACGCTCACTTAAACGTAGAGAAACCACAAAAGATATCCCTGTGATTTTAATTAGTGCTAGGTCCGAAGCCAGTGATATTAGATGGGGGTTGCAGCAGGGAGCAGTTGACTACATAATTAAGCCTTTCATAAATAAAAACCTTATTGAAAAAGTTAACTTTCATTTGCCCACTAAGAGCACAGCTTCTTGACCTATTTTAGTATAAGGAAAATCAAAATTTATATTGACAACTTCTATCAGTGGAGAAATGCTTTGAGGTACCAGCTTTAAGCTCTGAAGCAAAGCTTTCATAGGTTTAAAGTAGTAACTCTCACTTGTTTTAATTACTGCGGGCCAATTAGTCTCATTGCTAACTTCAGTGATAATGTCTAAGTCTATAGGACGATCTTTTATTTTACAGAAAGGGTCGCTTTTATTGCGTCCAAGTTTTGTTTCTATAGAGTTAAAGCGTTCCTTGAGTTCATTAAGTTTCAGATTACTTGGAAAATAAAGCACAAAATTAAAAAACTTGCGCTCACTTTGCATTCCTACAGGATCTGTTTGGATTATAGGGCTCATGGCAAAAGTATTTGAAAGCACCAGTAATTCTTTGAGTGCTAATCCTATATTTTTGTGAGGTTCAATATTGCTACCAGCACCTACCAAAAAGTGATGTGGTAGATGTTTAGGGAAGAGTTGATCGTTTTTTATCATATAGATGTCTAGGTAAATCTTTGCCCTATTATTGCAAAATCAAACGAGGCTGAGTTCTGTAGGGTGCGTCGTGCGCACCATCCTGTGTAAAAAATCCTTCTTGAACACATATTACAAAAGACCTTCCCTTTTAATATTACAGTGCAACATCTAGTTACCAAATTTTACTTGGTAACTCCTGCTTTAGACGCTCTGCGTCGCGTGTGGTAGCCCGTGGCAGAAAAAACGTAGAGCGTTTTGGTATGCATTCCGAAACAGAGTTTCGGAACGAGGAGGCAGTGTTTCTTATAACTTTGCGTTGTAACATTAAGAGGCTAGGGAATATTTTTTTCATCTAAAAAATCTTTTGACACACTATAAATTCTATGTCTTTTCAGGAATCGTATTGTGCTGCATTGCGACTTTGTCCTGCAATAACTTCACCACCATCGACAAAAATAGTCTGTCCCGTAACAAATTCATTGTTGATAAGAAACAGCAAAGCATCACTTATATTTTCAGTTGTGCCTTGCTTATTGAGAGGAATGCCTTGAATGCGCCAATCAATGTATTCAGCACTCCTACTCTTCATAGGCATAACTACACCAGGGGAAATAGCATTTACTCTTATGCTTGGGGCAAATTCAAGTGCTGCAAGCTTAGTGAGCTCAGCCAAGGCCTTTTTAGTAAGAAGATAAGCAGCATACTCAAATTGATTAAAACCAATCTTGTTATCACAAATGTTTACTATGACACCTGAATCACACACCTGTGCAAATGCTTTTGACAAGAAGAAAGGAGTACGTAAGTTAACACCAAATAGGTCATTAAAAGTGGCTATTTCTGTTTGTTTAATAGTGGCTTGAGTATACCCTGAGGCACTGTTTATAAGTATGTTCAAGTTAGAAAACGTCTTCTTTATGCTTGTTAAGAAAGATTGCAATTGCTCAGCTTTGCTCAAGTCTAATTGAAAAACCTTGCATGACACACCTAATGACTCGATTTCCTCACAAGTTTTCTGAGCTGACTTGCCTGATGTGTTGTAGTGCAGGGCAATATCATAACCTTGTCTTGCTAGGGCTAAACTGATAGCTTTACCTAACCTCACTGCACCCCCTGTTACCAGAGCTGCTTGGTTGTTACTCATTCAACACATTCAAGTTGCTGCGTTTTCCCTGCATGATGTTCTACAAGCGTTTCTTCAGCTAGGCCAGCTAGGAAATTCTGAGAACTAGAAAATAACTTTCTCCAACGTTGTGCAAAGACAACTTCAGCTAATACAGCTTCTGCTATTGCATCTTGATTTTGCTCTGGTAATTTTGAGACTTCTGAAAAGGCCCTTTCCAATAATTTTGTCATAGTTTAACACCTTAGTGCTTCAATATACTACAACCACCAAATTATTGGTACTGCTATTTTTAACCGCGGATAAGTCGAAATCCTGTCTAGGAAACGATATGCCCTCATTTTTGTGAGAGTAAATTTTATTGTTTTAGACACGTCTGTGCTCATTGTCTGGAAGCTCAAAATAATTATCCGCAGATACACGACTATAACTTTTACTTTCAAGTTTGCTTAGTTTTTGAAAGCAAAGGCTGACATGTACATGACAAAATAGGAGTAATCTTTCACAATAGTAACTCTTAAACATCCACACTTCTAGTTGGCATAACATTCATGACTGTGATGAGGTAGTTTCGGGATGTTATCTCAAGTTAAGGAATGAACACGTCACAAGCTGGTACTTCAAGTACGGAAAAGATGTCCAAGAAGGAGATAGAGAATGGAAGAAGAAAAAAATTCTAAGCTAAGGACTGACCGTCAGTACTTGATCAAGTCAATTATAACTCGTACTGGTTTTATAACAACTATAGTTTTTGGTATTATTTTATTGTTTGGTCCTTTATTAGGTGCAAGCTTGGGAGGAAGTGGTCAGCACATTGCTTCTGATACTTCGGAGTATCAAACTATTCATTCTGAGACAACTGGAACACTAGCCTCTCTAAAAAATCAACCAGAAATAAAGGTTGTTCAAGCAGAAACTGAAAACACTTCAAAAGAAGCAGCTAGGAATACTGAAATTGAGGGCGAAGAAGTAGCTGAAGAGGGGATTTCTGAAGTTGCTGCTGGAGAAGAAGTTAATGGGATTGTTGATAATCAAGATTTGTTTCTATATGATGACTCATTTGATTTGTTGACAAGAGGAGTGCTTAAACTTCAGGCAAGCTTCCCTAATCAAACTGAAGAAGACCTTACAGGTAATGGATTAGCTTACCTGTGGCTTGGCGATGAGGATAGTGATGGCATTTACTTCGGTGTTGATCGTTCAACAGGTACTTTACTGTTTTTAAATAATGGTGATGGGGATTCCATTGTACCAATTACGCCTTCGCATGGGGAAAAGGCAAGGCTGGCACCCGATCGGATTATATCTCTTTCCTTGGAAGTTTTTTCTGATGGCACTAATTTAACCATTTCCTTTTCTCCTAAATCTATAGGTCCAGCAAGAGTGCAATTGGATGCTGAAGCTATCGAGTGGTTAGATATGGCGGCCATCAAAGTTGGGGTAGGAGCTGGTGCTTCTCCAAGTAGATTCTGTGTTACTAAAGATAAATCAAATTGTCTTAGGAATATTGAAGTTACTGAAGCTGTTGAGGAAGAAACTGATAGAATTATTGATGATCAAGATTTGTTTCTATATAATGACTCATTTGATTTGTCAACAGGAGGGCCACTTGAACTTCAGGCAAGATTTCCTTATCAGTCTGAAGAAGACATTGCGGGTAGTGGATTAGCTTACCTGTGGTTTGGTAATGAAGATAGTGGAGGTATCTACTTTGGCGTTGATTATTCAGCAGGTACTTTACTGCTCTTGAATAATGGTGATGAGGATTCTAGTGTATCAATTATGCCTCCAGATGGGCCACATGGGGAAACTGTAAAATTGACGCTGGGTAGAAGTATATTTCTCTCAATGAAACTTTTGTCTGATGGCAACAATTTATTCCTTACTTTATCTCCTACGTCTGGAGGTGTAGCAAGAGTACAGTTAGATGCTGGAGCTATTGAATGGTTAGACATGGCGGCTATCAAAGTTGGGGTAGGATCTAGTGCTTCTCCAGAAACATTCTGCGTTATTAAAGGTAGATCAGATTGTCTTAAGGATATTGTAAATGCTGGGATCAAAAGTGAGGAAAAAGTTGCTGAGGAAAATTCTGAAGAAGCAGCTAGTGAAGGTGTTTCCAGAAAGGGCTCTGGAGAAGAAATAGCTGAAGAGACTGTTAACGAAGAAAGTGTTAAAGAAGAAGTTACTGAGAAAAACGTTGCTGAAGAAACTAAAGAGGAAATAGTTGAGGAAATTTCTAAAGAAGCTGAAGCTGTTGAGGAAGAAGTAGCTGAAGAAGTTACAGGTATGGAAGTTGCTGAAGAGGAAGTAGCTGAGGGAACCTCTGAAGAAACTGAAACTGCTGAGGAAGAAATAGCTGAAGAAATTACAGACATGGAAGCTGTTGAAGAGGAAGTAGTTGAGGAAATCTCTGAAGAAGCTGAAGTTATTGAAGAGGAAGTAACTGAAGAAGTTCAAGCTATTGAAGAAGTAGTTAGAGAAACGATTGAGGAAGAAACTGTCGAAGAGGTTGCTGAGGGGCTAGTTGGAGAAGATATTGAGGAAGAGGTAGTTGAAGGAGGCTTTGGAGAGGGAAGTACTGAAGAGGCTATTAGTACTATTGGCAATACTGAACATGAAGAAATACCTGAGGAGGAATCAGGAGGATGTGGCAGCTAGATGTCAGTTGTAGGCAAAGTATTTCACACTTTCTACCATTGAAAGCAGAATAGATAAACTTCAAGGCTATTTTTAATGAACTTGCTAAGCTCGAGCATGAACCTAAGCTTATAATTGAAGGTGGAAAATAAAGCTGCTGAATGGCTAAAGTGTTTCATACCTTGAGTTGTGGATAAAATAATAAAAACATTGGAAACTCCTACAGACTTATACTTACTTTTTAAGAAATTTGATGGCTTAATGGCAGGGCACACTGTTTTCCGTACAGGAGATCATGGTGATGGTTGGATTGAAAAAGGTAGCCTCATTCGCCAGCCTAGTTTGTTGGAAGGGGTGATAAATGTACAAGCCGAGGCACTTAAAAAGAATTTTCCTACTGCAGAGCTAATTGTAGGCTCGTCACAATGTGGCACTGTAGTGGCTAGTTTTATGGCTAGGGCACTAAATCTTCCACTAGCTCTTACTACAAAAGAAGAAGATGGCCTTATTTTTAATCGTATGCATGTGCCTAAACCTCCTTTAAACATAGTATTTGTTGATGACCTTGTTTTTTCAGGTAGTGATTTACGGGCCCATATCAATCTCTTTGAAAGCTCAGGATTCTCTTTGTTAGGCTTTAGTGTCTGGGTAAACCGTCAATCTGACTACTTAAATGGCTATCCAATAATTAATCTTATGCCTGCCCCTTTTCAAACATTTACAGCTCGAGATTGCCCCTTGTGCAAGATGGGTAAAGCTGTAAAATACACCCACATTCGTGAGTAAAGGTTAAAAACTTTGTTACAATAGCTTTGTGTAGGAAAAGGATGATGAAAAAATTATTTATACTAATACTTTTAACTTTGCCCTGTATGGCAAGTTCACAGCGATTAGTCTTTCAGGGCCCTATACCATTTCCGGCTGGTATTTTTGAGGTTGATGAGGGTGTTGAAAAAAGCCTATTTGAGGTTATTCATAATATTTCTGAAGAAGAAAAACAAAAATTACTCTTTTCTGAGCTTGATTTTTGGGATTGTTTGGAGGTGCTCGAGCACAAAAAACCAACAAACCAAACTGAGCAAGAACAGTTAAGTCGGCTTCTATGCCTATACCAGCTATATCAAATTTGGTACCTTACTAATCAAGATAATTCGCAGCTCTTTTTTAAAAACATTAATGACATTATGAGCAACTTGCAAAACGAATTTGGGGAAATTGGTGAAGCAATTATTGGCCGAACCCATAATAACGACCCACAGAGAGTTCTTATCCTGTGCAGCCATAACTCTGCTCGCAGTCAAATGGCAGAAGGTTGGGTGCGCCATTACGCAAATGAGTTAGGTGTTGAGCTTGAAGTCTATTCAGCAGGTACAGAAAAAACTCTTGTGAAACCTGATGCCATTACTGCTATGAAAGAAGTGGGTATTGATATCACTGGACACCACTCCAAAACCATTCAAGACATACCTGATCCTTGGAACTTTGATGTAGTCGTTACTGTATGTGATAGTGCTAGTGAAGCTTGTCCTACTTACCCCGCTAGGACCAAGAGGCTACACGTTTCGTTTCATGATCCTTCAGGAGAACCTTTAGAATGCTGGCGTGAAGTGCGCGATTCTCTTGGTGAAATGAGCTATGCTTTAGTAGATAATATTCACAAAGGTCAAAAGTTAACTGAAGCAACTTTACGACCTAAAAATCCTGAGTAGTCAATTTTGTTTAGTGGTTTTACCATAAAATTTGTCCTCTTGCCATTTCAGAGGGTTGGTTTGTATATATTCTGATATCTGATAATAGGAACCTTCATCACGAATAATGTGTTCGTAATAATTGCGTTGCCACAATTTTTTATTGAATGGTTGCCAATTGTTTTGTTTAACGTTTTTGATATATTCATTAGTAGATAATGATTTAAACGCCCCAACCACATCACCAAGTGTAACTGTAGAATCCCTTGTGGTTGCCCCATAATTGATAATTGCCCCGTTTGTGGTTGTTCTGTTTGTGATTGTTTCACAAAATGGGTACTGCCGTCGTTTTGGGTACCCACAAGGGGTACCCCTACGTTTTGTTGCCCCATAATTGATAATTGCCCCATTTGTGGTTGTTCTGTTTGTGGTTGTTTCACAAAATGGGTACTGCCGTTGTTTTGGGTACCCACAAGGGGTACCCCTACCAATTCTATTATTCCGTGGAAATGGTTTGGCATGACAATAAATTCATGTAATTTGATGGTATTAAAACGATGCACCAATCCTTGCCATTGTTGTTTAACCATCTTTCCTGCAACGTTTGATTGCATGTTGCCATTTTCAACTTCTCCAAACAAACATAATTGATTTTGTGTGCAGATGGTGATGAAATATAATCCTGCCTGTGAATAATCATATCCTTTTAATCGAATATAACAACGGTGGTGAACATCAGGGTTGTACTTTATGCTCAAAACTAAAAATTCCCTAACTAATTATACAAGTAATTTTACCCTCTACTTTATCCATTATACCAACTAATTGTAAAGAGGGGCTTGTTTCCTAAAGGGAGTATCCATACCAAATTGTAAAATAGCACAACTGTTCCTTCTACACTAGACTTCCTCTAATTATTCGCTGTTTTGTCAGAAAAATCATGATTTTCATTCCTTTTTGCCGAGATATTTTTTCTGCATAGTTCTCTTTTTTACTGATTCTCCCTTTGTCTGTTATACTAGAAGCCTTTTATTCTTATCTTATTATAGGCCCACTTACCCTTTCTTGCCTTCTCTACAAAATTTTATACCCCTTCGCTTAAACTGCTTCTAGCACAATATTGCCAACACTGCTTGCCATACCTCTTTCGGCATTTGTATCTCTTCCCCTAATTCACTCACTTTTTCTATCCCTTGTTCTTCCCATATGTATATCCTTATTGCTCCTAACACATCTCCAAAACTTGCTTCTTCTTTCTCTTCCCAAATACTGTACCTTGTTGGCAATTCCTTTGGATACAGCTTTATCCCTATCAACACTATTATGCTGAACATTCCAAACAAGCATGGTGTGCTCCTGTCTATTGCTTTTTCAGACCAGTGCCTTTGTTCCTCAAATCCTAGTTGTGCTCGCATTTCCTCAAACGTGACTTCTATATTCCACCGAGCAACGTAGCTTTCCACTATCTCCTGTACTCCCTTTTCTATATCTGTACTGATTATGCACATCGGGTTTATGCTTCCTTCACTACACCTTACTATTATCCACCTTATCTCCACTGGATCAAACCCACTCCTATGCCATAATGCCCTTCCTGTTGCTATCTCTACCTCTTTCTCTTTTCCTCCATACCACTTTACTAACATCATTCCCCAAACCGTTTTTACATCACTCAACCTTTCTTGCAATGATGCTTGTCTTTTCCCCTTTCTAGCCTTCCTCCCTCTTTTTCCCTTTGGTTGCGCTTTAGGCTTAGCATATAACTGCAGGTCAAAGCGTCCTCTACTTATATGTACTATCTCTAGCTCTTCACATCTTAAACATAGTTTTACTGCTGTAAAAGCCCCATCTCCTATTAGATACATCTCTTGTCTTGGATTCCAACGCCTTATTATTCCTATCAGTATGCACGTTAGCTCTACACAGCTCTGGTGTTTTACTCCTAATTTCTCGCATGTCTTTTTTGATGGTGCTGGTACTGTCATGAACGGTAAACTCCAACGCCTCTTCGACCATGGTACTGGTACTAGTATTTGTATTGACAACCACCTTATTCCTTGTGCTTTTGTTACTCTACTTCCTGATGAGTGTGTAGGATCACGGTGCCATCCTTTTTTACCTATCTTCTTTCCCTTACGACGTTCTAAGGTATCGTCTACTACCAGCATTAAAGGCATACTGGGTGTCAAGCAGGTGACCACTATTAGGCCCAATAAGATTCTGCTTAAGCTCAAACATGACCATACTGCTCTATTCATCACTCGGTAATATTTCCCATAACCCTTATCCTGATCTTCCCTCATTACCCTCAGTGCTGCACTTATAGTGCCTTTATTACTTAAGATCACTCCACATACAAGTACTAGGACATTGCCAAAAGTTGGTACTGTTAATGTTTCAGAAAATGCTGCCAATAATTGTACAATTACACTTGGTATTGTCATGTAGGCATTTAACCTTTCTTTATAGGTCTTTGCCTACTACTTTTTTCTTAATTTTGGCTAAAGTCGAGTTTACCAGCACAGGTCACATTTGATGCCATCTATTGGATTCTTTTCCCTAGAGGGTGTTTGAAAATTATATAGACCTCCAAGTAGGAGTGTTAGTATTAGCCAAACGCTTAAGCATGATGTCACAACTAGCCATGTAAATAAAAGCTTCACTAGATGAGGTTAAATGTTCATAGTCCTTGCTAAGCCGGCGATAATTACCTAACCATGCAAAGGTTCTCTCTACTACCCAACGTCTATGTTGCAAAACAAAGCCTTTACAACTTGTCAAAGGAAAAACAATCTCTAGTACAACACCAAAGCATAGCAGCATGCGTTTCCTAAACGCCAGACCTCGATAACCTTGATCAAGCCAAATATGGTGCAACCTTGGTAGCAAATGCCTGATGTTGCCTAGTAGAAGTGATAAACCCTTTCGTTCAGGCACATTAGCCCCTGTAACTAGAGCAATTAGTAGAAGCCCTAAAGTATCAACTAGTATGTGTCTTTTTGAGCCATTAACCTTCTTACCACCATCATATCCATTACCATACAAGCTACCTGCCTTAACTGACTGGCTATCAGCACAGCCAGCACTTGGTTCTTCATTACGACCTAACTCCTTTCTGAGCTGCCTTCTCAAGTATTTATTGTCCCAACATGGGAGGGGTAAAACCCCCAGCTTTAGCTGGCTGCTTTTAGCAATAAAATGGAAGGATGAAAGACTATAAACGAGGAACGCACTCAAAGTTCGAGATACAAATACACTTGGTGTGGTGTACAAAGTATAGGAAGAAGATATTGAGGGGGGACATAGGGCATAGATTTCGAGACTTGGCAAGGGAAATATGCGCAGGAATGAAGGTAGAGATAGTGAAGGGAGTAGTTTCAGCGGATCATGTGCATATGCTAGTGTCAATACCACCACAGGTAGCGGTAAGTAAGTTGGTGCAAATGATAAAGGGGAAAACATCTTACAAAATGCAAAGGGAGTTTGGAAGTTTGAAGAAAGAGTATTGGGGGCAGAGGATGTGGGCAAGGGGACATTTTGCATGCAGTACGGGGAATGTGAGCAGTGAGATGGTAGAGGCATACATAGAAGGGCATAGGGGAGAGGATGAAGATTTCAGAGTGGAGGATGACTTTAAGTCAGAATTTAGCCTCCTTAAAGGGGGCGTAACTTAAGCTGGCTTTAGCCTGAACAGCACTTGTAGTGCTAAAAACAATCCACCAGTCTTTAGCTGGTGGTGCCCGTAGGGCTTTGAATCTTTCTACAAAGGGTATACGCTAAAAATTGCAAGAATTAGGTAGCATTCCCTGCAGTGCCTAGTTAAACTGCACTAGACGCTCAAGATAAAAGCTCGACTATCTACATTGAGAATTTGTGACGTTTTGTTGAGTGTTGCAAGTGATTCATCCCAATGTACATGACCACAAATCGTTAAAGAAGGTGGGTTTTGTTCAATGATTTCACGAATTTCGACACTGCCCCTTTGACTTTCCTCACCTGTTGGACCATAATGTAAAACTAAAAGATCAGGATTGTTTTCAAGCACAAGCTGTACACCAGAAAGGAAATCTGCTTCAGTTTTGCGTGCAGGTTTTGCGGGATCACCAATGATACCACTTACACCGCCAATAACTAAACCGTCTAGGGCCACAAAATCGTAATCAAACAGATTGATTTTGGGGTGACTTTTAAAGTTTGTTTCTTCCAGTTCTGTTCCAAATCGATCATGATTCCCTTGAACACCTGCCACCCATTTAAAATCTTCTGCAAAGGTTTCCCAAACTATTCTGACATCACCAGAAGCACCTCGTTTAGCACCATCTGGAGCGGAGTAAAAATCGCCCGCAAGAATCGCACCTGTTTTTTCAGGTTGGGGAACAAGTGTTTTCTCAGCCAAGGAAGCATACTCATAAGCTAGTTCTTCACCCAACAATCGTGTGGAGTTTGATTGCCAAACTTTAACAACACCTTGTAAATCACCAGTAACTAAGATTGCCTCGAGTCCAAAGGGGAGGGAATCAACTTTAGCCCTGACGATAGACAATACTTGAGACACAACGCCACCTCGTTTGGCAGCATTTAGAAACTGAATACGGTGTGTTGGTTTTCCGTCAAAGCCTAGGATTTTCATAAAGGTGGGTAAAGAGATTTAACGGCACAGAGCTAAGGTGTGCACGCCCTACACCAAAGTCCCCTACAATTTAAATCAAACTTAACTTCGCCATTCATATGTGCATCACCTTCAGCGCAGCAATTCCCGATCTGCTTGAAAAAGCTGTCAGGGACATATAGTCACTCATAAACTTTCGCAATGTTTGAGCATTTATTGAAAACCCTTAATGGTAAGGATAGAATTAGTTGTGAAGCCCCGAAAAGACTTGTGTGCCACAACCCTACATAAAAAACTAAGAGAAACCTATGCAGAGATAGAGGATCATCGACCTAATGAGGTAGATATACCTCTCAAAGATGTGCTGATGTCAGGTCTTGCCATGTTTATCCTAAAAGATGGTTCACTGTTACGCTTTGATCAAAGACGACAAGATGGGGAAGAAAGAAGAAACTTAGAAAGGGTGTTTGGGATAAAAGAAATACCCAGTGACACGAGGATGAGGGGAATAATAGATGAGGTTGATTCAGGAGAGCTAAAAAAGGGATTTAAAGTGATTTTCAAAGAGGTACAAAGAGGAGGTTTGTTAAAAGAATATGCTTACCTAGATGGGTATTACTTAGTATCATTGGATGGAACACAGTATTTCAAATCAAAAGAAATAAGTTGTCCAGGGTGTTTAGAGCGCAAGAATAAAAATGGAGAAGTAAGTTATTCTCACCAGCTAATGGGAGCAGTGATAGTACACCCAGATAAGGCAGAAGTAATACCAATAGGCGTAGAAGCAATAATAAAGCAAGATGGGGAAACAAAGAACGATTGTGAGCGGAATGCAGGAAAAAGGTTGGTAGAAGAAATAAGAAAAGATCATCCCAAACTGAAAGTCATAATACTAGAGGATGGATTACACTCTACAGGGCCAAATTTAAGGGAAATAGAAAAGCAAGGAATGAGTTACATAATAGGTGCAAAACAAAGCGATCATAAAAAACTGTTTGAGGAATTAGAAAGAAGGAAAGAGGCAGGCAAAAGCCATACCCATAAGGTAGTAGAAGAAATGGGAGCAGAACATCATTTTCATTACAGCAATGACATAGCGATAAATGCCTCAAACGAAGACGTGAGGGTAAATGTATTGGAGTACTGGGAAAAGAGTGAAGAGAAAACGCAGTATTTTGCGTGGGTAACAGATATAGAGATAAATGAAGAAAATGTAGAAGAGATAATTCGAGCAGGGAGGG
The DNA here is from genome assembly GCA_965224855.1 of Trueperaceae bacterium. GTDB lineage: Bacteria > Deinococcota > Deinococci > Deinococcales > Trueperaceae > CBDCVN01. The sequence continues at coordinate 1,179,888 of CBDDAI010000002.1, read as the reverse complement.
CAAGATGGAAAATGGAGAATGAGACACTAAATACACTAAAAAACCAAGGGTACAAAGCGGAACACAATTATGGGCATGGGAAAAAGAATCTGTCAGTCAATTTCACGATACTGATGATGCAAGCGTTCCTAGTGGATCAAGTACTACAACTGGCATGTCCAGTTTTCAAGGCAGCGAAAGCGAAATGTAAAACTAGAAAACTACTATGGGAAAGGGTAAGGCACTTGTTCTATACCTTGCCCTTTGAGTGCATGGAAGATATTTACAGGGCAATAGCACATGGTTTCAAAGTAACAGGTTATGAAATCCTGTATGACACATCATAAGAGTAGAGTAGTACTACAGAAAAGACTGTAGAAAACCTAAAACGCATAAGTGGCATTTAAGAATCTCTCATAGAAGTGGTGCTAGGTGTTTCTACGTTTTTCGAAAGTAAGTATGTTTCACAAACAGCTCATGTAGGGCATTTTCTCTCATTTTCAAGTGATCTTGGATGAACTTACTCCTCAATCTTTACAAAATGAGGCATCTTTCCTTAGGCTAAAGTTGAAAATCCTGTGCGATCGGGAATTGCTGCCTTCAGCGCTAGTTAGACCAAACGTTTGATAAGTAATTTCTGTAGTGATACACCCTCAGTTCACTTTAAATTCCCAAGTCCCAGCAAACATTATCATTAAACTAATTTCAAGGTTAATTGCACCCCACCTGTGTGCGTCACATGGCAGCGCCAGTTAGGGTAAAGCATACTCAACACCATTGTTAGTGATGTACATCTTGGAAGGGTAGAATGGTGGGACATTCGGTTAAATCTGTTCCTTTCTTGAAGAAATTAGCTGCTTAATGCTTGTACACATAACTTCTCTTATCACGAGCAGTAGCTAGGCAAAATGCCTAATAATTCTTAGGTTAGTCTATTTAAATTGAGTAGTTATCGCAATCTGGAACACCATCTCTAAAAGTGTCCCTAAAAGATTTTGAGGCTGTATTTGCATCAATACCTCCTCCTCCCATTGATTCTAAGCTGTCTTGGACACCTTCAGCAACATCATCACCAGTCAAACTATTAGGGTCGTCTGAATTCACAGGGTTTCTGCCATCATTGTTAGCTGGATCATCACCAAATAATTCATTCAATGCTTCAGCTGTTGCTTCAGCCGCTGCTTCACCTATTTCCTCTGGCTTTAGATTTCCCTTTGCCTCTTCAATTGCTTTATCAATATTATTTTGGAAATCATGTTTTCTTTCCGTTTTTGTACGACCGGGTCTGGGATCCTTAATAGCTTTCTTGATAGCCTCTTTTAATTTCCTTCTTGCTTCCTTTTCTTCTGGAGATAAGGGACTATCAGGACTACTAGGACTGAGAAGTTGACCGCCAGAATTAGGATTGGGCGGATTGTTACTAAAAGCCAAGTTTGACGCAATCAAAAATAAGACTCCATAACAGATACAAACAAATAGCCTACGTAAATAATTTGAAAATGTCACAAAAATCTCCTTTCACTAAATAAGCCTTTTGCCTAGCAGCACTAAGTTAAGGTGTACACATTCTACACCAAAGTCTCCTGCAGCTCAAACCACACTTAATTTCGCCATTCACATGTGCATCACCTTGAGCAACAGTTAGGCAGGAGCAATGCACAACACACAGTTTAACACCCTCAAGGCACAATTTCATAAGCTTGATGGAAAAAGATTTACAAATTTTGTTGATACCTTGATGATCGACTCCAATTTACCTTAAACATCTTTGTGGATTAATTGAACTGCTTATTTTCACATCTTTAGGAGCAAGGTCTTGAGTTGTATAAGGTCCTTGCTGATTCATCGATTACTATTTTCTTCTTCAGACACAATAATAAGTTTCAAGCCAAGCCTACTGAAAATTTTAAACCATGTAGGGTTTAGTTCTCCTGTTTTTCCAGTCAATAATTGGCTTAAATATTGCCTAGAGACTTCTAACTCATCAGCTAAATCAGTTTGTCTAATATCTTGTTTTAGCAACTCAATCTTAACTACTTTTCTTATTTGATCAGTCATACTAGTAAACATAGTAGCAACATTACAGTTAAAGTAACAATCAAACTCCGTCAAGCTTTAACTTAATTATTAAATTTATTATTTGACAAATATGAATGTACTTGTTAAGATATGAAGCATCAAACAAGGCGCTCAACCGCCAAGTAGTTCGCCAAGTTTGAAATTCAAAAGCTCCTGAAAGGAAATGCAAAATGAATCAACTAGATTCTAGCATAGTATCTCCCACATTTAAACAAGAAGTACCGCAGGAATTAGATCGGCTGTCATGAACAGCATAAACCTTTTCAATGAAAGTGGTGTAGAAATACTAATTAGAAGTGATGGCTACATTAACGCAACTGCTTTATGTAAGCAAGCTGGTAAGGAGTTTGCCAAATGGTATAGATTAGATAAAACAAAGTCCTTCCTAGAAGAGCTTTCTTCCGATATCCAGATAATACTAACGAGTCTAGTACAGGTAAAACAAGGAGGTTTACCAAAAGAGCAAGGTACATGGGTACATCAACTCGTTGCCATTAATCTAGCTCAATGGCTAAGCCCTAAATACGCAGTCCTAGTAACTAAAGTAATGCAAAAGTTCCACAAAGGTGAATTAGTGGTTCAGGATCAGCAATCAAAGCAGCTATCCCAGAAAGCTACCGAGATGGAAGTAACAGCCTCTATTTTCAAATCTTTCCATACCATAGGCACATTAGCAGGTTTCAAAGGCAACCAACTTACTCTTTCAGCAAATCTAGCCACTAGAAAGCTCACATGGATAGATCCACTAGAGTTAATGGAGTTAACTCATTTGCCAGTAGAAGCACAAGAAGCTTTATTAATCCCTAAACAAATAGGAGAAAGATTAGGTGGCCTTTCTTCCATAAAGGTCAACAAAATGCTCGAGGAACTAGCCCTACAAGTACAGACATCTTACGTAGGCAAAGGCGATTTGGTTAAGAAATTTTGGGAACTAACCGAAGAAGGCAAGCAGTACGGTATCTATGTTGATACCAGCAGAAAGCACACGGATGGCACACCCATTAGAAGCATCAAGTGGTACGAAAGTGTTATCGAATTATTGAAAGGAAAAGCACAACAATGAAATTCTCTATTAGAAAGATCAGTGGTGATTTTTGGTTTTTTGTTGTCTATAAAGGAGTAAGTATTATTACTGGGATAACTTCAAGTAGAAAAGAAGCTTTGAGCATTATTTTTCAAACTATCAATCTGGAGGTATTGTAATGTATAGAGAATACAGGACTATATTAAACATCAAGAATGATTTAAGGTTAGCCAAAGAACTTTTTAGAGTTGCTGATACACTAAGCCTAAGAGTAAAAACCAAACCCTTTAGAAATTACCTCTCTGAGTTTGATTTATCCATTGCAGATAGATTATCACAAAGTGCCAAGGGTAGATTAAAAGCTAGGGGGATAGCTTACAAGACATTAGGAGAATTCTATACCAGTGTGACAGGGAAAGACTACCAAAATCTAAGTAAAAGTTTTCTGTCTGTGTTTTATATAGAAAGGAACAATTTCGAGGAGCATTTCTTTCCAAAACAAACCACATTGCCAGTAGAAAATACTACTCTCGACAGTGAAAAAAACTGAGGGTGTAACACTCTGCTCTGCCTTTTATATTACACTGTAATGCCTACCTATAGGTGCCCACTATTGTATGGTACACATTTCTACGCATTGCTAAGGCGTCCCTCTGAGTAAGTGCATCTGTCATAGTCACATTTTGCTCAAACTCAGAGGCAATGTTAGTCCGATTTATATGTTTTACAAGACTTTCAAATTCAGTTGTAAGTACATTGATTTCTTGTAGTAATACCTCAGGGTCTTCATTAGGTTTATCTCCCTCTTGAACTTTCAAATTTCCGAGAACCCTCGGAATCACTATAGATTTTCCAAATCGTTGATATCCTTGGCACGACCACTAGCTGCTTTATTTCTTTTGAGGTCATCAAGAATAATGATTTTTACCTCAAAGCCTAACGCACAAAGCTTAGCGTCCCACACTCGTTCAAGCAGCAGTTGGTATATCGATGAAAAAACTTTAAAACGAGTGGCCACCTCATTTTAGGAAATTAATTGTAAAGTATCATTTAGGTGATCAAGATGTTGAGTAAGTACGAAATAATCATTTATTGGAGTGAAGAAGATATGTCATTTATAGCTGAGGTACCAGAATTACTGGGTTGCATGGCAGACGGCAAGTCTTATCAGAATGCAGTGCTAAACGCAGAGGTAATAATTCAAGAGTGGATAGATACAGCTAAAGATATGGGACATCCTATTCCAGAACCAAAAGGGCGATTAATGTATACTTAATTGTACCATTCTTTATCATGTCATGCCTAACAAGGCACTCTAATCAGACACGCATAGGAAAGGTGAAGTTAAGTCTAAATTGACTCAGGGGTGTATTGAAAACGTGCACTACTGAGTTTAGTTCCGCCATACTAAGGACCATTTCATGCCAGATGAAACTACCCCAGATAAAACTATAGTGACTCGCATAGCCCCTTCTCCCACAGGTGATCCACATGTGGGTACAGCTTATGTGGGTTTATTTAATTATGTCTTTGCAAAACAGCAAAATGGGAAATTTATTTTACGTATAGAAGATACTGATAGGGACAGGTATAATCCTGAGAGTGAAAAACGCATAATGGGGATGATGTATTGGTTAGGCTTAGAGCCTAGCGAAAGCCCTGAAGTAGGCGGTGAAAATCCCCCCTATAGGCAAAGCGAACGCCTAGAAATCTATAAAAAGTATGCTGACCTACTGCTAGACAAAGGGGCCATCTACCCTTCTTTTATGACAGCCGAAGAGTTGAAGGCCTTGCGTGAGGAGCAGCGCAGCAAGAAGGCTTCTTTTATTGGTTATGATGGGCGTGAACGGAATATCCCTTTAGAGGAGGCTAAAGCACGTGTGGCAGTAGGTGAACCTTATGTGTTGCGCTTGCGCACACCTGAAACAGGCCAAACCAGTTATCAAGATGAATTGCGTGGCACTATTAGTGTTCCTAATAGCGAAATCCGTGATGGAGTTATGGTTAAGCAAGATGGCTACCCTACCTATCACTTTGCTAATGTAATAGATGATCACCTAATGGGAATTACGCATGTTATACGTGGCGAGGATTGGCAAACTAGCACCCCTATTCACGTACTGCTTTATGAAGCCTTTGGCTGGGAAAAGCCCAAGTTTATTCACTTGCCACTGTTACGCAATGCTGACAAAAGCAAATCGAAAATCAGCAAACGTAAAGTAGATACTAGCGTAGATTCCTACAGGGCGCAGGGTATATTACCTGAAGCACTAATTAATTTTTTAGGCAACATGGGCTGGAGTATGCCTACTGGTGAAGAATTTTTTAAGTTAAAAAATATGGTTAGTTACTTTGACTATAAACGTATCTCTTTAGGTGGGCCTGTTTTTGACTTTAAGAAGCTGCGCTACGTAAACGCTCATTATCTGCGTGAGGTACTCTCTTTAGAAGACCTTGGTGAGAGGGTCAAACCTTTTTTAGAAGAAGCCAACTTAAATTGGGATGATGAGGACTACCTTCTAGATGTGCTTGATGTAATGCGTGAGCGAGTTGAGGTTCTAAGTGATTTTGCTAGCAAGGCTGATTACTTCTTTAGAGAGGACTTTAGCTTTGATGAGCAAGCCAAAAAGAAGTTGAAAAGTGGGCAGATGCACTTAGGCTCATTAGAGCGTGAGTTTGCCCTAATAGATCCTTATGATTATGACAGTGTAGATGACCTTATCCGCAATTATGTCAAGTCTCATAGCATAAAAATGGGTGAGGTAATGCAACCACTTAGAGCAGCTCTTACAGGTACAACCTCCTCACCTGATCTTATTGATGTAATTAGCATTCTAGGCCGTAGCAAGGTTTTAAGTCGTATTGGCAGGGCTCTAACTTATCTTACCCAAGGTTTGCCTGATGATAAACCTGAAAAGCCCCAGAAAGAAACTAATGAGGATAAAAAGGCTGAAAAAGCAAAAACTAACCAGCATAAGAATCCTAAAAGTGAGGTAGCTTGATGGGATGGTTTGATAGGTTAAAAGCAGGACTAAGCAAAACACGTGAAATTCTAACTGCTGACGTTCGCGATTTAGGCGCAGTTATTAGATCACAGGAAGTTAATTGGGACGATCTAGAATTTGCACTTATTAATGCCGATGTAGGCGCAAAGTTGTCTGCTAGAATTGTTGCTGAAGCAAAAGAAAGTAGAGAGTTAGGCAAAAGTTTTATTGAGGGGCTCGAGCAATCCCTATTAAATCAGTTAAATCAAGATCAGCAAGATTCCCAACCAGAAAACTCTAAGATAGATGCCCCTGCTAGTTTTGTTGAGCCTAAGGGTAAAGTGGTTATGGTAGTGGGTGTAAATGGTGTGGGCAAAACCACCACTATTGCTAAGCTAGGGCAGTACTACAAAAAACATCATAAAAAGGTTATTTTTGCAGCTGGAGACACTTTCCGTGCTGCAGCTGCAGCTCAACTAGAAGTTTGGGGTGAACGCCTAAAAATTCCTACTATTACAGGCCCTGATGGTGGTGACCCTGGTGCAGTAGCTTTTGATGCAGCACAATCACGTAAAGCCAAAAACCATGACCTGCTCTTTGTTGACACTGCTGGTAGACTTCACACTAAACATAATCTCATGGAGGAGCTTAGAAAAGTTAAGCGTGTTATTGGTAAAGCTGATGAAAACGAACCTAAGGAAATATGGTTGGTAATAGATGCAGTTACAGGTCAAAATGGCCTAGAACAAGCTCGTAAATTTCATAGTGCTGTGGACGTAACAGGGGCTATTGTAACTAAGCTAGATGGTACTGCCAAGGGAGGAATTATTTTACCAATAGTACGTGAACTAGGTTTGCCAATTAAGTTTATAGGTGTAGGTGAAAGTGCTGAAGATCTGCAACCTTATAATGCTAAGGCTTATGTAAAAGCATTACTTGATTTACCTTATGAACAAGCCTCAACCTAGGGGTGGGTAGTGCCCTTCATGTAACGATGAGACTTTGTCATGTCAAAATATCTCATGGAAATAAAACAAGAAAACAATTTGCACTGTCCAAACTGTAACTCAGAAAATGTAGTGAAAAATGGTCATATTCTGCGTGGCAAGCAGAATCACCTATGTAAAGATTGTGGCAGGCAGTTCGTTGAGGATCCTCAAAATGTTCCTATCAGCCAAACAACAAAGGATCTAATAGACAAGCTCTTACTAGAAAGGCTATCCCTTGCAGCTATAGCTCGTGTAGCAGGAGTGTCAGAAGCTTGGTTACAAAGATACATCAATGAGAAATTTGAAAACATAGAACAGGAGGTTAAGGTTGAGAAGAAAGAAAAAGGGCCATTGAAAATAGAGTGTGATGAGATATGGTCATATGTAGGGAATAAAGGGAACAAGAAGTGGATCTGGCTAGCAATAGACCAGAAAACAGGAGAAATAGTGGGGTTGTATGTGGGTAGTAGAGACAAGGAGGGAGCAAAAGGGTTATGGAAATCATTACCAGCGGTCTATAGGCAATGTACTGTGTGCCACAGTGATTTCTGGGCATGATATAAAGAGGTAATACCAAGCAAGAGGCATAAGGCAGTGTGTAAGAAGAGTGGGAAGACAAATAGAATAGAAAGGTTTAATTGCACCTTAAGGCAGAGGGTTAGTCGTTTAGTAAGGAAGACACTTTCCTTTTCAAAGAAGTTAGCTAACCACATTGCAGCTATCTGGTATTTTGTGCATAATTACAACTATGTATAGGACTACCTTATTATTTAACCTTGAAGGTTTAGAGATGAAATTTAATGGCTCCCTTAATTTATTAAACTGTGTTGTATGTATACTACTTACATTTTTAGTTGCCTGTGGTACTAATACAGGTACTAGCAATGGCGATGCCCGAAAAGTATCGGGAAAGATTAATAATTACAAAAGTGGGGAACAGGATTTATTCCTAGTATTAGATTTGTTCTCTGAGGATACCCTGCTCGTTGGATCTATAAAGCCTGATGGTGATTTTTCTTTTGAATATCCGTCAACTATAAGTTCCTCCCACCTTCAAAATATTACTGAGATTTTAAATGATTTCCAACCTACTACTTGTTTAGACATTGACAACAAAGAAGTGAACTATATTGTTACAGGACTGATCTTAATAGGAGATGGTGCTGCTGGAATTCTTATGCAAGCGTCTTCTCAAGAAATGGCTGAGGCTGTTATAGGATCCCCAATCAAAAACCTAGGAGGAGAGTTTATAGCTTTTCGTTTTTACGTTGATGGAGACGTTAAAATTAAAGGGTCATGCATCTTTGAAGAAGGCGATACTATCAGGTATGATCTTAACCTAAAAGATGGTTGGAATGTTGTTGTTTTGACTTTAACTGATAATGATGGAAATAGTAAGGTGGAAACAAAGAATACTAGTGGAAGATGGTTCTTGGTTAATGAAAATGCTTTTTAATTGGCAGCTCCCCCCGTTTTCATAGGAGAACCCATGCACTTCGCAAGAGAACAAACAGTAAATCCAAGCCCTAAATACGTCCCCAGCAAGGTAGTAATGAAAGAGGGTCATAGGCTCGAGCTTTTAGAGGAAAGAAAAGATGTGAAGATGGTTATTAAGAGGGGTCAGAGGATTTATAGCTTTGAAGTGCCTGGTCAGAATGTGGAGGCGTTCAAGGTTTATCTCGAGAAGTTTGGGGGGGTAGAATACTATCAGAATAACAATATCTATGAACGCGAAGTAGAAGTAGGAAGCTTTTTTAGTTTGTGGGGACGTATGACAAGACGAATGTACCTACTTTTTGTTGTCCTTTACATATTTGCACCTATTCTGTTATTCCCTTTGTTATTTGGGGGCGGTCTCCTAATTGTCATTGTACTTTTTCCTATAACGTTACTGCCAATTTTTCTTGCGACGGTTAAACGTTTACATGACACTGATAGTAGTGGTGCACCAGCCCTTTTCATCTTTGCGTCGATTGTTTTCCCTCTAATACCTTTTATACTATTGATGATGCTATGGATTTTGATGGAACCTTACAGTGATTTAGGTGGTGTTAATAAGTATGGTGAAAACCCTCGCAAATCAGTTGAAATTCGGGAAACACTCCTTCCACCCCCTCCAACCTCATGGTAGACCAATTCATGAGAAGAACAAATGATTTGGGGTGTTGAGAATGGCAAGCTTGATAAGTCAGTGAATTTCAGCAAATAGCCACTGGAAAGTGACTTGGAAGAAAATAAGTGGCGAATATAGTGTTATAAAAGGTTTTATGTTTGGGTTGAGTTCATTGTATAACACACTTGCACGATTGGTGTGCTCAGCAGTATCATTAACATCGTTTGTTAAAGCTTACTGACAATAGCTTAATTACTTGCATACCTATTGTCTAACCCATACACCCCTCCTTTTTCCTGTATTTACTTATTTATCCGCAGTTATGGGAGAGAGTACTGTTGCTTTAGCTTTAGAAGATAAACCCTACATACTATTGTTTAAACTGTGACTCAGCTTATTAAAGACTTCCTTGATTTTTCTTTAGTGACCTTTTGTATATAGTCTTGCAAAGCCTGCCAAGAGTCAAAGCTTATCCGTTCACCAGTACGAATATCTTGTAAAGTAAAAAATAAATCTAGGTTGCAGGGTTCAATCCAAAGAACAAAGCAATTTTGTTTACTAGGCAACATAAACCTAATTTAAATTACAAGCGTGACTTTAGCGTGACATTTGCCGTGGCTCAACCAATAAGCTTTCGGAATCTTTTTGCAGTCGAGCTTCTAACACTTTTGAGCATTGTTCCTTAGCTATAAGAATACCTTTATCTAGACTATCTCCAGCTTCCTTAACCTGCCCAGCTAAGTTTAGCAGCTTGCCTTGTAAGCGATATAGTTCTGGTTGATAGTAAAACTCACCAGAAAGATCCATCTTTATTAGAGATTGTTTAAGCAACTTCTCAGCCTCACTTAAGTTAGCATTGTCTATATAAACTTCAGCTAGAGCTGTCAAGTAACCAGTTTCGGCAAGTCGAGAACCACATATTTGCCATAGCTTCAGCCCTTTTAGCATATACTCTATACCTTCTTTTTTTGTACCTAGCCAATAGAGAGAATATCCCCCAAAGTATTGTGCTGCTGCACCAACAACAGGAAAACAGTGTTTTTGAGCTAAAGTTGTAGCTGTTTGACTATGCTTACAAGCAGCTTCCCATCTTGAGGTAAAGGCATTAATAAAACTTGCATAGGTATGAACTACAGCACAGTTAAAAGGTTCTTTTAGTTTTTCAGTTAAGGAAAAGGCCTCATCTAAATACCCAAATGCTTCAGTTTCTAAACCCATCATTGCTAGTGTCCATGCCAAACCACTTAAACCGCCAATGCCTTCTGGGTGGAGTTCTTTACGATTATAAAGTCTATTACCTTCCTCAAAAAACTTCTTGGCCTCCATAAGATTACCTTGAAAAAGATAGTTCCAACCCTGTGCTGGGAAAGCTAGCACAGGAGTTTGGGGATTTTGCTTAAGAGTTTGGATTAATTTATCTCCTATTTCAACAGCAGTTTTGTAATTAGCACGATTTTGATAGTAAGTACAAAGTCCTAATAGAGCAGGGGCTAACTCTGCTGAGTGGCTCAAGGGCTGACACAGAATATGTGCTTTTGAAAAGGCCTCCTCAACTTCTGAAGCTGCCCAGCCTTTGATTTTGAGATACATTTCACCTAATCTGAGCTGCAAAGAAACCTCAACCGGTAAACTTTGTTCATTAGGTAAGGTATCAAGGAGTTTAAGTGCCTTTTCAATGTGGCTAGCAGCTTCTAAGTAAGCAGCAAGTTGTTCTGCATGTTCAGCAGCATCTTGCTAGTGAAGTAGAGCTTTATCAATCTGCCCTGCTAACTGGAAATGCTGTGCTAGTTGCAAGCTAAACTCAGAGTATCCCTTAGGAGCCAGCTTGGTTAAAACATTACCTACTTCACCATGTAAAAAGCTTTTTTCTGTTTCATTGAGCTGACTATAAAGATAGTCTTGAAATAGTTGGTGTCTAAAGCTATAGCGTGACAAACGTTTGCCTGCCACTTCTTTAAAACCTTGCAATTTAATAAGTTGATGCTGCTTATCAAGAATACCAAAGGCTTTGACTATATCCCAAACTTCTTTGCCTTGTAAGTCAGCAATAAGCTCCACAGTAAAGTTTTCCCCTTCTACACTAGCTACAGAGAGCATTTCCTTTAATTCAGCAGAAATATAGCGCATGCGCTCAGCTATAACTGCTTCAACCTTAACTGGTAAATCAAAGCTACTAAGTTCAGTTTTCATCAACCACTTGCCCTTTTGGTTAGTGATCTGCCCTTTTACTTCTAGGCTTTTTAGTAGCTCGAGCAAAAAAAGAGGGTGTCCCCCTGTTTTATCCACTAAACCCTTGCGAAACTGCTCACTAAACTGATTTTCTTCACTATCAAGCAAGGCATTTACAAAAATCTCTTGTTCCGCTTCAACCACTTTATCAAGATCTACAGTAATTTCACCATAAAGACGTTTGAATTCATTACTAAGTTTTACTAGTCCAGCAGCCTCTGCAGCCTCACTTGTTCTGTAAGCAATTAGGAACATTAATGAAAAGTCTTGTAAGCGTTGGCTAAGGTGAAATAACAAGCTTAAGCTGGGAGCATCAGCCCACTGCAAGTCATCAAGTACCATAATCAAAGGTACTTTTTTAGTAAGCTGTTCTAAAATAGCAGTAGCTTCTGTAAATAGTTGGCTTTGGTGAGTTATGGCTATGCCTGTTTTTATTATAGACTCACACTCTTGGCGTTCTTCAGTTTTTAGTTTGCTCAAGGTTTGCTCGAGTGCTTTCGGTACAAGGGTACTTAGTAGGCTGGGTCCCGCTTTAAGCAGTTTCACTAGTAGTTCAACGTTGCTTTCCAAAGTTCTTAAAATACTAGTAAAAATATCTTGAAAAACCAGATATGGATCACCAACTCCCATATAGTTGCTGCACTGTCCCTTGACCACAAGTGTGTTTCGTTGCATACCTTTACAAAAAGCCTTAATGAGGGCGCTTTTGCCTGTGCCAGCCTCTCCATGAATCAATACTATTTGTCCATGTCCTACGCTAGCTTTGAGCCAATGATCTTCAAGCCAACCTAGAACCCCTTGGCGAGCTACGAAGTTATGGAAAGGCTTAGAGGGAGCTTCTAATTCTGCTATGAAAGCTGCCGTTGAAGTCGAGAAACTATGTTCTTCACTATCATATGCAAAGTCAAGGCTTTGCTTGATCTTCTCAGCTAAAATAAGTGTTTCAGCTAATGGCGAGATAGCCAGCTCGTCTTCTAGCTCTGCTTTAAAACTTTCAAAGATTTCTAGGGCCTTTTGGCGTTTCCCAGCTAGATAAGCACAGCGCATATAAGCTTGTACTAACTCTTCATTAAGACTCTCTTCTTTAATAGCACCACTGAGTAAAGCTAAAGCTTCAGCAAGTTTATGTTCTTTTTCAAAAGCACTAGCACACTCTAAGATTGCAAGGTAATAAGCTTCCTGCAGGCTTCGACGTTCTAATGCTAACCAAGCTTCTAGGCTAGGGCTTCTTTCATTAAAGCCTTTGAGAAAATCCCCTTGGTAAAGTTCTATAGCAATCTGCCAACTTTGCCCTTTGATAGCTTCTTTGAAAGCTTTTATATCACTACTAGCTCGCAAGCGCAGGCGACTATCTTTGCTTTCTAAAGTTTCACACAAGGGTATTTTGCGTACCCGTTTGAGCAAGGCACGCAGGTTTACTCTAGCTTTCTCTTCAGGCAGTTCTGGGTAGAAAAGTCCTAGAATCTCATCTCTAGAAACCCAGTCAGTTTTATAGATCAAGTAAATTATCAGCAAATAGGTTTTATTTAGAGCAATGTCTTGCCATAAGCCTTCATAAAGAACTTGTGGTGTTCCTAGAAGTTTTATTTTCATAAACACACACCCTCATTTTTATTTTATAGACACCTTAGTGACTAAACAAAAGCATCTTAGCACAAAATATAGTGGGAGTGCTACTTGGTAAAGCTTGAGGCTCGAGCCCCACCAAATCAACTACTTAACTAATTAATACTCAAAATCGCTCCTAGGAGCGATTTATTTATCTCAAGATAAAGATCCAACTTTTAGCTAAAACTGTAACAGTTTTGAAACAAAGCAATAATACTCTTAGTTCAGTAAGCATTTTATGCCTGCTAGAAAACTTAAGGAGTAGTTTCATGAACAAAATCATTAAAGCATTGATAATTTCCCTAATTTTCAGTTTTGGCTTAGGTCTAGCCCAAGGAACACGTAATGTTTACATCAATATGGTTCAGCTAGATGCAGAAACACTCTCGGCCCTAGAGAGCTACTATGGCCATATTCCTAGCAACTACTACTGGTATGATTCTGTTTCTGGGCTTATCGGATTACAAGGTGGCCCAGCTTTTGGTCAGATAGCTACAGATTTACCTCTAGGTGGTCCTTTACAAGTAAATGCTTCTGGTGGTGGTACAGGAGTATTTGTTAATGGGCGCGAAATACATGTTGATGACTATTTAGCGCTTGTTTACACTTTTGGTGAGGTTTATCCTGGTTATTATTGGCTTGATGGCCAAGGGTATTATGGTTATGAAGGTGGTCCTGCCTTAGGTAACTTGTATGCTACAAGTACCCAAAATACTGGTGCTGGCAATACTGGCGTTGGTGGTGGCTATGGTGGTTACATTGATAGAGGTTATGGTGGTACTTATGGTAGTGATGGCAATTGTTACTACATTGATGTTGGTTCAGGTAGCTATATGCCACCAGGTTGCTAAACACTGCCAGCATCCCTATGAAATGTAGAGATACAAGATTTTGTGTCTCTACTAAGCACCAATTTCCCCTACATATCCACACACTGTACCTTACAGGTTTAACTACTTTACAGAGGTAAGTTGCACAAGCTTTACCCTATTTTGTACTATGTTATGTGTTAACCAAACCCTACTTACAGCTATTAGGAAAACCTGTCATTACTATAGCTGATGAGACTTTTGAACTTAAGCGTAATCGTGAGACTATACTCTTACTCTACCTAGCTAGTCGTGAAGACAGTGATAAATGGTTAGCACGTGAGACTTTAGAAGAGGAACTGGGTTTTAGTAATCAAGCACTTAGAACATCGCTCACTCGAGCCAGAAACTTAGAGTGGCACCAAGCATTAGCGGAGCTGGGTCTAGAAGAAAATGGTTTATTGTTACGTTGGCAAATAGGTACAGACATTAAAGAGTTTAATTACGCTATACGAAAGCAGAATTGGGATAAGGCGATTAGTCTTTACCGGGGTAACCTTCTACTAGGCTTCGATAAGTATATGGTCACAATTACTAAGTTATCAGCTTTACGCGAGGCTTTACGCTTGGATTGGCGCGAAGCTATTCAAAAGGTGCTTGATCCATTAGAGCAGGCTAGGCGCTATAAGTTGGCTTTGGAAATACTCGAGCAACTACGTATAACTGATCCTTTGGATGAGGAAATTGTACAGCGCTTTATGCGACTAGCTCATTTAAATGGTCAGCCTAGTGTGGCTTTAAAGATCTACAGCAGCTTTGCCAACCTGTTAAAAAAGGAAATTGGTGAACAACCTACAGAAGAAACTCAAAATCTTAAAGTGGCTATTGAACGTGGTGAATCATTTGAGGTTGTTCCCTTAACGCTTACACCTACAGCAAATAACTTACCTGAGGTAAGTACTCCATTTGTAGGCCGCATTGATGATATGAATACCATAAGTTATGAACTAAAACGTGTAAATTGTCGCTTATTGACACTAACAGGAGTAGGTGGAATAGGTAAAACACGCCTATCACTACATATTGCCCAAAGCAAATTGGGAAGCTTTGCTCATGGGATTTACTTTATATCCCTAGTTCATATCACTACTCTTGAAGAGGTGATAAATTCTCTAGCCAAAGCATTAAACGTGCCCCTTCTAGGAGCAGACTTGAGTGAAGAAAAAAGTAATACTCAAGTTGTTGACTATCTACGCAACAAGGAGATGCTCCTAGTATTTGATAATGTTGAAAGTATTTTACAGGTTTCGGAGTTGCTTGAAGATATTCTTAAAGCAGCGCCAGATATAAAGATAATAGCCACTTCTCGTGAAGGCTTGGCCTCACCTAAACAAAGCTTTATTTATAAATATGAGCAGATTATTCCTATTTATGGCATGACTATAGAAGATGCTAAAGCACTCTTTCTGCAAACGGTAAGGCAAAATGACGCTCACTTTGAATTAACGCCAGAGGACAACAAAGCTGTAGAGAAAATACATCGCCTATTAAAAGGTTTGCCTTTAGGAATAGAGTTGTCAGCGGGCTTAATCAGGAATTATAGCTGCTCAGATATAGTGCAGAGGCTTGAAGAAAGCCTTGAAGCACTTGAAGAGATAAATGAAAGAGGATTAAATACTGTGTTTGAAGCTTCTTATCAAACTTTGACAAGAAAAGAGCAAGCTGTTTATAAAAAGCTAGCAGTTTTTCGAGGTAGTTTTAGCCAAGAAGCCGCTCAGCAATTAGCTAATGCCCCACTAGGCACTTTACAAAACTTTGTTAATAAATCCTTATTGACTAGAGAACCTTCAGGGCGCTACTCCTTGCATCCTGCTTTAAAGCATTATGCTGAGCAAAAGCTGCTTAGTGAGGAAATTAGTCACTCAACTTACGAAGACCATGCCCTTTACTATGTTGGTTTAATAACCAATCAATTCAGTAAAGAACGAAAAGCCCTTAGTATTAATATTGCTTTAGAACTCGATAATGCTAAGGCTGCTTGGGAATGGTTTCTTGATCATGACATCTTGCCAGCAGCAGAACTTGCTAAGCAGGGGCATTATGCATATGAACTCGAGGCATGGTCTTTATCTGAAAAGATTTTACTTAAAGCAGAGCTAAATTTAGCTAAAGATAGCATTGAAAGAGCAAAGTGTCTTTATAATTTAGGCTTGGTGATGAAACGGCGTGCTTATGGTAAAGCTGAGCCTTTTTATGAAAGTAGCCTGGCTATAGCTCGAGCCAAAGAAGATAGTGCCCTAGAAGCTGAGATTCTCAATAGCTGGGGAATTCTCTTAGTTGGTATAGGCAAAAAAACTTTAGCTAAAGAGTATTTAGAAAGCAGTTTGAATTTGCATAAGGACCTAGCTAGTAACCTCGGAATGGCAACCAGCTTGCGCAGTTTGGCACGCCTAGAGGCTGAATCAGGGAAATTGACTGATGCTCAGCAGATGCTCGAGGAGGCACTAATATACTTTGAAAATCAGAATGAGCAACTAGAAAGTGCTAAGACACTAACTAATTTAGGGATAGTACTACTCAGAAAGGAAGAATTTGATAAGGCTAGGCAAATTTTTGAGCAAAGCCAAACTATTTACAGAGAACTAGGCCCACTATACCGACATGGCTTGGCTTTAAATGAAGGATGCTTAGGAAGAGTGGCTGAAGCTAGTGGAAGTTATTCTGAGGCTGCTGGTTTTTACAGTAGTGTTATTCAAAACTTTGAAGAGATAGGGGACCTTGAAAAACTAGCTACTGCCTACAATAATCGAGGATTCGTGCATTTTAAGATAGGTGAGCTAGACAAAGCTAGGCAAGATTTATGTCATTCTTTACAAAAGGCCAAACAGGGTAGAATTGAGGCCAGAATACTAGAAGCCATTCTTAATATTGCTAGACTTTATCAAGATAAAGGTAAGGTTGAGAACATCGTTTCATTAGCGCAATACGTAAAAAATCATCCCAATGCAGAATCGCCAGTAAAACTAAGGTCAGAGGAATTGCTTACTGAGTTAGGGTACAGTGAGGCAGACTTTCCTACACAAAGCTTGGTAGAAGTTACTGAGTTAGTCTTAGATGATTTTTGTCAACAAACAAAGTATACTAAAAACGGGTAAGAAATGAACGTTTTGTTCCAAGGAATTTACACCCTGCTCCTCATCTCTCTATCTCCCTTTCACATGCCGTAGTGAGTCTAATAGCAATGTCCAATTTTATACCGATACAAGTATAGCTGATTAGTTTGTGAAGATTAAATAATCCCTTTAAGGTATAAGACATCTGTGCGAATAGGCATGAAGTAGATGTTTCCACCCATACACTTGCAAAAATCAAAAGCCTCCTTAGCCAAATTGCGGTTCCACTCTAATGTTAGCTTGAAGCTTTTGGGGAAAATAGCATTATTGCGAGTCTGCCAGTACCTTTGTGAGCGCTTGCTAGTAACGGTAGTCACTCCCCAAAACACCTCTACTCCAGCTAATAACTCAGCATAGATTTCCATTAAACGTAAGTCGAAAAATGGCTGGGTAAAAAGACCTTCTGCACCAACTGCTAGTTTTTGTTCTACATAAGCTAGTTCTTCTACAAAATTTTGCCTATAGGGGTCTAGAGCAGCATAAACTTTAATATCAGGTGATTCCTGCTTAATTTTCTGTATGAAACTTAGAATACTTGTAGGGTAAATCCGCTTTGAAAGATCAGCAGGCTTATCTCCAGTAATAGCAACAACCTCACTAATACCTATTTTTTTTAAAATAGGAGTAAAAGGTAGAGGATCATTTAGATCATAGTCAATAGCCCTTAAATGGGGAATGCTTTGTGAAAAATAATCTTTAACTAGAGCACAAGCTTCTACACTACGCAAATCAAACCTTAGAAGATCAGGTATGTTAATAGCATCAACATTTTTAAGCTGAGCTTTAATTATTTTGAGTTCAGCTAGCAAGCCTTCCTTACTGCGAGGAACAAGCTCTATAGAAACCCTCATTAAAAAAGGTAATTATGTCATACCCATTAGAGCTTCTGTATTTAATCCTGCTTCTTCAAGATTTTTGTTATATGCTTCTAGAACTTCAAAATCATCAGGGTCAATTTCAAGTAAACGTTTATAGCTTTGGGCTTTTTCTCGAGGGGATAGAGAAGCATCCAAACCCTTAAAAAGTGCTGCTTTAGACCTCGAGGCTAAGGTTTCACGTTTTTGTAAGACCCAATCATCTTGATAACTTGGTAATAAAGGTCCTTTATATAAAACATTAATGCGACGCAAGTCATTTTTCTTAAGGGCATCTTCTAATTCATATAAATCACAGTAAGTATTTTCTTTTAAGCTAAGCTCTAAGGTTTTATTGGTAATATGCCAATTAGCCCAACTTTCGCTCCAACGTTTTGCTCTTGAGAGTACACTGCGAAAACCACTTAAGGTAATTTCACTCCACAATTCTCCCATAACTTCGCTACGGCGTTGTATTTTTCCTTTACCTTGTAAAATAAGATAAAAAGTAAGTTGCTCTGCCCCGCGATCTGGTGCTTTATCTAGAATTTCTCCACATCGTACATTTTGAGCACCCATAAAGTTAATGGTTACCTGACCTAGTTTGCTAAAATCCTGATTGCGACTAAGCACTAGCTTAATCTCTTGAACTAATTGCTGTTGGGTAAAAGGTTTACTTAGATAACCATCTGCACCCAAATCCATACCAGTACGGTAGTGATCATATTCTCCTAGGGCTGTTACATAAATAAAAGGTATACGTAGCCATTTGGGGTTTTCGCGTACCCTTTTGTGAAAGTTATAGCCATCCTCACCAGGCATCATTATGTCACACAAAATGACACTGGGATCTAAACCATTTTCAAGTAATTCAGAAGCCTCTTGTGAACTATGAGCAGTAATAACATTGACTTTAAATTTTGCTAACTGTACTTTAAATAAATTTAACAGACGCTCGTCATCATCTATGCAAAGAATAGTAAGCTTTTCTGGTAATATTTTAATGCTTTACCTCACTAACAACTCAACTATTTTCTGAGTAGGTACAAATGTACAAACACATTTAAAAATTCTCACTTCACACAGGATTATTTTGCCTTATATAAAAACAAACAATCTTAACATCCTATCTAAATATTTAACCTCTCGATGTAGCCACTACCACAACGAATAAATCCGATTCTAACTTATTAGGACTATCTTTGTAAAGACTAAAGTAACTTAGTGCTTAAAGCTTTTGCAACAGGTGCAAAACTGCGTCTATGTAAATCACAAGGGCCAAAATCATAAAGCGATTTAAAATGCTCTTGAGTGCCGTAGCCCTTATGCTTAGCAAAATTATAATAGGGGTACTTAGCATCAAAAGCTAGCATCATAGCATCCCGCTCTGTTTTAGCAAGTATGCTAGCAGCTGCTACTTGGAAACTCTTTTGGTCGGCCCTAGTTACAGCAATAAGAGGGTACATTACCTTAAGCTTAAGATAATCGGTAATTAGGCCCTTTATCTCAATACTTTTGGTTAGTTGATCCAAGGCACGTTTAGCTGCAATATGTGTGGCATTTAAAACATTAAATTTATCTATTTCAGCAGCACTAGCAACCCCCAGTGCCCAAGCCAAAGCACAGCTTTTCACCTCCTGTGCTAAAGCTATGCGAGCTTTACTATTAACTTGCTTAGAATCTTTAAAAGGATAATGTTGTTTATAGGGTAAAACCACTACGCCAACAACTACTGGTCCAGCCAAAGCACCCCTTCCTGCTTCATCAAGACCTGCTAATGGGCTAACCCCAGCTTGCCATAGGGAATGCTCGAGCTGCCAAGAAAGCATTCTTAATTCTTTACTAAAGTTATATCACCTTCATCAAGGCTTTCCTCATCACGTTCAGGCAAACGAATAAAGAAAGTACTACCCTTACCTACCTTAGATTCTATCCAGATATCACCACCATGCTTTTCCACAGCCATCTTACAAAAGGTTAAACCCATGCCAGTGTCGTAATGACTACGACTAGTGTGCTGAGATTGCTCAAAAACATTGAAAATACGTCTTTGATCTGACTCAGGAACTCCTTCACCGTCATCACGAACACTTATCATGAAATGATCTTTTTCTTTCCGTGCTCTAAAATCAATATAGCCATTGCGTCTAGTGTGTTTTACAGCATTTGAAAATAAATTGCTAAAAACACGTCTAAGTAAATTAGGGTCAGCATATAGTCGTTTGGCCTCTGGCATGACTATAAAGTCAAAATTTCGTTCTTCAAGATTGCTAGTGGCATCACGCAAGGCATCATGTGCAAGAGCTTCCATATCTTCGATCCACTCAGGATGATAAGGCATACGCCCTTCTTGCATACGCCTCACATCTAAAATGTTACTAGCAAGACCTAGTAGATGCTGAGATTCACTCTTAGCCAAGGTAAGTAACTCTAAAATACTATTCTCGTCCTTATCACTTGAAGCAGCTAATACCTCAATACTATGATCTAATAAACCCATGACACTTGAAAGGGGGCTTTTTAGATCATGAATCAGCATATGAGTTAAGTCTTCTTTGATTTTCTCATCTTTTTGCACTTCCTTTTCAAAGTCTCGTAAATGTTTTAACTCTTTAAATAAAGCCCTAGTATTATGTTGCTTTTCTAAAGCTTTCTTTAAATAAACCTTTAAAAGCTCAGATTGAATAGGTAAACCAAGGCAAACATCAGCCCCAGAGGTAACTCTAGCAAGATGATTTTTAGACTCCTTCAAACCCAAACAAACTATTGGAGTATTAGCAAGAGTGTCTTTACGCCTGAGTAATGCAATAAGATCATGTTGAGTGTGCTTAGCTATACTAACAATTAAATCATCATCTACAACTATAGCTTGGGGAGTAGAAGAACGCACATGAAAAAGCAGTTTCTCAGCGCTAGTAACTATAGCACTTCCTAATGCTAGGCCCTTAGCAACAGGAACTAGGTTTTTAGCAAGAGTTTCGC
The DNA here is from genome assembly GCA_965224855.1 of Trueperaceae bacterium. Taxonomy (GTDB): domain Bacteria; phylum Deinococcota; class Deinococci; order Deinococcales; family Trueperaceae; genus CBDCVN01. Next base: position 1,159,065 of record CBDDAI010000002.1, on the reverse strand, counting down.
TAGGTGTGGCAATGAGCAAATAAGTGGGGGTCTTTGCCATAATTTATCATAACAAACACGTACTTACATCGCACTAGTTTGGTAAATATACTGTAGCAAGCTCTTTACTCGAGCGTGCCAAAATAGCCTTTCCTTTTTTCAAATGGTAAATCATGTAGTCATAAAACGCCTTGGGCATAGCTTCATGTGCGGTAACAACTAACCCCTCAAGTTCTTCATTTTCCTCAAGAGTTTCAGTAAGGCTAACACTAGGAGTCTTACCAAGTCGCATAGCTTGATAAACCTCTCCGGGAAAACTGCGCTTACGGATACTTAAGTAGCTACCTCCAAAATTAATACTAAGGGGTTTTTTGCCTAAACCATAAACATTAACCTGATCTTTACTAAGATGATAATTTTCTACCAAAGTAAAAATTGGTGTACTAGGAGCATTTATATTATGATACAGGTAGTGGCCTAATCCTTGAATAAGTTTATCTGAAGCATTAGGGGTGTGAATTTGTGCAGAGTTTTGCAAAAGCTGAAATAAGGTTTCTTGTGGTTGTGAGGCACGGCTGCAGAGGTCAGATATCTCACGCACAGCTTGCCCAGCTGCTTGTACGGAAGCCTCTACTGCGATACCAGTAATGCCTTCTAAAATGCGCGCTGCGGCATCACGGCGCCTGAGTTCTAAAATAAATTGTACAGTTAGTCCTTCTGCTACGAGTTCTGAAAGAGTCCTAAAATCATCCTGTACTTTTATATGTAAGTAATTCTCTTCAAGAAAAGATTCTACCTTTTTATTGCGTAACTTTAAATTAATATAAGGATTGAGTGGTAGCTCGAGCCCATCAGCATAGAAACTATACTGGTCACCTGCTGAAACAACAGCAAAATCTAAGCCCGCTAATTTAAAACGAGTTGAACCTTTCAAACACAGTGTAAGAGTTCTAGCGTTCTCAGGAGGACTAGATAAACTAATTGTGGGATTTTTACCCAAAAAAACCCCACCTTGTAACTTTGGTGTACTAGCGTTACCGCCTATTTGCTTAGGTAGGCAAGATGCAAACATACCAAAGACATTTTCAGCAGCTATCCTATAAGCAATTATATCTTGCTTGAACAGGTCCCTCTGGGCATCTTCAAATTTAATAGCATCTTTTAGACGTTCTTCAAGCTTATGTTTTTGTTCATATTTAGCTGCTTCACCAAGTTTTTCACGATCCAGTTCACTGAGTGCCGACTGGATTTGCTGACTATTTAAACCTCGACTATCCATCATGCCCATCTTCCCAGCATATGGATCTCTGGCAAGGTTTAGAGCTATATGTTTCAGATAGGGCAAGATCTCTTTTTGGGAAAGACTTAAATCTTTGTAGGGGCTGTTCTTAGCTTTAAAGGTAAGCATAACTTCAACTACATTTAATAGCAGCTCACTAATACCTTCAACATTGTTTAAGGGCAAAAAAGGATGGTCGTAGTCAGGTATGGCCTCAGCAACTTTAAAAAACTTTCCAGTTACATCATTAGCAAAGCGCTGGTTCTTAGAGTAAATCTCTAAATTGCGCAAAAGTCCGTAAAGCAAACGCACTGTGCGCCTGCTCGATTCACCTCTATAAGCATTGGCTAAATGGCGGAAATCATTTTTTAGGCCTTTCCACCAAACCTTTTGAGCCAAACGCCTTAAGGAAATTTGCTCCTCTTTTTCAGCTTTACTTAAAGGTGGCAAAGGAACTTCAGTTTTTTCTCCTTTACTAAACCTCATAGGTATTTGAGAGGTAGTTATGTTGGATAGACTTAGGAAAGAGTCGTTTTTATCTTCCTTACCTACTGAACTAGAAAAGGGATCTGTTAAGCTCCCCTGAGATTCTTTATCCTTTTGACTTTCTTCTTCAGCACCAGAACCTAAGATTTCTGCCCCCAAGGTGTTGAAAGTAGAGTCAGCTGCCTTTGTGGGGTCGCTATTATCATCTTTTTTAATATGGTGGTAACTAATAGTACCTGCAGATTCTTGACCGGTAGCATGACGTTCTAATGCCCGACTCACCTTATCAAAACGCAGCTGTTGATCGGAAGAAAGAGTCCTTTGTCTTAAGAGGCTTGTCAGCTCTAAAACACTTGCCATCCCCCCACTAAAAGGGCGTTTAGCCAGTAAATCCTTAACTTTATATTCTAGTAGCTCTAAGGCAATATCCTTGAGCTTAATCATGCTAGCTATTATAAGCTAAATACATGTGTGAAATGCTTCAAAGTGTTTTTTATTATTTAGGATGTTGGCATAGTGACCACATTCTTTCTATGTCACTTAGTTTAATTCTTAAGCGACCTCGAGCTTTACCCTCAGCAAGCTCGAGCCTATCTAGATATTGCCAATTTGCAAAAGTAAAGTAACGTACATTTCTAGTTTCCAACAACTGTTTGATAGCTTGGCTGTCAGGCTGCATTGCAGGCCTCAGCTTAGGTACATCCTTTAAAAGGTTAGCAACTGTTTCTGCTGCATCAGGCTTATTGGTGCCAATGAGACCAGTAGGCCCACGTTTAATCCAGCCTGTACAGTATTCACCTAGAATGGTCTCACCAGTAGATGAAACCAAACGACCTGCTTGATTAGGAATCAATCCTTTTTGCTCATCAAAAGGAACCTTAGCTAAAGCTACTCCCCTATAACCTACTGAGCGCAGCACCATGCCTACTTTCAAAGCTTCAAGTTTGCTTGTGCCTACAGCACTGATATAACCTTGATCTTCTGCTAGGTAGTTTTTTTCAAGTATGAGTTCTTCAACTCTCTCTTCTCCTCTAATTTTTTTAGGAGAAAGCAAAAACTTTAGGTGCAAACGACGTAGGTTACCCTTTGGGTTTTGAGCTGCTGCTTGTTGCAACAGTTCAATGTTTCTTTTAGCTTGAGTATCTTTTTCCAAACTTGCTTGACTAGCGGGGTCTAGTACTAAGTCTTCAGCGTCAACGATAAGATCAACATTAGACAATTTGATTAGTTCCTGTAACTCTTTAGGAGTGAATTTAGCCTGTGCAGGACCACGACGGGCTATCATATATATGTCTCTAACTCGACTTTGTCTAAGCAGATTAAGTGCTTCAACAGCTATATCAGTATTAGCTAGCTCATCTGGGTCTTTAGCTAGAATGCGGCACACGTCAACAGCCACATTGCCCATACCAATGACCGCCACACTTTCAATATCTAGATTAGGTTGCAAGCTTGTAAAATGAGGGTGAGTATTATACCAAGCCACAAATTCTGTAGCAGACAGGCTTCCTGCTAAATTCTCACCAGATATATCAAGAGGGCGATCAGTGCTAGCCCCTACAGCATAAATAATCGCATCATAATGGTTTTTTAAGTCGTCATAGAAAACGTCTTTTCCCAGGGTTACATTACCAAAGTAATTAACATGAGGGTCACTTAAGGTTTTATCATAAAGCCGTGTCACTGACTTAATCTTTTGGTGATCTGGTGCAACCCCGTAACGCACCAATCCATAGGGTGCTGGTACAGCATTTAATATATCTATAGAAACATAAATTTCTTTTTGTTTAAGCAAAGATTCTGTGGCATATAAGCCAGAAGCTCCAGCTCCAACAATTACCACCCTTAGTGGTCTATCTTGTGTCCCTAACACCAATTTCCATCTCCTTAATAAGATTTAGATATTATATACGCAAACAGTATAAAAATGTTTTCCATTGGAATTGCTCTGGCATGTGAAAGGGAGATAGAGAGATGAGGAGCAGGGTGTAAATTCCTTGGAACAAAACGTTCATTTCTTACCCGTTTTTAGTATATTTGAGGTATAACTAAGATTAGTTATGAGCCAAGGAGAAACTAATAAACATAAAATAACAGCTAGCCAGTGGCAATTATTTTTCCTTATTCTAGTAATTGGTTCGGTTGGACTTATCTTTCATTTATTAAGGGGGATCAGTTTACAAGGTTCTGCTGCTTTATATGTTGGTTTACCACTATTGATGGCATTGGGCATGTCCCTAACCCCTAAAGCCAAGTCTGCTATGGGTATAACCATGAAGGCTTTAACTATAGCAATTTTGCTTTCAGCACCCGTTTTGCAAGAAGGATTTATATGTATGTTATTTGCTGCACCAATACTTTATGGTGTTGCGGCAGCAACAGCGTATACAGTTGGTCGTTATTATAGGCAAAAATCAGCTAATAAGCTAGAAACAGCTTTGCTCACCACAGTTTTGGTGTTACTGTCCTTTGAGGGTACCCATGAGATATTGAGCTTTAATCGCCAAAATCAAGTTGAGTATTCAAAGATTATAAATGCTGACGTTGATTCTATTAAGCATCAATTAGCTGCAACACCTTCATTTGAAAAGCCACGCTCGCCATTTATACGAATTTTCCCATTGCCATCAACTAGTGAAGGTAATGGCTTAGCTGTAGGAGATATCAGGAAACTACATTTTATTTATAACAAATGGATTTTCTTTAATGCCCACAAAGGCGACACTGTTTTTGAAGTTGCAGAAGTAAAAGACAACTATGTACGCTTTGATTTAGTTAAAGACGATAGTTATTTGGGTAATTATTTAGCTTGGCAAACCTCTGAGGTTTTGCTCGAGCCCCTAACCAAGAACTCCACCAAAGTAACTTGGAAACTAAGCTATGAGCGCAAGCTTGACCCTATTTGGTATTTTGGACCTTTGCAACATTATGCTGCTACCTTAACTGCTAAAACCTTAATTGATAATGTCGCTAATCCAATCCCTTGACCCACAGTTAATAAGAGCACTCACACTATTATTACCTGCTATCGGGATAGGGATAGCATTCTTTTTTAAAACTCCTACTCTTCGCCAAGCTACAGGAGTTTTACTAGGAATATTATGGAATATCCCCTACCTGTTTTTACTAAACATAGTAGCTGTAGAGTTGGGCTTATGGAGCTATGCTGCAACAGAAGATACATTTTATAGCATACCTATAGATCTTATTTTAGGCTGGGCCTTTCTTTGGGGAGGTTTGTTGCCTTATACTTTCCAAAAAGCGCACTTTCTTTTTCCTGTAGGCCTTGTTGTTTTATTTGATGTTTGGGTTATGCCTGAATTTTCAAGTTTATTTAGCTTAGGTGATAATTGGCTCTTTGGCGAATTTTTGCTTATTGCAGTGTGTTTGTTGCCTAGCTTGCTCATTTATAATTTAACAGCTGGCCAAAAACAAGTTGGCTTGCGTGCTTTTATGCAATCAATTATCTGGGGCGGCTGGAATATTTTTCTTATTCCAGCAGCAATCCTACTATTTGAGGGTAAAGATATCTTTACTCTTTTAAGGCTTGAAGGTTGGCAATTTACTCTTTTTGTAAACCTGATGGCTTTTGCTATTTTAATAGGCTACACAGCTTTATTTGAGTTTGCCAAAATTGGCGAAGGTACACCTTTGCCTTTTGATCCACCAAAGCATCTAGTAACCACAGGGCCTTACGCTTATGTAGCAAATCCCTTACAGATTTCAACAGTGCTTATGTTTATATCTTTGGCTATAGCGTTTCAAAGTTGGTTAATGCTTTCAGCTATAGTTGCTATGGCTATTTATTCTGAAGGTTTTGCTAGGTGGCATAATAAAGCTGAGCTTGAAAACCATTTTAAAGGCTGGCCTACCTACAAGAAGCATGTTAGAAATTGGTTTCCCAGATGGCATCCTTACATTCAGACAGAGGCGAAAATGTATTTTGCTAGGCGTTGTGATATTTGCCAAGAGACCTTAAGTTGGCTCGAGGAGCTTTCTCCTAAGGGAATAACGTTTTTTGCTGCGGAGAATCATCCAAGTCGTGATTTGGAACGTGTAGCTTATGAACACGGTGATGGACGTATTGAGGAGGATGGAGTTCTAGCTATTGCGAGAGCTTTCGAACACATAAATCTGCTCTTTGCTATCTTGGGGTGGTTTATGCACTTACCTTTGATTAGCCAAGTTTTACAAATTATTGTAGATGGAAGTGGGGAAAGAGGGCCAAAAGTTATTAGAAATCCAAAGCTAGGGGATACAAATGAATGAAGACCTATAGTATTATCTAAACCTTGGCTACAAGCTAGAAATATACCTTCGCAGCGTTGGCGTAAGGCTTTTAGTTAGTCTTCATCTTATAAAGGGAAGTTGTAAAAGGCTTTAAGGGGCAGAAGGGCACTAAAAGCTTATAAAACCCTACTAAACTCGAATCAAGAAAGGTAAGAATGCATTATTTTAACTTAAAAATAGCTTTGCTTATTTTGGCTTCATTTGCTTTTATAGCAAATGGACAAGGTGTTATGGGAGAAAAGGGTGATTTGTTGTTAGCTCGAGCCCTAACCATACAAGCCAACCTAATCGCCAATGACCCCAGCAAAGAAAATGGCTACCTTGATCTAGCTTTACTTTTAGCTTTAGAATCTACAAAATTACAACAAGATTCTCCCGAAAGCTACCGCACGGCCCTTGTGCCAACTCTATACAGTAAAAATACTGGAGTAACTACTTTTAGAAAAGACAATTCTTTTATTTCTATTCCAGAGAAAAATATTTTAGTAAGTGCTTCTCCTGATGGCAGCCTTTCTTTTTGGGATGTTGTTACAGGCAAAATTATTACAGTAACCAACAAAACTCATGAAGGTGGATTTGATATCTTTCAATACCTTCCTGAAATAGATGTGCTAGTTACTGGTGGCAAGGATAAAACTATAGCTTTCTGGCAAGGTAGCACTGGTAGTAAGATTGCTGGGCCTTATAGTACTCCTAAAGTTGAAGCTTTGTCTTTAGCTTCCTCTCTTGATTTTTCCCAATTAGATTTCTCTAATTTGACTATTAATGATCTTTCTAACCCAAATAATGCCCTATTAGAAAAACTTAGCTTAGATTCTGATGTATTTAAGTATTTCCCTGAAACAGACATATTAATTACAGGTGGTGAGAATGAGACAATAACATTTTGGTGGGCAACTACAGGTAAGCCTATTAATACAATTCATAAAGCTTATGAAAGTGGTGTAACACAATTTAAATATCTTCCTGAGTTTGATATGTTGTTTACTGTTGGGGGAAATGGCATTGTAATTTCTTGGCAAGCAAGCACTGGTAAAACTATTATCAAATCACAAGAAGCGTTTGAGGAAGGTCCTATTGAATTTGAGTATCATCCAGAAACAGATGTATTGATTGTAGCTGATAAAAATAATGCGGTGTCTTTTTGGCAAGGTAGCACTGGCAAGATTATTGCTGAGCCACAAGGATCTTCTAAAACCAATACTTGGGGTATAGAAGTACATGGATTTGGTTATATTGATAAGATAGATGTACTAGTTACAACTAACTTGATGAGTAATATACTCCTTTGGCAGGCAAAAACAGGGAAAATCATTTCTGAGGTGCAAGAAGCTCATAATGGTAGTGTTGTTGGGTTTAAATATCTTGACAAATCCGATGTATTAGTTACATTTGGAAGTTCTTCTGCAAGAGAGGGGACCATAGCCTTTTGGAGAGGTAGCACTTGGGAACTCCTAACTGAACCACAAAAAATCCCCATCACTATGATTCAAAGGTGTAAATACCTTGCAGAAATTGATGTGCTCATTACCTTTGATAACGATGGCTCCATGATTTTTTGGAAAGGTAGTACTGGAGAACCTCTAACGGAATTACAAGAACTATACCAAGAATATTATTTTTTAGAGTACTTTGCTGAAATAGATGTTTTGTTAGCTAATCGTAAAGATAAAGAAAGTGAAATTATACTTTTACGTGGTAGCACAGGGGAAATCATTTCTGAGCCACAAGAAATTCTAAGTCACAAGAAATTAATAATGCTAGTCCTCTTGGTAATGATGATGTTGAATTTTTACTTAGGAGATTTTCCTTAGATTACAAATATATTCCTGAAATAGATGTATTGGTTTTGTGGAGTGGGGGTAATATAGGGTTTTGGCTTGCTAGCACAGGAGAAACAATTGCAGTTTCTCAAAGAATTGGTAAGGGAAAAGAAACCACCATAGACCCTTTTTCTTATCTAGTAAATAGGTTCTTTAAAGGTGGTGGGAGTTTTTGGCAAGGAAGCAGATTGAAAGCATTCAATGATTTATTCCAATTAATTAGTTTAGCAAAACGTGATTTTGAGTATATTCCTGAAATAGATTTGTTGGTGACTAAAGATACAGATGGCTCTAAAGTTTTTTGGCGAGGAAGTACAGGAAAACTACTTGAAGAATTACAAAATGTTCACCAAAAAGAAATTCATTTCTTTAAGTACTTACTAGAGGAAGATTTGCTTATTACTAGTAGTGTTGATGGAAGCATAGCTTTTCTGCGTGGGAGTACTGGGGAACTCATTAACCAATCACAGGAAAATCATATTGGTAAGGTCGTTGGGCTCGAGTACCTTCCAGAAATAGACGTGCTTATTACTAGTGATTCTGATGGCAGTGTAATCCTTTGGCGTGGCAGCATTGGTGAAATAATCGCTGAACCACAGAAGATACACAAACAGGGAATCAGTGTATTTGAGCATTTTGCTGAAATAGATATGCTAGTTACAGGCGGTAATGATGGCAGCATAGCATTTTGGCAGGTGAGTACTGGAGGGCTTATTGCTAACTCACAAGTAAACTATAAACATGAAGTTATTGGTTTTGAATACCTTCCAGAAATAGATTTGTTAGCAGTAATTAAGGTTGCTTCAGGAAAGTTTAGCGAAAAGGGGAGAGTAACGCAAGCCTTGAAAAAAATAAACAGCCCTTACCTGCTAAATACTACTACAGTAACTTTCTGGCGTGGTAGTAAAGGAAAGCCTATTAACAAACTATCAAAAGTTCATAAAGTTAATAGCTTTAAATATTTTCCTGATGCAGATGTTTTGGTTACATTCGCTAAAGATGGTAGCTTAGCTTTTTGGCAAGGTAAAACAAGGAGAGCTATTACTGATCCACAAAAACAAGGGGATTGGACTTTCTTTGCAAATCTTGCTGAGATAGATGTTGTAGTCACTGGCACAAAAAATGGTGATATAGTTTTTTTGCAATCTAATTTAGATAAAGCAATTACTGAACCACAAAAAGCTCACAAGGGTAAGATTGATCAATTTAAGTACTTTTCCAAGGGTGATTTATTCGTCACCATCAGTGGTAGTGATGTAGCTCTTTGGCAAGGCAGCACTGGTAAAAGTATTGCTAAATTATCAGAAGCTTATGAAGGGTTAGTAGACAATCTTTTTTACCTTTGTGAAACAGATATACTAGTGACGCTTAACAATAACCAAATTACTTTCTGGCAAGCCAGCACTGGTAAAATCATTGCAGTATCTCAACGAACCCATTTGAGTGATATTGACAATTTTGAGTATCTTCCTCAGGTTGACATACTAGTGGCGACGGATTCTAAGGGCAGTGTGACTTTTTGGAAAGCAAATGCAGGAAAGCTTTTGGCTGAATCACAAGAATTACATAGAAGTGAAGTTGAGATCCAATATTTTCCTGATTTACATGTGCTAGCAACAGTAGAAACAAATCTAAGTAGCGATGTGGCTTTTTGGCATGTTGGTGCACTGGAAACAATAGAGCTGATAAACCTCGAGGATGCCGAAATTAGAAAACATCATTATTTTGCTGACCAAACATCTCTAATTGTACTAGACAAAAGCGACTATATTACTTTCTGGCAAAGAGGTTCAGTAGAACCCTTACTTGAATGGTCTGAAGATGATGAATTTAAATATCTTTATGAGTTGGATCTATTAGCTTTCCTTAAAGGTGATGGTAGTGTTGTTTTATGGCAAAAAGCTACTAGCAAAGCTATAAAGCACCCAAACATAGATGAAGATGCACCTGAAAAATATGCTAAGTATCGCTACCATTCTGATATAGATGTACTGATCACTTACGAAGTCGGTCGTAGGCGTAGTCTTTGGCGAGGTAGTACTGGTGAACTTATTGCTGAGATACATACAGCCCATGAAGGCACAATTAATACGTCTGAGTATTTCTCTGAGATAGACTTATTGATTACTGCTGATGATGCTGGCAAAATTATTTTTTGGCAAGGCAGAACTGGTGAGCTGATTTCTGTTCATAATAAAATTCATGAGGGGGAAGTCTATAGCTATTTGTTTAAGTATTTTCCAGAAGTCGATTTAGTAGCTGCTTATGATTATGACTATTATGGTGATGGCATTGGTAGTGGTAAGATCACTTTTTGGCAAGGTAAAACTCGCAAAATGCTTTCTACACATGACAAGATGCATGGAGGTAAGACTCATGATTATAGACCTCGGTATTTTGCAGAAATAGATGTATTAGTTACTTATGATTATGCTGGTAACATTGCTTTTTGGCAAAGTGAAACTGGTAAACTACTTTCTGCCCATGACAAAATGCATGAGGGTAAGGTTCGCGCTCACGAATCTGATAATTTACATGAAATCGATATACTATTTACTTACGGTGACGCTGGCAAAATTGCTTTTTGGCAAGGTAAAACTGGTGAATTGATTTCTTTATATGAAGACATTCATAAGGATGGAATTCATCAGTTTGAGTATTTGTCAGGTAGTGATAGATTAGTTACTTTTGGTTATGCTGGCAATGTTGCTTTTTGGCAAGGTAAAACTGGTGAGTTGATTTCCATACACAAAGAAATTCATGAGCCAGTTGGCCATTATAATAATATTCGGTTCCGATACTTATCAGAAGATGTCTTGGTTACATCTGATAATGCTGGCAATATCGCTTTTTGGCAAACCAAAACTAGTAAATTGCTTTCTAAACACAAGAAAATTTATGAACTGGGTATTGATGAGGCTGAGTATTTCCCAGAACTAGATATGCTTTTTATTTCAGGTTACAAAGGGAACATAACCTTTTTCAAAGGCAGTACTGGTGAAATTATTACTGAATCACAAAAAGTATATGACGATAATTTTTATGGACTCGAGCACCTACCAAAAACAGACATACTAGTTACATCTGGCTACAAAGAGAATAATCTAAGCTATATTTTCTGGCAAATATCTACTGGAGAGATAATTCCTGAAATAACACAGGCTTATACTAATGGTGTTCGTGAATACCGATACCTTCCTGAAATAGATATGTTGGTTACAATTGGTGGTGAGAATGATAGTTACGCTATAACTTTTTTAAGGGGAAGCAGTAGAGAAATTATTAGTGAATCACAGAAAATTCATCAGACTGATTTTAGTGTGGCTGAATACCTAGCTGAATTTGATATCCTCGTTACATCTGATTCTGAGGGCAAAGTAGCTTTTTGGCAAAGCAGTACGGGTAGGCTTATTAGCGGACCACAAGCAGTACATAAGATTGAACAATTCCAACAAATTGAGCGCAACTCTGAACCAGATCTACTGGTTACAACTAGCTACAATGGTAGTGTAGCCTTTTGGCAAACAACTACTGGCGAATTACTAACTGAAGCACAAAATGTCCACGAGAACAATATAGAGGAAATCAAGTACTTCCCTGAATTCGATATCCTAATAACAACTACTAATACCAATGCTGATTATGCCTCTGCTAGTGATAGTACGGCCTTTTGGAAAATAGGAACTGGCAAAAATATAAAACCAATAAGAGTAAACAAAGGAACAAGTGATTTTAAGCATTTCCCTGACTTAAACATATTCACAATATTAAGTCCTGAGGGTAACATATCTTTTTGGCAAACTTTTGCAGGGAAAGTTATTACTTTTGAGGAAGGAATCAGCAAGTTTGAGTACCTTGCTGATTTTGATGTGTTAATTACTCTTGATGAAGAGGGTAAAGTAATTTTTTGGGAAGCATCAAGTGGTCAAAAGTTAGCAGATTATATGCTTTATCCAAACCCAAGTGGCACAGCCAATTTAGAATTAATTGCTTATGGCAAACAATTAGTATTTACTGGTTTAGATGGTACAGCCACCTTTTGGGATATTAGCAAAGACCCTAGGAAGCTATGGAAGGAACAAGCCTGTAACATAGCAGGACGTAATCTTACTCAACAAGAGTGGCAGCAACATCTAGAGGTTGTTTGAAAAATAGACCCTACTTATAGTTATACCAATCGTAATTTGTTACCTCTTTTATTCTAAAAGTGTTGATATTTATGAAACAATGTGTGCAGGTAATTAGACTGATTTTTTTCAAGCAAATGTACACAGATATCAAACAAAACCGCTTTCAAATCATCAGAATCCAAAATGCTTGTTAGAGAAAGCTTAATCTATAAATTTGCACAAGCTATTTACAAGTTCAGATTTTACTGAACAAACGCTTTTCAGTTTCAGCACCTTAAATCTTTATTATAAAAGAGGTGTTTTATTACAATTGGTATTAAGTAGGGTTTATGAAACAGAAAAAGAATTATACAACAGACTTGAAAGACCAAGAATGGGATATTCTAGAACCTTATTTAGAACGATTGCTGCCTACAAATCATAGAGGAAGGCCTCTAGCGTTGGACTTGCGTTTGTTGATTGATGCCATGCGTTATGTGCTTAGAAATGGCTGTACATGGCGAGACTTGCCAGGTGACTTTCCTAAATGGCAAACAGTGTACTATCACTTTGCCAAATGGCGTAAACTAGGAATATGGACTAAGCTGAATAAATACTTGAGAAGGCAGCTCAGAAAGGAGTTGGGTCGTAATGAAGAACCAAGTGCTGGCTGTGCTGATAGCCAGTCAGTTAAGGCAGGTAGCTTGTATGGTAATGGATATGATGGTGGTAAGAAGGTTAATGGCTCAAAAAGACACATACTAGTTGATACTTTAGGGCTTCTACTAATTGCTCTAGTTACAGGGGCTAATGTGCCTGAACGAAAGGGTTTATCACTTCTACTAGGCAACATCAGGCATTTGCTACCAAGGTTGCACCATATTTGGCTTGATCAAGGTTATCGAGGTCTGGCGTTTAGGAAACGCATGCTGCTATGCTTTGGTGTTGTATTAGAGATTGTTTTTCCTCTAACAAGTTGTAAAGGCTTTGTTTTGCAACATAGACGTTGGGTAGTAGAGAGAACCTTTGCATGGTTAGGTAATTATCGCCGGCTTAGCAAGGACTATGAACATTTAACCTCATCTAGTGAAGCTTTTATTTACATGGCTAGTTGTGACATCATGCTTAAGCGTTTGGCTAATACTAACACTCCTACTTGGAGGTCTATATAATTTTCAAACACCCTCTAGGTGATAGACCTTATGAAAAGACTTGTTCCCAGTACCCAGAAGGTTCTTAATAATTTATTTATCCGCAGTTAAGGGGTGAATACCCAGAAAGATATGATGACTACACCCTGTAGCATAGAAAAGGTTAGACTAATGGTGTTGTGGCTACTGTTAATGAGCTTAGACAAAGATTAAGGCGTCCTTTAGAGCTCGAGCAAAAAAATAACTATCAGGATAATGCTGTTGTGGGAGGTTTAGAAAACTTACTCACAAATATAGGTAAACCCGTTGCTGATGTTAACCAGCTTATAAGTGGTTATAGTGATATGAGTCCTGAGGAGCGCCAGGAGTGTATTAGCCAAGCTATTGCTCTTTTGAAAGATACTCTCAAAAACAATGACAATAAGAAATCAACTGTTCAACCTAAAAAGGGTCCACTTAACCAAGAACATCTAGCTGCTCACCTTAAAGAGAAACTTATTGATTTAGGTGCACAGGCTGCAAATAAGCTTTCAGCTATTGGCATTGTAAGTTATAGGGATTTATTATTCACTTTCCCTAAACGCTACGAAGATCGTCGTACTCTACCTTATTTTGCTGCTTTAACTAACCAAGAGGTGGCAACAGTTTCAGGGCTTGTTGTTAGTCGAAAAGCTATAAAAAGCAAAAAGGGTCTAACTATTCTGCGAGTTTCTTTAGAAGATAGGTATCAAAGCAAATTAACAGCTGTATGGTTCAATCAGCCTTGGCTAGAAAAGCAACTTTACCCTGGTATTTATATTATTGCTACGGGTAAAGTTAAGCGCCAAGGGAGCCGCAAAGAATTACATGTAAGTGAATTTGAAATTGATGATGATAAAGAAAGTTTGTCGCACGGGCGAATTGTAGGTATATACTCTAGTACACAAGGGCTCTCACAAGCATATATACGCCGTTCTGTATATCGCCTTTTAGAGAACACCGCTACTTTACCTGATTATCTGCCTAAAAAAATTCTTTTAGAGTACCAGCTGACCACTCTAAACACTGCTGTAAGACATATTCACTTCCCTGAAAATGACCTAACTGTTCAAAAAGCTTTAAGAAGGCTTAAGTTTGATGAGTTCTTGTTTTTAGAATTACGCATCTTACTAAATAGAGATACTTCTCTACTAGGCAAAACTTTCAAGGTAAAAAAGAAGGTACTTAAAAGTTTTGAGCAAAGCTTGCCCTTTAAGTTAACAGGTGCCCAGAAAAGGGTTTTGGATGAAATCTTGCAAGATATGCAAAACCCTAAGCAAATGGCACGTTTATTGCAAGGTGATGTAGGCTCTGGTAAAACAGCAGTAGCAGCAGCAGCTATTTATGTAGCAATAGACAATAAAACCCAAGCAGCGTTGATGGCTCCTACAGAAATTTTAGCAAGACAGCATTTTGCCAATTTACAAAGCTATTTGTTTCCCTTAGGGGTTAAGTGTGAGCTATTAGTGGGCAGCATGACTAAAAAGCAAGCTGATAGTGTCAGGGGGAAACTCAAAACAGGTGATATAGATGTGGTAGTAGGCACACAAGCACTCATTCAAGAGAGTGTTGACTTTCATGATCTTGGCTTAGCTGTAATAGATGAAGAACATAGGTTTGGTGTTGAGCAAAGGCGTAAACTGCTAGCTGGTTTACCTGATGTATTAGTAATGAGTGCTACCCCTATTCCTCGCTCCTTGGCTCTAACAATGTATGGTGACTTAGAACTTTCAACCATTGATGAGCTGCCTCCGGGACGCAAGCCTGTTAGTACCAGGTTAGTTAACGATAAAAAACGCCGTGATGTTTACCGTTTTGCTTGGGGTGAAATTCAAAAAGGCAGGCAAGTTTATGTAGTTACACCGCTAATTGAAGAAAGTGAAGCTGAAGTCATGGCAGAAATTGTTTCAGCAGAGCAGATGTACGAAGATTTGTGTAGCATTATGCCAAAAAACTGCCGTATTGATATCTTGCACGGTAAAATGTCTGGGGTGGAAAAAGAGATGGTGATGGAGCGTTTTCGCCAGCAAGAGTTTGATCTTTTGGTGTCTACTACAGTAATTGAAGTTGGCGTAGATGTATCTAATGCTAGCCTGATGATTATAGAAAATGCTGAGCGTTTTGGGCTTTCACAACTCCATCAACTTCGTGGGCGAGTAGGGCGCGGCGAATATGAAAGCTACTGTATTCTTATAGCAGGCGACAGAAGTAAAAAAACTCAGCATCGACTTGAAGTGATAGAAAAGTACTCGGATGGTTTTGTTATTGCTGAAAAAGACTTAGAACTGCGTGGTCCGGGTGAGATGAGAGGTACACGACAATCAGGTTTGCCAGATTTGGTTCTAGGGGATTTGGCTAAAGACAGTGATGTTATTGAAAAAGCTAGAGAACTTGCCAAGAAGATCTTAGAGAGTGGTGAGGGGCTCGAGGCCAAATGGGCAGGAAGGCTAAAAGAAGAACTCAAAAGGCGAGTTGATCTTGTAGGATTTAGGGAAGTTATTTAAGCCAATAGGATCATTCTTGTTTGGGGACTTGAGTTTGTGCTGAAAAAGCAAGAAGACGCTTTTGTAATGGCACAAATAGATTTCGCCAAAAACCTGGTAACCTTTAGGCTTTCTGAATCTAGGTCACGATTTTATCAAACTCTAGTCAAATGAGGTGATTTTAAGAGTTTGGTAAGTCAAAGGTTTATAATCTACCTGTAGCAGTTAAGGCTCTTACCCTTTACCTTATCCTGCCGGAACCAAGCTTGGACGTTTTTCCTCCTTTTCATCCAAGCACGAGCCACTGCTATACACCCTCATGTGTTTGCCTTCATGGCATTAATATTGTGAGCCCTTGGTTCGGCAGCCAAGGCTCATGTTTTTTATTTTTTAACACTAAACTCTGGCAAATGCTGTTTGCTCCAAACAAAGGCTGTTGCCATTGCACTATAAAGCGCCTTTTGTGATGTTGGCTCAGCCAGAAGTTTATTCAACATATCTTCACTAATTCCTTCTATTGGTGAGGCTAACAATCTATCTCCAGCAAAATGCATGGCCAGCCCTTCAGCAAGCCAGCGTGACCAATCCTCACTCTGAGCGAGATGAAAAAGCTCATGTCTTAACGTACGCTTTAAAGTATCACGCTCTACCAGTACCTTTAACCGTTGTACATTAATTTGACCAGTCTCTACATTAGCGGTGCCTGCTATATACCAAGGTACTTGGTTTACTTTTATAAATGAGCTTAGTGTAGGGTGGATAACAATAGTTACTTTTTCAGGTAAGCTTAGTTTCCATAGCTGTTTAAGCTCTCTATCAGCCTCTTGCAATATCACAAATACTTCAGGTAAATAAATAGCATCTGCTTTTGAATTAGTAATCACCACAAATTTACCATCTGTAGCATATTCTTCAGAGAGTCCCTGAGTTAAAACAATTAGGGCTAATAACAAAAGAACTTTTCTTTCAATAAACATATATTTATGATAATAGGAGCTCTTAGCTTGAGGTGAGCTCTCAAACACTTACTTACTCCAAGGTGATCAGTGCTAACTAAACGAGGCTATGGATTTTCAAGATTAAATTAAGGTTATGACCTGTTGAGGCTTAATATTAGCACAACCTAAAATATTGAACTACCAAACTTTGAGATTTCCAAAGCATCAAATATTCCTTGAAGGGCTTCCTATGAATATTTATAAGGCTAAAAAGTCCCTAGGGCAGAATTTTTTAGTTGATAGCCAAGTCCTTAAAAGTATAATGGCTGCTGCTGACATTCAGTCTAGTGATACCGTACTTGAAATTGGTGCTGGTTTAGGAGTGCTTACCCAAGCCCTAGCAGAAAAAGCCTATAAAGTAGTAAGTGCAGAAATTGACCAGCAATTAATGCCCACTTTAAGAAAAGCTCTGGGGAAGTTTAACAATGTAGAGCTTATTTGTGCTGATGGACTCAAACTCAATTTGCAAAATTTCCCCCTAGGCAGCCTATTCATAGCCAATTTGCCTTACAACATAGCCACAGCCATGATCTTAAAAATCTTAGAGTCTGGGCGTTTTAAAAGGCTAGTTTGTTTGGTGCAAAAAGAAGTAGCTCAAAAACTTTGTGCTAAACCTAATGAGAAAGCCTTTGGCTCATTTAGTCTAGTAGTTCAACATTTTGCCAAAGCTAGCATTATACGCCATGTGAAACCTACAAGTTTTTTGCCTCAGCCCAAAGTAAATAGTAGCATTGTACTTCTAGACACCATCTCCGAAGCCAAGACAGAAGAAGTTCTTTTTAATACTATTTACCAAGCATTTAAACATCGCCGTAAAACTCTAAAGAGGAATTTACTTATGGCAGATTATGAACCTGATTCTATCTTAAAGGTTTTGGAGCAAATAGGGGTGAATGAAATGGCTAGAGCTGAGACCTTAAGCTTAGAAGAATTTAAAGAATTAGCTGAATTACTAAGCACCTCCTAAGATAGATTTTTCACTTGGTCCTGTATGATGGCCATGTGGTATAGTTACCTAGAAAGATTTTCTCCCTTTTATCCAAAAGTAAAAGAATTACAAATAACCTATGTCATTTACTTCTGAAGAAATTCCTCAAATAAAGTCTATTCCTATCCCATCAGATAGACGTTTTAAACCTAAACTAACAGGCTACAATCCAACTAAACCCAATCTCCTTTACGAACTTCTAGGCTATAGCTTACTTTTTGTGGCTATGCTAGCCATACTACTTACCATTTTTGGGTTTTTACCTTGGTTGTTTAAATTGCCTAGTTCTCCTCTTGCCAAGGGAGGTGAATTTACACCTTCTGGCTTAGTAATTTATGGCATACTGGCAACAGTACTTAGCTTTTTAGTTATTGCCATTGCCGCTCTAATTCTAATTTTGCTTTTAAGAAAGTATTTGGCTCTAGTTCAAAATCGTTATGGACCCATACATAATGGCCCCGGTGGAGCTTTCCAGACTATAGCAGATGCTTTTAAGTTGGTTTCTAAAGAAGACTTTCGGCCAGCTCGAGCTGACCCATGGGTATTCACCATGGCCCCTATGATGGTTTTTATCTCTGCTTTCTTACTTATGGCAGTGTTGCCTTTTGCCCCTCAATGGGTGCTTGCTAACTTAAATGTTGGTCTGCTTTTTATTATCGCTGCTGGCACCATTGGAGCTTATGGTGTACTAATAGCAGGTTGGAGCACAGACAACAAATACGCTCTGCTAGGAGGCTTACGTGCAGCCGCTCAATTGATCAGCTACGAGATACCTTTAGCTATTTCATTACTTAGTGTAGCAGTGTGGGTAGGCAGCCTTAATCTAGCAAGTATTGTAGAAGCACAACATTCTTATTGGCATTGCTTCCCTTTGCTTATCTCTGCTTTTGTTTACCTTGTTGCTAGCCTCGCTGAAATAAAAATGACCCCTTTTGACTTACCAGAAGCCGAGTCAGAATTAGTAGCAGGATTTCATACAGAGTACTCAGGAATGCGCTTTGGCTTTTTCTTTGTAGCAGAATTTGCTGAGCTTTTCTTGCTGCCTGCTCTAGGAGTCACTTTATTTTTTGGAGGATACCAGCAACCTTTTGCTGGTATTTGGGATTTTGCTGAAGTGCTGCGAAATTTAGGTGCAGCAAATACTACCTTGAATCAACTAGGGCACTTTTTAGCAGCTAGCTATGGCTTACTGTGGTTTTTAGCTAAAACAGCAGTGATAGCATGGCTTATTATGTGGATACGTGCTACTTTGCCCAGATATCGTGATGATCAATTGATGGAGCTCTGTTGGAAGGGTTTAATCCCCCTTTCAATAACTGGGTTGGTGATTACTGTTTTGCTCAAATTACTTTGATCACCTGATCCTAAAAAATTACTGGGTTTTTCGCAAACTTTTTGATAGCGTTGGTGCTTGTAATTCTGATACTACAATAGCTCTTAGAGGATTAAACTGCTTAGTCAACAATGAAGATGAGTTAAAGATGGAGTTTTACAAAAACCCCATTTCCCTCGCTTTAGCAGCAGCTTGCGTCCGACTACTCACCATTAATTTGCTATAAATATTAACACTGTGGCGCTTTACTGTGGCTGGAGAAATAGTTAGCTTTTTGGCAATTTGTTTATTGCTGAGCCCTTCTGACATAAGCCTTAAAACCTCTAGTTCACGTTTGCTTAAGCCTTCTAACGTTTTGTCTAAGGCAATAGATTTTTCAGCTACTGTTATGTCTTGCTTTTCAGCAAAGGCTTTTAGTAGTTTTTTGATGTAGCTCGAGGGATTTCGTTTTTGGGCCTGCTCAAGCAACCCCTGCATAATCTCGCCCTCATCTAAAAAAATCCTTACATAACCTAGGGGCCCAGCAAGCTCTAAAGTTGGTATCAATAGTGTAAGTGCAGGCTCTAAATGCCCACACTCACATTGGCTTTTTGCAAGAAGCATTTGTGCTTCTATGACATCACCTGTTAAACCAAGGTTTTTGGCATAGTTAAGTTTTACTGCTAGCAAGTCTTCAGCTTTATCAAAGTCTTGCATGGCAATAAGTATGCGAGCAAGTATGAAATGCTCGAGGCTACAAGCAAAAGAAAGCCCATCTCCTTCTGGGAGTTTTTGCTGCTTAGCCCAGTAGCTAGCACTAACCAAATCACCAAGCCTAAGAGCAATAAGTGCTCTGACGGCATGACCACGTTTTTTAACAAAAGAGCGATCAGGTAAAGATTCTACACTAGCAGCTATATCGTCACTATAAGCCTGAGCCTTTTGCTCATCCCCACCATGAATTGCTATTAAGGCCAATAAAAAACCACTCTCAACTAGTGATTCAAGATCATCAGCTACACTAAGCTTTAGAACATAATTCAAGCTGTCTTCAAGCAAACCTTTAGCTTTTTCTAGTCGATTTGTCTCGTAAATAACACAGTGAAGCACAATCGAAGCAATATGTCCTTTTACATTCAGGTTGTGTTTAGAGTTTTCTAAATGCCCTAGAGTTTCCTTAACTATCTGCTCAGCTTCAGTAAGCATCCCTTCAGCCTTAAAAATTTGAGCTAGAAACTGCCCAGAAACATTGTACATTTCAAATATGTCTTTTGTTTTTGCCTCGGCTCTAGCTTCCCATAAAACAGCTTTACCCTTTTCAAGTTCTCCTAGGTAAGCCCAAGCTAAGCCAGCATGTACTGTGGGTGCGTTACGCACAATTGCAAGGGCAGGATAATTCTCTGGCAGGAGTTTAAGGGCAATAGTTTGTTTCTCAATAATTCCTTTTGGGTCTCCTGCCATAAAACAAACGGTGGTGCGAATGGATTCTGCAAAACCTTTAAGTAAATTTTCTTCTGGTAAATTCTTATTATTTAAGTAGGCTTCAACATCTTGTAAATGCGCTTCAATCTCATCCAATTGGTGGGTTGTTATTTTAGCAGCAGCTAACCACAGGGAAAAATTAGGATTATTTATAACTACCTCTTTAGGTAACTGCTTTAGCCAACGCATTAAGGTGTAACGATAACCTTCTTTATAAAGACTGTTAAAATTCTGTTTGGCAAGAATGCTAGCAGCCCTTTCAAAATCCTGTCCTTTTAAGGCATGTTCAACAGCTTCCAATAAATAATCTTGATTATCAAACCATTGGCTAGCCTTTTTATGTAACTCTGCTACTGCTACTTTAGATTGTTCTAGGCGATGCTGTAATAGTTCAGCAAAAAGGTGATGATAGCGGTACCACTTCTTTTCACCATCAAGGGGTATTAAGAAAAGGTTTTGGTTTTCTAGTTGCTCGAGCATCACCTGACTATCATCATTTTCAAGAAGGGCATTACAAAGAGGAGCACACATACGCTCTAAGATGGCAGTTTTTAAGAGAAAGTCCTGCACCGGTTTAAATTGTCGATTCAATACCTCATCGACTAGATACTCGGCTACAAGACGGTGTGCACCACCAAAGCGCTCAATATAGCTGTTAAGATCATCCTGATCTTTTACCGAAAGAATAACCATTTGCAACGCAGCAATCCAACCTTCAGTACGCTGTTCTAGAATCTCCACCTGCTGTCTGTTAATTACTAGCTCTAAAGCTTCTTTTAGCAAGTCAGTAATTTCATCCGTTTGAAAGCGCAAATCTTGGGCACGGATTTCATTGAGTTGGCCTTTTATTCGTAAACGTGGCAGGTTAAGTGGTGGGTCTGCTCGAGTGGTTATTATCAAGTGCAATTGTGAAGGAAGGTTATCCAATAAAAATCCAAACGCCTTATGAATTTCTTTGTTATTAATAAGGTGATAATCGTCTAGCACCAGCTCTATGGCAATATTGGAAATTACCAAGGCATTAATAATTTGGGTGATGAGGATATCAGCAGGAAGAGAAGGAATGCTTTCTCCATTTATTTTTAATCCAGCACGTGCAAGAGTAGCAAAAAGGTGAAGAAAAAAACGTCCCACTTCGTTATCGTTAGTATCCAGTGAAAGCCATGCAGTAGGGGTTTTGGTTTGCTCGAGCCAGCTAAGCACTAAAGAAGTTTTACCGAAGCCAGCAGGAGCAGAAATTAGTGTACAAATGCCTCCTTGTGAGGTTTTGAAATTTTTTAGTACTCGAGGGCGTACTAAAAGTTGCGTGCGAGGCACAGGTGCAAAAAGTTTAGTGACCAACAGGTGGCTTTTCATTGCAATAAAAACCATTATAAGCCACATTTTCTTAGAGAACTTACACAACGCAGAGTGTTTGGGTATTGCGTTCCCAGGCAGAGTTTGGAACGGGTTAAGATCCAACAAAGCTTTACTTAAAGCATCAAAGAGATTTTTCTAAGGAAAAGTTCGAGCAAGAAAAAGACCAAGAGTAAAGATTATAGCTCGAGCACTCTGCTTGTTTTGGGTGCTCGAGGCAACTTATCAAATCATTAACCTAGAAGTCAGATAAGTGTTAAACCTTAAATTAACACTATATTCCTGTTATTTCTTTGTAACCATTGCATACATCTTTGCTTAAGCAAAGGCGTATGAAGGGGATAGTTTCTATTTGGGGAAAAGATTTTTCTGATGTTATGTGTCAATATAATAAATTACGCTAAGGTATCAAGCCCATGTTTTTTTACAATGTTTAGTAAGCGCAAAGCAGGCCCACCAGGCTTCTTAATTCCGCGTTCCCAATCAGAAACAAGGTTCTTAGATACATTCAGGTACATAGCAAAAACAGGTTGCGAAACATGCTCACGCATACGCAAATCTCTTATTGCTTCTGGTTTCATTTCTAAAATTGGCTCGAGGCATGTCTTATCAAAGCTACGCATGGTCTTCTTATCGATAGCCCCTATTCGATATAAAGAGCTTGCTGTTTCATGTATAGCTGCGGATGCCTCTGATTTATATTGTTGTGCTTTATTCATTGTTGAACTTCCATCAATTCTCCAGTTTTAACTAATTCCTCAATTTGTTCACTAGTCAATCCTAGTAATTCTTTAGCAAGTTTCTTAAAATTATCTTTGTCACTCTTGCTTATATTTTCCCGCTCATTTTTAGCAAATCCAAAAACAAAAAACGCTTTCTCAGCTTTTTTAAATACAATAATCGTTCTATAACCACCTGACTTTCCCTCATTAGGGCGTGCAATGCGTTGCTTAATTACACTACCACCAAGATCAGCATCAATAAGACCTTTATCTGCTTTATCAATTGCGTCCTTTAGAATTTCATCACTAATTTTCTCACGCTTAGCAAAACGACTAAACCAAGCGTTCTTGAAAATCATACTTATAACCTATCATACTTAGTGTTATACTTCAATAATGAATGGATTGGAGGGAACAAGCGTGCCCTATACAATGAAAGATTTCAATAGAGATTATGTAAAAGAACACTAGGTGCTTATATGTTAACGATTACCTTCTGCTAGCGCTGGTAAACTTTGTAAATATAGCCATAAGGCTTTGATTTCATTGTCAGTCATTTCTGCTGTATCACGCCAAGGCATAAAAGGATTAATCTCACTACCATCAGGAAGTTTGCCTTCTCGCAAGGCTGTAAAGAAATCTTCTTCACTCCAAGTGCCTAGACCAGTAGCTTCATGTGGGGTTAGATTAGTGGGCACCAGTGTATCAGGGGGTGTGCCGGGAATAGCCCCCCCTGAATAACGTTCACCATGACAACCTATACAACTTGTAGCTAAGTATTCTCCATAAGATACAGTTACTTTAGCTTCAGGAGCTTGTGGTAGAGCTACTTCATGGTCTATTTTTTCAGCAGGAATAAGAGGAAACTGTCCACTCAGATAAAGAATTCTTCCTAGTGGCCCAACCTTATTTTTAGGCAGTTCATTGTCTATAGCTGGCAAACTTTTAAAATAAGCTATAAGTGCAGCTAAATCTTCTTTACCAAGCACTGTATATTCATGTGAAGGCATAAAGAGTAACGCTTTGCCGCTAGGAGCTACACCATGGCGAATGGCACGTATCCAATCCTCGTCAGTATAATCTTCTACACCACCTTTACCTGAAGTAAGATTGCTCGAGTATAGATTAGCTATAATAGCTGCATCTATAAAGGTTTCCCCTGCACCGTTTTTAGTGTGGCAACCAAGGCAGCCACGAATAATAGCTACATGCTCACCTCGAGCAATAGCCTCTTCATCACTTGGAATATCTAAAACAGCAACTTCTATTTCATAGGATTTGTTTATGCGCTTGTTGCTTACAACATAAACACTAGCTATAGCAATTACGATCAATGCTAACAAGGAAGCGAAAACTATACCTAACCACTTAAAAAATTTTTTCATTATCTTTCCTTCCAGAAGGATAAAACCATTAATTGGTCTTTTTGTCTGTAATTAATTAGCTCAAGAAGCAAACTCAACTTCGGGAATACAAAGTCCATCACCTGAAAGAACTGTTCTGCCATCAAGTAGGTAGTAAGCCTTGCTGCCGTCTAGGGTGTCCTCGAGCAAAATCTCATTACCCTGAACACTGTAGCGCCCCCAGCCATCTTGAATATTGGGAACAACAGGATTAGTACTTAAATCTACAGCATCAACATAAGTAACAACCTTGATATAGTAACGCCCATTAGGAAAAAACAGATAGGTGAGTTGGTCACGGTATCTTGGGTGTGCTGGATTACGAAACGCTTCACAATCTGAGAGAATGGCACAAGTTTCTGCACTGGTTTGTGTTAAACCACCACCAAAAGACTTGAACCAATAGTAACTAGAAAAGTAGTTGTACAATTCTTGCTCAGCAAACACTGTAGCAGAATCGTAAATTTCCTGTGGATTGGGGTCGGGTCTTTCAGTAATACCTGCTTCTAAAGGTGAAGGGCCACTAACAATAGCTGCTAAGGGAATATGTTGACTATAAGCTGCATATTTCTCAGCACGGCTTGCATCTAATTCTTGGAATTCTTGTGGTGTAGTTACCTCAGAATTAGTTCTATATTGCCAGACTTGCTCTATGTTATCTTCAAAGTAAAATACTAAGTCTTTACCTTGCTGCTGAACTTGTAGGGTGTATGCCTCGGAACACCAAGGTTCTAAGTATAAAGTGTCATCTGCAAAGCGGTAACGTCCTTCTTCAACCTTGGTTGCTTCATTACTATAATCAGGAGTCTCAGAGTAAAAGTAACGCCCATCAGAGAGCAAGCTAAGTAAACGCCATGTAATGGAAAACCCTGCAATATCTTCTAAACCGTGCTCCCAAGTACCTATCAAAACTGAGGAACTTGCTGGAATTGTAGAAGAGACAGATAAACCTCCTTGCTGCTGTGCTGGTGGAGATTGTGTTTTTGTGGGCACAACGCTTAGCTGAAGCCCATAAGTAGCACTTGTGTCATAAGAATTGATGACATCGATAAACCAACTCCCAGCTGCTGGATTATTGATAGCAAAGCTAGGATTAGGATCTTCACTGAGGTCAATAAAATCATAATCACTTTCGTAATCTTGAATTTCCGAACCAGCTTTAGCAGCAAGATCAAAGTCATGATCATAACCATTTATACTAATAATAAGTTGTGCACTGCCTGCTGGTACTTCTACACGGTAGGTGTGATAGACAATATCCTCACCACTGATGGCTGCCATGGTTTGTTGTTGGTTACTAGGTAAATCTAGAGCACCATAAAAGCCGCTTTCCTGTGCATAGCTACATGTTAAGCAACTTAGGATAAACAGCTTCATAAGTACTATCCTGATGCAATATGCGTTAGTATACAACTACTACCATCCTTTCTATATACTCTGGGCATATGCTGCATGTGCAAGCAATACGCAACTCAAAATCACTGTAAGACATAATAAATTTGACTATAAAAATTGTCTGGCTCGAGTGAAGAGGTTAAGAAAACTAAACTCATACAAATACAGAACTAGTGATTAATCACTTTGCTTTTCTAAAGTACTGTGTTCCAAGCCAAGAAAGTGGTAACAACAAAATTACATTGTCAATATGAGCTAGCAAATCAATCCTTGGAATCCTACTCAAAGGAAAAAATATAGCTCCAATACACAACATCAAGCCAATCCATAGAGATATAGATTTCCTTCTTATTAGGTTGATTGCCACAATTAATAAACTAAGAGGGAACAGCGCTCCGGGGATGTATAATGTAAATAAACTAGAAATCCCCATCTTAGCATTAACATCATTTCTAGCTTCCTGCGTTCCAAAGCTTAAAATGTTCTCATATATACCATCCATACCAAAATTATTCCCTCCAATACAAGCATACACTGCTACAGCAAATCCAATTACTGTATAAATGGGCATTTCATCTCTCAGCAAATTGAACAATCCCTGAAAGGCAAAAATCCAAAACACAAAAGAAATCACTTGTATTGTTCCACCAGTCAATTTTATTTGCCCGTCTTCCCAAAAGAGTTGGGCAATCGCTAAAAGCAATGGGGCAATAATAAAAGAGATGCCCCAAAGCTTCTTTTCAAGGGAGTTTTGTATTGATTCCATATTAATTCTGTTCAGGTGGCATATAGTCTGGTGCTGGCTCTCCACTTGGTCCAAGATAGCTAATAAATTGATAAAGAGCTTGAAGATCTTCTTCTGTCATTGCATTAAGGCTAAGCCAAGGCATCGGAGGACGACTTTTTAAGTTCTTAGCAGCTTCTACCCACTGCTCTTGAGTTAGATTATCAACAAAAAGACGTAAGTTTGCCCCGTAAGTAGTTCCCCACGGACCACTAAAACCTTGACTACTTCCAGTTAACCATTGTTTTACAGGTATATTACCACCAGACACTGCATACCCTTCAGTATGGCAATCGTTGCACGAAGCTATTTCCACCAAATAATAACCTTTTTCTACCACTGCCATATTAAACCCCTCTTTAGCTTCTAATCGTGGATTTTGAGGTGTAGAATCTTTTGAAGCTGGAGTACAAGCAACTAGGCTAATCACAAATACAATCGTAAAAAATCTGTAAAATTTCATAGAGTACCTTTCTAAAATTGAAGAGCTTTTTGACTAAACTTTCTTTTATTGAAGCAAGTGTCTTAGGGTTTGAGTAAAAATAGACTTTCAATTTGGCCTAATTATAAAGCTCCATAGCATATGGAAGCCTGTGTAATTGGAACGTTATTGCTGCTCAGAGACTTAGTTAGCTTCGAGGCTTGACCTACGCGCCACAATGACACCTAACCAAATGGCCCAAATTGGAGCCATGAACAAATAGATATTGAGGCCAATTGTTTCTACAAGGTTTATTTCTGTGACTCTACCTATGCCAGCAAGCAATGCAGCAATGCCTAGCACAACTGTAGTGACCCCCAGACTACGCCTCTCCTTACGCAATATCAGTCCTATTCCTAACCACCAAATACCACTCGGGAAGGCTTCCATGCCAAAAAGTCCTACAAAAGCTATACTAGTAACCGTTTGGAAAGCCATTTCTATCATTACACTCTCTTGCCCAGTTGTTTGCCCATAAGCACTGATAAGAGGAAACCATGCTTCGGCAAGAATTGTTGCGCCAATGGCACCAATTAGTATATAGAATAGACCAAACACTGTGTAGATACTCACTAGCCCAGGAGATTTGGGCTTAAGCCAGTACCAAAGGTAGATTGTTGCTGGCACTAGCAAGAGGTAATAGCCAAATACATCAAGGTACCAACCAACTCGAAGAAGACCGGGGCCAGCCTCTTTTTCTCCTGCTGTGAGAAATAGTAATGGGTATTCGAAAACATCAAAGTTAAAATCTATTGCTGCAAAAACGATAAAAAGGCTTACTAGGGCTACTATTCCAGAAATAATTGTTGTTGTAGCGGTAATTCGTTTAAAGGAAGTGTCTCTACTCATAACCTCGATGTTTTTAGTATCCATTTAATTCTCCTTTAACCTCACGCATGAATCTTGGCGAGCTTCGCGCAAGCTCGCCGTAGCACTAGATTATCTGGAGCACTTAGCCCCATTTCTCTACAATTTTCTCAAACCCAGCCTCCTGAAGATCATCAGATGTCATCACTACATGGCAATCTACGTCCGCATCAAATGATAAAAACCATGGTTCGGCCAAGGCAGGAAGCTCTGACGATTTTTCTAATTCAACAATCATCAAAATTGAACGTTGGCCTGTCATCGCTGGGAAATAGACCGCTTCGGGCTTAATATCATCAAGGATGGCCTGTATCTTTTGAATAGCAGTACCATCTTTGGTAGCAGCATTAAAAGTTTCGTGTGGTAGTCTTACAGTTACAAGCATTCGCATAATTAATTCTCCTTCTTTCATATATGATTAACGTACTAAGTTTAGGGGCACTCACTTTTGTTCTCGAGCACCAACTAAGCCGGGCTAACAAATTAAATTGCCTCAAAAACATATGGTTAAAATCAGTAATCTTATTCGAATTCAATTCTCCGTTCTTTTTTTTGAGGGCTCGAGCAAAACAAAACGTTCCTCATCAAACTTACCCAACCACCTACCAAACCGTATTAGCAAAGGGAAACACCACTTGGCTATTTGTTTAGGCGGATTTTTGAGTACATATTCATGTTTGTAATGCTCTAGAAGATAGGCTAAGTCAAAAAGGGAAAGGCGTCCCTTGGGACTTTGGTTAATACAGGCAAACGTTAAACTAATAAAAGTCTGTAACTCTCCAGCAGGGGTAACCTTACCTACAAACTGTGTAAGTTTGTTACTCGCATTCCAAAAAGTGTGATAGACTCCTGCTGGTATAGAAAAACTATCACCCTCGCTCAAAATCTGCTTTTCCCCTCCTATCTTTATGCCTAGCAAACCACTTTGCACAGCCCCCTCTTCTTCTTGATGCAAATGCGCATGAACAGGTGGACCCTTAGCGTGTGGTGGTAGGCTGGTCTCGAGTTCTAAATAAGCACCAGCTGTATCTTGACTAGTTTTCTTAAAGAGAATGACTTCTCCTGTTGTCTTATTGCTAATCATCCTTTTCATGGCATAACTCCAAGATAGTAATTAGCTTAGCTATTCAAAGGGTGTAGTGTCATGGCCCAAAGGGTGTAGCATTAACATGTATTTAATCTCTTTTAGTTGTTTGGCCAGTGAGTAAGCTCTCAAACGCTTTTCTGGTGCTAGAATTCCCCGATGGGCATTAAAATTGCTGTTATTACAGTTGATGACAAGGTTTCAAAAGAGCTTTCAAAAGAGTTTAGCAATGATTATCAAGTCACCATTTTTGATTCACCTCAAAAAATAATAACTGACTTACAGAAACAGCTCTTTGATGTTCTCATTCTAAAGCACTATCCCTATCTCTTAACTAAAGATATTGTTACTTTAGTGAGCACTGCCAAGCAGCAGGCTCCCACTAGTCTTGTCGTCTTACTAAGTGACCAAGAGTTACCAAACCTACCTCAGCATATCCTTGCCCTAATCGATGCTAGTTTAAGTGATTGCAACCTTTTGAGTACTTCTGATTTTTGTAAGTACTTAAAGAAACTTATTAGAAAAAACAACGTTTCAGCTTACAAAATAGCTAAATCTGTGGGAGATGATAGCACTTATCAAAATCAATACCACCCTACCAGCCTCATTGGCCATACTTTGGATGAATATCATATCTTAGAACATTTAGGCGGCAGTGATATAACTAGTGTTTACAAAGCCATCAACATTAAATCAGACCAAGTAGTGGCTTTAAAGTTTTTAAACACAGATGTTGAAGATGACCTTATTAAAAAACGCTTCACTCGCGAGGGTACTTTAGTTGCTAGACTTAAACATCCAAACATTAATTCTGTCTATAACATCAAGGAAACCACCAATGGCAAGCTTTTTATAGTTATGCATTACATTAAAGGACACACTCTTGAGGAGTATTTAAACCATAGAAGCTTGCCTTTAACGAAAATCCTTAACTACGCTTTACAAATAGCCAAAGGGCTCAACTATGCCCATGAACAAGGGATAATACATCGTGACATAAAGCCTTCTAACATCATGATTACTTCTGAGGACAACATAAAGCTTTTAGATTTTGGTGTGGCGAAGAGAAGTCTTGAAAATAGTACTTATCAGTCTTTGACCCAGCAGGGTTCTTTGTTAGGCACTGTGGCCTATATGTCACCTGAACAGCTTTTGGGTAAAAAGGTAAGTGAATACACAGATTGTTGGGCTTTTGGCCTTCTGCTTTATATAATGACAACTGGTGAACATCCTTTTATGTCCAGTACTAAAAATGCCCTTACTCTTATTGAGGCCATTCTAGAAAGAAAACCCTTACCTCCAAATTTGTACTCTTCTGTTCCTAATAAACTTGATACCTTAATCACACAACTTCTATGTAAAGAACCCTATCAAGCACGTCCCAGAATGCCCGAGGTTATTGGCAAGTTACAGAATATACAATAATGTGCCAGAAAAATCTTTTGCTAAACCCAATTTCTATTCCACATTATTTTCAGGTAGTCTATGCAAGTAATAATATGCTGAATCTTTGTGCTGTTAGAGCCATCGCTTCACCATTACAAGAAGGGCGCTACCTATTTTCATTAAAGAAGTTGAGGGAAATCATCTCTTGCAGCCTAGTAAGTACTTTTAGTTATTTCATAATCTTGTGATAGTACATTATGTTAAATTACTTACATATGTTGACACCTGTTCGCATTCTTGCTAACCATGGTCCTGTGCTAATTGAGCTAGCACAGTGGCAAAATCAGTTAGTGGTAGTCAAACGTTTAAGGGGTAACTCAAATATTTTGGAAGAGCGTTTCTTACGTGAAGGGGCAGTAGCTCAAAAATTAAGCCATCAAAATATAGTTCCTTTGCTAGCTATTCAAGAAAAAGCCCTAATCTATGCCTATGAAAAAGGTGTTTCTTTAGCTGAAGTTATTGAGGAGGCTTTGCCTAGCCCTAAACGAACTTTAGAAATCACCAGTGATATTTTAAGCGCCCTTACTTATGCTCATGAAAAAGGTGTTATTCATTGTGATGTAAAACCCTCAAATATCATAATTGCGCCTGATGGTACAGCATTATTAACGGATTTTGGTTTTGCAAAGGATTTGGACCTAGCAAGCATTACTTTACAAGGTACCATGCTAGGTACCCCTAACTATATGGCTCCTGAACAATTTAGGGGGGAGCGCACCGATCCACGCAGCGATATTTATGGTGTAGGTGCAGTGCTTTATCATATGCTTACTGGTATGCCCCCTTATGGTAGAGAAGTATTACGTTTTCTAATAGGCGATGAGAGAATCATTTTAGACACTTCAGCTTTTAAAAGTAGCCCCTTACTTGAAATCGTAACCAAATCTCTGGCACACAACCCAGAAAGGCGTTATTCATGTGCTAAGAAAATGTGGGAAGAGGTTGACAGGATCAAGCAACTATTAAAGGCCTAATTGATATATAAGTCTTTATCACTTTTTGGTAAAAGGTCAAGGGCTCGAGCGCGCCCAAAAAGTTCTTTAACTGAACGTTCTCCAATATCTCCAACATCAAAAGAATAACGATTGACATAAAGGTCAATATGCTTTTGCCTTACCTCTGCTGACATTTCCTGTGCATGTTTAGCAATGTAGGGCTCAACTTCCCTGCTATGTTCATAACTATAGTGCAAGCTTTCTCTTAGAGCTTCTTCTAACTTAGAAAGTAACTCATAGGACAACTCACGCCTTGCTGCAATGCCTCCTAAAGGCAAAAGCAAGCCTGTCTCCTCCTCCCACCACTTACCAAGATCAAGGTATTTTTTTAAGCCATACTTACTATAAGTAAAACGTGACTCATGAATGATTAGTCCAGCATCTACTTCTGCTCGAGCCACTACAGGCATTATCTTATCGTAGCGATAGTTTACAGTAATAATATCATCAGGTTGCGAAAGCCTTAAAAGTAAATTAGCAGTAGTAAGACCACCAGGAATAGCAATTTTTTTTCCTGAAAGAGAGTGCAAACTATTCTTACTGACAATAAGTGGTCCTACTCCTTTACCAAGTGCCCCACCACTACGAAGCATCACATAATCTTCTAAGAGATAAGCATAGGCATGGTAACTAACTTTAACAACATCAAGTTTTTTTTGTATAGCTAGTTTGTTTAGGGTCTCAATATCATCAAGTACTATTTGCCAGCTAATTTCAGGCATAACTTTACTTTGTGCCAGAGCATAAAAGATAAAGCAATCATTTGGACAGGGAGAATAACCAATAGAGAGATTCATAGTGGTAGATTAGCATCACTTAAAATATTGTCTAAATTGGCAAAAATGTAGTATTCTAGGCTTTAGAGAGTATGTACCTATTCTTGCACCAAGTATTACCTAAATTGATAGGCTGGTTGGCAACTGCACTGTACTTAGGATTGTTCATACTTGGAATTGCTGTAGGAAAAAACTCCTGCAATGTAAAATTCTACGATTACTTTGAACTTAGCATCCTTGTATTTGCTTTTATCATCCTTACAGCATTACCAATTCCTCTCTGGAATAATTATCGGTTTACACAACGTACCGTTAGAGCTTTAGTTTGGATCTTTTGTTTTGCCCTGCTTGGTCTAGTGGTTTGGGTAGGTGGTCTGCTTGCAGGTGATATAAAATTGCTTTGTAGTCTCATTTAGGGTAGCAACCTAATCACAGAATTAGTTAGAGAATTAGTGAATAGGTTTCGTGAAATTAACAGGTAAGCAACATAAACAACTAAATGGCAGGGGCTTTCCAAGGCAATACTTAATCCTCACTAGCATTTTGCTAAGCATATTAATTGTAGTTGTTTTATGGATTATATGGGTAATCAACTTTTCCCCCCAGTCTAGCCATACAATTACAGAAATTCCTCCAGATACAATTATAATTGTTTACCCTAACCGTGACACCCTCACTATAATTAGACCTCAGAACAACCCTATCAAAATTCAGCAACCCAATCAGAATATAAGCATAGAGGAATTAGAAATTCTTATTAGAGCAGCAGCAGTTGATGTAATACTCAAAGACAGAAAAATTAATGATCAAGAATTAATTGTAACTGTGCTGGGAGTAACAAGGCGTGACTTTGAGGAACTTGCTGGACGTTTGGGAGAGCCAGATGATGGAACTAGCCAAGAAGTACTACAATTAATAGCAGAAGGTAAGTTGGGTGAGGCAATTTTTCTTAAGGAGAAACAAGTTAATGAACACCGAGAACAATCAGAGATTGAGCAAGAAGAGTTGGTGCAAGAGCTTGTTGATCTTGCTTTGATGAAAACATTTACAAGCCCTGAAAAGTCATTAGTGCACTTGCAAGAAGCTGTTAACCTTGATGGGGAAAATCTTAAGGCTTTAAATTTGTTGGGCTTATTACAGCTCCGATTGGGCAAATTTGATGATGCTATTACTTCCTTCAAAGAAGTAAATGAACTAGCTAGTCAGCAAAGTGATAAGGGTTTTCAAGGCATAGCTACTGGCAATCTAGGAGTAGCCTACAATCATTTGGGGGAATATCTAACAGACATTCATTACTTTGAAAAAGCTCTAAAAATTGCTCAGGATACTGGTGATAGAAGAGGCGAAGGTATCCAACTTGGCAATCTAGGAGTTGTCTCCTATAATTTGGCGGAATATCCAGAAGCTATTACTTACTACAAAAGAGCTCTAAGCATTGCTCAGGATATTGGTGATAGAAGAAATGAAGGGATCCAACTTAGCAATATAGGAATATTCTATAAAAATTTTGGGCAAAATCAAGAAGCCATCAATTATTTCCAGCAAGCCCTAGAAATTGCTCAGGAAGTCGGAGATAGAAGAAATGAAGGTATAAAATCTGAAAAGCTAGGAAATATATATCGTGAGTTGGGACAATATAAAGTAGCCATTGATTTTCACCGCCAAGCCCTCGACATTGCTCGAGAGATTGAAGATAGAAAAAATGAAAGTATCCAACTTGGCAATTTGGGAAATGACTATCTTGAGTCAGGAGAATACCAAGCAACTAGCTATTACTTCAAACAAGCCAAAGATATTTCTCTGATAATGGAAGATATAAAAAATGAAGGCTCATGGTTTACAAGCAAGGCAAAAACCTACCCAAATTTTGAACACTATCAACAAGCCACTAGCTACTATGAAGAAGCCCTAAGCATTGCTCAGGAAATAGGTAATAGAAAAAATGAAACCATCCAGCTAGGTAATTTAGGAACAGTCTATAACAATTTAAAGCAACATCAAGAGGCTATCAACTACCTCCAACAAGCTCTAGAAATTGCTCAGGAAGTTGGAGATAAAGAGAATAATATTTGGCTTGGCAACCTAGGAATTGCCTACCGCGAGTTGAGGCGTTATCAAGAAGCTATCAATTACTTCCAACAAGCCTTAGAAATTGCTCAGGAAGTTGGAGATAAAGAAAATGAAAGCACCTGGCTTAACCATTTAGGAGTTACCTACTATAATTTAGGACAGCACCAAGAGGCTATCGTCTACCACGAACAAGCTATAGAAATTGCTGTAGAGATTGGGAACGAAGAAAAAGAAGGCAATTTACTTACCGACATAGGAAAGATTTACCTTAGACTTGAGCAACCTTTAGAAGCTGAAAAATATTTCAACCAAGCGATCGTTGTCTTTGAAGAAATCAACCCTCCTAGAGTAAATTTCGTTAGAGATTTGCTAAAAAGTCCTAACTAAACATAATATGAGGCAATAATAAAGAAGCATTTCTGTTTATAAGCCTGTAGACGGTGATGAAAAAACTACTCTAACTTTCCTGCCAATAAAAAATTTGCAATAAACTTCTATTTAGCACACTGCAAAAGGGTGAATAGAAAGGGTAAAGGAGCAGACTTTTGTCGTGTACGTGATTATATCTCTACAATGCGTAAGCAAGGCATAAATGTCCTAGGATCACTAGAAAGTGTATTTGTTGACTAACCTCTTAATGCCCGCACTATAGGCTTATCTTTTATGTTTTTGCAAGTCCTGAATAGTTACGATTACTTTTGTCTTGTTGACACACCAAAACCCTATTGATATGCTTTTTTAAGTATTAGAGACTTGACTCTTTAGTCTTTAAAATTATAATGTTTACCACAAAATTATTTACTAATATTACCTACAATTTTTGCACTTTGAACTCGTTATACAGACAACTACCTACAAGGGAGAGATTAGCTTGAACGCTGAAGGTGAAAGACTCTTACAAGAGCTTCTAAATAAAGAGCAAAGCCTTATGGCTGAGCTTGAGGAAAGTAAGTTACAAGCAGAGAAAATACTCGAGGAAGCCCAGCAAAAAGCTCAAAATGCTCGAGCCAATTCCAAAGAAGAAATTGAAAAGCTAAGTGCTAATCTTGCTGAGAAGACTAAAGCCAGCAGTGATGAACTACGAGCTAACATTTTAGATCTTGCTGAAAAAGAGATTAAAGAACTCAGAACCAAGGCTAAAAAACGCTTGCCAGCAGCCGTCAAATTGGTAATGGAACGTATTATAGCATGATCTCTCCAATGGATAAAATAACCCTTGTTGGTTCAAAGGGTAAGGTAAATGATGTTTTAGCAAGCTTACAAAGCCTTGGTGTAGTGCAAATTGAGCCTTTGCACTTTGAATCGCTTGATAAATTTAGCTTACAGGATGATGAAGCCTTGCTTAAGGAGCGCTGGGATAAGCTTGCTAATAAAAGTAGCAGTTTACTTAATGTTTTAACAATAGATGAACTCACACCTGTTAGCAAGCTAGAAGATACAGATATCGCAAGTTTAGAACCACAATTTAATAATCTTGATAGACAAGTCGATGCTCTAGTAGCTGAAAAGCAAGCTATGCTTGATGAGCTGGAAGTTATAAACACTTACTTACCACCTTTTCGGCAAGTGGCTTCAAATTTAGCTCGTCTTGAAGATAGCCATTATTTGGCTGGTAGGGCTTTTGTAGTACCTAATGAAGAAGCTGTCCAAACTTTTAAGGCTAGTGCTTTAAAGACTATGCCAGCACTACTTCTATTTGAAAAGCCTTATGGTAAAGAGTGGTTAATTACAGCTGCTATGCTTAAGAAAGACTTAGCAAGTTTTACTAATTTATTGGGAGAAGCTGGCTATGCAGCTTTAGCTTTACCTGAAAGCTATGCCGAGCATGGCACTGCTAAGGCAATTCATATTATGGAAGAGCGCTTACAAAGTATACCCCAGCGCCTAG
Organism: Trueperaceae bacterium; assembly: GCA_965224855.1. Taxonomy (GTDB): domain Bacteria; phylum Deinococcota; class Deinococci; order Deinococcales; family Trueperaceae; genus CBDCVN01. The sequence goes on along the minus strand of CBDDAI010000002.1, from coordinate 1,123,400 downwards.
AAACCATTAATGCTGAGCTAGAAAGAATTAGTAGTCAGAAGGCTGGCATTTTGCAAGCAGTAAACAAAACTGCTAAAAACCAACAAAAGCGTTTTGAGGTGCTTACTAACTTGGTTCAGAGCAAGTATAGCTTTGCTTTACAAGGCTGGTTACCTAGCCAGAACAGCCAAAAAGTAGTAACTGCCCTTAAAAAATCTTATCCAAAAGATGTAATTATTGAAACTCGTTCAGCTGATGAGCATAGTGATAAAGACATACCAGTTCAACTTGAAAACCCAAATTGGATTAAGCCTTTTGAAGGCCTTCTTTCGCTTTTTGCTCCACCCAAATATGGTAGCTTCGATCCTAGTTGGACATTAGCTACCTTCTTCCCTTTTTTCTTTGGTTTGGTGATAGGTGACATAGGTTTTAGTCTTTTGTTTTTAGTAATAGGTCTGAGCTTGCGTGCCAGAGGCAAGGCTAATAAGAAACTTAGTCTAGGACTCCTAGGTCTAACTATAAAACCTACAGCACTTTTGCCTATTGGCACAGTCATTAACTGGTGTGCTTTGTGGGGTGTTCTTTGGGGCATTTTATATGGAGAGTTCTTTGGTAATTTCTTAGAGCATTGGCCACAGGCAAAGCCTATTTTTTATACTCCCTTACACAGTGATAATGGCTTTATACCCATTGTGCTTTTTCGAGTTGAGCAATTTACACCCTTATTGCTGCTTTCTCTAGGCTTTGGAATACTACAAGTATTAGGTGGTTGGTTTATTAGAGCCTACTATGGACATAAACATCATGACAGAAAACACTTTTGGGAAGGCATTGGCATGTTTAGCGGCCTTTTAGCCTTGGTTATCTTTGCTACTGCTTTTTTGCAAAATGGTCTCAATGCAGCTGTGCAAACTATTGTCATAGCTTGTTTTGCTGTTTTTATTTTTGCTGTTTTTAGCTCACGTATGCCACTTATGCTTATAGAACTCATTTCAAATGGTGGCAATATTCTCAGCTACCTAAGGCTCTTTGCAGTTGGTCTTTCTGCTGCTCTAGTAGCTAATTTAGCCACCGATTTGGGTTTTGCTATTAATAGCAGTTTGCCAATAATTGGACCAGTAATAGGTATTCTTGTAGGACTTTGTGTTCACCTGATAACTTTAGTACTCACTATTATTGGTCACACATTGCAACCTTTACGTTTGCACTATGTTGAATTCTTTACTAAATTTGGTTTCTACGACGAAAATGGTCGTCCTTATCAACCCTTTAACCTTTCAGGAGGCAGATAAATGAAAATGTTAATTAGTACTATCATCTTTGTTGGTATTTATTCTCTCTTACTTAGTTTTGGTCTAGCTGAAGAAGCAGAGGCCGCTAGCAGGGGTGCAAGCGGCTTAGGTGCAGGCTTACTTGGTATAGGTGCTGGTCTAGCTATTGGGTTAGCAGCTATCGGTGTAGGAATTGCTCAGGGAGGTATTGGTAGTGCTGGTGCTGGCACACTCGCTGAAAGACCTGAAGCCTTTGGACAAATTTTGATTTATTTGGTTATACCTGAAACACTCATAATTTTCGGTTTTGTGATTGCTTTCTTCTTAAATGGTAAAATAGGCGGTTAATGTGGCTGAACTTGCTGCTTTGCTCGAGCGCGAAGCAAGTGTAGAAAAAGAAATTGTTATTTCTGAGGCTAAAGCAAAAGCCTCAGAAATTGTTGCTAAAGCAAAAGAAGAGGCAAAAGCACTTATTACACGTACAGAACCTGTACTGACTAAGCAGCATGAGGCTGAAATTCTACGAGTTAAAAGTGCGGCTCAGCTTGAGGCCTCTGCACTTAAATTGCATACCCAAAATGAGGCTGTGCAAAAAGTTTTCGCTCAGGTTGAAGAAAATATTAAGAAGCTTGTTGCAGACAAGGATAAATATAAAGAGGTTTTAAACAAGCTGTTTTTAGAGGCCAAAGAAATTGTAGGTGAAGTGTCAACAGTTACCCTAAACCCTGCAGATAAAGAGTTACTTGAACTCGAGGGCTTAAAGGTGAAAACTGACGAGTCCGTATTTGCTGGAGTAAAGTTGCAGGGTAAAAACATGAGTACTACCGTTGAGAATAGCTTGCCTGCTAGACTTGCTAATTTGCGAGAAGAATTGTCTTCAGAGGTTTTTCGCACTTTGTTTAACTAAGTAGGCTTTATATGCCCAAAAATTTTGCTTATATAAACGCTAGAATACGGGGTTTAAAGTCTAAGCTTTTAGGCCCTAGTTTTTTTAATGAGGCTTTAGGTGCCAATGACTTTAAAGCTTTTAGTACAGTACTATCTCAAACACCTTACTTACAGGATTTAGAAGAAGCTGATTCGCGCTTTTCAGGCTTAAAAACTATAGATGAAGCAGTGGGGAGGAACTTTTATCGCACTGCCCGCAGCATCCTAAACTTTTCTGATGGAAAAGCCGGTAAGCTTATAGCCTTACTATTAATGCGCTATGACTTAAATAACATAAAGTCTATAGCTAGGGCCAAGCATGCTGATCGCAAACAAGAGGAAATAGAAGCCCAACTTTTGCCAGCTGGTGAGCTTAAGCCTGCTGTCTTATCGGTAGTGGCTGCAGCTGCAGATATGGCTGGAGTAGCTCAAGCTTTAGCTAGCACTCCCACACCACTTAGAAGCGCCTTCGCTAAAGCGCAGGCAAAGTACGCTAGTGATGGAGATTTGCAGGCACTCGAGCTAACTTTAGACCGCAAATACTACCAAATTATCTTGAGGTCTTTAAAAACCTTGAACCCTCCCCAAAAGTTTAAGCGCTATATTCAAAGTGAAGTTGATGCCACTAACTTACGCACTGCTCTAAGCTTGCGTGGTAAACCCCTCAATGAAAAGCTTTTTATTAAAGGTGGCAGCGAAATAAGCCAAGGGGTTTTTGAAAATATAATCAGTGACACTTCTGCAAATGCATTACAAGCTTTGTCTGGTACTAGTTTTGCTGGTGTTAGTGAAACAGACAACTTAAGTAAAGCAGAAGCAATAATTAGAGATGTTATTAAAAAACGAGCTGAGAATCTGGCTGCTGACTCTCTTAACATAGGCCTTACTGCCAGCTATTTGCACGCTAAGGAAACTGAAAGTGCTAAGATTCGCTTGTTAGCTCGAGGGAAGTATTACCAAGTACCCCAAACCACTTTGGCAAAGGAGTTAGGCCATGGCTAAAATGCTGGTGCTAGCTGATAGTGAAACTGCTACAGGGTTTCGCCTAGCAGGAGTTGCCGTTCATGAGGCCAACCCTGAAAATGCCCAGAAAACATTAGAAAACATTATTGTTAGTGATGAGTATGGTCTGGTAGTAGTAGATGAGGGATTAATTCCTGACCCAAACAAAGCTACCGAACGTATAATGCGCGGGCGTACTTTGCCAGTGCTTTTGTCTATGCCAAGTTTGGGTGTAGCTTTTGAAGAAGAAAGTGATGACGCTGCAGAGTACATGAAAGCTTTGGTACGAAGTGCTATAGGATTTGATATAAAGCTCGAGTAATTTACTTTAATCAATGCTGCAAGTCAAAGTGTATCCATTACCAAATTATCGAATACGGATTTAGTTTTTATCGTGCATAAGGTCCATTGTGACGTAATATAAAATAAAACAGTTAGGAACCATAAATTTGAAAGTTGGGAACTTCTACTTAACCTTCACGAAGAGTTTCTTGACTATTCTAACTTTTTTGTTTTTTAGCCCCACTTTTTCCGTAGGTGGTAATGAAGTGTCACAATTAGAGTTAGAACAATGCCGTTCCCTTAGTGAGAGATGGTTTGATAGTGATGTTGAATCATGTTGGTTAAATATACTATCTGATTTTGTAATTCGTGACGGTTTAAAGCTTACTATTAAACTTTACAGCAATGAAAAAATGACATTTCACAACTACGATACACCTAAAGGTGGTTGCTTAGACCCATGTGGACCTTTTTATGAAGTGGCAGATTATTTTCCAAGTCAAGATTTTGTTGTTCTTAAATACCTTAACGAATTTGTTTGGTGTTATCAGCTCATCTCAATGTTTACAGGAAAATCTGTTGCTTGTGTTAAATTACTCTCTTATATTTCTCCTGACTTCCAATATTTTGCTTATCCTGGTATAGACAATGATGGTGGGGGTGGGGGTCTTTGTCATCGCAACACATTTCTTGAAGTTTTTCGTCTTCAGGATGCACATTCTAATAATCCTATAGTAAAACAAGAACACCACGGCTCATTGCCATTGGAAGGACAAACTATTGTTAAGTGGATATCAAGTAATGAACTTTTAATTGAAGAGTATGCTGATGAAGATAAAAATTGCTCAGGAGAAATCATTAGCCAAGAACTTGTCCTTTTGGAGACTGAATAATGAATTTGGTTAACTTTACTGGTAATAGTGTTGCGTTTCTTAATTTTATACTCTGCTATAACTTGCATTACACTATAACATACACGCTTAGATCGCCATTAACTTCTAAATCACTTCAGGGAGTGTAATTGAAAGTGTACACATCTGAGCCTTTTGCTATTAATAAGCGTTTTTTCTGGCTGTTCCTTATAGCCATGTTTACTGCTAGTTTTGCACAGACACAGAATTTCTGTAAAGACTGGGCAGAACTTTCTGCTGGGGAATACCTTTACTCAAATAATGTTTGGGGTAAAGGTGCAATAACAACTGGTGAGCAATGTTTGCTAACTAGAAGTGAAGGTGATGAGCTCGAGTATGGCTGGAGTTGGAAATGGCTTACTGAGGAAAAGGAAAACATAAAGGCCTATCCTGAAGTAATTTATGGCCACAAACCTTGGAATAGAAGCTCTACTACAACACAACTGCCCATTCAACTAAGTAAGCTTACCACTTTGCAGGTTAACTATTCGGTAATTACAGAGGCTACTGGTGATTACAACTTAACTCTGAATTTGTGGTTCACTGAAAGCATTCCACCGAGTCCAGAAAATCTTACTCATCAGCTTACTATTCATTTAGCAGGTGAGTACCTATCTACTACCAGAGATCCTATGGAAAAAATAACCATAGGGAACCAATCTTATACTACATATGCTGATCAAACGGACTTTGGCTATCATGCTTTTGTCAGCGAAACTGGACAAACAAAGGCAGAGTTAGAGCTTAGGGCCTTCTTAGATTATTTGATAGCTCAAGGTAAACTTTCTAGTACAAGTTATTTAGCTGCTATAGAGCTGGGCAACAACATAGCTAGTGGTGAGGGTATTACTTGGCTTAAAAACTTTGAAGTCATAGTAGGCCCCCTGCAGCTTGCTAGTGAATCTGAAGCATTACTGGGACACACTGAAAACAAAATACCTATGTCTGTATGGCTAGTATTCCTTTGTGCCCTTATCACTGCTTTGGCAACAGGCTTAGGAGCCTTACCTTTTTTCTTCTTACGTAAGGTCTCTAAGCGTGTCCTAGGCCTTGCTAGCGCTGTGGCAGCTGGGCTTATGCTTACTGCTAGCTTTCAGCTTATCCATGAAGGCTTAGGGTACAATCCATTGACGCTAGTTTTGGGTGTGCTTTTAGGTTTAGTAATGATTGTTCTAGGTAAGCGTTATTTGAGTAATTTTAATGATATTAATGTTGGGCAATTAAAGGGTGCTAGTGCTATGCAAGCACTACTCATCGTGGGAGTAATGACCCTACACTCTTTTGCTGAAGGTATAGGGGTAGGAGTAGCTTATGGAGACGGACTGGCTTTTGGGCTTTTCATCACTGCTGCTATTGCCATTCACAACATTCCTGAAGGTATTGCCATCAGTGCTGTGCTAGTACCCAAAGGAGTGTCTGTGTGGCGGGCAGGTTGGTGGAGCATTTTTAGCAGCCTACCACAACCACTCATTGCTGTACCTGCTTTTTTATTTGTAGAGGCCTTCACCCCATTTTTACCAGTAGGTTTAGGTTTAGCTGCAGGAGCCATGATTTGGATGTGTTGCTCAGAAATTCTACCTGAGGCTTTAGAAACTGCCCCTAAAGAGCAAGTAGCCACTGCCCTCACCATATCAGTAGCTATTATGACCATATTTCAGGTGTTTATAGGTGGATAGTGGCTCTGAAGTACTTTTAGAAGTTGACAATCTAAGTAAAAGCTATGTGGGTAAAGGCAACCCTTACCCTGCTGTTGCTAATTTTAGCTTGAAGGTCTATGAAGGAGAGATTGTAGCCCTCTTAGGTCCTAGTGGTTGTGGCAAGACTACACTTCTACGCCTCGTTGCTGGTTTCGAAGTGCCTCAAGAAGGCAAAGTAATTGTTCAAGAGCATGAATTAGTAGGGAAAAATACTTGGATTCCCCCTGAAAAACGTAATATTGGTTTTGTTTTTCAAGATTATGCCCTCTTTCCACACTTAAATGTCTTACAAAATGTCATTTTCGGCCTCAAAGGAATGCCGCGCAAGAAGCGTTTAAAAAGGGCTAAAGAAGTAATTGACCTAGTAGGACTAACTATCTTTAGCAAGCGACATCCCCATCAACTTTCTGGTGGCCAGCAGCAACGCGTAGCTTTAGCACGTGCCCTTGCTCGCAAGCCCCAAATAATTTTACTTGACGAGCCTTTTAGTAATCTAGACGCCGCCTTGCGCAGTTCAACTCGTCAAGAAATTAAGCGTATTTTAAAAGAACTAAGAACCACCACAATTTTAGTTACTCATGACCAGGAAGAAGCAATGACCTTTGCTGATAGATTAGCAGTTATGCGTTTGGGGAAGCTCGAGCAAGTAGCCCCACCCGAAGAAGTTTATTTATACCCCCAGACAGCTTTTGTAGCTAGCTTTTTAGGCACTACTAATTTAGTACAGGGTGTAGCAAATGATAAATTTGCACAAACATCTATTGGTAAATTGCCATTAAAAGGCAGTGCCAGTGGCAATGTACTGCTTTCTGTACGCCCTGAGAACCTAGCCTTTGATAAACTGCAAGGTGTACCAGTAAAAATTACTAGTCGTGAATTTAAAGGACATGACCTAACTTATACTTGTGAAACTACCCAAGGAACAAGGCTCACTGTACAGACTACCCCTAAGTGTTTGTTACAAGTAGGGGAAAGCACAAATGTGGTAAATAAAGGAACAGCGGTTCCTTTTAACCACGATGGGTTCGCCAACGTTCCAAAGACAGCTTGAAGCTACCTTTTATACGCTCGAGTGCTTTAGCTAAACCTGCAAGCTCAGTATTACTCTTTGCCTCAGCAACAACGTCTAAGTCACCACAACTAAGTTTATCAGCGACATTAGTCAAGTTTATGACGTCATTTATGAGATTACGCCCTAACAAACTTGCCAACAAAAATGCCAATATTAGCATTAACAAGGTAATAAGGAACATGCTTAAGAAAAGTCGTTGCAGCTGGGGAACAATATCTCTTTTATTTAACCCTAAAAATATAACTCCTGAAATCTGCCCTTGTAATACAATAGGATAACCCAGAAGATAAAAGCGATTCTTTAAAGAGCCTCCTCCAATAAGATATTCAGGTTCTATCCCTTGTGACTGAACCATAAGAAGGTCGATTAATATGTCTCCCATACCGTCCTTAATGTTTTGGCTTATAGGTATAATATTTTCAGGCTGATTAAACCAGCTAGTTAAAGTTTGTCCCTTGTTGTCAGTTGCAGCTGCAAAACTTATATTTGATCCACTAAGGCTTTGCCTCGCTAGCTGGATATTGTTTTGTAAAATAGTGAGATTTTGACTGCTCCCTAGAGCACTTGCAGTATCAAGCTCATTTTCAAGGTGATTAGCAATGAAAATAGCGTGTTGTTGTGCAGCACTAATAGTTTGGGCGTTTAGGGTAACCTTAATAGTGCTTAGTAAAACTAACCACAATCCTAAAGCTACTAATAAAGCAGGAAGTATAGCACACAGCAAAAATATGCCACGCACACTGTATTTATGCTTTCTTTGCGAGTCTAAAGTTACATCAAGATCTTCAGCAACTTCTTCAAGAACAGCTTGCTGATCTTCAGAATTCTTAGATTTGTCCATATAATCAGTTTCTCTGATTAAAACGGGCTCTTCACCTTCTTTAGTTAGGGGAGTGGTCATTTCTTCTTGCTCTAGTGGCACAACCCGCGGTTCATCATTAGCTAAGGGATCATTAGCAACAGCTTGCTCAGGAGCTACAGTATTCTCCCTAACAGATTGTAAATGATCTTTTGTATCAATTGATGGTTCTGATTTTAAACTACTATCATCGCTAACTATAGCTGCCTCTAATTCGTTTCCATAAGCTTTAAGCTGTACTTCGACACCCACACTGTCAAATTGATCCTTTAGGTCCTTAGCTTTATCAAAAGGGATAGGCTTTGTAACAGCTCGAGGCAGTCTATCGAGCATCTTAATGGCTTTGTTAGGAGAAATCCTTAAATCAGTTATAAACTTCCTAACTATATTATCACGCTCTTCAACCTCATAGCCAATAATTTCTACAACAAACAGCTCACTCAAGATAATCTCCTTGGTTTGATTCTATAAATCATTTAGAAATACATTTAGGTAAATTGAGAGTTTTTATGCCTAAAATTTGCATAAATAATTGTAAATTTCCATCTGAAGTTGAATATAGTAGTTAGAATCCAGTAGCTAGTAGTCAGTAGGAATTTACCTATACTGGTTACCGACTACTAGCTGCTACCTATAGGCACTTATTACTCCTAAGTCATTCACAAAAACTTTTTCACTCCTACTTAATGCTCTTAGTTACTCAAAGGTAGTGTAGTAAACATCTCTTAGTAACAATTGTGCCCTATCTTGGATTTCCTTTGTAATGGGAGCATACCCTAAACCCTTATTAAGATTTTGTCCGTCAGTAAGCATCCAATCCACTAAATTCTTGACTTGCTCGGCTTGATAAAGGCTACGTTCAGCATAATTCTGGTCTTGGTAAAGCAAAATCCAGGTAAAGCCTGTTATAGGCCAGCCTTGTTCATGGGAAGTGTTGGTAATACTTACACGCATATCATCAGGGATTTCTGCATCTGCAGCTAGCATTACAGCTTCAACACTAGCAGAAACTATGTTACCCGCAGCATTTTGCAAATCAATTACTTCAAGCTTTGCCTGTGCTGCTTCACTTAAAGCAATATAGCCTATTGATCCGGGAGTTTGTTTTATCATTTGTGCTACACCAATACTACTGCTTTCGCCAAACCCAACAGGCCAATCAACTATCCCTAAAGGGCCTTGCCCTACTTCTTCTGCCCACTGTTGTGAAGTCTTGCTTAAGTAGTCTATAAAAATACTAGTAGTTCCCGAAACATCGTTACGGTGAACTACTAAGATGGGCAAATCTGGTAGCTGCACATTAGGATTAAGCGCTGCTATAGCCTCATCGTTCCAATAGCGAATGTCACCTAAAAAAATCATTGCCAAAGTTTCGCCATTTAGGGTAAGTTTAGGCACTTCGTAAAATGGTGCAAAGTTATATACTGGGACTACAGCAGCAATTGCTATAGGAATATGCAAAATCAAATTAGGAGCTTTGCTTGCTTCACTAATATTAGCCTGTGCTAATTGAATATTAGTTAAGGGTATATCACTTGCTGCAAAATCTGTTTTCTGAGCTAGGAGTTCTTGAATGCCTCTTCCTGAACCAATGGCTTTATAGTTTACTATAATTTGATTATGAAGCTCATAGAGACGAAACATTTCCTCATAAAGCAACCTTGATAGTGTTGCTCCTGAACCATTTATTTGCGCCATGCAAATCGTTAAAGGTAAAAAACCTACAAGGAAAATAAAGATTTTTATTATCATTACACACCTACTATAATTCCAAGTATTTTGACATATAATATAATAGCATGCCTAAACCCCGTATTATTGCAGGAACTGCTAAAGGAAGACTACTGGAAGTCCCTAAATCTTCAACTAGGCCAAGTCCTGCTCGTTTACGTGAAGCACTTTTTAATATTCTAGGTTTTTACCAAAAAGGAAGCTTCCTTGATCTCTTTAGTGGTTCAGGGGCAATTGGTTTAGAAGCGGCCTCAAGAGGTTGGCAAGTAACCTGCGTAGAAATCAGCAAAGCTGCTACTGACATTATATTTAATAATGCTAATACTTTAGGTTTAAGTGCTCATATTGTTCAAGCTGATGCTTTGCAGTTTATAACCAAATATACACAAAGCTTTGATGTTGTTTTTGCCGCTCCACCTTACTATCTTGATTTAGAAGCAATATTTCAGAAAATTATAAATAGTGATGCTGCCAAGGGAGTTTATGTGTTCCAATATCCAAGCAAACTGAACTTAACCCTAAAAAAAATAAAGTACCTTAGACAACGCAATTATGGTTCAAATGCTTTAAGCTTAATGATGCCTACCACCAATCCTAAGAATCAGGCTCTTTCCACTGCAACCTTCTAATAGCCTTTGCCTTCCCCTTTTCTATCTCTATTACTACAGCACAAAGTTTTGCGTCTCCCTCAGCAGGTCTAAAACGCTTTGGTATTTTGTTTACTAGGCGCTGCTGAACTGCTTCAAAATCCATGCCTATGGCAGAGTCTTGCACTCCAGTCATACCTACATCAGTAATATAGGCAGTTCCTTTCTTAATAACCTCATCTGCTGTTTGCACATGAGTGTGAGTACCAATAACTGCCGTAACACGACCTGCTAAATAGTGTCCCATAGTTTTCTTCTCACTAGTAGCCTCAGCATGGAAATCTATAATAAGAGGTTCATGTCCAGGTACACGTTCTAGAACAGTATCTATGCTTCTAAAAGGGCAATCAAGTGGCTCCATGTAAACTCTACCCATAGCGGTAGCCACATGAATACGATCTCCTGAGCGGTTGCTGTAGGTAGTATAACCTAGGCCAGGTGTATTGATAGGATAATTTAAGGGGCGTAAAAGCCTAGAACTTTCTTCTAGTAATTTCACTGCTTCTGTGTTGTCCCAAACATGATTCCCTAAAGTAACAACATCAACACCTGCATTTAACATATCCTTAAAATGTTTATGAGAAATACCCCTTCCACCTGAAACGTTTTCACCATTGGCAACAATAAAGTCAAAGTCTTTTTTATGCTGCTTGAGGTAAGCCTTAAGCACCCTAAATCCTGCTTGGGCAAATACATCACCAACAAAAAGAACTTGCACCACCTAAGGATAGCACTCTTAATTATCTAGAGGGTGTTTGAAAATTATATAGACCTCCAAGTAGGAGTGTTAGTATTAGCCAAACGCTTAAGCATGATGTCACAACTAGCCATGTAAATAAAAGCTTCACTAGATGAGGTTAAATGTTCATAGTCCTTGCTAAGCCGGCGATAATTACCTAACCATGCAAAGGTTCTCTCTACTACCCAACGTCTATGTTGCAAAACAAAGCCTTTACAACTTGTTAGAGGAAAAACAATCTCTAATACAACACCAAAGCATAGCAGCATGCGTTTCCTAAACGCCAGACCTCGATAACCTTGATCAAGCCAAATATGGTGCAACCTTGGTAGCAAATGCCTGATGTTGCCTAGTAGAAGTGATAAACCCTTTCGTTCAGGCACATTAGCCCCTGTAACTAGAGCAATTAGTAGAAGCCCTAAAGTATCAACTAGTATGTGTCTTTTTGAGCCATTAACCTTCTTACCACCATCATATCCATTACCATACAAGCTACCTGCCTTAACTGACTGGCTATCAGCACAACCAGCACTTGGTTCTTCATTACGACCTAACTCCTTTCTGAGCTGCCTTCTCAAGTATTTATTCAGCTTAGTCCATATTCCTAGTTTACGCCATTTGGCAAAGTGATAGTACACTGTTTGCCATTTAGGAAAGTCACCTGGCAAGTCTCGCCATGTACAGCCATTTCTAAGCACATAACGCATGGCATCAATCAACAAACGCAAGTCCAACGCTAGAGGCCTTCCTCTATGATTTGTAGGCAGCAATCGTTCTAAATAAGGTTCTAGAACATCCCATTCTTGATCTTTTAAGTCTGTTGTATACTGCTTTCTCTGTTTCATAGACTCTACTTAACTATAAGTAGGGTCTATTTTTCAAACAACCTCTAAAGGCATTTCATTAATGTTTTTGAAGTTACTTGAGTGATATATTTTACAATTATAAGCTGATGGGTTTTTAGGTGAGATATATGTATACTCTACAGCACCTTAGTAAAAGTAGATGGGTTATAGTTGAAATATGAAGTTATTAATCCTACACCTTGCATGTTGTAGATTACAAAATGTAAAAACTGAGTTAGCAATATACTTATATTTCAATGGCTTAGATGATTCTTATAAGAAAGAACTCTCCAGAAAAGGAATATGAGTGTAAAAGAATTCAAATTAGAAGTTGATAAAGAAATAGCTCGTGGAAGATATGCTAATATGGCCATACTAACACATACTAAAGATGAATTTGTGCTTGATTTTGCCTTAGCCTATCCCGGCCAGCCACCCCTTGTCAATAATCGTATAATCACTAGTCCACAACATGCCAAAGCACTCTTGCGCAGTCTAGAGGATAATATTCGACGATATGAGGCACGTTTTGGGCCTTTACCTGAAGGTGTACCTAAACTTGGTTCTCAAGCACAGAATTAGATTTATAACTTTGAGACATGTAAGTCGAAATTTGTTTAATGATGCTGGGAAAGCCCTAAAGGCCCTAAAGTCTTTAAGGTTTGGGCAAATAAAATTTCTTGCAGGCTTCAGGCCAGCTAGTTGACTTAGTATAATGAGAGAAGTGGTTAGTACTACCCTTATAATCATGGAGGTAACATAGTGCTTTTGATTGGTGTGTTGGTTTTTGTGCTTTTAGCCGTACTCTTTTCACGCCTTCCTACATGGCTAAACAGTTTCTTTATCAGCCTTTTCTTCCTCTTAACAATAGTTCTTGCAAACTATGGTGGGCTCGAGCGCACCATAGTTTTAGCACTCTTTAGTGCTATTGGGTTAAGCATTCTTATGCCAGCAACACCAACAGAGTCAGCGCGTAGCTATGTGCGTTCTCGTAAGGTGCCTAAACGCAGACATAAAAGGTTAAGCAAATCAAAAACAACCCTTTCACTATCTGACAGTGCTACTGAAGATGTTGAAATTCCTGGCTATGAAGTAATTGGGAAAGTTGGTTCTGGAGGCATGGCTAGTGTATTCAAAGCAAGGCGTAAAAGTGATGGACAAATTGTTGCTCTCAAAGTGCCTATGGAACAATACGTTGCCGATGCCAAGTTTGTCAGGCGCTTTCATCGTGAAGCTGAAGTAGCCTTACGCTTAAATCATCAAAATATAGTGCGCACTTTTGAACATGGTAGTCAAGGCGTTAAACACTTTATGGCCATGGAGCTTTTAGAAGGACGAAGCTTAGAAGAATACATAGAAAATGACGAACTCACTCTTAATGCCAAGGTTGGTATTATGAACTTAGTGGTAGGAGCCCTAGAGCATATTCATGAAGCAGGTATTGTTCACAGGGATATAAAACCTGCTAACATAATGATTTTAAAAGGGGGAATTCGCCTTGATGAAGACCCTGTGGTTCAGCCCCAAGCCGTTAAGCTTATGGACTTTGGTATTGCCGGTGGTAAAATGCTAGCTAAGCTTACTATGGCAGGGGCACGTTTAGGAACACCTGTCTATATGTCTCCTGAACAAGCAAGAGGGTTGAAAATAGATCCCCGTAGTGATATTTATAGTCTTGGGTTGGTGTTCTATGAAATGCTTGCTGGTCAAACTGCCTTTAAAGGGAATTATGAGTCTATAGTTCACCAGCAAATTTTTCAAAATCCTACCCCACCTAGACAGGTAAATCTAGAAGTTCCCAAGACTCTTGATGACTTAGTGATGTGGATGGTTACAAAAGATCCTGATGATCGACCAAATCTTGAAAAAATATCAGAAGTTTTGGAACGCTACCCTTATAATGAAGAGCAAAGTGTACATGCAGAAATGCCTAGTAGTTTGGTTGTGGTAGTTAATGCTTCTCAAGGGGTTTTGCGCACTCTTGATTTAGAAGGTGAGTTGCAAAACTCTTTTGGCAAAGTTGGCATAGGTAAGAACCAATTCTTTGCTGTGCCACAAGCTATAACTATAGATGGCCTGGGGAACTATTACTTAGCAATATTAGAGCACAGTTCTATTGATAGTAAACAAATGATTCATAAACTTAGTCCAAGTGGTGAACTTATATCTTCATTTGGTCGTTATGGTATGAAGCCTGGTGACCTTTTAAACCCCACTGCCTTAACCATGGGTAAAGATCGCATTTATATTTTAGATAGTGAAACACAAATGGTGCAGTGTTTTGATCTTTCAGGACGTTATCTAAATAGCTTTGGTGGCTCTGGCCATGGACGCGGTCTCTTTGATCAACCAAGGTCAATGTCTGTAGGACCTGATGGTTGTGTTTATGTGCTTGATTATGGTAATAAACAAGTCCAACGGTTTGATAGTGATGGCAATTATCAAACTCGCTGGGCTTTCAAACGTAGTGCAGGAGAATCAGAACTACGTACTCTAGATGGTTTTACTGTTGATGAAGAGAACAACCTTTATATTAGTGATGCTACTGGTGGCAAAGTGCGTAAAATTAGCGCTGAAGGTAAGGTAGTTCTGTCTTTTGATGCTGAGGCCTTACAAGATGAGGCTGGAGATGCCATTTTTGATATGGATGTAGATCATATAGGAAACCTTTACTTAGCCCGACAAGGCAGTCATACTATTCACAAATATGAATCCTCAGGGCACTATATGAGTGCTTTTGAAACCTATGCCCCAATTATACAAATGGTGATAAATATCAAGTAGTATACTTTCAGCGGTATAAAAATGAACTTTTCTATTGGGATTTATGGAATTTGAAAGGGAAATAGGAGGATGAGGAGCAGGGCAAAAGTTTTTTGAAGTAAGATGTTCATTTCTTACCTGTTTTTAGTATACTAGTAACTGTACAAAATGGACATTTTCATTGGAATTGCTATAGGATTTGAAAGGGAAATAGAGAGGTGAGGAGCAGGAGATAAATTTCTTGAAATAAAGTATTTACTTCTTATCCGTTTTTAGTATAGTGAGACAAAGGATTAAAAAGAGATTTTTTTTAGTACAGTTTATGGGGATAATTTGCTTGCTTATCTTATTGGGGTTTAGTTATTATCATTTGACTGAAAAAGAATATGAATTTCAGGGTACACCCCTTAAAAACCCTAAGCTTATTGAAAGAGTGGAATTGCAACATGTAAGTTTAGGGTCCGTTGATATTTCTAAATGGCAGGGCAATATTTTACTTATGTTTTTTGGCTTCACCCATTGTCCTGACGTATGTCCACTTACATTAGGACGCTTAGCGAAGATTTATCGCGACTTAGGAGAGCCTGAAGATTTACAGGTTATCATGGTAAGTATTGATCCTGGACGCGATACTCCTGAGGTTGTTCAAAATTACGCGTCAAATTTCCATTCTAACTTTATTGGTCTAAGTGGTTCGGCAAGTGGGGTTGCCTTGGCAGCAAAGAATTTTTTTGTGGGCTATAAAGAACTGCCTAATCAAGAGGAGTTTATTCATACTGATAGCCTAGCTGTTTTGGATAGAGAAGGTTATATGCGTCTTGTATACAGTCAAAGTAATATCTTAGCTATAGCCAAAGACCTCAAAGTTATACTCAAGCAAAAATATTGGTAGGATTTGATGGCTAAGAAGTCTCGTAGAAAGCGTAAAGAATACAAAGCTGCAATAGTCCCTGCTATTACTCTCCTGCGTTCTAAGGTTGATAAGTGGCTAAAAACAGAAATCTTACAAGCCTCAAAGGCTGAGTTGGAGCATAAGCTAGCGAATTTACAACAAGGAGTTAAACCTGAAGGTTTCCTCTCTGTCTTCTTAGGGGGATACCATCGTGCTAGCAAAGAAGTTCAAAGGTTACTTGATGAACACATGCCCTCATGGTTAGAAACACAAGGCTATGTAAATGACCTTTACCAACTGGTCAAAGACCACAAAATAACTGGTAGAGAAAGAGAAACTGCTTTCTTGTGGTTAGTGCAAGTAGGGGCTGAAATAACTGAGCTTCAAGAGCTCGAGCTTACCTCTCCTTTTTATAGAGCCTTTGAAATTGGGGATGAGTGGCAGAGCATGTTAGTAATATGTTACTATGTTGATCACCGTAAACAACATGCTACTGGCATAAATTTTCTAATTGATGGAAATCCCCCTTGGTATGGTTCGGTTAAAGATGCTTGGCCATTGCCCAAAAAATCACCTGAAAAGCTTATAGAAAGCTTCTTTCAGCGCATAAGTAAGTCACATATAAGAGGAATAGAGCCTGAGGAGTTAGAGGAAGGAGAGGCTAAGACACAGATTATTGAAGCTCTTTTAACTAACCGAGAACGTGGTATTCGTTTATCGCGTGATTGTATACGTTTGCGAGAACCTTTCTTAACTCATGTTTTAGCATTAGAAAGCAAAGAGTACACCCCTGAATTTGACACAGAGGATTTTGATGAACTTTGCTCTGAGGAATTTGGCAAGAGTGCTGATGATATTGTGCATTTTGAACAAACAGTTGGTCGCTATATAGAGGATGATGATGGCGAAGAAATATTTATAGATGCTAAAACTGCTAAGAGAATGATGGAAGAGGAAGATTATTTTGATGAATTTGATGATGAGTAATGTTAAAGGAATAGTTTTTATGGAAGCAGAACCAATTCAATTTTTGTATAGCTTGTTAATCATGTTGGATAGTCATTTCTAAGTCACCCATTGGTGAAACCTTCTTTTTTGGTAAGAAATTAGTAAGCATGAGTAAACCTGCACCTATAACCACACAGCTATCAGCCACATTAAAAACGGCAAAGTCAAAATTTATACTAGGCAAGTAAAAATCAATAAAATCAATAACGTAGCCTAAACGAAAACGATCAATCATGTTACCAAGTGCACCAGCTAGAATCAGTGTTAGGGCACTGCGTTGTAAAGGTGATATGTTCTTAGCTTGTCTCGCTAAATATATGATTAACAAGAGAGAAACTAGTGCAGAAAGGCTACCTAAGATTAAGGTACTATTCTGCAAGATGCCAAAAGCTGCACCAGTGTTTTTAGTGTAAGTTAGGTTAAAACCTAAGCCAATATAGTTACGCTCCCCAAAAGAAAGCATGTTAACTACCCAAAGCTTACTAAGTTGATCAATAATAATAAGAACAGCAGCAAAAATGAAGTGCATTTTATTTAATCACTCAACTTCTGACCCGAAGGCATCTACTAGCTCGAATACTGTAAGATAGGTGTCTAAATCAGTGTAATCATCAGTTAACTTATAACCATTTATGAAAATAGAAGGAGTACCTTTTAACCCCAATTTTTCACCAGCTGTCCTGTAGGCTTCCAGTAGCTCTTCAGCATAATCGCGATTCTCAAGACACATTTCTACCCCTTCAGTATTAAGGCCTAGGTCCTCAGCTAAACGCACAAAGTAGGCATTAGGCTCATCTAAATTAGACCAAGCACGTTGGCGTTCAAAAAGTGCGTCATGATAAACCCAAAAAGTTTCCTCTTCATTGGCAGAGGTCACACATTCACTTGCCTCTGCAGAAAACATGGCATTAGAGTGAATACTGATTAAAGGGAAGTGGTGAAACTCAAAGCGCACGTCACCACGGGATATTAGCTCTTCTTTAATAAGTGGCACTGCTTGAGCAGCAAATTGTCCACAGTAAGGACACTGTAAATCACTAAACTCACGTATAACATACTTGGCATCTTCAGGGCCAATTCTGTGTTTGGCAGGTGGAAAAAGTTCATTAGGGATTTCATTAAGCTTAAGGGCAAAAGCTACGTTGTAAGGTGCTTCTTCCCCCTTTATTTCTAGCTCGAGCAAATACTGCTGTAAATCTAAAGGTACTGTTCCTTCCCCACTCAATCCTTTCACTGGGCCATCAAAAAACTCTATAAGAGGTTCCTTAACTTCCTCACCATAACCAGAAGCTTCTGCTAGTAGAGAAGAAATAAAGCTTATCCCTTCTTCATCAAGCACACCATCACCATAAACACGGTAAACTCTATTTTTACGCACTTCAAAAGCAAAGAGAGTACCATCCTCACTTTGATAACCATTGTCAATCTCTTCAATGTTGTAATCACTTAAGGGCTCTAATATAGTTGCCATATCATAACCAATTGTTGCCCAAGCATTACTTAGCCATAAAAATACTGTAAATAATATCATTCTTTTCATGAAATCTCCTTATACTAAGCACCTAGGTATAAATACTTATGAATTTCATCTTAAAGTAGTATTTAGAAGCCAGTAGCTAGTCAGTAAGGCTTCATTATGCTGGCTACTGACTACTAAACTATTAACTACTCCTGATCCTGAGTTATTCACAAAAACTTCTATACCTATACTTACTACAGCAAAACATAGTATTGGATTAATTTTGTGTAAATCATAATTTTGGGTTCTAGGGTGAGAGATTAAATCTAAAATTGGCTCGGCGGGTAGGATTCGAACCTACGACCAATCGGTTAACAGCCGACCGCTCTACCACTGAGCTACCGCCGAATACGCATGCCCACATTTTGGGCAAGGGCTAGTTTATCAGAACTCTGCCTTGTTGGCAAGGCCTGATTTCTCTAATCTAACACTCCAAAACGCAACATAACCTCTTCCAAGCTTTGGTTTGAGCCTATAATAGTAACTTTGTCACCAAGCTCGAGCCGAGTATAGCCATGTGAAATTAATACTTTGCCTTGCCTTCTCACAGACAGTACTAAAGCATCTAAGGGCAAGCGGATGTCTCGCAAGAGTACACGATGAAGACTAGAGTCTCTTATTTCTACCTCAGCAATATCTTGAGCACCAGTACCTAGAAGTAGTGAAGTGGTTGAGGGTGAGCGGACAAACTCCTCGAGCAGCTGTACCGTAGCTGTGCTAGGATCAACTATCAAAACCTCAAGTTCTCGAAAACGCTCAGAGTTAGCACGATCATTTAAGCGTACTACCACAGTCTCTATGCCAAAGTGTTCATAAATAAGCTCACAAATTCGGTAGTTTTCATCATCAGAAAGTAGCAAACAAACTATGGCATCGGCATGCTCGGTACCTAATTCTTTTAGGCTTTCTAAGGTTATCTTGTTTATAGGGTGAATTTCTACATCTTCAGCAGTAAAACTGTCATCACGAGTTTTGGTAGCAACAATTTTAACTTGCCAGTGGTGAGCTTGTAATTGCCTTGCTAAAACAAAAGATTGTCTTTCTAACCCAAATATAATGACATCACGCATACCATCAAATTCATGTGGCTGTGCTTTAGTATGGGCTTCTCCCACTAGGTTTATAGACCACTTGAAGAACAAAGGGCCAACTAACTCATTTAAAATAATTACTGAAATGATAATAGTAGCAACAGAAGGCCCCCAATCAGGAAAGTTTCCCGCCATTTCTTTAGCTAATCCTAGCCCTACCCCTGCTTGGGTTACAAAAGCCATCCAACGAATTCTGTTGTGTTGCCAAGGTGCACCTGCCAAAACACCACCTATTAGAGTACCTAAGAAAATTCCTAAAAGGCGAACAAAGAAAAGAGTCAGGGCAATGGGCCAAGTTTTTACTAAAACATCAAGCCCAACAGAAGCTCCTACTAAAGTGAAAAAGGTTACATAAATGGGTAAGCTGCTAGTATGTAATAGGTTTGAAAATTCGTTGCGGTGGTTGCTAAAGTTGGTTAATAAGAAACCTGCCAGCATACATATTAATAAAGGCTCTATATTAAGGTCAAAAGGTAATAAAGTATGGGCCAATAATGACAGCTGTGAAGTGGACCAGAAGCTAAGGTAACCTATGGTAAGAATTGCTGCTATTTTGATTATGGCTGATGAGCGACTTGACATTAGCAGTACTAAAATTTGTTTTATTAAATAGCCTAGAGTAAAGGAAATTAGTAGCTCGAGCCCAACCTCTAAAACAAGACCTAGATCAAAACTCTGCCCTGTCAAAAGGGTATTTGCTACTGATACATTTAGTGCAAATAAAGCAATTACCATCACATCCATAATTACCGTCACCCCTAAAACAGTCTGAGTAAAGGGTCCCTTGGCACGGAGTTCATTGATAATGGCAATGGCAGCTGAGGGTGAGCGTGCTACCAAAATAGTTCCTACTAAAATAGCAATTGCCAAATGGTTATTGGTAGGCATAGTTTGCATAAAGGGAATAAATTTAGCCAATAGCATAATTGCTAATGTGCCCAAACTCAAAGTAAAAGTTATTAAGCCTAAAGTTACCCAAGCAATACTTCGATAAAGGTGTCTAAGCTCTTTTAGGAAAAGTTCGCTTCCTGCTGTAAAAGCAATAAAAGCAAGGGCAATTTCATCAACAAAGTGAAGACTTTTGAGCATTTCAAAATCAATAAGATTAATTAAAAAAGGCCCTGCCACTATGCCTGTAAAGATAAATCCACTTATGAGAGGTAATCTAAAATGTTTAAAGAGTTGCCCTATTTGCTTTGCAGCTAAAGCTATAATAGTAAAGCTAAGTAATCCAATTACAATATTCATGTGTAAAAAGTTCTCTACTAAAATTACCTTTTAAATTTTAGTAGTTTATGGGGTTTAGAATGTCCTAGTATAACGTTCCTGAGTTCTGTTTGGAATGAACATCAAATGTATGAAACTAAACTTGATGGTATAGATAATAGTATGTAGTGCAAATCTTTGCTCCAGGCTTTTATGTCTTTGTTTTCTTTAGTAGTACAGCATAAAATTAAGATCTAAATGGATAAAGTCAAGGTTTATTTGAAATTTAAAACCCATAGAAATCTAAATTGGGAAATAAAATTCTTAAGTAGTATTACACCACAATGCCATTAATTTGTGAAATCTAGGAGTATTGTAGTAGCTTTCCTTAATTATTTATCACAGTGAAAATAGGGTTAGAATGGGAAACATAAGATCTTCTCAGGTAAAAATTTTTATAAATATGAACTAGACTTATAGGCACTCGAGCTAGAATAAAAAACCTATGGCAAGTGGTCGCATGCACGATACCATCAATTACAGCATTTTAGCAGTAATAGCTGGAGGATATATCTTTTTAAAGACAAGAACCGATCTATCTTTACCCTCAGAAAGCATAGCTGGTTTCATAGGCAGCTATCTAGTAGGCACAATCTGGATTACGCCTGACCTAGACCTAGCTAGCAAGAGGGAGCTAACCGTTCGTGTCAAAAAGCGTTGGGGTAAACTAGGGTGGTTATGGGAACCTTACGGTAACGTGTTTAAACACCGTGGTGTTTCACATACGTGGCTTATAGGGCCTATGACAAGGCTTATCTACCTTGCTATTTTAATGGCTGTAATTGGTTACCCACTCTTGTGGTGTTTAGATTATTTTGGTATTCATATAAATTTGCCCTATAGCAGTGTACCTTGGGATAAAATAAACATTGCTGCTTTATTTGGCTACTATCTTTCTCAGTGGTTGCATCTTATAGCTGATGGTGTACCGATGCATCATGATCTTACTGTGTGGCATAAGTAGAAGGCTAAAGGTAAGTACACTATGAAAGTTATAGCATTATCAATTAACCCCCTTTTTAAAGATAAGATCAATGGTGGCTCATCCAAGCAGCTAAAGAATATTGCTAGGTACCTTGGAGAAATAGGGCACGATGTTATTATCTTGGCAACAAAACGTTCTGATACTAAAAGCCCCTTTCGCCTGCACGAAAATGTTCTTGTCAAACCAGTTTTAGAATTCAAACAGCCCTTCCCAGAACCCTACAATATTCCTGCTTACCAAATGGCAAATAATATTTGTGTAGTGCTCGAGCACCTAAAAAGTGCTGACCTTTTGTACATCCATGACGGTGAATTCCTCTTTCCTCCTATCTGCCGTAGTAAACCCACGATCATTTCCTTAAGAGATCATGCCTACCCAGAAACCATGCTGGGATCATTCATATTGCAAAGTGATGCTCTTATTACTATTTCAGACTACTCACGAAAGCTAGTGCTTGCTACGGCTGGCCAGTTTTTTCCTGCCTTGCCCAAACGCATTACCACTATTACTAATGGCATTGACTTTGAGTTATTTAAACCTAAAGAAATTTCGCCAGCACTACAAGAGATAATCCCTATCGACACGAAAAAACGCACTGTCATATTGCACCCACATCGCCCAGAAGAAACCAAAGGGCTTAAGCAAACTATTGAAGTAGTTGACAAGCTAGTTCATGATTACAAGCTTTCAAACGTGCTGGCTCTAGTCCCTGATTGGTTTGATAGCAAAATATCTCCACAGGTGCAAGCATACCTAACAAATATTCTTAAAGAAATTGAACTTAGAGGCTTAAGTAAAAACTTTTTCTTCCATAAGTGGCTACCGCAAAACCTAATGCCGGATTACTACAATCTTGGTAAGCTAATGCTAGCACTAGGAAGTTTTGTAGAGGCTTTTGGGAATACCGTACACGAGTCACTAGCTTGTGGAACGCCTGCTATAGTATCACGGGTTGGCCCCTACCGTGATTTACTACCTGATAACTTACTACCCAAAGTCCACTTCGATGATAATGAGACTGCAGCAAAACTAGCGGCAGAGATAATCCAAGCTGACCAAAAATCTTTTGAGGCTCGATCCTTTCTAAAAAAGAACTATAGCATTGATGCTCAGCTTCAAGGCTATGCAAAGTGCATTTTATTCGCACAAAAATTACCGACTTTAGACTTTCAACCTTATGCCCTTAAACTATCCAATGACACTCTATTTGGTCTTTCTCCTTGGTGTTATAGATGGGAGGATAAAATTTATCATGATTTTTTAGAAAAGCATGTTACTAACAGCAAGCTCAGTAAACTTCTAGCAGAAAAACCTTTAGGATTTAGCTTTGAAAATGCACAAGAACTAGGCGTCAATCAAGTAGAAGTCAAGCAATGGCTTAGTGATGGCTACATACTTGCAGAAGCACGTTAGTGTGTTTGTAGCTTGAAAGAGAGGAGAACAGTGTTTATGTATATGAATCTGATGATGGTTTGAATTGGCAACCCGTAGCTACCATAACTATAGGTTTAATTGGTTTTGTGAGTGTTGGTTTGGTTGCTGACACATCACAGCAAAGTAAAGTGTAGAAGCAAATTTCCAAGAGGTCCAGTTAGAAGCCAAGTTTTCCAAGGGAATATGAAAGGTTATGAGCAGAGGTTTCTTCTTATAAACCACAAATTCCTATTTCTCCAGAATATCGACCTGACCAATAAATAAGCTTGCCTTGCGAAAAAGAAGCTATAACTGTTGGACTATTGCTACCATTTAGCTCTATTGCTACAAAGTCAGCACGTAGACTCTCTGTTAAGCTTCCTCGATCAGTTAGATTTGCAGCATGTGCTGGGTTAAGAGAAATAAGCTTAATGGCTTCGTGAAAAGGAAGAAGTTGCTTTTGCGCTAAGGTAACAGCAGCTTGCAACATAGCTGCAGGGTAGTAATCGGATGCTAATGTGTCCAGTAACCCTGCTTTTAGGACATCAATAGCACTAAGGTTACCTGAATGTGACCCACCACGTAGGGCATTGGGTGCACCCATGAGCGTCCACATTTTGTGTTGCTTGGCAGCTTCTGCACCTTCAAGGGTAATAGGAAATTCGCTAATATTGACGTTGAAATCACTCATCAAAGCTACCTTGGCTGGGCTGTCATCATCGTGTGATGCTATAGGCAAATCGTGTGCCTGTGCTAGCTCACCAATGTCACGCACACTATCCCAAGCTTTAGGCCTAGCCAGTTGTCGCTTTAGTTCAGCTTCAGCTTGCCACCTTTCAACTTTGAGCCAATTGGCCATGTAACTTACGTAATCTTCTAAGTCACGAAATTGCCCTTGCCCCGGTGAGTGATCCATCAAAGACACCATGTGCACTTGCCCTTTAGCAATTAGATCTTTGAGCATGGCTTTGGCTTCTGGGTATATGACTTCAAAACGAGCGTGAATACGTGTGTCACAACCTAGTTTAGGTTTAAGCTCGCATACAGCTGATACTAGATCACGTGTCCTTAACTCTAAATCATCCTCTTCCTTCTTAACAAAATTGGCAAAAGACAAAGCAACATAGGCTGTGGTGACACCTGCTGCCGCATGGCGCTTATCTAATTCTTTGATTGTCATTTCCGTTGGAAAACGAGAGCCCGGGCGGGGTTCAATTTCACGCTCGAGCATATCACCATGTAAATCAATAATCCCGGGAATAATGATGATTCCTTGAGGTATTCCTCTTACTTTCCGACCCAAGACAAGTTTGCTAAAACACCCTGCCTCCACCTCTAAATTTGAGCCTTGGAAAACACCGTGGGGTAATACTAGTGTTGTGTTAGTTAGTTTCATAGTTCTGGTGAGCGCCGTTTTTTAAGTGTACTTTTCAAGGAAAACATCTAAGTTCCTAAAATCAAGAAAACGTGCCTCGAGTTCTTGCCTTGACCAGTCCCACCATTTAAGGCGCTCGAGCTTTTCAACAACCTCATCTGAAAACCGCCTACGTATGGGTTTAGCAGGTACGCCACCTACAATGCTGTAAGGCTCGACATCTTTGGTAACGACGGCACCCGAGGCAATAACTGCACCATTGCCAACGGTTACACCGGGCATGATGGTGGCACTGTGTCCAATCCAAACATCATGTCCAATGGTGACAGGGTGCGCACGCCGCCACTCAAAAAACTCAGCCTCATCTTCTTCTGCAAAGCCAAACTGTGTGGCTCGGTAAGTCATGTGGTGACTGGTAGGTCTATCTATTGGGTGGTTACCCGGATTAAGCCGAACATAAGAAGCAATAGAGCAAAACTTTCCCACCCTAGAGTAAATGACTTGGCAAAACTCAACAGTATAGCTATAGTCATCTAGTGAGGATTCCACTATAGAGGTGTAAGCACCAACTTCTGTCCAGTGACCAAGTATTGTCTGTTCAATAACAGCAGTATCATGAATAGTTGGTTGTGGGTTTAGTTTTTTATTGCTCATGCAATAACCATCTCTTCTTCTTGACGCAGGACAGTGAGGGTAAGGGTCTTATCAATCAATTCAATAACGTCTTCAGGGTGATGAAATACTCCAATCATGGTGACTCCTTGGGCTTTAAGTTCAGCAAGCCGTTTTGCAAGTGCATTCCTTGCATCATTATCTAATGAGGCTGTAGGTTCATCTAGAAGTAAAAGGCGGCGGGGAGTAATTAAGGCTCTTGCCAGATTTACTTTTTGCTGCTCACCACCAGAAAAGGTACTTGGATAAGCTTGCCATAAATCTTCCTTTAAGCCAAAAACTTCTAAAGCTTCAGAGGCTTTTTTAAGAGCTACTTTATACGCCATCTGTTCCAGAAGTGGTTCTGCTACTAACTCTACAGCACTGACTCTAGGCCTAGCCTTTAAAAACTGCGTTACAAAACCCATTTCTTCACGACGAAGTTTCATTATGTCAATATCAGTAGCTTTAGCCAAATCAACCTCACCATAAGCTGATCTATAAAAGGCAGATCCAGAACTTGCTCGGTAGGTGCGGTACAAACAGCGTAGTAAAGTGGACTTCCCTACTCCATTAGGACCACTAATAAGTACAAACTCGCCTACTTTGACACTTGCATTTAAGTTTTCAAAGGCAGATATTTCCCTGCTTAGGTGGTGAATAAAAAATCGTTTGGTGTAGTGCTCGAGCCTAAGTAATTCAGGCATTTGGCCTAACCTCCTCAATACGGCGAGCACCACTTTGCACAAGCAGAGCTATATCGAGCGGCATACCGCTCTTACGAATAGCCTCCACAGTGTGTTTGATGTCGTACTCAACACGAAAATGCTTAACTTTTAGGGTGTCTAAGTCTAGTAGTGCGCAGGAAGCTCTAGTATTCCCATCCAAAGAACGCCCCACTGCACCCGGATTGATAAACAGAGTATCTTTAACTTGCTGCACAAAAGCCCGATGCGTATGTGCTAAAACGACTACATCTGCACTAAGCTTGCTAGCAATAGCCTCTAAAGCAGTTTCATCTTCGGGCACAAGCCATTCATCTAAATAATTAAGCCCTGCATGCAAAACAACTATATGCTTTTCCTCAAGGTGATAGGTAAGCTGCCAAGGCAACCCTCTAAGGTACTGTTTATGTTCAGGACGTATAACTTGCTTTGTCCAGTCAAGAGCCAACTGCTTTAAGGGTTCATTTAAGGGTGAAGAGGCTTTTCGACTGGCTTTGGCTTTATCCCAAGCTACTGCATCATCATAGTTACCAGCTACTGACATAATGCCTTTGTTTTTTAAACTCCTTATGACACTGTTGGGGTTAGCGCCATAAGCAACTAAATCACCCGCGCAAACTATGAGGTCAGCACCATTTTGCTCGAGCACTTCAATAACAGCATCAAGTGCTTCAATATTCCCGTGTATGTCAGCAATTAGTCCTAATTTCATTATTATAACTTTGCGTGCACAAGCTGCTGTGTGTAGGCATGTTGAGGGTCTTCTAAGACCTGATCAGCAAGTCCTAACTCAACCACTTGCCCATAGCGCATAACCATAATGCGGTCAGCCAATGTGCGAATAACACCAAGGTCGTGAGAAACAATAATCATAGCGATCCTTAGTTCACGCTGTAAGCGCTTAAGGGTATCTAGAACAAGTGCCTGAACTGAAACATCAAGTCCTGTAGTAGGTTCGTCTAGAAGTAGCAGCTCAGGTTTTAAGGCAATTGCTTTGGCAAGCTGCACTCGCTGCTGCATGCCACCTGAGAGCTTACTGGGTAAGTCGTCCATACGTTCTAAGGGAAATTCAGAGGCAGCTAGAGAGTCCCTTGCTGCTTCACGCAAGGTAGAGTAACGACGCTCGCCTGAAATAATTAGGCGCTCAGCCACATTCCCTGAACTGCTTGCTCTCATCCTCAAGCCCAAATTCGGGTTTTGATAAACAATACCAATATGCTTGGTTTGCACTTCACGCTTGGCAAAACGGTCCAACTCGAACAGATTTTTGTTTTGATAGCCTTCTAAAGCTAGGTTAAATGTGCCACTATCTGCTTCTTCTTGTAGATTTAGTAAGCGAAGCAAAGTAGACTTACCACTACCTGACTCACCTACAACCCCTAGTACTTCACCACGATACAAATTGACACCAACATTTTGAACTGCAGTTAAATTACCGTAGGATTTATTGATAGCTCGAGCTTGCAACAAGGGAGTCTCTTGAATGAGGCGAGGGGGCTCGAAGTTTGTGGAGGGCATAGCTACTGTGCTACTCATAATGCCCTCTCTTCTCTTAAAACACCATCTCGGTAGAACTTACCTTTGTAATCAAAGTACAGTTCAGCAAAGCTAACATTTTCACCTTCTTTTTGGCGAAGGTACTTTTCTACAAAGCCCGAATCTGATATTTCGTATTTGGCACTGCCATCTGCTTGAGGTAGTTCGTTCATAAATTTATTTTTTAAGCCCGTTTTATAGCACTCCCAATCCTGCTGATTTTCTATACGGTAAGGAATATCCTCAAATTCCAGAGGCTTCACGTTGGTGTAGGGTGGTACAGCATAAAGGCGTTTTTCCCGACCTGCTGAGAGAATGGTTAAATGCTTGGCTTGGTGGAACTTGGGAACGTCCCAACGAGGTATGGGACTAGGGTCCATGACATAACGCCCGTTCACAAGAGCAGGATAGCCTGAGCCAAGGGTTATTTGTTTGTAATGCACCATTTGCTCATAAAGCGTAAGCCACATGAGCCCATAGTCGGCATCAGCATGCATTTGCTGAGCAACTGAACGGCTCTGTTCAACAGTGCGAAGAGGTTCTGGCATTGGCACTTGTAAAACAAGCGTCTGGTATTTATCTAAAACTTCTTCAGGAATACGGTGGCGGCTTTGCATGAGCGTTGCTTTTTGTACATCTGTAGTGGTGTTAACACCTGTCATGCGTGCGATAAAGCGACGCAAATTAGCAGCATTTACCGAGTCATCATCCCCTTGGTCAAAAACTTTAAGAGTGTCCTTCGGTCCAATGATGGCAAGTGTTGCTTGCAAACCACCCGTACCCCACCCTCTAGCAAAGGGCACCTCACGACTAGCGTAGGGTACTTGATACCCAGGGATAGCAATGGCTTTGAGCATTTTCCTGCGAAGTTCTCGTTTAGCAGCCTCATCGAGGAAAGCGTAGGTGTAGCTTTGGTAGGGGGAAGCTAGGTTTTTCAAAGTGGTCATTAGTATCCTTTTTTTGTTTTGATGAGGAGCATGGGTAATGGGATTTGTGGTTGGTGGAAAAAGAGTTTCTTTATTGCATTTTATTGTCTGAATTGTGATTCATCTGATTTAAGGATTTTCATGATTTTTTTCCTTAACTTCATCTTATTTTCCTGTCTCTTTAATCTCCCTTTCTGCACACTTTTAATTGTCTGAACTGTGATTTAAACTGATTTTGAGATTTCTCTGATTTTTTTTCTAGGCTCAAATTTGTGCCTATATATGTTTGTAATGGTCAAATCATAGTCCATCATTTAATCACACGAATCATAGTTCAGACTCAGATGCTTCTTCATCTCCTTCTCCACTTTTCTGCACACTTCGCATAGACTCTAAACTTGATTGAAAGGTTACATAATGCGGCAATTTATAGTGAACACAAAAGCCTGAAGCTTCAACAGGTTCGGTGTGATACAGGACAAATTCCTCAGTTAGAGCAGGAAAAGGATCGGGCTTATCCATCGCCATATCTAACATAGACGCTGAGATAGTTTTTACCTCATTCCAGCCCAGTGTTGCAGCAAAACCAATATTAAGCTCAGGTTTCTCAGTTGAGCCACCAAATGATGACACCACTTCAGCCTGGCTCACACGAATACGTCCTGCACTAAAAGGTACGCCTGTAACAGGATGGGTTAGTTTGATATCAGCGTAGGCTAACCGTACTTCGTTCACGGTAGGGTGGTTGGTACCATAGCCACGCATATCAGAGTAACCCAAGGCTAAAACGCCACCAGTATCTGCTCTTGAAAGTGCTTGTAAGCGGTGCGCTCGAGCTGCAGGAAAAAGCATAGGCTCCCTAGTTAAATCTGGTAATTCTGCTAAGTCTTCAGGATCATTTTGGTTAACTAGTGAGGCAAGGAGGCCATTTTTTCGCTGCCAATCAGTTACAGGAGGTTGTGTTTTTGGTGAGGGTTGCTTAGCCCCTTTAAAATCTTCTTGTTCTTGAGGATGCTCGAGCACATCCATATTCAAAACCCTGTGACTATAATCTAAAGTAGGCCCTAAAATCTGTCCACCGGGAATGTCCTTAAAGGCAGCCGAGATACGGCGAATAACAAGCATATCTTCTTGCTCTATGGGCGAGGCGTAAGCAAGTCTTGGTTGGGTTGAGCGGTAGGCCCTTAGTAGCAATACTGCTTCATAAAGATCTCCTCCTGTTTGTGCCAAGGCCAGAGCAGCTAATTCAAGGGCATACAGCGAACCTTCACCCATCACACGATCCAGTAAGTATGGCAAGCTTGCTTCAATCGTCTCGATGGCCTTAGGGTCAAGTGGAGCACGAAGCAAACGGTGCAGCTTTTCTGATGCTTGAATCGCTGCTTCACCACCTCGAGCGGCAACGTAAGCCATTAAAACTCAAGCTCCACACTTCGAGGAATGCCTACAATGCTCTTACCATCACTAAGGAATACATCCCAGCCCAGAGGATAGTTACGCATCTTATTGCGTAGTTGCCAAAAGCTTTCAGGAATGGTTGAAATGGTAATGGTGTTTTGTGTTTCAATGCCGGGACCAGTTAGTTGGAGCCTTACCCCCTCATCAAATTGACAGTTCAGAATAATGGTGGCTGAGTGATCTGGATATAGCAAGTCACCACATTTGGCACCTTTTAATGCTTTGACATCAAGCTCTTCTAGTTTTGAAAAAAATAGATAATTTGCTTGCTCGAGCGTTTTAAGCTTAGCTGTAGTTAACTGTAAATCTTTTTTCAGGGCTTTATCTGTAGTAAAAAAACTAGTTTCTAAGTCAAGCAAGGTTTGACCAATCGCTTTTGGATTGGCATATTGTGTGGATTGTTTTTCACCGGGGTAGCTAAGTGCCCACATGAGGGCATTAAATACTTCATGACTTAGAACCTCATGCTCACTACGCAAGGGAATTTGCATCAGAAAGTTTCCATTTCTACAAGTGTGGCTTCAACTTGTTTAAGTAAAGTTTCCTCTATTTCTTGTTGTTGTTTGGCTTGTTTAGTAACAAAGGGCTCAATTTGCTCGAGCATGATGTTGGCACTTAAACTTGCGTCCAAAATAGCAACAGCTAAAGCTTGTTCCAAGTCACGTCCGAGACAAGCAGCGTAGCCTTCCATGTCATGTTGCTCGAGCCTAACATGCGCTTCTGCAACAAGTACTTCACCAAGATGGAAAAGTTCGCCTTGAGCAGTGTCACGATAAGGCATCATAACTAGTCCCGTGCGGTTTTGAATGACCTTTACTTTACCTAGATCATTTAGCAAGTTTTCAGTGAACTGCTTTATAGTCTCGGCAGGTGTTTGGGTGAAAGTGCTAAGCACTTCGCTTTGATTAAGGTGTGCTGGATAGGCCATAGAATGCTATGGGGCAACTGCATAAACGTGAGGCGGCTCACTCACAAGTGGAGTAAAGCATGTTTCAGGTAAAGCTCCTTCACCATAGATACTTTCTGTAGCAATATCATCTAAAGCTTCAGGAATACCATCAAAAACAAACTCACTCTGTTTTAAACCGATCACTCGATCGGCGTAATCACGCACAGTATCTAAAAAATGTAGATTGGCTATAACCCCTATACCATCTTTTTCATTAATGCTTCTTAGTAAATCCATGACTTGCTCAGCACTTTTAGGGTCAAGGGCAGAAATAGGTTCATCAGCCAAAATGAGTTTAGGTTGCTGGGCCAAGGCTCTAGCGATACCTACTCGCTGTTGCTGACCACCTGAAAGTGTATCGGCACGCTGCCATGCAAGATCAGCAAGACCTACGCGCTCGAGCATGCTCATAGCAAGTTCTTTATCAGCACGAGTGTAAGCTTTTAAAGAAGAACGCCAGCTTGGCATATAACCAAGTCGGCCTGTTAAAGTATTCTCTAGAGCAGTTAACCTCTTAACAAGATTGAATTGCTGAAACACCATACCAATTTTTTTACGAGCATTTCTTATGGTGTGGGGTTTAGCTCTAGTTAGCTCAAGTCCATCTATAACAACTGTGCCATTTGTGGGCCTAACCAACCCGTTTAGAACACGCATAAGTGTTGATTTGCCAGCACCCGATGCACCTATGAGTGCTGTGAATCTATCTGCAGTTATATCTAGTGTAACATCTTGCAATGCTTTTGTACCATTTGAATAGGTATGACTTACTTCTTTAAGCTTGATCATAAAATTCTTAAACCAATCTTTCACGCAATTTTGCGCTTAAAAAATCAATGAGAAAAACGGAAATTAAAATAATGATGATAATGGCACCTGCTGCTTGGAAGTTAAATCCACGAATTGTATCGACTAAAAATGCCCCTATTCCTCCTGCACCAATTAAACCAAGTACTGTTGCAGCCCTCACATTTGATTCAAAACGGTATAGTGTCATAGACACAACATGAGGTACAATTTGCGGCCAGACAGCATGGGTAAAAATTTGTAACTGGTGGCCACCTGTAGCTTCAATAGCTTCGATCTGACCTGCATCAACATCTTCAATACCTTCGGCGAAAAGCTTTGCTAAAATACCTGCTGTATGAACAAACAAAGCAAGTATGCCAGCAAAAGGTCCAAGTCCCACTGCGACCACAAAAAAGAGCGCTAAAACAAACTCATTAAGCCCACGCATAAAGTCGAGCACACGGCGTGTAAGATGGTAAATAATAGGATGGGGTGATGTATTAACGGCAGCAAAAACTGATAGAGGTACTGCTAAAGCGAATGCTAAGGCTGTTCCCCAAATAGCCATTTTGATAGTAATGAGCATCTGCTCTATATAAATTACTCCCCTAGAAAAGTTTGGTGGGAAGAATTCGCCTGCAAAATGAAAGCTTTTGCCTATGCCTTCAAATAGAGCCTTTAAACTCAGATTGGTGCCAAAAGACGCCCATACTAGTGCAACGATTACTAGAATCAAAGACAAAAATGTAAAGAATCTCTTGCGAATAATCCAAGTTGGAGGGGCTAAGGAAGTTGAGAGTAAAGATGTTTGGGAGTCCATGTTATTTGTATGGGAGTGTGGAGGCATGGGAACTTAGGGTGCTAAGTGATTAGGGAAAAAGTAAAGGAGTCATTAATTGGTTAAGAGTGTGAAAGTGTGGGAGTAAGAGAGTATTAATTCAGTCATCTACAGTTTTCCCCATTTTTCTATCCTCATCAAAAACTCACTCCTATCGCCCCTAGTCTCCCATCTGCTCACCATTTGACTAGTTCTGCACAAGCTTCCGAGTTTCGTTCAAGTCACGAATTGAGTCATAGGTTGTATCATCAACCTCAACATAACCATGTAAGTTAAGTAATTCTAATCCTTCAGGATCATCATAACTAAGGAAAGCCTCTTTAAGAGCATCTTTCAAAGACTGTGGTAAATCATCACGATAAGCCATAGGAGAGCCGGGGATAGTTGACGACTCCCAGAGAATACGCAAATCTTCCTCTGTGGTGATGTCTTTTTGAATGGCAATTTCGATGCTGAGGTTGTTAGTGGCAGCAACTTCTAGATTTTTGTTAGCTACACTTAAAATACTAGCTTCGTGATTACCACTGAAAATAACCTGAGAAAAGTAATCTTCGGGCCTTTCGTTAAGCTCGAGCAAAAAGAGTGAAACAGGTACAAGGTAACCACTAGTTGAGTTTGGGTCAGTGAAAGCAAACTGACGACCACGTGCATCTTCTAAAGTCATGATGTCACTGTCAGCATGTGTGATAATCATGCCTGTGTAACCAATACCACTATCTATAGTATCCTCAACAACAAATGCCTGTGCACCTGCACGCTCACTAGCTTCAACATAGGACTTGGGTCCAAACCAAGCAACATCAACCTTATCGGCTCCCATGCCAAGAATAACTGCTGCATAATCGGCACCTACATTAGCTTCTATAGATAAACCTAGTTTTTCCTCGAGGTAACTAATAAGCGGACCGAAACGTGTGGTAGTATCTACAGCACCTTCTATAGGAATAAAACCAAAAACAAGCTTTTTGGGCCAGTCTGTTCTATCTTGTGCAAATGAAAAGAAAAAGAGGCTAAAAATGACAAGAAACAAAATTTTCTTCATGTGGTTTCCCTTCAGGAGTCTTTACAGCAAAAGCAAAGACAAAGTTTTTTGAAAATATCCTGATGTAACATAATTGTTTCAAATCGAATCTAACTTGTCCATGTCATGAGACTGTCACTGACAAAACACTGACAAAGAGCAGGGGTGTAAAGATTTTTACGGTGAGCATGCTTAAAAAGAAAGCCCACGTGATTTATCCGTGGGCTGAATTTTTAAGAATTTTCTGGAAGAAAATTGGTGCTTGATTAGGATTTATTTTGATTTTTGATGTACTTCCTAATTGTGTGCTCGTTTATTTTGCCTACACTATCAATAAAATAAGACCTGCTCCATAGCGTAGGCAATCTAGATTTTAGTTTTGGGAATTCTTTCCTTAAAACCCTACTAGATAAACCTTTTATTTGTCCCACGATATAGTGTGGGGCAAGGGTAGGTTTTGATCTAACAAATAGGTGTACATGATCTGGCATAATGGTCTTCTCTACAATTTCAAGCTCCATTTGAGCGGCTTTTTCGTCTATTAATTCGCTAAGTCTGTTCTTGACATCACCTACCAGAACAGAACGTCTATACTTAGGACACCAAATAATATGGTAACTCAAATTGTATACACAGGTGTTTGCTAATTTCCATCTATCCATATTGACATTATATAGTTGGCTACTGTATAATACAAATAGTGATACTGACTTATAAGGTTAAGCACCATACAGACTTGACAGATGAGCTAAGAAAAGCTTTGTTGATAGCTAAGTATGCTATTAATAATCGGGATAAGCTATCTACAAAGTATATTGCTCATATAGGTTTAAAGTCTGCAATAGCTAACCAAATCTTAAGGAAGTATGGAAGGAACAAAAAAATTAAGAGGGTTAGTAGGGTTAAATTAACGGTTCCATCACAATCTATCAAAGTTAATGATTCTGAGCTAAATATTGTACCGTTGAAGCTCAAAGTGATTTTAGATAAGACTTTTCAAAAAGTTAATCAAATAGAGCTTGATGAGCAATATGCTTATATTTCAGCCACAGTCAAGGAAAATCAACCTATAGCTACTTCTAAACATGTCGGAGTTGATTTAAATGCAACTGGACATTGTGTTGTATTGGCAGTTAAGGAAACGGGAAAAGTTTATAAGTTTGGGAAAGAAGCATATCATATTCATGAAAAGTACAAACGCATTAGGAGGTTATTTCAAGCTAAAGGGAAATTCTATGTTTTAAAAAGGATTAAAAATAGAGAATTTAGAGTTGTTAAAGATCTAAATCACAAAATTGCTAAAAAGATCGTCGATATAGCTCTCGAAAATCAAGCTTCTATACAATTGGAGGACTTGAAGGGTATTAGGCAAACTAAGAAAAAAAGAAAAAGCTTCAACCACACCTTGAACTCTTGGAGTTTCTATCAAATGAAAACATTCATAGAATATAAAGCTCAATTAGCAGGTGTGCCAGTGAACTATATTGAACCAGCCTATACAAGTAAATGTTGCTCAAGGTGTGGTCAGATAGGTCAGAGAAGTGGTAAGAATTTTAAGTGTCCATGTGGATACGTTGAACATGCTGATGTTAATGCAGCTTTTAATATAGCGTTAGTGTCAAATAGCATAGTTCGATTGCAAGCAGAAAGAGATGTTTGCAAAGGGAATACTGATACCCCTAAAAGGCTCTGTTCTTAAAGCTAGGGCAACCTTAGAACCCCACGCCTGCCCTCTTAAGGGTTTTTTCTCTTTGAGAAAAAATTTTGAGCGTAGGCTCAAAAGCTTTAGTCGTGGGAGTATGTCAGGAACACCCTTCACTTTTTTCTAGGGCAAGCTTATGGAGTAATTGGTGTCTGGAGAAAGTTAGAATTGGGTGCCTCCCAAAATTTACAGTGAACCAATCGTCACTCTAGGCAGCTTAGACTAAAATAACCAAAGTAATAAGTAACCAGCTACCCCACCAAATAAAACTAACCATAGAGCATTAACTTTTCCCTTTGTAAAGAAGAGAATGGCAGCAATCATCAAAAATATTGCCATAGCTTTCCAGTCTATTAAACTGCTTCTGCCAAGATTTATAGTTACTGCTAACATAAGCCCTACAGCACTAGCATTGACAGCATTTAGAAATTTAGAAAGAAGGTTCGATTGTCTAAGTTTAGGAATAAAAGGATTTACCAGAGCCACTAATAGAAAAGATGGTAAGAAAATACCAATTGTGGCTACTATAGCTCCCCAAAATCCAGCTAGTTGGTAGCCTATAAATGTTGCAGTAGATAAAACAGGACCCGGAGTAAATTGACCTATAGCAATGGCATCTAGCAAACTATCTTTAGTTAGCCATTGTAGGGAGTTAACTAGTTCACCATCAAGATAGGCAATTAATACATAGCCACTGCCAAATAACACTGAGCCTATTTTTAGAAAAATTAAAAATATTTTTAGTAGTGATTTTGCTAGTAAGTTGTTAGTAAGTACAGGGTTAACAAACTGCATTTGGGTTAGAATGGTTGCCAATAAAAGTGTAAGACTCGAGCTCTTAAGAGCATTATTATGTTTCTGGTAATTTAACAACCATAGCCATACCCCACCAACAATTCCTCCTAGCAAAATCGCAAGCACTTCATTAAACCCTATTAGTGATGCTGTAGCAACGCTTAGACCAATAAAAACTAATTGCCAATTCTTAAAAGCTTTCTTAGCAAGTCTAAAAAGGGCCATTAATATAATTGCTATTACTGCTGGTTTTACCCCAATCAAGAAGTGATTAAGCTCTGGTAAAGTTTGATAACTAACATAAAACCAAGCTAAAAGTCCTGTTATAAAGGTTGCAGGCAGAATAAAGCAGATTCCAGCAAGGATAAGCCCCAACCAACCACCTCTATGAAAACCACAATGTATAGCCATTTCTGTGGAATTAGGTCCCGGTATAAGGTTAGTGGCTCCCACTAAATCAAGAAACTGCTGCTCAGACATCCACTTTCTTTTGTGGACTACCTCATCCTCCATTAAAGCTATGTGTGCAGCTGGCCCTCCAAAGGCAATTACGCCTAGTTTTGAAAAAAGACCAATAATTTCTTTTTGTTTCTGGCTGGAGTTTTTCAAGAGTCTAGAAATTAGAGATATTATTGGGGGCTCTTTATGGATTCCAAGGGCTTAGCAAAATCTCCAACAGAGACGGTAATAAGGTGCGACCTCTAGCACGAGTGTTGTGAATGAACTCAAAGAAACCTAAGTACAAAGGTAGATTCTCTTGTGAGATGCCTCTGTGAGGACGTAACCATGATCTAAGCAATGACCAAAAACCTTCAATAGTATTGGTATGCACTTCACAAAATCCGTCTCCATCATCATCTCTAGCAAATTCTCCCTTTGAATGGCAAACACTTTCATGCTTGTAGCCCCATTTTTCTAAACGACTATAAATGCAGTACTCATCGCCATAAACCAAACTTCCCTTCTCTACATATTCCTCTATGACTGGTTTTATAGTCTCTTGCCTTACATTATCCAGCATTTTTACTATCACTTCACCATTTCGCTTGATTATACCTAGCACAGGTGGCTTGTCTGTGGCAGCTGTACCACGACCACGTGCTCCTTTTAGCCTTCGCCTACGCCCTTGTCTTCCTTTGGCCGCTACACTCTTCGGATATCCTTTATGCCCTGCTACAATGTACACTTCGTCTATCTCCACTTTTTCGTTTAGATCGGGTCTTTTTTTTGACGACAACGCCTTCCCTAAGCTGCTTAGCCATGTTTTGCACATCATCTTTGTTCAGTCCAAGCTCCTGAGCAATTTGACGATTGGAAAGATTCAGCCCCATGAAGTACAAGCATAAAATCCAGACAGATAATGGTTGATGATGTCCTTCAAAAACAGTTCCTGTAAGATCATCAAACTTACCACAGCATTTGCCTTGACAGAGATACCTTCTCCTCGCTTTATGTTTGTTATGAAAGCCTTTTCTAATCACTTCATTTGATTTACAATTAGGGCAAGCAACTTTACCACTAGGCCAACGTAACTCTCTAACTTTTTCATAACATGATTCATTGTTTAATAAGTTCTGTAAGTGTAAAACCATTCATGTACATTACCTAATATCTCAGGCCCTTGGAATCCATCAAGAGCCATCAATTTTACATTCTCGATCAAAAGCTATTTCAAAGTCTGGGGCAGAAATGACTCGGATAGTAGAATTACTCTCAGGTAGAAAAGGTACTGCTCTTTGGAAACGTGATTTCAAGACACTAAGGTGTAATTTGGTGTCGTGTGACACTACCATAGTATGTACTCTGATAGGATGGCTAGTATGCTGCTCAAAATAGGGAATTTCATTATAGGATATCCAAAAGTAGCGCTCGAGCGCTGGCACATGCATAAGCACCATATCAAACTGCCACTTAGCCCTTTCAGCCAACAAAACCTCATCGCTAGGTAAGTGATCCCACCATTGAATAGAGGTTTCGCTATACTCTTCTTCTATAGTTGAAATTGTTGCTGGCATTGCTGCAAGATCAATAACTTCAGCAAGATTAGCTTGGCTTTCACCATTTTCCTCTTTTTTAAAGACAACTTGCCTGCGGCAAAATCTAGCACATACTGTAAGAGAGGAACTTTGAGGAAAAGTTGTAAATGCCTCGTTTGCTACTTGCCCTGCCCAATGTTCTAACCAATTTTTCTCTCTAAATCTATTATCAGCGCTCCTGCCTGCAAAGCTAACACCTTTATGAGCTATTACTACTTTATCTACTATTACATCATTAAGATTAGGTATCTTTTTTATTCTATGCCAAGGCCCACCAAAATAAGTTCCATCGCTCAGTTTGAGCATTGCATAGGCTTTAAATTCCTCATTTGGAATATGCTGACTAAAAAATGTATTGGATTTTTCTATTAACTCTTTAAGACTTGGTGCTCTAGTTCCCTGATACTGAGAACCCCCAAAACCGGTTTGCTTAGCTAGTAAAGATAATATTTGAGTTGTATCTGTATTATTTGATTCTACTGGGGCTATTTCAGTGGGTTGATAATAGTATTTAACTTTAGTGCCATCGTATTGGCTTGTAACCTCAATGGTTCCTAGAGGTTCTGCTTGAATCTGATTTTCAGCAAGCAACTCTTGTGAGTAGTGTCTTTGAGTTCGGCCATCAGGCATTACTACTTGGAAAGAAGTTTGGTTAGGCAAGAAATTTAAGGCCCTTTGCAGAGTGTCTTGTAAAGCAATAGCAATAATACCTTCTGCTTCTTTAGCATCTTCAACTTCTGCTAGGTCTTCTGAATTGTAGGCAGGTACAATTTGCTGGGATTTAAGCTCTGTTACGTTTTGGGCTCCTTTAATATGAGTAAACGATGCTGAAGATTTTTTACCATCAGGCCATTCAAAAATAGCTAGTGGCAAATCTGTGGCTTCAGCATAGCTTAACCACTGTTCAGGAGACTGTTTGACTAACTCTAAACCACTATGCTGCAAATCAACTTGAAGTTCTCCATTACCATCAACTTTCAAGGCTAAATCAAGACCACTATAAACAGACTCTGTTTCGGTTGTAGGCACACCAGAATTAGACATTACTCGCACAGGATGTGTTACTCGTAATGTTTGTAAAATACCCTTAGCCTGATTCCAAATAGTTGAAAAACTTTTCCCCGGATCAAAACCTAGGACAATAGTATCTATTTTTGCTTCTGGCACAGACTCCAAGAATTCGCCATCACTGACTTGTGCTACAAAATATCCTTGGTTAGGCACATTGACTAACACTACATGACCATCCCAAGTTTGACGTAGAGACTTTAGTGTTTGGTTATCAGGACGACTAGTCCACTGTATCATAGACTCTAATTGCAATTTACCTTCAGGACTAAAAGTAACATACCTTTTGCCTGTAGCTGACCAAACATTCACCACATCATTAGGGTCGGTCTCGAGCCTAGCAGAATAATCAGCCACCTTCTCCGCAGAGGTTTGTAGCCAACCAGCATTTCTAAATTCATGTTGGGCAAAACCACGATTATTTACTCCTCTTGTTTTGGTAACCATCAAGAGAAGGTGTTCTGGCCATTCTCCTGTTGGCAGCCTATTATTAAGATCATTAAAAGTCCCAGCATAGTATTTGCCTTTATTGCTTTGAACTACGGTGTAAGGTAGGTTGCTCTTGCTGTGAAATTCCTGCGCTAGTTCGAAAATACGTCCTGTATTAAACTCGTTCTGGATATAAATGTCATTTGCTGGTAGCTCGAGAAAACGACTAGCCAGAACTGCCTCATCAACTCTATAAAAAGAGGCCTGCTCATTACTATTGGGCACTACCACATTAACCGTATCAAAGCTATGGCTTGCTGAAAAACCCTCAGGGACAGCGTTTACGTAGTTAACCTTTTGCTCTCCTGAAACGATTCCTTCAGGCATTAAAACTTCAAAGGTGCTCTGGTTAGGGAAAAACTGCAAGGTTCGCTTAAGGGCATCGGCTATGTTCAGCTCTATAGCACTTTCTTTTTCCTCTGCATCCAGTCCTTCAAGGTCATAAGTTGGCACTAGTGTACCTACTGAAAGCTTTTCAATACTATCAGAATCCGCGTCTACTAGAGTCCTAAGTGGTAGTGCTGATGCAGGTTTATCCTCGGGACGAAATATAACTATAGGCTGATTATGCTTTCTAGCTTTAGCAAGTAAAGTTGGTTCACCTGCTTGAGCAAGCTCCCTGCCACTATCAGCTATAACAATTGAGCATTGTGAATTATAGGCTAGGTCTACTCCTCCAGCAGAGAGTACTCGCACAGAGTCACAATTTAAGTTTTGGAATGGCAAAACAGCACGTACTGCAGAGTTAATGTATTCATGATTTAACTCTGTTACTGCTGACAAAAGCAAACTATGAACTTTAGGAGTTTCATCAGCGTATTTTTGTAGATGCTCGAGTTCATTGGGAGAAATCAAAAAGTAACCATCTTCAACTTCAATCAAAAATGCATTGGCATTCCACCCCACTCGCTCTGCTAATAAGGTTTCATTGGAGGGAAGGGTTGGCCACTTGACCATGGTAGATGTCTTTATTTCTGGCCTTAAGTCTGAATTTCTTTTGAAAACAGCTTTTCTGTGGGTAGATTGTACTAGTAGCTCATCCTGCTTTTGGGGTAGCCAACTAAAAACGTCTGCAGAAACTCGAGTAGCGTAATTCAACCAAGTTTCATTTGCCCTAAGATCACTAACAGCTTGGTTCTTGAGTATTCTTTTTTGGTAATTGGTAGTGCCTTTCGACCTTAGTACTATTGTCTCGATAGTATAATTTTGCCTCCCTTGCAAGAGCCTTCTTAGTTGAGTAAACGAGCCCGCCAAAAAAGGACCATTGTCAAACTGGATAGCAACATAGGAATTTTTTCTAGCGATTTGATAGCTCGCTACATATTGCATAACAGCATCATTGTCAAGAGATTCAGCACTCCAAACTAAATTAGTATCGGCAAAAGGAACAGGAGTACCTTTGGCATCTATAACCCTACGGTTTTCTGCCTCCATACCCATAAAAAGCTTAAAAACAGGCTGATTAGTGGGTAAATGTTCATTAACAATTTTCTGTACTGTTTCCTGTGGCGTTTCAGGCTCAAATTGTGGCAGTGCAGTAGCAGCAATAATAAAGTAGGGTGCTCCTTTATTAGGATTAAGCAGCTCCCTCTCTGACCAAGTAATTAGCTGGTCACCTTGTCCGGGAACCCAATAATGAATTAGATTTGCTCTTTGTTGCAAAGCCTTTGCTACCAAACGAGCTTGATCTGGGTCAATTGAGCCTACTGGAGCTGCTTGTGGGGTGGTAGCACTGCTACTAGGGTCTGCTTCGGGTTCGTCAGACCAAAAGAATGGTTTTTGACGCAGACTTACACCTGTTGTCACAGTGTTACTGCTAGCACTTCTCACCACTGGCAAACTAGATTCTAAGAAAAACAGCGAGACTATAAAACTGCGCTGGATTTCTTCACTGGCTCCACTAAGCAAATCAGTGAAAGCTTTAAGGAATGGCTGGTTTTGTACTTCTGCCCAAAAAGGATCTTCATTAACCCATTCTGGATTAGGAGCCTGTGGCAGGGTAAACTCTCCTTGGTTACTGGGTGTAAATAGGGCATTTGTATCAAACGCAGCTAGCAAATTCTCTGTGTGCAACTTGTAATCTTTAGCCAGTGGATTACCTGCTATTAACCAAGAAAGCTGGATAGTTTGGGGTAAATAGGCCATCTCTGCGTATTCTTCTACCCACGCTTCAGCTATCTCAGGTGATGCACCCATTCTTTGCAGTGCTATGGACAGTGTTAGCTCCGTTTCAATTGACTTGCGATAAATCTGCACGCTGCGCCCATCTATTGCCACTCCGTACTGATAAATAAGTCGGTCATGGTAGGGCACTTTTTGGAATACATCTTCAATACTGTCGTTAAAATCAATGGGCAGTGGTTCGGAGATTTCTTCGCTAAAGCCTCGAGGAACCCCATCATGACTGATAATAATAGGCTGAGCAAAGCCTACTACGCCTATACCCCCAGAAATTGAGGTACTGCCTGCTTGCAAAATGGGTGTGTTAGAAAGCATAAAACGCCCCTCAGCTTCAGGTAAAAGACCTATTTCATTGGCAGGATCAAGCCACTGACCCCATATTTCTAGCCCACCAAGTAGGTAAATTAATGAGGCCTCGAGCGCATCATTTGCCTTAATATCTGAAGTAATGTTAGTTGGTACATTTACTTCCAGAGCTTCTATATTTTTTTCTATATCTTCTATTGAAGTGGCTACAGGTATTTCTGGTAAGACATAGTCCTCTTTAACTTGCTCAATGTTTAATTCTAGAGATTTCAAATCTTCTTTAAGTTGGCTAATGTACCAACTTTGTGCCTCTATCCAACTCCTTATGTCTTCTGCAGAAGCTTGAGCCAGAGTTTCAGAGTCTAATTGTTTAGAGAGGTTTTCTAACCAATTGCTTTTGGTTGAGTGCTCGAGCGCTTCAATCTGTTCCCAGATTTCATTTAGCTGCCTACTAATCGATTCTCTAGGCATACTTGCCACACTTACTGAGTTAGAAGACAAAAACTGAGCTTGATAATCTTTGAACCACTCTTTATGGGCAGTAACCTTTTGTGAGGTTATTTCCAGTACATGCCTAGAAGAAAAGAGTGCTTCTTCAAGGTTTGTTAATAAGTCATCAGTGTCTTTGGAAGCAACAGTTACTGAAGTCATAAACCAAAATGCTATAAGGCCCATGAAAATCAGTACTTTACATACTTTAAAGACGGTTTTTTTTCTGTTAAAAGTTCTTAGGGAAAAGCTAAAACTCATCATTAGAAGCACCTCACTTAACTTATCTAGTGCGAGTGTGGAATGTGCACAAGAGATAAGGAGAACGGCATTTCTAAGAGCGCTTTATCCCCTATCTCCCTATTGAGGCTTAAGGCTTGCCTCTAACAAGAAGGCTAACTCTGAGTTGTCAGGAATATATCAGTAGTTGTTAGCTCAAGTAATTACCAAGATCTTAGTTTTTAAGATGAGCTACTCAAAAACCAACTATAAAGAGTAAAAGGTGGAGAAATATCTATAGAATTATCCCACAAGTCAGTCATACTATATTTTAACTCGAACAACCCTTTAAGGGTTGATTTGGGCATCCTTTAAATATATAATATTAGGTGTGATTTTTATTGAGCTAAGCAGCTTTGTCAAGGTCATTGATTCACTATTAAGTGATGAGGAACAAAGGAATTTACAAAACCTATTACTCAAAAACAAAACTGCTGGCAATCTTATAAAAGGCACTGGTGGTATAAGAAAACTTCGCTTTGCTCAAGAAAGCAAAAACAAAGGTAAGCGTTCAGGTATACGCATTATTTACTATCTTGATGAACCAGATACAATTTACTTTGTCTACGCTTATTCCAAAGGGCGTAAAGACGATTTGAGTAAAGAGCAGAAAAAGGTTCTGAGACAAGTGGTTCAAAAGATAAAGGAGGCTTAATATGGAAAAAGAACTCTTTGAAAATATTTTAGAAGGTCTTAATGAAGTCGTTGATATTAAACAAGGTAAACGCAGGCCTGCACGCATCACTATTGTACAAGAGCCAGACGCTAAAAAGATTAGGGACAAGCTCGAGCTATCTCGTAGTAAATTTGCAATGCTTATTGGTGTGAGCGAGCGCACCGTAGAAAAATGGGAGCAGGGTGTTACACAACCTTCTGGTGCTGCTCGTAGCTTGCTTATTGTAGCAGATAAAAAGCCTCGAGTTGTTCTCGAGGCTCTGCATCAATAAAAACGTAAAATTATACAAAAGCTTTCTCCAAGTAACTTACTAGACTTTTAAAAGTCTAGTAGGCCTCTCTATCAAAAATTTTTGCATGATGCAAATAGCTAGTCTCTAAGCGATTAATTCTAAGCCAGCTTGCTTTATAGGTAGAGTTAATTTAAAGGGGTCCTTGCCATAAACCTCTACTTGTAAGTGTCTAGAAAACTCGAGCCAAGTCCAACTCCCAGCAGCCTCGCCTTGAGTGGTAAAGCTTTCTGTTAAAGATTGCAGTGTCAAGTGATGGATACCAGCAATGGTGTTAAGTGTATTCCAATGCACATGTCCTGAAGTGCAAGCTATGACTCCACTCTTATTGACAAGTTCCTGAATGGCCTTGGCATTTTTGTAGCCTGCATGATGTTTGGGTGCATTCTCAAAATAATAATTACCTATCATTGAGCCTTCACTATAAGGTGCATGAGTAAAAATTAT
The DNA here is from genome assembly GCA_965224855.1 of Trueperaceae bacterium. Lineage (GTDB taxonomy): Bacteria > Deinococcota > Deinococci > Deinococcales > Trueperaceae > CBDCVN01. Next base: position 1,079,476 of record CBDDAI010000002.1, on the reverse strand, counting down.
GCTTGGTAGGGTAGTGCTTGCTAGGTCTTGTTTTAACCAATCAAGCTGCTCATCGGTGGCGATAATGCCCTCAGGAAAGCAAATATCAGGTTGCCAAAAAACTAAATGAAAGCCTTTAATGTCTTGACTTTGATGCTCAACTGACTTACCTAAGGCAATAGTGTTGTCTTCTCGGCTTAAATGCTCGAGGTCATGATTACCAAGCAGGTGCACATAGGGAACCACTAGCTTTTTAAACATTTCGGTGACTTCTTGCTCGAGCTTGAAATCTGTTTCTTTATCAACATCGCTTATGCGATCACCTAAGTCAACTACTAGATCAGGTTTTTGCTCATTTACCTCATTAACGAGTGCCTCGAGTAGTTCTAGTGCTTTATCACCACGCTTTGTTTGTGAATTGGGTCCGTGGTGGATGTCTGTAACAACTGCTAGTTTAAGGGTTTTCATGTTGTTTCATTGGTTGCTCGAGCCAAATCTCAGCTTCCCTTTGCATTTCTTTAGAGGCAGCATAATCTGCAGCAAATTGCTCATAGCCAGCAATTAAGCTTTGCTGTTTTAAAGCTTTAACGGCAGCTTCAATTGTTGCACTGAAATTAGGTAAACCTTCGCGACGTTGGTAGTCCTCTAGGAAGTCACAAACTGATTTGGACAAGGTAATATGCTTTCTTAATGTGGTATTCATAACCCATAGTTTAACACATTATATCTGGGTCATAGTAGCTCAATATTTCTATGCTAGCCCTTTACAGCACTGCTAGCTCAACTTTCTATAAATTGCTTACGTGCCAGCAAAAAAGTAACAACAAACTGACATTCTGTTGACAAAATATCTTAAAGATACTTTATGAACAGAGGATTTCCTATTGTATTGATTCAATGGCTAGATATACCTTCAGAGGCTATTGTGTTAGCAAAAACAGCCATTGAATCGCAATTTAGACAATAAAATGAAAACTTCTCACGCCGTTTTGTGTCTTGCACTGGGTGAAACTATTCTTTGGGCTGGTCTTTATTATATCTTTCCAGCATTACTGCTTCGCTGGGAATTAGCAGAAGGGTGGTCAAAAATCACACTAACAGCTGCTTTCACTGGAGCAGTGATTATGTCTGCTATATTCTCACCAGTTGTTGGACGACTAATAGACAAAGGTCGAGGGCCAGAAATTATGGCTGGCTCAGCGCTGTTTGGCTCGAGTCTAGTAGCACTTTTACCACTTGCTAACTCAATTTGGTTGTTTGCTGGAATATGGTTACTCATTGGTGTTGCTATGGGTGGGTGTCTTTATGAGCCATGCTTTGCACTTATTACGCGGACTCGGGGGCTCGAGGCAAGGCGTGCAATAACCCTAGTAACTTTATTTGCTGGTTTTGCCAGTACCCTATCTTTTCCGCTAAATCATAGAATAGCTGAATTGTTTGGATGGGAAGCTGCAGCCCTAACCTTGGCTGGTATCATGGCTGCTTGTGCTGTTCCCCTTATTTGGCTCGGTGCAAAGCACCTTGAAGCAGAGTGGCAAACCAGACAAGTACCCGTATCAGAGCAGGCTGAGGACGTAGTTCTAACTAGCAACGATTTGCAAGCACAGCATACCTCAGATAATTACCACCAACACTCAGTTACCAATGTGCTCCACTACCCTGTTTTTTGGCTACTTGTAGCAGGATTTTCGCTGTTAGCAGTTAACCATGGTGTAGTCTTGAACCACTTTCTACCCATTTTGCAAGATCGCGGAATCCATCCTGACCTAGCCGTCTTTGCTGCGTCTATGATTGGCCCCATGCAAGTCGTTGGTCGATTGATGGTCATGGCTACTGAGCGCCATGTTTCTAGTCATGTCATTACTATTGGCTGTTTTGTTGCTGTAACCTTAGCCACAGTCAGCTTGTTCACTGCCACGGTCAGTCCCATATTGATTGCACCGTTTGTTATTTTACAAGGTAGCGGCTATGGTGTGATCAGCATAATGAAGCCTGTAGTGACTCGAGAAGTACTTGGAGGGGAAGATTTTGGTACAATAAGTGGCCTTATAGCAGTTCCTTACCTGATAGCATATGCACTCGCACCCTTTTTGGGGTCCTTGCTTTGGGAAGTTGGTGGATATCAACTTGTGCTTGTAACCATTGGAATTTTTGGTTTGTTAGGCTTGTGCTGTTACCAAGCTTCTGTACAAAAAGCAAAATAATCTTGCACCAAACCCCAGATAGTGTATTAATTCGATTTTTAATTTCCTTGACTTTCTTTCGTAAAACTTTCAATTTTCTCTTGACAAGCTTCTTGAGTAAGTTTCTGAAATTTTTGAATTCGTTCACTAAGCCACAATAATTGTTCTGGAGTGATTTTATAATCCTTCTTATAACGACCACCTATGTAGGCTTGGTTTAGCAAAGTAAAGCGTTTCCTTTCTTCCTCTGTATTTCGAGGAAAAATCGTAATAAAGGGCTTGTGAAGGTTTATTATATGACGATACAGCCTCTCTAGGTTATGATCTTTTGCCTTATAATCTGTAAAGACAAGTAATATTGCACTAAAGAAGAATTCAGTTGCTTGGTGCAGGTCGAATGCAGCATTTCTATAATAAGTTTTCTCAAAGTGAAAATGGAAATCTTCGCAACGCCTTGTAGCTTCTTCAAACCAATATTCAAAATCTTCTTGGGCTTTGGCCTGCTGCTCTTCTGGTTTAAGTTTCCTTCGTCTAGCTAGCTTGAGATTTTTGGAGTTATACAGATAAATTCCCTTTTTCTTTATGTCTGTAAAAAAGTATTCTCCTCGAGCAATCTTCTTATTAAGAAATTTAATGTCGTGAACAATCAAACTTACACTAGTTTTAATTCCAGGGTGTTTTCTAAGATGACGATTAACTTTCTCCCAAATATTGACATTGTGTGCTACACGTGATTTTTCCACCACTACCAAAACATCAAAGTCACTTTGGTAAACATAGGTAGTACCATCTTCTTCGTAAGAGTCGTATTCAACCCAATTATCTGTACAGTAGCTCCCGAAGAGAATAATCATTTCTGCGGGTGATAACTCGTGGATTGTTTGTGCAACAAGCTTGAGTTCTGACTTTTTATGCTTTGGTAGATGTGCTAAAGAACTTTTCACTTTCCTGAAATTAGCATTGTAGTTGCTGAAATAGCTCAAGCATCTTTTAACCTTCTTTTGACTCGAGGGTAGCCACATCCACTAAATCTTTAGGTCTACCGCTTGCTTTCTTGTTTTGCAAAAGTTCTTCTCGTCCTATAAAGGGTACTGTTAAGCCTTCAATTTCATGTAGAACTCGAGTAGAGGAGGCTGTGGCATCTTGTTGAGGTGGTAGGTATACAATGGGTATTTTTTCGCGGCTGTAGGAAGGTAATTGTTTGCCAGCAAGTGACCATACCTCTATAGCAAGTGACCATACCTCTATAGCAAGTGGCCACATCATAGCAAGTCTTTCCTGAGGCGTGGTTATACTGCTTAAATCATCCTCTGGCTCGTCTCCTAGCTTGAAGACATGAATGGGCCAAGAAGCTCGAGGTAGAGCACGATCAACTTCCTTTACTTGGAAAGATTTCATTAAGATATTATAACTAAACTAAAGCAAAGAAAATAGCCTTTGTAAATACCTGCAAAGTTCGTACTATTTCAGTAAAAGAAGGCCCTCAACTTTAGTTGTAGAAGATTTAATTAGCTACTTCAGTAGCAAAACCCTCCTCCAGCCACTTTTGAGCTGTTACTTCTAAAACACATACGATCCTTTCGCCATTAGCAACGTTTACTTTAATTCGTTCTACACAAGAACGTTCTGGTGCTATGTGTGGTGCGCTTATAGTAGATTGGTCCACCTCAAAAGCAAATTGTTCTTGGGTCCACTTTTTAGCTATACTCTCGGTAACGCAAAATGATAGTGCACCATCAACTAGCCTGACTTTTATATGATTCTCATCACATTCTCTTAGTGGAATAGTGTCTTCTGCTGCCAATTCTGTTGGAAGGGATTCATTTGGTACTGGAGTTCGTATAACTTCCCCTTTTCTTTCCAGAGAACTAATTGTTGATTCTGGAGCACATATGGTTGCTCCACCATTAACAAAGGTAGCATGAACATGTCTATCTGATTCACAAAGGCCTTGAGCAAAGGTACTACCAAAAATGGTAAGAAGTGCTAACAGACTTGCTGCACGGGAGAAAAGTACTTTTGGATTCATAATTAACTCCTAAAAACTTAGATTGATTTGTGTACATTTTAATTACTTTTGAAAGGTTTTGTTTAAAAGCTTTTATAAACATCTGTAGGTTTCAAAATAGGCAAATTAAGTTTTTTGCCTGTTCTTAATACTGCTTTATCTCGAGTGATAAGAGCATCTGCTTGTGAGGTAAAAAGTAAGTCCAGCAAATACCAGTCTTTTTTATCACTTAGACTAGGCCAATCTAGCTTCTCAATTTTGGAGACATGGTTACCCAAAAGCATAAGATTAAAAATCATGGTAGAGGCAATAGCAGGAGTAATGCCCAACGATAAAACTCTAGGATAGTCAAGCACTCGTATAAATTCATTAATTAGTGGTTCAGAAGTTACAAGTCGACATTCACTTCGCAGAAACTTCTTATAGATAATAGCATCGGGGCTTTTTTCTTTACCTATAGCAGCAGAAATGAGTACGTTAACATCAAGAATAAAATTAGGAATCAAAGGATACTTTATTCCCTTTGGGGAAACGTTCAGTTATTTCTTTAGATGTTGCTGATTTTCCTGTGAGTTTGGGTTCAGGTATGGTTGCTCGATTCCAAGCTTTGGCCTCATTAATAATTTCATCAATCTCTTTTAGATCCATGTCCTGCAAAATTCTAGGTGGTTCTATGGGCTTGAACTCAGGGGCAAAAAGTTCTTTTGTAACTTCATCACCAAGCCAATTCACTAACTCGCTATGTAAAATACGATATTGCTTACGGGGTTTACTAACAACCTCAATGGCTTTAATCTCTTTATTGATAATTTTCTGCCTTATAGCTTCTGTAGATATCTGCAAAGTTTGTGCTATTTCAGTAACAGTATAAGAGGTTTGTTGTGTAGGTAATGCCATTTGCTCTTAACATCTCCTTAGATTAAGCATAGCATTTAAGGGCTTATTGAGTGTTATAAAACTGAGGACAAGTTTTTTCGTATAGCCTACCATCCATGTAAATTTCCTATTCTTCTTGGGCAAGGCTGCATCATGCTTTGTAACAAGTTTGTTCTTCCCAGATTTCTCTTACTTAACCTTTGTTCGTAATCGATCAGTCAGGTATTCCATAACAAGTACAATCACAAAGATGACCAAGATAATGGTTGAAGCGTTTCGATATTGAAAAAGGTCAAAGGCTACTTTTAGCTCTTGCCCAATACCACCTGCACCCACAAGACCAAGCACAACTGAGGAGCGGACTGCTTTCTCGAGTGAAAAAAGCGAGGTATTAATCATAGAGGGCAAGGCATCTGGCAAGATAGCACTAATTAAAATTGAAATACGATTGGCACCAATAGCTGACAGAGCCTCTTGAGGTTCTTTGTCAGCATCTTCCATTGCTTCAGCAAAAAAGCGACCACAAAAGCCTATAGTGTCTACAGCAATGGTCAAAGTACCAGCAACAGCACCGAGACCTACTGCAGCAACAAAAAGCAAAGCCCAAATAAGGTCTGGGATAGTGCGCAGTAATGAGATAAATCCTTTAAAGACAAAAGCAAAACGACTCACAGGAGAAATCTTGTTAGCAGCAAGCCATGCTAAGGGTAAGCTCAACGCAATGCCAATGGCAGCACCCGCAATAGCAATTTGCAGGGTTTCAAGAATACGAAGGCCCACGCGCCCAAGAAAACCAGCATCCATATTGGGGGGAACCATACGACCAAGGAGAGACGCCATGTTTGGAACGCCTCTTGCCAATTGCTCTGGTGATGGGGCAACATTGTTTATTGAGACAATGATTAAAGTAGCAAGAGTTACCCACACCACAAATGTGATAGGAGAAAGACCAGAAAGCCGAGGCGGCAGAACCTCACGCTTGTCCATTAAATGTTTCCTGAAGTACCTCGCTATTTACTTCTTGACTTGGCTTATCAAAATGGACGACGCCTGCTTTAAGGGCTATAATGCGGTCTGCATATGCTGCTGTGTGCTCCATATCATGCGATGTAAAAAGGAGTGTGATGTTATGTTCCTGACAAAGGCGTGTGAACAAATCCATCACTTCACGCCCTGATAAAGGATCAAGGCTGGCAGCAGGCTCATCAGCAATTAATAGCTTGGGGCGACGTACTAGGGCTCGAGCAATCGCCACGCGCTGTTGCTGTCCACCAGAAAGTTCATCGACTCGGCTCATAGCTTTGTCTGCAAGACTGACTTCATCTAGTGCCTCGAGTGCCCGATGACGCCATTCTTTAGGTGCAATGCTATGAGTGAAGGCACGCCAACTACCACGCCCACCAAACATACCGTGAATTACATTGGTTAGAACACTGAGGCGCTTCACCAAACAGTGCTTTTGAAAGACGAATCCTGTCTGACGACGCATTCGCACGCGTTGCCCGTTATTCGGCTCTCTTGTGAAGCATTCACCTAGTGTTTCTACAAGACCACTTGAAATTGGGTGCAGGCCAATAATGCACCTCAGAAGGGTTGATTTTCCAGAACCATTTGAACCTATCAATGCCACTCGTTCTTGTCGCTGAATTTCTAGATCTACACCGCGCAAGGCCATAGTTTTGCCCCTGTCGTAGGATTTTGTAAGTTCGCTGATTTCAATAATGGACATTAGTGAATCCTCGTCAGCCCCAAGAATAAAAAGATGGATATAATATCGTCATTGTGAGATGGGGAGATAAGGAGATGAGGTGTTTCCCCACACTCCTCATCTCCCTACCTTTTAAGAGCTTGAAACTTCTAAGGCTGAATCGTAGAAAGTATATTAGTTACCAACGAATGCACTAGTGTCAACACCAATGGTGCTATACATATCACGTACGTAATCATAGTCCTTGTCATCAACTTTAGATAAAAAGAAGCCACCAGCGTACTTCTGGTTGTCTTCGCCCTGCAACACGGCTGCCATCAAGGTCTCGCCATCATTCACAAAGGCATCGCGGACTTTTTCAAGAATCTGTGCATCTAAGCCTTTGCGTGCAACTAAAATGTCATTTGGTAGGTCTCGGCCTCGAGCAATTACGGTAAAGGCTTGATCAGGAAAGGCTTCACGTATGCGGCGCAAATGACCTTCATTCATGCCAACAGCTTGTATATCGCCACGGATCAGTGCCTCAACTGCAACATTGCGTGAGATAATTTGAGCATTGTAGTCAGAACCATAACCCAAACCAAAGTCAGCCAACACCTGTGCTGGGCCAAGGTGCTGCGAGGTTGAACCAACAAATCCAAAAGTAACGGTTTTCCCTTTTAGGTCTTGCACATCACGGATTTGGCTGTCTGCCATCACTACTATCTGCGAATAGTAGTTAGGACGTTGCCAAGCAACTACAATTTCAGATTCAGTCAATTCTTTGATAACGACATACTCAGCAGGACCCGTAAAGATCAAATCAACTTGACCTTGGTTAGTAGCCTCAACTGCTGCAGTGCGTGAACTTACGGGGAAAAGCTCAATATCAAGCCCAGTTGAGGTTTCAAGCACTTCTTCAAAAGCTTTGAACTCTTGTTGCAATGCCTCGAGTCCTTCGATATCAGTTACAGCAAGTTTTACAGTCTGGGCAAGGGTAAGGGAAGCAAACGCAAGTGCGAGCCCTATCAGGATTATACGGAACATTAGAATCTCCTAATATGCTATACTTCAGGTGTAATAAAGGATTTGAACTCCTGTAAGCATTCCCAAAAAGAGTTACATTTCTATGTCATGGTCGCGTCATGTTTTATAGGTGATTTCAAGGTATTGTATTTCTCATAGGAAATATAGGGTGCACCGAGCGCACCATTCCAAGCGGTCACACACCCCTTATTAACTCCTTTTCTTGTTTTGTTACAGATACAAATGAATAAGCTGTAATTATGGATTTTTAGGCTTTAAAGCTGCCTCAGTCAGTTTCTGACCTTTGTGAATATTATCTACTAAAGCATAGCTCATTTCACCAAGAGAGTCACGCACTTCACGCCAACACTCTAAAGGTTCTCCTGAAGGATCATGAAACGAGACGTGCAACCTCTTAGTTCTAGCAGGGTAGGTAGGGCAAGCTTCACTAGCACTATCACATACAGTAACAACGACATCAAAGTTCCAAGAATCAGGTATATCTTGCATAGTTTTGGAGTGGTGTCCAGTGATGTCAATACCCACTTCTTTCATAACAGTAATAGCATCAGGTTTCACAAAAGTTCTTTCTGTACCTGCTGAATAAACTTCAAGCTCAACGCCTAATTCATTTGCGTAATGGCGCACCCAACCTTCTGCCATTTGACTGCGAGAAGAATTATGGCTACACAGAAGAAGTACTCTTTGGGGGCTATCAGAAGGCAAATTAGGCATTCTTAGTATTTAATTAGCTGCAAAACAGGCAATTAGTTGGTTTACTAGTATTGTCTTGGAGCAACCAAAGATCACGATTGCCCACGGGCTGGACTTAAAATGGAGGTCGAATCGACTAGCGATCGAACCCGGAGGTGTGCAATCCAAATTCAGCTCCAAGTTGCATTTGTTCGGTTGCGTCCTTCAGTTCCTGAGGCACGTCTCCTAAGAAGAAAAATGGCCCGGGAACAGCAATTGAGAGCAGGTTAGGGAAGTGGCTTGCTGCTGTTGTCTGAAGGTGAAAACCCATGGCTGCAGCATCTTTAAATTCATCCCGAACGTAGAGTGCATTTTCCTGTTTAGACACATAACAGTGAACCGCCTCTGCTCTAGGTTCATTTTGCTCCATAGCTTTAGTCACCTCGGCATAAATCGAAGTCAGTTCGTCCAACTTTCCTGATTTCGCAGTCCATTTGTAGACTACAGTAATGTGTTGGTTATCCATTTCTTTACTCCTATTGTTAGTGCCTCGTAAGGCGTTTATTAAAGTAACTGATCAGTTACTTTTCTTAGGGTAACTGATCAGTTACTATATGTCAAGACCGAAATTGGAGAAGCTCATGAGTAGGACAAAACAGTACAACCGAAGCGAATTGCTCGACAGAGCTGTGGAGTTATTCCGCCGACAGGGTTTTAACGGAACAAGCACTACCGAGCTGGTGAACGAATTGGGTGTGAATCGAAAGAGTATGTATGCCGAGTTTGGTTCGAAACAGCAGCTGTTCGAGGCCACTTTGGAATACTATAACAGCAAGCATCTTTCGCGGATCCTTGCTCCGCTCGAGGCACCTAACGCAAGTATTGACGAGATTCAGCAAGCCTTCCACGGCTATGCGTTGGCAAGCGAGGGACCGTTTCGTGGCCTAGGATGCTTAATGTGCAATACTGCTGTGGAGCGCGGTGCGTTGGACCCTAGAAGCGGACACTACGTTGACGCATACTTGAAACGACTTACTCGAGCCTTTCGACATGCACTCAGCAACGCACAACAAGGTGGGGAAATAGATATTACAGTCAACCTTAACGAGATGGCCGGATTCTTGACAACAGCGCTGATTGGGGTGGCGGCTAGTGTTCGAGCTGAGGCATCGTCCGCACAACTCTGGGGTGCTTATCAGGTAGTGACCAATATTGTCGAAGGGCTTTCTACAACCAAGCGTTCTGAAGACCAACCTACAACTTCACTCCGCAGTTAAGGGGGCAGTACTGCTAAGTACACGTCAGCTTTACACTCAAATTGGCGTCTTTTGCAAGTCTGTAGACATAATTTGTTAGTAGAAATGAGAATCTCTTGTGTTATTTTTGTGCTGAATCCGATTAAAGAGTTGCAAAAAGAAACGAGGTACAGACATGGCAAAAAGAATTCTCATTACAGGAGCAGCTTCAGGGTTTGGCAAAGGGACAGCGCTCGAGCTAGCTAAACGAGGCCACAAAGTGATTGCAGGAGTGCAGATTGCACCACAAAAAACCGAGCTGATGCAAACTGCTAAAGAGGCTGGCGTTGAGCTTGAAGTGATTGTTTTAGACATTACCAATGAAGAAGATAGACAATCCGCTTTTAAGCATGAGGTTGATGTCTTGATGAACAACGCAGGTATTATGGAAACAGGCCCTGTGGCAGATATTCCAATGGCCCATGTCCGCCGCAACTATGAAACCAATGTCTTTGGCACCCTTGCCATGATTCAAGGTTTTGCTCCACAAATGGTCAAGCGTGGCAAAGGCAAGATTGTTAACGTCACCTCAATGGGTGGTTTGATCACCACGCCCATAGCAGCTGTGTATACCTCGACCAAGCATGCTCTTGAAGGTCTAACTGAAGGCTTAAAAGCTGAGCTGGCAGGCACAGGTGTAGAAATTTGCACGGCAAACCCCGGGGTTTTTGGCACAGGTTTTAATGACCGTGGTGCCGAAACCATGTTGCAGTGGTTTGACCCTGAAAAAAGTCTTTGCACCCCAGAATTCTTACAAGGTATTTTCTCGAGTGGCGCTTTAGAAAATCAGCTTGACTCACAGATTATGATTGATGCGCTGGTACGTATTTGTGAAGAAGAGTCCTCTAAATTCCGTAATGTGATTCCACCTGAAGTGGGCCAGTGGATTAAAGCCATGCAAGCAAGGGCTTGGGAAGCAGGCAAAGACGACTCACTCTGGATTGATCCTGCAGCAGGATAAGCAGGTATAACTAATGAAAAATGCTAAAATAAGCATCTTCTTCTATGGTATTTACGCTCTTGGCGCAGGTTTAGGATTTTTGTTTTTCCACAACACAATTTTGCAGTTCTTTGGCTTTGCTACTACCGATGAACACTGGATATTAGTGGTTGCCATTTTAACCTTGGGTTTAGCGTACTACTACATCTCATCTGCACGGGCAGAAAATAGGCATTTTTTCAGAATCTCATGGCATGGTCGCATGTGGTTTTTCCTAGCTTCAACTGCAATTGCCTTGATGGGGATAGCACCTCTAAATCTGATTTTAATTGGCTCAGTAGACTTAATAACTGCTATTTGGACTGTGTTAGCTTTGCGGTCAGTGTAAGGAAGGAGACAATAGTGAAAGTCTTTAAAGATAAAGTTGTAGTTATCACAGGTGGTGCTACCGGAATTGGCTTTGGCTTTGCAAAGGCTTTCGGTAAGGAAGGTGCAAAGATTGTAATTAGTGGTCGTCGTGAGATCGGAATTAGGTCCTAAAGAAAACATGGAGCATGGTATGCCTACTGACCAATTCATTGATATAGCAATGAAGCAAATCAAAGCAAACGAATTTTATGTGGTTAGCCATGCCTATAACATCGTTAGAATCAATGATAAACATAACCTGTTGAAGTCAGCTTATGAAACCTATGCCCCACGTTATGAAGGTGATAGTCAATATGATGTGCGCCTCAATGTTGGTCCTTTGCTCGAGCAAAATTTAAATCATAAGCTAAGGATTTCTTAGTGGAATATAAGCTGAAGACATTGTAGGAGGTTTGAGAATGTTGAAAGGAAAAAAACTATGACAGCAAAAGAAGCAATCGATCAATTAGACCCACAAAAATGGGCAAACACTTCTGTAATAGAGCGATTAACTCTAATTGAAGAGGTTCAAAAAAACCTAGGAAAATACGCTAAAGAACTTGGTGCCACCGATGCTAAAATGAAAAATGAACACATCGGTGCAGACATGGTCCATATGTCAGAGGGTATTGCTGCCACTGTAACAGCTACAGCCAGCACACTCCTAGGAATTCGTCATCTGTACGAAGCCTTGGCGCACGGTCAAATGCCTGAACCACTCGGCATAGAAAAAATCAGCAATGACATTTATGAGATAGAAGTTTATCCTGTTCATAGAATGGACAAACTGGCAGCCGGAAAGCAAAAAGGCTATATACATGTAGAGGGTGAACCCAAGCAAGTGAACCCAATAGATAAGCCTGCTGGGGTTATCGCAGTATCGGGTGCTGGAAATTACAGCTCGTCTATAGAAATGGCGATGGCCATGTTTCTGGAAAATAAAGTGGTCATCCACAAGCCACATGCCCTCAATGCAGAGTCAGATAAAGTCTGGGAGAAAGTATATGCCCCACTCGTTGAAACCAAAGCCTTGGCTTTTTGCGATGCAGATCAGGGACAGGCTATGTCCGCATTGGAAGGCTTGCACTCTATCTATTTCACAGGTTCTACTGGTGTGGCTCATGCTATTCAAAACGCAGCCAGTGCACCACTCGTATCCGAGTGTGGAGGCAACAACCCTTGCATCATTGTACCCGGTAAGTGGACAGACAAAGAGATAAAAGATCAAGCCATACAGCTTGCTTCTGTAGGCAAAATGAATGGTGGAGCTGTATGTGGTCGTCCACAAACCATTATTACTTCCAAAAACTGGCCACAGAAAGAACAATTCCTAGACGCCCTCAGAAAAGCCATTGAGGAAGATACCTTTGCCAATGGCACCCACTATCCCGGTGTGGACAAGACTAAAGCGGCGTTTTTGGAAAATCAGCCCACCACAGAAGTTTTAAAACCAGAGGGCGGAAAATACCCTAGCAGCGATTTTGTGCTCATTCCGGGTATTAAAGAGGATGATTTTGCCGTAACCAATGAAGCCTTCTGTCAGATATTTAGTGAATTACCGCTGGATAGCTCTACTGATACGGATGAATTTCTCACCAAAGCGACAGACTTTTGTAACAACAAGCTCCTCGGCTCATTAGGTTGTATGGTTCTGGTTGACAATGAAACCTTTAAGGCAAATAAAGGGCGTGTCCATCAAGCTGTCAATGAGTTGAAGTATGGGGGTATTGCCGTCAATACAATTCCGCCCTTGGTATGGTCAAACGCCTACCTGATCTGGGGCGGCAACGGCGAAACCACCGAGAACTTTGTTTCTGGCGTGGGGAATTTTGGTAATGCCTTGAATTTCGATAACGTAGTTAAAGCAGTTCTGATCGATGATTTCCATTCGACAAGTGTTGAATTCACAAACAAAAAAAGATTACTCCACATGATGGAAAATTTTGCCTATTTTTCAATTGACCAAAGCTGGGGTCACTTTGCCAAACTAGCTGGACAGATGGCAGTAGATAGTTTCAAAGGAAAGGACTTTTAGGAGGTATAATATGAACAAGACAATTCTTATCACAGGTTGTAGTACTGGTATTGGTCGTATGACTGCAAAATATTTTCAGGAGAAAGGCTGGAATGTTATTGCCACAGTACGTAGCAATCCTGAAAAGGACGAAGAACTTAATGCTTTAGATAATGTGCTTGTTACAGCACTAGATGTAACCAAAGAAGATACCATCAAAGCATCAGTTGCTGCTGGTATTGAAAAGTTTGGCAAAATCGATGTATTGCTTAACAATGCCGGGTATGGGTCTTATGGTATTTTGGAAGCCACACCGGAGAGTGCTATTCGTAAACAATTTGATGTAAATGTAATTGGTGCTTTGATGATGGCCAAAAACGTCATTCCACACATGCGAAAAGTAGGTGAAGGCATCATCATTAATATTTCTTCTATGGGCGGTAAAATCACTTTTCCACTAGGTACTTTGTATCACGGTTCCAAGTTTGCGGTGGAAGGCATGAGCGAAGCCCTGTCTTACGAATTGGAAGCCATAGGCATAAAAGTGAAGATGATAGAGCCGGGTATGATCAACACCAATTTTGAGGAAACCACCATGCAGAATCTGGCTGTTGATCCAAATATGACCGAATATGGGCCGTTTCTGGAGAAGTGTATGGCAGGCATGCAAAACGCAAGTGCTAATAGTTCAGAGCCTATTCTTGTAGCAGAAACCATTTACAAAGCAGCTACCGACGGTACCGGCCAAATGCGTTACATCGCAGGCTCGGATGCCGAACAAGTCATCGCTGCTCGCAAAGCCATGAATGATGAGGATTATATGGCGATGATGAAGCAGAATATGGGGCTTTAGTAATTAAAAAAGAACGCAATAAAGATAGAGGAGTGAGTTTTAATGGCAAATGATCCAATAACCAAAGAAGTTAATGCCCCAACTAAGAATAGTGAACCATCAGATTTGGGGCGTCGACAGTTTCTTACTAACGCTGCTGCTACTGCTGCCACTGTTGCTGCTGTAGGTGCAGGAATTACAGGTGCTTCCTCAGCATTTTCTCAAAGCGAAGATAAAGGTGAGGATGGCAATAAAGAATTTGCAGGACGTTGTGCTTTTATAACTGGTGGTGCTCGAGGTATTGGCTTCGCTACAGCTCAGGTTTTAGCCGAGGCTGGTGCAAACATAGTACTGTATGATATTGCTGGTCAGATAGAAGGCGTTAAGTACCCACTAGCCACTGAAGAGGATTTGGCAAATGCCAAAAGGGAAATCGAGGCCCTAGGTGTCGGTTGTATTGCCATTCAAGCAGATGTACGAGATGGTGCATTGCAAAAAGAAGTTATGGGCCAAGCCGTAACTGAGTTCGGTAGCCTAGACTTTGTAATCGCCAATGCAGGTATCACCCAAACTGGTACGTTGGATAGCTTCAGTGAAGAAGAAGTGTCCCTAGTCTTAGATATTAACCTAGCTGGAGCTATCAAAACAGTCCAAGCCGCTATTCCAATCATGCGTGAGCAAAATAGTGGTCGTATCGTGCTAATGTCGTCGGTTACAGGTCGAAATGGCAGTCCTGCATTCCCTATCTACTCAGCCTCAAAGTGGGGTATGATTGGTGTAGTCAAAGGAACAGCTCAGCTGATGGGGCCACACAATGTCACTGTCAATGCCATTTGTCCAGATTTGGTGCATACTAAACTATTGGACAACGAGTATGTGCTCAACTCCCTTTTCCCAGATAATCCTACCTTCGAAGCATTCAATGAAGCAGCAAAACAATTTCATCCGTTACCTGTAGGGCTTTTTGAAGCAGTACATGTGGGAAACTTGATCCGTTTTATTTGTAGTGATTCTGCCAAGTACATATCTGGCGATGTTTTTGACATTCAAGCAGGCGCTAACAGCCAGAATTTAGGATAATTATGAACAAGACAATTATCGGTGTCAATGTGAAAGGTTGAACCCAATATGATTAACACGAACTTTGGCACCACATCATTCGATAGGATAGTTAATTTTTAAAGAGAGCATTCATTATGATTATCAATTACCTTGCTGATTCTATGATTAAACCTGCCAGCTCGCCTGTTTACGACAGTCCCAATGATTATGAACTCGAGTACGAAGATGTCAGTTTCAAAGCCAAAGATGGTGTGACCCTTTCAGGCTGGCTGATTAAAGGTGGAAACGATAAAATCATTATCCAATCGCATTTTGGTGTTCAGTCAAGCCGTTCTGGTTTTACCCCTGAAGACAAAGGTAGACCCAAAATGTGGAATGAAAACATTCCCTTTCTCAAAATTGCAAAGCATATGGTTAACCAAGATTACTCCATGTTGATGTATGACTTTCGCAACCACGGAAACAGTGGTGAAGGCACCTATCCTTGGGTTACGTGGGGACCTGAAGAATATAAAGATGTGATTGCTGCTGTAGATTTTATCAGCACACATCCTAACTACAAAAACGCTAGCATTGGTTTATTGAGTATCTGTATGGGCGCAAGCTCTACTGCTATTGCTTACGGCGCTGAGGATGGCTTACACAACTACCCCAACATCAAAGCGCAATTTGCTGTACAACCTCTACGCTATGCGGACTTTTTAGGTGCGCTTGGCGTACCAAGCTTTTTAGCAAAGCGTGTCAACAATGTTACTGAAAAACGTACAGGCATTGACCTCACTAAGTCTTTCTTTTCCAATGTCAAAGAAATCAACGTGCCCACCACCGTTTTGCAAAACGAAAGTGACCCGTGGACAAATCTGGATGGCGTGCAGCAATACTACGATGAACTCAGCGTAGACAAAGATATCATCCGCGTTGACCTCGTTAAAAAGCGTGCTGCTGCTTATGACTACTTGGTGCAAAAACCAGAAACCGTGTCTGAGTTTTTTGAGAAACATCTTTAAATTTAAGGAGAAAACTATGATTAATGAACAACAAACCCAAATGTTAACCACCCTTGCCCAAGGCTTATCTTACGGCGTGCGTACACCCATTGTCAGAACACCTGAAGAGTACGGACTCGAGTACGAAGACATCACATTTGAAACCAAAGATGGCGTCACAATTAAAGGTTGGTTCATCCCTGCTGACTCCAATAAAGTCATTATCAGCAATCACTTTTCCCCTGCCAATCGCTATGGCTTTGCAGGACATTTAGAAGGCTTGTACTATGCGGGTGGTTTTGAGGTCAATTTCTTGCCACGATACAAAGCGCTGCATGATGCTGGCTACAACGTCCTGGCTTATGATTTGCGCTCACACGGCGAAAGTGGTGAAGGTAAAGATAGTGTCTCAGGAGTTGGTTATTATGAATGGCAAGAAGTCTTGGCGTCAATTGATTACATCAAAAATCACCCTAATACAGCCACAAAAGATATTTCACTTATGAGCATGTGTATGGGAGCCAACGCAACCTTTAACGCAATGGAGAAAGCACCTGAAGCATTTGCCGACATCAAATCCATGATTGCAATTGCACCACTCAAAGGGCGCACCACAATTGAGCGGAACTGTGAACAAATGCAAATTCCTGTCGAAGAGGGCGTTACAGCCTTCGAACCAATTTATAATGGCTTTACAGGTTTGCATATTGCTGATCACGACATCATACCAAAAGCTGCCAGTGTCACCATTCCTATTTTCTATTTTCAGGTTAGGGATGACATGAACTCACGCTGGACAGATGTTAAAGAAATGTATGAGCTAACGCCTGTTGAGGATAAGAAAATTGAATATTTGGAAGGTACACCGTGGCGGTTTCAAGGGTATAAATACTTTTCTGAGCATCCTGAACAGATGATTGAGTGGTATGACACCCACATGTAACTGCTTATGTACCCTTGCATAAGCTAAAAATTTAATACAGATAAGGAGAATGAAATCATGAAATATTCACCACTAGGCAGGGCTTTATGTCTCACAACTTACGTTAGGTACTATGACCTTTGGTGAAAAAGATGGGCCATTTGCACAGATGATCGGCGGCACTGGTCAAGAACTGGCCACCAAAATGGTGGATATGGCTATCAAGGCAGGCATCAATCTATTTGATACTGCCAATGGCTACGCTTTTGGTGAGTCTGAAGTTATGTTGGGCAAAGCGCTAGGCTCTCGCCGAAAAGATATGCTCATTGCCACCAAGGTTTATTTCCCCTTTGGCACTCTCCCCAATGCGATGGGAACCAGCCGCCTAGCAATCATGCGTGAGGTTGAGGCTAGCCTCAAGCGACTCGGCACCGATTGTAGCATTTTCCTATTTAACCTGACCCACTACTGAGCTTTCGGCTTGTGGCACAGTGTTAGTGACTTCTCATAAAATCATGTCACTAAATCACAAACAGTAAAAACAGTTCTCGATAGTGATCTAGCTAAAGATGAGAACATGCTTTTGCACTTATAAGAAATCAAAGTTGTGAATACTTGAATAAATACTTAGAGTAACATTCTTCCATAGGTGGGTGATTGGAATAACCACAGTGACTGAACCAAGCTTGAGCATCATCAGTAGTGACTGTTTTCAGAGCTTTCTTCACTGAAGAATTTAACCTTTTTTCGTCCCAAGGCTCTAATCTACGCAGGTGTGACTTTACCTTTGACCAACAATGTTCTATTGGATTGAACTCAGGACTATATGGTGGTAAATAGATTAATTTAGCCCCTCTACCCTCTATTAATCCCTTTACTTCCTTTACTATGTGTGCTGGTGAATTATCGATCAACACTATTTGCCTCTACTTTATCCATTATACCAACTAATTGTAAAGAGGGGCTTGTTTCCTAAAGGGAGTATCCATACCAAATTGTAAAATAGCACAACTGTTCCTTCTACACTAGACTTCCTCTAATTATTCGCTGTTTTGTCAGAAAAATCATGATTTTCATTCCTTTTTGCCGAGATATTTTTTCTGCATAGTTCTCTTTTTTACTGATTTTCCCTTTGTCTGTTATACTAGAAGCCTTTTATTCTTATCTTATTATAGGCCCACTTACCCTTTCTTGCCTTCTCTACAAAATTTTATACCCCTTCGCTTAAACTGCTTCTAGCACAATATTGCCAACACTGCTTGCCATACCTCTTTCGGCATTTGTATCTCTTCCCCTAATTCACTCACTTTTTCTATCCCTTGTTCTTCCCATATGTATATCCTTATTGCTCCTAACACATCTCCAAAACTTGCTTCTTCTTTCTCTTCCCAAATACTGTACCTTGTTGGCAATTCCTTTGGATACAGCTTTATCCCTATCAACACTATTATGCTGAACATTCCAAACAAGCATGGTGTGCTCCTGTCTATTGCTTTTTCAGACCAGTGCCTTTGTTCCTCAAATCCTAGTTGTGCTCGCATTTCCTCAAACGTGACTTCTATATTCCACCGAGCAACGTAGCTTTTCACTATCTCCTGTACTCCCTTTTCTATATCTGTACTGATTATGCACATCGGGTTTATGCTTCCTTCACTACACCTTACTATTATCCACCTTATCTCCACTGGATCAAACCCACTCCTATGCCATAATGCCCTTCCTGTTGCTATCTCTACCTCTTTCTCTTTTCCTCGATACCACTTTACTAACATCATTCCCCAAACCGTTTTTACATCACTCAACCTTTCTTGCAATGATGCTTGTCTTTTCCCCTTTCTAGCCTTCCTCCCTCTTTTTCCCTTTGGTTGCGCTTTAGGCTTAGCATATAACTGCAGGTCAAAGCGTCCTCTACTTATATGTACTATCTCTAGCTCTTCACATCTTAAACATAGTTTTACTGCTGTAAAAGCCCCATCTCCTATTAGATACATCTCTTGTCTTGGATTCCAACGCCTTATTATTCCTATCAGTATGCACGTTAGCTCTACACAGCTCTGGTGTTTTACTCCTAATTTCTCGCATGTCTTTTTTGATGGTGCTGGTACTGTCATGAACGGTAAACTCCAACGCCTCTTCGACCATGGTACTGGTACTAGTATTTGTATTGACAACCACCTTATTCCTTGTGCTTTTGTTACTCTACTTCCTGATGAGTGTGTAGGATCACGGTGCCATCCTTTTTTACCTATCTTCTTTCCCTTACGACGTTCTAAGGTATCGTCTACTACCAGCATTAAAGGCATACTGGGTGTCAAGCAGGTGACCACTATTAGGCCCAATAAGATTCTGCTTAAGCTCAAACATGACCATACTGCTCTATTCATCACTCGGTAATATTTCCCATAACCCTTATCCTGATCTTCCCTCATTACCCTCAGTGCTGCACTTATAGTGCCTTTATTACTTAAGATCACTCCACATACAAGTACTAGGACATTGCCAAAAGTTGGTACTGTTAATGTTTCAGAAAATGCTGCCAATAATTGTACAATTACACTTGGTATTGTCATGTAGGCATTTAACCTTTCTTTATAGGTCTTTGCCTACTACTTTTTTCTTAATTTTGGCTAAAGTCGAGTATTTGCCCTACTTTCAATACTGGACATAAAACCTCTTCTAGAAATACTGTAAACACTTCTCCTGTTGTACCTCCATCCACACAAAAATCAGCAATTACTCCCTCTAGAGTAATTGCTCCTATCAAATTTGCAATCTTATGTTTCTTGCTTGGTACAGAAGCATATGCCCTCTCCCCACGTTTTGATCGGGCATGCGTTCTGGTCATGTTTAGATACAGGCCTGTTTCGTCAATAAACACTAACCTAGTTGATTTAAGTGCTTTCTGCAAATGTGAAAAGACTTTCCGCTTTACTGCAATGTCTTCTCGATCTTGCTCTCTAGCACGTAAAGTCTTTTTTTATAGGTCCAGTTAATCCTGCTGATCGCTCTGTGCATGCTAGTGCTACTAACTTTAATACCAGTCTTTTTCTCAAAAGCTGTGCAGAGTTCAGCTAAGGTTATGTCTGAGTGCCTTTCCAGCAAGGTTTTTATTAGTGAAAGCTGTTTAGTGTTTACAGCAGGCTTGCGACCTCTATTATGTGCTCTAGGCAATAACTCACCTGTTTTTTGATAAAGTTTGAGGTATGCTTTGACTGTAGTTGGGCTAACTAGAAACCGTTTTGCTATATCACTCTGAGAACCTTCACCAGCAAGGTAAGCATCGACAATACGTTTACGTAAAGCTAAAGGGTAAGTTCCCATAAGGAATTAGCATAACGAGGTTTTCCTTAGTGAGACAGTTATGATAGTCAAATACGTCTAGGCAAGAATTTTTCATTAGAGAATCTTCTAATTTTTGAGCAATGCAGCAAGGTTTTTTCAATTCTTTACAGAGGGGCAGTGAGTTTAGATCTGTTTCGAGATATCCTATCTCACACAGGATTTAACAAGAGTCCTAGAACTCTTGAAAAATGAGAATATTTGCATTTTGGGAAATTTAATGAAAACATCAATAAACACCTTATAGGAAAATTGTAAAGGTGATTTCTTCAGGAAGGAAAATAGCTTTAGTTTTTCCTAAAGTTATTCAAATTAGGGGTTTTGCCGATACTTGGGCCAGATAAAAAAGGAAAATGCTATGGATTGACCTATATCAAGTTCACAGTTTTGATATGACCACCCCATTGGAAGAAACGATGCGTGCCCTCGAGGCTTTAGTTCAACAGGGTCTAGTGCGTTACATTGGTCTGTCCAATTTTGCGGCATGGCAAATTGCCAAAGCTGATGGCGTGGCCCGGCAGTTAGGTACAGAACGATTCTGCTCGGTGCAGGCTTACTATTCACTGGTGGGACGGGATCTGGAGCGAGAAATCGTCCCGGCAGCCCTTGATTTGGGCCTAGGCATTCTGGTCTGGAGCCCGCTGGCTGGCGGTTTTCTGAGTGGCAAATACACCCGTGAAGCCGATACCGATGGTCGGCGCAAGAACTTCGACTTCCCACCAGTGAACAAAGAACGTGGCTTTGAAATTGTCGATACACTCCAAGAAATCGCAAGCAGTCACAATGCTTCAGTGCCGCAAATTGCTCTGGCTTGGCTGCTGCACAAAAAGGGTGTAACCAGCGTCATTATCGGTGCCACTAAAGAGGCTCAATTGGTGGATAACCTGAAATCCGCGGACATCGAGCTTTCGGCGGAAGAAATGACCCGCCTTGATGAGGTCAGCCAACTTGCCCCTGAGTACCCACATTGGATGCCCCCTCTGCAACGTGGTCAGGATCCATTCAGTAGATTTACGGAAAATAGTTAAACTATATGCAGTATGACGTCTTTGGTACACTGCTCGAGCAATACTGAAAATTTTGAAGATTGGTGATGGATTATGAAAAGAATGCTTGTAAATTTGATATTTATGGTAGGGGTTTGGAGTTTAGTATTTGCTGAAGATCCTAAAGTAGAATCTCCTGTAGAAGTTTTATCAAATAAGATTGTGGGTACTTGGCAAAGTATAGAGTTTGGTCCAGATGAGGATCAGGGAAATAATCCTAAAATTTGGAAGTATTACAGGTTAGATGGTGTTGTTGAAGTAATTTATGGCGTTTATGGAATTAAACAAACCTATTCAAGATCTTATCAACTGGAGAAGGGGGTCTTAACAGAGGGTGCACGTTATGGCGATGATGAAATTAGGTGGAATGTTACATTCCTAGACAGTTCATTGAAACTGAAGCCTATAGATAAAGATTACTGGATTTTATTCGAGCCACAAGAAGAACCTAGTAAAGACTTAGTGGAATTACCAGAGCAGCCTCAAAGCCTCAGAGAAGCACTTGATATTTTAATGATTTTGCCTGAAGAGTCTATTGAGGAAATTAGAAATACTGCTGAAGGAGAAATGTTTTTATATCATATGGGTCTTGGTAGGTGGATACGTAACTCCTTTGGTTTATGGGGTGGTTCAAATTTAGCGCAGCATTTTAATGAGAATGGAGTTTATCACCCAGATGATATGTCAAGTATTATTTTGGATTCCTTTTGGCGTGAATTAAACAATAAACCAATTAGGCCTCAGGAAAAGGGAGATTTTTATGAAAAATATTGGGAATCATTGGATGCTGAGGATTATGAATAACTAGCTGTTTAACATTTCAATCTAAAGGCGTAGTCTAATTGACAAAAGCAAGACTCTGAAAGGAAGTCAAAATGGAGAATGGTAAAACAAAGGTTGTTCTCATTACAGGTGCATCTTCTGGTATGGGAAAAGAAACAGCCAAACTGTTGGCTAAAGAGGGGTATAAAGTTTACGCTGGGGCCAGAAGAATTGAAAAAATGAAAGACCTTGAAGAGGTTGGTGTTACACCAATCAAACTTGATGTTTCCAAATCAGTGAGCATTGAAATTGAAGAGGCTATCAAAAAAATTATTGATGTAGAAGATGGAATTGATGTGCTCATTAACAATGCTGGCTTTGGTTTATACGGCCCTGTTGAAGATGTGCCCCTTGAAGATGCTAGATATCAGTTCGAAGTAAATTTATTTGGACTAGCCCACTTAACACAGTTAGTACTACCATATATGCGGGAAAGAAATTCTGGTCGTATTATCAACACATCTTCTATGGGTGGCAAAATATATACGCCATTAGGTGCTTGGTATCACGCCACAAAACATGCACTCGAGGGTTGGTCTGATTGTTTGAGAATTGAAACCAAGCCATTTAATATTCAGGTTGTCATTATTGAACCGGGCGGTGTTAAAACTGAATTTGGTGATGTTACTGGGTCTCAGCTGAAGAAGTACTATGACAATAGTGCTTATAAGGAACAAATGGATCCATTCATTAAAATGGTGGACAACCCTGATGGTATGGAAGGCGGAACCGATCCCTTAGTGTTAGCAAAGGTGTTTGTTGAAGCTGTAAAGGCCAAGAGACCCAAACGACGCTATGTGAAAGGTTATTTGGCACGACCACTAATGTTTGTACGGAAGTATTTTGGCGATGGCGTGTATGAGTTCCTTTTGAGTCGGACATTTCGCTAAAGGAGATATGCGCTTATGAATCCTACTGGCTCATTCGCAGTTAACCCGGGTTGGGGGTTGTTAATTGCTGATATAGGAATTAAACCAAGCCATGTTCTGCGCCGAGCAGGTTTACCAGAAAACTTACTTTCACAAGTATCAGCTACACTCACACCGCAGGAATATTTCAATCTTTGGCGAGCACTCGAGCAAGAAGTTGGCGCTGACCTGCCCATTATGGTTGGCAATGCCCTGTCAGTGGAAGCTTTTGACCCACTTCTTTTTGCAGCAATTTGCAGTCCTGATTTGAACATGGCAGCTCAGCGTATTGCTAAACACAAGCAACTGATTGGTCCTGTTCGCCTTGAGGTTACAGAGTCCACAAGCGAAATAACTTTGTGCTATTTATGGCCTCAGTTTATAAACCCTCCTAGAGTGTTAGTCCTGGCAGAGTTGGTTTTCTGGGTTGCCTTTACTCGGATTGCTACTCGAGCAGAAGTAAAACCTTTGCGTGTTCAAGCTTTAGAATTGCCCAAGAATGCTGCTGCCTATCAGGCGTATTTGGGTGTGATGGTTGAGCAGGGGACAATCCCATCTATTTCCTTTTCCTCTACAGATGCGAAACGCCCTTTCCTAACTAGCAATGAAGGTATGTGGAACTTTTTCGAGCCAGAACTTAAAAAACGCTTATCAGAACTTAAAGCAGATGCGACAATGGCTGAGCAGGTTCGTGCTGTTTTGCTCGAGCTACTACCCGCAGGTGCTGCCAGCAGTGATAGTGTGGCACATAAGTTGAGGATGAGCACTCGTACCTTACAGCGCCGTCTCAAACAGGAGAACACTTCGTTTCAGATTTTGCTTAACAATACACGTCAGGCACTAGCCGAACACTATTTTGCAAAATCCACATTGCCAGTTGCTGAAATTTCCTTTTTGCTTGGTTATGAGGACTCTAATTCTTTTTATCGTGCTTTCCGCAACTGGACTGGAAAAACCCCAGAGCAGGTTCGGGTGGCTTTACAACATTAAGGAAATATATGGCATTAAAATTTCGTAGCTGGTGGCGTCCTGCCCGTAAAGCAGGTGAGCCACATGATGATCGCACCGTTAGTTTCTTAGAACTCTTTTATGACCTTGTGTATGTGGTTTTGGTAGCAGAACTGGCCCACGCACTCGCAGGGCATCTTGACTTCAAACATATTGGACAGTTTATCTTCCTGTTTGCCATTGTCTGGTGGTCATGGCTCAATGGCACTACCTATCACGAGTACCACGGCAACAATGACATTCGCACAAGGCTTTTTACCTTTGCCCAAATGTTTGCTGTAGCAGGCATGGCAGTTTTTGCCCACAATGCGATGGGCAAAGGGTCGGTAGGCTTTGCCCTATTTTACGGACTCTTTCAGCTTATTCTCAGTTATTTGTGGTGGCGACTTGCCACTCACGACCCCGTGCATCATGCTGAGAATCGTCCCTTTGTGATTTTCTTTAGCATTTCCACAGCACTATTTTTTATCTCGGTTTTTGTACAGGCACCATTTCGCTTTTACATCTGGGGGGCTGCGGTGTTACTAAGTCTCTTACAACCCCTCATCATGTTTGGATTGCGACCCCAGGCAGAGCGCTCGAGTCCTATCACCTTTAGCCCTGCATTGGTTGAGCGTTTTGGGCTTTTCAACATCTTGGTTTTAGCTGAAATTATTGTGGGTGTGGTATCGGGCTTAACCCATCATGAACACCTAAACACCACAGCCTTTATCATGGGGGGAGTGGGCTTGTGTATTGCCTTTGCCATGTGGTGGCTGTACTTTGACTTTATCTCACACCGAAAGCCCTTAGAAACGCAAGTGGCTGGTACAAGCTGGCTGTATATGCACCTTTTTGTCAGCATGAGCATCGTGGCAGTTGGTGCGTCGGTGCTTAACGTAGTGGAACATGCAGGTGAACCACTCGAGGGTATCGTCCGCTGGGCACTGGTAGGGGCTGTTGCTGTTTACTTGCTGAGTCTTGTGCCATTAATGCGTGTGATTACTGTCTTGCCCGACCTTAAAGCTGCCTACAATCGCGCTAGTATGATGTTGTTTTTAGCAGCGATAGCGATTGCTTTGCTTGGTATGAGCACTTTGCCAGCCTTAGCGGTCCTGCTGATTATTCTAGGTTTGATGCTGATTCCCGTCATTTATGCAGTGGTGTTTTGGATACAGGTCTTGGAAGCTCGAGATGTACACGGACATTGATACGTCTAATATAGATGTCCAGATAAATCCCTGCCTTATCAATCTGGTATTTCTGGAGCAGGAATCCAAATTTCACGACCATCACGCCACACTACCACTGGTTGTCCTGCCCATTTGTGTTTTTGAAGAGCTTCAGCAACACCTTCCATAATGGCTTCTTTAATAATTTACGTATTTTCAAAAGCTTCTGTAACTTTGTTAATTTCTTCACTCATACATATTCCTCAGCTGACTCTTCAGGAGCAAAACCTGATAGGCCACGGACAATTACATCAGCATTCACAAAAGTAATTATCCCTAGTTTTTGCTTAAGCAGTGCAGGAGCCGTAGTAGACTTACCAGCCCCGTTAGGTCCAGCAATAATGTCAATAACAGGTGAACTGGTAACCTTTGTATTCATCACAATTACCAATATAGCAGCAGGCTAGCTCAATAATCTAACAGTTACTCCAACTTTCTTAGCATTTTCAACAAGCTGCTGGTCAGCCGTGATAAGATTATAGCTGCCTAAAAGCGCAAATGATAAATGCAATGCATCTGGTGCTTTAATTGGCAGTTTAAGCAAAGCCATAATATCACGTGCCTTTTGGTAATGTTGAGAGTTTATTGTATCTTGAAAATAATAGCCGCTGCGCAAATGTCTTTCTAGTAAAGCTAATACCTTCTGTGCATTATTTGAAGATAAGGTATTAGTTCGCACACGAATACCCAGTGCAGAATAGAATTCCAAGTGTGTAAACTCAGATATTACTGGTACAGGGTTCTCCAGCAGAAATTCTTGTACCAAGCTAGATATATTCTCAGGAAGGTAGTAAGCTACAAGAACACTAGTGTCAAGATAAATTCTCAATATCGGCTTTCTTGCCGCATACGGATAACCGTTTCACTCATTGCTTCACCCTCGAGCTCAATAGCAGCACGGAAGTTGCTTAGGTCAGGAAGTACCTTAGCTGTTTTAGGGGGAGAAACTAACCTAGCAACCTCTGTACCATTGCGAGTGATAGTAATTTCTTCACCAGCTTCAATACGGTTCAATAAAGAGCTGAAATTCTTACGGGCTTCACGTACGTTGACTCTCATGGTTTAAGCGTACACTATTTTATGTACACAAGCAATATTTGAAGCAGGACACCTATAAGAGGTGTCCTGAGTACCTAC
This sequence comes from Trueperaceae bacterium, assembly GCA_965224855.1. Lineage (GTDB taxonomy): Bacteria > Deinococcota > Deinococci > Deinococcales > Trueperaceae > CBDCVN01. The sequence continues at coordinate 1,053,094 of CBDDAI010000002.1, read as the reverse complement.
TTTAGATTTTCTAAATCTAGCTTAACGAGATGCTGAAGGCCAGTTACTAAAAATCCCTTCACCGGGGTGCTGAACGTTGAAAAATACAGTGCTCATGTCAGAGTTAAAAGCAGGCCCTGTTGCCTCAGCATTGCTAGAGGATGTTTGGAAAATAGTTATAAATCCTATCCCACACTAAAATTGTGGCGAGTCATGAAAAATACTCTTTTCTAAGTCTTAGACACAATTCTACTTAGAATATTTAAACAACCTCTAGGGGCAGCAGCTATACGGAAAGGTTTGCCATAGCTGGGGCTTTGGCTATCAGTATCAAGATAATAAACTCCATCAGCTGTACCACTACGACCAAAGTTTCCATCTGTACCAAACCAAACTCCACCATCTTTGTCAATCATGATGTTATCAGGTGCAGCAGCATCAAAATCCCCTTGGCCTTGAGAACCTTTCCAAGCCACAAAGTAACTGAATGTCTTAGAGCTGCCGGGAGCAGCAGGGTCAGCTTCTTCTAGTGCCATAATGCTACCTGTAACATCATCACGCTTTATCGACTGCTCTGCATGGGTGCTAGGATCATAAAGGACACCATCTTGATTTAAAGCTGTTTGACGGGTGTGATTGGTAAATGCTACATATAAACGTGGTGTGCCACTCACATCAGAGGGGTTCCACTCAACATCCTCAGGGCGGTTAGTTTCCATTACACCGATTTTGTTAGCAGCAGTAAAAAGAGCCATACGCACCATATTGTCTGACTCAAAACCACCTATGCCATTCCAATTCACATCTTGGAGGGCCTCACCAATGGTGGTATCTGGCATACCTAGCGCCTCAGCGTTGGGAGCGATATCGGTGCTGGTTATGCTTAGCTCGAGCCACTGTCCCTCACCACGATTATCAACAGTAGGTAAATCACCATCTAGTAAACTATAACCTGTAGTATTATCTAGACCAGCAAAGTGAGCAACGTAACTTGGAGTTGGTTTCAGCGGACACTTAATGTAGAGAAAAATATATTAAGGAGTCCAAAATGGAAAAGAGTCAAAAGAAACGGCAGTACACTATAGAGTTCAAACTCGATGCAGTGCGTTTGGTATTGAATGAAGGCTACAGTGTAGCGAAAGCTGCAGAACGTTTAGGTATAAGTCCCAATAACTTGTATAAATGGAAAGAACAATATGAAGAAGGACGTCTAGTCCCTGGGATGAAACAAGCCCAGCCAACACCTCAAGAAGCTGAGCTGAGGCACTTACGTGAGGAGAATCGTCAGTTGAAACTTGAGGCAGAGATACTAAAAAAGGCGTCGGCCTACTTTGCGAGGCAGCTCAAGTGAAATACGAGTTCATTAAGATGCATGCTGAAGATCATCCTGTAAGTTCACTGTGTAAACACTTAAAGGTTTCTAAAAGTGGCTATTATGCTCACTTCAAGCGTGAACCATCAATAAGACAACGAGCCAATGATGATCTTATAAGCTCTATTCGAGAGATTTACGAGCAAAGTAGGCAAACCTATGGTAGTCCTAGAATACATGCAGAGTTATTGAATAGAGGAAAACGTTGTTCCTTGGGACGAGTTAAACGCCTCATACGTCGAGAAGGTATCTATGCCGAGGTAGGTAGGAGTTATCGACGTAAGAAAACTGCTAAACGTGAGATTGAATCAACAGAGAATCTGCTGATCAAGGAGCAAATCCAAGTCACTAGGATTAATCAAGTTTGGTATTCAGATATTACACAAGTCAGAACGACAGAAGGCTGGTTATACTTGGCTGCTATCATAGACGCTTTTTCTAGAAGAGCAGTAGGTTACGCCATGGATGATAATATGGAAACTGATCTAATAATAAAAGCTCTGAGAATGGCGATTAAGGAACGAGGTTCAGTCAAGGAGCTAATCCATCACAGTGATCGGGGTTCTCAGTACACCAGTTATGCTTTTGAGCGAGAACTCAAAAGTCAAGATATCAAGGTTTTACTGCAACAGGTGCATGTCTTGATAATGCATTTATTGAATCGTTTTTTGCTAGCATCAAGAAAGAATTGGTTTATAGGACTGCCCTCACCACTCGGGAAGGAACTAGAACTGCTATCTTTGAGTACATTAATATAACTTACAACCGTTTTCGCTTACACAGCTCGATTAGTTACAAAAGCCCTGAAGCTTTTGAAGCTAATCAGCAGAATAACTTGAAGTAATGAACAGTTTATTCTATACTTTAAGTGTCCACAAAAATAGACCAACTCCAGGAAGCCCTAGGCTTAAGTTTAAGTTTCACCCTCATTACAGGCCCTGCTGATTATGCTGGTCTTGGAGGCATTAGCTGTGATTCTGTACCTGCTACATTCCTCTAGAGAATTCATTTGAAATAACTCTCGATGTTAAAATAACCATAAATTTATGGAGGAAGAACATGGTTTTAAATATATGGTTACACCGTTTTATTGTGGTGGTGCTTTGCGCTGGTTTGCTAGTATTGACTTCAGGACCAAGATATTTGGTTTTTGCTCAAAATGCTGATAAAATTGACATTGACCAAGCGCTTGTTGAAGCTCGTAACTTTGTAAGCTTAGCTGAAGAAGCACTAGATAGCATACCCAGAGATAGCTTTGATGTTGAATCAATCTTGCTAGAAGCTTTTTTGGATATTGATGAGCTTTTTGCTTGGACAAAAGAAAATATCACTTTAGTTCCTTATCAAGGTGTGTTACGTGGTTCACAGGGTGTTCTTATGGATCATTTGGGTAACAGCCTTGACCAAGCCTTGCTTATGGCTGATTTTGCTGATGGATCAGGCTTTGATGTGCGTCTAGCCCACGCCAAACTTGACAGTGAGCTAGCTAGTGAGCAACTTGCCCTTTATAAACAGTTTAGCTTGCCTGTCCTTGAACCTACAATTGAAGAAGATGATCCTGATGTTGTAGCTCGTGTAGCCGAAGGTGTAGGTTTGTCAACTGAGGACTTGCAAAAACAAATTGAAGAAGATCAAAAAACAGCACGCAAGGACATCCAAGCACTACAAGCACTAGTTGAAAAGCAAGCAACAGAGCTTTCTAATTCTCTAGAACTTCCAGAAATAGATGATGAGGCTATTGAAGAAAAGATACTCTCAGCCTTAAGTGACCATTGGTGGATACAAATTGACACAGGAGATGGCTGGCAAGACTATGACCCTATTCTAGATGAGCCTATTGAAGCTGCCGAAACCTTTGCGCCAGATGATCTTCCTGAAGAGCTGTACCATAGCGTGAACATAAAGATCGTAGCTGAAAAGTGGGAACAAGAAGATGTTTTCGAGTCTATTGCTTTGGATTATAGTTTTTTACCTAGTCAACATATTGGTACAGCCTTTAATTTAAGCTTCCAGCCCTTAGGCACAAACTATGATGATATTTTTGAACAAGATAATGCCCAAGAAGTTTTTCTAGCTAAGCTAGCAGAAACAGAAGAATGGCTTCCCGTTTTGAACTTTGATGACAAAACAACTTACCAAAACAGTATTATGACAAACGGCAACCTCAATGAAAATCCCAATATTGATTCAGATGTAGAGGCTTTAGGTCAGTCTGCTGGTGGGCTCTTTGGAGGTGGATTAACAGGCGGTGCAACTCAAGAAGAACCTGAATCTCATTTTAGTGCGCTTTGGATTGACTACGATTTAAATATACCCGGACAAGAAAACCAACAAATTCGCCGTGAGATTTTTGACTTAATAGGTGCTGCTGAACGTGCTGAGGGGAATTTTATACTTGATGTGGATGATAGTGCTGAGCTCGAGCGCAATCTAACCTTAGCAGGAGAAACCCAGGTTATGACACAGGTGGGTTGGCTATCTACACCCTTTGCACAAAAACTTGCTTTAGAAGATGTTGTTTCTAGTATTGAGCAGAGTATAGAGTTTTATGAAGAACAAAGTGAGGTTAGTGCAGAGAATCTTGCTGACCAAAAAGGCTTACCCGCCGATCTTTTAAGTTTTTTGCTAGCTCGAAATAAACTTAGCCCCTATGCAGAAAACATTTATTGTCCCAACATGGGAGGGGTAAAACCCCCAACTTTAGTTGGCTGCTTTAGCACATTCTCTGATAGATAAGAAAGCCTAAAGTGTCTTTCAGGAAAGCTTGTAAAAAACAAAGCTGTAAGCAATCTTGAAAAAGAGGTTGGCAAACAGGAAGTACAGCCCAAGTGATGTGTTTTGGAGGAGCTGGACAGATCATCTTTAGCCGACTCTTAGTCGGGAAATGTACTTTCAGTACTTAAAACAATCCACCAGTCTTTAGCTGGTGGTGCCCGTAGGGCTTTGAATTGGATCAAGTTAATATTGTTAGCAACCATGTTTATGGAACTTTAGAAGATAATAGCATTCAGCTTATAAGAGCTATTGATATTGTCAACAATGCTGTTGCTGTATTTCCTAGTGCCTCTGAGGATATGAGGTATGTTCATATGACACAAGGTGTATTAGATACAGCACTCGAGAGCTACGTTTTAGGTAATGATATAGGCGATGTAAATTCCGGTAATGCCTCTAGTTTGCTTTCAGCTTCATCAAAACTTGATAGAGAATGGCAAATGATGCAAGATGGCATTAGTAAAAATGCTGTGCTCAATATAGATATAGATAGTCAGGCACACATTCAACAAAGCTTAGATAAAGGTTTTAGTGCTTATGTGCCAATGCAAGTGCCTGATAGCATACAGGTAGCTTGGTGGCGTATTGATCCTATAACAGGGAATACCTTAGGGATTGGTTCCAAGGGTTGGGGGCAAACTATGCAAGAAGAAAGTACCCTTATTGAAAAGATAAGTCAATTTTCACGTCCCATAATAGATAAGGTAGCTTGTATTGTTTTTGTTGGTGGAATACATATACTTTATGGACTTATTTTAGATGAGGCTTTAGGTACAGGTCCAGGTGCAACTCTAATAAAGTCTCTTCTGGTATCTGCTGGCGCAATTTCTTGGAAAGCTCTAACTAATCACTGTGTTACAGGATTATCGATGATGTGAAAATGAAAGGTAGCTAAGCATGTGGGAGCATACATTTTTGGTACCAAGATGGGGTGGAAACTCCTACTCAGATTGGTATCCATGGCTTTGTAAACACCGTGAAATTAATGGGATTCTTGATATGCCAAGCCCAGAATTACCTAAGATAGAACAGTGGACTCGAGCATTAATAAGCCATTTTGAAGATAAAGAGCATATGCTAAGTAAGACCCAATTCATAACACACAGCATTGGTGCACACGCACTACTAAAGTTTATTGAACAACTTCATCCAGACATTCTAATCCCCAATATTATAATGGTTGCAGCTTGGTGGGAGATTCACAAGAAGACTTGGGGGGGATTTGGGTTAGAGTGGGATAATATTAAGCCATGGATCAACTATTCTCTGGATGTGAACAAGGTAAACAAGCAAATTGCTAGTCTAACGGTAATTATCTCTAACGATGACCCACTAGTGCCAGATTTTGTGAATAACATGAATCAGTGGATTGATAAATTTGCCTCAACTGTTATCGTTGTTCCAAAAAGACAGCACTTCAACAATACTGAAGAGCCATCGCTATTGAGTTTTATAGAATAAGGTTTTGCTAACTCAGAGAGTATGTTTTTGTAGTAGGATAAGCTATGGCACGGGCAATTTGTTTCTTAGAGGTAGCACTAACCCCTGCTTCATCTGCAAATGTTTTCCAAAGGGCAATGGTGCCTTGTACCTTGTCAATGATTTGCTGCCCTTCTTTGACGTCAGCTGTCATTTTTGTGTATAGGATAAAATTCTCTACTACCAGTTTACGATATTGAAGATTTAAGATTTAGATGCCAAGGAAAAGGAAAGTACTATTCAAACAAGCTCAAAGTTTTCATCAATATTGCTACCTTATGTCATCTGGAACCTCATATAGAAAGCTTAAGGGCCTAGCATTCCTGAAATGTACAGTGTACTCTCCGGATGGTAAACCCTTAGTCTCGAGCCGTACCTGCTGAGCAAAAGGTATAGGTGCAATTGGATAACCACAAACAATATCTACATCCTCAGGAGGGCTAAAAATGGCTTCTAGAGTGATATCAAAACCCTCTATAGTCTGCTCTATAGCCAGAAAATCTGTGCAAGTATCACCATGAACACTTTTCACACAAGCATCTACTTGAATGGGAAAAGATTCTAAAATCATGAGTTCTAAGAGACTAACTCCCTTTAAGTATTCTGCTGAGTCATATTCATAGGGTACGCAACCATTTGTAGGAGGAGGAGGTGGCTCCTTATTATCAGGCAGGAGGTAAATGTGCAAAGCTATGAGCTTTTGGAGACCTCCACTCTCTTTCTGAGGAAGTATTTCTGGAAAAACTTCAACAAATAGCAAGTCACCTAGTTTAAGTTGAGTCCAAAAAGTTTCTGCACTTATCTCACCTAGTTCATCAAGATAGGTAGTGTCTTCATTTGCAGCAATTCTTAACTCTGGTAATTCCGACAAACTTAATTCTCTATTTTGTGGGTCAATGTCACTCACTGTACCTTCAAAAACTTGAATTGGGTGGTGTTCTGAATACTTATAGATAGCTAGCGCTAGCACATTGCCATCACCAGCAAGTTCACCTTCTACAGATAGAAAGTCACCTACCTGCAACTTTTCCCAGAATTCTTTAGCAGTTATATCAAGGCCTTGCTCATTTGTATATTTAGTATCTTCTGTAGTGATTACTGTAAACTGCTCAGAAATAATGGCAGGTTGTTCAGGGCTACTTACAGGTTGCCCAAGACTGCCTGCAGGTCGTTCAGACCCACCTATGAACTGTCCAGTACTAGCTATTATCAAAGTTTGTGCTGCTGCATCAAAGCTCTTCACCTTGCCTTCAAACCAAAATCTAGGTTCTGGATGCTTATAGATAGCTAAGGCTAGCACATTATCATCGTCAGTGAATTCACCTTCTACAGATAGAAAATCACCTGTTTTTAGTGCTTGCCAGAATTCTTGGGCAGTTACATCAAGCCCTTGCTCATTTGTATATTTAGTATTTTCTCTAGTGATTACTGTAAACTGCTCAGCAATATCAGGTTGTCCAGGGCTGCTTATGGGCTGTTCAGAACTGTTTGCAAGTTGCCCAAGGCTCCTTACAGGTGGTTCAGGATAGCCTACAAACTGTATAGTGTTATCTATGATCAATGTTTGGGTTTTTATATCAAAGCTTTTTACTTTGCCTTCAAACCAAAGTTTAGGCTCTGGGTGCTTATAAATAGCCAAGGCTAGCATATTACCTTCATCAGTGAATTCACCCTCTATGGCTAGATAGTCACCTATTTGTAGTGTTTCCCAAAATTTTGAGGCAGTTATCTTAAGTCCTTGCTCATCTATATAAGTAGTACTTTCTGTGGTGCTTACTTTAAATTGCTCGGGAATAATGTCAGGTTGTCTGGGGCTGCTTATAGGCTGCTCAAGGCTATTTGCGAGCTGCCCAAGGCTCCTTACAGGTGGTTCAGAACCGTCTACAAATTGCCCATTGCTATCTATAGTCAAAATTTGGGTTGTCTTATTAAAACTCTTTACTTTACCCTCGAGCCAAATGATGGGCTCTACAATCTCATTAAGAAAAATGGTTTTTGCCTCGAGCACTCCTCCTATATAAAGCCCCTCAACAAAAATAAATTCTCCTAGAGCAACTTTTGACCAAAACCCTTGCTCTGTTATCTCCCCTCGACCACCATAATACAAAGTGTCTGCCGAAGTTTTAACCGTCACCTCTTCAAGTCTTGACCAACCGCTTCGAAGGCGCAACTCCTTAGCCTCTGCTGCAACTGCAATAATCTCACCTTCTAAACCAATTTCTTCCCCATCAGGCAAAGGTGGGATTTCTTCAGCTTTAGCTGGTAAAAAGACGTGTCCAACACTTAAGGTTTGTTCCTTAAATGTCCCTTCTAACATAATTACCCGCCCATCTTCAGCCCTCTGCCAAAACTTTGCAGCCCCAAAAGATTCAAATTCATTGCCATAGCTAGCATTACTAAAGTTAAAATTTAGATTTTCTAGATTCTTAATGGCAAGGTTTGGGGCTGCTCTATCAAGCTGGGATATTTCCCCTGACACCACCATATAACCTGTTTCTAAGAAGGGATCAAGATTAGTTAACTTCTCTGTAAAGAAAATTGTGATGCCATCTTCATTGACAGCTCCATCTAAAACTAACAAATCCCCTCCAGCAAGCTCTGCCCAAAAAGTGCTGGCCTCTACTTCACCTTGCTCATTGTGAAAGTAAAAAGTGTCATCATTGGCAGCAAAGTTAATGTTATTTAAGCCTTCAAAGCTTAGTTGTCTTTCGGTACTGTTAACACTAGCAACAGGTCCAAAAATCATCAAATTCAGACTAAAGATGCCATCATTAACATCAGGAGCACTTACACTTTTGCCCTCTGAGTATTTACCCTCAGGTGCTAATGCAATGATTTGGCCATCTGTACTAACGTTTGTCACTTGTTTATAGGGTAAATTTTCTTGATCGTGGATGTTAAGAAGATAGTTGCCTGTAGCTAAATACAGTGTCACACTAGATGACTCTGATCCTAAGGTAAAGTGTTTCAAATCACCATCAGGAGAAGCTTTATGATCTTTATCAAATGTTAGGGTCTTACCATTAATATCTTGTAAACTTACCACTAACTTTTTTTGTAACCTAGAGTTAGCACTAGAACCCAAAGAGCCCTCTAAGAGTGATTCTGCACTCAAAGTAATCCTAACCAAGTTATCTATTTTAGGGTTTGTTTGATTACATGCACTCAATAACAGAAAGCTTAACGTTATATAAAAAATTATACGCATTTGCTAAAGATCTCCTTTCATACTTAAATCTTAAGTATAGTTTACAAATAGGGCGTTATGATAGTGTTAAAGTGCTCCCTATAAGGGCCTCACTCAGTACTGCTGCCTAGCACATAGCTACAAAACAGTTGAATACTTAAACTTTTCATGACAAAGTAAAAATATGAAACTACCTAGAAAAAATGATCAAACTGACAATCCTGAGAATCAACTACCAGCAATTGGTTTCCGCGTCTTTTTGCTTTTACTACTTGCAGCTTTACTAGTACTATGGTTTTTAGCACCAATGAACAAGACTCAAATAGAGCAGGTTTACAGTCAGGGTATTTATACTAATACTACAACTTGGTTAGTACCTCTGATTTCTCAAACTAATATTTCCATAAGTGGAATTGTTGCTTTAGTATTTGTATTTAGCTTTATTATCAGCTTACTTTTAAGTTTGAGACATAGTAAAAGAGGTTTACCTAGGTTAAGTAAGTTAGGGCTTTGGTTACTTAATCTACTAATTTGGCTGGGTTTTCTTAGCACTTGGTTTGTTATTATGTGGGGAGCTAATTATAAACGTGAAAGTATTGAAGCACAACTAAACTTGACTGAAGATGTTATTAGCGCAGAGGATGTAAGCCTACTAGCCGAAAATCTCCTGCAGATCGTAATAGAAAATGTTGACGCTGAGCAGAACGTAGACAAAGCTTTAGCTGCTATAAGAGACTCCCTTACAGAAGTTGTTAATGGCATTCATGGCAATGCTCCTACCTTACCTAGCAAAATTAAACCTTTACCTAATGGGACTCTTATTTACTTGGGCAATGCAGCAGGTGTAATGTCTCCTTGGTTTCTAGAAGCCCATGTAGATAGTGCCTTACCTCCAGCTGAGTTTGTGGCTGTAGGAGCACATGAATTAGCCCACGTAGCTGGCTATGCAGGAGAAGCTGATGCTGACCTTCTAGGAGCACTAGCAGGGCTAACAGCAGATGATGACTTTGCACGCTATGCAGTTTCCTTAAGGCTTTTTAGAACTCTAGTTTATCAATTAAGCTATGAAGCCCCTCAGGAACAAGAGCTTTTTGAAGGTGCTTTGCCTGAGAATTGGCAAGACACCTTACCCGAACGGGCCCTACAAGATTGGGAAGCTGCCATTAATGCTTATCAGCGTTATAGCCCTCCTGAGGGCTACACAAAAGCGCAACGCAAGATTTTTAACTGGTACTTACTTTCACAGGGCGTCAATGAAGGAATAGCAGACTATTCACGTATTGTGAAACTGCTAGTGTTTGCCAATAAGCAAGGGCTACTTTTTGGGAAAGGTAATGGTAATGATAGCCCAGAAGAAATCAAAATAGAACTAAATCCAATACAATAGCTAAAAGCATTATTCCCCCCACATATAAGTTAGCATTAAAGGAGTTGAGCACTTGGGCAACTCCTTTTAACTTTATCTGCCAATGTTGCAATATAAATATGCTAGCAATTACTATTAAACCTGCCCCATAAACCCAGCCGGAAGAGGACAGTGGCAAGGTGAGTGCTAAAAAAAGCCAAGCTAAAAGGTGAGTTAGGGCTGAAATGATTAGTGATTGATTTACCCCAAATTGAGCAGGGATGCTATATATCCCTTCTTTAATATCAAAGTCATAGTCTAAAATGGCATAAAGGATATCAAAGCCAGCAATCCATAAGGCTGTACCTGCCCAAAGACTTAATGTAGCAGGCGCAAATTGTCCTGTCACTGCTATCCATCCTCCTGCTGCTGCTGCTCCTATACTTAAGCCTAGCCAATAGTGGCAAAACCATGTAAAGCGTTTGGTGTAAGGATAAAGTGTTAGAAAGAAAACAGCAATTGGTAAAAGTATAAGAGTAAGAGTATTAAGCGCCCAACCTGATATAGAGAAAGTTAAGAAGCCTAGGACAACCAATAGCCAACCATCTTTTTTCTTAACAACTCCTGTAGGAATCTCTCTACTAGCTGTGCGAGGATTTTTGGCATCAATTTCAGCGTCAATTATACGATTTAGGGCCATGCTGGCTGTCCTTGCTCCCACCATAGCCAAGCTAATCCATATAAAAACATTCCAACCTGGCCAATTACGAGTAGCTAGTAACATACCAATATAGGCAAAAGGTAGAGCAAAAAGAGTATGCTCAAATTTTACAAGGTTTAGATAGGCTCTTATTTTCTTAGCTATTATGTAGTCCTAATACATGTAATGATAAGCTGTAATTATGCGCCAAATAACTGGGTGACTGCAACACTATTTTTACTCAGATTTTCCGTCAAACTCAACTGCAAAATCGCTCTCAATCCATGATTCAGCTGTGTCTTTGTCTACACAAAGCACTGTACCAGCATTAATAAGTTTGACCCACACTTCCTCAGATTCACAAGGATTTCCTTTGGCTGTTGCCGAGCTTACCTCATTACTTACTTCACCTTCTGTTTCTTGCTCAAGCTCTCCATCAACTGCAACTGCAAAACCACCTTCAATCCACAAGTCAGCTGTAGCTCTTTCTACACAACGAACTGTACCTGCATTAATAATCTTGACTTGTACTTGACCAGGATCACAAGAATTTTCTGCAATAGTTGCTGAGCTTACATCCTTACTTGATTCACTTTCTGCTTCTTGCTCAGGCTTAGGCTGACTAAGCTCTTGCTCAACTCCTTGCTCAGACTCTTGTTCTTGAGGCTCTTGCTTAGCTTCTTGTTCAGGCTCTTGTTCTTGAGGCTCTTGCTTAGCTTCTTGTTCAGGCTCTTGTTCAGGCTCTTCGTCAAACGCAACTGCAAAACCACCTTCAATCCACGAGTCAGCTGTATCTTTATTTACACAAAGCACTGTTCCAGCGTTAATTAGTTTGACTTGTACCTCACCAAGGGCACAAGGACTTTCCTCAACTACTTCTGGGCTTACCTCACCACCTGATTGAGATTCTGTTTCCTGTTCCTGTACAAAAGTAATACTAAGTATCCCTAGCAAGACCAATGTCCAAATTGTGTTCAAGGTTTTATACATGAAAATATACCTACCTACTTTCTAATTATTTGGTTTTTCTTGGCATCACTAAAACCTAATACCACCAACGAGAATACTAGCCACAATTTGATTTTAAACATTTTGTTTCTGAGAACTTTGCTACTCATCCCCTTCTAGAATTGTTGTCTGCCCTGCAGAAACCTGTAAATCTATTATATAAGGTTCAGCAGTGAGTATGTACAACTGATAGTTTCCTGCAGGAACTTCAATAATCTCGCCATTGACTATACCTGTAGCTATTACTTCCCCTTGGTCATCAAGCACTTCAAAGGTGATTTCAGGAGGTGCTTGTACTGCTTGTGTTAGCGAAAGCTCCAACTCCTCAGCACTGTTGGCATCAAAATACTGCCCACCACCAAGTGCAGCCCAAGCCCTGAACTGCTCTCTAGCTTTTTCTTTATCATCAGCGTCAAAATCAAAGCCGATTATGTTTAGCTGGACATCTATTCCTTGGTCTTTAAGTGTTTGAATGGCTGTCTCAACATCACCATCACAGGACTCTTCACCATCTGTAATTAGAATGACTGTTTTAGGTCCGTCGGAACCACTTAAGTCGCTAGCAACTTGCAATAGCGAATCAGCAATAGGTGTACCAGCAAAAGCTTGTGGGACAATACCAGCAATGACTTCTTGCACAGATTCACGCTCGAGCACTCCCAAAGGAACCTCTAAATCAGTACGACAACTTTGCTCTTCATGGTTACCAAACACTCTAAGGGCAAAAGGAACATCATCAGGTAAAATGTTGGCTACTAAGTCACTAAGAACTTCTTTAGCAATGACATAGCGGAATTCATCTCCCAGCTTTTTAAACATACTACCTGAGGCATCTAAGATAACTTCAACAGCAACGCTGCTAGGAACAGCTTCTTCTTCTATCTCCAAATCTGAAGATTCTTTTTGAACCACCTTTAGAAAGCCGGGGCCTGTTGGCTCTTCAAAAATAGCCTCTGCTTTAACATGATAGGTTTTAGGACGGCGCAAAATACAAGTTGCCCTAGCAAAACCAATTTCTAGGTCACCAGTGTTAATTGCTAAGTCATATACTCCATTGTTAACATCAGCCCAGCTTTGCAGCATATCTTGGGTATAAGTACTGCCCCGCGAGCTAATTTCAAAACTAAAAATACGTGGTTGGATTTCTTTTAATGCTTGCCAGAGACTAGGGGTTAGTTTGATGCCATCTGTCTCAGCATCAGTGATAAACATGATAGCAGGGGTGCCAAAACGGTCTCTGAAACCCAAAGTCGATAGTGTGAGGGCACTTTCGGCGTTGCTCGAGCCATGTCTTCTATGAGAATTAGCAACAGCAGACATGACTGTTGTAGAGTCTCCTGACCAGTCTCTTAGTAGGAACTCGAGCCCTGTATCAGCAAAGGGTAAGAGATTAACCTCTTCACGACCTTCTTTTACTTCTTGTGCAAATTGGGACATGGTTTGGTCAATAACATCGTAGAAAGGACCCACACTGCCACTAGTATCCCACGAGAACACTACTGAGCGAGGAGGTTCTTCAATTTTTAGGAAATAGCTACCAGAGGTTACATTGGCTGTGAGTGTAATTTCATCATGCCTACGACTATCACCTGAAACATGTGCAGCAACATCTTGCCCCGCTTCATCCTGAAGTTCGAACTGATAGTCAATGCTAGGATCTCCACGCAAAGTAATATTTAGGATATTGTGATTTTCAGGGATATCTATGCGCAACCAATCAATATCTTCTTCTACCAATACACGCCCCGAAAAATCTTTATCCAGTTCTAACAACTGTGCACTCTCGCGGTTGTCATTATTGTCATCATCACTTAAGACAACATTAGTTACAGGTGGATTAAGCCATTCATAGATACCCTTACGACTATTCATGCCCCATTCGCCCAATATAGATTGGTATTCTTCATCGGCAGCACGCTCTAGAATAATTATTTGTTGGGGTACAGTTGGAGCATAATCTGTCTCAGTGTCACTGGCACGAAAGCGTACAAACCTAGCCCAGATTGGTGACTCGAGCTTAAGGGGCTCAATACCATCTTCACTTCGTTCTAATTCCCAAGTGGCAAGAGATTGCCATGGACCAACAGGCGACTCTAGGCTAACTTCTACCTCTACCTTTTGTAAGTATTGTTCAGGTCGTTGGTCAGGACTATCAAGCCACTGCAGCTCTGTAATTTGAGCTGCACGGTAATGGTTAAAACCAATAACCCACTCATAGATGTTATCTAGCGTTCGCGCTTGAAATTGACCTTCATTTTTTGCAGTAACAATCGCATCTTTCCAACCAGTAAAAGGGTCTGAATACACTACGTTGCCACCAAGGGCCTGACTGGCAATATTAAATGGGCCTTCTAAAGCATCTGGAGCAGCCATAAGTTTCCACTCACCAAAACCTGCATGCGTTTTAGTGCCGTAATTGCTATTAAGGCGAATTTGGGCAAAACGGGCCTCTACAGGCTCATCAAAAATAAAAGCCTGCTCTGTTTTAATAGCGCTGAGCTCTCCAGAGAAAACCTCTGTAAAAGTTTCACCATCAATTGAAACCAAAATTTCAAAGTCTTTAAGTTGCTCATCTCTACGAACACTAGCCTGTGCGTGCAAGAGAGTTCCCAGAAGTGTAACCGGTTCATTGCCTGCTAGTTCAACAGTGATAACTTCACCTAAAGGTCGCCATGCCCCTCTACTACCCGAAAGAGTTCCATCAAAAGCATCAGGGTCAAATCTATTGTCGCCTACAACTTGTGAGCCTAAGCCTGCCCAAGCAACGTTTAAACCACCTAGCAACTCTTCTGGCAAAGGCCAAATTTGCTGGGCATTTACTGTTGGAGCTACGCAGCTAGGAGCAATGCTCAAAGAATCACTATTGATAAAACTCTGTTTGTTGGTGACTCCTGCAGTTATCAGCACTGGTTGATCGTCGCGAGCATCAGCTAAAATCTCTATTTGCCCTGATAGAGTTTTTTGTTCATCAGCAGCAAGTGTCAGGGTTTCTTGCTCAAAGCTTGGTGTCCAATTATGGTCACTACTAGCAGTTTTCAGAGTGAGCGCTTGTTCACCGTCGCTATTATTTTCAAGAGTAAGTGAGAGGGGTGTTTTTTGCCCTTCGTGCCAGTAGGCAGCAACTTCTTTAATATTGGACTCGAGTGTGAGGGTAACATCTGGCAAATTCCCCATCTCTGGTGCATTATCAAAAGTAAAATCAAGACTATAATCACCTTCACCCTTACCACGTAACCTCAGGTCTACAAGTGTGCCAGCAGGTATTACGCCTTGGTAAGCATTAGCCTCACGATCTAAATTGAACTTTAGAACTTCTTCCCCAACCATAAAAGCAAGGTCACTTACAGCCCCATCCATGGCTATAGTCATTTGAGTTTCTTGAGAAAGTATAGGTAACCTAAACCAATCTTGGTCATTGTACTGGCCGATAGTGCCACTAACATCAAAATCTGCTGGTAACGGTCTAGCTTGTTTCTGATTGTTATTGGGCTCGAGGTCAGCAGGCACAGCTAACGGATCAAGTTGTGTAAGGCGCAACTGATAAAAACCTTCAGCAGATGTTCTAGCTTTAAGGGTTACTATGTGATCACCGGGCAATAACATCCCCTCATACATAGCAACAGCACCCAACTCTGAGCTAACAGTTCTAATGCCACTATCAAAATCAATCTGCACCTGAGCATCTTTAGGAGGAATAACCTCAAATCTTATATGTTGCTCAGCAGCTAGAAAAAAGCGGTAAACGTCTGTATCACCAGAGGGTAGCAAACCCACACGGGGCGCATCAAAGCGCAAACGCTCTGCACTACCCGGCACATCATTAGGTTCTTGTTCAACTAAACCTTCAGGTCTTGGACCGGGAATAATAACGCTAAAGTCATCTTCAGTGGCAAGTTCAGCTTCTTCCTGAGGAGATTCTGTAGAATCTTCTGGCGGCATAAGGTTTTCTACAGATTCATCTGGTGGTCCAAGGGGTACAGCTCGCAAAGCATAATTAGCGTCCTGTCCTGAAATTGTTATAAAATATGTTCCGGGAAAAAGCAGTAAATTATCAAGTCGAATGCGCCTTTCGCCTACACTTACCCCTCTTGCTTGCAATTCACTACCCCTCAAATTTGTCAGTGCAAGATTTCTGATTCCCTCACCTACAGCTTGAATGCGCCATAGTTGTAAGTCATCAACAATTGCAAATTGAAAAATATCAGTATCACTTTCAACTAAGCTACCCCGTATAGCAAGACTATCATCAAGTATAAAAGCATTTTCAAAACGGTCATTTGGTTCCGTTTCAAAACCGGGCTCAATATCACCCTCATTAATGATGCTTAAAGTATAAGGAATACTCTCTTCCTGACGACCTACTGCTGAGACTGACAGACCATAGCTACCTGCTAACGCTAAATTGGTAAGCACAGTGCTTTCACTACGCTGACACTTTAACCTATTACCTTCATTGTCAAAGAGGCACAGGTCAATAGGTATCTGTTTATCTAATTCAAATTGTATAGACCTTGTTTCCTTAGAATCATCAATGTTAAAGCGGAAATAATCTGAGCTCTGAAGGTCTAAATCACCTGTCATAGGCACATCGAGATTAAAAATGTTTGCTTGCTCTTGTCTATCGTTGGGCTCTATTTCTTGCCCATCAGTTGGTATGCCTAAAGGAGTTGCACTGATCACATATGGTGCTGGAAGCTCACTTGGTGGGCTTAGCACTAGGGTGTAGGTATCGGCAGCTAAGCCTAAATGTTGATAGCAAGATTATCGCTGCCCTCGAGCGAAGCAACTGTAACTTGCTCGCCACTACTATCAAAGATTTTTATAGTGAGTTCACTGCCCAAAATAGCTTGGGCTTGAAGCTGCCAGAGTTGCTTGGCCTCTTCTTCAGAAACTTCCCAACGGTAGTAATCTGGGCTGCCCTCAATGTCTCCGAGAAAGTTAAACGCCCCTTTGACAATGGGAGCATCTTCTGTGGTTTCATTAGGCTCATAGTCTCTATTACTGGGCAAACGTCTGTCTGCACTAGGATTATCTGGGTTTTTATCAGGTCTTAAATTAAGGTAATAGTCTCCTTTTCCTGCTGAAACTATGCCTAAAATGTATGTGCCGGGGGCAAATATAAGTGCTTGGCTAGATTCTAAGCTACCATCTGATGTTGAGAGGGTTAAAAGGGTTTTTTTAGCAGTTACAGTACTGCCATCTTCTGCTAAAGTTATACGCAATACTTCTACTTCACTTAGTTGGTTTTTGGGCCCCTCGAGCTCTAAAATCCAAAACCTTTTTGCATCTTCTTCAGAAATTGTCCAAAATATAAGGTCTTGATCACCTTCTACAATTTCCCCAAGAGCACATGCTTTGCCTGTCAATATTGTTGCTTCATTTGCCGTATTATCTGGTTCTTGAGTGTTTTTACAAGTTTGTGCTTGGGCAAAGGGACCTAATAAGCTTATGAGTAAAACTATTGATAAAATCTGTTTCTTCATTCTCACAACTCCTCAGGATTAACAAGATAGCTTAATATATTTTTCTATAGTTCATCCTCTTTTCCCAAATCTTTGTATTCTAAGTTCTGTTCAATATTCCTAACCTTGTGACTTATACATCTTTGCTGTCTTCCCTCTGGTAAGTATTCTTCTATCACTTTGGCTAGCCCATTTGTCCCATCACTGCTTACTATTCTTACTTTACTGGTATCTAACTCCCTTTCTATCATGTTCTTAAACATCTCTTCCCATTTCTCTTGGTTTTCCCCTTCTGCTACTTCATAATGCATTACCTCTCTTGTTCCATCCTCATATGATACAGGTGTGAAAGAGGTGCTGATTTACGCACTTCGTAATGGACAAGAACTAGAAATTGTAAAACGCATTATTCATGAGTCTTATAAATATGCATCAGGACTTAGTTTGTAATCATTTGATTAATTGGCTCGAGCCCTTGACTCGTCACACGAAAACTTAGATTATTGTAGGTTTCAGGCTCAGTAATTAACGAAATAACGCTTTTTGCCACATGACTAGCCGAGAAATCTTGGCTACCAATGCGCTCTAAAAACGTGCTTTCATCAATCCCTTGAACCTGAGCGTAAAATGTTGTTGCAGACTGGCCTAAGTCTGTACTCGAGGTGAGATTGGGAAATAAGCAGCTTACTTTTATGCCAAGGGATTTTGCTTCAAACTCGAGGTTTTTACTGAGTTGCCAGAGAGCTGCTTTTGCAGGAGCATAACCACCACTCATCATAGAACCTGCTAGTACTGCACCACTTGACATAATGATGATGTGACTATATTGAGTCAAGGGTTTTAAAAGTGCTTCTCTTGCCCATAAAAAGACACCTCTAACATCAACATTCCAATGCAAAGAAAAGGTTTCCCAACTGTGCTTGCTTATAGATTTAAAAAGTGGTGCTGCACCTGCATTCAGAATGAGGATTTCAGGATTTTTTTGCTGTAAAATTCTGGCGGCAGCTACACCATCAGTAACATCTGCAATTCGGATTGAAATATTTCTATGTTTTTCCTGTAAAGATGCTAAAGCTGTTTGATCTCGAGCAACTGCAATAACTTGTGTGACAAATTTAGTGAGGATTCAATGAGCAGTTCCGTGAGTATGTTTTGGCTAAGATTTAACAAAGAACAAGTATTAAGGTTAAAATACAAAGGCTAAAGTCAGAAAAGAACGCATGCCCTTAGAGGCCGGAAGGAAGATAAAGACTGTAGCTCCCTAAACCTATTCATTGAGACTGTGTAGGATAAGAAAGTTATCAAGCTTGCACGTGCAAGGTAGGTCCGAATAGGTTACTTTTAACCCAACTAGGAGTTTACTACTATGACACTTGGTATAGATATTTCTAAAGACACAATTGATGTAACACTTATTGATAATGAAGGCAATAAACACCATGCCACTTTTAAGAACAAAGAAAAAGGCTTCAAAAAACTAATGGGTTGGCTAAGAAAGCATGGTGTAGAAGTAGATGATTTACACATTTGCAAGGAAGCTACTAATGTCTATTGGGAAGACCTTGCTCTATACCTTCACTCAAAAGGTTACAATGTTAGTGTTGTTAATCCTGCTCGTATCAAGGGTTTTGCTGGTAGCCAACTAAGACGTAATAAAACCGATAAACAAGATAGTGAGGTTATTGCTGATTTTTGTGCAGCAATGTCTCCTGATGAATGGGTTCCACCTAGTGATGATCAAAGGAAGTTAAGGGCTTTAGTACGTCATCTTGAAGGATTGAAAAAGACACTAACTCAGCAAAAGAATCGTTTAGCAAGTTGCAAAGATAAAGATGTGAAGAGTTCTTTACAAATAGTGATAGCTGCACTAACAAAAGAGATAGTGTCTGTGGAACAGCAAATAAAGGACTTGATAAAATCAAGAACCGAATTAAAGAAGCAATATGACTTGCTAACATCTATAAAAGGATTTGGGCCTCAGACAGCCTACAAACTAATGGCAGAGATGTATGATCTAGGGAATTACGAATCAGCTTCAGCGGCAGCAGCAGATGCAGGATTAAACCCATCGCATCATGAGTCAGGCTCATCAGTAAAACGCAAACCAAGGTTGTCAAAAATAGGGAAAGCTTCAGTACGTACAGCACTGTATTTACCAGCTCTAACAGCGATGAGATGGAATCCTTTGATACAAGCTTTTGTGAAACGCCTTGAGGCTAAGGGTAAACACACTATGGTTATTATTGCTGCTGTTATGAGGAAGCTTTTACATATTGCTTATGGGGTTTTAAAGAACAAGAAGGCTTTTGATCCCGAATATTCTCATTAATTGCTACCTATCAACGTAGCATCTTCCTTCATATTCTTTTCGGCTAATGCCTCAGCAATTGCTCGTCCAAAACCGCGACTAGCACCTGTAATAAGTGCTATTTTATTATTTAATTTCATATAGAATCTCCTTTTTCCCTAAGAGCTTTTTGATTTTCACTGTTGCCTGAAGCATAAACTGGAATAGATCTCTTAAAAAATTGTTTTTTCAAGTTCTTTTGGTCAACTAACGTTTGCTTGCAGAGTTTGCTTTGACAGGTCTTAAGGCACTTTTGGCAAGTCATTTTGATTCATCTTTCCTTTCCATGTGCTAGACGCTTTAGATTCAAGAGTGGTGAAACTAGTAACCAAAGAAAATGATTTGTTCTTTTATCACGAACTTCCTCGAGCCCAAGCTCCATGGTTTCTTGAGGTATACGAGTTTCAGTTCGAAAAGTACCTACAACAATATCCCAAATAGGAAAAACAGCACTAAAATTACTGTCAGTTTCAGGTTGCCAAGACGAGTGGTGAATACGGTGTAGATCTGGTGTTACAATAATGTAGCGCAGTACTTGATTTAACCTACGTGGCACAGGAATGTTTGAGTGTGAGAAAACGTTAACAGCAACATCAAGCAACTCGTAAATTAGAAGAATCCAAGGGGTGAGGCCTAAACTAAGAACAATTACTACACCAATAGCTGTGGACACAACGAACTCGAGTGGATGGAAGCGCACTGTAGTTGAAACATCCATCTCAGTATCAAGGTGATGCACACGGTGTAAACGCCAGAGGAAGGGTACTTTGTGCATGAGATAGTGCGAGAAAAAAGAGATGAAGCCTCGAGCTAACAAAGTCCCTAGCAACAAGACTACTAAAGGCATTGTAAACAGGTTAAGCAAACCATAGCCTTGTTCTTGTGCCCATATGGCCACACTGAAAAAGGTAACAGGCATAAGCCCTATTACAACAACATTAAGGAAAGTTAAAACAAAGTTAGTGAACCAACGAGCCTTTCGCTGCATAGGCCCCGAACGCTTTGGCTCAAAGACTTCGATAAGACCAAATATAAAAAAGAGTGTAAAAAAAAGAATGTACTGTACAGTCTCTGCGTTATTGTTAACCCAATCTTCAATCATAAAAACCTCCATTTAATGAGTTCATGAGTTCCCATGCAGCTGCTTATTAATTGGGCAACTCGTTAATTAGAGGTTAATAGTTTTGTAGGCTATTGTCTTTGGCAATTTGTGTCAAGTTTATTGACCAATTGTGCCAACTTACTGAGTTTTTATAAGTGCACTTGCTCTGTATTGGGCAGGGGTTTTTCCTGTCCAACGTTTAAAGGCTCGGTAAAATGAGCTAAGTTCAGAAAAACCAAGTAGAAAAGCTACTTCAGCAATGCTAAATTTAGGGTTTGCAAGTAGAACCACAGCTCTTTCTTGGCGAAGTGAATTGAGCAACTCACCAAAACTTGTGCCTTTACTTTTTAAATCTCGGTGTAGAGTACGTACACTCATATTCATGGCTTCTGCTGCGTTTTTAGCATTGGGTGTACCCCCATTAAGTTCCTCTGCTATCCAAGCTCTCACTCGGTCAGCAAAGGTTTGTTGCCTCTTTGATTGCTTGAGTAATAGATCTGCATAGTTATCAAGTAAATTTGAGAGTCCTATGTTAGCTTTAGGATTACTTAAGTCTAAAATTGAGTTCGGCACATAAATTGCTGTTTGACCACTGGAAAACGCTATGTTTGAAGTAAAGATACGTTGGTGCTCACTCGTGTTATTGGGAGTTTCATGTGCAAAGCAAACAAGTCGAGGCGACCAATTATTTCCCGTAACCAAACGTCCTAAGCGCACCCAAAGTGTAACAAGGAATTCAGCAGGGTGTCTTGGGACAGATTTGCCGCCGGGTAGATTGTGCCTAAGTATACCTTCATCAGGTGTTTCTTCCAATGTCAAGTCAGTTACTTCATGTATAAGTCTTTGGTAGTGGCAAGCTCTATGAAAAGCATCTCGCAAACTAGAACTAGATAGCAAAGCATGAGCATGTATTTCAAAAGACTGTATAGGAGCAGCCTCTGCTAAGTGAATTCCAAGACAATCATCTCGAATTTCTGTTAAGACAATGTCCCAAAAAGCCATCATGTTTTTGTGAGGCAAATATCCATCTGCATCTTGCAAAAGGTTTAGAGGAATACCAGCTTTTAACAGAAGGGGGTCAGGTTTATAACCTAGCGTTTGCAAGGCTGCTACAACAGGTTGTAAGGCACGGATAGTGGTTTGAGCTTTTATTCCCATCGTAGACCTACCTAGTCCTATACTCACTACTATCAAATATTTTATGAAAACTTTCTAACTAGTTATATGTATTAGGCCTATAGTAATATTTAATTTTTGTATTGTCTGATTGCCTCGTTAGCTGAATCATTCCCAAAGGATCTGATTCTATTTTAGCAGGAGGGTCTTGGCTATAGTGCCTAGGATTTTTCTCATGGGGCATAACTATTTGAAAAGAGTTTTGATCTGGCCAAAAGGCAAGTGCTCTTTGCAAAGTATCTTGTAGGGTAATAGCAATAGACTCTTCTATTTCCTCTTTATCTGACACAGATTCATCCAAATCTTCAAAGCTATAAGCAGGAACGATGAACAAGGGTTCTATTTCTTCTAAGTTTTGCTTGGCTTCTTGAATGTGCTTGAACCAAGCCATTGATTTTTTACCATCTGGCCACTGGAAAGCAGCTAGAGGTGTATTTTTAACTTCAGCATAACTAAGCCACTGTTCAGGAGCTTGTTCAGCTAACTCCAAGCCAGTATGTTGTAAATCAACGTGTATATTCTTTTGATTATCTAAATAGAAAGCTAAATCAACACCATCATAAAAGGACACTTCCTCATAAGTTGGATTCACAGAAGCAATAGTACGAACGGAGTCTTGTGTAGGTAGAATTTTAATTACTACGCCTGCATGATCTTTGATATCTGAAAACTGCCTCTCCATATCAAAAGACATTATTAAAGTATCAATTTGAGCCTTTGTTGAATTCATCAAGTATTCCATGTCGTTAGGTTGGGCTAAAAAATACCCTCTATTAGGTATATATGTTAGTACCATGTTGCCTCGCCAAGTTTTGCGTATAGCTTTAAGTGTTTGGTTATCAGGACGAGTAGACCACTCGATCATTTGCTCGGCTTGTAAAGTACCATCTGCTGTAAAAACAGCTCTTCTTTTGCCTGCAGAAGACCATACTGTTACGGTGCTGTTGGGGTCAATTTTTAGTGATTTGGAGTGCTCGAGCACCTTAAAAGAAGTAGTTTTCAACCAACCCAAGTTTTCACGCCCCTGATAGGTAGCCCCCCAAAGATCTGTACCTGCTAGTTGAGTAACCATTACTGCTAGTTTTTCTGGAGCCTCTCCTGCTAAAAGAGTGCCTTTAATTTTATTTAAGGAGCCTCCATAAAAGTTACCCTGATTAGTTTGTACAATGCTATAAGGTGAAGTGCTAACTTTATGAAAATTTTGGGCTAATTTCATGATACTGTCTTTATTCCACTCACCAGAAGAAGTCATTATATCGTCTTTAGATAACTCTACTCCTCCAGCACCTTTAGCTGAAATTGGGGCTATATCTTCTCTAAGACTGTAAAATGTAATTAGTTGTTCCTCTGTAGGCACTACTACACTAATTTTATCGTAATCGTACTTGGCCTTAAAGTTTTTTGG
This sequence comes from Trueperaceae bacterium, assembly GCA_965224855.1. Taxonomy (GTDB): domain Bacteria; phylum Deinococcota; class Deinococci; order Deinococcales; family Trueperaceae; genus CBDCVN01. Next base: position 1,029,757 of record CBDDAI010000002.1, on the reverse strand, counting down.
AGGAGTGCTTGTGTATTTAACTCGCTGGTCTACAATTGATTCCTGTTCCGGCATTAGCACTTCAAACTCTTTTTGTGCAGGAAAAAACTGTAAAGTTCGTCCTATAGCATCAGCTATACTTGTTTGAATCACACTTTTTTCTTCTTCGACTTCTAAGCCTTCGAAATTATAGACAGGCACTAGAGTATTTACTTGTAAGTTTGCTAAAGAGCTTTGCTCTGCATCCATTAAAGAATTTAAATGTAGTGCAGAGGCTGGTTTATCTTCAGGGTGAAAAATGGCAATAGGCTGATTATTTTCTTGTGCCTTGTCAATCAGAGTTTCCTCGTTTGCTTGGGCAAGTTCCCAACCACTTTCTGTAACCACTATTGAGCATTGTGGAGAATAAGTTAACTCTACACCATTTTTGGAGACTACTCGAACCGATTCACAACTAAGGTTGTGGCTTTGTAAAGTTCTTTGGACTGCAATTCGAATATCTGGCATGGTGCTTTTTGTTAGCAGCAAACTATGTACTTGAAAACTTTCATCAGAATTCTTTTGAAAGTACTCTAATTCTTGAACAGGAACAAGTAAGTACCCTTGCCTGACTCGCAGTAAAAATAAATCACTATTCCACTCACTCCGAGCCTCTAGCAACTCTTTGTTAGTGGGAAGATCTTTCCATTTAACCATAGAGGAGATTCTCAATTCTGGTCCTAGACTAGAACTCTTCTCAAATACAACAGATCTATGGCTAGATTGAATGAAAAGATTATCTTGTTTTGAAGGGAACCAGCTAAAAATATCTCGAGCCAACCTATCAACATCATACATCCAAGCTTTTTGTACGCTAGCAGTTGATTTTATTTTTTTAGCATAATTAGTATTACCCTTTGCCCTAATTACCACAGCTTCAATGGTAAAGTCTTGCCTATTTTTAAACATTTCCTCAATTTGATATAAAGGACCAGCCACATAAGGACCATTTTCAATCCTAATTACTATATAGGGAGACAACATATTTTTATGGTAACTAGCTGCTAGTTGCAATAAGCCATCATTATTAAGTTGTTCGGCAGTCCATAGGAAACTTTTATCTGCAAAATAAAGAGAAGCACCTTCATTATCAACCATTCTACGGTCATTCAACTCAGACCCTACAAATACTTGTAACACAGGCTGATTTTTTGGGAGATGGTTATTAACTATGCTACTTACAATAGTTTCATAGTTTGATTTATGCTCTGGCTGTTTTCTGGGTGCAAATCGATTCAGAGCTGTAACTGCCATAATAAAATAAGGAGTACCTTGGTCATTAGGATTAAGTAAACTTCTTTCTGACCAGGGAATTATCTGGTAACCTTGTCCGGGTATCCAATATTTAATTAGATTCTTTTTTTGCTTTATAGCTTGTGCAACTAAGTCTTGATCTGGACTTATAGCTGGATTTATTGTAGGCGCTATAGGATTATTATTGGCATTTGTATTAGCATCTGACCAGAAAAATGGTTTGGAGCGAAGAGATACATTTTCATTGCTAGTTGGTTTATTGCTAGTTTTGCTAGTTGCTTCAACTGTAGGAGGGTTGGACTCTAAAAAGAAAAGAGAAACTATAAAACTCCGCTTAATTTCTTCGCTAGCATCGCTTAGTAAAGTAATGAAAGCATTAAGTAGAGGCTGCTTCTGAACTTCTTCCCAGAAAGGATCTTGATTGACCCACTGGGTATTTGGAGTTTGAGGTGAAGAAAAGTTTCCATCAGAAGCACCTTGGACTAATAGTGCATTCAAATCAAATGTTTCTAGTGTGTTTCTTATGTACAACTGGTAATCTTTTGCCAGTGGATTTCCTGCAATCAACCATGACAGTTGAATAGTTTGTGATGAATGAGCTATCTCAGCGTACTCTGCCACCCAGATTTCAGCAACTTCTGGGGGTGCTCCTAGTTTTTGCAGCATAGTATTAAGTGACAGATCTATTTCAATGGGTTTACGATAAACTTGTGCTGTGCGCCCATTTACTTCAATTCCGAATTGATAATTCAATCTATCAAGATAAGAAACTTGCTCGAGCACATCTTCAATATGGTCGTTATAGCTAGCTAAAGCTGTTTCATAAAGGCGTTGATTTTCACTAAAACCTTCAGGAACACCGTTTCTACTAATAATAATTGGTTGTGCAAAACCTACTACACCTACACCTCCGGGAACTACTCCTGTTTGTAAGATGGGTGTGCTCGAGACCATAAAACGACCTTCAGCTTCAGGTAGTAGGCCGGTTTCGTTGGTGGGCTCGAGCCAAGAACCCCAAGCTTCCAACCCTGCTAATAAGTAAAGCAAGGTAGCTTCAAGCACATGGTCTTCTTCGGTAGGGTAGACCTCGGAGGTTTCCAAAACCTCCGAGGTTTTGGTGTTTCCTTCTACCAAGACATAGGTTTGTTGGATTTGCTCAACATTGTTTTTCAAGGCTAGTACATCTTCTACAATCTGATTTATGTACTGATTTTGGCTAGCTATCCAGCTTTCAATTTCGCTTGGGGGAGCATTCCTAAAGGAATTCGAGTCTAATTGACTGATGAGGGCATCAAGCCAGCCGGTGTTGGTTAGGGGCTCGAGCCTTTCAATTTCTTGCCAAATTTCAGCTAGCTGCCTGTTTAGCAAATTTTCTGATTCTTTAGTTTCTTCAGACGAAAGTTTAGACTGGTAATTTTCCACCCACTGTTTGTGAGTGGCGAGTTCTAAGGCAAGTTGACTTAGCACTTGTTTGTAAAATAAAATCTCTCGGCTAAAATCAACAAGTAAATCATTTGTATTGTCGATTTGTGAAGAAGCTAAACTTAAAATGTTTACTATAAGCCAAAGCAAGACTACTGCTCTGAAAATAGATTTCCTGTACATTGAAAATTATTATAAGACCACTTAAATTATTTGTTCAATAGACTTGCTCCAATTAGCTTGTGGTAAAATGTTCTTCGGAATTATTTATCCTAAGAAGGATATATTTGACTATGTTAAATAACATATAACAATTTCTAAGAAAGGCTATCCTATACTTCCCTTACCATACTTAGTCCTTATGAAGCTTAAGTCTTCACGTACACAAGATATGAGTGATAGTGCTAGAATGCTTGGGTTAGCCTCAGATGAAGAAATAAAAAGGGTAAAAGAAGTCATTAATCGTTACTCCCCACAGGATGTTGAGGATATTGAATCTTTAATTTACTTGGGTAAGTTGGAACTTGACTCTACTTAAGAGTAGTTAAACAAGCAATTCACATCAAATTCGAGGTGATGTAAGAAAATTGCTAAATGCTCGAGCCCTAAAATAAGATTGCAAAGTCAGTTAGAATTAGACTATGTATTTTTTGGAGAGTGTTATAAAGTGAGTGTTTTTGACATTGCTGAAGGTATGGGTGTAACCTTAAATCATTTATTTAAAAACCCAGTTACTGTACAGTATCCAAATGAACCAGTAGAAGTCAAACCTCGTTTTCGAGGTAGACATCACTTACTTCGTCATCCTGATACTAATTTAGAAAAGTGCATTGGTTGCAGCCTTTGCGCTGCGGCCTGTCCGGCTTATGCTATATATGTTGAAGCAGCAGAAAATGATCCTAATAACCCTACCTCAGCAGGTGAGCGTTATGCCAAAATCTATGAGATTAATATGTTGCGCTGTATTTTCTGTGGTATGTGCGAAGAAGCGTGTCCTACAGGGGCTATTGTGCTAGGTCATGAATTTGAGCTAGCTGACTTCAAATACGATAATTTCGTTTATGACAAAGAAGATATGATGGTTGGTATTAAAGGTAGTAAATGGCAACGTCGTGAAGCAAAAAGGCTTAATAAAGAAGTTCAGATTGGTTCAAAGCCAACCCATCGTATGGAGTTAGAAGGTGTTGATTATTGATAATCAGTACTCCGCAAAATGAAGAAAAAACTGAAAAGTTGATCTTAAATAGACTTTGACTGCTCATCAAGTTTGCGTGTAGGACGAATTGATTATTAATACAAATCTTAGATATAGGCATCTTATTGAGAATCCTTTATCACGATTGCGGACTACTGATAATACTACCTAACCAGAGAGGTTTTGATGTTCAAAGAAGTACCCCGAGCAAATTTTGTCAGGCTAGAAGAAGAAGTTTTAAAGTTCTGGCAACAAAAAGAAGTTTTTAAAAAATCCTTAACAAAAGATGCTCCCAAGGGCAATTACGTTTTCTATGAGGGTCCACCTACAGCCAATGGCAAGCCTGGTATTCACCATGTATTATCAAGGGCTTTTAAAGACCTTTTCCCACGTTTTAAAACTATGCAAGGCTATAAGGTTGTTCGTAAAGGTGGTTGGGATACCCACGGCTTACCTGTTGAAATAGCAATCGAGAAACGTCTTGGCTTTACTAAAAAAACACAAATTGATGAGTATGGTATAGACAAGTTTAATTCTTTAGCTAAACGGTGGGTTTTTGAGAACATTCAGGACTGGAACTATATGACCGAGCGTATGGGTTACTGGATTGACTTAGAAGACCCCTACATTACCTACAATAACGAGTATATTGAAAGTTGCTGGTGGGTAATGAAAGAGCTCTGGCAACGTGGACTACTAGGGGAAGATTATAAAACCACTTGGCACTGTCCTAGAAATAATACCAGCCTAGCTAGCCATGAAGTTTCTTTGGGCTATAAGGAAAATGTGCCTGATCCTTCTATTTATCCTAAATTTCCAGCAAATATGGAAGCCCTAGCAGCCAAGGGCATCATTACCGATAGTAGCAGACAAGCTTACTTGTTGGCATGGACAACGACTCCTTGGACGCTTGCAGCTAACACTGCCCTAGCTGTCAGTGCAGAAGCTGATTACGGTCTTTTTGAAGCCCCGCGCACAACTGATGAGGATAATCAAGACCTTTATATTATGCTCGCTTCACTAGGAAATAACGCTTTTGGTGAGGGCAAGCATAAGTTAATAAAGACCTTTAAAGGCAGTGAACTAATTGGCATAAAGTATCAACCCATACTTCGTGCCCATGTGCCTAGTGATGAAGATTTAACTAAGGGCTACCGTGTTATTGCTGATGAGCATGTTACTACTGATAGTGGTACTGGGGTTTTACATGTTGCACCTGCCTATGGAGATTTGGAAATTGGCAAGACACATTACTTACCTACTATCTTCTCAGTAGACTTACTAGGCGAAGTTTACCCCGAAGTGCGCCCTATGGACCTACCAGTAGGTGGCGAAGGCCCTTATGCTAAAAAGTTTTTTAAAGATGCTGATAAGGAAATTGCTAGGGATTTGCTTGACCGTGGTTTACTCTATCGTCAAGATACTATCTATCACACTTACCCTTTTAACTGGCGTGATGGTACACCCCTGATAAACTATGCTAAAAAGAGCTGGTATATTCGTACTAGCAAACTTAAAGACAGATTAGTAAGCAACAATCAGGCTATTAATTGGGTGCCTGAGCACATCCGTGATGGTCGTTTTGGCAAGTGGTTGGAAAATAACATTGACTGGGCTTTAAGTCGTGAGCGTTACTGGGGCTGTCCTTTACCAATCTGGATAAGCGAGGATAGCTCAGAGAACCATTGTATAGGTAGCATAAAAGAATTAGCAGAGCTTAGTGGACAAGATCTCAGTGATCTAGAGTTGCACCGCCCTTACGTAGATGCAATCACCTTTGAAAAAAATGGCAAGCTGTTCAAGCGCTTACCCTATACGGTAGATGTGTGGTTTGAGTCTGGTGCTATGCCCTATGCCCAGTGGCACTATATGGGCACAGAGTCTACTTTTGAAGAAAAACAAAGCCTTGAGGCCAATTTCCCGGCTGATTATATTTGTGAAGCAATTGATCAAACTAGGGGTTGGTTTTATAGCCTTCATGCTCTTGCCACTCTCCTAACTTATGATGGTGATGACGAAATTCCTGCTGGTCCCCTAGTAACTCTAGCAACAAACCAAAGCTCTTTTAAAAATGTTATCTGTTTAGGACACATCCTTGATGAAAAGGGTGAGAAGATGAGTAAATCTAAGGGCAATATAGTTGATCCTGAGATAGTGCTAAACAAGCAGGGGGCTGATGCGCTTAGGTGGTATCTTTATAGCTCGGCACCACCGGGAAGCTCGAGGCGTTTTAGTGAAAACTTAGTAGATGAAACCATCCGCGATTTTTTCAACACCCTGTGGGAAAGCTATAAATTTTTTGTCCTTTATGCCAATTTAGACAAGCCTGCACTAAAGCAAAATTTAGTAGTAAGTGAGCGACCTGAAATTGACCGTTGGCTAATAGCTAAAGTTAATCATCTCACCAAAGAAGTAACAGAGGTCCTAGAAAACTATGACCCTACTTTGGCAAGCCGACTATGCCGTGACTTTGTAGTAGATAATCTTTCTAATTGGTATATTCGTCGCAATCGTCGCCGTTTTTGGAAGTCTGAAAGCGATATAGATAAACTTGCAGCTTACAAGACTCTTTATGAAACTTTGGTAACCATTGCTAAGCTAATAGCTCCCATGGCTCCTTTTGTAAGTGAGAGTCTCTATCAAAATCTAGTACTTAGCCTTGATGAAACTTCTGCTGAATCTGTTCACTTAAGCCAATGGCCTGAATATGATGATGCCTTGATTGATGAAGACTTGCTTAGGGATATGAATGCTCTTGTTCAGGTAATAGAGTTGGGTCGTAGCGCCAGAGCAGCTTCTAAGGTCAAAATGCGCCAGCCCTTACCAGAAGCATTAATACGAGTACGCAGCCAAGCAGAACTTTCAGGTTTAAAGCGGCTTGAAGGACAAATTTTAGAGGAGCTTAATGTCAAAGCTGTTAAGTATTTAGATATTGCTGCTGAGTTTGTTAGTTATAAGATTAAGCCCAATTTGCCACTAGTAGGTAAGAGATTAGGCAAGCTTATTCCTGAGTTAAAGAAAAAACTTGCTGAAGTCGATGGTAGGGTCATTGCTGCTAATGTGCGGGAGGGTAAGGAGACTGTAATTGAGCTAGTAGGGGAGAGGTACAGCTTTGAGCCAGAGGATTTTTTGCTCGAGCCCCAAAGCCCTGAAGGTTACGTAGCTGCTGAAGAAGGTGGTTACTTAGCTGCTTTAAACATTACACTGACTCCTGAACTTTTAGCAGAGGGTTTAGCGAGGGATGTTATTCGAGTAGTACAAAACGCTCGCAAGAATGCTGATTTAGAAGTTTCTGACCATATAAGACTTGGTTTGAATACAGAAGGCAGACTTAAAGAGGCAGTTATTATACATCAAAATACCATTGCCCATGAGGTGCTAGCAAAAGAGTTGCAAATGGGGAAAATAAAAGAGAGTTATTTTGAAAGTATTGAGCTAGAGGGTCAGAGACTTGAGATTACTATAAGAAAAGTGGAGCAAAAATGAAAATTTATCTTATACTGTTTATAGTTGTTTTTAACCTTTGTTTGGCACAACCAAACAACATTTTATCTAGTTATGTTGGTTCAGTTAAACAGGTGCTTATTGAAGAGGAATTAGATGATTCTGGGCGTAGAGCCAAACAAGAACTTCTTTTCAATGAATCAGGTCACCTAAACGAATCAACACTCTACAGTTACAACTACAGGGACGATTCTTTACGATCTAAAGCAATTACAACTTATAATCAAAATGAGCAGCCTCTTTCTAAACAAACTTTGGATGTCAATGAAGAAATCCTGCAACAAACACTTTACCGATATAATGAAGGTAACCAACTAACTGAAGAAGTTACATATGATGCTGAAGGTAATGTAGTGCAGCAGCAGCTTTATATTTATAATGAAATGGGTAAAGAGAAACTTCGAGAACATTATCAGGGAACTGCTATAGTAACTCGCTTAGAATCAAGTTATGATGATGAGGGTAACCTCGCCAAGCAAACTCAAACGAGTGCTGATACCACCCTTTTGGGCGAAGTGATTTTCAGTGAGCAGGGTCGTGTATTTGAGCAGATTTATTATGCAGAGGATGGCTCGGTAGCGTCTCGAGACATCGTTAGTCTAGATGAGCAAGATAATATTATCGAGTCGATAGGACACACCTCTGATGGCAGCACAAAGACCAGCTATGAATATGACGATACTGGTCTTGTACTAAATGAAAGTTTTGAAATTGAGGGCTTCACAACTGCGTACCGTTATGAGTATGAATTTGATAGCGTAGGTAACTGGATTAAACAAGTTCAACTCGAGGACTTTGGGGGAATTTCTGAGCCACAATTAACGCTTTACCGCACGATTGAGTACTACTAAGGGTTTGAGTAAAAATAGACTTTCAATTTGGCCTAATTATAAAGCTCCATAGCATATGGAAGCCTGTGTAATTGGAACGTTATTGCTGCTCAGAGACTAAGGTTGTGTAAATTTAAAGTTTAATAAAAGGGGAGTGCCTTCTTCAATCTTTATTTTTCCTAGCAAAGAGCTGTTTTCAAAAGCAATAACAGCAGATTGATTGCCATCATTACTTTGAGTATTTTGGGTTAGACGGTAACGGTTTTTTATAATCGTTGTTTCTACATGTGCTCGAGCACTATTAAAGCCTAAGGTTGAATTGATTTCCAATTGACAGCCATCATCTTGATTAATAGAAACAAGCTCGCTATCTTCAGGCACAAAAGGGGTAATGAGGTCACTTGAAATGCCTGCACAGATTTCAGGTAAGCTCACACTAAATGAACTAGGACCTGCTAATACTCCATCAGCTTCATCTTCAGAGCGTTGATGAATTTGAGCAAGGGTAGGTACAGCCTCAGCTGTTTCAAATGACCAGCTCAGGTTTTCTGGTAAGGTATTGCCATAAAGATCAGTTAGGTTGCTTAGGGTAACTTTATAGGTACTGAGGGACTCGAGCACATTCAAAGGCGTGAGCATAGCGGTACGTGCAGCTTGGTCATAACTAAGCTCAGCTTCCACCGTATTCCCTTGCTCATCTTGAAGTACAAAACTATCTTTTGTAAAGGTTTCTGGATTAAACTCTGTATTAAAGAAAACTATAATGCTTTCTCGAGTGTCCAAAGATTCACCCTCACTAGGCAAGGAAGCTAAGATTTGAATTTCACTAGCTAAGGTAATGTTGCTAATAACTTCAGTCTGATTAAAGCCATCTGAAGCAACTAATTTAAGCTTGGGTGAAGGTCCGGGCTCGAGCACTGATGGATCTATATCCAGTGAAGTTTCCCTTGTTCCAAAAGCCATAGGACGCCAGTCATCAAAGCCATTTGGGCTGTAGTAAAGATCATAATGAAGCTCATCCCCATCAGCATCACTGCTTTGCCAAGTGATACTAGTTTGCAATTCGGTATCAGGTAATGGTGTAAGTAAACTTACCTCTGGTGTGCTTGGACTGCGAATGCGTTCAGCTAGGAGATTTTCACCTTGCTTAACTACTATTCGATCAGTCTTTGGGTTATAGGGAACAGTAAGATTAAACATTAATGGACCCTTTGAAGGTGGACCGTGTGAAGCAGTTGGCAAAAAGGCTTCAAAGGCATGAGATGAAAGGGCTACACCACCACTATCCTGAAGTTCTAAAGTATAGGAACCACTACTCTCATCAGCAATTGCTGTTTCTAAAAAGTGGAGTGGTTCTATAACAGCTGTACTGCTTGTTTCGTCAACAAAACCCGTAACAAGTAGATATTCTGTTGATGTTGAACCTTGAGCTAAAAAAGTACCTAGTGAATGCTCTGAGACAAAATGAAGATTATCTTCGTATGCAATGTGATTGTTAAACAAAGGGGTAGTTCTAGACAAGGGTACATACTGTTTACTAGCGATAAGTATTGGTGATGTTGAACTTTGAGTTAGGGAGGTGCTTGGTAGACGTGTTGTGAAAAAGTTAAGACCTCTGTCATATTCTACCTGAAACTTACCCCAATAAACTGTTTTGAATAAATGCATATATTGTTCATTAGCAATAAACTCTAACTTCTCATTAGGTTTATCTGAATATTTACCACTTAGCATGATTTGATTCAAAGAATTTCCTTCTGCGTTATAAGTTTTATCTTTTATGGTTCCCTTATAAATTAGTACCTTATTCCAGCCTGCAGCGCCGTTAGGCGTGATTTTAAATCCCTGAATGTTTCTAGGGGCATTGGCACAAACTAGTTTATTGGGAACACCACAACTGAATGTATGTCGTAAGTCAAAAGCATGCCCTACTTCGTGCACAAAAACCGCAGGGCTAGGGTTATCATTAATAAATAACAAAACTACCCTTCTAACATCATTCCCTCGATCTTGGGCAACTCCATCAGTTTCATCAAAAAAATGGGCAACTCCATATAAACTGGGTTGAAGTGTTGTGGGTACTAAACCAATTATAAGATCAGAGTTGCTTTCCTTAGTAAGCTCATACAATACCTTAGCAACGTAACCGTTCGTGCTAATTTCATTATTATAAAAAGCATTATATTGATCATTGTCATATAGATCATTAAATAAATCGTAATGCAAATACTCACCTTTAAATAAATCGTAGTATAAATCCCCATCTTTTTTCTTTGGGGATGAAGGAGCCTCAATAGAAAGATCCCCTTTGTTTTTAAGACGTGTTTTGATTATAGGAAAGTTTTGTGTTGTAAAAATTCCTCCCCTTTGCACTAAAGTATGCCCTAGTTGTCTACTTGTTGCTGGAATCCCGTTTTTCCAGTCACCGACTTTCAAAAAGTAATAATCAATGTCAAGACGTTGCCCAAGATTCCAGTACTCAACGGTCAAGCTTTGGTTACTATGGGACTGTTTAGGTTTATCTCGATTTTGATCTTGTGGCTCTAGGGTAACTTCTATTTTTGAATTACCTGTTCCTTGTGTAGGACGCCAATTAAAGAAGTTATAGCTATCTAAAGCAAAACGCCTATCTAGATTTGTAAATTTATCTGGCCTTATAATTGCGAATTCTTCTGTTTTGTAAATAGGCTTTCCATCATTTTCTATGGTAATGTCTGCAAAGAACCATTCTACCTGTGATTCATCAGGAATGTCAGCTTTTTTCTCCCAATGTATATAAGCTCTAGTTAAAGTAGGTTTATTAGACACAAGTTTAGCATCTCTAATGACCTGATAAACATGCGCTTCAATATTAGCAGGTCTTACAAGAGTTGAGAACCACCACTGATAGCTATTCTCTAAAGTTGCTCCACTTTGACTTCTTACACCATTAGGCCCACCAACAATGACCATACGATAATGCACGCCATCAAGCAATTCTCTAGCAGGGATAAATCGGAATCTGTTGTTATCTATTTTTTTAACTTCTCCAAGAATAGGTTCGGTCAGTCTCCACCAAGGGCTCGAGCTTTTATAGCGTAATTGACGATCTGCAAACTCATCAATATTTTCTTTAGGCAGGTCTGTATCTTCATCTATGTATAAGAAGACATTATCTTGTAAACTCTCGAGCTCAACATCATGACTAAAACCAAACTCTAATTTGGCTTCTGCCTTCAAGTAACTCTCACGCTCATAGTCAACGTTTTTAGCACCCATAATGGGTGTATGGTCAACAACCTGAAGTGTAGGGTCATTTGACTGACAAAGATACCAATCACCATCTGTAGTATTTTCTTTTATTAAGGAATGATTGATGTTGTGAACAAAGCGCCCATTAACCTGAATGTGGGTGGGTGGACGGTATCGTGTGCGGTATAGTGGGTGATCTGGACTGAGTCGGGTATCAGAGTGAAACTCTATCATATCTATATCAAAACTTGCCTCAATATGATTATCGTCAAAGTAGGTAATTTCTACAGTCCCTGATTTTGCATCAAACCAAGTACTACCTGAATCAAATTTATCAGAGTAGTATGACACAGACGCAAAAAAAGCGTTTGGATTGGCGATTTCTTTCACATAAGGGTTATCTGGGTTCCCAGCAGCAGAGTCTTCTTTTGGCAGTACAGGAAAAGTACCTTTAGTTAGAATGTCATGCGGTGCAGCACTCAACCTAAGATAAAACTCTTCCTCGGTAAACCCAGGATGATTGCCAAAAATTACTAAGCATGGTCCGTCACCTACAGTTGCATCTTCATTACTAAGGGCAGAATCAAGGTCTAAACGGTAGCTTAAATCTCCGTCAGAGTTCGTTGAGACAGGTAACCCTGTAAAAGAAACATCCTGTTCATCTCTTTTGTTTTCATAAGAAAAGTTAAAGTCACCACTTACTGTAAACTCTAAACCTTGGCCTACCCTGATAGCTTCTGTAAAGCTTACTTCATCTGTACCATCACTAACTGTGAGTTTGAGTGTATATCTTCCATCTTTTTTATAGGTGTGTTCAACAGAGTTTCGGTTTTTTATAGGCCCTTTAGTTATTCCATCACCAAAATCCCAAGTGTATTCTAGATCGTCGTTAATATCAAAAACTCGAGCAAAAAATTCTAAAGACTGGTTCTGAAGAGGTATACCAATTCTATCAATACGAATGATTTCAGGTAGCACATTGGCCAACTCTACATTTACTGATTCTTTATCACTTTTTCCATTTGAATCAGCAACTGTCAGTGTAACAATTAAATTTCCCTCTTTTTTAAAGCGGTGTTTGTAAGCTTGTAAGTTGTTTCCATTGACAACACTAGTGTCGTCACCAAAGTCCCAACTGTAGAGATATGAATCTCCCTTAGAATCAGCTAATTCTGCTATGAAGGAGAAGAATTCTCCTTCATTTCCTTTTGTTTCATCAACCTTTAAACTGGTAATTTTTGGTCCATCATTACTTGACTGGGTAAATGTTGGAAATAGCCCTAGAAGAAAAATGACTAGTAAGCTAGTGGTAAACGAATATTTTAAGCATTGTATGGTGAACCACCTCCATGGCATGTTGCATGGTCTAAGCTAGCATATTTTTTGCAAGTGTGTCGCTTAGTATTAGAGAAAAGGGAGCTCTATAGCACTAAAGGAACAACGTGGTAAACTATAGTGACATGCTAAGTTATGAAGAAGTTGGTAATAGAGATAATCCTGATAATATAGCTTTATTCCTCCATGGAGTGGGAAGTAATAGTAGTGATTTGATATCATTGGCTCCAGAATTTATGGATGTGCTCCCTAATACATGGTTTGTTTCTGCAGATGCACCAGAAAAGTACGACATGATTCCCTTTGAAATGGAAAGTTTCTATAGCAAAAGTTACCAGTGGTTTAGTCTTAAGGATGTAGCATTGGGGAAAGATTTTTTCTCTAGAGATATTGCAAAGATGCTTGTAAGGCTTAATAAAGCTGCTGATATTCTAAAGAAATTTGTTGAGGAGCTTTTATCTAAGCAAAACCTACCACATGAAAATCTAATACTGATAGGTTTTTCGCAAGGAACAATGGTTGCTTTGCATGCTACACTAGCTAAAGGATTAAAATGCAGAGCAGTGGTGGGCTACAGTGGTGCATTGATTGCTGAAGAGCTAAATAATACTAGGACCAAATTCTGCCTGATACATGGCAACGATGATGAAGTTGTACCGGCAAAAGCTACCAAATTGGCTGCAGAAAAGATCAAAACAAGAGAGATAGCTATAGAGTCTCACCTTTTGCCTAACCTTCCTCATTCCATAGACTATCGTGGCATTGAGATTGCAAAAAGTTTCTTGACAGGGCTCGAGCTTCCTCATGCAAAGTATCTTTGGGGTTAAGTACAGAGATGATTATGTTGCTATCAAGGCTAATCATCCTGACCTCTAAGGCCGTTTATGTAAACCTTAGCATCATTTTTAGTAAGCTTGGCTAAAGCAGTAAAATCATGCTCTGCTAAGACTTCATCAAGTACAGTATCTATGTCAGGCCTTACCAGTGATATCTTTAGACCATCATCCAAAATCTCATAATTAACAGCGTCACCAGCTTTAATTCCCAATACTTTACGGGTTTCTATAGGAAGGGTGAGTTGGTATTTGCTACTTACCTTGGTAAATCTCTTTCATACTTACTATTTTAGTAAGTTAATCTTACTTACGTCAATGTATTAAAAATGGTAATAGATTTATATTGTGGTAGAATTCTAAATGTCCAACTGGACTTTAGGAGTGTTACATGAAAAAGTTCTTTTTACTAATTAATATAGTAGTTTTTGGTATGGCTGTAACTCAGGCACAGCAAGGTGATATGTCTGATGTTCAGATTCAGGTTAATCAACTAACTGACAATGTCTATGTCCTTTTTGGTGCTGGTGGCAATATTGGCTTGTCTGTAGGTGAAGATGGAGCTTTTTTAATTGATGATCAGTTTGCTCCACTCTCTGAAAAAATCACTGAGGCAATTGCCACTGTAACGGATAAACCTGTGAGCTTTTTGCTAAACACCCACCATCATCCTGATCACACAGGTGGCAACGAAAACTTTGGCGAAGCAGGCGCAATGATTGTGGCACACGAGAATGTTTATGAGCGGCTGACCGAAGAACAAGTGATTAACTTCTTTAATATGACTATTCCACCTGCACCTGAAGTTGCATTACCAGTTATCACCTTTACAGACGAGATGACCTTTCACTGGAATGGTGATAATATAAATATTTTTCATGCCGCTACTGCCCATACAGACGGTGATAGCATTGTTTACTTTGAAAAGGCAAATGTTGTGCATATGGGTGACTTATTCTTTAATGGCATGTATCCTTTTATTGACTTAGACGCTAAAGGAAGTATAGCTGGTATGGTTGCGGGGGTGGCTCGAGTACTAGAAATGATCGATGAGAATACCCAGGTTATACCGGGGCACGGACCTATGGCAACTGCAGAGGATTTACAAGCCTACTATGATATGCTAGTTACAGTACAGGACCGCGTCCAAAATCAAATTGATAAGGGCAAAAGCAAAGAAGACATTATTGCTGCAGGGCTCACCAAGGATTTTGATGATGCTTGGGGTAATGGAATACTTCAGCCGGACCAATGGGTAGTATTGGTTTATGAATCAATAATAAAGTAATAGTACCAATACATTACCATTTTGTAATGTCTAAGAAAGCTCCTCGTAATATGTGGTTCCTTATAATTAACATCAAGATATCTTAAGAAATGAAGCGCCTCATTAAATAACCATATATTCTAGGAGAAATTAAAATGTCTAATTGTCGTTTTAATAATTACATACACTTCTTGGTAGCTTTTGCTGTTTCAGCAATGAGCTGTGTGTTGCTCTCAGCACAAGTAGTACTTGCCCAAGTTAGTACAGAAGAAGCCAGTTCAGTGGTAGAAGTTAGTGACGCAATAATTAGGATTGAATATAACGCCACTGATTTAGATGCAGGGATACAGGTTTTTTTAGATGCTGATGAGTGGGAATCCATAGAGGTTCTTGATACAAACGGTGAAGTAATTTTTAGAAGTGTTGTGCAAGGAAAGTTCGCGGAACAAGGTGGAACAGAACTGTTTTTAGAAAGTGCTGAACCTGAGTTTAGTGAACTGCCTTTTGATGAGTTTCTAGAGCGTTTTCCTGAAGGAACATATAAAGTTAGAGGTATTGGACTTGGTGGAGAAGAGTACGTTGGTGAAGCAATCTTAACTCATAATGTGCCAGATGGTCCAGTACTGGTATCACCTTTAGAAGGAGGTAGGTTGCAAGATCCCAATAACACAGTGGTTACTTGGGAACCAGTTGATGATCCAAATGGCAGCCCGATAATTGCCTATCAAGTAATAGTTGTGCAAGTTGACAGCAGTTCTGATGCCCTAGCCAAAGTGTCTTTGGATGTTATAATGCCTCCTACCACTACTAGCATGTTAGTTCCACCAGGTTTCTTGCTCCCTGATACTGAATATGAATGGGAAGTGCTTGCTATAGAAGAAAGTGGCAACCAAACCCTCTCAGCTTCTTTCTTTACTACAACACCTGCCCTAGAAGAGCAAACAGCTGCCGTATTTATATCTATGCCTAGTCTTGATCCAAGTAAGTTTGTTACAGTAAACAACCCCTATTTGCCCTTTACACTTGGTGCTCGTTATATTTATGAGGTGCAAGCAGAAGATGCTACTGAGCGCATAGAGGTTTTTAACACTGGTGAGACCAAGGAAATTATGGGTATTACTACCATTGTGGTAAGAGATATTGTTACAGAAGAAGGTGAATTAGTTGAGGATACTATTGACTTTTATGCCCAAGACATTGAGGGTAACGTTTGGTACTTTGGTGAGGAAGTTAAAAACTATGAAGATGGTGAATTCACAGATAACGAGGGTTCTTGGATAGCAGGTGTAGATGGTGCGGTTCCGGGTATTATTATACCTGCTGATCCTCAAGTGGGTGATACCTACCGTCAAGAGTACTATCTAGGAGAAGCCGAAGATATGGGGCAGATAGTTGATTTAAGTGGCTCTATCACTGTTCCTTATGGTTCTTATGAAGATTTGATAGTTATTGCAGAGTGGAATCCACTCGAGCCCGGAGTAATAGAGCATAAATACTTTGCCAAAGGCATTGGCTTAGTGGCTGCTGAAAAAGTTGAGGGTGGTTCAGAACGTGAGGAGCTGGTTGAGGTTTTGCAAGAGTAAGGCTCTAGTGGCATTCCTGTGATTTCTGTAGGGGCACGATGCATCATGCCCCTACTGTTAACAATAATGAAGATTTTGCTAATCGAAGACGACGCCGAGGCTGCCTTATACCTTAAAAATGGCCTCGAGCAAACTGGCCACGTGATAGACCATGCAGCTGATGGTGAATATGGTCTTCACCTAGCTATGCATGAGCATTATGATGTTTTGATAGTTGATCGCATGCTGCCTGAGAGAGATGGTCTTTCAATCATTAAAGTTCTGCGTGCTGATGAGAACTTCACCCCTGTTTTAATACTGTCGGCTTTAGGAGAAGTTGATAATCGTGTAGAAGGCCTCCGTGCTGGTGGCGATGATTATCTAGTTAAACCTTTTGCCTTCAGTGAATTAAGCGCCAGAATTGACGCCCTAGTTAGGCGAGGTCAAGGCAAAGCCCAAATTGATGAATACCGCGTTGCTGATTTAGTACTTGACCTTCGCAAGCAAAGTGCAAGTCGAGCAGGAGTGCTAATACCACTGCAACCACGTGAGTTAAGATTGCTCGAGTTCTTAATGAGACACGCTGGTCAGGTGGTCACAAGAACAATGCTGTTAGAACAAGTTTGGGATTTGCATTTTGACCCTAAGACTAATGTTATTGATGTACAGATCAGCAGGTTACGTAGTAAAATAGATAAAAATAGCTCTGTCCCCTTGCTACACACGATAAGGGGAGTAGGGTATAAACTAAGTGAAACCCCATAATATTTTTCGAACTGCTGCTTTAAGGTTAGCCTTACAGTACGTCCTAATCTATGCTCTGGTACTTGGGGCAGTTTTTTTACTCCTTGACTTTTTAGGAAGACAGTCAATTAGTAAGGAAGTTAGAGAGCAGCTCGAGCAAGAGTCTCTAATACTAAAAAAAGTATTTGCACAAGGTGGTATTCCACAGCTCACCAGCCTTATTAATGAGCAATATAAAACTCAAGATGAAACTTGGATAGTCCTACTAACCAATAAGGGTAGGAAAGTGGCAGGGAATATTGATGCTTGGCCTAGTGAAGGGGAACCGCCTTTCAATGACAAAGTGCAAGGGATTTGGTTTATTGAGGATATGCTCCCTTACAATACTTTTGATGAAGATCCCTTTCTGCCTGTAATTGGCACTAAGCTCTCTGAAGATTATTTGCTGGTGCTTGCCCTTACCACTCCACAACTTGCTAGGTTACAGATGTTGGCTGATTATTTGCTCGAGTCTTCAGTAATGGCACTACTAATTTCTTTAGCTATGGGACTTATGCTGGGCAAAACCTTATTAAAAAAGGTTAATACTATTAGCAATACTGCCAAGATGATCATAAATGGGGACTTATCACAAAGAATTCCTTTAGGAAAAAAAGAGGATGAATTTACGGGGTTGGCCAGACAACTTAACACCATGCTTGATAGAATTGAGCAGTTGATCAAAGGAATGCAGGAAGTCACAGATAATATAGCGCACGACTTACGAAGCCCCTTAACGCGGCTTAGGAGTAGATTTGAGTTGACTCTTTTGGAGGAACGTAGCAATAATGAATACTGCCAAGCCATTGTTCAAGGTAACGAAGAGCTTAGTGAGTTATTGCACACTTTTGAGTCCCTTTTGGAAATTGCACAGGCTGAATCAGGTAGTTTAGCTGCTAAGGCAGAGCCTTTTGATGTCGCTGAAGTGGTAACAAAGCTAGTTGATCTTTATAGCCCTGTTATGGAGGAACAAGGGCTTTCTTTGCAATTTGCAAATTATCCCACTACTGGTGGTAATTTTGAGCTGCTAGGTCACCAATCACTCTTTGCTCAGGCTATTAGCAATGTTCTTGAAAATGCCAATAAGTATACTCCCCCACCGGGAGTAGTCGAGGTAGAGCTTAGGGAGAATCTGAGCACCATAGAGCTTACTATACGCGACAATGGTCCGGGGATTCCCCCATCGGAACATAAAAATGTCTTTGAGCGTTTTGTAAGATTAGAAAATGCTTACAGCACTCCGGGAAATGGGCTAGGGCTTAGCCTTGTAAGGGCAGTGTGTAGACTTCACCATGCCACTCTCTCGCTTTCTGATGGAAATCCGGGACTTATAGTGTCTATTCGCTTACCTAGAAGACAGTCATTCTAGGGAATTCAATATAGTGTGCCAGAAAAGTTCTTTCTCAGATCAGAAATCCCCCCTAGCCCTTTGAAAAAGGGGGTAAGGCAAGTCCCCCTATGGAAAGGCTTATAAGGGTAGGTTTTTCAGGCAAAAAGACACTAATGTATATCAGAGACGAGATTTGGTAATGAAGCTAACAGGCAAAAGGGAAGGAATAAATAAAGATTCATGGTAACCGACCACTAGAAAAGGAGTCACCATGAAATCTAAAGAGAATAATAACAAGAAAGAGGAGCAAAAAGATAATCTTTCTCAATGGTCAGATGAAGTCTCTAAGAACTTCCCAAACCTCTCAAAGCCTCAAGCACTAGTCTTAGCAATGTTTAGCTTTGCTATGGCAGTCACTGGTTGTTGTAACTTAGCAACTTGTGCAGGCTTTATAGCTTCTTTACTAAATATCAAGCAAAACACCTCTAGACAACGATTGCGAGAATTCTACAAGGATAAGAAGCATAAATCAGGAGAGAAACGTAAGGAAATAGTAGTCAGAGAATGTTTTCCATACCTAATAAAATGGATACTTTCAAAATGGCAAGCAAGTGATAAACGAATAGCAATAGCATTAGATGCAACAGCATTAGGTGAAAGATTTATAGAGGGTGTTTGAAAATTATATAGACCTCCAAGTAGGAGTGTTAGTATTAGCCAAACGCTTAAGCATGATGTCACAACTAGCCATGTAAATAAAAGCTTCACTAGATGAGGTTAAATGTTCATAGTCCTTGCTAAGCCGGCGATAATTACCTAACCATGCAAAGGTTCTCTCTACTACCCAACGTCTATGTTGCAAAACAAAGCCTTTACAACTTGTTAGAGGAAAAACAATCTCTAATACAACACCAAAGCATAGCAGCATGCGTTTCCTAAACGCCAGACCTCGATAACCTTGATCAAGCCAAATATGGTGCAACCTTGGTAGCAAATGCCTGATGTTGCCTAGTAGAAGTGATAAACCCTTTCGTTCAGGCACATTAGCCCCTGTAACTAGAGCAATTAGTAGAAGCCCTAAAGTATCAACTAGTATGTGTCTTTTTGAGCCATTAACCTTCTTACCACCATCATATCCATTACCATACAAGCTACCTGCCTTAACTGACTGGCTATCAGCACAGCCAGCACTTGGTTCTTCATTACGACCCAACTCCTTTCTGAGCTGCCTTCTCAAGTATTTATTCAGCTTAGTCCATATTCCTAGTTTACGCCATTTGGCAAAGTGATAGTACACTGTTTGCCATTTAGGAAAGTCACCTGGCAAGTCTCGCCATGTACAGCCATTTCTAAGCACATAACGCATGGCATCAATCAACAAACGCAAGTCCAACGCTAGAGGCCTTCCTTTATGATTTGTAGGCAGCAATCGTTCTAAATAAGGTTCTAGAATATCCCATTCTTGGTCTTTCAAGTCTGTTGTATAATTCTTTTTCTGTTTCATAAACCCTACTTAACTATAAGTAGGGTCTATTTTTCAAACAACCTCTACCTACCAGACCAACATCGTTGCGAGCAGGACTAGCTGCATCACCTTGATTCTTAATCTCAGCTCTTACCATCACAATAGGACTACCTGCTTGACAAATCTCTCCTAGAGAAATTTCTGCTGCTGTAATCACTAAATCAGGTTTAGAGTCTCCTCTTTTACCAGGATTAGATGGGCTACTACACGC
The DNA here is from genome assembly GCA_965224855.1 of Trueperaceae bacterium. Classification (GTDB taxonomy): domain Bacteria; phylum Deinococcota; class Deinococci; order Deinococcales; family Trueperaceae; genus CBDCVN01. The sequence goes on along the minus strand of CBDDAI010000002.1, from coordinate 1,009,457 downwards.
GTTAAGTACTAGGATGCTAAATAAAACTGTAAAGAATATATTTTTTACCATTACTTCCTCCAAATAATTTATTTACCCACTGCTTATTATTACAGCGCAATGTTGCAAATGAAGTAAGGGGAATTGCGAAGAAAGTGCGAGTGTGAATAGTAAACTAAGATTATGAAAAGAGTCAATGAAACACACGATGAAATAGTAGAAAGAGCAGTAAATTTAAGTCCTCCAGAATGCAACTTGGCTGAAGCAGATATAGAAGTGCTAGCAAAAGAACTTAAAGAATACGTAGCAGAATTTGAAGAAGCATTCAAACGACCTGAAAGTTTGACTTGGACAGGACATTATCTAAAAGGCTTGCTAAGTGACCTTGATCGAAAAAATATAGAAGCAATAGCACTATCAATGGGACTGAATGCCCGTAGCATGCAAAGTTTTATAGGAAAAAGTCCTTGGCAGATAGAACCTGTAATCGACACACACCAAAAGCTAGCTGCAAAAAGCTTAGGTAATGAAGGAGTGCTGATAGTTGATGAGTCAGGGAATGTAAAACAAGGAAGAAACTCAGTAGGAGTAGCAAGGCAGTATTGTGGATCAGTAGGAAAAGTGGAGAACAGCCAAGTAGGAGTATACTTAGGGTATGCCAGCAACAAAGGGCATACTCTAACAGAAGGGCAACTGTACCTACCTGAACAGTGGTTCGATGAAGAACATAAACAAAAAAGGGAAGAATGTAGAGTGCCAAAAGACTTAGAGTTCAAAACCAAACCAGAAATAGCGTTGGAGATGATAAGAAAGACAAAAGGGAGGAGGCATTTGAATTTTGAATACGTACTAGCAGACGCATTGTATGGAGATAACATAGAGTTTAGAGATGGAGTAGCTGAGTTAGGGAAGCAGTACTTTACAGCAGTATCTTGCAACACGAGGGTGTACCAAGAGAAACCAGAGATGAAGGTGCCTGAATGCAGAGGTAGAGGAAGAAAGCCTAAACTAGCAAAGGCAAATACTGAGTCAATACGAATAGATGAGTTAGCGAAAGAAATAGAGGAAGGAAAGTGGAGTAGACATGTAGTAAAAGAAGGGAGGAAAGGGCCAATAGTATGCGAATTTGCCTTTGAGCGAATATGGGAAACAAGAGGAGAAGGAGAACCAGTGGAGTTGTGGTTGGTAATCCGCCGTAATCTAAATGAGAATGGAGAAATCAACTACTATTTTTGCAATGCTTCAGAAGAAATCAGTCCTGAGACTTTAGTGTGGTTAAGTGGCATGAGATGGCCAATAGAAACATCGTTTGAAGAATCAAAGGAAGAGTTAGGACTTGACCACTACGAAACTAGAAGTTACTTAGGCTGGCACCATCATATACTATTAACTTGTTTGGCACATCATTTTCTGGTGAGAATGCGTTTAATGTTAGGAGAGAAAGCTCCAGCTTTGACCTTGCCACAAGCAAGATTACTAATCAAGGCAGCAATACCACTGCCTGAGTTAACGATAGCTCAATCACTAAGTCTAATTCGTTACTACCAGCGCCGAAATTATACTGCCTATGTCTCACATCGAAAACATACTCTTGCTACACTGTATAGGAACTATATTTCATGACATTGCGCTGTAATATTATTTTGGATGCTAATTAGGTGCCGTGACATCAGCGTGACATCCACCTCTGTTACTTTGTCTAGTAAAGGATTATTTAGCTGCTTTAAAAGGTTTGAAAGCTGAAAAACAACCTCTTTAAAACAAATTTTGGTAGCCTTTGTGGCTAACCAAAATGAGCATGAAGAGAGTGATTGATAACATTAGGTCAGTAATTGTTATGGCTATCTATATATCCTACTTACTATGTGGTTTATAATTAAAAGCTTATAAGGAGGATTGAATGACCTTATCATTAATTTTTATTTTCATTCTGGCTATCTTTTTAGGCTTAGAACTCATTACTAAAGTACCCTCACAACTGCATACTCCACTTATGTCAGGCACCAACGCCATTTCGGGCATTACCCTGGTAGGTGCTATAGCTGCTTTAGTCAATGATGGTTCGTTTGGCATATTTTTAGGCTTGCTAGCAATTATATTTGCGACCATTAATGTAGTGGGTGGTTATCTTGTAACAGACCGTATGCTGAAGATGTTTAAAGTAGGGAAAAAGTAAGGTAACTTTTATGAGTGCATTTACAAATCTTTCCTACATAATAGCCTCAGTGCTGTTCATCTATGGTTTAAAAATGCTTAGCCGTGCCCAAACAGCAAGGCGAGGTAATCTTATCTCAGCTATTGGTATGCTGCTAGCAGTTATTACAGTGTTACTGACCAGTGGGCTCCATTATACCTGGGTTTTTGTGGGCATATTGATTGGTGGGGCTATAGGGGCATTTGCTGCTCGCCAAGTGCATATGACCCAAATGCCGGAAATGGTAGCCCTGTTTAATGGTTCAGGTGGTATTGCTAGTTTACTAGTGGGTTGGGCACAGTTTCATGCTGTGGGCAAAGCGAATAGCTTTACAGGTTTAGTGATAGCTTTGGCTATTCTTATAGGTGGAGTTACTTTTACTGGTTCCTTAGTTGCCTTTGCTAAGTTAGCTGGGCGCATAAACAGTAAACCTATTTTATTTGAGAAACAACGTTTTTATAATGCCATCATTTTGGGTGGATTACTTTTCTTAGTGTTAATGGTGACACTATTGCCTAGAGCGGGTGGGTATATTTTTCTTATACCTTTAATTGTAGCAGCTTTTATTTTTGGTGTCTTAGCAGTTATTCCTATTGGTGGAGCAGACATGCCTATAGTCATATCGCTCCTGAATAGCTACTCTGGTTTAGCAGCAAGTGCAGCAGGTTTTGCTATAGGTAATAACGTGCTGATTGTAGCGGGTTCACTAGTAGGGGCAAGTGGCCTAATTCTAACTAGAATAATGTGTAGGGCCATGAACCGTAGCTTGTTAAATGTGCTCTTAGGTGGCTTTGGTGAACAGTCAGAAACTAGCACAGCTGGTCAAGCCCAAGGTGAAGCAAAAGGTATTAGTGTTGAGGACGCTTTTGTTATGCTCGAGGCTGCCAATCGTGTTGTTATTGTACCCGGCTATGGCATGGCGGTAGCGCAGGCACAGCATGTAGTAAGAGAACTAGGTGAGCTTTTAGAGGAAAACGGCACAGAGGTAGAATACGCTATTCACCCTGTCGCTGGACGCATGCCTGGACATATGAATGTTCTTTTAGCAGAAGCGAATGTGCCATATGATAAGTTAGTTGAGCCTGAAGATGTAAATCCAATTATGGATTCTGTTGATATAGCTATTGTCATTGGTGCTAATGATGTAGTAAATACTGCTGCTCGAGAGCAAAAAGATAGTCCGCTTTATGGTATGCCTATTATTGATGTAGATAAGGCTAAAAATGTTTTTGTACTAAAACGTTCTATGAGTGCGGGTTTCTCAGGCGTAGAGAACCCACTTTTCTTTAAGAGCAATACTCGTATGCTTTTTGGTGATGCTAAAAACACAGTTTCTAAGCTTATAGCTGAATTTAAAGACCTCAACTAATGGTATTTATTAATACTTTGGTTGTTCCTCATAATGAGGCACAGTGTGAACAACTCGTTAAGTGGTTAGATAATCTTATTGATGAAGTGGGCGAAGACGAGAGACATCCGCTAGCTTCTCTGATGGAAGTACTTGGTGTACTTATTGAGCACTATGAAGATTTGCATGTTCCTGAGCTGCGTGAGTAATTGCAAAACTGTTGGAGTTAAAGGACTTCAAAGTTAATGGATCTGCGTAGAATTTATAAATTATTTTTCCTAGGTGCTTTGTTAGCAACATTTTTTGGCTTTACTTGGGCTCAAGATGTGGAACTCGAGCAACAAGTCTTCAAAATAGCTCGTCAGCTTCGCTGTCCTGTTTGTCGCGCCGAATCAGCAGCAGACTCTAATGCTACTTCTAGTGTGGAGTTTCGTAATATTATTCAAGAACAGCTCACTGCAGGAAAAAGTGAGACAGAAATACTAGCTTTTTTTGAAGATCGCTATGGAGATTGGATTTTGTTAGACCCTCCTAAGAAAGGTTTGCACTTAATAGTATGGATTTTACCTATAGTAGCAGGCTTAATAGCCTTCTTGATACTTATTGTGCTTTTCCAGAAATGGTTAAAGAAGACCAAGGTGCCTCTAGAAGTGCCTGAAGATGACTTAGTGCGAGTTAGACAAGCCTTGCAAGATGCTGGGAAAGATTAAATGTTTACCCTAATAGTTATTGCTATTCTAGCAGTGTTTCTCTTTTTCTATGTAGCTATTCCCTTAATATTTCCTAAACAAGCTGACCCTTTACCAGAAGAAGTTGACCCTATAGCTGCAGAGCTCGAGGAAGAACGAGAAGCCCTTTTTAGAGCAATCTTAGAATTAGAGGAGAGGAAAGACTTGCCCATAGAGCGGCGTGATGCTTTAAGAGCACGCTATGAAAGCAAGGCTGCTCAAGCCCTGAGGGCTTTAGATGAGAGACAAACTAAGCTCAAAGGTCTTAAGGTACCTGCTGCAAAAAAACAGCGAACTTTTCCCTATGCTGCCTTAGCCCTGCTGAGCCTTGTTCTGGTAAGTGCAGTAGTTATGGGAGGGTATGTGTTACCTAGGGTAGGTTCTGGAGCAAGTGTTACTACTGCTTTTGCTGAGCAACTAGAGGCAGGTCGTAGGTTGCGCAAGCTGCAACAAGCCGCTAGTAAAAATCCAAACCTTGAAAACCAGTTAGCTTTAGCTGAAGCGCAGTGGGAAATAGGCTTTCGTTTTGAAGATGATGAGCAAGTTATTGCTGCTATAAATGCCTATGAAAACCTTGCTAGGGAATATTCAGAATTGTTGCCAGCTACTGCCTACTTTCGCTTGGGGCTGAGCCAACTTCAAAATGATCCAGATAGAGCGCTAGCTAACTTTGATAAAGCGCATGAACTTAATCCTAATGATCCTGAGATGCTGGTTGATTTAGCAGAGGTTTACTTTAGCTTTGGAATCCTAGAAGGTGCTATAGAACTTTGGCAGTCTTATCTTGCTACTCCAGAGGGTGCAGACGATAATGATACTAGAGAACGTTTAGCTGCAGTGAAAAGCTTAGCTTCTCAATACCAAGCAGTTAGAGAAGACCCTAGTGAAACTAATTTGATGGCCCTAGCTGATACTCTTTGGTCTCAAGAACAACCTCAGCTTGCCCAAAGTGCTTACTTAACGGTTATAAAAGATCATAACTCTGGTAATACTTTGGCCTTGAGTCGTGCAGGACAAGCCATGTTTATGGGAGGTGATAATAAAGAAGCTGTGGTAATTTTATCAAGAGCTAGGGATTTAGAAAGAGAGCAAGGCAAACAGGATTTAAGTACTTTACTCTTTTTAGGTAATGCTTACTTTAGCCTGAAAAACTATGCCGAGGCTATAACTATTTGGGAAGAATATGTTGAATTAGCAGGTGATGAAGATTCTGCTGGTAGAGTACCTAGTTTAATTGTTCAGGCTCGAGCACGCCTAGCTGGCAGCGAAGAAGGAGTGGAAGAGTTTGCTAGTGAAGGTCAAAGACTTTATCAAGCTAATTGTACGGCTTGTCATGGTGCTCGAGGTGAAGGCAGTAGTGCTATTAGTTTAAGAAACCAGAAGTTGACAGAGGCTCGAGTGGCAAGGATTGTTCGTGATGGCAAAGGGCTAATGCCAGCTTTTGAAGTGCTCTTGAGTTCAGAAGAAATAGCCGCAATTGCAAAATTTGTTGCAGAAGAAATAGCTTTAAGGTAGGTTGTGGTGGATAAGTGATTGTTATTAAAGTTGGTGGTTCTTTAGGCATTGATTATGCTGCTATATGTGCTGATGTAGCAGAGCTTTACAAACAAGGTAGGAAGCTTATCTTAGTGCATGGTGGTAGTGCTGAAACTAATAGCCTTGCTGAGGCCTTAGGACATCCTCCTAGATTTATTACTAGTCCTAGTGGTTATACTAGTAGATTTACAGATCAAAAAACTTTAGAGATTTTTGAAATGGTTTACTGTGGGAAGATGAATAAGGGTATAGTTGAACGCTTACAGAAGCTAGCGGTGAATGCAGTGGGCTTATCAGGGCTTGATGGTAGGATTTTTGAAGGCAAATTAAAAGATAAGGTAAGAAGTGTTGAGAACGGCAAGGTTAAGATTTTACGAGGTGATCGTACAGGTACAGTAGAAAAGGTTAACACTGAGCTTATAACCTTGCTTTTAGAAAGTGGTTATTTACCAGTGATAACTCCACCAGGGGTGAGTTACCAAGGCTTGGCTACTAATATAGACGGTGACCGCGCAGCAGCAGCACTAGCTGAGGCCTTTAAGGCTGAAGCTCTACTTTTATTATCTAATGTCCCAGGGTTGCTCAGAAATTTTCCTGATGAGTCTAGTTTGATTCGTAAAATTCCAGCTAGTGATTTAGAAAATTATCTTGAAGTTGCCCAAGACCGCATGAAGAAAAAGGTCTTGGGTGCTAAAGAGGCAATATTAGGAGGGGTAAAGAGCGTGATTTTGGGGGATGCTCGAGTAGAGAAGCCTGTACAAAATGCATTGGCAGGCAATGGAACGGTCATTGCCTAGAGGCTAATTTTGAAAGCTTCTTCTAACAATTGACCCTGTTCAACTTTATGGGTGTTGCCAGAACCAGTAGCAGGGCTGGCTGACTCAGGTCTAGTTACACCTAGAATCTTGCGTCCTATACTTTGACCAAAGTAAATACGCATATAAAACCATGCACCCATATTGTAAGGTTCCTCTTGAACCCATATTATGGGAATATCCCTTGGATAGGGTTGTAAAGCAGCCTTAAGCTCAGCTTCGGGCAAAGGGTAAAATTGCTCTAAGTGAATAAGAACAATGTCATGGCGTTTCTCAAGTTCTCTTTTTGCCTTGAGATCATAATAAATCTTACCACTGCAAATAAGTACTCGGCTGGCGTTGACTGCCTTATCATCTACTATGACCTTTTGGAAAGAACCTTCTAGATCCTCTAGGCTGGAGACAGCCTCAGGATGGCGCAATAAGCTTTTAGGAGCCATAACAATAAGAGGTTTACGCCATGAACGTACTACTTGCCTTCTCAAAGCATGAAAGTAGTTTGCTGGTGTGCTTAAATTCACAACCTGCATATTATCTTCGGCGCAAAGCATTAAAAAGCGCTCGAGCCTAGCTGAAGAGTGTTCAGGTCCTTGCCCTTCAAATCCGTGGGGTAAAAGTACTACCAGACCACTAAGTCTACGCCATTTGTCCTCTCCACTAGAGATAAATTGATCAAATATAACCTGACCAGCATTGGCAAAGTCACCGAATTGCGCTTCCCAGATGGTTAATCCATCAGGCCAATCTAAGCTGTAGCCATATTCAAAACCTAGCACTGCTGTTTCACTAAGGGCACTATTGATAATTTCTATAGGGGCTTGGTCGGGGCTTAAATTAGCTAAAGGAATGTACAGCTCATCTGTTTTTGCATTGTGCAATACAGCATGACGGTGACTGAAGGTACCCCTTTGAACATCTTGCCCACTCATACGGATGCGGTGACCCTCGGTTGCCAAACTAGCAAAAGCTAATGCCTCAGCACTTGCCCAATCAAGTAAATGTTTGCCCTCAGCCATTTCTAAGCGCTGATTTAAAATACGTTTAATTTTGCTGCTGGGAGTGAAATCTTTAGGGTAATGACTAAGTTTGGTAAGTAAAGTTTCGAGTCGATCTTTAGAAACACCAGTAGGCACTTCAGGTACATCTTTATCTAGCCCACCTTTATAATCTTTCCATAAGCCTCCAAAAGCCTGATAGCTAATTTCATAGTCTTCAGCTTTAGCTAAAGCTAGTTCTTGTTCTAAATGGGCTTGTTTTTTAGTAACAATGCTATCAGCTTTTTCACTAGTAATTTCACCAATAGCCTGTAAATGCTCTAGGTAGCTGTCTCTGACACTGTTACGTTTTTTAATGGCTTTGTACATAAGTGGTTGTGTAAAAGCAGGCTCATCAGTTTCATTGTGTCCAAAACGGCGATAGCAGTACATATCAATAACTACATCACGTTTAAAAGTGGCCCTAAAATCCATGGCCAAATTCACAACTTGAGCCACAGCTTCTGGGTCTTCACCATTAACATGAAAAACAGGGCTTTGCAGCATCTTAGCAACATCGGTAGCATAAGTAGTTGAGCGACCTTCCTCTGGTGAGGTAGTAAAGCCTATCTGGTTATTTAAGATAACATGCAAAAGCCCACCTACTTTATAGCCTTCAAGCTCGCTTAAGTTTAAAGTTTCCTGTACTACCCCCTCGCCAATAAAAGCAGCATCACCATGAATTAAAATACCCATAGCGCGCTCGCGATTCACATCGCCAAGACTATCTTGCTTTGCTCTTACCCTGCCCATAACTACTGGGTTTACAAACTCTAAGTGACTAGGGTTAAAACATAGTGAAATGTGAATTTCTTTACCTCTTCGAGTAACTATGTTTCTACTGTAGCCAAGATGGTACTTTACATCACCACGTCCAATATAGGCTTCTATGTCTGTGTCAGTGAACTCTCTAAAGATTTGGTGTTCGGGCTTGCCACAAATGTTAGCTAATACATTTAAACGCCCGCGGTGGGGCATACCAAGCACAATTTGCTCTACTCCTCTCCTGCCAGCTTTCTGCACAGCAAGAGTAAGTAGGGGAATAAGGCTTTCTGCACCCATTAAGGAAAAACTTTTTACTCCCACAAACTTTTTCTGAATAAACTCTTCAAAAACTGTTGCAGTAGTAAGTTCCTCTAAGATACGTACTTGAGCTTCGTGAGAAATTTTTAAGCGATTTTGAGTAGTCTCCATACGTTCTTGCAGCCATGTACGGACTTCATAGTCATCAATATGCATAAACTGCACGCCAATTCTACGACTATAGGTAGTTTGCAGGCGCTTAAAAACCTCAGCTAAAGTGTAACCCTCCATAGTGCCACTTTTAACAACCTGACTCATATCAGCAGAATCCCAGCTCCAACCATAATATTCAGGAGTCATTTCATAAGGTATTTCATGGAGAACAAAACCTAAAGGATCAAGTTCTGCCATTATATGCCCACGGACGCGATAGTTACGAATGAGCATACCGACTTTATACTGCAGGTCAGTATCAGCTTTATCTTGTGGGCTGATCTTGCTAGTAGGGGTATAGCTTTCCTTAGGAGGATTAAAAAGGCTAAAGGGTTTGAAAGAAGGGCCTAGCTTAATGTTACCATTTTTGGATATAGCTTCAAAGAAGCTTTGCCAAGCGGGGTCAACGGCACTAGAGTCTTGGAGGTATTCTAGATAGAGTTCTTCTATATAGGGTAGGCTCGAGCTATTCAATAACTCCTGCATAGTTGTAGATCTTCCTCTCACTAACAGTTTTTCTAGGTCAAGTTTATACTAAAAATGAGTTAGAACTTTGGATATTAGAGGATCTATTTATTCTAAAGGGTGTACAATACAAGTTTCTACCAAGAAACCTAGTATCCCAAGGTTAACCCGAAAAAGTATACTGTATTGATCTATATAGAAAAAGCCCAGCCTAGGCTGAGCATTAGTAAGATTCAAAAAAGAAAATTTAGTAACGTTTAGGTGCCGGATTAGTAACTGTTAGATTTACAGCCTGCGGACCTTTTTGACCTTGCTCTAGTTGGAATTCTACTTCATCACCTTCATTGAGATTGCGAAAACCATCGCCTTGAATTGCCGAAAAGTGTACAAAAACATCTTTGCCACCATTGCTTTGCTCAATAAATCCAAAACCTTTATCCCCATTAAACCACTTAACTTTTCCGGTTGCCATACTTTAATACTATCCTTACTACCTCATTAATATGAGGCATAAAATTTCCAAGCCGTAGCTTGTCTCTGTAGAAAGTTACTTAGACAGAGCACTGTAACTATAAAGGGCTTTTAGTAGAAATGCAAGCTCTATTATTACAAGATAGTTGCTATGCTTGTTTGATTGTAAGTTACTACTCAGAAAAGCTTAAGAATTTGGTAATATTCTTATATTTAGAATACTTAAGTAACATTTCCTCCTTTCTTCTTTCTTAAAGACAAAATGAAACCCCTGAGGGGGTTTTGTGCTTGTCATTAGCTTAACTTATCTTAAATAAAGTTTCACATCACGTTGATGGTCAGCAAAAGTCAGGTTAGGATAAAAGCCTCCATCAGGAGAATGTAAAAAATAAAGATAATCTTTTCCTGCCTCATTTTGCCGTTTTGGATAAAGTACTGCTTGTAAGGCTGCTCTACCGGGGTTGCTTATGGGACCTTGTGGTAGACCTACACGGGTATAAGTATTCCAAGGATGGTCAGCGCTAAAATCGCCAGCGCTTGCATCTAGCTCAGTCATAAGCTTATTTAACCCATAAGCAACAGTGGGATCAGACTGCAATAGCATTCCTTGCTCGAGCCGATTAAAAAATACTCCAGCAATAATAGACATTTCTTCATCACTACCAGCTTCAGCTTGTACCACACTAGCTAAAATGACCCATTCGTGTAAAGATAGCTTTAGCTCTTTAAGTTTTACTAAAGCCTCTTCACTAATCTCTAGTTCAAAACGCTTAAGCATTTGTACTAAGGCTTCTTTAGGACTGCTATCTATAGGTATTTCATAACTAGCAGGGAAGAGGTAGCCCTCGAGCCAAGCATTTTTGGGTAAGTACCTAGGCCTTAAGTCTTTGGGATTACGTATAAGAGAGCTAAAATCCTTCTCAAGCCCAAATTCAGCTATTTGTAAACGCCTAGCAATATCAATATAACGAAAACCTTCAGGGATAACCACACGAATTGTGCGTGGCCGGCCACCTTCTTCAAGTACTGTGGCTACCTCAATAGCACTCATGCTAGGACTGAGGTCATATAATCCCTCACCTAGACTTCGGTCACTACCACGATAACGCAAGAGTAGTTTAAAAAATAGAGCATTTTGAATAAACCCTTTGGTTTCAAGTTCCTTGGCTACCGTAGTAGCTCCCCAACCGGGCAAGATCTCAAACTCTGTAGTTTCTAAAGGGTTTGCGATTTCCATAGGAGCAAGTTGTTTGTGGAGAAACCATAATCCAGTGGTCAGTAAGACCAGCATTAATAGTGAGGTGCCCAATACACCAAGTAGGATTATACGTAGTACTTTTATAGAAGCAATTTTTTTCCCTGCTCGAGCAAAAGACTTATCTTTAGGGATTAAGTTTTTAGGGTTTTCAACAGTTTCCATAGTTAAAGATGTTCAAGAGTTTGCTTAGCAAGATAACTTTCTAAAATGAGAACTGCTGCAGCCTCGTCCAAGCGACCTTTTTCTTGCCGTTTTTTCTTTGGTAAACCACTTTTATATATGTTCTGAGCAGCAATTTGGCTGGTGAAGCGCTCATCTTCAAAGGTTACTGTCAAACCTGCTAAGCCAAGGGTTTTAGCAAAGGTACGCACTCGCTTAGTTTGTTCAGAGTCTTCGCCATCATGACGTAAAGGTAAACCCACCACTACCAATTCTGCACTTTCTTGAATGACTTTTTCTTTGATAGCTTCTACATCTGCTTGCTCTTTTTGGCGTGTGATGAAACCACGACCAAACACAAAAGTAGAGCCAAGTTTGCCCACTGCTACACCTATCCGAGCTTCACCTACATCTAATGCCATTATATTCACGTTGACTATAAATTCCTGCTAAATCCTGCTTAGAGTTGCTCAATTTCCTCTATGCTCAAACCCGTTGTATTAGCTATTATCTGCACATCTATATTTACTTGCTTAAGGTTCTTGGCTATAGCGTGACGCTCTTGATCAATAGCTTCTTCACGCTCTTCAGCTCTAACCTTTTGCAAAAAAGGACTATTCATCAAATAATCTTCTTTTTCTAATTGCTCTTGTATCATCTCTACTAACCTCTCATCATGCAACAAAATCAGAAACAGCTCCAAAAGCTTTGTCTTGTCCTTATTATCAGCTTTCTGCTTGATCTTGTCTACTGCTTCAAATGCCTCTTTCTCTGGCTCTTTACGCCTTGCTAGTGCCGATAATGCCCACATAGCAGGGCTGCTACTTTCTAGAAACTCCCTAGCCTCTATTTCTTCAACTCTTATTACCTTGTAGCTCCATCTAATGCTACCTAGCCTGTGTTCACCTGTGTCATCCCTACCCTTTTTATTCAGATACAAGACTGCACTTCGTACAGGCTGTTTGGTGCTCTCAGCTATTCTTGATATGTAGCTTAGCATCCTCCACTTCATTACCTCTGTATCGTCTTTTGCCTCAAACTCTATGTGGAACGGTACTTCTTCACCATTAGCCAATGTTATTGTGAACACCTGATCTGTTCTTAAGGCACCAACAGGTAATTCTATGTCACTTTGCCTAATGCTTTGTATTGGCTCTGCTATTAGCCATTCTGTAAAGTCCTTTAGGAAGCTTTTAAAGAGTCTTTTTAAGGGGTTATCTGTTGCAGCCACATAATATTATAACTACTTTTTCTTTAATAGCTTTTATATATAGCTAAGAGCAGTGTGATGTCCAAGATTAAGCCGTATACAATAAACATAAATTCATTCCGCACAAAGAGCAATAACAAACACTATAGAGCGAGCAGGAACAGATACAGGCTCATTAGCAGCTTGCGTAGAAGTCTCATAAGCTATGTCAGACTCAAAATCATAATATTTGGCATAAGTACTGTCAGAAAGCGTAGTCAGCGTAAATTCACTCAAATTATTTTCTATTGCAGTAATGTCTACGCTTGTATCTTCTTGGGCAATATTTACCAGAAGAATCTGTATGTTGTCTTCAGCCTTAACCGTATAGGCATGTAAGTCTGGAGTTGTTCCCTGAACATCAAGTACTTGCCCTTTGAAATCTGCTAACATTTCAAATACATAATAAGTAGGTCGATTTAGCCCTATTACATCTATCAGACCGTGCCCACCAGTATCTTTTAAAGCAAAGTAATAGCCCATATCAAGGCCTTCGGTAGCCATTTGTCCCAGAGCATCAGCTAACCATAGGGTTGCTACCATATCAAAAAGGTGACGGAAGTTATCTGTTTTCCAAGATAAGCCAAACTCAGTAATGCCTATAGCTGTATCCTTTTGGTAACCTAAAGGGTTGATTTCTGGGTCCTTAAGCCAAGCTGTGTAGCGCTCAATAGTTTCTGTGACTACTGGGTAAGTACTTAAAGCTTCTTCATCAGAAAGAGTTCCGTCTGTTGGATAAATGTGCCAAGTGAGAATGTCTATGGCATCACCACAAAGTTGCAAGACTTCTTTTAGATAGACTTCTGGGGCTGATCCTTGGGCTGCTCCTGAGGTGCCTGGACCAGCCATTAGATACTCAGGGTCTTCCGCCTTAAGAGCTTCAGCGAAAGCCCTTAAACGCTCACAATATTTTTCTGGGGTCCACGAAGGGTCACCTCTATTGTAAGCATATAGGTCAGGCTCGTTGCCTATTTCCCAAGCCACAATGGGAATTTCTAATTCGCGAAAGTAGCGTGCTGCACTTACAGCTTCTTCAGGAGTACCTTCAAAAAGATTGGGAATGAGTAGTACTGGTAACTTGCCTAATAAGATCCAGTGCCCTTTAAAAGCATCTATTAGGGTTTTGTCAAGAGGGTTATCATCTGCTATATTCCCCGGTGGAAAGCGCAAAGAACTAAATCTGAGCTTGGCGATTTCCTCTTCAAAGCCCACTATTTGCATAATTATGCCATGATTAACACCTTTGATGGCTAAAGGAGCAATTTCTCCAGTAGGTGAACCAATGCTTAGACTTATAGTGGATTGACTATGACTAGAAAAGAAAGGTGCTAAAATAATTAATAGAAAAGCTATTCTCATAAGATTAACCTCTAACTGCTCCTTGGGTAAGACCTTCAATAACTTGTCTTGAAGCTATAAAAAATACGATTAACAGTGGTAAAACAGACAAAGCTGTGCCGATCATCACAGCGCCCCAGTCAATAGTTTGACCAAGGCCTTGTAGAGTGCGTAAGGCTAAAGGTAGGGTAAAAACTTCTTTATTTTGTAAAACTACTAGTGGACCTAAAAAGTTATTCCAAGAACCTATGAATGTTAGTAAGCCAAGTGTTGCTAAACCAGGCCTAATTAGGGGCAAAGCTATACTCCAGTAAATGCGAGGCTCACTAGCACCGTCTATTCTGGCTGCATCCATTAATTCTTTGGGCATACTAGAAGCAAAAAATTGCCTCATTAAGAAAATGCCAAAAGCATTGGCCATGCCCGGCACCCATAGGGATCTAAAAGTATCTATCCAGCCTAGGAAAGTGATGATAATGAAGTAAGGAATGAGGTTAAGTAGCGGTGGAATCATAAGAGTGACTAGCAAAGTGGTAAAAAGCCAGTTTTTGCCACGAAAGCTGTACATTGCAAAGCCAAAACCACCAAGGCTACAGAAAAAGAGAGTGGTAACTGTGGCCATAGTTGCAACATAGATGCTATTCCACATATTACGCCAGAAAGGTAGCAGCTCGAGCAAAGCATCTAGGTTACTTTGCAAGTTTTCACCAAACCACAGAGGGGGTGGGGCTGAAAAGATGGTATCTCGTCCGTGGGTAGCCCAGACAAACATTGAATAAAAGGGGAATATGGTTAGTAGAGCGAGTACTAACATCAATAAAATCATTAGTACTTGTAGTAAGTTAAAGCTACGCAGTGATTTAGTCATATTTTATCTCACTCTCTGGTTTCTAAACCAGTGCGACCATTTAGAAGGAAATTGATAGCAGTAAGTATACCAATTATTACAAAAAGTATCCAAGAAGTAGCTGCAGCTAGGCCCATATCTTGTACACTGCCAAAGCCCAAGTCATACAGATACATAGCAATAGTCATAGCAGCATTGTTGGTACCACCTGTTGAGCCTATCAGGACAAAGGGCTCATCAAAAAGCTGCAAGTTACCTATAATGGTAAGGGTGACAGCAAAAAAGATAATAGGCCTTAGTAAGGGTATACTTATTTGCCAGAAACGTTGAAAAGCATTGGCACCATCTATAGCGGCAGCCTCATAGTATTGGCGAGGAATAGTAGCAAGCCCTGCACTATAAAGCACCACGTTGAAACCAAAGTATTTCCATGTTACTAAAATAGCTACTGAAGGCTTTATATATTCTTTTAGTCCTAACCAATTAATGGGCAGGATTTCCGATAAACCACCAAAGAGCCAACTGCTCCAAGCAGCTTCAGAAAGGTAGATAAGAGCGTAGTTTAAGATTCCAAATTGTTTGCCAAAAATTGTATTAAAAACTATAGCTACTGCAACGGTAGAGGTAATAAAAGGCAGGAAATAAGCTGCAGTAAAGGGATGCCTTAGTCTTTTAAAGCCTGTTACTAAGATAAATGCTAAGGGAATAGCCATAGCATGTTGGGCAACTCCTGAGGTTATGGCCAGCCAAAAGGTATTATAAACTGATTGCCAGAAGAGACCATCTGTGAAGACAAATATATAGTTTTTTATGCCAGCAGACTCTATGGCTTTGAGGCCTGCAACAGGATTCCAGCTATGAAAAGAAAGGTAAATTGAGAAGAATGTTGGAAAAAGGCCAAAAATAGCAAAGAGTATAAAAAAGGGACTTATAAAAAGATAAGGTGCTAAGTTCCTTTGTGTTTTATACCATCTTATACGCCAGTTTTTTGGGCCTTTGGAAGTATTAGCCTTGGTTTGGCTTTCTATCATAAGGATTTAGTTTATGAAATTATTGCTTAAATTGCTAGTTTGAATTTGGCAGATGTGTTCTATCCATTCACACTAACTGTCCAACAATACTATAAACTTAAGATGTAATAAGGTAAAGATAATATAAGGTTGATTAAGGAAAAATAATGTTGAAGTTGAAAAGTTCTGTACCTTACCGATTATTAGTGAATTTCATTACATTAAGCCTGCTCTTTATGTCTGGGACTGCATATTTGCAAAGTAAAAGTATAAATGATAAGCTTGATGAGCTAGAATCAATAGTCCGGCAACAAGCTAATCAGGACCCTATCTTTTCAGAGCAAATTCCTCAGGTAAGAGAGGAATACTTTGTTGCTTTAAGAGAAACACTATTTTATCTTTTGCAAAGCAATTCTGCAAATGTTGAAGAAGCTTTAGAGCTATTTAAGCAAGGTGATGTTAAAACATCCTTAGAAAAACTAGATCTTTATGTACAAAACTTAGAAGAACAGCAAAGGAGGGCTTCTCAGGAGGTGTCACAAGGCTATCTTGGCCTTGCCTTGTTAGATACGTTTACAAGACCTGAGAAATCACTCGAGCGTTTGCGAAAAGCAGTTAGTCTTTATGATGAAAACCTTAGGGCTCTCAGCCAACTTGGTGCTTTACAAATAAGGCTAGGCAAACCTTATGAGGCAATTGAGTCTTTTGAAAATCTAAGCAAGTTAGCAGGACAACAAGGTGATAAGGAATGGCAAGCTAATGCCCTTAGTAATTTGGGGATCGCTTATAGCAGTCTGGGGCATTATCAGCAAGCAATAAGTTACTATAATCAGGCCCTAGGAGTTACCCAAAAAATTCAAGATAGATTAGGGGAGAGTAATAATCTTAGCAATTTGGGGCTTGCTTACCTTAAGCTAACGCAGTACCAGCAGGCAATAAACTATCACCAGAAGGCTTTAGTAATTGCGCAAGAGCTTAAGGATAAACTAGGGGAAAGTAGTAACCTTGGTAACTTAGGAATTGCTTATAGTGACCTAGGTCAGTATCAGCAGGCAATAGGCTATTATGAACAGGCTTTGGTAATTGCTCGAGCAATTGAAGATAAATTAGGAGAGAGTAACAACCTTAGCAGCTTAGGGTTTGCCTATCTTAATCTAGGACAATACCAACAGGCAATTAACCATTATGAGCAAGCTTTAGTTATTGCTCGAGCTTATCAAGATAGGCAAGGAGAGGGCAGTGATCTTAGCAATTTAGGAGTGGCTTACCTCAATCTAGGCCAGTACCAACAGGCCATAAACCATTATGAACAAGCTCTGGCAATTGCTCAGGAAGTCGCAGATAGGCAAGCAGAGGCAAATAACCTTAGCAACCTAGGAATTGCTTACCTTAATCTAGGCCAGTACCAGCAAGCAATAAACTACTATGAGCGAGCTTTGGCAGTTGCTCAAGAAACTGGTGATAGACTAGGGGAAGGTAGCAATCTTGGCAATTTGGGACTTGCCTATCTTAATCTAGGTCAGTACCAGCAGGCAGCAGACCACCTTGAACAAGCCATAGCGATTGCTCAGGAAATTGGGGATAAGCAAGGGGAAGGTAGTAACCTTGGCAACTTAGGAGTTGTTCACCTTAATTTAGGTGAGTACTCTACGGCTGAACTATATCTCAAAGAGTCCCTAACTATTCTTGAGGCAATAAATTCTCCCCATGTCGATTTCTTTAGGGGCAAGCTGAATCAGGTTCAATAAGATTTTTTGGTTCCTATAGCCATAGAAAAAAAGTTAGAATCAGGTTGATTCAAAGGTACGTTTTAACAGGGCCACTATATCTGGATCACGACCCATGAATTCACGAAATAGCTCTTCAGGCTCAGCACTGTCACCACGTGAGAGTATTGTTTCAGCAAAGGCACGACCGATCTCGCGATTTAAAATACCCTCACGCTTAAAGCGAGTGAAGGCATCAGCCTCTAAAACCTCCGCCCATTTATAAGAGTAATAACCTGCTGCATAAGCGCCTGTAAAAATATGCGAGAAGGTAGTAACAAAGTTATTATTAGCAAACTCAGGCTTAATTTGGAAAGGCTCTATTACTTTTTTAGCATAAGAGACTGCATCGCCATTTTTATTAGGACCATAGTTAATGTGCAAAGCTAGATCAAGTGTGCCAAAAGAAAGCTGACGCATTTGTTGGTAAGCACTCA
This sequence comes from Trueperaceae bacterium, assembly GCA_965224855.1. Classification (GTDB taxonomy): domain Bacteria; phylum Deinococcota; class Deinococci; order Deinococcales; family Trueperaceae; genus CBDCVN01. Next base: position 991,587 of record CBDDAI010000002.1, on the reverse strand, counting down.
TAAAAACCCTAGCACTTAGCATTTTATCAAATAGCTCTTTGGGAATAGATTCTTTGGTCTTGTAATGTTTAGCAAAAATGTCTAATGCTTCACGTTCCCAACACCAGTTTTCCATAATCTGCGAAGGTAACTCGACAAAGTCCCATGACACATTAGTGCCTGCTCTAGGAGAGATAGTGACTTTAGAGAGCATGTGATGCAAAAGATGCCCAAACTCATGAAAAACAGTCTCGACTTCTTCATGAGTAAGCAGTGCAGGTTTCCCTTCTTGTGGAGGAGTAAAATTTGCACATATTAAGCCCAAATGAGGCTTGAAGCTACCATCAGGTTGCGGACCCCCTGTATAGAAGTAGTTCATCCATGCTCCTGAACGCTTAGCTTCTCTAGGAAACCAGTCAGCATAAAATGATCCTAGGTAAGTACCTTCTTCATATATATCATAGTAATCAATGCCAGCATACCAAAGCTCAGTATTTTTTTGTTTAGTTATTTTAATACCAAATACTTTGTAAGCTAAATCAAATAAACCAGTTATCACATTATCTAAAGGGAAATAAGGACGCAAGACTTCATCATCAATATCAAATTTAGCTTTACGCAGTTTTTCTATGGTGTAAAGGATATCCCATGGCTGCATGTTAGTGATACCTAGCTCACTTTGGGCAAAGTTACTTAACAAATTTACTTCTTTTTTGAAGTATGGTTCGGTTTGAGTAGTCAAATCCTTTAAAAATTTAGAAGCTGCTTGGCCGTTTTTAACCATGTTCATTTCTAATCTGTAGTCAGCAAAATCACTATAGCTATGCAAATCAGCTAATTCTTTTCTAAGCGATAGGATCCTCTCGATTAAAGGGCAATTATCAAATTTCCCTTTATAGGCACGATTACTATAAGCATGATAGAGGTGCTCACGTAAATCACGCCTATCACTATACTTAATAAAAGGCAAAAATGAAGGCACTTGTAAGGTAAAGCGGTATCCCTTAATGCCCTTGCTCTCAGCATTCTCTTTAGCTTGTTGAATAACAGAAACAGGTAAACCTGCAAGGTCATTCTCGTTTGCTATAAATTCAAAAGCATTGGTCGCGTCAAGCACGTTATTGGCAAATTTGGTTTGAAGTTGAGACAGCTCCACTTTAATTTCTTCAGCCATTTTCTTTTTGTCCTTAGGCAGATCTGCTCCTGCACGTATAAATTCGTGCATTGTTTTATCTAAATGACGCTTTTTTATAGGAGTAAGATTCCTAGCTTCTTCGGTAGTGCTGTAACTTTTTATTAGTTGCCAAAGCTGCTCATTGAGTGGCAATTTAGCAAAAAAGGCTGAGAACTCAGGTTGCACTGCTTCGAAACCTTGTCTAAGCTTAGGATTGTCTTTAACATTCATAAGATGACTTGCCAAGCGAATGGGATGATTTAGCTTTTCTGTCAAGGCATCAAGGGCTCCTAAAGTACTTTCAAAGTCTAGAGTTTGATTTTGAAATAGCACTTCAAGCTCAGTACTGGCTACCTTAAGTGCTTCACGAATACCAGATTCTATATGCTCTGAGTTAATTTGACTAAAAGGTATCTTAAATTCTCTATTTAATAGTGGGTTCATTAAATTTAGCTCCTGCCCTGTAGTAGTAATACATAATCTTTAGTTTACCAGAAAACTTAAATGTTTTTAGTATAGTGGGCAAATGAGATTCTTTTTGATTTCTTTTTTACTCTATTTGGGGACTTTGAGTCAAGCGCAAACATCAGTTCATGAATGGTTTTTTGGTCAGGAAACATTAGGTAATTTTCGTGATTTTGCGGTTGATAAGTTCGGAAATTTTGTTTTGGTTGGCAGCACTGAGTTGGATTTGGATGATGCAAAGAATCAAGGTGAGTGGGATGCGTTTATTGCCTACATGAGTGCGAAGGGAGAATTAATATGGGCGGATCTTATAGGTGGGTCTAATTATGACACTGCAATTTCCGTAGTGCTTGATCGTGGCAGTATTTACGTAGGTGGTGCAACTGGTATTAGTGAGGGTAGAAGGATGCAATTTGATGTTTTTACTGCTCATTACACACTTAATGGGAAGCGTAATTGGTTAAAGCAGTTTGGTTCATCACGTCATGATACTGCTCTGGACATTACTACAAGTGCTGACGGTAATGTTTATGTTACAGGCTATACTTTGGGTCGCCTACCTAATCAAACTAATAAACGTAGCGTAGACATTTTTGTTAGTAAGTATAGTCCAAGTGGTACACAGCTATGGCTTAGGCAGATTGGAACTAATCGTTATGAGAAACCTAGCGGTCTTGTCGCTGTTGGAAGCAGGGTCTACGTTGGTGGGTATACATATGGAAAATTTGTAGAACGCACCAAGATACCTGGTGTTCCACTTTTCACTAATTCAGAAGATGGTTTCGTTTTGAGTTTAAGTACAGATGGTGACGTTATTCATGCTGTGCAGTTAGGCACTGTAAGTATTGACTCTATTAGCGCTATAGCAGCAGACGCTGATGGTAATATTATTGTTGCTGGAGAAACACTTAATAATGCTAACGATGAAGGAGAAGGGCTTCCTTTAAATGCTTTTGTTAGTAAACTCTCTCCTGATCTTGAGCTTCTATGGTGGGAACAGATAGGCACTATGGATCGAGAAGACGTGCATACTCTGACAGTAGACAGTGAAGGTAATAGTTTATATTGGGGGAGAAACGTTAGGGTATTTTGAACCGCATGAGCGCAATCCAGAATACACATCAGATGATGGCTACATCGCTAAGTTTAGTTCACAAGGTAAGGTTCTGTGGATAGAACAACTGGTTACAGACAACATGTCAGAACTTTTTGCTCAACAGTATTATGAAGATATACCCAAACTCTACGGTTATGAAGGAGTTAAAAGTTTATTCTTTGCGCAAAATGGCTATCTATATGTTGTTACAGACACAGTGAACGTTCCCTACAAGAGTGACATAAGTCCGACAGATCGTTATGTTGTCTCAAAAGTTACAGATTAAACCTTTGAATTTCTCAATTCGCTTGCATTAGCCTTATACCCTAAAATAAGATTGCAAAGTCAGTTAGAATTAGCTTATGTATATTTTGGAGAGTGTTTATAAATGAGCGTTCTTAGCATTGCTGAAGGTATGGGTGTAACCCTAAATCATTTATTTAAAAAACCAGTTACGGTACAGTATCCAAATGAGCCTGTAGAAGTTAAAGCTCGTTTTCGAGGCAGACATCATTTGCTCCGTCACCCAGATACTAATTTAGAAAAGTGTATTGGCTGTAGCCTTTGTGCAGCAGCTTGCCCGGCTTATGCTATATATGTTGAAGCAGCAGAAAATGATCCTGATAACCCCACTTCAGCAGGTGAGCGATATGCTAAAATTTATGAAATTAATATGTTACGTTGTATTTTCTGTGGTATGTGCGAAGAAGCATGTCCTACTGGAGCTATTGTGCTAGGTCATGAGTTTGAATTAGCCGACTTTAAGCACGATAACTTTGTCTATAGCAAAGAAGATATGATGGTTGGCACTAAGGGCAGTAAATGGCAACGCCGTGAGGCAAAAAGTCTTAATAAAGAAGTGAAAATTGGTTCAAAGCCAACCCATCGTGCGGAGTTAGAAGGCGTTGATTATTGATCCAGAAAGATTTTTATATTTGATTTAGCATGGAAACTATTACCTTTTTTCTACTGGCTTTTTTTATGGTAGTGGGGGCCATTGGTGTTATTACCTTACCCCAACCTGTTCATGCAGCACTAGCACTAGTAAGCACCTTACTCATTTTAGCCATCACTTATATAACTTTAGATGCTCATTTCCTAGCTGCTATTCAAGTAATTGTTTATGCAGGGGCTATAATGGTACTTTTCCTCTTTGTTATTATGCTTTTAAATGTGTCAGAGGATAAAACTCCAAACTCATTGCCTTGGTTGCCTGTAGCCACCTACATAACAGCTACCATAGCTGTTTTTGCTCTAGTTATTTCAATTCTAAATAATACAAGTAATTTGCCCAGTAAGGAAATTATAAAAGGTGCTCTTTCAGGCGGTGGGGCAGCTCAAGTAGGGGAGATACTCTTTAGTGATTTTGTGCTAGCTTTCCACTTAGTGGGCGTTTTGTTATTAACAGGTATTATAGGAGCAGTTAGTTTGGTACAAAGGAAGGCAAAGGAAACTTAACGAATTAGAACTAAGAAGGTAAAAATCGCTAAAGGCTAACCTCTAGGTGATTGCTTTTAAGCCATTGCAGCTTTTCACGTAAAGAAACAACTTCACCTATAACCAAAGTTGCAGGTGGCTTAAGTGCCATCTTGGAGACTTTCTGGTTAATATTTGCTAAATTCCCAACAATAACTTTCTGCTCAGGCATTGTTCCCCAATGTATTATTGCTGCAGGTGTTTCTGGCGATCGTCCATAGTTCATTAGTTCTAGTGTAATGTGTGCTAGATTGCCCAAGCCCATAAGTACAATTAAGGTTTCTGCTCGAGCCAGAACTGACCAATCTAATGTTGAGATAGACTTGCTAGGATCTTCATGCCCTGTTACTACTGTAAATGATGTAGATATATGTCTATGAGTAACAGGTATACCTGCATAGGCTGGCACAGCTGTAGCTGAACTTATACCAGGTACTACCTCAAAAGGGATGCCTGCTTCTTGCAGCGCTAGAACTTCCTCTCCTCCTCGCCCAAAAACAAAGGGGTCACCACCTTTTAAACGCACCACTTTTAAACCTTGCTGTGCTTTATCAATAAGTAGTTTATTAATATCTTCTTGTTTTAATCTCCCAGATTTATTAACAGGAATAAGCTCAGTTTCAGCATGGCATTCAAGTAGTAAGAGAGGATTTACTAGACGATCATAGGCTACTATATCGGCACTGGTCAGACGCTTTAAACCCTTAACAGTAATTAGATCAGGGTCGCCGGGACCAGCACCAACAAGGGAAACCAAACCACCTTTTGATTTTAACGAATTCATGAAGTAACTGATTGCACTAAAATGACTTACCTAAAAGGTAAATCCATAGTTTCATCTTGATACACTAGTGCTACACTTACTCCCCAGAAAGCATAACCATCACCTACTTGCCAAGTGATTATTACAAACTCTCCTTCAAAATTATGCAGATCTACTTCCATAGGTGCTGTAGCTTCTTGCATCTGAGTTGAATAAAAGTCTAGAAAAGGAGTTTTATGCAAATTCTTAGGCGATAGTATTTTTAATTCCCCTTGGTACACAAAACCAAGAGCCTGATTATCGGTAAGTACTTCACCCAATGCCTCTTCTATAGATTCAATTGATTTAGCTAGAGAAAGGTTTAGGGAAAGTAAGGGTAAAGCTATAAGTAACAATAAGACTTTCTTCAATTTAAATACCACCCCCTACTCTACCATTACCACTCTTGGTTCTTCAATGGGTTCGAGGTAACTTACCTCACCATTTAGCACTTCATTGATAAAGGTAATTAAGACTTCACGTTCCCCCTTCTCCGTAGTGACAGAATCCCGTTCTCCAGCAGCCTTAAGAGCCTGATAACCATCACCACCTGTTAAGAGAAAACTGTTAGTAGCTAGCACAAAAGAGCGAGTTAGGTCTCCTTGGGCTTCATAGTTTTCTACCACCACATCTTCAGTACCATCAACTCGAGTGATTATAAGTGTTTTGAGCCTTGAGGGTACTTCTAAACTCACCTGATCAGATAGGCCATCATTATTAGGGCTGTACTCTAAATACAATCCTGCCACCTGTGGAAAGCGACCATCAGCAGCAGGCACACGACTCACAGAATTTTCCATAGTAGCAATAAGCTCTGCGGCAGTTAGTTCTACTACCGAGATTTTATTGTCAAAAGCAAGAGCGGTATTAACAGTTAGTTTGGTAATGCTGGGCCCTAAAATAGTAGCACGAATGCCACCGCCATTTTTAATAGCAATATCAGCTTGCATATCAGGAAAGGCTTCTCTAGCAAACCACAGAGTTGAGTCAGCAGCTAAACGGCCTAAGTTTGTTTCAACAGTGCGCACGTTGGCTCGAGCACCATTCAAAACACTAGCAGTGTTACCTACAACCTCAAAAGCATCTTGGATAGTAGGTGTGGCTTGCAAAGCATCGTAAATGCTCACAACTTCTTCAGGAGTACTAAGTTCCTTGCCAACTACTTCCGCTAGTGCTGTTACAGCTTCTTCTGTAGTGGCAATGGGACCACTAAGCGGATCTACACGGGTAATATGTCCTTCGCTGTTAAAATCCACAACCAGGCGTCCTACATAACGGTAGAGCTGGTCACTATTTATTACTAGCACTAAGCTTCCTTCACTATCTAAACGCAAGGTAGGGTAAAAAGTTTGTGCTTCATCACCTTCACGTAAATTGTTAAAGGGGTCTTGGGCATCTGCTCGAGCCATAAAACCAGTTGAACCTGCAGTAACAATAATATCAATATCGTGTAAAGCTTGTGCTGAAAGGGGATCAGCAGTAAAGTCTTGGGCATGGTCTAAAAGAATAATCTTATTAATGCCTTGCTCTTTCAAGAGCTCAACTTGTTCTAAAACTTGCTCTACAGCTGAAACTAAGGGCTGATTGTTTTCAGGATTACGCCCACCAATAAAGTCAAGACCGGGGAGGTTACTTTCAGGGTCTTCAATTACATTAAAGAAATCTGCAGGTGCTCGTCCAATTATGCCAACTTTTTCTCCCCCTACTTCAGCATAGGCACTTTTAACTATTTTACCAGCATTTTCTGCAATACTACCTCCATCAACCCCTACTTGAATTTCAGGCACTCCCTCTACTAACTCAACTTGGCTAAAATCTAAATTTACCGCGATAAAAGGATAATTGGCTTTAGCAAGCATATGGGCAAAGTCATTAATGCCACCATCAAACTCGTGGTTGCCAATACCATTAGCTGTTAAACCCATAGCATTGTAAATAGCAATGTCACCAAGACCATTAGCACCTAGATCTTCAACTTCTGCAGCAGCCTCATAATAAGGTCCGGGTAAAGTATGATCACCAGCTGTTAAGTACAGAGTATTATCATTAAGCTCACGTAAACCTTTTACTATAGCAGCATAGTTAAGGACACGATCTTCTAGAGTGTTTGGGTCTTGAAAAGCAGATTCGTTATCAGAGCTGTGTATGATTTGCAAGGTAAAATCAGTTTGAACAAAGCCGAAACTAACTAGAGTAGCAATACTGTAGCTTTCCCGATTTATTCGCCATAGCATTAACGCCGATACTTAGCTTGTTGATAACGTAATAACATGAAAATTATCCCTAAACAACTTGCCTCGTTCCGAAATGCCCCTATCTCATCAGACCTTTGCCTAAAATCTCGAAAAAATCGCTCTAAATGATTTGTGGTACGTATGTGTTTCCACATCTCTTCTGGTTCATCATAGTACTCTAACGTTTTTTCTTTCCCCCTAAGAAAGTTCTTCACTGCCTTTGGTTCCTTATCCTTCCACTCCTCTTCAAATTCCTCTAGTTTTTTCTCCGCCTCTTCCTTTGTTTCTGCTTCATACACCTCATACGCATCTTCTATGATTTCACTTTTCCTTTTTGCCTTTGCTTCTTCTTCTGTTAGTTCCTTGCCCTCTTCATCTTCTTTCTTCAAATTGTTGTATTCTAAGTTCTGCTCTATGTTTCTAACCTTGTGTGCTATACATCTTTGTTGTCTTCCCTCTGGTAAGTATTCTTCTATTACTTTTGCTAAGCCATTTGCCCCATCACTGCTTACTATTCTTACTTTACTGGCATCTAATCCCCTTTCTATCATGTTTTTGAACATCTCCTCCCATGTCTCTTCACTTTCCCCTTCTGCTACTTCATAATGTATTATTTCTCTCGTACCATCTTCCCATACTGCCATTGCTACTAGCACTACCCTTCTTTCTACCTGCTGACATTTCCTTTCACTCCCTGCTTCATCTATCTTTGTTTCTCCCGTAGGATACATTATATCTACCCATACCCCATCTACTACTATGTATGCAGGTGTTTTCTCTATTCTAGCTTGTCTATGAATCTCCATCTGTTCTTGGGCCTTTAAACTCACTCTGTTTATGGCATTCAGGGATAGTGCTTCTCCTAGCAACAAACACATCATTATTTGTATGTCTGGTAACGATAATCCTAGAAAATACATTTGACTAGTCAACACAAACAAGCTTGCTAAGCTACGTTGGTGGCGAGTCAGTATGTTCCATGAACGATCTTGATTGCCACTTCTTAGCTTTGGTACCTTCAAATCTTCTATTCTGCCATGTTCAGTATCTAATTCTCGTGTGTAATGACCACTACGTCTAGGACGTTCCCCTTTAGGAAGGTTTTCTAGATGTTCATCTAGCTCTTCTTCTAGTGCTTCTTCTATAGTTGTTTGTACTACTTGTTTAATTTCTGTTTCTAAAGTCTCTTTTAACTTTTCATTTAGAGTCTCATCAAAGCATTCTTGCTCTATTCTGATAACTTGTTCTTTTTTTCTGCTACAGTCATTATGGGAAACACTCCATCTATAAAAAGTTTTTGCACAATAAAACTTGTGTTTCCCTATTCTAACCCTTTTGTTCTTATGGCGAATAATTAAGGAAAGCTACCAATACTTAAACCTACGATTAACTTTTTCATAAGTACCTCCTTGAAAAGTTTTTTAGATTTTTTTGTGAGAATCTAGAATAGTTCAAGCCTTATCAGAAAACACTTCTGCCACTGCTAATTGAAAACCCGCTAACAGCACAGAACTGGCTATTTTATCCTTACTAAATTCTCCGTGAATCTCATAAACATCTGTTCCCTCTGGCAGGGTGAAAACTGTTATGGTTTCATTTATAGGATTAACTAACCAGTACTCGGGTATACCAGACTTAGCGTATTCAACACGCTTAACCTCAGTATCTCGTTTAGGGTCATCTGGACTTACCACTTCCATTACCAAATCTGCCCCCTGCCAGAAATTCTCACCACGCTTGCGTTTATTTTCTCTAAGCATAAAAAGAATGTCTGGTTCACGAAACTTGCCTTCCCAGAGTTTAACCTTTAGGGGAGCAAATACAACCTCTCCAAGTTCCTTGCTAAGCAAAAAAGAAAAGAGTTTTCTGTACAGATAACCAACTGTAAATTGATGACGTTGACTCGGCATAGGTAATACTTCTATAACTCCTTGGGAAAACTCGATAAAGTGATTAGTGTTTAAATCTAAGTATTCCCTTTCACTCCAATGCCCTTGGTTTGGAAAAAGCTGAGCTATATTCCAGGTAGGCTCATTAGTTTTATTGTCAATAAAAGTACTAGGCATATTTATAGGGGTTATTGAAAAGGGTCAATAAAGGGGCAATTGACAACATGGTCTAGATTTGCTGGTCTAGCTAGGTTTATTTCAACTATGCCTTGGGTATCAAGTTCACTTATTTCAGCTCTACTTTTGAGCATTGATGCTTCCTCGGGATTATTCCAAGAAACCAAGAAAATTCTCCACATTGGCGAGTAATTTGCTTCACCAGTGCTAGCGCCGCCTATGCCAGCTTGAAAACCCATAGGGCCTGTGCCTACTATGCCATTTTCAAATTGAAATAAATCCACAGCAGCAGCATTTGCTATTAGGCTAGCCGAGGTTGGTGTATCTACTACCCCCATCATATCAGCTGCTGGTGTTGGTGTAGCATCAGTAACTATATAATAAATGGTTTCACCATTTGGCCCCCAACCCCTATGAGCTACAAAGGTAACGGTCATTTCTTCAAGATTAATATCAACAACTTGTCCACCACTATAGGGCATATCATCAGTAATTTCCTTATCGTTTCTAACTAACATTTGTCCTTCAGGCCAAACAATATGTGGCATATTGATTACCACAGGAAGGTCTGCTAGAGCTAGTTCACCAGCAGATTCTGCCTCTAGAATTTCTTGCTCTGATGTGAGTTCACGTGGCGTGGCCTCATCAAACCAAGTTACGTGAACATGAGCTGTAAGGGCACTATAGATCTCTGATTGTGCTGGGGTACTAGTAAATACCTCACCTTGGAAACCATGTACTCCACTGCCCTCGACACCATTGGTAAACAGATAAGTTCTAGAAAGAGCTTCTTCAGGAGCTTCTGCCAGTAAAGGGGCTAGTTCTACTTTCCAACCTTGTTTTTCAGTAATGACATCAACATGTTTTTGTTCACTGGCATCGGTAATAATAAAGTATACTTCACCACCTTCATAATAGCCTTTATGCAAGGGTAAAGTTGCTGGCACATTTGCCTCAGAAAATTCAACTTCTTCTACCATGTCAGAAGCCATTACAGCAAACCCAGTTCTCACCCAGCTTATAGCAACAGATTCTGGTGCACAAGTGGCACCTCCATCAATAATGATAACTTTGACTTTGTTTGCATCGCACTTTCTTTCACCTTCAGCAAAGGCCTGGTTGGCACTAAGAAAAATTATAAATAGTAAAACCAAGTGACTTAAGATTTTCTTCATAAAGACTCTCCTTTTGCTAAAAGCCTTTGAGCTTTTAGCTATAAAATCTTGCACTAAGTTAACACAAAATAGTTAGAGTGTTAATCAATACAGAGTAAATTTTCTATATCTTCTTCATTTTGATTTTGCTGGTTGTTAACTTGAACTAATTTACCAAAAAAATCTAGTTGTAAATCAGAAGATGGTTTACTTTCTTTAATGATGCCTGAACTACCTTGACCTTCTTTGACATCAACACTATTTTGATTAATTTCAATGCTGTTCTGATTAGCTTTGATTTTAACCTGCTCGAGCAAATCCTTAGGGAGCATAGAAAGGGTGCTATTAAGGGCTATTATCATCATAGAGTTACTCTCAAAGACAACGCATGTTGCCTCATAACTGTTAAGATATTTTTCTGTTGCTGTAAAATTTTGAAGTCCCTGTAACTGCAAAGTGTTCATGTAAGTTTGAGCTACTGCCAAATTTGGTAAGGTTACAAGTTGCTTTTTAGCTTCTTCTTGTGTATGGGGTGTGTTATTTTGACGGCGCTCTTCAGCCTCTTCGTCTACATCTTTGGCTAGCTCGAGCATAAAACTCACAGGTGAAATATTGAGGCTTTCTTTAGAAGGTGGAACATCTGGACGAAAGCGGAAGTTGCCTCTTTTGCGTCTTAAAATTTGCCTTACAGCTTTTTCTTTAGTTTCTTTAGGATGAACCACATGAACTATTTGCCCATTTTGAAGATAAAGAGCAGCCCCGTCATCAAGAAAAAGAGCCCCTTGTTTATGAGAAACCAGCATCATTTGTAAAGCTATAGCGCAGCCACCTACCAGCTCGAGGCGACCCCTTATGGTATGAGAGTCACGACGCCTTAGTAATGCTGTTATGCGTGCAAGTAATTCATTAACATCAAAGGGTTTACCTAAAAAGTCATCAGCATTTTCAAGGCCCTTAAGGCGAGTGTCAAGATCATTCTGAGCAGTTAGTACTAGAACTTGTACTTCCTGCAAGTTTAAATCTGAGCGTACCTTTTTAACTAAATCTAGACTAGACATATCTGGGAAATCTAGATCTATAATTGCCAAATCTGGTTGGTGCTTTTTCATTTCAGCAAACGCTTGCTGGCTTGATGTATAAGTTGAAACCCTATAGCTTCTTTTTACTAGTAGGTCATTTAAGAATCTGATCAGTACAGGGCTATCTTCAACAAGTGCTATGTGTGTCACTCTTATATTGTTTCCTTAATGTGGCATTTTCCTTCTATAATTTTTTATAGATAAGCTTTTAAGCTTATCTTCCAATGTAACGTTCATTTTAAGGGAAGTACAATTACTTAAAGATGACAGAAATAAATATAGTGCTTCCCACTAGAAAAGCAGCTGAGAAGTATTTATAGTGTAAAAGTTTTTGTGCCCACTTCTGAGTAATTATTGCCTAAAAGTAGTTTTATAGCTGCTTAAAAATTTAAATGTGCGGGCTTAGCAGAAAATTTGACAACACTAGACTCAATTTTTATAATGCTTATATGAACGCAGAAAGATTTACAGAATCAGCTTTACAAATAATTGCTAGTGCCCAGCAAATAGCGCGCACTAGGCAACATCAAACAATTGTGCCAGCACATTTAGCTACTGCTTTAGTTGCAGATGCTGGCTCTGTTTCTGCTCGAGTAGTAGAAAGAGCTGGAGGCAACTTACAAAGTATCCAAACAACACTTGAAAAAGTACTAACTAAACTACCTCAGGTTGATGGTGGTGGTGAACAGTACATGTCAGGAGAGTTGGGTCGTACTTTTGATAGGGGAGAGGCTATTGCTAAGGACTGGAATGATAATTTTATAGCAGTAGACACTTTGTTAGTGGCATTAAGAGAAAGTGGCGGTGAAGGCATAAATAGTTTGCCTGATGCTAAAAAATTAAAGGAAGTTGCCCAAGAGATGAGAGGAGGTAAGCAAGTGGATTCAAAAACTGCAGAAAATACTTTTGAAGCTTTAGAACGCTATGGAATAGATTTAACAAAACAAGCCTTAGAGGGCAAACTTGATCCAGTTATAGGTCGTGATGAGGAAATTCGCCGGGCTATTCAAATATTACTTAGACGTACTAAGAACAACCCTGTATTAATAGGTGAGCCAGGAGTAGGTAAGACCGCTATTGTTGAAGGCCTGGCCCAGCGCATAATCAATAAAGACATTCCTGAGGGTTTGCAGGGTAAACGTGTAGTCCAGTTAGATATGGGTTCGCTCTTAGCAGGTGCTAAATATCGTGGTGAATTTGAGGAACGCCTAAAGGCTGTAATCAATGAAACTGTACAGTCTAAAGGTGAAATCATTCTTTTTATAGACGAACTCCACACCATTGTAGGAGCAGGTAAAGCCGAAGGTGCTGTGGATGCAGGCAACATGCTTAAACCTCCTTTAGCAAGGGGTGAGCTTAGAATGGTTGGTGCTACTACTTTGAATGAGTACCGAGCTATTGAAAAAGATGCTGCACTAGAAAGACGCTTTCAGCCTATAGTGGTTGATGAACCCTCTGTGGAAGAAAGTATCTCTATTTTGCGTGGTATCAAAGAAAAGTATGAAGTTCACCACGGAGTACGCATTTCTGATCCAGCCATTATTACTGCTGCTACCCTATCGCATCGCTACATTGCTGATAGGCAATTGCCGGATAAGGCCATTGATTTAATTGATGAATCAGCTAGTCGTATTCGTGTACAGCTTGATTCCTTGCCTGAAGAAATAGATGCTTTACGCCGTCGCAAGTTGCAATTAGAAATAGAGCAAGAAGCCTTAAAACGTGAGAGTGATACTGATTCTGCCAATAGGCTTTTGCGGATAGAGGAAGAACTTAGGTTAGTAGAAGATGGTATAAACACAGCTCAGTCTGATTGGGAGAGTGAGCGCAAGCTTTTAGAAGGTGTGCGTCAAGTTCAAGAGCAACTTGATAGTGTACGCACACAAGTTGAGGCTTCTGAGCGAGACTATGATTTAAACAAAGCTGCTGAGTTGCGCTATGGTACATTGCCTAAATTAGAGCAACAACTCAAAGAAAATACTGAAAAGCTTGAAAATGCCAAGTATGTACGCCTAGAAGTAGGTGAAAACGAAGTCGCCGAGGTAGTTAGTCGCTGGACAAATATTCCTATTGCTAAGCTTATAGAAGGCGAACGAGAAAAACTCTTGCGCTTAGAGGAAGAGTTACATAAACGTGTAATTGGTCAAGATGAAGCTATAGGAGCTGTAAGTGATGCCATTCGCCGTTCCCGTGCTGGTTTAGCTGATCCTGACAAACCCATAGGTTCTTTTATATTCTTAGGTCCTACTGGAGTAGGTAAAACTGAAACTGCTAAGGCACTAGCAACTGAGCTATTTGACAGTGAAGAGAACATGATTCGCTTAGATATGAGTGAATATATGGAAAAGCACACTGTAGCTAGGCTTATTGGTGCTCCTCCGGGCTATATTGGCTATGAAGAAGGTGGCCAACTTACTGAAGCTGTTAGAAGAAGGCCCTATAGCGTCTTACTCTTTGATGAAATTGAGAAAGCCCACCCTGATGTTTTCAATACACTTTTGCAACTTTTAGATGATGGGCGTTTGACCGATTCGCAAGGGCGCACAGTTGGCTTTCGCAATACTGTAGTAATTATGACTAGTAATATTGGCAGCCCACAAATTTTAGAGGCTAGCCGTGGTGGTGCTAGTTATGAGAGCATCAAAAATACAGTCTTTCATGAACTGCAAAAACACTTCCGCCCTGAGTTTTTAAACCGTGTGGATGATACTATTGTTTTCCATGCACTCGAGCAAAACCAAGTACAAGCAATTGCTAACATTCAATTAGATCTTGTACGCAAGCGTTTAACAGATAGGCACATTGTCCTAGAATTTTCAAGAGGTGCTATGGAACATTTGGCTCGAGTGGGCTACGATCCTGTCTTTGGTGCGAGACCTTTAAAGCGTGCCATTCAGCAACTTATCGAAACGCCCTTATCACGCAAGATTATAGCTGGTGATATTCAAGACGGTGATTTGGTAAGGGTTGAGCCAGCAGCACAAGGTTTTAGCTTTGAGGTAGAAGAAGTGCAAGAGGTCTTAAATTAAGCACATAACCTATAAAAGTCCCCATTTTTTCACCAAGAGGGGGCTTTTTTTGCTATAATTTATGACTGAGGTGAATGAATATTTAAATCTTCCCTACAGGAGAGTTGTTGATCGTGAGGGAAATGCTGATGGTGTTTATTGGGCAGCTGAAATTGGAGAATTAAGTGTAGCAGCAGATGGTGAAACTCCTGAGGCAGCTTTACATGAACTTGAACTATACTTACTAGCATTTTTTCAAGCAGCTATAGAAGATGGTGCTAATTTAGCTTTTCCTTCGGCTTTGGCTGCTTAAAACCTTCTTCTGCAAATTTGAAGAGAGTGTTTGAAAAAGCTTTTAAAGGGTGGTGTTGGGTAAACTTTGATGTACCAGCAAGCTTTTTTAGTAGTGTAGAAAACACAACTCTTGCTACACAGAGAAAAATCAGAGAAGTCTAAAACTCAGATGAACCACAGTTCAGACAGTAGCCTTTTCACCCTGCCAAATGTTACGCAATACAGTATGAAGAATACCCCCATTACGATAGTAATCAATCTCAACGGGAGTATCGATACGACACTTTACTGTTAGCTGTGTAGAACTACCATCTTCTTTAATTACATCTACAATAATATCTTGAAGTGGTTTAAGGTCATCACTTACATGAATAGTAAAGTACTCTTTACCTGTTAAACCAAGACTCGCGGCATTTTCCCCTGCTTTAAACTGCAACGGCAACACACCCATACCCACCAAGTTAGAGCGATGAATACGCTCAAAGGATTCAGCTATTGCAGCTTTAGCGCCCAAAAGGAAAGTTCCTTTAGCAGCCCAATCACGACTGCTGCCCATACCGTAATCTTTGCCTGCTAGCACTATTGTAGGCGTGTTTGTCTCTTTATATTTCAGCGAAGCCTCGTAAATGCTCATCTGTTCACCCGTAGGCAAATAAGTTGTCCAACCACCTTCTGTACCAGGAGCTAATTGGTTGCGCAGTCTTATATTAGCAAAAGTACCCCTTGTCATCACACGGTCATTGCCTCGCCTGCTGCCATAAGAATTGAAGTTAGCTGGTGTGACCTTATTTTCTTGTAAATACTTGCCAGCAGGACTATTAATTGCAATATTACCAGCAGGGGAAATATGATCTGTGGTTATTGAGTCTCCTACTTTTACTAGTACTCGAGCCCCCTCAACAGACCCAATTGGCACAGGTTCTGCACTCATATCCATAAAGAAAGGGGGCTCTTGAATGTAAGTAGAATCCTCATCCCAATCAAATAATTCTCCACCTTTTACTGGAATAGCATTCCAAACCTCATTAGATTTTTCTATACCTTCATAGATTTTTCTAAATACCTCTGGTTTCATAGCTGAACTCAAATGTTCAGCTATGTCTTCATAGCTGGGCCAAATGTCACGCAAGAAAATATCTTGGCCGTCACTACCTTTCCCTAAAGGTTCAGTTTCAAAGTTAATGTCTACAGTACCTGCTAAAGCATAAGCCACTACCAGAGGTGGCGAGGCTAGGTAATTAGCTTTAGTATGTGGATTTATACGGCCTTCAAAGTTACGATTACCAGAAGACACGCTAGCTGCAATAATGTCACCCTCAACAATAGCTTTTGCTACACTTTCAGGTAAGGGGCCAGAATTGCCTATACAAGTAGTACATCCATAACCAACCACTCCAAAACCCACTTTTTCTAGGTAAGGCAATAACCCTGTATCGGTAAGATACTCAGTGACTACCTTAGAGCCCGGAGCAAGGCTAGTTTTTACATAAGATTTTTGCTTTAAGCCTTTTTCTACAGCTTTCTTAGCTACAATACCAGCAGCTATAAGTACACTAGGATTGCTGGTATTGGTGCAACTAGTAATGGCTGCTAGGACAACATCACCGTGTTTAAGGGTAAAGCTGTGTTCCTGTCCATGCCTTTCTATATTACTGCTTATACTATTGGCAAGCTGCTGATCACTTAAGGCAAAGCCACGCTGCTCTAATGGTTTTTGCAAATCTTCATGCCACTGAGTTTTCATATCCCGCAAATTAATACGATCTTGTGGACGCTTTGGCCCTGCTAATGAAGGCTCTACTGTACTTAAATCAAGCTCCAAAGTATCAGTAAATTCAGGGTCAGGAACGTCATCTGTTCTAAATAGGCCTTGGACCTTACAATAACTCTCAACGGCAGCGACTTCATCAGGCAAACGACCTGTTTGCTCTAAATAGCGTAAAGTTTCAGCGTCAACAGGAAAAAATCCCATGGTAGCACCATACTCAGGAGCCATATTGGCAATGGTAGCTCGGTCAGGCAAGGTCATGCTAGAAAGTCCTGCACCATAAAACTCTACAAATTTACCTACCACACCCTTCTGGCGCAGCATTTGTGTGACTCGTAAAGTAAGGTCTGTAGCAGTTACTCCTTCTAATAATTTACCTGTAAGCTTAAAGCCCACTACCTCGGGAGTTAGCATGTAAATGGGTTGTCCTAGCATTACAGCTTCGGCTTCTATGCCACCTACTCCCCAACCAACCACGCCTAAACCATTAATCATAGTAGTGTGACTATCTGTGCCTACCAGTGAATCAGGATAAATCTCTCCTGCTTTATTAACTTGTACCCCTTTTGCTAAATATTCTAAGTTTACTTGATGAACAATACCGCTGGCTGGCGGTACTACACTAAAGTTGTCAAAGGCTTGCTGTCCCCAGCGCAAAAATTCATAGCGTTCATGGTTGCGTTCAAATTCTATAGCTGCATTATTGGCTAGAGCTAAAGGGCTATCATATTCATCTACTTGTACACTATGATCAATTACTAAATCAACAGGTATTTGCGGATTTATAAGTTTAGGGTCACCACCTAAACGGTGCATAGCACTACGCAGTGCTGCTAAATCAACTACTGCTGGTACACCTGTAAAGTCTTGTAAAATCACTCGAGCAGGTTTAAAAGGAATTTCCTGTGCTTTTGGGGTTTTAGGATTATAAGCTGCTAAAGCCTTTACGTCCTCAGCAGTAATATTATAGCCATTCTCATTACGCAACATTGACTCTAAGAGCACCTTAATAGAAAAGGGCATTTTATTGATGTTGCTAAAACCATTTTCTTGGAGCTTATTTAAGCTATAAAACTTAAACTCGGTGTTGCCCAAGGCAATTTGAGTTTTAGCATTAAAAGAATTCTGAGGAAGATGGTGGATCATTTAAGCTGCTATCTTTTTTGTACTTAAGCAACTGTACTCAAAAGTTCTCACTTCACACAAGAATGTTATTTCAGCACCGTGGAGTAAACAACATTATGTTATGAGCATTTAACGTCTCGATTTAGCTATTACCGTGACGACTAGAGTTATAGTGTAGTGTTTGATTGTGCGATATTATTGCCCTAGTAAACCTTCAAACTTTTTCTTAATATTTGCCAGAGCCACTTTAAGTGCTATACCCTGTACTACAGCAATCTCACTAGCTAACATGTCTTTAGAACGCTCCATAATTTCCCGCTCAGTGTCTGCTAAACCCTTTTCAAAGTCGCGACGAGTGAGTATGCCTAATAAATTTGCAAGCTCAAAAGCTTCCCCTCGAGCTAGGACCTCTAGCTCAAAACGGTGGCGTGGTGGCCACTGAAGGGGTAACTCCATTTTAGGGGAAAGCATAGTCTCAAAAAGTTTTTCAACATCATCTTTCTTTATAGCATGACGCAGATTAACTTCATCGCTTTTGCCTAAAGGAACCAAAACATCTAAATCACCACGAATAAAGCTAAGCTTAAGGTACTCGTGGGTTTTACCTAACACCTCGCGTGTTGTTATCTCATCAATGTGCCCCCCGCCTTGTGACGGATAGACAATGATGTCACCAACTTTAAATGTCACAAACTTGTCCTCCTATGGACATGAATCCATTTTAGTGAGCTTAATGTCACTAATCATATGAAAAAGCATAATAACATAACTTATCTTTGCATTGTGTTTTACCTTTAAGGTTATTGAGTGCTTAAGCAAAATCAAGAAAGGACAATAAATGTACCATATTTGTTTAATTCCCGGAGACGGCATAGGTTTAGAGGTAATTCCTGCAGCACGAAAAGTGCTCGAGGCCACAAGCTTAAGTTTTACCTTTACACAAGCAGAAGCAGGTTGGGAAACTTTTCAAAAGGTTGGTACGAGTGTTCCTGAGGAAACCATAACAGCAATAAAAGCAGCAGATGCTACTTTAGCAGGAGCCTTTACTAGCCCCAAAAGACATGTAAAAGGGCATTTTGGAGCCATTCGCTTCTTGAGACGTGAGCTTGATCTTTTTGCCAACATACGCCCTGCCAAAACACGCCCTGTCAAAGGTTCTTTTACAAAGGTGGATTTACTGATGGTACGTGAGAATACTGAGGGTCTTTATGTAGCCAATGAACGTAGCTACGGTGATGTAGCTATTGCTGACTCAGTAATTACTCGCCCTGCTAGTGAGCGAATCGCTAAGGTAGCCTTTGAGCAAGCTAAAAAACGCCACAAAAAACTTGCTATAGTACACAAAGCCAATGTTTTACCACTTACTTCAGGGTTATTCTTAGAAACAGCACTTGAAGTAGCTAAAGAATATGACAGTATAGCTACCACTGATATTATTGTAGATGCGGCTGCTATGAAGCTAGTGCGCTCACCTGAGAGTTTTGATGTTTTAGTAACCACTAATCTTTTTGGTGACATTTTAAGTGATTTAATGGCAGGGTTAGTGGGTGGTTTGGGTTTAGCACCAAGTGCTAATATTGGCACTAAATATGCTATTTTTGAACCTGTGCATGGCAGCGCTCCAGATATAGCAGGTCAAGGGATTGCTAATCCTACTGCAACTATTTTAACAGCGGTTATGATGCTTGAGCATTTAGGTGAAGTTGATATTGCAAAGCGTTTAGATGAAGCTATTAATACTGTCTTACAGGAGGGACCTCTAACCCCAGATTTAGGAGGGAAGGCTACTACAGAAGAGTTAGCTAATGCTGTCATTGCAGCATTATCATAATAATTTTGTAAACTATTATCTTATGTTGGTGCTTTTTGTAAATACTAAAAACATAATACAAGAGAGCTAAAGTGTATACTATTAAACAAGCCTTCCGTGCTGTTCGCTACAATTGGATCGCTAGTATGTCTACTGTAACCACCATGATTTTATCTCTAACCATACTAGCAGGTTTTAGCCTTTTGGGCTTGAACTTAAACCTTCTTTTAGGAGAGCTTAAGAGTGAGCTCGAGCTTGCTGCCTACCTTACCCCTGAAGCTAATTCTCATGACACGCTAGCCCAGATTAACTCTTGGCCAGAAGTTGCTTACAGTAAGCTTATTTTGCCAGATGCTGCTCTAAATGCACTTATGGGTGATTTGAGCTATCTAGAGCAAGTGGCGAATTTAGTAACTAATCCTTTACCACCCACTATTGAAATGCGTCTTCATGACCCAGTAGACACTGCTATTGTGGCCTCACGCTTGCGGCAATTACCTGATGTTGCTAGTGTTGAAGATGGTTCTGAAGCAGCTGCCACTTTTCTAGCTATTCGTGACGCCTTTCGTTGGATAGGGTGGGTTATAATTCTTGTACTATTAACAGCAGCACTATTTGCTATGGTCAATACTATTCGTGTAGCGATCAACACCCGTAAAGATGAAATTGAGGTTATGCGTCTAGTTGGAGCAACACGCTCTTTTATTAGAGCTCCTTTTTTAATAGAGGGTTTATTTTTAGGTTTTATAAGTGCTGTAATAAGTATCATTTTAATATTTGTCAGCTACCACTTTAGTGTAGTGCGTGTTGCTGAATACATTCCCTTTATTCCTTTCTTACGTGATCCCAAAGTACTAACTCAAGTTGGCTTGCTACTCCTTTGTCTTGCCCTTATTGTTGGTTTTATAGGCAGCACCATATCCGTAGCACAGTATTTGCAAGAAGAAGTGTAGGTTTTAGATAGAGACTTCTGGAGTAATCAGTGCCTATAAGTAGCCAGAAGTCAGTAGTCAGAATAATTAATCCTTACTAACTACTAGCTACTGGATTCTAGCTACTACCGCCGATTTCAACAAAGACTCACAAGTATCCAAGTTTAGAAGCATGTAGTTGTCCATATAAGCTTTTTCCCAGAAACCTTGGAGGTTTTCAAAACCTCCGAGGTTTGGGTGAGCCCAAGATTTTCCTGGAGGACTATACTTAACCAGCATGAGGCTTTCCACCACAGACATTTACACTTTTCAAGCCTTAGGATACCTAGGAGTACAACCTTTAGGGAAATGGGTTAGTAGTGAGGATATTAGTGGAGCCACTAATGTGGCACGTCCTTATTTGGTACGTATTTTGGCAACCTTGTCACACAAAAACATAGTGTTATCTAAGAAAGGTGCAGGTGGAGGGTATGCCTTGGCCAAACCTGCTGAGGAGATCAACCTTAAAGAAGTTATGCGGATAATAGATGGGCCTGTTGCTCCTCTTTCTTGCGTTAGTTTAAACTGGCATGAAAGTTGCTTAGAAGAAAGTCGCTGTCATGCTAGAGGGGCTCTTTGGGAAAAGGTGCGTAATGCTGTGTTAGCAGCTCTAGAAGATGTGACGATTGCTGATCTTGCTAAGGATTTTGCTCGAGGAAATAATTATCAACATTGCTTAGAACATTTGCTAAAAGCGAATGTCTGAAGTAATTGTGACTGCACGCTTCTTGCCAATTCATTTTGGACATCATAGCACCTATATAATTACAGTAATGCTTAATAATTGCTGATATGATTTGAGATATATTATTATATATTGAGTTAGAGCAAAACTAGTGATGAAACGACGAACAATACAACGTAGAGCCATTTTTGAAAGCCTCTCAATGGCAACAGGACCACTGACTCCTCAAGAGGTGCTCGAGCACTCTCAAAAAACACAGCCTAACCTTGGCCTTGCCACAGTCTATCGTACTCTTAAGTTGCTCGAGCAAGAGGGCAAAATTGTGGCTGTACATATTCCGGGTGAGAGTGCTCGCTTTGAACTTGTGCGCAATGATCATCACCATCATTTTTGCTGTGAGGTTTGTGAAACAGTGTATGACCTTGAAGTAAACTGTCCTATTACACACCTAACTGACAACCCACTACCCGGTGGTTTTGCTGTTACTAATCATGCTCTGACTTTTTACGGATTGTGCCCAACGTGCCAAACATAAGTAATGAGGATTAGGGGTAGGCTGTTTCCACACGCTAGCATTATGCGTGAGGTTACAGTTTTAGCAGTACCACTCATCTTGCAAAACTTATCATTTGTTCTTTTAGGTGTTGCCGATACCTTTTTTGTTTCTAAAATCAGCACCCCCGCACTTGCTGCTGTGGGTCTTGCTAGTGTTATTTACTTTGCTGTTATGCTACTCTTTCGTAGCACTGCTAGTAGTAGTGTAGTGTTTGTAGGTAGGGTTTACGGTGCGAAAGATTATAAACAAATAGGGCCAGTAATGTCCAATGTCTTGTCACTAGTAGCGCTATTGTCATTGTCTGTATTATTTTTACCCACTCTATTCCAGTTAATTTTTAGCTTTGCTGCTCCGCAAGATAACGATTTAGTTAAGCAACTTGGAACAACCTATCTACGTATTCGCTGTTTTGAAGTGCCCTTGGTGATGTTTAGTGCTGCAGTCTGGGGTTTTTTGGTGGGACGTGGAGATTCAAAGACGCCCATGTGGCTAGCATGGGCAACAGTACTTATAAATGTTTGGCTTGACTGGCTCTTGGTACTGGGCAATTGGGGGTTTCCTATGCTTGGCGTTGCAGGAGCGGCTTATGCCTCGGTAGTTGCTAATGCTTGTAATGCTCTTATGAGCGCTATTATACTCTGGCGTCCTGTTCATAGAACTCGCTATGCTACGGGTCATTTTCATATAGCTTCTTGGAAAGAGTTAAGACAAGTTGCCAAAATTGGTTTGCCTATGGGACTAGGAGATTTTATAGAGGTTTCTTCATTTAGCACTTTCTTTGCCCTTATAGGACGTATAAGTACTGATACCTTAGCTGCCAATCAAATTGCTTTGCAGTACATGAGTTTGTCTTTTACAATGGGTATTGCTATTGCTATGGCAGGCTCGAGCTTAGTAGCTCAACATTTAGGAGCAAAGGAACCGGAGCTTGCTGAAAAGGTAGGGTATCGTGCCACCTACCTGGCCATGCTTGTTATGGGCATTATTGGACTAAGTTATTTAATTGCTCCTAAAGCCTTGATGAGTATTTTTAGTGATGAGACTTTTGTAATAGCTACTGGTGTTGCTGTCTTACGTTTGGTAGCACTATATCAAATCTTTGATGCACTAGCTATTGTATTAGGCGGGGCACTTAATGGTGCAGGTGATACCACTTTTACAATGTGGACAAAAATAGTTTTTGGCTGGTGTGTTTTCTTGCCCTTAGCATGGGTTTTTGCCTTTCCATTACAAGGAGGAGTTCGTGGTGCTTGGATAGGGGCACTAATTTACCTTAGTAGTTTAGGAGTTGTTTATCTACTGCGCTTTCGTGCAGGGCAGTGGAAGCAGATTAGTGTTACCTAGCAAAACTTTTACACCCCTACCCATACGGTAGCCTTTGTTACACTAGTAAGATAATGAGCCCAACTACTGCAGATTTACCCCAAAGCAGTTTAGAAACTGAAGATCTCAATAAAGCTATTAATGAACAAGCACTGCCCTCAGCTTGTTTAGTTACTTTAATCTTTAGTATATTTTACTTGCTTTTAGCACTCTCAGATATGTTTTTCTCAAGTGCTGAGGGTAAGCTTAGTGCTGCTTTAGTAGCATTGGCCTCGAGCATTATTTTGTTCTGTGTATACCTACTGCTTAAACTTAAGTCTGTACTTTTCAATTACTTGCAAGCTAGTTTAGCTTTAGTAGTGAGTATTGCCCTTACTAATAGCTTCTTTCACCTGTGGCTATTAAAAGACATTACTCAAAGCACAAACGTTTTAATAGTAGTAGTGATTTTAGGAAGTTTGCTACTTTCTGTTTTTTGGGTGTTAATACTAATCACCTTGTCTTGGTCTGGGTGGGTTTTAATAGTTGTCTTTGCTATTGATGATAATAGCAGTTTGTTCGACTTTGGTCTAGCTTTATTCTTTGCCTCAGTAATTGCTGTAGTAATGTATCATTTACGCTATAATCTATTTAAGAATTTAGTTAGTTTACGTATTAGTTTAATTAAACAAAGTACACGTCTAGAAGTTATGCTAGCAAACATCACTCAAAGCCAAGACCGCTTTCGTCGTTTGGCAAATGCTAGTTTTGAGGGAATTGCTATCCATGATCAAAATAAAATATTAGATGCCAATGATAGTTTTGGTAAGTTATTTGATGTTGAAGTAGATAACATTATTGGCAGGAGTTTGCTAGGCTTTTTTGATCATAAATTTACTCAGATAGTTAAAACAAAGTTGCAGGAAAGTAATAATGAGGTTTTTGAGGCCTTTGCTAAAAAAACTAATGGTACTGTTTTCCCTGTAGAGGGAGTGGCTTACCATTTACCTTATGAGGATAGTGCTATACATATTGTTTCAATAAGAGACATTACTAAACGTAAGGATGATGAGGCTAAGCTTATTGCATATCAGCAAAAGCTCGAGCAACAAAACACTGAGCTTGCCCGTGCCAACAAGTTAAAGAGTGCTTTTTTAGCTAATATGTCTCATGAACTTCGTACACCTTTAACTGCTATTACAGGTTATACAGAAGTTCTCTTAAATCAAGACTTTGGTCCTTTAAATGAAGACCAAAAGCAATATGCTCATGACATATATGACTCAGGCATGCAACTTATGGAGCTTATAAAGCGCATCTTTGATCTTTCTAAGTTAGAAGCTGACAAGGTTACTTTACATATGCAAAGTGTTAAGGTAGATGGCCTTTTAGAAAGCGCGCTGGTGATAATTCGTGCTCAAGCTGACGTCAAAGGCATTGCCTTAGAAAGTAGTAATAATGCTAATAATATGCTTTTTGTTGATCCCGTAAGAATAAAACAAGTACTTTATAACTATCTTTCAAATGCTGTTAAATTCACACCACAGGGTGGTTTGGTTAAGGTGATTGCTAGAGATGTCAATGATGGTGTGCAAGTAGAGGTAGTAGATACGGGCATTGGTATTGCTGAGCAAGACATTCCTCAACTTTTTCAACCCTTTGCACAGTTAGATAATGCCATTAACCGCGTTTATGAAGGTGCGGGTTTAGGTTTATCACTTAGCAAGCGTCTTATTGAATTGCATGGTGGTAAGGTGTGGGTAGAAAGTAAAAAGGGGCAAGGGAGTACCTTTGCGTTTTGGTTACCAAAGACATTGAAATATAAGCAAGAAAGTGGAATTCTTGAAATGACTTAATAAAGGTAGTTAAATGCATGCAAGCTTGGTTAAGACTTTAACTTACTAGCAAACTGTTGACGAAATTTAGTAACCTTAGGAGCCACCACGAACTGACAATAGGCTTGGCTAGGGTTTTGCTTGAAGTAGTCTTGATGGTAAGCTTCCGCTGGGTAAAATTTAGCTAGGGGTGCTATCTCAGTAACGATTGGCTGATCCCATATATTTTGCCTTTCAAGCTCCTCAATAATATTCTCGGCTGCCTGTTTTTGCACCTCATCATGATAAAAAATAGCAGAGCGGTATTGAGTACCTACATCGTTGCCCTGACGATTTAAAGTAGTGGGATCATGAGTACTAAAAAAGACTGTTAGAATATCCTTATAGCTTACTCTATTAGGATCATAAGTGACTTGCACAACTTCAGCATGTCCCGTAGTACCTTGGCAAACTTGCTCATAACTTGGATTTACTACCATGCCGCCAGTATAGCCAGATTCCACTTTTTCAATACCTTGCATGATATCGTAAACAGCTTCTAAGCACCAGAAACATCCTCCCCCTAGTGTAGCGACCTCCCTAACACTCTGATTGGAAACTGATGTGTTATTCATAAGTACCTTTCAACTCAGCACTAAACGTAATCCAGTTAGGTTCAATACCCTATAGATCTTAAGCCTTAGACTTTAGATAGCGGCTAGGAGTAACATATACTGTCTTTTGTTGCGAAAAGTGTACAGCCCCTAAGGGCATGCCTTTAACTTTCCAAACATTTTTCTTAAGAGTATAGTCTACAGGAACATTGTCAGAGCTGCTGGCTTTTGAGTAGGCTGCTGCTAGTTGTGCAGCAAAAAGGATAGTTTCAAAAGGCACTTCCTTTTTTTCTGCTTGGATAATAGTGTGTGAGCCTGTATAACCTTGAATGTGCAACCAAACATCTTGACTTTTGGCCAGCCTAAAAGTTATGTAGTCATTTCCTTTTGAATTACGCCCTACCAAAATGGTGTAGCCTTGTGGGCTCTGGTAGCGCATAAAAGGCTCAGCACGAAATTGTTCTTTGGGTTTGTCAGTATAGATTTTACTAAGCTTTTCAATATCTCTAAAACCAAGTTCATCCAGTGAGGCAATGATTGATTCAACCTCAGCAAGTTCTGTAAGAAGATTGTCCTCTCTCGTTTCAGCCTGTTGCTTGCGTTGCTCGAGCTTTCGAGCACGACTATAGATTGCCTCAGCGTTTTCTACCGCACTAAGTTTTGGGTTAAGTTTCAAAGTAATTAGCTCTCCTGTAAAATCCTTGAGCTGGATAGAGCTAATCTTATCTGGTACTTGTTTTTGATGTGCTAGGAGCAAAGTTGCTTGATTGCGCAAACTATCAACTTCTTTTGCAGCCTGGTGACTGCGCTCTATATCTTTAAGACGCTTTCGCAATAGGGTGCGCTTCTTAATAAGTGCTTTTTTGAGGTTATTTAGCCTGACGTTTTTAGCCTCTTGTTCTCGCAAGGTTTTAATGTCTTGCAAGCCCAGAACTTGCCCCATCATTTCCTTAGGATGTTTACTTAACTCTCTTAAAACTGGGATAAGCTTATCAAGGTCATCTTCCTTGAGTTTGTGCTTACTAGTTAAGTTCAGTTTAGTTACTAAAGTAAGTGTCAGATTGGGACCAATCCCATCAATTAACTTGCGTATATGCCTAGGTTCCTGACCAATAAGTGTTTGACGCAAGTCTGTATCAGTGGCAGTTCTAGGGTCCAGCTTTTTGTAAGGTGGTGGTGGAGTGTAAGTAAGCCCTGAATGTACTTGCCTATGACGATTTATCTCAGAGCTTATGGCCCTTGCAGCACCAAGAATTGTTCCATCTGTAACAGTTAGAATTAAATTGCAATTACGCCCAGTAAGTTCAGCTATCAGGATCACAGGTTCTGTTTTTACAAAACCTTCCTGAGCAGCAAAATAAAGCTTAATAACCCTATCGAGTTTTACTTGTTCTACTGTTTCTAAGTGACCTGAAGCCTTGGAAACTAGCAAATCCTGAAAACCACTATGTGCTCTTTCTATACTAGGGAAGTTTTTTTGGTAGGCTACTCGAGCATTAGGTGGGCGATTGTAAAGCCAGAGAGCTCTTTCTTTGAGAGGTAAAACAAAGGTATACGGGTCGGGAAAGCGCCACCCTAGCCTCTCTGAAGGTAATAGAGGTGCCAGTTTAGTTAGCTCTTGGGCTATTAGTAAGCCTTCCATATCTAGTCAGTCTCCTAAATAATCAACCAGCAAATCTTCCCAAGCTTCACTGCCTATCATTTCTATTAGAGGGCGATTAATTGGCTCACGTAGATCACTATCTGCTTTTAGGGCCAGAGCATATTGTTGAAAATCAAAAGCTTGCGGTAAAACTGTCAAATTACTAAATTGACTATTGCTATGAATTAGGAACTTTAAGAGCGGCTGGTCATAAACAACAGCATCCACTTCATCTTTATCAAGAGCAGTTAAAGCAGCTGGTAAATTTTCGTAAGGGTTGTGGGAAATTTGTTTTTGAAGTAGATATTCTTCACTACTCGAGCCCAAAACCGTAGCCACCTTTATATTAGGCAAATCTCCAGAGTCGTTTATTTTAGTTTGTAAACTCTCTACAGCAAATACAGAAGCAATCATAGCAATAATCCCTGAAACAATAATCAGAGAGGTAAACATCCAAATAAGGGCAATGGTTCTACCAC
Organism: Trueperaceae bacterium; assembly: GCA_965224855.1. Lineage (GTDB taxonomy): Bacteria > Deinococcota > Deinococci > Deinococcales > Trueperaceae > CBDCVN01. The sequence goes on along the minus strand of CBDDAI010000002.1, from coordinate 963,994 downwards.
CAAAAGTTCGTGGTGTTTTATCGCCGTAACCTACTGTAGTCATAGTTACTGCTGACCACCAGAAGCTCGAGCCAACCCCTTGTAAACCTTTAAACTCTTCATTTTCATGTCTTTCAAAAAGCCATACTAAAAAACCAGCTATGAAAAGGCACAGTGCCAGCACACCTATTGCTAGAATAAATTCAAAACTAAAAAAAGATCTTAGTACTTGCAATATTCCTACACCTTCATCACGCACAGCTATGCTCAAGCCAGTGGTATAAAAAGGGTGAGTGAAATCTAGTGACTCCTCTCGTTTAGCAGTAATAGTAAGTGCCCCTATAGCAGCATCAAATTTTCCCTCGGCGACGCCACTAAGCATATCTGCTAAAGTTGCTTCTTCAAAGGTATAGCTAAGCCCCAATTCATTAGTAATGCCTTTCCACAAGTCAACACTAATGCCTTCCCACTCACCTGCAAAGTTCTTAAAGCTAAAAGGTTCGGCTTCTTTAATGCCTACGACAAGTACATTATCTTCACTTAAGCTACCAAGGTCAGCTTCTTGATCTTCTTGGGCACAACAAAGTGAAAAGGTCAAACAAATCCATAGTAAAACCTTCATAATTATTGAATTGTCTCACAAAAATCTACCCCTAAGAGCAAATTTATTTGTGGGAATATCTCAACGTAGCTCGAGCCCACGGTAAACCCCTTCAACACTAAGCATAATCCCCAAACAATCAATAAAAATCTCATCTTGTTCTTGATAAGTATGCTCTTCCCAACTTTCTTCGCTACAATGATAGCCTTTGATAAATTTTTTCCTACTATCAACCATAAGATATGTTTGCAAGCTAGGCATAGCCAGATAAGCCTGTAACTTTTCGTGCTTATCAATCCTTTCTGTTGACCTTGAAAGAACCTCAATTATTAGGCAAGGCTTTTCCTTGTAATAGTCATCACTACTATCCTGTTCACACACCACCATAACATCAGGATAGTAAAAAGCATTTCCAACTTTAACTTTCATGTCACTCATGTAAGCAATACAAGAGCGTTTGAAACTAGCCTCATTGAGTATTGATGCTGCATTTAAGGTAATGCGGTTATGGAAATCGCTTGCCCCAGCCATAGCATAGACTTGTCCATAAACATATTCATGCTTGACTGAAGCAGTTTTTTCACCTTCTAGATAGTCTTCTGCACCTATATAATCAAGAGGTTTCACGGCCTGCATGTTTGTTAGTTTAGCATAAAAAATAGCTTATAGGTTTTAGAGGCTTACAGAGCCTATTTATTATGGCAATTACCCTCTCGTTCCGAAACTCTGTTTCGGAATGTATATCCAGACGCTTTGCGTCCTTTGCGCAGACGGTTTACAGTATGCAAGACATGCGAGCATAAAATGTTAGAACTTGTAAACCAGCTGTGGGAACATTATGCTTTGTGCATTTAAGGGCTTCGCTTGAATGATCTAGTAGAGACTGGTAAATTATTAATAGTTGGAAGGACTTATTCTAACTAGAAGTTATCAGATAGCTTCAAGGGAGTTGGTAGTCCTATACATGTAAGGATATGCTGAATTTTATCCTTGTTACAATCATTACGTCATCCTTACATCTAGGGCACCACCAGAACCCAATTCAAATTATCATCACGTTCATATACATGAACTCTGTTCTCCTCTCTTTCAAGCTTGTAGCACATCGAAGTGCTTCCCTGCTGCTCCGGTACCGTTTTTACTTCTGCTATACCATCTACATATTCCAGATATTCCACCTCCGTCCTATCACCATTCTAAAATCTAAACAATTTCTATATGAAATCTAAACATACCCTTGGCAGACTATTTGTTGAAAGCATTAGCTTTCCGGTAGGTAAAGACAATTAGCTACCAGAAAGGAATTTTTTATGAATAAGTTTGTCCCTATAGGCTTAATTTTAGTAGTGGGTATTACTATTGTAGGCATAGGTTTGGTAGGTGCACAGGGCGGTCCTTTTGGACATAAAGGTCAAGGTCCTTTTACAAAGCATGAATTTCATAGATTTGGCCCCAGTATGAACAGATTTCATTTTGGACCTGCTCGAGCTAAGATCCATGGCATGTTTTTACACCACCATCTTAAAGAAGGCACTAGTGTTGAAATTGCTTTTTATGATGGTGACCCTGCTGAAGATGCCAGTGTTGTTAATACCCTAACTTTTTTAGCAGGTGAAGATAGCGCTCGCAAAACTATGAAAGAATTCCGCGAGACAGCTAAGGATGCAGAGTTTGTAGAGATTACTGTAAGTGCTCAAAGCCGTACTATTAACCTTACTGAAAGGCGTGAATCAGAAAGTGATAGAGGGTCTGAATTTAAAGATGGAGACTACAGTAAACAGCGTGCCGGTAAGCCTGGAAATCGCATGGATTTTCTACTGTATTCCATAAATGAAGGTAGTACCCTCGAGGCTATTTTCTATGATGGTAATCCCGAAGAGGGAGCAGGTGAATTAAGCAAACTTAGTTTTGTAGCTGGTGAAGACAGTGAGCTAGCGTTTAAAAACGCTTTTGCTGAAGCTGCTAAAGATTCTGCTTATTTGGTATTAAATACTAGCCCCCAAACACACACTATAAATCTAGCAGCTAGAAAAGAAAAGTTTGAACAGTTTAATGGTCCGCAAGACCCTAGAAACCCTAAAGGTCCTAATGACTCTGGTCAGTCTGAACCATAACTATGAATCTGCATACTATTAAAATGTGCTTACCCCATAATTCCCAAGTTCTACTTGGGAATTCCTACCTTGAATGATTGGGAGCCCTATAGATGTCTTCTAGCTGCATATGCAAACTGCAAGAAATAACTCCGCAGAAACTCTTCAGATGTCTCAAAGTAGTTCTCACCAAAAAAGAAATCCACCACTGCTTCTCTAGCTCGAGCAATCTCTTTTAGCTGGGACCTCGTTTTACTACTTTCTAGTGTTAGGTCAAACAACTCGAGCGCTCGCTCAAACGCTTTAGTGGAATACTCTTGGTGATTCTTGTTTTTCCAATTCAGTGCTCGCTCCACCTCACTGCCAATATTTGCCATTTGCTCTACTAGTGATAATTCTTGCCAACGCCCCGCTGCCATCTCTCGATGCTGCACACTCATCTACTAATCCTTGATTTGACAACATCGTAGATAACCTTGCGGATTTCTAAATCTTCTACACCTCGACTCCTATTTCCTTGAGAAGGACGTATGTTAATCATCGAATCAAACTCAATCCATTTATCCTTAGGAAAATCTGGGTACAGATTAATCCCCCATAGATTTTCTTGCTTTGACCCGTCCTGTAAAAGCTCAGTTTCTAGGTCAGAGTGGAGTTCTGCATCGATTGCCAGTGCTCCTTTTTCAACATCAACTACTGCTTTTACAAAGTCCCCAAACAGTGCAGCAGCTATCTGCTTCAGTTCATCTAGAGTCATCGTCTCATGAAGTATCTTCATAGATTCCATTTTATCATGGTTCAAAATTTCTTAGTACCTTACCAATCTAAAGAGTAACAGTCCAGCCATGTGGGCATTATCGGCACTAGCAAAGCGTAAAGAGCCAGAGAAAGAGGCATTAGAGGCAGTAGACAAGATAAAGAGAAAAGCTGATAATAAGGATAAGACAAAGGTGCGCCGTAGAACTTTAAAGCTGTATTTCCCTCTAAGAGGGACAAGAAAGGTACGTTGACTTGAGGGCATCCATCTTAATCAAGAACCGAAAGGTGAAGGTGAAAATAGCATGATGGAGAAGCGAGGAGTTACAGAAATTGTGTATGTAACGTCCATGCAAGCCCTGTGTGGCACGGTTAAACTTATAAAAGTTGAACATCATCTGTCAGTGGCAACTATCAGCCTAGTGTCAACACAATCAAAGGCATTACCCTATAAGATCCCATACTTAAGCTTTGTGAGCTATGGGGATGTACCATCTAAGGGACATTGTCGAATAGAGGCAAGCAAGACAGAGAGTGAGGAACCTAAACCACGCTAATAAGTACAGCCTTATAAGGAATGCGGGATCACCTACGGGACGAGAGACCTATGGTGACGGAGTTTCCATAGTAGTCCGAGGTAGGGAAAGCCTACTACATGGCGAAGGGAAACAGGTAAGATACGAACATACAGAAAAGAGGCGGACGAGATGTCCATAGCTAATCGCATGTATGCTCTGCAGGAACGAGGGAAGAAAGGACTCAAGGTAAATGGTCTGTATAAGATGCTGTATAAACTGGAAATATGGAAACAGGCTTACGCCAACATTGGTAGTAACGCTGGAGCCATGACAGAAGGGGCTACAGTGGAAACTGCAGACGGAATGTCAATAAGGAGAATACAAGATATTATCGAGCTCCTGAAGTACGAAAGGTACAAGTGGACACCCTGCCGAAGAGTCCAGATTCCAAAGACAAATGACAAGATGAGACCATTGGGAGTTCCTACATGGAGTGACAAACTTCTACAGGAAGTCCTTAGAATTATCTTAGAAACCTACTATGAGCCAAAATTCAGCAAGAACTCCTACGGGTTTAGACCTAGAAAGGGTTGTCATACAGCCCTAAGAGAGATCAAGAATAAATGGACGGGCACAATATGGTTGATCGAAGGAGATATCTCAAAATGCTTCGAGAAGATCGACCATGGAACACTCATAGAAATACTGCAAAGGGATATCTCAGACGGAAGATTCATAGAGTTAATAAGAAGGATGCTTAAAGCGGGTTACATGGAAAGATGGCACTACCATCCAACATTTAGTGGCACACCCCAAGGTGGGGTAGTCAGTCCACTACTAGCTAACATCTACCTGAACGAAATGGATAAGTATGTCGAGGAATCTATAGCAGCTCTATACAATAGAGGAGTCAAGAGGCGACCTGATCCAAGATACAAATTGTTGACGGATAAGTTGTACCAAGCACGAAAAGAGGGAGACATTGAGGAAATCAAAGAACTCTCGAAGGCAAGGATGCAACTTCCAAGCGGGAAACCAAAAGACGAAGGCTACAGAAGATTAAGATATGTGAGGTATGCTGACGACTTCATCATGGGCTTCATAGGTCCAAAAAGTGAGGCGATAGATATCAAAAATAAGATGGCCGAATACTTAGAGAAAGAACTAAAACTTCAACTATCTGAGGAAAAGACCCTTATTACACATGTTACTAATGGAGCTAAATTCTTAGGTTATAACATCAGGAGACTGGTGAAGAAAAACCGAAGAAAGAGGACTGGGAATGGAGTCATAATTCTCCAAGTCCCTGACTCATACCTCAAACGAATCCGAGAAAAGTACACCAAGAAAGGGAAGCCTTGTCATAGGCCAGAGCTGACCAATATGAGTGACTACGATATAGTGCAAAGATATCAGGTCATTCTACATGGATACTACCAATATTATAAGCACGCATACGATGTAGGCTCAAAAATTGGACATCTCAAGGTGATACTATGTAACTCTATGCTGAGAACCCTAGCTGCCAAATATAAGACCTCTACGGCTAAAGAGGCAGCAAAGAGGAGGAGGGTAGGGAAGAACGGATTCGTATATTACGTTGGAGAAAATAAAACAGGTGATGGAAAGATAAGAACAGCCTCATTTGGTGGTTTTAGCCTTAGGTTTGTAAGAGAGTTCGCTCCAATAAAGGATTACGAGATTAACAGAATAGCAAACTACGGAGGTTACAGAAGTCAATTAATCCAACGTCTGGAATCAGATGTATGTGAGCTATGTGGAAGCTCGGACAGAATCCAAGTTCACCACGTCAGAAAGTTGGATACACCAGCTAAAGACGTGGCAATCAAACTAATGAGAGCAATGAACAGAAAAACCCTAGTAGTATGCCACAATTGCCATGTCACCATACATAACGGAAGTTATAATGGAGAAAGTCTGAAAGGAAGGGTTGTAAACGAAGATGTACAGCCTAGACTTACTGGTAACTGAAGATCTTACTGGAGAGCCGTGTGCTGTGAAAGCTGCAAGCACGGTTCGGAGGGGGACGTTTGGAAAAGGACTCACAAGAGCACCTCGCTGGGCGTCTACCCTACCTCTTGGAGCTATTTCTGGTTTTATTGCATGATAAGAAGGTAGTAAGAATGATAAGAGAATAACTAGAAAAAGAAGACTATTTGATGATGAATAGTCCTTTTTTACAAGACATTAGAAGTGAGGGGCGTGAGGAACGCTCCCATGAAATAGCAAAAAATCTAAAGCAAAAGGGGGTAGAAGCAGAATTGATAGCTAGTGCAACAGAACTAAGTATAGAGGAAATTGAGCAATTATAAAAAGTATGTCATTAGTTTTAGTCGTTGAAGACGAATTACCTTTAGCACAAACTATAGAACTTTATTTAAGGAATGAAAACTACCGTACTGAAAGAGCTAGTAATGGTAGGCAAGCCCTAGACCTGTTTTATGCTGTTAAACCTGATTTGATTATCTTGGACATAGGCCTACCTGAACTAGATGGACTTGAGGTCTTAAAACGAATCCGTGCTAAATCTGATGTGCCAGTTATTATGCTTACAGCTCGAGCAGAAGAAGTAGATGAACTCTTAGGCTTTGGTCTTGGGGCAGATGATTATATTACTAAGCCAGCTACTGCTCGCAAGCTTATGGCTCGTGTAAATGCAGTATTAAAACGCTCAAAAGGCAACTCACTAGCTCAGGAAATCTTGCGGATAAATGATATGGTAATAGATGTCTACAGCATGCAAGTTAAAGTAAAGGAGCTGCCCATAAGCCTAACACCTACTGAATTCCGTTTACTTCATCACTTAGCACTTACTCCTAATAGAGCTATCCCACGTAGTGAGCTTTATGAGGTGGCTATGCCTGAAAGTGATGCCTATGAACGTGCTGTCGATGTTCATCTTACTAACATTAGACGGAAACTTGCTAAAGTAAATGCTGCTAAGCTAATAGAAACTGTACGAGGTGTTGGCTACCGCTTGGTAGGAACATGAATCGCTTAGTCATTCGTTTAGTGCTAGCAATGCTTTTGATAGTAATCGTTTCGCTTATTGCTATACCTCTGGCCCAAGGTATTATTATTCAGCGTACTTTTGATGAGCTCACGCCAGAATTCCGCAAGCAGGTTTTAGAGCGCACTAAACCTCCACGCTGGCACAGAAAGAGACCACCACCTCTAGCCCACCAAGGACCCTTTCATTTAGTCCCTAGGCCTAAACTTAGAGAACACCTTTGCTTGCTTCCTAATTTGACTAATAAGCTCGAGCTAAGAAAAGGTATCTGCCAAGATTTCCCACCAATTAATCGTTCTCCCATACCCAACCAAGGTTTCACTTTACCAAATGGTGCCAATAGACCTGATGATCGATTAATTGTAATTGAGAGAGAGGTTATTCTAAATGAGTATTCTCGCTTGCTAAGCCTATTTGGTGATTATCGGTTAGCTAGACAAAGAGGTGTAATGTTTGGATTAATATGTGCCACTATAGTATCTTGTCTTTTAGCTATTTGGCTGTCACGCAGCATAGCCAAACCCATAGAAGCAGTCTCTTTGGCTGCTCATAAAGTTTCTGAAGGGGATTTGAGCGCTCGAGTAAACCTTGGAAAGTTCAATAGACAAACTAAAGAAAGTCAATTGCTTGCTCGAGACTTCAATAATATGGCTAGTGCTTTAGAGCGATATGAAGGGGAACGAAAAGCTATGCTAGCTGATATCGCCCACGAACTCCGCACTCCTCTAGCTACAATGCAATTGCGTTTGGATGCACTTGCAGATGGTTTACTAGCCTTTGGCAAGGAAGAAGCTCAGCTATTGCAAACTCAAGTAGAGCTGCTTTCCCGCTTAATTAATGATCTACGAACCCTTTCTCTAGCAGATGCAGGACAACTTTCACTACATAAAAGTGAAGTAGACCTTAATGTTCTAGTAGAAAACTTGATAACTAATTGTCGTGATAGGGCCAAGCAAGCAAAAATTAGCTTGATATTCTTATCTGGCAAAGAGTCTATAAAGATTTATGCTGACCCTGATCGTTTAATGCAAGTCTTACACAATCTTTTAGACAATGCTTTAAGAGTAACTCCTAAGGGTGGTTGGACTAGAGTTTCTCTGAAAGCTAATGAGCAAATTATCTTGAGTGTGCGTGACTCTGGGCCGGGCATTCCTGAAGATCAGCTTCAGAGTATATTTGAGCGTTTTACCAAGGGTATACGTAGGGACACTAAAGATAAAGAAGGTAGTGGTCTAGGTTTATCTATAGTACATACACTAGTTAAGTTACATGGTGGGGAAGTAGTAGCTACCAATCATAAAGAAGGAGCTGAATTCACAATAACCTTTCCCAATGCCTGAATCACCACTTGTTTATCTGTTACAATACCCTGTGGCTAAAATTGTAAAAGTAGAGCCCTACTATTCTATATACCTCTCTTCAGGCTTAGTAACTGATTTAACTAAATATATACCTGAAAAACATCTAGCCATAATCACAGATAACAATGTTGGAGCTTTATATGGAGAGAAACTTAGCAAGAGTTTAGAAAGCACAAAACAAATCAAGCTTTACACTGTAGCAGCAGGAGAGGAAAGTAAGTCATTAGAAACCTTTGGTAAGCTCTTAAGGAAAATGGTTCGTGATGGTTTTGATCGTAAGGGCGCTGTTTTAGCACTTGGTGGCGGTGTGGTAGGTGACCTAGCAGGCTTTATAGCAGCAAGTTACTATAGAGGCATAGCTTTTTACCAGTGCCCCACAAGTTTGCTGGCTATGGTTGATGCTAGTATAGGCGGTAAGACAGGAGTCAATGTACCTGAAGGCAAAAATCTAGTGGGAGCTTTTTGGCAACCTAGGAGAGTCTTTATTGATGTAGAGGTACTTAAAACTTTGCCTGAGCAAGAGTTTAAGTATGGAGCTGTAGAGCTTTTTAAGCATGGACTTCTAGCAGATGAAAGTATTATCACTGATGTGAGTTCTGCAGAATTTCATCCTGCTGGTGATAGTGATTTTCTTACCGACTTAATCACTCGAGCAGCCAAAGTAAAAGTAGCTATAGTAAGCCAAGATGAGCGCGAGGCAGGCGTAAGGGCCTACTTAAACCTAGGTCATACCTTGGCACATGCCCTTGAGTCTTACACTAAACACGGTATTTCTCATGGAGAGGCAGTGGCCTATGGTCTTATTTTCGCAGCCAAACTAAGTGCTTTATATGGCTTTGCCGATGAAACTGGCCGTGTGTTGGATTTTTGGCACTGGGTTGGGCCAAGGCCTTTAGCAATAAGAAACTTTATTGAGCTAAGTCCTTATATTAGTAGAGATAAAAAACATCATAGCGGCAAGCAAAACTGGGTTTTATTAGAGGCCTTGGGTAAACCAACTATTGTAAATAACATTAGCTCGAGCCAGCTTGAAAGTGCTTGGCAGTATCTTATAAAGGTAACCCAGTAAAGTGCGCGCTCACCGGATCTTTCTTAAAGATCTTGCCCAAAGTGAAGTAACACTTTTAGGTGATGAAGCACATCACTTAACTAAGGTGTTAAGGGTACAACTAGGCAATAAGATTAAAGCCTTTGATGGCAAGGGCCTAGAAGCCGAAGGTGAGGTTATAGCTTTAGAACCTATGGGGGCGACTTTGAGGCTGGAGCAACCTAGAAAAGCTAAGCTCGAGCCCAAGTGGAAAATAACCTTAGCTATTTCCCTATTAAAAGGCGACAAGCTCTCTAATGTCATACGCCAAGGCACAGAAATAGGGGTTGTTAGCTTTATTCCTTTGCTTACAGAGCACTGCAAGGTACATACCCTCAAAGAGTCTAAACTAAAGCGCTGGCAAGCCATAGCTCAAGAGGCTGCTAAGCAATCGGGAAGAAGTTTTGTCCCAGTAATAAGCGAACTTTGTGAACTTACTACTATAGAAACAAGCATCCTAAATCTAGTTGCTCACCCTTATAGCACTACTACTCTTTATGAGGTAACTCGAGCTTACCTAACACATGAATGCCTTGATATTTTATGTGTGACGGGGCCAGAAGGAGGCTTTAGCAAAAATGAAATTAATATTCTTAAGGAAAAAAGCTTTCATAGTATAAAATTAGGTGCGAGAATATTACGAGCTGAAACTGCTCCCATAGCACTTGCAGCAGCACTTTTGTTGCCAAAAGGACAATGATTTTAATGTTACGCTTAATTTTGCTCCTACTTCTTCTCACAAGCTGTAGCTACACTTATATTCCTCTTATTCCTAGTGCACAACCCAAGGAAGGGAGGCTCGAGCTACACACTTCTCAAGGATTAAGCAATAAAAACGAACGTTTGCAATTAAACCTCTTTCTATATAATGTACCTGAAGAAGCTTGGTTAGCCGTACAATGGTTTGGTCCTTTAGGTGAAGAGGTAGCTTCAGCATCAAAATGGGTAGCACCTGAGAATACAGGCACAGAGCTAATTTTCGAGTTGCCTGCAGATATCGAACTAGACTATGGTTCTTGGCGTGCAGTGGCATCTTTCCAAGGAGAGCTGATAAGGCAGTTTTCATTAGAGGTAGAAAAAGCTCCTGTAGAGGCAGATTAAAAAGTGGGCTTTAGGTTGTTTTTATTTATACCCTATTCAAATGATAAACTAAAGCTTATATGATAACTGAAAACCTTCGCGAAACTTTGATTCGTGCCCTAGACTTAGCTCAAACCAGCCAGCATGAGTATGCAACACTCGAGCACCTGCTCTATGCACTCTGCGATGACCCTGATGCCACTCCAATCCTAAAAACTTGTGGTGTTAAGCTAAAACAGCTTAAAAATGAGCTAAAAAATATGCTAGCCTCATTAGTAGTCGTTCCTGAAGATCTAATCGAAACCTTTAACATTGAAACCAGCCCAACTGTTGCTTTTGAAAGGGTAGTACAGAATGCCCAATATGCCATGCAAGCAGCTGGTAGGAATAACACTCATGGAGGCAACCTTTTGGTAGCATTTTTTGATGAGCCAGAGTCGCAAGCCACGTTACTTTTAGAAAAGCATGGTGTTAATCGCCTTGCCTTAACTAGCGCTTTAACCAATAATCTAGCTATAGATACTAGCTCAGTTCGGGGCTCGAGCAACCAGGAAAAGGCTGGTGATGTTGCTGGTGATGCTGTCGATGTTGCTCGCAACCCACTAGAAGCCTATTGTCTGAATTTGACTGCTCTGGCAGCAGAAGAAAAACTTGACCCCTTAATTGGTCGCTCAACAGAGCTTAATCGTATATTACAAGTACTATCAAGGCGTAATAAAAACAATCCTTTGCTTGTTGGTGATCCTGGTGTCGGCAAGACCGCCATTGTAAATGGTCTAGCACAGCAAATGGTAGCAAATGATGTACCTGAATCACTACAAAAAGCAAAACTATATGCTCTTGATATGGGTAGTTTATTAGCAGGTACTCGTTATAGAGGTGATTTTGAAGAGCGTTTTAAAGCTGTACTTAAAGAGCTCGAGGCAGAAAGCAGCGTCCTGTTCATTGATGAAATGCATACAGTAGTAGGTGCTGGGGCAACTACTGGCAGTAGCATGGACGCTTCCAACCTGCTTAAGCCCGCCCTTGCTTCTGGTCTGCGTTGTATTGGTGCTACTACTTATCAAGAGCACAAAGCCATTGAAAAAGACCGTGCCCTGTCAAGGCGTTTTCAAAAAATAGATATTTTTGCCCCTAGTCAGGAAGAAAGTCTAGAAATCTTACAAGGCTTAAAGCCACATTTTGAAACTCATCATAAGCTTACCTATTCGTTAGGAGCACTAGAAACTGCAGTTAAGCTAGCAGATAGGCATCTAAATGAACGCTTTCTGCCAGATTCTGCTATTGATGTTATAGACGAATCGGGGGCAGCACAAGCACTTTTCCCCAAAGAAGAGCGTAAGGAATTAATTGATGTACCTGATATTGAGTCCACTATTGCTCAAATGGCTCGAATTCCTGAAAAATCAGTGTCTTCTGATGATAAAGAGCGTCTGGCCACGCTCGAGCAGCATTTATCAACTGCTGTGTTTGGGCAGGCAGAAGCAGTTAATGAAGTTGTCAGTGCCATTAAACTAGCCCGCTCTGGTTTACGCGATCCTCAAAAACCAATTGGAAACTTTCTTTTTGCAGGACCAACAGGGGTAGGTAAAACAGAGCTATCTAAGCAACTTGCTGAGCACCTTAGCATAGAGCTGGTGCGCTTCGATATGTCAGAATACATGGAAAAGCATTCTGTTTCTAGGCTAATTGGTGCCCCACCAGGATATGTAGGCTTTGATCAAGGTGGTTTGCTTACTGATGCAATAATTCAAAAACCACACTGTGTCTTGCTGCTAGATGAAATTGAGAAGGCTCATCCGGACCTCTTTAGCTTGCTTTTGCAGGTGATGGACTATGGTAAGTTAACAGATCACAATGGGCGTAAAGTAGACTTTCGCAGTGTTATTTTAATAATGACCACTAACGCAGGTGCAGCAGAGGCTTCTCAGGAAGTAGTAGGTTTTACTGGTGGGACCAAAGCAGCTGTAAGTTTAGAAGCTATAAAAAGTATGTTTAGCCCAGAGTTTCGTAACCGCTTAGATGCCATTGTACAGTTTGCGCCGTTGCAACCTGAAATTATGCTCAGCATCGTAGATAAGTTTATAAAGGAATTGCAAGAGCAGCTTACGGAACAAAAAGTTACCCTAAGTTTAAGTGATGAAGCATGCCAGTGGCTTGCTAAGGAAGGCTACGACTCTTTACAAGGAGCACGGCCTCTAGCCAGGGTAATTCAGGAAAGTATTAAAAAACCCCTAGCTGAAGAGGTTCTTTTTGGGAAGTTACAAAATGGTGGGGAGGCATTGGTTGAGGTGGTAGAAAATAAATTGATGATAACAAACAACGACTTAGCATGATTGTGAGTCTTGTGAAATAACATGGCGAACAATAACTTATTTAAGTAGTGATCGATAATGTATTTGCATTTGATCTAATTAGTGCCCAGCCCACTTATGCTTGTTTTCATATTGGCTTTTTATGAGAATACAATATACTGAGCTGGTACATGTTCTGTGAGCCAAACACCATTATCAGATAAATAGAATTTTTTGTCTTCTTTAGACATTAATCCAGATTTAACCTCCAGCACGGTTGGCTTGCCATGTCTTTCACCTACACTTTGAGCTGTTTTCCTATCCCCTGATAAGTGCACATGATTTCTTTGGCCTCTTATCAACCCCTTTTGTCTTATAGAATCAATAAATCGGCTTGCAGTACCATGATAAAGCATTTCTGGTGGTACCTTGGGTGTTAAGCCTAAGTCTATATCTACTGAATGGCCTTGATTAGCTCTTATGAAGTCACCATTTTCAGTCAAGGTAAAGCGCTTCTTATCATTAGTACTTACGACCTTCTCAATAAGCTCTTCATCCAAATAAATCCCTGCCTTTTTAGCTCGTTGAATCAGATCATTAACATTAGCCCAACCTTCACTGTCTAGTTTCAGGTTTATCCTCTCTGGATGGTGTCTTAAGACTAGGCTGAGAAATTTACTAACTCTTACTAAATTCATAAAAAAATTATAAAGCTAAAACAAGCAGCTCTTACCTCACTAAGTTGATAAAGAAAATGATAAGCTGACAAGGTGTTTGACACTTTCCCTTTTGAAACTTTCCGTAAAGGACAAAAGGAAGCTATAGAAAAAGCTTATCTGGCCTTTAAAAGAGGTACCCGCTTTGTAGTGCTCGAGGCACCAACCGGAGCGGGTAAGTCAGCTATTGCTGTTACCCTTGCAAGGCAGGCTAAAAGCGCCTATATTCTAACTGCCCAAAAAATTTTGCAACAACAGTATATTAACGATTTTCCTAGTATGTCTCTTATGAAAGGTAGAAGCAACTATCCTTGTATTGTAGCTCCTACCCATGCTGCTGCTGCTCCATGCATTGCTGGCCGCAAGTTTCCGCAGTGCGATGAGTGCCCTTATTTTGTACAAAAAGATATTTCAATACAAGCTCATAGTACCATTATGAATTATGCTTATTACCTAGCGGAATTAAATTATGCAGGGGGTTTCCAGCCAAGAGAGCTTTTAGTTTTAGATGAAGCTCACAACGCAGAATCTGCTTTAATGAATTTTATTCAAGTTCAATTAACCGATAGTAGCCTTATGCGTGTAGGTATAGGTGAATCAATTCCTAGCTTAGTTGAAGATGAGGCTCAGTATTTTGAATTTGCCCAAGATTTAGCTAGTGTTATTAAGGACCGTGGTAAGGAAATTGATCAGTTCCTTAAGGAAAGTGACTTGCCTGAAGATGTTGCTCTTGAGCACATGCAACATAAACAGTGGTGTGATAATCAGTTATTAAAACTTAAGCAGCTGCACTATAGCCGTGAAGAGTTTGATGTTGAGTGGGTAGTAGAAAGACGTTTGACACGCGAAGGCCAAAGCCTTGTTTTCAAACCTGTAACAGTGGCTCCTTTTGCTGAAGATTATCTATTTAATTTTGGCCAAAGGCTTCTGATGCTTTCTGCTACTATTCTAGATCCTATTACTTACCTGCGTAGCTTGGGCATTACCAGTACAGAGGCGCAAGTTATAAAAATAGCCTCAGACTTCCCAGTAGAAAACCGCCCTATTTTTGTAAAACCAATGGCGCGGTTAACAAGACACTATATAGAAAGAGATTTGCCCAAGCTAGTTACAGAAATTAGCAATATCATGGACAAGCACTCTGAGGAAAAAGGCATAATCCACACCCACACTTATAAGATAGCTAAGTACCTTAAAGACAACTTGTCTAAAGAACATAAAGAAAGATTACTTACTCATATGAATGCTGAAGAAAGGGATGTTATGCTCGAGAAACATAGTAGAGGCCCTAGGCCTACCGTACTAGTATCACCTAGCATGACTGAAGGCATAGACTTAGCTGGTAATTTGAGCCGTTGGCAAGTTATTTGTAAAATTCCTTACCCTTATTTGGGCGACCCTCAGGTAGCTAGACGTAAAAACTTAGATCCTGCGTGGTACGGCTGGCGAACAGCTTTGAAATTAGTGCAGGCTTATGGCAGAAGTGTTCGTAGTAATGAGGACTTTGCTAGCACCTATATTTTAGATGCTGATTTTGAAAGCTTTGTAAAAAAGCAAAAGAAAGCCTTGCCACTTTGGTTTATAGAAGCTATTCAGTGATTTAGCCTCGAGCTAGTTTAACAGTACTAATTATTTCTTTGATACTACCCTCTGCTTGGCACTGCTCTAAATAATTTTCCAAAATAACATCTGCAGTAGCATCCAAAGCACTGCGGACTCCTGAGAGCAAAGTTAGGATCTCACGGCACTCACGGTCATCTTCAATCATACGCTGTAAACCACGTACCTGACCTTCAAGACGGCGCAATCTGTTTAGGATCTTACTTTTCTCCTGATTAGAAACTTTATCTACAACTTTAGTCATGATTCAAACCCCAAGCGTCAGTTTAACACATTAAGCCTTGATATCTCATGGCATAGTAAGCCATAATAGTTTTAAGTATGTTTAAAGCATACTCTAGTTTGTCTGGTCATGAATTATGCCTCACTAATAGCACTTCTAGCAGCCTTAGCTTTCTCATTACCTTTTTTGGTTAAGCTTGCTCAGAGAGCAGGAATTCCTCGAGGGTTTAGCATGATAACAACTCTAGCAGTGGGTGTCTTTACACTTTCATGGCTCTTATTACATGAGCGCATAAAAAGGCGTGAACTCTGGCAAGTGCAAATTGATGTTATTAGAGAGCAAATACTTAAAGACCCTCTTGAACCTACAGCTTACTATCTTTCTGAAAAGCATTTGGGTGACTTGCTGCTTGCTTGTGGAGATAAGGCTAGTGCCCTTGAAGTTTTTACTAGTTATCAAGAAGTTACAGGGGGTACTAGGAAAGATGGTGCTAGAATAGCTAGGATCATTAAAAAGTTAAAACAAGAGCTCAGTTGGGATATGGAGAGAGAATGAGAGCTTATAAGGGATTAGTTAAGCATGGAAAGATTGTACTGTCAGAAGATGTCCAACTACCCGAAGGAGCAGTAGTAACGGTAACTATCAGCGAGGCTGAATACATTCGCGCTAAATTACAAGACTCGCTTAATAATGTTCGATATCGGTATACTGGAGCAAAAGTTATAGATGTACCTACAAATTTAATACATGAAACATAGAGAAAATAAAAAAAGCTTGTGGCTCATCTTATTCTTATCCCTACCCCTATTGGCAACCTAGAAGATATCACCTTAAGAGCACTTAGGATTTTAGCAGAAGTTGATGTCGTTGCTGCTGAAGACACACGCCATAGTAATAAGCTTTTAAATCACTATAAAATTAATAAGCCCCTTATACGCTTAGATGCTTATACTGTGGGGGCTCGAGCTCCTAAAATCTTTGCTGATTATCAAAAAATTGCCTACCTGACTGATGCTGGCACACCCGGCATATCTGACCCAGGAACTGAACTGGTCCAATTTGCTTTAAAGCATGGTGATAAAGTAGAGGTTATCCCTGGAGCAACGGCACTTATTCCTGCTTTAGTGCTTTCTGGTTTACCCTTGGCACGCTTCACCTTTGAAGGATTCCTACCTCGTAAAGGTAAAGATCGCCTCAAGAGGCTGGACATCATTGCTAAAAGTGAATGTACTAGCTGTTTTTATGAATCTCCCAAAAGGCTTCTAGGTACTCTGCAAGAATTAAAGCAGCTATGTGGCAAAGATAGAAAAGCAAGTGTAAGTCGAGAAATTACTAAAAAATTTGAGAGTACTTATAGAGGAACGCTAGAAAGCATCTATTCTGAGCTAACAGCACAAGAAATTATAAAAGGAGAAGTGGTAGTGGTCATATCTCCAAGCTGTAAGTCAGATGACAAGGCTACTTTGGCTGAGCAAGCTATGCAGTTAAAAGCTCGAGGCATTCCAAAGCGTGACTTGCAAAAAGCTCTTATGGCCTTAGGGGCATCTCGTAACCTTGCCTACGAGTTATCTTTGAAGGAATAACTATGCGGAAATTAGCTTTAATTTTACTCTTTAGTGCTACTGCCTGTGGGCAAAAGGAGTTATCTGTCTATATTCCAGAAATTATAAACACCTACCCACATAATAGCAATGCCTTTACACAAGGTTTGCTTTTTCATGAGGGTAAGCTTTATGAAAGTACTGGTATTAAAGGAAGCTCTACTCTAAGAGAGGTTGCTTTAGAAACAGGTGAGGTGCTTAGACATGTGTCTTTGGCAGATGAGTATTTTGCTGAGGGCTTAGCTTTAGTAAATGATAAGCTAATACAAATTACTTGGCAAAGTCAGCAAGCATTTGTTTATGATCTTGCTAGTTTCAGGCAGGAAAAACGCTTTAACTATAAAGGGGAAGGTTGGGGAATTTGCTTTGATGGCAATGACCTTTATATGAGTAATGGCAGTTCTATTATTAGAAAGCGTGATCCTGAAAACTTTGCAGTAACAAAGAGCATTAATATTACTTTACGTGGTGCACCTGTTAGATTACTTAATGAGCTCGAGTGTGTTGATGATTATATCTATGCCAACATCTGGCAAACTTACACCATTGTTAAAATTAATAAACATAGTGGAAAAGTTGTAGCAGAAATAGATGCTACTAGCTTGCTTTCCTTAGAAGAGAGGCAAAGCCTAAGTTCAGAGGCAGTATTGAATGGTATAGCCTATAATCCCCAAAGTCACACTTTTTATCTTACAGGAAAACTTTGGTCTAAGCTTTTTGAGGTTAGTTTTATTGACAGTGACCTATACCATGAATAAATTCTTCGATTACCCCTTTAAGGGATTATAAGCTCGAGTGAGGGGAAATAAGTAGCATAGCGGCCAGTATCTCGAGTAATTAAGCTCCAATTCATCACTGCTGCATGTGCCCCTATATAAAAATCAGGCAAAGGGGCATGTTTCTTTCCACCACGCTTCCTATAATCTAAAAAACACTTTCCAGCTAGGAAAGCTGCTTCATAAGGTATTGCCTCTCTTTGAAAAAAGCTAGCAGGCAATGCACTTTCCAGATCTTCAATCTTCTCAAATCCTATGGATACTTCTGAGTAAATAATGGGGTTTATGCATAAAGTTTCTTTTTCCGCATGTTCTGCAAGGGTATTTGAAGACCATTCATACCAATTCTTATCTTGAGTAAAAATATCTAAAATAATGTTGCTGTCTATAAGAACTGGCATTATTCGTTACGCGTCAATTGCATAATTTCATCTGTAGTCATGCGAACAGCACTGCCTTTATTAACCATGTGCTCAATAAGTTTAGAACCACGTAGAGGCATATCTTTTGCTTTTTTTACCCTTAATTCATTCCCTACCCTTTCAAACTCTACATGGGTATGAGGTAAAAATCCTAGGCCATCTCTATATTCTTTAGGGATGGTGATTTGTCCTTTTGAAGTAATCAACATTATTTCTCCTAAGTGGTAAGAGTATTACTTGTAAGTATAATACACTTCATTGCTCAAAACAAGAGCTTCCCCAAAGCTGACCAATTTCATAATTAAAATGATTTATGCCTTAATTATTAAGTGGAGTGGTGATAATTATTTCTTGTCGCTCGAGCTAACCAACTTTTTTGGCTTTCTGGTTGGCTTGAGCGCTTATCTTTTGTGCTCGAGCCAACTAGAAACCTACTGGACCGCCTCAAGTGTAAATATTAGTGGAGCGTGATCTGAGAACTCGGCAATCCAATCATCTTTCTCCTCATCGCTATCAAGCTGAGCCCATCCATCAACCAGTATCTTTGAATCTTGGTCATCTATAGATCTAAAGACTAGATGACCAGCAGCAAATACGTGGTCTAAATTGGAAGGCGGGTAATTAGAATTACTTCCATTGTAGAACGTATTTGGATGAGTTTTTTTGAGTGCGACCATCTTTCGCGACTTGAATTTTGTAGTTACCACCTCTACTTCTCGCTCCTTCGAGATGTCGTTATTACTGCGATAATAATCCATTCCCATTGTATTCATATCACCAAGAACAATTAAATTAGCCCTTGTAGACGAGTCATTCGCCATTTCTCGAGCCTTCTTATCTAGCTCTCTCTTAATATTACAGCGCAATGTTGCAAATGAAGTAAGGGGAATTGCGAAGAAAGTGCGAGTGTGAATAGTAAACTAAGATTATGAAAAGAGTCAATGAAACACACGATGAAATAGTAGAAAGAGCAGTAAATTTAAGTCCTCCAGAATGCAACTTGGCTGAAGCAGATATAGAAGTGCTAGCAAAAGAACTTAAAGAATACGTAGCAGAATTTGAAGAAGCATTCAAACGACCAGAGAGCTTGATCTGGACAGAATATTATCTAAAGGGTTTACTGAGTGATCTTGATCGAAAAAATATAGAAGCAATGGCACTATCAATGGGACTGAATGCCCGTAGCATGCAAAGTTTTATAGGACAAAGTCCTTGGCAGATAGAACCTGTGATCGACACACACCAAAAGCTAGCTGCAAAAAGCTTAGGTAATGAAGGAGTGCTGATAGTTGATGAGTCAGGGAATGTAAAACAAGGAAGAAACTCAGTAGGAGTAGCAAGGCAGTATTGTGGATCAGTAGGAAAAGTGGAGAACAGCCAAGTAGGAGTATACTTAGGGTATGCCAGCAACAAAGGGCATACTCTAACAGAAGGGCAACTGTACCTACCTGAACAGTGGTTCGATGAAGAACATAAACAAAAAAGGGAAGAATGTAGAGTGCCAAAAGACTTAGAGTTCAAAACCAAACCAGAAATAGCGTTGGAGATGATAAGAAAGACAAAAGGGAGGAGGCATTTGAATTTTGAATACGTACTAGCAGACGCATTGTATGGAGATAACATAGAGTTTAGAGATGGAGTAGCTGAGTTAGGGAAGCAGTACTTTACAGCAGTATCTTGCAACACGAGGGTGTACCAAGAGAAACCAGAGATGAAGGTGCCTGAATGCAGAGGTAGAGGAAGAAAGCCTAAACTAGCAAAGGCAAATACTGAGTCAATACGAATAGATGAGTTAGCGAAAGAAATAGAGGAAGGAAAGTGGAGTAGACATGTAGTAAAAGAAGGGAGGAAAGGGCCAATAGTATGCGAATTTGCCTTTGAGCGAATATGGGAAACAAGAGGAGAAGGAGAACCAGTGGAGTTGTGGTTGGTAATCCGCCGTAATCTAAATGAGAATGGAGAAATCAACTACTATTTTTGCAATGCTTCAGAAGAAATCAGTCCTGAGACTTTAGTGTGGTTAAGTGGCATGAGATGGCCAATAGAAACATCGTTTGAAGAATCAAAGGAAGAGTTAGGACTTGACCACTACGAAACTAGAAGTTACTTAGGCTGGCACCATCATATACTATTAACTTGTTTGGCACATCATTTTCTGGTGAGAATGCGTTTAATGTTAGGAGAGAAAGCTCCAGCTTTGACCTTGCCACAAGCAAGATTACTAATCAAGGCAGCAATACCACTGCCTGAGTTAACGATAGCTCAATCACTAAGTCTAATTCGTTACTACCAGCGCCGAAATTATACTGCCTATGTCTCACATCGAAAACATACTCTTGCTACACTGTATAGGAACTATATTTCATGACATTGCGCTGTAATATTAAGACCAAATATTTTTTCAAACATAGCATCTCGAAGACCAAACCCCTCTGGAGTAGGTAAACTCTTCAAATGGGTAAATAGAATTGGGATATGAATATTTCCTTCCCTTACAGATAGAAGAGCCCCCGGACGCAAATAAGGATTGTTTCTCTTGAATTCATTTCTCTGCGTAAAGAATGCAGTGATATTATTTTTTACGCCAATCAAAATCTCTTGTGATTGGCGCCCTTCGGTGATATTGAAAACATAATTAGGCATACTTTCCGTAAACTTTTCGTAAACCAATTCACCTTCTACCTCAGATAGGCCAAAAACATCTGGTTCTTGTGTAGACAAATAGTTCACAACACGCTCAACACGATTAAGCCTTAAGGCACGATTTTCGGCGTCTTGGCCCCCACTTCCATTAAAGTGTTCAATGTTCCAAGAAATAACTTTTAAAGGGAGCATAGTGAATGTTTAGCTTACCATTTTCTCTGGTACCACAATTTCATCAAACTCCTCAGCACTTAAATATCCAAGGGCAGTGGTAGCCTCTTTTAGGGTGGTGCCCTCAATATGTGCCTTTTGAGCAATTTCAGCAGCCTTATAGTAGCCTATGTGAGTATTTAGAGCAGTGACTAGCATAAGAGATTTATTGAGTAGTTCTTTAATGCGAGAGTGATTAGGTACAATGCCAGTTACACAATTATCATTAAATGACTGACAGGCATCACCTAAAAGGCGAGCAGAGGTAAGCAGATTATAAATCATAACGGGCTTAAAAACATTGAGCTGAAAGTGACCATGACTGCCTGCTACTGAAATGGCAGTATCATTGCCAATAACTTGAGCACACACCATAGTAATAGCTTCAGCTTGAGTAGGGTTCACTTTACCGGGCATAATTGATGACCCCGGCTCGTTAGCAGGAATAATAATTTCTCCGATACCACAACGTGGCCCTGAAGCTAGTAATCGAATGTTATTAGCAATATTCATTAGACTTACCACTACGCGCTTAAGTGCTCCTGAAGATTCTACTATAGCGTCATGAGCAGATAAAACTTCAAATTTGTTTTCTGCAGTTACGAAAGGATGTCCTGAAAGCTCAGCGATTTTTGCTGCTACTTTTTCAGCAAAGCCTTTGGGGGCATTTAGCCCGGTGCCTACTGCTGTACCGCCTAAAGCAAGTTCGGAAAGATGTTTTAAACTACCTTGAATAGCTCCTATGCCGTGGCCAAGTTGTGTCTCATAACCAGAAAATTCTTGCCCTAAAGTTAAAGGGGTAGCATCCATTAAATGAGTACGACCAATTTTTACTACTTCCTTAAATTCTTTGGCCTTTTGCGCAAAGCTATCTTTTAAGAGCTGCAATCTGGGCAGGGTGTGCTCTACTAACATTTTATAGGCAGCTATATGCATAGCGGTGGGGAAAGTATCGTTTGATGACTGAGACTTATTGACATCATCATTGGGGTGGATAGGGTTCTTACTACCTAACTCACCACCTGAAATTTCTATAGCTCTATTGGCAATCACCTCGTTAACATTCATGTTTGATTGTGTGCCTGAGCCAGTTTGCCATACTACTAAAGGAAAGTGATCCTCGAGCTTACCCTCTAATATCTCATCACAAACTTTAGCAATGATATTTGCTTTTTCTTCAGAGAAGTCAGTTAATGCAGCATTAGTAAGAGCAGCAGCTTTTTTTAAAATAGCAAAGGCATGAATAACCTCGCGAGGCATTTTCTGCTCACCAATTTTAAAATTCTCTAACGAGCGCTGGGTTTGAGCACCCCAATATTTATCTATAGGTACTTTAATTTCTCCTAGGGTATCTTTTTCAATGCGGTGCACCACAAAGCCTCACTTTACCTCAAATCCATCTACTGATTTCACTAATTCAGGACTATCAATTTCCCATCTATCAGCCTTTGTCGTTGCAGTAATCAAATATACTCTTTGCTTTATTTTAATCGCTCTTGCATACCAATGAAAACTATTTTCATTCATTTCTCCTATATACTCGTATCGTATTTCGTTTCCTACCTCTTGCTTACTAATTACCTTAAAACCCAATCCTGCAAATTGACCGTCAGATAGTACCCCATAATCAGCTATGCTCCCATGATATTCTTGAGCCTGCAAATTAATATTTGATGCAAATCCATCAACAACAGGTAAAGAATAAGTGAAAACTATCCCAATTCCATCTTTGCTAAATTTGGGTGGCTCAAATTTGTATTGTAAGGCCTTTTCTTGAGCAAAAACCGATTGCCAACTTATGCCTATCAGAATTCCAATACAGAGAATAACTTGTTGCATTAATCAGTTCTCCTTTATCTAATAAATTGAACTTGGGATACGACTCCAAGCACATAAACTGCAGTCTAGCATGTGGATTGGATTTTAGAAAGTACAGCGCTTAGTTTATCAAATGGACTTAAACTCTTGCTTGAACCAACCTTTGCCACCCTGGTTTGCTTAGACCTTCTACTACAGGTAGGTTTTTCTTTTTGTAGAGCTTTGGAAACTCAAACTGCATTTGAGCCACACGGCCAAGGAACTTTATACGCAATGACAACTCCATTCGCAACTCAGCACCACCCCCACCATCTTTCCAAATTAAGGCATTCCCGCCAGATGCTAGGCCTGTAACATGAACATCAGCAACCTCACTATCACCCCAGTCTCCCCACTCATAGCCAATCTCATAAAGAATTACCTCATCAAGGGAGAAGTCATTGTCATTAATTATGTAAAAATTCCATGCATTTCCTTCTAGCGATTCTCGACAGGCGGCAATGCGGCACTGGATTAACTTTGAGGATCTTCTCGATACTTTGGCAGTTTTCATGTATATTGCCTGCAATAGGAGCAAATTGGAGTTATGCTTATACTACTTGAAAAACCTGTTAGAATCAAATTAATTTATGACAGACACTCATTGTCACCTAGATCATTGTCAAAATTTGGAGAAAGCAGTTGACCCAAATCTTATAATAGTGTCTATAGGCACTAATTTAGAGCGTTCTAAAATAACTCTGTGCATTGCTGAGCGATACAATAATGTTTTTGCAGCTATTGGCATACACCCTACAGATGCTGATGAGGCTACTGACTCGAGCAAACGCAGTGAAATTGAAGAGCTTGCTAGGCACCCTAAAGTCGTAGGTATAGGGGAAACAGGCTTTGATTATTATTGGGACAAAACCACTGCAGAGGTACAACGCAATAACTTCTTATGGCAAGCAGAGCTTGCTAACAAATTAAGTAAGCCACTCATTTTACACGTGCGAGATAAGCAAAATAGTGAAACAGCCTCACTAGAAACTAAACAGATGCTAGAAGAGGTTAGCTATAATAAGGGCATCTTGCATTGTTGTAATGGTCATGAGGCACTTGTTGAAACAGGTTTAGCCCTTGGCTGGCATGTATCTTTTGCAGGTAATCTTACTTATAAAAAAGCTATAGAAATTCAAAATGTTGCTAAAAGGCTTCCTAAAGACCACATTTTACTTGAAACCGATAGTCCTTTCCTAACACCAGTACCTAAACGTGGCGAGAAGAACATACCCACTAATGTTCGCCACACAGCTAAATTCTTAGCAGAACTTCGTAACGAAAGTATCGAAGAAGTTGAAGCCTATACCGATGAAAATGCTAAGATGGTTTATGGTTTCTGAAGCTTAAAAGGAAGCCAAAATTCTTATGTTATCTCCAGTTGGGCATTTTTTTACCCCAGTCTGTATGGTGCAAAAAGTAGACTAGCCACCAATCTTAGCTAGATTTACTTAAGAAAGAAGATTATGAAAAAAAACATTCACCCAGAAATGGTCCCTGCAAAGATTATTTGTGAGGGTAACGTTGTTATGGAAACTTATAGTACCAAACCTGAAATAAGCGTTGAGGTTTGGTCAGGTAATCACCCCTTTTTTACAGGTGAGAAAAGGTTTATAGATACTGAGGGGCGAGTTGAAAAGTTCCAGAAACGTTTTGGTGATAGCTATCGTAAAAAGCAAAAGAGCTAAAAGTGGACTTAGCAACTCACTATCTTGAAGTATCATTAGCTTCTTTTAAAAGGCAAAAGGCTTTAGCTGAAAAGGCTATGCAGCAACTTACAGATTCAGACTTTTACAAGCAACCTAGTGAAGAATCAAATAGTATAGCCGTTATCATCAAGCACTTAGCTGGAAACATGCATTCACGTTGGCAAGACTTTTTAACTACTGACGGTGAGAAATCTGACCGTAACCGTGATAGTGAATTTGTTGACCCACCTCAGGATAAGGAAAGCTTACTTAATCTTTGGGAAAAAGGCTGGCATTACACATTTGCTGCCATTGAAAATCTAAGTCCTGCTGAGGTAACTAAACAGGTAATGATTCGTGATGAGCCTCACACAGTGATAGAAGCTATTGAGAGGCAAGTAGATCATTATGGTCAACATGTGGGACAAATTATTTATCTTGCTAGGCACTTTAAGGGTAAAGATTTTATTTCTCTGTCTATTCCCAAAGGACAGTCTAAAGCCTTTATTCCAGAGTCTTTGAAAGTTAAATGGGCTAATTCTTAGATTTCGTTAGTCTTTCACCATAGACATGCAAAGTCGAATCCTAAACATTTGCTTTGCCACATGCTTGTAAGCTAGCATAGCTTTTATGAAAATATACCTAATAATGCTCTTAGTGTTGTGTTTACTACTTACAGCTTGCCCCCCACCTGACTCACAAGGTAGTGGTACAAAGAAGGTTAAAGGAGTTACAGTAAATACCAAGTTACTTGGTGAATCTAGCGTTGGCACAGCTACCTTTGAAGTTTTTGTAACTCAATATGGTAAGCCCTTATCAGAAGCACAAGTAACTGTAACTGGGGACATGACCCATGCAGGCATGGTTCCTATTATTGCCGAAACAGCCGAACAAGAAGCAGGGTACTACCTTACTAAAGATTTTGAGTTTACCATGGCAGGTGATTGGATCATCACTGCTGAGGTTAGTTTACCTAACGGGCAAAGAGTTAATGATACTTTGCCTTTAAATATATCAAGAAAGCAATAAGCAAGTTGCTCAAAATCCAGTTGTGGAGCAAAAGTTTAAAATATAATAACAAAAATTGATGGTGCTCTGTGTGTAGGAGGTAAATACAGGATCTTAGATTTCTAACTAACATTAAACCTTACTCAAGAATTATTCCTATGTTATAATCTTGAGAAGCAAGTGATAAAGTAGCACAGGTCCTTTAACTATTAATACATGTGCATCATTCTTGCTTTAGTTAGGCTTGTCCATTGAGAGGAGTTAGTTTGTGAAAAAGCTTTTTGGTTTTCTTTTGGTTTTCATAATGGTTGTTGGGCATAGTGCTTTGGCCCAAGAGAATATAGTCATAAGCCCTCAGTCTATAGTGGTAAACCCCCTGCCAGAGTTCGATGTTGAGGTTTCAGTAGATAAGGACCCTAGTGGTCAACACACTCCCAGTTATGACGTTGGTGAGGGCATAATCATTAGTGTAACGCCAAGCGAAGATGCCTATGTATATTTGTTTAATGTGCGTTCTGATAATTCTATTACCCAAATTGTACCTAACCATTTAGATGAAGTAGGACGTGATAACTTTATAAGGGCAGGACAAACTAAAAGGTTCCCACCACACAATGCTCGTTATCGTTTTACTGTTGATCCCCCTACTGGTTTAGATAAAGTTATTGCAGTAGCAAGTAAGACCCAGTTGGATACTACGCAGTTGGCGAGCTTTCAAGCCGAAGCTGATTTTGCTAGCAGTAACATAGGAGAAGAGAGTTTTGCTCGCTCACTATCAATTGTTGTAACACCACTACCCCAAGCAGATTGGGTAACAGATACAGCTCTTTTCTATGTAGTGGATAATGCCCCTGCTCCACCACCTCCTTATGGTACAATAAGTATAAACTCAACTCCTGCTGGAGGGCTAGTTTATATAGATGGGCAATTCAGAGGGTATGCACCTATTGATTTTGGTGAACTTGTAGGCTCTCATAATTTACGAATAGAGTTAGGCAACTACCAAGTTTTTGAGCAAAATATCAATGTTAGAAGTGGCCAAACAACAAGAGTTGATGTAAGTTTAGTAAGAATTGTCCAAACTGGCACAGTAAACTTCGTAAGCCAGCCAAGTGGTGCAGAAGTTTTTGTGGGTAATAACCGCGTGGGTGTTACTCCTACTGGACCAATTAGCTATAACAGTGGTACTTATCAAGCCCTTTACAGGTTGGGTGGCTATGGTGAATCTACTGTTAGCTTTAGTGTAAGTGCTAATAGTAATCAAACTGTAAATGCTAATCTTGCTCCTTTGCAAGGAATATTATTGATTCGCAGTAATATAAGTGGTGCAAGGGTTTTTGTTAATGGCCAAGATTATGGGGCTATTCCTACAGGGACAGGGACAGGGCGGATAAATGACTTGCCTGCAGGTAGACACCAGCTTACTGTAGTAGCTGCAGGGTATAACACATTCTTAGCAGATTTTACTATACAGCCTGGTCAGACCACAGAAATTAATGCTAACCAAAGTGTACGTTAAAGTTTAAGCTTAAATCATTTATCCTTAAATTAACCCTCTAGTTTTGAACAACTAGAGGGTTTTTACTTGGTAATTTATAATAGCTAGCTAGGCAAAATAATGCACTAACTATAATACTGTACTGAGCTATTTATTTCATCACACTAAGGGTAACAGGCACCTCAACTTCCATACCATCACGTAATATAGTAAGAATAAGCATCTCACCAACTTGGCTTTCATAAGTAATTAGGTGATGGAGCTGTTCAGCACTGTGTATCTGAACATTATTAGCTGCTACTATTATATCTCCTCCGGTTGGTAAATTTACATTTCCTATACTGATGCTATCTTCACCGCTCGAAAGACCTGCCTCTGCTGCACTGCTATTAACATCTACCTTTACTACCGCTACGCCATCATCTGGTAAACCTAGTACTTCTCTTAGTCCTGCAGGAAGTAAATCTACAGGTCGTGTAGAAACTCCTAGATAAGGCCTTGTGTTGCTGATGTGGCTAACACCACCTTGCACTAGTTGCTCTAGGGTATCTGATATTAGATTGCTTGGTACTGCAAAGCTTACTCCTGTAGATGAGGTGCCACTAGGATTGAGTATAGCTGTATTAATCCCTATTAATTCTCCTCGTGAATTTAACAGAGGTCCTCCTGAATTACCGGGGTTGATTGCCGTATCTGTTTGTATCATTGGCACCCATGTATCTCTTACTGTAGGTAAAGAACGCTTATTTGCAGAAACAATCCCTGCCGTTACTGTAGAGGCAAGACCAAAAGGGTTACCTATCGCTACAGCTTTTTGCCCTACACGTACTTGATCAGAGTTAGCCATACTCAAGGGTTTTACCTTAGGAAAGTTAGCTTGATCTTCTAAAGTTAGTAAGGCCAAATCAAGAGAAGGATTAACCCCAACAACCTTCGCTGACATATTTCCTAGCTCATTAGGAAATATCACCTCTATAGTAGCTCCCTCACTCAATTGAGTACTAGTTTTCTGTAAGGCAGGTTGTACTACATGATAGTTACTTAGGAGATACTTTTTTCTCCTTATCTTTATTACAAAACCACTACCAGAGGTCTTCTTTAAGGCGGCTTGCTCAGCAAGGAATGGGGCTATTTCTTGGTAGAGTGGGGGAAATTCCTCTAAATTAATATTCGCTGAGATGATTCTTTGATCAATAAAAGTGACCTTTACAGCTACCACACTTAACCCCATTTGTTCTGCAATATCTATGGTGTTTTGCTCATAGGCAAGTACATCTTCAGCATCAATGGAGGTTATGTCTTCGGCAAAGCTAAGCCCTAAAAAACTATAGAAACTTAAAGCCAAAGTAGCAGCCATGATATACCAAAAATAACAGGGAAATTGTCTAATTGTAATTATTCTAGTAAACATATAAAACTCCTTGAAAGTTCAAATTCTAAATTCATATTCAGATGCAATCTATACATCCTTACTACAATATTAAGATAATGAGTGTTAAGTGAACGTAAAATTCTCTTCCAAAAGGCTTAATTATAAATAATCGATCTAATCCCTAATTCTTTATTAACAATTTTTTAAAAGCTCAGACACTGCCTTGTACTTTGGCAATATCCTAAAATATTAGATTGCCTAAACTTTCCAAAGAGTTAGAATAAGTATCCTTTAATCTATTTTCTTCTATAATTTATAGACAAAGGAAAAACCCAGTAACACTTTGCTATAAGTGTTTGATTGCCTGCTTATTCAATTTGCCACTTCTTTGACATAGCATTGAAATGTATGAGAATCAACAAAACATCAGAAACCTTTTACCAAAACATGCCTAAGTCCCATCAAGAACAAGCTGAGTGGTTACCTGAAAGATTGATCAGCTGGGCACAAAAACCTGGTGAGCATACAGGCAAAGTTGTTGAGCACATGAAAAGTGTTGGAATGTGGGACATAGGCGTCCATGAAAGTAAGTTTTTTCTGTGAAACCTTGGATGTTCTGAATTTTATAGTTTTAGAGATTAGGAATGTAGACGTCCACATCCACCTTAGGGCTATAAATAGTGGTAGTCTTACCTTCTACAAGAGCTTTAGCTCTAACATAAAAGGTCTGAGTGCCATTGCCACTTTCTGTAAAAGTAAGGCTTTTTTCAAAAGGTGGATTTTGAAAGCTAGCTAATAACTCGTCATTGTCATCATTATTAGGATTGGTATCTTTAAAAAACTCAATCAATTGAAAGTTTACTAAAGGATGTGGTTCAAACTTCAGTTGGTAATTCCCTGCTTCAATAATGACTTCGGGTATTAGAAGATTTCCATAAGGGACTATAAGCTTAATGGTTTCCAGCTTACTAGCTTCACTCTCTCTGTTAGGGTTCTTAGGAATAGAAAGGATCTCCATAGTTGGAGAATAAATACCTGGTAAAATTTCTGCTTTGGTTGTCAAGGCAAGTGTTAATTCTCCCCTTTCAAGCTCATTAGATTTTATGACTGTAGTATTATTGAAACAACCATTAGGGGCATTACAATTTGACTCTATTGCTTCATTAGGGAAAAATATAACTCTAAAATTTGTGGACTCACACTCATTGCCCTCATATGTAAAGTTAGTATCAAGATGAAGCGTCATACACTGAAAATCTGATTTAACAAGTAGCTCCTTTATTTGGGATGGATCCATAATAACTTGGGCATCCTTAGCATGAACATTATCTATTTTAACATTGCGGGGCTCCCAATAATCAGCAAAACAACTACTTAGTACAAGAATGAGTAAAGTACAAAAGCTTAGTGTCTTGATTTTATTCATAATTATTTACTAGTCCTTTACTTTCAATTCACTGGCAGGGCGTTCTTCTGTTACGATAATGGCAAATGTAGGATCAAAAGCTAAATTTAAACTACTTTGCTCGAGACTTCCTGTTTGCTCTATTAATTTCCAAGTGGGAATGTTTAAATTTATTGAGCCATTACAATTTGAGGTAACATTTATAGGAGCAAAATTAAGTGTGTTTCGGGGATTTATTGTCCCCATAAGGGTAAATTCTATAGTTTCTCCACAGTCATCTTGTATAGACAAAGGTACACTTATATTGCCAGAATTATTCTGCCCTGAAATTGTATCAACAAAAAATGTATCAGACTTTTCTTTGCCCACTTCAGAAACTCTATACCTTAACTCTCCTGTTAGGCTGCCATCATTCGTTTGAGTCAGTGAAGCTGTACCATCAATTTCCATTACTGGAATAGATATACCCTGAAATGTTCCTGTTATTTGAGTAGCACCAATAAAAGTACGTTCGTTCAAGCTAGTATTAGGCAAGGGTATAGGTAGTTGGTTTGTTGGATTGTTGGGGGGGGTACCCTTAGATTCTTTTGTCTGGCAAGCAGTAAGCAAAACACTGATTAGTACGATATAGAAATAGGTATAAAACTTACAGAACATAATTTTCTCCTTAAATCAATAAATTTGGGTCAAATCTTTTCATAAGAGGTTTATTGGCAGTAATAGGTAAAACTGAGTTATAGAAACTGTAAAAATGGAATACTTTCAAGTATCACCAATAATTTTATCTTAGGGATTGGGGATGCTAAGTTCATTTATGGGGATGTTAACTTCAATGTCAGCTTTAGAACTGTTAATAGTGAGAGTCTTTCCATCTTCTACAAAAGCTTTAGCCTTAACATAAAAGGTTTGAGTGCCATTGTTCCTCTCTGTGAAAGTAAGGGTTGATTCAAAAGGTGGTTTTACAAAGCTAGCCAAAACTGCATCATTGTTGTCACTATTAGGGTTGCTATCTTTAAAAAATACAACTACTTTAAATTTTACTGAAGAGTGTGGTTCGAATCTAATTTTGTAATTCCCTGCTTGAGTAATGGTTTCAGGGAAAACGAACCTTCCATAGGGAACTGTGAGTTTAATAGTTTCCAGTAGGCTAGTTTCCAAAAGATCACTTTCTCCCTGACGCAAAGTAAGAATCCTTATAGTTGGAGAATAAATACCTGGTAGAAGTTCTGCTTTGGTTGTTAATTGAAGCTTTGACTCTGCTTTTAAAAGTGCTTCATTTATCACTGTAGGAGTACTAACACAATCAGTAGAAGTATTACAATTTGACTCTATTCCTTTTTGAAGAGGAGATAAGATCGCAAAATTTGGAGGGCTACATCCACTAGAATCCCTAGGAGGGAATCCACTTTCCCTACATTGAAGGTCTGATGTAACAACTAGCTCCTTTGTTTGAGGTGGGTACATAGTAACTTGGTAATTACTAACATCAACACTGTCTATTTTTACATTGCGTGGTTCCCAATAGGGAAGCATCGAATAACCACATCTACTGGCACCCACTACAAGAATGAGTAAAGCACAAAAGCTTAGTGTCTTGATTTTATTCATAATTATTTACTAGTCCTTTACTTTCAATTCACTGGCAGGGCGTTCTTCTGTAAGGTATACTGTGCATACCATTTGAATAAGAAGTTAGTAAGCATATATTCTAGATATATTCCTAAGAAGCTTTCACTCATTAAAAAAGGCTACAGCTTAACCTAGTCTAGAATCAATAGTATTTCTCGACTAGAAATCAATGAAGATCCTTCTTAAACCCGACTGGCGCGAGCTAAAACTAAAGCGTCAATTAGGAAAAAGTATTAGATTTCACTTAGGTATTACCCTTGATTCAAGACTATAAATTTTGCACGAAATTTTATGATTTAACTTTTTCAGACAAGGAATAGATCATCAGGAATGTAGTTTTTGTATATATGCTATGATTAGCGCTATTTCAAGTTGTAGTTTTTGTAAAAATCACTTGTAAGTTGTTAATTAGTATTACAGTGCAAGGCTCGCTCACTATTCCTACCTTAAACACTTTGCTCCATGTTGGGAGTCTTTGGAAAAAATGGTTTGGTTATGCGTTTCAAAACAAGGGGAACAGTAGTTTTGGTGATTGTGCTATAACTTTGCGCTATTATATTAGATAGTGATTACTAATGAGAACTTCAAACTAAGCAAACGCTTGTCTTATTAGGAAGCCTTTTCATATTGTTCTTGAACTATCTGCTCTCATCTTGGTGTCATGTAGTCTGCAAATTTTTATTAAAACAGTGAAGTTAAGCTCAGTTAGCCTCGAGCAAACTCAAAATAAATTAGGAGGTTTCTTTGCACAACCAAACTTTAGGCAAATACCTTATCTGTTTAATCCTAAGCTTACTAGTAGTTTCCCAAGTAGTCCTAGCACAACAAGAACAGATCACTGACCCTCAACGCACTGACTGTGAAGTATCCCCTGAACAAGTGATGGGCCCTTTTTACCCTATTCACAAGCAGGAGGACAAAGATGCTAATCTTACTCATATAAAGGATACTAGCCCTACCGAAACAACTCATCTGGGGGCTATTGCTGAGGGTGAAATTATTTATGTTAAAGGGCGAGTTTTAGACCAAATGTGCAAGCCCATATTTGGTGCCACTGTAGAGATATGGCAAACAAATAGTAAAGGGAAATACATGCATGAGCGTGATTCCAATCCAGCACCTTTAGATCCTAACTTTCAAGGCTGGGGAAAAGCTATCACCGATAAAGAAGGTTCCTATGCTTTCAGGACTATTAAGCCAGCTCCATACCCCTTGGATGTTCTAGATCCAGAATTAAATGAAAAGCGCACTCCTCACATTCACTTTAAAGTGACCCGTCAAGGTTTTCATGAACTTATTACCCAAATGTACTTTGCAAATGAACCTTTGAATCAAGCGGATATACTTACCCAAATGCTTTCCCCAGAAGAGTTGTCAAGCGTGACTATAGCACCACAAACTCTTTCTGAGAAGCAAATAGATGTTTTTGAGTTTGACCTTGTTCTTAAAGAAGTGCAAAGAGGGGCAATTGCTGCTTATATACTTGATGATTATATAGGTAAATATCAACTTGGTATGGAAACTTTATTTGCAATGGATATGCTCGAGCCCCTAGTCTTGAATATAACTAAAGAAGGCTACCAATTATTTGCTGAATCAGCTATCCAGCCAAAAGCAGAGATTATTCATGTAGAGGGTGCCACTTTTAAATTTCCAGCTCTAGGCACAACTTTAGAATTCCGCCGCAATCATCAAGGTCAGGTAGATAGTTTAAGTATGTCTGGTGGGTTTGATGAGTCAGAGGTGATTGGTATAAAGCTTTATTAAGCTTTGCAAATACCTAGTTTTAATGAGAGCTTTCAACCTTAAGCAAGTATTGTTTTTACTTGGAATACTTTTCTTCTTTAGTTTTTCCCATGCTGAGCGGTATGTGATTCAGTACTGTACAGATGATGTCAGTAGTGAAGAAATGCTGAGAGGTGCAGCAACTCAAAAAACTGAAGAATTAGTATACAGTTCAGAAGGTTTGCTGCTACAAGAGCACTTTTACGATCCTTTTGCTAATCCCAAGCAAGTAAATAGCTATTATTACGATGAAACTGGAAAGCTATACTTAATGAGAAAATTTGGTAGATATGAGACCTTTTCGCTTTACTACGACACCGAAGGTAGGCCTAAACAGCGTATAACTGATGATGAGTTTATAGATTATTACTATATGGAACTCTTTAGTGGTGCTCAATTACAGCTCGAGGCTGGGGATGAGTTTATTGATGATCAAAACTACACAGCTTTTTTTCAAAACAAACAGACTGAGCTTAAAAGTATCGCTAATGAACATCTTAATCTTAGCCAAAAAGAAGTTGATTTAAAGATGCAGATTAGTGGGCTAAGTACCAGAAAAACTTATACTGATAGTACAGAAATTAAACTCTACCACCTAGAAACAAAATTATACGACGATGGTGAACTTGTTTTCACAGCAACTGAAAACATGCTTAGTGCCCCAGAAATAATAAGTAACAGTTATAAATTCTTTGAGCTATCCAGAGTTATCTTTAGCAAAAGTTATTACAGTAGCTATGGTACGGGGGGTAGAGTAGAGAGCAATTATAAATACAATAAACAAGGAGACTTAGAAGAGCTAAGTGAGAACGTTTATGCTAATCGTGGTATAGGTAGTCACCACTTTACTAAATATAGCAACTATAGCTACAACTACGACGACCGAGACAGAGTTATAGACTATGTGTTGTTTTATGAAGAAAAACCACTTTCTTTGCGATCTGACTCAGTTAGTTATCGCTATTGTAGGTATGAGTACAATTAGGTAGATTGGAAGGAGAAACCTTATGAAGAAAATAATTACTTTCTTAGCAATAGTTTGTTCAGCCCTTTTTTTGACACTATTTGCAGTTATTTTATACCCAACAGTTAATGCTGAAAGTGCTAGCCCCAGCAAGCAAGTTGAAGAAGGTAAAGCACCAGAAGAAGTGGAGTGTAATGAGGGACTCGAGCTAATAATAAGAACAAACGGCGACCCTGCTTGTGTAAAGTCCGAGACAGCAAAAACGTTAGTTGAGCGTGGCATGGCCCAGTATCCAGTTGCACCTGATACTATGGTTGAAGGACCTGCAGCTGAGGAAATTGTTTCGCCATCAGAGTTAACAAGTGGACGTACCTTTGTTATTGTGTCAGAAGAGTCTAAGGCTTCTTACATAGCTGATGAAGAATTTCTTGGCGGGGCCTTGGAAGAGCTAAATATTTCACCAGGACCTGTTACAGCTGTAGGAACTACTCAGCAAGTGGAAGGTGAGCTGCAGCTTAATTCAAATGACTTAACTGACCCACAAGCTCTTGGTCCCAATAGTTTCACGGTAAACATTGAGTCCTTAACTTCAGATGATGAAAGACGTGATGACCGCATCAGGGAACACAACTTGGAATCATCTCTTTACCCTCTAGCTACTTTTACTGCTACTTCTATTGCTGGTGCACCAGCAGAATATGCTCAGGGTGAAGAAATTAGTTTTCAATTGCAAGGTTATCTTACTGCTCGAGAAATTAATGTACCTGTTACTTTCAATGTTACTGCCACTTTAAACGATGACACTATTGAAGGCAAAATGTCTACCAACGTGCAAATGACAGACTTTGGCTTTGACCCGCCAGATTGGGCAGGGATTCGTACTGTTGAAAATGATTTTACTATAGAAGTTGAGTTTAAAATGGTTGAGGACCTTACTAAAGAGGTTCTTGTAGAGCAGTCAGCAACCCCTGAAAGTGTTGAGGCTGCTGAAACTGGTACTGCAACTAGTGTTCCCGGAGTCACTATTACTGATGCAATTGAGCCAGAAGCCTCTTCTCTTGCTACCTTTGCTATTATTTCCAGTAAGTCAAAAGCTTCTTATAAAACCCGTGAAAAGTTTTTTGGTGGTGCTATTGCCGAAATAGGCTTTACTACTGGAGGGCATGAAACAGTAGGTAGCACTACACAAATGTTAGGACAGATTGAGCTTAATCCTGATGATTTATCACTTGGTCGCAGCTACTTTGGGGTGCTAATTTCATCTTTGCAATCTAACTTAGCTAGACGCGACGAAACTATTCGCAATAGAGATTTAGAGTCCTCTAAATACCCTGTTGCAGAATTTATTGCTAAGTCTATAGAGGGCTTACCAGCAAACTACCAAAAAGGCGAGGAATTTAGCTTTCAACTGCTAGGCGATATTACTATTCGTCAAACTACCCAGCCTATTATCTTTGATGTAACTGCAACTGTAACAGATGAAACTATTGAAGGTGTAATGGTAGCAGACACACGTATGACTGATTTTGGTTTTGACCCTCCAAACTGGGCAGGTATTTTTGAGGTAGAAGATGATTTTCAAATAGAGGTAGAGTTTGTTATGGATAAGCGTGATGCTTGGGATGAAAGTATTGCTAGTAGCGCTAACATTATTGAAAAGCTAGGTATTCCACAAGAGTTACTCACAGCAGAAGCACCAGAGGAAACAGGGGATGGGCCAAGTGTACGAAACTTTGCCATAGTTCCTGAAAGCTCGAAAGCTACTTACTTCACTCAAGAAGAATTTCTTTCGGGAGCACTTGAAGAACTGGGAGTAACAGTAGGCCGCCATGAAAGAACTGGTAGTACTAATAACATTAGTGGACAAATGATTTTTAACCCTGATGATTTGTCTGAACCACTTGGTCCCAACCGTTTTATAGTACAAATAGAGTCACTTACTTCTGATGAAGAAGAAAGAGATGAGCGTTTGCGTGAAGAATGGCTCGAGTCATCAAAGTATCCTTTTGCCACCTTAACAGCCACCTCTATTGAAAACGCCCCAGAAAGTTACGAATTAGGCGAAGAAATCAACTTCATCATGCAAGGCGATCTTGCTATTCGGGAAGTAACTCAACCTACAACTTTTGACGTTACCGCTACTATAGGCAGTGACAGCATTACAGGAGTGATGGCAGCAGATTTGCGCATGACCGATTTTGGTTTTAATCCACCAAGTTGGGCAGGTGTTTTTACTGTAGATGATGACTTTAAAGTAGAAATAGAGTTTGAGATGACTGAGCTCGAGCTTCCTCCTCCTAGCGAATAAACAGCTATGCCTACAGTTAAACCTTTTGATTATGTAAGTGTAGAAAATTATTTGGAAGGTGAAAAAGTTGCCTCAGTCAAGCATGAATATGTCTATGGGCAAATTTATGCTATGGCTGGGGCAAGCAAACGACACAACCTTGTAGCTGGCAACATTTTTGTTAATTTGCAAAGGGTTGCTTTACAAAAGAATTATGCAGCCTACATAAGTGACATGAAAGTCCGCATAGCTGAGGACATCTTTTACTATCCAGATGTAATGGTAGTACCCGACTTTCCGACCCCCCTTTTAAGAATTTTTGAAATAAATTCGAGGATAATTAGGACCAAGCAAAGCTAGTAGGGATTTTAGTTCACCTTTAAGATTCATGGTTAATACCTCTACATTATTGTCAGTGGTGATAAACAAAAGGTGTACATCTATAAAAAGCTCAAATACCCATTTGGTAGTAGGTCTATAAGTAGGCTTACCTTTCTGGTTGGGTACACTTTGATTATGTGTAGAAAGAACTAATCTAATTCGATGTTCCAAAGCCGAGTAAACTAATAAGCAACAAGTCATCACCATCAGCAAAGCCATTATCCTTTCTTCTTTCTTCAGATACAACGTTGATGCTAAAAACATCGGATCCTTGAGAAATCTGAAACCTCTTTCAACCTTTGCCTGTCCTTTATAGGTGCTCAAAATCTCCGCGTCACTCAAAGTATTATGGTCCAGCTCATTCGTGGCTAAAATAAATACTGCCCTTTCCTTCTTAACTTTGTTCCCTGCACTTACATCAGCAACTACTTCTCCACTTATGTGATAGGTGTATCCTGTTGGTTTAGCGTCTTTAGCAGGTCGTCCTGCTTTTTCATAGTGTTCTTTCCCTATGATCTTACTATTGTACATTTTCAGTACCTTCAAGCTATTTTTAAAATTATCCATTGCTACTTTTGCATCTGCCTCACAATGAAAACTTTGTTTGCTTAACTTCTTGAATGCTTTTTCTTCTCCTTGACTAATATTTAGCAACTCCCTCTCTGCCCTCTTGTCTCTACTTTTCTTTGACACTTCTGAGTATATTATCAGCCATCTTTGTTCTACACCTCCATATTTACTAATTGCACTACTGTACTTGTATCCCTTAACCAATGATTTCATCTTATTTAGATTTACTTGTGCTACTAGCTCTTTTGCTTCTTTCAATGTTGCTGGTACTCGCATTATCCATTTTAACCCCACTTCTTGGTGTGCTTCTAAACTGTCTTTTGTATATCCTGCACTGTCTTTTACTAATATGCTTATACCAACTGCTTCTAATTGCTTTATGTGTCTGTCTATAGTTTCCTTTAACACTATCTTATCATTGGCATTTCCACTTAGGGGCAGCATTGCTAGTGGTAAACTTGCTTCATGTTCAATTATCAACTCTAGACCTATTTGATTTAGTTCTGGTCTATTATCTCGACTGTATCCTTTGGTTATCTTCACTACTTTTGTGTCTGTATCTATTTCACTCTTACTATTGTAATCCCCATCTGTGTGGAAACTAGTTGTATCCTCGTGTCCTACCTTTGGTTTAAGCCCTAGGTATTTGACTGCTTGACCTGATATCAAACTATATAGCTCTGTCACTCCATATTTATATAGTTTCTCTAAAGCTTTACCTAAAGTGTCCTCGTTGAGTCTACTTGCTGTAACTCCTTTTCCTATTAGTTCTTCTGTAGGCTTATTTTCAAAGAAGTGTGTTGCTAGATACAGTCTTCTATTGGCAAAACCTAACCCGTTCAATATCATTGCCTTCACTGCTTGACCCACTGTTACCTGACATTGTTCAAAGTCTTGCTTGATCTCTTGATCTATTAGCTCAACTATTCTTAATTCATCTATCATTCCTGCTACTAAACCCAAGTGTTCTATTGTTTTTGTTTTGTGCTTTTTTTCCATCCCTCAATGATAATTTAATTGTTGATTTTTGAAGGGGGGGGGTCGGAATATCGGCATATCCTTTGTAATCACGAAATGAGGGCTCTATCCAAAAGAGCTTGCGTCCATGACGCCATGTGAGTCGGTCAACAATTTGGTCAGACACATAGTATCGAGCTGCATCAAGACGTTTAGTCCAATCTCCAATAATATGTACAGGACCAAAACTATGGTGTCTAGTTAGAATTACATTGTTCAGGTATCGCCTTTGACCAAATTCAAGGCCTAGACTTGCCAAGTTCTGCCAACCTCCATCACCATTGTGATACAAGGTATCAGACTTAATGCCTAACCACCAATGCCAGCCTTGTTGTTGACAGTATTTCTGTACATCAACTGCACGGAACTCGGCATCACCATAAAATGTTAATCGTACATCTTTTAACCGCTCAATAAATTCACGTACCTCCTCCAGCAATTCTATTTGAATCTCTTGTTTTGTTGAACCAAAGGGTAATACCTGCCACGCTAAGGGTAAGCAACGATGTTTATAAGCAACACTCAGCATAAGGACACTGGTCCTATTCTCTAAATCAGTTCTATCCATAACTAAGTTAAGCTCTACACCTGTCCAGCTCATTAAAAGATGCTTGACTAATGGTAGGTAACAACATCTTTGGGAAACTCTTTCAGCTCTCAGCCAACGACGTAGACGTTGTATCAAACTTTCCCTTTGCCCATCAACAGTTAACTCTGTTGCTAAGTTTGACAAAATACAATCTGGGCTGAATACTAAAGCCTGTGTAAACAGTACTTGGTTTTTTAGCAGATCTTCACTTATATCTGTCAAGTGCTCTGCTAAAGCTTCGTACAAACGATGGTGTAATTCTTCCATCCTATAGTACTCCTTTCCCTTTATAGTTTAAGGAGTATCTTTTTTTCTCATCTTCTCATCTACCTGACAGGGGATAAACTTTTGGGACACCTAGTTTTACTAGTTTGTCAGCTACGCCCTCCTCAGTAAAATCTTGTTGAATCCAGATTTTGCCATTTTTAATATCAAGATGCAAAACACAACCATGTATTCGCTTGAGACCTTTCCAACCAGTGTTAACAAGTTGATAATGGTTACGTTCTCTATCAAAAATAAGTTGTGTAGCAACATCAGGATCGCTACTACCATATTTACTGTAATCAGTTATAAGGCTTTCTATCTTAGAGCGATACTTAGTTATTCTATCCACTCTAAAACCTCTGTTTCTGTATTGTAGACTATGAGCTTAAGTTTATATTGCTCTATAACTTTACGAGTAAAAGGTAATTGAAAAAAGAGGTTATAAACCTCTTCTGGAACAGCTAAGTAAAGTGTGTAATCAAGTTTGTCTTGCACTATGGCCAAACGGTAATTTAAGTACTGACCAAGAGAAGTATGAAAAGCATTCATAGGTGAAGATTCTAAAAAGCGTTTGACTTCAACAGCAATTTTACGACCTTCTTTTTCTGCTGCAATAACTTCTTGTGCTGCAATGTCTACATACATAGGTGAGCCGTCAAGGTTAATACGTAGGTGCTCAGCAATAATTTCCCAACCATCAGCAATTAGAGCATTCTTGACAGTGTCATGAAATATGTCTTTAGCCATTAAAGTCTATAATTCTATATCTCCATCAAAGTTCAGAAGTTGACCAAACCATTTGCAGTTCCCTATTGTTAGTAGCGCAATCCCTCAAGTACAAATTAATAAGTTGCTGATAGGGAATACCTATTTTAACAGCCATAGTTTTAAAATAAGTAACAGTATCTTTGTCCAACCTAATAGTAACTGGCTGCTTCAGCATCTTAACATAAGGATTCTTTTTCCCCTTCATTTTTGAAAAGTCATAGTGATCTCTCATAACTTATCTCCCATAATCTTTTTGTTCTTCTTTATCTGCTTTTCGAGCAGAAATAATGCGAATAACTGTACTGCTCTCACGATAGCAGTGGCACACAACCAGAACACGTAGTTTGAAACTTATCCCCAGCAAGATAAAACGATCTTCTTCTTCGGAATGGTCAGGATCAAAATAAATAGTAGCATTCTCATCGTAAAATGCGCTCTGAGCTTCTTCAAAAGAAACACCATGTTTTTGTTGATTAGCTGCATTCTTGTTTTTATCCCAAAGAAAATGCAAGTTAATCATATGTACAATGTATGTAATAATCAATAGTATGTCAACTAGATAGTGCACTAAATATTTTGGGTGAGGCAGATTACCGATTTATTGGGGGTTTATTGGGGATAGCTGTGCAACTAGGCAAACAGCGCTGCTATTGCCATAAACTTGATAATAAATTAAGATAGCTACAGTAATGTCTTTAAAAACTTATTTGCAAAGGAAAAGCTATGCTTAAAACGCTTGAACAAATTAATGTTTCAGATAAAAAAGTTTTAGTAAGAGTAGATTTTAATGTACCTATTAAAAATGGCCTAGTAGTTGATGATACTCGTCTTCGTGCTTCTTTACCAACTATTAAATATCTTATTGAGCAAGGAAGCACTTTAGTTTTGATGAGTCATTTAGGTAGACCCAAAGGAGTAGAGGATAAGTATCGTCTAGAGCCCGTTGCTAAACGTCTTACAGAACTTCTAGATAAAGAAGTGCGTTATTTAAAAACAGATAGTGCGGTAAGTGAAACTCAATCAGAATTTGTGGCTGCGGCTAATGCCAAAAGCATTACTTTACTAGAAAACTTACGCTTTGATAAGCGAGAAACTCAAAATAATGCTGAGTTTGCTAGGGCTCTAGCAAGTTATGGCGACCTATACATTAATGATGCTTTTGGGGCTGCCCACCGTGCCCATGCCAGTACTGAAGGTGTTACGCATCAGATGACTAGTGTTGCAGGGTTTCTGATAGAAAAAGAAGTCCGAGTACTTTCTGACTTGTTAAGTAATCCACAAAAGCCTTTTAAGATTATTATAGGTGGGGCTAAAGTTAGTGATAAAATTGCTGTCATTGAAAACTTGCTGGGTGTTGTGGATGAAATTCTTATAGGTGGGGCTATGGCTTATACTTTCTTTAAGGCCCAAGGTGGGAGTGTGGGTAAATCTTTGGTTGAAGATGATAAGCTCGAGCTAGCCAACAAACTGCTAGAAAAGGCTAAGGCCAAAGGAGTAAAGTTCCATTTGCCCCAAGATTCACTTTGTGCTAGTGAAATCAAAGCTGGAACAGCAACCAATGTTTACCCCGCAGGAAAGATCCCTGATGATCTTATGGGTCTAGACATTGGTCCAGAAACTATTAAAGCTTACCAAGCTGTACTTAGTGATGCCAAAACTGTCCTTTGGAACGGTCCGATGGGGGTTTTTGAGGTACCCTCTTTTGATGAGGGTACCAAAGCTATCGCAGAAAGTGTTGCAAATGTTGAAGGTTTTACTGTTGTGGGTGGTGGAGACTCAGTAGCAGCTGTAAATGTTGCTGGAGTGGCGGAGAAAATAGACCATATTTCCACGGGTGGTGGTGCATCTTTAGAGTTCTTAGAAGGTAAGTCCTTGCCTGGAGTAGAAGCTCTTTTAAAAAGATAAAACTGTAAGAAGAGTTAAGTTAACAGCGCCCTCACAATCTATCAGGGTTGATGATGCTGAGTTGACCACCATCGCACTGAAACTAAAGGTGCCTTTTGACAAGCCATTTCAGAAAATTAACCAAATTGAACTTGATAAAAAGTATGCTTATATTGTCCATAAAAGTTTTTTCCACAGAAACCTCCGAGGTTTCCAAAACCTCGGAGGTTTGGATGACCCAAGAGTTTTCTGGCACACTATATTTCAGCTACAGTTAAGGAGTATGTCAGAAAGATTTTTCTGTAATCACACCTCGCTCTATAACAAAAAGCTTATCTATTAGACCAGCTGAGTGAGTATAGTCTGATTCAGACATCAATACTGAAACACCTTCACTTTTTAAGTTTTCAATAACTTCTACTAACCTTTGAGCTAAAACTGGGGCTACCCCTTCAAAAGGCTCGTCTAACAACAGTAGTTTAGTGCTGCATACTAGGGCTCGAGCTAAAGCAGCCAATTTTTGTTGCCCACCACTAAGATACAAAGCTCTACGCCTACTAATCTTAGCTAGCTCTGGCATAAGGTCAAAGATCCAGCTCAACCTGTTTTGCAGAAAATACTGTTTGGTAGCCCAAATCGGCAATAAAATATTTTGCTTAACTGTCCAGTTGGGTACCAATCGGCGGTCTTCGGGCATATAGCCAATACCTAATAGAACACGTTTATCTGCAGATACTTTCATTAGATTTCTATCTTCAAATTTGACTATGCCATTACTGGGCTCGAGTAAACCCATAATAGTGCGCATTAAGGTAGTTTTACCAGCACCGTTACGCCCAATAAGACCAACTACTTTATTGCTAGTCATACCCAAATTAACCTTATCTAACACCGTGTTTCCTGCTAGGGCAACACTTAGATTTTCAATAGCTAGCATCAAGCTTCCTCCGATTCATCATTTTGACTGTCATTATCTTGATTACCATCGTCTTGACTGTCACCATCCTGATCGTCATCATATTGGCTATCACTATCCCAGCTAATATTCTTTAGTTGGTTTTGATCACTTTCTCCCTTTTCATCCTTGCGGTGCAGTTCTTTGCCTACTATATACTGTTTAACTTGTTCATCCGTAAGAACGTTTTTAACAGAGCCGTCAGCAATAACCCTACCACCATAAAAAGCAATGGCCCTATTGCAAAAGCGCTCTACCACTTCCATATCATGCTCTATTAACAATATAGTGGTATCAAGTGTTTCCATAAGTTGTTCCATAACAGCAAACTTTTCTTCGGCACTAACACCACTAGTAGGCTCGTCCAGCAAAATTAAATTTGGATCATTTACAGTAGCCATAGCTATATCTAAAAGCTTTCTTTTGCCTTGAGGTAATGCACCAGCTTGAACTTTAAGGTCATTTTGAAGGTCAAAGCTTTCTGAGA
This sequence comes from Trueperaceae bacterium, assembly GCA_965224855.1. Lineage (GTDB taxonomy): Bacteria > Deinococcota > Deinococci > Deinococcales > Trueperaceae > CBDCVN01. The sequence continues at coordinate 920,572 of CBDDAI010000002.1, read as the reverse complement.
TTTGTTTTACCTGTTCGAAATTTCTCTTATTAAGTAGGGGTCTGAAAAAGCTTGATTTGGCTTTTGCTGAAAACCCTAGAGCCACCAGTAAGTTATCACTAACAGAAAGCTCAGGAAAAAGCTGGGGTATTTGAAAAGAGCGGCAAATACCTAAGTTAGTAATGGTACGCGGTGATAAAGCAGTAATGTTTCTACCTTGATAAAAGATTCTCCCACGGCTTGGCTTTAAGTAACCTGTTACCAGATTGATAAAAGTAGTCTTGCCAGCGCCATTGGCTCCTATAACACCAACACGCTCACCACTTTTAAAACTGATATTTATGTCTTTAGCGGCCACCACTGCCCCAAAGTATTTACTTAAGGATCTAGTTTCTAGAACTGCTGACATTTTTCTTCCTTACGGGTGAGATGAGTGACCACAGACCTCGAGGCAAGAACAAAATGATAAAAAGCATAACTGCACCGATAATCATTTGCCACGTGTTAGGGGCATATTGGCCAGCTTGAGAGCGAATGGCTTCAAATAATATAGCTCCTAGAATTGGAGCAATTACACTGCCTGAGCCACTTAGTAAAGCTACAAAAACAAATTCGCCAGAAGTAGTCCAAAAAACCATTTGTGGATCTACATGACCTATGGCAATAGCTACTAGCACACCGCCCACAGCTGAAATAGCAGCAGAAAGCACATAGATAGCATAGTTGGCTTTGTATACAGAGCCTCCTAAATACTCTACTCGAATTTCATTGTCACGGATGGCTTCGGCTAAACGGCCTGTGCGTGAAGCTAGAAAGCGATGTGCTATTAGAGCCACGAAGAAAACTACTAGGACAGTAAGGATAAAGGTTGTATACAGTTGCAAATCACCTTTGGGAAAAAAGTAGCTAAAGGTTGTATCAGGTAAGTTAAAGCCATCTGTGCTACCCAAAGCTGGACTTTTTACCAAAGCACCATAGAGGACCATAGAGAAAGCTAAGGTAAGCATAGCGTAGAAAATGGCTCGGTAACGGGCCAAAAGTAATCCTAGTATAGAAGCTACAATAACAGCAACAATTACTCCTATACCCAGCAGCAAAAAGGCGTCAGTGATAATTAAGTTGCCAACATTTGGCAGCATAAAGGCACCTTGATCTACTAGTACCCAAGCTATAGCTGTGTTAATACCACTAATGATTGCATTGATGAAATCAATCAATTGTCCTGTTCCGGCCATTGCAGCAGCATAGCCACCTAGGCAAAAGTAAAGACCTTGACCAAAAGAAACAAGGCCAGCACGCATTTGCATCATGACTGCTAAAACTACTAGGCCATTAGCCAGAGCTATTTGCAACATAAAGGCTAGCCATTTAGGTAACGGTAACCAAGTGGGCCAAATTACACTTTCAGGTAGCCAAAATAACCATTCTTTAGGAAGACCTACAGCGACTCCTAGAATTAACAGCAGAATTAGAAGCAGAATTGTATTATCTCTTCTCATATTTTTCGCCCCTCACGTAAAGCAAAGAGCCCTCGAGGGCGCATGATGAGTACTATAGCCATTATACTGTAAATGACAAACAACTCTGCTTCAGGAAGAAGATGAACTGAAGCAGCTCGAGCCAATCCTACCATAAGTGCTCCAATAAACGCTCCCTGAATACTACCTAAACCACCAATAACAGCAACGGCAAAAGCTAGCACAATTACCTCAACACCAATGCCAAGAGAAGTGGCCCCCGCAGGAGCAGCAAAGGCTCCAGCTAAAGCGGCTAAGAATGCACCTACCACAAAAGTGAAGGCAAACACACCTGTGACATTAACACCAAAAGCTTGGCTCATTTCTCGATCATGAATGACAGCTATTAATTGTTTTCCTTGTCTTGTTCTATGGAGGCCCCACCAAACAATGATACCACTTAGTATAGCTATAACCACCCGCAAAAATTCGTAGTTGCTGTAGGGCACACCATAAATATCCACTGAGCCTAAGAGGTTATATGGCTGGTAAGCAGAGTAGGAATCTACTCCCCAAATAAGCTTGATGAAATCTTCTAAAATTAAGAAAATTGCATAAGTAACTAGTACCATTACAACCTCGTTATGTTGGTGCATAAAGCGCAAGACACCACGCTCTACTAAAATGCCAAACACTATACCTATAGTTAACGCTGCTATAAAAAGTACTAGGTAGCTCGAGGCTTCCGGAAAACGCCCAGCTAGATAAAAACCTAGTATTAGCAAGATTAAGTAAACATCTAGAAGACGGGTATATAGCTTGCTGCTTGTCTTTATAATGCAAAGCAGTAAAAATTGAATTGTGTTGATAGCAGCTAGTAAGGCACAGGCTACAGCAATAACTGTGCTGGCCACAGCCACTAGGTAAAACCCACTTGCAAGTAGTGTTGGAGGCGGTAAATTTTTTGTTAAAGGCAAAAGTAAATTAGTAGTAATAATGGCAGTACCCAAGGCTATTAAAATCCCTACTAGAACACGCAGAGCCCCATTTGAAAACTCACTAGTCATTAACTGAATAAAGACTAAAACTATTAAAAAAACTCCTATACCAAAATAAGGCAGGGTAATGGGAATTTCTGTGAGCAGCAAGGGCAGTTGTAAGGAAAGAGATTCTGGAATGAATGGTAGTAGAAAGAAGCTAGCAGCAGTCATTAAACCTAAAGTAAGTAGTAAAACTAGCCAAGCACTTGCAGAACGGATACTTGCTACAAAACGAACTAATACTACTGCCAGCACAAGCGCCAAAATACATATTGATACCTGATAAACGTAGTACAGCATTGTTTCTGGTAAGCCTAATTGATTAAGTAAGGGAAGTGAAAAGAAAGCAAGACTTTCTGGTAAAGTTTCTAGATTAGTTAAAGGCAGTACAAATTTAATTGCTAAAAAGACAGCACCGATTGCAATTACCACTGCTGCTAGGGCTTTCAACAAGTTAATATAAACCTTTGAGGTTATTAGCCTTGTGAAAAAGTAGATGAGGACCATTGATAGTAGAAGCCAAAGGATATATCTAAATTGTGGAGAAAGGCTAGCGGTATCAAAGTATAGTTCCATTTTCTCCGCTAGATTTTTAAACCCTGGTGGCCACTTACCTGAAAGATAGAAGTTTAAGCTCGAGGCTGCTGCGTAAGCACCTAAAGCATAGAAGCTACCATGGGCTATATTCAAGATACGCATTACCCCATAAATCAAAGTGAGCCCTAATGAGACCGTGAAAACCCAAGAGGCATAAAAAAGGCCATCTAGTGAAATGACAATAAACTGATCCATAAAATTTCACCTTAAGAGGTTGTAGATGCTAGAGGTTATAGTTAATTAAAACATTACAATTATTAACTCTAATCACATAATTGTATTAAATGTTTAACTGGAGTGTTATATAGATTCCAAATATTAACTTCCTTAATTACATTCTACATAGGTTTTTAGTTTAACACCTAATGAAGCTATTGTGCTAGGTTGAGTTGGGGGCTTGGGTTTTAGCTGTCTGGCAGGGCTTTTAGAAAAGCCTTCCCATACAAAATCTCTAAATCCTGCTCTAGCAGTAGGGTGTACCCTGCACTAACTATATGAATATTTGTTATGAGCCACTCGAGCCTTACCTAATTGTCTGAACTGTGATGAAGCTGATTTTCTTGATTGCTCTGATTTTTCCCGATTATTATCCTTGTACTTATGGTCTGGTACTGCTAAATCATGGTTAATCATTTGAATCACAAAAAATCATAATTCAAATTTCCCAAGCTATTTGACTTGTCTTATGGTGCTCGAGCTCATCCCAAAAAGATACTAGAAATTCTCTAAGAATAAAGCATCATTAAAGCCTAGTGGAACAACAGCTTGCCGAGGATTCTTTTCTACGGCACCAAGAAGTTTGGCACGTCTTTCCTCATATATAATGTCTTGATCACTTAATTTTTGAGTAATTATTAAAGTAAAAGTATAAAAATTATCTTCTTGGATACCTTTTAAGATCTCAACATCTACCTCAGGGAAAATATCTACTAAGTGAGAAGCTATAACATGAGCATATTCACGTCTGCCTCTTAGTTTGATAAGTATCATGTCACTTTTGCGTCTTCCATGAGCAAAGCTTGCTCTAAGGTCAATAACCTTAGCAGCACTCACTACAGCTTTGCGGATGCGCGAAATAAGTTCCCTTTGATCTGTGAAAGTCATTAACTCTCCTAGGTGTTGGGTAGCACCTGCATATAGATAAATTTACGGGCGCTATACTAATAGTAAAATAAATAATCTTAACGAGTTCTTAAAATTATAAAAACGTTTTCAGAAATTTCTCAGACTTAAAAACGTTTTAATTTTTGTTAGATGTCAAGACTCATATAAAGTAGCTACAGTACACCAGAAAACTCTTGAATCCCCAGACTTCAAAGGTTTTGTAGGAAAACTTTTATGAAAATCTATACTTAGAAACTTTCAGGATTTCATGGGCAGAAACTTTTGCAAATTATAGGCTCATTCCCAATCTGTGGCGGCTATAATTTCTAGTAGGCTTTGGCAAAAATAACCTTACGAGGATAGGCACTTGGTTTGTCAGTATGAATACAATTGGTTCGTTCAGCACTAGGCCCCTCAAAAGGAATGCAGCGAGGGGTTGCCCCAGTTTGCTCTTGGATAAATTTTTCACTTTCAGCTTCACCACAATGAGAAGCGTACACAAATCCTTCTTCTATCTTTTCCTTAAATTCTGTAAAGTCTTTTACTTCAAACACATGAGCTTCTTTGAAAGCTCGAGCCCGCTCAAATAAATTATTATGAAAGTCTGCTAGTTCTGTTTTTATTATTGCTGCAGCATTATCCAATCCGATTTCTTTCTTATCCTCAGTCAGGCGATTGGCAAGGAGGAAAGTACCTTTTGCTAGATCCTTAGGACCAAACTCTATACGCAGAGGTGCTCCCTTTTGCTCCCACTCGTTGAATTTAAAGCCTGGGCTTATGCCTTCACGCTCATCTACTTTTACTCGCAAACCCTTGCTAATAAGTTGGGACCTTAGTTTTTTGACTTCTGCTAAAACTTTAGCCTTATCTTCTAAACTAGTTGCTTTATAAATGGGTACGATGATGACCTGATAAGGTGCTAGTCTAGGAGGTAGGATAAGCCCTTTATCATCACCGTGAGTCATGATAAGTGCTCCTATAAAACGCGTTGATAGTCCCCAGCTAGTAGTGTGAGCAAATGCCTGCTGGTTATTTTCATCATTAAAACTTATATCAAAAGCTTTAGCAAAATTGGTGCCTAGATAGTGACTAGTAGCTGATTGCAGCGCTTTAGCATCGCGCATCATTGCTTCAATAGTAAGAGTCACTTTTGCGCCTGCAAAACGTTCGCCAGCAGTTTTTTCACCACGAATCACTGGAATGGCTCCAAAATCTTCAGCAAACTTTGCATAGATTTCTAAAATCTGCTCGGTTTCAGTAATGGCTTCTTCTGCTGTTGCGTGGGCAGTGTGCCCTTCTTGCCATAGAAATTCAGTAGTACGCAAAAAAGGGCGAGTACGCATTTCCCAACGTAAGACGTTGCACCATTGGTTATATAACAAAGGTAGGTCACGATAGGATTGAACCCATTTGCTATACATCTCGCCAATAATGGTTTCACTAGTGGGGCGAATGGCTAGGGGTTCCTCGAGCTCTTTACCACCAGCATGTGTTACAACTGCCAGCTCAGGCGAAAACCCTTCAACATGATCAGCTTCACGCTCAAAAAAACTCATAGGTATAAGCAAGGGAAAGTAAAGATTTTCATGTCCTGTGGCCTTGAACATGTCATCCAGGTTGCGTTGAATATTCTCCCAAAGGGCGTAGCCGTAAGGCCGAATTACCATACTGCCTCTGACAGGTGATAAATCAGCAAGGTCAGCCTTATAAACTACTTCATTGTACCAAGCACTGAAATCTTCGCTTTGGGGAGTTAATGCCTTATTCTTTGCCATGCTTTACAGCTTAACAAAGATATAATGCTATTGATGTTATACTACAAGCATTATGGATATTGCTGGTCACAAGGTAAAGATAGTAGGAGAGTTGCCTGATAGTGATACTGTGCTAATTGAAGATGCAGTACTTTATCTAAACAACAAAATTGATCAAACAAAACTATTAGAGATTCATTCTGTTAGGTTAGGCTACGACTTAGTCATTAGCTATAAGAACAAAAATGAAGTTGCCCTTTTAAGACGCAACTCGGACAATGATTGGTACATTTCCTTACCCGGTGAAGTTGATGGCATTGTACGAAGCATGACTGTCTGATTAATGGCCTAAGGTATAAATGGAGTTGGTCGGTTTCAGTGGACACTTAATGTAGAGAAAAATATATTAAGGAGTCCAAAATGGAAAAGAGTCAAAAGAAACGGCAGTACACTATAGAGTTCAAACTCGATGCAGTGCGTTTGGTATTGAATGAAGGCTACAGTGTAGCGAAAGCTGCAGAACGTTTAGGTATAAGTCCCAATAACTTGTATAAATGGAAAGAACAATATGAAGAAGGACGTCTAGTCCCTGGGATGAAACAAGCCCAGCCAACACCTCAAGAAGCTGAGCTGAGGCACTTACGTGAGGAGAATCGTCAGTTGAAACTTGAGGCAGAGATACTAAAAAAGGCGTCGGCCTACTTTGCGAGGCAGCTCAAGTGAAATACGAGTTCATTAAGATGCATGCTGAAGATCATCCTGTAAGTTCACTGTGTAAACACTTAAAGGTTTCTAAAAGTGGCTATTATGCTCACTTCAAGCGTGAACCATCAATAAGACAACGAGCCAATGATGATCTTATAAGCTCTATTCGAGAGATTTACGAGCAAAGTAGGCAAACCTATGGTAGTCCTAGAATACATGCAGAGTTATTGAATAGAGGAAAACGTTGTTCCTTGGGACGGATTAAACGCCTCATGCGTCGAGAAGGTATCTATGCCGAGGTAGGTAGGAGTTATCGACGTAAGAAAACTGCTAAACGTGAGATTGAATCAACAGAGAATCTGCTGATCAAGGAGCAAATCCAAGTCACTAGGATTAATCAAGTTTGGTATTCAGATATTACACAAGTCAGAACGACAGAAGGCTGGTTATACTTGGCTGCTATCATAGACGCTTTTTCTAGAAGAGCAGTAGAGGTTGTTTGAAAAATAGACCCTACTTATAGTTAAGTAGGGTTTATGAAACAGAAAAAGAATTATACAACAGACTTGAAAGACCAAGAATGGGATATTCTAGAACCTTATTTAGAACGATTGCTGCCTACAAATCATAGAGGAAGGCCTCTAGCGTTGGACTTGCGTTTGTTGATTGATGCCATGCGTTATGTGCTTAGAAATGGCTGTACATGGCGAGACTTGCCAGGTGACTTTCCTAAATGGCAAACAGTGTACTATCACTTTGCCAAATGGCGTAAACTAGGAATATGGACTAAGCTGAATAAATACTTGAGAAGGCAGCTCAGAAAGGAGTTAGGTCGTAATGAAGAACCAAGTGCTGGCTGTGCTGATAGCCAGTCAGTTAAGGCAGGTAGCTTGTATGGTAATGGATATGATGGTGGTAAGAAGGTTAATGGCTCAAAAAGACACATACTAGTTGATACTTTAGGGCTTCTACTAATTGCTCTAGTTACAGGGGCTAATGTGCCTGAACGAAAGGGTTTATCACTTCTACTAGGCAACATCAGGCATTTGCTACCAAGGTTGCACCATATTTGGCTTGATCAAGGTTATCGAGGTCTGGCGTTTAGGAAACGCATGCTGCTATGCTTTGGTGTTGTATTAGAGATTGTTTTTCCTCTAACAAGTTGTAAAGGCTTTGTTTTGCAACATAGACGTTGGGTAGTAGAGAGAACCTTTGCATGGTTAGGTAATTATCGCCGGCTTAGCAAGGACTATGAACATTTAACCTCATCTAGTGAAGCTTTTATTTACATGGCTAGTTGTGACATCATGCTTAAGCGTTTGGCTAATACTAACACTCCTACTTGGAGGTCTATATAATTTTCAAACACCCTCTAGGTTACGCCATGGATGATAATATGGAAACTGATCTAATAATAAAAGCTCTGAGAATGGCGATTAAGGAACGAGGTTCAGTCAAGGAGCTAATCCATCACAGTGATCGGGGTTCTCAGTACACCAGTTATGCTTTTGAGCGAGAACTCAAAAGTCAAGATATCAAGGTTTTACTGCAACAGGTGCATGTCTTGATAATCCTTTTATTGAATCGTTTTTTGCTAGCATCAAGAAAGAATTGGTTTATAGGACTGCCCTTACCACTCAGGAAGGAACTAAAACTGCTATCTTTGAGTACATTAATATAACTTACAACCGTTTTCGCTTACACAGCTCGATTAGTTACAAAAGCCCTGAAGCTTTTGAAGCTAATCAGCAGAATAACTTGAAGTAATGAACAGTTTATTCTATACTTTAAGTGTCCACAAAAATAGACCAACTCCACTATCCACTACGCCCAATGAAACACACTTAAAAACCTTGTGTTGATGGTTATTTTGAGGTACAGTTTTTTAGATGATCTTGTGCTATTTTACGTGCCTCATTATCTATTTCATAAATAGCTTGCCAACTTAGGGAATGGTGTGGGGTTTGCTCGAGCGCATAATCTAAAACCCCCAAAATATTGGTAAAGCCAATCTTGCCTTGCAAAAAAGCTTCTACTGCTATTTCATCGGCAGCATTAAGAGCCACTGGTGCTGTGCCACCTTGCCTTCCTGCCTCATAAGCTAAGCCTAAACTAGGAAAGCGCTTTAAGTCAGGTTCGTAAAATTCCCAGATTCCTTTTAAAGACAAAGGCTCAAAAGGCACTAATGGACGATTAGGACTCTCTAGAGCATACTGAATAGGCAAACGCATATCATGCGGACCTATTTGGGCTTTTATGTTGCCATCTTTAAAGCGAACTAAACCATGAACTAGAGATTGAGGGTGAATGACCACTTCTATGTCTTCTAGAGGGAATTCAAATAGAAAATGAGCTTCTAACACTTCTAGACCTTTGTTAAAAAGCGTAGCAGAGTCAATAGTAACTTTCTTGCCCATGCTCCAGTTAGGGTGCTTCAAAGCTTGCTGTGGAGTTACTGATGACAAATCCTTTGGTTCTAAGTGAAAGGGCCCGCCTGAAGCAGTAAGTACTAATTTATCTACTTGTTCTTTAGCTTCACCTAGCAAACATTGGAATAGGGCTGAGTGCTCAGAGTCCACTGGTAAAATGGTGCTACTATGCTTGCATGCAAGCTCTTGCATTAGTGGGCCTGCTACTACCATGGCTTCTTTATTAGCTAGTGCTACTTTTTGGCCTGCTTTGATGGCTGCTCGAGTAGATTTCAAGCCAGCTATACCAGAAATAGCAGCAACAACTATATCAACAGGAACTTGGGCAATTTCTGTACAGCTAACTAGTTTTACATTGCTAGGTAGCTGTGGTTTAAGTTTATCTACCACCTCCAAATTGCAGGACACAAATTGGGGGGAAAATTCTGCTACTTGCTTAAGCAATAAGTCAATATTTTTGCCTGCTGCTAAACCAACAACCTTATACTCTTGCCAGCGTGCTACAGCAAGAGCCTGCGTACCTATAGAACCTGTTGAGCCTAGGATAGATATTCGTTTCATTTTTGTAGTAATTCTTCATAAATGTTATCCTCTTCATTATCCCAGACTGAGTGAAGAGACTCTTCACTTGCGTTTAACCAAAACTGGGCTTCCTCAGTAGAAAGTATGGTTACTAGAAAATTTGCTTCTTCTGACATGTTTATATTTTCCAATATATGTACTTTACCGTTTTTAACAACGGCCCTAACAGCATCTAGCATTATCACACCTCACTAAAACTAGAAATTAAGCAACAGCAAATGATTTACCTTTTATCTTTGGAAAACTGTTTGATTGCTTTAATGGTTAACAAATCGGTAGTGCCCTTCATGTAATGATGAAACTTTGTCATGTCAAAATATCTTATGGAAATAAAACAAGAAAACAATTTGCACTGTCCAGACTGTAACGCATTTTGTCATCAAAAAGTAGGGTTTTTGACCCCCAAAATCCCGTGCTATTTGAGGTTTTAGGGCGAAATTATTTTTTATAAAAAATGGCTACACGGCGATCCCCATCAGGTCTAAGATATATTTTTGCTCTTCGTCTGGAACAGTGTTCCGATAAAAAAACATCCCATTCGCTTCAATTCTATTTCTGGTGATCGTTTTCAGTGTTTCGATTACTTGTGCAAATGTCCATCTTCTTTCCCATACTTTTTTGTTTTTCTTAAACAATGGTTCTAACCGTTTTTGCATATGCCATTGGACATAATACGCCAGCATACATAAAAATACGTGTGCTTTGATACGATGATCTAGATTATGATACACAGGTCGCATTTCTAGCTGCACTGTTTTTAAATTGCGGAATGCTATTTCTACTTGCTCTAGTTTCTTATAGCTAGTCACAACCTCTTCTTTGTCCATGGTTTTTTCATCTACTTTGGTTGTTATTACATAACATCCATCTAGATCCTTAGCTTTTGCTATTGCCTCTTCTTTTTTACTCCATAACAACTTATGTTTGGTTGATTCCTTTTCTTTTTTATCCCCTTTAACCTCCCAACTTATATATTTACCCATTTTGTATTTCTGCAGCACTTTTCCTACTCGTGCTCCCAATATTTCTACTGTTGTTTTTTGCTTGTAGTTCGCTATTTCTTCAAGGCCCTCAATCGTCAGTTCAATCAGTTTTTCCCTCGTTTTTGCATCTCGTTTTGCTGATTCAAGATTTTTGCATAAACAGTATCGTCTAGCTGGACTTTCAGGATCTACTACCTCTTTTATCTTCTTTTCTTTGAACTCAGAGGGCTTTATTATTCCTTTTTCTATTAGTTTCTGTATTCCTGCTCTTGTTAATGCTCCTATTGTCTTTACACCTTTTTCCTCTAATTCTTCTGCTATTGCTTCTGTTACCATTCCTCTATCCCCCACAAATATTGCTTGCTTTATTTCATACGTCTCTTTTAACTCTTCTACCTTGTCTGATACTGTTGTCTCATCTTTGGTGTTGCCTTTGAATACTTCTACTCCTACTGGACAACCTTCTCCATTACATATTAACCCTATTACTATTTGTTCATGTTTCTTCTTTCCGTCTCGGTTATATCCATATTTGACCAATTCGCTATTTGCGTATTGGCCTTCCAAATAACTGCTCGTGACATCATACAGTACAAGATTTCCATTCTTAAGATGCTTCTTGGCTAACTTCTTCTGGATTCCTTTTTGTCTTGCTAGCAGTGTATCTAATGCCTCATAGCAATGTTTTCTTACATCTGGTCTTCCTTCTACTCCACATTGTTCCCAAAGACTACTATTATTATATTGATTGCATAATGCTAATTTGCTTCCAGCAAATATTATTCTGCCTATTATCATAGCACTTATGTTACTTACCCATGGTTGCGGTTGTGAATACATTGCCTTATCTAATTCTATTTCCTTAATCATTGACAATATCGTATAGCTTGCTCCATATTCTTTACTGCCTACTATTTGTACTGCTTCTGGGTCACTTTTTGCAATAACCTCATTACGAAAGGTTAGCTGTAACATTTTAAGCTGCTCTAGAGTTTGTCCTGTTATTCTTTCAAATTGTTTGTGTTTTATCTTTCCATCTTCACGATAGCTGCTACGTATTACTCCTACTGGCTTATCTGTATTCGCATACTGTATCTCTAGGTGCATTTTTGTTGTAGCAGGCATTGTGGCTACACTATAAAAAATATATCCCTATCCTGTCAATTATATGCTGTGGCTACTCTAAAAAAGCAGAAAATTGGCGTTGCTAGCTTTGGTAACAGTGTTTTTGAAGATGAAAATTGCGTTTTTGAGGTACAACTTGCGCTGTAACTCAGGAAATGTAGTGAAAAATGGTCATATCCATAATGGCAAGCAGAATCACCTATGTAAAGATTGTGGTAGACAATTGGCTTCGCCCAACTTCGTTCCGTTGAGGATCCTCAAAATGTTCCTATTAGCCAAACAACAAAGAATCTAATAGACAAGTTTTGCTAGAAAGGCTATCCCTTGCAGCTATAGCTCGTGTAGCAGGAGTGTCAGAATCTTGGTTACAAAGATACATCAATGAGAAATTTGAAAACATAGGTCAGGAGGTTAATGTCGAGAAAAAGGAAAAAGGACCATTGAAAATAGAATGTGATGAGATATGGTCATATGTAGGAAATAAAGGGAACAAGATGTGGATCTGGCTAGCAATAGACCAGAAAACAGGAGAAACAGTGGGGTTGTATGTGGGTAGTAGAGACAAGGAGGGAGCAAAAGGGTTATGGAAATCATTACCAGCAGTCTATAGGCAATGTGCTGTGTGCCACAGTGATTTCTGGGCATGATATAAAGAGGTAATACCAAGGAAGAGGCATAAGGCAGTGGGTAAGAAGAGTGGGAAGACAAATAGAATAGAAAGGTTTAATTGCACCTTAAGGCAGAGGGTTAGTCGTTTGGTAAGGAAGACACTTTCTTTTTCAAAGAAATTAGCTAACCACATTGCAGCTATCTGGGTATTTTGTGCATAGTTACAATTCATCATTACATGTATAGGACTACCTAAGTATAAATAGAAAAACCTTAAACAATAGCAATTTCATAATTTTTCAAATGCTATCATCTTTCTTCACTTTAGTAAAGGATAATTGGGCGAGTGTGTGGATGCATATTATTTTAAGATTCTAGTCAAGAATACTAAACGTGGGCGTACCACGAGCCTTAAACCCAATAGGTGTTTATGTTATGCCCTTTTTAAGGATCTTAGCGTAACTTCTAGAGAAGTTGAAAATGCATTAAATCCTACTTAATTACTCAGATATTGACAATGCTAATTCCTGTCATTATAATTTAAATCAGAGTTTGTTACTCAGATTAATTATGTTAAGTAGGATAACCATGTTGAACTTTTTATTTACTGTACTTCTCACTATGTGGGGTAGTATCGTACTGGCCCAAGAAGTGAATGTTTACTCTGCTCGCCATTATGAGAGCGATATTGCCATTTTCCAAAAATTTACTGAGGCTACAGGCATCAAGGTAAATATTATTGAGGGTGGTGCTAGTGAGCTTATTGAGCGCATTCTGATTGAAAAAGAGCGTAGCCCTGCTGATTTATTTATAGCAGCTGACGCTGGTCGCCTATGGAGAGCTGAACAGTTAGGGCTTTTTCAAAGTGTTAACTCAGCTATTTTAAATTCTTTACCAGAAAATCTAAGGCATCCTGAAGGCTTGTGGTTTGGCCTTAGCAAAAGAACTAGAGTTATTTTTTATAATCTTGAAACTGTCTCGGAAAATGAACTTTCTAGCTACGAAGACTTAGCTGATGAAAAATGGAAAGGACGTATTTGTATACGTTCCTCAAACCATATTTATAATCAATCTCTAATGTCAGCTATGATTGAACACATGGGCGTTGAAGCAGCTGAAGAGTGGGCTGCAGGTATGGTGAATAACTTTGCCCGTAGACCCCAAGGTGGTGATCGCGATCAAATTAAGGCAGTAGCTGCTGGTGAGTGTGATATTGCTATTGCTAACAGCTACTACTATGGAGCTATGCTCAATTCTAGCGACCCCAGTGAATACCAAAGCGCCCGCAAAGTAGCTATTTTCTTCCCCAATCAAGCTGATTATGGCGTGCATGTTAACATTAGTGGTGCAGGAGTGTTAAAACATGCCCCTAACCCTGAAAACTCTGTTCGCCTCATTGAATACCTTGTGAGTCCTGAAGCACAGAAAGTTTTTGCTGGCGTTAACAATGAGTATCCAGTAATAGATGGAGTACCGCTTGCAGCAGCTTTGCAAAGTTGGGGACAATTTAAAAGTGATGAAATCAATGTTTCTATCTATGGTTTTAACAATACTGAGGCAGTGCGCATCTTTGACCGTGTTAGCTGGCCCTAGCTGATCTACTGCTACTTTTACCTTTAGCCTTGCGACGCTCGAGCTTTTGTTGGCGCCTTCTTTGTGCTCTATTGGTAGGCTGTTGTTGGTTGCCTGCTCTTTGTGCTTGAGCTTGGGCAACTGCACTCTTACGAGCCACATCACTAATATCGTCCTCAGTGGAATACCTGTCTCTACGTCTATCTCTAGGACCACGACGTAAGGCTTCTTGAGTACTGACTTCTACTTTGAAGAGTGATCTTACTACATCTGAGCGTATGGTGTCTTTCATCTCTTCAAAAAGATTAAAGCCTTCAGCAGCATATTCTTGCAAAGGATTGCGTTGACCATAGCCACGTAAACCAATGCCTTGACGCAATACATCCATGTTGTGCAAGTGCTCTTTCCAATGCTTGTCTACTACTTGTAGCACTATAAAACGCTCAACATCACGCATGCTGATGGTGTCTTTGCTTTCCTTATTTACTTTGTCTTCTTGGGCTTCATAAGCAGCTTCCATATCCGGGAGTAGTACCTGAGTGGCTTCATCAGGGTCTTTACCACGCAAGGCCTCATAATCAAACTCGCTCATGGTAGCAATGGCATCAACTATAGAGGTTTGTAAAGTGCTTATATCGTGCTCTTCTGGCTCGAGCTGTGGGTTTAAATGCATTTGTACTCGTGCATCAATGTACTCAGCAATCATATCAAGGACATCTTCCCTAATGTCATTTCCTAACAGGATGTCCCGACGCTGTGCGTATATTACCTCACGCTGCTTGCTCATAACATTGTCGTATTCTAAAAGCTGCTTGCGGATACCAAAATTGCGGTCTTCTACACGTGTTTGTGCTCTTTCAATAGCTCCAGTAACCATTCCTGCTTCTATAGGCTGGCTGTCATCCATACCTAATCTATCCATCATTTTGATGACTCGTTCACTAGCAAAAAGACGCATAAGATCATCTTCAAAAGAAATATAAAAACGGCTGCTACCTGGGTCACCCTGTCTGCCACTACGTCCCCTTAACTGGTTATCAATGCGCCTAGACTCATGTCTTTCAGTACCAATTATATGAAGGCCCCCAACTTCAAGCACCTTTTTTTGGTCAGCCTTAGCTTCATCGCGGACTTTTTCCAGCTGAGGAATAATGTCTTCTGGTAGACCCTCTATTTGCCTTGCTAGCTCTTTAGCCTCATCACTGCGTTTAAGCATTATAGACTTAATAAAAAGCTCGGTTTCACGATCATAACGCTCGAGGCCTAAATCTTCTAAACGTTGTCTAGCTAAAGCTTCAGGGTTACCACCTAACACTATGTCAGTACCACGTCCTGCCATATTAGTTGAGATAGTGACTGCGCTGCTACGCCCAGCTTGGGATACGATCTCTGCTTCTTTCTCATGGTACTTAGCATTTAGCACTTTATGGGTAATTTTTTTGCGCTGCAGCATCTTTGACAAGCGCTCTGAAGCTTCGATAGTTACAGTACCCACCAAAATAGGCTGTCCTGTTTTATTTATCTCTTCTATTTCTGTTACTACCGCATCGTACTTACCCTTAATAGAGCGGTAGATAACATCATTATAGTCTTTGCGAATAACTGGCTTATTTGTTGGTATTACTAATACGGGTGTACCATAGATTTCTTGAAATTCTTTCTCCTCTGTTTTAGCTGTTCCTGTCATTCCTGCTATCTTATTGTAGAGCTTAAAGAAGTTCTGGTAAGTTACCGTAGCTAGAGTTTGATTCTCGCGTTCAATCTTAACTCCCTCTTTAGCTTCAATAGCCTGATGCAGCCCCTCACCAAAACGTCTACCGGGCATTAAGCGACCTGTAAACTCATCAACTATCACCACTTGTCCCCCTTCATCAATTACATACTGCTGATCGCGGTGATAATGCTCTTTTGCTCTTAAAGCTTGTCTGAGCATGTGGGCAGATTCCATATTTTGGGGACTAAACAAGTCAGCAATATTCAAGGCTTCTTCAGCTTTAGAAATACCTCGTTCAGTTAAGTGAATGTCTTTGGTTTTTTCATCAGCACTATAGTCACCCGTAGCAGGCTTATCTTCACCTTCGGCGGGCTCACCGCGCTCGAGCCTCTTAACCATCTTAGCCATGGTGTAATACATATCAGTTGCTAGTTCAGCAGGCCCTGAAATTATCAGTGGAGTCCTAGCCTCATCAATTAGAATAGAGTCTACCTCATCAATAATAGCGTAATTTAAAGGGGTATCAGCACGAAGCACTAAGCCTTCTGGCAAAAAGGCCATATTGTCACGCAGATAGTCAAAGCCCAGTTCAGAATTGGTGATGTAAGTTACATCGTTACCATAAGCAGCACGACGCTCATTAGGCTGGCTTGAATTTTTAATAACTGCTACAGAAAGACCTAAGCCACGATAAACAGGCCCCATCCACTCTGCACCTGTTTCTGCTAAGTAATCATTAGTAGTAACCAAATGGCAACCCTTGTCTGATAGTGCATTGAAAGCCAGTGCTAGGGTTGCAACTAGAGTTTTACCCTCACCAGTTTTCATTTCTGCCATTTTCCCTTTGTGTAAAGCTGCACCACCGATAAGTTGCACATCATAGTGGCGCATTCCCAGATTGCGTTTTGCTGACTCGCGTATCAAAGCAAAGGCTTCTGGCATTAAACTGTCTAGACTTTCCTTACCCTCGAGGTGGCGACTTTTTAACTTGGCAAAGCTCTCAACTAAATTTTCTATTTTCTCAGTTTCTGCTTCTAGGTCATTTACAGGCCCGACCACTTGTTTTTCAAGGTTTCTTACTTCTCGGTCATTGTTGTCAAATATTTTATTAAAAAACTTGAGCATAGTTCTCCTTAAACGAGTAGCCTAACTTTAGCACGATTTGATGAACATAATTGAGCACCTAATAAAGTAGCAGCCCAAAAGTTTTTGAGATTTCTTTCGTATTTTACATTAATTCGCAAAATGTGAAACAACTCTATAATTTCCACAGTTACAGATAAAATAAGGCAAACCCTAGCAAATACCTAGTTTTAGGAACAGGGCGGCAATTTCTCTTTCGTTTTGAGCTCGAATTCTTCAAAGCCTAAAATGCTCGTATGTAAAGTTAAAGTTTACCAGCAGGATGTCCCCTCGCCGTAAAACCTCTTAAAGAGTAGGCTTTTTACGCGAAATCTCTAAAAATCCTTCTCTAGAAGTAAGGTGTGCCATGCGCACCATTCTGCATGAAAAGTTCCTTTTGAACACGAGCTTATAACAAAACCACCTTTGTAAGCACCATAAACTCCTTACCCTACTGTACTATTGGAATAACTACCTCATCCTCATTTTTGTCCTCATCAGAAGATACATCACTAGTAGATACATTAGTAGAGGTATCCTGGGCATCGCCAGTAGCATATTGGTCCTTACCATTACCCGCATAACGCTCCATATCCCCACTAAAGTTTTCTCCAGTCACCCAATCAATAAATTCATCTAAAAAACCAGTGTTTTGTTTATCTATGTTGTGATTAATAGCAGAACTGTTAGCTACTGTGCCAGTAAAAACCTCAAATATGGTATTGTAAATCCAGTCCGCAAAGTCTTCGAGGATTTGTTGACTGCTATCGGCAAATGCTACGCAGTATTTGTTCTTGTACATGAATATAGGCCCTAGCCCTCGAGCTGCCAGTTCATTTCTATGTTCTGTACAAATAAGGGTGGCTACTAGATGACCTCCTTCAGTATGTACATGCTCTAAGAGGCTGTTGTGTGCTAATGAAATGGGCAGCATCAATACAGTCAATACCATTAACATTAGTGCTTTAATATAAACCTTTTGCATAACTCACAGTATAATTACCATCTCCTTACAAAGTACTTAATAATTTACAAACGTTTTTGCAACAAAAGGCAGGAAGTCACGTACATCAATCAGCATCTTCTACCCAACTTGCACCCCAAACTGGTTGAAAGGCAAACACAGAGCCATTAACTGCATTAGGTTCAACTGAAACTTTTACTGCATGTACATTGCTCGAGCCAAAAACCTCTAGCCTAATCAAGTTAGCTAAAGTTTTACCTTCACTATTTTTAAAGGGACGGTCAATTCTAAATATATGGCTGTCACCATGAATTAGTAAAACAGGCTTGCTGAACTCTTCAACCTGAGGTATTAATGTATTGTCAACTGATGCTAAAAAGCCGGAGTGGCGTGGAAAAAGAGCATAATAAGCTGCTAGGTCAAATACATCTGCATGCATAGAAACAACAACAGCCTTTACATTTTCTGTGCCTGCCATTGCAAATGAATCCTCTATCCAACCTATGTTTGCTTGGTCTCGAGCTACAAATTCTTCTACTGCAGCTTTGCGCACTTCAAAGTTGTTGTTAGAGCCAACAATATGAATTTGCAAAAACATAACACCATTTTTGATAAAGCGACTATTTTCAACATAAAGACTTTGCTCAGGCATTAGGTCTGATTGGCGCTCGAGCTTAAAAGGCTCTTTACCAAGTGTCATAGCCTCGGAAAAAAACATTTCTCTTAACTTACCAAGACGCTCGATAGGATCGTAACCACCAGCTCTCTCACGGTGGCAATCTGTCCACTCGTTATCACCGGGTGTGTAAACTACAGCACTATCAAAACTATTGAAAAAGTCAAGCTGACTTTGGAACTCTTGATCAGAGCACTCTGTAGAACCTGATTTTATGTCACCAATATGGATAGTAAAATCTGGCTCTAGGTTATTTATAATACTAATAAGCTGCTCGTAAGGTGGATAAGCAGTTTCAGCAGTGCCGTAGGGCATATCTCCGATAGCTATGAAAGAAAAAGCCTCATTATCAGCTTGGCTAATAGCCCACATTCCCAAAATTAAACTGGCTAAAACTACTAAGAATGACCTTAATATCATGATATAGGTGTCCATATAAGTTTTTTCCGCGAAACCTCCGAGGTTTGGGTCGGCCCAGATTTTTCTGGACCACTATAATATGTCAGCTAAACTATTAAGTGCCTATGCATAAATACTTGTGAACTTCTGTTTGAGTTAAACAGGGTAGCTAGAATCCAGTAGCTAGTAGTCAGTAGGGCTTTATATATGCTGGCTATTGACTTCTGGCTATTAGCTACTTATAGGCACTGACTATCCCAAGGTTTTCACAAAAACTTTTACATCCCTGCTTAAACCTCTGACTTTAAATGAGCTTGAGCAGAAACCTCTTTCTTGAGCTTTTCTAATTTATAAATAATTTCCTCAACAACTTCATAAGATTGTCGTTCATCAGTAGAAACTGTAACACTAGCTGCATCTTGATAATACCGCTGTCGTTTTGTCATCAATTCACTTATCTGTTCAATGGGATTAGCAACATCAATTAAAGGACGGCCCCTTTTATAGCAAGTGCGTTTATAAGTGGTTTCAGGACTGGCAGTAAGTAATACCACTGGACCTCGAGCCTTAAGCATGTCTCTATTATCAGCATTAAGAACTGCGCCCCCCCCTGTAGAAATCACCACTTCATCCAATCTAGTGCAACGCCTAACAATTTCAGTTTCATAATCCCTAAAAGTTGGTTCACCATAAAGCTTGAAAATAGTTGGTATGCTCATAGCTGCTACTCGCTCAATAACTTTATCGGTATCTACAAAGTTTAAACTAAGCTCCCTAGAAAGCTCCCAACCAATACGGCTTTTGCCAGCTCCCATAAAGCCAATTAAGGCTACCCATGTAACAGGACGCTCAGGAGGTACATAATGATAACGAAAGGAAAGCTCATGTATTTTTTGTCCTGGCATTAGTATTCCTTTACATATTCCTGCTGGGCTTTAAGTCCCGCTTTAATTTCTCGCATAGTGTCCGCACCAAACTTTTCCATTAAAGAATCAGCCAATACTAAAGCCGTCATAGCCAACAGCACTATAGAAGCTGCTGGTACAGCAGTAGTATCAGAGCGTTCTCTAGCAGCATCAGCAGGTTCTTTGCTCACTACATCTACAGTAGGCAATGGTTTCATTAGAGTAGCAATAGGTTTCATAGCTGCTCGGATAACTAGTTCTTCCCCAGTAGTAATTCCCGCTTCTAAGCCACCTGAACGATTAGTCTGGCGGTGGTAGCCCTTGCTATAATTGTAGTAAATAGCATCATGCACTGAGGAGCCCGGCACAACAGCGTTTTGCCAGCCATCACCAATTTCTACGCCTTTCATGGCCTGAATGCTCATAGCTGCTTGTGCTAAGCGGCCATCTAATTTCCTATCCCATTGTGTATGGCTACCAAGCCCAATAGGCACACCTCGAAAACGTGCTTCAATGATGCCTCCTAAAGTGTCACCATCTTCTTTGGCCTTATCAATCCGCTGAACAATATTGCTTTCAACCTGCTTATCAAAACTACGGATAGGACTTTCATCAAGAACAGCCAGGTTGTCCCAATCCATACTACCATCGCAAGGGATGCCTGCTAGGTTTACTACTCGAGCACAGCCCTCAATCCCACAATCATTTAATATTTTTAAGGCAATACTGCCAGCAGCTACACGGCTAGCAGTTTCACGAGCACTAGCTCGCTCCAAAACATCACGCAAGTCTTTATGGCCATATTTAATGCCACCTGCTAGGTCCACATGCCCAGGCCTTGCCTTAGTAAGGGCCTTTTTACGAGGCTTGTTGTCTGGTTCTGCGGACATAATATTAGTCCAGTTTTTCCAATCTCTATTTTCAATATGAATAGCTACAGGAGCGCCTGTGGTACAGCCAGCCCTAACACCTGCTACAATCTGGGCGCAGTCACTTTCTATAGCCATACGGCGACCTCTACCGTAACCGCCCTGACGTCTTTTTAACCAAGGATCTATATGTTCACTAGCTACTAACTCTAACCCAGCAGGGACACCATCTAAAATCACTGTTAAAGTAGGTCCATGGGACTCACCTGCCGATAAAAACCTCAACATACTTCACAGCCTAGCATGTTAGGCTACTAGTACAGGTTAGGATAATTATTATGAGTGAAGGTATTTTGTTTTTGATTGTATTAGCTCTTTTAGGAATATATGCTAGCCGTTTGGCTCTAAAAGTAGCCTCTTGGCAAAATGAATTCCCCCTAAAAATGATGATTGCTACTGGGCTAGCAGCAGTAGTAGTTATTTTGTCTTGGTCTAAGGGCAGTGTTGATAGTATGCTTTGGTGGTTTAGCACTTTAGCTGGTTTACTTTTCATAGTGGGGCCTTTTTTGTTTACCTTGCTAGCTCGAGCCCAGCACTACCATCTAGTAGAAAACATGGCCAAAGGGTTTTACTGGACCAAAGGAGGCAGGCAAACAATAAATAGACTTTTAGCACAAGTGGCCTTACAAAAAATAAATGTTTCTGAGGCTCTTAGGCTGGCTGAAGATCTACCCCAAAATGAGCTTATTTTGTTGCAAGCATATGGGCTACAAGAACGCTGGCAAGAGCTTTTAGATCTCCCCATACCTTTAAGTGGAGACAATACTTTCCTAGCACTGGCAGCACGAGTAAAAGCCTTGATTCAAGTAGAAGAAATTGACCGTGCTGAGCAGGAATTCCAAAAAATGCAAACACGCTTTGAAACTGAAAAAGGCCCTATAGCCTACCGTTGCGTTGAGCTTAGTAAAGCTAGGCTTTATGCTGTTAAAGGAAATCTTAGTAGGGTACAAGAAATATTAAAACAACCTTTGCCTTATGTGCATCCAACCCAGATTTATGAAATTTTGGCACAATCAGCAGAAAATGCTCAACGTTTTGATATAGCCACTCAAATGTATACAGAGGCTTATAAAGCTGCTCCTGAGGGTTTACGATCTAATTATGCTAAAAAACTCACTTTTTATAGAGAGCCTATCCCTAAATTAAACCGTTTTGAAAAACGTCCTTTCGCCACTTTCGGGCTTCTAGGGGCAATCATAGCTGCTTTCTTTGTGCAACTGTGGCTCGAGAATCGCTATAACCCTGATGCAGCCATTCTGATAGCGGGTTTTATCCAAAATATTGATAATGTACCCCAAATAAATACTTGGTGGAGATATCTTTCTTATGCTTTCGTTCACGGTGGATTTCTACACATAGGTATGAATAGTTGGGTACTTTTTGACATTGGCAGAATTTATGAACTTAAGAGGCATTGGGGTAGTTTGTTAACTGCTTTTGTAACAGGTACAGCTATGGGAGCTTATATTGCTTCCATAGCTCAGCAGGGCGAGGCTTTGGTACTGGTTGGTGCTTCTGGAGGTGTACTGGGTATAGGTGGTGCTTTACTTGCTGATGTCTGGTTAGATGAGCAACGTCGAGATCCTCGCCTGCTCAGTGCACTTTTACAGTGGATAGGCATTATAGTGATATTTTCCCTAGCTATTCCTAATGTATCTTTATGGGGACATTTGGGTGGTATAGTTGGAGGGCTTCTATGGGGTTTTATACGTCAGGGTTTACCAAAAGGAAAAAGTATTGATACACTAATAGGGTCTTTTAGCATTGCTCTTATGGCTTACGCTGTTATCATGGTAGTGCGCTTGTTCCTTTCTTAATTGGAATGAAGCAGGGCGTAGTGGATAGTTAGGGGGGTATTGGGTCAAAATACTTTATGTGAGAAAAGAAGAAATCAACCCAAACCCACAAGAGCAAGATAGCATAGAAGATATAGATGAAGAGACAATAGAACTACTGAAGCGACTTAATGAAACTTCAAATCTTACAATAATGATAGCTTTAGCATGGCAAATTGCACGTAGGTTTGCAGTTAAACTGATTGAAAACATTTTAGAAGAACGTGCTGCTAATCCCACTTCATGGCCTAATTGTCCGCAATGTGGAGGAAGACTAGAAAGCAAGGGTAAACAAAAACGTCAGTTGAGGACAATCATAGGGGTCATAAAATGGTATAGACGTGTAGGTCGTTGCCCAAAAGGATGTAAGATAGGTCAAGTAGCACCATTAGATGATAATCTAGGGTTAAAGCCAAATCAACGAGTGTGTAATGGTTTAAAACGTTTGGGGTGTATGTTGGCAGTGTTCGTACCAGGTAGTGCCCTTCATGTAATGATGAAACTTTGTCATGTCAAAATATCTTATGGAAATAAAACAAGAAAACAATTTGCACTGTCCAGACTGTAACTCAGGAAATGTAGTGAAAAATGGTCATATCCATAATGGCAAGCAGAATCACCTATGTAAAGATTGTGGTAGACAATTGGCTTCGCCCAACTTCGTTCCGTTGAGGATCCTCAAAATGTTCCTATCAGCGCATCATTACATGTATAGGACTACCACTATAAGGGTGCACCATGCAGACCTTATGTCCCCTCTGAGAAAGTATCGCACTTTTGCATATCACCACTTTCAAGCCCTCGTTTAAACCAGTCGATGCGTTGGGCTGAAGATCCATGGGTAAAGGCCTCTGGTACAACATAGCCTTGGGCCTGTTTTTGCAAATGATCATCACCAATTTCAGCAGCAGCTAGCAGGGCTGTTTCAATGTCTTTAGGGGTAATGATGTTGCGTTGCCAAGCATAATGACCCCAGACACCAGCTAGGCAGTCAGCTTGTAGCTCGAGCAAAACTGAAAGGCGGTTGCTAGTTACTTCATCAGCTCGAGCCCGCTGAAGCTGTACCTGATCAGAAATATCAAGCTGGTTCTGGATGTGGTGAGCAACTTCATGAGCAATAACATAGGCCCTAGCAAAATCTCCTTCATCAGCAGCAGTAGCATTAAGCTGCCTAAAGAAGCTTAAGTCGATATAGATTCTTTCATCTCTGGGACAATAGAAGGGACCTACAGCAGCACTGGCAAAACCGCAAGCTGATTGTGCCACATCACTAAAGAGCACTAATTTGGGTTCCTCATAGTCACGATCTGATTGGGCAAAAACGGCGTTCCATGTGTCTTCTGTGTCACCTAAAATGGCTTTTATAAAATCAGAGCCCTCATCGTTAATAGACTGCTGACTTGAATTAGGTGCAGGTAACGAACTACCTCCGGCTCCAAACAAAGCTAAAACGTCATTGGGGTTTACCCCAAATATCAAACTAAGAACAATAACTAAAAGCATACCACCAAGCCCTAAGGTGCCTGCACGTTTTGGTACTCGGCTTTGACCACGCCTGTCTTCTACATTGCCACTTCGCCTCATTTCATTCCATTTCATAATTAGCCTCCTAAATAAATAATTTCTGTTCTTGATTCACTCAAAAATTTGCAGAAATCTGAATGCACTCTCAAACACTTTAAATGTCCGATCCTACCGCAGGTTTTATGAGCATCAATCTTAAGGTTTAAGATTCTAAACCCCTACACCGCGTACTTTATGGTAGTTTTTTTCATTCATCAATTATACTGCATAAATGGAATAATACAGCATATCTAATGATAAGAACTCTCAATTCCCATTTGCCTTCTAAAATTTGTCCACATTGGGTATTAAAACCTCCTGCTCCTACTTCTGAAGTAGAACGCTTGGTTAAAGATCTTTCCCTTCCACCACTATTAGCTAGTGTGCTTTGGGCTCGGGGTTTTCGAGGTGATGTACTCAGTGAGCTAGAACCACCTTTAAATCTAACTCATATTCCTGCTTTAGAAGAGGCAACAGCAAGGCTCGAGCAAGCCCTAAAAAAGGGCAAACGCATACTAATACATGGTGACTATGACGCCGATGGCATTACTGGCACTGCACTACTAACGCTAGGCCTACGTGCCCTTGGTGGAAACGTTACACCATTCTTGCCCAATCGACTTACTGATGGTTATGGCATTAGTCCTGAACGTATAAATGAGCATATTGAAAAAGCAGACCTCTTTATTACAGTGGATTGCGGAATTACTAATTTAGAGGAAATTAAAGGTTTGCAAAATGCCGGTGTAGAAGTAATTATTACAGATCATCATCATATTGGAACAGAAGTACCTAATTGCTTAATAGTTCATCCTAAAACTTCACCTAAAGTATTACAAGGAATGCCAACGTTGACTGGTTCAGGAGTGGCCTATCACTTGCTGTGGGCTCTACACGAGCGACTTAGCTTAGAACCTCCATTAGAATACAGCGACCTAGCCACTATTGGTATTATCGCTGATGTGGCCCCTCTAATGGGTGAAAACCGTGCGCTTATAAAGGAAGGGTTACAGCGCATGGCTGACTCACACTGGATAGGTTTGCGCGCTTGTCTACGTCAGGCCAGACTTAGCAAACCTACCGCTAGAGATGTTGCATTTGTGATTGCACCACGCCTAAACGCCTCAGGTCGTTTAGGTGAAGCAGAGGTTGGTCTGGAGTTGCTCATGACTGCTTCTGAGCGCCGTGCAAAAGAGCTAGCAGTTTATTTGGATGCTCGCAATACAAAGCGCAAGCAAATTCAAGCTCAGATGTTTAAAGAAGCGCTCGAGCAAGTTGATAAAGAAGCTCCTGCTTTAGTATTAGTTGACAAGGACAAGGACAGAGATTGGAACCCCGGCATTATGGGCATAGTTGCTAGTAATGTACTGGAAGAGTTTTATAAACCTGTTTTTATAATTGCTAAAGGTAAAGGATCCGTGCGCTCAACTCCAGGCATTTCTGCAGTAGAAGCTTTAAACTATACTGGGGGTATGCTCAAGCGCTTTGGAGGGCACTCTCAAGCAGCTGGTTTTGCCATTAGTGAGGAAAACATTGAGCCCTTTCGTCAAAAGATCTATGATTTTGTAAACCAGCATCCCACTCCAACGCCTGTATTTGAATTAGATGCTGTGATTTCAAGCAGTGAACTAGATAGAGATATTTATGAAGCTTTGCAGAAGCTCGAGCCCTACGGTGAAGGGCACCCCTCTCCTACCTTTGTTATAGCTGACAGGCTTACTACAGTGCGAGCTGTAGGCCAAGATGGCAAACACTTACAACTGCGTGTGGGCAATGCAAAAGGGGTGCTCTGGAACAAGGGTATCGAAGCAGAAAATTACTCTACAGGTGAAAGTATTCAAGTAGCAGCAATATTAAAAGAAAATGAGTGGCAAGGTAAAGTTAGTATAGAGTTTCAGGGCAAAGGTTTACGTCATAGTGAGCACTTTAAGTTTGAAAAACTAGGCAGCACAAACATTAAACGCGGTAAACCTAATGATTTGGCATCTGTGCACGCTTATGGTGATGGTGCTCCTAAAGACTTGCCACTTTGGTCTTTAGCAGAAATTCCCCCTGTAGAATTATGGTTAAAAGACTTACCTTTAAATGGTGATTTACTAAATGCTACAGTACCTTTACAAGAACTTATAGGCTCTGAAAGTATACTTTATTTTGACCTCTCAGCTCTTAAGCTTGCCAAGCTCGAGGATTATGTCTTATTTTACCCTACAGTACAAGATTTACGCTTGGCTTTTGTCTATTTGCAACGTAAACAAAGTTTACCCTTTAACAAAGATAAAGCTGAGCTTTGTACCCAGTGCCTTCAAGAAATTGAACTGATAGATCATAGAGGTTTTGTGCAATCTGGGCAAAAACGAGATCCTTATAACTCAAAGACTCTTAAGAAATGCCTTATGGAAAAATATAAACTGCAAAGTTTTATTAATAGCTATCGCAATTTTGAGGCAGAAGCTTTTGCTTATGCAACCCAGAATATATTTTCTAAATAAAAAATACCCATCTGGAGTGGGGAAACAAAAAGCCCCCTTAGTCAAGGGGGCTTTGCCTTTGCGAAATCCAGCAAGGCTGGACTTTGTACTATAAAATTACTTAAGAACTAAAGATTTAGTGAGGGCACACAGGCTAGGCCTTCAGCTTTTATTTCTGCTAACTCATTAGGATTTATACCTCTGATATAGTTGAGGTCATCAACAAAGCGGAAATCCACTGCTCGTCTAAAATTCATTATGCTAATAGCTTCATCAATGCCAATGTGAGTTATAGATTGAAGTTCATCAAAAGTAGCATTATTAATGTCTACACATAATGCTGGGCTTCCAGATAGTAAACCAAGTTCTTCAGAGGCAGAAGGGGTTTCAGATGAAGAAATACCATAAGTAAGGCCTATACCTAAGATTAAAAATACTAAAACTAAAAACTTCTTCATAACTTTACTTCCTTTCTTTATTTAGATAGTTTCACCTAAAAAATACAGAGTAGAAACTGCTACACCTGTGTGAACATTTTAACTTACACTGATGACAGAATTGTCACAGGACACCAATAACCGTCATTTACACATTATACTACAGATCCTCAAGATATGCAAGAGTTTGTTTTCTTAATATTTTCTTAATGTGTCCAGATAAGATAAATCGCTAAATTGGTAGTCCTATACATGTAAGGATATGCTGAATTTTATCCTTGTTACAATCATTACGTCATCCTTACATCTAGGGCACCACCTTTTTGCACAAGGGCGGTTCCCACTATAAATTCAAAGATATTCTTAGAGGCATAAAGATGAGAATATTTGCGTTTTGGGCAATTTAACAATAATATCAGAAAACTATTTATAGGATAATCACAAAGATGGTTTTAGTATGGAAGAAAATTACTCAAATTTTTCCTAAAATTATCCAAATCAAGGGTTTTGCCCATACTTGTACCAGATCAAATAGAAAAATGCTATATTGCTTTTATATAATTACTAAAGTGTGGAAAGTAACATGTTGGAAATAAGTAATTTTATAGTTGCTCTAAACTGTGCTAAGTGCCTATGCATAAATACTTGTGAATTTCTGTTTGAGTTAAACAGGGTAGCTAGAATCCAGTAGCTAGTAGTCAGTAGGGGTTTATCTATGCTGGCTACTGACTTCTGGCTACAAGCTACTTATAGGCATCCCAAAGTTTTCACAAAAACTTTTACACTCCTGCTTAGCAATAAACTGCATAGAAAAACTAAAAGGCAATAATTCAGAGAGGTAGTCCATCCTTTAAACTTTTATTTTTTTCTTGCATATGGTCTACTGTTTAACAAATATTGACTCACAAAAGGAACAACTCTATTGCCTAAACGTACAGATTTAAAGAAGATTCTTATCCTTGGCTCAGGCCCTATTGTTATAGGTCAAGCAGCTGAATTTGATTACTCAGGTACACAAGCTTGTAAGGCTTTATGTGGGGTGGGGTTTGAAGTAGTTCTTATTAACTCTAACCCTGCTACTATTATGACCGACCCTGAGATTGCTGACCGAACTTATATAGAACCTTTGACAAAAGAGTTTGTAGAGAAAGTCATTGTCCGAGAAAAGCCTGAGGCCATTTTACCTACTCTAGGAGGGCAGACAGCCTTAAATTTAGCTAAAGAGCTTTTTGAGGCAGGGATGTTAGAAAAGTATAATACCCAGCTTATTGGTGCTAATTATGAAGCTATTAATAAAGGGGAAGATCGAGAACTTTTTAAAGAGGCTATGGCTAAAATTGGCCTTAAGACCCCTCAGGGTAAATTGGTAACTGGCTTAGAGGAAGCTTTAGAGTTTGCCAGCACCATTGGTTATCCTGCTATTGTGCGCCCTAGTTTTACCCTAGGGGGTACTGGTGGCGGAGTAGGCTATAATCAAGAGAGCTTTACTAAAATAGTTAACCAAGGGTTGCAAGATTCTCCTGTTAGTAGTGTGCTAATAGAGCAATCTGTTTTAGGTTGGAAAGAGTATGAACTAGAGGTTATGCGCGACCACAATGATACAGTGGTCATTATTTGCTCGATTGAAAATTTTGATCCTATGGGTGTGCACACAGGGGATTCTATTACTGTAGCGCCTGCTCAAACCTTATCAGATAAAGAGTATCAACAGCTCCGTGATGCTGCTATTGCCATTATTCGCGAGATTGGTGTAGATACTGGTGGCTCTAACATTCAATTTGCTGTTAATCCCAAAAATGGTGAGGTAATTGTTATTGAGATGAACCCCCGTGTTTCACGCTCTTCAGCCCTAGCCTCTAAAGCTACAGGCTACCCGATAGCAAAAATTGCAGCCCTGTTAGCAGTTGGCTACCATCTTGATGAATTACCTAATGATATTACACGTGAAACAACAGCTGCATTTGAACCAGCTATTGATTATGTCGTTACTAAGATTCCCCGTTTTGCATTTGAAAAGTTTGCTACTAGCAATGAATTAGGTACCCAAATGCGTAGTGTTGGTGAGGTCATGGCAATTGGACGTACTTTTAAGGAATCGCTTTTGAAGGCTTTGCGTTCTTTAGAGTTAGACATACGCTCAGAAACCAAAGACTTATCCCTAGAAGTACTTGAAAAACAGCTTGCAACATCCAATCCTAAACGCTTACCTACAATCTTAGAGTTACTAAGACGCAAAACTAGCTTAAAGTACTTACAAGAAAAAACCCAAATTGACCCCTGGTTTTTAGCACAGCTTAGAGAAATTACCGCGGTAGAGCAGGAATTAAAAGACTTGCCCCAGCCTAGTCAGTGGAACGAAGATTTATGGTGTGAGGTTAAGCGTATTGGGTTTTCTGACAGCGATATAGCTGCTCTTGCGAGTATAGATAAAGTTCAAAGCCGCAAGTTGCGCAAGATAAACCCTGTTTATAAGACAGTAGACACCTGCGCTGCAGAGTTTGAAGCTTACACCCCCTATCACTACAGCACATATGAATGGGAAGACGAAGTAGGGGAGACCACTAAAGAGAAAGTGATTATTTTAGGCTCTGGGCCTAACCGTATAGGTCAAGGAGTAGAGTTCGACTATGCCACAGTTCATGCAGTGTGGGCGCTGCGTGAAGCAGGCTATGAAACTATTATGGTTAATTCTAATCCTGAGACAGTATCTACCGATTATGACACTGCTGATAGACTTTATTTCGAACCACTTACTTTTGAAGATGTTCTTAATATTATAGAGCATGAAAAGCCTGTTGGAGTTATTGTGCAGCTTGGCGGGCAAACACCTTTAAAATTGGCTAAGAGTTTAACAGAGGCAGGAGCGCCTATTTGGGGAACATCTGCTAAAGCAATTCATGAAGCTGAAGATAGGCAGTGCTTTAATGATCTTTGCTCGAGGCTAGGTATTCCTCAACCTAAAGGTGGCGTGGCGGTGACCCCTGCTGAAGCTATAAAGTTGGCTGCTGAGATTGGCTATCCTGTAATGGTACGACCTAGCTATGTGTTAGGCGGACGAGCGATGTTAACTGTTTATAACCAAGCAGAACTCGAGGGCTACTTAAATGAAGTTTATGCTGATCTGCCAGAAAACCCTTCCATTTTAGTAGATAGTTTTATAGCAGGGGCACAAGAAGTAGATGTAGATGCCCTTTGTGATGGGGAAGTAGCTGTGGTTGCTGGTATAATGGAGCATATTGAAGCAGCAGGCATACATTCTGGTGATAGTGCTTGTATCACTCCACCTGTTTCCTTTTCCCAAAATGTGTTAGACACTATTATTGATTACAGTTTAAAGCTTGCTATGGCTATAGGTGTAAGGGGCTTAATAAACATTCAATATGTCATTAAAGATAATGAAGTATTTGTTATAGAGGCTAATCCTAGGGCAAGCCGTACCATTCCTTATCTTTCTAAAGCTATTGGGCACCCCTTGGCTAAGTACGCTGCTTTTATTGCTGCAGGTAAAACTTTAAAAGAGCTTGATTTTACTGAGATGCCCAAGCCCAATTTTTACAGCGTTAAAGAAGTTGTTTTACCCTTTTTGAAATTTAAAGAGGTTTTACCTGTGTTGGGGCCAGAAATGCGTTCGACTGGGGAAAGTATGGGTATAGACAAAGATCCTTATCTTGCTTATTACAAAGCTCAGTTAGGTGCTAATGTGAAGTTACCCAAAAGTGGCACTGTTTTATTAATAGGGGAGGGCCTAGAAGAAATTAGTAAAGACTTTCAGGATTTGGGTTTTGATGTTAGTTATTATGCTGATGATTATAATTTGCTTGTGGATGTTAAGCATACTCCTAAATTAAGGGAAGCATTGGAGAAAGGTATAGCTTACGTTAGTACAGTTGAGGCAGCGAAATGGCTAGTAAAATCCCTAAAGGCTGCTCGAGGGAAGGATCTGACAATTATGTCTTTACAGTAAGGCGTGAAGTTATAAGGTTGTTGTTCACTAGAGCTTAAAAATCAAAACTTCTTTATACAGTCGAAAGTATACTACTTATACTACTTAATTATGGTCAAGTTAAACTTCTCAGAATTAACTCGCTCAACTTTAGAAAGCATTGTTCAATTAAGTGATGAAACTATATCACCTAAGATCTGGGAAACTATGTTTGTGGAACTCACTGCTGCAGAAATAATTCATCTTGAAAACATAAAGTCACATTTGCTTAATGTGGCTGTTGATCTTATGAATGAAGCTACTGTTTGGGCAAGGGCTATCTATCCACTTTTGCTCTTAGCAGAGCATGAAAACATTCAAGCTTGGTCAGAAGTTGTTTTAAAAGCCAAGTATGCTAATTTTGAGCTTGAAGGAGTAGTAGATGGTGTTTTGGGGCGTACAGCTTCAGGGCTTATAGCTACACCTTATTTAATAGTAGTGGAAGCTAAGCGGGGTGTTGAGGCTAGCTACCCCCAATTTCAACTTTATGGGCAGATGCTTGCTGCGGCTCACTTGAATGCTCAAGAAAATAAACAAGACACCCAAGAAATATATGGCTGCTACACCATAGCCGATGATTGGACATTTGTGATGGGGAAAGTTAGTGATATGGATAGTGAAAAGCCAAATATGAGCGTTAAGTTGTCTAGAGCATATGCTGAAAGGCTCGAGGCGGAAACTATCTTAAGAATATTAAAATTTATAGTAGCCAAGCGATTTCAGTAAGAAATGAGGAATTATGATTGTATCTGGAATATTATTTTTACTGTTTTTAGACGCCATAACTGTCTTCTTTACCCCCTTAATACTTGGGTTTAATTTTGTAGGAATATTTTTCTTATTAGCACTGTTTTTTTGGGGGGGTGTATTTTATTTCTTTGGTTTTCCACTTAATTTGGTTGGTGATTTTTTTGGGCTCGAGCCAAATTGGAAAAGTTTATTTAAAGATTTGGCAGAGCTAGCTCGAAACATCCTATTCCTATAAGATAACCTTTAGGGCGCTACCAAATTAAGTACGTTTACCTTAGCATCATTACGCAAGTCTAAAGGTAAAGGGTAGATGACCTGAGTACCTTTTTCAATGCCTTCTATAGCAGCTCGAGCACTAGCCTCAGCTAGGAGGTTAATTTTCGTTCGTTGAGCACGGTCTTCCGCTACTATAAAAACATAGCTCTGACTACCTTCAGTAGTAATAGCTGCAGAAGGCACTAATAT
Source organism: Trueperaceae bacterium (assembly GCA_965224855.1). GTDB lineage: Bacteria > Deinococcota > Deinococci > Deinococcales > Trueperaceae > CBDCVN01. Next base: position 888,427 of record CBDDAI010000002.1, on the reverse strand, counting down.
CCCAGAAGCTAGGTTAACCTCATAATTAAGCTGCGCTACACTTCCAGCAGGCATTGGAGATTCACTGGCCTTAAGTTCGGCAACTAAATCTACAAGACGTTGCTCAGTAGGAGCAGAGCTAGAGCGTACAATCTCAGCAGGATAATCTGCACCTGCATAGTTAAAAGTTACCTCCTTTTGCTCAAGCAAACTTTGAGAGTCTTGTGGTGGTACTGAGAAACGTCCTAATTGTTTGTCTATACTAATTAACCTGAAAACAGCGCTACCAACATTGACAGACTCTCCCTCTTCAACTAATAATTCAGCTATTTCGCCTGCAAAGGGAGCACTAATGCTAGCTTCAGCCAAATCTTTGCGGGCCTGCTCGAGCTGAACTCGAGCTTGTTGAAGCTGTACTTCTAATAATGCTAGATCTTCACCTTCTGCGCGCTGAGAACGTGCCAGCGAGTCTTGAACCTGTAAAAAAGTAGCTTGGGCTTGTTGGTACTGTGCCTCAAGAGTACGTAGGTCAATTTGGGCAATACCTCCAACCTCAAAAAGAGCCTTGCCCTCTTCATACTTTTGTTTGGCAACCGCTAGATTGCTTTCAGTGCTCTGTAACTCTACTGCTAATTGTTGGTTACTTTCATTAGTGGATATCCTAGACTTCTCCAAGTTAATTTGGGCTGACTGCAAAGATAACTCGGCGTTGCGTACTTGCCTACTCAAATTGTCGTCATCAAGTTTTATAACTACTTCATCTGCTGATACTATTGCCCCCTCACGTTTTAAGATAGATTCTACCTGACCACTTGCCCTTGAGGCTACACGACTATCTTGACTAGGCTCAATAATTACCGAAGTGCTTCTTACAGCTGTGAGGTCGCCGGTTTGAGCTACTATCACTCGCACTTGTCTTACAGGCTCTGCCTGAATAGTGTTTTGTACATTGCTACTAGTTTCGGCCTCTTGCTGTGCTGAATTGTCGCTGTTAGGCCTGCAGGCAGCCAAGTGTACTATCAAGGTAAGGCCTAAAGTGCTTAGAGTAACTGATTTAGGGATAAAGAAATTTCTCATTAGATTCTTTCTAAAAATTACTTAAGCCAGATCCTTGCTAAACTTAAACTAAAACCCTCTAGTAGAGGACTAGCACTTATATTTGGTGGTTTGTTCAATACTTTTATACCTTCAGCTTGATAAATATGAAGGTTAGACTCATAAGGATCGATTAGCCAAGCAAGTTTAGCACCGTTAGACAAATACTCTATCATTTTTTCCTGTAGAAGATTTAGCCTATCACTTCTTGACCTTAACTCGATAACAAATTCAGGGCAAAATGGTAAAAAGTCTTCCCAGTCTTCGGCACTCAAACTTTTAACCTGATTATCACTAAGCCAAGAAGCATCTGGTGAACGCAGTGCTCCATTAGGTAAACGAAACCCTCCAGAAGATTCTAGTACCTTTCCCCTGCCAGTTTGATTGCTCCACAAACGTAACTGAAAGATAATCTCCGAATTTCGATCACTAGTTCCTCCAAAGGTTGGTGACATAATTACCAATTTACCTTGCCTATCTCTTTCAATACGAACTTCTTTATTTAGCCCTACTAAAGCACGAAATTGCTTTTCACTAAAATCAGGGGGCATTATTAGTGTTATGGGCATGGATTCATATTTTTGGATCATGATCTTAACTCCCAGTAGACCAAGGTATCATAATTTTGGCGAGAGTTTAAGATATTGTGCTTTACTGAAAAAACTCTATATAATTAAAATTTTGGAGGCTGTTTTGTGAACTATAATAAAGGCACCATTTTACTTAGCATTGAAAAACCTAGTCTAAAAACTAATATCCCAACGTTTGATACTGGAGATACTGTACGAGTAAATTATAAAGTACGAGAAGGTAATCGTACTCGTATACAGAGTTTTGAAGGAGTTGTAATAGCTCGTCAAAACGGTAAAAAAGGGGCTCGAGCTAGCTTCACTGTACGTAAAATAAGTTCTGGAGAAGGTGTTGAAAGAATTTTCCCTTTACACTCACCTTTAATCGACAAAATTAAAATTGTACGCCGTGGACGTACTCGCCGTGCCAAACTCTATTACCTACGAGATTTACGAGGTAAAGCGGCTCGCTTAAAAACTGATGTGTCTCGTCAGGAAGCTGACCGTGCTGAGGCAAAATCAATAAAAGAGTAAGGAATTTATGGCTAAATATTAGAATTAATACAGACTAAAAAATTTCACATTAGGTTGAAACACTGGTGAATAACATAAGCAATGCTCGTTGAGTATCCTGTAAGAATTCAACATTAATATGGAGTGCTGAGATGAAACATTTCAAACTTTTGCTAATATTTTTCTTTATTCTTTTTACCTGTGCTTATAACCAAGGTATTAAGGCTAAAGCTATTGCTAATAGTGAAGTGCGCCTAAATTTAGATAGCCCTGTTGGCAACTCCTCTAAGTATCATTATGCTATTGGTGAGAATCTCACTCTTTATATTGATACCAAAAAAGATGGCTATCTCTACATTATTAATGTTGAGGCAGACAACCAAAGTTTTTTACTTTCTCCAAATGACTTTAACGCCCAAAATTTTTATATATATGCTGGTGAGCATGTACTTCCTCCAGAAGGGGCAAGCTATACTTTCTATGTTAGTGAGGATACTCCTTTAGGGTTACACAAAATTATTGCCCTTGTTAGCCCCACAACTCTAGAACAAGCAGAGCTCGCCAAATTGAAAGCTGAATTTGCTGGCTTCACACAGCAGAATGCTCTTATATTACAAAGTGGCGTTGCTTGGGGAGATGCTAGCTTTTATGTCAATGCAGCTAATGATTCTACTGCAAATACTCCTACACCAAGTGCCCCTTTTGCAAATACTCCTGACACTCCTTATAGTGACCAAGTAAACAATAATCAACTAGGAGGGCTTGTTGTTAACTCTTTGCCCAGTGGAGCAAGTGTATTACTCGATGGCCAACTTCGCGGTCAAACTCCCCTTGCTATTAGTGCAGAGCTGGGCAAGCACCAGGTAAGAGTGGAATTGAGTGGTTACCAGCCTTATGAAACGGAAGTTAATTTGGTACCTAGACAAAGCACCGTACTAGGTCTAACTTTGACTGGCAGTATAAATAATCCAATAAACGATCAGCTTGCTGACCAAGCGAATAGTCAAGTTGGTGACCAAGCAGATGATCAAGTGGAGCCTTCAGTAATTTCTGTTTCCCCTTCATCACCACCTCAGACAAACTTTGGTGGTTTGATAGTTGGCTCGAGCCCTAGTGGTGCAAGAATTATTCTTAATGGTCAAGTTTTTGGCTACACTCCTCTCAGTAGTTCTCTGGCTGCAGGAGTATATATCATCAAAATAGAAACAAATGGCTACAGCTCTCTAGAGAGAACCATTGAAATTCTTCCTAGCCAAACTTTAGAAATAAATGAAGTACTAAACCCTGATACCTCAACAAGCTATCCGCAATCACAAACAGATTTTCCCACAAGTAGCACTGCAGAAACAAGCCAGTTAAGTACCGCTCAATTGAATACAGAGACGCCAAATATAACTACCGCAAGTGCTGTTACTAGTCCTACTACAATAGGGTTACTAGAGGTACCGGACTTGCAAGTGAAGGCTTATCCTAATAGCCGTATAATCTCTCAGCGTAATACGGAAAACTATTTTGAAGCAGCATTTGAAACAAATGACACCATTCAACAAACTTTTAGCCATTTTGATGAGCAGCTAGTAAATAATGGCCTAAAACGGCGCTTTCAGACTAGTTTCTTTGATATTGAAAATAATATTTATAATGTAGTTTATACTCTGTCAAGTGGTAAACGCATAACCATGATTTTGAGTCACCAACAGTCAAAGCGCTTGCTGGAATTGGTATTTGATGGTCCGGAGCGAGTTGCACGCTAGATTTTAGTGGAATCAAAAATTAAACTGTGCTAAGTAGCTAACAGAAATTACAAAATAATACTGTGAGTATGTAATAGATTAATCTTAATGAACACTCTCGAGCTACTACAATCAACAACTTCAAATCAATTTTTAAGCCTAGGGCAACTGGGGACAGCTAGTGTTATCCTTGCCTTTGCCTTAATTGTTTATGGCATAGTGGTAGGCATTTTAGGTACTTTGCGAGGTAACGCACAGCTACTGACCAGTGCTCGCTATGCTGGGATAGCGGTCTTTTTATCTTTAACCATAGCCATGTTTTGCATGGAAGCAGCCTTGTTAACAGATGACTTTAGTGTCCAGTATGTTTCTAAGCACTCTTCACCTACAGCACCTATTTGGGTAAAGGTTGTTATGTTGTGGGGAGCGCTCGAGGGCTCAATTTTATTGTGGGCTTGGATTTTAACAGGTTACACCGCAGCTTTAGCTTTATTAACCCCCAATAATATTTTGCGTCCTTGGGCACTAACTATTATGCAATTAGTGCAACTTTTTTTTATTGTAGTAATAGCTTTTGTAGCAAACCCTTTCAAGATTGTACCTTTAGCACAATACCTTGGCCCCGGCCCTAACCCCCTTTTACAAAACCACTGGATGATGGCCATTCACCCCATACTGATGTACCTTGGCTTTGTAGGGTTAACGGTTCCTTTTGCCTTTGCTATAGCTGCGCTAATAACTAAGCGTCCCGGTAGTGAGTGGATGAAATTAACTAGACGCTGGACTCTTACCGGCTGGGGATTTTTGACTGCTGCCATTGTTGCTGGCGGATGGTGGAGCTATGAAGTCTTAGGTTGGGGAGGTTACTGGGCATGGGATCCTGTAGAGAATGTCAGCTTTATGCCTTGGTTAACAGCAACAGCTTTTATTCATAGCGTACAAGTACAAGAAAGACGGCGTATGCTAAAAAGCTGGAACATTTTGCTGATAGCCCTAACCTTCTCTTTAGCAATCCTAGGAACATTCTTGACGCGCTCAGGAGTGCTCTCATCAGTACATGCTTTTGGTGACGGGCCAGTAGGTCCATTTTTTCTAGCTTTTTTTATAGTGGTAATACTATTTACTTTTGGTCTACTGGCGCTCAGATGGGATCAAGTACAAGATCGTGCCGAACTGGATTCTCCTCTGAGTCGTGAGGGGAGCTTTTTATTCGGTAATGTTCTCTTTTTGGCCATTACCTTTACTGTGTTCTTGGGCACGCTTTTTCCACTAATGGTTGAGGCAGTTTCTGGTGATAAAGTTACTGTGGGTGCTCCTTTTTTTAATCAGGTAAGCGTGCCTATCTGGCTAGTGGTATTTGGGCTTATGGGTATAGGACCACTTTTACCTTGGCGCAAGGCAGAAAACCAGTCACTTATAAAAAACTTAGCTTGGCTACTTTTAGGGGGGCTTTTAGCTGGTGTAGGTGCCTATCTTTTAGGAATTAAAAAGACTTATCCATTATTGACAGTAGCCTTTGCAGGCTATAACTTAATGAGTATTTGGCTACTTATAGCAGGTGCTGTTTTGCTAAGAATGAGAGCTAGTGGGCGAGGTATGGTAAGCATCTTTAGACGCTACGCTTTTGAGAATAGAAGACGTTTTGGCTCTATTATTGTTCATTTAGGAGTCATCATTTTGGCTCTGGGCATTGCTGGATCAGGGGGATACCGTGTAGATGAACAGGTAAAAATAGATTTTGGCAAGGGTATTAATTTTCAAGGTTACGAACTTAAGGCTATTGACAGATTCATGGAGCGTACACCAGGACGCATTACTGCTGGAGCAATAGTAGAAGTGTGGAAAGAAGATAATAAACTTGCCACACTGCGTCCTCGCATCAACGTTTTTACTCCTAATGGGACAAACACTGCAAGTGCTAGTCAACCTATACCTACCCCTGATGTACTATACAGACCTATGCATGATATTTATTTAAATGTGAGTGGCACAGTAGGTCCTGAGCAAGATTTTATAGTGCTTAGGGTAGTGCAAAGCCCACTGATAGCTTGGATTTGGTTAGGTGGGTTTATAATGTTTATAGGTACAGGTTATGCACTCTTACCAAATGCTGGACAAAATAAAACAAGACACGCTCAATAAGTACCAAGATTGATAAGATTGATTAAGGGTTCATAAAAAAATAACTTCCCACACATAGCACATTGAATCCTACAAAGTAAAAAATGAAGTAATAGCAAATCGAGGTGGCTTATGTTCTTACGAATTTTAAGGACACACATACATAATCACTATAGACATGTGAATTAGGAGAAGTATACAGGTTAGGAAAAACACGTTGGTTAGGGCAGACACATAGGTCTGCCCCTACGGGGCTGATTTTTATGGTTTTTGGCACGCTGTAACAATGGTTTTGCATATGTATAAATCTTTCAATCTAATTGCATATTCTTTGTAGGGGCGAACCTGTGTGTTCGCCCTTCCATTACGAAATCACACCTCTAGTCAAGGTTGTAACAAATTTGAATCAAATGAGGGAAATTATTTTTTTACGAGTACTAAACCAAAGCTTGAAAGATTGTAGGTAAGTCTGAAACAGTAATTATGCCAATAATTTTTTCAGTTGATTTGCCATTTTGAGTAATTAGTAGTGCATCTAGAGATATGCCATGTTCTTCAGACTTTCGGAAAAGCTCGAGCGCCTCAAACATAGTAGTATTTCTTCTAATAAACGAGTAGTTCTTTTCATGCTCAGCAAAAGTTAGTGCCTTGGCAACTGTAGTCTCACTAAGGCTAAACACATCCTCGGCAACATTTGCACCAAGCCAGCGGGTAATAGTATTAGCAGTAAGTAAAGCAACAAATTTACTACCTTTTAGTACTGGTACTTGAGAAAAGGATTGTTTTAATATTAACTTCAGTGCCTTAGCAATTGAGTCAGAGTCTTTTATAGTAGTTACTTTAGTTTGAAACTCAGGAATTACTTTTGGTGGTTTTTCAAGCACGGTAACAATACTTTCAATTCGATCCACCACATAATGATTTGGTTCAGCAATAATATTCCCACCTGAACGCTCATGGACTATGGCATTTCTGAGATCAGCATATTCTTTCAAATCGTCTTTGTAGGACCTAACAGCGCTATTAGATAATGCTGCTTTATCAATTAGTTGATAGAAGGTAACATAATTATTAGCATTTAGTTCATTTCTTAGAAAATCTTCAATTGCTACAAATGCATTAAGAAAACGTTCTGAATTTTTCATTCTAGATTCTCATCACTATAAGCTAGAGCCATAGTTTTAACGGCACAAAACTAAGATGTGCACATTCTGCAACAAAAGCTCCTGAAGCTAAAATCACATTTAAATTTGCCATTCATATATGCATCACCTTGAGCGATAGTTAGGCATAGTACAGACACAATATTCATAAAAGCAGTTTAACACACGTTACCTTGGAAATGTAGCCTTTGAACTCAGGGATTTATTAATCGTTTTACTATCAGATATTTTCTGTGGTATCAATTTTGATTCCGTTTTTCAATTCATCTCTATCTGGATGCTCAAATCGTGGCTCCATAAATTCAAACATTTGATCTGTAACCTCAAAAGAATAGATTTTTGGATCCTTTTCAGCGTTTCTCTTTGCTACACGTTGCCTTCGGATGCTTGTGGATGCGTCAAGGTAATGGACTTCAGCACATATTCCTAGCCTTTTTGCTCTATCAACAAAGGTCTTTCTTTGTTCTTTCGTGGTAAATCCAAGGTCTAATACTACATTTCCTTTATTACCAAGAATTTGTTCACTAACTTCCCATATTTGGTTTTGGCAACGTTCGATTCTTTCCATCATCCAAGAAAAGTCTAAAGACGTCATGTCCTTTGAAAATAATGTTTGCATCCATGAGTCAATTGAAAATCTGACTGCATTTATTTCACTGGATATATTTATTGAGTAGGTTGTTTTTCCTACTCCAGTTTTACCACAAACAAGGATTAACCTACACATAAATATCTAGTTATGACCATTTTCTATGTGTGTCCAACGGTCTTCACACCGTTTATAGGTATTTCACCAACATGTAACTGCTTGGCAAAACTTGGAATAAGTCTCTTTAGATTGATTCGATAGGTCTTAGGCCATGCACTTTTGAGTTGTGCTAGAGCTGATTCGTTGATGAATACTTCTTCAGAAATATCAATCAGCACCATAGCAACGTGCCCTGAGTTTTCTGTTACTGCAAAAATAAACTCGTCCTTGTCTTGCTTGAGAGAATTGATGAGATAACTCTTCATTTCCTCAAGTTCGTATTCATACAGTGAGTATGCCATTTTGCCATCTTGAAGCAAGGCTTTTTCGAGGAGTTTTCGGATAGTTTTAACTGACATATTTACTAACAGGAAACGTGAGTGGGCCTAACGGCTTTAAGCTCAGGGGCGCTCACTTCTGCGTACTTCCCATTTAACTGAGTTCTAGACTTGATTTGGCCACTCGTGTGAGCATCCTGCTGCAGCGCTGAGTTAGGTAGCAACTACCCAACACTGTCCGATGCCTTATCTTGCTGTACTTGTGGAATGACAAGACAAACATTTGTTTCTGGAACAAGCTATAAAGGTTATCATTTCCCCAACTTTATTATTGCGATTTTTTCATCACGGAAGATGAGGGACACCACCATAGTATGGACTTAAAGGGATATATCGTTAAATGAAATGCTTACATCACCACAACCATTGTAGACAAAGCGAAGAACATTACCTTTACTGTCGGTATAGGTTTTGCTGCCACCATTGAATCCTATAGCACAAGTTTCAGTGTAGCGTAGGTTGCTAGCTATTGCATTTAGAGTATAGCTGCCTGACCCTCCTCGAAAGTTCTTGCTACCATTGTAGACAATCGTACCACCAGCAAAGGGATCGTCACTATTGTCAGCAGTATAAGTAGCAGTATAAGTGTAAGTAATGCCGTTCTCGGGGCCAATGATATCCTTTGCTGCAAGATTAAAGTTATAGGCTACACTATAGTTTGAGCTTTGTTTGGTAATATCTACATCCAAGTCAAGTTTGAGGTAGGAAGTTTGCCCTTGGCTGTTAACTGCTCGAAGTTCAAACTCATCTGTTTCTACCTTGTAGCCACTTTTAGGATCATTATCATCCTTATCCTGTACACGGCTACTGCCTGAAAGACTCACGCTCGAGCCATTTTGATTGTTGGTGAGAGTACAGTCAATAATGTAAAATCCATTTGCAGGAACACCATCATTATCTTTGTCGACTGAAGGAGTATTCTCACTAAAGCAGTCAATGGCTTGTGGCAAAATATTAGCAGCATTGAGCGAAGCAACTAGTGGTGTAGGAATTTTATTGGTACTTAGTGTTTTAAATTCACTAGGTGATTCAAACATGGCCACAAGGTACTCATCGCCATCTAAGACAAGTTGTTTGAGGTTACGAGCAGATGCCCTCGTTAATCCATCGCTGGGATTGATATTTGTATTCTCACAACTGACTAAAAATCCAATGAATAAAATAAAACCTAACCAAGTATTTTTCATAACACCATCCTCTTAAGCCTTTACAGCATAACCAATCCCTCGCACTGTACGAATTATACCATAACCGCTAACCTCACGTAACTTATTACGAATATTAGCGACATGGACATCTACTACATTACTTGAGGGGGGAAGCTCTTCACCCCAAACATTTTTTTCTATTTCTTCTCGACTATAAACTCGCCCCGGTTGGCTACAGATATAGGCCAATAAATCAAACTCACGAGGTGATAAACGGAGTTCTTGCTTTTCCCAAAAGGCTTGCCTACGAGCAGGGTGTACAATCAAGTCACCTATTCTTTGTACCGATTCTGCGCTACTGTGACGCAACTGTACATTGACACGTGCCAACAATTCCTCCCCATAAAAAGGCTTAGTCATATAGTCGTCTGCGCCAGCATTTAGGAGCTCTACTTTAGTTGCTATATCATCAGCAGCAGTTAAAATAATGATGGGTGTTTCACTAGTTTTTCTTACTCGCCTTGCAATTTCTGCACCATCAAAGTCTGGCAAGCCTAAATCAAGAATCACAAGGTCAGGATTTGCTTCTCTAATAGCAGAAAGACCACGAACTCCTGTGTCACAAGTCATAACTTCAAAACCAGCATCTTCCATTTCAAGCTTTAGCAAGCGGCTAATGTCATCATCATCCTCGACTACAACTATTATTTGTTTTTCATGCATACTCATAACCTTTGCTAACTTAAACCTTTTCTGTGACTAGAAGCTTTGATTTGCCTGTTAATAAAGCCCAAACCATCGATTCCAATAATAGTATATTTACTATGAGTATATTAGTGTGTGTTTTAACAACAGAGATAAGCACTAAATACTGGTGAGCTTCTCTTAGTCTCTGAGCAGCAATAACGTTTCAATTACACAGATTTCCATACGCTATAGAGCTTTATAATCAGGCCAAATTGAAAGTCTATTTTTACTCAAACCCTTAGGAGGGTAGTGTCCTTCATCTAATGATTAAGCGATGGTTCTAACAAGGCCAAGGGTAAACATATCATTACTTGTATAGGATTACCCTTTCGTAATTACCATTTGAATTTTTGCCCAACTCCCCACACTCGCATATTATCTTTACCAGACTGTTTCCCACTTGGGAAGCTAACAGTGAGAATGTTTTCAAAACCAGCTTTGCCTAAAAGTTCCTTTACTTCAGAGGGTTCATAAGCTCGTTCATAGTGAATCTCAGTAAATTCTTTCTGACCATACTCACAATAAGCCTCAACCCTCACAAGCTTTGTGTTTTCATCAAAACTATATTGCCAATGGTAATGTATATTGTTTATCCACCCTTCTGCTTGGCCTTTGTCCCAAATATTTCTTAGACCTAAGGAGGTGTTGAAATCAAAAATAAACACTCCCTTGGTAGTTAAGTGTTTATGTACCTGTCTAGCAGTTCTTAAAAAAGCCTCAGGGCTAAGAAGATTATTGAGAGAGTCAAAAACAGATATGACCAGATCAAAGCGCTCATTAAGCTCAAAACTTTCAAAATTTGCTTGTAAAAACCTTATCTGTGGTAATTTTTCACGAGCTACCTTTAGCATATCAATAGAGGCATCTAAACCGATAACTTCAAAGCCTCGAGCAAAAAAAGGAAGGGTAGAATTGCCTGTACCACAACCTAAGTCCAAGACTTTTTCCCCTTGCCAATCAAGTTTGTTTAATATCTTTAATATAAAATCTGTCCACTGCTCATATTTAATGTCCACCATGATTTCATCATAAACGCTTGCTAAAAGGCTGAAGGGCTTTGCAGCTTGCATATAAGATAATATAACTTTAAGTTGAGGAATGATGATTTATGAAGGTTAACCCACAACTCTTTAAGCAGGCCATGAGCCAGTTTCCTAGCGGTGTTACTGTTATTACCACAAAGCATGAAGGAAAAGTGCATGGTATGACAGCTAGTGCGTTTATCTCGTTATCTCTAGAACCACCTTTGGTGCTCGAGTCTGTTGCTAAAAACACTCAAACCCACCAAATCCTCACGAAAACAGATATTTATGGAGTCAGTATCTTAGAAGCTACTCAAAGTGAGGTTAGTAACCATTTTGCAGGTTTTGGTCCAAAAGATTTTGAGCCATCTTTTACCGAGTTAAATGAGTACCCTGTTGTTCAAGGTGCAGTTGCGCAACTACTTTGCAAAATAGTTGCTAGACATGAAGTTGGCGATCACACTCTTTTTGTAGGCCAAGTTGAACACATTGTGCTAGGAGAAGGAGAGCCACTCCTTTATTACAACAGGTTATATGGGAGGTTTGGAGCACTATAGAACTAGAGCTTAGATAAATTCCCTCACCAAACGAAAGCTTACCAAATCATTAGGCTTGAGCTGTGCAGCTTTGGGTAAATCTTGGGGTATAACCAAAGCAGGTTTACTATATCCGCCAAGAGTACCTCTATCATTTAACAGTAAAAGTGGTTGGCCACTAGGTGTAATTTGGATAGCTCCTAAGGGCACGGCCTCAGAGATAATTTCTCCTCCTTTAACTTTTGCTCCTGCAAACCTTATCCCTACTCTATTAGCTTGTTCTACCCTAAAGGGTTTAGCACAAAGCCTATCTAGGGTTTCAGAGCTTGCCGTGGCCAAAATTCTTAGTGTGGTTTTATTACTGATAGGGTGATAAGGGATAAAATTCCTGTCTATTATAGGTTTCTTTAGCTCAGCTACACCTAAAATATCACCTGCTATTAAAGCTCTGCCCAACTTATTTTTGAGGTCAACGGAGGCACTACCTGCAAATCTTTTACTTGCTATGCCACCTGCTAAAGCTAAATAAGCAGTGCTGCCCTCATTGGTAGGTTTAAAGCTGATAGTATCTCCTTGTTTAACTGCAAAACTGGTAAAAGGAGGTGTATTCTTACCATTAAGCTCCAAACTTAGACCGTAACCTGCAAAAGCTAGTACACCCTTGTTTAGTACCTCGAGCACTGGACCTTGATAGTGCATTTCTAAAAGTGGTGCAAAAGGGGTGTTGCCTAAAAGGCGATTACTAAGTTGAGCCCTTTGTATATCTAGGGCACCTGAGCGACTTAATCCAAAACGACCTTGTAGAAAACGACCCTCATCCATCACCAAGTCTAAAAGGCCTGCTTTAATGACTTGTAAAAGAGGGTATTTGGGCTTTTTTGGTAGAAGTTCTAAAACTTCAAGTTCTTTAGGTGGCTTGCCCTCACTAGGTGTAAAGGTAACCTTATCGCCTGGAGCTAGCAAAAATGGATTCTTGCGCTGTGGGTCGTAAAGTCTTAAAAGACTGTACCCTAGTAAACGCCATCCACCTGGTGTACTGATGGTATAAACACCTGTTTGGGGACCTGCTATTGCTACTGAGTGGGCAGGTACACAAGTTCTAGGAGTATCTAAGCGAGGAACACGAATAATTGGTGAAACTTCGCCTAAAAAGGGAAACCCTGCACTAAAACCAAGAGCATAAACCTGATAGGTTATTTGTGAATGTACTTTGATAACTTCTGCTATACTCAAGCCAGTTTCATTAGCTACAGCTTGCAGATCTTGGCCATTGTAAACTACGGGTATTTCAACATTTGTGTCTGAGAAATCTTCAATTAAGTCATTTTGACATTGTGTTAGCCATAGCCTTACCTGCTCTTCTCTTAGAACATTGGTATTATATTCTAAATAAAGAGTTGTGTAGCTAGGGATAATGTCAGTAACGCCTTCAATAAGGTTGGCTAGTAGAGTGTTACTTAAAGTATGGATGTATCTATTGGTATTTGAACTTATTTTCTCAGAGAAGCGTGTGTAGAAGCCTTGGGTGAACATGTTAGTGTTAACTTTACAACAATATGCAAATACTCAAACCCTAGGATAAAAATTATGTAATCTTAAGAAGTTAAGGTGAAATACTTTAGTGATGAGGAGAGATATAATGATACGCAGATTAACGCATGTCACTGTTATAGTTAAGGACCAGGATGAAGCTTTAAAGTGGTACACGGAGGTTTTGGGTTTTGAGAAACGTGATGACAGTAAAATTGGTGAAATGCATTGGCTTACTGTTGCACCAAAGAATAGTAAAATAGAAATTGTCTTGCAAAAGCCTGTTGCGGCTATTCATGGTGGTGAAGAAGGAGTAAAAACTTTGCTTAGCCGTGTGGGGCAAGGAACTTGGTGGGTTTTAGAGGTGGATGATTGTCATCAGGTCTTTGATGAGCTTAAGGTTAAAGGTGTGAAGTTTATGGAAGATGAGCCTCAACAAATGCCTTGGGGCATTTCCGCAAACTTTTTTGACCTTTATGGTAATCCTTTTAATATAATTGAATTAAATAAAACTGAGTCTGTTGATAAAGAGGAATTTCAAATTAAGACATTACCCGAAAAGGTGGTGGCTAGTATTCGTGTAAAGACCACGCCTGATAAACTCAGTCAGACTTTTGCAGAAATTTTTCCAGAGGTACTGAGTTATCTTCAAAACCTAAACATGAAACCATCAGGGCCTCCTTTTGGACGCTATCACGCTTATGGTGAGGAAATTGTTGATCTTGAAGCAGGGATGCCTGTTCATAAACCTATTGAGTTTAAAGGGAGAATTCAAGCTAGCACTTTACCAGAGGCTCAGGTGGCAACAGCTTGGCATGTAGGGGATTTTGATAAACTCGAGCAAAGCTACCGCACCTTAGAAAAATGGATGAAGTCTGAAGGTTACACCCCTGGTGAGGGACCTTGGGAAGTTTATTGGACAGACCCTAGACAAGAACCTGATAAGTCAAAGTGGCGCACTGAAATCATCTGGCCTATTGCCTCAGAATCTGTTATCCAGTAAGGATTTGTCAACTTGTTCCTAGGTTCTACCGTACCTTGGAACGTTCTACGTCCTTTTCTCAGGGTGGTTTGCAGGGTGCAAGGCGTGTAACCCACCCCTTTATAGAATCATCTTTTTTTGAAAGTACTTTTCAATTTGTTGCTTACTGCTCCAAACAAATACCGTTTCCTTTCTTCCTTCCAGTTCAAAGACGGTATCCAAGACATATCATTAAGAAAGAATTTTACGAAATATTCCATCACTTGGTCTTGAGCAAGCAAATTCGTACAAACTTGGAATGCCTGAGAGCTGTTGTTTCTCAAAGATAGCGAATAATTATTCATGTCAGTACCAGAAATTGAGTGTATGGAAGTTCCATCCCCCTTATAAAGACTATAGACGTTTCCAGGAACATCTCCCCATTCTTCATCTAGAAATGACATTCGAATGTCATTTTCCGTGGGATCATTTATATTTCCAATTGTGTGTGATTCAAGTCTCATACTATAATGTTACTAATTTCGTGTTCTTGCTATAGCCCTAAGACGTGAGATAATCGGAGGATGGCTGTAGTGCATCTTTACATAAAAAGGGTGTGGCACGAGGTTGGCAAGGTTGCTGCTAGCGAGTTTCTTAAGGGCACTTATCATACTTTCAGGGCTCGAGCTCCGAGCTGCAAAAGCATCGGCTTGAAATTCGAAGGTGCGACTTAGTAGGTTCCCTAAAAAGCTTATCAGTAGTGAAACAGGCGTAAATAGCAAAGCAAAAGCAATAAGATTTAAGTGATATGATAGTTGAGAACCTCCTAGAGCCAGTGATATCTGAGGGCTAAAAACAACTTGTGAAAATAAAAATAAGATTATACCCATTTGTAACACTGAAAGACCTAAACTAATAGGAATATGATATTTTTTGTAGTGTCCTATTTCATGGGCCATTACAGCAACTATTTCCTTGATAGACATACTATCAATTAAGGTATCAAACAAAACGATCTTTTTGACCTTGCCAAGGCCTGTAAAAAAAGCATTGGCTTTGGTAGAACGCTTTGAACCATCCATTATATAAATGTCTTTTAGGTTAAAACCTTCTCGTTGAGCAAGAGACTTAAGCTCGCTTTTAAGTTCCCCTTCTTCAAGAAGAGTAAGCTTATTAAAGAGTGGTAGTATTAAGGAGCTATAGAAAATGCCCATAAAAATGCTGAAAGCTGAAACAACCATCCAAAAAACGAGCCAGAAATTTTGGCCGATTGATCCTATTAGCCAAAGTAAAATGCTTATGAGGCTACCACCAATAAGAGCCCCTAAAAAATAAGCTTTAAGCTTATCTATTATGAATGTAGTTATAGTGGTCTTGTTGAAGCCAAAGCGAGCTTCTATAGCAAAAGTTTGATAAAGAGATAAAGGAACACTAATTAAATCGCTAATTAGTCCTATTGACAGCAAAAAGATTACTCCACGTAACCAATTAGGGTTGATAAATTGCCTCAACCAATCATCAAATAACCCTAGAATGCCTGTGACAAGAACAATAATAGTGATGATAAGGCTAATAGAAGTACTTATAAATCCAAAGTGGGTAGTTGCTTTGTGATAAGCTTTAGACCTTTGATATTCATCATTAGTGTAAATATCTTCAACTTCTTTAGGTAAATTTTTAGGCTGGTAGAAAAGATTGAAAAGTTCAACAATTTGTGTAAGTAGAAAGTGAAAAATAATAGTACCAATAAGTAAGTATAGAATTATTGTTTCATCCATAAAGCTCCTTACCTTGATGACATTAAACATCTTTTGAATTATACTAAGCATGGATTAAAAATGAATGTTTTGTTGGAGCACTTACTTATACAATTTAGTTGGACATTTGGGTACCAAACTGAAGTGTACAAGCCATACATTTTTACAAAGTGACTTTTATACAAAGATTCAATTCTTACTCCTTTAAAGTATACTTAAAGTTAGATTTGGTTAACAAACAGTAAAACTATATGCGCTACCTTGTACTCAGTGACATTCATGCCAACCAAACTGCACTAGATGCTGTTTTAAAGCATTCTAGAGGTCAGCTTTGGGAAAAAGTTATTCTCCTAGGTGATTGTGTTGGTTACTATACTGAACCTGAGTCAGTTCTAAATACCCTACAAAGTCTTGAGCTTGAAACTTGTATTTTAGGCAATCATGATGCATTAGTATTAAGCATTATTGACAAAACAGACCATCTCTCAGAACATAGAGCCCTAGTTAGTGGAATTGCTAAAGAACATAGTAAACTTATTTCCGCTGAAAGTATCGCCTTTTTAAGAAGTTTCCAACCTCAAGTAATATCTGAAGCTTGGCAGGCGGTACATGGCTCACTCAAAGAACCATGGGATTACTTGAAAAGTATTGCAGAGGCACAAAAAAACCTCGAGCTAATGAGTTCAAAAGTTTGTTTTGTAGGACATACTCATGTTGCTGTTACCTATGCTTGCATTACCACCGACAAAGGTGAAATGTGGCGAGCAGTTAGTTCTCGAGGCGATAAACTTATTTACCGTATTCCCCCTAGAGCTAGGCTCTTTGTTAATCCTGGTTCAGTAGGTCAACCTCGTGATGGCAATCCTAATGCTAGTTATGCTATTTTTGATAAAACGGCAAACCTAATTGAGGTACATAGGGTTAAATATGATGTTAAAAAAGTGCAAAATATGATCCTTAGGCAAGGTTACCCCCAAGAACTTGCAGAACGTTTAGAACACGGAATCTAAGTGCTGTCATTAACACCTATTTATGGTCATGATAATGTAAAAGGTGTTTTACATCATTTACAAGCTCAGACTTTAATCTTTACTGGCCAAGAACATGTAGGCAGGCGACTTTTGGCAAAGTGGTACGCTACTTGGCTTAATTGCCAAGAGCCTCATAAGGAACCGTGTGGCAACTGTGTAAGTTGTAAGGCATTTTTAGCAGATAAACATCCTGATTACCGTGAAATTGCTCCTGAAATAGAAACTAAAGCTGGTAAGCTAAGCCGCCGACCTCAGTTCCGCATTGATGATTTGGTGCATCGTGAAGGAGGGGCAGATAATCCGCTAGGAAGTTGGCTGGAAAAGCGCCCTTACTTCAAAAAACGTGTAGGGGTAATAGATCGTGCTGAGGCTTTAAATGCAAATGCCGCTAACGCCTTTTTAAAATTTCTAGAAGAGCCACCAAGTTATGTGATTATTATTCTCATTGCTCCTAGCCCACAAGCTGTTCTACCTACCGTAGCTTCTAGAGCAACACCTGTACGTTTTGGCACAGTAAATATTGATTCCAAGGAAGCGCTAAAGCATCCAGCCACTCGTTTAGGGCGCTATGGTGAGGTTGCTCGAGCTAAAGATAATGAAGAAGCTTTTCAAGCAACACTTAACTTAATAGAAGATTATCTAAGGTCTTTGACTAAGAGTCTTGAAGGAGCTTTTGAACTAGCTGACGGATTAGAAAAACGCTGGTTTAGTGAAAGTTTATTCTCTGTACCAGGAATTTTGCGAGCTAGACTAAGCCAAGAACCAAAGAACATTTATGCTCCTGCCCTTTCAGCCTTAGAAAGATGTGAAGAGGCCCTAGCTAGCTACACTTCACCAGGTTTAGCTTTGCAAGTGCTAACATTAGAACTACGTGATTGCTTTAAATAGCTTGGATAGTTCCTATTATTATTCTAAATTAGTCAATAACTCATAAGTTGCCAATAAATTATTACTATGTCTACAAAGTTTAAATTTGCCCATCTCCATCAACATACTGCCTATAGCCTTTTAGATGGTGCAGCACGTATAAAAGATTTAATTTTCTGGGTAAAGGAAGTTACTCCAGAAAATCCTGCCATTGCTATAACTGACCATGGCAACATGCACGGTGTAATAGAGTTTTATAAAATAGCCAAAAGCATGGATGTTAAACCCATTATTGGACTAGAGGCCTATGTGACCGCAGGATCACGTTTTGAAAAGAAGAAAGGTAGCAGTAAACTTGATGGGGGATACTTTCATCTAACCTTACTGGCAAAGAATTTTAAGGGCTATCAAAATCTATGTAAGCTCACTTCGAAAAGTTGGATAGAAGGTTTTTATAGCAAGCCTCGAGTTGATCATGAACTATTAAAAGAGTATTCTGAAGGCATTATTGCCATGTCAGGTTGTTTAGGGGCACAGATACCTCGTATGCTACTAGATGTTGATTTTGCAGCAGGTGAAACAATGCTCCAAAACTACTTAGAAATTTACAAGGACAACTTTTTTATAGAATTGCAAAATCATATTCCTGAGAAGCTCGAGCAAGCTGACCCCAAGCTAACCGAACTAGTTGATCAGCAAAGAAAACTTAACCCTATGTTAAAAGAGCTGGCTAACAAATACGGTCTTGGCATGGTAGCCACTAACGATGGTCATTATGTCAAAAAAGAAGATGCTAAAGCTCACGAGGCCCTTTTGGCTATTCAAACTAAAACTACCCTTTCTGACCCTAAACGCTTTAGGTTTCCTTGTGAAGAATTCTATGTAAAAACTCCGACAGAAATGGCTAAGGCTATTCCTGAAGCAGAATATCCTAGTGCGCTAGCCAACACTATGACTGTAGCAAACATGTGTAATATTGAGCTGCCTATAGGCAACAAAAAAGTTTACCAAATGCCAGAAATTCCTATTCCTGAAGGTAGAACTTTGGCTGAGCAACTTAGAGTCCAAACTTATCAGGGTCTAATGCAGCGCTACAAAGTCATTACAGCAGAGTTTTATGGTGATTATTTTAACTATATTGAAGTCAAGCAAACTAAGAACGTAGAGGAAATTCTTTTAGGGGTAGCAAGGGCTGGCGAGAAACACCGTATACCCAAAGCAGAAGGTGATAATTTTGACACCTATCAATACCCTCATTTAGAGAAGTTCAAAGAAATTGAAGCTGATAAAGAAGCACTTGCAA
Source organism: Trueperaceae bacterium (assembly GCA_965224855.1). Classification (GTDB taxonomy): domain Bacteria; phylum Deinococcota; class Deinococci; order Deinococcales; family Trueperaceae; genus CBDCVN01. Next base: position 869,266 of record CBDDAI010000002.1, on the reverse strand, counting down.
TACTCGAGCGTGCTGAGTACGAACTTGGCGTCATAATTGCTATGGGATTTCCCGATTACTTTCTGATAGTGGCAGACTTTATAAACTGGGCTAAAAGCCAAGGTATAGCAGTAGGCCCTGGGCGTGGTTCTGGTGCTGGTTCTATTGTAGCTTATGCACTTGGTATTACTAATATTGACCCTTTAGAGTTCGACTTACTTTTTGAACGTTTTTTGAATCCCGAGCGGGTTTCTATGCCTGATTTTGATATTGATTTTTCTGATGTCAGGCGTGGTGAGGTTATTGACTATGTGCGCCGTAAGTATGGGAATGAAAAGGTTGCTCATATAGCTACTTTTGGTACCATGGCCTCAAAAGCTGCTATTAAAGATGCTGCTCGAGTACTAGAAGCTCCTTATTCTGATGCTGATGCCGCTGCCAAGCTAATACCAGTAGTCTTTGGGCGCTCCACACCGATTGCAAGAGCTATGACAGAAGTCAAAGAACTTAAAGATCTTTATGATGGGGTAGCCAAGGAGTTCATGGATGTAGCTATGACCTTAGAAGGCCTAACCCGCCACGCTTCTGTTCATGCTGCTGGAGTTATCATTGCCCGCAGGCCAATACAAGAATTAGCCCCTGTTTTTAAAAGTGGTGACGTTACTGTCTGTCAATATGATATGTCCAGCATTGAAGACTTAGGCTTTTTGAAAATGGACTTTCTTGGCTTGCGTACTCTTTCTTTGATTGAGGCTGCGGTTAAGATCATTAAAGAGTCTAGGGGAATAGAGCTAAACCCTGATAAATTTCCTGTCAATGATCCTGAAACTATGGCTTTACTTGGGCAAGGTAAAGCAGCAGGGGTATTTCAGTTTGAGGGTGGGGGCATGGTTGATACTTTAAAAAGGCTTAAACCTAATCATATTGAAGATCTGATTGCTGTTTCAGCTTTGTACCGCCCGGGGCCTATGGAAAACATTCCTACCTACATTCGCCGCCATCATGGTACGGAAAAGGTTCAATACAAGGAATTCCCCAATGCCGAGCGTTTTCTTAAACCCATACTAGAAAAAACTTATGGAATACCTGTTTATCAAGAACAGATCATGCAAATTGCACAGGCAGTTGCTGGTTATAGCCTTGGTGGAGCCGATTTACTTCGGAAAGCAATGGGAAAAAAGAGGGTTGAGGAAATGGCTAAGCAAAGAGAAATTTTTGAGAAAGGAGCAGCTAAAAATAATATACCTAAGGATGAAGCAAGGGCTATCTTTGACTTACTAGAAAAATTTGCCAATTATGGCTTTAACCGCTCACACTCTGCTGCTTATGGTGCTCTTTCTTATCAAACTGCCTACTTAAAAACCCATTATCCTACAGAATTTACGGCTGCTCTATTAACAGTTGAACGTGCTAATAGCGATAAAGTAGCCGAGTATGTTACCGCTGCTAAAAGCATAGCTGTTTCTGTGCTGCCGCCCGACATTAATGAATCAGGTAGCGATTTTACTCCAGTAGGTCAAGTAGTACGTTTCGGTCTTTATGGTATTAAAAATGTTGGTGACAATGCTGTGGAGCATATTTTGAGTGAGCGTCGTAAAGGTGGTAAGTTTAAAGATATCTATGATTTCTGTCAGCGTGTAGATACTAGCCTTGTAAACAAGCGTGCCGTTGAAAATCTAATTAAGGCAGGAGCTTTTGATGATTTTGACGAGCGCCATGTTATGTTAGCAAATTATGAGGCTGCTCTCAAATGGGGATCAGCACAGCGTGAACAGTTACAAGGAGGACAAATGAGCCTTTTTGGTGTTGAAGAAGCTAAACCTCCCATATCTGCTCCAGCTAAATCTTTAGGAAAGCTTAAGCTACTAAAAATGGAAAAAGAGGCTTTAGGAATTTACATTAGTGATCATCCTCTTAACTCCTACCCAGGATTAGTGGATACTGCTAGTTGCCCTTTAGCAGAACTAGAAAATTGGTATGAATCTCAAGGTAACCCTAAAGCTCGAGCAATCCTAACTGGAATAATACAAAATATTATTAGAAAACCCACTAGGTCAGGTAATATGATGGCTCGTTTTGAACTAGCTGATGCCTCGAGCAGTCGTGAAATATTAGCTTTTAGTCGTATTTATGAAGAAATTTCTCCTAAACTTGCTGAAGATGTACCAGCAGTGATAGTAGTAGAAATCTCTCCTGATGGAGAGAGTGGCTTACGGTTTGTTTTAGATAAACTAATTCGCTGGGATGCTGAAGAAAATTTACCCGAGATAGCAGTAATTGAATTTCCTATTAATGAAGCTAGTAATGAAAACCTTACAAGGCTTCGTTCTAAAATCGATGAACATTTGGGCACCACTCCTTTACAGTTAAAAGTGCGCTCAGCCGAAGGCTTTCACCTAATCAAAACTAGCGATGTCCTCTTAAACAAGACCCATTTAAAGGATTTAGAAAAGACCTTTCCTTGGCTTAAAAGCAGCTTAATCCTAGATAAAAATATTTTACTTAAACCTAAAGCAAGCCACTTTAAAAGCAAAGACCATAAAAGAAATGCCAGTCAAGATAATCAAATGGAAGTTCCCTTTTAACTCCTTGTAAAGCTAGGCTCAAAGAATGAGCTTCACTTTACCTGAAGCTGCTCTTTCTAGATGTTGTACTTGTACAATCTCAAAGGTTACGTTGTTCATTGCTTTTCGTGCAAGGAGTTGCTGGATTTTGTCCTGAATGCGCTGCAAAACCAAGGTCATGCCTATTGACCTCCTTATTTGTAGAGATCTGATCAAAATGCTCGTTAAAAAGGGGCTTGGTAAGGACAGGGAAACGTTGTAAAGCAGGCTGTCTAGGATCTATACCCTGCTTGTCCATTAGGTTTCGGTAATAACTTGAATGTTTGTAAGCATGCTTAACCAAAGCTCGCCAGCGGCGTTGCTGAAGACACTCGATTTGCTTCCTTGAAAAATGCTGAACCCGTAGGGCTTGTGCAATTGGAAAAATATCGCTAATAGCTTTGATGATGTTATATCTAGAGGCCATAATATCGAAAGTCAACTTCTGGAAACTCAGAAGATGGGCCTTCTAACAAAGGAGAATCTAGGTTCTTAAAATAAGAGTCAAAAAAGGCAACAAGGTATGTATTAACAATAGTTACCATTCGCTTACCCTCGATAGGCCCAAGGTTTCCCGTTTTCTTAAGAGATGGCTTAAGTAATAATGTAAAGTCAGTGAAATCATTATGGACCGTTCCTCTAACGCCAACCTGATAAAAACTGTTTTCGAAATGGTCAAGCAAAAAATCAGCAACTCCTTGAGATTGATCGGAATAAAAAAACATAAAAGGCTGTTTCACACGACCAAGCAAAAAATCACCGTAAGGTACACCATCAAGGTTAACCCCTGCTTTGCAACGTGGATCACTAACGCAAACCTGCACCGCTACTGATCCTCCTAATGAGTGACCCCATACTCCTATTTTTTCAAGATTGAGCCTCCCAGAGAAAAGATGATTGTCCGAATTGTTGAGGCGCTCGAGTTCATCTAGCACAAAACTTGTGTCAGCTGCCCATAGGCGAACACTTTCTTCAGCAATGCTATTTGGTTGAAGTAAGGCACTTAAGGCAACCTGTTTACCCGCTGCACTTGGAGCTTCATAAAAAGCAGTAATAAGAGGTGTCATTTCAGTATAAAATGCCTGAATGCGCTCTTCGCTGCGAGGAAGACTTTCACCATTTGGTCGATTTAGAAGTAAGGCTTCATAAGGATGAACAATGCTCAGAACAATATAACCATGACTAGCAAGCTCTTCCATCTGCGAAGTGTTTTGAGCAAAAAAACCACGACCAAAACCATGCGAGAAAATAAGAACAGGGTAAGTGTCTAGCTTGGAACTAAGAGGTGCATCTTGAAAGCTGTGGGTTTTCACCCTGCTAAGGTGATCAAAGAAGTAGAAGGGTAACTCGAGGCTTCTAGCCAGCCTTCTGCCAATTTCCTGTGCTTGGCCCCAGTAGGCATGGCGTGTTTTAAGTGTTGTGCTTTGGGCTGGATACCATACCCATGCATCGACATTGCGTAAATCACTGGGATCTTTAGTGAATGGTTCAGGTCTTGATGTATCAACAAACTGAAGTTGAGTCAAACCAATAGCATATTCCCCTGTTGGTGCAGGTAATTGATAGATAGGTATGGACCAAGCTAACCAACCAGAAAACACTGTAATTATCAAGGCTACAGCTGCAGCAAGGAAAGCAAAAACACTCCGACTTTTCCATGAGAACCATTTCAAGCTTATAACAAACAGAATTAAGGCAAGAATAATTGCTAAGAAATATGCAGGTACTAGTTGCCAGCGCAGCCCTTCAAATAACAGATGCAAGCTTACAAGGATTAGGAACAGCACAAAAAAGCCTTTTGACCATAGCTGTTTCCTGCTAGGAAGCAAGAAAATATGAAATGCCGCATTTACCAAAGCGCAAAGCATCAGACCTTCCAACAAGCTCATGTTACTTCCTTAGGGCGTCCTTTTATGAAGTGTGATCCACTATGATCTACTTCCTGTAGGTGACAATTTCTATACTTAATATCAATAAATGCACCGATATTGATACTATCAGTGCATTACGTTATCATATACTTCAAATAATAACGCATAATTAAGGAAGTATATGAATATCTCTTTAACACCAGAATTTGAAAAACTAATACAACAGAGGATAGCAACAGGCATGTATACCAATGCCAGTGAAGTTGTGAGAGATGCTCTACGTCATTTTGAAGACACTGACCCTTACAAATCTCTGCGAGACATAATGCTGCCTCGTATAGCAGCAGCAGCAAAAGGAGAAATAACCGACAAGAGCTTTGATGAGATAATAGAGGAAGCTAAACAAGAAAAATATGCACAATGAAGGGCTTTTCCCTCACAAAGCAAGCCAAACAAGACTTGAAAGAAATATGGCATTACACTGATAAGAAATGGGGAGAGGAACAGGCGGACAGCTATACAACTGATTTGAAGCAATGCTGCAAGGACTTATGTGCCAATCCGTCTTTGGCAAGACCCCTATATAACGTCCATAATTCCTTACGAGTTTATTGCTACAAGCACCACTACATGTTTTTTCTAGAACAGGGAAATGAATTATTGTTTATAGCCTTCCTGCATGAAAAAATGGATGCGTTACGCCATATACAACACCGTTTGTAGAAGCAGTGCACGAATCCCTTAACTTTTTAAGGTAAGATGGTAAGATGACAAATAAGGCAATGACATCAGGTGTCAGTCAGCTTTCACCTAATGATTTAGTGTCACAATTGCGAGAACCCATTGCAATTATTGGTATTGGTTGTCGCTTTCCCGGAGAGGTTTATGCCCCTGCTCAGTTTTGGGCATTGCTTTGCGATGGTGTTGACACGATTAGTGAGATTCCAAGTGATCGATGGTCTATAGATGCATATTACCATCATAATTCACCAGCACAAGGCCGTAGCTGCTCTAAATGGGGAGGATTCTTAAGTGGAGTCGATCGTTTCGATCCTGAAGTCTTTGGAATTTCACCTCGAGAAGCTAAAGTGCTTGACCCTCAACAACGCCTAATGTTGGAAGTAAGTCTAGAAGCCATTGAAGATGCTGGACTTCTCTTAAGTAATCTACGTGGTTCCCAAACAGGCGTGTTCATCGGCGTATCTACTGGGGATTATGCTCAGCTTCAAATCGATGCCCTATTCAAAGCTGAACCTAATCCTCATGGAGCAACAGGTATTGCCCATAGCATTATAGCCAATAGGGTTTCCTACAACCTCGATTTTAAAGGCCCGAGCATGATAATAGATACTGCTTGCTCTTCTTCTTTAGTTGCTGTCCATCATGCTTGCCGTAGCTTGTGGACTGGTGAAACAGAGTTAAGTTTAGCAGGAGGGGTTAACCTAGCTTTAATGCCTAGCAACTTTGTTGCTTTTAGTAACATGGGTATGCTCTCAAAAGACGGGCGCTGTAAAGCCTTCGATGCAAGTGCTAATGGTTTTGTTCGAGGAGAAGGGGCTGCTATGGTACTTTTGAAACCCTATGCTCGAGCCTTAGAAGATGGGAATCACATTTATGCACTTATCCTGAATACAGGAGTCAACCAAGATGGTAAAACAAATGGACTTCAGGTTCCTGATAGGGATGCTCAGGCAATGCTTATTAAGCAAAGCTACCAACAAGTTGGTCTAAATCCAAAAGACTTGAGCTATGTTGAGATGCACGGTACAGGTACTGCTGTAGGTGATCCTATCGAGGCTACCGCGTTAGGTAGTGTCCTTGAGGCTACTGGCCCACGCTATCAAGCTTGTAGCATAGGCTCAGTTAAAACCAATATAGGCCACCTCGAATCAGCAGCAGGTATTGCAGGTCTTATCAAAACTGCTTTAATCCTTAAGTACGGATTGATTCCCCCCAACCTTCATTTCCATACACCCAATCCTGCTATTGACTTTGCTAATTTAGGCTTGGAAGTCCAAACCAAACTAGGATCCCTCAAAACCGATGGTAGGTTGGCCATTGCAGGTGTTAACTCCTTTGGGTTCGGGGGTACAAACTGCCATGTAGTGTTAAGACAAGTAGAGAAGCCTAAACAACATCTTCATAGCAAATCTAAAAGCACTAGCTCACCCAAGCTGTTGCCCCTATCAGCCCGATCAAAAGAGCGCCTACGTATCTTAGCAGGTTCTTACCTGACTTACCTAGAAACAGCTAGAGATGAAGACCTAGCTGATATCGTTTATAGTGCTGCATGTCATCGGGAGCATTTTGAGGAAAGGCTATGTGTTGTTGGTTGGTCCCGGCAAGACTTAAGAACTCAGTTGCAAACTTACCTATCTGAGCACACTTCGCCTAACTTAGTTGACGCAAAAGCCTTAAAGCAAAACTTCAGGCTTGCTTTCATTTGCTCTGGACAGGGATCCCAGTGGTGGGGTATGGGCCAGCAACTCTTTAAACAAAATAAGGAGTATCAGTGCATACTTAATACTTGTGATGAACACATAAGGGAGTTAGCAGGTTGGTCGCTGCTTGATGAATTAAGCAGGTCAGAACAAGGCTCCAAACTAAGTGATACCAGCTATGCTCAACCTGCTATTTGTGCCCTGCAAATAGGGCTAGCTACTGTCTTTCGATCTTATGGAATTGAACCAGACATAGTCATTGGCCACAGTGTGGGTGAGATTGCAGCAGCTCAGGTTGCTGGCGCTTTGAGCCTAGAAAGTGCCATGATCATTGCTATTCATAGGGGTCGATTAATGGCTGAGCAGGCTGGTGGCCGAATGCTGGCTATAGGACTTTCATGGAACGAAGTAAAATCACTTTGTCAAAATTATGAAGCTGTCAGTATTGCAGCAGTAAACAGCCCAAACTCTGTTACTTTGGCTGGGTCAAGTGAGCAGTTGAGCGACATTGCTAAACACTATGAAAATGAAGTTTTCTGTCGCTTTTTAAAGGTTGATTATGCGTTTCACAGTGCAGATATGGAACCAGTACGTGAACCCCTTATGGTTGCTCTTAAAAGTGTCTCTGCTAGCAAACTGAAGCTGCCTATGGTTTCTACAGTTACTGGAGACTATTTAGATTCAGCCAATCTTAACGCGGAGTACTGGTGGCACAATGTGCGACAACCTGTTTTGTTTCAACCTGCACTCGAGCTTATCCTTTCACAATCTTGCAGCCATTTGCTTGAGCTAAGCCCCCATCCAACTTTGCTAGCAAATATTACTGAGACTATTAAAGCTTCTCGAGCAAGCACAAAAGTTATTCCTTCCTTAAAAAGGGATACAGACGATAACTTGGCCTTGGTAATGGCATTTGCTTCTATGCACTGCACAGGTTACCCACTTGAATGGAAAAAAATTCTTCCAAAAGGCAATTTCATCCCTTTACCTACTTACCCTTGGCAGCGAAAGTCACTTTGGAATGAAACCTTAAGCACCCAGCTAAAACGGCTCCCCAAGAAAGTACACCCTTTGTTAGGCATCGCTGAACCTCCGCCTAATAAAGGATGGAAGGCTAGTCTTGACCTGAACCAATTAGCTTACCTAAAAGATCACCGCCTCCAAAACAAAGCCTTATTCCCAGCATCAGGCTTCATAGAAGCTTCTTTAGTAGCAAGCCGTGAAACCTTTGATATTGCCTACCCTGTACTTGAGAATATCGAGTTCAAAACCACCTTTTTTGTGTCTGAAGACTTTCCGCTTTCCAACCTGCTGACACGAGTGGATGAACTAGGCAGGGATATAAAACTCTACAGTTGGGATTCCGAGAGTGCTGCCGCACCTACGTTACACTGTAGCACCAGAGTAGCGACGGAGGAAGCATCACTCCCAATTGATCGCTTTCAGCCAGATAACATCATCAAGAGATGTAATGAATACTATCAAGGTTCTATCGCCTATGAACTCATCAAAGAAACTGAACTTGATTATGGCCCTAGCTTTCGTGCTGTAGCTGAGTTTTGGCGCAGTGCAACTGAAACAGTTGCCAAAGTTATCCCTCAGGAAAATATAGCTAGTGATGTAGAAGCATACCTGCTACATCCTACAGTTCTGGATGCTTGTTTGCAGGTACTTTCCTTAAACCGCCCCTTAAAGAATTGGTACGAAAACCAAATTACCTTTGTACCCATACGTGCTGACGAAGTGCGCTTTTATCAGCGACCCGAAGGTCCTTTTCTTTGGGCACACGTTATAAAACACAAAGACAGCTTACGCCATTACTTGGGTGATTTGTTTATTTATGATGAAGTTGGTAAGCCAGTCATGTACATATTGGGTCTTGAATCAAGAGGGCTTGAGGCCAAACGAACTGCTAATGCTATACCAGATGAATGGCTTTATAAACTCGAGTGGCAAATAGTACCAAGCAAAAGCCTGCATGCAGATTTTTTACCTTCATTAGCTGATCTCAACAACGCCATCAAGCACCCATCGGAGGTCTCGGGCACTGGTACTGGTAGTGCTACAAATTTGCACGAGGAGCTTACAAGTGCCTTTACTGATTACCTCATCCATGCACTCATTGAGCTAGGTATAAACAGTATGATTGGTAAGACAATTCAACCTCAGTCTTTGGCTAAAAAACTCAGTATCGTCTCTCCCGAACTACTAACACTATGGAAAAATCAGCTTCTAAACTGCAACTTGATTCGTGAAGATGAAAATGGCTGGCAGATTAATGAGATTACAGTAGGGATAGCTCGAGCAACCCAATCCATCCAAAAAATGCTTTCAGAAGCACCTGCTTATATCTCAGAGCTTATCCTTAGTTTCAGAGCAGGTAGGAATCTCATAAACATCCTTAAAGGAGCCAAACCCATAGAATTTCTTGCGCTTGGAAGTAAGAATTTCCTCGAGCATTTGTGGCGTGATGCACCCACTTTTAGGCTTCGCAACCAACTTGCTAGTCAAGTCATTCAAGAGGTACTCAATCAGCTACCCAAAGATCGTGCCTTACATATCCTCACTATTGGCTCCGACACCAGTGGTGTAACTGCCCGTATACTTGAGCTTTTAAAGGGCAACTCTACTTGCACTGTTACAGAAGCTGATGCAGAGGCATTGGCATCTCTTTCTTCCAGCTTTAAAGCACATCGGGCTGTCCACTATGAGCTATTTGATTTGCGTATAGACCCCAGGCAACAAGGCTTCAAAGAAAATAGCTTTGAGCTGATCATTGCTGCCGAAGCGCTCAGTTACAGTACTGAGCCTCAAAAGTCCCTTTCTAACTTGCAAACTTTACTTGCTTCTGAAGGCATCCTCGTTCAATTTGATAGCACTCAGGCTGTCCCTTGGTTGCAGCTTCTTCTTGGTTTAGTTTTTGGTCATGAGCACTTTGTTTTGCCAGCAAAAATCCCAGAATTATTAGACAAAACCTTTCCCGAAGTTACTGAGTTAAGAATACCAGCTGAGTTACTAGGACAGCTCGAGCCTGCGGAGTTGGCAAATAACCGAATCTGGATGGCGCGTCACCCCAAAATTGAAAAAACGCTGACTGAACCACTTCAAAAGGCAAATACCGAAAAGAAACATTGGCTCTTGCTGGCTGATCAGTTAGGTATGGGCAAATGCCTACGCGAGCAGCTTTTAAAACGCAGCATTAGCTGTGACCTTATTCATGCTGACAGTGAGGAAACGCTGACTGAGTCTGTTTTAAGCAACCACCAAACTCCTTCAATCATCGTACATTTTTGGGCACTTGATTGTACTTCAGCAAAAGACCTTAGCCTAGAGAGTCTTATTCTGAGTGAGCAACTCACTTGCTACAGCGTTATTGAGTTAATTCGCACTCTTGTTGAGCGTTGGCCCAAGGCAACCCCTCGGCTAGTCTTTGTGACCCTTGGTGCGCGCTCCGTTGAAGGAGATCAGGGCTTAATATCTGTGGCACAATCACCAATTTTTGGTATGGTCGCCTCGGCAACGCTCGAGTATCCAAACATAAGTTTTCAAACGATTGATCTTGATCCTAAGGAAAACTTTGAAATCCAAGCACAGCGACTTTTTAATGAGATTAACACTACACTTACTGAGCATGAACTTGCCTTACGCACTGGTGGCAAACGATTCGTCCCTAGAATACGTCAATTCAGTAAGCTTAGCAATAGTGTTAAACTCTATCAAGGAGAGCAAGAAAAACCCTCAGCTAAGCAGCGGTTTCAATTACAATTCCCCAGACAAGGCTCAGTTGAAAACCTAATCTATCAGGAAAGTATTGCTCCAGTTTTGAATGCAGATCAAGTCGAAGTAAAAGTAATATCAGCTGGGCTTAATTTTCGGGATGTGCTCAAGGCACTTGGCCTTTATCCTACGGAAGGGAATGATTACTTGCAGCTTGGTGATGAGTGTGCTGGTGTTATAACTGCGGTTGGGGAAAACGTTAAGGCTTTCAGGCTTGGTGATGAAGTAATTGCTTTAGGAGCCTCGTGCTTTGCTTCACACCTAGTTACTCATGAAGATCTTCTTATTCCCAAACCTAAACATCTTTCCTTTGAAGAAGCTGCAACATTGCCCATTGCCTTTTTAACAGCTTTCTATTGCCTTTATGAAATTGCACGGCTTAAACCAAATGAACGCATCCTTATTCATGCAGCCGCCGGTGGGGTGGGGTTGGCCTCGGTTCAGCTAGCACAGGCGATTGGTGCTCAGGTTCTTGCCACAGGCAGCCAAGGGAAACGTGACCTATTAGAACTTATGGCTGTTGACAAGGTGATGGATTCAAGGTCACTTGCTTTTGCTGAGGAGATTCGTAACTGTACTCAAGGAGCTGGGGTTAATGTTATTCTCAACTCTTTGTCAGGTGAGGCCTTACTAAAAAGTTTAGCTTTAATTGCACCTTACGGTCGTTTTGTGGAGATCGGAAAGCGTGATATTTTTCAAGACAGGCAAATTGGCTTGCGGGCTCTGCGTAAGAATGCCTCATTTCATGCTGTGGATCTGAGTCAGCTTATGAACGATCAAACTAAACTAATTAAAGATCTTCAACAAACTATCACCCAGAAAATTCAGCAGAGCCAAATATGCCCCCTGCCTTATCGGGTTTTCCCTGCTAGCCGAATAAGTGAAGCTTTTCAGACCATGATTAAAGGTAGCCATACAGGTAAATTAATTATTTCTATGAAAGACCCACCGAGCCATGTTGTCCCTTTAGACAAAGAGATTCAGCTTCAAGCACAGGCTAGCTACCTTATCAGCGGAGGATTCGGTGGATTTGGATTAGAGATTGCACGTTCATTACTTCGCAAAGGTGCTAGGAATCTGGTGTTACTAGGTCGCCGAGGTGTTAGCTCTGCACAGGCAAAAGCAGCCATGGCTGAATTCAACCGCATTAAAGGTGCTCAAATTCTACCAATGCAAGCAGATGTCAGCAAGGCTGATGAAGTAGAGGCAGTCATCAAACATATCGAAGCTGAACTGCCTCCTTTGCGGGGCATCGTTCATGCAGCTATGGTTCTTGAGGATGAGCCCTTAGCAAAACTCAGCGCTAGGTCTTTGCGCCGCGTTATGGCTCCTAAGGTTGATGGCGTCTGGAACTTACATCAGGCTACAAAGCACCTTTCGCTTGACTTTTTCTTCCTCACATCTTCTATAGCTTCTTTGCTGGGTAATGCCGGGCAGGCAAGCTACTCGGCAGCAAATGCGTTTTTAGATCATTTTGTGGCATACCGTCATGCTTTGGGTTTACCTGCCTCAGCTATCAATTGGGGTCCTTTAGCAGAAGTGGGTGTGGTTGCCAATAACGCTGCTATTGGTAGGCGCTTAGATTATATTGGTCTTGAGTCATTAAGCACACACCGTGCCATAAACATTTTTGAGCGATTCTTAGATAAACAAGAAAAACATCTAGCTGCATTTCACATAAATATACATGCTTGGCAGATTGCCATGGACTACCGTAAACTCCCTAGTAAGTTTGAAGAACTTATAGTCACAGATGCACCTAGCTCACAGCAAGGTAGTCAGGAACTGCGTAGCCTTGTGCTGAATGCAAGTGGCGATACAGGCTTGCAGTTAGTTGCTAATTACCTTTGTGAGCAGCTTGCCAAAGTGATTGGTATTCCGCCAGAAAGGATAGACCGTACCTTAGCCTTACAGAATATTGGGCTTGATTCACTAATGACCGTCGAGTTGCATCATCGGCTTGAAACAGAACTTGATATTACCATTCCAACCGCAGCATTTGCAAAAAACCCTAACGTGCGAGACTTAGCTGAGGTTATTGTTGATGCACTGCAAGTGGCTCAGCAGGTACCTCAAGATCCTGCTGCTAACATTACTCAACCTCAACTAAGCTCTCAATCCCTACAGTTACTTAGGTCAGGTAAAGAGCAGTTACCTCCTTTATTTTGCTGTAATTCTGCTGATGGTGACGTTTTACTTTACCGAGATTTAGTCTTAAACTTGCTTAGCCAGCAAGAAATATATGGCTTATATTTACCCTATCAAGCAGAGGAAGCATTTGCTTCTATTCAGGATATGGCTAAAGCTTATGTAGCACTTATTAAAAACCATCAACCTAAAGGTCCCATTTATCTATTGGGTTATTCTTTTGGTGCGATTCTAGCTACTGAGCTTGCTTACCAACTAGAACAAGCAGGAACTCATGTGGCGTTTTTAGGTTTAGTAGAGCCCTCTCTCGTCACAGAAACTATGCGACTTGAAGTGCAAGTAGTGCAGCATTACTTTGAGGAATGGATGAGCAGTACACCAGCTATTGCAAGCCTTGCTAAGGGCATTCCAGCAAAGGAAAAGCAGCGTTTACTTAATCACCTAGCAAGAACATTTATGGCTACCCCTGAAGAAGACCGCTCTAAAGCCATGGTTGAATATTTTTTGAATAATGGATTTTTTGATGAGACCCCTTCAGTAAAAGAAATAGAAAATCGTCTTCGTACCTTTTTACATCATGTAAACCTAGCTTTAAAGCATCCTATTCGAACCCTTGAAATAGCGGCCCAAGTTTGGATTACGCAAGCCACCGCTACTAAATTGAAGGAGAGTAACCTTCTTTTACACATACCAGAAAACGCTAGTAGTCCAGAGGTACTTACAGGTCACCACTTTTCAATTATGACTCCACCTGAAGTTAACGTTCTAGCTGAGTACGTTGGAAAGGCATTACAAGCTACTCCAATGCCAAAGGAATAATAGGTGTCAGAAGTTATTATCACCAGTAGTCAACCCCTTGTGCCTCAGCCTCGCTATCAGAGTTTCGCTGAGCTGCTTTTCACACCTCAGCCTGATGAGGACCCAGATGCTGTTTTACTCATGGGTACATTGGCTCAACAAGCTTGTAACGTTTCTTTAGGTCAGCTTCGCTCAGTTGTGCTCGAGCTAATAAAGACATTCAAAAAAGCACACCTTACACCGGGCGATACGGTTTGCCTTATGCGTTTACCCCGAACTAGTGAACTGACAGTAGCTGTTACTTATGCTGCATTAAGTTGTGCTGGTTTGCGGGTGCTGCTACCTATGTATCCAGAACCTGCGGACCTTGTTACTTGGTTACAAGCAACTAACAGCAAAGCTATTTTCTGGGATAGTAAAGAACTCCAGCATTATGGGCATGAGAGCGATAAACAATCATTTGAAAATTTATGTAAGGCAGCAAAGGCTAGCTCTATTCATCCTTTATGCCTAACTAATGATTTGGAGCTTCCCAATCATCTAACTAAACCCCTCAAAAATTATTCTGTGTTTCCTAAGTTTGTTCAAGCAAGTAATCTAGATTCAGAATGCTTAATTCTCACTACTTCTGGCAGCAGTGGTCACAGTAAACTCGTGCGCTATACACAAGCTGCTTTCTTGCGATCTGCAAGTGCTTGGGAGAGTGCCGGACTGTTTAGCAAAGACAAACAAGGTGGAAGAGTGCTTTGTTTATTGTTTGCCCATTCTATGGGTATCCGCTCATTCTGGAACGCAATTTGGACACGGCAAAGCTTTTGCCTTATTCCCCCAGAATGGTACCTCGAGCACCCCGAGCGAGTCCGTAGCTTGCTGATCAATATGCAACCTGAACACGTGACAGGTGGGCCTGCTGTTTACCGAACGTTATTAGAGCTTAGCCGAATCTTTCCTGATTTGAAAGACAGTTGCTTTAAGCACCTTCATACTGCTGTTTCCAGTGGAGCCACCTTTGACAACAACTTAGCGTGCAAGTTAAAAGACACACTAGGCGTTCGTCTTATTAATGCCTTTGGCATGACAGAAACCTTGCAAGTTCTCTCAGGCCTTGTTGATGGACCTTTCACAGCAGGTCTTGGGAATTTACTTCCGGGGATTGCATTAAAACTAGAACCCCTCGAGGATACTCCTTATCATAGGCTGCAAATCCACAGCCCTTTTGCTTGTTCCGGTTATATCTCCTTAGGGCTTAATAATGCCTCTTACCCGCTTGACTCTTCAGGTTGGTTTCAGACTGGTGATGTAATTAAGAAAGCGCCTGAAGGTCTTTACTATATTGGCCGAGAGCAACTAGATTTCCTTAAAGATGGCTTTGGCGTAAAGCTCCCTCGCAGTCTACTGCTCAACCATTACCATGAGCTTGATCAAGCTATTACAAATTTAGAGTTTTTTCCCTTAAAGGAAAGTCCGGGGCTTGCTGCTTTAATCTTTGTTAAACCACTTGCTTTTGGCTACGAGGAATGCATTAGTAGTGCCGGGGCTAGCAAAAATAATCAGTTGCTTAACCATATTAGGTCTTTGCTAGAAGCGCGCCACGAACAACTTTTGAGCCAGCTTGACGATTTTGAGCTTCGGCACCATACCATTAGACGCTTTGCTTGTGTGCATGCGAATGCCCCTTTAACAGCCAAAGGAAGCCTTGCACAAGCTGAAATCAAGCGTAAGTTCAACACCATCATCAAATATTTGACAGAAAGCGACCTGAAGCGAGATGACATCTTTGAGCTAGACTTTGAAGCTTTACAAAAACCAGCAGTTACGCGCCTAGTCCGACCAAAGCAAGGTGAACTTTTATCTCTGGCAAAATTAGACAAGCAGTATGAAACTGGTCGTGGTGACTACCTTTATTACAAGGAGAGAGATAAAAAGCATAGAGTGGTAGATTTTGTGGGTGGTTTTGGTGGCAACCTTTTAGGCCATCGCCACCCCAATCTAGTCAAGGCAGCTAAGCAGTTTGTTAACACTGAGAAGGTATTCTTAAATGATCAAGGTTCAGCTCGGTTACATGAAGGGGAATTGGCTAAACTACTAAGTAGCAAGCTTAGAAGCTTAACCGCTAAACCTTTCGTAGTGCGTTTTGGTTCAACTGGGGCAGAAGTTGTAGAGATGGCACTTGCCCATGCTTGGCTCGAGCAACGTAAACGCATACAAAAATTTGTAGATTACCAAGGCCAAGCCTTTATTAGTGAGCAACCGACAATTGTCACACAGCTTAGGCGCTCAGCAGAACAATTCCTCAAAGAACCTCCTGTCATTCTCGCTTTTGAAGGCAGCTTTCATGGCCATAGTTTGGGAGCACGCTCGATTACCTTTAGAGCACGAAAAAAAACTACTTTTGATTCACTTATGAATCTCGAGTGTATCTTCTTGCCACTAGACCATGATTTTAAACTGTCTGACCTATTAGCTAGGCACGAACAAAAGTTACCAGCACTTAGCTGGGATGGCCAGCAGATTAAGCAGCATAAAAAAAGCTTCTCTCGCATAATTGCAGCCATTGCAGAACCTATTCGTGGTGAGGGTGGCATTAAAGAAATACCTCTAAACTTGCTCGAGCAGTTAAATCTACAAACCTTCCCACTAATCCTTGATGAGATTCAGAGCGGCCTAGGCCGTAGCGGAAGTTTTCTAGCCTCGGAAGGCATATCAGCTAGCTATTATCTATTTGCCAAATCTTTAGGTGGAGGCATTGCTAAAATCAGTGCGTTGCTTATTGAAAGACACCGCTACCAAGACCGTTTTGATTCAGACTATGTAGGTACATTCTCAGGAGATGCCTTTTCGGCAAATATTGCCACTAAGGTGCTCGAGGTGATTGAGCAAGATAATATACCAAAGAGGGCAAAAGAACGTGGAGAGGTTTTAAGGGTGAAGCTCGAGGCATTACAACAAACCTACCCTGATATTATTGCTGCAGTAAGTGGCAGAGGTTTGATGTTAGGAATTACTTTTGAGCCTAGTTTAGGAACAGAATCATTCTTGTTGCGCCTACTTTTTGACCGAGAGCGCATGGGGCTTTTTGCAGCAGCCTTTCTCCTTAATAATTGGGGGGTGCGGGTATTACCTTCATTATCTGCTCTTAACAGCTTAAGGATTGAACCGAGTGCTTATGTCGAGGATGAGGCTATTGAGCTGCTAATTAAAAGCCTAGAAGATTTTTGTGTTAGCCTACGCCAGAGAGATTTTGCACGTTTGGTTACCTTTCTGCTAGCAGACAAATCCGAATCTAATGAAGCCAAGGATAAAGCCTTGCCAGTTTTGATCCCAAGGGTTGAAAACCCTGCACAAGATGCCTTGCGGGTTGCCTTTTTGTACCATTTCGTTCATCTGGAACAGGAAGTGGTTTTCTGTGAGCCCAATCTTGCCAGACTTTCACTTGATGCCAGACAAGAATTGTTTCATAAGCTGATGAACTTATTTGAATATCGTGCTAGTACCCTATTTGCCCGACATCTCTTTGATAAAAAAGTATGGTTTGCATCTATGCCCTTGCTGGTTGATGTTGCTAGTTTGGAAAAGATGCATAAAAGCAACCGAAGGACGCTTATCATCCAACGTATTCAAGAAGCTGTTGATCATTGTGCTGAAATGGGTTGCCGGGTGGTAAGTCTTGGTGCTTACATCAGCATCCTTAGCAACAATGGAACTGCACTAAGAGTGCCAAAAGGCCTACAGCTTTCTAGTGGCAATACCTTCACAGTTGCATTAGGTATGCGTCGAATATGCCGATTATGTCACCAACGTGGGCTCTACCCTGAAGCGAATACAACGCAATTAGCCATCGTTGGTGCCGGCGGGAACATCGGTTCGGCTCTTGCTTTCATGGCTGTGGAGGGGGCTAACGCTTTCAGGAAAATTTGTTTACTAGGGCGTGATCGAAACCGACTAGAAGCTCTCCAGCTGCGACTCAAAGCAACTACCGAGGGGGTAAAAGTGTTACCTGAAATCAGCATCTCAACTGACTTAAAGTCCTTACAAACCTGTAACGTTATCCTGCTTGCCACGAATACAACAGATACACTAATTTACCCTCATCACTTATCTAAAGAAGGACCGATCATAATTGCTGACTTGTCTGTTCCGACTGTGGTTTCCCCTTTAGTACGAACCCAAGCGCATGTACGGGTGGTACCTTTAGCAGGTACCGTAGTCGTGCCGGGATCGGATGATTTTGCCATGGCTGCTCACATACCCCAAGGTCGTGCTTTTGCCTGCGCTGCGGAAGCTATGCTTTTAGGGCTTAACTTTGAGGAAACCAAGGATATGCAACTTGTTGGTGGGATTCAAAGCAAAAATGTAAAAACCCTAGATGCCTTGGCAGAGCGCTATGGATTCTATGATAGTGCTCTAATGGCAGTAAGGACGGTAGATGAAGCCTCCTTATGATTTTGGCCTCTCACAGGAAGACTACCGTAGCGAATGCAGAGCCCTCGGCCTTCCGGGTGGGAAAATCCTGTCAGTAACAAGTGCTGGTGACATGGCTTTGTCCTTACTGGCAGCGGGTGCAGAAAGGGTTACTGCGGTGGATATTAACCCCAATCAAAACCACCTAGCACAACTTAAGTTAGCCGCGGTTTTGACACTTTCTAGGCTCGAGGCCATTTGCTTTTTAGGGTTTTTACCCGCTTCTAAAAAAGAACGGCAAGATTGGCTAAAGGCAATTCTTCCTGTTATGCCTGTTGAGAGTCAAGCATTCTGGTTAGAACAGCAATTGGCCGTGCAAGAAGGTGCTTTGTGGTTGGGTCGATTTGAGCGCTATTTGCGGCGTGTTTTAAGGTTATTAAACCCTTATTTGACACCACGTTTTCGGCAGCTTGTAGCTTGCTCGAGCCTGGAAGAGCAAAGGCAAGTCTTTACTCGCATATTTGATACCATCTTGATTCGGACTGTGTTCCGAGTAGCTTTTAACCCAAAAGTTTATGCTAAACGTGGTGTCAATCCTCAAAGCTTGCGGTATCATGATCAAAAGATTTCCCTTGGTGAGATGTATTTTAAACGTTTTAGCAACATGTGCCAGGATAGTCTTGCTAGGGAAAACCCCTATTTACAAATGTTCACCCTTGGTCGAGTTCTTAATGTAGATTGCGTCCCACGTTACCTGCAAGCAGATGGGGTTGAGGTGATAAAAAAGCAGCACAAAGCTCTTTCGTTCGTCACCGCTGATATTAACCAGTTCCTACAAGAAATGCCCCCTGAAAGCTTTGACCGCTTCCATCTTTCTAATGTGCCCGACTGGCTGGATCAATCTTCCTTCGATGCTCTAATGCACACGATTGCCAGTCGTGCCAAGCGTCCAGCTAAACTCCTTTGGCGTTTTATTCATGTGAACCGTCCTTTACCTTCTGACTTAAAACAAATTATTCAGCTTGACAGCAGCTTGGGACATGAATTAGAAGTCAAAGACCGCTTTCCTATTTACTCGCTGGTACCTGCTTTTATTCCAGTAGTTACGTCTTAGGAGCAAGTTTGAATAAGGAAATCAGGTTTCGCCCACTTAACAGTTCCGATGGGCCAGAGTTACTTAAACTCAACCAAGCTTGTCCCATTCAAGCTGACTTCAGTTTCTATTTTGAACGTGCTCCAGATTTCTTTCGCTGGCCTAGAGAGGTATTTGATGAGTTCCATTATATTGGGGCTTTCGATGCAGACAAGCTTGCTGGTTATGCCCTGCTTGGCTTTTATGAAGGGTGGATTGGAAATGGGTGGGGAAAAGTTTTTTATTTAGGGGATGCTCGAGTATTACCAGCCTATAGAGGAAAACGAATTGTCCAACGAATTTTTCGGATCTTTGAAGCCACTTTCTCCGAGCAGGCTAGACTAGGCTTCTTTGCTATAAAAAAAGGTAATGTAATAGCTCAAAGACTAGCTGAAACAGCCCGTCCAAAAAACTACTTTATACGCCAATTATGTGATATTAACGTATTTAATGTTTTTCTTTTGGGTCGGCGTAGATTGGTAAAATCGCCGTATGTCCAGCGAGCCCAGCAAACTGACTTATCCAACATCAGAGATTTCCTTTTAGAGAATTACCAAGGTAGGCTTTTTGCCCCCAAGATCACGCCACAGGGAATCAAATCATCTGGATTAGTTGGAGGTCAGTTAGCTTTGGGGGATCACTATCTATATAAACAATCAGGACGAATTCGTGCTGTGTTGGGCTTGTGGGATATGACGGCACTGCATCGCACGGTGGTATTAGATTATCCGTTTGCTGCAAAGCTGCTGCGATTAAGTTATCCATTGCTTCAGCTGTTCTGGCCGGGAACTACTCCTTTGCCTTCTTTGGGGGAAAGTTTTCGTACGTTTACTGTTACGCATCTTGCGGTTGAAGGAAATGATCTTAAGATCTTTCGTGACCTCCTTAACACCGTTATTGCTGATCAGGTTGGCAAAGGCTATCATATGATACATTTTGGTTTTAGTGAAAATGATCAATTGCAGCAGGGGCTAACTGGTTTGTTCCACCAAAAATTTACTTCTGAGCTATATCAATTAAATCCGCTTAGTTACCCCGAAACACCTATGTTACCCCCTTATGTAGATTTACCTATCCTTTAGGTAGTGTGTCTTTTTTAGTATAAAGTAGTATCTACTGAGAGGAGATTGCTATGGCCCTTACGTCTTCAAGTATGCTCGAGCTTTCCACTCGAGCCCCCAATTTTCATCTGCTCGATGTTGTATCTGGCAAAGCCTATTCGCTAAGCCAGTTTCAAGATAAGCCTCTTTTAGTAATGTTTATTTGTAATCACTGTCCTTATGTTAAACATATAGAACAGGAACTATCAAGGATAGGTAAGGATTATAAAGGAAAAATAGGGATAGTTGCCATCTCTGCCAATGACGCAGAGGCTTATCCTGACGATAGTCCTAGCCAACTAAAGGCACAGGCTGAGCGTCTAGGATTTGATTTTCCTTATCTTTATGATGAAACTCAAGAAGTTGCCAAAGCTTACTCTGCTGCTTGTACACCAGATTTTTTCTTGTTTCATGAAAACAAACTTGTTTATAGGGGTCGTCTAGATGAAAGTCGTCCTAATAGTGACATATATGTTACTGGTAAAGACTTGCGTGCTGCACTAGATGCTGTATTGGCTGAAGAAGCAGTGAAAGATCCACAATATCCTAGTATGGGTTGTAATATAAAGTGGAAAACTTAGTTTTGACATCTGAACCCTGCTGCTTTCATTCGTGTTCGAGACTAAGCACGTGTGCATAAATACTTGTGAATTTCCACGTATAAAGCAGTATTTTTTCATGTCAAACTTTTGTATAATTGACAATTAACACAAACAAAACTAGCATAAAACCAGTTGACTCAATCCAAAAACTTGGCCAGAAAATACAGGTGGTGCCTACTACTAGTATGAGCCTTGAAAATAAATTGACATGGGTAAACAAAAAACCCTCGAGCGCAACTGCAAAGGCTCCCATAGCTGCTAGAGCAGTAAGAATGTTCCAACTAACTAACCAAAAGGGGCCACCTATAATTATCACGGGGTTATAGACAAAAAATAGTGGTATTAAGTATAGGCCCTTAGCAAATTTCCAAGCTTCAACTGCAGTTCTCATAGGACTCGAGCCAGCAATACCAGCTGCTGCAAAAGCAGCTAGAGCCACTGGTGGCGTAACGTTTGAATCTTGTGAGTACCAGAAAATAATCAAATGAGCTATAATTAAAGGAATGCCAAATACTTCTGTTAGTGCAGGAGCAGCTAATACTGCTAATACAATGTAACTAGCTGTTACAGGCAAACCCATCCCAAGTATCAAGCTAGCAAGTGCTAATAATAAAAGAGCAAGCAGCAAGTTACCACCTGAAAAACTTATCATCAGTGCTGAAAATTTGAGTCCTAGACCAGTTAAACCAATAATGCCTACAATAATGCCTGAAATTGCACAAGCTATCGTAACAGGTATAGCATTTCTAGCACCAAGCTCGAGTGCCTTAAAAAACCCCTGAATGCCCTTACTAGTTGCTTTCAGAGCAGTTTGGTTTTCTATACCAAAAGTATACCTTATAAAAACCCGAACTATAGTAATAGCAAGCAAGGCAGTAATAGCAATAAAACCCACTCGACTAGGCGAAATACTGCGTAGCAAGAAAAAGACAAGAATAATTAGTGGAACTAAATAATACCAGCCTTCACGAAGTACCTGCACAGGCTTGGGAAGTTCTGCACCACTCATACCACGCATACCGCGTTTGGCAGCAATAATATCAACAAATAAGTATACTATGGCAAAATAAAGAATAGCAGGTAAAACGCTTAGTGCAACAATTTCTACATAAGGAATTTTAGTGTATTCGGCCATTAAGAATGCGCCTGCCCCCATTATAGGTGGCATGATTTGCCCACCTGTACTAGCAGCAGTCTCAATACCACCTGCTTCTCGGGGCTTATAACCAAGTTTCTTCATTAGAGGGATAGTAAAAGCGCCGCTTGTTACTACATTGGCAATAGCACTGCCAGAAATTGAACCCAGAAAGCCTGAGGCTATTACTGCTGCTTTGGCGGGTCCACCCCGCTGCCTACCTGCTAGGCTATAAGCTAGGTCAATAAAAAATTTGCCAGCACCAGTAACCTCTAAAAAAGCCCCAAAAAGAATGAAGATAAATACTACAGTTGCTGCTACTCCTAGAGGAATTCCGAAAATGCCTTCTAGCCCCATATAAAGATGTGAGACTACTCGGTCTATTTCTTTGCCACGATGCTCGAGAATACCCGGTAGAAAATTTCCCAGCCACGGTAATTCCCCACGTGGACCTGCTAAGGCATAGAGAATAAAGATTATAGCGATGATAGTAATAGTTGGCCCAATAACTCGTCTACTAGCCTCGAGCAGGGCAAGAATAAGTGCGCAACCTGCAACTATGTCACTATTATTAGCAAAGCCAACCCTGTTTGAAAAAGCATTGAGATCATGCAGCATGTGCCAGCTGGCAAAAACACTCCCTACTATAAAAGCACCATCAATTAACCAACCAATAATGCCACGTTTACGCTTTCTACCAAAAACTGGAAAGAGCAGATAAACTAGAACTAGGATTAGTGTTAGATGTATACCACGTTGGTAGTAAGTGCCAACTATGCGAATCCCAGCAGTATAGAGTTGGAATAAAGAAAGTACTACTGCTATGACTGTAAAAGCAATTAGAGTAGCTCGAGTTAAGCTAGGAGCCTTATCTTTCAACGAAAATCACTTCCACACGCACTCGCTCACCAGCTGCTACAGCACTTAAAGAATAAGTCTTGTCATTATGATTAATGCGGTGGTTAACACTTTCTGCTCCCACTCTGAGAAAATAGCTGTTATTGGATACAGGTTCATTAATATCTCGAATCCAGTAACCATGATTTTTGTCTGACTCGAGCCTACCTCTACTAGGAATGTGCCCTAGCCCTGCATCAAAAGCAGGGGTGTGGCTATCTGTCAGCAGCATTATGCCATCTTTTAAATGGTAAAAATCGCTAACCAAAATACCTGTTACTGAGTGGTTCCACTGCATAATCCAAGCCTCCTTTTGCGATAAATCCAAAGCAAATAAAATTTTGCCATTATCTAAACTAACAAACAGTTTAGGACAAACTGGCATTCCAGAATTGGTTAAACAAAAAACTAGAGTTAAGAAGATTAATAAGTGCTTAGAGATCAGTATTTGTGAGTTTAGTTGTTTTGATGAGGAGATAAAGAGTAGGGTGTGCACAGCACATTCTACTTCTAAGACAGGATTTTTGGAGATTTTGCACAAAAGCCTATCCCTAAGAGGGGCTAGGGTAATTTAACTAAGACGAGAATCTGTGCTGATCAAAGTTTATATGGCAATGTGTTAAGAGTATTATGTCCTAAAAAATCTACACTTATGAACTGCCCAAATGGTCTACTGTGCTATTAAGTGTTCAGGAACTTCTTCAGCAATCTCTTGATAATGCCTAAGAGCGCCAGGATGCAAAGGAATAGGAGTAGCAGAAAGGCTAAATTCAACTGTAGTGTCTTTGGCTGATGGATGCACGGTAATTACTTCATCAATATGCTCAAAAAGCACCTTGGTAAAATTATAAGCTAATTCTTCATCTAGATCAGTGGAAACCACTATAACGTTCGGCGTGCCTATGGTAGTTACATCCTCTTCTTGGCCATTATAAGTGTCCCCTCGAATGCTGAAAGCAGTAAATACAGGGTTGACATCAAGCGAATTATTGATTTCTTCTTCTGTAAAGGAAATTATATGTATATCCCTAGTTTCAGCCAAGCTTAATATAGAACTAGTTGGGGGACCAACACTCCAGAAGCCTACATCTATTTGACCATCACGCAGTGCATCAGCTGTTTCATTAAAGTTTAGGCGCTGGAAGTTAATGTCTTCATAGGTAATGCCATTGGCTTCTAAAATTATTTGAACAGAAAGTTCCGTACCTGAACCTGATGCTCCTACAGAGACGCGCTTACCTTTAAGGTCCTGTAGTGAGGTAATGCCTGAATTCTTGAGTGTAACTAAGTGAATAGCATTTGGATAAGCAGAGCCCAATGCTCGCAAGTTAGTAAGTGCACTGGGGCGACCCTCTTGCCCATCAAAGCGACCTGTACCTGTATATGCTTGATAAACAGTATCTGCAAGTGCTAGAGCAATGTCCGAATCACCTCGTGAAATTAGACCCACATTTTCTACAGAAGCTCCTGTAACCTCTGCAACAGCAGTGTAGCCATCTATATATTTATTTATTAGCTCAGAATAAGCTCCTCCTACAGGGAAATAAACACCACCTGTTCCACCTGTGGCAATTGACAGACTAGTCTGTGCAAGGCTATTTGGAACTATTAGTGCTAAAATACTGAAAATAAGTATACGAATTACTTGCATATCTCAATTCTTCCTTCCAAAAATTTTATACTGCTTTAAATACCTCGAGTAATGCCTCTTAGTTGTTATTTAGCAGCACATCATCGATTATTAACTAGAAAATTATGTGATTTATCTTAAGTGCAAAGTTGCAAGGGTAATTCCCCAATGTAAGGCGTTTTAATCCATGGAACATGGTTACCATTCTTAGGGGACAATAATCTTACCGATATAATTGGTATCTGTACCAAACCAAATCTCATTTGTGGTTTTGTGGTAGTACATATGTCGAATAGAACCTCCACTAGGTACACTTTTCATTGCAAAAAATTCCTCTGTTTTTGGGTCGAAGCCCACCAAACGATTAGGAAGAGGTCCAGTCTCTGCAATCCAAATGCGGTCTTTAGCATCTCGAGCAGTACCATAAGGTCTAGATGTTTTACCACTGGGCATAATCCACTCTTTAAATTCTTGATTCTCAGGGTTGTAACTGCCCAAATAACCCTCGTTATAATCCACATACCAAACTTTGCCATCAGTAGTTATTTCTAAACGGCGTGGGCGGGTGGCTGCTCGAGGCAAATCAATTTCTTCAAGTGTTAGTGTTTTGGGGTCAATGGTAGCGAGCTTATTTGTACCTAGCAATACAATCCAAGGTCTATTGTCTACAGTTCGTTTAATGCCATAAGGCCTTGCTCGTGAGGTAGGCACTTTTATAAGTTGGGTTTGACCTGTGGCCATATCTAGTTTCCCAATGAAATTACTTTGTTGCAAAGTAAACCAAATATCACCTTCTGTACCAAAAACTAATGTATGTGGGTCGGTAGCAGATCGGTCTGGCATAGAGAATTTAGTAATATGGCCTGTTTCTGGATCTAGTTTGCCTATATGAGCATTTCGATTGCCTGCGTACCATATAAAGCCTTCATCATCAACAATGAGATTATGGGGGTGTGTACCTGTTTCTAATTCGTAGCGCTGAAACTCGCCTGTATTAGGTTCAAGATAGGCAATGTAGTTTCCACTTTGGCCACAAAACCAAACTCTATTCAGCGAATCTACATAGGGATCTCGAGGACGCGAACCACTCCATGGCACAAGCCATTCTTCTATTTCTATATCAACGCTTTGACCAAAACTATAAAGTAAAGATGGTATAAGTAGTAGTAAGCTAAACTTTAGAAACTTCATAAGGTAACCTCCTTATACCTACTACCGCACATTTCATCATTTAATGAGTGAGATGTGATGTATAGTTCCCTATCGTCGAAAGTATAGCTATGCAAAGCATGAAAATTTCTTTTGGCTCTTGGTAAACTTAAAGCTATGTTTAGCCTCTTTATATTTGTAATTTTTGCTTTTATTGCCGTTGCACAAGCACAAGATAGTGTAAACCCTGACTATCAATTTATAGATAGTGTTACTTTGAGTAATTACACTATTGAGAAATATGGTGCTCCTGAGTTTGATTATGTTCAGACTATCAAGCTTATTTCTCCAACTGGTGTTGAGTATATTGTTGAAGGTTGGAACATAGCCTTGAATGAACTTAACCCTCACCATGAACAATATAATTACCCATCAGCCAAAGCCCCTACTGATATAAACGGTAACAGCGTGCCTGACCTTGTGATTGAAGACTATTCAGGTGGTGCACATTGCTGCTTCAGTTACACAATTATTGAGCTAGGAAATGAACCTAAGTTGCTTTTGGAGGTTGAGCTTGGAGACAGCTCTCTTTCCTATAGTGATTTTGATAGTGATGGTAGTTATGAACTTATTGCTGGTGACTCGAGCTTTGCTTATGAGTACTGCTCTTTTGCAGACTCTCCTTTCTTACCCTTGGTGTTTAGTATTGAGGAAGATGGTATCTATGCCCTTAATAACCTTAAATGGGTTGATGATTGGCGTGGACAACAGGTGTTTGATCGTTATGTTGGGCTCTATATGCACGATGTTTTGAAGGGGCTCGAGTCGATACAAAAGCAAGACACAAATTACACTTGGGGAGATCCTTTAGTGTGTCCTATGCAGGGTTTGGTGTACACTTTTGCCTATATGGGGCAGCCTGAGCGCGGCTGGCTTTTGTTTGACAAGCTCTATCCTAAAAGCGATAAAGAAAGTGTAAGGAAAATGCTTATGAAATCACTGGAGCAAGGTTTTTGGTATCAGCAAATCAGCAAATTAATAGACAATATTGTCTACTAAGTGGCAAAAACGATATAAGGGACACTCTGTATCAGATTGATTTGGCTGTCTATAAGGCCATAAGTTAGGAAACAATTAGTGATTGTACAGTCAAATGTAGAGTATCCTGACAATTTGTAGCCAAGGTTAGCCTGTTCTTACCCCTTCCCAAGTAAATGGAATTGCTCCTGCTTGTACCATCTCTTCATACACAACTAAAAATAACTTTTAATCCAAATGGATCGTGTAGCTCAAGCCCCTCAGAAACCCCCTTCATAGGATATTCGGTTTCTGATAAGTGACTTGCTAAATTTTCTAATTCAACTTTATTGGGGAGAGCAATTGTGTAGCTGTGTAGTCCTAAAGTATTTGATAGAGGTGGTGTGGCCCCAGCAGAGTTCCAAGTATTCATTCCAATATGATGATGATAACCACCAGCACTGACAAACAAAGCTCCAGCATAATCATCTTGCATGAGGTCAAAACCAAGTAAGTCCACATAGAATGCTTTAGCTTCTTTCAAGTCACTTACTCTAAGATGAATATGCCCAAGTGTTGTTTGCACTGAAAGCTTGCTAAAAGAGTCAGCAGCAACTTCTAACAAGTTTTGAACATCTAGATATTTCGTAACCATCTTGATTTTATCCCCCCTAAAAGTCCATGTGTTATGTGGACGGTCAGTGTACATTTCAATACCATTTCCCTCAGGATCACTTAAATAAAGAGCCTCACTAACTCCATGATCTGCAGCACCTTCCAATTGATATCCCAAAGAAAGATAGTGCTTAAGCCAGCTAGCAAGCTCTTCACGTGTAGGTAGCAGGATAGCGAGGTGAAATAGTCCTGTTGTCCTTAAACTCTTTTTAGCATTAGGATAGTTGCGTAGGACAACTATATCTTTATGAGTAGTTCCAAGCACAACTTGGTCACCCAGCTCATGCCTGATCTTTAAGCCCATTACATCAGTGTAAAAATGGAGCTGTTGCTCCATGTTATTAACAGTTAGTATAACAGTGCTGATAGCTGTTTTAAAGGGTATATGATATTTCATGTCTAACTTTAGCGTAGCCCAAGAAACCCTAATACCTTAAAAAAAGGCAAGGTGAGTTATTTATAATCCTAAAAGCAAATAGAATTGGATAGCTAGAGCGTTTAAGGGCAACCACTCTTCATAAAATCCCCAGTCTTAATACTTAGGTAAACTAACATTAGATTTGGATAGTTATCTTTTTCATCAGATCTCCTCATATGGTTTTACTAAACTTTGACTCTTTAAGCCAATATTTTAGGTTAATAAGGCAATACTTTTCCTAACAGAGCTTACTGTTCAATACATAGTGTTTCCATTTTTAGATTCCCCTTTAGGAATCTCCTGCATGGAATCCCAATGCTCAACTATCTTTCCCTGTTCGTCAAATCGGAAAAAGTCCATCGTGACGTACTCATCATTACCGGGCCATATCTGGTGGGTATGTAGTGCAACAAGGTTACCCTCTGCAACTGCACGAACAAACTCAATTGACTTTTCAGGATATTCATTCTGCATACGTTCAAAGTATTCAATAAATCCCTCAGGTCCGTTGGCAACTAATGGGTTATGTTGGATATATTCAGCACCAACATACTTTTCCACTGCTTCTCGAGGATTACCCTCATATGCCATCTTATAAAATGCAATGGCGTTGGCTTTGTTTTGATTACTCATAATATTTACTCCTTAACTTTTATAGTGGTGTCAAAGTGCTCTATAGTACCAATGGTACTTCAGGTGCTTACACTTTTTACACTTCCCTGAGCCATTTTTAAAGCTGATTGAGTCTCACATATCTGCTTCACACTGAAGCAAAAGTTAGGGCTAGTTATTTCATTCCAAAACTATGATTACTTTTCCTCGAGCATGTCCCTCTTCAAGGTAGCCAATAGCTTCAGAAGCCTCGCTTAAAGAGTAACGCCTGTCAATAATAGAGGCAACTTTGCCTGTTTCAAGGAGCTCTTTTATAAACATTAAATCCTTTTGATTTGCTGTTGCCAACATAGGACCAATCTTCTTGCCCCCAGTCTTTGATACCCACGAACCTAAGAGCATCACTTGAAACATATGACCTAAAGTTGAAAATCCGATAACAACGCAAATTCCTTTGGGGCTCAAAGCACGCTTGTAACCTGAGATCGAACAATTTCCTACTGCGTCAATAATGAGGTCATAAAGCTGCCCATTTTGGGTAAAGTCTTCTTTTGTATAGTCAATAACATCATCTGCACCAATTGAGCGCACCATTTCCAAATTCCTTGTACTACAAACACCAGTAACCTCAGCCTCAAACACTTTGGCAATCTGCACTGCAAACGTACCTACACCACCAGATGCACCATTAATCAAAACTTTTTGTCCTGACTGAATCTGTCCTTTATTGCGAAGACCTTGCAAGGCAGTGAGTGCTGCTACGGGTACAGCAGCAGCTTCTTCAAATGATACATTGTTTGGTTTAGACACTAATTTATCTTCAGTAACACATGCATATTCAGCAAGCCCTCCCACACTAATATCTCCAAACACTTCATCCCCTAAATGAAATTGCTTGACATTCCTACCAACCATTTCCACCTGCCCTGCAATGTCGGCCCCAAGTATATTGTTTTTTGGCTTGAGAAACCCATCCGATAAGCGAACTAAAAATGGTTTACCTCTCATTTTACGCCAATCAAGGGGATTTATAGATACAGCATGAACTTTTACCAGCACCTCATCATCATTAGGAATAGGTTTTTGTACTTCCTTTAATTTAAGGACATCAGGTGATCCGTATTTTCTGTATAAAACTGCCTTCATGAATCTCCTTTAAAATTGCTTTGGGCAAGTCATTATAAGTATAGCTTACAATTCACAGAACCTAGCATAAACAACCCATGTCGGATGAGCTTTCTACTTTTGAAGTGATAGTATTCCCAGTAGTAAAAGCCAAGCAAACCCATTGTGAATGTTTTGAAAAGGGATTTTCTAATTGGATTATTTACCTGAGCTTTTCGCATAGTGGTATTTTAACTGTAATAGCTACTGAAAGATCAAGGTGAATAGTTGACAAAAAATGGTTAAGAAAGGACAAAATGCCATAATTGGGCAGCGGTGTTTCTCAGCAAAGATTGGAAGATTATAAGACCTCATGACCATTCCTAACCTCGAATTCAAACCAAAAGACGCTGTAGATATGGACATAGAAATTGTAGAACTTCAGTCCATCTACCAAAGAATTCCTCTATTTAACCATGATCCTGCCAAACCACATAGAAACGGATTTTATTGTTTGATTTATATTACTCAAGGTGAGGGAAGGCACTTTATAGACTTTAACTGGTACTCCTTTCAAGCAAGCAATTTTATCCTCATTAACAAGGGGCAGGTTCATGCTTTCGATCTTGAGAGTCCCCCTCAAGGGCAGGCTATATTTTTGGCTCTTGATGGATTCCAAGGGCCTGAGATATTAGGTAATGTACATGAATGGTTTTACACTTACAGAACTTATTAAACAATGAATCATGTTATGAAAAAGTTAGAGAGTTACGTTGGCCTAGTGGTAAAGTTGCTTGCCCTAATTGTAAATCAAATGAAGTGATTAGAAAAGGCTTTCATAACAAACATAAAGCGAGGAGAAGGTATCTCTGTCAAGGCAAATGCTGTGGTAAGTTTGATGATCTTACAGGAACTGTTTTTGAAGGACATCATCAACCATTATCTGTCTGGATTTTATGCTTGTACTTCATGGGGCTGAATCTTTCCAATCGTCAAATTGCTCAGGAGCTTGGACTGAACAAAGATGATGTGCAAAACATGACTAAGCAGCTTAGGGAAGGCGTTGTCGTCAAAAAAAAGACCCGATCTAAACGAAAAAGTGGAGATAGACGAAGTGTACATTGTAGCAGGGCATAAAGGATATCCGAAGAGTGTAGCGGCCAAAGGAAGACAAGGGCGTAGGCGAAGGCTAAAAGGAGCACGTGGTCGTGGTACAGCTGCCACAGACAAGCCACCTGTGCTAGGTATAATCAAGCGAAATGGTGAAGTGATAGTAAAAATGCTGGATAATGTAAGGCAAGAGACTATAAAACCAGTCATAGAGGAATATGTAGAGAAGGGAAGTTTGATTTATAGCGATGAGTACTGCATTTATAGTCGTTTAGAAAAATGGGGCTACAAGCATGAAAGTGTTTGCCATTCAAAGGGAGAATTTGCTAGAGATGATGATGGAGACGGATTTTGTGAAGTGCATACCAATACTATTGAAGGTTTTTGGTCATTGCTTAGATCATGGTTACGTCCTCACAGAGGCATCTCACAAGAGAATCTACCTTTGTACTTAGGTTTCTTTGAGTTCATTCACAACACTCGTGCTAGAGGTCGCACCTTATTACCGTCTCTGTTGGAGATTTTGCTAAGCCCTTGGAATCCATAAAGAGCCACTTTTTTAATTAAGCATTGCAGTAAACTTTAATTCAATTCCTAGAAAGGAAACCCAGAATGAAACACATTATATGCTTGTTATTAATTTTTATTTTCTCTAGCTTGTTTGCTCAAGTAGTAGATAGTACTGATGTGGAAGTTACTAGTGGTGACAAGATCTACCAGTCCTATCTAGCTGCCCCTACAGAAGAAGGAACTTATCCCGGTATTGTACTCATACATTCTTTTAGGGGTTTACAAGACGGTTATCGCACTATGACAGACTGGTTTGCTGCTCAAGGATTTGTAGTTTTAGCGGTAGGTTGGCAAACATATGAGCAAAGCCCTAATGATGAGTTAGTGCTGCAACTTGTTAAAGATAGCATGGACTTCTTGAGTCAAAGGGGAGATGTTGATTCAGCTAAATTGGGTTTAACAGGCTTTTGTGCAGGTGGTCGTTATACTATGCTTCTTTTACCTCAAATCGAAGCCCTTGGAGCAGGTGTTGCTTGGTATGGGTTCCCTTATAGGGGAGATACGCAACCTGCAGAATTAATTGAGCAGCTATCTACTCCTATGCTCATAATCCATGGTACTGCAGATGAACCTAGTCCTATGTCTGAAATCTATGAATATGCTACTGCTCTTGATGAGGCAGGGAAGGCCTTTGAATTAAAAGTCTATCAGGGAGAACCACACGGATTTATGCTCTCTTCTGGGCAGTTAAGAGAAGATGAAGTTGCCCAAAATGCTTTAGAAGAAATGATAAGCTTCTTTAGGCGCAAACTTAACTGATTTTAACAGTCTGCTACACAGCCTGTTTTCGTTTTATTCGTTACAAGTCCCCTAAAAGAATAAAATGGACCCTGAAATAAGAACATGTAAATGTTTTAGTTGTGGGGGATTGTTTCCTGATATAGAAGGACCAGTACACCGTTATATGGCGTCTTCTCCAGGGTGTTGGTCTGTTTATGGTCAAGTCCTCGCTCGAGAATACAGCGATACTTCGTATTTTGAAGTTCATCGTTTAACTGTTGATACCTATGCTGTACAACATCCTGGTTCAACCGACCGTCAAAGTATACAGTCTGTTGGTCTACATTTGATTCGGCTTTGTCTATTCCTTGAGCATGGACTAACCGCAAAGAACACAAATAATGCAATGTTAGAAGCTGGGAAGCGTAAACATTCTTTTATTTGGTTAGAAAGGCCGAAGTCTCTTGGTTCAATTACAACAGCAGATGTTGCAGCAACCAAATCAGTTGATGAGCACAAAACAATGGTTAGGGCATGGGCACAAGATTCATGGGAAGCATGGTCCATGCACCACAGTATAATCAGGTCGTGGCTATCTGACTAACTGAAGTTGAGGTGGTTGCTGTCCAATTACAGGTGGATTGCCTTCACACAGTGGTAATTGGAAATTTATTGAACAAGACATTGATCAAGGCCAATTTGTTTGTTCCAGCTAGCATTGTCCCAAAACAAATGCTCTTCAGCAATGCGACCGTTTTCCCAGCGAGCAATTGTGGCAATCTTAATTTTCAGCTTTTTGTTGGTAGGTTCCAGTACAGTGCCATCAGGCATTGTTATTGGTTTGACCCATTGACCTTCAGAAATGCTGATGCCAGCAGTCCATTCACCATAGCCAAACCCAACAATGTGAACTGGAATCATAAAATCAAAAGTGTCAAACAGAAACTGTAGTTCATCAGTGTGGTGTGGGGTCATTCCTTGGGTGATTGAACCATCAGGATTGTAAACTGTCACATCATCAGCATGAATTTCCTTAATTCGTGTCATATCACGATTGTTAAATGCAACTAGGTCAAGCTCATCGAAGGTTTGTAGATGCCTTGCCGTGGCTTCTCGTTCAGCTTTGTGTGCATCAACTTGGGCTTGCAACTCGTTGACTCGAGCTTGCAACTCAACAATTTTATCCTGTAGATCACTATCCTTAGCAGACTTATCTGTTCCTTCAGCAAGAACTTCAGGTACTTCTTCAATATTTTTGTTACCTACTATTTCTTCTGTCTCTTCAATTATATTAGGAAAAACTTCCCCTTCAGAGTCTGGTGTAATAATCTCCCAGCCAGAAGCACTAAACCTTTCAGCTACATTTGGAGTAACACAGGATGTGTTAGCAATAGAACCACTATCACTTAGCTTAACAATTTGCACTAGCCCCTCACTACAAAGACTTTTTTGTGTACTTTGGGATACTATGTAAGAACTAGCTACAATTAATATGATTACAGAAAAAGTAAAAAAGATACGCATGTTCTTTCTCATTTCTAATAAAAGGTATTTTTGCCACGCTTTTCTCCTATAATCCTTGCAGTTGCACTCAATCAGGAACTAATGCAAGACTTAGAATTACATTTATAAAATTTATAGTGTACAAAGTCAACTAGGTACCTATAGGTAACTTAGTATATAATCAATCCTATGTCAACAGAAAAAGAATTAATAACCTGTCCTATTTCTCCTGTGCTCGAGCTTTTTATAGGCAAATGGAAGATCGAAATTCTTTGGCATCTTGGTGATAAGCCTAAACGTTTTAATCAGTTAAGAAGGCTTATTCCTCGAGCTTCACAAAAAATCATTGCCCAACAGTTACGCCAGTTAGAACGTGATGGTTTAGTAACACGCACGCATTATCCAGAGATTCCTCCTAGAGTGGAGTACGAAAGAACTGATTTAGCAAAAAGCCTTATACCTATATTTGAGGCAATTGAAAAGTGGGGAGAAGGAAATGGCATAATATCTACAAAGTCAAAGTGAACTACTTGAAGTAGTTATGCCTGAAACTGATTCACTAAGGTGAGTAACTTATGATCATATCTAAGATATATAAATTAGCTCGAGCTTTGTCGACTCAACAATGTCAGCTTGTTTCTTATCACTGCTTATGAACTTCTGACATCCATAGTGCAGAGCAGTAGCTATGTGTAGTGCATCAGGTGCATGCAAATTATGATTGTAGTATTCAAGTAAAAGATCTTTTGCTAAGCTAGTCACTTTTGGAATCAAACTTAAAATTTTTATGCTTGTTTTGAAGTTAGCTGTTAAAATTTGATGTAGCTTTATTACGTCACTCTCAGATAACTTGCCCATTCTTAATAGCTTATTAAAGCTAGCAATCATTTCTGCTTCTGAAAAGTCGCTAGTTGCTAAGTCTTTTATAGATTTTATCTTGCCAATAACAGCATTTGTCCTATCTTCATTAAGAAAGACAGAAGTGTAGCTACTAGGATCAATGTAGGTCAAGATCTATATTCATCTCTTGCTGCTAGTACTGGGTTTACATCCGTTTTTGGTAAACTTTCTCTAAGTGCTGCTAGAGCCTCGAAATCAATTCCTTGAGGTTCTTTATAGGCTTCTAATTGGATTACAGGTTTGCTGTTACTGGTTACTACAATTGTCTCACCACTTTTAACACGTTCTATAAGGTTACTTAGATTAGCTCTGAGTTCACTAGTTGAAACAATCATTTAACTTCTTTCTTGTACAAAAAGTACATTATGATCATAATGTACCTAACAATAAACTAAGTTGTCAAGATAGTAATTCTGTAGAAGTAGTGATGCTCCTAAATTGTTGAACTGATCTAGCAAAAAACCTTTTCCCTATATTGAAAGCAATTGAAGAGTGGGGAGGGAAAAATGGCATAATACCCATCAAGCCAGATTGAATTTGTACCAAAATAGCAATGCGGTAAGGCACATCATCGGTGTCATAAGAAGAGGCGAACCAAGCTTAAATCAAATACCTTTACTCCAAAATAGATTTTTCAAATCGGTATATTGTTTTTCCTTCTAATTCTTCAATCCATAAAAGTTTCCAGCCTAAGGAACCTAGGTGGTCTAAAAATCTGATTTTGTTGCTCTTTATATTAGGGTCGTATTCAATGCCTAATTCCTCAAGTAGCTTGCCATAAGCTTTGTCTAGGTTTTCTAACCTAATATTGCTGAATAACAAGCTGAGTATATTGTCAGGATGATTATAGCTACCTGTGTATTCCTCGGTAGAGGTTGTCCAAGTAACTACAGCGCTTCCTAGTAGACCCCTAAGGTTTTCTACAACCTGACTGTGTTGGTAGCTGTAAGTTTCTGCGTGTACAGCAAATAACATTGCTAATAAAAGACAAGTAAAAACTCTCAAAACTATCCTTCCAGTGTGCTAATAATGCAGAGATGAATGAATAAAATTGGTTGACTATAATGTGGTATTGGCAAGTTAAGTCACCTCTTCAAAAGGTGCTATTGATTCATTTGTATGGAAAGTGATTTGAGGGTAAGGGATGTTTATATTTGCCTTTTCAAATGCCTCTTTAATTTCCATAAGTAGGCTACTCTTAAGTTCCAAAAAATTTATATGAGTTGTCCAAACTGAAAATTGCAGTTCAACAGCCGAATCTCCAAAGTTCTTAACCAAAAATAGAGGTCTTGGCTCTTCCAAAGCTAGGGAATTATTATCTGCCAACTCAAACAGTATTTCCTTTACCTGCTTTAGGTTATCTTGGTAATCCACTCCAATTTCTAAATCTATTCTCCTGATAGGAAAACGAGTTATGTTAATGATTTTAGTTTTTACCATTGTTTCGTTTGGTACACGAACGAGTAAATTGTCGAAGGTGCGTATTTTAGTGGAGAGTAAATCGACTGATAGCACTTCCCCTATGGTACCCTCTACTTCAATGATTTCGCCTATTTCAATAGCTCTTTCTCCTATTAGAAAAAGGCCACTGATTAAGTTAGATACTGAAGTTTGAGAAGCAAAGCCAATCGCTATGGTAATTAATCCTGCTGCTCCTAACAACCATGTACTAGCATTAAGGTCTTGTAGAGCTGAGAAAAGGAAAATACTAAAAACCCCGTAGGCAATAGACCTGCGTAGGAGCATTAAGTGTTGAGGGTGAGTGTGTCTCGCAAAACCCCTGATAATTAGGCTATGAATAACCCTTGCTAGAATTAAACCCACAATCAGCTTAAGTGTTACGCCTAAGTAAAGTGAACCTTGCTCACCACTTAATCTCTGACCTAGACTGCTCCAAAAGTGTTCAAGGCTTAATGTCTCTACAATAAATTGAAAAACTTTTACTAAACCGTCTATTAAGGACATAATAAGTTTTCTGCTTTACTCCTCAGCAATCTTTCTACCCCTGAAACGCTCGAAAGCACGCACAGCAAGATTGTTTTTGAGTTTTTGTCTGGGACCACTAATCTTTTCTTTTATTTCCACATCTAGAGGGTTTTTATCAAGTTTGAGCCTTGTCTGGTCTTTCTCTTTTGTTAAGATAACAGTTTGTGTCCACAAAAGGTTGTCTTTAGAATTATAAATGGAGAGGTATTGCAAAGGGAGCTTAACCCTTTCTATTAAAAGGGGTTTTAAGCTACGGTTACGTACACGTAGGGGTGAAATTACCCTATAGGGAAGTTTCTGCACATCTTCGAGTGAAAGGCGCCCTGCTAATTTGCCAGCATAGCAAAGCTCACCGCTGAGGGTATCACTGCCAAACCAAGTGTCTGAGAGCCGAATAGTAGGAATATCACGTAGTGGGAACTGCATTCCTTCCACTTCTACTCTTACCCAAAATGGGGTAGTGATATATAGGATGACCTCTTGCCCTTCTCTTATGGAAAAAGGGGTTGTTGGACGCACCACCACAGAGCGATCTACCAAGACAGGAGTCAAGGTTAAGTCACTATGTGTACTTTGAAACATATAACGACGTAATGAGGTAGCTGTATCGTCTTCATCAGAAGGTAAAGGGACATTGACAACGAGTTCATCGGAGAAAGGATCAGTTCCTTCAGTATAAGCAATACGCCACTCCTGTTCTAAACGATGAATAGAGAAGCTACTTGGCCCTATTTGCCAAAAGCCCATTTGCCCCATTTCAAGTTGAAAATTTCCCCACCAATTGGAGTTCTGTTTACTATTAGGTTGATTTTGTTTGCCTTGGTCAACCGCCATAAA
This sequence comes from Trueperaceae bacterium, assembly GCA_965224855.1. Classification (GTDB taxonomy): domain Bacteria; phylum Deinococcota; class Deinococci; order Deinococcales; family Trueperaceae; genus CBDCVN01. Next base: position 832,151 of record CBDDAI010000002.1, on the reverse strand, counting down.
ATCACTAACTGATTTTACCTGATAAAACCTTCTTTAGAGGGTGTTTGAATCAAGAGTTTGAATATTGCTTGAAAGTCCTGTACTGGAAACAAAAAGCACCATAACCATAAACTAATCACAATACGCCATGTGCACCACCTAACAAAAGGGTAAAAATTTTGTTCATATATTATGATTTAGGTGTTCTGAGCCGCTCTTTGCCTTAGCTGCAACACCAAACAAATAATAAGCACTAAACCTGTTAACAACACACCATAAGGCAGAAAAGTTGTGAGCACAACAAGACCTGCACAGACAGGAAATAACAACATGTCCATTATACTTTTAATCTTTGGTCGTTCGTGAATAAACCATAGGCAAAGCAAAAATAGTGCTGTAGGAATCGTCACAGCAGCTGTGGCAGCTAGCAAACCAATTTTGGCATGGTCGGTCAAATAATCCACCATCACGGCAAGACCTGCCCCCACAGCAGCTAGCGAAGCAAAGATAATTATGTGACTGTAGCCCCATACAAAAGCACCACGTAGACTTTTGAGCAAATGGTGATCGGCTTCATCAAAATAAAGCCACCAACACACAAACATAATCATGAGCCCCCCGATGATTGTAGCTAAAAGCTCGAGGTTTGTAAGGTCACCACTTGCTAAGGAACTGATAGCTATAGTAATAGCCAATAACGACTCTCCAAGCACAATAATGGTCAAAAGACCATAGCGCTCAATGATATGGTGGCGGTGATAGCTCGAGTCACTAGCCAGCTCAGCATAGTAAGGCACAAACAACTCACAGGCAATCAAAATAAAAATACCTGTCAGCATAAATGATTCAGGTGCTGTTAAGACAAGTAACGCCCAGCCAATTTGACAGAGCGTCATGCCAATAACATAGCGCAGTGCTGTTACTCGGTGCTCAGGATTGTTCCTAGCTACCCGTAACCATTGACTCACTAAGGACAAACGCATAATAATGTAGCCAACCAGACCCAAACGAAAGTCAAAGTTAGCAAAGACGTCATCAACCCCTGCTGCTAACACCAGTGCACCTGCCATCTGTACCAAAATGGCAATGCGATAAGGCACATCATCACAGTCATAAGACGAGGCAAACCAAGTGAAATTCATCCAAGGCCACCAAATGGCAAAGAAAATTATACTGTAGGTCAAAATACCATCAAAAATATGATCATCAGCAATAGCATGATGTAGACCACTAGCAGCAGAAGCAATAGCGATAACACTGACTAAGTCATACAGTAGCTCGAGCGGTGTTGCAGCTCGGTGCTCTTCCTGGTGATCTCTTACTAGCATAGGGCGTATAAAATGCCTGATGGATTGAGCTTTTTCGTTCATATTGAGATTTTAACTTCTAACTTTCATAAAGTCTGTCATCGGGAACATAGTTGCTATTAAGTCTTGTAAGAACTACAAAATAATATTCATAAACCTTCTTCGCGCTACCCCACGCAAGGATATAAATTTTGATTCGTTTCGTTGTCTGAACTGTGATTAATCGGATTTATTTGATTTTTAAGGCTCGAGCCAACTTTCCCCTATTTTCTTAAAGTCTTTATCAAAACTAGCAACAGCATTACCAGATGCTCGAGCAAGCCCTATTAACAATGCGTCTTTAGCATATCTTACTAAATTTTGCTCGAGCTGATGAAATTTGCCAATCCAGGTGTTAGTTGTGTCTGAAGTATTACATTAATTAATTAATTGTTTTCTGTTCATGTACGATAGGTGCAACCTCAGTACCAAGAAGGCTTATACTTTCAAGCATTTGTTCATGAGTAACCATCACATTGGTCATTTGTAAGTTAATACGGTCAATGCCTTCTAACACCTCATCAAGATAAAACACTTTTTCAGTTACTTCTTTTGCATCACCAATTAAGAAAGGTCCGCTGGGACTACAAGAGGCATCGAACTGTAACCTGTTGGGCGGTGCCCAGCCACGCTCTCTACCTATGGAGCCCATCATATGTGCGTAGCCTGGGTAAAAAATATCTCTTGCTTTTTCTGAGCTTGTTGCCAAGTAGCCAAAGGCATGAACGCCCACCTTAAGTTGCTCAGGTTTAAAGCCAGCCTGAGCACCAGCCTTGCGATAGAGGTTAATGTGGGGGCGAAATCGTCTGAAGTCACCGCCAATGATCGCAACCATCAAGGGCAGGCCAAGGCTGCCAGCTCGAGCAAAAGATTCTGGTGTTCCCCCAACCCCAAGCCACACAGGTAACGGATTTTGAACAGGACGAGGGTAAACTCCTTGACCCGAAAGAGGTGCTCGGTACTTACTTATCCAGTTAACAGGATTGTTTTTGCGTAGCTCGAGCAAGAGTACTAACTTATCAACAAAAAGTTCATTATAATTGTTCAAGTCAAGACCAAAAAGAGGATAAGCATCTACAAAGGACCCTCGCCCTGCCACAATTTCTGCCCGTCCATTAGAAATAAGGTCAAGTGTTGCAAACTGTTGAAAAACACGAACAGGGTCAGCTGCACTGAGCACCGTAACTGCACTTGTCAAACGAATGTTATTTGTGCGAGCAGCCGCAGCCGCAAGAATCAGGGTAGTTGCTGAATCTAGAAACTCTTCACGGTGATGCTCACCTACCCCAAAGGTATCAAGGCCAACATTATCTGCTTGAACAATTTCTTCTATGAGGTCATTCATGCGTTCATTGGCAGGTTGAGCAACATGGGTTTCAGGATCAATAATTTGTGCAGCAAAGCTGTCAATGCCGATTTGCATGAATTCTTCTCCTTACAGCCTATTCTGTAGTTTTGCTCAGGTCTTTATATGCTGCAGGCACATTTAAACTAGGATGAACCCAATCGAACAGAGTATAGCCTCTAAACTCTGGCATAGCTACTTCTTGAACAGTTTCTTCTAGGGTTAATCCTTTGTCAATGGCTGCCTGTACTTTTTCTTTTACGGTAGCAAGATAGTCAGTATGCCACTTTATATCTTCACGACTCATAACTGGTCCATGACCGGGAACGACACGTGCATCGGCTGGAAGAAAATTATATACTTTTGCAAGTGTAGCTAGCGTTTCAATAAGATGCCCATCAAGTAACCATGGTAGTGAGGGCTTTATTGTAATAATTGGGTTGCCTGTCCACATAACCTTTGAATCTGGTTCCCAAACAAATAAATCACCTCCTGTTTGAGCAAACCCAAAATCTATAATTTCAACGGTTTTGCCCCCTAAATCAATAACTATTCTTTCACCTTCAGCAACTAGTATATCACCTGTACGAGGCACGATTTCTTCTATACCACGTCCTTGCCCAAAGTTTTGAATCATAAACTCAGTATCTTCTTTGAAGTAATTATCAATGTAGTTTCTGGTGTTGATGTGCTGGATAATTTGAGTTGACTGTGGCAAATACATGTTGCCATAAGAGTGATCACCGTGATAGCTAGTGTTCACCGCATATGTAATGGGTTTATCGGTTACCTCACGGACCATGTTCTGTACCTGTTGATTAAGGCGTTGGTTCAGCATAGTATCAATAATCAACACACCATTATCACCAACAATAAACCCGCCACTGGTGGCAATTGGTTTCCCTTGAGATGCAAAATCATGGGCGTTGCTAGGATAGTAAGCATAAACACCAGAGGCAAGTTCTTCTGATATTAATACAACTGTGTTTCCATCCCATACTGGCTCTTGAGCCATTACATTTATAGTAGCTGTATGCAAAACAACCAAAAATACAATTAATGCTGATAAAGCACTAGGTGTCTTCATAATTTTCTCCTCGAGTCTTTTAGGATTTGCCCCCAAATACTAGGTGTGATATTATTATGTAAAGTTAGTTTTGTCTAGTAGATACTAGAAAGTGCTATAGTTACCAAAAGGATACTAAGAGATTAAATATGGAAGATGAAAACTTTTGCCCTGTAACATTTACTATGTCTGTGATTGGTGGGAAATGGAAGCCAGTTATTTTATGGACATTAGGAGACCAAATTAAAAGATTTAGTGAAATTAAGACATCTATACCTAATGTTACCCAAAAAATGCTGACCCAACAATTACGTGAATTGGAAAGAGATTGCATTATCAACCGCAAGGTTTATCCTGTTGTCCCACCTAAAGTAGAATACTCAGTGACTGAATATGGCAAAACATTAATGCCAATTGTTAATGCTATATCTGAATGGGGAGAGCAGCATGCTGAGCATATAAAAGAAAAAAATAATGTTAAAGACTAACAACTTTTTTATTTCCTAAACATGGGTAAGGATTGGGGTAGTCCTATACATGATATAAACTTGTCTATGCTAGAACCATTGCTTCATAATTACATTTAATGGCACTACCAGTTTTTGAATACCCTAGCAGAGTTTCGTAATTACTTCCCAGAATACAAAACTAGAGATGTCAAGTTGATAGGGGCAATGTCATCAATACATTTAGATGAAAGCCTTATCACAGCACTATCGAATCCAGGTTTGCTGGCCTTGGCTATTGGTGATAACATCACTACTATGAAGAATCCTAATGACTTTGTATGGAAGGCCTTTTGATTACTTCCATTATTGTTAAAGAGTTTTCTTTTCCCTCGAGGATTTTGCCTCCTCTTCACTGTAGGGAATTAGCAGAGCATCTTCTATTAGGTAACTAACGTGTGCATACTGATTTGTGCTGCTCTGTGCCTCGAGCTTACCCAAAACAAAAACAAGGTCATAAGATTCATCTATTAAGATGGGATACTTAGGCTTAACATGAACAATTTGATTAGCTGGCGGTGGTGGCGTATGAATACAAGCACCAAAATAGGGTACTAACAAAAACTCTGTAATTGAGTCTTCGTACCCTTCAAGAGGTACTATGTAACCGGGTATGCGGATTTCCTTACCATTTAATTCCTCTACCACAGGAACTTCTTTAGGAGCTGCAGGAGGAGCTTCATCCCCTAAAGCAAAAAGGAAGGGCTGGGATGTGGCAGTAAACCCTTCTGGCATAAGGTCAGGCCAAGATAGTGCAGTGATAACAGGTTCTAGTTTTGCATAGGCTTTTAGCTTAATTTGCTCCTTTATACTTAATGGCTCATCTGTGGTAGGATCTTGGTTTTTACAAGCACTAAGTGAAAACAATATAAAAAAACTTAAAAGGGTTAGATACAAAGTTTTAGTAAGCATTGTTCCATTATAGTCTTCAGTAAATTATATTGACAAGTGGATTTATTAGAATTACTTAATTATTAGAGTTGTCTCAAAATAAAATGCTGGCACGAATATTTAGCACACTGAACAAGAAACTTGGGCACTTATTAAAGACTCAACTACAATATTATGTATTTTGTAGCTTTTGAGTTGAGCAACTGTACCGTTAACAGTGTACACAAGGTTATTCTGAAACAGATCTATTTGATTGGCTGCTCAGGAAATGTTAAATTAAGTAGTGTGACAAATAAAGGCCGATAATATTTATGTTCTTGTTCTGAAAGGAGAACAACTTGATGAAGGCCAATAAAGTTTTTACCCGTTTTGTGTGCTGTTTGCTCAGCGTTTTTCTTATTTTCTTGGTAGTTGCCAAAGAACAGGATTCTGCAAGCATCACTGCTAGTAGAATAGATAGTCCTAAAGGTTGCGCTGAAGGTTTAGTACCAATCATAAAAAGGGAGAGTTCAGAGTTGGCTTGTGTAAAGCCAGAGACTGCCGTAAAGCTTGTTGGACGCAACTGGGGTGCTGAGCCTATAGCAAGCACAGCAGTTACTTTAGAAACAGGTACAGAAGCAGATTTAGCAGAAAGTACAGATATTGGTGTTAAAGCTGACAGGGTATTTCTAAGTGGAGCTGTTTATACAGTAGATGAAAGTAACCCTTGGGCAGAAGCAGTAGCTATTCAAGGTGGCAAAATAACTTATGTTGGCGATGATGAAGGGGCACAAGACTTTATTGGTGAAAACACTGAGGTAACAGACCTAACAGGAAAAATGTTATTACCGGGTTTTCATGATAACCATGCACACCCCTATGGCATGTCTCTTACCTTAATGAGGTGCGACCTTTTCGAGGGTTATAGCAGCAAAGAGGATTATTTAGAACAAATAGAGCAATGTGCTGAAGAACAAGAAGACAAAAAAAGTCTTACAGGCGTAGGATATTGGCTAGGTAACTTTCCTGAAGATGATAGGCCCAATCGTCATGACCTTGACAAAATAGCCCCCGATAAGCCTGCTTGGTTTATGGATGTTGATGGGCACTCTTTTTGGATAAATAGTAAAACACTCGAGCTTTCCAACATAAACAAAGATACCCCTGACCCAGAAGGAGGCGTTATTGAAAGAGATGAAAATGGCGAACCTACAGGTTTGCTAATTGGCGAAGCTTGGGTTCTGGTACCAGATGAGATTTGGCAGCTAGAAAAACTCGAGGGACAAGAAGGGGTTAGACGGGCATTAGCTATGTTGAGTAGTGCTGGTGTTACTTCAGTAGTAGATGCTCAGGCAATAGATGAAAGCTACGATAAAATATATATTGGCCTTGCTGAAGCTGGAAAGTTAAATCTTAGGGTAGATGCTGCTTTGTGGGTTGACCCTAATAAAGATGATGAAGAACAAATTGCAGATTTAATAAGTAGGTCTACTAAAAGTCCTAGCTCGAGGGTTAATTTTAGTCAGGTAAAGTTCTATATTGATGGTTACACAGGGAATGAAACGGGCTTATTATTTGAACCTTATTATAAAGATGGGGAAATTACTGATAATTTTGGAGATCAGTATTTTGAACAAGACAGGCTCAATGATTTAGTAACAGAATTTGAGAAAGCTGGCTTTCAGATACACATGCATGTTGATGGTGATAAAGCTACTCATGTAGCTTTAAACGCCTTTGAAGCTGCTAGAGAAGCTAATAACATGGGTGATAGACGGCACACATTGACCCATCTATCTTTAGTTAACCCTGATGATGCCCCACGGTTGAAAGAGTTAGATATTATAGCTAACATACAAGGATTTTGGGGTTTTCCAGACCTAGAAGAAGGCTGGCTCGATGAACTCATTGCACCAAAAATTGGCATTGAGCGAGCTAACAAAATGTACCCATTTCGCAGCCTTGACGAAGCAGGAGCTAGGATAGTAGCAAGTAGTGATTGGCCAGTTAGTACCCATGAGCCTTTACTAGCTATTGAAGTGGCTATCAGGCGTCAAGATCCTACCGATGATTCTCCTGATGCAAGGTCATTAAATCCAGAACAAGGCCTTGATTTAGAAACCATGCTGGCTGCATACACCATAAATGGTGCTTACTTTATGCAGCAAGAGGATGTTACAGGCTCTATAGAAGTAGGCAAATATGCAGATTTAGTTGTTCTAGACCAAAATCTATTTGAGATACCTGTTCACGAAATATCTGATACGCAAGTTTTACTAACTCTATTAGAGGGAGAAGAAGTCTATAACTATGAAACTGATGAAGCAAGCCCTGAAACAGATTTTGAGGAAACAAGTTTAGAAGCTGATGCAAACGTTGAAGAATTGGATTCAGAAGAAAGCATAGAAGCAAATGTTGAAAGTATTGAAGCTGATGAAACAAGCTTAGAAAACGATGAAGGTATTAATGAACCAAATTTAGAAAGTAATGAAGAGAACTCAGAAGCAAATGTAGATGCTGTTCAAGCTGACAGAGTATTTTTGAGTGGTTCTGTTTATACAGTAGATGAAGATAACCCTTGGGCAGAGGCAGTAGCCATTCAAGATGGCAAAATAACCTATGTTGGCGATGACAAAGGGGCACAAGACTTTATTGGTGAGAATACTGAGGTAATAGATCTAGCTGGCAAAATGCTAATGCCGGGTTTTCATGATGCTCATGCACATCCTCTGGATATGGCTCTTGGCATAATGGGTTGTGATCTTTATGATACTTATGGCAAAGAAGAATACCTTGATTACATAGGACAATGTGCTGAGGAACAACAAGATAGAGAAGTTGTTATTGGCTTAGGATTTTGGCTAGATGCTTTTGAAGAAGATGATATGCCTAACCGTCATCAACTTGATGAGTTAGTGCCTGATAAGCCTGCAACATTTATGGATGGTAATGGTCATGCAGTGTGGGTGAACAGCATGGTGTTAGAAAATGCTGGTATTGACAAAGATACACCTGATCCAGAAGGTGGCATTATTGAAAGAGATGAAGATGGTGAACCTACTGGCTTGCTACACCATACTGCTATGAATCTTGTGCCAGATGTGGCTATACAGGCCATAGAGGTAGAAAGGGTTGCTATGTTGGAAGCTGCCAGAGAGGCTTTTGCCATGTTAAGTAGTGTAGGTATTACCTCAATGGTAGAGGCACAAGCTTTAGATGAAAGTTACGATGAGTTTTATCGTGAGCTTGATGCTGAAGGGGAACTGAATCTTAGGATGGATCTTGCCTTATGGTTTAGATCTCATGAAGATGATGAGGCAATGATTGAGGAGTTAATTAGTCGATTTAGCAATGATCCTAATTCGAGAGTAAACACCAACCAAGTTAAACTCCTTGTTGATGCCACTATAGAAAATACTACTGGCGCATTACTCGAGCCCTATTACGACAAAGATGGCGAACTCACAGATAACAAAGGCCTTTTAACTTTTGAACCAGAAAGGCTAGCTAATTTGGTTACTCGGCTCGAGGAAGCTGGTTTCCAAATCCACACACATATAAATGGTGATAGAGCTGCACGTATTACTTTAAACGCCTTTGAAGCTGCTAAAAATGCTAATGGGCTAGAGGATACGAGACACACAATGGCCCACTTATATTTAGTCCATCCTGATGATGTTCCACGCTTTAAAGAATTGAATGTACTGCCTAACTTTCAAACATATTGGGGGCATCCAGAAGAGGGCTGGTTTGATGATTTGCTTGTACCTGTACTTGGTGAAGAGAGGTCCCAGAAGGCATTTCCATTTCGTGCCCTACACGAATCAGGTGCTACTCTAGTAGCAGGCAGTGATTGGCCAGTAACAACCCATGAACCTTTGCTAGCTATAGAAGTAGCACTCAGGCGTCAAAGCCCGTTTGATGATTCTCCTGATGCACCATCAGTTAATCCAGAACAAAATCTTGATTTAGAAACTATTCTTGCTGCCTATACTATTAACGGTGCTTACTTTATGCAGCAAGAAGATGTGACTGGTTCTATAGAAGTAGGCAAGTATGCTGACTTAGTTGTTCTAGACCAAAACCTATTCGAGATACCTGTTCACGAAATATCCGATGCGAAGGTTTTACTAACCTTATTAGAGGGAGAAGTAGTTTACAACTCTGACTCTCATGAGGCAAGTTTAGCCAAGATCAACTATCTAGCTAGTGCAAATGTGCCTAGGATTTGTTTGCACTAACATGAAGGAAAAAGGGGGATTTTATAAGTGTTAGAGTCAGAAAAAGATTGCTCTAGCTTGCGCCTCAATGTGAATATACTAATAACGGCTTAAAATTGGACATTTCCTAGAGTATTACCTGCAGGTCAAATCGTGCTTCACCCCCCTAAATCCCCCTTAGAGGGGGGACTTGCAAGCTCTCCCCTTTAAGGGGAGATGCCCGAAGGGCAGAGGGGTCTACCAAGTTGAGGAATAAAATGTTCAAAACCAAACCGTTGGGAGTATACACTTGGGGCGCAATTAGCTTTATCTCTAGGTAGATCATTCACACCCTTACAGTCATACCATCTGCCAGTGAATTGCGATAAGCACGATAAGCAGGGAAAAGACCCATAAAAATTCCTGCAAACATTACAAAGCCTAAAAGAGTTAAATCATATTGGCTTAAAGGTGTAATACTTAGAAAAAGACCAAATTCTTGCTCAATAAAAGGCTGAGTAATAAAAAGAGAAGCATATAAAAGGGTAACTCCCAAAATACAGCCAATGAGTGTGAAAAAGGCTGCCTCGCTAGTGAGCAAGGTAAAAATTTGCCAAGGGCGGGCTCCAACTGAGCGCAAAATAGCCATTTCTCTTCTTCTTTCATTTAGGCTCGAGAGAATAGAGCTAAGCATACCAATAAGCCCACTTAGTACCACAAAAGCTGAAATAATGAGTAACGCCTTTTCGGCTACCCCCATTAAATTCCACAGTTCTTGCAAGGCCACTCCAGGCAGCACTGCCAATAAAGGCTCACGATTATACTCATTTATGGCACGCTGAAGTTGGAAAATACCAGTTTTAGATTCTACACCTAGCAGAAAAGCTGTGATTACTTCTGGACTCAAATCTAAGCTAAGAGCTTCCTCAGCACTAACTTGCTGACTAGGAATAGGAACACCACTTTCCCAATCAATATGAATAGCTTCTATGCCCTCGAGCGTTACATGAATAGTACGGTCTAAGGGTGTGCCAGTCTTGTCTAAAATTCCAACAACAGTAAAAGGTTTGTCACTATGATTTAGCAGGCTCACCTCACCTGTACCATGAGAAATAACTAATTCCGTGCCAACATCATAGTTAAGAGCTTTGGCAACTTCTGCACCAATAACAGCATCATAAACACCTTGGAAGGTTTTACCTTTGGTAAGCTCAAGTGAATGGTTACGTCCATACTGATAATGCTCAAAATAATTATTATCCGTGCCCATTACCCTAAAACCTTGATGGGAATCACCTAGTGATATAGGAATAGTCCAAGCAACATTAGGATGCTTAGCAATCTGCTGATAGCTTTCCCAAGACATGTTATTAGTAGGGTTACCAATGCGAAAGACAGAGTAAAGTAAAAGCTGCATAGGGCCACTGCGTGCTCCTACTACAAGGTCAGTGCCAGAAATGGTATTGGCAAAGCTCGAGCGAGCTTCTTTACGCACTTTTTCTACCCCTAAGAGGAGTAATACACTAATGGCAATTACTAAAATAGTTAATAGGGTAGTACTCTTACGGTTTAGCATACTCTTTAGAGTTAAAATAAGTAATTTCATGACACAAAGCTTTTAGCCTAACCGTTTATCAACTTCTTCTAAGAATAGTTTCAAAAACATAGTTTATAGCTCCAAATAGTTTGGGTAAATCACCAACTGTATACCCTTCAATGTTGCTAGTAAATGTATTCCCCATCAATTTACCAAACTTCCACAACTCTCCATCAGTAACTATTCCATGTACCACAATACTTGCATCATCGTTGATTTTCTGTGCTGCTACTAGTTCCGCTAAGCATTGACCCCATCCCTGCTCAAAGTCGTTTTTCTTGGCTTCGACTACTATTACCAATGGTAACTCTAAAACTGTTTTTCCAAGAGCAGACCTTGTAGCAATAATGTAATCTGGTGTACCACTTAGCTTATCACTGTAGGTAATTGATTTCTGAATCCAAAAGGAATATTTATCATGATACTGCTTATAAACTTCTCTAAGGATTGGAGTAATAATTAAATCAGTACGTGACGCTTCTGAAGTATAAATATCTATGTTTTCGCGATTGAATTCAAATTCTTTCCAAAAAGTTACAGAAGGTTCATTATCCTGAGCCACAATAAAATTTTCTTCTTTATATTTAATCCCAAATTCTTTTTGAACTTGTGAGATAGTCTTATAGTCACTAAAAGCCATAAAGATCCTTTTATATTAAAGCTTAAAGGATTTAGATGATAAGCCCGTAAACCCTAAGTACTTTAGCCTTAGGGGAAATCATCCTAGTTCTAACGGATTTTTTGTCTCTTTTACATGAGGCTGACTCTCAGAGGGAAATCCCCCTAAATCCCCCTTTTTCAAAGGGGAACTTGTTATTGTTATTACCCCCCTTTGAAAAAGGGGGGCTAGGGGGGATTTAAGCAAAATAAAAATACTCCATACTCACTAGCCACAGAAAAAGTTAGAATCAGAAATCGTCAATTAAGCTTAGTCGTTTTTCTGCACCCTATTAATGTCTAACAAAGCTATACTACGATCAAACAACCCCTCGAGCTGCCCATCATGGCTAACAAATAAAAGTGTCATTCCTGTTTTCTGACACTCTTCAAAGATTAACTGCAAAAATGCCTCACGGGTATCAGCGTCTAGTGCAGAGGTAGGCTCATCAGCGATGAGTAGTGGAGGACTACCTATCATAGCTCGAGCTGCGGCCACACGTTGCTGTTGTCCTATACTTAAATCTGTAACTTTTTGTCCCTGTAAAGCATTATCGAGGCCAAGTTGCTTAAGTAACCGACCAGCCTCCTCCTTAACCCTGCCTATCTTCCTCACCTTTTGCCTCCGATCTTTGGAGAAATCAAGAGGCAAGGTTACATTCTCGACCACAGAAAGGTAAGGAATTAAATTAAACATCTGAAAAATAAAACCAATGTGATCAGCACGGAAAATATCACGCTTGACACTAGGTAAAGCACTTAAATTTGTGCCACTGACCCAAACTTTGCCAGATTGGGGTTTGACCACTCCAGCAATAAGGTTAAGAAGTGTACTTTTACCACTGCCACTAGCACCTTTGATAAAAACCTTTTCACCTTTTTTGATGCTTAAGTCAACTATGTCGAGCAAAAGAGGGGCTTTGATTTTCCAGCGGAATTGGATCTGCTCGAGCTTCACCATTAGAATTGAAGGCTGGTATTGTCCTTGTTTAGTTCTCGGGCTCCTTGACTATCAGGCAAAACAAATTGCACATCAAGATCTTCTATGCCTGGATAGGCAGCAAAAAGATTATTTAAATCTATGTTTTCTAAGCGCTCTGGAGAGTTACAGGTGAACTCATACATAGCGTGAAATTCACTATGAACTTCACCTTCTTCCTCATCTCCATCAGCATACTCATCATGATGCTCATCTTCCTCCTCAGTTTCATTAGCATGTTCATCTTCTTCTACAATTTCACTTTCTGCTAAATGATCAGCTTCTTCTGAGTCCTCATCAACTTCTAAATGTTCATTTTCTGTGGAATGTTCCTTTTCTATAGAAGCTTCCTGATTATTTCTATTCCTAAACCAGATGGATTCCCAAAACCTCATAAAAAAATTCTTATTTTTAGGAGCCTCTTCTAAATTTTCACTTTCTTCTAAAACCTCAACTTCTTCTACTTCTTCATGTTCTATAGAGTGTTCATCTTCTTCCGAATATTCGCCCTCTTCAGCCTCATGTTCTGTGGAGTGTTCATCTTCTTCCGAATGTTCGCCCTCTTCAGCTAGCTCACTTTCAACTTCAGTGTTTGTTAGCTGGCATTTTGCTCGAGCACTCACTTCAAAAAGAGCTTCCCCATCACTAAGCTGAGTCACTGCTGCCTCTACAAGCTCCATTTGCTCATTTGTACTTGGAGCATGTTCAAACCCCACTATATTAATGGCAGGACTAATAAATTCCAGCACTAAATCTGGGCCATCTAAGGCAACATTTAACAAAGCAGCTCCATGCTCATGACTGCCATGCTGAACAAAACCATCTTCTTCTGACTCAGCTAATACACTACTAAAAAGTAAAATGAAAAAGCTAAAGACATAGTTTCTCAATTTAATTCTCCTTAAATTTTAAATTTAGCAAAATACATTGGTATCGGCATTTGACTTGTAACCTAAAGACATGGTTATTACTAGCGTAAATGATTTTTTCTTTCAGATTAGCAAAATTTATTCTTGATTACTTTCTAAATGAAGCAAGAAATAATCCGCCTAATGGCGTTCTGATTAAACTCGCTAGCTGTTTTATTTTTGTTAGTTGTTGATATTGATTGCCTTTTAATTTCACATTAGCCTCTTTATTGATTCTACCCAACTTTATGACAAAATTATTACCCTACGTTCTTCTTGGCTCCACTTTTAAACCCTTTGGACAAAATTTAGGGATTTAAAGCTAGCTAATTTTTTTGCAATGTACTTATTAGCAAGAAGCTAAAGAAAATTCCTGCTTGTACTAAAATAATAGTACTCCCACTTGGTACATCTAAAAAGAAAGAAGTAATTAAACCACCACTCACACTAAAAACTGCTATAAGAACACTCAAAACAGTCATAATAAAAATTGAAGGGGATAATAAACGAGCACTAGCAGCAGGTATAACCAGATTAGCAGCAGTTAAGATAATACCCACAAAAATAACGCTTGCTACAATAACAAGTGAACCTATAGCAAATAGTAAATATTCTAATGCTCCTACTCTGATGCCGTCGCTTTGAGCAAGCTCTTCATCAAAGGTTGCATAAGCTAAAGAAGACCAATTAAAAATGAAGAATGCAACCGCTATAAAAGCAACGCCTAAAAGTATGTAAAGCTCTTCCCTACCTACAGCTAAAATTGACCCAAAGAGTACTTGCATTAAATCTGTTTGCAACTCTTTTTCACTAATATGTATCAAAAAAATGCCTAGAGCAACAGAAACAGCAAACAAAACGCCTATAACAGTGTCTGAGCTAAGTTTAGTATTTTTTCGTAACCATACAATAGTTAGGGAAACTATTACCGTATAGGCAAAGGCAGACCAAAGGGCTTGCTCAATACCTATAAACCATGCCAAGGCTAAGCCACCAAAACTAACGTGAGCTAAACCATCACCTAAAAAAGATAAGCGCCTTTGCACTATGAAAACACCTAGAAGCCCACTTAACAAGGCAACTAGTAATCCAGCAATTAGCGCATTTTGCATGAAGGGATATTGGAAAATTTCGATAAGTTCTTTGAAAATATTCATGGATAATTAAAAAGGTTGTGTCAAAAATACTTTGGGTGGGTAAATCTCCGAGTTCTTATAGGCCTAGGAATTTTCTTGTGGAAGAACTTTATGGACATCTACAAGCATATAGATATCCAAATAAATCTTTGCCTTATTATTGCAAAAACAAACGAGGCTGAATTTCTTAAAGCAAATCCCTTATTAAGGGGGGCTTTTTGTATTCCCTTATTAAGGGGGGCTTTTTTATTTGGAAAAAAACTTTTCTGGCACACTATACAAGCAAAATATCAAGAGAAAGTAAGCTTATGGTAGTGTCCTACATGACCATAAGCCTTCTGCAAATGGGTCTCGTTCATAATTTCTTCAGGCAAACCAAACCCGTGTATGGTGCGATTTACAATTAACACCTTACTTGCATGATAGCGAGCAGCAGCAAGGTCGTGGGTGATCATTACAACTGTTGGTTTTTCATCACCTAAATATTCGTTTTGATAATTTTCTAAAAGGTCATAAAGATCATTTTCTGCTAGGAAATCTACTCCTGTAGCAGGCTCATCAAGAAAGACAGTCTGAGGTTTACTTACTAAAGCCCTTGCAAGAAAAGCTCTTTGTAACTCTCCTCCAGAAAGTTCAGCCAGGGAACGTCTAAATAGTTTTTCTGCCCCCACTCTCCTAAGAGCATCAGTAGCCTTTTCAATCTCTGATTTATTAGCACGTGTTACCCACCTGTGTTTTAAGCCAGAAATAACTAACTCTAAAGTAGTAGCAGGGAATGAGCGATCAAAAGTTTTTAGTTGGGGAACATAACCTATTTGCTTAAAATTTTTACCAACAGAGTCATTAAAAACTGTGACTTTACCTTTTGTTGGTTTTACTGTTCCCAAAGCTAATTTTATTAGAGTAGATTTACCTGCACCATTGGGGCCTATAATAGCTAGAAATTCTTCAGCTTTAAGCTGAAAATTAATATTTTTTAAGACTTCGGCTTGTCCAAACCTTACTCCTACCTCATAAAAATCTAAAGCTGTCTTAAAAATACCCCTTTTACTTAATGATTCAGATTTTAAGAGTTTTCTTCTTAGCCTATTAGCTGTTTTAAGCTCTAAAACGCTTAAGTGTGATGTATATTTTTCTCCTTTATCCTCGAGGTGAGCAAGTAGTTGCTTGGCTGGAATTTTAAGTTCTCGAGCCAAGTCATAAATTCTTATTTTGTCGTTAGGCATGTTTATTAAACATTATGCATTATAATCACTTTACCCCATACAAAAAATGTAGTCTTCCTGCATATATAGATGTCAATAAAAGTCTTTTCCCAAGAAACCTCCGAGGTTTTGGAAACCTCGGAGGTTTGGGCGACCCCAAATTTTTCTGACCTACTATAATTATCTTAAGGCCTCAGCAATTATTCTAGCATTGTAGCGCAGAAGATCTTGATAACTTTCAGTTCCAGATTGACCACCTAATGGGTCTAATACAAAAAGATTCACTCCAGCATTTTCAGCAACAACTTCAGCAGGACGAGGTGCTAACTGCTCTTCACTAAAAACAGCCTTAGCACCACTTTCCTTAATTTCTCCTATGGCATAAGCCAAATATGTTGCTGAAGGTTCTTGTCCCGGAGAAGGTTCAATCGCCACCACAAAATTCAAATTATAGCGTCTAGCAAAATAAGGCCAAGCGTCATGAAATGGCACGAAAGCAGCTCCACTGACAGGCTCCAACAAACTTTTAAGCTCTCTGTCTAGTTCCCAAATGTCATCAATCAATCTTTTGGAATTAAGCAAGTAACTTGTGCCATTCTTGCTATCTATAGCACGAATGTGTTCTGTGATTAGTAAAACACCATTAATCATTAACCAAGGATCAAGCCAAATGTGAGGGTTCTCATTGCCGTGTCCGTGCCCCTCATGAGCTTCAGCCATGTTTTCATTGTGATGCCCTTCTTCCTCATCATGATGTTCCTCTTCGTCATGGTGCTCTTCTTCCTCATCATGATGTTCCTCTTCGTTATGATGCCCTTCTTCCTCATCGTGATGCTCCTCTTCATCATGATGCCCTTCACTTTCGTGTCCATGTTCACCTGCCTCAATAACTTCAAAGCTGATTTCTTCAAAAACCTCTACGACTTGAGCTTTTGTACCACTAGAAGCAATTAAGTCAAGGGCCCATTCATCTACATGACCATTTAAAATAATGAGATCTGCATCAGCTAGGTTACGAACATCTCGAGGGCTTGGGTCAAAAAGATGCGGGGAAGCTCCTGTAGGTAAAAGCTTGACAACATCAGCATTAGGAGCAATTTGCTTCACTAAGCTGTAGTAAGGGTGAATAGTAGTAACTATTTTCTGAGCAAAGACTGATGATGAACTGAGTACCAGACAAAAAAAGGAAACTACCAAAAACAAATATATTTTCTTCATGATTTCTCGCTTTCAAGTTTAAGTATAGGCTCTTTATGGATTCCAAGGGCTTAGCAAAATCTCCAACAGAGACGGTAATAAGGTGCGACCTCTAGCACGAGTGTTGTGAATGAACTCAAAGAAACCTAAGTACAAAGGTAGATTCTCTTGTGAGATGCCTCTGTGAGGACGTAACCATGATCTAAGCAATGACCAAAAACCTTCAATAGTATTGGTATGCACTTCACAAAATCCGTCTCCATCATCATCTCTAGCAAATTCTCTCTTTGAATGGCAAACACTTTCATGCTTGTAGCCCCATTTTTCTAAACGACTATAAATGCAGTACTCATCGCTATAAATCAAACTTCCCTTCTCTACATATTCCTCTATGACTGGTTTTATAGTCTCTTGCCTTACATTATCCAGCATTTTTACTATCACTTCACCATTTCGCTTGATTATACCTAGCACAGGTGGCTTGTCTGTGGCAGCTGTACCACGACCACGTGCTCCTTTTAGCCTTCGCCTACGCCCTTGTCTTCCTTTGGCCGCTACACTCTTCGGATATCCTTTATGCCCTGCTACAATGTACACTTCGTCTATCTCCACTTTTTCGTTTAGATCGGGTCTTTTTTTTGACGACAACGCCTTCCCTAAGCTGCTTAGTCATGTTTTGCACATCATCTTTGTTCAGTCCAAGCTCCTGAGCAATTTGACGATTGGAAAGATTCAGCCCCATGAAGTACAAGCATAAAATCCAGACAGATAATGGTTGATGATGTCCTTCAAAAACAGTTCCTGTAAGATCATCAAACTTACCACAGCATTTGCCTTGACAGAGATACCTTCTCCTCGCTTTATGTTTGTTATGAAAGCCTTTTCTAATCACTTCATTTGATTTACAATTAGGGCAAGCAACTTTACCACTAGGCCAACGTAACTCTCTAACTTTTTCATAACATGATTCATTGTTTAATAAGTTCTGTAAGTGTAAAACCATTCATGTACATTACCTAATATCTCAGGCCCTTGGAATCCATCAAGAGCCTAAGTATATTAAATTTTGATAATGATACTGTTTTATCATTATCAAAATGTGAAGACTTCCATAACCAAAAATTTCTCGTTTGCTAAACAAGCTATTTACAAATTAAAGTTTTCAAATCTTAGCTATTTAATTTAACGCTTTTGCAATTACATTAGCGTTGTAGCGCAAAAGGTCTTGGTAGCTTTGAGTTCTAGGTCCACCACCTATAGGATCTAGCATGAATAGTTCTATGCCAGCTTCTTCAGCTACTACCTCAGCAGCTCGAGCTGACAACTGCACCTCACTAAAAATGGCTTTAGCACCAGCTTTTTCAATTTCTGCTAGAGCATAAGCTAAATATTTAGGGGTAACACCTTTCCACGGTGAGGGTTCGATTTCTACTACCAAGTTTAAATGGTAACGCCTAGCAAAATAAGGCCAAGCATTATGAAAAGGTACAAAGGCAGCACCTTTTACAGGCTTCAATACTTCTTCAAGCTCTTCATCTAAATTTGTTAGTTCTGTAACTAGGTCCTTAGCATTAGCTATATAGTTAACAGCATTTACTTCATCAATTTCAATGAGTTGGCTGACAATAATCGTTGCAGCACTCATCATAATTACTGGGTCAAGCCAAATATGAGAATTAACTCCGCTATCCTCATGGGCATGAATATCAATTTCTTTGTGGTCACTACTAATTTCTCTTTCAGCTTCATGTCCATTATGTTCTTTGGAATTGTAATTACCATGCCCACTACCTAAAATTAGCTTAGTAGGTGTAAGCTCCAAAATCTTGATGACTTTAGCCTCTGAGCCACTAGACTCAACCAAATCATATATCCACTCGTCTATAACCCCATTTAAGATAATAAGGTCTGCTGTACTTAATTGGATTGCCATACCAGGTGAAGGTTCAAAGTGGTGTGGTGAAATCCCTGCTGACAAAAGGTTAATCACTTCAGCTTCGGGGGCAATTTGCTTTGCCAAACTATAATAAGGGTGGAATGTAGTAATTATTTTTTGGGCAAAGGTGTTAGGGATAAACCAAATAAATGAAAATGTAAAAAACAGGAATGTTTTCTTCACAGAGTCTCCAAATATGCTTAATTTCACCATTAATGATAAAGCATTCTCAATAATTTATCTTATGCTGTTAAGAGTTGTCAAGGTGCTTTGATGAGTACTGCATTTATGATCGCTTAGAGAAATGGGGCTACAAACACAAAAGAGCTAATCATTCAAAGAAGGGTAACAGCGAAATTTGTGTGAGATTATATGGGTGCGACGTGTAAAGATACAAGCATGGAGCAGCCCACTAAAGCAAAAATACTCCTCTTAAAGGGTTAAATCCCATAAGCGTGTTATTCTGGCATTTGTGAAGAATGATGCTCTATAATCATCCAGCGCCTCCCATTCCAACGGTATACAAATGTAAACCGGGCTTGTACAGTAACACCATCTTTAAATGTAAATGTGTAGATGCCTGAGTTGATAGCAGTTTCATTAAAGATTCTGACATTCGCCTCATTAATCTTTCCCACCGGTCCTTTGGCAAGGAAATGTACAAAATAGTCCTCAATTTCTTCGTGGTTATGTCGCACCTTATTAGACATGGTTGGAAGTAAAATGCCATTGCTTTCATAAAGAGCAGCAACCTTTTTAGGATCTCCAGTTTGAAGAGCACTATTCCACTCGTTGAAGAGTGCGGTAACTTCGTTCTCAATCATTTTTTTATCCTATTTCACCAAGTAAAATCCCACAAGGGTACAGAGTTACCCCATTATACTTGACATAAATGATAATGAAAACTTATTATCATCAAGAATCTTTGCTCGACTGATAATTTGCTGCAGCAGCGGCAATTGTCTCATCAGTCAGTTCTCTCCCTGTTCGCTGAGGCGACTGTGTCAGAAACGGACGTAGTGTTGGTCTACATTGCCTAGCTGTATCGCTCAGGTATATACCTATCGTGGTAAAAGGTGTAGAAAGATAGCCATCTCTGTGGAATTAGGCCTTGGTGTAAGTGACAAAATATCTTACCTAATTTGAAGTGCTTTAGCAAAAAGCCAATTTTAAATTAATTTTAGGGTGTCAAGGTACTGTCAAGTGCAAATGGAAAGTTACCTTACCTTGAATAGTGTATGGCTTTATGGCTATAATTATCTTGCCATATGGCGGAGGTTTTTTATGATTACTACAGTTACAATTCTGGACACTAGTAAAATAATGCGTGTTATTGGTATACAAACCAAAACTACCCCTGAATTAATTGCTACTCTTAGGCAAGGTTTGCCCTTTGAAGTGTTTACAAGCCTTCAGAATAACTTGAGCTTATCGGCTGAAGCACTTGCTCAACTTATTGGTGTACCTGTTAGAACTCTTAACCGTAGAAAAAATGAGGGGCGGTTTAAGCCTGAAGAGTCTGATAATTTAGTGAGGATTGCAAGGGTACTTGCCCGTGTACAAGAATTTTTCACGGATAAAGAGGCTGCTATAAAATGGCTTAAGACACCTGAACTAGCATTTGATAATGAAACACCTCTTTCACTATTAGATACTGAACTTGGTGCGCAAGAAGTCTTGCAGCTCTTGGGGCAGCTCGAGCATGGCATTTCTCCTTAAATGCTCACAACTTGGCGATTGCTAAAAGTAAAATATGCCAATAGAGCACTTTCGGGTGAGGGCGCTCGCCTCTATGGGGGAAGATGGAACAGTCCGGGTCGCTTGGTAATTTACACTGCTGAAAGTTTAGCCCTTGCTGCTCTTGAAATATTGGTTCATGTCAAAAGCCATGAAGAACTAAGTAACTATCAGAAAATAAAATTTGAATTTGACGAGGGGCTTTTCACAGACATTAAGCAGGAAAGCTTATCAGTAAATTGGCGAGCAGGAAGAACCACAGATGAAACAAGGCAATTAGGGGATGCTTGGCTTAAGAGAAATGATTATCCTATTCTGAGAGTTCCAAGTGTTATAATTCCAGAGGAGTGGAATTACTTACTGAACCCTCTAAACCCTAAATTTAGCAAGATTAAAGCAAGTTCAACCCAGCCATTCTCATTTGACCCAAGATTAACCTATTGGTCAAGCAGGTTTCCCAAAGTTAGTAAATTTAGGAATGTCGCTGTTAGGAAAACTTAATTTTAGAACTTCTAGGAAAGCCTTTATAATGGGGGTTTTTAGCATACTTGGTAATAAGGTAACGCCTATACCACGCTCGAGCAAACTGCTAGTAGGTACTACCCTAGTATTTTCAGGTAGCTCATCTATAGCAAGTTCAGGCAGGAGGCTTATACCTAATTCTTGTGAAACCATGTGTAAAATGGTGGAGTCTTCCATAACTTTATATTTTGGCTGAACTGGTGTCCCTAAATTCTCTAAATAGTTCTGTACACGTAAAGCACACTCATCAGTGTCATGCAAAATGAGTGGCAAACAGGGTATTTCTGACCACTCAAGCAACTTGCGCTTGTCAGAAGCTGGAACAACCCCTTTATAAGGATCACGCATTATCTCCCATACCAAAAGGTCGTCATAGCTTGGTAAGGGTGGTAAGTAATCAATAAAACTGATATCAGCGCAGTGCTCACGCAAAAGTTGTACTTTACCATGCATATTTAGGTGATCTAGCTCAAGTAAGCGAATGTTGATGCAAGGGTGCTGCGCTTTAAGCTGTGACATTAATTTAGGCATAACTTTACCAGCCACACTACGAAAAACCACCACTCGCAACTCTCCACAAATAGGTCCTTGGGCAGCACTAATTTCTTGGTTAATAGCCTTAATATGCTGGTTGATGCCCCTAGCATGTGCAGCTATTTTCAAACCAAGTTCATTAGGCTCGGCACCAAAACGACCACGTAGCAGGAGCTTTGCACCTAACTCGCGCTCTAATTCAGCAATGGTGTAACTAATAGCAGATTGGGAAGTATCTAATTCTAAAGCAGCACTAGAAAAGCTGCCGGTGTCAATAACTATTAACAAAGTTTCAAGCTGTGCCAGCTTCATTTTTGTATTTTACAAGAAAGTTGTATCAAAAAACTTGATAGATGTTAAAAGAGCTATCAAAAAAGCTTTTTGATTAATACCTAATTTATCTCTAGCCTAAAAACTTAGGAGACATAAGATGATCTTTTATAAAGTATTTTCCATTCTTATAATTTGTACTACTTTAGTTTTAGTTTGGCATACAAGCTTTGCAGTTGAGACTTTTAGGGAAGGCCAAGTTGTGAAAGGGGAAGTGCTCGAGCTTTTCCTATCAGGTGATCTAAATGCTAATTTTAATATAGCTAACTTTAAACACAGCTATTGTACAGACAAAGAGATCTTGCTACATAGCTATGATGCAAAGCCTTTTAACATAAAGCTTTCCTTTCAGAGAGATTTATCATCACAAGGCTGGAATTACTATAGTTTAAACCCTGCTCAACCTTTAAGGTTAGATATTTTTACTCCTGAAGAAAAAGCTAGTTTTTATGCGCTCGAGGGTAATCTCGATTTACATAAAAATGAGGGATATTTTGATGCTTATATGCTAGGTAATAAAGATCAGCGCATTTTTTTAAGCGGATATTTTCGGTGCTGAAAGGGAAAAAGTTTAGCTGACTGTCATACTCTTCAGCTTTTTCCCAGCCATGAGGAGCTCCTTGTTGAGTAGTAAAAACATCTTTAATGACCTGTCTATAAAACTCTACTTTATCCATGTAGTAATCACTTCCCCCATAAGATTATACACTATGAGCTTTATGTCTAGCTCTTTAAGGGTTTGCTGTATGAATGATCTTTGAGAAAGGGAGCTATAGGTGCTTTCTGGAGAGATCTGGTATTTCTGAAGCAGGAATCCACACTTCGCGCCCATCACGCCATACTACCACTGGTTGTCCTGCTAACTTGTGTTTGCGAAGCGCTTCAACAGCACCCTCCATAATGGCTGCTTTGACAAGTTCTTTATCTTCAAGCATTTTTATAATATCAGGTCCATTACTCATAAATACTCCTCTTAATAGCCTGCCAGTCCGCTAATTCATAAACAAAAAGCTTATCTACTGTTTTCTCGGCGATAATCCAGCAATAATAACAATAACAGGTGAACTGGTAATCTTTGCATTTGTCACAATTACCAATATAGCAGCAGGCTAGCTCAATAATCTAACAGTTACTCCAACTTTCTTAGCATTTTCAACAAGCTGCTGGTCAGCCGTGATAAGATTATAGCTGCCTAAAAGCGCAAATGATAAATGCAATGCATCTGGTGCTTTAATTGGCAGTTTAAGCAAAGCCATAATATCACGTGCCTTTTGGTAATGTTGAGAGTTTATTGTATCTTGAAAATAATAGCCGCTGCGCAAATGTCTTTCTAGTAAAGCTAATACCTTCTGTGCATTATTTGAAGATAAGGTATTAGTTCGCACACGAATACCCAGTGCAGAATAGAATTCCAAGTGTGTAAACTCAGATATTACTGGTACAGGGTTCTCCAGCAGAAATTCTTGTACCAAGCTAGATATATTCTCAGGAAGGTAGTAAGCTACAAGAACACTAGTGTCAAGATAAATTCTCAATATCGGCTTTCTTGCCGCATACGGATAACCGTTTCACTCATTGCTTCACCCTCGAGCTCAATAGCAGCACGGAAGTTGCTTAGGTCAGGAAGTACCTTAGCTGTTTTAGGGGGAGAAACTAACCTAGCAACCTCTGTACCATTGCGAGTGATAGTAATTTCTTCACCAGCTTCAATACGGTTCAATAAAGAGCTGAAATTCTTACGGGCTTCACGTACGTTGACTCTCATAGTTTAAGTGTACGCTATTTTATGTACACAAGAAATATTTGAAGCAGGGCACCTACAAAAGGTATCCTGAGTGCTTGCTTTAGTTTTTTAAAATCTAGCTTAACGAGATGCTGAAGGCCAGCTACTGAAAATCCCCTCGCTGGGGTGTTGAACATTGAAGAATATGGTGCTCAGATCAGAGTTAAAAGTAGTGTCTAGCGAAAAATTAAAAAGCCCGCTGCTAACAGCGGGCTTTTGTAGGAAAGATTTCTTATCTAACAAGAAGACAAGAAGTAAATCAAATTATTTCTGCCACATAATGACCTTCTTAGAGAAAGTGTTTTAAGGAAGGACAGGACAGCTGAAACTAGAGTCTAACTGAGTTAATGAAACTTTTATTCTGTTAGCATAGTTTATTAAATCCTGTGCTGTGAGAGTAGAAGGTTGATTATCTATAGCACTGGACTTATTGTTAACTGCAGTAATAAAGTCATTAAGTTTATTACAAGCACTAACTAAATCTGGAGGATCTTTACTTAGAGCCTTTGCAACACCCTGTTTTAAATTACCATTTTTGTCAAAATCTGCTAATTTTTTGGTTAGTGCATTTAAACCTTGTAAATTAGGTAGTTCTAATTCCATATGAGCTTTAAGGTTTAGGGTAGCATCATAAGGTGTTAGAACTATGGGTCCATCAACAGAACTAACACTACCTCCATCTTTATCAGCAACAGTAAGTTGTGTTACGTTTGTGTAATCTCCTGCTTGCAAGTAGGTGTGCTGTATGCCAAATGGTGTTCCTACAGAGTCATTAGAAGTACCATCTCCCCAGCTGATTTCTGCGGTTGCGATCTCAGTGGGTTCACTACCTGGATCACTATAGCTACCAGAAGCTGTAGCACTTTCTCCAACAAGTATAGTGTTTGTGTCTATAAAAGGATCAGGGTCAATTTCTATGCTAAAGCTATCAATACTTGGGGCGACATTATTAACAACTAAATCAAAGGTAGTAGAGGTTGAGGCACTATCGCTATCTGTAGCAGTAATTGTCACGGTTTGAGTTTGAGCAGGACCATCTGTTGTATTAAATGACCAAATCCAATTGCCTGTACCTGTATCTTGAAGGGTACCAATTGAAGCACCATTTGTATCGACAGCGCTGAGGGTTACTGGATCTCCATCAGGGTCACTAAAGGTACCATTGTTAGTAGCTATATCTCCTTCATCAACTACTACTGGATTAGGATTATTTGGATCAACTGTGAGCTCAGGAGGGTTATTAGTAGCATCTATTGCACAAAAATCTGCATCAAGGAAATTCTCACCAGCCTCTAGGATTTCTTCAAATTCATCTGGACAATTATTACCAGGAATCAAGCCTGACGGTAAAGTCATTGTTACTGTGTAAGTACCAGCAACTAAACTCGTGAAGAGATAATTACCAGTATCATCAGTTAGTGTAGTATCAATATTAACACCACTATTGTCTAAGAGGTCTACAGTTACACCTTTAATACCGGGGTCTAAAGCGTCTTGTACACCATTATCGTTTAAGTCATTGAAGATTGTATTGCCTAAACTTGCAAGCTGATATTCAAAAGCGCCAATATCACAAGCTTGTCCTACAGGTACAGGACGGGGTTCGCCACGCTGATCAGTGTCGCCGTTGGCACAACCATTTGTACCATTTGGTATAGCATTTATAGCAGGACTACCTGTCAAAAGTGCGTGTGTTTTGGTAAGCCCATTGTTATTGTCTAAAGGACCAAGTTGTGGATCGGTGTTGGATTGGTCATGTACCCCCATTAAATTACAAGTACTATCACTGACTATATTATATTCCCTTGAAATGGATCCACCTCTTACAAGATTACAATCGTTCCTTATATTGTTTGCAACAATACTATTCATAATTTGAGCGCTAGCAACATTATCTGTAATCCCATCATTAGAATTATAGCTGATAGTACTATAATTGATGTCGAGTGTACCCCAGTTGACAATACCACTGCCCACAAATGGAGTAGTATTACCACTTATTGTACTGTTCCTCATGGTCAATATCCCTAGATTGTGAATACCTCCACCACCCCGATCAGAATTGTTGTTGTGAACAGTAACTCCATCTAAAGTTACGACACCATTAAAACCATTGCTAATGCCTCCTCCATCATCACTATTGTTTCCTCCAGTTACACTTAGTCCTTGAATAATAACATTAATTGGAGGTGCACCAAATGGTGTATCGATATTAATTACTGCAGTATCAACTGGTGTGTTTTCCCCGTCAATAATAACCTTATCCCCTGCTACACTTTGTAAAGTCAAGCTTTTTTGTATATCTAAATATTCATTGTATGTACCTGCAGAAATACTGATGGTATCACCATCAGCTGCTGCATCAATGGCGGCTTGAATAGTAGTGTACGTACAAGAACTACAAACTGTAAGAGTTGCTTGTGTAGTCAACTTTCCTGTTACATTAGGCTCGGTTACCTCAACATCACTTAATTCTGCATTATTACAAGCAGCCAACAGCAATGTTCCTATAAAAAACAGGCTAAAAATGGAAATAAACGCTTTGTTCATAAAATTACCTCTCTGCATCCGTATTGCCTAGTTGTTCCCCACAATCTCAAAAGCATATTTTGGACAAAACTTTGTCCCTAACCAACCTAAGAAAACACTCTCATTAATAAAACTTAAAATAGTTGCTGCAAGGCTGTTGCAAGTAGCAAACAACTTGTGTAGTTGTGCACAACTACCCTTTTTAGAGAGTTGTTTCTGTCCTTAAAACCTCTTCAACGCCAAATGCTTTTGTAACAGTTTTGTTCTTTATTAAAGCGGTTTGCAGTTAGTATAAACTTCTGCTTAACCATA
This sequence comes from Trueperaceae bacterium, assembly GCA_965224855.1. Lineage (GTDB taxonomy): Bacteria > Deinococcota > Deinococci > Deinococcales > Trueperaceae > CBDCVN01. Next base: position 805,478 of record CBDDAI010000002.1, on the reverse strand, counting down.
TGCTCTCCTTCCTTTAAAAATTATTGCTTAGAACCTAGTAAAACCTTGCAATCTAAAAAAATATAGTTTCTGGGTCAACAACCCACCCAACATTGTAAACTAGGAGGCGTTGCAAAGGCGTTGCAAGGCCGTCCTAGACACACTATAGTGGGTCCATTAAGTTGATCTGACTTCTTCTTGACAGTTGTTTGTGTTTTGCTATAATAACTATATTATTGGCGTAAGCCACTGAAACCTCATGATAGTGAGGTGGAATATGAACATTAAAGATTAAGCCCTTTTTGAAGGGCTTTTTTGATTTCCTCAAATTTCTTTTCTGAAAGCTGACCCATTTTGTTATTGAGTCTTTTGCTATCGAATAATCTAAGTTGGGAAAGATTGACAAACTGTTGCCTATTTAGAAATTCAAACTCAAAATAAAGATGGCTGTCACTACCTCGTGTAGTTAGGGGAAGTCCAGAAAATGTGTGATGATTGTATTTTTTTACTACAATCCCTGGTCGTGTGAATGTTGCACCCTTACCTATAGCATTTTCCTTTTTGATCTGATACAATAACGTATTATTAGCTTGTAGCACAGGATTATCACTTTCTCATGAAAATATCTCATTTTCAAAAAATCTTTCCTATAGGCGATTTAAGTAAATTTTTGCATTTGCAAGAAAATTAGAGTTTTAAATAATTGAGCAAACATTCAGTGTAACCTTCTTCCAAAGGTGGAGGATTTGAATAACCACAATTACGGAACCAGCCTTGAATATCTTTTGTAGTAAGAGTTTTCAGGGCTTTTCTAACAGCTGGTTTCATCCTTTTTTTGTCTCGAACCTCTAATTTACGCAAACAGGATTTTACTTTTGACCAGCAATGCTCTATTGGATTGAATTCAGGACTGTATGGTGGCAAATAGACTAGTTTAGCTCCCCTGCTCTCTATTAACTCCTTGACTTCCTTTAGTATATGTGCTGGCGAATTATCCATCAAAACTATGTGTCCTGCTTTTAAAACTGGGCACAAATCTTTCTTCAAAAATTCTATAAATTCTTTGCCTGTAACAGATTTATCTATAAAACGACTAGCAATTATCCCTTCCAAAGTTATTGCTCCAATTAAGTTTGTACTTTTACGTTTCTTGGTTGGAGCAAAACCATATGCCCTTTTCCCTAGTTGTGAACGAGCATGAGTCCTAGTCATATTTAAATAGAAACCTGTTTCATCAATAAATACAAGCCTGTTAGGATTGAGTGTTTCTTGTAATTCTCGAAAGGCTTCCCTTTTGGCTGCAACATCTTCACGAAGTTGTTGATCATCTCTTAAAGTCTTTTTTTTTGTAAGACCAATTAAGTCTTTTTATTGCTCTCCACATGCTAGTTATACTAACTCTAGTACCAGTCTTTTTCTTAAAAGCTTTACAAAGTTCGTCTAAAGTCATGTCGGGCTGTTTGTTCAATAAAGTTTTTACCAAAAATAAATGTGTGTCACTTACAGCAGGTTTGCGTCCAGCAACATAACTTTTAGGAAGTAAATCCTCCTTTTGTTTGTAAAGTTGAAGATATTGATAAACAGTTACGGGACTGACCCTAAAGCGCTTTGCTATTTCACGTATGGATCCTTCGCCGTCTAGATAGGATTGAACAATGCGTTGTCGCAAATCTAAATGATAATACATGATAAGGAAAAGGATAACTCAGATGTAGTGCTCAGGACAAAAAATAGATGCCGATATAAATTAATTGAATAGGACAAGGGAAGCAAAATAATGTTTCTAGGAAGGATATTTATATTAGAAAAAACTCTCATCAAACATCAGTGCTACACAATAATTATCAATTGTTTCTATCACGATTAAAAAACGAGGTGCATTTACAATAATATTGACCTACTATATATTTAGAGCCACTCTTGAAAACTATAAAAAATGAGAATATTTGCGTTTTGGGAAAAATTGACAAGGCATCGAAGAATACTTTATAAGACAATTATAGAAGCAACTTTATCATTAAAAGAAGTTGTTTGAATTTTTCTAAAATTACTTAAATCAGGGGTTTTGCCGATACTTGTATCAGGTAAAAAAGGAAAATGCTATAGAGTTTCATAGCCAATATTGACACCAACACAGCACCACCAAATATCACGCTCCTTGAATAGAGGAATTATTTTACTCTGATCTAGCTTCTTTTTCAACTGACACCAAGTTTCAAAATCTTTTTCCATACCTATATTCTACGTTAGAATATTTCACTTGCTTGTCTGAACTGTGATTAAGTTGATTTGCAAGATTTCGCTGATTTTTTCTCTTTCTAACGTTTGGGATGGCAAAATCATAGTTAATCAGATCAATCATAGAAATCATAGTTCAAACACTAGAAAGAAACTGTTTGACACTTGGCAACTTTATACTGTATTGTGCAATTCCTTAGCCTGCTTATAGAGATCACTTTTTTGATCAGTGGCTTCAAGCACTTCCTCTAACCACTTATTTGCTTGCTCTGTTTCACCTTGGGTAAATAGGACTTCTGCTGCTCTAACACACCAAGGCAAAGCTTGTTCTGGTTCATTTGCTTCAAGCCAATGGTGAGCTATGCGAGCTGGTGCAACGTCCTGAGTTTCTAGCCACTTGGCAACCCTCTGATTTAAGGCTAGATAAATTGGTTTAGGAATGCCACTAAGGGTTGTTTCAAAGAGTAGATCATGAATGAAAAGACCATCTTTGATTATATAGGACTGTTCAAGTTCTGACATCATTTCGCTAGCTCTCAAGTAATCTAAGTCAATTATTTCAGCTAGTTGTTTTGCTTGGACTCCTGAATGTTCTTTAAGCACAGCCATGGTTCTGGCTATTTTTAGAGCATCCGAACTCAAATAGTTCAAGCGTTTCTCAATAGGGGAACTAACTTGTTTAGGTAGGTTAATTTGTTCAGGAAGTTCAGGCCCTTGCCAACCTTGCTCATAGAGAGATTTAAGAACCTCTATTATGAACTGAGGGTTACCTCCTGTTAGTTTGTGTAGCGGTAAAGCTAGTTGTTGGGGTTGCTGTATTTCTAAACTTAGAAGTAATTTAGTAACGGAATCGACATCAAGAGGCCTTAAGTTAATATAAGTGGCTAGACCTTGTTTTGCTATTTCAATAAAGTAGTTGTCATACTCAGATGGTACTTCTTCTTTCCGATAGCAAACAATTTGCTTTTTTATAAGACCCTTTTCAGTAATAAGGTTAAGAGTGTAACCTCCCAAATCAAAGCTTGATTTATCATAATAATGTAGGTCATCTGTTAATAAGGTATGAAGTAGTTGTGTAGAGGCTTCAAAAAATACTGCGTAGGCTTTGAACATTCTTATATGCCCCTCTTGAGAAGTTATAGGTAATGGCTTCTCCTCAAAATGTTCTGGTGCCAATCTGGCTAACTCATAGCGGACCCAAGGTTCAAGAGAGTCCTTTGGGAAATCACTTAGAAAAAGTGTCAATGGTCTTGTGGCTGAGCTATAGGGTACTATAGCATCACTAGGGCGACCATAAGTCAGACCGAAACGATCACTTTTACTAAGGGCAAAATCTATCATAAGACGTGTTTTACCTGAGCCAGCTGTACCTGCGATAATAATAGTCTTACCAGCTTGCCAACCCTTTTCCATCTCTGCCCATTCTCTTTCACGTCCAACCAGTACAGGTGGTCGCAAAAGCTTAGGTGGAATACGGTATTTTGTTTTAGTACTTGTTTGAATAGAAGGTCTAGGTAGGGGTTGCTTGCTGGCCTTTTCAATCTCTTGTGCTAGCTCTATAGTTTCTGGCAGTGGGGTAATGCCCAGCTCTTTAGCAAGTAGATGACGACAGGCTTCATATTGCTTTAGTGCTGATGGCAAGTTCCCTCGTTTAAGCTCTAGACGAATTATGGTGCGGTGGTTACTTTCATTTAAATGGTCCTGCTCTAACAGTTGTCTTGTGAGTTCAATTGCTTCAACAAGTCTTCCTGCATTCTCTAGTTCTTCAGTATGTTTTTGTAAAGCATCTATTAGGAGTGCATTTAATTCTGCTCGCTTTGTCTCGAGCCAATCCATAAAAACGGGTGCACTTTTAGGCTCGAGCCCAGCTAATAACTGCTCATCAGCTTTACCTTGGTATAGTTTTATAGCCTTTTGAAAATCTTGCTGCTCTACCGCTTCTATAAAAGCTAAGTCAGTTGTTACATGAACAAACACACCACCATCATCTAATTCCAACCAGTTTTCTGCCCCGGGAAGTTGCTTAAGGCGGTAAAGTTCTCGTCTAAGGTTTCTACTTTCAGTAGGTTTCCAGAGGAGTTCAGTAAGCTCCTCACGCTGCACAACACGCTGTTCTGAAGCAAGATAGCAAAGCAATGCCATTGCTTTACGAGTAGGTGGTTTAATTGCCTCTCCTTGCCATTCAAATACTGGGGTGCCAAAAAGATAGCTCACCAATCCACTTTGCATATGAGAGCTATATTAGCAAATTATAAGTTTTTTTGAAAGACGTTCTCTGATACTGTTCTCCTAGGGGAATCCAACAAATGCTAGAGTTATTGAAATAGATGGTGCGGTTTTGTACACTATTCATGTACAAAAGGAATTGATATGTATCAAGTGAACATTGCCCAGCTTAGAAAAGACCTTAGTCACTATCTTGATCGCGTCCAAAATGGTGAAGAGATTAGCATTACTCGCCATGGCAAAGTGATTGCCACTTTAACTCCAAAGGTCAAGTCAGTCGATTTGAGTGACATGGCTGATCTTGATGAAGAACTTAGTTTGTCTGATGAGAGTAATGCAGTTATAGAAGCTAGGGCAGAGTATCGCTATTAACTACATAGATACCAGCACGCTTTATGATTTTTATGTGGCTGGGGAACGAACTAGCCAAGCTCGAGGCTTCATCAACAAACATCAGAAATCACTTGTGATAAGTAGCTGGTGTGAAGCAGAATTTTATGGTGCCCTAGGTCGGCAGGTACGGGGTGGGCTTGTTCCGCAACAAGCAGCTAATAGATTAGTAGCTAAATTTAATCAACATTTACAACAAGGCTTATTTCACCTACTGGCCTTAGATAATAGTACAGTTATTAACGCAACTAAACTCACAAGACAATTTAGTTTGGGTATTAAAGCACCTGATGCACTTCACTTAGCAACAGTCCAAGCTGAAGTTTTAACTTTAGTAACATCAGATCGCACCATGGCCCGAGTAGCACAGCAGCTTTCGTTAAGTGCGAAGCTTATTATAAGCTAGAGAAACCTTTCTTACTTGTCTGAACTGTGATTAAGCTAACTAAGAGATTTTTCTGCTAAAATACTAAAGCTAGATAATAGTTGCTTGATACCCAGAACCTTGCTCGAGTGAAACTATGAAAAGTAATAGCTTTGAACCACAATTAAATAAACTGCCAGCAGCTCAAAAAACACTATGGCCTGAGCTTAAAGATGTACCAGAAACATTTACCTTATATGGTGGGACAGCAATTGCTTTACAGCTAGGCCACCGCAAAAGTATAGACTTTGATTTTTTTGGTAAAGATGAGTTTGACCCCGATACCTTGCTTAACACGCTACCTTTTCTAAAAGGTGGACGTATCATTCAACGACAAAATAATACATTAACAGTTGTTGTAAATCGCAGCGGGCAAGTTTCGTTATCATTTTTCGGATTACCCAAAATAAAACCAATTAAGCCACCACTGATAGCACAAGATACTCAAATCAAAGTTGCCTCTTTGTTAGATTTGGCAGGTATGAAGGTAAGTGTGGTACAAAAGCGTGCGGAATGGAAAGATTACTTTGATATAGCAACTTTGATCAAAGCAGGAATCAGTTTGCAGCTAGCACTAAGCGCGGGACAAGCCATTTATCGGGAACAATTTAATCCTCAAATCACACTAAAAGCACTTTCCTACTTTGATGATGTGCAAGGACTGACAGAGGATGTCAAACGCTGTTTACAAAACGCTGTAAAAGACGTTGATTTAAGCACATTACCTAAACTGAAAGGCTTACAAGATGAAGATCAGTCTAACTGATGAGCTTAAAAAAGCAGTCCAAAACTGCATATGGTTTGAACTACCAGAACAGGCTGTGCAGGATGTTCCACGCCTAGCAGCTTATATATTTACCTATGGCACGCCAGAAGAAACGCAAACTTTAAGAGATCAGCTTACTGATGAGGAACTAAAAACCTGTTTGAATAATGCACCAGCAGGTATTTATGACGCAAGGTCTTGGGCGTACTGGAATTTAATAGCGGGCCGATTTGATACTCCCCCCATGCCTCAAAGGTCATTTGATTGAAAAATTATTATTCGGCAACATTTTGCTGCAATGCCCTAGCTTGCTTATAAAGATCACTTTCTGGATCAGTATTTGCAAGTACCTCTTCTAACCATGTACAGCGCAAGTTGTACCTCAAAAACGCAATTTTCATCTTCAAAAACACTGTTACCAAAGCTAGCAACGCCAATTTTCTGCTTTTTTAGAGTAGCCACAGCATATAATTGACAGGATAGGGATATATTTTTTATAGTGTAGCCACAATGCCTGCTACAACAAAAATGCACCTAGAGATACAGTATGCGAATACAGATAAGTCAGTAGGAGTAATACGTAGCAGCTATCGTGAAGATGGAAAGATAAAACACAAACAATTTGGAAGAATAACAGGACAAACTCTAGAGCAGCTTAAAATGTTACAGCTAACCTTTCGTAATGAGGTTATTGCAAAAAGTGACCCAGAAGCAGTACAAATAGTAGGCAGTAAAGAATATGGAGCAAGCTATACGATATTGTCAATGATTAAGGAAATAGAATTAGATAAGGCAATGTATTCACAACCGCAACCATGGGTAAGTAACATAAGTGCTATGATAATAGGCAGAATAATATTTGCTGGAAGCAAATTAGCATTATGCAATCAATATAATAATAGTAGTCTTTGGGAACAATGTGGAGTAGAAGGAAGACCAGATGTAAGAAAACATTGCTATGAGGCATTAGATACACTGCTAGCAAGACAAAAAGGAATCCAGAAGAAGTTAGCCAAGAAGCATCTTAAGAATGGAAATCTTGTACTGTATGATGTCACGAGCAGTTATTTGGAAGGCCAATACGCAAATAGCGAATTGGTCAAATATGGATATAACCGAGACGGAAAGAAGAAACATGAACAAATAGTAATAGGGTTAATATGTAATGGAGAAGGTTGTCCAGTAGGAGTAGAAGTATTCAAAGGCAACACCAAAGATGAGACAACAGTATCAGACAAGGTAGAAGAGTTAAAAGAGACGTATGAAATAAAGCAAGCAATATTTGTGGGGGATAGAGGAATGGTAACAGAAGCAATAGCAGAAGAATTAGAGGAAAAAGGTGTAAAGACAATAGGAGCATTAACAAGAGCAGGAATACAGAAACTAATAGAAAAAGGAATAATAAAGCCCTCTGAGTTCAAAGAAAAGAAGATAAAAGAGGTAGTAGATCCTGAAAGTCCAGCTAGACGATACTGTTTATGCAAAAATCTTGAATCAGCAAAACGAGATGCAAAAACGAGGGAAAAACTGATTGAACTGACGATTGAGGGCCTTGAAGAAATAGCGAACTACAAGCAAAAAACAACAGTAGAAATATTGGGAGCACGAGTAGGAAAAGTGCTGCAGAAATACAAAATGGGTAAATATATAAGTTGGGAGGTTAAAGGGGATAAAAAAGAAAAGGAATCAACCAAACATAAGTTGTTATGGAGTAAAAAAGAAGAGGCAATAGCAAAAGCTAAGGATCTAGATGGATGTTATGTAATAACAACCAAAGTAGATGAAAAAACCATGGACAAAGAAGAGGTTGTGACTAGCTATAAGAAACTAGAGCAAGTAGAAATAGCATTCCGCAATTTAAAAACAGTGCAGCTAGAAATGCGACCTGTGTATCATAATCTAGATCATCGTATCAAAGCACACGTATTTTTATGTATGCTGGCGTATTATGTCCAATGGCATATGCAAAAACGGTTAGAACCATTGTTTAAGAAAAACAAAAAAGTATGGGAAAGAAGATGGACATTTGCACAAGTAATCGAAACACTGAAAACGATCACCAGAAATAGAATTGAAGCGAATGGGATGTTTTTTTATCGGAACACTGTTCCAGACGAAGAGCAAAAATATATCTTAGACCTGATGGGGATCGCCGTGTAGCCATTTTTTATAAAAAATAATTTCGCCCTAAAACCTCAAATAGCACGGGATTTTGGGGGTCAAAAACCCTACTTTTTGATGACAAAATGCGGTACATGCCTGTTTTGCCTCGCCTTGAGTAAGTAAAATTTCTGCTGCTCTAACACGCCAAGGCAAAGCTTGCTCTAATTCATTTGCTTCAAGCCAATGGTGAGCTATGCGAGCTGGTGCAGCATCTTGAGCTTCTAACCATTTGGCAACCTTCTGATTTAAAGCCTGATAATATTACAGCGCAATGTCATGAAATATAGTTCCTATACAGTGTAGCAAGAGTATGTTTTCGATGTGAGACATAGGCAGTATAATTTCGGCGCTGGTAGTAACGAATTAGACTTAGTGATTGAGCTATCGTTAACTCAGGCAGTGGTATTGCTGCCTTGATTAGTAATCTTGCTTGTGGCAAGGTCAAAGCTGGAGCTTTCTCTCCTAACATTAAACGCATTCTCACCAGAAAATGATGTGCCAAACAAGTTAATAGTATATGATGGTGCCAGCCTAAGTAACTTCTAGTTTCGTAGTGGTCAAGTCCTAACTCTTCCTTTGATTCTTCAAACGATGTTTCTATTGGCCATCTCATGCCACTTAACCACACTAAAGTCTCAGGACTGATTTCTTCTGAAGCATTGCAAAAATAGTAGTTGATTTCTCCATTCTCATTTAGATTACGGCGGATTACCAACCACAACTCCACTGGTTCTCCTTCTCCTCTTGTTTCCCATATTCGCTCAAAGGCAAATTCGCATACTATTGGCCCTTTCCTCCCTTCTTTTACTACATGTCTACTCCACTTTCCTTCCTCTATTTCTTTCGCTAACTCATCTATTCGTATTGACTCAGTATTTGCCTTTGCTAGTTTAGGCTTTCTTCCTCTACCTCTGTATTCAGGCACCTTCATCTCTGGTTTCTCTTGGTACACCCTCGTGTTGCAAGATACTGCTGTAAAGTACTGCTTCCCTAACTCAGCTACTCCATCTCTAAACTCTATGTTATCTCCATACAATGCGTCTGCTAGTACGTATTCAAAATTCAAATGCCTCCTCCCTTTTGTCTTTCTTATCATCTCCAACGCTATTTCTGGTTTGGTTTTGAACTCTAAGTCTTTTGGCACTCTACATTCTTCCCTTTTTTGTTTATGTTCTTCATCGAACCACTGTTCAGGTAGGTACAGTTGCCCTTCTGTTAGAGTATGCCCTTTGTTGCTGGCATACCCTAAGTATACTCCTACTTGGCTGTTCTCCACTTTTCCTACTGATCCACAATACTGCCTTGCTACTCCTACTGAGTTTCTTCCTTGTTTTACATTCCCTGATTCGTCAACTATCAGTACTCCTTCATTACCTAAGCTTTTTGCAGCTAGCTTTTGGTGTGTGTCGATTACAGGTTCTATCTGCCAAGGACTTTTTCCTATAAAACTTTGCATGCTACGGGCATTCAGTCCCATTGATAGTGCTATTGCTTCTATATTTTTTCGATCAAGGTCACTTAGCAAGCCTTTTAGATAATGTCCTGTCCAAGTCAAACTTTCAGGTCGTTTGAATGCTTCTTCAAATTCTGCTACGTATTCTTTAAGTTCTTTTGCTAGCACTTCTATATCTGCTTCAGCCAAGTTGCATTCTGGAGGACTTAAATTTACTGCTCTTTCTACTATTTCATCGTGTGTTTCATTGACTCTTTTCATAATCTTAGTTTACTATTCACACTCGCACTTTCTTCGCAATTCCCCTTACTTCATTTGCAACATTGCGCTGTAATAATAAATTGGTTTAGGAATGTTACTAAGAGTTGCTCCAAAAAGTAAATCATGAACGAAAAGACCGTCTTTGATTATATAAGCTTGCTCAAGTTCTGATAGTGTTTCACCAACCTTCAAGTAATCCATGTCAATTATTTCAGCCAGTTGTTTTGCTTGAACTCCTGAATGTTCTTTAAGCACAGCCATAGTTCTAGCTAGTTTTAGAGCATCTGGACTCAAGTAGTTCAAACGTTTCTCAATAGTGGAACTAACTTGTTTAGGTAGGTTGATTTGTTCAGGAAGCTCAGGGCCTTGCCAACCTTGCTCATAGAGAGATTTTAGAACTTCTACTATAAATTGAGGATTGCCCCCGGTTAATTTGTGCATATGTGGAGCTAGTTGCTCAGGTTGCTGTATTTCTAAGCTTATGAGCAATTTAGTGACCGCATCTAGGTCAAGAGGCATTAAATCAATATAGGTTATAAAACCTTGCTCTACTAATTCAATAAAATAATTGTTATGCTCAAGGGGCATTTCTTCTTTACGAAAACCCCAAATATTAAACCCCCTAAGATTTCTCTCAGCAAGGGAATTAGAAGCATAACCTCCCATATAAAAGCTTGTTTTATCAAAGTAGTGCAGATCATCTGTCACTAAAATATCAAATAGTTGTATAGAAGCTTCAAGAAATACTGTGTAGGCCTTAAACATTCTTATACGATCTTCTGGAAAAGTCATAGGTAGCGGCTTTTCTTTAAAATGTTCTGGCGCTAATCGAGCTAGCTCATGACGTACCCAAGGCTCAAAGGTTTCAATTGGAAAGTCATTTGAATAAAGCTTTAATGGTCTTGCAGCTGAGCTATAGGGCACTGTTTTATCACCAGGGCGAGCATAACTGAGACCATAAGTTAGGCCAAGGTTATCATTCTTATTACGAACAAAATCCATCATAAGTCGTGTTTTACCCGAGCCAGCCGTACCAGTAATAATAATTTCCTTACCAGCCTGCCAAGCCTTTTCCATTTCTGCCCATTCTTTTTCACGCCCTACAAGCACAGGCGGACGCAAAAGTTTAGGCGGAATACGATATTTTGTCTTAATACTTGTTTGAATAGAAGGTCTAGGTAGGGACTGTTCAGCAGCTTTTTCAATCTCTTGTGCTAACGCTAGAGTTTCTGGCAATGGGGTAATATCTAGCTCCTTGGCAAGTATGTGACGACAGGCCTCATATTGCTTTAGCGCTGCAGGTAAGTTCCCTCGCTTAAACTCTTGTCGCATTATGGCACGATGAGTACTTTCATTTAAAGGATCATGCTCTAGCAATTGTTTTGTGAGTTCAATTGCTTCAACAAGTCTTCCTGCATTCTCTAGTTCTTCAGTATGTTTTTGTAAAGTGTCGATTAGGAGTGCATTTAATTCTGCTCGCTTTGTCTCGAGCCAATCCATAAAAACGGGTGCACTTTTAGGCTCGAGCCCAGCTAATAACTGCTCATCAGCTTTACCTTGGTATAGTTTTATAGCCTTTTGAAAATCTTGCTGCTCTACCGCTTCTATAAAAGCTAAGTCAGTTGTTACATGAACAAACACACCACCATCATCTAATTCCAACCAGCTTTCTGCACCAGGAAGTTGCTTAAGGCGATACAGTTCTCGTCTAAGGTTTCTACTTTCAGTAGGTTTCCAGAGGAGTTCAGTAAGCTCCTCACGCTGCACAACACGTTGTTCTGAAGCAAGATAGCAAAGCAATGCCATTGCTTTACGAGTGGGTGGTTTAATTGCCTCTCCTTGCCATTCAAATACTGGGGTGCCAAAAAGATAGCTCACCAATCCACTTTGCATATGAGAGCTATATTAGCAAATTATAAGTTTTTTTGAAAGACGTTCTCTGATACTGTTCTCCTAGGGGAATCCAACAAATGCTAGAGTTATTGAAATAGATGGTGCGGTTTTGTACACTATTCATGTACAAAAGGAATTGATATGTATCAAGTAATAATAACTGCATGTATTATTTGTTATAATCAAGCAGCCTGAAAATAAACAGGAATTCTATTGCATTACTTTTGAAAACATCATATAGTAAAGAAAGCTGATGGAATCAAAGTTTAAAATTATAGCTGCTAATGATATTTACTTATTTGAAGAACGTCTTAACCAATTTTTGCAGAGTTTGAAAACAGACGTAGTAATTGTGGATGTCAAATATGCTAGTACCTCTATGGATAACAATGTTGAGTATAGCGCCCTCATCCACTATCAACTCACCGAGGGTTGGAAGGATTAAGTGGCTGGTAGCTGATTACTTTTTCCTCTTTCAAAAGGGCTTTAGGCAAGAAACCTAATTTGACCAATGTGTTTCTAATGCCTGAGACACCATATCCTAATTCTTCATGTTGTTCTTTGGGATTACCGTGTGGAATATATATATCAGCTATGCCAAGCCTGTAAAGCGGAATGTTTACATTGTGCTCTTTTAAAACCTCACAAACAGCAGAACCTAGACCTCCCATCAATAGATGATCTTCGCAAGTAATTATTGCTCTTGAGTTTGAACCTAAGCTTAAAAGCATTTCTTTATCTAAAGGCTTAATAAAGCGAGCATTAACCACACCAACCTGAGAAAAGTCACTAGCTGCTTCTAAGGCATAGTGAACAGTAGGGCCAAGAGCAAGTATGAAAACTTCACTACCTTCTTTAAGAACTTCCCATTTGCCCCATATTATGTCTTCCCATTGCTCTACTTTAGCCTCTGGAGCAGCTTCTAGTTTGCCTCTAGGCCAGCGAATAGCCTTGGGCCCACCTAGTTCTAAGGCTTTTTTAAGCATGCTGCGTTGTTCCTTGGCGTCCTTAGGCATTGCTATAGACATATTAGGAACTGCACGTAAATAGCTAAGGTCGTATATACCTTGATGAGTGGCCCCATCTCCTCCAACTAGTCCAGCACGATCAATGGCAAAAATCACTGCTAGATTTTCTAAACAAATATCATGAATGACTTGGTCATAAGCGCGTTGTAAGAAGGTGCTATAAATTGCCACAATAGGTTTTTCACCACGCAGTGCTAATCCTGCGGCTGTAGTAACAGCCACATCTTCAGCAATACCTACATCTATATAGCGTTTAGGGTGTTCTTTGCTATATTGAACCAGACCACTACCTTCACGCATAGCAGGGGTAATAACCCAAATACGATCATCACTCTGGGCAAGCTGTGTAACTGCTTCCCCAAAAGCATTTGACCATGTGTAGCCTTTACCCACTTTAACTGGTTTTTTAACATTAAACTTAGGTGGTCCATGCCAATAAATAGGATCAGACTCTGCTATTTTGTAACCCTTGCCCTTTTTGGTGACTATGTGTAGCATTGTTGGGCCTTCTAATTTGCTTATTTGTTTAAGATAATAGCGAAGTTGATCTATGTTGTGCCCATCAACAGGTCCTACATAGCGTAATCCCATAGCATGAAAAGGATTAGCACTGGCAGGATCCATAAAACGACGGAAAGCCTGTTTAGCACGGCTTCCAAATTCAGCCAAGGGCTGCCACAAGCGTTTACGCCCCGTCTTTTCAACTTTTTGAAACCATGACTGAACCTGCAAAGTATTCATATAGTGGTTTATAGCACCTACATTTTCACTAATAGACATTTCATTATCATTTAGAATTATTAGTATCTTAGACCTTAAGTGTCCTATCTGGTTTAGGGCTGCTAGTGCCATACCACCAGTCAAAGCACCATCACCTATAATAGCTATTATTTTATAGTCATCCCCCCTAGTGTCACGTGCTAAAGTCATGCCAAGTGCTGCCGCTAGACTGGTACTAGCGTGTCCAACAGTTAAAGCATCATCAGGTGATTCACTCGAGCAAGCAAAGCCTGCCAAGCCACCGGGCTTACGTATGCTATCAATCTTATTTCTTCGACCAGTAATAATCTTGTGTCCATAAGTTTGGTGCCCCACATCCCAAATTAGACGATCTACTTGACTATCAAAAAGTGAATGCAGAGCAACAGTAAGCTCTACTGTCCCTAAGCTTGAAGCTAGGTGCCCCCCACCTATGGAACAGGCCCGAATAATTTCCTTACGTAACTCCTCAGCTAGACTATGTAATTCTTCTTTGGTTAGGTTTTTTACGTCAGCTGAACTACTTACTCTTTCTAAAAGAGACATAATCTTCTAATTGTAACATTGCGTCTCTTGACTCGCTCAAAAATGTGAAAGAAATTGGATATACTCTCTAACCCTGCATTCTTTATTTTGTTAATCTACTAGACGCAGAGCGTCTGAGTATTTCGTTCTAGGCAGAGCCTAGGAGTGAATGTCAAAGGCTCACGAGTATTTACTACAGCCCATAAAAGCAAGGTTATCTCTATGAATAGCCTCATCATAATCTTTATAGCCTAATACTTTTATAATCTCTGATGTGCGTAATCCTCTAATTTTATTAAGGGCATTACTAGAGTAGTTGCTTAAACCTCGAGCTATCACCTGAGCATTAGCCACAATAGAGACAGCATCACCAAACTTAAATTCCCCTGAGATTTTGATAATACCGCTTGGCAAAAGACTGCGCCCCTTTCCTAAAGCCTCAGCAGCTCCTTTATCAATATGAATTTCCCCCTTGCTAGACTGCTGTACTATCCAAGCTTTACGAGCAGATTGTTGTGCTTTTGCAATAAAGTGTGTTCCTAAATTCTTAGCATCAAGCCCAGTTCTAACTAAAGATTCTAGTCCCTTACCACCACCAATTATAATGGTGTCTATGCCAGCTTCACCAGCTATTTTTGCTGCTCCAAGTTTTGTCACCATTCCCCCCGTACCGCGCCTTGTACCTGCTTGGCCTGCTAGGTGCATAACCTCATTAAAGTCAGTAACTTTTTCTATACGTTGTGCATCAGGATTAATGTGTGGGTCAGCAGTATAAAGCCCGTCTACATCAGTGAGAATGATAAGCATTTCAGCATTTGCTAAATATGCTGTCCAAGCTGAAAGGGTATCATTATCACCAAATTTAATTTCTGTAGTAGTGACACTATCATTTTCGTTAATAATAGGAATTATATTAAGTTTTAAGCTGGCATCAAGAGCGTTTTTAGCATTTACATAACGCTGTCTATCTTGAATGTCTGCTGATGTTAACAGTAATTGTGCTACAGGCAAAGGGGCGAAGGCCCTTGCCCAATCAAGCATAAGTAGTGATTGCCCTACAGCAGCAGCAGCTTGTTGTTCAGGCATAGTTAAAGGTAAATTTAACCCTAAGCGCTCACGGCCTACAGCTCCTGCACCAGAAGAAACTAGGGTTACCTTGACACTAAGGCTTTGTTGCATAACACTAATTGCTCGAGCAATTGCCCACATATTAGGTTGATAAATTCGCCCAGAATCATCAGTTAAGCTACTGGTGCCCACTTTCACTACAATACGCTTGACTTGTTTTTTTTGCTTCATTAAAAATAGTTTAAATATTCATCAACTGGGCAATGGCTTGATCTGCATGAGTTTTATCAGCAAGTTTTAAATTGCCTTTTCTAAAAGCTTGTAAAAAAGCTTCAGCAGTTGCGTGCTCATACATTTTATCAATGTTTTCTTCAATTTCTGATAGAGCATAATCCAAACTGTAGGCTTCACGATAAGTACGATTAGTAGTCATAGCATCAAAGCTATCTGCTACCGCCATTATGCGAGCATAGGGATGAATTGCTTCAGCAATTAAACCATCAGGATAGCCTTTGCCATCCCAACGTTCGTGGTGACTGCGCACTGCTGGCAAAATCTCAGCCAAGGCAGGTGAGTTGCGTAAAATCCTCTCACCATAAAGAGGGTGCTTGCGCATCTCTTGCCACTCCTCATCAGTTAGAGCCCCCTTTTTGTTAACATTAGCTTGCACTGCTATCTTACCAACATCGTGCAAATAACCTGCAAAAAGCAATAGTTCTATTTCTTGATCAGAAAGGTTCAATTCTTTAGCTATACCTCTAGCATAATAGCCGACACGTCGTGAATGACCAGCAGTGTAGGCATCTGCAGCTTCTACTGCATGTACCAAGGCTAGAATAGACTGCATATAAAGTTCACGCTGTGCCTTAAGTGAAGTAGCTAAAGAAAGTGCCATAGCTGTTTGATTAGCGAAGGCACTAAAGGTTTCTAAGTCATCTTCATTAAATATATTAGTAGAAAGTTGACTGTCCACATAAATTGCCCCAATAGTCTCATTTTGATTTCTTATTGGTGTGGCCATGACACTACGAATATTCGTAGCTAATAGGCTTTTTCCTGGTATAAAGCGTTCATCATTTTGTATGTTAGTAGTAATGACACCCTCGCCAAGTTCTAAAATTTGCTTAATAAGCGAGCGAGAAAAGCTGACATCATCACTCCCATTTGTTTTCATGCCCACTGAAGCATGAATCATAAAATTATCTTCAGCTCCTTTATCAATTAGCACAATTAGTCCTCGATCAGCGCAGCTGAGCTTAATAGCTTCACTTAAAAGCTGCGCTAGTACTTTATCAACATCTTCTTGGGATTCTATGTGAGCAATAATAGGAGTTAATTGATTAAGAGTATTCAGTGCTCCGAGACGGCGCTGACTCAAGTTAAGTTCTTGCTCGAGAACTTTGATATCTGGCAAGAATTGCTTAAGGTCTTTGCCCAAAGGACCTAAAACTTTTACTACCTCACGAAACTTATCAACAGTTTTCACAATTTCCATACCTTACTTCAGGTAACAGCCTATATTAAGGGTTACCTAATAGTGTAAGCGTGCTATATTATACTCAGGCTCGCGCAACCTTAAGATTAGCGCGAATATTTTTACACACCTTAGATAAGTATTAGCTAACTAATACTAAGGTGATTTTTTAGAAATTTATGCCTAATGCTACATTGTATGTTTAGTCTATTTAAAATGACTTACTGATAGGAGTTTTATTGTGCATGTTGCTATTGTTGGAGCTACTGGGGCTGTAGGGCAAGAGCTGCTAGCTCTATTAGCTGAACGTGAGTTTCCTATAACAGAACTTAAACTTTATGCATCAGAGCGTTCAGCAGGAAAAGAACTTTCTTTCGCTGGTAAAGTTTATACTGTTAAAACAACCCCTGAAGAGGATTTGGAAGCTGATATTGCATTTGTATCAGCTGGCAGCAAGATTTCTAAGGATAAGGCTTGGTCTTGGACAACTAATGGTGCAGTGGTTATAGACAATAGTAGTGCTTGGCGGATGGAGCAAAGTGTACCCTTAGTTATTCCTGAAGTAAATGGCGAAGATGCCTTAAATCATCAAGGGATAATTGCTAATCCGAATTGCTCCACTATAATTGCGCTTATGGCTTTAGCACCTTTACATAAAATTTTTACCTTAAAGCGTGCTACAATTGCCACTTACCAAGCTGTTTCTGGAGCAGGTAAAGCAGGTATTAGCGAGCTTGCTGAGCAAAGCAAGGCTTCTTTAGAAAATAAGCCTTTACTCACTAACAACTTTAGACATCCTATTGCTTTTAATCTCTTTAGTCATGATAGTGAGATAGGTGAAGATGGTTACAATTTTGAAGAGCGCAAGCTGCTTTTAGAGTCACGCAAAATGCTTCACGATAATAACTTGATGATTAGTGCTACTTGCATCCGAGTTCCTGTTTTCCGTGCTCACAGCGAGGCTATTCATGCTGAATTTGCTAGGCCAGTTACTATAGAAGAGGCTCGAGCCACACTTTGCCAAGCTAAGGGTATAAGAGTTGTAGATGATTTTAAAAACAACACATTTCCTATGCCCATAAGTGTTAGTGGTGAAGATGATGTTCTAGTAGGGCGTATCCGTGAAGACATAAGCAAAAAAGGTGCCCTTGCTTTTTTCGTTTCAGGTGACCAAATACGTAAAGGAGCAGCTTTAAATGCAGTGCAAATAGGAGAGTACTTAGTAGCTCAAAATTCTTTAAATTAATTGAACTTTTACAAACTAATGACATTGTGCTGTAATGGTAAACCTAGGAAGTGTTGTGAGTAATTTTAAACCCCTTGATCTTTTTGCTTATGATGAAGAGCTCGAGCTAACCCCACTAACCAATATCAATGCTGGACGTGTGCTAATTCTAAATACTAGCTATGAACCTTTGCATGTGTGCTCTGTAAAGCGTGCTGTTAGTCTTCTTATGCACGAAATAGCTGAGCGAGTAGAAGATAGTGATAAAGTGTTGCGTTCCCCTAGTCAAATTTT
Source organism: Trueperaceae bacterium (assembly GCA_965224855.1). Classification (GTDB taxonomy): domain Bacteria; phylum Deinococcota; class Deinococci; order Deinococcales; family Trueperaceae; genus CBDCVN01. Next base: position 787,312 of record CBDDAI010000002.1, on the reverse strand, counting down.
TCCTGTCCCAAGCGTTGTTCGACTTAAAAAGTTTGTTAGGCGTCCTTTTAGATATAGGGTATCTTTCAATCGCAAAAATGTTTTTAGACGAGATAGTCACACCTGCCAGTACTGTGGTAAGCGCTCTAACGAGTTAACACTTGATCATATATTACCACGCAGTAGAGGCGGAAGAACTCGTTGGGAAAATGTTGTGGCTTGTTGCCAGAAGTGCAATGCTAGAAAACGCGACCGCACTCCTGAAGAAGCAGGAATGATCATTATGCGTAAACCCTTTGCTCCTAGATTCATGTTTAGTTCAGCCTATGGTATTTTGCCCACTATTGATCCTATTTGGGAAAAGTATTTGCCTAAAAGTTAAGCATGAGGTTCAAAGTAGTAAGCCTGTCTCAAGACAAAATGTTAAGGCCCTAATCAATAATAGTTTCCTATACACTATCGTAATCTTCTCATTATGCTAGTATTCAATGAACTATGAGGTAGCATTAAATTAGTATACTGAAATAGGTTAGAATTGAAATTGAACATTTTTGTGAACATTATACTTTTGCTAAGGGTTGTCCAGATACTAAGTTTTTTGGAGAAACTTAGTATCTTTAGGTTCAAAATTAATCCGTTAAGAGTATATATCTATGATGCTTTAATGGCTAAATTTAAGTAAGGAAGTGAAAAATGGCTTGGTTTGTCATTCCCCTTTATGCTCTAACAATTCCCTATATAGGGCTTATAGGCATGGTTTTAGTAGGTATGCTTAAAGCCCGCAAACGCCCTTTTAATGAAGAAACACCCTCAGTTAGTGTAGTTATTCCCTCACATAATGAAGAGAAAGATCTGCCAGCAACACTAGAGTCACTTTCTAAGCAAAAGTATGCAGGAGTATTAGAGTTTGTTATTGTTAATGATCGTTCAGAAGATAAAACAGAGGAAATTATTAAGTCCTTTGTTAATAAAGATAGTCGTTTTAAGCTTGTCAATGTTATCAAACCTAGTAAACGCTTAGCTCCTAAGGTAAATGCTGTTAATATAGGAATTCAAAACTCAAAGGGCGAAATTATCCTAACTAGTGACTCTGATTGTCAATACTCTGAATACTGGGTATCAGATATGGTCTCTCACTTTGAAAGTGATGTAGCTATGGTAGTGGGTTACGTTGAAGCAGCCCCAAAGAAAAACAACTTTGTTGAAAAATTTGAAATTACTGATTGGTTTAGCTTAATGCTGGTTTCACGTAGTCTTACGCACTTTGGCTGGAAATTTGCTAGCAGTGCCAATAATCAAGGTTATAGGCGTAGTGCCTTTGAAGCTATTGGTGGTTTTGGTTCTATTGGAAGAGCCCCTAGTGGTGATGAAGATTTGCTTACTCAACGTATGGGCAAATTACCAAATATGCGTATTGTTTTCGCTAGTGCTCCTAACACTAGAGTAAAGACCCAATCTATGCCCAATCTTAGAGCCTTTCTCAAACAGCGTCGCCGTTGGGTAAGTCGTTATCACCATACTATACACTATCACCCTGCCTTTCTTGCTAGTATTGCCTGCCTAGGATTTCAAAGCGTGCTTCTATCCCTAGGTATTTTACTCACTCCTTTCTTTCCTAAGCTTGCCCCTTGGGTATTTGACATCTGGGTAGCACAGCTTTTTGTACAAATGTTGGGTATGTATATAGGCACTGGACAACTAGATAGACGTGATCTTTGGGGCTTTAATACTTTACGTTGGGCAGTACTTCATCCATTCTTTATTGCCTTTATTGTAATGCGCTCTCTTTTTAAATCAGGAGAGTGGAAAGCAGGGGCACGCAGTTATCGCCGCCGTCTTTACAAGCGTAAAGTTAGAGAACTTAAGCGTAAGGTTACTACCTTATATGAAGGGTTACCTTAATTTCTTTTGCGTATTGCTTATTTCACAGAGGTATTTTTACCTAAGATAGATGGTGTTGTTACTCGACTTACTCAGACACTCGAGCAACTAAACAGCCTAGGCCACAAAGCTCTTCTTTTCGCCCCACACCGCCCACCAGAAAGCTACCAAGGCTACAAAGTAGTGCGTGTACCCGGAATACCTTTCAAGCCATGGTATCCCGAGCTTTTTTTAGGTATGCCAAGGCTACGTTTAATTAGAGAACTCAAGCAGTTTAAACCTGATATTGTTCATGTAGTTAACCCAGTGGTTTTGGGTTTATGGGGGACAGCCATTGCCAAACAGCAAAATTTACCACTGCTTGCTAGCTATCATACCGATGTCACTCAGTATGCTAAGCACCTTAAACTATCCTTTCTAAGCTCTTTATCCAAAACCTTTTTGCGAGATGTACATAATCAAGCCCATGTAAATCTTTGTACTAGTGTACCAATGGTGAGTTCAGCTAAAGGACTGGGCATAAAGCGTGTAAGACTTTGGCCCAAGGCAGTAGATACTGAACTTTTCAGTCCTAAAAGGTACTCGCAAGCTATGCGCTCTAGGCTAACTGATGGTAATCCTGAGCGCCCACTAATGCTTTATGTGGGACGAGTATCTTTTGAGAAACGAATTGATTGGTTATATGCCCCTATCTCACAAATTGAGAGGGCTCACTTAGCTATTGTTGGCTCTGGGCCTGCTGAAAACTATTTAAGAAAGCGACTTATGGGTACTAATACTACTTTTATGGGGTATATGACGGGAGAGGATCTTGCTAGGGCCTATGCCAGCGCTGATGTTCTTGCCTTTCCTTCAGATACTGAAACTCTAGGTTTTGTAGCTATGGAGGCTATGGCATCAGGTATCCCAGTAGTAGGTGCAAGGGCAGGAGGCGTACCTGATGTGATCTCTCATAACAGAAATGGTTATATGTTTACAATAGGAAATTTAGGGGAATTTAGTGAATATTTGAAAGGGCTACTGCTTAACCAAAAGATGCGTCAGCAATTTGGTAATCAAGCTAGAAAGGATATGGAGGTATGGGGATGGCGGGCTAGTACTGAAAAGCTTATTGCATACTATAAGAAAGCCCTTACTGTACATAGACGTTATAATTAATTAGTAGAATGTGCTTTGCTAGTATTGTGAATACTGTGTACAGCAAACATTTTACCATAGCGTAAAAATTATGATAAACTAAAAAATGGGCTAGGTTTTACTATGAATAAAAACTCTGAATATACTCATCTCTGGCGTCCTAAAGATCTTGAAGGACTTGATCTTTTTGATGCTCTTATCTATGAACGTAAATTCCCTAAGCATATACACGATAACTACACTATCTGTGTAACAGAAGAAGGTATAGGAGAAGTTTATTGCCAAGGGAAGATGCTTAAAGCAGATAGTGAGCATATAATACTGATCAATCCTGAAGAAGTTCATGCTGGTTGGGCACTCAAAGGGCACAGCTGGAAATATAAAGTTATGTATATAGATAAGAAGCTAATGCAGCGTGTATTAGCTGAAGGCACTTTATTTGCTAAAGAGATTTTCAAGCATCCTGAGCTGATTAGGAATTTTCGTGAAACGTTTGACTATTTTCTGAAGGATAATTCTCAGAAAGTGCGAGAAGGTGAAGTTTTATGTTTCTTGGAAAATTTAGTGGAAGTTACCACTTACAAACCTGATAAGGTCAGAGCACAAGGTAAGGAACGCTTAACTATTAAGGCTGTTAAAGATTATTTGCGCGAGCACTATGGGGAGAACATTTCAGTTAGTGAACTTGCTGGCATGGTGGGTTTAAGTGCCAACTATCTTATTCGCACTTTTCGTAAGGCAGTGGGTTTACCACCTCATGCTTATCAGATGCAGGTACGTATTCAAGAAGCAAAGAAGGCACTGCTTAGCTGTAAACCTATTGCTCAGGTAGCACTCGAGGCAGGTTTCTTTGATCAAAGTCATTTAAATCGTTGCTTCAAACGTATTTTAGGGGTAACTCCTAAGCAATATAGACAGTGGGCAACTAGCCTTACTAAGGCTTAAGCGGTATACGCACTGCCCCATGCTCATGGGTGGACAAAATGTCTACACCATGAGCTTTTAATTTTGCTATCACTTCAGGACTAGGATGGCCATAGTTATTGCGCCCATATGAGAGGATGGCTGTTTCGGGTTGTGTTGCTAGCAACAGCTCTTCAGAAGTAGAATGTGGAGAGCCATGGTGTCCTGCCATAAGAATATCTATTTCAGGAAAAGCTAAGTCTCTTTCTACCTCTATTGATGAGTCTCCCAGAAAGAGTGCCTTGGTGCTTGGTTTGCCATAAATAGTGAGTACAAAAGCAACAGAATTATCATTATCTGTTTCATAAGGATGATGCGGTGGGTTTAAAAAATCCAATCTAGCTCCTTTAATGTGCAAGCTTTCACCACGTCTTACTTGTAGAACTGGCACATGGTTATTTTTAGCTGCTGCTACTAGACTATCAAAAAGAGGTTTTCCCTCTTTAGGAATGCCGATTATAAGTTTCTGTACAGACATTAGCTCTAAAACACTTACTAACCCCTCTATATGGTCAGTATCAGGGTGGCTAGCAATAACTACCTCCAGCTCGTCTACTCCTAAAGCCCTCAGTGCTGGCACCACTGTTCTTGCCCCAACATCAAACTTTGAAAAAGGACTTCCTCCACCATCTATTAAGATTTCAATTCTATTGGGCAAGCGGACTAAAGCACTGTCACCTTGCCCAACATCTAAATAAACCAATTCAGGTGGGCGCGTTTCAGTATTGCTAACCATAGAACAAAGTATAGACACACAAATTATTAACAAAGTGCGCCAAGAAGTGAGGAGGTGATTTACCCAAAGAATAATAGCAATTATTCCGACACCATAAAAAGCATAACCTATAGGAGAGATTTCCCCCCAAGAAAGACTTGGCAAACTTGCACCTAAATCTGCTATGCGTATTAATAAGTAAGCAAAGAAGACGGTAAAAAGGTTGATGAGCTTAGCTAGGCTCAGACTAATTAAACCCAAAATAGCAGCTACAAACCCTAAGGGTACTAACAAAGTAGCAATTGGGATAGCAAAGATATTTACTAAAGGGCTAAAGAGTGGCAAACTACCAAAATTACTTAACACTAAAGGTAGGCTAAGAGCCTGTGCTGAGGTACTCACAATCATGCTAATAACTGCGAAGTTTTTCCAGTGCCACCATTTTAGCTCGAGCACCTTATTACCAAAAAAAAATTGCGTGAGAGGGTTAACTAGCAATAAAATACCTGCTACGGCAAGGTAAGAAAGTTGAAAGGATAAATCAAAAAGGAGAGAGGGGTTCCAAAGTAAAGTAAGAAAACCTGCTAGGAAAAGAGCAGGCCAAGCCTCAATGCGCCCGCTACCAGCCCAAAGTGACAGTAACGCAGCAGTAACCATTAAGCTAGCACGAACTACACTAGGAGTAGCTCCTACTAAAAACATAAAGCCCAAAACAAGGAAGATAAGCAAAGGGTAACGCAAGCGCCCTAGTGGCATAAAAGCAAAACTTAAGGCAGTTATGAGAATACCCACATGTAATCCTGAAAGGGCTAAAATATGTGCTAGCCCTGAAGCTGCAAAGATCTCACGTAAATCACCTAAATTATCACGAATACCTAAAGTCATGGCTTGCATTAGGGCAGTGCTACGCTCACCTAAGCCTACCACTACCCCCCGTCGCAGACGCTCTTTAAAAGTTATTGTGGGTTTGTAGCTTATAATTTCTGTTATTAGTAGTTGAGTGTAAATATTACGTCGCCTTAGGTAGCCCTTGTAATCAAAACTACCAGGGTTACGCTTGCCAGCAGGAGTAATAAGCCACCCTTTGAGGGTGACTTCTCCTGCCCCTACCTTATCAAACGGAGAGAGTACTATCTTGGCTTTAGGATTATCAATATACAAGTGACGCCCATCGCTCTTCCCTGAAAGAGTGATTTCTTGATCTACCTTATCTTTTAGAGGATTTATTTGGTTTTGCCAGTACACATACCTACAAAATCCTAGGGGAATTAGCAAGCTAAGTAAGGCAATGAGGTGCAGATGTTTAAACCTAAGCAGGGGGAGACTAAAGCAAAATACCCATAAAATACTTGACCACCACGGCACGTCAAATCTAGCAAGGATAATGCCTAAGGCAAAAAAGCTTCCTGCTGGTAGGGACCAAGGTATGAACATATTATTTAGGTTAACATTAAAGTGGGCTTGAGAAAGCCATTTTCGATCATTTTTAAAATTTATCTAGCTAAGAGTAAGAATTCAATTAACTATAATGATGTATTATCTAATTAAGATGCCAGATGCGTTAACAAAAGTGCTTAAGGTGCTCAAATTGAGTAGGAGGTGATTTTATGCCCACCAAAAACATCTTAGTAGTTGATGATGAGCAACTTGTAGAATATATCATTCAGCAAAGATTTAGAAAAGAAATAGAAGAGGAGAGGTATAGCTTTACCTTTGCCTCAAACGGTATTGAAGCCTTAGGAGAATTTCAGTCTGAACACTCATTTGACATAGTATTGACTGATCTTAATATGCCTAGAATGAATGGCTTAACATTATTAAAGGAATTAAAAGTAATTAATAAGGGAATAAAAGCTGTAGTAATTTCAGCTTATGGAAGTGTAGAAAATACTAAAGCAGCTATGGACCTTGGAGTCTGCGATTTCTTAGTCAAGCCTATTTATTTACAGGACTTAGAGAAAGTGCTCAAAACTCAACTATATGGCAAAGCCCTAAAGTATGAACATTTGCCAGAAACTGATTATGAAGTTATTGAGAGGTTTAAAAATTACTCAAAGTTACCTTTAGAAGAAGCTGTAAGACTTTATTATCTTCAAAAGGTAAGAGGTTACTCAATAGAAGATGCTTTTACAGAAACATTAAGGTTATTTTTAAAGCCTCAGAAAGCGTTTAGTAAAAACTGATTTTTAAGTCAGCAAACATTATTTAGTTAATTTGAAGCATTAGTTTCAAAGCTGTAAGTTCGTACATTACAGTATCTAAGGTTAACTTCCCTACTTCAAGAGTGATGGCTATAGCAATAACAAAATTTCCGGCCTTTAATGCTGCTAGCATTTGCTCATTATTTTTAATATCTTCTATGCCAAAACTGAAAACTTGTCCTTTAGCAAGCGATAAAGACTTCGTTAATGGTGTTCCAGAAAGAGGTTTTTGACCAGCCTGAACTAGATAAAAGTTTACTTTAGCTGTTGCATTAGTAGTTGCTTGTGAGGGAATTAAATCTAAATTACCACTTATATTTAAAATGTTTATGTTTTCAGCAACCTTAAATGCTGCAGCTGGTATACCTAACTGATTGCTGGGATATCCATTTTCATTAGGCAAGACTACTGTTACTTTGCTAGCACCTGCAAAGACAAACTCACCCAAACGTCTGTTTTCATCTACTAAGAGCAGTAAGTCAACTTGTACTGTAATCCTTTTATCATTTACTGTAATGTTAGAACAGGCACTTAGGATAAGTGTAAGAATAAAAAGGTGAAGGTACTTGGACATAGCTAAGATTATCATTAATTAGAAATCGTTGATAAACTGGGTTACTCACACAAATTACCTAAGACATGGCTCAGAAGGTGATTTTTTATTAAATGAGTAAGTTATTTCTTAATAAGTTCTTACCCGTTGAAATTTTTATCTATCAAAGATCAAATATACTACACCACAATACTGATAAGAACATAATTAACCTCTAAGTTTGTTGTCCTAGAATACTGATATGTCATTAAAATTCCGCCTCTCGCTCTTTTATGGTTTATTTTTAGTGTTAGTGCTAAGCACTGTAGCAGTGGTGGTTTATAAGTTAACAGAAAGGTCTTTATTAAATTCATTAGAAGAACAAAGCCGTCAATCACTCAATGATTTAGCCCAGGGTGATGCGCTCACAGCACTAAGACGTTTGCCTGGAGATACTTACTTTGAGGCTGTAGTTTATCCAGAAGGTATTTTATCTTTGGAAAGCCCTAGTGATTTTAAAAATGGCTTCAAAGTATCATTACCTATAGGTCCTAACCAAAGGCGACCAAACCCTACGGAGGATAAAATCTTTCAACTTCTCAGTCCCCATGACTATGAGGTTCTGTTCGAAAATGACATTGTCTCTACAAAAGTCTTACTCAATAATGGTGAGACTTTATTGGTCATGATAGTTGCTGGTTGGCTTGAAACATTTGGTGTAGAGCACCCTGCTATTTTTTTGGCGGGAGTGCCTGCTAGTAGTGTACAAGCAACACTTCAGCAACTCAAGAGGAATTTGTGGGAAACTATTGTCATAGCTTTTTTAGTCTTCGTACTTGGTGTTTGGCTACTTTCAGCTCAAGTACTTTCCCCTGTTAGACGTATAACCAAGGCTGCAGAGCTTGTTACTTCTAAAGACCTATCTCAGCGTGTACCTGTACCTAAAACCCGTGATGAATTGAGCAAGCTTGCTTTAACTATCAACCTCATGTTAGAACGCTTGCAAGAGTCTTTTGAAACTCAGCGTAGATTTACTGCTGATGCCTCACATGAGTTGCGTACTCCTGTTACTGCTATTGCAGGCCATGCTAACTATTTAATTAGACGTACTAAGCCCAATGAACGGCAGTTAGAGTCATTAAAAGTTATTAGTGACGAAGCTGATCGTATGGGTAGGATGGTAAATGATCTTTTGGAACTAGCAAGAGCTGATGCTGGTTTTGAGGTTTCTAAGACTCCTTTTAATTTAGTTGATGTACTAGAAGATGTTAATAGGGAAATTCTACCAGTAGACAGTAGCGCAGAAATTACTATCTCTACTTTTGAACCTTTAATAGAAATTTTTGGTGACTCTAACCGCATGAAACAGGTAGTACTTAATCTAGTGCAGAATGCTTTAAATGCAGGTGCAACCTGTATTGCTTTATCAATAACAAAAAACAATCCATCAGGTAATATGGTATGCCTAGAAGTGTTAGATAATGGTCCTGGTATTCCAGAAAAAGCTATTCCTCATCTATTTGAGCGTTTTTACCGGGTTGATGGTGCGCGTTCTACTCGAGGCAATGGTAGTGGATTAGGGCTTGCTATAGTTCAGTGGATTGTAAATCAACACCAAGGCAGCATATCAGTTGGTTCTAAGCTTGGCGAAGGGACAGTTTTTACTGTTTTGTTGCCTTCGCATGTAAATGTTATTGTAAAAAACTAAATGACAAAGAGACAATGGCTGTTTCTGGTATAGCTGTTAGATCAATTACTTTACTGCCAACAACTGTACTAATCTTATTCTCAGGAGCTGTTAAAAGTTGGGGAATGCTGTCAGTTAGCCATTGTTGACCCTCTTGCCACTCTGGAGTCAAGTTCTTGGTAAAAAGGAGCATAAGTAAGAAGTTTTGAGTATTTAGTTCTCTATTATCTGTACTTGCTTCTATAAACATAGTTGCTGTTTTAAGGTTTTCTTGATCTCCAATAAGCTCAAAGAATGATACGCTATTATTACCAGTACCAAGAAGCCTAGGCGTTCCGTCCCTTAAATCAGAAGTTTCTATATGGAAAAAGTCCTCAAGCTCGTGAATAGCCTGTGCACTACTAATACCTTTAGCATCAGGACTTTTTAAAGCACTGAGCTGAGGCAGCTCGAGCATTGCTGGTCTATCTACTGGTGTTGCTACGGTCCTAAGTTGTATATTGCTACTGGCAAAAACTTTTTCAGAAACAGCTTCTTTAGAAATGGGCTTGGTTGGAAAGCCCATAGAGCTAGCTAGCAGCGGTACGATAAGCAACAAATAGACTAATAAGGTCAACACATTTCCACTTAGTGTGGTGCCAGAGCGAAAACCCGGTATGCTGCGCCAAAATGGGCGCTGTACTTTATTCGAGAGAAAGCCTGATGTTTGGTATAAAGGAGGCAGAGGGACTGATTTTTGTACTGTTACTGGTACTGAAGTTAAAGTAATAGAAGGCATAGGTTTTTCTTGTGATACAACTTCAACTAGTACGCCTGCTTTACGAAAAACATAGGCTATCTTCACTGCTTTTGCCAAAGAGCTAGCTTTGACAACCCCTCCTTCGCCCTTACCTAGTAAACTTTCAACTTTTAAGGGGTTGACTGCAAGGTTTTTTACAATCTTCTCTGTAGTAGTTGAAATCTTTTCTGGTGGTAGTGATGAGAGTAGTTTTACAAAATATGATGTCATAATAAACCTTACCTCATGTGTTTGAATATACTTTTAAAATAAACATACAGCTAATTCTTAACTATATGATTAATTTACCAGTGTTTGTAAGGACAAACAACTGTTAACTAGTAATTATATATTTTAACCTGTATTTAAACTTGTGTGCAATGCTTTCATCAACCCAATTTTACTAATCTTGCAAGAACCGTTTCTGAGAGGGCTTCTCTTTACTTTTTGGTGGGAAAGGATTTGATTATTTGGAAAAATTTTGAAGGTCTTTGAGATATTTCAAAGTTTGGCAACTGAAGATCTTTTAATGTAATGCAACTTGCAATCTGCTATTTTATATAGTATTAAATTTGATAGTACTATGCTAAGATTTTATGGAAGTGCTTATGAAGATTGGACAAATTTATATTGTGAGAAGAACTAAGCTACTTAGAAATGTTAGAGTGTAAGTATGAATAATGGACTTGAGGAAATTAGTAGTTTTTTAGATTGGGGGAAAATTTAATGTCAAAAATTGATGATATTTACAGTAGAGCTATCCCTGTGTGTCCCGTGCGTGGTTCTGTGCTTTATCCTACTATGGTTATGCCTATTGATGCTGGTAGACCTATTTCTATCCGTGCTATTAATGAGGCACTAGATCAAAACAAGGTTATTGTAATAGTTAGTCAAAAAGACCGTGAGGTTGAAAATCCTTCACAAAACGATCTTTTTAAGGTAGGGGCAGCTTGCAATATTTTGCGTATGAAAAAAAACTCTGATGGTAGCATTCAAATGTTGGTGCAAGCTTTTACTCGAGTCCACATAAGAAACTACTTACAAGATGAAGAAGAAGGTGTTTTATACGCTAACCTTGCCCCTTTCCACACTAACCAAGGCAACAAAGTAATCTTGGAAGCCTCTTTTAGGGAATTAAAGGAAAAATTTGCTAGTTTGATTGAGTCTGCTTATCACGTTCACAATGAAGTAGCTAATTTTATAATGAATTTAGATAACCCCGGACAGTTTGCAGACTATATTGCCTACCATCTTGATTTTAAGTTGGAGGATAAGCAAGCTATCTTGGAAATTGCCTCTATTTCTGAAAGAGTGCGTAAAGTCTTAGTGCTTATTGACACTGAATTAGAGCTTGCAGAAACGCAAAGACGCTTGCAACGTGAGGTTAAAGAGGAGATTGATCGTAATCAGCGTGAATACTTTTTGCGAGAGCAAATTAAGGCTTTACAGCGCGAGTTGTCAGGTAACGAAGATATTGATGATGAAATTGAAATGTTTCGCGAAAGGCTCGAGCAATTAGAACTAAATGAAGTAGTCATGACTGAAGCTGAAAGAGAGCTTAATCGCCTAACACGAATGCACCCAGATTCTGCTGAGGCTTCGGTGATACGCACTTATCTTACATGGATTACAGAATTGCCGTGGAATGTTCGTAGTGAGGATAAATTAGATATTGAACATGCAAGTGGAACTCTTGACCAAGATCACTATGGTCTAGAAAAAGTTAAAGACCGAATTCTAGAGTTCTTAGCAGTGCGCAAACTTAAAAACAATAGGGCTGTTGAAGGCGAGCTTGATGTCAGTGAGGTGAACAAAGGCCCAATCTTACTCTTTTCGGGACCTCCAGGGGTAGGTAAGACTTCTATTGCTAAATCTATTGCTAAATCTTTAAACCGAAAATATGTACGCATTTCTTTAGGAGGGGCTCGCGATGAGTCAGATATCCGTGGTCACCGCCGTACCTACATAGGCTCTATGCCAGGAAGGATCATTCAAAGCCTAAAACAAGCAGGCACCAGAAATCCTGTATTTTTACTAGATGAAGTTGACAAGCTGGGCTCGAGCTATCAAGGTGATCCTTCATCTGCACTTTTAGAAGTTCTAGACCCAGCCCAAAATAGCACCTTTGTTGATCACTACATGGGAGTACCCTTTGATTTATCAGAAGTGCTTTTCATTGCTACGGCCAATTATGTACAAAATATCCCTGAGCCACTTTTAGATAGGATGGAAAATATAGAGTTTAACTCCTATATAGAGCAGGAAAAACTTGAGATTTCTAAGCGTTATATAGTTGATAGGCAAATTGAAGAAAATGGTCTTAAGAACACACAATTTACCATTAGTGACAGTGCCCTTGCAAAGATCATTAATTCTTACACGCGTGAAGCAGGAGTACGAAATCTTGAGCGTACCATTGGTACAGTTGCGCGTAAAGCAGCAAGACAGGTTGCCCAAGGTGATAGAAAACGCATCAAAGTTATTGAAAAAAGTTTAGAAAATTATCTTGGAGCAGAGAAGTACAATCCTGAAAGCGAAAGTGAGAAGGATTTGATAGGTTTAGCTACAGGCATGTACTACACACCTGTAGGTGGAGATATTCTTTTTGTTGAAGCCTCAACAACACCTGGCAAAGGTGGTTTGGTCCTTACTGGACAACTTGGTGATGTTATGAAAGAGTCTGCTAGAGCAGCTCTTACCTACATTAAAGGTAATGCTGAAAGGCTTGCTATTGCTCAAGACGTGTTTGATAGTTTTGAGATGCACGTTCATGTTCCTGCTGGAGGAACTCCAAAAGAAGGCCCTAGTGCTGGTGTTGCTATTACTGTTGCACTAGTAAGTGCTTTGACTGGCTTGCCAGTACGCAAAGACATCGCTATGACTGGCGAGGTAACATTGCGTGGTCGAGTACTGCCTATTGGTGGACTTAAAGAAAAGATTTTAGGAGCGAAGCGCGCGGGTATTAAACACATTTTATTTCCTGAGAAGAACGAGCCTGATTTACGGGATATTCCTGTGCATTTAAGGCGTAGTTTAGAGTACCATCCAACCAATCATCTAGATGATGCTTTGAATATAGCTATAGTTGGTGGTTTGCCAGCGCTCGAGGCCAAAAGAAAGGTTCAAAACAATGACACTAAAACCCCGATAGCCAAGCCTATTGAGCAACCAGCACAGGCTTAACACAAAACAAATGGGACGAATAGTAACTTCAGTTAGAATTGAAAATCTTACGGATCCAGAAGCAAAAATTCGCTGTGACGCTCTGGTTGACACGGGAGCATCTTACATGGTGTTGCCAAGTGCTTGGCGTGACCGCTTGGGAAATATTGAGGAAATCACCAAAGTGCCCCTAGAGACAGCGACTCAAAAGACAGTTGAAGGCACGATTTGCGGTCCAGTGAAAATTCAGATAGAAGGGTTCCGCACGATATACAATGAAGTTTTGTTTCTTGATATGGAACCAGAAGACGGAAATTACGAGCCCTTGATTGGCTACATTATCTTAGAACAGTGTCAAGCGGCAGTAGACATGCTTGGCCATCGCCTTATTCCTGTGAAAAGGATGGATTTGAAGTAAAAAATTTAACAGAAAAAGTACGTACAGCTAACATGATCTGCCACTCATTCCTTACTATGAGGCAGGAAGTGACTAGACATGCTTTTACATGAAGTGCACATTTCACAATCAGATGGTGAAGTGATTGAGTAAAAACAAAAATAACCTGAGGAGGTTTATTTCATGGGACTTTTAACACTAATTGGTTTTGCCATAGTTATTGCCGGACTTGCCCTGCTAGTGCAGGGAATCCAAAGACAGCAAGGAGGACTTGGAAGTTTAGGGGTTCTGCTTGTGATTGCAGGTATTGTGGTAGCTATAGTTTCAAGATCTTTTGTTATTATTGGTGCAGGTGAAGTGGGGGTAGTTTTTAACATTTTTTCAGGAGTTCAAGATAAAGAACGTGGTGAAGGTTTACAAATAATTTTGCCTGTTTTACAGCAGGTAGAAAAATTTAGCGCTCGAGAACAAGCCTTAACCTTTGCTGCAGAGAATAGTGACGATATTGATGCATTATCCGAAGAGGGGTTATCTATAGGCATTGATGCTACCATTCGCTACCAAATTATTCGTGATCAAGCATCGGCTATTTATCAAACTCTTGGCAAGGATGGCGAGTATCAACTTACCCTAATTCGTCCCCAAGTACGCTCTATTATTCGAAATGCTGTAGCTAAATATAAAGCTGTTGATCTTATTAGTACCAAAAGAACTGAATTGGAGTTAGATGTTACTACAGCCCTAAGGACTTCCTTAGAAAAAGGTAATATTACTCTGATAGAAGTACTTTTGCGTGATGTACGCATTCCACGGTCAGTTAGTGAAGCTATTGAGCAAAAACAAACGGCAGAACAACAAGTAGCCATAGAGGAAAACCTTAAATTACAAGCTCAAATTGCTGCCCAAAGAGCCAAAACCATTGCAGAGGGTGAGCGCGACGCAGCTATCGCTATAGCCCAAGGTGAAGCTGAAGCTTTAACTCTACGTGGTGAAGCCATTCGTAAAAACCCTGAAATTATTCAGCTTGAAATTGCCCAAAAACTTGCTCCATCCATCCAAACCATTATGCTCCCTTCCGAGGGTAATTTTCTACTTGATGTTGGTGGGCTTATGGGCCAGCCAGCCAAAGGTTTAAATAACAAGCCTGCTAACAGCACATCCAACAACCAATAAGATAGAGGTTTCTTTTGAACGAAGGCCAAGTTGTTTCAGTCAATATCACCAATGAGATTAAAACCAGCTTTATTAACTATGCCATGTCGGTCATTGTTGACCGTGCACTGCCTGATGTACGTGACGGGCTTAAACCTGTGCAGCGCCGTATTCTTTACGCAATGCACCAAGAAGGCTTAGCTAGTAATCGTAAGCATTCTAAAAGTGCTGGGGTAGTTGGTGAGGTAATCAAAAAGTATCACCCTCATGGTGATACTGCTATTTATGATGCTATGGTACGTATGGCCCAAAACTGGAATGTACGCTACATTTTAGTAGATGGTCAAGGCAATTTTGGCAGTATAGATGGCGATCCACCAGCAGCTTATAGATACACAGAAGCACGCATGACTGCTATAGCAGAGTCTATATTGGTTGATATTGACAAAGAAACAGTAGACTTTAAACCCAACTTTGACGATACTACTGCTGAGCCTGAGGTTCTGCCTGCTGCGGTACCAAACATGTTAGTAAATGGTGCCTCAGGCATTGCTGTAGGTATGGCTACTAACATAGCCCCACACAATCTTGGAGAGATTGTTGATGGGCTTATTGCTATGATTGATGAGCCTGAAATTGACATGGAAGGGCTCATGAACTATGTTAAAGGCCCAGACTTTCCTACTGGTGGTGTTATGGGGCGGCAAGGAATCCGCCAAGCTCTCCAAACAGGTCGGGGGGGTGTAAAACTTCGGGCTAAAGCTAGATTTGAGGAGCGCAACAACCGCAGTATTATTGTGGTAACAGAAATACCTTATCAGGTAAATAAAACATCACTGATTCAAAATGCTGCTAGTTTGGTGCGTAATAAGCGCATCGAAGATATTGCCAATATCCGTGATGAATCAGATAGGCAAGGCATGCGCATTGTCTTTGAGCTAAAGCGTGGAGCTAATGCCGATTTAGTCTTAAACCAGCTTTATAAATACACTGCTTTACAGAGCACCTTTAGTGTTAACAACTTAGCGATAGTTAATCAATCACCAAAGGTACTCTCTCTACAAGAGTCAATGAAGCTTTTTCTAGAACACCGCTCTGAAGTGGTGACTCGGCGTACTGAGTACGAACTGCGTAAAGCTAAAGAAAGGGCCCATATTCTAGAGGGCTACCTTATTGCTTTAGACCATCTTGATGAGGTGATTGCGCTTATTCGCAGCTCTAAAGATGGGCCAGAAGCCAAGGCAGGTTTAACTGAGCGCTTTGAAATGAGTGAAGCACAAGCTCAAGCCGTACTAGACATGCGTTTGCAGCGTTTGACTGGCTTAGAACATGAGAAAATTACTAAAGAGTATAATGAAATCAAGTTAGAAATTATTCGTTTAGAAAAAATCTTGGGTGATAAGACAGAACTTTGGAAAGTTATTAAAAAAGAGCTTAGGGAAGTAAAGAAAAATTTTGCTGATGTGCGGCGCACACAAATTGCTGATCTTGACAATGATATTAATAAAGAAGATCTCATTGCTGAAGAATCAATGGTAGTAACGCTTACCCGTGGGGGCTATATCAAACGCACGCCTTTAACTAGTTATCGTGCTCAATTAAGGGGTGGGCGTGGTGCAACAGCTCAAAAGCAAAAAGATGATGACGTTAATTCACTACTATTAATAGGAAGTACTCACAACTATTTACTCTTTTTTACTGATCGTGGGCGTGTTTATCGCGAAAAAATTTATGATCTGCCAGAAGCAGAGCGTAATGCTCGAGGCTCTCACCTAAGAAACATTTTACCTTTAGAAAGTCAAGAGCAGGTCTACACTGTCTTATCAATTAATAGCTTTGATATGAATGGTTCTTTTGTTTTTGCTACTCGCAGAGGGATTGTAAAGAAAACTGCTATACGTGATTACAGCAATATTAACACTTCAGGATTAGTAGCTATTAACCTACTTGAAGGTGATGAATTAGTGGCTGTGAGTATTGCTGAAGGAGATTCAGATATTGTACTGGCCACTCAAAAAGGAAAATCTATTCGCTTTCATGAAAATGATGCTCGAACTATTGGAAGGGCTACCCAAGGTGTCAAAGGCATAAAGCTTAAAAAAGATGATGTGGTAGTTAGTTTAGCAGTTATTCATGCTGAGCAGAAAGAAACAGCCGAGCTTTTAGTTGTTTCGGAGCACGGTTATGGCAAGCGTACCATTTTAAGTGAGTATTCTAGGCAAGCAAGGGGTGGGCAAGGAGTAATTACTTTACGGGTCACTGAGAAAACTGGCAAACTAGTAAGCTTAAGCAGTGTACAAGGTGATGAGGAGCTTTTAGTGCTCTCAGAGGGTGGAGTGCTTATTCGCACCCATGTAAGTGAGATAAGCTCTTATGGACGTGCTTCTCAAGGGGTGAAAATTATGCGCTTAAGCAATGGGGATAAGGTAGTGGCAGCCAAGGTTATGTTAGATGAGAGTAAGCTTGAAATTATAGAATAACTCTCAGGTTTTCTCAAAGGTATTTCTAATTGGAAATCGCCACAGGAAAGCTATGGTGTCGCTATCTTCGTTGTGGCATAGTATGTTGTGTATTAAAGAAGGAGTTTCTTTTTTGTATGAGACGTTTAATTATAGTTACCACCACCACTATTCCACTGGTTGCTTTACTTACCTATGGCATGTTGCGAGACCCCAATAGGCGTGATGATGTTGATACCAACATAAAACTAGCACCCACTTTTGCTGCTTCCTTATTCAAGCGTTATCAAGGAGACTATGGTGAAACTTTAGGTGTAGGTAAAGATTTAGCAAAGCCAGTGTTAGTTAATTTTTGGGCTTCATGGTGTGGGCCATGTTACCAAGAAGCCCCTCTCTTAGAAAAGACTTGGCGTGAATATCAAGACCAAATTCTTTTTTTAGGAGTTAATACCCAGGATAAGGACCGTAAGGAAGCAGAGAAATTTCTTGATAACTTTGAGGTTAGTTTTCCCAATGTTATTGACGAAAAAAATCGCATTGGCATTGATTATGCTGTTCTTGGTTTACCAGAAACATTTTTTATTAATAAAGATTTATCAATAAGTTATGTTTTTAAAGGGCCTGTTAATGAGAGGGTGCTCGAGCAAGAAATTAGCAATCTATTGCAATGACTTATGTCCAGCAAGCGAGCTTTAAAGCTTTTACAAGGCTATTTGTGGCATCCTCGAGATGAGAAAATCAACTTCGCTGATTACCTACCAAAGCAAATGGAACCAAGCTTGCACTTGCTCTGGGATGAGATAACACCTCCCTTTAGTTTCTTTGACGATGGTACTTTAAGTGCCACCCAAAAAATTTTTCAATTTACAGTCGTGCACTTGCTAGAAAGTGCTCACAATGAACCTTTAACAATAGAAGATTCTCCTGAATCTGAAGCTATTTTGCCATGGTTAACTGAAATCCTAGAAGAAAAGTTAAATGCAACACCACCTTCTGTAGGTTGGCAAATCTTTGAGGACTTAAGAGAAGTTTAGGTTTGGGTCACGGTTGGATCACCTTTGTCTTGGACAAGGTAACAGATTATGTTACGATTTGGAGGTTTTCAAAATTTCTAAGGCTTAGGACAACTGAAGCCTTAGCTTTTTCTGTTGCAATATAAAAAATGAGAGAGGTTACAGAGCTACAGAGTTATTTTATAAGAATACTTGCTGAGCTTTTCCCCAAAGCTAATAGATTTTTGCTAGCGGTATCTGGAGGTAGTGATTCGGTGGCTCTGTTACGCCTACTTGCTGGCAGTGAATATACCCTTAGCGTTGCTCACTTTGATCATGCTTTAAGAAAAGATTCTAGTGAAGACGCTAGTTTTGTCAGTAGTTTGTGTAAAGAATTATCTGTTCCTTATTATAGTACTCGAGCTGAAGTTGCTAAAATTGCTAAAGAAAAAAGTTGGAACCTTGAAGATACTGCTAGGCGTTTACGCTATAGTTTTTTTACGCAAGTTGCAAAAAAAATAAGTGCAGATGCTATCGTTACTGCGCACACTCTAGATGACCAAGCTGAAACAGTGCTTATGCAAATTTTACGAGGAACGGCTTTCTTAAAAGGAATGAAAGTACGTAGGGGACTTTTACTAAGGCCATTATTAAACATTCCTAAACAAGATTTATTAAACTACCTGCAAGATTTAGGTCAAGACTACTGCACAGATAAAACCAATTTTGATACTGCTTATACTAGATCATGGCTGAGGCACGAAATTATACCCAAATTAGAAGCACGCTATCCTAACTTAAAAAAAACACTTGCAAACCTTGCTGATTTGCAGCAGGCCCAAGCTGAGCACTTTGACAAATTTACTACCAATAAAAAAAGGCTAGAAACTGTGCAATTGCGAAAGGCCAACATTGCTGTGCAGCGCCATAAAATTGCACATCTTATTGAGTCTACAGGAATTGCTAGTGATTTTAGACATATTGAAATGATTCGTAAAAACCTAAACAATAAGCATCCTACACAAGTATCTTTGCCCAAAGGAAAATTGGCAGTTGTAAAATATGGTAGTTTAAGTATAGTTGATATAAATAATTATTTAGAGGCCACTAGAGAACTAAAAATTAAGCAGGGCTTAAGTATGCAAGCTTTAGGAGAGTTAGATCATGATTTGGGGCTCGAGCAGCAAGTTGACCTTAATAAACTAACTACTTTCCCTAACCTTAAACTGCGTTATCGTCAAGCTGGGGACAGAATTAAACTGGCCGTAGGGACTAAGAAGCTATCAGACTTGTTTATTGACAGGAAAATTCCGCGTGAAACTAGAGACCATATTCCCTTGCTGGCTTCACAATCTGAGGTGATATGGGTTAAAGGAGTGGCTACAGATGTGCGTGTGGCTCGAGCTTATGAAGATAATGATGTTAAGTGGATGAGAATAGCCCTTGAAGAAGCCAAGCTGGGCAGCCAACTCAATGAAATACCTGTAGGTGCTGCTATTGTTAGAGAAGGCGAGCTTATTGCCAGGGCTACTAATGCTACGGAAAGAGAGCAAGACCCTACTGCACACGCAGAGATGATTGTCTTGCGTATGGCTGCTAAGTTGCTTAAAAGCTGGCGTTTAGATGGGTGTACCCTCTACACGACTTTAGAACCTTGCCCTATGTGTTTTGGAGCTATCTTACAAGCTCATTTATCAAAGCTAGTGTATGGAGCTAGTAATGATCGTGAAGGGGCACTGGGTGGTGTAAGTAACCTACAGGAATTCAATTGGAAGCATAAAGTTAAGGTGTATTCGGGTGTACTTGCTGGTGCCTCGAGCAAATTGCTGCATGATTTTTTTGTAGCACTACGAACTAAAACCTAGAATAAGTAGGGCTAGGCTTGCAAGAGTGTTTATACGTTCAAGAAGGATTTTTTATGCCTGATGGTGCGCACAGCACACCCTACCTTTAAAATGACGCCTATATGCTTATCCATTCAAACTCTTTAGGCTCGAGCAAACTGTTTATCATAAAGCTCTTTGTAAAGCCCACCTTGGGCAAGTAAGTCATTATGATTACCCTCTTGTACTATGTGTCCAGCTTCCAAAACAATTATATGCTTGGCATTACGCACAGTGCTAAGGCGGTGGGCGATTACAAAAGTAGTACGTCCTTTCATCAAGACTTCTAGTGCTTGCTGCACTAAGGCTTCAGATTCACTATCCAGAGAACTAGTTGCCTCATCAAGGATTAAGATTTTGGGATTTTTTAAAAGAGCCCTAGCAATAGCAATACGTTGACGTTGCCCACCGCTGAGTTTAATCCCTCGTTCACCCACAAGGGTATCGTACCCATCGGGGAACCCCTGTATGAACTCATGAGCATTTGCAGCCATAGCTACCTTTTGTATTTCTTGGGTACTCGAGCCCTCTTTACCATAACCTATATTCTCTGAAATAGTGCCAGAAAAAAGCTGTGTCTCTTGCGGTACTATGCCTATGTGTGAACGCAATTCTTGCAAAGAGAGTTTATGCAGATCTTTGTTATCTAGCTGAATACTACCTTCTATAGGGTCGTAAAAACGGGGAACTAAGCTAACTAGGGTACTTTTACCTGCTCCACTTGGCCCCACTAAGGCTATAACTTCGCCAGTGTTGGCCTCTAGGGAAACATCTTTAAGGATATTTTCTTCCCCCCTATCGCCATAACGAAAAGAAACATTTTTAAAGCTTATTACACCATTAACAGCAGCTATTGTCTCAGGGCTTTGAGCTTTGGGCATGTCATTTTGTTCATCCAAAAGCTCAAAAATTCTCTTAGAGGCTCCTAGTGCTTCTTGAAATTGACTATAAAGGCCTGCAAACGTACCTATTGAGCCAGCTACAAAAACTGTTAGTAACAAAAAAGCAATCAAGTCACCAGCAGGCAAACTACCTGCTAATACCAAACGTCCCCCTACCCACAGAACTGTGCTCATGCCAGCAAACATAGCCATTATAATGCTAGGAATAAAAATAGCACGTATGCGAGCACGGCGCAGGGCCATTTGATAAGATTCTTCAATCTCCTTGCTGTAACGCTTCACCTCTAAGGTTTCAGAAGTAAAAGACTTGACTACCCGAATGCCAGTAATAGCTTCTTCTGCTGTGGCATTGGCACTAGCTACAAAATCTTGAAACTTAGTAGAAATTTTACGTAGGCGTCTACCAAAATAAGCCCCTGATAAAATGACAGCAGGCATTATAGATAGCATTAGCAGTGTCAGTTTGAAGTTAAGTATAAAAAGGAAAATTACTCCACCAACTAGGGTTATGAGTTGATTAACAAATTGTGCCAAAGATTGTGAGACAATTGCTTGTACCATGCTGATATCGCTAGTTAAGCGCGAAGTGATCTCACCAGTTTTGCGTTTCTCAAAAAAACCAACAGATAAACCTAGAAGATGGGTAAAAAGGTGTTTACGTAAATCGGCCACTACCCCTTCACCTACTTTGGCAAGATAAAAAACTCTAAGGTAATTGAAGCCCGCTTGCATTACAAAAATTCCTAATAGTAAAAGGGCAATTAGATTAAGCCGCCTTGTAGGATTTGTTAAGCTTGCCCTATCTAATAAAATACTTTCCCCTTCTAAAAAAGCAGTATTAAAAAGCTCTCTAACAATCATAGGGAAAGTGAGTCCTAACAGGCTAGAAACACTTACTGCTAAAATACCTATTAATAAGTCTTTGCGATAGGGTTTAGTAAAAGAAAAAAGTCTACTTAGTTGCTTAAATTCTGGAAGGGTGTACTTAGATCTAATTTCCATGTGGCTATTACAATTATTGATTCTATGACATAATACAGCATAATATCAATTTTGCTTGGTTATCAGCACTCATACTGAGTATGAATGAGTAAGCACCTATGCATAAATACTTGTGGATTGCCATTTGATGTTGAAGATAGTAGCTAGAATCCAGTAGTCAGTAGGGATTTATCTATGCTGGCTACTGACTTTTGACTACTAGCTACCTATAGGCACTGACTATTCTTTTTCACAAAAACTTTTGCACTACTGCTTATAAAACCTTATAACAGTTTATAGAGCAATCCCGCATTCTGAGTAGAATATAGCTATGCATAAACTAAATAATTACTTAAAGACAGCCATCAATGCTGCTGAAGCAGCAGCACGCATCCATAAAAGTAACTTGGGTAAAGAGTTGCGGGTAGAAACTAAAAGCACTTACACTGACCTGGTTACTAAAGTAGATAGGGAAAGTGAGGCAAAAATACGTAAGGTTATAACTGAAGCTTATCCTAGTCATGTGGTTTTAGGTGAAGAAGAAGGGCAAAATGCTCGAGGCACACATCGCTGGATAGTTGATCCTCTTGATGGCACTACCAACTATGCACATGGTTTTCCCTTTTATTGCATAAGCATAGCTCTAGAAATAGAGGGAAGACTTAAAGTAGGAGTAGTGCTCGATTCACATAATAATGAACTATTCAGTGCAGTAAGTGGCGAAGGCGCTTACTGTAACGGCTTTCCAATCACTGTAAGTAAAGAAGCCAATTTAAGTAAGGCGCTTTTAGCAACCGGCTTTAATTATAATCCTGAAGCCATTGATGAAAGCTTGGCTCTTTTTAAGAGAGTTTTTTTAAAGTGTCGTAGCATACGCCGTCCGGGAGCAGCAGCTCTTGATCTTTGCTATGTCGCTTGTGGGCGCTTAGATGGTTTTTGGGAAACAAAACTAAACCCTTGGGATGTAGCTGCTGGTGTACTAATTATTCAAGAAGCTGGAGGTTGTGTTACCGATGCTTTTGGTGGTCCTTATGACTTAAATTATCCTGTGGTAGTTACTTCTAACGGCTATTTACATATGAAATTAGTGGAGGTTTTAGGGCTCGAGCCCAGTCCCTCACCAACTCACACCTAGTGTGGTATCCTAGCTATTATGAACCTCGAGATAGACGAGACAACCAAGGTATTACTTAAGCGCGAACGTGAAATTATTAATGAATTAAGTGTACTGCTAGGTCGTTTAAACGCTAATCGTGAAGATCTTGAAAAGCTTAAACACACCCTACGTGATCTAGAAGGGGTATTTATGCTAGTAGTTTGTGGTGAATACAATGCTGGCAAATCCACTTTTCTGAATGCTTTACTTGGTGAGAAGGTAATGCTAGAAGGAGTTACACCAACTACTGACCGTATTACCATTGTTACCCATGGCAATACTGAGCATACTAGTGAAGAGGATAGATATATCTTAAGACGCCAGCATCCTGCTAAGGCCTTGCGTGATCTTGCTCTTGTAGATACTCCAGGCACAAACGCCGTTATAAGACAGCATCAAGAGCTGACAGAGAACTTTATACCACGTGCTGACCTTATCCTCTTTGTGACTAGTACTGATAGACCTTTTACTGAAAGTGAACGTAGGTTTCTAGAGCTAATTCGCTCTTGGGGCAAAAAGATTATTATTATTGTCAATAAGGCGGACATCTTAGAGGGTGATCAAGAGCTTAATAAGGTGCTCGAGTTTGTGAGTGAGCAGGCAAAAAAAGTTTTGGATTCTGCCCCTTTAGTCTTTCACCTTGCTGCTAAAAAGGCATATCAAGCTAAATTAGCAGAAGACCATAGAGCTTTAGAAGATTCGGGCTTAGCTAGTATAGAAAATTATATACAAGAGAATGTAGGGGGTATCTCTCGTCTAGTATTAAAAATGAAGACGCCTTTAGGAGTAGGTCTTAAATTAGCTGAGCACTATGAAAGTGTAATTGCTGAACGGTTAGAACTTTTAGACAATGACAAACGCACCTTGCAAGAGGTTGATAGGCAACATAAACAGTTTGAACATGATATGAAACGAGATTTTCAAGGGCATCTAGGGCGTATAAAGAATGTACTTTTAGAGATTGAAAGGCGAGGGGAAGTGTTTTTTGATGACACAGTACGTTTGGGACGAGTGCTTAAACTTGTTAAACCTGAAAAAATCAAACAGGGCTTTGAGAATGAAGTCATTAGAGGTGCTGATCGTAAGATTGATAAAAGTATCAGTAATTTAGTTGATTGGTTTATTAAGTGTAATATGCAACTTTGGGAAGATGTTATGCTTTTTGTAAAAGAGCGCCGTAAGGCTGGAAAAGATCAAGTGATAGGTGAAGTAGGAGGGCACTTTGAGTATAATAGAAAAACCCTTATTCACAATTTAGAAGAGAGTGCAGGAGAGGTTTTAGAAGGGTATGATGAAAAAGTAGAATCAGCTGAGCTAGCTAACAAGTTACAAGGAGCAGTGCTACGTGGTGGTCTTATGCAATTAGGAGGTGTTGGTTTAGGAACTGCTTTAGCTGCTATGTTATCGGGTTTAGCCCTAGATGTTACTGGAGTCTTAGCAGGTCTAGCTGTGGTGGGTATGGGGTTTTTAGTTTTACCTAACCAGCGTCGCAAGGCCAAAAGGGACTTGCATAACAAAATGCAAGAGCTTCGTGATGGTTTAGAGAATAACTTGAGTAAAGAGTTTGAGCTCGAGCTAAGCAATTCAAACGAAAAGTTAAGGAATGCTATAAGCCCTTATACTCGCTTTGTAACTAGCGAGCTAAAACACTTAGAAGAGCTTGAAAGTGAGCTTAGTAAAATCAAAGATGATTTGCATATAATTAAAGGGGAAGTAGAAATTATAGGAGGCTGAGCAGGAACATAAAGGTTGTTGTGAAGACTTCAAGATTTATAGGTAGCTAGTAGCCAGAAGTCAGTAGCCAGTATAGTTAAGCCCTACTGACTACTAGATTCTAGCTACTATGCTTAACTTCAAGTAGAGATCTTCACAAGTATTGATGCCTGAGTGCTTAATTCAAGGATCTGCCAGGAATTCGGAAAATTCTCGCTGCATATTAGGTAACGTTTAAATAGGATATTAGGTATAAATGTTACGCTTATCAATAATTTTCCTTTTTGCTCTATTTTTTGCTTGGGGGCAAAATTATTCTACTCATATAGTTACAAGCGGGGACACACTTTGGGAACTTGCAGCTCGCTATAATACTACTATAGAAGAACTAGAGCGACTCAACAGCTTGCAGAGCACGACCATTAGTGTAGGTCAACAATTATACTTGCCCGTAGCAACAGGGGGAGCACTTTCTGCAGAAAGTGCTGCAATCCTTTCTGGATATCCTACTAATTTTAAGTTGCATGTAGTGAGTCAAGGTGAAAGTTTGTTCAGTGTTGCCAGGCGCTACAATCTAAATGAAGATACCCTAAAAAGTGCCAACCCTGAGCTTGTGGGTACTCCTGCACAAGACATGCTTTTGCGAATACCACCCCGTGCAGGTCAAGTTGTTACCTTACAAATGGGTGAAAGTATATTAAGCCTTTCCTTAAGGTATGGTTTATCCCCAAGTGAACTAGCTGAGTCTAATGGCCTTGAAAATTTGAGTTCTTTAGAGGGAAAAAAGATCTTTATTCCTATAGCTTTGAGTGCTTTATCACAAGAAAACTCTATTGGTACTGGGCAAAGTAGGCGTGAAATTTTGCAGGCCAAGCAATTAGCACTTTTGCAAAAAGCTCCTACACTACTAGCAAGCTACAGTCAAAGTAGATACACTCAGCAAAATTATGCTTGGCCTTTAGATGTAAAAGGCCGTCTTACCTCTTATTTTGGCAGGCGTAATTTGGTTATAAATGGTAGTAACTTCCACGCTGGTATAGATATTGCTGCTCCTACAGGTACTATAATTCTTGCTGCTAAAGATGGAGTAGTAACAAAAGCAGGTTGGCTAGGTGGGTATGGTTATGCAGTGTATGTTAACCATAATGATGGTACTCAAACTCGTTATGCCCACATGAGTCAGGTTTCTGTGGGCCAATCTCAGAGTGTTAGACAAGGTGAGCAACTTGGCTTAGTGGGTAGTACTGGTATATCTACAGGACCTCATTTGCATTTTGAATTGCGCGTTAATGGATATGCGACGAATCCTCTTGATTACTTGAAAAATTAGAACGTAGCAAATAGCATTGATGACTTCATCCTCTATCATACTAAAATGATTGCTTTGCTAATTGCTCGAGCACAACCTCTAAGGCCTCATGTAAACCTTGAACATAATGCTGGCCTGCTAAAAGTATTGTCTCAGTTTCTTGAACGTACTTACCCTCAGAAATATCGTCTTTGCAATGTTGTATAAGCTTCTGCACACTTTCCATAGTTGACTCAAGATGGAACTGTAAGCCAAGTACACACTCATTATATAAAAAGGCTTGTTGCTCACAACCTGCACTTCTAGCTAACTGCACTGCCCCCACTGGCAAATCGAAGGTATCACCATGCCAGTGAAAAACCGTAAGGTGCTCTGGTAAATCCTCAAATAACTTTGAAGTTCTAGCTTCAGAAGTTAGTGCTATAGGAAACCAGCCGATTTCTTTGTGCTGGCCTCTATAAACTTTTGCTCCTAATACATCGGCTATTAGCTGTGCTCCCAAGCAAACTCCTATTACGGTCTTACCTGTTTCTATGGCCTCATTAATAAATTCTTTTTCTAGGACTAACCATGGATAATCCTTTTCTTGGTAGATATTCATGGGTCCACCCATAATGACGAGCCAGTCAATACTCTCTATTGGTGGTAAGAGGGTATTTTCATAAAGTTTTGTACCTGTCAATTTATGTTCCTTAGCTAGGGCCCACTCGGCAATTTTGGCAGGGCCTTCAAAGGGTACGTGTTGTAAATAGTGAATATTTAGCATATCAAATTCTATCCTTTTGTGAAGCTAGTTTTTTTGGTAACATGGTACTAATGAAGTGAAGCATATGACATTGAAAACACCCTCAGAAAAAATGTATGGCTATCACATACAGCTGTGGGCAAGCGGTTTACTGACTGTGCAGGTATACATTTCCGATACATACGCGAAAAATTTTGCTGAAGAAGCCAGAAGGCAATCCCTGCTTGTTAGCCCTACTGCTAGTGAAGGGAACATTGTATTTAATTGAAGTTGTTGCTGATTAGATAGGCCATAAAGCGATGGGATATCGTGGTAGTTTCTGCTTTTGGAGGTTATTTATGATTCAAAAACGTCTAATTTGCTTAAGTGTTTTATTTAGCCTAAATTTTGCTTTGGCTCAGCTCGAGCTGAAACCCTATCTAGATAAACCCAATGAAGTAATACTAGATTTGCCTGTTGGGTGGAAAATTAGCAGATATCAAGCCGATAATATTTTGGTAGCTAGTCGTGAAAATCGTGAAGATGCCCCTACGATTCAAGTAATGGCTTTGCCCTATGTTGAGAGCCCTGAGAATGACCCTAGTGGGGAAAAGCCTTCAAAAAGTATTGCTTATGATCTTCTTTTGATGCTAGCTTTCCAAGGCATGAAACAAGATGCTACAAGTGAGTTGAACATCATAGAGGAAAAAGAGGTTTCCGAGGGCCTTGGGAAGCTTATGATCATTGAGACCTCCGTGGCTTCAGATGCAGGGGGGCAAATTCCTGTTCGTCTTGCTTTGCTATTAGAAGATAGCCCTCAGAGAGAACTAACTATCGTTGCTATGTTTGCTGCCACACCTGAAGAGTTTGAGGTTTTTGATGGTGAAGAGTTTCTTATGAAAATTACTAATAGCATACAACCCTTGAGATTGAGAGGGGCTTAAGCAGAGAATTTGAACCCATAAATAGACCTAGGCGTTCTTTATAAGCCAGCCGTGCTAGAGTGTGCAGATGCTAAGTTTCTTCAAGAAACTTATTATATTGTGCCAGAAAAGTTCTTCCCAGATCAGAAATCTCCGCTTGAAAAAGCGAGTAAAGCAAGCCCCCCTTTGAAAAAAGGGATTTAGGGGGGCCTCACAGAATTCAATCTCTTGTGATTTTACCTTATAACAATAAGGCAAAGATTTATCTGGGTATCTATATCTAAAAAATTAACCTGCGAAAACTGTACCCACTTTGAAACAAGTTTTTACTTATTCAAAGGTTAGTTTGTATTTAGAGTTTCCTGAAACTGCAGCACGGCGTATGTTATTATTAGGATTACCACCAACAACAATAGCTACAATTTTCTCGTTAGGAACAGGTGTAATAGCACTAGGAATTAAGCTTTTTGTAGCTGTACCTTTAGGAGGTGCAGTTATGGTACCAAGCAATTGATTGCCTTGGTAAATATAGGCTGTTACATTAATAGTAGTTGCTGGGAAGGTTTCAATGTTGACACCTTTAACCTTATTTTCTGTTTCAAAGCAATCAACATCTTCAACGGTTTCAATAGCACCAATGTAGGATTCATCTGTTGGAATAGGCACTATGGCTTCCACCTTAATATTCCCACAGAAAAACTGACCGCCTTGCTGGGTAGGGTTATTTTCTGGGTCAGTACTATCTTGGTAATTATCGCTATAAACATAAAAATCATAGTTGGCTGGTGCAGCGCTTCTTGCTTCAACCTTTGCGTAAACAACACCACTAGCAGCATTTATGATCACGCAAGGCCCACGACAAGAAAGATCGACGCCTATAGCCTCAGTTTCTAGACTAGTTGGTTTTAATCCTGAGCCTATAACACCAAAGAAATCAGCACTGTTACTCTCTCTAACAGCAGTTTTATTGGCATCATAAACTGTTAGTTTTAAATTACTCCCTCCCAACTCTAGGTAAATTACATCTCCACTTAAACTGTTAGGCAAGTTTATACGGTAATAGTCCTCTGTGTTAGTGGAATTAATGGTACCATTTGAAAGAACTGTACTATCACTTCCCACAGCAGTTATAGTCTTTCCAGGATTATTAATAGTATCAGAACCTATAGTAATCCCTGCTTCTGCACAACCAATCAATACAACTAGTGAAGCAAAGACAAACAATATGGACACTTTTTTCATAACATCTCCTTAAAATAAGGTTATTTTCGAGCTTATGATGCTCGAGCCAATGATAGGCTAATAATAATTATAAAGCTAACTATTAGAAATTACTCGAGCAACATTAAAAAATCATAAAGATCTGGGCTGCCAGCATGAACCTCTATTTCTAATTCTGTAAAGCTCTTTTCTAAATCACTAACTAATTCATTTATGCTACTTGCTTCTAAAGCACTGTTATAAAAAAGCGTAGCTACTTCTGCTTCATTAGCAACATCACTCAGCATAGCTTTCAAACAAGCCTCAGGACTATTGTCAGAGACCTTAAGTTCATTATTCACTAAGCCTATAAATTGCCCTTCTTTCACCTCTAAGCCATCTAAATTAACAGTGCGACTAGCTGTAGTCACCTCTAAAGTAAAAGCATTTTCTGCTGCTTCATTTAATTTCTCACAAAGCACTTTAATGTCAGCATTGTCCTCAAAAACAACTGCTGAAGCTAGGCCCTGACCAAGAGTACGTGTAGGTATAATATGTATATCCTTATCTATTACCACTTCACTTACTCGCTGTGCTGCTAAAATGATATTTTTGTTGTTAGGTAGAATAACCACATTATCAGCAGACACGCTACGTACCGCATCAGCAATGTCTTCGACACTAGGGTTATTTGTTTGCCCTCCACCAACTACCCTTGCACCAAGATTGCGAAATATTTTGGTAACACCATAACCACTACTAACAGCCACAAGACCATTTTTAGGAGCAGTTATATCTTTAGGGTCAACACTATCTAAGATTTCTGAGTGTTGTTCGCTCATGTCTTCAACTTTTGAAGCCACTAACTTGCCCTGCCTAGCGACTAGTGCTAGAAGCTTCTCTGGTTCTTCTGTATGAATATGGCCTTTAATAAAGCCTTCTGCCCCTACTACCAAAAGAGAATCTCCATAAGGGGCAACCATCTCCTGAAACTCAGTAGCAGTTTTCTGAGATTGACTAATTAGAAACTCTGTGCAAAACCCAAATTCCTCTTCTGCAAACTTCTCTTGTGCTCTTTGAGTAACTTTAGGTGGAGGTGGCAACTCTTTACCTTCAAAAGCAGCTATTATGCCTTCTAAAACTCTTAAGAAGCCTAAACCACCTGAGTCAACTACACCCGCTTGCTTTAAAATAGGTAGCATATTAGGGGTTTCTTCTAACGCTTGTTTTGCTTCTTCGTAAGCCTTTTTTAGGACTTCTAGAGCATGTGGAAAATCATGACTCTCTACCCCTTCAGCACTTCGACGTACTACTGTTAGTATGGTGCCCTCTACAGGCTTGCTTACAGATTCATAAGCGCTTTTAGTAGCATTTTTGAGTGCTTGTACACAAGTAGAAACATCAAATTGGCTTTTTTCTTTAATAGTCTCAGCAAAGCCTTTTAAAACCTGACTTAAGATCACTCCTGAGTTACCCCTTGCTCCCATAAGTGAACCTAGCGATAGAGCATGAGCAAGCTCATTCATAGTGTTGATAGATTTTTCGCTTAGGTGACGACGAACTGATTGCATGGTTAGATGCATGTTTGTACCCGTATCCCCATCTGGAACAGGATAGACATTCAAAGCATTGATTTCATCAACATAGACCCCTAACCAATCAGTGGCATAAATAAAAGCTTTAGTGAGATTCTGAGGATTCAGACCTTCTTGATTAGTACCTTTATTAAAACTCAAAAAATTTTCCCCATAGAGATTTTCCATAAGACTATCTTAACAAACTACTTATGTTTCAGTTACTTGTTAGCTAATATAAAGCTACTCTATAAAGCTTATCCTCGTTTCATCTTCTAAAAAGGTGATTTGCCTTTTTAGTCATTATCTTAAAAGTTTAGTGACGTTAAGATTTTAACAAGAAGCTAAGTTTAAAGATAAACATGTGCAAATTATGTGGAATATTAAAATTAAGGAGTGCATAGAACCATGAAACAAATAACTATTGTGGATCAAAGTGAAGCTCCATATGCTCCCCAAACTAATGACGCTGACACATTGCAAGATAGCAATGCCAAGCAAGCAAAAATCCGTATTCAAATGAACAAGATGCTTACCCAAATGGTAAAACTTGGTGCTTCAGATGTGCACTTGCAAGCAGGTGGCCCACCTTTTTTACGGGTAAATGGCACTATTCAACCTTTAGCAAACACAGCAGACCTGACTCCTGGGCAGACTGAACAAATTGCCTTAGCAATGATGTCTCCTACACAACAAGAAATCTTTAGGCATGGACATGAAATTGATTTTGCCATTACTTTGCCAAAAATAGCTCGATTTCGTTGTAATGCCTTCAGGCAACGTGGTGCTGTAGGTATGGCTATGCGTATAGTCCATGATCAGATTCCCAGTTTTCAAACTCTTGGTTTACCTACTGATGTTGTTACAGGTTTTGCCAGTCAATCACGTGGTTTGGTGCTAGTTACAGGGGCAACAGGTTCAGGTAAGTCCACAACCTTAGCAGCAATTATTGATTATATAAATCAAAACTATCCTCGTCACATCATTACCATTGAAGATCCTATTGAAATTTTGCATCGAAACAAGCGTTCTT
Source organism: Trueperaceae bacterium (assembly GCA_965224855.1). Lineage (GTDB taxonomy): Bacteria > Deinococcota > Deinococci > Deinococcales > Trueperaceae > CBDCVN01. Next base: position 755,879 of record CBDDAI010000002.1, on the reverse strand, counting down.
TAGTGGTGCAACGTGAAATAGGCCAAGATACTGCTACTTTTGCCAATGCTGTTAAGTATGCTATGCGCCAAGACCCTGATGTGCTTATGATAGGTGAGATGCGTGATAAAGAGACTGTTGAGGCTGCTATTACAGCTGCTCAAACAGGGCACTTAGTGTTTAGCACCTTGCACACTCTAGATTCAATACGCACTATTAATCGCATCATTGACTTGTTCCCCCCACATGAGCGTACACATATACGTACTATTTTTTCTGAATCTCTTTTAGGGATATTGAGTCAGCGTTTATTGCCTCGAGTTGACAAAGGAGGGCAAGTCCTAACTCTAGAAGTTTTGATAAATACTCCCCTTATACATGATTACATTAAGGATTCTGTTAAAACTCCTTTGGTCAAAGAAGCTCTCTTGGAAGATAATCTACGTGGTATGCACACTTTCGATCAACACTTAGTTGAACTTTACTTAGCTGAAAAAATTAGTTATAAAGACGCTGCATCATCTGCCACTAGCTCACAGGAGTTAAGGCTTATGCTTAGTAAGCGTACTGGTAAAAGCTTTAATTATTGGGACTCTAAAGAAGCCAACTAAGGATTTTGCCCTTGCATAACTACTCTTACCCAGCTCTCAAGCCAATTAGCAAGATTCTCCTCTATTGTGCCTGCTTTTAGGCTAGCTACTTCATTTTCAGAAGGTACTTGGCTGTAAGTAGTAAATGATTCAGGTATTTTAGCATCTGGGTTAACAGGGTAAACAAACATATTTAAGGGTATGTCTTCTTGAAACTTAAGACCCAGCATGTAATCTATAAAAGTTTTGGCAGCTTCAAGTTGCTTGGTTCCTCGTAAGATGCCTATTGCTTCAACTTGACGATAAACACAAAGTTCACAAAAGAGATTAAAAGTGGGAGCAGAGGTAAGTTCTGTTTCAGCAAAAATAACTTCAGCAGCTGGTGAACTAGCGTAGCTTAGTACAATAGGCCTGTCACCACCATAATGTGTAAAGGCAGTGTAATAAGCTTCTGTCCAACCTTCGCTCACTAAAAGATCGTTGTCTCGTAAGTCTGCCCAATAATTTAGCCAGTCTTCACCAAATTTTATAATAGTAGCTAACATGAAAGCTAGGCCAGGGCTGCTACTAACAGGATTTTCTACTACCGTTAGCCCCTTGTACCTTTCTTCGGTGAGCTGTGAAATGTCTGTGGGAAGCTCTAAATTACTATCTAAAAACCATGCTTTATCAAGATTAAAGTTAACAAAGCCTATGTCAATAGGTGTGGCAAAGCCTTTAAAGTCTAAAGCATATGATTGGGGTATGTGTTCCAGCAAAGGACTCTCATAAGGTTCAAAAATGCCTGCTTTAAGCGCTCTGGCAATAAGGCTGTTGTCTATACCATAGAATAGATCTGCAAGGGGGCGATGCTTAGTCAAGATTGCTTTGCTGGTAACCTCTCCTGCGTCACCACCTTGTAAAAAACGAACTCTTATACCAGTCTGCTTGGTAAAATCATCAATTATAGCTTTTGAGATACTAAAGGAGTCATGAGTTAGAACCGTAATGGTTTGGGTAAAAACTAAAGAATTAAGAAGCAAAAAGAGAGAAAAATAAATTTTTCTAAGCACAAAGTTCCTTTCTGTCATCAGAAAGGGTACAAAGATAATTCATGCCACACTTCCTACGCTGGTACAAGCCAGTTCAGGTTCCAAGGGTATTTTCTCAGCATGTGATTCACATGCACCCCTGATGACTTTAATGTATGTTAACATTGACTTAATGTACTCTTGGTGAAGCTGCCAAATCCCTTTCACTAACCACAATTTTAATATCATAAGATAAAGTTAGTAATGCCATATATACTATTATTAGTGCTCATAACTGCTTTAGTAAGTGCTCAGGACATGACTGCTGAGGAAATACTTACAGAGCTCGAGCAAGCTGCACAGTCATTGGAAGATGCTGAGTTCTTGCTCACAGGTAAGCTTGTCGATTCTATAGACAATACAGAGATAGAACTTGAAATTGAAGGTCAACTTATTACTAAAGAAGAAGTAGGCAGAGCCTATTTTATCAAGCCTGAGGCTTTAGCAGACAACTTCATTGTTTATAATGAAGATGCTATTTACAATTACCTTTTCTTAACAAATCAAGTCACCATTTTAGATGCTAGTGACCCCGATGCTCTAGGGGGCCTTTTTCCTGAAGTAGAAGACCCTAAAGAAAAACTTAATCTAGATTTAAGCCTAGAAACCCTTTTTGTGGATTGGGATACATCAGTTTTAGATTATGAAGATACTCCTTTGGGAAAAGCTTATCGTTTACGTTTTGATGATACTACCAAAGATCAAGATGGTATAGATTATGTAGTTGCGGTAATTATAGATAAGATTTGGACTCCTTATCAATTATCATTTTATGAGGATGATTACCTGCTGGCTGAGTTACAGTTTGAGTCCTTTAGTCGTGATATTGGCTTAGATCTTGAAGAAATAATTTATATTCCTGAGGATGTTGAGGTAATTGATGAGCGATAAAGACCTTTGTTCTTTAGTATATTGAAAAATAACTCTTTAAGGAGATCCATGTCACAAAAATCGCTCATTGAACAACGTGAACAGCGTCTTAAAAACTTAAATTCTTTAGTTGAGAGGGGCTTTGAGGCCTATCCCTATAGCTTTCGAGCTACCCATCAAGCTTTAAAGTTACATGAGGCTTATAAGGATGCTCGAGCAGAAGATAGTTTTCCCGATGATGAAGTTACCCTTGCAGGTCGCGCTATGACTATAAGAATGATGGGCAAAGTTACCTTTATTACTTTGCAAGATGCAAGTGGTCAAATTCAGGCCTACTTTCAGAAGGATCTTTTAGAAAACTATAATGCCCTTAAGAAAATTGACATAGGTGATTGGCTCGAGGTTAGAGGCAGTATTTTTAAAACTAAAACTGGTGAACTTACTGTTAAATGTAAAGCTTTTAAACTACTGGTAAAATCCCTGCGCCCTTTACCAGATAAATATCATGGCCTAAGCGATAAGGAAGCGCGTTATCGGCAACGCTATGTAGATTTACTTGTTAACCCTGAAGTTAAGAAAGCTTTTATATTGCGCTCAAAGGCAATTGCCTACATTAGACAGTACCTCAACAATCTAGGGTTTATAGAAGTGGAAACACCAGTATTACAAAGTGTGCCTGGTGGTGCAGAGGCTCGTCCTTTTATAACTCACCACAATGCTCTTAATTATGACTTTCACCTAAGAATTTCTTTAGAGCTTTACCTTAAACGCCTTATTGTTGGTGGCTTTGAAGCTGTTTATGAAATTGGTCGTAACTTTCGTAATGAAGGCATAAGCCATAAGCATAACCCTGAATACACTATGCTAGAACTTTATTGGGTAGGTAAGGATTATATTAATATCTTAGAGCTAGTAGAGGATATGTACTCTACACTGATAAAAAGTTTAGTGGGCTCAACCAAGATAACTTATAAGGGTATAGAACTTGATTTTACTCCTCCTTGGCAAAGAGTTGATTTTACAACTGAAGTAGAAAAGCGTGCTGGTTTAGATTTTAGTTTATTAGATGAAACTTCCTTGCGAGCTTGGTTTGCCCAGAATCACCCTTCTGAAAGTGATGAAGAATTATTAGCTAAGATACCTATAAACAATATTTACAATAAGCTTTATGACATTTATGTTGAGCCACACTTGCAACAACCTACCTTTGTTGTTGATCATCCTTTAGCCATTAGCCCTTTAGCAAAAGAACATCGTAATCGAGAAGGCTTAGTAGAACGCTTTGAACCTGTTTGCATGGGTATGGAACTTGGTAATGCCTTTAGTGAACTTAATGATCCGCTCGAGCAACGTAAGCGTTTTGAAGCCCAGCAGGCCTTGCGTGATTTAGGTGATGAGGAAGCACACAGGTTAGACGAGGATTTTCTAGTTGCCTTAGAGTATGGCATGCCACCAACAGGCGGTTTGGGCCTAGGTATTGATCGTTTAGCTATGCTTTTAGCTGATGCACCTAGCATTCGCGATGTGATTCTTTTCCCCCTGTTACGTTCTGAATAGACTTTTTATTAATGGCCTTACCAACAGTAATAAGAAAGTTAGCCTGAACTATAGTTTAGATGCTTATAATAAGTTATGGCCAAAACAATAGTTGCCATTGATGATGATGAAAAGGTTTTAGAGCTAGTAAGTGGTATTCTGCAAAAAGATTACAATATAAAACCCTTTTCTATCCCTGAGGAAGCTGTTAGCACTTTAAAACAGGGACTTAACCCTGATCTTATAATCTGTGATGTTATGATGCCCAATATGACTGGTTTTGAGGTTCATAAGGCGGTGCGCTCTATTCCTAACTTAGTGAGCATTCCTTTTTTGTACCTAACTGCCCTTGATGATAAAAGCTACTTTCGTAAAGGTATGCTTTTGGGAGCAGATGACTATATTACTAAACCTTTCTTATCCAAGGATCTGCGTGAAGCAGTAAATATACGTTTTTTGCGGGCAGCTGAAATTAAAAGAGACAATGCTGATGTTGATAAAGCACTTAATGTCCAAAGCTTGGGCGGATTTAAGGTTTTATATGGCAGAGAACGCATTAAGTGGAGTGTTAAAAAAGCTGCTGCTGCTTTTCTATACCTTTTGCATAACAATAAGAGTATGCCCATAGATCAGATGAAAAAGGATTTGTGGCGGGAGCCTGTGATAGATAATACCTTACATGTACTTAATTTGCGGTTGCGAAAAGTGATCTCTTCTTTTGCTAAACTTGAAGTAAATCAGGGTATTGTAAGCTTAAAACTGCTTTGCCCTTATAAATGGGATATTGAAGAGTTTCAGGCCGCTGCTCAAAAAGCCTTAGAGGCAAGTGATTTTCGTGAAGTCGAAGGTACTTTACAAGTCTATAAGGGTGAGTTTTTGCCTAATTTTGACTTACCCTGGGCAGAAACACAACGTGTTAGATATGAGGAGGTTTATTTGCAATTGCTAGCATTAAGTATAGAAATAGCTCCTGATGGTACTAATAAACGAGTTGCCAAAGAAAGACTCGAGCGCTTTATAAATGGCTGAGCTTAATTTATAAAAGCTAAACTGTTAGCAATGGCCATGAAAGTACCTTGGTACTTTAGAGTACTTTCTCTTTCACCACTAAAACTAAGTACATACCCCTTTCCCTTATTTAAAAATATGTACTGGGTAATTTCTCCTTCTACTACTAAGCCACGCCCATCATAATTTTTAGAGTAAAAGTTAAGGACTTCAACCTGACCAATGTTAAGATTAACTGTTTTGTGACTCGCATCACCTACAATACCTGCTGAGTTTTGTAAGTTGTGTATGCTCAAAGATAGGTATTTGTCTAAAGAGTTAATTAATGGTATATCCTCTTGTAAGAAAAGTAAGGTTACTGGTTTTTGCTCATTATTGCTAGTTTCTTGGGCAAAAAAGATTGTTCCATCCGGCAAAGAGGTGCCTAAAGAAAATAATGGCTGGGCAGTATCAATCCCTTGCCAGTCGGGGGGTAGACTTATCTCAAAAGGAGGAACGCTATAAGTGTGCCAATTACTTATGTTAGGAACATCTGCAGAGTAACTAGTAATAGGCTTAGACTTTTCTTCAGGTTCTTCTACTATCTTTGGTAAGCAAGCACTAAAACCAAGCATTATCAGAAAAAGTGCGAAAACCTTTAGGATAATTCTTCACCATTCATGTGTGTATCACCCTCAGCAATAGTTGAGCACGCTACAGGCGCAATAATCACAAAACAATTTAACATACTTAACCTGGGTAGTGCCCTTCATGTAATGATTAAGCAATGGTTCTAACAGAGTCAAGGTTAAACATATCATTACTTGTATAGGACTACCCCATCTATAATTGGCATTCGTTAAAGATGTTTACGAAGTGGAACTGGAGTGCCTTGATCAAATAGTATACTTGCATCGGTATAAAACTAGACATTGCTATCAGAATTACTACAGTATGTGAAAAGGAGATAGGGAGATGAGGAGCAGGTCGTAAGTTTCTTGGAGCAAAATGTTCATTTCTTACCCGTTTTTAGTATATCTTCACTAAGCAGCTTTCAAGGAACTTGCAGCATGCTCAAGTACTTGACAAGCTTGGGTAAGAGTTACGCCTGGAAACCATTCAACGAAGTCATCAATTTGAGCTCCATCCTCGAGGTTTTCAAAAAGTGCTGAAACGGGCACCCGAGTACCACGAAATACCCATGCTCCACCCACAATATTGGGATTTTGCTCTACTGCATCGCAGTTTCGCCAAGTGCTACTCATGATTCAATTCTATACCTTATCCGAATTCAAATCAAACCAGCAATAACAGCATAACAGTTGCATGTTGTCATTAGTGATCCTTATCATTGTGGCTGATTCTAATGGGTTCTGTGGCTATTGAAAAAAGGGGACAAAATGAGGTGCTATATATGAATGAATCAAAAAACACTTCAATCTAAGAGTAGAGAACTTCAAAAAGAAAAGCAAGAGCTTGTAAAACGAGAAAGTAAACGGATATGCATACCAATTGATTACACTGCTGGTGCTGTGATTTACTTTTAGAAAACTAAAAAGCATTTAGGGCACCTCCCGCAAGTTTTAGTGGTATAGATGTAACTCTTGCTCACAAAGCCTTGAAGGTTTTTGGACACTCAAAGTTTTTCTAGTATATCCAGTTAAAAGTGGCTGGGGGAAGTTAAACATTAGATAGCAAGGAGAAAAATATGCTTATGTTTTTTATTTTTATAGTAATGATTCTAGCCTCAGGTATCTTCCATGCAATGTCTCAAGGCGTACATGGTTTGTGTAAAGAAGGTCTCATAGAAGAAATTATTAAAGATACAAAGAAATTGTTAAAAGACAGGCCTTAAGAGTAACTTTCAGATTAGTCATTTTTTGAAAGGTAATTAATGAATTTTCCTTCCTCAAATGTGGCAGTGCAAATACTAAAAATAGTCTTAGGACTGGCTGTATCACTTTGGTTAACGATCTTTGTTTTGGGTTTTGCTTCTCCAACAGCCGAAAACAGTGAATTTTTGATTGCTGATTTTAATGAAATGCTTTCAACCTTTAAGAGTTTGCTAGATCAACTTTCTTTAGAAGTTGCAATTCATAAGCAATGGTTCAAAAGCTACCAATCTCAGGCTTTGGTTATTAATGGAGGTGTACTAGGAGACTCTCTTAATCAGCAGCTAAATGAAATTTGGAGGGAAGTTGAAAGGCTCGAGCCCCTAACAAAAACTGGCTGGTTAGATTCTTTATCAAGCCAGTTGGATTCATACATTACAGCAGAGGTTCCTACTGATGAAATTAGCAATTGGGTGAATTCTCAAAAACTTTATGTTGAGAAAATCCAAGAAGATGTTGTAGCTTTGGGACGTAGTATAGAAGGTGTCCAACAAACCTATCCTATTACCTATGATTATGTAACCGAGACCTCTTCTTTAGCTATAGAAAATCCTCTTCCTGCTTCACAGGAAAGTTTATCAGCAATAAAACCTGTAGAAGAAACTGTGGAGGGGCTCGAGTACAACTATGATCCCGAAGAAGCTAAGGAATACGATGCTTTAGAAACTTCGTTGCTTTATTTATTGGAAGGGTTATCAATATGGGGAGAGTGGCTCAATCCTGCTAACGAAATAGGGTTCTTACCAGAAGCTGAAGGACGCTTTATGTTGCCTAGCACACCTATTCTACAAGCAGGTAGTGTGCCAATTCCCGGAGGTATAGGCGTAGTAGGCTTTGCTCAACCTATCATTGTCAGCTACAATGGGGTTCCTCAAGGATTCACTGAAGAAATATCTAAACCACTACAAATAGATTACGACGACAGTATTGAAGATGTATTTCAAAAAGTGCCTCACTATGACCGCCTTATCTATCAATATGGCGTTCAAATGGCTGGTCGTACAGTGAAAATTTACCGCAGACCTATTGAAACAGAGCTAACTTTAGCCACTGCTTTACACAGAATGGGTGCACCACCTAATGTAATCGAAGTATGGGTAGAAGAGTATGCGGAGATAGCCCGTTTACCTCAAACTATTCAGCTTTCTTGGTTAATAGCAGGTAATCCGCTAGCTAAAGACTACCGATTGTATACAGAAAACCTACTAGAGGCTTTTGATTTAAATACCTTCCTTATCCCTAATAATCAAAATGAACTTACCTTGCCACAAGTTCCTAGTCCAGAGTGGGTTAATGAGGACCCTTTTTGGGAAGAGTTGCAAAATCAGCCATTTCTTAGGGCCTTTGCAGACCTGCTAAACGGTGCTAGTGAAGAAATTCAACGTAGTTTTATAGTTTCACTATTTTTTGTAGAACCTAACCCACCAGTTATCCAAGCTACAAGCAAGAGCAATATAAGGAAAGGAATACGCTCAAAACCATTTTTTTGGACTGATGAGGAAACCAATTCTAATAGCAACACCTCAACAATACCAACCTTAACAATAGATGCCGAACAAGAATTTTTAGTAGCAAAAGCTTTGCAACAAGGGAGCAATTTGATTCACTACTGGACACCTGTGGAAGGTGACAAATTTATTCCTTGGTCAGATAGAAATTTACTTGATTCCAATGGAAATACGCCTTATTTCATCGTAGCTGTTACTGCACTGCCACAACTGGAACCTACTGCTTCACGGCATTATAGTTCTAACTATCCATTAATAGTAAAAGAAATTATCAATAACTATTTACCCAAGCACCAACCTATTTTTAAAGTCTTTTCTGGCACAGATTTTAATGAGCGTAGGATAGTAAATGCTAAGGGTGCTCGAGTTGCCTTTAGTGCTAATTTTGTTTGGAGCACAGAAACACTTGAACTTGACACCCTTATGCAATATGCAACTAACTACTACAAAAGTAGAAAATTTCCCTATGCTGCTGTTAAATTTGACAATGGACCTTATTTAGCTGGTTCACTTCATCAGCTCAGGAAACTGTTGCAAGACATGCAAAACTACACCCTTAGAGTAGTTGTTCTAAGTTCAAAAGGAGTAAGCAATTACAAAGGGAAAAACCTTTCACAACAAAATACAACGCAGCTTAGGTCTAATGAAACTTGGTTGCAGTATGCTGCTCGAGTTTCAACGGAGGTGTTTAGTTGGTTGCCTCAAAACCAAAATGAGCTACTGATAAAATCTACTCACAGAAGTGCTATTTTCAAAAGAAACTCAAACTTAACACCAGAAGTTGATGTTTCTTCTATGGTTCAGTGGCCAACTTTTCCTGCTAATGCAACCTTACTAGCAGAGCATAGCCAATGGCAAGGACACACATTCCTAATCCAAGTGGAGGACGGTTACTTTTTTGTTACTACTGAAGAATTCGAGTATTTACAAGAATATGCCAGCAAAACCCCCAAGGTTCACAGTTTGATTTTATCAGCCAGAGGAGAATCAAGCATTGCCTACTCATTGCGCCCTATTTTATCTTCTCACAACCTAAATTGCGATTCCCTTAGGGTACTTTCTGCTGGAGGGGTAGACTTGGCTTATGATATGGAGTGTTCAGTTGTTATAACTGATAGTGGTAGAGAGCTTGCCCAAGCAGATGCACAAACTTTACTCAACAAGGCACAAAAAGACAATCAACCCATCGTAATTTTCAGCCCAAAAGATAAGCCTGCTTCAGCATTACCTCTAAGGTTTTTAGTGGATTCAAATCCAGAAGATATAGAAGACCTTACGGTAGACACACTAGTACCTGTTTACGGTCTTGAAGAACTAGACACAGAGGAAAAGGAAAACGCTATTGAAATAGGTGTTACTGATGCTATTGGACGGATTGTGCAGTTTTTTCCTGAGCAAAAAACTTTTGAGATTTTATTGCCTGAAGGGAAAGGGCAAAAAGTCAACTATACCAGCGAAATCCCTACAAATTTCAAAGCCAGCCATAGCTACGATGAGGTAAATGCCTTAGTGCCCGGCGATAATGAGCAAGCCACCTTTTATAGAGCTAGTGAAAGTGTAGCAGCTCCGGTTATTAACCTTGAAGTGTCAGAAGATGATATTTACATTCAACCTCCTAATGAATTTAATATAGACCGCATTCTTGAGTTGGCGCAAAGGTTTCACGAGAAAAATAACTTACATTACATTGTTGTCAAAAGCGATCAGGGTAAGTACTATGCAGGGTCTTTAGATAACCTTAATACCAAACTTCCAACAGAAGAATCACCAGAAAAACTTTTACTAATGGTTACTAAAGCAGGAGGAACAAATAATAGGGGTTTACCTAAAAACAGTGCCAAAAGTACTAGTTGGTTGAAAACCTCCTCTGAAAAGGTAGTTGAGTATGCAGCAGCCCTCAATACTAAACCTAATGATGCGATAAACGTTTGGTCTTCTACTGGTCAGAGGTATGCTGTCTTTACTTCAGAGGGAAAATTGCAAGTGGAGCCAATGATACAGTGGACTGAACGTCCTGATAACCAATTTCTAAAGTCTTTACGTCGAACTTGGAATGGTAGCATGATACTAGTTAGTGTGCCAAACAAAGGATATTTTGTAACACAATCCAATGGTGGTGAATTTCTAAAGTCTATACCAGACTTACAAATAGATACTATCCTTTTATCTTTTGACAAAACGAAAAACTTCTCAAAAATTTTAGATGAAGTTCAAAACACCGTCAAAACATTACAAATAACATATCCTGTACGAGCCCTTTCTAATGTTGGTTTATCTATAGAAGAAAATCCAGCTATTTATAGCGGTCTTGATCTCACCTTTAAAAGTAATACCCAAGGAAAGGTTAAAGTTGATTTAGAACTTAGTGGTTTGGAACTAGCTGAGCAAACTCCTGAGCAGTGGCTAACTTATACTGAAACTGTGGGTGTGCCCCTTGCTATTTTTGAATGGCCTGATGGTAAAAAACGTTCCTCTGCACTGTTTGTACATGTGCCAGAAGCAATACGGGACATGGCAGAACTTACTTTCCCGCAAATTCAAATTGTGCCTGTATATCATTTAAAGGAAATAGCCTCTGCGTTAGATTCAGAGGAAAGGGAAAATATGATTGCTCTTAACTTGCTGGAGACTTTTCAAAGAGCTTTGACTTTTTTACCAAATCAGACTTCTTTTCAAGTAGTTATGCCAGACAAAACTATTAGACACTATTCTCAAAATCCCCCCTCTGAAAATCAAATTCAATCAGGACTTCTAGGAGTAATAGAAGTTCCTAGACAAACTGATGATACGAAAATTAATTATTATTACTACCCTAACAATGAAGGAAACACTAACCTCGACGTTGATCAGACACTAGCCATGTTAGTCAAAGAGACTGGTTTTACTAATGCTTTATATCAAGGGACTCGCCCACCCAATTTAGAAGAGCTAGTAGTGAGATCTAACTTATTCTTAAAGCAATCTATAGCTGATGCAACTAAACTCTATACAGTGGTTAAAGTTGGCAACGAAGCTTATTTTGGTGGGCCTTGGCACAAGATTAGAAAATTAGTCAATGCTGATACTACAGAAGTAATTACTGTGGCAGTGTACCACCAAGGTACCTTTTTAGTGGGTAAATACGCTCATGAGCAAGCTGAAAGAAATTGGTTATTAGATATAGCTGGCCAAGCAGCAAAGCACATTTTTTCCACTTTACCCAAGAATCCACCTATTACAGTGTGCGCTAGGTTTTGCCGTAGGCAAGTTGTATTTAATACGCAAAATGGCCAAGAAATCATTGATCTAGCAGCAATGCCCCAAACCACTTTAGCATTAGAGGAAGAACAAACAGAGACATTGACCCAATGGTGGGATCATTTACCCAGTAACGCAACCTTGCTAGCTGAAAGGGCTAAATGGCAACCAGACATGGTTCTGATGTTTGCACCAACTTTGAACCGTTACTTTTGGATAACTTATAATGAAATTCCTTATTTTGAAGAACATACTGATCAGCCAGTACAAGTTCACACTTTAGTATTGGGATACAAGTCACAATTGCGTTTTGCTGATTTGAAAGCACGTTTTCAAAGAGTAGTGAATAAGTTGTCTAAGGATGTTTCAACTATTCGAGTTCTTTCTGCTCCCAACACAGAAATATATTTGAATAGAGAGTGTCAGATCAACATATGGGGGAGTTGTGGAGAGCTTTTACAACGAAAACCTAAAGAGTGGCTCCCCGCTGTCCTTGAATGGGGTGAAACCTTAGTGGTTTTTGAAAACGAGGGGAATTTCTCTGGCATATTTTTTCGAATGCTACTCAGCGCTGATTTAAGTAGTATATACGCTGAGGGAATTACTCCTGATAGCGTAGTGCCCGCTTATTCCGCGGAAACTTTAGAAAAGCCAGATGTGGCATTGAATGACCCTGATGCTCGAGAAAATATTGCTTTTTCAATCACTGAAACTTTAAAGCAAGTTTACCCACTTTTCCCAAAGCAGCAAGAAATTAAGATAGTGATGCCAAATGGGAATTTTGCAAAGTATACTCTTCAAAAAAACGTAGACACAAAAGAGAATGATCTACTTTCGGTGATTAGTTTTACTTCTGCTAAAGGGAAACTAGTTAAATTTTGGAAAGTTGAGTAATTACAACTATGACAGCCCTGCATTTTATCAAAGCCTTTTTTGCTCTAACGGTTTTATTCATAAGTATTGTTGCTTATTTTAGAAAGAAAAGCCGCAATCGATCAGATATGGGCTAATTTTGAGGTATTAATCGAAAACCGTGTGTTAATACAACAAAAAGAATTTATGAGAACCAGTTTGCAATTAACCATTAAAGTAAACTTAAGTGTTTTTCTTATTTCAGTGCTTGCCTTTTTATTGCTCTGTGCAGATCTTACAATTTCGCATGACTTTGCTTACTTTTACTCAAAAACAGTTTTTTCAGAAGTTTGCGTTATTGAAAACACTTTTGCAGCCCCAGCAACAAATGTAGTTAAAATAGATCCCTTTGATATATTAGTGTTCATCATCACTATTTTAAGTGTAGGCATAGTACTAAGGTACATGCCTAATTTGGCAACACTTAGTCGTGCTCCTCCTCATAACTTATTCAAATTAGATTTCATCTAAACATCGAAACATTTAACAATTATTAGAGAATATAAACTTTAGAAAGGAATAAATATATGATAAAGCAGCTTTTTCTAATTCTTATGGTTTCTGGAACTTTGTTTGTGAGTTTGGCTTCCGAGGGCTCTTCATGGAGCTATGAAGGGAAAATAGGTCCTGACAATTGGGGCTCACTTAAAGAAGATTACGTACTTTGTAGTGAAGGCACTAAACAATCTCCAATTGATATAAATAGCGTTTTAGTGAGTGATGTAGACAATATAGAGTTTAATTATTCCTCGAGTGCTCTAAATATCCTGAATAATGGTCACACAGTACAAATTAATTATGACAGTGGTAGCAACATAACAATAGGCGATAAAGAGTACCAACTATTACAATTTCACTTCCATGCACCTAGCGAACACGCTATAGACGGTGACTTAGCAGATGCTGAAATTCACTTTGTACATGCCTATGAAACAGATGATGGGCAAACAGAACTAGCAGTTATCGGAGTTATGGTCTACGAGGGAGAAGAAAATTCAGCTTTTAAAGATATCATTGCTAATTTGCCTGAACATGCAGGGGACAAATTTTCTATTGAGGCCTCTGTAAATGCTGAAGATCTGATATCTAGTAATAGACAAGTGTATCGTTACACAGGTTCGCTTACTACACCACCATGTAGTGAAGGTGTTAATTGGAATGTAATAGCTGAACCTATTAGCATGTCACGTGAGCAACTTGATGTACTTGGTAAAACCCTACACGATAATAATCGGCCTTTACAAGCTCTTAACAAACGTGAGGTTCGTTTTGATGGTAGGTAGTTAACCAAGCAATCAACGAGGCTTGTGCGATGCTGTGCAAATCTCGTTGATAACTCTAATGGGTTATCTTTAGCAAGCAGCCAAATTCTTGCTCAATGGACTAGATGGACTAGGGACTAGGCATTTTAAGGACTTTTCTGCTCACACACTTGTTCCAAGCAGGTCTTAATTTTTCTAGTTTTCCAATTATTGTCAACTCGAGCATTTCTACCTGTTAGTTTGTAAACAGTTGTTTGTTAGCTCGAGCAAAAGCACAAAGGTGAATCATGAAATTTCTTCTGTACATGCTTGGCTTTGGACTTCTGTTCATAGCTGCATTAATGATTTGGTTTATAGTTTATGCTTTAGCTCTGCATGAACCTATCTGGGGTTTTTTAGTTAGTGCTATTGTTGCCCTGGTTTTTGCCTTACCACTTTTATACTTTGGTTCAATTCAGTATGAACCTAGAAGACGAGAGGCCTTTGCTTCCATCCTAGCTTTATGGCTAGTTATTCCCATAGTTGGTGCTATACCCTTTTGGATTACTGGTCACCTAACGCCTTTAAATTCCCTTTTTGAATCTATGAGTGGCTTTACTACTACAGGGGCAACGGTGCTGCAAGACTTTGACAGCTTTTCCAAAACACTTTTCATGTGGAGGGCACTGACTCAGTGGATAGGTGGCATAGGCATTATTGTGCTCTTTATAGCTGTTTTCCCACAATTAGCAATTGCTGGAAGGCAACTTTTCTTTGCAGAAGCTCCGGGGCCGACAGAAGAGCGTTTAACCCCTCGTTTGAGAAATACCTCTAATGCAGTGCTACTAGTTTATATGGGCCTGACTATCTTATGCATTATCTCTTACAAAATAGCAGGTATGTCCCTTTATGACTCTATTGCTCATGCTCTTACTACTGTATCAGCAGGTGGTTTTAGTCCTAATAGCCAAAGCTTTGCCAGCTATAGCCCTACTCTAGGCTGGATTTGCATCATCTTTATGTTCTTTGCAGGTGCAAATTTTGCTTTGCAGTATAGAGCAATTAATGGGAAACCTAAAGCACTACTAACCAATTTAGAGTTTCGTGCCTACATAATTATTATTCTGTTAACCACTACACTACTAAGCATAGGACTTTTGAGAGAATATGGTGTATTTGAAGCACTAAGGCACGCTACTTTTGAAGTGCTCTCTATTATCACCACAGCAGGTTACGCCTCTGCAGACTTTGCACAATGGCCCCAAAAAGCTGATGCTATTCTCTTGGTATTAATGTTTATAGGGGGTAGTGCTGGTAGTGCTGCTGGGGGAGTGAAGATAATACGCTGGCTCATGCTTTCTCAAAATGTGCGACGTGAAGTAAAGCTATTTTCACACCCACATGCAGTTATTCCTATTCGTTTAGGCAAGCAAGTAGTGAATGAAAAAATTATGCGTAGCGTTACTGCTTTCTTGATGGTTTATATTGGGGTGTTTGTCACTAGTACTATAGCTTTAACTTGGTTTGGAGCAGATTTTGTTACTGCTTTTACTGCTTCTATAGCTTGCCTTGGCAATATTGGTCCCGGCTTAGCTTCCGTAGGACCTATGGAAAGCTTTACAGAATTACCTGCTATTAGCAGGGAAATACTTATTTTTGATATGTATGCAGGGCGTTTAGAAATAGTGACTGTATTTATCATTTTCAGCGGTAGTTTCTGGAGCACTTCAAGACGGGAATAGGCTCTTTTCTAAGTGCTAAGTAACTGCTTTACGTACAAGCGGTCAATTTCCATGAGGTAAGGGGGTGTGATGCTATGGATATGGTCAGAAGGAATTAAGTAAATCTAAATTCTCAGGAGAAATTTTTATGAATCAGAACAGAAAACGAGTCAATGAGGCCCAGATTGATATTAATACTGGTCTGGGTAAGTGGGGGTGGGTTACCTTGATAGGCGAGATTGTAGTTGTGGTTGGTATTATTTGGTTACTAATTCGCAATTTGTAGTAGTTTCTTTCTCAACACTGGCTCCTTCAATCTAGGCTTTACCGAGTTACCCACTGGCCCTCCATTATTTGGTGCAGATCATTTATTAATTTGAAGGTATTAAATCAAGAGTTTGAACTGATTTTTAAGAGCCGTCCTAACTTTAAATATACATGCTAACACAAGGAAACATCCGGTCAAAGCAAGGTAATTCAAATTAAGACCCTCTGAAACAGGTGTTTCTTGGGCCCTATCAAATTGGTAGTATTTCAGAGGTTGCATGCTAGAACTAATGTTTCTGATTCTAACGGATTGCTTGGCTGAAGAAATATCATCCAAAATAATGAAAAATAGATGTCATAAATATACCAAATACCATGACATCCAAAAGGAAATGTAGCACAGATAGAGAAGAAGTCAAAAGTTCAAGTAAGCAAATTCGTGTTCCCATAAGCAAAAGTAACTATATGGACATAATTGAAAAACCTGATCAGTTCAAGAAGTATCTTGATGAAATGATTACCATGTACCCTGAACTGTTTCCTAATCGTATAAAGCAAGTAGCTTTCCTTAATTATTCGCCATAAGAACAAAAGGGTTAGAATAGGGAAACACAAGTTTTATTGTGCAAAAACTTTTTATAGATGGAGTGTTTCCCATAATGACTGTAGCAGAAAAAAAGAACAAGTTATCAGAATAGAGCAAGAATGCTTTGATGAGACTCTAAATGAAAAGTTAAAAGAGACTTTAGAAACAGAAATTAAACAAGTAGTACAAACAACTATAGAAGAAGCACTAGAAGAAGAGCTAGATGAACATCTAGAAAACCTTCCTAAAGGGGAACGTCCTAGACGTAGTGGTCATTACACACGAGAATTAGATACTGAACATGGCAGAATAGAAGATTTGAAGGTACCAAAGCTAAGAAGTGGCAATCAAGATCGTTCATGGAACATACTGACTCGCCACCAACGTAGCTTAGCAAGCTTGTTTGTGTTGACTAGTCAAATGTATTTTCTAGGATTATCGTTACCAGACATACAAATAATGATGTGTTTGTTGCTAGGAGAAGCACTATCCCTGAATGCCATAAACAGAGTGAGTTTAAAGGCCCAAGAACAGATGGAGATTCATAGACAAGCTAGAATAGAGAAAACACCTGCATACATAGTAGTAGATGGGGTATGGGTAGATATAATGTATCCTACGGGAGAAACAAAGATAGATGAAGCAGGGAGTGAAAGGAAATGTCAGCAGGTAGAAAGAAGGGTAGTGCTAGTAGCAATGGCAGTATGGGAAGATGGTACGAGAGAAATAATACATTATGAAGTAGCAGAAGGGGAAAGTGAAGAGACATGGGAGGAGATGTTCAAAAACATGATAGAAAGGGGATTAGATGCCAGTAAAGTAAGAATAGTAAGCAGTGATGGGGCAAATGGCTTAGCAAAAGTAATAGAAGAATACTTACCAGAGGGAAGACAACAAAGATGTATAGCACACAAGGTTAGAAACATAGAGCAGAACTTAGAATACAACAATTTGAAGAAAGAAGATGAAGAGGGCAAGGAACTAACAGAAGAAGAAGCAAAGGCAAAAAGGAAAAGTGAAATCATAGAAGATGCGTATGAGGTGTATGAAGCAGAAACAAAGGAAGAGGCGGAGAAAAAACTAGAGGAATTTGAAGAGGAGTGGAAGGATAAGGAACCAAAGGCAGTGAAGAACTTTCTTAGGGGGAAAGAAAAAACGTTAGAGTACTATGATGAACCAGAAGAGATGTGGAAACACATACGTACCACAAATCATTTAGAGCGATTTTTTCGAGATTTTAGGCAAAGGTCTGATGAGATAGGGGCATTTCGGAACGAGGCAAGTTGTTTAGGGATAATTTTCATGTTATTACGTTATCAACAAGCTAAGTATCGGCGTTAATGCTATGGCGAATAAATCGGGAAAGCTACTAAAGCAAGGGTACAAACTCGATGGTTTTGTTAGACCCTCAAAAAAGATGCCTGAAATGCGATTGCGTTGCATTTGTCCTCTTAATAATGGTCAAGATAGTGTTAAAAAGGAAGTTACACAGTAGAGGTTGTTTGAAAAATAGACCCTACTTATAGTTAAGTAGGGTTTATGAAACAAAGAAAGCAGTATACAACAGACTTGAAAGACCAAGAATGGGATATTCTAGAACCTTATTTAGAACGATTGCTGCCTACAAATCATAGAGGAAGGCCGTTAGCGTTGGACTTGCGTTTGTTGATTGATGCCATGCGTTATGTGCTTAGAAATGGCTGTACATGGCGAGACTTGCCAGGTGACTTTCCTAAATGGCAAACAGTGTACTATCACTTTGCCAAATGGCGTAAACTAGGAATATGGACTAAGCTGAATAAATACTTGAGAAGGCAGCTCAGAAAGGAGTTAGGTCGTAATGAAGAACCAAGTGCTGGTTGTGCTGATAGCCAGTCAGTTAAGGCAGGTAGCTTGTATGGTAATGGATATGATGGTGGTAAGAAGGTTAATGGCTCAAAAAGACACATACTAGTTGATACTTTAGGGCTTCTACTAATTGCTCTAGTTACAGGGGCTAATGTGCCTGAACGAAAGGGTTTATCACTTCTACTAGGCAACATCAGGCATTTGCTACCAAGGTTGCACCATATTTGGCTTGATCAAGGTTATCGAGGTCTGGCGTTTAGGAAACGCATGCTGCTATGCTTTGGTGTTGTATTAGAGATTGTTTTTCCTCTAACAAGTTGTAAAGGCTTTGTTTTGCAACATAGACGTTGGGTAGTAGAGAGAACCTTTGCATGGTTAGGTAATTATCGCCGGCTTAGCAAGGACTATGAACATTTAACCTCATCTAGTGAAGCTTTTATTTACATGGCTAGTTGTGACATCATGCTTAAGCGTTTGGCTAATACTAACACTCCTACTTGGAGGTCTATATAATTTTCAAACACCCTCTAAAGGCAATCAACTTACCCTTTCAGCAAATCTAGCCACTAGAAAGCTCACATGGATAGATTCATTAGAGTTAATGGAGGTAACGCACTTACCAGTAGAAGTACAGGAAGCCTTGCTTATTCCTAAGCAAATTGGGGAAAGATTAGGTGGCCTTTCTTCCATAAAGGTTAACAAAATGCTCGAGGAACTAGGCATGCAAGTACAGACATCTTACGTAGGCAAAGGCAATGTAACTAAGAAGTTCTGGGAACTAACTGAAGAAGGCAAGCAGTACGGTATCTATGTTGATACCAGCAGAAAGCACACGGATGGCACACCCATTAGAAGTATCAAGTGGTACGAAAGTGTTATCGAATTATTGAAAGGAAAGGCAAAACAATGAAATTCTCTATTAGAAAGATCAGTGGTGATTTTTGGTTTTTTGTTGCCTATAAAGGAATAAGTATTACTACTGGGATAACTTCAAGTAGAAAAGAAGCTTTGAGCATTATTTTTCAAACTATCAAACCGGAGGTATTGTAATGTATAGAGAATACAGAGCTATATTAAATATCAAGAGTGATCTAAGGTTAGCCAAAGAACTTTTTAGAGTTGCTGATACACTAAGCCTAAGAGTAAAAACCAAGCCCTTTAGAAATTACCTTTCCGAATTTGATTTATCCATTGCAGATAGGTTATCACAAAGTGCCAAGGGTAGATTAAAAGCTAGGGGGATAGCTTACAAAACATTAGGAGAATTCTATACCAGTGTGACAGGGAAAGACTACCAAAATCTAAGTAAAAGTTTTCTGTCTGTGTTTTATATAGAAAGGAACAATTTCGAGGAGCATTTCTTTTCAAAACAAACCATATCGCCAGTAGAAAATACTACTCTCGACAGTGAAAAAGACTGAGGGTTTAAAATTCTGCCTTCGGTATTATAGATGTCTGGATAAATCTTTGCCTTATTATTGCAAAATCAAATGAGGCTGAGTTTCATAAGGCAAATCCCCTAAATCCCCTTTGTTAAAGGGAACTTCCTGTACCCCCTCAACAAGGGGGTTTTTCATCCGGGGAAAAACTTTTTAATCTCTTGAAGCGTATAACGTTTTTCTTTCAATTCGTGGATTTTCTTAATACGCTCAACCATTTCTGGAGCATAGAGCTGATAACCAGACTCGGTGATTTCAGCAACCTCCAGCAAACCTTCTTTTGTCCAGTGTCGAATAGTGGAATTTGGTTCACCAACTTTTTTAGCCAACTCACCGATTTTAAGTAGTTTTTCACTGCCAGCTTGTGCCTCTGTTTCATCACCACTCACTGCTTTAAGGTAAAGATCAAGAGAGCGATCTACAGCTTTGCTTATCAATTTTAAATAATCATTTTTGCTACCACCTAACTGTGCCTTTTCCAATGCAGTTATATAAGCTAGACGGTCACGCTTGCGGATTATAGCAGCTGGGTATCCTTCCATTAGTAAAATCATATTCATTAGCAAACGTGCAGTACGGCCATTCCCATCTACAAATGGATGAATGGTTACAAGGCGATAATGCGCTTCAGCAGCAAGTTCTACAGGATGGTAATCTTTCGATGATTTAAACCATTCTACAAGCTCTGTCATCAAATCTGGTACCTTTAAGGGATTAGGCAATACAACTGTGGAACCCGATATACGCACTGGCACGCTACGATAATAACCAGCATTGTCATCATCAATTCCCTTCAAGATGATTTCATGAATTTGGAAAATATCTTTTTGGGTAATTTGTTGTGGCTTACGCTTTATTTGCTCCCTTACCCAATCTAGTGCATGAGCATGGTTGGTAGCTTCAAGATGTTCAATTAGTGTTTTCCCGCCAACAGTTAAACCTTTTTCCACCACCAGTGCAGTTTCACGGCGATTAAGCGTGTTTCCTTCAATAGCATTGCTGGTATAGGTTAGTTCTATCCTAAACCATTCATCTAAATTTCTTACTAATGCATCTGGTATTGGTCTGTGCTGATCCAACAAATTCTTTTTGCTAGTCAGTTTAGCATATTTCATCCATAAAAGAATAAACTATAACGTTATGGTTTACAATATATTTTCAAACCTTAGATCTGTGCTTATTGCTGTATTGAAAATGGATGGATGTCTAATTTTTGATTGCCCAAACCTCTGAGGTTTCTGGGGGAAATTTATACAGACAACTATAAAATCAGGCAATTCATGCTAGCTGTTGTATAGTTTAGTAACAATTGCAAGACCACCTAGGTTTAAAGTAGTGCCTAGATATGGACGGTAAGTTGAAGTGTCCCTGATAGCAAACTGTGAAGCCAGCGAACAAATTTACGAAAGCTCTAACTCCATAGTTTATAGGGGAGTTCGCCAAGCAGATAACTTACCTGTTATCCTTAAGGTTCTAAAACAAAGTTACCCTACACTTGCTGAGCTGGCGCGCTATAAACAGGAATACCATATGACCCAAAAGCTCGAGCTTACAGGTGTAATAAAGGTTTACAGTCTAGAGCCATATGAACACTCTTTAGTGATGGTGCTCGAGGACTTTGGAGCCCACTCCCTTAAAGATATCGCTGAAGGAAAAGCCCTGTCCGTATCAGAGTTTCTAACTATTGCTATTAAGATAGCTGAAATACTAGGTCAGATCCACTCTGCCAAGGTAATTCATAAAGATATAAATCCTAGCAATATAGTACTAAACCAACAAAGCGGTGAGCTGAAAATTATAGACTTTGGGATTTCTAGTGAACTTTCTAGAGAAACTACTGATTTTAGCAGTACTAACTCACTCGAAGGAACTGTAACCTACATAGCCCCTGAACAAACAGGGCGTATGAACCGTAATGTTGACTATCGCAGTGATTTTTATTCACTAGGCATCACATTTTACGAACTGTTAACAGGGCAACTACCTTTTGAAGGTGACGACACTCTAGAAGTCATCTATAGTCATATAGCCAAACAACCAGTGTCACCACAAGAAATCAGGCCAGAGCTACCTGAAGTACTTTCAAATATAGTACTAAAATTAATAGCTAAAAACGCCGAAGATCGCTATCAATCTGCTTATGGACTCAAAACTGACCTAGAAAGAGTACAGACCCAACTTACCAAAGTAGAGATTTTTACTTTTCCTCTAGGAGAAGCCGATTTTATCGGACAATTTCGCTTGCCACAGAAGCTCTATGGTAGGGAAGGTGAAATTAAACAATTGCTAACGGCATTTGAAAAAGCAAGTGCAGGAGCAAGTGTAATGATGCTAGTAAAGGGGTATGCAGGCATAGGCAAATCAGCTTTGATAAAAGAGGTGCATAAACCTATTACGGAGAAAAAGGGGTATTTTGTTGAGGGAAAGTTTGATCAATTTCAAAGGAATATACCTTATCTAGGATTAGGAAAAGCACTGAATCAGTTGTGCAAATATATACTTACAGAAAGCCGTGAGAGTATTGATAAATGGCAAGAAATATTTGTTAAGGCCTTAGGAAACAACGGTCAAATAGTTATAGACTTAGTACCAGATTTAGAGCTAGTAATAGGAAAGCAACCAGCTGTACCAGAGCTAGGGGTAAATGAAACACAAAATCGTTTGTTTTATACCTTTGGGGAATTCTTATCAGTTTTAGGCAGTGCTGAGAGACCACTAACTATATTTATTGACGATCTGCAATGGGCAGATGCTGCTAGCCTGCGGTTATTAGAGTTGATTGGAACTAGCCCAAAGATTAGCCACACATTAGTGATAGGAGCATATAGGGATAATGAAGTTGGTGAAATCCATCCCTTACAAAGCACTCTAAAGACCATAAATGCAGTAAATGAGATTATGGAGATTAGCTTATTTCCATTATCTATAGAAGCAGTTACTTTACTAGTCGCAGATACATTAAATACCACAGAACAGAAGGTAAAATCTCTAGTTGGACTGGTATATAGAAAAACAGAAGGCAACCCATTTTTTGTTGGCGAATTTATGCAGCATTTGTATGAGGAGAAGTTGCTGTGGTTTGACCAAGATAAAGGTGAGTGGACTTGGGAAGCTAAAGCAATAGAAGGAGCAAAAGCAACAAACAACGTAGTTACACTACTATTAGAAAAGATGAAAAGGCTAGACCAGCTTTCCCAAAAAGTTCTAAGGTATGGGGCTTGTCTAGGGAATATTTTCAAGCTATCAGACCTAGATAATTTAGGCTTAATTGAAACCAGTAATCTAACTACCTTACAAAGTGTTTGCGTCACACTTGTTAATGGTGGGTTTATTGACCAAGTACTAAAAGGAGAACAATATCGCTTTGTTCATGACAGAGTGCAACAAGCAGCTTATGCCTTGTTACCTGAAGATTCCAAGCCCCAGACACATAAGCTAATTGGTAAAGCTATGTTGGATGCTTTTTCAGCACAAGAAAGAAATCAGCGACTGTTTGAGGTTATTGACCATCTCAATAAAGGCAGAAATTTAATTGAAGACAAACAGAACAAGGTTGACTTAGCTAAGCTCAATTTAAAAGCAGGGTGTAAGGCACAGATGTCAACAGCTTACCAACTTGCTTTACACTACTTTTCTCTGGGGCTCGAGCTACTACCTGACAAAGGCTGGCAAGAGCAATATGAGTTGAGTTTGGCTCTGCACCAAGGTGGGGCTGAAACCGCCTATTTGCTCCGCAATTTTAGCCATATGGAAAGATTATCAACAACAGCGCTAGTCAAAACACGAACCTTGCTTGACAAGATAGTATTTTATGAAATCAAGATCAAAGCATACATTACCCAAAACCGTTTCTCCGAGGCAATAGAGGCAGCCTTGGTAGGACTGACTCTGTTAGGGCTAACTTTTCCTCAGAAGCCCACTAAGCTACATGTTTTACTAAGCTTGATTTCTACAAAGCTAGCTCTGGCTAAAAAGCGTTGGTTTGGTCCCTACAAACGTATTAAGGATTTGAACCAGCTACCAGAAATGACTGACCCTCATCAAATAGCAATCATTCGTTTAATAGACAGCGTAACTGCTGCAGCATACATAAGTAATCCAAACTTGTTTGCATTGTTTACCTTTAAAGAAATTAAACTCTCTCTTCGCTTTGGCCATACTGCACAGTCAGCTATGGCTTACGCAGCTTATGCAATTATTCTTGCCAGCGTCCTTCGGGATATTGACAGGGGTTATCAATTTGGTGAGTTGGCATTAGACTTGTTAAAGCAGCTCAAGGCTAAAATAATGGAACCGCGCGTGATATACGGTTTTGCTGGGTTTATTCAACATTGGAAAGAACACCTTGCTCAAACACAGCCTGCTTTTCTAGTTGCTTATCAACGTGGGTTAGAAACAGGCGACTTGGAGTTTGCTGCCTTTTCTATTAGTACTGGCTACTTGAATCAGATGTACGTGCTTGGAAGGAACTTAAACGACACTGAGCAACAGATGAACTACTATGAGGGTATAATTCGTCAGCTCAATCAAGAAAGTGCCACACATCTTTATGAAATATACCGGCAGGTTGTCTGCAAACTACAGTTAGCAGATGCAGATCCGACCAATTTAACTCATAAGGACTATGACGAGGCGAAAAAGGAAGCAACCTACCTTCAGAACAATCACAAGAACGCCTTGGGTCACTTATACTATAACAAGCTCATTCTTCATTATCTATTTCAACAATATGAATCAGCGTTGAAATATACTGAATTGGCTGAAGAGTATGTTGAGGCCTTGATGGCAACTGTTATGGAGGCTGGCATCAACTTCTATGGTTCCCTAGCACGGTTAGCTATTGTACCTCAAGTTTCCCCAATCAGGCGCAAGCAGCTGCTGAAAAAGGTCAAGATTGATCAAAAGCTGCTAAAAAAGTGGGCTCGTAATAGCCCATCGAATTTTCACCATAAATGGCATCTAGTAGAAGCAGAACTGGCGCATGTCATGGGTCAGGTGGAAGTTGCTAGAGACCATTATGAGCAGGCTATCTATTTGGCCAAGGAAAATGAATATCAAAACGAAGAAGCCTTAGCCAATGAGCGAGCTGCTCTCTTTTCCTTAGCACATAAGCAACCACAACTGGCCGCATTTTATATGCAAAGAGCCCATTATGTGTACCAATTATGGGGTGCAGCAGCCAAAGTAGCACAATTAGAGCAAACGTTTGCACAGTTATTGACACCAGTTATAGCCCAACAACATTCACTGTCCACCACCCACACCAATAGCATGCGTACTAGCCAATTGGACCTTGCCAGCATCATAAAAGCTTCCCACACTATTTCCAAAGAGATTGTATTAGAGAGATTATTAGAAAAGATGATGCAAGTAGCTATCGAAAATGCTGGAGCCCAGCGAGGGTTACTTATCCTGAAACGAGCGGAACAATGGATTATCGAGGCAGAAATTGACCAGCGGCAAGAAGGAATAAAACCCTTCCCCCGCTTGCCGATTGATGATCTGGCTGCTCAACTACCAAAGAGTTTGATTCATTATATTATTCGCAGTGAAGAAGATGTAGTACTTCATAATGCTGTTCAAGAGGGGCAATTTACCCAAGATGCTTACATTGTTCAGCAAAAATCTATGTCTATATTGGGTATGCCCCTACGCCATCAAGGACAGGTTAATGGTATCCTTTATTTGGAAAATAATTTGAGTCGGGGGGCGTTTACCTCGGAACGACTAGAAATACTGAGTTTGCTTTCTTCTCAAATGGCAATTTCTTTGGAAAATGCTCGTTTTTACCAAGACTTGGAAGGTAAAGTTGCTATGCGGACCCGTGAACTCGAGCAAGAAATTCAAATTAGAAAACGTGCTGAAGAAAGAGCTGAAACAGCCAATAAAGCCAAAAGTACTTTCCTAGCTAATATGAGCCATGAGCTGCGTACGCCTCTCAATGCTATATTGGGTTTTTCTAATTTAATGCGTCGTGAAGCCCTGAGGGGAGAAAGTAGCTTAAATAAAACCCAACAAGAAAATTTAGGGCTTATCAATCGTAGTGGAGAACACTTGCTTACCCTGATTAATAATGTGCTGGACTTATCTAAGATAGAAGCGGGTAAAACTACTCTGAATGTTGCTAACTTCGATTTACATCGCCTGCTTGATGATTTAGTAGAGATGTTTTCTTTTAAAGTAGAAGAGAAGGGGTTGCAGATTTTGCTCGAGCGCACCCCAGAAGTACCCAACCTTGTAAACACAGACATGGTAAAACTCAAGCAAGTACTGTTGAACTTACTAAGTAATGCCCTGAAGTTCACAGAACATGGTGGGATAGTGATAAGGGTGAATTGTGTTAATGAAGAGTGCACTCGTATTTACCTAGAGGTAGAAGATACAGGCCCCGGCATAGCTGCTGATGAGCTACATGCTCTTTTTGAAGCTTTTTCTCAAACAAAAACAGGTCGTAGTGCCAAAGAAGGTACTGGCCTAGGTTTAGCAATTAGTAGGGAGTTTATTGCTCTGATGGGCGGCAAGCTTGATGTTCGCAGTGAGGTAGATAAAGGAACTGTTTTCTTCTTTGATATAGATGTAGAGGTAGTGAAGCAAGCGGATGTAAAAGAAGAAGTAGCAGTAAAGCAAATTATTGGTCTAAAACCAAATCAGGAACGTTACCGAATATTAGTAGTAGACGATAATGAAAGCAACCGTCAATTACTAGTCAAACTTTTAGACCCCTTAGGATTTGAGCTTAAAGAAGCAAAGAATGGCCAAGAAGCAATTGATATTTGGAGAGAGTGGCAACCACAGCTAATCTGGATGGATATAAGGATGCCAGTGATGGACGGTTATGAAGCCACTAAGATAATCAAAACAGAGTCCAAAGGGCAAAAAACAAAGATCATAGCTTTGACAGCATCAACATTGGAAGAAGAAAAAGCAGCGGCGATGGAAGCGGGTTGTGATGACTATTATAGGAAACCATTTAAGGAAGAGGAAATATTTGAAGCAATGCATTATCACATAGGGGTGGAATATGTATATGAGGAGATAACAGAAGTGACTAGCGAAGCTAGTCCTGAAGAAATATTAACTCCAGAAGCATTAAAAGTTGTGCCTAATGAGCTACTAACAAAGCTAGAGGAGTTGACAGTACA
Organism: Trueperaceae bacterium; assembly: GCA_965224855.1. Taxonomy (GTDB): domain Bacteria; phylum Deinococcota; class Deinococci; order Deinococcales; family Trueperaceae; genus CBDCVN01. The sequence continues at coordinate 729,054 of CBDDAI010000002.1, read as the reverse complement.
GGCTAACATAATGGAGGTAGATAAAGTTATAGAAGAAATTCGTTCTTATGATGAAAGTATAGTGAAGGCTTTGAGTAAGTTAGCGGATGGTTTTGAATTTTCTAAGATTGCTGTGTTGGCTCGAGCTGCTATAAATACTTGTAATTAGCCGGAAAAATCTTGAATGATCTACTGTGCAAATGAAACGATCAAAAAAACTTAGCAGTACAGATTTGTTAGAGCATCTCTTAACTGTCAGTCGGCATATGGCTGAGATGCGGCATCTAGACGATTTACTTGCTTATGCAATTGACAAGATGTTGCAACTTGTGGGTGCTGAATGGGGTTATATTGTTTTGGTCAATGAGAATGATCCCCTTGACTTCCGAACTCAACGCAAGGCTCGGGGCATGGAAGCAGAGTTTTCTTCTGAGCCTAGCTTGCCGGGTGATCCTATTAGCCACTCAATTTTGGACCAAGTTGTCCAAACTGGTCAATCCTTGGTTGTAGAAGATGCTATGTTTGACCCTCGATTTCAGAGTGCCCATAGCGTAATGGCTATGCAGCTTCGCTCGATTATGTGTGCCCCACTGATTACCCAGAATCGTACCATTGGCGCAATTTATGTGGAAAACCGCACTCAGTCTGGACGGTTTGCAAATGAAGATATAGTACCTCTTGAGTTTTTTAGCACTCAGGCAGCAGTAGCTATTGAAAATGCTGATCTGTATACTAACCTTGAAACATTAGTGGAGGAAAGAACTGAAGCTCTGGTTCAAGCTAAAAAGGAAGCAGAGCGTGCTCGTGAGGTTGCTGAAACAGCAAATAAAGCTAAAAGTACCTTCTTAGCTAATATGAGCCATGAGTTGCGGACACCTTTGAATGCTATTCTAGGTTTTTCTAATTTGATGAGACGGGAAGCTCTGTGGGGAGTATCTACTCTAACAAAACCCCAACAAGAAAATTTAGGGCTTATATACCGCAGTGGAGAGCATTTACTCACTCTGATTAATAATGTGCTGGACTTATCTAAAATAGAAGCTGGTAAAACTACTCTAAATGTTGGTAACTTTGATTTACATCGCCTGCTTGATGACTTAGTAGAGATGTTTTCTTTGAAAGTTGAAGAGAAGGGGGTGAAGTTATTGCTCGAGCGCAGCCCAGAAGTACCAACATTTGTAAATACGGACATGGTAAAACTTAAACAAGTGTTCCTGAACTTACTAAGCAATGCTCTAAAGTTCACTGAACAAGGGGGCATATTTATAAGGGTAAGTTGTCTTAATGAGCAGTGTACCCGTATTCACATGGAGGTAGAAGACACTGGCCCCGGCATAGCTGCTAATGAATTGGACACTCTTTTTGAAGCCTTTGCCCAAACTGCAACAGGCCGCAGTTCTAAAGAAGGTACAGGTTTAGGTTTAGCGATTAGTCGTGAGTTTATTGCTTTGATGGGGGGGAAGCTTGATGTACGCAGTGAAGTTAATAAGGGAACTGTGTTCTTCTTTGAAATAGATGTAGAGCTAGTTGAAAAGACAGAGGTAAAAGAGGAAATGGTAGTAAGACAAATTGTTGGCTTAAAGCCAAGTCAAGAAAATTACCGAATATTGATAGTAGATGATAATGAAAGCAACCGCCAATTGCTAGTTAAGCTATTAGAGCCTTTAGGACTTGATCTTAGGGAAGCGGGAAATGGTCAAGAAGCAGTAGAAACTTGGAGGGAATGGGAACCCCAACTAATATGGATGGATATGAGAATGCCCATAATGGATGGATATGAAGCCACCAAGGCTATAAAAGCAGAGCCAAAGGGACAGGAAACGAAAATCATAGCTTTAACAGCATCATCGTATGAAGAAGAAAAGGCAGGGACAATGACAGCAGGGTGTGATGATTATTATCGAAAGCCATTTAAAGAAGAGGAAATATTTGAGGCAATGCATTATCACATAGGGGTAGAGTATGTGTACGAGGAAATAGAAGAGGAAACTAGTAAAGTTGGTCCTACTGAAATATTAACTCCTGAAGCGCTGAAAGTTGTGCCTGCTGAGCTACTAGCAAAGTTAGAAGAATTGGCAGTACAAGCTAATATAATGGAAGTAGACAAAGTTATAGAGAAGATTCGTTTACATGATGAGGGAATTGCTCAGGCATTGACCGATTTAGCTGATGGGTTTGAGTATCCTAAAATTGCTGAAGTGGCTCGAGCTGCCATAAATCTGGAAACTTTCAAACTCATTGGCAGACATGGCTTGTAGGAGTGAGTGGCAAGCAATCTTTAACTTTGTAACTGTAAAAACCAAAAAGCAAACTTCCATCCATTCTCACAATTTATTGATTCCCTGCTATAATTTGCCATAGAATAAGACTGTGACAATCTCAAGACGAAGAACTCATACTGTGTGGGTAGGTAATGTTCCTATAGGTAGTGAACACTCTATAGTTGTACAATCTATGACTAATACTGATACAGCTGATACTTTAGCAACAAGTCAGCAGATAGAGGAACTAGCTAAAGCAGGCAGTGAGATTGTGCGCATTACTGTCAATAATAAAAAAGCTGCTCAAGCTGTACCTGAAATATATGCTAGAATTACAGATCTAGGTATAAATATTCCTCTGATTGGTGATTTTCACTACAACGGACATCTACTTTTAAAAGAGTTCCCTAAAACAGCTGAGATACTAGCTAAATACCGCATTAATCCGGGTAATGTAGGGGCAGGAAAGTATCAAGATAAGAACTTTCGCATGATTATTGAAACAGCTCTAGAATTCGGTAAGCCAGTGCGCATAGGTGTTAATTGGGGCTCACTTGATCAGCAACTACTTACCAAGTTAATGGATGAAAATGCCAGACTTTCAGAGCCTTTGGAGGCTCGAGCTGTGCTAATTGAGGCGATGCTACAGTCAGCTTTACTTTCTGCTGAGGCAGCAGAGTCTTATGGATTGGGTAGTGATAAAATTATCATCAGTGCCAAGGTTTCAAGGGTCCAGGATTTATGGGATGTCTACCGCAAATTAGCTCATCGTTGCAACTATCCTTTACATTTAGGCCTAACTGAAGCAGGCATGGGTGTAAAGGGCCTTGTTAGCAGTACTGCTGGTTTAGCACCCCTACTAGCTGAAGGCATAGGTGATACTATTCGTATTTCACTAACACCTGAAGTAGGAGCAGCTCGTAGTAAGGAGGTAGAGGTAGCTCAAGAAATTCTACAAGCATTATCACTAAGAAGCTTTTCTCCTACAGTTACTGCCTGTCCAGGATGTGGGCGAACTACCAGCACACTTTTCCAAGAAATGGCACAAGACATTCAAACTTACTTAAAAAAGCAGATGCCTATTTGGAAAAAGCAATACATTGGTGTTGAAAATCTAAGTGTTGCTGTTATGGGTTGTGTAGTAAATGGTCCCGGTGAGTCAAAGCATGCTAATATTGGCATTTCTTTACCCGGCACAGGAGAAGATCCTAGGGCACCTGTTTACAGTGATGGAAAGTTAGTAACTACTTTACAAGGACCTAATATTGCTAAGGAATTTAACAAAATGCTAGACAAATATATAGAAACCCATTATCAAAGCAGCTAAACTTTAGTTTACCATTTGTACCCTCGAGCGTATATTCTTCAATGCTTCTAACAAGGTAATTGAAAACCTAGCCTTATATCCAATCATATTTTAATAAAACAAAATCACATGAAAAAAACGCCTACCTAAGTAGGCGCTAAAAGGGTGTAAAAGGGGGCAATGCTAGATGCCCTAGTATAGTAACACTTAATCTTTGCTTTGTCTAGTCCATCTGCTTTATTCTATGCCAAACTTAATAAATTATAATGCAGAAAGGCATTATCTACGAGTTAATGCCAATCGGTTCTAAATTATTCGAGCTACTAAAGCCTTTCTTTGAACAGTGATTTAACGCCCTCTTAACGCTCCTTACCCTATCCTCATTATTAGGGAAACGGGTCAGGTGCTAGAGCTAAAGTTAAGTTTTTACTTGCTTTTGAAAACTTAGGAGGAAGAATAATGGTTAAGAGTTCAAGAATAAATATTTATTTAATCCTTTTAGTAAGCTTGTTACTAGCAGCTTGTAGCACAACAAAAGATGTGCCACCAAGCAACCCTAGTAATGTAACAATTCAGACACAAGATTCTCAAATAGTTATTTCTTGGAATAATGTTGGTGGTGCTACTTCATACAACATTTATTTAGCTTCTGAAGCAGATGTTAATAAGACCAACTACCAAAACAAAACGGCTGGTCAAAAAGTTACAGATGCTTCTTCACCTTATACGGTATCAGGGCTAACTAATGGAACAATCTACTACTTTGTAGTTACTGCTCTAAACGCTAATGGTGAATCTACAGAGTCCAGCGAGGTATCTGCTACTCCAGCAACTCAAGGTCAGCAGTTTAACCCTACAGAAGACACTAGTTTACCAGCAGGAGACTATGATTTTGAATCTATCAACATTCCTGAAGGCGTTAAGGTTACCCTAGAAGGTGAAGTTGTTATTAATGTTACTGGTGATTCAAAAATTGATGGTGATATAATTGCTGATTGTACTAAAGTTGAAATTCGTGTGCAGGGAGACTTTACCTTAGATGGTCTTATTACAAATATATGCACAGACCAAACTGCAGAGCCTAAGGACTTAAAAATCTTAGCTGATGGCAATTTAACTATTGGTTCAACCATTTCTGACGAAGAAGCTGTAACTACAGATGGCTTTTTAGAAATCGTAGACTCAGCGACAGAAAATGACTCTTTGGAGCCAGTTGCTGAATTTGCCAGTTTGGCAGAAATGCTTACAGTTACCCCACTAGCTAGTTCTAGCGACTTACAAGTTCAGCAACGCAGAGGCAGGGGGACTGTAAACAGGCTTGTAAAGGGCAGAAAAGGAACCAGTATTAGACAATTTGAAGATTTAAATATTAATGTTGGTATCAAGAATGCTGATGATGGAGTGGAAATTCCTGCAGGAGTTGGAGTTAATTGCGATAAAAGTAATACTATAGGCGGCACTGGAGGGAGTATTTCTCTTGGTTCAAGAAATGGTACTTTAACTATTACTGGTAACCTTACTGCAGGTGATGGTGCCAAGGGCGCTGACTGTACAGCTAACAATCCTGCTGGAGATGCAAGTGCAAAAGCTGGTCATGGTGGTGCTGGTGGTAGCATTCTTGTAGGTGGTGTAAACATAGTTTTTCAAGGAGCTATTACTTTAGAGCGTGGTAATGGTGGTACTGGTGGTATCGCAATAGCAGAAGCAGGAGATGGCCCTGCTCCTTGCAAAGATGGTTTTGATGCTACTGCTTTTGGTGGTAATGGTGGTATTACAGGTGGCATAGGTTACCTTTACTTTACTCCTGGTAGCATAGTAGGTGCACCTACTGAAGCTGGTGGTAATGGTGGTGATGGTGGTCTTGCTAAGGCAACTGGTGGTGATGGTCAGGATTGTAATCAGAATAATGTTAAAGCGGGTAATGGTGGTAAGGCCACATCTAAAGGTGGTAATGGTGGCAAAGGTGCAAGCCGTCAAATTTGGGCTGGAGGTCCTAACTCTGGTGAAGGTGGCAATGGTGGCAAGGCCATATCTATAGGTGGCGAAGCTGGTAACTCTATAGTAATTACACCCCCTTGTACTAATGCCACCGCTATAGGTGGTGATAGTGGGGATGCTGAGGCTACAGGTGGTGAGCGTGGCAGAGGTGTTAATGGTAATGGTAATGTTGGTGACGCTGAGGCTACTGTGAAAAAGGGTGGTGATGCTATAGCTAGAAGCAAGGATTGCAATACTAATGATGGTACTAAAGGTGGCGATGCCACTGCTACAGGTGGTAATAGCGGTAATGCTACTGCTATAGGAGGAGCTGCATCAAAATCTACTGTAGAAAATGGTGGTGCTGCTATGGCCACAGGTGGCAAAGGTGCTAACTGTGTTGACTGTCCTAAACGCGATGGTGGGCCTGGTGGTCGGGCTACTGCCACAGGTGGTCAAGGTGGTAATGCTTCAGGGGATGGTACAAACACAGATGGCAATGGCGGTGATGCCACTGCTAATGGAGGCATGGGTGGTACTGGAGATAATGGTTGCACTCTGCTCATTACAGGTCGAGGCGGTAATGGTGGCAAGGGTGGTAATGCCACTGCTAATGCTGGAACATCTGAAGGGAGTGGTCGGACTGGTAAAAGTGGTGGGAAAGCTGGTGATGGTGGTGATGGTAATAACAGTATCCCACCTAACCTACCTGGTAGTGGTGGCATGCCTGGTGCCGTTGCAGGTACACCAACCAAGCCTGCTAAGGGTGCTCCGGGAGTTGATGGAATACTCTGTCCCCCTCAACAGGTTGTTACTCTTGATGTTGATACATCTGGCTCTGGTACAGGAAGTGTAACCGTAGACCCTCCAATGCCTGCTGGTGGCTATTCAAAAGGAACTAAAGTAACAATTACAGCCGTACCTAGTCCAAACTCTGTATTTGATTCATGGAGTGGAGGTGCTTCAGGAAATAATCCTGTTGTTGTGGTAACTATGGATGGCAATAAATCTGTTATTGCTAAGTTTGTTAAAACCTATGCACTGAAGGTTGATACTGAAGGTAATGGAACTGTAAACGTCGACCCTTCACCCAATGCTCCAAATGACCGCTATAAAGAAGGTACAGTAGTTACTTTAACGGCAAACCCTGCACAAGGTAGTGAGCTTAAGGAGTGGGAAGGAGATTGTGCTGGTAGTACAGGAGATACGTGTACCCTTACCATGGATGGCGACAAAATGGCTAAGGCTATTTTTGGTCCGCTGCAATTAGGTGCTTGTGAGTTATTGTTTGATAACTTTAAAACTAACATATTTGTTGTTCAGGCAATTAATGCAGTAAACATAAATGACCCCAGCTTGCACCTTCTAGAACTTTTTAACGACCCTAATGTTGAACCACAAGTACGCCAATTACTTATTCAAATGGTTATATCTTTCATTGTCAACATTGCTAATGACTTAGTTAATGTTGATTTCCCCCAACCATTTGTTGATGTAGAAGGTGGATTTGAGTCTACACAGAATGGTAGTTGTAACATTGCCGCAATGGGCGTAGGCCCACTCTTTCCTGAATCCAATGTTGAGGCACAGTTGGATGCCAGCATAGATCCTAATACAGGTGTTATGAATGCAATATATGTTTTGGGTGTTAATGGAACTATTGGAGGTGAACCTGTAACTATACAATTTGAAGCTCAGCTTGCCCCTCTTCAATAACTTATTAGTGTGCTTGAAAACTTGAGTTGCCCAGACCTCCAAGGTTTTAAAACCTTGGAGGTCTTTAATAGTTCCTGAAAGTATATATTGTTTAGGTTACTTTTACTTTCTTTCGTAACTAGAATCATCTTAGATTTCTTAGTCTTGGTAAAGCCCTATTTTACCTTATTTTTAGGGTTATTTCTATTTACCAAAACTACTAAGACCCTTTCCTAAACAGCGATTTAACGCCCTCTTAACGCCCTTAATTTATTCTTGGTATTGGAAAAGCAGGTCAATTACCAAAACTAAAACCAAGTTTTGTATTTACTTGCTTCTAAAAGTATTAGTCTCAAGGCAATTTGATCACATGTTGCTATAAATCTAAGCGCTTGTAATTAATGAGCCATGTAATACTTAATGAGGAGTTTTTAGTATAAAGGAGTTGATCTTATAGGAAGAGTTTCTACTCACACACAATCAGGGCTTACAAATAATTTCAGCTATTATTTTGTAGTTTTAGTAAATTGCTTAAGATGAGTCCATAGAATCTAGTAAAGTGTCAGTTACCCCTTCAGGTAATTAAAACTTCATCAGAAAATTTTAGGAGGAAACAATGAAATCTATAAACCCAAATATCTTTAAACTGTTTCTAGTACTTTTGACAATTTTATTAACGGCAGCAGACTGCGGTGGTACAAGTGAAGATAAACCACCAAACAGCCCTAGTAATGTAACAATTCAAGCACAAGACTCTCAGGTAGTTATTTCTTGGAATAATGTTGGTGGTGCTACTTCATACAACATTTATTTAGCTTCTGAGGCAGATGTTAGTAAAACTAATTACCAAAGCAAAACGGATGGTCAAAAAGTTACAGATGCTTCTTCACCTCATACAATATCAGGGCTAACTAATGGAACAACCTACTACTTTGTAGTTACTGCTCTAAACGCTAATGGTGAATCTGCAGAGTCAGATGAAAAGTCAGCTACTCCCACAGCTTCAACAAGCCCACCTGATGCTCCCAGCAATGTAGCAGCTACAGCTAAAGATGGTGCTGTTGAAATTACTTGGGATACTAACTTAGGTACCACTGCAGAAGCTACATCTTATAATCTCTACCTTGCTTCAGAAGCAGGAATAACCAAGGACAATTATCAGAGTAAAGCTAATGGCCAAAAAGTTGAGTCTATTACTTCTCCTCACACTCAGTCAGGGTTAACTAATGGTACTACCTATTATTTTATTGTCACTGCTGTAAGTGCCGCAGGTGAATCGATAGAATCTACGGAGGTCTCTGCTACTCCCAAAGAGGCTGCTAGCCCACCTAATGCACCTAGCAATGTAAAAACCACAACCAAAGATGGTGCTGTTGAAATCTCTTGGGATGCTAGCGCAGAAGCTACCTCTTATAATCTTTATCTTGCTTCAGAACTAGGAGTTAAGAAAGATAACTACCAAAGTAAAGATAATGGCCAAAAAGTGGAGCAAGTTACTTCTCCCCATATTCAGTCAGGGTTAATCAATGACACCACTTACTACTTTATTGTTACGGCTGTTAACCCTAAAGGTGAGTCAGATGAATCTATTGAGGTTTCTGCTACTCCTAAAGCAGCAGACAATCCACCAAATGCCCCAAGCAATGTACAAGCCACTGCCAAAGACGGTGCTGTTGAAATTACTTGGGACGCTAACTTAAACGTAGCAGCAGAAATCACTGCTTATAATCTTTACTGGGCTTCAGAAGCAGGCATAACAAAGGACAACTACCAAAGTAAAGCTAACGGCCAAAAAATTACACCTGTTACTTCTCCCTATACTCAGTCAGGATTAACTAATGGCACTACCTATTACTTTATTGTTACTGCTGTAAGTAGTGCAGGCGAATCCGCTGAGTCTAATGAGGTCTCTGCCACTCCTAAAGCAGCAGAGAACCCACCAAGTGCACCTAGTAATGTGCAAGCTACTGCTAAAGATAGTTCTGTTGAGATAACTTGGGATGCTAATACACAAGCCACATCTTATAATCTTTACCTTTCTTCTGAAGCAGGTATAACAAAGGATAACTACCAAAGCAAAGCTAATGGTCAAAAAATCGAGGAAGTCACTTCTCCCTATACTCAGTTAGGATTAACCAATGACACTACTTATTACTTCATTGTTACAGCTGTTAATCCTAAAGGTGAATCAGATGAATCCATTGAGGTCTCTGCTACTCCTAAAGCAGCAGTTACCCCGCCTGATGCACCTAGTAATGTAAAAGCCACTGCTAAGGATGGCGCTGTTGAAATCAGTTGGGATACTAACTTAAATACCACAGCAGAAATTACTGCTTATAATCTTTATCTTGCTTCAGAAGCAGGTATAACAAAAGATAACTACCAAAGCAAAGCTAATGGTCAAAAAGTTGAGAATATTAACTCACCCTACACCCAATCAGGGTTAACCAATGATACTCTCTACTACTTTATAATCACTGCTGTAAATTCTGCCGGTGAATCTGTAGAATCAGCAGAAGTATCTGCTACACCACGTACCAAGTTCAATCCTACACAAGATACTATACTCCCCTCAGGAATTTACACCTTTAGTTCTGTAAATATCCCTAGAGGTGTCACGGTTATTTTAAAGGGTGATGTTGTTATTAATGTAATAGGTAACTCAAAAATCGATGGTGACCTAATTGCTGACTGTACCAAAATTGAAATTCGTGCCCAAGGAGACTTTACCTTAGGTGGTAAAATAGATGGTACAATTAGCAATAGATGCTCAGGCCCACCTACAGAGCCTGGAGATTTAAAAATCGTAGCTGATGGTAATTTAACTATTGGTTCAGCTATTTCTGGCACAGATGCTATAACTACTGATGGCTTTTTATCAATTGTGGACTCAGCAACAGAAAATGACTCCTTAGATCCATTTATTGAATTCACTAGCGTAGCAGAAATGCTTGCAGTTACCCTACTAACTAGTGATCTGCAAATTCAACAAGGTGGGAATGCTAATGGAGCTATAAACAGACCTGTAAGGGGTAGAAAAGGAACTAGTGTTAGAAGGTCAGCAGACTTAAATATTAATATTGGAATTAACACTGCTGGCAATGGACAGGATACTCCTTCAGGAGTCGGAGTAAATTGTGATAAGAGCAATACTATAGGTGGCACTGGAGGAACCATTTCTCTTGCTTCACGAAATGGTACTTTAACTATTACTGGTAACCTTATTGCTGGCAATGGTGGTAAGGGTGCTGATTGTTCTGACGACAACCCTGCTGGAAATGCTAGTGCAAAAGCTGGGCATGGTGGTAACGGTGGTAGCATCCTTGTAGGTGGTAAATTCATTCGCTTTGTAGGAGCTATTACTTTAACCCGTGGTAATGGTGGTGATGGTGGCAGAGCACTAGCACTTGCCGGACATGGTCCTGCTCCTTGTCAAAATGGGTTTAGCGCTACTGCTGTTGGTGGTAATGGTGGTAATTCAGGCGGCATAGGTTATCTTTACTTTGTCCCCGGTAGCATAATCGGTGCCCCTACTGAAAACGGTGCCAATGGTGGTGAAGGTGGTGCTGCTGAGGCACTTGGTGGTGATGGCGAGCATTGTAATAATGGTAAAGGTGGTGACGGTGGCACAGCCACAGCAACAGGTGGCCAAGGTGGTAATGGGGCAACAGGTAATATTTGGCCTCCTAGTGGCCATCGCCCTGGCGACGGCGGCGCAGCTTATGCTAAGGGTGGCCAAGGTGGCCATGTGTTAGGTACTTGCTTGCCAGTACCAGTAATAAAAGGCGGGGATGGTGGTTTAGGTGGCTCTGCAACTGCCACCGGAGGGGAACCGGGGCAAAAAGGTTTAAAAGGTAAAGGCCTGCAAGGCCAAGTCACTGCTATAGGTGGTGATGGTGGTTACGGTGGTGATGGTCTTATACCGGGTACAGGCGGTGAAGGTGCTAAACAACCAGATAAGGTTAAAGCTACGGGTAGAGCTCCAATTAAATTTGATGGCCAAAAAGGGGCTGATGGTAGACCTTGTGGCATATGCTTTTTCTTGCCATTCTTTAATTTTCTGGCAGCAGGTAATGTTGAACCCGGTGTATACAAAGTTCCTGTACTCGATGAAGAACAACAAGGAACAGAATCTGTTGTTGAAATGGAAGTACGTAGTGATGGTGCTGAGTATACACTTGAAGAAGAACTCTTCATAATAACTGAAGGTGGTGGACTCGAGTTCAACTTTAGTCAAATAGAAGGCAATGTTGCTTACTTTAAGGTAATACTTGATAAGGAAGTTACAGGTAAAGGCCAAGTACAGTTAAGGGGATTAGTTGATAATGAAGTAGTAGCCCAGAGTGTGATTGATACTACTAACGGTGAATACACTTTGCAAATGGACTATGTTGATGGCTTTGATGATGTTTATCTTGAAGCCATAGGTACTCAAATAGCCCTGATTCTGGTCCCTATTAAGATAATCGTATTACCAATACCCTTACCGTAAATAGCCTTATTTGAGGCAATTAATTATAGGGACTCGAGCTTTAAGCTCGAGTCCTCTTTTTCCTCTCTAATATGTGACCTTGTGTCATACCAAGAAGGCTAGCTACTGTTTCTATGTGTAAAACCATATTAGTCAACGCAACCTGATTTTAGAATATGGCCTGCGTGAGAGGGAATACGCTCTTTCTTTTTGTAAATCTTGTTACTCATATTTTTTCTCCTTATTTTATGCTAAACTTACCTTGGATTTCTTGGTTTTGATTTGATAGGCCCTATTTTACTTATTTTCTTAGACTACATAATTTAGAGCTAAATTTTGTACGCCTCTCAGGTAATTAAGGCTGTTTATCAGAAAGATTTAGGAGGAAACAATGAAATCTACAGGACTCAACATCTTTAAGCTGTGCTTAATGCTCTTGACAATCTTGCTAACAGCAGCAGAATGTAACAAACCACCAAAGAGCCCTAGTAATGTAACGATAGAGGTACAAGACTCTCAGGCAGTTATTTCATGGAATAGTGTTGCTGGTGCTACTTCATACAACATTTACTTGGCTTCTCAGGCAGATGTTAGTAAAACTAATTACCAAAGCAAAACTGATGGTCAGAAAGTTACAGATGCTTCTTCACCTCATACAGTATCAGGGCTAACTAATGGAACAACCTACTACTTTGTAGTTACTGCTCTAAACGCTAATGGTGAATCTGCAGAGTCAAATGAAGAGTCGGCTACTCCCACAGCTTCAACAAGCCCACCTGATGCCCCAAGCAATGTAGCAGCTACAGCTAAAGATAGTGCTGTTGAGATTACTTGGGATGCTGCTATTGGTGCTGCCACATACAACATTTATTTAGCTTCTGAGGCAGATGTTAATAAGACAAATTATCAAAGCAAAACGGATGGTCAGAAAGTTACAGATGCTTCTTCACCTCATACAGTATCAGGGCTAACGAATGGAACAACCTACTACTTTGTAGTTACTGCTCTAAACGCTAATGGCGAATCTGCAGAGTCAGATGAAAAGTCAGCTACTCCCACAGCCTCAACAAGCCCGCCTGATGCCCCAAGCAATGTAGCAGCTACCGCTAAAGATGGTGCTGTTGAGATTACTTGGGATGCTAGCTCAGAGGCTACATCTTATAACCTTTATTTCAGTTCTGAAGCAGGGGTAACAAAGGATAATTATCAAAGCAAGACTGATGGTCAAAAGGTTGAGTCTGTTACTTCTCCTCACACTCAATCAGGGCTAACTAATGGAACAATCTACTACTTTGTAGTTACTGCTCTAAACGCTAATGGCGAATCTGCAGAGTCAGATGAAAAGTCAGCTACACCTACAGCTTCAACAAGCCCACCTGATGCTCCAAGCAATGTAGCAGCTATAGCTAAAGATGGTGCTGTTGAGATTACTTGGGATACCAACTTAGACACTGCAGCAGAAGCCACATCCTATAATCTCTATTGGGCTTCAGAAGCAGGAATAACAAAGGATAACTACCAAAGTAAAGCTGATGGACAAAAGGTTGAGCAAGTTACTTCTCCCCACACTCAGTCAGGGTTAACTAATGGCACTACTTATTACTTTATAGTTACTGCTCTAAACGCTAATGGCGAATCTACAGAGTCAGATGAAAAGTCAGCTACTCCCACAGTTTCAACAAGCCCGCCTGATGCCCCAAGCAATGTAGCAGCTACAGCTAAAGATGGCGCTGTTGAGATCACTTGGGATGCTGATGCAGGAGCTACATCTTATAACCTCTACCTTGCTTCAGAAGCAGGAATAACCAAGGATAATTATCAAAGCAAGACTGATGGTCAAAAGGTTGAGCAAGTTACCTCTCCTTACACTCAGTCAGGGTTAACTAATGGTACTACTTATTACTTTGTAGTTACTGGTGTTAATCCTGCAGGTGAATCTACAGAATCAGCAGAGGCATCTGCTACTCCAGCAGCTCAAGGTCAGCAATTTAACCCTACTGAAGACACTAATTTACCAGCAGGGGATTATGATTTTGATTCTATTAACATTCCTGAAGGTGTCAAGGTTACCCTAGAAGGTGAGGTTACTTTTAATGTAACTGGCGATATTTCAATAGCTGGATCTTTGGAAAGTGACTGTGATACCCTTAGCCTTCTTGGTGAAGGTGATATTGCTATTACTGGTGAGATTAATACTGAATGTAATGATCCTGATAAATCAGGGGACATCATAATAGAGACTACTGGAGGCGTTAATATAGGTACTTCTGACGCTGAAGCGAAAGTTGAAGGTTCAGGAGAAGTTATTATTAGAGATCCTACCTTAGAAGAGTGGATGTTTGATGTTCCATTTGAAGCAGACACTCAACTAGCTGCTCAACAAGGAGGAACTATTGCTCCTGTTTGTTCTGCCAGTTCAGATGTAGTAACAGGCAGTGCCAGTGCTGATTTTCCAATTGAGGTTAGTTTTTCTGGTAAAGGCGTTGATCCTGACCGTGGCCCAGTGACTTATTCTTGGGATTTTGATGATGGTGGCAGTTCAACTGAACAAAATCCTGTGCATACTTTTAATGCAGCAGGGGTTTATGATGTCAAATTAACTACAACTGATGATGAAAATGAAACTTGCATGGCTGCTTTGCGTTTGGTATTTGAGGACGATACAACTACCCCTGAAGAGCCTGCTGTGTGGATAGAACCGGATACGTCACCCTTGCCACCTTTAGTAGCTATTGTCGGGCAAGCAGTAGATTTTCCTTCACTAGTTGAAGATTTACAAAATGCTAATGGAGATTTGACGTACTCTTGGGACTTTGGTGATGGCAGCCCAAAATCCTCAGAAGTCAGTCCCAGTCATAGCTATACTGCTGTAGGTCGCTATGAAATTAGTCTGATTATAAGTGATCCAGACAATAATTCATCAGTTGCAACTGCATCTGTATACATAGTGAATCTTGGTACTCCACCACCGCCACTAGGTTTGTGTCCACCACCCCCAGTACCACCCGGTTACAACTTCTTCAATGCAGCAGTAGCAGGTCGTAATAGAGTGGTTTTACTAAGGCCCGGTAATTATATGTTTGGGCCACGTGCTCGTTTGACTGGTTTGGATGGGAATGCTGGCGCGGCTGGAGAAAACGGGAAAAATGGCACTTCCATAACTGTCTTGATAACTGGCAAATTAATCATTTGTGGTAGTACATTTATTACTGGTCACGGTGGTGATGGTGGTGATGAGACTAAAACATCCACAGCTCCAGCTACAGCTCGAGCGAGGGGCGGTCACGGTGGCAAATCAGGAAACTTAAGAATTACAGCTGGTGGAGGAGTAGAATTTGGACTTCCACCACGGACCACTATAGACATTGGCGATGGTGGCAACGGTGGGGATGCCAAAGCTACTGGAGGCGATGGTAAAGATGACTGTACTAGCGCACAAAAGGGTGGGGGTGCTGACGCAAGAGGTGGTAATGGTGGTAAATCTGCTAAATTTGTTACTGCTTTTAATGTTGTAGGTTTAGCCTTCGTTGATGTACAAGGTGGGCTTGGTGGTGATGGTGGAGATGCCACAGCTACAGCGGGCAAAGGTGGTGTAGCTGATTGTCTCCAAACAGCAACTGGTGGTGATGGTGGTACTGCTAAAGCAACTGGTGGTGATGGCGGTAGGGCAACACTGGCTGGTGTTAGGGGTTTTATAATAGACGTTGGGGCTTTCACTGGTGGTGATGGTGGTGATTCTACTGCGGATGGTGGCAATGGTGGTGACGCCATTGCTGACCCTGACCCTGATCAGCCCTGCCAGTCTACCAAAGCAACAGGAGGAAATGGAGGAAGGGCTAATACTAAAGCAGGTAGAAGAGGTATAGGACGCATAAATGGCGTAGATGGTGTTACTATTGCTCAAGCTGGCAGGGGAGGTGATGCTGAAGCTACTGGTGGAGATTGTGATGCTGATGATGGTGCTGATGGTGGTAGTGCTGAAGCTACAGGTGGTGAAGGTGGCAACGCTACTGCTAGAAGAGGTCTAGAACCAACTGCTGATGCAGGAAATGGTGGCAATGCTACTGCCACTGGTGGTAAAGGTGCCAACTGTATAGATTGCCCTAAGATTGATGGTGGTAATGGTGGTAATGCCACTGCCACAGGAGGTAAGGGCGGTAATGCTTTAGGGGATGGTGTAAATACAGATGGCGATGGTGGTGATGCCACTGCTAATGGAGGTATGGGTGGCGATGGAGATGATGGTTGTGCTCCTGCCCCTATTCGTAGAGGTGGTAATGGTGGCAAAGGTGGTGATGCCACTGCTAATGCTGGCACCTCTAAAGGTAGTGGTGGAACTGGCACCAGTGGTGGTGCCGCTGGTGATGGAGGCAATGGTAATAACGGTAATCCACCTGGTGGTGGTGGTGCAGCTGGTACACCTAGAGGCAATCCAACTAAGCCCAATGATGGCAATATGGGAGTTGGAGGGAATCCTTGTCCCCTACCAGTAGCTTTCAAACTAAGTATTGATATTGATGGCAATCCAGAAGATGTAGAAGTAACCCTAGACCCTCCAATGCCTCCTGGTGGTTATCTACCAGGGACTACGGTAAAACTTACGGCAAAAGTTAAAGTTGGTTCAGACTTTGTATTTTGTGAATGGAGTGGAGATGCTTCAGATAGCAATCCTGAGTTTATGCTGACTATGGATGGTGACAAATCCGTTGGTGCTAAGTTTGTTAAAAGCTATGAACTCAAGGTTGAAACTGAGGGTGATGGAGAAGTAACTTTTGACCCTCAACCCAATGCTCCAAACACAAACAACCGCTATAAAGAAAATACTTCCATTGACCTACTAGCAACCCCTGCAGAAGGAAATGAATTTAAAAGGTGGGAAGGAGATTGTGCTGGTGCTAATAGTGAAGGAAATAAATGCACCCTTACTATGGATGGTGACAAAATGGTGAGAGCTGTTTTCGGTCCCCGTCCTCAACAAGCCTTTAAGCTTAGTATTGATAATTCTGGTTCTGGTACAGGAAGCGTAAACATAGCCCCTCCAATGCCTGCTAGTGGTTATGCAATAGGAACTGTGGTAACACTTACAGCAGTACCTGATCTGGACTCTGCCTTTGATGTATGGAGTGGAGATGCTTCAGGCAGCAATCCTGTTGTTATGATAACTATGGATAGTGACAAATCAGTTGTTGCTAAATTTGTTAGGACCTACGATCTTCAAATTGAGATTGAAGGTGAAGGTGAAGTAGTGGTTAATCCTACACCCAATGCCTCTGACAATCGCTATAAAGAAGGTACGGCAGTCACCTTAGCGGCCAACCCTGCACAAGGTAATGAGTTTAAGGAGTGGCAAGAAGACTGTATTGGTAGTGCAGGAAATACTTGCTCCCTTACTATGGATGGTGACAAAATGGTGAGAGCTGTTTTCGGTCCCCCCCTAGATGCTTGTCAATCACTATTTGGCAATTTAAACTTAGAGACTATCGGCTTAAACATTGTACCACCAATACTACGTGAACAACTCACCCTATCAGATTCACCTGGTCACTTGCAATTTATCTATAATTTCCCCTCTCCTCCCTCTGACAATGAAATTAAGGACGCCATAATTGAAGATTTTGAAGAGATGGAAATAACTCTTAATAAAAATGGCATGGTTAGTATGACGGCGCCAGACCCAGTTATTGATGTAACAGGTGAATTTTTCCCTATTAACGGTAGCTGTAACATCACTGCAACTGGTATGGGTTCCGCAGCTGGCTTTGATAATGTGGAAGCACAGCTGATTGCTAGTCTTGACCCTATAACATCTAATATGGATTTCCAATATTTTTGGGGCATCAATGGAGCTTTCCCTGGAAATCTACCTGCAGGCTTAATTGTTGTTGACCCTGTTGCTTTTGAAACTGTTCCATAATCTTAATTTCTAAAGTTTGGCGTTGTTTACTGGCAAATCCAAAATCACCCAAGCTACACAGCATAGAGGTATTGAGTCATCTCAATGCCTCTTTTTAGTTTTCCTAACTGCCCCTACATCACCTCAATTACTATCTTAGGCTTTTCACAAAGTCTAAAATAATGCTAGCAACTTCAAGTTTAGACATAAGTGGCAGTACTTCTGGTTTTCCTTCTGGAGTAATAATAGTAATTTGATTGCTGTCACTGCCAAAACCACTCTCCTCTTTATTAGGATAGTTAAGGCAAATGAAATCCATATTCTTAAGCCTCGCTTTTTCAGCAGCACGCTCAATGCCTTGGTGAGTCTCCATGGCAAAACCAACTACTACTTGCTTATCCTTATTAGCAGCTAGGATTTGTAAAATGTCAGGAGTACGAACTAAGTCTAGACTCTGCCTTTCACCTACTTTAGCTTGCTTTTCTAGCTTTATGTCAGCTGCCTGCCAATCCGCTACAGCAGCGGTCATAACTACTATGTCAGCTGCTTGAAAGTAACGCTTCATTTCCTTAAGCATTTCCTTAGCACTTTCTACCTTGATTTGTTCTATATTTCCTACATGGTTAGGTAATTTTAAGGCAGTAGGACCACTTACTAGCGTTACTTTTGCGCCCCTAGCTCGAGCAATCTCAGCAACTGCAAAACCCATCTTACCACTACTGGGATTGGAAATGAAACGTACAGGATCCAGATATTCTCGGGTTGGACCAGCAGAAACTAGTACATGTTTACCCATTAAGTCTTTATTTTTAAAAAGATAAGGTAGTGAAGCTACTATTTCTTCAGGCTCGAGCATCCTACCAAAACCTTCTCCCTCATCGGCAGTAGCTAACTTTCCGTGTGCCGGGCCTAAAACATAGTGCCCAAGGTTTTTAAGTCTAACTATATTATCTTGCACTGCTCTGTGTTGCCACATAACACTATTCATAGCAGGACACCAGATGATTTTAGATATACCAGCTAAGATGAGTGCAGAGATAACATCATCGCCCCTACCAAAAGCTGCCCTTGCCAAGGAATCAGCGGTCGCAGGAGCAATTATGAGTGTGTCTGCCCACTTGGCTAGCTCGAGGTGTTTTACTTGCCCATCAGCCTTAAACCAACTGTCACGGTCAAAAACCTCGCTGCCAGCAGCAACTGCTAAAGAAAGTTTGGTGATAAAGTGATAAGCATCATCACTAGCAGCAACCTTAACTTTGTGACCTGCCTCACTTAATCTTCGTAAAAGTGATGGTGTTTTAAGTGCTGCTATACCACCAGAAGCAGCCACAATAACTTTTACTGAGTTGAGCGTTTTAGATACCAAGTTCCCACCTGTAAGTAGCAAAGTAGTAAGAAGGTAGAAAAAACAATGGTCATTGCCCAAGCTTTTGGGTAAACCAAAGGGTTAAGCACTCTTTCTGTAATGTCATAGGCAATACTTATAGGATTGGTAATAATGTCCCAGCTATTCCAACGCAAGTAGCGACCCAAGTAAATGCCAAAACTTCCTAGAACAATTGCTAAAATGGCAAAGGCCCAACCAAGAAAGGAACCAAAACGTTTAGCTAGTACCTTTTGCACGTCTGCTAGTGAGACAAAACCTAGCATAAGGCCATTCCAAGCGAATGACAAAATCATTGCTAGATCGTACCAGAGGGGAATATTATTCCTTGCTTGTAAATGAAATAAGTCAGTTATTATGTAAGGAGCATTGGGGAAAAACACTAACCATAAACTAACTATTATGAACAAACTAAAAATAGATTTTATGTTTTCCTCGTGCAAAACTAGCATAGTGCTTATGGCAAGAGGAATGAAAGCTAAAAACAAGTTCCAAACAAGGAAAGTATAGTAAATGCCTCCTGAATACCACACTCTAAAGATAATAAGACTTAAGCTAAAGAGCAAAGATACCATTAAAGGAAGTAAAAGTCTGAACCGGCTAGCAGTTTCAGGTGTTTTGATAAGTGCTTGCATAATAAACCTTGTAGCCTAGCTTAAGTTTACTGATGGTAATGGGCAGAAAATGAGATAAAGAAATTGCTGCTTAGGCCTAAAATAAAAGGTGGCTTTAAAGGCTCTGCAGTTAGTTTTAAAGAATGTTGGACCTTCCTTTTTAGGGGCCAGAGCTTGTCCATGATCCCAACTTCTGTATGTGAGTTGAGGTAAAGCAAAGTAGCTTCTTTAGAGGAATTTTCATGTTGTTTCCGAGAACGTAAGATGTTATAACACTGTTATAATCTTTGAAAGGACTATATTATGAATGTTGTAATCCGTGAGATAGGAAATTCCAAAGGCATTATTATTCCTGCAACTGCTTTGAAAGAAGCAGGTATTGATAAGATGGCAGATATGCGTGTGGAGGATGGTTGTATTATTGTAGAAGCTATTAATCATCCTAGGGCTAATTGGGTTGAGGCCATACAGGCTGATCCCCCAGAAGATAATGAGCCTGTGTTCATGGACGGTGTGGAGGATACCGACCTTGCAGAAGAGTGGACGTGGTAAAAAGCTATCCAAAACGTTTTGAGGTTTACTGGGTTAATCTTGACCCTACGGTTGGTGCAGAGGTGCAGAAAACTAGGCCTTGTGTGATTATATCACCCGATAGCATGAACCAAGGATTGCAGACGGTTCTTATTGCTCCTATGACAACAACACTAAAGAACTGGCCTTTTCGTATAGCTATTACTCATAAAAAGACCAAAGGGCAAATTATGCTGGATCAGGTGCGAGCAGTTTCTAAGAAGCGCCTGTACAAAGCAGATGGTGTAATAAGTGCAAAGACAAAGTCCGACATTCTCAAGTGTTTGAATGATATGTTTGTGCTGTAGGTTTTTGATTTCCAAAAAAGGTGTATCAAAGAGATTGTATCTAAAATGACAAAGATCTATACCAAAACAGGTGATGAAGGTGAAACTAGTTTGTATGGTGGTGAACGCCTCAGTAAAGACGACCTGCGTGTAAAGGTTTATGGTCTGGTTGATGAGTGTAATGCGGCAATTGGCTTGGCTCGAGCCCAGCTAGAAAATAAAGAGCTAGATACCTGCTTAGTGACCATCCAAAACACTCTTTTCAATTTAGGTGCTGATCTTGCTACTAGGCATAGCTCAAAATATCGACAAAAAATCAAGGAGATTGGTGAGGATGATGTTAGGTGGCTTGAGCACACCATAGACCATCAAGATTCCAAACTCCCTGAGTTAAAGGCTTTTATTTTACCCGGAGGACATCCGGCAGCAGCGGCGCTTCATGTTGCTCGAGCGATAGCTCGCCACGCCGAGAGGGAATTGGTAGCCCTTAGCAAGCAAGAAGAAATAAATAAGCAAACCTTAATTTATCTAAACCGCCTATCAGATGCTCTTTTTGTTTTAGCAAGGGCAGTAAATATGCATAAGGGCATAAGTGAAACTAAATGGCAAGTTAAAGCTTAAAAAAACTACTCACCACCAATCATAACACCGCCACCACCGAAGTCACGACGGGCAACTGCAATACCTATGATTACACTGGTAATTACGTCCACTAGAGTCATAAGCATAAGAATAAAAAAAGTTGAAGTGCCTGCTAATTTTACTCCCATAAACATAATTAGGCAGACAATGAATAGTCCTATGGACAAGGTGTGGTCAATAAAAGCAACATTTTTAAAACGGGTGGATTTAATGATTTCCAAAGAAAGAAAAATCACCCCTAGTACGATAATGAAATCTCCTATACTCAAAGCAAACTCTGCTCCTGAAAATAAAGGGAGTTTGGGAAAGGTTTCATCAAAAATTTGCCCACCCTGATTAAATAGGGCAATTAGAATATAAATTATAAAGGGGTACACAAGATTAGGTACAATGGCAAAAACATATAAAAATTTTTTCATGACTGCTTCTCCTTGAAATATACACTATGAAGAATTTTAACCTAAGCGAACAATTTTGAGCAAGAGCCTAGGATTACTACTGGTGAAATCAGGATTAGGCAAATGAATTTGACATTTTAAACTACTAACTTCATAAAATATTATAATTAATTTCTTAACCTTAGATTTAGTTAAGGAAATCTTTAGTAGGAAAGAGGAGTTTTATGAAAAAGCTTATTGTTCTAAATTTATTGATATGTTCTTTAGGGGTTTTAGTGTTTGCCCAGCAAAATTATGACCCTAACAGCCCAGACTACATTCCCCCTCTTGTTGAGTTAGACATAGATTTTTACCTAGCCGAAGGAGTTCCTTTAACAACTATTTTAGAAGTGGCTTGGAGTAAACGCTCACTAGGCTATACACAAGGTGCATTGGCTTATTACCAATATGCTGTGGAGCGCTATCCTAGTTCCTATGAGGCGCATACTACCCAGGCTAGTTATTATCATGAATTGGGTCAGCTAGAACATGCACGTGCTGCTTACCAACGTGCTTTTGAGGTTGCGACCAATCCCCAGCAACAAAGTGATGCTAGGTATTTTGTAGAGCGTGTGGGGAAAGAGCTTCTTTGGGGTGCTGGGGCAGTAGGGAACTTTGAAAGAGCTTATTATAAGTACTCACAGGGTGATTATACAGGTTCAGCAGCAGATTTCTTAAGCATTACTAACAGTAACCCACAATGGCTCGAGGCACACTATTGGTTGGGCCGTAGCTACCTAGAATTGGGGCAGCATCAGGAAGCTAGGAATAACCTCAATAAAGTAGTGCAAAGTGCTGATGTCAATAGCGAAATTTATAAAGGTGCAGCTTGGTTACTAACTACATTTTAATGCTTGCCTTCATGCGCCTAGTAGCTGTGATGATGGCCTTTTTGGCTCTAACACTTACAGTAAGCTTTGCTCAGCAGGAAACGTCATCTCAAAATTCAAGCAAAAGCTTATTAGTTGAAGTTGTTGGTCTGCCTGCAGATAAAGAAGTGGAAATATGGGTGGTAAACAATGATTCTAAACGAAAGTTTACCCTTCATTCTTCAACCAGCAAAGCTACAGTAATAAAAGTTCCACCGGGCAAATATGTTATTACTGCTTTTAATGCTACTGCTGAGGGTAAAACCTACATGCCAGCTAATTTTGACCCTAGCAATATCGTAAGTGTTGATGGTGGAGAAAGCCTCACAGTCTCTGTAACATACGAGCAAGCAGGACACTTGCAGCTGTCAGCTAGCAATTTGCCCCCTTCTTTATCTGGAAAATTAGAAATTATCAGCCCTTCTAGAAAGAAAATTACCTTATGTCCTTCTGTAGGAACAGTACTTAATTTACCCCTTTTGCCCGGTTTATACATTATTACTCCTAAAAGCGTTAGTGACGGCAAGATTACCTATGTAGCACCTAGGTCTAGAGTAACTTTAGATAGTGGTGAGCTAATAAACTTTGTTGCTGAATATGAAGAAAGTAGGACAGCAGAAGAAGCAGCTAGTTCATCTGATTGTTAGTTTTCTATGTATGACTGCAGTGCTAGATTACTCTTGTACATCTGAAAATTAAAGCCCTAAGAATTTTGTTGCAATTTGGACATCAATCATAGGACAATCAGATGCTAATATATTGTAAACTTATTTTATCTTTTGCTACAAACACATCTGCTAGGCTTAACGCAAGATTGCTAAAATTCTGTGCCAAGCAATCAGTTAGAATCAATTTCATTTATAGATAGTATTGTTACTACAGTGCGACATTGCTTGAAAAGCACTTTACGTTACTTCTATAAATAAATCAAAAATCAATGACAAGGAACTTTGATGCCACAAAAAGATAATGCTACGGTTCTTTCTTGTATTCAACCAACTGGCGAAATACACATTGGCAACTATTTTGGTGCCATTAAAAACTGGGTTACGTTACAAGAAAGTTATGAAACAACTATTTATGGCATAGTGGATTTACATGCCATGACTATGCCCTATAACCCTAAAGAGCTTAAGAAAAAAACAGAAAACTTGGCTATAGAGCTTTTAGCTGCTGGTATTGATCCAGATAAATCAATTCTTTTTATACAGTCTTTAGTGCCTGAACATACAGAGCTTTACTGGATTCTTAGTTGCATTACTCCTTATGGTGATTTGACAAGGCAAACTCAGTTTAAAGATAAAAGTGAACAGGTAAGTGAGCGCTCAGATGAATTTATTTCAGCAGGACTTTTCACTTACCCTACTTTGCAAGCTGCAGACATTCTAGTTTATAGAGCCCAGTTTGTACCTGTAGGTAAAGACCAAGAGCAACATTTAGAACTTAGTAGAGAGCTTGCTAGGCGTTTTAACCAGAAATTTGGAGAAGATTACTTCCCTGAACCTAGAGTTCTTTCGACTCCTACGCCAAAAATTCAGTCTTTAGCTGCCCCAGAAAAGAAAATGGGCAAAAGTTTAGGACCTAAGCATTACATTGGCCTTTTTGAGGAAGAGAATATCTTGCGTAAGAAAGTGCGTAGTGCTGTCACTGATAGTGGTGATGTTGCTGAGGGGCAGATAAGCCCCGGTGTGGCTAACTTATTTGGGCTTATTCACGCTTGTGGGCAGGATGAGGTGGCTGAGGAGCTAATGAAAGATTATGAAGCTGGCAACCTCAAATATTCTGGGCTCAAAGATGCTACAGCTGATGCTTTGGTTGGCCTTACTAGTGCTATGCGCAAGCGCCGTGACGAAATCGCTGCAGATAGGAAAGCTGTTATGCAAATGATCAGTGATATGAGTGAGAAAGCTAGGGATTTAGCTAGTCAAACTTTAAAAGGAGTACGTAGGTTAGTGGGATTGCCCAAGAAAAGAATGTTTTTTCAGTATAAGAAATCTTGAAGAGGTAATTTGTAAAAGTAGGACGAAACAACTTTAGCCCATTCCTTCAATGCTATCTCTGTAAATACTAACTAGCTTGTAATTTTCGCTTAGCAGGCATACTTCTTGCCATACTTTAGAAATACTGCTATGGAATTCTTTCATCTTCATATTACCTAGTCTCACATGTACAACCCTTGGAGGAGGTTCATTTAATAGCATGAGGTCAGCAAAGTCAGCATCTTTGGTAACAATGGTTAAGTTGTTTGCTTTGGCATGATCCCATATTTCACTGTCTTTCATTTCATCGTTTAGGTCAAAAACATACTCATACTCACTATCTGACCATAGCGAAAAATAACGAGGAAGATTGACGTCTATCAAATACTTTTTCACCACCTAGGCTATTTTCTGCAAAGCATACCTTTGTTCTGTTATTAGGCTTGCAAAAGCAAGGCAAGCACTAATATCTTCTTTTTCTAGTGAGGGATACTGCCTTAAAATTTCAGTTTGGCTCTCGCCAGCACCTAAAAAATCAAGGATGGTATGGACAGTAATTCTTTTACCTCTTATTGTGGGTTTGCCATTGCAAATATCTGGGTCGATAGTAATCCTGCCATTTAAATAGCTAACTTTTTCTGGTTTCATATCAAGATCTCATTATAAAGTTTGTTAATCAAGTAATCTATTTCTTTGTTCATGCCACATACAAAGCATGTCTTCCTTGAAGACCCACCACCTATCATCCTTAGGAATGTTCTCAGGTAAAGGATCTATTTCGTAAAAAGCGTTATTGTAACTAACAAACCACCCCTGAGGGATTCTAAGTGGTTGCAGTGATACTGATTTCTCGCTTAGTTTTACTGATTCTTTGCTACTCATACCTAAAATTTTAATCTATAATAAGTCTATGACCAGCACGATAATACTAGAACCCCTAGAGCAACATAATGGTCAAGCTCGAGGTAGAGATGTTCCTGACCTTTATCATTTTAACCTAGAAGACTATGAGCAGATGATAGAATCTGACGTTATTAACGAAAATTCTCAAGTCGAGCTATTGCAAGGAAGGCTTTACAATACTATGCCTGTAAGCCAAGAGCACATCTACACAGTTATGGAAGTTTCTGAAAGGCTTAAAGAAGCTCTAGGCAAACAGGTTAAGCTATTAGTACAAAGTCCTATTAATATACACCCTGATAGTGCTCCTGAGCCTGATATAGCGCTGTTAAAACCAACACCAGAGATTTATAAAGAGCGTAAACCTGAGGCTAATGATGTACTGCTGCTGATAGAAGTTTCTAAAAGTACTTTAGCCTTTGATAGAGAAATTAAATTACCTATCTATGCCCAAGCAACAATAAAAGAAGTATGGCTAATCAACCTTATTGCCAAGCAATTGGAAGTTTATAGTCAACCTGAAGGTAACCGCTACCGTCAAAGTATGACTTACGATTCTGGTTCTAAAGTAGCTCCTTTAGCTTTCCCCGAATTTAGCATTGATTGGTGGAGTTAAATTTAGTGTTCTGCTAGTTACTTTTTTGGTAAGGTTTCTTACTGACAACTCGCAACCTTTTCTCTGCCTCGCGTGCTTTAAGAGTATCATTAATACGTTTAAGCTCACTATAATACTGTTGTAAGGCATCTGTGGGTAAATTGGGGTCAGTAAGTTGACTACTTATTTCCTGACGGCGTTCTAAAAGTTTAGTATAGTCATCAGTTTTACTACTTAAATAAAGCTGACGTAAACGAGCTAAATCTTTTTGCAGATTGCTGTCTATATCTATATTTTCAGCTGAATTATTATCAAACAACTTCTTAAAAAGATAACTGGCTTCCTCACGGTATTTATATGCTAGTAAAATTTTACGGCTATCAAAGTTCTTTTCATAGCATATAGTGCAAAATTCACTGAGTAAAGAGGCATAGTTCTCGGGTGGCAAGGCAGCTTCAACGCTAGGTAAACGTTCAGACAGCTTATCTGGCTCTAAAAAAAGTAAAGACATAATGGAAAGCTCAATTAGTACTACTTTAGTGTGTTGATTAGACTCATTACTTAGTCCCTTTATTTGAAGGTTGTTGGGTCTTTTATTTTTAGTTTTTAGCCATGCCTCAAAACTTTCTGGATTTAATGCTAAGTGTTCGATTACTAAGCGACGTAGTTCACTCGAGACAGGGTCAAAAATATCACGAGGCTTCAAAGCTGGTAGTAACTCTTCAAGGATGGCCTTCTTGCCTGAAACACTGTTTTTATCATATTTTTTAACCACATTTTCAAAGCGGAAGGTAACCTCTGATAAACCCTGCTTAAGGGCTTCTTTGAATGCCTCAATGTGTCCTGCTAGTACAGTTTCAGCAGGGTCCTTACCAAAAGGAACATTAACAGCTTTTACTAAAAATTGGTTGCCCACAAATTGCTCTAGACCTGCTAGGATAGCTCTCTGACCTGCTTCGTCAGCATCAAAAGCAAGATAGAGATATTTTGCATCAAGTCTAGCAAGCTGCAGGGCTTGTTCTTTAGTTATACTAGCTCCAAGCGCTGCAACAGTATTGGTAAAACCTGTCTGATGTAAAGCAATTGCATCCATATAGCCTTCTACAATGATACAAGCGTTGTTGTCACGAATATTGTATTTAGCTCTATCAAGCCCGTAAAGTAGCTGTGCCTTTTTGAAAACAGGAGTTTCAGGCGAGTTGAGGTATTTAGGTAAGCTATCGTCTAAAACCCTCCCTGAAAAACCTACCACTCGCCCTAAGCTATCTTTGATAGGAAACATTACCCTATGTCTAAACCGGTCATAAATTTTCCCTTGTTGAGACTGGGAAACAAGGCCAGCAGTTAGTAGCTCTTCTGATTTTGTTCCTTGCCTAGAAGCAAGTTTTAGCAGACCATCCCAACTGTTAGGGGCATAACCTAGCTCAAATTCCTCTATAGTCTTGGCTAATAATTTTCTACTTTGCAAATAGGTAAGTGCCTCACCCTTTAAGTGGCCTTTAAAGTACTCAAGAGCCAGCTTATTAAGCTCATAAAGATCAGTTGACTTTTTACCTTTAGTGCTCTGGGGTTTTACCTCAACACCAGCACGTTGCCCTAGGAGCATAAGTGCCTCGCTAAAGCTTATTCCTTGAGTTTCAATGACAAAATCGAAGATGTCTCCTTTAGCATGGCATCCAAAGCAATAATAAAAGCCCTTGTCGGTTAAGACATGAAAAGAAGGAGTCTTTTCAGCATGAAAAGGGCAAAGCCCTTTAAACCTACCATTACCTGCTGTTTGCAAAGCCACTACTTCACTAATGACCTCGGTAATGCTAAGCCTCGAGCGAATCTGTTCTTTTACACTATCAAACATAAGTTCCCCATTGGCTGGTAGCATTAAGGGTGCTAGTTTTTATGAAGAGTTTCTGTCTCATTATAGTAGTAGAAGAGCTAGCAGTGAATGGTTAGCATGGTAAAGCCCTGAAGCAGATCTAAGTCTCTTTAATGACTAGTTCTAGTTTCTTTAAGTTTTGATAGCAAATCTATAAATATTTACATTTTCCGTTTACACAATGAAAAAATAGACATTCTGACCTCAAAATAAGGAGGCTTATTCTAGCATTTTGTCTTAAGTTAAATTTACTAAGAAAACATTGGAAGGTGACCTTGCCAATAGGATTAAAAATGAGAAAAAAGTGAAAAGTCCTTACCAATCTTGTCAAGGGGTTATAACACTGAGTTAAAAATGGAGTCGTTGACACAAAAAATGCGAAGGATGCATTGGTGAGTGTGAAGGTGTTAAGATACCTTTGTGGTGAGGGGAATCTGGTCGCGGCCTTAACAGGCTGAGGAAAGTCCGAACTCCGCAGGGCAGGGTGCTAGGTAACGCCTAGGCGCGTAAGGCGACGGCAAGTGCAACAGAAAGTAGACCGCCTCTTTATCTAGAGGTAAGGGTGAAACGGTGTGGTAAGAGCACACCAGTGAGTGTGGAGACACATTCAGCTAGGTAAACCCCACTCGGTGCAAGGTCCGATAGAGAGAGAGGGGTTGCCCGCCCCACTAAGATCTCCAGGTTGACCGCTCGAGCTGCTTGGTAACAAGTGGCCTAGACAGATGACCAGACTAGACAGGATTCGGCTTACATCCCTTCCCACATTTTTTCTGTATTTTTTCTGTTAGGCATTTCAAGGATTATTGCTCTATTGAATTGGCGCTATAGACTTTTACGAATTGATAGCTTTGGCGGCTTAATGGCTGGGCTAGTAGTGCTGTTGTTCAGTAACTGGCTCGATACATGGTATCAACTTCCCCAAAACTTTATATTTTTGATTGCTCTGGCAAACGTCACTTATGGATGTTACTCATTCTACTTACTCAAACAGGCTAAACGACCTTTAAGTCTTATTATTTTGCTAGTTATAGCAAATCTAGGATGGTCTGTACTTTGTGTGTACTGGGCAGCTATCTTTGCTCAAACTGTCAGTCCCTTTGGGCTTGCTCACTTGCTAGGAGAAGCATTATTTGTGGGAGGATTAGCCTGTTTAGAATGGCACTATCGTAACTTTCTCCTAGAAAATTCAGTATGATTGGGGTAACAATCATACTGCCTTACTGGAACAGTAGTAATTATCTAGATCATTGCTTAGATTCCCTAGCTAAACAAACCCTAAAACCTACACAAATAATTATTGTTAATGATGGTAGTGACAGCTTTCCAAATGATTTTAACACCTATGATTTACCCATAAAAGTGTTTCATCTCCCTACTCATGTTGGTTTTGCTAAAGCCAATAACGAAGCTATAAGGCATGTTCAAAGCGATTGGGTAGCCTTGCTGAACATCGACGCCTTCCCAGAACCTCAGTGGCTCGAGCAGTTAGCCAAAGCTACCCAAACTCACTCAGAATACAGCTCTTTTGCCAGTAAGCAACTACAATACCACAATCCTCACTTAATTGATGGGACAGGGGATAGCTATCACTTCTCAGGGCTTATTTGGCGACGAGGGTTTAATTTGCCTGCTAAAGCAATAGCTGACATAGCCTGTGAGATTTTTTCGCCTTGTGCTGCTGCTGCACTATATTCACGTAAGGCTTTTGAGGCAGTAGCAGGTTTTGATGAAGATTTTTTTAGTTATGTTGAGGATGTCGATTTAGGTTTTAGGTTGCTACTTAAGGGCTATAGATGCTTATATGTACCATCAGCGGTGGTATATCACGTAGGCTCAGGTTCAACAGGTGGTAGGCACAGTGATTTTGCTATTTACTATGGTCATCGTAATTTAGTGTGGGCATATTTTAAAAACATGCCCTTACTTTTGCTACTGATAACCTTGCCCTATCATTTGCTTATGAATGCTATTACTTTACTAAGATTTTCTCTGCGTGGAAAAACCAAGGTGATCTTTAAAGCAAAAGCTGACGCTATTAAAGGCTTACCAAAAATTTGGCAAAAACGTAGGTATATACAAAAGCAAAGAAATGCTGATATAATCAATCTTTGGCGTGTTATGGAAAAAAATTTACTTCAGAAACAGTGGAGGAAATGATAACCAAAAATTTAGTATCGGCTATAGTCGTTAATTTTAACGCCGAGTCTTGCCTCGAGCAATGCCTTAAAAGCATAGCTAGTAGTTTGAGTTTTGATGTTGAGGTAATTGTTGTTGATAATGCCTCTACTGATAAAAGTGTAGATGTCTTAAAAACAGCAGCCAAAGAAAACAGTAATTTGCAAGTTATTTGGAATAGGGAAAATGTGGGTTTTGCTCGAGCGTGCAACCAAGCCTTAAAATACGCTCAGGGAGAATATATTTTATTTTTGAACCCTGATTGTATTATTTTAGAGAAAACCCTTGAAGACCTTGTACATACCCTCGAGCAAAATAGCAAGATAGGTATGGTAGGTCCTTTAATAATTAATCCTGATGGCAGTGAGCAAGCGGGTGCTAGGCGTAAGGTACCTACACCTTGGCGTAGCCTAATGCAAACCTTAGGCCTTTGGCGCATATTTCCTAGCGAGGATTTTCGCCTCCATAAAACACCATTACCCTCTAAAGCTACTGAAGTAGATGCTATTTCTGGTGCTTTTATGTTAGTAAAGCGTGAGGCTTTACAAGAAGTTGGGACTATGGATGAGGGGTATTTTATGCACTGTGAAGACTTAGATTTGGCAATGCGCTTTAAAGAAGCAGGCTGGCAAATCCTATTTGTACCCCATGCTAAAGCTTTGCATCATAAAGGTGTAAGCAGTAATGGAAGGGGCTTTCCGGTTCTTTGGCATATGCATGTAGGTATGTTACGCTTTTATAAGAAATTTTTCCGCCACAAGTACCCTTTGCCTATTATGGGGCTAGTTTATGTAGGGGTTTGGTTACGCTTTAGCCTTTTAGCAACACTTAGATTTTTGAAATATGGCATCAAACCACGTAGAGCCAGAGCTCTTAGGTGATGCTAGCAAGGTCATTGTTCTTGGTGCCAGAAGCTTAATAGGTCATTTTCTTTTACCATTACTTAAAGATAAAGGCTTTATTCCTCTTGCGGTAAGTCGGGGGCTTAAGCCCACTTCTTCTAAGTACCAGTGGTATAGACTTAAAAATAATTTATCACTAACTACTCCTCCCTTACCAGAAGCTAGAACTCTTATTAGTTTAGCCCCCTTGTGGGCTCTATTACCACTACTGCCCCAGTTTATGGGCAGTAGGCTCATTGCTTTTAGCTCTACTAGCATCTTAACTAAACTTCATTCCTCTAACACTTACGAGCGTAATCTAGCTAGACAGCTAGCAGCATCTGAGGATGAATTAGCTAAAGTATGCAGAACTAAGATAGCTTGGACAATATTTCGTCCTACACTTGTTTATGGTGCCGATTTAGATAAAAGTATTGCCTTTATCACTAAATTCGTTCAGAGGTTTGGGTTTTTTCCACTACTAGGAGAAGGTAAAGGCTTAAGGCAACCTGTTCATGCCAGTGACTTAGCCAATGCCTGTGTAAAAGCTATAAACAACTCAGCCACCTTTAGCAAGACATATAATCTATCTGGTGGGGAAACTTTAAGCTACCGTGAGATGATTAATGCAATTTTTCAAAAGCTGGAAAAGAAGCCTAGAATTATTGCTATTTCACCTAAATTACTAAAACCTGCTGTGAGTTTGGCTACTTTGTTGCCACGTTATAGGAACTTAAATATGGCTATGTTTGAAAGAATGAATGAAGATTTGTGCTTTGATTATAAAGAGGCAGCTCGAGACTTTGGGTATGTTCCTCGAGGGTTTAGGACTCAACAACCATGATATGATAAACAATTAAGATGTGGATTGATTTTTTTCTAACATACGGTAAAGACATATTACTAGGAGCAATTTGGGTTAGCATAGTTTTTTTTATGTGGTGGGCAATAGCCACCATAATAACTTTGCTAGTAATGGTAATTAACAAAATTATTAGACTCATATGGTTGAGTTTGAGAAAGATACCAGCATATGGCAGATACTTACTTATGGGAACAGTGTGGATTGGTGTTGCTTTTGTAGCGTGGAGATTGGCAATTGTACTAATAATCATACTAACGCCTGTAGTTAGTTGGTTAGTAAAAGTAACTTCTGGTTAATGAAGCTTTACACTAGCAACGAAATGCAACAGGCTGATGCTTATGCAGCCAAGGTAGGAATACCTTCTCTACTGCTCATGGAAAATGCTGGTAGGGCAGTAGCAGAAATTGTTCTGAACCATACCCCTAAAACCGTACTAGTTCTCTGTGGTCAGGGGAACAACGGCGGTGATGGTTATGTTGTGGCAAGACACCTACATTTAGCAGGGTGCCAAGTGGATGTTTTAGAGCTAACTAAAACTCCAAACTCACAAGATAGCAAAAATATGCGTAGTGCTTACCTAGCACATAATGAAGCTTTTGCCCTTACAGCTAATTCATTAAAGGAGGCTTTAAAGAAAAACCCAATAGTAGTAGATGCACTTTTTGGTAGTGGCCTGCATAGACCTTTGGAAAAGGACTTAGCCGAGTATACAGCCTTAGTTAATCAAAGTAATTGTCAAGTTATCAGTGTAGATGTGCCTAGTGGAATTGATAGTGATATACCAAATACCATAGGGGTAAATATTAAAGCAAATGAGACGGTGCAGTTAGCAGGGGCAAAGTTGGCCAGCGCTTTTTACCCTGCTAGGTCAGCTTTTGGTAAAATACACCTTGCTAATATTGGTATACCTGAATATATCCTCGAGCAAAACTCAAAGGTACAACTACTAGACCACAAATTGGTGAGGAGCTACTTGCCATCAAGAGAACCCAACGCTCATAAATACAACGCTGGTGCTGTACTAGTAATTGCTGGTTCACAATTTCATAGTGGAGCTGCAGCACTTGTTTGTCATGCTGCTTTGCGGGCAGGGGCTGGTCTAGTAACTTTAGCTAGTGAGGAAAATATTGCTAGACAACCTGAAATTATCTTTGAGCCTTTAGTTTGGTCTGAGATGATTGCTACCCTAGCTACTTTCCCTGCCAAACGTGGCCAAGTACGTGTTATAGGCCCTGGATTAGCCAAAGAAGCCCTAAATTACTTGCCAGAACTCATTAAGCAAAGCTCTGTACCTACAGTATTAGATGCCTCTGCCCTGACACCGATAGAAGGCTGTTTAGAGGCAATAAGAGGGCATGGTGATTGTGTACTAACGCCACATATAGGTGAAGCAAGTAAACTACTTAATAAAAGCACTCAAGACATAGTGCAAAACCCTATACAAACCACTTTGGAACTAGCTCAAAAGGTTAAAGCTACTATAGTGCTCAAGGGTGCTACTACAGTAATAGCTAATGCCAAGGATCAAGTTGCAGTAAGTACCAGAGGCCATAAAGGCATGGCCACTGGTGGCAGTGGTGATGTTCTGGCAGGCATTATAGGTGCTTATCTTTATAATGGTGATGTTTTTGAAAGAAGTTGTGCAGCTGTTTATATTCACGGCCTAGCAGGTGAGATAGCTGCTAAAGACTACGATGATGGGCTCTTGCCAAGTGACATTATCAATTGTATTCCTAAGGCTGTGCAGAGTATAAGAGCTGATATTAATTAAAAGAAGTTTTAGTAAGCTTGTTTATGAGTTCGTTTGTAGGCAATAAGTCTTGAATATATTTAATGGTAAAGGGTTTATGAATTATGTGCTTTACTCTTCTAGTCAGCCAAATATCTGCTCCTGAAGTTTTATCTGCTAGCATAATAATCTCTTTAACATTGCCTTTACGATTTAAGTAGTGTGCTGCACCTAT
The DNA here is from genome assembly GCA_965224855.1 of Trueperaceae bacterium. Taxonomy (GTDB): domain Bacteria; phylum Deinococcota; class Deinococci; order Deinococcales; family Trueperaceae; genus CBDCVN01. The sequence continues at coordinate 695,437 of CBDDAI010000002.1, read as the reverse complement.
AACTTCACTATCACTACTTATTAGGTCATTCCTTACTCTTAAGCCTTCTTGTTGCAAGTAATTGGGGTCAATTTGATGCTGTGCTAAAATTTTCTTATCAGTTTTAAGAACACTTACAATAGCTTCATCAACTAGCCAAGGTTGCCCTATTACACCTAGATAATCCCCTTTGGGAATAGAATGTGGTTCAGGCTGACTTTGGTATTTAACACTGCTATGATAACGCTCCCATACAAGTCTAACTTCATTTACTTGTCTTGTTAAAGGATAAAGAGTTTGTGTTACTAGCTTCTCTAGTTTGAGTGGAGGGATGTTAAGGGTAGCAGGCACTCGTAGGATGGGTGGTAGGCCTTTTACTTTTCTGGCCAAGGTATCAACAAAATTTGCTATCCAAGGATCTTGTGCACTACCCTTAGTGGCTTTTGAGGAGTAATTTACATCTGGAGCTACAATAAAATTAACATTAAGTGATAGTGCCTGTAAAGCTGCAAGACGAAAAACCAAGCCATCTATTTCCTTTAAGGCAACACGCTTAGTTTGATAAGTTATATTTCTTGCATCAGCAAATACTATTTCAGCGCCAATTCCTTTAAAAAGCTTAATCCAAAAAGAACCATAGCGAGACCAGAGTAGTTGAGTAACAAAGCCTACCTGCATTAAAAAAGTTTACCGGGAGCAAATGGTAAACTTTTTAAAACGCGCAGGGCCTCTGCCACAGGTGCATCATAGCCTCGAGCTAATTCTTCTAAATCACTACTAGCAACAATGTCTGGCTTAAGACCCCCATCAAAGCTTTCTCCGTTGACAGATTGTATATTAGCTACTGCCATCAGCACCACACTACCGTCGGGCAAGTCAAAACCACGCAGAGCTTCGACATTACCATTAGTAGGCTGACCTATTATAGTAGCACGGCCTAGATTTTGTAGTACTAGAGGGGCAACTTCGCCAGCACTGCTATTATCATTAGTTACTAAAACTACTAAAGGACCTGTAAAAACTACTGGTTCCTCAACCAAAGACTCTGAGATCAACTCACCATCTGGGGTGCGCAAGAGGCTACGGCCAACATCTTTTTCAAGAAGGTAGTCTGTGTGCCAAGCAACTTCATCGCGACCAATAGCTTGTGCCCATACACCTTGTGTGAACATGCCTAGAAACAAACCTAATTCAGCTAGACGCCCTCCTAGATTATGCCTAAGATCCACAATCAATGAGGTGGCACCTTGGGCTTGTAAGTCTGCTACAAGCTTATGGGCTTGTGCTGCTACATTTACTTCATTAAAGGTAGGAACATATAGATATCCAGTAGTAGCATCAAGCATTTCTGCTTGAGGCAAGTTGCTAACCGTCTCAAAGAAAATAGGCTCAGGGGTAATAGTAAAAGTTAGGATGTCTAACTTACGTTTGACATTAACCACTACCTCTCCTTTTGAGACAGCTTCTTTGAAAATGTTGCCTATAGTAATGCTTGCTTGAGTAATATCTTGGCCATTTAAGGCTCTGATAATATCTCCCCTTTGTAAACCTACTTTATAAGCAGGTGTGTTAGGATAAACTCTTTGAACAAGTACTCCTTTGCCTTCTATATAGCTGTGTTTAAATCCTAGGCCAAGCTTTGCAGGTGAAAAGGTACTATCAAGGTCTCCGTATAAAAAGTCTATGCGTCCAAGCCAGCTCGAGTGCTCATCATCAAGGTTGTCAAACATTTGAGTCATAATATACTCAAAGTCAGTTCTATCTTCAGCAGCTAAAGCAATATCACGATAATCTAGTGCCCAGGTATCCCAATCACGGTAGTTTCTTTGCCAGTAGTTCTCTTTAAAAAGTTCAATAAGGGCATCAAAAGTTACAGAACGCCCCTTGTGAGTATCTAAAAAATCCTTACTGCTTAACCCATAGTTAAGTAGTAGCAAAAGGGCACAAGCTGAAAGTATTAGCTTTAGTTTTCTGTAAAGGGTCTGAGTATTTAACTTGTTTGGATTATTTAAAAAGATAAAAGTCATGCTCAACTAAGTATAGTTAATTCAAATGAAATTTTGCTGTCAAGAAAAACACGTAAGTTCCCTGCTTCCTAATTTACGGTAAACCTTGACGGAGTGCCTACTAGGAACTATACTTGTAGATGTGACGGTCAATGTGCCTTCATAGATAGTCCAAAGTGCCTCTACTAGGGCATGGGATAGGGGTTTTATCGCTCAGTTATTTAGTGCCATGTTATATGCTATAGAACTAGTTACTATGAGGGTTGCTTGAGCTTAAGTTTCATGAAGAAATATCTAAAGTATTTAAATGATTTTTGGCCATTAGTAACAGCAATTATACTTTTTTTGATTGTGTACATACTTTGTATAACTATTAGTGTGCCTAGAGTAGTAAGTACCTTACAAAAGCGTAGCTCTGATACCTTAACTAGTTTAGGCACTAAGTTTGCCAAAGTTGAAGTGGGTTTTTCTGGCCGTGATGCACATTTAACTGGTGACGTTACTAGTGAAGATTTAAACAAGTTAGTAGGTAAGTTAATTAAGGAAGTTCCGGGAGTTAGGGTAGTTAAGAATAAGGTAGAAATATCAAAAACTTGTACCCTAATTAGTAAAAATAGCCAAGCTTTACAAGCTGAGCTTGATATACTAGCAACAAAGCATCCTGAAGTACCCCTTAATTCAGGTAGCGTAAATCTAGAAGAATTTGTAGATTATTTACAAGACGTTGCTAGAAGTATAAGACGCTATGAGCTAATGCCAATTATCATACTTGGCTATGCTGATTCCAATCTATCAGGTTATAAACTCGCTTTGAGTGAAGCTCGAGTACAAGCAGTGCGCGAAGTGCTTATTGCAAAAGGCCTTAGTGTTAAGTGCTTGAGCGCTCGAGTAGAGGAAAAACAGCCCTTAACAAATAGTCAAATTGGTGAAGGGCAAAACTATATTAAATTCCTTGCAAAGGAGCTAGAATGACTTTTCTTCTCTGGCAAATATCTTTATTTTTACTTTTGGCTGCCCTATTTGGTATGGTAATAGGTTGGTTCTTACATAGGCATTTTCATAAAGTTGATCAAGATCAAACAGATAAATTAGCATCGGAGCTAGATGATGGCAAGAAACACATTAAGAAACTAGAAAGGGAAGCAAGGCAACTTAAGAAGCAGCTTGCTAGTGGTGGAGCTTCTAGCACTAAACCAAAGCAGCTTGCCAGTAGCAAAGCTTCTAGTTCTCAACAAAGGTCCACAAAAAGAAGTCCGCCAAAGAAAACTAAGAAAAGCCTTACCCCAGATGATCTCAAAGAAATTAGAGGAATTGGCGAGTCTATAGAAAATGTTCTTCATGAGGCTGGTGTAACAACCTTTGCACAAATAGCTAAGCTTAATAAGAGTCAAAAAGGAGCTATAGCTAAAGGGTTAAAAAAGTTTACTGATCGTATTGAGCGTGACAGATGGGTGGAGCAGGCAAAGGCTTTACATAAAGAAAAATATGGGAAAAATCCTTAACTCTAGTAGTGAATACTAGTTCTTTACTGCCAGAACCTAAAAGGGAAAGGTCCTCAGCTAGTTTTAATAAGCTGAGGAAAAAGCTCGAGCGCCAAGTAGCCCAAGCCATAACTGGCTATGGCATGATTGAGCAGGGTGACAGGGTGATGGTGTGTCTATCTGGTGGTAAAGACTCTTACACCATGCTAGACATACTTTTAAATCTCCAGAAACGAGCACCTATTGACTTTGAGCTGATTGCCATGAACTTAGATCAAAGGCAGCCAGATTTTCCAGCAGAAACTTTGCCCCACTATTTAAAATCTTTAGGGATGACTTTTAGGATAGTACAAAGAGATACCTACAGTGTAGTAAAATCAAAAATCCCTGAGGGCAAGACCATGTGTTCACTTTGTTCACGATTGCGTCGAGGCATCATCTATACCACTGCTAAAGAATTGGGTGCTAATAAAATTGCTCTAGGTCATCATCGAGATGATATTGTTGAAACCTTTTTCTTAAATATGTTTTTTGGGGGGCGTTTAAAAGCCATGCCTCCCAAACTTGTTACTGATGAAGGGACTCACATTGTTATTCGTCCACTTGCTTACTGTAAAGAAAAAGATATTGCTCGCTATGCTCGAGCTCGAGCCTTTCCCATAATCCCTTGCAACCTATGTGGTTCACAAGAAAACCTGCAGCGTAAGCAAATTAAGGCAATGCTTAAGGCCTGGGAGCATGAGGATGCAAAGCGAGTTGATAATATCTTTCGTTCGCTAGGGTACATTACGCCTTCGCATCTTATGGATACTGAGTTGTATGATTTTAAATCACTAAGATTAAAGTAAATAGTCTTTGATTTATACTTGCAACTAAAAACAAATTATGCTAGCTTAGGCTTAAGTAGAATATCTCACTACCTAGATGATTTGGGTTAACAGAGGCGTTTTGCTTGTATCTCCTAAGAGGAATAAAAGGAAATGACATGTTTGATTATCCTAAGAAGGCTTTGTATTTATTAATATTTGCTGTACTAAGCTTGATCATAAACTCTTGCATAAAAAACAGCTCTAAACAACAACCTCCTACAGTCAATGAATCTTCTAGTATTATATCTACAGTAGGAAGCGAACCCTTACCAGAACCTTGGGAAAGAGTTAACTTAGAAGGTGAAGGTGCTTCTACCTATGATGCTAGTACCGATTCTTTCAATTTAAGCACCCAAGCACTAAGTGGAAAGAACAGCCACTATGTGTACCAAGAAATTAGTAATAACTTTACTATCCGAGGGTGTATACAGAACCTAACCAGTGACGACCCTGAAGCCAAAGCAGGGCTAATGCTACGTCAGAACAACACCAACACATCTGAGTATGTTTATGTGTATTCAATTGGTGATAGGACGGAGGTGGAATATCTTAAGTATGTAGATGGTATAGCAGAAGTAGAGACGGTACAGGGGCAGCAGGGAAGCACTTCAATGTGCTACAAGCTTGAAAGAGAGGAGAATGATGTTCTTGTATATGAACGTGATGCAGATTTGAACTGGGTTCTTATTACAACCATAACTCTTAGTTTAGTTGATCCTATTCAAGTAGGTTTGGCTGTTTGTGCTTCTGAGGAAGTACAAGCAATAATTGATGATGTTTTGGTGGAGGCGCAAGGGCTACCAAGTGATGAGCCCAAAGCTGATTTCACAGTTTCTTTGAAAGATGGAAAAGCTCCACTTACTGTCAATTTTGATGCAGGTAGTTCTGAAGGTGAAAATCTAGCCTATGAGTGGGATTTTGGAGATATTTCTTCAGGAACAGGAAAGCAGGTAGCTCATACTTATGAGTACCCTGGTACATACCCAGCTATACTTACAGTAAGTAATGGTGATAACAAGGATACCTACAGCCAAATAATTTATGTTGAAGCAGAAAATAGTGATGAATTACCACCAGAGCACTTAAGGACAGCAACTTCCTCTGAAGGGAAACGTGAATATAGGCTTTGGTGGTTAAGACGTAATTTAGCACGTGCTGGGGTAAGCCACTTACTAGATTATGTTGATGAAGTCGAAATAGCAGGCCCTAGAGCTTTAACAATGGATCGCCAATGGGTAGTTTATGAACGAGAAGCTTACGAAGATAATGGGGCTCCTAGTCCATTTAGTACCCATGATTATTATTTGGTCAATCTTCAAACTGGTGATATAACGTCACTAAACTCTTTGACAGAAAAGAGGCTGGATAGTATTACCCTTTCTCCTGATGCCACTCTACTAACTTTTCGTGATAAGGGTAACGTGTACTTACTGAATGTGCAAACTGGAGATGTGCAGCATATTCTGTCATTTGCTGATACCCTAGATGAAGCAAGTGGAGCAAGCCTTTCTTTTGCTGGAGGATATACTTTTAACCCAGATGGAACCAAGTTAGGTTTTTTTATGGAGTATGAATTTATAGTAGGCGAGGGTGTAATAAAAGAACAGAGTTATGTAGATGATGAGGGAATAATCCTTTTTAAAATTGATTTAGACGGTGAATTACCTGTACTAGTAAACATTGATAATATAAGAACAAGTAAAATTTTTGTTGAAGAGGTAAAATTTAAGGATGTTGGCGGTCCACAAAATTTTGGAGGATTCTATTGGGAGGGAGAAACTTTCAAATGGTATCCGATTTTTTCTTATGAAGGAAGTACTAACACAATTTCTGGACAAAACTTAACCACTTTACAAAATACTCCTGCCCCTAGCGTTGCCAATGCTGGGGCAGATTTTCTTCTATTCCCTTGGGAGTCCAATATTTCTTTAAGTATGACTCGAGGATACGCGCAAGGAGCTACACATGGTTCTGGCACCAAGTATCACTACTCTCTTGATTTTGACGCTTCTACAGGTGAAGCAGAAGGAATGCCTATACTTGCAGCTCTGAGTGGGGAATTGTATTCACTACACAACAATGGTAGCCTTACAGACTATCCTTTTAATTCTGCTTTTGAAAGTATAGGTAGATGTGCATGTGCTACAAGTAGTTGTGCTACAAATCAATGCTCTTGGAGTCTGAGCAGCACTGTTAGTCGCTATGCAAATTCAGTATGGATAAAACAGAGTGGAATAGATGATGTTTGGTATTTTGTAAGACACACTCACTTGATGTATCAAAGCACCCCAGAGAATATACGCCCTGTAGATAGTGATATAATCCAAGGTAGCGTTGTAGGCTTGATGAGCGATACAGGTTGGGTTTACAGTTCTAACAACACACCAGTCCACTTACATTTCCAAGTTAATAAGTTGGTTAATAATAATAATCTTCAAGATCCACCTACTATTTCAGTAAAGCCTGAACCTATTGATGGTGAGACTAGCGTGACTGCTATGAATTACACCTCATCCAACGTTCTAGAAGATTTACAAATGGCAAGTACTTTCCATATAAGGCAAGATGAAGCTGATGTTGATGTTGAGCAGCGTTTATATGATGATGAAGCTGATGCATGGGGGGGAGCTGTCACAAAAGATCATGATATTCTAGATATGGTGACAATTAACTCTGAAGGAGACTTGGATGTTGAGGTAGATGTCATTTACCCGGGGTCCACAGCATTTGCTCAAAGTAGCCCTTCTGTACTATTAGAGTTCCGAGACGATAACAAACCCACCTCATCACGTCAGGAGCATGTCCGCTCTCGCTTTTTGCCAGTAGAGACTAGTAAATTAGTAACTGCTACACAACAAGTAGCTGTCACCTCTAGTTCTACAACTACACTAAACTTCCACATAGACAGCGCAGATATTGAAACTCTTACAGCCTCTGAAGAAGCTTCAACACTAACTCCTTTGGACTTGTGGTTAGAACGTGAAATACAAACCAACCAACAAGGAGGAACAGCTACCATCCCTGTTTGGGCTGCTAATCATCCTATTAAGAAAGATAACGCCACAGATGACGAAGTGTTTCGTAATCCTATACGTGTAAGAGTGGTTGATATAGAGCCTATTATCGCAGGTATACCCCTTTCACGAATGACTGATGCTGATCCTTTACAACATACTATAAGCCAACCAACTCCTTGTACTGTAGAGGTAAATGTTAAAGGTAAAGGTATTTATAGCTTTGAGGTACAGTGGCCTAACAATCAAACAGCATCTTGGACAAACCCTGATATTAACAACCATGCTAATAGAGATATAAGCTTTACAGCAGGGCAGTTAGTGGTTGATGACGGTGATTACACAATTAGAGTTATCGTTACAATGGATGATGGAAATAGAAACCCCAGCCAACAAGTAACAGAAGAGCGTATGATTAGAGTTGAGAATAATGCTTGTAGTAGAGTAGTAGATATAGATGATGGTGGCGTAGATGGCAACCAGCGTGTATATCATGTAGCTTCCCAAACTCAATCCACAACAGACGCAGATGGAAACGGTATTGCTGATACACTACCTTCTGAAGAACTAGTAGTTATCTCAGAAGTAGATTTTGAAGGTCAAGACATAGACAAAAATGATGCCATAGGAGATGGAGATACTAACTCAGGCATTAGTACTGCTGGCTTACAAACCCAAGCCATAGTGGTAGTACCAAATGTTGATATGTCAGACTTCCGTCGCATACGAGATTGGTTGCTACAAGGAGAATCAGAAGATCCAGACAGTAATATAAACATCAACTTAAATGGCTCTGCAGATAACCCTAAAAATGATGATGCTGTAACCTATGGAGACTACAACAATGATGGAAAACTTAACTTCAACGACACAGAAATCCTGTTCAACACCGAGATTCTAGATACAGATAACCCAGGAATATTCGAATTCGAAATATTTGGTGAAGATATTACAGTAAATCACCTTCCTGAGATACGTATGCACGAAGATCAGGAAAACTATCCTGACACACCTGTACTAAACGATTTTGAAATATTCTACAACATAATAAAACATGAAAACTCATGGGGTGACCCAAATTATCTATTTGAAGATATACCTGGCCTACTAGGTTCAGGCGACATAGAAGTCTGGCCTCACTTCTTGTTCGCTAACTTCCCTGAAGATAACAATTCCCATACCCTTTCTGTGAACTGTCTAAAAAGCGAGGTGGTAGGGGAAAGCCAAGCTAGAAATCATAAAAGAGGTATAGAAAGAGATCCCCATATAGAGGATTATGAAAGACAAGTCTATACCCTAAAAGTAGGTACCTACACCCTAAAAGCAACAGCTTACGAAGCAGAAGATTGCACAGGAGAAGCAGTATTCAACTTTAAACGAAAGTTTGAGGTCAAACTAGGCAGTGACGACCTGTGGGACCCAGCCCCACCAGTATTCGACACTACGGTAAATGGTGCACTTCTAATGAATAATAGTGTGATTGATGAAGAAAAACTAGACCCAGAAGGCTACTATGTAATCATAGTAGCCCCACCCAGCAATCCCGGAGAAGAAGCAACTTGCGAAGATGACTATGGCTATTCTGAAGAATACAGCACTAAAGACAATGTTACCTGCCTAGATTTTAGTGTAAAAGCCAAGAACATAACAGCAGAACCCCTATGGACACTAACTGAAGATGGTGCTAACTTTACGACAACCCTTGCAGGCATAGAAACAAAGCTTGATAATATACCATTACAATTACCCCAAGAAATACAAAGTAAGCGGCTTTTAAGTGTCCCAGGTACTTATAACTTAGACAGTACCCTTATAGCTAACCTGAATGAAGAGTTAGGCTATGAACCAGAGCTAAACACCTTTGAGGCACCAACAGTAAAAATAAAGCTTATATATGAAGAATACCCATTGGTACCAAATATTACTGACCCTATCCCTAACCCCCTAAGCTTTGAATTGCCAGTAGGAGAATCTGCCAATGGTAGCTTTAGTTTTGGTAATGACCCCTTTATTCCTGCTGGAATCACTGACTTCTTTGGTGGTGAGTTACAATATACCCTTTCTACTGGAGCAAGCTGGTTAAACCTAAATTCACCTCTTGAAGGTACCTTAGCAAAAGATGAAACTACAGAAGTGCTTGTTACTGTTACTTGCCCTGAGCAAGAAGGTACTTATACTACCAACATAGAAATAGCTAGTAATGATCCAGATACACCTGTTACTATCGTATCAGTAGAATTATCCTGTACAGACCCTCAACCAGAAGAACCAGACATTACTGACCCTAACCCTGTATCATTAACAGGTTATATAGGTGAAGTTATAACAACTACAATAAGTTTTTCCAATGAAGGTAATGCTAATCTTACTTATAGAGCTAGTGAAGAGGCATCTTGGTTAGTAATAATTGCTGGTAGTTTAGGTACAGTGCTTCCTTCACAGGCTGCTACTGTTAAAATTCGTGCTACTTGCCCTACCCAACCTAGCAGTTACCTAACCACGATTGAGATAACCAGCAATGACCCTGATGAACCTACTAAAACAGCAACAGTTAGTTTAATTTGTAAAGATATAGAAACAATCATTACTGCTAATGGCATTGTACTAGAGGGACAGAATCCTGAAGTTGGATTTATGGAAAAAGCTATCTTTTGTGATGAAGATGTGGATAGAAAACCAATTATTAACATTTCTGTTAGTGTTTTACAAGGAAAAGTAAGGCAGATTTCTGTTACTGACGCACTTTCTGGCATTAATGAAACACAAACAGGGGACTCTTTCTTTGCTGAAACAAGACCTCTAAGTGGTCCTGTTGATCACACTGTGACAGTTAGGTTTTGGTTAGAAAAGGGTAATGTTTACCGTGAGGAAACTTTTCAAATAGGCCTTAAGGAAGTTATTGAAGCAGAGAATTGTATTGCTTTTTCTAGATCTGTAGAAATCTTACAAAAGGTGGCTACTCGTACTCAGTGTGGTGGTGAAGGTGCTTGGGTATCTATTTACAGCAAGCAGTGGGTTCTGGCATCTTCTCCATGGCTTTATGTTAAAAATCCTCCTACAGATCGTTCACCATCACAGGTCAGTGTAAATGGATTTGTTTCAGAAATAGCTGTAGGAAATTGTGAGACGCCTACACCAGAAAACCCACCAATAGAAATATTCTTGCTTTCGCTTCGCCAACAATCTAGTGCTCGAGCCTCAGCAGTTTGGGATCTTTCAGAGGGGTTTTATATTGGAGAGGTTTCTCATGAGAAGGGTAAAGCCAAGGTAACTGCCTTTTGGGAAAGGTGATTCCATTACTAAGCAAAAGGTTAACTAGGCTAAGAATCTAAAGGTCAATGCCTAGAAAAGCGACTCTAACCTACGATAGGGGCACTCTAATCTTACACCCGCCCCCTAAAGGGCAAAAATGGGTGCAGTTTGTAACATGGGATGACCGCATAGAGAAATTCCGCTTGCCAGCTATTGATTATCGCCGTTTCTTAGAAACTATGCGACTCGAGGGCCTAGAGATAGTGGATAAAGCGCGTAACTTTGGTGCTCTGCACCTTAGGAGCGCCACCAGCATGAACCCATTTCCTCATCAACAAGAGGCCTTAACAGCATGGCAAAACTTAGGGAGGCGTGGTATTGTTATCTTACCAACAGGCGCTGGTAAAACTTATCTTGCCCAGATGGCACTAGAATCCACACCACGTTCAACGCTTATCTGTGTTCCTACGCTTGATTTAATGCACCAATGGTATGCTCAGCTCACAGCAGCCTTCCCTGATGTTGAAGTAGGGTTATTAGGTGGAGGCTCTAAAGACAGTTCCCCTATTCTAGTAGCAACTTATGATAGTGCTGCTATCTTTGCAGAGAAGTTAGGTAACTGCTATGGGCTACTTATATTTGATGAATGCCACCACTTACCTTCAGACTTTAAGCGTAGTATTGCTGATTACTCAATTGCTCCTTATCGACTTGGTCTAAGTGCTACCCCTGATCGCAGTGATGGCCGTGAACAAGACTTATTAACCTTAATTGGTCGGGTAGCCTATGCTAAAACCCCTGAGGAGCTTTCTGGAGATGCCCTAGCAAAACACAAAGCCACTCGCATTTATGTTGATTTATCTCAAGAAGAGCGCCAAAGGTACGATGAACTTATAGCTGAGCGCAATGAGTTCTTGCGTGAAAAGAATATCAGCTTGGGGACAATCAAAGGCTGGCAGCTCTTTGTGCAATTAAGTGCTCAGTCCAAAGCAGGTCGTAAGGCTATGCTGGCCCACAGAGAAGCGCGTAAAATAGCCTTTGGTACTTCTGGGAAGATACGTGTTTTGGCAGATTTGCTAGTTAAGCACCAAGGTGATAGGACACTTATTTTTACTGATAATAATGCTACAGTTTACGATATTTCTAAATCCTTTTTAATTCCTGCTATTACTCATCAGACTAAAGTTAAAGAAAGGCATAGTGTGCTCGAGCAATTTCGTAAAGGTGACTATCCTCGTTTAGTTACTTCAAGGGTTTTAAATGAAGGTGTAGATGTACCTGATGCTAATGTTGCCATAGTCCTTTCAGGTACTAGCACTACCCGCGAGTATGTGCAGCGTTTGGGAAGAATCTTGCGAAGGCAAGAGGGCAAACTAGCACTACTTTACGAAGTTATTGCTAAAAACACTAGTGAAGAAAGGGTTTCTCAAAGAAGACGGGGTGAGGGGAATGAAAAGGAAGGGTTAGCTAAAAGTGCAATGGAACCAATAGCTACACAAGAAGCTATAAACTTTGAAGATTTATAGTGTTACAGTGCAACATCTAATTCCAAGTTCTACCGTTGGACGCTCTGTGTCCTGTGATAGTTTGTGGAAAAAACAACGCAGAGCGTTTGGATGTGCATACCGAAGCAGAGCTTCGGAACGAGAGGGTAGTGGTTTTCTATAACTTTGTGCTGTAATAATAAGTGGAGATTAAAAAGTTTCTGTGAAAACTTCTGGGTAATAATGAGCGCCTATAGGAAGTTAGTAGATAGCATAATAAAGCCTTATTGACTTCTACCTACTGCTTACTAATATGTAGTACAATCGAATTTAGGAGCTATTAGGTCGAACCTAAACTGGTTTTTATGACTAAGGCAAGTAAATCTATTTTAAAAGAGGGGAAAAGTTATACTTTTTCTGACTATTTTGAATTAAATTACCCTACTAAAGACATTGTTGCAGAGTTTGATTATTCTTATGAGCTTAAGCGCTTGGTTCTGCCTAGTAAAACTTTCAAAGGCGATTTAGATTATTTGAAAAAGACCTATTACAAAAGGCTGCCACATATATCTCTAACCTCAGAAATTGCTAAGCGAGAAGTGCTCATAGCGCCACTACTTTTAGAGTTGTTGGACCATATAGATATAGATATAGACATAGAATATCCTCTTAATGTCAATGAAAAGCTTAAGGGAAGTATCGATTATTTTATAACCTCTTCACAAAGCTTTATTGTGGTGGAAGCTGAGAAATCTGATATGGAAAAGGGATTTTCTCAACTAGCAGTAGAGTTAATAGCGGTAGATCACTTTTTAGACACAAGTAATGAAAGTATCTACGGTGCTATAACCATAGGTGATATATGGCGGTTTGGCATGCTGGATCGTAAAAAAAAGATTATTTACAGAGATATAGACTCCTTTAGAGTCCCTGCCGATCTAGAAGGGCTTTTTAGTGTTCTTATAGGTGTGTTAGAGTAACAAAGATTAGTTAATTATTTTCATGGGAAAAATAAAGGAGGAAACCATGAATTTGAAACATCTATTTATAGTCCTAACCATAATAGTTTATGAGTTAGTTTTATTGTCCCTTTCAGTTATATGGCCACATCATAACTGGGTGCTACTACTTTTTTTCTTGCGAGTACCAATTTTGACAGGGCTTTTCCTGTTTTCCTTACCCTTCATAGCTACGCAGTTGCTGCCACAAATGCTCAAAAACCTCTTTGTTTTTAATAGAGGATTGAGCTTGCTATTAGTCATTGTTCTAACTTGTACAGCAAGCGTTACTATAGTAGAAATAGGATTTGTTGGATATAACAATGCATCTTGTCGTTTTAGCGATATTGAAGAAGATAATAAGAGCTGCGATACTAGCGAAAGTGCATTAGCAACAATGGGGCAAGATTACATGGTAGAGAAAGACTCTGTGGTGCAAGCATTACAATCTTTTGGTGGATACAATAATTTTTCAAGCAAATTGGAAAGTACCTTTCCTATCCTATCCAAAGTTAAGGATCTAGACTCTGTAATAGCAGAATTTATACGAATCTTTCTAGCATTAATCTTAGCTTTCCCTATGGTTTTGTACTTTACGAAGCTTTCTGTAGAAATTAAGCGCCTATACCGTTTTTTATGGACAATAGCAGGACTAGGCCTATCTCTTATCATTTATATATCACTTATTCTAGAAAATCCATTAAGTAGTTCTACAGCTAAAATAACAACTCCTATAGTTCAAAAGGTAGAAGGTCTCTTTAACATACCCATCCAAGGGCTTGAGAATCTTCTAGTAGTCTACTTTGTAGTGATAGTAGTATTTTATGGGCTATTTGGTTTCTTTCTTAATCCCAAAAGGATTCAGGCTCCAGCTCTTTACTTCCTATTACTTAGTGTTATAGCACTTTGTCTGTTTTTTGGAGCGGTAACATTTTTCTTTGATGTTGTGCGCATACCTGTTTTTACTACCTTTGCGTTATTGTCTTTTGCAATATATATTATTTTTCGCGTAGATCACTTTTATGAAATTAACGGGTTAGATAATACTGATAAAGAAGATTGGAATTGGGCAGAAGTACTTAAAAAACGCCTTAATGGCAATGATACCTTAGTAGTAGTTTGTGCCTCAGGAGGTGGTATACAAGCAGCAGGTTGGACTTCTCAGGTTCTTAAAGGTCTAGATGATGAGTTTCAGGGAAAGTTCACTCGTTCTGTTGGGCTGATAAGCTCTGTATCTGGTGGCTCTGTAGGAGCTATGCATTATTTGGACGCCTTTGATAAAGAGGGTAATTTAGATGCTGAAAAGAAAGACGAGATTTTCACTCGAGCAACTCAAGACAGTTTATCAGCAACAGTTTGGGGGATTGCTTACACAGACCTTTTACGACTTCTTGGCTTTCCCTTTTTAGTCTGGGGTGGACGCAAGCGTGACCGTGGTTGGGCGCTCGAGCAAAGACTAGAAAATGCCATGCACGATAAAAAGGTTTCTTTTAAAACTTGGAAAGAATCTATCTTAAAAGGAAACTTACCCATACCTGTTTTCAACGCTACCATAGCAGAGAACGGTCTTCGCTTTTTACTTAGCCCTATAACTTTTGGTGAAAAGCTGGGAAATAAAGTTATGGAATTTAACACCCTTTATGAAGGATATGATATTAAAGCAACAACTGCTGCTAGGCTTTCAGCAACTTTCTCCTATGTGTCACCTATTTGCCGTAATGACAAAGGTAAACCCGTTTACCACATAGCTGATGGTGGATATTTTGATAATTTTGGGGTTTTCACTAGTGTAGAATGGTTAGATAACCAAATTCTTCCTCAATGCCAAGATTTTATAAAAAAGGTTGTGCTAATAGAAATACGTTCATTTCCAAATGTTACTGAAAATGAGCCAGAGGCTTGGGATGGCTGGCAAGCAGCCTTTCTAGGACCACTACAAACCTTAGCAAATGTTCGCACCTCTACCCAGAAAGCTCGTAATGAAAAAGAAGTAGATTTGCTTAAGAAACATTGGGAAGGTAAAGTGGAGGTACATCATGTTCCTATTGGATTTCCTTCTAAACTAGAAGATGAAAAAGGCTTAGTTAAAGAGGTTGAAGATCCACCACTATCATGGCAGCTTACCAAAAAACAGAAAGATACTATCAGAAAGGCATGGGAGTCAATTAAAAATGGAGATGATACTAAGGACGATGAGGTAAGTTTAGTTGAGAAACTTAGAGAATGTTTGAGGTAATAAACTTGAAGACATTTGGGTCATAGTCACAGCTTGTCCAATAAACACAGATAAATTGGAAGGTGAATCACAAAACTCAAAAAATAATGAGATAAAACTAACAATTGAATAACTAATACTTATATCAAGTTGAGCTAGGGCTTTAGAATTCAACATGAACCTACTCATATTGGAGGACGTTTATACCTTTTAAGCTAGGTTTTTTGCTTGGAGAATGAACTATGAGTTGAAATGCTGTCACTTATTTTTCTCTAAAGTAATTTCACCTAGATTAACCATAGATTTAAGCAAGGAATCTAAAATTGAGAATAACTAATTTGTTTCATATGGGTTTGGTGAGGGTATCTTAAGTAAGATAGCAAAAAATCTATGTTTGTCTTTAAGTTAACAACTTTAAAAAATGTGACTTTTACTGTAGGGCATAAACCAAAGAGTTTTTGGCCCTAACACAAGGAGGTACAACTAGGAATGCCTCAGTATTTCCCGCCCAATTCAAATGCCTTTGCCAAATGGAGCATTGTTGGTGGGGTTATTTTTCTCACCATTTTTCTTACTGTTTTAACAATTTATATCCGCAGTTATCGTAATAGAGTACGTGTACCTGTAGCTCAGCCAGTAGCCTTTAAGCATAGCTTACATTCTGGTGAGCTTGGTATTGATTGTCGCTATTGCCATAATAGTGTTGAGGTTTCGTCTGCAGCAAGTATTCCTCCTACAGAAACTTGTATGAGCTGCCATTCACAGATCCGTGTCGGTGCACCACAGCTTAAAGTAGTACAAGATAGTTGGGATAGCGGTAAACCTATTGCTTGGAATAGAGTGCACGATTTAGCTGATTTTGTTTATTTTAACCATAGTGCCCATGTCAACAAGGGCGTGGGTTGCAGTAGTTGTCATGGCGAAGTTGATCGTATGGAGGGCATGTGGAAGAACGAGCCCTTGTCTATGGGTTGGTGTTTAGAGTGTCACCGTGCCCCTGAAAAATTCGTTCGTCCGCTTGACCAAGTTTTTAACATGGGTTACAAGCACCCCAAG
This sequence comes from Trueperaceae bacterium, assembly GCA_965224855.1. GTDB lineage: Bacteria > Deinococcota > Deinococci > Deinococcales > Trueperaceae > CBDCVN01. Next base: position 679,083 of record CBDDAI010000002.1, on the reverse strand, counting down.
AATCAACTAGCACTAGGGGAAAAGCTTGTAGCAGAATATCACATCAATGTTGATAAGTTACCGCAGTGTTCAACTTGCCATAGGTAGGTGATTATGGATCTAGAAAAAAGTAAAGATATTTTAGAAAATGCACCTGCTTTTAAAAATACTGAGGGTGCAGTTAGCATTGGCACAATTCGCAACAAATTAGCTAATAAAAAGGGTAAGGCCTACTGGCGTAGCTTAGAGGAACTTGCCCAAACTGAAGAGTTTGAAGGATTCTTACACAAAGAATTCCCTGAACAGGTTAGATCTTTAGGAAATGGTTTGGATAGGCGTGAGTTTATAAAACTTTTAGGAGCATCTTTAGCCCTAGGAGGTTTAAGTGCTTGTGTTCGTCCTAATCCTCAGGAAAAAATTATTCCCTATGTAAAAGCTCCTGAAGAGATTATCCCTGGCAAGCCTGTTTTTTATGCTAGTGCTTTAACCAGTGGTGGATATGCCACTGGTGTACTAGTTGAAAATCATAATGGCCGTCCGACTCGTTTAGAAGGCAACTCTGAGCATCCTGCTAGTTTGGGTGCTATTGATGTGCAGAGTACAGCAGAGATTTTAACTCTTTATGATCCTGAGCGCTCGAGCACCCCAACCAAAGAAAATACCCCCAGCTCTTGGGAAGAAGTTACCAACTCTTTAGAAACAAAACTAAATTCCTTAGGGGATGGTGAAGGCTTATATATCCTAACAGAAACAGTAACCTCACCTACATTAGCTAGTCAGTTAGATAAACTTTTGGGCAAGTTCCCAGCTGCTAGGTGGCACCAGTACACACCTATCAACTTTGATAATGTTTTAGAAGGTTCAGAGTTAGCTTTTAATGAGCCAGCTACACCTATTTATCATTTAGATGAAGCTGAGGTTATCCTTTCGCTTGATGCTGACTTTTTAAATAGTGGGCCTGCTAAACTAAGGCACACTCGCCAATTTGCTAGTGCTCGCCGTGCGCACACTGCTGAAGATAGTATGAACCGTCTTTATGTAGTAGAGCCTACTCCTACTAACACAGGCACTATGGCCGATCACCGCTTGCCTTTAGCTGCCTCTCAAGTTGAAGCTCTAGCAAGACAATTAGCAGATAAGGTGGGGCTTAAATTATCAGAAGTACCTGAGCTTGATTTACCTGAAGATTGGTTAGAGGTTTTACTTGAAGACTTAACTAAGCATTCTAGTGTAGTTATTGTTGGTGAGGGACAACCTGCTATAGTTCACGCACTAGCCCATGCTATTAATGACAAAATTGGTGCAGTAGGTAAGCATGTTACTTACCATGAAGCTATAGAAGCCAGGCCTGTTCTTCAAGTGGGGTCTATTAATAAATTAGCTTTTGACATGGATAGGGGTATGGTTGATACATTAGTCATACTTGGTGGTAACCCTGTTTACAATGCTCCTGCTGATATTAACTTTGCTGCTGCTTTAGAAAAGGTAGGTACTAGTATTCATTTAGGTCTTTATCGTGATGAGACAGGAACCCGCACTACATGGCACATTCCCCAAGCCCATGAATTAGAAACTTGGGGAGATGCTCGAGCTTTTGATGGTGTGGTGAGCATAATGCAGCCCCAAATGCAGCCTTTTTATGGTGGCAAGTCTGCTCTAGAAGTTGTGTCTGCTATGCTGGGTGAATCAAAAAGTTCTTATGAAATTGTCAGTGAATTTTGGAAAGAGAATGCTGATGGAGACTTTGAAACATTCTGGCGTCATGCGCTTTATAATGGTGTAGTTGCGGGTACAGAAGCAGCGGAAAAAGAAGTTAGTTTGAATCCTGAGTGTTTGCTCGAGCCCGCCACCAAGACACCAGAAGGCTTAGAAGTAATCTTCCGTCCTGATCCTAATGTTGGTGATGGCAGACTAGCTAATAACGGCTGGATGCAAGAGTTGCCTAAACCTTTTAGTAAACTCACTTGGGACAATGCAACCCTGATAAGCCCCGCCTTAGCAGAGCACGAACATTTAAAGAGCCAAGATGTAATTACTTTAAGAGTAGGGGAGAGGACAGTCGAAACTCCAGTATGGATTGTCCCTGGTCAAGCCGAGAACACGATAACCTTACATCTTGGTTATGGACGCACGGAAGTTGGCAAAGTTGGTAATGGTGCTGGGTTTGATGTTTATCCTTTACGCTCAGTTCAAAATCCTTGGCTTGCTAATGATGTGAGCCTGCATAAAACTGCTAAAAACTACAAATTAGCCAGTACCCAAACTCACCACGCCCTTGAAAGTGATGGCATTGGAAACCGTCATTTGGTTCGCTCAGGCACGCTAGAAGAATTTAAAGCTCACCCAGAACATCCTGAATTTGTACACCCAGTTAAACACCCTGAATCTGATCTTTACACTGATGAAGACCATCCCTATGAATCTTATGCTTGGGGCATGGTTATTGACCAAACAGTATGCACTGGTTGCAATGCTTGTATAACTGCTTGTCAATCAGAGAATAATATTCCGGTAGTTGGTAAAGAACAGGTAGCTATAGGAAGGGAGATGCAGTGGATTAGGGTAGACGCTTATTATGGTGGAGATTTAGATAATCCTGAGTATTTTAACTTACCTGTTGCTTGTGCTCATTGTGAGCAAGCCCCTTGTGAACCAGTTTGCCCTGTAGGTGCTACAGTTCATGATAATGAAGGTTTAAACGTAATGGTTTATAACCGCTGTGTAGGAACTCGCTATTGTTCAAACAATTGCCCTTATAAGGTCAGGCGCTTTAACTTTTTCCAATATGCTGAGTTGCAAGAAAATCACCTTGCTCTTTTACAAAACCCTGATGTGACAGTGCGTAGCCGTGGGGTAATGGAGAAGTGCACCTACTGTATTCAAAGAATTCAGCAAACTTACATAACAGCAGAAAATGAGCACCGCCCTATCTTTGATGGTGAAATAAAAACTGCTTGTGAGAGTGCTTGTCCTGCTGAGGCAATAGTCTTTGGTGATGTAAATGCCAAAACTATTGACAAAGAAGCTTTTGTAGATTCTGAAGGTAAAGAGCAAAAAGCTGCTAGCCGTGTAAAAGATGTTAAAGATTCAGCTCTGAACTATACTTTACTAGAAGAGTTAAATGTTTTCCCACGTACTAGTTACCTAAGCAAGCTTTTCAACCCTAACCCCAAGTTGGTTGAAGCTCATGGCACTGAGGATAGCACCGAGAATACTCATAGATAATGCAATTGTGCGAATACTAGCTCTGTCTTGGAATAGGGATAAGGTGTGCTAAAATTTCTTATGGATACTACTCTCCCACAAACGATTTTTAACATGGTGAAAGCTCTTCCTGTACAACAACAACAGGAAGCGAAACTTTTTGTAGAGTCTTTGCAAAAAAAAGCTCAATTAAAAGAGGTAAGCCCAACACTTGTTAAAGTTGGTGGAAACACAAAAATTGTAGGAACACGTCTTAATTTAGTACATATTATGGATTACCTCAAAGCAGATTGGTCTCCTAAACTTATTGCTCAGTGGTTGAATCTGACAGATAAGCAGTTACAGGACATTATGAATTATATTAATACTTATGAAGAAGAAGTTGAAAATGAGTATGAAGAAGCTTTAAAGCTCGCTGAGGAAAGTCGTCATTATTGGGAGGATTTCAACAAGGAACGCTTTGTTACAATAGCCAAGTTACCTGCTTCACCTGAAAAAGCTGCTATTCATGCCAAAATAAAAGAGCGCAAAAAGACTCTTGGTATGGTGTGAATGTTGATATATTGGTTGACCATAATATTGAGGGACAAGCTATTATGTTAGCAGGCACTTATAAGCTTGAAGGTTGGCTAGAACTTCTCCCTTTATCTTTCTTAAGATTTAATGAGGTTGGCTTATCTTCTGACAGTAGTGACCGTATTGTTTGGCATTTTGCTCAGAAAAACGAGATGCTACTGTTAACTAATAATCGAAATATGAAAGATGAAGATTCGCTTGAAAGAACACTGCGTGAAGAAAATAAAGCTACCTCTTTGCCTATTCTCACCATAGGAAATGTGGATCGAGTCATATGTGCTACTTACAGAGAGAAGTGTGTTACTCGTTTAGCAGAAATTGTTTCTGAGTTAGAAGAATATCTGGGAACAGGTCGCCTTTTTATACCTTAGTGTTGAAAAGGTTGAGAGATTTTAAACTTTGTGTATCCTGAAATGATTAATGAAAAACTAAGCCAAGAACAAAAAAAAGCTCTAAATAGTTTCTGTAAAGCTCATCATATAAGGAAACTTGCATTTTTTGGCTCAGTTATAACTTCTAGATTTAGTCCTAACAGTGATATAGATATTCTTATTGAGTTTCAAGAAGGACATATTCTAGGCTATGCTTTTTTTAGCTTACAAGATGAATTAGAAAATATACTCAAAAGAAAAGTGGACTTAAGTACAGTAGGTGGTTTACACCCTTTGATTAAAGATAAGGTTATAAAGAGTGCCCAAACCTACTATGAGCTTCCTTGAAAAAGATATTTTGTATCTAAGGGATATTCTAAAGTATGCGAAGGAAGCAACTAGCTTTACAACAAGCAAGACCCTTATTGAGATAGAAAAAGATTCTCTTACTTGCTTAGCTTTAGAAAGAGCTATAGAAATTATAGGTGAAGCAGCCAAGAATATTTCAAACGAAAGCAAGCAAAAATTACCAAACATGCCTTGGCGTGATATGACAAGAACTCGAGATTTACTTGCCCATCACTACTTTAAAATAGACATAAAGATCTTGTGGAAAATTGTTAAAGATGATTTGCCAGCTCTTATTGATGAGCTAGAGGTTTATCTTGGGTAAACCTTCAGAAGAAAGTTAGGCCGCATTAAAAAATGGCCAGAACAAAGATAAAGAAGTTATCAAAGTGTAGATCCAAGGAGAAATTATCGCATGCAAGTTAAAACTTTTAGCAACGGAGGTAACTGAATGGCCGTTTTAGGCATAAGGCGAATTCATAAAGTTAGTGAACTCCCCGAAGGGGAAACTGATAGAGTTATAGGTGGTCAGCCTACTGCTGGGGATATTGATGATGTTGTTCATGCCCCTGTTTATACTCACCCCTTAAAGACTCCGGCATGGTGGTTGGTAGGCTTTGGAGTTGCGTTTTTCTTCTTTATGGTCTATCTCTACAGCGTGGTTTATCTAATTGCTGTAGGCACAGGTGTTTGGGGGAATAACATCCCTACTGGTTGGGCTATGCCTATTATCAACTTTGTTTGGTGGATTGGTATTGGCCATGCTGGTACGCTAATTTCAGCAGTGTTACTGCTTTTTAGACAAGAGTGGCGCACCTCTATTAATCGCTTTGCAGAAGCTATGACGCTTTTTGCTGTTGTTTGCGCAGGACTTTATCCTATTCTGCATTTAGGACGCCCTTGGGTTTTTTACTGGTTGGTTCCTTACCCTAATACTTATGGGTTGTTTCCACAGTTTAGAAGCCCTTTAGATTGGGACTTGTTTGCTATTTCAACCTACGCTAGTGTGTCACTACTCTTTTGGTATATTGGCCTTGTCCCAGACCTAGCAACAGTACGTGACCGTCACCCTTACAAATTTGGGAAGATCTTTTACGGCATTCTTTGTCTTGGCTGGCGTGGTTCAGTCAAGCACTGGCAACGTTACCAACGTGCCTACTTGCTTTTAGCAGCATTGTCATTCCCATTAGTTTTGTCCGTTCACTCAACAATATCTTTTGACTTTGCTGTTTCACAAGTACCCGGTTGGAATAACACCATCATGCCCCCTTATTTTGTGGCTGGTGCTGTTTTTGCTGGTTTTGCTATGGTGCTTATTTTAGCCATTCCTTTAAGGAAAGCTTTTGGTTTAGAGCATCTAATAACTTTAAAACACTTGGATAACTCTGCTAAATTAATGTTGGCGACAGGACTTTTTGTAGTTTATGGATATGCTGTTGAATGTTTTATTGCTTGGTATTCAGGTGGTGAACTCGAGCGTTACATGGTCTTTAATCGTGTCTTTGGCAAAGAATATGGCTGGGCTTTTTGGCTACTCATCTTTTGCAATGGTATAGCTATTCAAGCATTATGGTTTAAACGGATTCGCTATAGCCCAATGGCTCTGTTTATTATTTCTCTTATTGTTTCTGTTGGTATGTGGCTCGAGCGCTATGTAATAGTAGCTATTACCCTAACTCGTGAGTTCTTACCATCTTCTTGGGGACTTTACACGCCTACCTTTTGGGATTGGTCACTTTTTATTGGTTCACTAGGTTTATTTAGCACGCTCTTTTTCCTCTTTATTCGCTTCCTACCTTCCATAGCTACTAGTGAAATGAAAGAAACTACTCGTCACATTGAGCATCATGGTGATCCATCACTAACCTTTAAGGACAATGAGGAGGACTTTTAATGTCACAACAAGCTGAGCTTTATGGTGTAGTGGCCCAATTCGGTAGTGTTGAGTCTATAAAAGAGGCCTCGAGAAGAGTACGAGAAGCTGGCTACACAAAAATTGAAGCCTATACCCCTCATCCAGTTGATGATTTGGACGAAGATCTTGGTCATAAGCCAACTCTTTTAGGCTGGGTAGTACTATTTATGGGTGCAGTTGGTTTTTTAGTTGGTTTTGGTATGCAGTGGTGGGCAAATGTAGAGTTTTATCCCATTAATATTGGTGGTAAACCTCTTAATAGTTGGCCGAACTTTATAGTTATTACTTTTGAGTGCACTATCCTATTTTCTGCTTTTACGGCTGGGCTATTTATGATTTTTCGTAATGGTTTACCAGAGTACTATCATCCCATTTTTAATACTCCCGGTTTTGAAAATGCCAGCAGAGACAAATTCTTTTTATGTGTTGAAGCCGAAGACCCAAAATTTGAACTTGCTAAGGTAAAAACCTTTATGCAAGATTTAGAATCGGAAAAAGTCTCTGAGGTGGAAAAATGACTAAGGAATCTTCATCTTCTAAGAGGGATCTGGGGGGATTTAAGGCACTATGTTTACTTATAGTCATTATCATGTTTTTAACCTCCTGTGGCCGCAATATGTACGATCAAGCGAAGTACGAAACCTACGAGCCAAGCAGTTTACTTTCAAAAGGAGCCTCAGCACAACCGCTACCTGAAAACACTGTACCACGTAATGTGGCCCTTACTGACAATCGCTATGACGATCCTTCATTCTATACTGGTCTTGGTAATGAAGGTTTTGTCAGTGAGTTACCCTTACCTTTAACAGAAGATTTTTGAGGCGTGGGCAAGGACGCTTTAACATTTATTGCTCCCCTTGTCATAACTACAGCGGCAATGGGAAAGGTATGATTGTACAAAAAGGCTTTCCACAACCTGCCTCATTTCATGAGCAGAGATTACGTAGCGCTGAATTAGGTTACTTTGTAAATGCCATGGCTAATGGCTTTGGACGTATGTACTCTTACTCTTCACGTATTCCTCCTGAAGATCGCTGGGCGATTGCAGCCTACATTAAAGCCTTACAGTATAGTCAGTATGCTTTACCTGAAGATGCACCTGAAGATAATAATACAGAAGGAGACTCGCACTGATGTTTTCTAATGACAATATGACAGAAAAACTGGGTAACATTCAAAAACTTACTCTTATTGCAGGTATTGCAGGATTAATACTAACAATCATACTAGGCTTAACTCCTTGGGGGAATTTCTTTGAGTCCTATTTATATGCTTTTATTTTTTGGTTTGGTTTAGCTCTAGGCTCTTTGGGGCTATTATTAATTGGTTATATAGCTGGTGGCTCTTGGGCAGCTATAGTGCGCCGTTTTTTAGAGGCTGGTGCTATGGTAGTGCCCATAATGGGGTTACTGTTCATTCCTATAATATTAGGTGCAAGTAGCCTCTATGAATGGACAAATAATGATCCTCAGTATTTAGCAGATCACCCTTTAGTGGCTAATAAAAAAGGCTATTTGAATATATCCTTTTTTATGATTCGTGCTGTTATTTATTTTGTGACTTGGAGCTTGTTGGCATGGTGGCTTTACTCCTACTCAAAAAAGCAAGATGACGATGAAGGTAAGGCAAAAGAAATTGGCCGCAAGGCACAGCGATTAGGTGCAGGAGGATTTATACTGACCTGCTTACTCATGACCTTTGCTGCTTTTGATTGGGGTATGTCTTTAAACCCGGAGTGGTATTCAGGGCTCTATGGAGTCATTTTTATGATAGGCCAAGCTATTTCTACAATGGCCTTTCTAATTATTGTCACCCTACTTTTTGCAAAAGTTGAGCCTTTGAAAAGTGTTCTTAGCAAGAAACTTGTTCAAGATTTAGGTAACTTCTTAATGGCTTTTACTATGTTTTGGGCCTATGTAAGTGTTTCACAGCTTATTATAATTTGGTCAGGTAATGTAACTGAAACTAATCCTTGGTTTGTTTTGCGTATGCACGATCCAATGTGGCGGAGTGTAGGAGCATTTTTAATGGTCTTTCATTTCTTTGCACCTTTTATAATCCTCTTTTCTCGTTGGGTAAAGCGCTCTCATCGCTTATTGGTCATTGTAGCCTGTTGGATGTTAGTGGTTCGCTTAGTAGACATTTTCTTTTATATTATCCCTGAGTTTGATCGTGGCTATGCTCTCCACTTGGGTGATCTTACGGCCCTTGTTGGTTTGGGTGGTGTTTGGCTGTGGTTTTTCATTGAGCGCTTTAAAAGTAGACCTATTTTGCCACTTCATGATCCAAGGTTAATGCATAATGAAGCGGCTCACTAAATTATCCAAAGATTTTTAAAGAGTTAAATTTACTTTAAGATAAACTCATGTAGTATCGTAGTGTGACAGCTGTGCAACTAAGGTCTATCTAAGTACACAATTTGATGGTTCAGCTTTATGCAAATCTAAGGTTTTTTAGCAGTGTGTTAAGTGTTTAATTATGTTTGTTGGGTTGCCATTTCCATCTAGCGATAAAAATTCTTTAGCATACTTGAATTCAAAAACTCATTATATGTTACACTTTTAAAGTGATCTTAAAACCTTTATTGGTTATAAGCGGTGTTTGGTTTTGGTTCTTTTTGAAATAATTTTTAAGAACAAAGATTTGTTTAGCCACCTTTATAGCTCGAGGTTAATTCATAAATGTAAGGAGTTCACTTATGGCAAAAGTAAACACCTCTAAACTAGAGGCTGACCGCCAGTATTTGATTGAGTCAAGTACAGTTCGTAATGGTTTTATAGGAACTGTAGTGTTTGGCATTATTTTATTATTTGGTCTTTTATTAGGGGCAAGTTGGGGGAAAAGTGGACAATATGTTAACCCTGATACGTCACAGTACCAAGCTACACTTTCTGAAGCAACTGAATTTTTAAACTCTATTGGTCCAGCTGAGTCTGCAAATAGGGTACTTATACCTATTGAGAGTGCGATAACTGCAGTAGCAAGTAAAGGCCTCGATGAAGTAGAGGTTGCTTTGGGTAGTGCTAGTAGTTTAGCTACTGAGAAACCTATTAATTTAGGAGAGCAAATTACTCAGACAGTATTTTTCCTTAGGTCTGGATTGGCTCAGGCACAAGTAACTCCTAGTAGCAGTGAACGGGTGCGTATTCCTATTGATAATGCTATAGAAACAACTGTTAATAAGGGAATAGACGAAATAGCAGCTTCTTTAGGAGAACAGCCTGAAATAAGGGCGGTTCAAGCAGGGGAAGAAGATGCCGAGGAGGACGCTGACGCTGAGGAAGATGCCGAGGCTGAAGAGGATGCTGACGCTGAGGAAGATGCCGAGGCTGAAGAGGACGCTGACGCTGAGGAAGATGCCGAGGCTGAAGAGGATGCTGACGCTGAGGAAGAAGGTGAGAAGGTTACTGTTGACAATGAAGACTTGGTCGTGCATGGTGCTTCATACGATTTGTTAACAGAGGGGCGGCTTGAGTTTCAAGCAAGCTTCCCTTATAAGCCTGAAGAAGCTGAAGACGCTGAGGCTGAGGACACTGAGGATGCCGAGGCTGAGGACGAAGAAGAAGCTGAAGACGCTGGGGCTGAGGACGAAGAAGATGCTGAAGATGCTGAGGTTGAGGACGAAGAAGATGCTGAAGACGCTGAGGCTGAGGACGAAGAAGATGCTGAAGACGCTGAGGCTGAGGTTGGCGAGTTAGCCTACTTGTGGCTTGGTGATGAGGATAGCAATGGTATCTACTTTGGCGTTGATTATGAGGCAGGTACCCTAGTATTAGTTAATAGTGGTGATGAGGACTCTGGTACACCGATTACGCCTCCGCACGGAGAGAGCATAGAGTTGACACCGGGTACACCTATGTTCCTCTCAGTGGCTGTAATTTCTGATAGCACTAACTTGTTCCTTTCTATATCTCCTACGTCAGAAGGTGTGGCGAGAGTTGAGCTGGACGCTGAAGCCATTGAGTGGTTGGATATGGAAGCAGTCAAAATTGGAGTAGGATCTAATGCTTCTCCTGAGCTGTTCTGTGTTGTTAAAGATGGGGTAAACTGCTTTGAGAATGTTGAAGATATTGAGGGTGAGGAAGAAGTAACTGGGGACGCTGACGCTGAAGAAGATGCTGAGGCTGAAGAAGAAGAAGCCGAGGATGCTGAGGACGAAGATGCTGAAGCTGAAGATGAAGGTGCCGAGGACACCGACACTGAAGAAGAAGATGCTGGGGATGGAGAGGAACCACCTGAAGAATCAGATGATGCGCCTGCTGAAGGCGATGAAGAGAGTGGCGAGGGAGCTTCGGCTCCCTCTTCAAGTTTAGGGGTTAGTGAAGATGGGGAGAGTGTTGGGGCTGAAGGATCAGAAGAAGAAGCTGACACTGAGGAAGACGCTGACGCTGAAGAAGAATCAGAAGAGGAAACCGAAGAAGACGCTGATGCTGAGGAAGTAGCCGAAGAAGAAGTTGAAGAATCAGATGAGGAAGCAGAAGAGGATGCTGACACTGAGGAAGACGCTGACGCCGAAGAAGAATCAGAAGAGGAAACCGAAGAAGACACTGATGCTGAGGGCGAAGAGTCTGAAGAAGATGCTGACGCTGAAGAATCAGAAGAAGACGCTGACACTGAGGAAGTAGCCGGAGAAGAAGTTGAAGAATCAGATGAGGAAGCAGAAGAGGATGCTGACACTGAGGAAGACGCTGACACTGAAGAAGAATCAGAAGAGGAAACCGAAGAAGACGCTGATGCTGAGGGCGAAGAGTCTGAAGAAGACGCTGACGCTGAAGAATCAGAAGAAGACGCTGATGCTGAGGAAGTAGCCGAAGAAGAAGTTGAAGAATCAGATGAGGAAGCAGAAGAAGAAGCTGACACTGAGGAAGACGCTGACGCTGAAGAAGAATCAGAAGAGGAAACCGAAGAAGACACTGATGCTGAGGGCGAAGAGTCAGAAGAAGACGCTGAGGAAGACGCTGAGGAAGACGCTGAGGAAGACGCTGAGGAAGACGCTGAGGAAGACGCTGAGGAAGACGCTGAGGAAGACGCTGAGGAAGACGCTGAGGAAGACGCTGATGCTGAGGAAGTAGCTGAAGAATCAGATGAGGAAGCAGAAGAGGATGCTGACACTGAGGAAGACGCTGACGCTGAAGAAGAATCAGAAGAGGAAACCGAAGAAGACGCTGATGCTGAGGAAGTAGCCGAAGAAGAAGTTGAAGAATCAGATGAGGAAGCAGAAGAGGATGCTGACACTGAGGAAGACGCTGACGCCGAAGAAGAATCAGAAGAGGAAACCGAAGAAGACACTGATGCTGAGGGCGAAGAGTCTGAAGAAGATGCTGACGCTGAAGAATCAGAAGAAGACGCTGACACTGAGGAAGTAGCCGGAGAAGAAGTTGAAGAATCAGATGAGGAAGCAGAAGAGGATGCTGACACTGAGGAAGACGCTGACACTGAAGAAGAATCAGAAGAGGAAACCGAAGAAGACGCTGATGCTGAGGGCGAAGAGTCTGAAGAAGACGCTGACGCTGAAGAATCAGAAGAAGACGCTGATGCTGAGGAAGTAGCCGAAGAAGAAGTTGAAGAATCAGATGAGGAAGCAGAAGAGGATGCTGACACTGAGGAAGACGCTGACGCTGAAGAAGAATCAGAAGAGGAAACCGAAGAAGACACTGATGCTGAGGGCGAAGAGTCTGAAGGAGACGCTGAGGAAGACGCTGACGCTGAAGAATCAGAAGAAGACGCTGACACTGAGGAAGTAGCCGGAGAAGAAGATGAGGAAGCAGGAGAGGATGCTGACACTGAGGAAGACGCTGACGCTGAAGAAGAATCAGAAGAGGAAACCGAAGAAGACACTGATGCTGAGGGCGAAGAGTCTGAAGAAGATGCTGACGCTGAAGAATCAGAAGAAGACGCTGACACTGAGGAAGTAGCTGGAGAAGAAGATGAGGAAGCAGGAGAGGATGCTGACACTGAGGAAGACGCTGACGCTGAAGAAGAACCAGAAGAGGAAACCGAAGAAGACGCTGATGCTGAGGAAGTAGCCGAAGAAGAAGTTGAAGAATCAGATGAGGAAGCAGAAGAGGATGCTGACACTGAGGAAGTAGCCGAAGAAGAAGTTGAAGAATCAGATGAGGAAGCAGAAGAGGATGCTGACACTGAGGAAGACGCTGACGCCGAAGAAGAATCAGAAGAGGAAACCGAAGAAGACACTGATGCTGAGGGCGAAGAGTCTGAAGAAGATGCTGACGCTGAAGAATCAGAAGAAGACGCTGACACTGAGGAAGTAGCCGGAGAAGAAGATGAGGAAGCAGAAGAGGATGCTGACACTGAGGAAGACGCTGACACTGAAGAAGAATCAGAAGAGGAAACCGAAGAAGACGCTGATGCTGAGGAAGTAGCCGAAGAAGAAGTTGAAGAATCAGATGAGGAAGCAGAAGAGGATGCTGACACTGAGGAAGACGCTGACGCCGAAGAAGAATCAGAAGAGGAAACCGAAGAAGACACTGATGCTGAGGGCGAAGAGTCTGAAGAAGATGCTGACGCTGAAGAATCAGAAGAAGACGCTGACACTGAGGAAGTAGCCGGAGAAGAAGATGAGGAAGCAGGAGAGGATGCTGACACTGAGGAAGACGCTGACGCTGAAGAAGAACCAGAAGAGGAAACCGAAGAAGACACTGATGCTGAGGGCGAAGAGTCAGAAGAAGACGCTGACGCTGAAGAATCAGAAGAAGACGCTGATGCTGAGGAAGTAGCCGAAGAAGAAGCTGAAGAATCAGAAGAGGATGCTGATACTGAGGAAGACGCTGACGCTGAAGAAGAATCAGAAGAGGAAACCGAAGAAGAAGCTGATGCTGAGGAAGTAGCCGAAGAAGAAGCTGAAGAATCAGATGAGGAAGCAGAAGAGGATGCTGACACTGAGGAAGACGCTGATGCTGAAGAAGAATCAGAAGAGGAAACTGAAGAAGACGCTGATGCTGAGGAAGTAGCCGAAGAAGAAGCTGAAGAATCAGATGAGGAAGCAGAAGAGGATGCTGACACTGAGGGAGACGCTGACGCTGAAGAAGAATCAGGAGAGGAAACTGAAGAAGACGCTGATGCTGAGGGCGAAGAGTCAGAAGAAGATGCTGGGGAGGACGCTGACGCTGAAGAATCAGAAGAAGACGCTGATGCTGAGGAAGTAGCCGAAGAAGAAGTTGAAGAATCAGAAGAGGATGCTGGCACTGAGGAAGACGCTGACGCTGAAGAAGAATCAGAAGAGGAGACCGAAGAAGACGCTGATGCTGAGGGCGAAGAGTCTGAAGAAGACGCTGAGGAAGACGCTGACGCTGAAGAATCAGAAGAAGACGCTGATGCTGAGGAAGTAGCCGAAGAAGAAGCTGAAGAATCGGATGAGGAAGCAGAAGAGGAGACCGAAGAAGACGCCGATGCTGAAGGCGAAGAGTCTGAAGAGGATACTGAGGAAGAAGTTGACGCTGATGCTGAAGGTGAAGAGTCTGAAGAGGACGCTGACGTTGGGGAAGTAGCTGAAGAAGAAACCGAAGAAGAAGCCGATGCTGAAGGTGAAGAGTCTGAAGAAGAAGCTGATGCTGAAGAATCAGGAAAGGATGCTGACGCTGAGGAAGAAGCCGAAGAGGAAACTGAAGAAGATGCTGACGCTGAGGGCGAAGAGTCTGAGGAAGACGCTGACGCTGAAGAATCAGAAGAAGGCGCTGATGCTGAGGAAGTAGCCGAAGAAGAAGCTGAAGAATCGGATGAGGAAACCGAAGGAGACGCTGATGCTGAGGGCGAAGAGTCTGAAGAGGATGCTGATGCTGAGGACGACGAGGGGATAGAAGAAGCCAGTGCCAGTACCTCGAGCCTTGGTTTAAAAACAAATGAGTCAGCAAAAGTGGATAAGGTACTAGTATCTGCAGGAGATTCTGTAAGAGAAGGCCAATTGCTATTCGAACTTTCCTCTGACAGTGATGTTTTTGAAATCACTGCACCACTAGCAGCTACAGTTATTGAAGTTCATGTTGATGAAGGTGAGGAAGTAGCTTCTGATCAGGAGCTTGTAACACTCGAGCTTTCTGCAGCAGAAGAGAAAGATTCTGAAAAATCAGAAAACGAAGGGTGTGGTAATTAAGCCTACTAGTTCTAATTAGCTAAAGCACTGCTAAATTAACTTTTTGAAATTATTAAACTATAAAACCTGCCATCTAAGTTTTTACAAACTTAGGGCAGGTTTTAATTTCGAATTAACTTGGATTTTTAATCGTTTAAATGTGCTACGCTTCTATCTCCTAATATCAATTGGTGTGTTTTTGGTCTACTATTCCTACTAGCTACTTTGACATTTGCACCAATCAAGCTTGATTGCAAGCGAGTTTTTACCCCTACTATTTGACTTCCTTGCTCAATAACTGCATACTCTATTTCAGCATCCACGATTTTGACATCCTCACCAATACTGGTAAAAGGACCTATATAGGCATTTTCGATATAAGCCTCTTTTCCAATAATAACAGGTCCTACAATTCTGGCATCTTTAATGACTGCTCCTGTTTCGATAACTACATCACCAACAATATTACTGTTATTAACCTCACCTAAACACTTGCTCCTAACTTTTAAAAGCAGTAAACGATTAGCATCGAGGATATCTTCTGGCTTGCCTGTATCTTTCCACCAACCTTGTACGTTTACAGGTGCCACTACTCCTTTTGCTGTTATTAATGCTTGGATAGCATCGGTAATTTGATACTCATCTTTAGCACCTCTTGATAAGGTATCAATTACCTTATGTATGGTATTGTCAAAAACATAGACACCTGCCACTGCCAGATTACTAGGAGGGTTAGCTGGTTTTTCAACTAGTGAGACAACCTGATTTCCTTCCACTACTGCAACACCAAAATCCTTAGGATTATCTACTTTTGCCAATGCTAAAACAGCATTGTAATTTTGGGATTCGAAAGCCTTTACAAAAGCTTTTATGCCTTTTTCAAAAAGGTTGTCACCCAGGTACATTACAAAAGGCTCATTTTCTAAGAAGCCCTGTGCAACTTTTACAGCATGAGCTAATCCTTCGGGTGGATCTTGCAATATATAGCTGAAGTTGGCATGAGGATATTCTTCAAGCGTGGCTTGTAAATAGGGTTTGGTTAGAGGGCTTACCACAATGCCGATATCAGTAATGCCTACATCAACGAGGTTGTCTACAGCATGTACAATGATAGGTTTGTTAGCAACGGCAATAAGGGGCTTGGGCCGTAGACTAGTTAGAGGTCTTAAGCGTGTGCCAAGACCTGCAGCTAATATAAGTCCTTTCATTAAATCCTTTCAGCAGTGATCGAATATAGTTGCAAGGTTGTCATGATAAACTTCTCTTGAAAATGTGTGTCACAGTAAGTATAAGGTAGAAGTATAGGTTTCATGAAAAAAAATAGTACCAATAAGAAAGCTTTTCATAAGGATAATTCTAACAATAATAAAAGCAGTGCTCGAGCTGCCCTAACCCTAATGCTAGGTACACTTGCTAGCCGCATAACAGGTTTGCTACGCACTTCTTTATTGTTGCAGTTCTTCCCTAGCAATTTAACCGATAGTTTTTTTGTGGCATGGAAAATCCCTAACCTCTTTAGAGAGCTTTTAGCAGAAGGGGCACTAATAAACTCTTTTGTGCCAACATATGCTTCTTTACCTAAAGAAGAGGCTAAAAGACTAATAAGTGCTCTACTGGTATTTTTAGGCCTAATCAACAATCTATTATTAGTACTAGCCCTTTGGCTAGCACCTTATTTGGTAAATTTACTTTTAGCCAGAAATACGGATATTGATTATGACCTAACAGTAGCACTAACTAGACTTATTTTCCCTTTTTTAAGTGGCATATCCTTTTCGGCTTTAGCTATGGGCATACTTAATGCAGAAGAACGCTTCTTTGCTCCTGCTTGGGCTCCAGTGGCATTAAACATAACAGTAATCTTTGCTATAATTTTATTTCCGGAAAGAATTGACATACTAACATTGAGCTTGGTTTTAGGTAGCTTTATACAGTTTTTTGTACAACTACCTTCATTGATCAATTACCAACTATGGCCCCGCATACAAAGCTTTTGGCACCCACAAATTATTTCTGTGCTTTTACTGATGTTGCCTTTTGCTTTTACTACCAGTGCTAGGCAGATCTTGAACATTGTCTCTACTAAGTTACTTAGTGGTATGCCTATAGGCAGTGTAACTGCCTATGAGAATGCAAACCTTGTTTTAAGCTTGGTAATGGGTTTGTTTGCTGTCTCACCTGCACTAGCTTTTTACTCTAGACTAAGTACTAATGCCATCAAAGCACCACATGAATTTAGAGAGACCTTACTTTCAGGCTTAAGATTTATAAGTTTCTTGTGCGTTCCTATAGGGCTTCTGCTATTTGCACTAGCTGAACCTAGTGTCATGTTGATCTGGAACTGGCGCCCGGCAGAAGGGCAATTACAAAGCATTACCTACTCCATAGTAGCACTAGCTCCTTTGGGCATAGCAGTCTTCCCTTTAGGATTAAACAACTTGCTTATGCGTCCTTTTTATATACGCAAGCAAGTACACACTCCTATTATTGTTACTGTAATTTTTAGTTTACTAAACGGTATGCTTTACTATTTACTGGCCCCACGTTATGGCATTGCTAGCCTTTCTTGGAGCACTGCTTTAGTAGCTTGGCTACAAATGACTGTGCTGATAAATTTAATGCATCGCAATGAGAATCTAGATGTAAAAACACTACTTAAATATAATGCCAAGGTCTGGACTTCTGGGTTATTAGCTGCAGCAGTAGCTTATTTGACTGTACAGTTCCTACCAACATTTAGCAGTCAGCAACTAGATTACTTTCTACAACTTTGCATAGCTGGTGGTAGTGGTCTTATAGTTTATATTGTTGTGGGTGCTGTACTAAAGATCCCTGAGCTGCTGAGCTTGCTCGAGCACTTGAAGAAATTAAAAAGGGTGTAAAAGTTTTCTAAATGCTCCCTACAATCTTTTTACTCTAAATTTCAAATGGAGGTTCATATTTATATCTAGGTGATTTTAGTTATTCACCTCTCTACAATATAAAGTTGCTCAATTAAATCAGGCATAGGCCAAAAGGCGATAAAAAGCTCATCAATTACTGGGTCATTCAAAATTACAGCATCTACAAAATCAATCTTGAAACGTTCCTCGAGTTCAGGTAATTCACCATATAGTTCAAGAATATAATCCTCAAGGCTTATATCTTCATCTCCAGCAAGTTCAATACCTTGTATGGCAAGTAAAGCAAGACTATCTTGCAAGTTGGCGAAAATGCTTGGTTCTTCTTGAATATTAAGGAGTTGCAGGTTTTGCAAAACATCTAAACCGTCTAAGACCTTGCCAAAAATAGTGTACTGACCATCTAAATCTGGTGAAGGGCTAAGGGTAAAGAAAAATTGCGAGCCACTGCTTTTTTCACCATCGCTAGCCATAGAAACCATACCTTCTATTAGATGACTTAGGCTGGGGTCAATTTCGGGCTCGAGCCAATAACCGGGTCCACCCCAGCTAGTGCCAGTATGGTCACCTGTCTGGGCAATAAATTCTTCAATGACACGGTGAAATGGTACGTTGTCATAATAGTGATTGAGCGCTAGGAAAATAAAGTTATTAACTGTTGTTGGTGCATTCTCTTCTAGCAAGTCTATAAGTATCCTCCCTTGAGTTGTTTCTAGCACGGCTGCGTAGTCTTTACTGGTATCAAACACCTTTTTAGGTTTGGAAAAATTGACTACTCGCTTATTAGATAAGAAAGGAGTAAGGCTGTAATCTTTAGGAATAAAAAGATCACCTTGTTTTACTGCTGAATTAATTAAGTTGTCCTGATTTATGTTGGAAGTGTCATTTGGAGTGCTCGAGCTACCAATTACCACATCTTGACTTACTGCAGAGTCACTAGAAGTTTCCTGAGCAGTACTTTGGCCAGCTAAGCTGTCATTTGTTGTTCTTGGGAAGTTATTTGTGGGTGTTAGTTGTGGAACTTGCAAAAAAAGAGAGGGTATTTGATAAGTTTCATTATCTGATAGAGTTGGAGAGGTGTGGAAGACTGTGTTTTGTTGGAGTTCACCACTACTAATTCCTAATGAGTTACCTTCATTATTGGTAGTTGCTGGTTGTAAAGTTTGCAAGAAGGTATCTTGTGGGACTTGTTCATTAGGATTAGCTTCTAATGAATTAGCTACACTATCCACTTGTGAAATTTGTTCAGAACTAGTTATTAATGAGTCATCTGCTCTACTTATAGGTGCTGATTGTAAAGCTTCTAGGGCAAAATTTTCTACTTGTTGGCGTTGCTCAGTGTAGGCTTGATACAAACTTTCAAAATCAAATAGATTGGTATCGTAGTACATATCACTATTTTGAAGAGTACCCACAGTTAAGAGCCAAGCTTTAAGTTGTGATTCATCTGCAGTAAAACAATTTCCTAATCCTCTTAGGGCTTGACTTTGCATGAACATACGAAAAGGTTCATTAGTATTATGCAAAAGTTCTTGAAGAGGGGCTTCAATGCGTAAAGCAGGTATACCTTTATTTAAAACCTCGGTAGCCAATACAGTTATACCCTCATGATGAGTTGCTTCTAATGGTAAGAATGTAAACAAATTATATAAGGTCAAGTATAAAAGATAGTGTTGGAAGTCCTTTTCTGAGCAACCACGTTCCACAGATGTATCAAGCAGTTGCTGGTAATTTACTTGATAGGTTAAGTAGCCATTGGCAATATCAATGTTTAGGGTATCAATATTTGCAGTACTAGCACTTAAGGTATCATTCTGTGCCTTAGTGTTGTAGCTAATCAGAGCCAAGATTAGTAAAGAAATTATTTTGAAATTAAACATATGAAACCTCCTGGGTAGTGCCCTGCACTTTTTCAGAGAAATTAGCTAAGCACAATGTAGCTATTTGATAGTTTGTGCATAGTTACAACAACTTATCATTACATGTATAGGACTACCAAAAAGCTTATAGGCCCTGCCACTCAAAACTCAAGCTATGCAGCTGAGGTACTGTATCGCGCAAATCCAATAGTGCTGATAAACGCTTATCATATTGTACTCGCAAGCCTATACAATCCGATTGATCGTTGGTGAATATATTATCTTGACCGTAATCACAAGAGTTGTTGTGGCCAGCATTGCTGTAAATCAGTAAACCTGTCTCGTAGGCAATGATGCTGCCATTAATAATTAAACTGCCATGTGTTTCTAGTTTTGTGGGTAAGAAAGCAAAAATAGCATTATTGCTATAAACTAAACCATCTATACGTAAGGGTTGCCTACCATCAGCAGATTTTGGTGCAACACCATCAGGACGACCACCGGAATTACTTTCTACAAACTCTGCCCAAAAATTACGGATCATGTTTTGTGCTGCAACACCCTTTTCCTTTTCAGGTTGGGTAGAGTCACGTATAGCTTTAGGAGCAAGCCAGTGTTTGTAAGGAGAAAGGGGAATGATAGCGTTACCCCCTGCAGCACTTGTAATTTCTTGATCTGTTAGGGGGCCTTGTTGTTTATCTAGGTAATAGCCCCGACACTCTCTTTGATTATCTCTACAAACGGGTAAGTTTTCACCATCAGATACATAGGTATCTCGGTATTGCCAAGCATAAAAACGAGGAGGGTTTTTACTAAGCTGAGTTTGGTTAAAGTTCATAACTTCAGCAAAAACAGCACTGTTAGTAAATTCACCCGGATCTTTAAAAGCTCCCGGTAAACTACCCTTTTCTGGGGAAACATAGGAGTAGTCCCCAATAATTATTACACCAGCTGCTGCCATAGCTAAACGAGGTAAGCTACTCGGATCATAATATACACAGTTTCGGCCAGAACTATTACCATTACAATCATATAGCAAGTCACCCACAATATAAAGATTGCGACGTACTACCAGCACTCCCTCATCGCCAGGATCAATGTAGCCTGCTATAACTAAGTCGCCATCTATGTAAACTTTACCAGTAAGCTGTATAGGGTTTGTATCAGTACCTATTAAAATAAGGTTGCCTTCAACACCACGGCTGCTCGAGGGCACTATTGAAAACTCCCTTTTTAGACCTATTGGAGGAGGTGCTACCTTAGTAAATGGAAATTCGTCTGACCCACCTTGCACATTACCATCTAAATCAGTAGGTGATAGTAGTACATGCTTTGCTCCTTGAATACTGCCTAGGGAAACGTTACTAACAGCCTCTGACCATTCATTGTTATCAATATACCTATTACCATCGGTGTCGGGAACAGGGCTAGGGAAGAAGTCAACCTCAGGCACTACACCATCAATAGGTGCTATTTGCCCTTTTTTTGCTACAGGATAGTTAACATAGCCTCGAGCATTGGCTTGTTCACAACCCTTGTTACCATCATTTTCTGAGTTACTACATACTAAGGTTTCCTCGGAGTTATTAATAGGGTTCTTAGGCTTATTTCCAAACTCTTGATAAGTTTCATTAACAATAAGCGGTTGTATCTCACCATCAGAAATTTGGTAGCTAGGACCGAAAACACCATCCTTGCAACCAAAGCCCCCATCACAAGGTGAGATAATGTTTTGCAGACCTCGAGTGTAAATAGTACCACCAACAAGGGTATTTGCTCGAATCTTTTCGCCAGCACCGTTACCCGTCTTGCCTGGTTCAGCCATTAACTGTGTTAGTGATGCTACACGAACACGCTCTGTGCCGGTTGCCGCGTCTTTGCGGTTTTCTTCATTAGTTATATTAACTAGGAAATCTACTTGATTATCGCCATGGTCAAAGCTATAACCTGCTTCCATTGAAATAAAAGCTGCGTGACAAAAAGTACAATTCACCATATCAGTAAGCAATGCAAAATCTAACTCAAAAGGTGGGAATTCTATACTAAAGTCTTGGCTTAGGCGTTTTGTGGTTTCATTTCCTAGATGACTAGTAGCAACCATACGTAGGGTACTTTTAGAGCCTATATCCTTACGACTTACTGCTACTTGATAATTAGTACCATTACTTAAACTACCAGTAATGCTAATAGGATCACCAAAGATAGGGATTTTATTTCCATCCTTGTCCTCAGTAAAAGCAGATTCTAAAGGAGGGTCTAAATTCGACCAATACTCACGATAATCTTCAACACTCTTCTTGTAATTAAGGCCTTTAAGAGCTTCTATGCTACTTGAAGCAACATGCCAGAGTGTAAACACTGACTGATCTATGCCTGCTTCTGCTGCAAGTTGAGCCTGAGTGCTTTGCATATTATAGGCATTAAGGCGTTTATTTGAGATGTTCACCACTAACAAAGTGCCGATGAAAGCTAGCGTTATCATCATAAAACCAAGAGCAGCAATCATAGCAATACCTTTTTGAGAGTGCTTGACTATCACTAAAATTCTCCTTAATTAATAATTGCAGGATTAGGCAAATTACGGGGGGCTATAGCAAATGCTAGTTCTGTACCTTTAAAAGAACGTCTTTGCTTACGCTCTTGTTCAAAGTTAAAACTGCCACTTACTACACTTGCATAAATTGATTTCGTGTCTAAAACATTGCAATCAGGTACATTGTCATTATTGGAGTCATTTAAATAACCTAGGTCATTATAACAGCGATCAAAAGATACATTGAAGCTATTTTCTATTAGGTATTCAGCTACAATAGTACCTTCTTCTCCAGCAAGTAGATCTCCTGTAGGAACAGGAGTTGAACCAGAGGTTATATCTGCATAAGCAATATCTAAACGCATACGATATTCAAAAAGCATCCAAGTAGCATCATTAAAGGTATCCTTTAGGTAAGGATAAGGACCAGAACTTTTAGTTACTTCACTTCTTGTTACAGGGTAATAAGCATTAAAGAAAATACAGCCTTCAGGCTGAGTATCGCTGCAGGAAGCACTAGTGCTGGTATTTTCGGGCCTTTCTAAAAAAGCTATAATTGGGTCATTACCAACTATCCAGAGGCTCGAGCCAGTATTAGGATTAAGGGTAGTAGGCTCATCAGAAGTGCTAAGTTCTAGAGTTGCTCCAGGAGGGTAAACATAGATAGCTCGAGTTATACTATCAGCAATCATATTGCCCATAGCCCTAGCATCCTCCAGTAGATCGCTTTCTACCACAATTTTTTGTGTTACTTGTCCCCCACTTATTAAACCTCGTGTTATTATTCCTAACAAAAGCAGTAGTATTGAACTAACTGTTAACAATTCCACCACACTGAAACCATTCTTATTTTGCACATTAACTCCTTTAATCATTGGGGGGTCTTACAATTTGAGTACTAAATTTATATTCCTTTTGAGGTGTTTTCAATACCATATCAATTTCGCGTATATCATCTACAGTACTATCTAAATCAGTAAATCCGCTATTATAGTCTGCTTCATAAGTTTTAGTAATATTTCCTTTTCCATCAACTAGAGTAATGGCTAAGTTATAGTTGCTATAGCCATTTGGGGGTGATAGATTTAGTAATTCACCTGTGTCATAGTCAATGTTGCTTTGCCAATTGCTGCGTAAGGTGTCAAAGTACCTGCGGGCAAAGCTCGCTGCTGTTGTCTCGAGTTTAGATTCTGTTGAAATTTTTAATGAGGTGGCAAAATAACCAAAAAAGCCTATAACTATCACAATGATTACCACTGCAACAAGGACTTCAACAAGTGTATAGCCTTTTGATAAATAACTACCTTTTAAAACTTGCTTTCTCTCTTGTTGTTGGAAGCATGAATCCTTATCAAAATAATTTTTAATTAAATGTTCCATAAAAAAATGACTATTAAAATAATCTCAGGGTCAATTCTACTTGTTTAGTGATAATAATGTAAAATTCTTACATTTGAAATAGGAGATAGGCGTTATTTCCCTTGTTAGAGCCATATTATAAATTCTATGTGGGGTTAGTTAATCTGCTTATGTTAGCATCAAAAAGTAATTTTTGGATGGGCATGTGGTAATGACTTTTCTATAAATCGGCAACCTACTGAATAATTGGTTAAGGTTTTGTTAGACTAATTCTTAGATAAGGCCAAACCGCTTTGCTAACCAAGGAGTAAACAAGATGCCTACATAACCAATAATAAAATAGCGAAAGAATCCAAAAATAGTATTATCTTTTATGTTTTCAGGGACTAGCAGGCTCGAGCCAATAAGCACACCAAACACTAGCACTATGCCTAAGAGTGCAGTTATAAATCTTGGCACAATAGCCCCATCAGTGCGATGCTTTAAAATACTAGGGCCAGTAATAAAAGCAGCTAGCGACCCTAAAATCTGTCCTGAACCTGTTACTGGCAAAAGCAAGTGTAGGAGGAAAGGTATAGCTATACCTATCAGTAGTAAAAGCATTGGCTTGATAGTAAAGTTGTTAAGATAAGGGTTAAGTGAGAGCCCCAGTGCAACTATTATACCCCCTATAAATAAACCACCTAAAACATCAATGGGGAAGTGAACCCCTAAGTAAATACGACTTAGAGAAATAAGTACAATGATAAGTGCGCATAAAAGATAAAGCCACCTTTTTTGGAAGGAAAAGGCAATTAGCCCCCAAAAAGTCATGCTAGCTTGTGCATGACCACTGGGGAAACCCCCACCAAGTGCTGTTTCACCTGCTTCGCCACGTAATACACTTTCGTCAATTTCAAAAGGCCTTGGAGTACTAAATAAGGCCTTTAGATGAAAGTTGAGATAATACCCTAGTAGAAAATAAACACCAAGACGTTGGGCTATGCGACTATCTATAGCTAAGTAAGTAACTAGCAAAAGACAAATATAGACTTTTTCTGAACCTATATTAGTAATTAAAAGAAAAAGTTTGTCTAGCCAAGGAGTGGCAAAGTTTTGTAATAAAGCTATAATTTCCATTGATATTGCATGATTGCAACTAGTACTTCATAATCTTTGTTTAAATGCATATAATTCCCAATGCAGATTTTTAAGTTGAATATTTTAATTATATACCTATATTCACTATTCGTCAAGAGGTTGCATATAATTGGGTGTGTCCGACTTTTTACAGTCATCAATGGATTACCTTTCTCACAGGAGTCATAGTAGGAAAAGCCAAGAATCTGATGGCGTGAAAGCTTGTCACAGGCTTAGCAGAAGCAAATTCAGAGCGTAAGAAAGCCATTCTTTGTAAACCAGACTTTGTCCAACGCATTCCAGAGCCTTTCATTCTTTGCCCAATAGCCCATTTGTTGTAACCTTCTATTTGTCCACTACCTATATCCCACCCTGCTTCTTTATACTTGATGTACTCTAGTGCCCCTCGCTCTGCCTGTTTATGTAAGTATTTCCATGCTACCTTGCCTTTATCGCTCCAAGCTGCCTTAGGTTCAACACTTAACTCTAAGTCCTTTCTCAAACCCTTTAGGTATTCCTTCCCATCTACTTTTCCTTTAAGCCAATTCTTTCTTTCTTCTAAACGCTCTTCCTCAGCTAGACCTAGCTCTTTAAACACTTCATCTAAGTAATCTACTGCATGATATACGTCCAGTAAAACCTTTTCACAACCTAGCTCTGTCAACAAGTCTACTACCCAACCTGCTCCATCCCCTAATCCTAAACACTTATCCTCTTGCCTTATATTTGCTTGCCTTGGTAATCCGTGTGCCAATGGTCGAAATTCCTCTATCTCTATCGCTGCACTTAAACTCACCCTTTCACTTGGTGTACTGACAGGGTAAGCTATTAGACTTTTTACTTCTCTCCCTTCTCCCAACCCTTTTCCTCCTTTATCTTTTTCCATTACATATGTGCCATCAGCTTGGATAATCCAGCGTCTAGGTGGTATCTTATTCCCCTTCTCTTTACAACTCCTCAAAGGCTGTTCTGCTAACGACCCATAGCGCTTCTTTCCCTCTTCATAAGCTACTTTCGCATACTTCCCCACCACTGATTCTAAGGTGCTTTTGCCAATAGGCAATCCCCATTTGCTCGCTACTAATGCTGCTTCTCTAAATCCCATACGGACCGTTAAATCTATAGCTTTCTCCAAAGCATTTGGCAAAAAGCCACTGTTATCCATTCCTAGCTCAGTGTAACTTTTGGAATATACTCCACAGTTAGAGCAGTGATTATATTGCACTGGCATTCCCACCATACCCCACACACTTCTTACTTGCTTAAACCTTAACCGTTGCTTGCTCATCATTTTGCCACATTGATAACATTTTGGAGGAAAATTTTTTGCCCTCAGCTCGTTCTTTCATCCACTCTTCCCAAATTTCCTGTGTAAATTTTGTTGAAAATTTCATCATTAGAGCCTCTAGCTCAACTATATCTTTTGCTTCTTTACCCCTTGTTTCCAAATCTTCTAATTCCTGCTTTACTTGTGCTATGATGTTTTCTTTCCACTTTTTATCCATCTTATGTTAGTTTAACTGTAAATTTTCGGACACACCCCATATAATTGGGTGTGTCCGACTTTTTACAGTCATCAATGGATTACCTTTCTCACAGGAGTCATAGTAGGAAAAGCCAAGAATCTGATGGCGTGAAAGCTTGTCACAGGCTTAGCAGAAGCAAATTCAGAGCGTAAGAAAGCCATTCTTTGTAAACCAGACTTTGTCCAACGCATTCCAGAGCCTTTCATTCTTTGCCCAATAGCCCATTTGTTGTAACCTTCTATTTGTCCACTACCTATATCCCACCCTGCTTCTTTATACTTGATGTACTCTAGTGCCCCTCGCTCTGCCTGTTTATGTAAGTATTTCCATGCTACCTTGCCTTTATCGCTCCAAGCTGCCTTAGGTTCAACACTTAACTCTAAGTCCTTTCTCAAACCCTTTAGGTATTCCTTCCCATCTACTTTTCCTTTAAGCCAATTCTTTCTTTCTTCTAAACGCTCTTCCTCAGCTAGACCTAGCTCTTTAAACACTTCATCTAAGTAATCTACTGCATGATATACGTCCAGTAAAACCTTTTCACAACCTAGCTCTGTCAACAAGTCTACTACCCAACCTGCTCCATCCCCTAATCCTAAACACTTATCCTCTTGCCTTATATTTGCTTGCCTTGGTAATCCGTGTGCCAATGGTCGAAATTCCTCTATCTCTATCGCTGCACTTAAACTCACCCTTTCACTTGGTGTACTGACAGGGTAAGCTATTAGACTTTTTACTTCTCTCCCTTCTCCCAACCCTTTTCCTCCTTTATCTTTTTCCATTACATATGTGCCATCAGCTTGGATAATCCAGCGTCTAGGTGGTATCTTATTCCCCTTCTCTTTACAACTCCTCAAAGGCTGTTCTGCTAACGACCCATAGCGCTTCTTTCCCTCTTCATAAGCTACTTTCGCATACTTCCCCACCACTGATTCTAAGGTGCTTTTGCCAATAGGCAATCCCCATTTGCTCGCTACTAATGCTGCTTCTCTAAATCCCATACGGACCGTTAAATCTATAGCTTTCTCCAAAGCATTTGGCAAAAAGCCACTGTTATCCATTCCTAGCTCAGTGTAACTTTTGGAATATACTCCACAGTTAGAGCAGTGATTATATTGCACTGGCATTCCCACCATACCCCACACACTTCTTACTTGCTTAAACCTTAACCGTTGCTTGCTCATCATTTTGCCACATTGATAACATTTTGGAGGAAAATTTTTTGCCCTCAGCTCGTTCTTTCATCCACTCTTCCCAAATTTCCTGTGTAAATTTTGTTGAAAATTTCATCATTAGAGCCTCTAGCTCAACTATATCTTTTGCTTCTTTACCCCTTGTTTCCAAATCTTCTAATTCCTGCTTTACTTGTGCTATGATGTTTTCTTTCCACTTTTTATCCATCTTATGTTAGTTTAACTGTAAATTTTCGGACACACCCCATATAATTCCCCATATAACTTTTGAGATGGATCAATTTTAAGATAAGAAGAACAAAATTTCTAACCATAAACAACACCCTCTAGCTGATTCTCAATGTCAGCAAGCAAACTACTAGCCCCAAAACGAAAAAGAGCAGGATTAAACCACTCTTTACCTAATTCTTCTTTCACTAAAATAAGCCAATCTAAAGCCTCCCTAGCAGTGCGAATACCACCAGCAGGCTTTAGGCCAACTTTATAACCAGTATAATTAGAATAATCCTTGATAGCTCTTATCATAGCTAACCCAGTAGGCAGAGTTGCATTCACAGTCTCCTTGCCTGTTGAGGTTTTTATGAAATCTGCACCTGCCATCATTGCTACCATAGAAGCTTTATAAATGTTTTGCAGAGTGCCCAGTTCACCAGTAGCTAAAATTATTTTAAGATGGGCTTTGCCACAAGCTTCCCTGAAAGCTAACACCTCATTATAAAGGGCTTGCCAGTTGCCCGCTAATACATGGACTCGAGCAATAACAGCATCTATTTCTTCAGCTCCTTCTACTACCGAGGTTTTTATCTCTTCTACTCGCAGCTTAAAAGGAGAAAGCCCAGCAGGAAAACCTGCAGACACTGCGGCTACTGGAATACCTGTGCCTTGCAGAGACCTTATTGCTGTACTTATGAAAAAATGATACACACATACTGCTGCTACTGTAATGCCTGAACTACTACTTAAGGCCTCTAAAATATCTTTTTTAATGGGATGGCGAGCTTTGGCACAAAGTTGTTTTACTTTTTCTACTGTATCATCACCGGAAAGGGTAGTTAAATCTAGACAGGTGACAGCTTTTAACAGCCATTCTATCTTGTAGTTATCATTAAGTTTATAATCTTCTAACTTTTGAATGTGCTTCTCTACTTCAGCACTATCAATGTTGGTTTCTAGCCAAGCCAAATTAAACTCCGTACTGGAGTTGCGAGTGGGTTTAGTGTTTGATATTTTAAGTGCTTTCACTTGTTTTTGCCTCAAGCAATTCACTAATCTCTTCCCAAGTCTGAATTTTCTCTAACAAGGTAGTTTCAGTATCATGATGTTGTTTGCCTAGATCAGCAATTTCTTCAGGGTTTAGTCCTACTGGCTGCGCTAATGCTTCAGTTAGCTCAGCTAGCTTTGTTTCTAAATTCTCAACTTCAGCTTCCACCTTTGCCAAATCACGCCTTAATTGCCATACCGATGGTAGCTTCTTAGCAGGAACTGATAGGGGTTTAGTTTTAACAACTTTTTCTTTGAGCTGAGGTTTTGTTGCTTGCTCCTTACATTTAAATTGATAGTACTCCCAATCCCCTGCATAGGGTGTAAATTCTCCTTTACGCACCTCCCAGATTAAATCTGTAGTATTGGCGATAAAGCGCCTATCATGGGAAACAATTAGCAAAGTCCCCTTATAGTTAACAAGGGCATTTTCTAAAGCAGAAATCATTTCTAAATCAAGGTGATTGGTAGGCTCATCAAGAATTAAGAAATTATATTCCCCTAAGGTTAACTTGAGCAAAGCCAAGCGAGCTTTCTCTCCACCAGAAAGATCAGAAATCTTTTTAAACTGCGCTTTGTAAGGAAAAAGAAAGTTCCCTAACAAGTTATGAGCTTCTATATCGCCAACTAAGCGAATTAACTCTTCAATAAGAGTAAGATCAGGGTTTACACCCTCCAGCTCCTGATCATAGTAACCTACACGGACACGATTGCCAAAGTTCAGCTCTGCTTTAGGGTCATCACTGGCAGTAATTCCTAAAAGGACTCGTAAAAAACTAGATTTGCCTGCTCCGTTAGGACCTACTAGAGCAATACGCTCACCTTGACGAATAGTTAAGCTAACCTCTTTAAAAAGAGTAGTATCAAAGCTTTTGCTAAGATGCTTGGCTTGTAAAACAATCTCAGCACTACTTTCACAGTTAAAGCAAAATGAGGTAGTGCGCTCAGTTAACTCTGCGGCTGTTAACATCTGATCTTCGTAGCGTTCTAACCGCTTCTCCATAGATTTGGCTCGCCTATGCAACTTTGCGTTTTGCCCCGCCCATTTTTTCATGCGCTTAGCAGCAGTATCTAAACGCTCATATTCTCTTTGCTGATTAGCTCGAGTTGCCTCTTCTATCTGCAGTTGTTCAGCACGGTGTCTTTGATAACTACTAGGATTCCCCTTAAAGCTCCGCAATTTACCCAAAGAAATTTCAGCAGTTTCATCGCAGGCATTATCTAAAAAATCTCTATCGTGCGAGACAAGTATTACACCTCCGGGATAGCGGCTAAGATAGCGCTCTAACCACTCACGCATTTCCATATCAAGATGATTGGTAGGTTCATCAAGTAGTAAAACATCTGGTTGAATCATGAGTAATTTGGCAAGTCCCAAGCGAGTTTTCTCGCCACCAGAAAAGTGGGCTGCTAGCTCCTGTTCACGGCCTTTAAAACCTAAAGCATGTAAAACAGCATCACGGCGAGCCCTGCGTTCGTAACCTCCACGCCTTTCAAAAGTTTGGTGTATTTTCTCCCAATTGTTATAAACCTCACTGTTGTCTAATCCTTGCTCTTCTAAGTGGCGTAATTCATTTTCTAGGGCTTCCAATTCCTTAAAAGCTTGTTCGGCAAGTTGCAAGATGGTGGTTTGAGGTAAGAAGGTAGGGTCTTGCTCGAGCATCCCCAAACCCACGCCTTTACGTACATATACTGTTCCTTTATCAGGTTGCTCGAGGCCCATTAACAGCCTAAGTGCAGTTGATTTGCCTGCACCGTTACGCCCAATTAAAGAAATGCACGAAGAAGTACGCACTTCTAGAGTGGCATTCTCGAACACTACTTGGTTAGAATAAAACTTTTCAACTTGTTGCAAAGCTGCAAGGAGCATAGCTAATTATACTTGCAACAGTATAAATTAATGTTAATGTGTTGTATTCCTGCTCAAAATTGCTAGGGAGCTAGAACATATTAATTATTCTCATAAATTCTTAAGTGAAATTCTGAGATCTTTAGTGATATGTATGAAATTATATACCACCTACCATAAGGGGTTTTATATGCCATATTGCCTTCTTGATTTTGACTTTAGCGTTTAATAAATTAATTAAACTGGAGTTCATGAAAGAATTGGCTCTACTTGTTATGCTCATGAGCATTAGTTAAGGGTGTGCCATATAAAGAGTTTTTCTTGTTGTAAGCTTAAGGGAAATTAGAGTTTGTAATATACTGAGAGTGTGGTAAGCTTTTTAGTGCTGTTATTATGTATGTTAAAAAAGCCAAGCTCAACATTGTATAGCTCAGACTTTTGTATTATTAAAATAAATCTTTAATCTTATGATATATTTGTGAAGATAATGAGTTATATTTCTATTTCATACTTGAGAAAGTGACGTCAACTAAAGCAATTACCATCAAAATTGTAACAGCATTATAGTATGGTAAGGTGTTATACATAATAATTATGTCCAAGGCAAAACTTTATTGGTTCTTAGAATTCTACTTTAGAAGTTTGTAAGGGTTGAGGTCTGTCTTGAGTCTTAATTTCTTTTATTTTAGTTTGTTACAGTGCTTAAGTTCACTGTGCAAAATCATATCCCTAATTCTTGAGAAAGGGGTTACACATTGAGAAGTCTTAGACAAGCTGTGCATTCCCTATTTTTTAGCAGGAGAATGCCAATGCTCTTCCTGAAGCTTGGAATGCTACTACTAGCAGCTTTTTTGTGCTTACCAAGTACATTAGCGCAACAGGCTACAGGTCGTAATCTTTCCTCCGCAGAGATTCTGGCAATTATTGAAGTGCCAGACCCTGTACCACGCACTCATACTGTACGTGTGGCATCAACTACAGCAGACACACATACAGCAACCTTCGTTGTTAAGAACGTAACTAATCAACGATGGGAATACGAAGTTACCGAAACTTTGGCAGCAGGTGGTTTTGAGTGGCTACGTGTAATATCTTATTCAGGTGTTGTTGAATCTCTGTCAGACGCACGTAATTCAGGTCGTGATGTTGTTGAGTTTTTAACTTTTTGTCCAGAGGATCCCCTACAGTTCTTTGGTAATGCTTTTGCTGTTTCTGGGGACATAGTTGTTCGTTTGAGAGACCCCAATGCTGGTTCAGCAGAGCAACGAGTAAGAATTGAGCTTTCTTGTGCTCCTCGAGCCAACATTTCTATTCCCGTTGTTCCCGGTCCTAAAGGTGATACTGGCCCTCAAGGTCCCACTGGTGCTCCCGGTGTTCCTGGTCCTAGTGGTCCTCAAGGTCCCTCTGGCCCTGTTGGCCCTGTCGGTCCTACTGGTGCCCCTGGTGTTTCTGGTCCTGTTGGTCCCATTGGCCCTGTCGGTCCTACTGGAGTTCCCGGTGCCCCAGGTCCTATTGGACCCGCTGGTCCTATAGGCCCTGTCGGTCCTACTGGTGCTCCTGGTCCCAGCGGTCCTCAAGGTCCTGCTGGCGTCAATTGTTGGGACACTAACTTAAATGGCGCGCGTGACGCTAACGAAGATCGTAACCGTGATGGTCGTCATGATGCTCTAGATTGCCAAGGTTCTAGCGGTCCACAAGGTCCTTCTGGTCCTGTTGGTCCAGTCGGCCCTACTGGCGCTCCTGGTGTTCCTGGCCCTGTTGGTCCCATTGGTCCTACTGGTGCTCCTGGTCCCGTTGGTGCTACTGGTGCCCCTGGCCCCATTGGTCCTGTTGGCCCCACTGGTGCTCCTGGTCCTAGTGGTCCCCAAGGTCCTTCTGGTATCAGCTGCTGGGATACCAATAGAAATGGTGTTAATGAAGCTAACGAGGATCGCAATCGTGATGGTCGTTTTGATTCTCTAGATTGTCAAGGTCCTTCTGGTCCTTCTGGCCCTGTCGGTCCCGTTGGTCCTACTGGCGCTCCCGGTGTTCCTGGCCCTGTCGGTCCTACTGGTGTTCCTGGCCCTATTGGCCCCGTTGGTCCTACTGGTGCTCCTGGCGTTCCTGGTCCTGTTGGCCCCGTTGGTGCTCCTGGCGCTACTGGTCCTGTTGGCCCCATTGGTCCTGTTGGTCCTACTGGTGCTCCTGGTGTTCCTGGTCCTGTTGGCCCCGTTGGTGCTACTGGTGCCCCCGGTGCTCCTGGCCCCGTCGGTCCTGTTGGTCCCACTGGTGCCTCTGGTCCTCAAGGTCCTTCTGGTATCAGCTGTTGGGATACCAATAGAAATGGTGTTAACGAAGCTAACGAGGATCGCAATCGTGATGGTCGTTTTGATTCTCTAGATTGTCAAGGTCCTTCTGGTCCTTCTGGCCCTGTCGGTCCCGTTGGTCCTACTGGCGCTCCCGGTGCTCCTGGACCTGTTGGTCCTACTGGTGCTCCTGGTGTTCCTGGTCCTATTGGCCCCGTTGGTCC
The DNA here is from genome assembly GCA_965224855.1 of Trueperaceae bacterium. Taxonomy (GTDB): domain Bacteria; phylum Deinococcota; class Deinococci; order Deinococcales; family Trueperaceae; genus CBDCVN01. The sequence continues at coordinate 646,497 of CBDDAI010000002.1, read as the reverse complement.
TACTGGTGCCCCCGGCGCTCCTGGTCCTGTTGGCCCCATTGGTCCTGTTGGTCCTACTGGTGCTCCTGGTGTTCCTGGTCCTGTCGGCCCCGTTGGTGCTACTGGTGCCCCCGGTGCTCCTGGCCCCGTCGGTCCTGTTGGTCCCACTGGTGCCTCTGGTCCTCAAGGTCCTTCTGGTATCAGCTGTTGGGATACCAATAGAAATGGTGTTAACGAAGCTAACGAGGATCGCAATCGTGATGGTCGTTTTGATTCTCTAGATTGTCAAGGTCCTTCTGGTCCTTCTGGCCCTGTCGGTCCCGTTGGTCCTACTGGTGCTCCCGGTGCTCCTGGCCCTGTCGGTCCTACTGGCGCTCCTGGTGTTCCTGGTCCTATCGGCCCTGTTGGTCCTACTGGTGCTCCTGGCGTTCCTGGTCCTGTTGGCCCCGTTGGTGCTACTGGTGCCCCCGGTGCTCCTGGCCCCGTCGGTCCTGTTGGTCCCACTGGTGCCTCTGGTCCTCAAGGTCCTTCTGGTATCAGCTGTTGGGATACCAATAGAAATGGTGTTAACGAAGCTAATGAAGACCGCAATCGTGATGGTCGTTTTGATTCTCTAGATTGTCAAGGTCCTTCTGGTCCTTCTGGCCCTGTCGGTCCCGTTGGTCCTACTGGTGCTCCCGGTGCTCCTGGCCCTGTCGGTCCTACTGGCGCTCCTGGTGTTCCTGGTCCTATCGGCCCTGTTGGTCCTACTGGTGCTCCTGGCGTTCCTGGTCCTGTTGGCCCCGTTGGTGCTACTGGTGCCCCCGGTGCTCCTGGCCCCGTCGGTCCTGTTGGTCCCACTGGTGCCTCTGGTCCTCAAGGTCCTTCTGGTATCAGCTGTTGGGATACCAATAGAAATGGTGTTAACGAAGCTAATGAAGACCGCAATCGTGATGGTCGTTTTGATTCTCTAGATTGTCAAGGTCCTTCTGGTCCTTCTGGCCCCATTGGTCCTGTTGGTCCTACTGGCGCTCCTGGTGCCCCCGGTCCTGTTGGTCCTGTTGGTCCTACTGGTGCCCCCGGCCCTGTTGGTCCCATAGGTCCTAAAGGTGATACTGGTGCCTCTGGCCCCATTGGTCCCGTCGGTCCTACTGGTGCCCCTGGTGTTCCTGGTCCCGTTGGCCCTGTTGGTCCTACTGGTGCTCCCGGTGCTCCTGGTCCTGTCGGTCCTACTGGTGCCCCTGGTGTTCCTGGCCCTGTCGGTCCTGTAGGCCCCACTGGTGCCCCCGGTCCTGTTGGCCCCATTGGTCCTACTGGTGCTCCTGGTCCTGTTGGTCCCACTGGCGCTCCTGGTGCCCCCGGCCCTGTTGGTCCCATAGGCCCTAAAGGCGATACTGGTGCCTCTGGCCCCATTGGTCCCGTCGGTCCTGTTGGTCCCACTGGTGCTCCTGGTGCTCCTGGCCCTGTCGGTCCCGTTGGTCCTACTGGTGCTCCTGGTGCCCCCGGCCCTGTTGGTCCTGTAGGCCCCACTGGTGCTCCCGGTCCTAGTGGTCCCCAAGGTCCTTCTGGTATCAGCTGCTGGGATACCAATAGGAATGGTGTTAATGAAACTAACGAAGACCGCAATCGTGATGGTCGTTTTGATTCTCTAGATTGTCAAGGTCCTAGTGGTCCTTCTGGTCCTGTTGGTCCTACTGGTGCTCCTGGTCCTGTTGGTCCTACTGGTGCCCCTGGTGCTCCTGGCTCCGTTGGTCCTGTCGGTCCCACCGGTGCTCCTGGCGTCCCCGGTCCTGTTGGTCCCATAGGTCCCGTCGGTCCTACTGGTGCCCCTGGTGTTCCTGGTCCCGTTGGTCCCACTGGTGCTCCCGGTGCTCCTGGCGCTGTCGGTCCTGTAGGCCCCATTGGTCCTACTGGTGCCCCTGGCCCTGTTGGTCCTGTAGGCCCCACTGGTGCTCCCGGTCCTAGTGGTCCCCAAGGTCCTTCTGGTATCAGCTGTTGGGATACCAATAGAAATGGTGTTAATGAAGCTAACGAAGATCGCAATGGTGATGGTCGTTTTGATTCCCTAGATTGCCAAGGCCCTAGTGGTCCTTCTGGTCCTGTTGGCCCCGTTGGTCCTACTGGTGCCCCTGGTGCTCCTGGCCCCGTTGGTCCTGTCGGTCCTACTGGTGCTCCTGGCGCCCCCGGTCCTGTTGGTCCCATAGGTCCTAAAGGTGATACTGGTGCCTCTGGCCCCATAGGTCCTGTTGGTCCTACTGGTGCACCTGGTGTTCCTGGCCCTGTTGGTCCTGTCGGTCCTACTGGTGTACCCGGTGTTCCTGGCCCCGTTGGCCCTATAGGTCCTCAAGGTCCTAAGGGTGATACTGGTGCCCCAGGACTGAATGGTACTCCTGGCCCTATAGGTCCTGTTGGACCCTCTGGCCCTCCAGGTATCCCCGGCCCTGTTGGACCCTCTGGTGCCCCTGGTGCACCTGGCCCCGTTGGTCCTATTGGTCCTATAGGCCCTATTGGTCCGCAAGGTCCACAAGGTTTAATTGAGGAACCTTACTATAGCTTTGTAAGAGCGTTCTATGAGTTCTGCGCACTATACGACTCACAGGTAAATAGTGCTTATGTTGCTTCACTCGAGCGTGAAGTAGCTGAACTAAGGGCTAAGCTCGCTAACTTTGAGAATTGCAGTGTTAACTGTGGTAATGCACCTGTTAATGTTGCCCCACCTAGCCAACCTTACTACCCTAGTAGTAAGTAAATTTTCCTAAATTCTTTGGGAAGTGGCGTCCTTAAGGACGCCACTTTTTTTGAACATCTACTTCAAGAAACTTGTCCCCTACTTTTTATCTCCCTTTCAAGTTTCAAGTTTTATAGCAATTCTAATGGCAGTGTCCATTTTTAACCATCGAGAGATCATTGAAAGTATCTAGGAATATGTTGTTGATGCAGGTTGAAAAGTTAAAAGTTGCCCTTCATTCAGCTGCATAAACACAACGCAGTACCCCATAGTCATAGCGTTCTCCAAGGGCTTCGTAAATGGGCTTAAGTTTACCCTTTTGCTCTTCAGGAACTGCTCTAATAGCAGCTTTGATTTCTAGAATATGGCTTTTATCTAAGCTAGTTGCTTCCTCCACTGTAAGCGTTCCTTCCTGAATCAAAGTAGCACAGTGCCCCAAAATGGTGGAAAGTTGCAGATTTCGTTTTTTGGCTACTTCAGTAGGGGTTAAACCTTCAAAAAGCCAATGGCGTGTTTGGTCTACTGTAGAGCGTTGTTCGAGCGGCAACTCATAGCCAGTTGTCTTATTATTGTTGACCCTAGAAGTTTTGTCAACAGTTTGAGGCGAAGTTTTATAACCCTTATCAAGCAAGTGTTTTTTTATAATGGCTAGAAAGTCTTTGCCGTAACGCTTTAGCTTAGTCTTGCCGACCCCAGAAATATTTCCCAACTCTGCTAAACCTTGTGGCTTGCGCTGAGCCATTTCTTTTAAGGTACTGTCATGGAAGATTACAAAGGCTGCAACATTCTGGGTTTTCGCTAATTCTGCTCGTTTCTGACGCAAAATCTCAAACAGTTCAGCATCGACACTACTTAACTCTATAGTAGGAGCCTTCTTGGTCAACTTAACTTTTGCCTTAAGTGTTTCTTGTCTAAGTTGTACCTTTGTCTCACCCTTGAGCACACCTGCACTCTTACTAGAGAGTTTAAGTGATCCTTTACCCTCAATGTCTGTACTTAGATAACCATTAGCTAGTAGCTGGCGCACTACTGCACGCCACTGACGATCACTTAGCTCCTTGCCAACACCATAAGTAGAGAGTTTCTGGTGGCCTAAATAGAATATACGGTCATTTTCTTTACCTAAAAGTACATCAACAACATGACCAGCACCAAAGCGTTGACCAGTACGGTAAGCACAAGAAAGAAATTTTTGGGCAACTACCGTGCCATCAAACTGCTCAGGTGGATCTAGGCAATTATCACAATTGCCACAGTTTCCACTATGCCCCTCTCCAAAATACTGTAATATCAATTGCCTGCGACAAGTTACTGCCTCGCAGTAACCCAAAAGAGAATCAAGTTTGCCATTCTCTATGCGCTTAATGTCTTCTGGAGCGTTAGAGGCTAAGACCATATTCCGCAAATTCACAGCATCACCTAAACCATAAGCCATAAAAGCATTAGCAGGTAAGCCATCACGCCCTGCCCTACCAGTTTCTTGATAATAGCCTTCTAAACTTTTAGGCAAGTCCAAGTGTGCTACAAAGCGTACATCAGGCTTATCAATACCCATGCCAAAGGCAACTGTAGCAATAATAACTACACCTTCTTCTCGCAAGAAAGCCTCTTGATGACGTTGCCTTGTAGGATTGTCTAGCCCTGCATGATAAGGTAGTGCTGAAACACCTCTATGGCTTAACCAATCAGCAGTTTCTTCAACTTTGCGACGTGACAAACAATAAACAATGCCAGCACCACCTTTATTTTGTTGATAAAAGTTAAAAAACTGTTCCTTTGCATTGTCTTTACTTATCACTGTGTAGTGAATATTAGGGCGATCAAAACTAGCTATATATTTTGGAGCCTGCTCGAGCTTAAGCCTACTAACCATTTCACGACGAGTGTTAGTATCCGCTGTGGCCGTAAGGGCAATGCGTGGTACTTGAGGAAAAGATTCAGCTAACTTAGCAAGTCCTATGTACTCAGGCCTAAAATCATGGCCCCACTGCGAGACACAGTGCGCCTCGTCAATAGCAAAAAGCGCTATTTGGCTACGCTCTAATAGCCCTAGGAAATTAGGAGTAAGCAAGCGTTCAGGTGCAACATAAAGCAGGTCTAATCCTTCTTGTAAAAGATTCCTTTCAATTTCCCTTGCTTCATCAAAACCCAAGGTAGAGTTTAAATAGGCTGCTCGTATTCCAAGTTGCAAAAGCGCATCTACCTGATCTTTCATAAGTGCAATTAGGGGGGATACTACAATGCCGGTGCCTTGCCGGATTATAGCTGGTATTTGGTAACAGAGTGATTTACCACCTGCTGTAGGCATAAGCACTAAAGCATCATTACCTTGCAGTAAATTTTCAATAATTATCTGCTGCTGACCACGAAAAGAAGAGTAACCAAAGGTGTTTTCTAAAATCCTTTGAGCTTCTATAATAGGTGTTTGCACAGCTTCATATTATGCCACACATTACCTAATTTGTTTATTAATCGTTACTGCTGGAAAGCACTGCTAAAAATGCTTCTTGGGGTACTTCCACATGCCCAAGCTGTTTCATACGTGCTTTACCCTTCTTTTGCTTCTCTAAAAGTTTTCTTTTGCGGGTTATATCACCACCATAGCACTTAGCAAGTACGTCTTTACGAAATGCTCGCACCGTAGCCCTTGCTAAAATCTTGCCTCCAATAGCAGCTTGGATGGGTACAACAAACATTTGTCTAGGAATTACCTCAGCCATTTTATCAACTATTTTACGTCCCATAGCATAAGCTTTATCACGGTGAGCAATAATAGCCAAAGCATCTACCTTTTCATTATTAACAAGCACATCAATCTTTACAAGCTTACCTTCACGGTACTCTAAGGGTTCATAATCCATACTAGCATAGCCTCTGGAAAGGCTTTTCATTTTGTCATGGAAGTCATAAAGAATTTCTCCAAATGGTATTTCATAATTAAGCTCCACCCGCTGTCCATGGTAAACCATGTCTTTCATTTCCCCCCGCCTTTCTTGTAACATACCCATTATGTTGCCCACGTAGTCTTCTGGTACATAAACAGTAAGTTTTACCCAAGGCTCCTTTACATAAGCAATCTTATCTGGTGAGGGGAGTTCAGCAGGATTCTGAATCTTGCTTACTACATCATCTGTTAAAGTTATTTCGTAAACTACTGCAGGGGCCGTGGCTATAAGTGTAAGATCGAATTCTCTTTCTAGGCGGGCCTGAACAATATCTGCGTGTAAGAGACCTAGGAACCCACAACGAAAACCAAAACCAAGTGCTTGGGAAGTCTCGGGCTCAAAAGTAAAAGCTGCATCATTTAAAGAAAGTTTTTCTAAAGCCTCACGCAATTTTTGGTAATCCTCAGAATCTGTAGGATAAAGTCCAGAAAAAACTACAGGACGAGACGGTTTGAATCCTGCTATTACTTTTTGAGTAGGATGCTCAGCTGAGATAATAGTGTCACCTACTTGAGTATCTTCTATATTCTTGATGCTAGCGGTAAGCCAACCAACTTCACCAGCCTTAAGTTCATTTGCCAGAGCTAGGGTAGGCTCAAAAAAGCCTACCTTATCAACTTCAAAGGTTTTACCAGTACTAGCAATCTTAATTACAGTCCCTTTTTTAAGAGTGCCATCAAAAACACGAATAAAGGGGATGACCCCTTGATAGCTGTCATAAAAGGCATCAAAGATAAGGCAGCGTAAAGGGGCACTAACATCTCCTTTAGGAGCAGGAAGGTGTTGTATTATCCCTTCTAGTACTGCTCTTACATTGTCGCCGGTTTTAGCTGAAACAGGCACAGCATCATCCGCAGGTATGCCAATGACTTCTTCTAATTCTTCTTTGGCAGTCTCTACATTGGCGTTTGGCAAATCGATTTTGTTAATTATTGGTAAAATTTCTAAATTATTATCTATAGCTAAATAAGCGTTCTGAATGGTCTGAGCCTCTACACCTTGACTGGCATCAACCAATAAGAGTGCTCCCTCACAAGCCCTCAAGCTACGAGAAACTTCATAGTTAAAATCGACGTGTCCGGGAGTATCGATGAGGTTAAGCATATAGCTATTACCATCTTTAGCTTTATAGAACAAACGTACTGGCGTAGCTTTTATAGTAATGCCCCGCTCTTGCTCTAGATCCAAAGTATCTAAACGTTGATTGCGTTGATCACGCTCATTAACACTTTGAGTAAGCTCTAGAATTCTGTCTGCCAGAGTTGACTTGCCGTGGTCAACATGGGCAATTATAGAAAAATTACGAACTTTCAATAAATAGCCTTATATATTTCATAGCTTAGTAGCACTTTTTGCAAATACTCCCTAGTCTCATTTTTATCTATGTAGCGATAAAACTCTTCTTTATCACTATTGACCGTAGAACCCTCATACAATCTACGAATATAACCTTGGCCTCCATTATAAGAAGGTACTACTAACTCGAGGTCACCATCAAAATAATCAATCAGCCACTGGAGATAATGTGCACCATAGCGTATGTTATCAGGCGGGTTAAAAGGATCAGCAGGGGACTCATCTAAAAGTTCAGCCATCCAGTCCCATGTAGAACTGATAAACTGCATAAGTCCCTTTGCGTTAGAACGAGAAATGGCTTTAGGGTAAAAGCGCGACTCCTCACGCATAACTGCCCAAACAAGCTCAGGTTCTAAATTTCTAGTGATAGCCTCTTGGTAGACATTGCTAGCATATGCTTGAGGGTAAGCCAATTGCCATGTGCGCAAATTCCAAGCCCCACTATAAAGGTACTTTTCAGCAACACGGCTGCTTTGCCGAAATTCACCAAGACGTTGCAATTCCGTGGCAAGGGCCACCATGGTAGCTTCATCATTGACAGTTTTTAAGGCAAAGGCCAGCTCTCCGGTTGCTGCTTGGTAAGCACCAACACTTTCTAAGGCTCGAGCCAACTCAATGATAGTATGTCCTACTGGAGGCAGAGGCATTCCAAAGGAAATACTAATGCTTCCTCCTCTAGCCACCTGAAAGAAAGTCAGGCTGGGTAAAAGAGCTTCGGCCTTAGTTATGTATTCTGTATTGTTTTGACGTTTGGCCAACACTAGGGCCCTGAAGGCTGCATCGTCTTTGTAGTCTGAGCTTAACTCAGCAATTTTCAGATAAGCTTCTATAGCTTCGGTCACACGCCCAGCATCTTCTAAGATAGCAGTGGCCTCCCACATGTATTTTGCATTATTTGATAGGAGATAATAGCTAACAGCATTATCAATATCTCCTTGCTGCTCAGCAACTAACGCCCGACCAAAATAGGCTTCTGAACCATTGAGAGTGGCAAAAACAGCATCAGCTTCAGCATAACGACCTAGTCTGTAAAGAATCCATCCTTGCCCTAAAGTAGCACTAAAGTTATTGGGCACTTCTGTTAACCAACGCTCATAAGCATCCAAGGCTTGAGCGTTTTGATTTGTCCAGCGGTAGGAAGGTGCTTCTATAGAAGGAGCGGTATTAGTACCCAAAGCTTCAAGAGAAGCAGTGTACATTCTGGCTTTGTAAAAGGAATTGGCAAGTTGGTAAGGGTCATTTTCAACTCTGCGTAAGCCACTAATAGCATTACCAAAAGGTAAAGCCTCGCTGTAAGCACGACTGGCAGTTTCTAAGTCACCTGCTTGTTCAGCTACTGTGCCATACTCGAGCCAAAGCTCACGTTTATCTTTTGCTTTTAAAGGATCATCTAAATAAAGGTTAAAAGTATGCTGATAGTAAGGCAAGCGTTGTTGTGGTGTTAAGTTAGATGATCTAGCAAGGGCAAGTGCTGTTTGATATTCTAAGTAAGAGCCTCGCAAAGACTCTTCAGCCAGTAAGTTCTGCAAGCCAGCTACATCTTGCCTGACTAGGGCATCATGAAAGCGACCATAGGATTGTAAAAGTGGATTATTAGCATAAGGATCAAGCAATGCCACTCTAACTTCTGGTAAGGGCATAGGAGAGAAGCGCCCTTGGTAAAAAAACCAGTATAGCAGCCAAAATGAGCTTAGGACTAATATAGCAAAGCTCAATAGTGATCTAAGTAAAGGTCGATTTATTGTCACGTTTTTAAGTTTAATAGAGCAGAGTGAGAGCTAGCATAAGAAGTTTAGCTGCGCAAGAATTCTGTGGGTTTTTCCTCTAAAGGAGGCAAATCGTCTAATGATTTTAGGCCAAACTCGAGCAAAAACCTTTCAGTAGTGCTATACAAAAGTGGTTTACCTACAACATCTTTACGACCCACTACCTTTATTAACTCCCGCTCCTGCAAAGTTTCTAAAGGGGAGGCACAACTAGAGCCCCTAGCAGCTTCTAGCTCACCACGAGTGACAGGCTGCTTGTAAGCAATTAAAGCCAAAGTTTCTACAGCAGCATTAGATAGCTTAGGCAAAGGTGGTGGTGAAAAGATTTCAGACAAATCAGCATAAAGAGTTGGTTGCACGATGAGTCTATAGCCACCAGCTACTTCCTCTAGAAAAAGCCCCAGGTCCTGTTCATAAAGAACTTTTTTTAAATCTTCAATGGCATCAAGGGTAGCGTCTGGGGAAAGCTGCAAGACTTTACTAAGCTCTTTTAGGATCAAAGGTCTACCAGCACCTAGTAGACTGGTATGGAGTAGTGCTCGAGTACGCATATAGAGATTCTACACTGTAGCCTTGCTACTTACCTAGACAATTAGAAAGAAGCTTAAGTAAGCTTAATTTTGAAAGGCTATCATTGCCTTAATGCAAACAAGGAGATAAATCATGTGGTTTTTGTGTTTTCTAATATTTTTCACCCTGCTTACTACAGGGTTTGCCGAGGAGCCTATTTTGGAAGATAAGACTCTTTCCCCATACTTTTTTGTTCAAAGTGATGACCCTAGTGTAGATCAGCTGCCTTTAAAAAGCACTTCTGCTGAGGTAAATATTGCTGGGGTAATAGCTGATGTAAGCGTGAAACAAGTTTATAAGAATGAAGGCAAAAGCACCTTAGAGGCTATTTATGTATTCCCAGCCTCAACAAGGGCTGCTGTTTACAGCATGACAATGACAATAGGTCAGAGGCGTATAGAGGCAGAAATTAAAGAAAAAGAAGAGGCAAGAGCAGAGTACGAACAAGCAAAAAGTGAGGGACGTAGCGCCTCTCTTTTAGAGCAAGATCGCCCTAATGTTTTTACTATGAATGTGGCTAACATCCTACCAAAAGATGAAATTATAGTTGAACTTCGCTACACAGAACTTTTAGTGCCTAGTGAGGGTATATATGAATTTGTCTATCCTACAGTAGTGGGGCCACGCTATAGTAACGAGGAAAGTGCTGAGCAGTTCAATGCTAATCCTTATACTGAAGAAGGTGAAGCACCTCTTTACGATTTTGATATCAGTGTAAGAATTAATAGTGGTGTGCCTTTACAAAAGGTTAGCTCTGCTACCCATGAAATTACCATAAATAAAGACCTTAGAAGCCAAGCTCGCATTGGCCTAGCTGAAAATGAAGTTTCTGGAGGAAATAGGGATTTTATTCTGCAGTATAAACTTGCTGGGGAGACGATTGAATCAGGCTTACTGCTTTATGAAGGTGAAGAAGAAAACTTTTTCCTCCTAATAAGTCAACCACCTGAGGTTGTGAAAGCAGAGCAAATTCCTCCTAGAGAGTACCTTTTTATAGTTGATATTTCAGGCTCTATGTATGGCTTTCCTTTAGATACCACTAAAGTTTTATTAAAAGATCTGCTAGCTAATCTTAATGAGACCGATAGGTTTAATATTCTTTTCTTTGCTGGTGGCTCGAGCGTATTAGCTAGGGAATCCTTACCAGCAACACCTGCTAATTTAAGACGAGCAGTAGCCATGCTAGACGGCATACAAGCTGGCGGTGGTACTGAGCTTTTACCAGCTTTACAACGTGCCTTTGAAATGCCCTATGATGAAGATGCCTCACGAATCATTGCTATTATCACAGATGGTTATGTAACAGTAGAAAAGGAAGCCTTTGATTTAGTTAGAGAGTCACTAAATAATGCTAACGTATTTAGTTTTGGGATTGGCTCGAGCATAAACCGCTTTTTGATAGAAGGATTGGCTCGAGCTGGCCAAGGTGAACCTTTTGTATTAACCTCACCTGAAGGATCAGAGGCTGGAGCCAAACGCTTTAGCAATTACATTGCTAATCCTGTACTCACGAATATAGAAGTCAACTTTGAGGGTTTTGAAGCATATGATGTAGAGCCACCTAGCATTCCTGATGTACTAGCTGAGCGCCCAGTGGTAGTTTATGGCAAGTGGCGTGGTGAGCCTACGGGCACTATCACTATCACTGGTAAAAGTGGTGAAGGTGATTACGAAGCGATTTTTGATGTTGCAGATAGTCAACCACTGGCTGAAAACAGTGCTTTACGTTACTTATGGGCACGTAGTCGCATAGCTTTATTAGGTGATTATCAGCAAGTAGGCAGTGATGAAAAAGCAGCCATTACAGAATTAGGGCTCAAATACAATTTACTCACAGATTACACTTCTTTTATAGCTGTTGATACTTTAGTAAGAGCTGAAGGAGAAGTAGAAACTGTTCGCCAGCCTTTACCTTTACCTGAAGGTGTATCTAACCAAGCTTTACCGGCAACACCTGCTGCAAGGTCCCTAAGTCTTAATAGCATTGCGGCACAACCAATGGCACCAGCAGGAGCCCCACCACCGCCCTTACCAAGTCCCCAAAGCAGTACAGGCTATACTTATGGCGGACAATTAGCTAGTGAGGAACTTGCTGAAGCCGAACCAGCCAATGAACCTTCTATTGAATTACCTGAAGCCATTATTCCTGATGCTAATTTAAAAGAAACAGGCTTAGTAAATAAAGTTACCTTAAGCAACATTCAAACCCAGCAATATGAAATGACATCAGCTTTGCAAAACTTTTTGCAGCAAGACAAAGCTAGAACGCAAATAGCTTCCTGCTTTAGTAGTGAAATGCCGTGGTTACAGCTAAACTTTAACTTTACGCTAGATGAAGCAGGCAGAGTCACTAGTGCCAGTGCGGACTCTCTGATAGGAGATGACTTAGAAGAGCAAATTAAGAGCTGTGTACTGAACCTTATGCAAGCTTGGACATATCCTGCTATAGGTGAAATTTCTTTCACACTTACCTTTCTACCTTAAGTGGTGCCTAAAGATAAAGTTTTGTAAGGCAGATCCTCCTAAATCCCCCTTGTTAAGGGGGACTCCTTCTTACCAGAGCTTCTAGAACTATTTGGGGGGCTCGAGCTATAAACCTTAGTAAAACTTTGCTAGAAGCTGTTGGCACAAAGTAGTAAACCCTGTTAAGTATTTAGGGTCCAGCCCTTTAATGTGGGGGTCAGCACCTGCTATAAAATCATAATCTAGTTGAATGCTTTGACGGGAAGCTACATCTTCAAAAACATTAATTCCCAAAGCACTATTTAAGTGCACTATGCCATCATCATGGTGCATTCCCCCCAAGTCTTTGCTATATATTCCAAAAAGGTGGTAGAGATGTTTAATATCTATATCTTTATGGTTTTGATTCAAGGCAGCAAGATCTTGACTAAACATATGCAAAGACATCGAGGTTATATCTGGGGTAGTTACCCAAGGAAGCAGGCCCTCGTGGGGAGTGCATATAGTAATTAGAGCTTGACACTGAAAACCTTCAGCGATCATTTGTCTAGCAACCAAACCACCAGTACTGTAACCTATCAGAATTGTTGTTTCTAGATCAAAGTTAAGGGAAGCTAAAGCTTCGATAAGGGCTCGAGCACTATCCTTAAAGGATTTGAAATGACTTTCATAGCTTGGAGATATAAAGTCCCAACCGGTTGCTTCTGGTAGCTTATATAGTTCATTCCTTAAACGGTGCATACTTACTCCATTGTTATTCCATCCATGTAATAAAACGCAGCACTTTTGCTTGGTTTGATTGGGTGCTCTTTTCTGTAAGATACTACCACTAGGCATATGAACTTCAGTAGCTTGCAATGTTATAGTGTTCTTGCCATCTAAGGTAAAAATAGGATGCTGAGCATCTGCAAAGCAGTTGAAAAAGTTAAGATTTGCTAAACTCACTAAGCTAGTTTTAAGGAGTTGGCGTCTTGAAATTGATTTGTCTATTGAGTAAAGTTCACGCATTATTTCTAGGGGACATTTGAAAATTATTCTTAAAATAAACTACCATAGTATGCTTGAATTCATGAGTATTAAAGCGCTTAGTTACCAAATACTTAAAGTAGTTTATACAATCATTATTTTTTGCAATTTTGCTAGTGCCCAGCTTGCGACAGGATCCTCTCCAGAAACAGTTGCTAGTGAAGCTGTTGAAGCTTGGCTTAAACGTGCTGAAAAATTTGAGCTTTCTCAATTCTTTACCCAAGAACCAGAGGGTGTGTGTGAAGAATTATCTACCCTTGGACAGCTGCCTAATTTGATTAAAGCTACAGAGGTAAATTTTGATGATGTTAATGTCATAGAAACTAGTGAAACAGCCCACACTTATACTTATGCGGCTAAAGCAAGTGAGAGCCTTTTAGGACAAGTTAAGGTACAACTAAGCCAAACAAATAATGGTGAGTGGGAAGCTGACAGTGTACGTTTGTACTTTACCAGCGGTAACCCTAGTCCCTTAAGCCAAATTAATTATCCTATAACAGGTTGGATATTTTTATTCTTTAGTTTTTATCTAGCTTACCTTTGTTCTCGACCATCTTTTTTTCGTAGCTGGCTTATAAAGGGTGTAGAGATAATCAAAGCACATAGAAGAATAGTGCTAGGAACTATTATTGCACTCTATTCAGCGTTTGTTTTAGGGATAATAGCAGGTAGCAGCATGCCAGAAACATGCCACTCTTACATAACTGAAATGTTAAGCACAGGAGTTTCTGATATAGGTATAGTTGAAGTTTTAGAGAGTGGTGATATAGCACGTATCGCTGCGGCCATTAGTTTTTGGAACTTTTCTATGGGTGCTATTGTTACTACACTTCTTCCCGCTAGCCTTTTTGCTGTGCCTGCTTACCTTTTTAATTTTTCAAGATTCTTTTATCTAGCTATTCCTTTTGCAGATGTACCACCTGCAATGTTGTTGGTGCACCTGCCTGTTATTATAATTGAACTTTTGGCTTATACCCTTATAACTGCTGGCGGTGGCATATTTTTAGCTACCCTTATTCGTCAAGGTTGGAAAGGCTATCGTGAGGGTTTAAAAAAGCTTTTTTTAATAGTTCCTATAGCCTTGGTCTTACTTGTTTTTGCTGCTTGGTATGAGAGCCTTGAGCTTTTGTGGATTTTTAGCGGATAGCTTAGTAGCCTCATGATCTTACATGCACACCTTCTTTAAAGAGATATTTTTTTACTTGTTCTATAGTATAAGTACCATTATGGAAAATCCCTGCTGCTAAAGCTGCGTCAGCTTCTCCAATAGTTAAAACCTCGAGCATATGCAAAGCATTCCCAGCCCCTCCAGAAGCAATCACAGGAATGTCTACCGCTCGAGCTACCGCCCGGTTAGCTGCTAGGTCATAACCTGTTTTCATACCGTCAGCATCAATGCTATTTAGAACAATTTCACCAGCACCAAGTTCTTGCCCCTTAACAGCCCACTCTATTAAATCAAGCCCTGTTGATTTACGTCCACCAGCTACAAAGACTTCCCACCTAGGAGCTTTCTCAGAACGTTTGGCATCTATAGAAAAGACTACTGCTTGTGAGCCGTAGTGGTCAGCTGCTTGGCGCACAACTTCAGGGCTAGCTACTGCCCCAGAATTTATTGACACTTTATCAGCACCTGCTCGAAAGAGTGCATGAAAATCCTCTAAGCTTTTTACCCCACCACCTATAGTTAACGGCATAAAGCACTGCTCAGCGGTGCGAGTGGCTAGCTCGAGCATAGCTTTTCTTCCTTCACTAGTAGCGGTAATATCATAAAAAACTAATTCATCAGCACCCTGTTCGTTATAGCGCAGGGCTAGCTCAACAGGGTCTCCCACATCCTTAAGCTCGCCTTTTTCAGCACGTCCAAATTGTTGCCCTCGAGTGGTTCTGCCGTTGTGGACGTCTAAGCAAGGAATAATACGTTTAGCTAACACCTAATTTCCTTAAAGTTCTGTAACTCATATTTACAATAGATACCTTTACAAGTTACAGATAGTGACATGCTCAATTTGCTTCTCAAAGCTGTATACTAAAAACGGGTAAGAAATGAACATCTTGTTTCAAAAAACTCCACACCCTGCCCCTCATCTTCCTATCTCTCTTTCAAATGCCGTTGCAATTACAATAGAAATGTCCATTTTTATACCGTTACAAGTATATGACCTAGTAATCATTATAGAAGTTTTTTATCATTGTTCATGTGATTATATTGAGATTTAAAGAAAAATTAGGAGGATGCTTATGAAAATGCCTGTGCGTGTTGCAGTAACTGGAGCAGCTGGACAAATAGGTTATGCACTACTCTTTCGTATTGCTGCTGGCGATATGTTGGGCAAAGATCAGCCAATTATCTTACAACTTTTAGAAATCCCTCCAGCTATGAATGCTCTTAAAGGTGTAGTAATGGAGCTTAATGATGCAGCTTTTCCCCTGCTGCAAGGAGTTGTTACTACTGATGACCCTAATGGGGCGTTTAAAGACGCTAATTATGCACTTTTGGTTGGATCTAGACCTAGGGGTAAGGGTATGGAGCGCAAAGATTTGCTCCGAGCGAATGGACCTATTTTTACAACTCAAGGTAAAGCTTTGAATGATAATGCTAGTCGCGACATAAAAATTTTGGTAGTGGGTAATCCTGCTAATACTAACACCCTTATTGCTATGAAGAATGCTCCTGATCTTCAGCCACAACAGTTTAGTGCCATGACAAGACTTGACCATAATCGTGCTATTAGCCAAGTAGCTGAAAAAACTGGTAATTTGGTTAAAGATATTAAGAAAATGATTATATGGGGTAACCATTCCTCGACCCAAGTTCCTGATATTTACCACACTACTGCAGATGGCAAAGCAGTTAGTAATTTAGTGAGCGAGTCTTGGATAAAGGATAACTTTATTACTACCGTGCAAAAAAGAGGTGCAGCAATTATTGAAGCAAGGGGATCATCTAGTGCAGCTTCAGCAGCTTCAGCAGCTATTGACCATATGCGAGATTGGGTTTTGGGTACTGATGAAGATGATTGGATTAGTATGGCTATTCCTAGTGATGGTAATTCCTATGGCATTGCTGAAGGGATTATATATTCTTTTCCTGTAAAAGTTAGAAGTGGTCAAGTGAGTATAGTTTCTGGTTTAGAAAATAACACCTTTATTCAAGAGAGAATGAAAGCTAGTGAGATTGAGCTTCTAGAAGAGAAGTTGGTAATTGAGGACTTACTCTAAGTAGTTTCAAATTCTATATGTGTTAGCAAATGAATTTACCCAAGACAATTCAACGCTTGTAGAGACACAAATTTTTGCGTCTCTACACATACCAACACAAAGATGTTCAATTCTAACCCGTTTTCAGTATAAGGTACCCTACTTAACTTTTAGGGATTTTGCATGTAATAGCTAAGATAGTAATTAAGCATTTCCTCACTTGTATTAGGAGTTGAGAAAGCCAGGTGTAGGATAGGAATTAGAAATGTTTGTGAAGCTAATTCCATTAATGATTGCGGTGATTGGTGCCGAGGTGGATTATAAGTTGTAGTTTGAGTAGCACTCAAAGCACTAGTGTTATAAGTGGGCTCAGGGATAGTGCTTGTAGATGGAGTGTTTGCAATAGTAACCGTTTCATTACTAGTAGCCTCATGGAAAGCAAAGGAAGTTATTGATACTTTATTAGATGCTTCAATAAAGAGTCTTGACTCTTCTGCTGTAATACTAGAAACAGCTTGTGCAACAGTCTCTTCTTGCTCAATATTAATAGGGATTTGAGCAACTTCCTCTGATTCACTGCTGGAAAGAGCTTGAGCAATTGTTGTTTCTCCTGCAGTGCTGGGCAAAGTTTGGGCAATAACTTCTTGATTGGTTACTCCAGAAAAATTAAAGGAGGCTAGGGATACTTTACTTGCTGTTTCAATAAAGAGGTCAGGCCTTTCTTGTATAGCATTAGGGGGAGGGGTTTGTACAAAAGCTTCTTCTTCAAAGCCTAACACCTCAATAGTAACTTCACAACGCCCCCATCTTCTGGCTTCAGCAGTGGAGGTCATCCACAAATCAAGTTTATTACGTTGGCGTTCATGCATAGTGTCTTGCACTTCTAAGATAATTTTAGGGTCCCAGCCACCGCATCGCCTAGTATCTTTAATGTTTACTACGCGTAATTTGGTGCCATAGGGAAGTTGACTAGCTAATAAATCACGGCTTGCTGCAACTATTCCTAAACGTACTCTTTGATTGGTTGAGGTTATAAAAGGCGTGCTGTCAGTCTGTGCTTTGGTAGAAGAATAGGCTGTCATAGTAACAGTAAGCTTTTTACCTACTTCAATTTGAGCCAAGGTTGCTCCAAAAAAACACAAAAGGACGTAGCTAATAAGAGTTTTGATCACACTTACTCCTCATGAAGATAATTTTTCTTTGTAAAATTTTTAGGATTAAACCTAATTAATAATTAATACCTCTAAGGCTTGTTCTCTGGCAGGAACTAACCTGATTTAAATTCACATATCATTGTGAATAATCTTATCTTTCTTAGATGAAGAAATTATGTAAAAAAATTTGCAAAGCATCTGCAGACCCTATGTTAGGTAAGTTAGTTAAAGTGGTTCAATAAGGGCAACCTCGAGTACATTATGAATATTTGCTGCTGGTCTAACCAAAAACTCAGTTTGTAAGTCATTGGGGTTTTTAGAAAGAATACGAATAACCTCACCCACCAAAATCCCCCTAGGAAAGAGGCCTCCACGGCTTTGAGTTTCTACTAAGTCTCCTACACCCACACTTAGGTTTTCAGAGTAATTTATAACCCGAACTAGGTTACCTAACTCCCCTATAGCGATACCTTGCCCTCCTTTGTGGCGCACAGTTACACCTACTCTTGACTCAGGGTCAATAATGGTGCGAACCTTTGAACTGTGGTTAGTTACAGCCGTGACTATACCTACTAAACCTTCAGGAGTAGTTACAGGCATATACCTCATTACTCCGTCAGTGCTACCAGCACCCAAACTCAAACGAGATAGAAGCAAGGAAGAGTCAATACCAGTGACGCTAGCAGTTATTCTAGCACTAGGAGATTGAAACTCACGTACCCCTAAAATTTGTTGGTAGCGCTCGAGCTGTAGCTCGAGCTGTCTATTTTGCACCTTAAGCTTTGATACCTCGTTTTCTAAAGAATCTATTTTGTCAAGGAAGTTATGTCTTGCAACAGTACTTTCCATAGTGCTACGCAAATTGCTGCTTGCTTGAAATAGAAACCTATGTGGTAGAGCTATTACATTACTTAATTGGTAAGGTATCTTACCTATAAAAGCCATTGAAACAAAAGAAAGTAAGCTGAGGCCTAAGAAGACATACCATGCTTTTAAAAGATCAGACAAGACGTACTCCTAACTTTTTAACTTCATCAACTATATGGGAAAGGCTTAGTCCCACTATGTTAAAATAGCAACCAGAGATTTCTTTAACCATAATGGCTCCAAAGTTTTGGATGCCATAGCCACCAGCTTTGTCCATACCTTCATTGGTAGTTATGTATTGGTGTATTTCTTCATTAGTCAAGTGTCTGAAAGTAACTTTGCTTTTTAAGCTACTGATAGTTTTTTTTCCTCCTAGGTTTAAAGCATAACCTGTGTAAACCTTATGTGTTTGTCCTGAGAGCATTTCAAGGAAATAGTGATTTTCTTGAGGGTCTTTAGGCTTGCCCAAGATTTTTCCTTTAAGGACTACTATGGTATCAGCAGCTATCACTAGGCTTTTAGGATACTTTTTGGCAGCACTGGTGGCCTTAGCATTGCTGAGGCGCTCTACTAAGATTTGAGGTGCTTCATTTTCTTTGATGGACTCATCAATATCTGTAACAAATATCTCAAAATCAATCCCTAGGTTGTTTAGGAGCTCACGGCGACGAGGTGAGCCACTAGCTAGGACAATGTGTGGTGGTTTGGATAGAGGCATATTCTTAAAAAGTTACTTTTCTCGATAATGATTTCACAAGCATGAAATATTGTGAAACCAATAACTTGAATAACTTGCTCGAGCGAATGCATAGTAGGGCAAACACACAGATTTACTCTTACTTGGAACGTGCTATTCCGACTAGATCACCTGTTTGGGCACTACGTATCCAAACCACTTCAACACTAGGTCTAAAGATACGTATCATCAGCCAAGGGCTTACATGAGCTTCGTTTCTTATAAGACTAGCTGGTTCTATTATATTGACATCAGCATAAACTTCTCCATCTTCCAAAGTAACATTATTAACATCAACACCATGCCCTAATTCATTTTTAACCCCTAGGAAAATACCTAAGACACTCTCACGTGAAAAGTCAACGACTGGTTTTTGAGGGAGATTAAGCTCACCAGCATGAGCTTCGTTCCATACACTATTAAAAGTACCCTCTTGGCTAGTTAGCACAAAGCTAAGCCCATCTTCAGCTAAAGCCTTGTCACCTAAACCCAAAAAATCCCAACGCAGACCTTGGACTTGAGCAGAGAAGCCTTCCTCTTCAAGAATTAGACCTTCTTGAACATAGAATACTGTGTGACGGTACTCGTTAAAGCCACTCAAACTTTGGGTTGGTAAATTGTTTTCTGATAACAGTGCAACCACTACCGATTCACCAATGCTGGCAAAGTAGCGCTCAAGCATATCAGCTTCTCTTTGAGTAAGCTTACCTACTCCCCCTAACCCCCCAATACGTTCTTGAGGCACTATTTGTGAGTTTACAGCTAAACTACTATCTTCAAGTAATGTAAACCACAGCTCACCATCAAAATAAAGTACCTTTTCTAAAGGCTCTTTAGTGTTTAGCAATATATCGCTTGAATAGCGATAACGATGAGCTTTAAATGGTGCTTTTTGTGGAATTAAAGAACGTTTTAAGTAAGGTTTACCGTTAGCGTACAAAGCATTAGAGACAGAAAAAACATCTACCTGTTGATTTTGCGAACTTTCTTGCAGCTCAATAGGGGCATCCCCAATTTTTGCCTTGTTAGGGGAGCCATAAAAATAACTGTAACGTATACCATTATTTTGCTTATAAAGACTTATTTCATGCAGATTTGGCTGATTGTCAGGGTTAGGTACGCAGCTGATTAAAAATGATAAGAAAACGAAGGCGATTATTAAAGGCATAACTTAATGCTACCACTTTTACAAATTGCTCGAGCTATCCCTCACTTTCCTCTTCCAGCACTTCTATAAGCTTAGGGTCAAATTCACCTTTTTCAACAGCATTATTTAGTAACTCTATACCTAGACGCACTACTTCAGATTTTGATACCAGTCTTTCAGGATTAGAAAGTTGGTAAGCTGTTTTGGTTAGGAGTGCATCTTGCTCTTCAGTAATAACTACTTGTAAGCGTTTACTTTTCTCACGTTTAGGCACAGTTTATCTCCATAAACACTCATGCTAGCATGTTGCATATTTCCTTGACAATACTAATAAGCAGAATTATCCTACACTTGCGTAAATTGTGTAAGATTTGTAGTCTAAACCAAACACATCTTAAATAATATGACATTATGGTTGAAATGCAATCCCACATAGGCCGACATCAATAAATTTTTAGTTTTTGAGGAAAGAATGATCACTAATACACCAAAAGCATTTTATATTACAGGGGGAGTACCTTTAATAGGAAATATAAGTATAAATAAGGCTAAAAACGCTACTTTGCCTTTAATGCTGGCAGCACTACTAACTGATGAACCTGTAGTTATTAAAAATACCCCTTGCTTAAGTGATGTAATGAATTTGGGTGATATGCTCAGTGGTTTTGGTGCAGAGGTAGTGTGGCAAGGTAACAACTTAAGAATCCAAGCAAAAGAAATTAAAAGCTGCTCAGCGCCTTATCATTTAGTAAGTAAGTTGCGTGCTAGCTTTGTGGCTATGGGAGCATTGCTATCGCGTTCAGGTGAAGCTCGTATTCCTATGCCTGGTGGTTGTACCTTTGGACCAAGACCAGTAGATCGCCATATTAGTGCTTTTCGGGAGTTGGGCATTACCATAAATGAGGAAGGTGGTGACTTTTTTGCTAAACGCAATGCTCCTTTAAAAGGCAAGGTAGTATTTGCAGCACCAACTGTAGGTGGCACAGAAAATGTAATTTTAGCCAGCGTTTTGGGAGATACTGATGTTGTCATTGAAAATGCAGCACTCGAGCCTGAAATAGTTGACCTTGCCAATATGTTAAAGCTTATGGGTGCTAGAATTGAAGGTGTTGGCACTCGTTTTATTGAGATTGAAGGTGTCCAAAGGTTACATGGTGTCGAGTACTGCCCTATTCCTGATCGCATTGAAGCGGGCACCCTAATGCTAGCTGCTGCTGCTACCAGAGGACACATCACTTTGCATGAAGTTAACCCTGACCACTTAGAAGTAGTAATTACTAAACTAACTGAGAGTGGTGTAAAGATTGCAGTAGATGGTGAAACCTTAACTCTTGATGCTAGAAACCAGCTTAGGCCTATAAATGTTACTGCTACAGAGTATCCTGGCCTACCTACTGATTTACAGGCACCTTTTGGTGCTTGTCTTGCCACTATTGAAGGAACTAGTACTGTTACTGACTGTGTTTACTCTAATCGCTTTACACATGTAAATGAACTTAAGAAGATGGGTGCTATGATTGACTTGAACGAACAAACTTTTTTTGTAAGAGGTAGTAAATTATATGGTGCTCATATGCATGCTGCTGATATTCGTGCAGGCGGGGCGCTGGTAGTGGCTGCCTTAGCTGCTCGAGGCCGGTCAGTTATTACTGGTATAGAATATATTCAAAGAGGTTATGAAAACTTGCCTGAGCGCCTAAGACAACTAGGGGCTAATATTAATTTGGGTTCGGAACCAAGGCCTGAATTGGCAGTAGATGTGCTTGGGAGTTTTATTGCGAGTTAGAACTTTGGCAAAGATATAGATATGAGTCTAGCCCTTTACATTGTCCCAGGACGTAATATTGATGGCTTCGACCACTTCGTTAATGGAAAGGCTCTTGGCCATACTAATGTAGGAAGCTTAGCCGCATTTTGCAACATGCTAGGTGTGAAACCACTAACTAACTTTTGGCTTCTGCCCTGCAGAGGCTAACTTGGCGCTCGATTTGAATTAATAACACGGTGCTAAATTTGAAATATGTTGTTATTTTAGTAATATCTATTGGTTTAACTAATGTTTTTGCACAAACTCTAAAATTTGGAGTAGGTGCTACTGCATGGAATAAAAATACTACTGATTTACAAAGTGAAGTTTTTGTTGGGGTTAATGACATAGACTTTAAGGACTCCAAACTATCTTTTCGTATTGCTACAAATGTAATTACCCCTTTAGAGTTTGGGTTAGGGGCGCAGTACAATTTTTCTTGGGGGCCTTTTGGTAACGTCCTTTTAAAAAGTTTGGCCCAAGTAGATAGTGATGGCTTAGTAGATATAGATGTTTCTGCTAGCGGGGTTTTGGGCTCTCTGGCAGCACTTGAAGCTGATCTTATGCTCTTTAATGCTAACAAGGGGCACTTTGCTCTCGAGTCAGCCTACAGACAAGCTAGACCACGCTATGACACCAGTAGTTTAGTTTTTGGTGTTGGCTTGGGGGGTAAGTATCGTTTAGAACGAACTTTAGTTCTAGAATTTAAACCAACATTAGTCTTAACAGCTGGTAGTTTAGGTGGGTACGGTAGTGTAGGCTTGCATCTTCGCCACCTAATAGAGCGTGATGATGGTATTATTAAGTTTAAAGCTGAGAAAAGTCCTACTACCAGTGATGCTTATGGGGCAATTGGGTTTGAATATCGCTTGAACCGACGCAACTTACCTACTGTGCAGGTAACTGCATGGCTGGCTACGGGTACAGAAGGCACTTTCCCGGGAGGAGCTCTTAACCTAAAGCATAAACTTAAAGGCCAACCTGTGCGTTATGAAGTAGAGTTATTTGCTGAACCGTATCGCTTTGATGGTTTTGATTATGGTGCTAGTGCCTTGTTAGTAGTTGAGCTCGAGCTAGGTGAGCTCGAGTTTCAGGTTTTAGGTGCACCAGATAACGAGGGCTCTTTGCCAGAACTTGCTGTGCAGGTGGGTTATAGTTGGCACTTTTAAGCTTACTTGATTTCTTTCACTGTAGGGAATCTATTTAGTGCCAGGCAGTAACATCTTATATCAATTTTATTCTCCACCTCTCTCATCATAGTGTAAGCACCTATGCATAAATACTTGTAAATTTCCATTTGAGATTGAAAATATTATCTAGAATCCAATGGCTAATAGTCAGTAGGGTTTTACTATGCTGGCTACTGACTTCTGACTACTAGCTACCTATAGGTATTGACCACTTCTAAGTTGTTCACAAAAACTTTTGCACTACTGCTTATGTGAGGTAACCATAGATTTGCTCACAGAGAAGGCAAAGATTCTTATGAGAAAAAACTCTCATAAAAACCTAGTGGCGAGAAAAATTAAAGAAGGCCACGTCTTGATGCCTTAACATTAAGTGTTAGGTGACTAAACCCATTTTCAGTAGATGACTGGAAATTTTTTATCTGGGGATCGAAATGCCAGTAATAAATTAGAGTTTTATAGAAAGCTGATCTTTATAAGGGATTTATTAGTAAAACTCTCAAGGAAGTTAGAGCTTTTTTAAGGGGAATCTATAGAACGCTTTGATAATTTGAGGAAGAGCTTTTAATAAATTATTAATTAATTACTATTTCAATTAAGGAATCATTAACAAATTCATAACAATTTATCATTAACATTAATCTTCTGTGAAGTTTTAAGATGAACACCTTTTAAAACAAGGAGTTGGTATATAGAGAAAATTTACTAAACACCTACAGAGAGATTCCTATGAATATTACACTAGAGAGCCAATCAAGACAAATCTTAAGGAGGTCTTTTCAAGATGGCTAAAAACCCAAACTCATATTTAAACCCTAAATACGTTTTTTCCTTATTAAGCCTATTTGTAATCCTAGTGCTAACTTTTGTTGCTTGTAAAACAAATAAAGAAGAACTATTATCAAGAGAGGAAAGTGGCATAAGTGTACAAGCCCTTGAAACATCAACAAATGTGCATATGTTTTATTACCCATGGTATGGGAGTCCTGAGTTTGATTTGGGCAAACCAAATATAGGAAGTAGTGGTTGGCGGCACTGGACACAAAATCTTGAAGGATCGCACACACCACCTGAGTATATAGGCTCAAACTATTATCCAACTCTAGGAGCGTATAGTTCTGCTAGTGAGGAAGTACTGGACCAGCACATGCAATGGATACAAAATGCAGGGGCAGGAGTTGTAGTAATGAGTTGGTGGGGACAGGACTCTTGGGAGGACAATCATACTTTGCAGGTGCTCAACGCAGCAGACGCGAAGGGGTTGAAGGTAGCCTTTTTACTAGAGCCCTATAAAGATAGTAGCGTGTCTAAACTAAAAGAAGACATCAAGTATATCTACGATAATTATGGGAGCCACCCTGCTTTTTATCGCGTAGCAAGAGCCACAAAGTATGGTCCATCAACAAGTCCGAGAGGGGTATTTTATGTTTTTAATGTTAGTCCTATAAATTCGCTAAGCTCATGGAGATCTATGCTGGACAGCATTCGAGGGACAGCTGATGATGCTATAGTTATTTCATTAGGGATAAGTTCTAATCCCATAGAAGATGGACACTTTGATGGGATTTATAGTTATGGAGTTCATAATGTAGGTCAAGATCCCTTTACTAGCTTTGCAAAGAGGGCTAGAGAGAGTAATGGGATTTATTCACCAAGTGTGGGTCCAGGTTATGATGAAAGGAGAGCTGTTCCCAGTACACATAGGTACACCTCTAGAGACAATGGGGCCTATTATGACAGATTGTGGCAGACAGCAATAGACTCAGGTTCAGAGTGGATAAGTATAAGTACATTTAATGAGTGGCATGAAGGGTCACAGATAGAGCCTGCAAAGGTAAAGAATGTAGCAGACTATCCTTATGAGAATTATGAAGGTGCTTATGGTAAAACAGGTAAAGATGCACAGACATCCTACTTAGATCGAACACGGTATTGGGTAAATATATATGCAGGATTTTCTGGGGGAGGGAACGATAGTCCACCTACTACACCACCACCTGATCCAAGCCCAAACCCAAATACCTTTGAGACGAGGGTAAATAGTAGTAGTAATGATGCTGAAGAAAGATCTCATGGTGGTGTTAATCTTGATAGTAGTGACCTCGAGCTAACTTATGACGGTGGTCACCAAACAATAGGAATACGTTTCACAGATGTAAGAATTCCTCAGGGAACTCAAATCACAAGTGCCCATATCCAGTTCACTACTGATGAAGTTAGTACTCAAGAAACTAATCTTAGAATTAAAGGTTATGATTTAGATAATACCTCACCCTTTAGTAGTACTAGTAACAGTATTTCTTCTAAACCCATGACAAGTGCAAGTACCTCTTGGTCACCAGCTCCTTGGCCAACCAGAGGTGAATCTGGAGAAGCCCAAAAGACTCCTAATCTAGCAGCAATAGTTCAAGAGATAGTTGGTAGGCCGGGCTGGGATAGTGGTAATGCAATGACCTTTGTAATTACTGGGACTGGTGAACGAACAGCCGAATCCTATGACGGTGAGCCCACAGGTGCACCCTTACTTAGGATAGAATATACCTCTGACTCTGATGGAGGATCTGATAATAGTACTCCAAACATAATTAGCTTCACGGCAGATCTTGTTTCAACACAAACCAATGAGCTAACAACTTTAGACATTTCAGCACAAGTAAATGATGAAATAAAATTCCAATGGAATGCTGATGGTGATAGCTTAACCTGTAGCTTGGATGTTGATGGTGATGGCAATGATGAGTTTAACTTTAGTGATTGTAAAACTACCACTAGCCAAAGCTATAGATATACTTCAGCAGGTAGTTACCAAGCCGTATTGACAGTAACTGATGCTAATGGTGCTTCTGCTAGTGCTACTGAGAATGTTACCGTTACTGAACCTACCACGTCACCACCTGATCCAAGCTCAAACCCAAGTACCTTTGAGACAAGAGTAAATAGTAGTAGTAATGATGCTGAAGAAAAAGACTACGGTGGTGTTAATCTTGATAGTAGTGACCTTGAGCTAACTTATGATGACGGTGGTTACCAAACAATAGGAATACGTTTCACGGATGTAAATATTCCTCAGGGAACTCAAATCACAAGTGCCCATATCCAATTCACTACTGATGAGGCGAGTACTCAAGAAACTAATCTTAGAATTAAAGGTTATGATTTAGATAATACCTCACCCTTTAGTAGTGCTAGTAACAGTATTTCTTCTAAACCTATGACAAGTGCAAGTACCTCTTGGTCACCAGCTCCTTGGCCAACCAGAGGTGAATCTGGAGAAGCCCAAAAGACTCCTAATCTAACAGCAATAGTTCAAGAGATAGTTGGTAGGCCGGGCTGGGATAGTGGTAATGCAATGACCTTTGTAATTACTGGGACTGGTGAACGAACAGCCGAATCCTATGACGGTGAGCCCACAGGTGCACCCTTACTTAGGATAGAATATGCCTCTGACTCTGATGGAGGATCTGATACAAGTGACCCTCCTCCTCTCCCTCCTCCTCCTCCTCCTCCTTCAACATCTGTCACTGTAGCTGCTGCAGGAGATATTGCCTGTGATCCAGACTCTTCTAGATTCAATAATGGCGAGGGTACTGATAGTAGTTGCCACATGAAAGCTGTAGCAGAATTGATAGAAACTATGAATCCTGTAGCTGTTTTGCCGTTAGGAGATCTTCAGTATGAAGACGCAGAGTTTTGGAAGTTTGAAGAGTCTTATGGACCTAGCTGGGGCAGATTCAATAACATAGCTTATCCTGCTGTTGGTAACCATGAGTACCTGACTCATGACGCAGAGGGTTACTTTAATTATTTTGGTAGTAGAGCAGGTGATCCTGATAAAGGTTATTATAGCTATGATAAAGGTAATTGGCATCTCATAGCTCTTAATACAAACTGTGGGAGGGTAGAAGGCGGTTGCAGTACTGGAGGTCTGCAGGAGCAATGGCTAAGGAATGATCTAGCAAACACTTCAGCAAATTGTGTTCTAGCATATGCTCACCACCCACGTTTCAGTTCTGGAAATCATGGGAATAACTCATCTATTGAAGATCTATGGGAAGCACTATATGACTATGATGCAGAGCTATTTCTATCAGGACATGACCACAATTATGAGCGTTTTGCACCACTGAAGCCTAATGGAGAGTTAGATACATCAAGAGGGATTGTGCAATTTGTTGTGGGTACAGGTGGCAAAAGTACCAGAAGTATGAATAGCCCTGAGCGCTATAGTGAGTTTAGAGACAGCGATAACCATGGTGCTCTAAAGCTCACACTGCATTCTCAAAGCTATGATTGGGAATTCGTATCTGATACAGGGGTTGTTATTGATTCAGGAAGTGCTAATTGCCATTAATTACTAGAGTCGAGGTACGTTCTTACTTTAGCTGATTGAAAAATCTTCAAAATTTTGGACTTCAAGGCTCAAGCATATATACTCGAGCCTTGAAGTTATCATCTATCTAAAATTGAATGTACAATAAGTAACAAAAATACGCAATAAGTAACAATTTGCTTATACTTTCCTGACAATTACTGGCTAGAATACCTAGAAGGTGAATTCCTGAATTGCCTGAAGGAGTGTATAATATGAGTGAACCAAAAGTTAATATTATAAACAATAATACTCACCACCAGAACTATGGATTTAATGTGAAATTAATAAGTGAAGTTAAATCTAAGCACAAAGAATTAACTTGGTATAAAGCTTTTTCTAAATTTATGACACAGCGTTTACATTATAGAAGAAAAAAGTGGGAGAAAAAATTGTTGTTTGAGCTTACCAATGAATATGGTAAATTTAAATCCGCTAATGATTTAGGCATAAGTAGCAAACTAGACACTGTTGCTTACCCTTTGTTAGCTAAGTTACATAGAAAAGAACTAGTTGAAACCCAGTGGCATCAAGGTACAATTGAGTATCGTCTTACAGCAAAAGGGCATGTATATTCATCTGAAGTGTTGGGTTGATTCTCAGAGCAGCGTTCTAGCTAAAACTACTAAACGTGGACAACCTATGGGGCTTGAACTTCCTGAAATTGTCAATGCTATTCATTATATCCCATGTACAGTATGTTATTATGTATTTGAGGTAATCTAATGAATAAAAGACTTGAATTGATTTTTATGGCTCTTATACTATTTAGTATTAGTAGCCATCGAGTTTTAGCTAACACTTCTTTTTGTAGCAATCCTAATACAATTGTTCCTATTGTTGACCTTAACTTAGTTGCTGCTATAAAAGCCGAGTTAGATGTATCAACTATAACTTGTCAGGACATACTTAGACTTAAGGAATTAACTGCTAGAGAAGTAAACATTAGCTCTCTTGAGGGACTCGAGCACGCCACTAATTTAGAAGAATTGAACTTAAGTAGAAACCAAATTAGTGATCTGAATGCCTTAACAAATATTCCCAATTTAAAAGTTTTAAACTTAGATGATAATAATATTGCATCTGTTGCTCCTATTGTATTTAACACAAGCCTGACTGCTTTATTTCTTAACAATAATCAAATCACTGATATTTTTTTCATTACTGTAATGTCCCAGCTTGAGGAGCTTCAAATTGGTGGTAATCCTATTACAAAAGAAAAGCTTAAGCAATTACAGAAACTACCAAATTTAACTCATTTAGGACTAAACAGGTCCGAAATTAATGATATTAATGAAGTGCTTAGTTATGTTGCTAATCCTCAACAGCTTACTTCATTGAGCTTAGCACGTACAGGCATTACAGATCTATCTCCAGTTTCTAGCTTGCCCAATTTGGAAAGACTTACTGTATGGGGTAACAAGATTGAGAGCATACAACCTTTAGTAAATCTTCAAAAGCTTGCCCGTTTAAATATTAGTAGTAATCAACTTACTGATCTTTCACCTTTAGGAAATATGCAAAATTTAGAGTTTGTTCAGGTTAATAGGAATCAACTTACGGATATAAGCGTGCTTGCAACACTACCAAATTTGAAATTAGTACATCTAAAAGATAATCAAATAAGTGATATAAGTCCTCTAGTAACAAATACTAATTTTGGCTTACGAGAAAGAAGTGTTGTATATTTAGAAGATAATTGTTTAACTCCAGAAGATGCTAATGCCCTAACAGAACTAGTTAACCGGGGCATTAGGGTTACACATGAACCTCAGAAAGACTGCCAATAGGTAGTGCTATATTCATAGTGTCCTTTAAGCAGGTGTGCATAAATATTTGGAACTCTTCTTGTGAAAAGTAGTAGCTAGAAGCCAGTAGCTATAGTCATAGTCAGCCAGTAGGGCTTAGCTATGCTGGCTACTGACTCCTGACTATCTATAAGAACTGATTACTCCTAAGTAAGTGATTCACAAAAACTTTTACACTACACCTCTGCTTAACAACAAACTACACTTAATTTAATGACACTGACCAGTACCAGAATCCTCAAGTTTCTCGTTTGGAGGTAGGTTTTGGGTGGGGTCAGCTTCAAATTCCCAATCGTAACTAGTAGGGTGCAAAGTAAGCTTTAGTACGCCATAGGTTTTTGCATTTCTAACCTCACTGTTAGGTTGGACGATAGAACCACCTTCAAGTGATTTACCGCCAGTACCTACTACAAATGACCTTATACCTGTTGATGTATCTAACTCTCCATTAGGGTCCATTGGTGCAAAGCGCTCATAAAAGTGATCATGTCCTGCTAGTATAAGGTCAGCCCCGGCATCATAAAGCTCTTCCCAAAAATCCTCAGAGTGTAATTTATTTCCAAGTGCACCTGAACTAAAGCGAGGGATATGCCAGTAAGCTAGAGTACAAGGGGTCGCGTTGGTAGCAAGATCCTGTATGAGCCATTGTCCTTGAGGTGACCAACTTTTACAACCCCCTATCTGTCCGCATTGAGAGTTTAGCACGATGAAATGCCAAGCACCTAGATCAAAACTGTAATAACCCTTGGTGGGGTCACCAGCAGCTGCACCAAAATAGGCAAAGTAGCCTGCTGCATTAGGATCAAGATATTCATGATTGCCAACAGCAGGGTAGGTAATACTTTTCAGCTGTCCCCAGCTAAGATCGTAAGAGTTATTGAACTTATAAAGGGTTCCATCAGAATACTGATTATCTCCTAGTGGTAGTACTGCATCCAGATTCATCGTAAGCATTAAATCTGCAACAGCTTGCATATGACAATATTTGTCTGTTCCTTGTCCACCATTAAACTTTGCTGCATTGGAAGGGCTAGGATCACAAGCTATGTCCCCTGCTGCAGCAATAGTTACTGAGTTAGAAGTACTAGCAATAGCAACAGTTGTTGATTTTTGACTTGTAACATTGGTACTTTCATTTGTAACAATTAGCTTAGCTGTATAAGACCCTCCCTGTGTATAAGAGTGTGCTTGGCTAGTAACATTACAGCTTGTATAACTATAATCAACAACACCATCATCATCAATGTCTAAAGTGCAGCTCAAGAAGTGATTTTGAGGATTAGATAAGACCCAAGAGAAAGTAACCTGCTCATTTAAACCAACAATGCTAGGGTTAGTTGTAAAGTCACCAATATTGGTTGCAAACTCTACATGTAGTATTGGTGCTCCTGATGGATCACCATCATAAGATTCAGCTATGTGCTCGCCTGATCCTGTAATCAATATAACCAAATCATTGCCACTTGACCAACCAGGTCTGTTTATAACTTCTTGAAGCACTGGGGAAATATCAGAGGTTTTCTGATCAAGACCAGCTTCACCTACTGTTGTCCAAATTGGTGGTGACCAAGGAACTTGTGCTAATGTTTTTGGTCTTGATGATAAATTAGAATTAGAGCTTAGCAAAACAGCAGCATTGTCTGAGGCATCTGCTTGAATGGTAAGATTGCTGGTTACATTGCGTACCTTACCTACTTTGAATTGTATATAAGCATTAGTAATAGCGGCCCCTTGAGGAATGTTTATATCTGTAAAGCGCAAGCCTGCATAG
The DNA here is from genome assembly GCA_965224855.1 of Trueperaceae bacterium. Taxonomy (GTDB): domain Bacteria; phylum Deinococcota; class Deinococci; order Deinococcales; family Trueperaceae; genus CBDCVN01. The sequence goes on along the minus strand of CBDDAI010000002.1, from coordinate 615,638 downwards.
GGGCGAAGACCTAGCTCGATCACGGGAGCCGTGCGATTAACACCACCTGAAGAAACTTGGTGAGCGTCATCTGAACCTGTAGTAATTTGTGCTTCTATAATATCAATGTTTACTTCGATTATTGACTCAGCTATAGAGTCATCTATATCTGTGACAATTAGTCTAGCAGTATGTATTCCTCTAGTTCCATAAGTATGACTTTGGCTAGTAACAGAGTAACAATCTGCAAAGCTGTACTCAAAATTACCATCAGCATTAACATCTAAAGTACAGCTTAGAGCTTGGTTTTGAGGGTCGGAAACAGACCAAGAAAAAGTTACTTGCTCACCAACACCAGCAGGATTAGGGGTGACACTAAAACTATCAATTCTTGGTGGGCTATAACTATATTCCACATGTAGTAGTGGTGCTCCTGATTGATCACCATTATAAGATTCGGCTACACGTTCACCTGTTCCACTAATAAGTATAACTAGAGCGTTACCACTTGACCAACTTGGTTTATTTATGACTTCTTGAAGTACAGGGGAAATATCTGATGTTTGCTGGTCGGGACCAGCTTCACCTACTGTTGTCCAATTTGGTGGAGACCAAAGAGTTTGTGCTGAGGTTGTATTTAAGGACGATAGGTAAGAGTTGGAAGTTTGTAGAGGAGGAGCATTGTCTGAGTCCTCAGCTTGAATAGTAAGATTACTTGTTCCACTACGTGATGCATCTACCTTAAATTGGATATAAGCATTAGTGATAGTTGCACCTTGAGGAATAGTTAGACCTGTAAAGCGCATTCCTACATAAGGTTGAAGGCCTAAATTTAAACCCTTACTTGTAGAATTAACACCACCTGAAGAAACTTGGTGAGCGTCATCTGAACCTGTAGTAATTTGTACTTCTATAGTATCAATGTTTACTTCGATTATTGACTCAGCTATAGAGTCATCTATATCTGTGACAATTAGTCTAGCAGTATGTATTCCTCTAGTTCCATAAGTATGACTTTGGCTAGTAACAGAGTAACAATCTGCAAAGCTGTACTCAAAATTACCATCAGCATTAACATCTAAAGTACAGCTTAGAGCCTGGTTTTGGGGGTCAGAAACAGACCAGGAAAAAGTTACTTGCTCACCAACACCAGCAGGATTAGGGGTGACACTAAAACTATCAATTCTTGGTGGGCTATCTTCATAACTATATTCCACATGTAGTAGTGGTGCTCCTGATTGATCACCATTATAAGATTCGGCTACACGTTCACCTGTTCCACTAATAAGTATAACTAGAGCGTTACCACTTGACCAACCTGGTTTATTTATGACTTCTTGAAGCACAGAGGAAATGTCTGATGTTTGCTGGTCGGGACCAGTTTCACCTACTGTTGTCCAATTTGGTGGAGACCAAAGAGCTTCTGCTGAGGTTGTATTTAAGGACGATAGATAAAAGTTGGAAGTTTGTAGAGGAGGAGCGTTGTCTGAGTCCTCAGCTTGAATAGTAAGATTACTTGTTCCACTACGTGATGCATCTACCTTAAATTGGATATAAGCATTAGTGATAGCTGCACCTTGAGGGATTGTTAGATCGGTAAAGCGCATTCCTACATAAGGTTGAAGGCCTAAATTTAAACCCTTACTTGTAGAATTAACACCACCTGAAGAAACTTGTTCAACATCACCTGAACTTTCAAGGATGCGTATCTCTAAAGTTTCATTTATTATTTGGGTAAGCTCAAGAGTATCTGACCTTGGCCCTGGGGCAGTGTTTCCCCTTCTAACACAAGAAGAAAAGAGAAGCAGTAGCAATCCAACTACCAAAAAGATATTACGGTACCTCCATACAGAGCATCCTAGTTTTTGTAAATTGTTAAGATAGTTTTTCACATTAGCACCTCATATAATTTTTAGTTGTCCTTTTCCCAGGCTTCAGTTAAATGTTCTAATAAGCTTGATGCCCTGTTAACGATATGTTTGTCAAACTCTAAACGACTTTCTATTTCTGAATAAGCTATTTCTTCATAATCAACAAATAAAGGCCTAGGTAGCATATGATGATTTGTGAAGTAGTTAGCTTCTTCTTTCTCACCTACCATTATAGACAAAAAGTAACCAACAGGTTTTGGACCGTAACCATACCTAGAGCGAATATTAGAATCTAATCCATCAAGATCAGTAACGCGTACTAAAATAAGCACAAAGCTATTACTGCCTTCACAAGATCGTAAGAATCGCGCATTGACCTTAGAACGATTAAGGGTCCTTCGCAAAACTCCTTTTAGAGCATTTAGCATTCGGGGTTTTACCTTACTAGCTCGAGTCTCCTCTACATGTGAAAAGCTAATAAGGACAGAATCTTTATCAATACAAAGTGTAGTTTGTTTTAAATCGTGAGTTACTTCGCCATGTGCTAAACTAAGATTACAAAAGCCTATTAAAATAATAATAAAAAATTTAGGAATTAACATTTTCATAAACAACTAAGCTAGCAAGAAGTTTCTTAGAGCACATTCTCACCTATCAAAAATAAAAATCTCAAAAAGTTTGCTAGCATACTCCTTCCAAAATTTACTCTTTAAATTGTAATAGAGCAGGGATTCAAAAATTGATGTGAAGTATTAAGGTGTTTTCATAATTTTACCATCAAAGCATGTTCATGTTACTGTGAGAACTTTTTCTGCTTTTTTTGATTTACAGAAACTAAAATGATGCTAGCGAGAATAAAAATTAGTAGGACAATTAGAATGTAAAAACTATAAAAACTTTTGTTGCCAGCTTTACCAGGGGCACTCGAGTCAAAATTCACTAATTGTGGTGGTGTAGCTATGTCACGATCTGCTAGAGAATTAAGGGCATTTGTGCCATAGTTTTGGCTAGGTTCAATATGGGTATTTTCACTAAACTCATTCCAGCTTATTAAACCAATAACATCAGGAGAAGAGCGCAAAGCGCTATTAAGTTGTGTTTTTAGTGTTTCTCCATCTTTTCTTTCAACTACACGACTACCACCAATAAGGCGAGCATCAAAACCAGGAGCTGCTGGTGCTACCCACAAACCTTCATGCTGATGTACAGTTTGTGAGAAGATGTTGAGCTTTTCTTGATAGTTAGGAAAAGTTTCAGGGTTTACAGAAGACCAATAATAAGCATTACCATCTACTAGATTAGCTAATCTCAGATAGCTTTCCACGTTACGCTCTGATGCTAAAAAGTATAATCGGTCACGGTATTTGCTACTTATTTCTTGGATGTCTGTTTTGCTAAACTCCCATGTTCCAGACAAAATCACTACAGGTAAATCATACATGTGAAAAACAGCATTATTAGCATAACGATCTAAAAAAAACTCTAAGTCATTTTCTATAGAAGCAAGTTGTAAAGGGTTACGATCAAAATCTAACCCTTGATACATAATCCATAAGAAAAAATCTTCAGCTGTAGCTAGTTCTATAAGTTGTTCAAGACGTTTGTCCAATTTGTAGGTGCTTTTCCAACTAACGATAAACCCATCAATTCCAGCTTCTTTAGCTAAAAGTATGTGTTTCTTCATTACTATAAGGTCATCACTGCTATAGCGACCAACAAGAGGGTAATCCTTTTTTGCACGATTCCAAGAAGGTTCATCAAACCAAATATAATAATACGCCAACATAGGAATGGGATTATTGACATCTACCTGACGCCAAGGAGTTTCTCGAGTTGGAGGTAAAGTGTTTTCTGGAATAGTAATCTGAGGCTGTACTGCAGCTTGCGCTATTTGTAGATCAATGTTAGCAAAGGTCTGTTCCGCCAAACTAAAGCTGGCAAACATAAAGTTAAATAAGAAGAAAAAGAAAACTTTCAAAACAAATCCTTCATGCCAAAGTGTACTAGATTACTAAGTCCTAAAGATATAAAGAATAAAGATTATTCAGATGTGAAGTTTGATGTTAAGTGGAGTTAATTCATCATCAAGAGCCATCAAGAGCCATGTATTGATGTCTAGGCTCACCAAATACTGCTGCCCACACACCATCCTCAAAATGGATCCCAACTTCTTCAAAGTTACTAGCCATAATTACTTTACTATGGGAAAGGCTATCTTGCCAACCTTGTATGACGCCATCAATGAAAGCCGTACCATTAGAAACGCTTGCTAGAACCTCACCAACTTTTCTGAAATTGTAGTTGTGAATATAAACCCTATCACTAACACGACCACCAGTGGAGTCCAAATGCGGAGGAGCTTGGGTTGCAAGGTTAATTTCGCCACTATTAACACGGTAAAGAATATCTTCTACTTGAGTTCTAGCAGCTTTAGCAAGCTTCTTGTTCCAAAAGACGCTAGAAGCACTACTCAAAAATGTGCCTTTGCTAATTATGCCTTGGGTACGAATGGTGTTAATAGCTGATAACATTTCACTATGTACACCAGTTGCAATTGATTCGTTTAGTGTTGATGATATAGACTCACCAAATACTGCTGCCCACACACCATCCTCAAAATGGATCCCAACTTCTTCAAAGTTACTAGCCATAATTACTTTACTATGGGAAAGGCTATCTTGCCAACCTTGAATGACGCCATCAATGAAAGCCGTACCATTAGAGACACTTGCTAGAACCTCACCAACTTTTCTGAAATTGTAGTTGTGAATATAAACCCTATCACTAACACGACCACCAGTGGAGTCCAGATGCGGAGGGGCTTGGGTTGCAAGGTTAATTTCGCCACTATTAACACGGTAAAGAATATTTTCTACTTGAGCTTTAGCAACTTTAGCAAGCTTCTTGTTCCAAGAGACGCTAGGAACCCTACTCAAAAATATGCCTTTGCAAGTTATGCCTTGGGTACGAGTGGTGTTAATAGCTGATAACATTTCACTATGTACACCAGTTGCAATTGATTCATCTAAAGTTAAAGTTAAGTATACATTTTTTGATTGGGTAAGCACAACATTTGCAGTATTTGCATTAGCAACTGGGTTATTCCCTAGTTTAGGCCTAGCTTTGTATAGTTTGAATATATAAGGCCTTCCATATAATAGTAATCCTAAAGCTAATGCTAGACCTGCTGAAAGCGCTACGCCTATATCTAAGGCGCTTAGCACTTTAAGTTGAATGCTTTGAGGCTTGGATAATGCTAAAGGGGTTACAGGAGCCAAACCAGGCATCCCATTAACCTGCAACCTATAAATGCCCCTAGCTAAATTAGAGACAAAAATTTCTTTATTTTTATTGAATTCTAACTCTATTTTTTCATCGTTAGGGTAAATTAGATCGACAGTTTTGCCAACTGGGAAGCCAAAAAAGGCATCTTTAGCACGAATATGAACATCATAGAAAAGTAACTCTATATCCCAAATATCATTTGGCTCGACAAAAAACCTCTGCTGGAATTTATTAACTACACTTGCACCATCAACCATAAGATTTATTAATGAATGTTGTACTTGAGTAGCTTCCAGACCATTTCTTAATCTTGCTACTCTATTAGCTTGAAACCAGTGGGGACCAGAAGTTGTTAAAGTTGTATAGTTGCCTAAAGTGTTTTTGAGCATAAAAGAAGATATTCTGCTGTCAGGAACTTGCTCCCTTTCTAAATCAACAAAGTTTAGTTTTACTTGGTGATATAAAGCAAAACCAGCTTGTAGCTCCATATCTCTTTCTATGGTTATATCAAAGTTTTGCTGAAAAGAATTTTTCCAGCGTTCAAACTTAATCATGGTATCTGAATTAGCTTCTGGCTCTGGTAAAGGTAGTACTTGCAAATGCTGAGCACCTAAGCCTAACTTTGTCACTTCTATTTTAGCAATGCCTTGTTCATCAGAAAAGAATTCCTGTCCAGACAGAGCAAAACCAATATTGGCAAGAGGCGGTATGGTTTCTACTGTTAGGGTAATTGGCCTAATCAATAATGACCCATGAGTTTCTGATCCTAAATACTTTTTGTTACTGTTAAAAACAAGCTTGACTCTGTATGTGCCAACTGCTAAATCTTTACCAGCATATATAGAGACTTCACCTGTATTATTGGTACGTCCAGATCGTACTCGCTTATCATCAATATACAGAGTGAGAGTAGCTTCGGATAAAGGTATATTATCACTACCAAGCACCCTAGCATTTACATAAACTTCTTGTCCTAGGATACTTGGCTCCTGTGGAAGCAAAGTTATCTGGGTTGGAGTTCTATTGCTAGGTGATTTCTGTTCTGCAGTATTCCTTGGCACAGTTATTTCTGAAAGAGCATTATCATCATTAGAAATTTCAGCTGGCTTAATCATTAATGACCCTTGAGCTTCTGTTCCTAAATACTTTTGGTTACTATTAAAAACAACTTTAATGCTGTGTGTGCCAACCGCTAAATCTTTACCAGCATATATAGAGACCTCGCCTGCATTATTAGTACGTTCACCTCTTACTCGTTTATCATCAATATACAGAATAAGAGTAGCTTCAGGTAAAGGCATGTTACTACTTACAAGCACCCTAGCATTTACATAAACTTCTTGTCCTAGGATACTTGGCTCCTGTGGAAGCAAAGTTATCTGGGTTGGAGTTCTATTGCTAGGTGATTTCTGTTCTGCAGTATTCCTTGGCACAGTTATTTTTGGGAGAGTATTATCAATAACAATTTTAGTTGGGGAAGGATCTATATGGATGACTTCTTCTAAAAGAGAGTTATCATTAGTAATTTCAATTGGTTTAATCAGTAATGACTCTTGAATCTCTGCTCCCAAATATTTTTGGGTGCCGTTGAAAACAAGTTTAACTCTGTATGTGCCGACTGCTAAATCTTTACCAGCATATATAGAGACCTCGCCTGTATTATTGGTAAGTCCAGATCGTACTCGTTGATCATCAATATATAGATTAAGAGTAGCTTCGGATAAAGGTATGTTATCACTTCCAAGCACCCTAGCATTTACATAAACTTCTTGTCCTAGGATACCTGGCTCCAGTGGTAGCAAAGTTATCTGGGTTGGAATTCTATTGCTAAACAATTTCTGTTCTGCAGTATTCCTTGGCACAGTTATTTCTGAGAGGGTATTATCAGTAACAATTTCAGTTGGGAGAGGACCTGCAGAGACCTCTTGAGGGTTTTGTAGCTTTAGTGCAATATGTTCACTCCAAACTATAGACTTTTTGTAACTAGGATAAACCTCAAGCACCTTTTGATGAAAATTCAAGGCTTTTTCTAAGTCACCATCTTGGTAAGCAGTGAGAGCCAAGACAGCACCAGTCTCTGCTATTTGCTTCTGAGTAGCTAAATCAAGGGAGCTAATAACTCTTATATAAAACATCCATATATTCCAAGCGTGGCTATGCCAACCTACTACCTCATAGGTACTTGCTAAAAAGCTCAAGACTTCAGGATCATGAGGAGCAAGCTCATAGGCCTTAGTACCGTAGCTAATTGCATCTTGCCAAAGTGGCTGGTTGGAAGAATGTGTAGTATAGTTTGACAAGGCCTGATTTGCTGCTTGCTGACCAAGCGCTAAATTTACATGTGCTTCAGAATGAGGGTCATTCTGGGCGAATGTTGGTGCTGACATTATTAAGGCCAATAGAGTAAAATGGATAAGAATTTTTATAGCTAACAAATTGCCAATAGTAGAAGATCCCATTTGTAGATTTATTTTTATTTTTTTAGAAGAGTCCATTATCAATAAACTTTCCCATAAACACCTTTTTCAAAATAACTATTACCCTTAGGACTAGTGTACTCTGACATCATAATTGTGCTTTGTTGCTTAGGTTTAACTTTCCTTAATTGATTTCTCATTACTCCTTATCAAGGAGGGCAAGCTAATGATGGTGATCGCTAGTAAGATAGCGCCACTGTAAATCATATAAATTACACTAATACGTGGTTGTTTTTTAACTACATCAGTATCAGATGCTCTTTCAAAAGGAATAATTTCTGGTTTTCGTGGAGGTTTATCAAAGTCAAAAGCATTCATTAAGCCATAGGCATTTTTATCTCTTTGGGAAAGTGGATCTAGCTGCCAGTTTTCTTGGATGAATTTGAGCATAGAAGTGTAGTCTGAGGTTGTACTGTCAACATAACCTTTTTTGGCGTAAGCACTTACCAAAATTGCTGGTACTCGAAAACCATAGCCATCTTTATCTACCTGAGGCGGTGGTACATGGTCATACCACCCACCCCAGTCATCATATGTCCACATAAAAGCTGCTTTATCCCAATAAGGACTCATCATAAGAGTTTGAATTAGACTTCGAACGAAACGCTGTCCTGAGACTATGCTTGAAGGTGGGTGTTCACTAGGACCAGAAGGCACTATAAAAGCCACATTTGGCAGAGTCCCCCTTGCCAAATCATCAAAATATTCTTCTAAACTCACTATTTTGCTAAATAATCTTGGATTGTCTAAGAATCTATCAGAATTCAGAAGTGGCACCCAGATTACTTGTGAGAGTCGATTGCCAAAATATTCATGCGCTGTGCGGTAGTTAAGATTTGGATCATAGTTTTGAACATAGAATTTCCATGAAATACCTTTTTGTTCTAGTCTATCGAATATTGTCATTGTTTCAGCAAAAACCTCTTGTTTGGAGCGCCCACTCTCTATACCAGAGGCAGCAGCAACCCAATACATATGATTAGGATAGCTACCTCCAGCCACTGAGCTAAAAAAAGCATCAAACAATACATACTCATCAACTATGTTCCAGTAATAAGGCAAATCTCTATCATCATAGTAACCCATTGCCAAACGGCCATCTTGGTTGCGTTTATTTAAAGCATAAACAAAGCCATTCATGGCACCACCATTGTACTGGAGCAGATGAGTGGCTTCACTATGGTCAGGGTCATCCATATGTACATCATTATCACCAATATGAAAAGGACGAATACAATCAGTAATGCTATCGTCAAAAGGGTCTACTGGCATACAAGTTTCTGGAGGTATACCATCTACATTAGGATGTGTACCAAAATAGTTATCAAATGAATGATTTTCTTGCATTAGAGTGATGAAGTATTCTATAGGAGTGGTAGGAGTTGTTTCTTCATGGTGGCTCGAGCCAAAACTTAAGTTAAAACAAAACAAAGTAGCTATTACAAAAAAACATATAAGGAAATCTTTTTCTAAAAATTGAATCATGGACGAACCTCATAAATAATAATCACTGGTTTCTCAACAATTTCTCCTTGAGGTGTTTGTACTGAAACTGTTTCAGTATGAACTGTACGACCATTATACTTTTGAACGTACCCTAACAATTTTTCTGAGAAGAAACTAGTACGAGCTGCTGAAAAAGAATCCCATACTAGATATTGAAACTCACTGGTACGGATTTGAAAGTCAGGATTATTAATAGGTTCATAAGAAGGGTTACGACGAAGTGGATTAGGGCTTATAGAAAGCCCAAGGGCTTCTCTATGACCATAAAATTTAATAATATTTGCTAGTGATGGTCCTATGACCATAAATTTTGAACCTTTCGGAGAATTTTCTTGAATCCAATGTCCCATTTCACGTCCTCCCGGCACACCCCCAGAACCAGCTAAAAAAGTATCTGATTGAGAAGGCCACACAGCTTGTAAAGTGCTACTAGCTAAAGTTATTGCTATAACAAAACTGAAAAATATGCCTAATAATGGTTGGGGTATGCGCCTATTTTTTAAATTGATAGATTTTTGTGGCCAAAGAGCTAAGGTACGGGCAGCTAATATGGCAAAAGCAGGTGCTGAGGGCAGTAAATATTGAAACCCTTTAGTAGGCCACAGTTCAAAAAAAATTACAGGAACCAAAATCCACCAAGAAAGTAAAGTTTCTCGCCAACTATTTTGCTTTCTTAGTAGCCAAAAACCTAAAAGAGCTGCTATAATAACCAAAATACCAATGGCTGGAGGTACTACTACAAAATAAAAGTCCCAAGTATGATTAGGGCGCCTAAAGAGTTGCCAGACTAAATAATTTTGAGTTTTTTCCCCTCCTCCTCCCCCTGCTAATCTAACTGCTAAGGGAAAAGCCATTATAATAGTAAACATGCAGCCCAGGGAAACAAAAATGTCTATAATTCGCACCCGAATTTTTGGTGTGACTGCCAAAAAAGCATAAATAGCCCCTGTTAGCAGAATACCTGTTTCCTTAGCTAGTACAGTAAGTCCCATACCAGCTCCAGCAGCGTATAACCATAGAGGACGTTGTGTTTCACCAAAACGAACCATTAAATAAAGTGCTAAGGTTGAGCAGAATACCATAGGTCCGTCTAGTAGGACCTGTCTTGTGGGAATGACATGATAAGGCATAAGAGCTATAAACAGTGCAGCAAAGAGACCTGCCCTAACACCATAGAGTGCTTTTCCTATGATATAAACTAACCAAACTGTAGCTACTCCTACCCCTATAGATACCAAACGTCCTAACCAGTCTTGAACCCCAAAAGCACCAAAAAAGATTGATAGGATAAATTGGTAAAGTAATGGATGTGCACGAAAGACTGGAAAAATGTCTTTAAATATAGGAGCCTGAGCAAGTGCTGAACCCTGTCCAGCATAAACAGCTTCATCGCTATTATAGCCTAGACTGTTAAAATGTATTAGACGAAAAGTAGTAGCCAAAACTAAGATTATAAATAAAAAAACGATTCTATACATAATAATTGATGTAATAACCTTAAAAAATACTAGTCAGATTGGTTAGTTTTTGAAAGGAAAGTGACTTTCTTACAAATGATTATATTTTCTGAATTGTAGTTTGGACGATGAAGCTGCTTTTTTTTATTTAATTCCACGAAGTATTTTAACACAATGAGTCTTATTGGGGGTAGTCCTATACATGTAATGATGAATTGTAATTATGCACAAAATACCAGATAACTGCAATGTGGTTAGCTAATTTCTTTGAATATGATGCCCAGAAATCACTGTAACACACAGCGCTAAGTTTATCAATAGTCCTCCCTCTCGCCCTCTCACTTTCAACTAATTCGTTGTGACGACAAGCTCGGGTGCATAACCACTAAGATCGTCTTTTGAAAAGTAGGTAACACTATTTGAGCTAGTAGAAGTAATGCGAATGCTCACAGGACCATCCCCTGTAACTAGTGAGGTCACATCCACCTCAACCCACTCATTCCTACCTACACTACCAAGTGAACCTAGCAATCCACCATCACCTGCTGGTGCATTGAACCAATGTACTGTATCCTCATGCCAGTTAGTGTTATTAACCTTGAAAAAGTTCCCACCAATGTCTGACCTATTATCAGTAGTTCTGAGCCTTAGAGTAGCGTTCGACACTGATGCTCCACCAAGACCAGTTACGTTAAATCTTAATAGTGTATCCCTGCGCGAACTTGAATCAACAAGCAGTCCCGATTTAGTGCCACGCAGCGTGGAGCTGCCATCTTTAATGTAGGTATCGTCAGTTGGGGTAAAGGTAAATTTTGTACCGGGTTCTGGTGGGTCACCCAAAGTGACTATGAGTTCAGGTGCATTACCATTAGAATTTTCCTTAGAGGCATAATCAGCACCATTGGTGTTGCTCGAGCTAATGCGAATGCTAACCGAACCATCTCCACTAACCAATGGTGTTACATCTAATTCATACCAGTTTTCGGGATCTACCCTGCCTAGCGATCCGAGTAATCTACCATCGCCAACTGGTGCATTGTTCCACTTTACAGTATTCTCATTCCAGCTATTGTTAGTTACCTCAATAAAATCACCACCGGAAGGGGATTCATCAATAGCATAGAGGCGTAAAGTAACCTTAGTAACAGTAGCTGAACCAATTCCACTTATATCAAAACGTAGCAATGTATCTTTACGCGAGCTAGCATCTACCTCTGTGTAAATCCTTCCCCCATAATTACTATCCGGACTGCTTTCTCGAATGGTAGCATCATCAGCTGAAGTAAATACTAACTCAGTTGGCTCTGGGTCATTACTTGGTGGTAAATAAACAATTTTTGCTATAGATGGTACTTCATCTTCATCTAGTACAAAGAGCATGTAATAACCTGGAGGAGCTAACTCTGGTTTTTGTGGTGATCTAATTGTTAACATATCTTCTGCTTGTTGAAATGTTAGGTCCATAAAACGTTGTTCCATATTAAAGGAGTGAGTAACTGAGCCCATACGAACTAGGGTTACCCTACTTATAGAAGTGGTAGTAAGTGCTAAGAAATCTTGGTCGTAATCAATAATTGAACTAACATTTGTAATTTCTGGCCTAGGTGCTAGCTGACCTGAATTATTCTTTTCAAAAAGATAAGGTGGATAATAAATCTCAGCATTTAGATTCTTCACTGGTCCTGGAGCACCACCACCAGAAACTAAAACTGTAGCATTAGGTAATAGTATTGCACTCGAGTGATACAAACGAGGCTCTTGCGCTTCTGCACCAAGTGTCCATTGACCTGTGTCTGGATCCCAAATTTCAGCAGCATAAGCAACAGTATCGTACTTACCATCATTATCAGCATCTTCACCAAAAGCATTGTTTTCAGCACTTCCACCTGTCACAACAACTTGACCATTAGGCAAAACAGTTGAGTTTGCCCAATGGCGTGCTAGACTTATATTTTGTGCTTGTGTTATTATAGGTAAATTACTATTAATATCAACGATTGTGGCTAGATCGCTACCTGGGTTTGGTGTGGATGCCCCAAATGCATTACCACCCACCTGTAAAATTTTACCTGGCCTATACATAACAGCTGTTGAGGTAGCACCTATATTAGTGCCCGGAAAAGTGCCAGCTAATTCAATAGATCCACTACCTGTTGGGTCTAGAATATACATTTGGGATCCGCTAATGCCAAAAACTTGGCCATTAGGCATTACCCAACTTCTAGGATACCACCAACGCTCTTGATTCTCACCATTTACCACTATTTGACCATAGGCTTGATCGCTCTGGGCACCTGTTAGCTTTCGAAAACCAACACCGGGAGTATACACTTCAGGAACAGTAGTTGCTCCGTACCTGACCCTTGATCTGCCATCTCCTATTGGGATTAACTCTCCTTCATCTTTCCCTCCTTGCACAAGCATATCACCGTTTGAGAGAGTAGTCATAGTTGGATACCAACGTGGATAATGCATATTCCCCCACACCCTCAAATCATTATTTGCATAGTTGAAGACATTAACGTCTCTAACACCTGTGTTACTAAAAGTCTTTGTATTCCCATTGGCATCTATGTAGGTCTGACCAATTGCTCGAGAATCGCCACCTGTAATTAAGACCTTACTATTAAGGGGAATGATAGCTTGGGCACTACAAAAAAGATCTGTCTGTGTATTATTGTTTAAAGTTGCATGAGCTCCTGAGCCAAGACCCTGTTCAGGGTCCCAAACATCATAGACAAATTGCGCACCTTGCTTGCCTTGTTCATCAGTTCCATAAGTTAGAATCTTGCCATTGGGTAGCACAATTGAATGAATTGTTATGATAGGCCAATCTGCAACACTTGACCAAGCTCCTTTAAGATAGGCATCACTAGGCCCCACAAAGTCTAAGATATCTCCTTGAGTACTTAGACTACCTCTCTTTATAGGTGCTGGAATATCTTCTTCTGGATTAAATAAAGTAGTTTGTTCATTTAATGCTGGGGTACTTGTTTTAGGTTTGGAACTGCAAGCTACAAGTATTATTATAAGGGATATAAAGATTATAGAATATTTAATTAAAAGTCCAAAAGGGTGCTTAGAACTGTGTAGCATAATGTAGACTCCTTCAGCAAGATAAATTTGGTAGTTCTATACATGTAATGATGAATTGTAATTATGCACAAAATACCAGATATATGACCATATCTCATCACATTCTATTTTCAATGGTACTTTTTCCTTTTTCTCGACATTAACCTCCTGACCTATGTTTTCAAATTTCTCATTAATGTATCTTTGTAACCAAGATTTCTGACACTCCTGCTACACGAGCTATAGCTGCAAGGGATAGCCTTTCTAATTTTTAGTACCCTTTGTGCCCCTTGTACCCCCTTTTTGAAAGAAGTCAGGTCTTTTAGAGTAAGTTTAATTTTACTGCTAAGGGTTTTTAATCTAAGGTGATTACTAACTCAGGTGCATTACCATTAGAATTTTCTTCTGAAGCATAATCTACGCCATTATTACTTGTTGAGCTAATACGAATACTAACCGGACCATCTCCATCAACAAATGAAAGTGGAAGATCTAGATTAGACCATGTATCGACATCCACTTGACCTAGTGATCCTAATGACATACCATCCCCAGGTGGTGCATTGTTCCAAGTTACGGTATCCTCATTCCAGTCGTTGTTGGTTACCTCAAAAAAGTTACCACCAAAATTGGATGAATTTGTAACATAGAGGCGTAAACTGACGCTATTGATTGTAGCTGAACCAATTCCACTTACATCAAAACGCAAGAGCGCCTCCTTTGGAAGATTAGCATCAGCTTGTAGAGAGATTCTATTTCCATAGTTACGATTTGCTTTATTACCTGGTTGAATAGTGGCATCATCAGTTGGTGTAAAAGTAATTATTTGTGGAAGTGATGGTGTAGTTACATTAATAGTATTGCTGTTTTGTGATTCGTTACCTGCAGCATCTCGAGCACGGACAAAGTAAGCATAAGTATTGTCAGGGCTAACAGTTTTATCTTGATAAGTTGTTGTAAAGCCCTCAACATCACCAATATTAACATTATCACGATAAATGTCATAGCCAACCACTCCAGCGTTGTCTGTAGAAGGATCCCAACTAAGAGTTACTTCATTATACTGAATGTCAGGAGCAGGATCATGCAAATTTGGTGGTGAGGGTGGTTCTGTATCTGGTTCTCCTGTACCTGAAGTCTCAATTATTAATTTAGGTGCATTATCATTAAGATTTTCTCTTGAAGCATAATCTGCACCATTAGTACTTGTTGAGCTAATACGAATGTCAACTGGGCCATCTCCATTAACAAATGAAAGTGGAAGATCTAGATTATACCACGTATTGGCGGTCGTATAGCCTAATGATCCTAATGGCGTGCCATTTTTAGATGGTGCATTGTTCCAGGTTACGGTACCCTCACTCCAATTGCTGCTAGCTGCCTCAAAAAATTCACCACCAAAATTGGAGCCATCTGTAGCATAAAGTTGTAAACTAACTTTATTGATTGTAGCTGAACCAATTCCAGTTACATCGAAATGTAAGAGTACATCCTTAGGGGAATCTGAATCAATCTCTAGAGAATCAAGTGTTCCATAGTTAACATTAGGAGAGCTTTCCTTAATAGTAGCATCACGAGTTGCTGTAAAAGTATTTAATATTGGAGCAGGTAGTGTAAGTACAGTAACAGTATCGCTGGGTAGTGATTCGTTGCCCGCATCATCTCTAGCACGCACAAAGTACTCGTAAGTAGTTTCAGGTTCAACATTTAGTATGTCTCTATAGGTTGTTGTAAGACCACCAACATAATCAATATTAACATTATCACGATAAATGTCATAGGCAACCACCTCAACATTGTCCGTAGAAGGATCCCAACTAAGAGTCACTTCATCATCTTGAACGCCATAAAAAGTCAAATTTCCTGGTTGTGAGGGTGGTTCTGTATCTGTTTGGGAATTAATAAAGATTGTATTAGTACCATTATTATAAATTTCTCCTTTTGTGTTACCAGTGAGCGTGTTAGTGTCCCATACTTCTGTTCTATTGCACTCTGGACTATTAATTCTAAGACCAAACCCAGCATTGTTAGTGGCTGTATTATCACTCACCACATTGTCATCGCAGACAATTCCACTAGTAGAAAAGATATGAATACCATTTACAGCACTGTTTGTTATGTTTGTTACGGTATTGTCAATTATTGAATTCTGGTTGCTGCTGTGAACCCTAATGCCGTGACTAAATGTGTTATCTATAGTATTATTCCTGATAATATTGTTATTTGATGGTTGATGGGAATAGCTAGCAGATGCTTTGTTGACATTAATACCACTACCATTAGTTACATTGCTAATTTCACAGTTTTCTATAAGGTTGTTATGTGCATTCAGCAACTGGATTCCACCATTTGGAACATTGTAAACCTTGCAGTTACGAATGATATTATTATTTGCTGTCCATTGCGCATTTTTGCCATCTAAAACAATACCATCACCACGTGAATCAGTTATTTCAACATTGTCAATTAGAGAGTAGTTCATACCATCACCATCAATAGCATCACTAGTAGTCCTATCTGCTCCACCAGCAACAACTATTAAATCTCTAATGGTTATATAGTTGCTTTCGGTAAAATTGAATGGTTCAGTGTCTGCAGCAGCATCTGATGAATTTTGTATTGTAGTGAGCTTCACATCCCCAGATCCAAGTTGACCTTTAAATGTTATATTATCTTTTTGTTCAATCTTGAAAAAGTCTGTACCTAGGTCAAATACGTCAGCTCCAAAAGCAATTGTACCCCCTCCATTTACGTGTAGCTCAGCAACAGCACTTTCTACTACCCACTTGAGAGTGCCTGTATAGGACGAACTAGTAGTAGTAGAATCAGCGTGATAAACGCCACTGTTGACAGGTTCTTCGTAGACATCAAATGTTACTAACTCTGTAACTCCTAAGCCTTTGTCAGGACTGGGCTCGCCTCGCCTTGTAGTACAGGCAACAAAGCCAAGTAGTATGACTATTAAACTAATAAGTGGTAAAAATAAAAAACGTAATGACTTCCTCATTTGTACTTCTCCTTTTCCTTTCTAATTTCTAACAAATATAATGAATTTTGTAACCCTAAAGCTAAAAAATTATGTAAGTTAAGTAAGGTAAATTTCATCAAAATTTTTCCTAATACTCAGTTGGGTAAAACAAACCTAAGTTTAGTTTAGCACACAAGCTTAAATTAATCAAAAACTCACATTTATCTGTTTAGAGATCATTTATTAAACTTGGTAAACGCTTGTGCCAATTATAGTTGGAGCTGCGCAAATGCTTAGTAGGCAAATTTTCAATGGCTAGTCTTACTATTTCTTTTTCTACTTCATGTAAATCTTGCCCATTCCAACTACTAATTTCTTTTGCCAAAACAGGATAGGGTGGGAATCCATAAGCATCATCAGCATTGGCTAATAGAATGTTAATCTTATCTTCATTAGCTATTTCACCTTCAAAATCATTCCCACGTTCTATAAGCACAATCTGTGCTAATTTGGCAGTGTTAGCATAATTTGCACCTGGAATTAATGTATCTATAGTGTATTTAGGTGGGGGAATTATTTTTTGTACTATAGCACTAAGTGTTGCTGCTGGAGCTTTGATATCACTCAGCCACATACCAACACCTCTCCCTTGACGTGAGTGTAAGCGACTTTGAAGCTGTAAGAAGAATCGTTGTTTTAGCGTCAATGGAGCCCCTCCCATTGCTTGTAAGGTATGCTGGCTAATTGTTAATGGTTTGGGGTAGCTCAGTACTTGTCCATCTTTACTAAAGATAGTCATATCATCAGATAAAAACTGGCAAGTTGCCAAGTTATCCCGTACAGTATGCAGAATAGTCGTTGTTTTACCAGTGTCTGTTTGGGCTGTTATGAAAAGTGCCTGGCCATTAAAAGCAATACAAGCCCCATGCATAAGAGCATAGCCTTTACGAACAAAAAGCCAACGCAACAAAGGCTCTACTACATTGGTGTAAAGAACATGGGGCGACATGCCGATGAGTTGTGAAGCTAGAACCTCTGTTTTTGCTTCACTCCGATTAATAACTATGCTAAACCCCCAGTTACCTAAAATTTCTTTGTAACAAATTGAATTGTCTTGTTTAGAGGCTAAGACATTTCCTGCAATCTTTACATCAATATCAACATTTTCAAGAGGTTCTTCTATTTTGAAGTAGTCTAGTTCAGGCAACTTTTGTGTAGAACGAATACCTATAATGTTGTGTATATCATAATAAAAAACTTTATGTCTGCTCATAATTTCTATATTAAATGACCAAAACTTCTCTTATGTTAAACCAATACGTATCTTTAAGTTCAAAATTTAATCAATCCATTAAAAGTTAACTAAAGTGCTTTTTACATTGATTTTAGAAGGTGAAGAGGTCCTAGTTTTGCTATCTTTTTTCCAAATAAGATTGTTAGCAAAAGTAAACCTTATAATAGTTAGTAGAGCAAGAGTTATTAGATTAGCAACCAAGTAATGCGTTTGTCCAAAAGATACTAATAATGCTAGCATGGGGCCTCGCAACAATAATAGGCCATTATTAACCATTAAATAAGTAAGGAAACGGTATAACAAAGATGACTTTTCCGGTTTACGTTCTTTGAAAGCCCAGAGCTCAGCACCAGCGAAGTTCCATGAAGAGGAACCTTGGGTAGCTAAAATAGCAGATAACAAGTAATGAACCCCAAATACTTCTGTAAAGAAAACCAGAAGCAGGTTGTTTAATATAAAACCAAACAAGCCTACTGTTATAAAGCGAAAGAAGTGCTTGTTAGCAAGTAATTGTAGTCTTAAAATTTGACGAAACAGTAACATAGCCTCTTGGCTGTTGGCCTTGCTTTCTCCAGCATGACGCTCGGCAAATTCAAAAGGTACCTCGGTAACTCTTAGTTTGGGAGAACGAACTAGGATTTCTAACAAGATTTTAAAACCTTCAGGAGAAAGTTTATTTGGATCAATCGCATTACGTTTTACCAAGAAAAATCCAGTTAGTGGGTCAGTTATTTTTCGCAAATGTTTAGGGAAAAATAATCTAGAGAGTATAGCCAAAACATATGAAATTATTTTTCTATAGAAAGATAGGCCTTCTGTATTACCTCCTTTAGTTAAACGGCTAGCTGCTACTAAGTTTGTATTGGTTGCTTGAGCACGATCCAAAAGTTGTGGGATAACCTCAGGTGGATGTTGTAAATCACCATCCATCACACAAATCCATTCTGTGCGAGCAAATTGTATACCTTCTACTACGGCCTTTCCTAAACCATTACGACGTTCTGGAGGACGTGATATTAGTGCTACTTTAAAAGGAAGTTTTGAGTTTGCTTCCTTAATTACTTGGGGAGTGTTATCATTACTATCATCAACAAAGATAACTTCAAATGCTATGCCTTGCATTGCTTTGTAAAGGTAGCATAAAAGCGGTTGAATGTTATCAGCCTCATTTTTTGTAGGGATAATTATTGAAAGAAGGCATTGGGATTGTGCCTTTGATTTTGAAGTGTTATAATAGTTCACTTTAATTAAATACCTTTCTAGTGTGCCTAACCAAAATCACCCAAATTTAACAATTTTTAACCCATAGTCTAGGTGTGTTTAAGGATTATCCATGGGTTACGTTACTTGATGGTGATTTAAAACAATTGCCTAACAATATTAATTAATGATTATTAGTAAACAACCTCCTCCTAAAACTCAAAATCAAATAAATGTAGTAGAACTTAAAAACTTGATTTAAAACCCACCGTATTAATGACTTTACATTACATTAAAACCTTGAATCTTTAAAAAATAAAAAGCGCAATTAATCCTTTTCTCATAGTGGAACTGATTGTTAGGCAACTGCGGATAATTATCTTTAGCTTCCTAACAACAACAATGAACACGTCTAGGACAACGAAATTTTCTCTTGCGAAGATATTGGAATTCGTGTCACAGACATTGTTTTGGTTTATTCGCAGTTAAGTTACCGTGTGCCCAACATATTAATCTTCTAGAAAAAGGGAGATTTCCCCATAGGCCTCATCTTGCTGAGCTTTTAGTATATCCTCTTTTACAAGCTCGAGCATTCCCCCAAAATATACAATCAAAGTAGGCCAATCTGTGGGCACTAGTTCTTTTAGAAACCCGCGCCTTACCTTTTTTAGAAGGGCACTTAGCTTTTCAATAGCCCCTCTCATACTCAAACGCTCTCGGGCAAGTTCAAAATAATTAGTGGTCTGATACCGAGAAGCTAATTCAGTAAGTTTTTTGATGCCGATATTGAGAGCCCTCTCAGGACGTGGATAGTTTGGTTTGGGGGTTTTAGCAGCCACAATAACCTTTCTATCATCACGGCGACGCAACAAAAAATGAATAGCTTCTTCTAGAGCTTCTAAGCTTTCAACAGCTTCAATAGTTTCTTCTAAGAGCTCCTCTTCATTAGTTTCTTGAGGTGGTTTAGGGAGTAAGAACCGAGCTTTAAGCTCTATCACTCTAGCAAGTTGTGGTAAGGTTTCAGTGGCTAAGTTCATGTCATAATTGGCTAAACGTTTGTAGTATTGCAAATAATTATGCACTAGCTCTAAAACATTGACTTCAGACGCTAGGACACGTCCATTTCTCAAGGCGTAATTAAGTTCGTTAAGGGTACCTGAGAAAGCAGTAGTGTTAATGCTAAAATGCTCATAAAGGCTTTCAAAAGGTATTGTAGCCACCACGGTTGTAGTTTAACATGTGCAGGTAAGCAGGGATGTGAGTGAATACCCTTAGTAGCTTGGCTGCAAATTTTGTGCTAGAGTTTTTCTCGGTGAATTCCAAACTTACTAATTATCTATTTATCTATTTGATGATATAGCCTCAGCTAAAGCTGCTTGAGAAAAGGACTAGGCCAGCAAAGTAAATATGAAATTTTCTAGTATGAATAACTTGCTTTTAAACTTAAAAGGCTTGAAAATGCTTCTAATTGCTCTTTTAAGCTTTGTCATAAGTGGAATTGTGCTTTTCGCTGCTTATCGAGTAAATTCTCTGGGTTCACCCTTAGCCTATTTTGCTCTTATTTTAAATTTTATTATTGGCGTTTCTAGCGTTGCTTTATCCCTAAGGATTTTTCATAATGTAGCTAGGCGTATTCGCCTTATAATTCTTAATCAAGGTTTAGAACTAAATGAAAAACTTAAGCAAGTAAATGGTCTACAAAATGAGCTTAGTATGCTTGAGTACGGCCTTGTTAAAACTAACACTTCTCTAAAGCAGAAAAATGCCACTTTGGAAGCTCAGCGTGAGGAGTTTTTGCGCTTGGCAAGCTTTAGGCAGAATCTATCAACGTTCATTAGTGAAACTTTACAACAAGGTTTAGCCCCTAACTTTTATGAGCGGCTTTTAAAATGTGCAGTAGAGGTTATACCGGGCTCACAAGCAGGTAGTTTGCTCTTGAAAAAGGGGAACTATTACCACTATGAGGCAGTGGTTAACTACAATTTTACTAACTTTCAAGATGTTTCTATAAGTGCTGATAATATTGCTTTAGTGTTTAGTGATACTAAACCTAGTCACTTTAGCGATTTTAGCTTAAGCTTACAAGCAAATGTTTTAGAAAATATCAAAAGAGATGATAATCCTACCGGGAGACAACTAGCGGTAAAAGATTCATTAGGTATACCTGTTTTAATTGAGGGGGCTAATGTGGCTTTTCTAACTTTAGATAACTTTAAACAGTCTAATGTTTTTGATATAGAAGCTGTGGGAATGGCTGAAATTTTTGCTACTCAAGTAGGTGTAGTGCTAAAAAGACTTAACCTTGAAGCTGAGTTACAAACTAGACAAGCAGAAATTGAAAGAAAGAATGTAGAACTCGAGCAGGCCAACAGACTTAAAAGTGAATTTCTAGCCAATATGTCTCATGAGCTGCGCACGCCCCTAACTTCCATTATAGGTTTTGCTGAACTTTTAAGTGAGGAAGTCTTTGGACACTTAAATCAAAAACAAAAGCAGTATGCCAAGGATATATTTAATTCTGGCAACCATTTACTCTTGCTTATTAATGATATTTTAGACCTTTCCAAAATTGAGTCAGGTCATATGGATTTGGATTTGGATGAGTGTGATATAAGTGAATTAATTGATAGCGTCATGGAGATTATGAACGAGCCTATACGTAAAGCAAAAATAATTTGCTACACGAAGATGTCAGGAAACCTTGATTTTGCTTATATAGATGAGCGTAAAATCAAGCAGGTTCTGTTTAACCTTATAGCTAATGCCGTTAAATTCACTTTTGAAGGAGGTAGTATAGAAATTTGTGTAAGTGAGCAAGATAATAAGCTTAAATTTAGTGTTAAGGACACAGGTATAGGTATTGCTGAGGAAAACTTAAGTAAACTCTTTAAAGAGTTTTCCCAAATCGATAGCTCTTTAGCTCGGCGTCATGAAGGAACAGGCTTAGGACTTGTGTTAAGTAAGCGCCTTGTTGAATTACACGAAGGCACTATTGGAGTAGAAAGTCAATTAGGTGAGGGTAGTAACTTTTACTTTTTCATACCAAAGCGTCCTACGAATCCTAAAACAAAAACCAATCCTACAAAGGGAACTCATGACTTATGGCAAACATCCTAGTTATTGATGACAACGACCTAAATCTTTGTCTTATTAGAGACATGCTAAGTGCTTCCGGGCACGTTGTCTATACTGCTAATAGTGGTAAAAGTGCTTTGGAAATGGCTCCCAGTCTTCAGCTTGATTTAGTGCTTACAGATATACAAATGCCTGAAATAAGTGGTATTGATGTCATGAAAAACCTAAAATCTCACCCTGACTATCAGGGTATACCCATAGTTGCTGTTACAGCTCATACTATGCAAGGTGATGAAGTAGAGTTTCTAAACGCTGGTTTCGATGGTTATTTAAGTAAGCCACTTACCTTTAACAAGTTGCTTGATGTTGTTAATAAATATTTTTAGAGAGCAAATGAAATGAAAATAGGTGTTGTAGGTACAGGTCTGGTAGGTTCAACAGCTGCTTATGCCTTGGTGATGAAAGGTATTGCAAGTGAGTTAGTGCTTATTGATTTAGATAAAGAAAGGGCTAAGGGAGAAGCTATGGATGTTTCGCATGCTACTCCCTTTGCTGCTCCTGTGCGTGTGAAAGCAGGTGATTATTCTGATCTTGTAGATTCAGAAGTAGTCATTGTAGCAGCAGGGGCAAACCAAAGGCCCGATGAAACTAGGTTAGACCTTTTGCAAAAAAATACTGCTATCTTCAGAAAAATCATTCCAATAATTAGCAAGAGTGCTCCAGAAGCCATACTGCTCATTGCTACTAATCCTGTAGATGCTCTTACTCATATAGCTTTTAAGGTAAGTGGCACGGCTAAAGAAAGAGTTATAGGTTCTGGCACTACTTTAGATACAGCACGTTTAAGGGCTATGGTAGCTGCCAAAGCCCAAGTTAGCCCTCAAAATGTGCATGGCTATGTATTAGGTGAACATGGTGATTCGGAGTTTGTAGCTTGGAGCAACTTGCAAGTTGCGGGCATGTCTCTTAAAAGCTACTTTGCCAATAGGCAAATTGGTTGGACTGAGGCGGATGAAGAAGAAATGCAGCAGGAAGTGCGTCGTGCTGCTTATGAAATTATTAGATGCAAAGGTGCAACATACTATGGGGTTGCTAGTGCACTTTCAAGGGTTTGTGCTGCTATAGCCTATGACGAGCAAAGGGTTCTAACCGTATCAATGAGTGATGGTGAGGTGGCTTATAGTTTGCCTCGAGTGCTTGGCAAAGGTGGGGTGTTGGCTACTTTGGAGCTCGAGCTAGACAAAACGGAACAAATAAACCTAGAAAACAGCATTAGAATAATTAGTAAGGCCATTAGGCAGGTAGGGTAGAGACGCGATTAATCGCGTCTTTACCACATGTCTTCTAAGGCTTTGGCTATTATCCCAGCAGAAAAACCACGCCGCACTAAAAAAGCATAAGCCTTTTGGCGTTTTTTGAATTTATCACCTTTAAACTGCCAAGAGTGTTTCTCTAAAAGAGCAACGACAGCTTGGAACTGACTCTCATCATCTAACTCAGACAATCCTTGTTCAATTAATTCTTCAGCAACACCTTTTTGGCTTAATTCTCTCTTAAGAATTTGTGGTCCCTTCTTTTTTTTGCGGCTTGCTATGTATTGCTTAGCATAGAGGCCATCATCAAGCAAATTTAAGCTTTGTAATTTAAGTATGAGTTTATTAATAAGTGTTTCATCCACATTCTTTTGGCTTAGCTTCTGGTAGAGCTGCTTTTCAGTGTAGGCTTGCCTACCCAAAAGTAACAACAAGTAATTCCAGCTTTGCTTTTCATCAAGGGGTTTATTGATTACTTTCTTATCCATTCCAAGAACTTATCCGCTGTAGGTGCAGTGTTTACTATATCTGCTTTAGTTAACCCCCCTTTACGAGCCATCTTTACTCCAAAGGGCATGACATTGTAGCCACTTATATCATGTGCATCAGGGTTAATAGAGAATCTACAACCTAGTTGCTTAGCCTTTATTATATGGCGCCAATCTAAATCTAGCCTATGGGGATTAGCGTTAATTTCAACTATTGTGCCTGAAAGGGCACAAGCTTCAAGCACAAGGTCAATATCTACCTCGTAAGCAGGTCTTCTTAGGAGTAAGCGCCCTGTAGGATGAGCTAGGATGTTGGCATAGGGACTACTGATAGCTTTGATAATACGCTTAGTTTGTTCTTTGCGGCTTAGAGAAAAGTTTTGATGAATACTAATAACTGTATAGTCAAGTTCGGCTAGAACCTCATCTGGATAGGCCAAACTACCATCAGTTAAAATGTCTACTTCTATACCATGAAGCACGCCAAAATCTTTGCCTGCTATCTTTAGGCTCTGGCGCATGCGTTTTATTTCTCGAGCTTGAGCATAGACACGTTCAACACTAAGCCCGTTGGCAACTGCTAAAGTTGCACTATGATCAGCTAAACCCAAATAACGATACCCCTTTTTTAGGGCAGCATTTACCATTTCTGATATATTATGCTCGCCATCTGACCATGTTGTGTGGTTATGTATAAGACCGTGAATATCTTTACTCTCTATTAAATTATTAATGGCCATAGGAGATTCAGTTTCACGTAGTTCAGGTAAAATAAAAGGAAGCTTTAGCTGTTTAAAAAGGGCTTCTTCTTCACGGGTATCAAATACTCTTTTACTGTTTTGTAAACCCTCTGTTGCAGAAAGTTTATAGCCCTTTTCTTCAGCACACTTTAAAAGCATCTCCTTATAGTCAGAGTTGCCGGTCCACAGTGCTAGAGTTGCCCCAAAGTTGCTAAGCTCAGTCACTATAATTTTAAAGGGATAAGCTTGGTAATTAAAGGTTATTAAAGGCTTTTTTGCTTCTATCTCTACTAACTCTTTTATAGTAGCTTCAATTTGATTAAAGCTTACATTTGCGAGGACAATATTAATTTCTTTTATGGTTTCATAGCCCCGCCGCAAGTCACCTGCTACTTCGACTTTTGCTCTAGGGAATTTGCGCCTGAGTGTGCCGATAAGCTGCTCTGCTATGGTAGTGGCCTCATCAAGGCGAAAGCGACCTTGGATTCTAAGCGCAAACTCTGCAGCACTTAAAATACTCTTAGTGCTTTTAGCTCCAAACCCTTTTAAGTCAGCTAAAACTCCTTCTTTACCTGCCTGAACAAGTTTCCCTAAACTATCAATATCATTTTGCCAGAGCTGACGGATCTTCTTAGCACCCAAACCCGATACAGAAAAAAGCTCGAGCACTCCTCTAGGTACCTGGGTTATAAGCTCTATTAAAATAGGTAAAGAGCCATTTTTTATAGCATATATTTCTCCTGCTAAACTTTTGCCAATACCTTTAATTTCCTCTAGACGCTTTTCTTGATAAAGTTTTAGAAAATCGCCTTTAAAATCATCTAATTGTCGTGAGGCATTTAAAAATGCCCTGGCACGAAAGGTGTCTTCTGCTAGGAGCTCGAGCAAACTAGCTGCTTGCTTAAGTTGAACAACTACTTGCTTCTTATCAAGCATGGCTTTATTTTACACTAGCTGTTTGCAAATACAAAGCTCTGATTTAAAGTTAAAATAAAATATGGATTTAATGATCTTAGAACAAGAAGCCAAAACCAAGCCGAAGCCTCCTGCCTTAGCTGAACTTTCTGATAAGATGGTTTTTGGTGATGGTAACCCCGACTCTAAACTTATGATAGTAGGAGAAGCCCCAGGTGAAGAAGAAGACAAGTTAGGGCTACCCTTTGTAGGCAGGGCTGGCCAGCTTTTAGATAAGGTTTTAGAGAGTGTAGGCTTGCACCGTGATGATGTTTATATTACTAATATTGTAAAACACCGCCCACCTAATAACCGTAATCCTACCCCTGCTGAAATTGCTGCTAGTGACTGGTTGCTTATAGAACAGATCAAAGTAATCAAACCACAAATCATTGCTACCCTTGGCAATATATCTACCCAATACTTTATAAAAACTAAAGATGGCATAACAAAAACTCGTGGCAAATGGTTTGATTGGCATAGCGATATTCGCATTCTGCCACTTTTTCATCCCGCTTACTTATTACGCAACCCTACTAAAGCTCGAGGTGGCCCTAAATGGCTTATGTGGGAAGATATGAAAATTCTTAAGGCAGAGTTAGATAAACTAGGGCCCAAACCCAGCAAAGTGATTATTGATTCAGCAAAGCAGGAAAGTCTTTTTTAATAGAGTTCTGGAATAACAAAAAAGGTAAGTAATGCTTTACCATATTCATAAACTATTATTATAAACTACATTTGAAACTACCTAACCTGTATAGAGAGCCAGCATGAACCTTCAAGATAATCTCTTTGCTAATAAAACTAAAGAAGTTACTGCTGAAAGCAAACCCAAGAGTTATAAGATAGTGCTTATTGATGGGCATAATCTTGCTTTTCGTAGCTATTATGCGGTTAAAGGTTTGAGCACCAGCAGAGGCCAACCAACCAATGCTATTTTTGGTTTTATGCGTTCACTAATAGCTATTTTGAAAGAAGAAGGAGAAAATGACGCCACAGTTGTTACTTTTGATGCTCCAGCTAAAACCTTTCGTCATGAGCAATTTGCTAACTATAAGGCTGAAAGGGCGCCGACACCTCAAGAATTAATTAGCCAAATTGAGGTTATAAAGGATTTGGTGGGCTTAATGGGCTTACATCAAATTGAAGTAGCTGGCTTAGAAGCTGATGATCTTTTTGGTACTATCTCTAAACGCTGTGCTGAAAGAGGCTATGAGGTAGAAATTATCAGCACAGATAGAGATGCTTTTCAACTAATCAATGAGCAAGTTAGCGTATACAACCCTATAAAAAAAGTTCGCTATGATGCTGAAAAAGTTTTAGCGGAGTTTGGGATTAGTGTAGAACAGTGGATTGATTACCGCGCTCTAACTGGTGATAGCTCAGATAATATTCCCGGTGCTAAGGGCATTGGAGCTAAAACGGCAACTAAACTGATACAGGCCTATGGCAGCCTTGATTACATCCTCGAGCACCTAACAGAAATCAAGCCTGCTAGTGTTGCTAAAAAGATAGCTGATAGCCTAGCAGACGTACGTTTTTCAAAAGAGCTTTCTATCATTGTTACTGATGCCGAAATTGCTATTGAGCCTGAGCATTGGGCTAATCGAGCGATGCAAGAAGAGGCTCTGATAAGTAAATTAAAAGAATTTGAACTCACCACCATTTTGCGTGATTTAGATTTAAGTGGCACTAAAACCACCTATGAAGAAGTAACTTTTTCTGAGGAGCTTTTTGAAGGTGGCTTAGGGTATGTGCTTTCTAGCAATGATCCACTAACGGCAGCCCTAAAGGATTTTGCAGTGGCTAAAGCTAACAAAGTGGTGAAAGTGCCTACTGGGAAAGTTGCAGGGCACTTAAAAACTTTTTCCAATATTAGTAGCTGTGATGCCAAGGCTTTGGCTGTTTATGCTCGAGCTTTGGATCTAGAGCTCCAAATAGAAGATGACCCTTTATTGATGGCCTATGTCATTGACGCTACCGTAAGCGATGCTGGAGGTTTGGCAAGCCAATATAGTGTAGGACAGTGGGGAGAGTCTGCTGTCAGTCGAGCAACGGTAACAGCAGAGCTGCTAAAGATCCTGCCAACAAAGTTCTCAGCTAAGCAAAAAGCTCTTTATGAAGATATAGAAAAACCCTTGGCAAATGTGCTAGTTGATATGGAAGCTGCAGGCATTAGTTTAGATGTAGATGTTTTGCAAGACCTATCGGAACAGTTAACAGAACAAATTAGCCAGTTAGAAACCCATGTGCGTAATGTCGCTGATAACCCCTTGTTAAACTTAAACTCGCGTGACCAGTTAGCTGCACTGTTATTTGATAAGCTTGGTTTGCAAGCAGGTAAGAAGACTGCTACTGGAAAGCGGTCAACTGCTGTGGGGGTGCTCGAGCAGTTAAAAGACAAGCATGAGGTAGTAGGGGTTATTTTAGAATACCGTGAGCTTGCTAAGTTAAAAAATACCTACCTTGACCCTTTGCCAAAACTTATGAACCCTAAAACAGGTAGAATCCATACTACCTTTAGTCAAACTACAGCGGTAACTGGCAGGCTTGCTAGCATAAACCCTAATTTACAAAATATTCCCATACGCACAGAGATAGGCCGCCAAATTCGCAAAGGGTTTGTTGCTAAAGAAGGTTGCAAATTGTTAGTGGCCGATTACTCCCAAATAGAATTGCGGATATTAGCTCATATTTCCCAAGAAGCTGCCTTACTTGAAGCTTTTAAACAAGGAGAGGACATTCATGCTCGCACAGCAGCGCAGCTTTATGGTCTAGACATCAATAGTGTCTCACCAGACATGCGCCGCTTGGCCAAAACTATTAATTTTGGTGTGCTCTATGGCATGAGTGCCCACCGCTTAAGCCATGAGTTTGAGATTCCTTTTAAAGAAGCCAGTGGTTTCATCAAGGGCTACTTTTCAGGTTACTCAAAGGTAAAAGACTATATTGATGACACTCTTGAAGCAGCGAGGCAGAAAGGCTTTGTTGAAACTCTTTTAGGTCGTAGGCGGTTTATACCGGACATAAACCATAAAAACCGCAACCTGCGTGAGTATGCTGAGCGTACTGCCTATAATATGCCGATTCAAGGTGCTGCTGCTGACATAATGAAAATTGCCATGGTTAAATTAGCCCCTGAACTAAAGGCTGTAAACGCCAAAATGCTTTTGCAAGTTCATGATGAGTTAGTAATTGAAGTGCCTGAAGATAAAGCTAAAGAAGCTGCTAAGCTTGTTGAAAGTACTATGCAAGGGGCTTATGAGCTAGCAGTACCTCTGGTTGTAGGTGTTGGGGTTGGTAATAATTGGCTCGAGGCAAAGTAAGGCTAAAGCTACATGAGAAAAGAATTAGAAAATGCTTATATAAAAAGTCATACTCTCATTAAATCTCTCATCTTTTTTCTCTCATAATTAATTTTATGGATAGAAAACCACTTGTTCTTATAGTAGAAGATGAAAAAGAAATTGCTAAGTTCATAGATTTAGAGTTGCAAGCAGAAAATTATGAAACTATGGTGACCTATGATGGTGTAACAGGTCTCTCAAAATTTCGTGAATTGAATCCTGACCTTGTAATTCTTGACCTCATGTTGCCAGTACTTGATGGCCTAGAGGTAGCAAGACGCATTCGTAAAACTAGCAATACCCCAATAATTATCCTTACTGCAAAAGATAATATAGATGATAAAGTAGTTGGTTTGGATGCTGGTGCAGATGATTATCTAGTTAAACCTTTCTCTATAGAAGAGCTTTTAGCACGTGTACGCGCTCATCTAAGGCGTGTTAATCCAGCAGTTACTGGAGAGGTTCGGGTGGCTGATCTAGTAATGAATTTAGATGGACGCGAGGTATTCCGAGATGGACGCAGGGTAGATCTATCTGCTAAGGAGTTTGAGCTTTTAGAGCTTTTTGCTCGCAACCCCGGCAAGGTTTTCAATCGCTTTGAAATAGAAGAAAAGGTTTGGCCTGAGTATACTGGTGGTAGTAATGTTGTAGATGTATATGTAGGTTACTTGCGTAGGAAACTTGAAGGTGAAGGGGAACGGAGGTTGATTCACACTGTGCGTGGTGTGGGTTATGTACTTAGGGAAGAATAGTTAGTTACACTTACTCTTAATAAAATAACATGTCAACATTAGTGCATAGGCGTATTCAAGCTGCTCAAAAAGGGAACAACAAGACTGTTATTTGTAGAATGCCTGCAGGTTGGGCAGTTCTGGGTGACCAACAGTTTATACGAGGCTACACTTTACTTTTATCTGATCCAATTGTCACAGACATTAATGCTCTAACAGATGGTAAAAGAATGCAGTTTCTTAGTGACATGACTATTATTGGTGATGCTTTGCTAGATATTACTGACGCATTTAGAATCAACTATGAAATTCTTGGGAATAGTGATCCTGTACTTCACGCCCATATTTTCCCTCGCTATATGAGTGAGCCAGAAACAAAACGTCTTTACCCTGTTTGGTTGTCTTACACTAGTGAAGAACTTGATTCTAGGCCTTTTGACTATGAAAGAGATATAGCATTTATGGTGACCCTTAAGGAAGTAATTCAGAAAAGATTGTAAGGGAGTGGCAAATAAATTGTGCAAGCTACTCATTTTGTGTGCGCCTCTCAAAAAATAGCCTAATTATACTATTTAGTTGTAAAAGCCCTTTAGGTGTTGCTTTTAGTTGAGTAGTAGTTACAATTAAAAGCCCTTGAGTTTTAAGCTGCTGTATTAGACTTTCAAAAGCAGTAAGAATGTCTATACCTGTTCTAGCTTTAGTTGCTAGTAGATCTATGCCTCGAGCGGTCCTCAAGCCTGTCATAATAAGCTCTAAAACATAGTCGTATTTACTTACAAGAAAGATTTCAGGAGCTTTACCTTGAAGCCAAGCCTTAATGGGTCTATTAGTATAGCGCTCTCCTATACCTTTTTCCCTAGGTACAAAACCTGCTGCTGAGGGACCTAGGGCCAAAAAGTAATCACCTTGCCAATAAACTTGGTTGTGCTTGGCTTTAAAGCCTGCTTTGGCGTGGCTTGATACTTCGTATTTTTCAAAGCCATATTTTGCTAAAATTTCATCAGCCAGAAGGTAATCTTCAAATTCCTTTTCTGCGTCTACTTTAAGATTGCGCATGGCAAAAGGAGTGTATGGTTCAATGCTGAGGCTGTAAACACTTATATGTTTAACACCTGTTTGAGCAAGGTTATGTAGATCCTTAGCAGTATCCTGCTTTGGCACAGCAGTAATAAGGTCAGCAGAAACATTAAAACCAGCAACTAGAGCCATCTCTACAGCTTGTAAACCTTGTCTAGCATTATGAACCCTTCCTAGAAAATTCAAAACATTATCTTGTGTAGATTGTAAACCTATGGATAACCTATTAAAACCTAACTCTTTAAAGTACTGCAGTCTAGCGCTGTTAAAGGTTAAAGGATCTGCCTCGAGTGTAATCTCTTGGGCAGTAAATCCCCATGTCTCATTCAAAATGTTTACAATATAGGCCAGCTCATCATCTCTTAAGTGTGAGGGAGTGCCACCACCAAAATAAATAGTGTTAAGCTTAGTAGGAAACTCAGCGTACAGGGCATGTGCTTCTTTGCTAAGCTGATTTAAATAAGCTGCTACTAAGCCTTCGTGCCTACGCATTTTGTGAAAGTCACAATAGGGGCAGACGGCAGGGCAAAAAGGGACGTGTATATAGAGGGCTCGAGGATTCATTATGGTGCCTAATAAATCTCGAATTTTACTTTATGTTTACCCTATGTAACATATTTACATTATGCACTTTACTATGTACACTGAAAAATAGGTGAGTTTAATGTATGATCCTATGTTAGGACAGACTATAGATGGGTTTAGAATCCTTGAACAACTTGAGATGGGCAGTGTGGGAACAGTATATGTGGGTCTAGACCCTGAAGTAAACTGCAAAGTAGCCATCAAAATCTTAAGTGAAAGTGCTGCTAGTAACGATCATTTGAAACAACGTTTTTTACATGAGATTAAGGCAGAAGCTTCTTTGGAGCACCCTAACATTGCTACACTACTGAAAGCAGGGGGAACTGAATCAGGGCAGATGTATATGGTTATGCCTCTTTATAAGGGGCAAACCTTAGAAAAGCGAATTGGAAAACAGGCCCTTCCTATTAAAGAAGCTGTTGATTATGCTGAGCAAATTGCTCAAGGCTTACTTTGTGCTCACAAAAAAGGCATTGTACATCGTGATGTTAAGCCCTCCAACATATTTGTGACAGACGAGGGTGTAATAAAGATTCTTGACTTTGGTGTAGCTAAGCTAGGCAGTAATATGCTTACCAAAACAGGTATGATTGTGGGTACCATGCAATTTATGGCCCCTGAACAAATTGAGGGCAAGCCTGCTCACTTCAAAGCTGATATTTGGGCATGGGGATTAATTCTTTTTGAAATGCTTACTGGAAGACCTGCTTTTGATGCAAAAGGCATCAAGGTTATGTTTGCTATTATGAATCAAGAGCCCTCGAGGTTGGCCATTTATTTACCTAAGAGTCGTGTTCACAATAAACTGCAAGGCATTCTAGATAAGGCTTTAGTCAAAGACCCTGTAGAACGTTATGATAGTTTTCAGCAGGTGCTTGACGACCTTTATCTTGTTGCTAGACATTTACTTAAAGTGTAACTTGAGGCATACTTGACTTTTCTGCTTGGTTCTCATAAAGTTAAGAGGTACTTTAATTTTTGTTTTAATGTAGTGGCATAATTTTTCTGAATGTTTTTATATTTATTATGTATAGAGTTAATGATTGTGGGACGTTTAAGGTTTTATTTACTAAGGAGGTGTGTTAGTGCCAAATTCTAAAAGAGCATAAAATGTTTTTTATGTTTTTATAGCCTTGCTTTGCTGTCACGTAAACTCTACTAAAATATTTGCTGTCTTATATTTGAGGTGATTTAGGGCTGCCTTTTAGTGAAGCGTTTGTAACCAGTCTTAAAATCTAGGCTCTATATTGCTGGTACTTTGAGTTATTAAACTTGAGTTACTAAGAGGGAAGGTACCAAAAATGTTACACAGAAACTTAAGGGAAGTGTTTTGATTTTGTCGTGTGTTAAATCTTACACTTTAATGACACTTTTGTAATACTTTATATGAAAACTTGTTGAGGTCTATTTAACTAATGATGCTTTCTTTTAAAATACCTATTAAAAAAATTGTGTTTTCATCACTTAAAAATTTCCTATTTGCAGGATTGCTTATACCTTGGTTTATAGCTACTATAGCTATTTCATCAACAAATAGCCACACTGATGAGCTACTTCTTGATTTTAATGATTTGCTTTCATCATTTAAACCTTTACTAAATGAACTTGCTGTAGAAATTAGTAATGATAAAAAGTCATTTAAGGATTACCAAATTGAACTTCTGCTTGCTAATGGGGGAGAGCTAGCTGAACCTATCAATCAAGAGTTACATGAAATTTGGGAAGAAGTTGAGAGGCTCGAGCAACTAACCAAAGGCAGCTGGCTTGACACTTTATTAGACCAACTAGATTCTTATGACACAGCTCAGCTCCCTCCTGATGAGGTAAAGGATTGGATAGAAACTCATAGAAGATATATTGTCCAAATCCGGGTTGATGTATCAAGGCTGGGAAAAGACATAGAAAAAATAGAACAGGATTACCCTGTAAGTGAAACGCTTCTTACAGAAGCCAATGATGCGGAGCAAGTAGTTTCTGTTGAAAAAGAAGCTTTTGCAGAGGGTACCCCTGAGCAAATCCATAATCAAGAAAAAACCAACGAATATAACGAATATGATGCACTTGAGGCATCATTGCTTTACCTGCTTGGTGGACTAGAAATGTGGGGAGAGTGGCTTGATCCTACTAATGAAATAGGGTTACTACCTGAAGCTGAAGGGCGTTTCATGACTTCCAGCACACCTATTTTGCAAGCAGGTGGTACATCAATTTCTGGGGGCATCGGTGTAGTAGGTTTTGCTCAACCTATTATTATCAGTCATGGTAGCGTTCCTCAAGGTTTCACTGAAGAGGCTTCTTCGGCAATAACTATTGATTTTGATGACAGCATTGAAGATGTTTTCCAAAAAGTACCCTATTATGATAGGCTTATTTACCAATACGGAATTCAAATAGATAGACGCACAGTGCAGATTTATCGCAGGCCAGTTGAAACAGAGCTCACACTACACACTGCACTGCAAAGGATGGGTGCACCGCTTGATGTAGCTGAAGCTTGGGTAGAGGAATATGCGGCAGTAGCCTATTTGCCCCAAACTATACAACTCTCTTGGTTAATTGCAGGTAACCCACTAGCTAAAGATTACAAGTTACATACAGAAGACTTGTTGAAAACCTTTGACATAAGCGCATTATTTATACCTAGTAATCAAGGGGAAGAATTCACATTACCACAAGCTCCTAGAGCCCAATGGGTTAATGAGGACCCCTTTTGGGAAGAGGTACAAAACCAACCCTTCCTTAGAGCCTTTACTGATTTGCTAGGTGGTGCTAGTGAAGAGGTTAAGCGGAGTTTTATAGTTTCTTTATTTTTCTTAGAACCTAGCTTACCAACTGTTCAAACTGCAACTGGAAGTAATGTGAAAAGTGGGGCAAGAGTTCGTACAAAACCGTTCTTTTGGGATGATGTACTAGATGAAACTCCTAGAAGTAATGCTATAGCACCACAAGCAACACCAGAGGAAGTTATTGACCCAGACCAAGCTCGTTTAGTAACAAAAGCTTTGCAGCAGAAAACAAACTTGATTCACTACTGGATTCCCGGACAAGGTGATAAGTTCATCTCTTGGTCAGAAAGAGGCTTGCTTGATCCCAATGGAAGCACCCCTTATTTTATTATGGCTGTCACTGCATTACCAGAATTCGAGCCTAAAACTTTACAAACAATAGCTCGGAATATTATTAACAATAAGCTACCTGAACATCAGCCCGTTTTTAAGGTTTTTTCAGGTATGGGAGTAAAAGATCGTAAAGTGTTTGACAACAAAGGTGCACTAGTCCCTTTTGCTAATGTTGGCTTAATTTGGAGTGCTGAACCACTTAATAATGACTCTATTGTTCAGCATGCTAATAGACACCAAATAACTAGAAAGAATCCTTATATTGCTGTTCAACTTGACAGGGGTCCTTATTTGGCTGGTTCATTTTCGCAGCTTAAGAACATCTTACAAGGAAAGCAGGATTATACTGCTCAAACCATTGTATTAAAATCAAGAGGAACTAGTAATTACAAAAAGAGGATACTCAAAAATCAAGCTATAACTGACCTTAGATCTGATGAAACTTGGCTGCATTATGCCACTCGAGTTTCAGCAGATGCTTTTAGTTGGTTACCCCAAAAGCAAGATGAGTTACTTTTGCAATCTACTCATAGAAACGTGGTTTTTAAAAGGAACTCAGACTCAAAGCCAGAAATTAAAACATCCACTATGGTTCAGTGGCCAACTCTTCCTTCTAATGAAAGCTTATTGGCAGAGCGTGTTAACTGGAAAGCTGACACATTTTTGATGGAAGTTAAAGATGGCTACTTTTTTGTTAGTAGTAATGAACTCGAGCACCTACAAGCACTTGCTGATGAGACACCTAAAGTCCATAGCCTGCTTTTATCCGGATCAACAGAATTAAACTATGAGTACATTAACTCTTCAATACGTCATATCTTACCTTTTCAAAACTTAGATTGTGCTTCTGTACGAGTACTCTCTGCTGGAGGGATGGATTTAGCCTTTACACCACAGTGCTCAGTGGTTATAACTGATAGCGGTAGGGAACTTGCTCGAGCAGATGCGCAAACGTTACTTTCTAAAGCAAGAAAGGAAAATCAACCCATTGTTATTTTCCGCCCCAAAGATAAGCCTGCTTCAGCATTACTACTAAGGTTTTTGGTTGACGCTGAGCCAGGCAGTATTGAAAAATTGACAGTAGACACGCTAGTACCAGCTTATGACCTTGAAGGATTAGATGCAGAAGAAAAAGAAAGTGCTATTGAATTAAGCATTTCTGATACCCTTAAACGAACCTTGCAGTTTTTCCCTCAGCAAAGTACTTTTGAAATCCTAATGCCTGAAGAAGTTGCATCGGTAGGACAAAAAGTTGTTTATACAACTAGCGCTCCTGCAAGCTTTAAAGCTGATTATAGTTATGATCAAATAAGTGTCTTACACCCCAACAGTAGAGAACAAACCACTTTTTACAATGTTAATAGTGTTAGTGAGAATGTGGAGGTTGCTAGAACTAGTAACAAGCTCGAGCTATCAGCAAGTGACATTTACCTCGAGCCTTCTGGGGAATTTAATAAGGACCACATTTTTGAACTAGCACAAAAGTTTAATGAGAAGGGGAATGTGCCTTATACTGTAATTAAAAGTAATCAGGGTAGATATTATGGGGGATCTTTAAATGATCTTAATACCAAACTCCCAGTAGAGGAGTTACCAGAAGAATTACTGCTTGTGGTTACCAAAACAAAGGGAACAAATAATCGTGGATTTTCTCAACACGAACAAAAATATACCGGTTGGCTACACTCTTCTTCTGAAAAGGTAATTGAATATGCCGAAACACTAGGCACCAATTCTAATGATGTTGTAAACGTTTGGTCAGCTAGTGGCAAAAGGCATGCTGTTTTTAGTGTGGACGGTCAGTTGCAACTTAAGTCAATGATGCAGTGGACTCAGCGCCCTGATAATCAGCTCTTAAAAACCCTGCGCCAGACTTGGGAAGGTCATATGGTTTTGGTTAATGTGCCTAATGAAGGCTATTTTTTAGCACAACCCGGTGATGGAGAATTTTTAAAATCTATGCCAGAAGTGCAGATTGATACTGTTGCCCTAGCCTTTGATCCGGGGAAAAGCTTCTCAAATATTTTAGGTCAGGCTAAGGACACCATCAAGACCTTAGAGGCAACAGGTTCTGTACGAGTAATATCTAATGTAGGTGTGCCTATAACAGAAATGGGGTCTCCATCTGTTTATAGCGGTCTCGATGTAGCTTTTAAGGCTGACAATAAAGGAGAGCTTAAAGTTGATTTGCAGCAAAGTGGTTTAGAATTAGCTGAACAAGCTCCCGAAAAATGGTTAAGTTATACTGAAGCCACAAACTTACCACTTGCTATTTTTGAGTGGCCAGATGGTAAACACTCTTCGATATTGTTTACTCATATGCAAGGGGTACAAGACCTAACAGAGGTTAAGTCCCAACATATTGTACCTGCCTATGATTCAGAAGAACTAGGGGATGCTGAAGACTTAAAAGAAAGAGAGGGCATTATAGCAACTAGCGTACAGGGCACCTTGCAAAGGGCATTCACATTTTTGCCTAGTCAGACGGCTTTTCAAGTAGTTATGCCTGATGGGAAAACTATAAGGCACTATTCACAGGACACTCCGCCTGAAAACCAAATTCAACCACAGCCTTTAGGGGTTATTGAAGTTACGAGGCAATCTGACAATACCAAAGTCAAATACTATTATCAGCCTAATAATGCTAGTATAGCTCAAGCAGATAAGGATAAAAATGTTGATGTAAGTCAAACACTAACCTTATTGTCTAAGCAAACTGGTTTTGAAAGTACTCATTATCAAGGAGCTAGTTTGCCAAGCACTAAAGAATTAGTGGAGAAATCTAGCATCCTTTTTAGGCAGCACGTTCCAAATAACATTCCTAAAAGCTATGCTGTGCTCGAGCTAAACAATGAAACTTACTTT
Source organism: Trueperaceae bacterium (assembly GCA_965224855.1). GTDB lineage: Bacteria > Deinococcota > Deinococci > Deinococcales > Trueperaceae > CBDCVN01. The sequence goes on along the minus strand of CBDDAI010000002.1, from coordinate 578,232 downwards.
GGTGGACCGTGGCATAAAATACGGGAGATAGCTAATCTCAGTAATGTAAGGGTAGATACAATTGTAGTAGGGCACAAAGGTGTTGGTTTTGTAGGCAAGAATCCTAATAATCAATTTCAAGATAAAAGCTGGATGTCAGATTGGGCAGCTCAGGCAGCAAAAGATGTGTTTGCAGCTTTCCCCCAAAGCTCATCTCTTACAGTATGTGCTAAGTCTTGTCGCAGGCAAGTTGTTTTTAAAAAAGGTGAGCAAAATGAAGTTATTGACCTATCAGCAATGCCGGCAACAGTTTCAGCTGTAGAAGAAGAAAGTACAGAAATTCTAACTCAATGGTGGGATAAATTGCCTAGTAACGCAATTTTGCTAACCGAAAGGGCTAAATGGCAAGTTGATATGGTGCTTATACATGCGCCAAAGCTTGACCGTTATTTCTTAATAGCACACAATGAAGTTCAGTATTTTGAAAAGCATGCCGATCAGCCTGTGCAAGTACACACTTTAGTACTTACCCCCGATGCAAAAATACACTTTAGTAATTTGAAGATACGCTTTCAAAGGGCAGTAGCCATACTACCTGAACATGTTTCTACTATTCGAGTTATTTCCGCTCCAGATATTGATTTATCTTTTGACAGGGAATGTAAACTTGATGTGTTTGGTAGCTGTGGAGAGCTTTTACAACAAGAGCCTAGTGAGTGGTTAGCAACTACTGCTAGATGGGATGAAATGTTAGTTGTCTTCGAGAAAGAGGGGCAGTTGTCTGGAGTATCTTTCCGAACTCTACTCGAGGCCAATTTAGATGACCTACATGCTAAAGGCATCACCCCTCATAGCCTAGTGCCGACATATTCTGAAGAACTCTTAAAAGAACCAGATAAAATGCTAAGTGACCCTGACCTGAGAGAAGAAGTTGCCTTTGCTGTTGCTGAAACTTTAAGACAAGTCTATCATATCTTTTCTAAGAAACAGCAGATTAAAGTACTTATGCCAAATGGGGACTTTGTTGAGTATACCCTGCAAGAAAGCGTGGCTGCAAAAGAAAGTGATCCACTTTCCATAATCAGCTTTACCTCTCCCTATGGGGATGAGATTAAGTTTTATAGGATTGGTTAGTTGCTAGAGCTAAACCTTGAGAAAACATTCTTAGTTAAGCCAATTTTGAGTATTGGGAGAACACTGTTGGATTGCGATTACAGGTAATAATTTGGTCATCTAAGACTGATTATTCTGTAGTTTGGTACAGTAAGACCTCAGATTTGAAGCTTGAACATTAATCTTGGAAAGGTCTAATTTTATAGGAGAATTGGATGAAGTATTTGTTAGTGCTAATAGTAATTATTTCAATGTTTGGAAGCGCGCAAAGTTCAGTAACGATGATTTGTACGCCTCATTTGCAAGAACTTGTTAATCATGGCATACCTAGAGAGTTTATATTTCAAAGAGGTACCAACTATTGTGTTGCTATTAGTGATAATTCAGCACACATAATTCAAGAAGGAATGTCTTGGATACTAGAGCAAGTAGCCAATGCATTTGTTATTGTTCAAGAAGGACTTGACGATTTGACAGAGGGGGAATTTAAAAGATCTTTCAATTATATGGTTAAAAGTGGTGAAGAAAGTCATTTAGAATTTTTCTTGGGAAAGACTAATACTCAGCAAGCTAAGCAACAAAAAAGACGCTTTGATCTAAAAGCTGCTAGTGAGCAAAATAGTTGGTTAGATGATTTTATTAGATTTTGGCACTTAGATGATCTTTAAAATAGACTATCTAAGCAGTCAAAATTGCCTTATTAGGTAAAAATTCATAATTATAAATCGATGACATTATGCTGCAAGAATAGTTTGGTTGCTTAAGACCAAGCTGGTAAAGAGGCTATTTTTATAGGAGAGTTAGATGAAATATTTATTGATGTTAGTGATAGTTTTTTCGATGTTTGGAAGTGCGCAAAGTTCAGTAACAATGATTTGCACACCTAGTTTGAGAGAGCTACTTAATCATGGTGTACCCAGAGAGTTTATCTTTCAAAAAGAAAATAACTTTTGTGTTGCTATTGGCGATAACTCAATAGATGTGGTTCAAGAAGGAATTTCTTGGTTGCTCGAGCAAATCTCTAGTGCATTTGTCTTTGTTCAAGAAGAGCTAGATGATATGACAGAGAGTGAATTTGCTCAGAATTTTGACTATATAGATAAACCTTATCAGGGTAACCATCTTGAGTCCTCTATAGGATCACAGGTTGGTGGCAATCAGGCTGCTGAACAAAGGCAGCGCCTCGATTTTAAGGCGGCTAGTGAGTCACAAAGCTGGTTAGATGATTTTATTAGATTTTGGAACTTAGAGGGTATTTAAAATTTATGTCATAGTTTTTCCCAAAACAGTTGCTAAAACTTATATAAATGAAATTTGATGATCTTGACAAACAACTTAGAGTTTTTGAAACTGCTCATGATTTATGTGTATTACCAAAAATTTTTATGGTAGCCAGAATAGATGGGCGTAGTTTCACACGCTTAACTAAGGATGTGCATAAGTTCGAAGCCCCTTACGATGCTAGGTTTCGGGATTATATGGTTGCTACCATAGAGCACTTAATGGACTGCGGTTTTCGCGTAATCTATGGTTACACCCAAAGTGATGAAATATCTTTATTGTTTCATCTAGAAGAAAATAATTTTGCTCGTAAGCTAAGAAAATTTAACTCAATTCTTGCTGGAGAAGCTAGTGCAAAATTTTCACTTTTACTTGGTAGTATTGCTGCTTTTGATTGCCGAATCTCACAATTACCAACTGTTAATTTAGTGGTTGACTACTTTCGCTGGCGGCATGAAGATGCTAATAGAAATGCCCTAAACGCATACTGCTACTGGACATTACGCAAAGAGGGGGAAGAAGCTCGAGCTGCCACTAAAAAACTACACAGGCTTTCAGTTAGTGACAAAAACGAACTCCTTTATAAGCAAGCAGGGATTAATTTTAATGACCTTCCTAACTGGCAAAAACGTGGTGTAGGGGTTTATTGGGAATACTATCAAAAAGAGGCCTTGAATCCTCAAACCAAAGAATTAGTTTCTGTTACTAGAAGGCGAATCAAAATAGATATGGAGCTGTCTATGAAAGATGATTACAGCCAATTCATTAGAAATCTTGTAACCAAAGAAAACTCTTAAAAATTAATACTTGCAACAAAACCTGTTTTGTGCCAAAATCTAACTTCATCGTGAATTTCACGATGAAATTCCTAAGAGAAGCTAATCTCTTCTCTATGAAGCAGTAACATTACACGGGGGCGATTTGGTCTCGACGTGAGTTACTGATAGAGAGGTTGCAAGCCGAGGATAGTGGTTGGCCTCGTTAACAATCCACTAAAACATTAACTGGCAACAGTTATCAACCTTATGCACTTGCTGCTTAATTAGCAGCAACATCTACTAAAAGCCCTGCCTATGGCTCGTTAGTTGGATGTCCTAAAGTAGGCTAGCTTATAGCTTCTAGCACTGGGCTAAGAGTGAAATTAAAAGGTGCTCGAGCTACCAATAATGTGCCTTGTCTTTGAGCCTGTTTGTAGCAAAGAATAATCAAAGACTAAGCTTGTAGGAGCCTCCTTGAGGAGCTTGCGGACGCGGGTTCGACTCCCGCCGCCTCCACCACACTATTAAAGCAAAGTAAGCTTTTTCACATAAGAAGTTGGGAACTTTTTCTGCAGATTTGCCTCTAAAAAGTTGAGGGTTAAAAACCTCAGATCTACTTGGAGGTAGATTATGCAAAAAGTTTTTGGAATCACCTTATTTTTAGTGCTAGTCATTGCTTGCTCACAGCCTAATAGTGGCACCCCACTAGACAAAGTCAGTGCTGAGCAAGCAATTTTAGGTGCCGTTAGTGACGCTTTGCTAGCTAATGCAGATGAAGATAACCTTGATCTTGACCTCAGTACCTCTGGAGTTATAGAAACTGCACAAACTGCACCAAGTCGCTTAGCAATTCGCCATAAAAATATACGTCGTGAACGTGAGATTCTAGAAGTAACAATTACCAATGGTGATCCTATAACTGCTACAGGCACAGTAGAGGTAAGAATTACTGGTGATGCTTATATTATGGAAATTACTCCCAGTTCCCGCATAGAAATTGGTAAAAAACCTGTTAATGTTGTGGGAGAGCTGGAGATTAATGCAGAAAGAGTAGGGGGTAAATGGCACATAGTTAATGTAGCAGGCGAACTAACGCAAGGTAAATCTGCTACTGTCAACAGTTGGTCTGTTACTCCTGGTCCACTAATAGCTGGATCTGAAGATAATATTGCTACCGTTAGTTTAACTGAACCTGACACTGATGATTTACAAAGAGTTATAGTACGTACCAAGCGTTTGCGTCCACGCGGACTTTTGCATGATGATGGCCAAGCTCCTGATGAAACTGCTGATGATGATACCTATACTGGGCATGTGCATGTGGGTGAAAATGCTCGAGTAGGCAAGCATCTAGGCTTTATACATGCTCTCAATTTTGATAAAACCACTGACCTTAGCGTTGATGATGAGGGTAATTACCTTCACCCCTATACAGCGTCGGCTACAGCAGTTGTGGTTGAAATAGAATAGGCCCTGTGTAAAAATGGTGGTAGAGACGCGATTAATCGCATCTCTACGTTGCCTGAATAAAAACATGATACTAATCCTTGCCCTAAATACACTAACAAATGCCAAAACCATTCTAGGAACGGAAACCCTCAGTACTACTGATTGTAATGATGATGCTAGACTAGTAGCAGCAGCAAAATATGGTAACAGCGAAGCTTTCGAAGCACTTATTGACCTTTATGCCCCCAAACTACATGCAGTGGCTAGGCGTTTAGTAGGTGAGGATCTGGCAGCAGATGTAGTACAAGATGCCTTTTTAGCTGCCCATAAAGGAATAAAGAATTTTCGAGGTCAGGCTAGCTTTTCAACATGGATACACAAAATTGTTATACATCGTTGCAAGCGTGTAGGCAAACTTAAAAAGCACCATGAGCCACTTCATGAGGCAATGGCAAGTGCTCGCCAGAACCCTGAGGACACTGCTTACCAAGCTTATGTTCAAAGGGTAATTGAATGCTCTCTTAATCAATTACCAGAAAAATTTCGCACTCCCCTATCACTAAGGGAGTTCTCTGAACTTTCTTACCAAGAAATAGCTGAGGTTCTAAGAATTCGTTATGGTACAGTAAAGAGTCGTATTGCTCGAGCAAGAGCTATGTTAAAAGACATTTTAGAAAAGCAGGGGGTTGTTTTATGAAAAAACTCTACAATACTTACTTAATTGATACAGAAAAAAACTTAAATGCTTATTTGGATGATGAGTTAGACGCTAAGCTCAAGCAAAGATTTGAAGCCTCCCTTAAGCGAAATAGGAAACTACAAACTAAATTAGCTGATCTACATGAGATCTCTAGCTATTTACAAATTGATAGCAATGATGAAAGTATTTGCCATTCTATAAAAGTGGCTGTGAGGCAAGCTAAAATAGCAAGAAGAAGAGTGCCCTTACTATGGCTACGCTGGGCTTTACCTGCCACAGCAAGCTTCTTTCTGGGACTAGTATTTATAGTGTACTATTTTTACCCCTCTGCTATTACTCCTAATGATCTTTATGCACAATACCAAGCAGCTTTTGATGATGTGCTTGCCTATACGGAGGAAAATTATGAGTGAAAAGCCAATAAGCTGGTCTTTTCTTAAACTTTTTGCTATCATATTTTGTTTAGGAACACTAACTAGCCAAAGTTTTGCTGAAGGGGCATACAATGAGATAACAGAAATTTTGCAAAAGATAATGTTAGCCCATAGGCAATATAGAATTGTGGGTGAGGCGCAGGAAACCATTTTTTTCCCTCCAAGAGCCATTCCTACTCAACCAGTCTCCTATTTTAGCCAACCTGCTCGAGCAGACTTGCAGCTTATCAAGGAAAATTTTGATATTACTTTAGAAGAAGGTAATAATGTTGCACAACGTGAAGTTTGGTCACTTAAACTTATTGCTAAAAATAATATAAGCCCTAACTGGTACTTTACTGTAGATAAAGAAACTGGTTTGCGCCTTGCCTATGAGCAACGTGCTCAAGATGGTAGGTTAATAGCTCAAGGTTATTTTGAAAATATCTATAACTTACACTTACGTTCCTTACCTGCTAATCCTAATTTAGAGAGTAGGTCTCCTCAAAATTCTCGAAACCTAACACCAGCACGACTAATGGCTGCCAGGCGTCTTTTGGAAGGGAACTCTTTGCCAACAGGCTTTATACCTATAAAGCTCGAGCGTAGCCGAATAGGCAACAGACCGGCTTTGCGCCTAACTGCTTGGGACGGTATAAACATTCTAGCTCTCTTGGTTTACCCCAATGCCCCAAACATTGCCCGGCCTTTTGCTCCCAGAGAAGAAATAATTGCACAAGCATCTTACGTGCGTAGCTTGAGGATGCAATTTGCGACTCTTACAGTACTAGCGCCCCTACCAGAAAGGGTGTTAGAAGACTGGCTCCAAACCTTAAGCAGTAGTCGACTAGGACTCATAAATCGCTCTAAGATTGAACGTTTTCACAGATAATAATCTCTAATAAGCAGTGCCTTACCATATTGAGAGCCCACAAAATAAAGCTGTAAAATCCTTAGCTCGCTTAAAAGAACGCCGTTATCGTGAATTAAAAAAGCAGTACTTAATTGAGGGAAAAAAAGAAATAGTTAATGCTTTAAAGGCAGAAATAGCTATTGAAGAAATTTTTATTTGTTTAGAAGTTTTTGACAAAAGCATTAATTTACCAATCCGCTTGCCTACTACAAATCTTTCTTTGGCTGCTTTTAAAAAACTAAGTTATCGTAATAAATCTGAGGGAATAATAGCACTAGCAAAAATGCAGGAGGAAAAACTTAGCGAGCTAACCTTGCCCAAGAACCCATTATTATTAGTCATAGACGGTGCAGAAAAGCCCGGAAATTTAGGTGCCTTGCTACGCACAGCAAACGCAACGAACGTTGATGCAGTGTTTTTAACAGGCAAAGGAACTGATCTTTACAACCCTAATGTTATTCGCTCGAGTATGGGTTGCCTATTTAGCCAGCCAACCCTGCAGCTAGACACTTCTACTTTAATACCATGGCTAAAAAATTACGACATAAAGATAATTGCCACTTCGCCACAAGCAAAATTGCCCTACTGGAAGATAAATTATAAGGAGCCCATTGTTATTGCCCTTGGTGCAGAGGATCAAGGGCTTAGCAAGCTGTGGCTAGAAAGCGCTGAGGTTACCACTAACATCCCTATGCTAGGAATAATTGATAGCCTAAATGTCGCAACCTCAGGCGCTCTCTTAATGTATGAAGCCTTAAAACAAAGGATTGCATTAACAGTTACTTAGGCACTATTTGAAAATGGTATAGATGATTTAAGGTTGTTTCTGGCTTATGTAAAGAGTGTAAGGAGCTCTTTGGTCAGGTTTATGCATACCTACATAGATATCATATATTCCTGCAGGCATACGTTCATGACTAAGAGCTGGATTGAAATTCTTAGTATCATCATTACAGTAGCTTCTATTAGTGAGGCGCGAAACCATCATCAAAGTGGTATCTTCTTTACTTTCAACATAAATCCTTAGGTATTCAAAAAATTCTGTCAGTTTAATAGAGTGATCTGGCTTATCAGCAATATAACCCTTACAAGCAAATCCCAAAGAGCTTGCTAGATTTCCCCCTCCTGCTTCAAAAGGCAAGGTATAAGGATCAGGGTTGAATCCAGGAGCTATGTTGATAAGGTGAGAGTCTTCATCTATTAAAGCAAAGTCTTCAAGATGGCTTTGAAATTCAGTAATAAGAAGCTCAAAATTTGCTATAAAATTTTTTTGACTGCGACCTACATAGATACTGTATTTGCCTGCAGGCCAAGGAGTGAGTTTAACTTCAGGGTTAATGCCTTTAGCATTATCATTGCAAAATACTTCTCCAGTGCTGTCGTTTTCCACTACCAAAGTAGTATCATTATGGCTCTTAGTATAGATTCGTAAGAACTTAAAACCCTCTGTAATTTCTAAATAGGCGTTTGCCTGCCTAGCAACAAATCCACTGCAATAACTATTAAAGCGCCTGCTTGCCTTGTAGTTCCCATTAGCTACTCCTTTTATAGTAAGGGGGTCATCTAAAAAATATGGAGTTACAACAATTTTATTAGGACTCTTAGCACTTATAGTAAGTGTTAAGCTGATTAATAAGGATAAACCTAGGGATTTTAATATTTGATTGAAAGTATTAATGCAAATAGCTTTTTTAGTTGAGTTGTCAATATTCTGATTACTCATAAGGTGCATAAAACTCAACATCGACTTCCCAAATACGACGTAGTACCTCTCGGTTGTATATAATAAAGGCTTCATATTCTGCATCAGTAGCCTCATCTTTTAAAATAGCTTCTTTATAGTGGTTTGACTTTTCTGCTAACTCTTGTGTAAGCAAAGTTTTAACTCTTTGCTTCTCTTTTTTGCGTTTTAACTCTTCTATTTCCACATAAACTAATGTAGCCTATATGAGTTAGAGTAAGCTATGGAGTTTTCACGTGATGTTGCTTTTGAACTAATGACCCAATGGACTACTTATGATAGTTTACGTAAGCACATGTTAGCAGTAGAAGCTGCTACTGTAGCTTACAGTAAGAAATTTGGTAAAGATAAGTTAAAGTGGTCTATAACTGCACTCTTGCACGATTTTGATTATGAAAAGCACCCTGAGTATGACACCCTAAAACAAACAGGGCATCCTTTTACTGGTGTAGCCTATTTGCGAGAGCAAGGTTATCCTGAAGATGTTCTAGAAGCAATTCTAGGACATGCTAATTATTCGAATGTACCTAGAAAGAGCCTCTTGGCTAAAACATTATATGCTTGCGATGAAATTACAGGGCTTATCACTGCTGCTGTGCTTGTTCGTCCTGATAAGAATATTGCGAACCAGACCTTAAAGAGTTTGAAGAAAAAGTTTAAGGATAAAGCTTTTGCTAAAGGAGTAAACCGTGATGATGTCAAACAAGGAGCAGAGGAGCTAGGTGTTGAACTTTGGGAGCATGTAGATTTTGTTCTTAAAGCAATGCAAGAAAGAGCTGAGCTGTTAGGGCTTGATGGAGAGAAACAATGAGTAGCACTATTTCTAAGGATGCTATTGTGATTGAACGTACTTTCGAGGCACCCTTAGAACTTATCTGGCAAATGTGGGTACAGCCTGAACATTTCAAAAAGTGGTATGGTCCAACAGGTTTCACTGTACCTATAGCTGAAATGGATGTGCGCGTTGGTGGCAAGCACTTGTTTTGCATGGAATCTCCTGATGGCAACATGAAAATGTGGTCAACAGGTGAGTACAAGGAAGTTGTCCCGAACAAGCGTCTTATCTACACTGATAGCCCAGCTGATGAAAATGGCAATGTGGTTTCCTCGTCTGCCGTTGGTATGCCTGACGGTTATCCCGCGACCACTGAAGTCACCATACTGTTGGAGGACCTCGGTGGGCGTACCAAAATGACTATGACGCATGCAGGTGTGCCAGCAGGTAAAGGTGCAAACGATGGTTGGGAACAAGCTTTTGCTAAGATGACAGACTACATCGAAACTGTCCATGTAGGTAAATAGTAAAGTATAGAGTAGATTGTCTAAGTACTTTTCTAAATGCACTATTTCTGGCAGTCATGTGTAATTTCGCATGATTACTTTGAAAAAATCGATTGTTGCCTTTGTTCTTCTTGTTAGATTAAGATAGAATAACATGGAACATACTACTAGGTTATTTATGGTGCTCAGCAGCATTAACTGTGCATTAGCAGTAATCTTGGGTGCTTTTGGTGCACATATGCTAAAGGAGCATCTTTCGGAAGATTTAATGGCAACATTTCGTACCGGAACACTATATCACTTTTTTCATGCTTTGGGTTTGTTTGCAGTGGCTTTTGTCTCCTCAGAGATTCCAAAATCAACTTTGGTGCAATGGTCAGGATGGTTAATGTTTATAGGCATCATCCTTTTTTCAGGCAGTTTGTACTTGCTTTGCTTTACAAAAATTAGTTGGTTGGGTGCTATTACACCATTTGGTGGGGCATCTTTTATCCTAGCATGGCTTTGCTTGGCTGTAGCAGCTTTTAAAGCATAAGGTACTGAAATAAATGGCTACAGAGATTGAGCGCAAATTTTTAGTTATTGCAGAGAAGTGGCCTAAAGAAGCAGGCACGCTTTATAAGCAGGGATATCTTTCTAAGCACCCTAAGCGTGTGGTTCGAGTACGCTCTTCGCTGGAGGGAGCTTTTCTAACTATTAAAGGTAAAGTAGAGAATTACTCGAGGCTAGAATTTGAATATGAGATTCCACTAGTGGATGCTGAGATCTTGCTTAAGCTTTGCAAAGAGCCAATTATTGAAAAAACACGTTATAAGCTAAACTATGAAGGTCACCTTTGGGAAATAGATGAGTTTCATGGTGCACACACGGGGCTTGTTATTGCTGAAATAGAGCTTTCTGATGAAAGTGAGGTTTTCGAGTGCCCTGAATGGTTGGGAGAAGAAGTTACTGGGAATCCTCAATATTATAATTCTAATCTATAGTTGTTGGGGCTCAGATATCATTAGACAAGGTTGGTAGTTATTTAGTGATCTACTTAGTAGGTACTGGCTTGCTTATTCGTCACTTGCGTGGGCAGAAAAGTACAGTAAAACTTTTGCGAGGTTTGAGTAAAAACAGTCGTTTAGATATTTCAATAATGACTCGGTGTGAGATTCAAGCAGGGGCACATCCGCGTGAACATTACATTACGCAAAAATTGTTGTCTCGATTTGTTAATTTTGAGCTAGATAAGCGTGTGGCAGATAAAGTAGGCAAGCTTGTTTACAAAAGTGGACAAGCAAACAATCCTATTCTTAATGCCTGATGCCATTATTGCAGCAACAAGTGTTGCTAATAGCCTCACACTCATCACTTTTAACGCTCAGGATTTTAAAATGGTAGCAGGACTAAAACTACATCCTTTATCAAAGTGAAAATGTTGAATGTGATGAATTACAGTGACCACCACAAAGCATTTTGTCTAACTTTGCGTTGCAGCGGGATGCTCACACGAGTGGCCAAATCAAGTATGGAGCTTAATTAAATGGGAAGTGCGCAGAAGTGAGTGCCCCTGAGCTTAAAGCCGTTAGGTAGCCTCGGAAAACCTTTCTAGCGGACAAATTTCTTAATGGAAACAATCCTGATCACAGGTGCCAATCGTGGAATCGGATTTGAGCTAGTAAAGTGCTTTCTCAACGTCGGTAACCACGTCATTGCAACTTGCCGTGATCTTGATAAAGCTACAGAATTGAATGCCCTTTCAGATAATTCCAGACTAGAAATACAATTACTTGAAGTCACAAGTCAAGCTTCTATTTCAGCTTTAGTGAGCAAACTTGGTAATCGATCCATAGACGTACTTATAAACAACGCTGGTAAAATGGGTGAGTTGAATCAGAGTTTAGAATCAATAGATTATGATGATTGGCTTGTTGCTTTTCAGGTCAATACACTTGCACCATTCCGCATTACTGTATCTATGAGAAATAATCTCAACAAATCAGCTTATCCCCGTGTGATTACCCTGTCTAGTCAAATGGGTTCACTGAACCGTAAGAGTAAAGGTTTTTTTGCCTATCGCAGTTCCAAGGCTGCTGTAAATAAAGCCATGCAGGTGTTAGCACTAGAATTGAAAGAGGATGGGATAATTGTGTGCCCCGTACATCCAGGTTGGGTGCGAACTGATATGGGTGGAACAAACGCCGATATCTCTGCGGAGGAAAGTGCAGCAGGACTTCTCAAATTAATTTCCTCTTTGAAAATGGAGCATACAGGTCGATTCTGGACGTGGGAGGGTAAAGAACATCCTTGGTAGACTGTGAAATTAGTTGCTCCCAAAAATTGTAATAAAGTTTTTGCAACTCAAATGTTCAACTTTAACCCATTGTTAGCATTTTAGAACAACTCTAAACAGCCCCTGAAGCTAGTTGCTTATGAGAAAGTAAGGGAATTGTAGAATGTTTGTATTAAGAAAATCTGTACCTGTTTGTAAGCTTGTTAGCACTTTACTCGAGTAACCTCTTGTTAAGATACCCCATAGATTTTAGGGGTAAATTAGACTCGCCCCACACTTTAGGAGGATATAATGGCTTTCCCTTTACCAGATTTACCATATGCACACAGCGCTTTAGAGCCGCATATTGATGCTCGAACTATGGAAATTCACCACGGCAAGCACCATGCAGGTTATGCTAGTAAACTAGCAGCAGCTGTAAAAGGTACTGATATGGAGAATATGAGTGTTGAAGACATTCTTGCTAAGGGTGCGGATAGCCTCTCAGCAGCAGTACGTAATAATGGAGGTGGCTACGCTAATCACAACCTTTTCTGGCAAGTTATGAGTCCAGATGGTGGTGGTGGTGAACCCAGTGGTGAACTTGCTGAAGCTATTAACAGTGCTTTCAGCAGCTTTGAAAAATTTAAAGAGGAGTTTTCTAATGCTGCTGCCACACGTTTTGGCTCTGGCTGGGCGTGGCTAGTTGTAAATGGTGGTAAGCTTGAGGTAACAAGTAGTCCTAATCAAGATAACCCTTTGATGGAAGGAAAAAAGCCTATTTTAGGCCTTGATGTATGGGAACATGCCTATTATCTTAGCTACCAAAATCGTCGCCCTGATTATATTGCTGCCTTTTGGAATTTGGTTAACTGGGATAAGGTAGCACAGTATTATAAAAGTGCTTAACTTTGGTTTCTCGAGCGTGCAATGGCTAGGCTTAATAAAATAACTGGTACTAAACCAGCTACCACAATAGCCAAAGCACCTCCTGAAGCTTCAATAAGCCTTTCATCACTGGCAAGGCGGTATACCCGTACTGCTAAGGTGTCAAAGTTAAAAGGGCGTACTATAAGAGTGGCAGGGAGTTCTTTCATTACATCTACAAACACTAAAAGACTTGCAGTTAGTAAGCTGCCCCTAAGCATAGGTACATGAACTTTAAATAATATGCTTAGTGCTCTATAGCCAAAGTTTCTAGCAGCATCATCCATGTTGGTAGTTATTTTGGCTAAGCTAGCTTCAATGCCCCCGTGTGAGACTGCTAAGAAGCGCGTTAAATAAGCAAAGATAAGTCCAACTGCACTGCCACCTAAAAATAGCCCAATTTTCAAGCAAAAGTTTTGCTCGAGCCAGCCAGCAAAAGAGTTGTCAACAAAACCAAGAGTCATAAGTATCCCTACAGCAATTACTGAGCCAGGCACAGCATAGCCTATAGCAGCGATACGGGTGATGATCCTATTCCAGCTATTAGGGTTTAGCCTGACACTATAAACAAGTATTAGCGATATAAGAACGGCTAAAACTGCTGTTATACTTGCTAGGCTTAAGCTATTGCGAGCATATAACCAAGTGCTAGGGTGAAAGCTACGGCTAGCATTGGTTAAGACCATTTCTAACAAGAGCCCTGCTGGCAGTAAAAACCCAAAAAGTAGTGCTAGACTACAGAGAGTTAAAGTCAAGCCTTTTTGCCAAGGTTTTAGGTGGTAGCTAGGTAATCTGCGGTAGCGGCTCGAGCTAGGCTGCTTTTGAAATTTGCTACGCCTTCTGGAGAACCTTTCGACAGTTATGAGCACGAGCACAAAAAACAGCAGATAAGTTGATAACTGAGCTGCTACTACTTTTTCACCCATACCAAACCAGGCTCTATAGATTCCAGTAGTGAATGTGGGTACGCTAAAGTAGTCTACGGTGCCAAAGTCACCTAAGGTTTCCATTAAGGCAAGTGCTACTCCCGCTACTATAGCCGGACGAGCAAGAGGTAGTGAAATGTGAAAAAAGCTTGCATAAGCTCCTCGACCAAGGCTACGGCTAGCCTCTAAAATAGAGGCTGATTGTTCTAGGAATATGGCTCTTGAGAGCATATAAACATAAGGATAAAGTGCTAAAGTAAGTACAACAATTGCCCCTCCACGCGAGCGGATTTCAGGGAACCAATAGTCGCGTTTACTACTCCACTCAAACCACTCACGCAAGGTTGTTTGTATTGGGCCACTGTATTGCAGAAAGTCAGTATAAACATAAGCTAAGATGTAAGCAGGTATTGCCATAGGCAAGAGTAGTGCCCAGGAGAAAAATTTTTTAGCGGGAAATTGACACATGCTTACTAGCCATGCAGTACTCACACCAATAATAAACACTCCAAGACCGACCCCTACCATCAAAATGAGGGAATTTTTAATGTAGTCTGATAATACTGTTGCAACTAGGTGTTGCCATGTTTCACTAGTAGGTATGAAAATATGTCCTACAACTACTATCACAGGAATAGCAATGATTAAGGCTATTAGGCTAACGCTTATGCTGAAGAGCAGGTATTGGCGAGGTTTTATAAAGTCAATACTTCGTTTTGGGGTGGGTAAGTGGCTAGCGGTCACTTTGGACATAACTGAGGTAGCTTAACACAAAATCATAGTAGTTCTGTGGGGATTGGAGATCGATTTTTTCGGCAGTCGACTCAATAAAAAATTCACAAGCTTGTAATATAGTGAATAAACTCACTAACTACAACTTGTACCCGACTCTAACCAACTGCTTGGCTAAAGTTTTAGTAATTCAGTGACTAGGCTAACTTAAACTCTCAATAAGTTCTTTCATAGCTGCAGAACTAGCCTGAAAGTGATTGTAACGCACAACACCTTTCTTATCGATAACCACCGTCCAAGGCGTGCCCCCACTACGATAGCGTTGCATAACTTGCGAGCCAGAATTCTGCATCCCTGCTTCATGACCAGCAGGAATATCCAATTTGTTTTGACTAACGACCTTCTTGGCTTCCTCGAGCGTGTTAGTGTCAAAACCTTCAAAAACTGTTTGTATAGTTACAAAAATTACATCATCACTATTTTTGAAAGCCTCTACCATACTTCCTAGCAAAGGAAAGCCATGAGCATGACACCCTGGACACCACGACTGAAAGCAGTATAAGTAGATAACTTTTCCCAGCAAATCCTTAACATCTAGTGAATGTTGTCCGTTAGGCAGACTAAACCAAGTTACACCTTGCCATGAAGGGGCATGTTGACCTTGAATGCCATAAATCATATAAGATTACCATAACTCATCTTTCGTGCTTTCTATATTAATACTCTAGCCCCCACCACTAACCCTTCCTGCAACTTCGGGTAACCAGAGCACAAACCGTGGCCATTTGACAATAATGGCAAGGGCAATAAGTTGAGTAACAATAAAAGGAACAATACCCTTATAGATGTCTATAGTCTCCACTTCTGGTGGTGCAACACCTTTTAAATAAAATAATGCAAAACCAAAAGGTGGTGTTAGAAAGGAAGCTTGTAAGTTCATAGCAATAATAACACCAAACCACAAAGGATCTAACCCAAAACCCTTTACCGCTATTGGAGCTAAGAGTGGCACAACAATAAAAGTTATCTCTATAAAGTCTATGAAAAAACCAAGCAAAAAAATAATTAGCATAGAGAATAGCAAAAAGCTGGCAGCAGGAAATTCTTCTGGACTTAGGAAAGGTAGGTTAGGTAAATTAACTAAGAAATTTTGTACAATCCTATCACCTTTTAGGGCAGTAAAGACCATACTAAAAGTAGTTGCTCCAACCAGAATAATAAAGACCATACTGGTCAGCTGTAGAGTCTGTTCCATCACCTTAAGTAAATTTTGAAAAACCAGCTTACGATTGATAAGCGCAAGCAAGCTAGCACCTAGTGCGCCCATTGCTCCTGCTTCAGTAGGTGTAGCTATGCCGAAAAAAATAGTTCCTAAAACAAGTAAGATCAGGAATAAGGGAGGAAATAAACTTTTGCAAACTTTGATAAATAGCAAAACTGCGCTTATATTTCTATCTTCTAAAGGCAAAGCAGGGGCGCTGTCTGGCCTAATTATAGCTAAAATTATAATCCATATTATAAAAAGCCCTGCTAGCAAAAAACCTGGGATGAAAGAACCTAAAAAAAGCGCTCCTACAGAAACTCCAATTTGATCCCCCAGAATAACCAAGATAATGCTAGGGGGTATTATTTGCCCTAGAGTACCAGAAGCAGAAATAACTCCAGTTGCCAGCCCTTTGTCATAGTTATATTTGAGCATAACTGGCAATGCTAACACCCCCATTGTTACTACCGAGGCTCCTACTACTCCTGTAGAGGCGGCTAAGAGAGCCCCTACTACCACTACTGAAATAGCAAGGCCACCACGCAAACGCCCAAAGAGAATGCCCATAGTTTCTAAAAGCTCTTCAGCCAAACCTGATTTCTCAAGCATTACACCCATAAACACAAAAAAGGGTACTGCTACTAACGTGTAAGCTGTAGCAGGGTCCATTATGTTGCCGAAAATACGCTGTGGTAGTATCTTTAGACGTGTTAGTTTAAATACTGGTTCCCAAGGAAATATATCTAAACCAATAACATTAGGAAATAGATCACTACCTAAAAGTGTGAATAGAAAGGCCACTCCTCCTAGGCTAAAAGCAACTGGATAACCTATAGACAATAGTAATATAGCAGAAGCAAACATATAAAGAGCTAAAGGCGCACTCAGGAAGTATAAAGTTAAAAATAAAGATACCGTAAATAAAATTGGTATACCGAATCTTAGCATCAGTGTTCTCGCTTTGCATCTAAGGAGTGCATACTACGTGAGTTAGGATGTCCGCTAATAAAAGCAATGTTTTTAATAGTTTCACTAATAGCTTGTAGGATTAATAGGGCAAACGCAACAATGATTACTGTCTTTATAGGATAACGGGGCAAGCCACCGGGGTTAGGGCTTTGTTCCAAACTTGCCCAAGACTTAGCCACGTATTGTTTAGAAAGAAATATGCTTAAAGAGCAAAAAGGAATTAGAAAAAAGATGGCCCCAAAGATATCAATGAAGGCTTTAGTTTTTGCCCCTAATCTAGAGAAAAGTATATCCACACGTACATGGCCGTTTTGTTGCATTACATAAGCAGCACCAAGTAGAAAAACTAAATCATAAGCATAGGTTTGTAATTCAAAGGAGTAGCGTTGCAAAGTGTAAAAAATACTGTCAGGGCTTATAGCCGAGCCAAGATAACGCCCTAAATAGCGAGCAATTACATTGTAAGCACCAACTAACACCATAAAAAGTGTTAGCCAAAGTACAACTTTACCAATGGTAGTAGTAATAACATCAATGCCTCGAGAGAAACCTAAGAAAAATTTTGCTACATTATGCATAATCAAATCCTTTTAATTATTGCAATTCTAATTTATGCTTGCTTATACTAAATAAAGGTTTAAAAGGCCACAAACTTTGGAGGTATCATTATGAAACGTAGAGAGTTTCTCAAAAAAGCTGGAGTAACCGTTGCTGCTAGTGCAGCTCTTTCACCTCATGTATTTTCACAAGGTCGTGACAAAATATCCTTTGAAAT
Source organism: Trueperaceae bacterium (assembly GCA_965224855.1). Classification (GTDB taxonomy): domain Bacteria; phylum Deinococcota; class Deinococci; order Deinococcales; family Trueperaceae; genus CBDCVN01. The sequence continues at coordinate 560,757 of CBDDAI010000002.1, read as the reverse complement.
GGTCACATCTTGGCCGACAGGATTAGACACTATCTTTGGTGGGCCTACAAACTTTGCTGAGTACTTAAATGAAATGACTGCTGGGGATGTTGAAGTTGAAGTTTATCCAGCAGGTGCACAAGTCGGTGGATTAGAAGTTTATGACGCTGTTTCCAGCGGTGCTTTTGCTATGGGTCATACGGCTTCTTATTATTATGTAGGCAAGAATTCTGCCCAGGGCTTCTTCACTACTGTTCCTTTTGGACTTAATGTGGGTCAGCATAACTCTTGGATTTATTCTGGTGGTGGTCAAGAATTATGGAATGAGCTTAATGAAGTTGATAGCATGATTGCTTTCTTGGCTGGGAATACTGGTGTACAAATGGGGGGATGGTTTCATAAGGAAATTAACTCTGTAGAGGACTTACAAGGATTAAAAATGCGTATTCCTGGTTTGGGTGGAAAGGTGATGACTCGAGCAGGTGTAAATGTACAAGTTCTACCTGGAGGTGACATATTCTTGGCTCTAGAGCGCAATACCATTGACGCTACTGAGTGGGTTGGTCCTTATGATGATGAAAAGCTAGGCTTCCATACTGCTGCTGAGTACTACTATTCCCCCGGCTGGCACGAACCCGGTGCAGCTTTAGGTGTATATATTAACCTAGATGAATACAATGCTCTACCTAATGATATACAGGTTGCTATCCAGACAGCGGCAGCTCGAGCCAACCTACAAATGACTGCTGATTATGATGCTAAAAATAGTGAGGCTTTTGAGCGACTTGCTGATGCTGGAGTACAAATGCGCACCTTCCCTGATGAAGTTCTTATGGCTTTAGAAGGCTTTATGGATGAAATTCATCAAGAAGAGGTAGATGCTAATCCCTCATACGCTAAGGTTTATGAAAACTGGACAAGCTTTCGTGACAATGTGCGCAGCTTTCATAAAGTACAAGAATATGCTTGGCATAAATACATTTATGCTGATGAAAGCTAGCCATATGATTTATTAAAGAATCCAGCTAAAAGTATAGAAAATTGATAGTGCCGCTTGTAAAAGTCTGATACCATCTACAAAAATCTGTAGTTTTCTCATACTTATTCACGCTGTCAACGGCAAGGCACAGCTAGGTTGTGTCTTACTTGCCTCTTTCGTGCGTTTAAGGTCTCCCTCAAGCCTGTGGCGACCATAGTTTAAAATATTAATTGCTGCGTTTAAATCCCTATCTATACTTAAACCACACTTACATGTAAATTCCTGTCAGATAAGATTAATTCGCCTTTAATTACTCCACACTGTGAGCAAGTCTTACTAGAAGGGTAAAATCTATCAATAATAACAACCTGCTTATTGTTTAGACGTGCTTTATATTCAAGCATTTCTCTAAACATGCCAAAACCAGCATCTGAAATAGCTCTTGCAAGCTTATGGTTCCTTACCATTCCACTCACATTTAAATCTTCGACATATAATAGGACTACCTTAGATTTCGAGTGTTTTGCAGATGCTCGAGCAATCCCTGTGAAGCCTCCTCAATCATATCGAGTACTTCTTCAAAGCCACGCTTGCCACCATAGTAAGGGTCAGGGACGTCCTTTCTGTTTAATGCTGGAGCAAACTCTAGAAAGTATTTCAGTTTGTTTCTGTGTTCACTAGGGCAAATCTGATTTGCCCATAAATAATTACTGTGATCCATTACCAATAAGTAGTCAAATTTTTCAAAGTCCTCAACAGTGAGCTGGCGTGCCCTTTGCTTTGATAAGTCAATGCCACGCTTTTTAGCTGCTTGTTGTGAGCGCTCATCTGGAGGTTCGCCTACATGGTAATTATGGGTTCCTGCTGAATCAATTTTGATTTTACGATTTAAATTGTTGGACTCAACTAAATTCCGAAACACTCCCTCAGCAGTTGGTGAGCGACAGATATTTCCTGTACAAACAAAAAGGATATTCGTGTTCATTGCTATATATTATCTCATGAGATTTATCCTTCATGAAATTGATAATAGCCTGACAAACCCTAGAGCTATCATCGAGTTCACATCTTTTACTCATCAACCTAATTGACAATGAGACTTGACTAGGTAAGAACCTAATTTAGAAAAGTGTAATTATGAGAAGTTTAAGCGTATGAGGAAGTTTATTTGAAGCTTGATGATGAAAGTACCTTTAAGATTTTGTTTTAGAATTTGGTTCAGTACTTTCTCTGCTTTGATGCTGACTTTAGCACTTTTTGCTTTACCTTTTATATCCTCTCATAACTTCGCCCATAATCATCCAGAAGAATCCCACCAACACAATCACGATATTGCAGCTATTTTAGCAGCCACTATGCCAAATATTGTAGTGGTAAGCAGCTTTCAGGTGCTAGCAGCTGCTCTTATTATATTTGTGAGTAGGATATTTAAATATGCACCCAACTACTCAGCACGCAGTCGAGCACCACCTTTATCTCCTTTAGCATAAGATTTAGCCCAAAAAATTTGTTTTGACTGGCTTTGTTAGTTTTAAGTCATTAAAAACACTCACTCTAAATTAATAGAATGACTGCTGCGCATGTGGTTATAGAGTGTATGCATTGCGCTAATTCACTAAGGAGATGGAAACCTTTATGAAACTACTAAAAGGTTTGTTGTGTTTAACTATTTTGGCTTTGCCCTATCTTATAGCCCAAGAAGCTGACCAAGAAGAGCAAGTCGAAGAGGTAAATACGACAGCAGAAACAGAAGTTGAAAGTCCCTCAGCTGAGGGCATGGGGCATAGTATGGATATGCCAATGGGCATGGAAATGCACCATGACCCAGTGGAAGCCTCGCAGGAAATGAATGTGAAGCTAAATGTTTACAAAGATATTTTTAGTGGTTACAGCATTCAATTAATAGTAAATGGACTTACTTTTACCCCTGAAAATGCTGGAAAGCAACATGTTGATGGTGAAGGTCATGCTCATATTTATATTGATGGTGAGAAAATAGCTCGAGTTTACGGCACCAGCTTTCACCTAGGCAATATTTTGTCCGAGGGTGAGCATGAAATAAAAATTAGTTTAAATAGTAATGACCACAGCCCCTATACCTATAATGGTGAGCTAGTTGAGGATACTGTTACTGTTGAAGTAGGTTTGCACGGTACTATTAACGCAGATGAAGAAATGTCAGTAGAGCTTAGTGCTTATGAGGATACCTTAGGTGGCTATAATATTCACATTCAGCCTACTGGATTTGCCTTTTCCGCTGCTAACCCTGGTGCACTACATGTTAATGGTAAAGGCTATGCGCAAATTTTTGTAAATGGCACAGTGATAGCTAGGTCCTATACTCCTTGGTATAATCTTAGTGGCAACCTTTTTCGTGAAGGTGAAAATGAGATTCGAGTTAAATTACTAAGCAATAATCATAATTACTATACCTATAGAACTAAATCAGTAAGTGCTACTTTGGTAGTGAATGTAGTTGATGCTGAAGAAGACCAAATGAGCATGGAAGGTCATGACATGGAATCTATGGATGACATGAGTATGGAAGAAAGCTCCGAGGAGGACTCTGAAGCTGAAGTAGAGGCAGAAGCTGAAGAGGACACTGAATCAACTGAAGCTGAAACAGAAGAAGTTTCTGAAGAGGACTCTGAAACAGAAGTAGAAGCTGAGGCTGTATCTGAAGTTGGGACTGAAGTGGAAACAGAACCTGAAGAGGCTACTGAGGCTACTCAGTCTGATGAAATTCTTGAGGATGAACCTCAAGAGGATAGCGAGTCAACTGAAGCTGAAACAGAAGAAAGCTCTGAGGCTGAAGCTGGAGCTGAAGAAGATGCCGAGTCACCTGAGCAAGATTCTGAAACTGATGACAGTTTTGATTCTGATGATGGAAGTGAGGAAGATATAGATCAAAAAGATGAGCCATAGCTCTAAACAATAAAGCCTGAACTATAGCCCAATCAAATACGCCCCTTTATTATTTCATAATAAAAATGAAATTGCTGCTATAGCTTTCTAGAGTCCTCTATCATAAATAGACTTGACAGTACATTACTTTTTCTAGGACTTACTAAAACTTGTAAGTGCTACTAGTTTAGGGTTTGTTATCAAGCTCTACTTGTGGGCAGCTACTCTTAACTAAAAAATTTAAGGAGAGATTAATTAATGGAATCAAATCAAACTACTGAAACAACTGAGAGTTTGAATGAGTACACTAAATCTCGTAAACTTTACAACTCTATTTGGCGTTGGCACTTTTACGCTGGTTTTCTTACTATTCCTATAGTCCTTTTTCTTGTTGTTACGGGAATTATTTATTTATTTAGGCCACAGGTGGAACCTGCAATTTATAAAAGCTTGTACAACGTAACTCCACAAGGAACTATGCTTACTGAAGATGAGCAACTCGCTATTGCTTTGGCTGCTATTCCTGAATCTACAGCTCGAGCATTCACCCCAAGCCAAGCTCCCAATGAAAGTGCCAAAATCGAACTAAATACACCTGATGGTCGTACTTATGTTTATGTCAATCCTTACAGTGGTGAGGTACTTGGCAGTCATGTACGTGATCAAATGATTTTTAGAAAGATTCGTAAACTTCATGGTGAGCTTCTTATGGAGCGTTTTGGAACTACCATAGTAGAACTAACAGCTTCTTGGATGGTGATTCTTCTTATTTCAGGCTTATTTTTGTGGTGGCCACGGCCTAAGTTTACCATGTGGGGTACTTTCTTAATAAGAGTACATGAAGGTGGTCGCACTTTTTGGAAAGACTTTCACTCTGTTATAGGTGTTTACGTTACCATTTTTGCAGTTATTCTGCTTTTCACAGGTTTGCAATGGTCTGATGTATGGGGCGGGGCTTTTTCACAACTACGTAAGTCCACAGAACAAGGCACTCCACCAGCACTTCGTGGTGCTACCTTAGATACAGGAGCTACTTTAGCTGCAGGCCAAGCGGGTCTTTCATTAGCAGAAGTTAATGCTATTGCTAAAGGTTTAGACTTGCCAAGTTCATACAGCATCAGCATGCCTAAAAAGCTGGGACATAGCTATGGCATAAATAGTGAGTTGCCCAATAAACCAAGTGCTCAAAAAAGTATACATATAAACCCAGTCACTGGTGAGGTTTTTCGTGAACTAAGTTGGAAAGACAGGCCATTTTTATCTCAGGTTGTGACCATAGGGATACGTTTGCACCAAGGAGAGCTTTTTGGTTGGATCAACTTTATTATTACTGGCTTAACTGCTATTGGCATAGGTCTTCTTTCCATATCTGGATTTATTATGTGGTGGAAGCGTCGCCCTGAAAATGTCGGTAAGCTTGGAGCACCAGCTATGCCTAAAGGTGTGGCAATCCCCAGAGGTATTGCTATTATTACTCTTGTTTTAGCTGTTTTCTTTCCTCTAGTAGGTGCTTCTCTAATTGTCCTATGGTTAACTGAGCAACTTTTATTGAAACGTATTCCTACTACAAGAAAGTTTTTTGGTTTAGCTGGGACTTGAGGATTTGGATTTGAGGTTCACCCAAATTGATAAAATACTTTTTTAATTTAATTAAGAATTCGTTTCTAGATTTCTCTTTAGGACAGCACAATAAAGCATTTTATGTTCTATATGTTAAGGATGCAGGGCATCCAAGATATATATTCCCAAGCAGAGCTTGGGAACAGGTTGAAAAATCAAATTTTTATCAAGAGAGAGGAAAATTATGAATACTTCTAAAGAAACACAAAATCCGGCAGACCCCAAAACAAGTAATAAGTTTTATTTAGCTACTTGGAGATGGCACTTTTACTCTGGTGTATTTGTTATTCCTTTTATAATCATGCTTTCCTTAACGGGCTTAGTTATGGTTTTTCACAACCAACTTGATGGTTGGCAATTTAAAAATGTGCTGTTTGTTGAGCCGGGGGAGAAGACTGTTACTGCTGAGGCTCAGCTCGAGGCAGTAAGAAATGCCTATCCCGAAGCCGAAGTCAGCGAGCTAATTCCACCAAGGGGAGCCAATCGTAGTACCCAAATTTCAATCACTACCTCAGAAGGCAAAGATTTACTTGTTGGTGTTAACCCTTACACAGGTGAGATACTTGAAGATGTAGACCCCACAAAATCATCAAACTATATTGCTAATGATATCCATGGCACTTTTTTGCTAGGCACCGCTGGTGATCGCTTAATAGAAATAGCTGCTGGCCTTGCAATACTGCTTATTATTACAGGGCTTTACTTATGGTCGCCTCGCAATAAGCAAGGTATTTATGGAACACTTTGGCCCAGATTTAGATCAGGTAAGCGTATTTTGTGGCGAGACTTGCACTCGAGCTTAGGTTTCTATCTATCACTAGGTATGGTTTTCTTTATGATTTCAGGACTAGCTTGGACAGGTTTCTGGGGTGGTCAAATGACTCAGGCTTGGAGCACTTTCCCTGCTGAAAAATGGGATAATGTACCACTGTCTGACCAAACCCATGCCTCGCTAAATACTGGTGCATTGGAAGAGGTGCCTTGGGGGCTCGAGCAAACTCCGTTACCTGCTTCTGGCTCAATGGCTGGTGTGGAAGGTATTCCTGAAGGATTGCCTGTAAATGTAGATACTGTAATGGCATATGCCATAGACAATGGTTTTATAACTTTTCGTGTAGGCCTGCCTACTAGTGCAGAGGGTGTTTACACTGTTTCTGCCGATACTATGAGCAGTGATGTTACCGATGCACGTAAAGACCGCACAGTGCACTTAGACCAGTACACTGGTAAAAAGCTAGCCGATGTGGGTTGGCAAGATTATTCACTAGCAGCAAAAGGTATGGCAGCAGGTATTGCTTTGCATATGGGTGAGATGGGTGGCTGGAATATTGCTGCAAACGTACTTTTTTGCCTAGCAATGATTTTTATATCAGTTTCAGGTGTAGTCATGTGGTGGTTACGTCGTCCACAAGGAGTATTCCGTTTAGGAGCTCCACCTATGCCTAAGGACTTGCCACTTTGGGAAGGGGCAGTTTTTATAATGCTGCTGGTTTCTTTGGCATTTCCACTTTCAGGAATTGCTCTTTTGCTGGTGCTAGCTCTTGATTTACTAATTTTGTCACGTATCCCTGCACTCAAGCATGTCTTTAACTAAGAAAGCTTTGCCCTTTGGTAATCTGGATTTTTTGTAGAAATCAGGAAAAATCCAACGCTAAGACTTTAAGTGTTGGTTATAAAATTGTAGGTTGACCAAACCCCAGCCACGGGTGAAGGATGATTGCAAGAACGCAGTGAATAAAAGAACTTCAATTTTGGTGGACTATCAACAAACTCAACACAAGTCAGCAATGGGGTACAAGTACCTTATCACCCTCGGGGGCAACGCTTGTCCTTGTCCTGTTCAATTTACTGGGTTTGACCTTTATCTCTTTTCAAACTATCTGGTGGTTATTTTTCGTGACATTGCGCTGTAATATTTAGACTTAAATTCTAAGTAGGTATACAAAAGCTTTTGTGAAGACCTTTGGAGTAATCAGTGCCTATAGGAAGATAGAATTTAGTTGTTAGCAAAAGTTTGGGTGTTTTGTAGTTCATTGCCCCCCAACCCCTTTTTTTAGGGAAGTTTAAAAAATAACTTGCCCGTTTGGTTAAATGAACCATGTTTTAGGTATTGAATCAGCAACTACTTACTTTTCAGGAGCAGGAGCAGGTCTGGCCGGGGCTGGCATAGTTTTCATAGGGGCTTCTTGGTTAGCAAGAGCCTGACGAAGCTGCTGATTTTCCCTCAAAGCAGCATCTAATTGACTACGAAGGGTATTGTAGTCATCAGGATAAACTGTTTGAACTTGCCCGACTTGTGACTGTAGTTGAGCAAGCTGAGTACGAAGGGTGTGGTAGTCATCAGGGTAAACTGTTTGTACAACTGTATGAGTTTGAGCGAGCTGTGCTTTTAGACTTTCATTCTCTAGCAAAAGAGCATTAAGCTGCAAACGCAACTGTGATAGCTCTCTGGTAAGCTCCTCTAGGTTTGCTGTTGAAACTTCATATGAATACGATTGTGAGCTTAATGCAACAATTTGCTGCTGAGCCAATTGTAGCTGTCCATTCAAATGGCTATTTTCAGCTCTAAGCTGTTCAATAGTAGCATGTAAATCTCCACCACCCCCTTCTCTTGCCATAGCAAGGTCTGCTTCAGAAGAGTTAAGTCGAGCCCTTAAGTTATTTAGTTCTATTTGAAGACTAGTTCTTTCTGCAACAACCTCTGCAAGAAGAGCATTAGCATCTGCTAAGTTAGCTTCACAAGTGTTAATTTCATTACTCAAAACCTCATTAATAGCATTGACTTCTGCAAGTGCCACTTTCTCTTGGAAAAGCCCATCATAGGCAGCTGATAAGTTATTAAGACAAGCTTTTAAGTCGTTGGGGGGACAATTAACCCCTTCTGGAATAATTACTTGCTGACCCAATGCTGTAGTAAAAAACAGCATACTTACTAAGAAAACAAAATATTTCACAGTTTTATAGTCCTTCCTTACTAATGATCTAACTCAAAAATAAATTATACGTGATTGATGAGAAATGAGCAAGGTTACTATATCACTTTTAAATAGTTAGGTAAGTCAACAGGCCAGAAAATCACTTTAAAAATATTGTTTAATAGCAAAATCCCTAACACATAACCATCCTCCGCGGAAACTACTATGGCACCGTGCCAATGGGAATCAAATGTAGTATCATCAAGTGTCCAAAAGCCCTCATTTTGCTGGTAGTGATGAGACGCTATAAAACGATGAGTGTTATCATCTGCATAGATAAAAGTGTCTTCTGGCGCTTGGGGTATACGATAAAGTGTCCAAGGCTCATGGTTATGACTTGTCTCTAAAAAAGCTAAGCCATTTTCTAAGGCAATTGCCTGATTACTTAGCTTTATCTGCAGGCTTTCTATATTTAAGAAGGTTTTATTCTCTCTGGCATTTTGTGGTGGTATGAGTATGTTACTGGGACCTAAAAAACCGTTTTCTACCGGCAACAATAGGGCATGAAGTACATGCTGTCTAGCATTAAATGTCCATATACTTTTATCCTCCCATATTAGGCTAGCCATTAATGCTTCTGGTTTGGGTACATTATTTTCATCTAAGTCACCTAATGGTAAATAGGGTTTCCACTGCTCCCACTCTACTTCAGGTTCTTCATACAGAACAAAGAGGTGGCCACTTTCTACTTTTTCCCCTGAACCTGTTTCAGGAATAGCAATGTTCACTCCCCCATCTAACAAAGCCTGTATAGAAGCCAACTCGACTGATATACCCCGCAACCATCCTGCATCGAAAGAAACAGCAGAGCTACGCCAGAAACGCGTTCCTTCACGTATTAATGAAGTGTATTTCGGCTGGATGTAGGCTCGAGCCATAACAGCACTAGCGTCTTTAGCAAGGTCAACTTCAGTAATGGCTCCTATAACCACTTGTCTATAGCTTATAGGGGCACCTCTTTGTAAAGCACCCATGCTCTTAGCTGAAAGGGTGATTTCTAAACCACCAGCCTCTAATAGGCTTTCTAAAGGAGGTTCTTCAAGGCCAATAAAAGAGTATTGAGGTGTACCTTCAGAAGAAGGTAGCACTCTTAGGTAGTTTGCGCCAATCAATGTTTCTAAACCGGAGATGTTTCTCAAGTTAATTTGTGGTCTTTCTATCCAAAAATAACTCCCGGAACGAGCTATTACTTCAGCAGAATGAGTAAGTTCTACAGTCACTTGAATGGTTAGGGCATCATCAGTAAGCTCAACACGGCGCACTTCACCAACATCAATTCCGCGATAGCTTAATCTGTCACCGACCTTAAGTCCATGACCTTCTTTGAACAAAATTGTGATGGGTGTGCCCTGCTCTTGAAAACCCAAGTAAACTAGACCTGCTCCTCCTGCAAGGGCAAACAATGGGATTAGCCAAGCCCATGACCAACGCTTTTTTGGGCGTGATATAGCTGTAGGTACATCAGTCACAACTACTCCCACATAAGATGAGGGTTAAAACTAAGACTAGCTAAAAGGTTGCAAAGAACCATTAAAGTAAAAGCCAATAGTCCTAAGCCTGCGCTAATATTTACAAGGTCCCCCACCTTTATATAAGCTATTAAAATAGCTACTATCATTACATCAAGCATTCCCCACTTGCCGATACTATCAAGTGTTCTATAAAGCAGAGCTTTATGGCTTGAGCGCATCAATAACCACTTATTTGAAAGTAAAACGAGCAAGATAAGTTTAAAAGCAGGCAAAACCACTGAAAAGATTAGTACTACTATAGCAATAGGCCAATGTCCACCTATAAAAAGTGTGTAGATGCCTCCTAGCAAATGACTTTCATAGTGATGCCCTAGCTCTTTAACACTAAGTAAAGGCAAAAATAAAGCAGGGATGTAAAAAAATAAGCCAGAAAGGCCCCAAGCAATGGCCCAATGGTTTGTCCTTTGCTGATTGCTGTTCAGCTTAGTATGACAGCGGTAGCAGTGAATATGGTATTTAGGTAATGAATTTATTGGCATGTTTTGCACAAGACCACAACAGTGACAGCTAATGATAGACATATATGACATTATTACAGAAGTAAACCCCTCAGCATAGTAGTTATGAATTTTTGTTGGAACCTAGAAATTTGATATGCTTAGGCAGTGGGGTTTCCCGCCTTATGCTGGTGATTTTCTGCTAACTAGCATATCATTAATATTTTGGAGACATAGTGCATAATATTTTTAGCATTGATAGCATAAATGAGCTTAGACAAAAATACTTGGATTTTTTTAAAGATAAGAATCACCTTATTTACCCCTCTGCTTCTCTAAAGAGTGAAGATCCGACTTTATTCTTTACCAGTGCAGGAATGGTGCAGTTTAAACCTTACTTTCTAGGTGCAATACCTAAATTTGCTGGTGTTGATGGTACATGGCACCGTGTTACTACTGCACAGAAGTGTTTACGTATTAACGACATTGAAAATGTAGGTAGAACATTGCGCCACCACTCGTTTTTTGAGATGATGGGCAATTTTTCTTTTGGTGATTACTTTAAGAAAGAAGCAGCCAGTTGGGCCTGGGAGTTTTTGACTCAGCACTTAAACTTCGCACCTGAAAAACTCTATATAACTGTTTACCAAGATGATGATGAGGCTTTTGAAGTTTGGGAACAGCATGTAGGAGTGCCTAGTGAGAGAATATCTCGCTGGGGTGAAGATGAGAATTTTTGGCCTGCCAATGCCGTTTCACAAGGTCCTAATGGCCCTTGCGGTCCTTGTTCAGAAATATTTTTTGACCGTGGGACAGAATTTGGCAGTGCTGGTGAGATAGGACCAAACACTGGCTCAGGAGACAGATTCATAGAAGTCTGGAACTTAGTTTTCACTCAATTTGATAGGCAAGATGATGGACAGCTAGAACCTTTACCTCAAAAAAATATTGATACAGGCCTAGGATTTGAACGTTTAGTAGCAGTAATAAGTGGTCAAGAAGACGCCTATGCTACAGAACTTTTTCAACCTACTATTCGCAAAGTAGTAGAGCTTTCAGCCAAGCCTTATGAAGGCAAGAAAAGTATCTCTCACAGGGTAATAGCTGATCACATAAGAGCAATAACTTTTATTATCAGTGATGGTATTTTACCTGCCAATATTGGTGAGGGCTATGTAGTTAAAATGCTTTTACGCCGTGCTGCGAGACATGCCTATCTCTTAGGGCTTAAGGAACCTATCCTTTATAGTTTAGTAGAGCAAGTTGTAGAGTCTATGGGAGCAACCTATCCTGAACTCGAGCCTGCTAAAGAGCAAGTAAAAGGAATTATTCACACAGAAGAAAAACAATTTTTGCGAACGCTCGAGCAAGGTATAAATCGTGCTAATACTATACTAGACAATCTAGGTACAGGGACTCTTCCTGGCGAAGTAGCTTTTAATTTATGGCAAACCTATGGTTTTCCCCTTGACTTAACTAAAGAAATGGCTACTGAACGTGGGATAAAAGTTGATCAGCAAGGTTATGCAGCAGCTAAAGAGAAGGCTAAAGAAGTCTCTCGAGCTCAAGAGGACGAAAGCAGTGCAATTTTTGTAGCCAGCAAAGACACCCTAGGGCTTGTTGCTAAAACACACGGCGAAACTATTTTTGTAGGCTATAAACAAATAGAAATAGAGGCTTCTGTATTGGCCTTGTTGCAAGGAGAGGGCTTTGTTGACAGTGTAAGTGAGGGTGGAGAAATTGATATTATCTTAGACCACACCCCTTTTTATGCTGAAAGTGGTGGTCAAGTAGCTGATAAGGGTGCTATTTACTGGCAGGATGGTCATTCTAAAGTCTTAGACACCCAAAAGAGTAAAGAGGGCTTGTACTCTCACAAAGTTAAGGTTGTAAAGGGCAATTTAACAACCAATACTAGAGTTAAAGCAGTAGTAAGTCTAGACCGCCTTGAAGTTGAAAAACATCACTCTGCTACACACCTTTTACATGCTGCTTTAAGAATAATTTTAGGCAATCATGTTGCCCAAACAGGTTCACTAGTAGAGCCTGAAAGGCTACGCTTCGACTTTAGCCATGGCTCTGCCCTCACTAGGGAAAATATAGAGCACATAGAAATCTTAGTAAATCGTTGGATTCAAGCAAACTTTCAGGTTTCATGGCAAAATATGCCTATTGCTGAGGCTCGCCAAACAGGGGCAATGATGCTTTTTGGAGAAAAGTATGGCAGTGTTGTAAGAGTAGTAAAAATAGGTGGTACCAAAAATACAGTTTCCATAGAGCTTTGTGGGGGCACACATGTTAAGCATACTGGCAATATTGGCAATTTTATCGTTACTGCTGAGGAAGCCGTCTCTGCTGGTATGCGACGCATTGAAGCAGTGGTAGGAGAAATGGCTGTTAGACAAATGCAAAACACTCGCTTTACAGAACAAGTAGTAGCTAAACGGTTAAATGCTGGACCTAGTGAAATAGCTAATCGCATAGAGAAATTACAAGCTGAGCTTAAGGAGTCTCAACAGGAAGTTTTACAACTCCGTAATAAACTAGCCACAACACAAACTAGTGAATTGAACTTAGACCTTAAAAAGGTTGCTGGCTTTAGTTATAGCACTGCTATTTTAAGAGACCTTGATGCTAATGCCTTGCGCAATGCTGCTGACAGCCTCTTAAAAAAATCCAAAGCTGATTTTGTAGTACTAGCTAGTGGTAAACTAATGGTGGTTAAGGTTAATGAGGAAGCTCGAGCCAAAGGCATTCATGCTGGCAATATTATCCGTAAACTTGCTGAACTAGTTGGTGGAGGTGGGGGTGGTCGTGCAGAAATGGCCCAAGCAGGCATTAAAGACTTAAGTAAGTTACCTTCTGCTTTAGAAGCAATCCCTGAAATTCTGAACTCGTAGGTTAATTATGATTGAGTGTATAGGAATAAAGTTTGATAACGGTCCTAAGGTTCACTATGTTGAAGCCCCACAAAATGTACCTAAAGTAGGCTCACATTGTGTAGTAAATACTAAAAGAGGCTTGGAAATAGGAGTAGTACGGACTCAACTAAAAGAGTATTCTGCCCCCAATGGACACTTTGTACGCAAAGCTTTTGAGGAAGACTTAAAAACTTACTATCAGCTAAAGGAAAAAGCAGAAGACCTTAAGTGGTTTCTGCGCGCTCGAGTGCGGCAAGCAAGCGTTAGTGTAAAAATAATACACTTGGAATTCAACTTAGAGGAAACTGTTTTGGTAGTTCACTACAGCGCTAAAGAAATACAAGACCTACGCCCCTTTATTCGCGATTTACTGCAGTATACTCAAGCACGTATAGAATTCCATAATGTAGGCCCCAGGGGACAAGCACGTGTGCTTGGTACCATTGGTATTTGTGGTCAAGGCTCATGTAGTTCTACATGGCTACAAAGCTTTAGTGCAGTAGGTGTCCGTATGGCTAGGGAACAACAACTACCTCTTAATCCTGAGAAAATTAGTGGCCCTTGTGGAAGGCTTATGTGTTGTTTACAGTACGAGCATGATATGTATAAGGAACTCTTAAAAGATATGCCAAACAAATACACTCATGCTTGCCATGATAAAAGTGGGCATTGTGGACGTGTTGTTAAGGTTAACCCTTTTAAACAAACTGTAGAACTACAAACAGAGCATAATATTTTAGAATTCCCAGCTAAAGAGGTACGCACTCTGCCAAATGATAACGACCAGCAGGAATTAGAGAGTAGTTACGAAGATATTGATTATGAAGACATTGATTATGATAACCTTGAGATAATCAAAGCTAGTAATAATACAAATTAATTACTTTATTTTTGGATCACTTTTAATTACTTCCTGATGCTTAACATCTTTTTTAAAGTTTTTAAAATCATCTATAGTGGTGCGATTTGAGACATCTTCTTTGGAATCCCACATAAAATTTTTACTTTCTAATGTTTTAGAGGACAATTCAGAAAACTCTTCAAACCAATTTGACTGAGAGTGCTTAAAATCAAGTGTTGGCCCTACTTTACTAGGTTTTTTCCGAAAACTGGAAGATTCTCTAGCCCTAGATCCTAGTTTTACTTTACCTAGCCTGCTTATTCTACCCGCGGCTTTAGCACTTACAGGGGTACTTAAGTTACGTTTCAGTTTAGCCTTGTAGAACCAAAGCCGTGCTAAAAAACCAAGCACTACTAACAGCATTCCTGCAAAAGTTAAATAAGCCCAAGAGCTTGATGGAGTTTTAACTTGTAGTTTAGGTAAGATGCCTATTTGCAGAGCCCGTTTTTGTATAGCACCATTATTTGTCAAAATATCTAACACTGGAAAGAGCTGTGTTTTACTAGAAAATGCCCACGGTGAAACCTCTTTGTCAAACTCTCGCCAGCCATGAGGACTGAAAGGGTCATAGCTACCTACCAAAGCATAAAGAGCAATATCCTGCTCTAAAGGTAAGTTAGTAGTTACTACTAATATATTATTTTCTAGTGAGAGTGAGGCTTGAATTTTACTAGTAACATCTACTATTTTACCTTGACGAGGTGCATAAACATTTAAACTATCACCAGTTAACTTGAAAGCATAGCTCCAACCCTCACCCTTGGGCAAGCTCATGCCACTACCAGGCAAAAGCACCTCATAAGTTGGTTGATTTGGCAGCTTTGCATATATCTCTATAATAGGCAGAGAGAAGCCTAGTTCTAGAGACCAAGGGTTGCTTAGGCGTTTAATTTTCAATTTGAAGCCAAAAGTAGACTCAGTAGGTACATTAAGCTCTAGCAAATCAAAGGTGTCTAGATTACGAAAGACTGTTGAGCTAGGAGGGTGAAGGTCATTTTTACTCACATCACTCTGAGGATCGCTTATAGAAAAAAGAGTTGTTATCAATAAGATGCTTAGCATATTTTACTATCCAGCTATTCGAGTAAGTTTAACATTTAATATAATTAATGAGCCAAGATACTAGCTTTTCAGAGTCATGTTGTGCATATAAACCCTTGCTCAATATATCAGCACAGATAACTTTAATGCCTCGAGCTAAAAAAGGGGAGTTGTCAAAGGCTACAACCTCAGAGTACTCAGCTCTATAGGCTTGTAAGCGACTCCTGTCGATTGGAGCATTGTTAATTAATACCCAATCAGGGTATTTGCCTAGATGATCCTTAAGAACTTGGAGATGGTCCCAAGCACTATAGCCATCAGTTTCACCAGCCTCAGTCATAACGTTACAAATATATCCTGTAGGAGCAGTGGTATTTAGTAATGCTTGTTTACACTCAGGAACCAGTAATGGTGGCAAGGTGCTGCTGAAAAGACTTCCCGGCCCTAGAACAATCACATCAGCTGAAGCTATAGCTAATGCTACTTCTGGAACAAGTGGGGGGTTGTGTGGTTCTATAGTTAACCTTTCTATAGGTCCTTTTACCTTGCGAATCTGGCTTTCACCCATTACCCACTCACCTGAGCATTTTCTGGCTTTTAGGGTGATGGCCTTAGCACTAACAGGGTAAACAGCACCACAAATATTCAAAAGGGCATTCATAAGGCGAATTGCTTCAGCAAAGTCACCTTCTACTTCCGTTAAGGTTGTAATGAAAAGATTGCCGAAAGTGTGTCCTTTAAGCTCATTACCACGATTAAAACGGTATTTTAGTAGTTTGCTCACATGTAATTCATTGTCTGAGAGTGCTGCTAGACAATCTACTAGGTCTCCTGGTGGAGGAATGTTAAAAGCACTACGCAACCGCCCTGAAGAACCCCCATCATCACTAACTGCTACTACTGCTGTAATGTTTGAGCTGTGGTGGCGTAATCCACGTAGAAGGTTAGAAAGCCCTGTGCCACCGCCCAAAGCCACTACCCTAGGACCTTTCGAGAGTGATAAACGCTTATGAGTAACTGCAACTGTATCTCTAGGTCTGGGAGTCCAATTGGAAAGTAATGAGTAGTTAAGAGACCTTACTGCAAACACAACTAGTCCTATTCCCAAAGAAAGCAAGAAAAGTGAGATATAAACTCCACCATAGGCCCAGATAGGATTTTCAAGAGCTGTAAGGATAGTTTTAGATAAACTATTTTGAGAAAACCACAAAACAAAAAAAACAGCCCCTATCATGAGGCAAATAGTACCCAAAATAGCTAAAGAAATGTGGCGTTTGACCTTCATTCCGGGAGTTAGCCACAGACGAATTTTCCTAAGTTGATTTATCACTAAGCATGGGCCTTACTAAGATCACGATGAAAAATACGTATATTAGCCAGATTACTTAAGTCTTTCCTTAAGCGCTCAGTAACTGCTACAGAACGATGTCTACCCCCTGTACAACCTATAGCTAGAGTGTAACTTAAGCGCCCACTTTGAGTAGCTTTGTTAACCAGCTTTGTTAAAAAGGCAGATAATGAAATGTAGAAATCTTCACCACTACTTTTTTCATTATGGAAAACATAATGCTGTACAGCTTCATTGCATCCATCAAGGGGACGCAACTGGGCATCATAAAATGGATTAGGCATTATTCTAACATCAAAGACATTATCAGCATCAATAGGAGCACCATGCTTAAAGCCAAAAGAAATAAGCCTGAGCTGTAAGCCATTTCTTTGACCATAGTGCTGCTGTATTTCTTCAACTAGGTGCTTTGCTGAAAACTCAGAAGTGTCTAAAACCCATTGGGCAACTCCCCGCAATTCACAAAGTAAGCCTTGTTCCTGCTCGAGCCCTTTTCTAAGAGAAGTTTGCGGTAAAGGGTGGATACGCCTTGTGAAGTTATAGCGTTTAACTAACACTTCATCACTAGCATCCAAATACAGCAAATCACAAGAACAAGAATCTTCTTCTTGTAGTCTAGTAAATGTTTTAAGGGCATCAGCCAAAAAATCTTTAGCCCGTACATCTATCGCCACTGCCACGTTCATATTGTGAGTTTCTTTAATTAGAGCAGGCCAGAGCTTGGGTGGTAAGTTGTCTACAGTAAAATAGCCTATATCTTCTAAAGCATGAAGTGCTGTACTTTTACCTGCCCCACTACGTCCTGTAACTATAACAAAGGTTATTTTCATACTCACAATTTCAGCTCTAGTTTTGTCCAAGCTTCTACTTCAAAATGACTACTAACAACAAGGCAATTTGAATGTGAGCTAACAAATCTTGCAGCCTTACCTAGAGTACTTTCTAACCATATGGCATCACTACTAATCGCTACTGCACCAATAATTTCCCAATCATGACAATCAAGGCCTGCTAGCCTTGCTACTGATAAAGGGAAGCGATTTTTGAGCTTTTCAGTAATTGGGGTAATGATAGAACGTTTTTCTTTTAAGCTTTTAACCCAAGGAGTACTCAGTTTGGTGATATAAATACCAACATAAACATTTGCCATAATTTATCGCCAAGGTCTCACTACAATTTGCTCATTGACAATATGCGCAACCTCAGCGTGCTTATTTTCTAAGGCTTCTTTAACTCTATCTTCACCTTGAGCAAGAATATCAGCTATGCGCAGTTGTGGAGAAAGAATTTGCTTTGCCCAGATAACCGCCTTTTCATTACCATTCACACCAGCATGAGCAATGCCACGTAAAACCCCCAGCACGATAATATCGTCTTGGGCAATAATCTCTGCACCAGCATTAACATCAGCTAAAACAACTACTGAAGCACTTGATTCAACTCTTCCTCCTGAACGCACTGTCTTAGCAATGATTTTTGTCTCACCTTTACGTTTAACAGCTTCTAAAGGAGCATGTATGCCATTTAGCTTGCCTCCTGCTTGAAATACTGCGTCAGCCACAAGCTTTACGACATCCCAAGAAACCTCGTTTTCAATTTCAACGATGGTGTGACCTTTTAAAACTTTTTCTTGGGCCTCGAGCTGATCCCTAACACTTTCAGGCTTATCACCTTTATTTAAGCAAATAGTAATGCCACCTTGTGTACCTTTTATTTTCATAACAATACTCTCAGGTTAAATAATTTGGAGATATGCTAGAATTATGTAAAGACATTTGAGTATGTGTAAATTGAACATTTTCATTCATAACTGCGCACTTAGTTGGATGTCTAGACATAGCTTCTAACAAGTATGAAGCACTATCATAATTCATAAACCTACCAAACAGCCATACACTTCACAAGCTTAAATAAGCTTGTTCAATAATTATAACACTGTATTAGAACCTCCATAGGCTAGTTGTCCAACCTGTTCAAATGCTAACATAATATCAAAGATTAGCTAAAAAAGCTAAGGTGAAATGCAGCATAGAAATTAATTTGGTTGTTATAGATAATTATAATAATGTTATTGATTTGTAAAAACTTGATTCAGAGTAAGTGTAGAACTTTCCAAAATAAGGCTTATATTTTGGCAACCTTAAATAAGATGTTGTTAAATAATGTTCTATAGCAATAATTTAACTATCAAAGCTAAACTGCTTGAGCATGGACTATGATTTGAGGTAATAGTGTGGCAATTTTTGGGACTCTAGAGGAAATGCCTCTACCAGAACTTTTAACTATGCTAGGTAAGCGCACAGGAAAGTTAAAGCTTACTAAGCTGCCTCAGCAACAAAATTATGATTTATACCTTGACAAAGCAAAGCTTAAGGCTTTGCATATTAATGGACAAGGATTAGCTAATAATTTACTTGTCCACGAAGCCATAATTAAACTTTTAGGTTTTGAGCAGGGAATATTTGAATTTCAAAGGTTAACACAGGGTCAGCTTGAGCAAAGTTTAGATATCGCTATTGATAAGCTTTTGCTTCAAACAGCTACTGAAATTGATGAGATAGAGGCCCATCGTGAGCGTTTTCCCGATCCTAAAACACGTTTTAAGAGTTCGGGGCAAGTTGATATCTGGATAGATAATGATCTTTATACTTTTTGGCAAAGTTGTAGCTCTTTGCTAAATAAAGGATGTAGCACTGAGGACATTGCTCAACACCTTTCTTTAGATATGGAGCTTGTACAACTTAATCTATATAAGCTGCGTTCCCTTGGAAAGATAGCTCCTTTACGTGCTTTTGAGCAAGGTTCTACACCAAGTAAGCCTAAAAAGGACACAAGTTTGAGTAAAGATATTGAAAATATGAGTTATAAAGAAATTATTGCATGGTTACATTCAAGTGATTCCACATCACAAAGTACCGTAACCAAGAAAGAACCTATTAAGCAAGAAAAGTCCAGTTCTCCTGTACATCAAAAAGGGCTTGTAAATCGTTTACTAAAAGCTCTAAGGCGTAAACAATGACCAATGAAATACCTCTTCAACCCCTTAAGTTAGTAGTAGCAGGCCCTGTCGGGGCAGGCAAAACCACTTTTATTCAAAGCCTTTCTGAAATACCAGTAGTAGATACTGATGAAATAGCCACCGAAGATATAGGCAAGGAAACAACTACCGTAGCTATGGATTTTGGTATGCTTACTTTAGATAGCATCCCTATTTTTCTTTTTGGCACTCCTGGACAAGACCGCTTTGATTTTATGTGGGAAGTTCTCTGTGAAGGTGCACTAGGGCTTATTTTGCTTGTTTCAGGTACACAACCAAAAGACTTTGGACATGCACGCAACATTCTAGAATTTGTTACCAGTCGTATATCTATTCCTTTTGTTATAGGTGTTACAAGACAAGACTTACCTAAAGTATGGGAACCAGAAGACATTGCCGATTACTTTGAAGTTACTGAGAATCAGGTTGTTGGCCTAAATGCAACTAGTCCAACTAGTAGTGTTTACGCTTTAATTGCCTTGTTAGAGACCATACAAGAGCATAATGAAGAAATCTAAGGAAACATTAATATTATTTTTAATTTTGGTAGTGTTTAGGTGCACAAGTATTGGTAATGTAGCACTGTGTGCGTGTTATTCTACACTTTAAGGTTTCTAATAAAGTGCTAAGATTAAGTAGTAGTGTTCACTAAAATCAAGTTTAAAGTTTGGAGATTAAAATGAGCAAACAACAAGAGCTATCTGGTATTCTTGATCGTTTACGTAGTGCAGTACCTGAAATTAAAGGTGCTCTAGTCGCCTCTTCGGATGGTTTGGCTGTAGCAGAATCACTTTCTAGTGGTGAGGACGTTAATCGTATAGCTGCAATGGCAGCAGCAGCTTTGGGATTAGGTAAGAGAATTACTACTACACTTTCTGCAGGTAATTTGACTAAAACCCAAGTCTCTGGTACTGATGCCCAAATTTTCCTTTATTCTATAGGAGATAAGGGAGTGTTAGCAATTATTGCTAGTAGTGATGCTAATGTAGGGCTTATAAATTTAGAAGCTCGTGATGCCGCTAACAATATTGCTGTTATACTTTAATTTAATAAGTTTTTACTTACTATAAATACAGAGCGCAAGGTCATCAATTTGTAGGAATTTTGCCCAATGAATACCTGCAAGTCATGATTTAGATTAAAGAGTATTCTTGAGTAATTCTGCATTGTAATAATATTATTTTTTATGACTACTTACCTAAAAGAGTTTTAAACCTTTAGAGAGTGATAACTACGCTATTAGAACTAAATTCGTGAGGGAATTGGCTAGGGCAATGTAGGGTACCGACTTAATGTGAAATGAGTTGCATTGCTCAGAAGTCCCTACTTACTTTATTAATTTTAAGGAGTACATAGATATGGTTTATCAACGTAAAGAACTTGGAAACTTTAGTGATACAGTATGCTTTAAGGCAGTTATTGTCGGAGTAGAGGATACTCTTGGTGTTGATGCTGCAGCTGTTGTATTTAAACGGGCAGGTCATGTAAGAGGCCATAATTTAATTAAAAGTTTAGGGCTAGAAAATAGCAATCTTGCAGTTGAGGAGCTTGGCAGGAAACTAAATGAGGCACTTGGTAAAGATGGTACAAGGCTATGCAAGATTAATAAAGCCTATGAAGAAGGTGATAAAATTATTATTGAGGCTGCTGAAACAGTTTGTTCAGCAGGAGAAGAAGAAGGTAGCGATCGTGAATGTACCTTTACCTTGGGTGCTGTTTGGGGTGCTTTAGAAGCTGTAACTGGTAGGAAATTGCAAGCTAAACATACAGGCTCAGTACTTCGTGGCGGTAATGCTGACGTTTTTGAATTTACCTCTATTTAATCTTACAAACGCAGCATTGCTGAAAATATACCTTTCACTGGTTCCTAAGTGGAACTTAGAACCTAATCCTATACGCTCTGCGTCATGTAAAAAACGCAGAGTGTTTTGAGTATTCATTCCAAAGCAGAGCTTCAGAACCAGTGTAGTAGTAGTTTTACTATGACATTGTGCTGTAATATAAAAGTGAGGGAAAAAGTTTAGAACTCCAGTACCCTTAACCTAAACCCAAGTTTAATATTAGGAGACATACAAATGAGCAAACAACAAGAATTATCTGGTGTTCTTGATCGTCTACGTAATGCTGTACCTGAAATTAGAGGTGCTTTGGTCGCTTCTTCAGACGGTTTAGCTGTAGCAGAATCACTTTCTAGTGGTGAGGATGTTAATCGCATAGCTGCAATGGCAGCAGCAGCTTTGGGATTAGGCAAGAGGATTACTACTACACTTTCTGCAGGTAATTTGACTAAGACCCAAGTCTCTGGTACTGATGCCCAGATTTTTCTTTATTCTATAGGAGATAAGGGAGTGTTAGCAATTATTGCTAGTAGTGATGCTAATGTAGGGCTCATAAATTTAGAAGCTCGTGATGCTGCTAACAACATTGGTGCTGTACTTTAAAAGCCCATAGGCACATTTTATTACTTAAGAAAGAGGTGCGATAATGGCACAAGAGCGGAAAAGTTGGAATGTTAAAGGAATTGAAGTTAGTGATGAACTTCTAGGATTATTGGATATAAATAACAATGATAAGTCATTACTTTCTGCTTTGAAAAGTGAAGCCGAAGCATTGGCTCCCGAAATGACAAAAGTTTTTTATGACAGGCTTCTTGCACATGAAAATACTAAAGAGTATCTGGAGAACATTGATTTACCTCGCTTGCAAGGTATGACTCAAGGTTGGTTTGTTGATCTTTTCAGTGGAAATTACGATGCAGCATATACAGAGCAGCGTATTAAGATTGGTGAAATTCATGTACGTATTGGCCTTCCAATCCGTTATCCTTTAGCAATGCTTGATGTTGTTAATGAGTATGGTCTTAAAATCACTGCCAAAAGTAGCGATCCAGCTGCAGCTCAAGAAGCATTTCATAAAGCCCTCTCGCTTGACATATGTGTTTTCAATCAGGCCTATGAGAATAATCAAATAAACCACCTTGCTGAGTTAGTAGGGGGGGAGCGTTTGGCAAGACTACTTTTAGCAGGCTCGCAGTAAGTCTACAAAAATTATCTATCGTTTACGGCCTCTCCTTTGAGCCTGTAAACGATCTGCCATTAGGGGTATTTATTGTAGTTTGTTTGTCGTGGGTACGCCTATATGAGTGTTGTGTGCATAAACGAGACTTAAGGTACAAATGTGCCCATTAGTTTTGATACTGTTTTATTATGAAACCACTTATTGCAGCTAATTGGAAAATGTATAAACTACCTAGTGAAGCTGAGATATGGACAAGTGAGCTTTGCTCAGCTTTAGCAGAGATTTCTTATAATAGTGTAGATATTGCTATCTGTGTTCCCTACACTCATTTAGCAGCTGTAACACCAAAATTGCTTGCAAGTCAAGTCCGTTTGGGGGCTCAGGATGTAAGCTCACATCGACAAGGTGCTTATACTGGGGAAATTTCAGCTGATATGTTGAAAGATTTAGGGGTTCATTATGTCATAATTGGTCATTCTGAAAGAAGGCAATATCACCAAGAAGATAATGAGCTAGTTCATCAGAAGGTTTTGGCAGCTCGAGCCCAAAACCTAGTACCCATACTTTGCATAGGAGAAAGTTTAGCAGAGCGAGAAGCCAGCCAAGCCAAGGAAATAACGCTAAGTCAACTCAAATCAGCTCTTAAGGACATTGCCTTAGCCAACTCTGCAGAACTAGTCATTGCTTACGAGCCGATTTGGGCTATCGGCACAGGTAAAACCGCTACTCCAGTAGATGCACAAGAAATGTGCGGAGCTATCAGAAGTGAACTAAAAAAGATTTACCCTAATTTTGCTAGCGAAATCCCTATTCTCTACGGTGGGAGCATGAAACCTGATAATGCCGCTGAACTGCTAGCGCAACCTGATATTCAGGGAGGTCTTGTAGGTAGTGCAAGCCTTGATGTAACATCTTTACTTACCCTTATAAAGATTGGTCAGCAGTCATGAAGCTAGAGCGGGTGTTGTCTAGCATTTGCCAGGAGCTTGAGCAAGAAGTAAAAGCAAATGCTCTCTTGGTTACTACTCCTGCCAATGTACGCTATTTATCGAACTTTTCGAGTCCTGAAGATGGGCGAGTTTTAATAACTGAAGAAAAGGCTATTTTACTGACTGATGGAAGGTACACTGCCCAAGCTAAAGCTGAAAGCTCCTTAGAGGTTATTATTCGTGACAAGCCTGACTGGTTTAAATTTTTAATTGATGAACTTTTAGGTGATCGTAAAATAGCTTTTGAGGCTGATAATCTAACTTATCATCAGGTAGAAGAATTTACTAACAAACTAGCTGAGAAAAACCGTGCTGCCCCCATTTCCACCCGAGAAATAATAGCTAAACATCGTCTATACAAGTCACCTGAGGAATTAGAAGTTATAGCTCAGGCAGCTAAAATCACTGATGATGCCTTTAGTTACATATTGAATTACATAGTAGCAGGCATCAGTGAGGTAGAAGTAGCACTAGAGATAGAACGTTTTATGCGCAGGGCTGGCGCAGAGAACAAAGCTTTTGAGATAATAGTTGCTAGTGGTGTGCGTAGTGGTATGCCTCACGGCTCTGCTTCACAAAAGCTTATAGCCAAAGGGGAGTTAATTACCCTTGATCTTGGTGCCAAAGTAGCTGGCTATTTTAGTGACATGACACGTACAGTAGCTTTAGGAGAAATTAGTGATGAGCTTAAGAGCATGTATGAAGCAGTGTTAGAGTCGCAGGAGATAGCCTTGGCTACCATAAAACCTGAGAAAACTGGTAAGGAAGTGGATGCTAAAGTACGCGAGGTATTGAAAAAGCATGAACTCGAGCAATACTTCCCTCATGGTCTTGGTCATGGTGTAGGTCTAGAAGTACATGAAAATCCAAAGATGTCTCGCTATATCGAACATAAATTAGCAAAGGATATGGTTGTTACAGTTGAACCTGGAGTGTACATACCTGACAAAGCAGGTGTACGCATAGAGGATTTAGTTTTTGTTACTGAAACTGGTTGTGAACGCTTATCCCACTCAGAAAAACAACTTATTTATCTTTAGTGGTTATGAATAATGCTATATGTAATATTCTTGCTAGGCTTCTTTGCTTATACTTACCTTTACTGCTAGCCTTTGTACACTCAGGCATAACAAAGGCCAATCTTAAGCCCTAGAAATAAGGTACTATTATTTAAATTTCTATAACTAAGAATAGGAGATAAAATGCCAGTTTATGAGTACTCAGTAAGGGATGCCGCAGGTAAAGCTATAGTGGCTCAAATGGAAGCTGCCTCTCGTAGTGATTTAGCACGTGGTCTGCGCGAAAAGGGATACTATATTACAGAGATCCGCAAGCCAAAAAATTCAGGCTTAAATGTTGAAATCAAAATGCCTGCAGCATTTGAACAACCTAATTTTCGTGATGTTACTCTTTTTAGCCGTCAGTTTGCTACCGTTATTAACGCTGGCTTACCAATCGTACAATCGCTGTCTATCCTACAACAACAAGCTGACAAAGCAGGCTTTAAAAAGGCTCTAAGTAAAATTCGTGAGGATGTAGAAACTGGCCTGCCTCTATCAAACTCTCTAGCTAAGTTTCCACGTATTTTCACTGATCTTTATGTTTATCTTGTAAGAGCTGGTGAGGTCTCAGGTAACTTAGATGGTATTCTAGAGCGTGTTGCTAGTTTCCAAGAAAAACAAGCTGCGCTGCGTGGTAAGCTTCGTAGTGCTATGACCTATCCTGTAGTAGTTTTGGTTATTGCATTTGGTGTAACCTACTTCTTGCTTACTGGTATAGTTCCCCAGTTTGCTGGGATTTTGACAGAGCTTGGGGGTGAACTGCCTATTATAACCAAGGCTCTGATAGCAATAAGTGATTTTCTTAGAAATCAATGGTGGGTGCTACTTGCTATCATAATTGGTCTTCCTTTAATTATAAGGCTAATTTACCGTACTAATACTGGTCGGCATGCTATTGATAATTTGTTACTTACTATGCCGGTAGTGGGTAACCTAGTACAGAAATCCTCAATTGCTAGTTTTTCTAGTACTTTTGGTCTTCTCCTAAAAAGTGGAGTAAATGTTATAGAATCTATTGAAATTACAAAAGGTACCTCAGGAAATATAATTGTAGAAGATGTTCTTGATGAAGCTAAGAAAGCTGTGCAACGCGGTGAGCAACTTAGCGACACTTTAAAAGAAACTCCCAAAGTTTTTCCTCCTTTGGTTAGTTCAATGATAGCTATTGGGGAAGAAACAGGTGCAGTAGATTCTATGCTAGAGAAGATTGCTGCATTTTATGAGCGTGAAGTTGATGAAGCCATTGAAGGCTTAACTGCAGCACTCGAGCCAGTACTTATAGTTTTCTTAGGCGCAATAGTTGGCTTTATTGTAGCTGGCATGTTCTTGCCAATGTTTGCAATTATAAGTGAGTTATCTTAATCATCAAAAGTAGCAAGGGTATACCCCTCACTTGGCTCTAAGGTAAGTATTTGTCCCTTAGGGCCTACAAATGCTTTCATGACTCTCTTACAGCGTTCAGTGGTGGCAGCATCTAAACTTAAGGCAGTTAAAGTAGGCCCTGCCCCAGAAAGATAACAAGCAGTAGCTCCAACTTGCCTAAGGCGCTTGCGGCAGGATTGCATTCCTGCAATTAAAGGCTCACGGTAAGGTTCATGTAACCTGTCTTGTGAGGCCACACTCAAAAGCTCAGGCCTATTAAGCGCTACAGCCGTTGCCCATAATGCAGAACGACTACTATTAAAGACCACGTCTTGCCTTTTATAATCTTCAGGTAAAACGGCACGTGCCTCGCTAGTCAAAAGTTTGAAATCGGGTACTGCAAAGATAAATTGCCAAGCTCGAGGAATCACTAAACTTTGTGACAGATACTTACCATCATCTTGTAAAGCTGACACAGTAAAATTACCATATACTGCTGGAGCAACATTGTCAGGATGGCCTTCAAGCTCAGCACTTAATTGAAAAACCCCTTCTCTATCCAATTCATGATCCAAGAGCTTGTCGGCAAGGGCAATCCCTGCCACTAGAGCTGCTGAGGATGAACCTAAACCTCTTGCTAAAGGAATAGGGTTATAAACTTCTAAACTTACTTTGGGAGCAACCTTTGCTGCCTTGCGGTAGGCCATGCGAAAGCCTTTATGTATTAGGTTATTGGGCGTATTTTCTAGATGATCTTGGCCGCTATAAAGAAAGGAGTCCTTATCAGAAAAAGAGAGCCTAACCTCTAAATAAAGTGATACTGCTAGACCAAGGCAATCAAAACCAGGGCCCAAGTTAGCGCTAGTAGCAGGGACACGAACAGAAATCATATAAGGTTTTTAGGGGAGTGGCACACCCCAATAAATGGCCATAAAATCTCTAGCTACTGGTATGGCAACAGCAGTGCTCGAGCCACCATTTTGAATAAATACGGTAACTACTAGTTCAGGATCTTCTATAGGGCTGTAACCAGTAAACCATGCATGTTCAAAGCCAGAGCCTAAACCATTTTGGGCTGTACCTGTTTTTCCAGCGACAGATATAGGAAAGGTTTTAGGTCCAAGAACATGCCTACCTCCATAATTTGTCATCATAAGACGCATACCCTCTTGAACAGAGTGCCAAGATTTTCCTTCTATAAAATTCTCTTCAGGAACTACAAATTCATGACCCACGCGTTTTACTAAATGTGGTTTAACTTGCTTACCACTTAGAGCTATTGTTGCTGTTAGTTGTGCTACTTGTATAGGAGTAGCTAACATGTCCCCTTGACCAATGGATATATTCAAAGTATCTCCCGGACGCCAGGGGTAACCTTTAACACGCCTTGAATAATCATCATCTGGCACTATTCCTTCTTTTTCTTCTTTTAAACCTATCCCTACCAGACCTCCATAACCTAATTTACGAGCATAGTCAGTCAAGTTTTTTGCAAAAGACGCCCAGCCGATGGTGACATTGGGCGTTTGAGCTGCTGCATTAAAATAAAATGTATTGCAGCTATCAGCTATTGCTTCTGCTACATTATATTGACCACGCCAGTGACCTGCCCAATTACGCATAGTCACACTTAAAAAACGAAAAGAGCTGGAGCAAGGATAGGTTGTATTAGCAGAAATATAGCCACCATCTAAAAGCACTAAGCTAGACACAAGTTTAAAGGTTGAGGCCGGTGGAAAAGCATTTATCGCCCGATTATGTAAGGGGAAGTTATTATCATTTAGGAGTGCGCTAATAATTTCTGGCTCACTGGGACGCCTTGTAAATATATTAGGGTCAAAGGTAGGGTAACTAGCCATAGCCAGGATCTCACCTGTTTTAGGGTTTAAAGCTACTAATGCACCACGAGGTACTTGCTCTTCTGGCAGTCCACTACCACGCCTACGGTTATTAACATATTGTAAAGAATTAGCAATGACCTTCTCAGCAGCAGCTTGAAGTTTAGGATCAATAGTGAGCAAAATATCCTTGCCTGGTCCAGCTTCAATCTGGGTATTAGGTATTACACGTACTACCCTTCCTTTATTGTCAGTTTCCACAACTTCGCTACCAGCTTGTCCAAAAAGTGATTCTTGATAGCTAGCTTCTATACCTCCTACGCCTACAAGCCCTACTTTATAATCTTTATACTCAGGAAAGCGTTCAGGATCGGCCTCGGTAGTATAACCAACTACGTGAGTTGCTAGATTAGTAGGGTATGTTCTTTCAGAACGTTGGCGCAAGTACAAGCTTGGCTGCCCACGAAAATAGCCTGTTTGCACTAGAGGTTGGTCTACCACTAATTCTTCTAGGGTAGGAACTAGTTCAAAAGGGATACCCCATGAAATGACCTTGCCAAAGAGGCTCTCGCGAGGATCATTAGAATCAGGTAGTGTAAGGGGCAGGCTAAGCTTAAGCAAGTGAGCAATACGATTTAAATGCTCAACTTCTCCACCAAAATACATAAGGTCTATAGCTACACGATTGTTTGCTAAAATAGTACCGTCTTGAGCTAAAATTTTACCTCTTAGAGGAACAAGATCTCTAATAGATAGGCGATTTTCATCACTGAGTGTTTGATAAACATCATTTTTAATAAGCTGTAGTTGAATAAGCCTTACTGTAAAAGCTACTAGTAGTGTAAGTATAACTGCTAACATAAGGCGCAACTTAGGCAGCAAATCTGAATTTTCCTTAGGTTTTTTGCTTACCTTTGAATTTACATTTGACATTACTAGAAACCTTTATGCAAAATATTGTCACGTTCTAAAAGCCTATTGGCCAATGGCAATAGAAATAGGCTTGCTAACACAGTAAACACAATCTCTAAAGGAGCAACTGGCCACAACTGTTCTAAAGAATTATGAACTGAAAGCCAATTTAGTAGAACTAAGAAAACCAACCACTTGCCTATACAAGCAAAGGTGACTACAAAAATATGCTCTGCTAGGCCTTGTTCACTAAGTTGTGAAGCCACAAACATTGCTAAAAGTAAGCCACCAGCAATTCCAAGAGCATGTAGGCCAAGATAGCCATATCCTACAATATCTTGCAACAACCCTACACCATAAGCAATTAATACTACACGCCACGCTGAAAGCCGCCACAATAATGTCATTGTACCTATTAAGAATAAATCTGGCGCGGGCAGCCATCCAGCTAGAACAACTAAGAATCCTTGTGCGGAAAAAAGCAAGAAATAAAAGATTAGAAGCCGCATACTTAAATCTACTTGCTTAAAGGGATTATCTCAATCCACTTCTCCCTTACAGTGTTTTCACGAAATATGGCTAAACAATTTCTAAAAAGCATTGAGTTAAGATACCAAAGCTTTGATGATATGCGCTAGTTCATAATAGACATACAGTATTTAATCCTGTGTCCCAAGGGTAAATACGTAAATTCTAGTCTCTGGATGAGTAGTACCCAAATCTTATTTTATTGTGATAGGGTCTAACTGTTATTTGACTTAGGCTCGAGCTAGGATCTAGTGCTGGTCTAATTCAAAAATAGTCCCTCGCATCTCCATTGGTTGCGCTAATATAGCGAGTGCTAGGGCTGCGAAAAATAATACATAAATCAGCATTGGCCACATAGCTAGTACCCCACGCCTACCAAAATCCCTGATGGAAATGCTCACAGTAACATAAAGTGCTAGCAAAGTGTATACAGCAGTAATACCTGCGTTTATGGGAAAAAGCCAAGGCCTTGGAGCTATTTGAGAAAGTTGCCAATTGGGATCCACATTAAAACCACGATAATAAAAAAAGTGTTCGAAGACAGGTATAATGCTAAGTGCTCCAGTAAAGAAATGAAATAAGTAGTGAGCTGTCCAAAAACCTATACCAAGAATAGTAGCTACATATCCCCAGCGCATAAAAGCCGTTTTTATGTTGGCTTTACCCTGCCCTAGTAAATCAGCAAGGTATCCTGCTAGTACAGTAATGCCTAGACCTAAAAGGGCAGTAGAGATAAAGAAAATACCCAGTATGAGTGCTTCAGATTGAGTATTCAATGGTATGGCTAGCAAAGGAGATAATTGGAAGAAAAAAGGACCGAGTAAATCAGCAAGGTATGGGTATGTTACCAGTACAGTGATGCTCGAGCCTAAAACCAAGCTTAGAAAGGCAGCGGAGGTAAAGAAAATACCCAGTATGAGTGCTTCAGATTGGGTATCCAATGCTATGGCTAACGAAGTAGCTAATTGGAAAAAAGGACCGATCATTCCTAGGGCATTCATAAGACCATAAAATGTAAGTAAAACACCCATAAGCATTAATGCTAGACGACCCCTTTTAGCCCAGGGTGCTTTGGTAAATTCCCAAGTAGGTGAGCGTAACCTAAAAGCTACGTTGTCATAGGGGCAAGCCCGCACACAATTAAAGCAATTGGTACAGTCCATATTGGACTGTATAGTGGGTACAAAAATATCTGTCTCGCAACCGGGGAAGTATCCTTGACCATTGGGATTCTTTATCTCGCTTAGGGGAATAAAGTTTGCTTTACTAGACTTATGATCCTCAGCAAAACTCTCCCTCCCATGCAAGCAGGGCTTTCCCTTGCAGTCATGGCAGATATCACGATCAGTAGCAGTAATTTGTGTTGGTGAAGCAGAGGAGAGAACAAAATTAAAATTGCCCAAAGGGCACATATAACGGCAAAATGTGCCTGCAGGAAAAAGGGTGTCCACTACTAGCGCTGATGTAAAGTAGCCTACAGCTAGCCAAGCTGTTAGGTAAGGGCTTGCCCAAAGATTGAAGTACTCGTAGCTAAAAAAGTAAAGTAGTAAAAAAGCAACCACAAAGTACTTATTTTTTAGTTTTTGAGGCAAGTTAAGCTTGCGAGGTATAAGCTTAACTAATAGTTTTGTGGGTCCTCGAGTTAACATAAGAGGGCAAGCAGCACAAAAGGCATTGCCAATTAGGGCTAGTGCCAATACTACTAAGCCACGATAATGTAACCACACACTAGTAGTAGCGACATTGCGAGGAGCCAATTGACGACCTGTAAAACCATCAATCAATACAAAAATAGCTAGAATGAGCAGTGGAAGCTGGAAGACAAAGCGGGCATACTTCCAGCGTATAAACTGACGCAAGAAAGGTATACTCAAAAGGTCAAACCCCTTAGGTTGTTTAGCAAAGGATTTATCGGCCATTGTTTTGTCTAGTTACAACTTTTACCTTGGTATAGACTCAATAAAATACTGCAATAGTCACTCATGTGGTAAAGGGCTGGTAGTTAATATACCTGTTGCAACAAGCACTGCTAGCAAAAGCGCAGCTTCAATTTTTACGAAATAACTTAGCAATAAGGTATCCTCTTTATGAATAAGGCTAGGCAGCAAGTAGAAACGGTTTACTCCTGCAACAGCAACTATTATCAGCACAAACATTATTTTCAGAATGAGCATGCGGCCATATAAAGAGCTTATTAGGATCTCAGGGCTATAAATATGCAAAGCACTGGCATATATGCCTGTTACAAAAAGTGCTGTTACACTAGCTAGTCCAAGGTAAGAAAGATTTTTTAAAGCTTGTACTAAAGCAGGAGTTCTACTCTGCCAAAGTGGTAAGTAGGCAAGGTAAAACAGAGAACCTCCCCAAAAAGCTGCTGCACTGAAATGAACAAGATCAGCCATCATGGGTGTACTTCCACCCATTGCTGTAGCATGTGATGTCCAGCTAAAAGTGGCTAGCAACGCTATACTCATTATCAAAAAGATAATGCCTGTTAAAAAACGCCACCAAACCCTAGTGCTTTGATAGGCCAAAATTATAATGCCTAAAAGTAAAATGATTAATTGGAAACGTAGTAAGATGGCATTGCCATGTCGGGTTGAGCTTAAGTACTCGAGCAAAATATCTTTATCTATAAACCCTAGTACTCTATTTATGGTAAGCACTATATCTAAGTCACTAGCTAAAAGAAGTAGGAATGCTCCTAGCACTGTCCCTATCAGTAAGCGTCCTTTGGCCAGAGGTTTAGGGTAAATAAAATGAATAAAAGCACCAGAACCAACGAGCAAAATAGCACCTGAGTAAAGTAGGGCTTTTACAAAGGCTAGCATTAAGGTATAGGTGTCCATATAAATCTTTGACCTATTGTTGCAAAGTCAAACGAGGCTAAATTCCATAAGGTAATCCTAAATCCCCCTTATTAAGGGGAACCTTCATATTTCTCTTAATAAGGGGGCTAGGGGGAATTTTCTATTTAGGGAAGAATTTTTTTTGTGCACTATATACTATTCTTGTAACTCGAGCTCAGTAACTCCATCTTTCAAGGTCTCTGGTGTTTCCTCTTGCACCTCTGACTCAACGGGTTTAAGCTCGATAACGTCATTTTCAAAGGTTTCCGGTGTTTCTGCTGCTTTATAAGTAAAAAAGGTAAAGTCTTCAGTAGCGTGTGTATCTATAGATAATAACTTCCACATAACTACATAGGTACCGGGCATTAAGCCTTCTTTTAAACCTAAAGTAATGGTAGTGCTTTGTTTTTCTGCATTCTGTATGCCTGTGTCTAAACGTACTTCTTCATCCCCACGCAGCATTAGCACTTCTTCCATTAGAGTTTTAGCTGCCAGCACAATGTCGCGCTGGTTCATTTCAGGAGTTGTTTCCAAAGGATACACCTTAAAAGTGCTAAAGCTAATCTCTACAGGCTCACTCATAATTAAAAGTAATTCTTTAGGTTGTTCATAGATAGTGCTACCACCTGCAGGTACACTCTCTTGCAAGTAAGCATGGGCTAAAACAGGCATAGCCTGATAAAGCAATAGCCCTAGTATGCTTACAAAAGAGCTAAGGAAACTCATCACTGATTATCAACCTCAATTTGGAAGGTGGCAGTCTCACTGAATCCTCCTATAATGGTTACAACGATGTTCCACAAGCCGGGCAAAGAAAAATCAATAGATGCGTTGTTAGTCATAGGTGTAAAGTCCTCATCATTGTACATATCCATAAAGTGATTGTGAGGAAGATCAACATTTATGCCATCTAAGGAGGTATGAACCCCTTGCATATTGCGCTCAAGCACAAAGCGTTTATGCAAATTATCACCATCACCAAAGCCATAGACAAAAGCCTCAGTCCTACCACCATAAGCTAAGTTTGGAACAGGGGTAAGAAAAAGTACGACTTCACTATCAAAATCACTCTTTTGCTTTTGAGCTAGTATTGTAGTCTCGAGCCAATCTCCTTCCTCTCCCACTGTAGCTAAGACTTTCCAAACCCCTTCTTCAAAAGGACCTAGTTCAAAAACTGCCATATTACTCTCTATAGTTATAAGCCTCTCCACACCTGAGGGGCTTGTAACACTTAGTTGAATGTATGCAGACTCCTCAACCCTTAGAGCTATTTTAAAAAGGCCACTAATATCTAGTAAGGGCTCGAGTACAACCACTCTCTCTCCCACTCGAAAAGCATTTGCGCTTGCAGCACTTATTTCATTGAGGTGAGGGTGTTCAGTAGATTCTCCATGTACATCTTCCATAGCACTACTATGCTGATCTTTTGCCGTTGCTGCTTGAGGGTGCATATGGTCATGGGTATCACCATCACCATGTATTTCACCACTGCTATGGTGATCTTCTGTTTTAACTGTGTCTTGAGTATGCATGTTGCTATGTGTGTCACCGTGTGCGTCACTATGCAGATGGCCATGTTCATTGTGCTCCATATGGTCCTCATCCATTTTGGCTTCATCATGATGCATGTGGTCTTCACTCATTTCAGCCATTTCAGCTTCACCATGATGCATATGGCCCTCGCCCATCTTGGTCTCATCATGGTGCTCAGCAGATTGTTGCATGGCATGAGTGTCACCTTGGGGTTGATAGCTAAAATAAGTAAACCCTTTATTAGAACCAGTAGTTGCATGTGTCCACCACTCAACTACATAAATACCTGCAGGTAAATTGTCTAATAAGCCTAAAGTTATGGTTTTCCCCTGTGACTCTTGCTCGATTACACCTGTATCAACCCATAAATCAAAAGCTACTTTGTCTTCAAATAAAAACTGAGCAGCAGTAATAGCATCCGCATCTAAAGAATTAATCAGGTAAACACTGAAGCTGCTACGAGATAAATCAATATTTTGGTTCATTACAAGCTGCACTTTGCTAGGCAATTCATGTACTAAACTACCTTGATCAGGTGTAGATGATACCAACTCTTGAGCGTTTGCTACTACCCCTATAAATAAAGTAAATATAATCCAAAAAGTTTTCTTCATTTGTAAAACCTCCAAATTTTTAATTTTTGTCTAACCATTGGTACATTACATATGCATCAACCAAGCCTTTATCTTTGTGATTAAAGGCTTTGGGCAGCTTGCCAATAACCTCAAAGCCCATATTTTTCCACAAGCCAAAGGCTCTGATGTTGGTGCTTACCACCAAATTAAATTGCATGGCTTTAAAACCAAGCTTTACAGCTTCCTCTAATGAATGTGCACACATTGCACGTCCTATACCTCGGTTTCTTCCTCGAGAACTAACCATGTAACCAGCATTGCACACATGAGAACCGAGACCGGGCTGATTAGGCTTAAGGCAATAAGTTCCTACAATTTTGCTACTATCTATAGCCACATAGGTAGCAGTAGGTAGCTCGAGCCAAAATCTATAAGCTTCCTCTTTAGTTATCTCAGGATCATTTGGGAAGGTATCGCCCCCTGCAAAAACTTCTCTTACAATGGGCCAAATGGCTTCCCAATCTTCACTTTTAGCTTCTCTAATAGTCATAGTGCAAGTTTAAAACAATAAATTTTACTTATATTTTTTTGCGACTCTTAAAATTGCTTCTAAACTACGCTCAACATCTGCTGCTGTTGTAGCCCAAGATGAAACACTAATTCTCATAGCGGTGCGTCCTTGCCAAACGGTCCCACCACACCAACAAGTACCGTCTTCTTGGATTTTGGTAATAATGCGGTTAGTTATTTCTGCGCTTCCAAAAGATACTAAGACTTGGTTTAAGACTACTTCATTTAGAATCTGATACCCAGCGTTATTAAATCCTTTGGCAAAGCGCTGAGCATGTTTGCAGCAGCCTTCTATAAGGTCAGATACCCCTTGGGTGCCTAAATGACGTAATGCTGCCCACACTTCTATGCCTCGAGCGCGCCGAGACAATTCTGGAGTATAGTCAGATGGGTTTCTGTGAGGGGAGTCTGTTGGCAAATATTCTGCGGTAATAGCCATAGCTGCTCTTAAAGCATCAGCATCTTTTACAAAAGCTAAGCCACTATCATAGGGTACATTGAGCCATTTATGGGCATCGGTAGCCCACGAGTCTGCATTTTCTATGCCAATGGTGAGGTGTGATTTTGAAGAGCAGGTAGCAGCCCACAAGCCAAAAGCACCATCTACATGAACCCAAGCTCCAGCATCATGAGCAACTGAGCAAATATCAGCTATAGGATCAAAAGCACCAGTATTGACGTTTCCAGCTTGGGTGCAGACTATAGTTGGTCCTGAAATCTCTGGTAGGGAATTTAAACGCATACGACCTTGTGAGTCTACAGGTACCTTAACTACTCTATTTCTACCCAAGCCTAAAAGGCCTAGCGACTTAAAGAGGGTAGGATGCGCTTCCTCACTAATAATTACTGTAATTGCTGGTGCACCAAACAAGCCGTTAGCCTCAACATCCCATCCTGCTTGTTTTAAAACAGAATGTCTAGCAGCAGCCAGTGCTGTAAAGTTGGCAACAGTTGCACCTGTTACAAAAGCACCTGCACTCTGAGGTGGTAACCTTAAGAGTTCTAGTAGCCAACGTAAGGCAACTTGCTCTATAAAAGCTGTTGCAGGAGTTACCTTATATAGGGCTGTATTTTGATCCCATGCTGTAGCTAGCCAGTTAGCAGCTAGAGTCACCGGTAAAGCTCCTCCAATGACAAAGCCAAAAAATCTAGGCCCTGCCATGGCCATTGAAGCAGGAGAGCCTATCTCATCAAGCATTTGTAATACAAGCTCTGGGTCAGTAGGCTCTTTGGGAATATCCTCATCAAAACGAGAAATTTCTGTAAGAGCCTCTTTAGAAGGTAAAACACTGCGTGCATCTAGCTCCTCTAGATAAAGAATTGCCTTCTTGGCAACAGATTCCAATAGTTTTCTCACAAACATCTCCAAATTGGCTTTAGGTCCAATCCTCTAGCTCAAGCTTTATGGCGTTTGCAGACTCCTTTGTTTTATTAGTTACTAGGATACAATCTAAGTAGAGGGTAATGGTAGAGGGTGATGTGCTGCTATTAACAAACCCAAAAGGCCAATAACTTTAACCCTTACTTACTTTTTAATTCTGCCCTAATATTACCATAAGTTTGGCTAGCTGCTAGGAAACTCCAAAGCACTTATACTTATGGGGGTAGGCAAGAAGTTCATTAAATTGTTTAACTGTTATTAGGGTTGGCAAATTGTTATTTTCGGTGGTGCTCGAGCAAAATTGCCACTTTCTACCCTCAAGGGCAAGTGTTGACTTAGCCTAGGTAAAACTAGTAACCAAATCACTGCCCAAATAACAGTTATTTTAATAGTTACAGCTTGTAAAGAAGAGCCCAGTACAGCCTTTATGCTGTGGAAATGGTGCTTTGTACTTTCAGGGTGATTGTGGCCAAAGTTTTGCTTTTCAGCAAGCCAAGGTGCAAAGGAAAGGGCCAACACCAGTAAAAATACTACATAAGTAGCTAGCCCTATTCGCAGGACTTGCCCTATTTTGAGGTGG
The DNA here is from genome assembly GCA_965224855.1 of Trueperaceae bacterium. Classification (GTDB taxonomy): domain Bacteria; phylum Deinococcota; class Deinococci; order Deinococcales; family Trueperaceae; genus CBDCVN01. Next base: position 523,887 of record CBDDAI010000002.1, on the reverse strand, counting down.
TGGGTGTTACGTCTTTGCATGAAAGTTTACTCTAATTAACCTCTTAGCATAACCACTTGGTGACTTAGGAACTAAGCAGATATGCATAAACAGTTATTGATTCTATAGCATAGTGTAACATAACATCAATTAGGATAGAGAGGTTTAAATGTTAATTTCATGGCCTAGGTTTATTCAGTTCAGGATTAACAAGCCAAGCATCTTGTGCAAGCTCCTCATCAGTAGGTTGATCCTTTCGCTCGCCAAAAACCCACGCCCAATTAAATTCATGCCTGCCCATAATGCCCTCAGGCCTAAAAATCATAATCACAATTAATAAAACTGCTAGAAATATAGACCTCATACCAAAACCGCGAAAAGTATTTTCCAACCACGAGAAGTCAATTGCTCCTAAAGCTATATTTTTGCCAAACTCGCCAGCTAATAATGTTGGAGCTAGGGCAGAGATAGCTAGCATAGCTATACTTGCAAAGGTAAGAAGGTAAGGCACTGCTTTGGAGAAACCTCGAGTAGGTAAAAGAACCAAGATTAGTAATGGTAATAGTGCTAACCAGATAGGTAAGTAAGGGTAAAAAGAACTTTCATCAAAAGCAAAGGCATGTACTACTAATACTGTAGCTATAAAGATCAAAGATATAATTATTGCTAGTAAGTGTCTAATACTCCGCTTATAAAAAGCCATTGCTATAAAGAGCAGTAACAATGGTATAGCTGCTACAGTAATTATAATGGCCCTAGGGTTTTCTCTAAGTTGCCATAAATTATTAATGCTAGCACTTATATGAGGCCAGAGGATATTTAACTTATCACGTAAAGCCCCATAGAAGGCAAATAAAGGGCTAATAAGTAATAGGCTAAAAATACTACTTAGCATCCACCAACCAGACAACTTTGGCAAACGCCTAGCAACCTTGTAGAGTACAAACCCAGCAGCAGCTATCATTAGAAGCACCCCTGCAAATTCTAACCACTGGGCTATGCTGTAAGTTTCTTCTAGAGGGTCACCATATTGTCTAACAAAAGTTGCTAGGGCTGTACCTATAAGGACACCAGTAATTGAGCCTGTACCTCCTAGTGAAATAGCTACTAGAAAAAAGAAAGTTAGGGTAAACAAGAAGTGCTCGAGCCGAGCACTACCCAACCAAGAAACCCACAAGCCTCCTGCTATGCCTGCAAAAAAAGCAGCTATAGCAAAGCCTAAAACCTTATGATAAGCAAGGTTGATGCCCACAGCTTCAGCAGCAATTTCGTCCTCACGAATGCCTTCCATGGCCCGTCCATAAGAGCTGTACTTTAACTTAGCAATTACAAATACTGTTACTAGTAAAAAAGCAAATGTCCACCAAATACTTTTACCAAATTCGCTAGGCACACCAACAAAACCTAAGGAGCCATTGGTTAATGGAGATAGCAAGCGCGTAGAGGCCAAATGACGTATGATTTCTCCAAAACCCAAAGTTACGATAGCTAGATAATCTCCTCGCAAACGCAGGCTAGGAAAACCCACAATCACTCCAAAAAGCATTGAAAGTAGTCCACCAATGAAAATTGCCATTACAAAAAGAATCTCACCAGTTAGAGGCGTGGCAAGCCAAGCAAAACTACCTTCTTTAGGTATCAGGAGTGTTAGAAGTATGCCAAGAGTACCTAAGCTTATAGGGATAAGGCCACCAAAATGCCCTTTATCTAACATTTGAAGACTAGCTATAAATAAACCAATGCCTATCAGCAAAGCTAAAATAGCAATAATGAATACCACATCAGCAGCAGTAATAACTTTTATACCAAGTTTTTCAAAACCATTTTCTAAACTAAGACCAATGGTAAAGTCCGTCATGGTACTACGGGAGCTATTAACCACACGTTCCCTAGCAGCATCTGGCAAAGTCAAAAGTGCTGTAGTGTAACCACCAATGAGCATAAAGCCGTGATGGCCTAATGACAGAATGCCAAGTGTGCCATTAATTAGATTCAAACTTACACTGGCTATAGCTAGAATAGCAAAAAGTGCTAGTGCTTGCTCGAGCTTAGCACTACCAACATTAACAAGCCCATACAGAGCTAAAATTAGCAGTCCCAAGGTAAGCAGTGAAAACACAAAGTTTCTCACCTTACCACCTATATTTAGGCTTATAGTTACCACACCCCAAATAGCAAAGAGGGCTACTATTTGCCCTGTACTAATATTGTCTAGTCCAATTAGCCAATAGAGAGTGGCAACTAATCCCACTAATAAAAGTAGTGGCAAAATAACCTTTTGCTTTATTCCAGCCATCAAACTTTCTCCGATAGGTCTTCACCCACAATGCCACTAGGCCTTATCAGTAATACTAAGATCATGAGCAAAAAAGCAAAGGCATCTTTAAACTCTGTAATACCTGCAAAAACTTTGGGTATCTTGGGGAAAAGAGCAGTTAAAAAAGTTTCAGAAAAGCCAATAATCATGCCACCAATTACAGCTCCCCATAAACTGCCAATACCACCAATTACAGCTGCAGCAAAAGCTTTAATTCCCGGCAAGATGCCCATTATTGCTGGTTGATTCAAACTACCAAATCTTAGCCCCCATAAAGCCCCGCCAGCTGCTGCTAATATTGAACCCAGTAGAAAGGTAGTGGCAATAACCTTATTGACATTTATACCCATCATTTGTGCTACCTCAGCATCTTGAGCAGTAGCACGCATAGCTTTTCCTAAACGAGTGCGTTTTACAAACAGGACCAGTGCTACTACTAAAATAATAGTAACTATAGGAATTACTGCTACTAGCCAACTAGTTCGTACTGTGTTACCCCCTATCTCAAAAATCAAACTAGCTTTAGGGTTGAGTATAAAAGGATTTTCAAATCCAAACCAACTTAAGTTTAAATTAACAGGCTGTGGCTGGAAAGGAGTAGTGCTTTTGGTAAACACTAAAAGGCCAGCATTTTGCAGAAAAAAGGATACTGCAATAGCAGTTATGAGTGTAGAGTTACGAGGAGCAGTGCGCAAAGGCTTATACGCTGCTTGGTCAATAGTAATGCCTAGCACACCAGTGATTAGCATACTAAAAAGTACCGCTAGCATTATATTGACACTTTGGGTCGTTAGTAGATAGCTCGAGCCCAAAAGCACCAAGAGCCCTAAACCCCAAACCAAGGGATCACGCAAACTATCTCTGGATAACTCCAATAAACGCATGAATCCATAAGCTATAACTATCCCAAGTAAAATAGCGGCCAACAAGGGGTAAGGAGAAAGAGTAAATAAGAAATAAGTAACAAAAGCTCCTACCATAAATACTTCGCCATGAGCAAAGTTTATAAGCCGAATAATACCATAAACTAATGTGTACCCCAAAGCTATAAGGGCATATAAGCTACCTAGCATGAAAGCATCAGCAAAAGCTCGAATAAAATAAGCAGCGCTAAAACGCTCATAGGTATTATTTAGATACAGTATACGTAATCCTACTAGGATAATAATACCCACCAATATTACCCAAGGGACCCAGCGATTCTGTTTAGACATTTTCTATCACCAAAATGTCCTTCTTCCTACATTTGTTTTGGTCAGTGTTTAAGAACATGTAATTAATGAAAAATATTTTAGCACTTATAAAATTACAGCGCAAAGTTATAGAAAAACCACTGCTCTCTCGTTCCGCAGCTCTACTTCGGAATGCATATCCAAACACTCTGCGTTGTTGCTTCCACCAACTATTACACGGCACAAAGCGCACAAGGTAGGAATTCCCAAGTAGGACTTAGATCTAGATGTTGCGATTGTGCTGTAATAGGTAATCAAAATAAAAAAGAGCGGAAGAATCCGCTCTTAAGCATACAAATTGAATTATAAGTATTTTCCTTACTACTTATTCTTCACCCTCAGCATTTTCATCTTCCATAGATCCGTCTGTTTCTTCACTGTCCATAGAGTGGTCTTCCATTTCAGCATCTCCACTCTCCATGGAACCTTCTTCTTCACTCATCCCAGTATCTTCGCCCTCACCCTCCATATCTGTATCTTCACCATCCATGGACTCATCTGCATCTTCACCGTCCATAGAACCTTCTTCATCACTCATCTCAGCATCTTCACCCTCACCCTCCATATCTGCATCTTCACTGTCCATAGAGTCTTCCATTTCAGCATCTTCCATGGAATCTTCTTCTTCACTCATCCCACCATCTTCGCCTTCCATTTCACCCTCCATTTCATCTTCATCACCAGCAGCAGTACTAAGGCCAAATTGAGTAACAGATTCCCAACCTTGCTCGTTGTCAGCCGGTACTACATATTTAAAGAAGGCAATGGTGCGGTCAGCAGGTGTACCATCAGTGCCAGCATAAGTGATGTCACCTGAAACGCCGGGGTAACCTTCAATGGCTGCCAATGCATCACGGACCTCAGAGGTATCTAGTTCCTCCTCAGCACTATCATCAGTGCCCTCTTCTTCCATACTGTCTTCAGATTCAGTAGCAACGTCCTCTTCTTCAGTAACATCTTCAGCACTATTTTCATCTACACTTTCAACAGCTTCTTCAGCATTAATATCATCTGCACCCTCTGCTTCAGTATCTTCAGTAACATCCTCATCTTCACCTTCAACAGTACCCTCTGCTTCGGCATCTCCAGCAACTTCCTCACCTGCTCCCTCAGCAGCATCCTCTTCCTCAGTGTCTTCAGCAGCTCCAGTAACACTATTAATGGCCTCAATCATCACATTCATGCTATCAGCGCCTGCTAAAGTAAATCCATTGAAATCAGCAGCATCTGGATTCAAAGCAGAAAAGTAACCTTCAAAAAAGGCTGCATTTATTGCTGCTTCACCCTCTAAAACATCAGGTCCACCAAAGGCAGTGAATAGGTAACCGTCAAAGGCCTCACCACCACCTACAGGGCATTGTGAGTCATCACTAGCATCAGCCCCTAGTATTTGTTGGTCAAAACCTGCTTCTCTAAGTGCTGGAATAAGGGTAGCTCCCTCAGCACAAAAACCAGAATAATAGATTACCTCTGCTTCTAAGCCGGAAATATCGTTTAGTTGAGCGGAAAAATCAACAGTATTAGCAACATAGTCAACGACTACTGCTTCACCACCTAAAGCTTCAAATTCTTCTACAAAAAAGTTTGCTAGTCCAAAACTATAATCATCATCCTGCTGACGGAAAACTAAAGCATTGGTAGCTCCAATATCATCATAAGCATAGCGAGCAGCTACTTTGCCTTGGAAATCGTCGGTATAAGCCATGCGGAAAATGTAATCGCCTATCTGAGTTGTGGCAGGATTAGTTGAGCTAGTCGAAATCATAATGATACCAGCCTCCTGCAAAACTTCTGCAGCAGGAATACTCATAGATGAACTAATAGCACCAAGTACGGCAACTACACCTTCATCTACAAAGCGGTTAGCACAAGCTACAGAACCTGATACAGTAGTAGCATTGTCACAAACACTTAACTCAATGTTATCCGCTCCTGACATAGCTAATGCTGTTTCAATACCTTGCAAAGCCGTAGTGCCAATAGTTGCAAAACGACCAGAAAGCTCTAAGTTCACTCCAATTTTAACTTGCGCCAAAGCAAAGCTCATAGCTAACACTAAAAGTAGAGCAGCTGATTTTCTCATAATTTCACTCCTAAAAAATTTAATTTATTAACCAATTGAGGCTAAAAGCCTTATGATACCTTAGTATATTAACTAGGCTTATAGGGGTTGTCAAACTGAGGCCAAATCTTTTGTAAGATTTAGTTTCACAAAATTTATGCAGATAGAAACAAGGCTATCAAGGGGACAGCTAAAGGTATCTAGTATTTGCGACTAATCTAAAACTTCAGTTGTGGTTATTATGAGTATGGGCGTGTTCCTCATCATGTATATGCGGGTGAGTATGGATAACGTCTCCATGAAGATGCCTGTGTGTATGCATAACTTTCTTTTCTCGCCAGTAATTAAATGCCCACACCAAACAGAAAATTACTGCCCCAAACAAAACAATAGCTGCTCCAGAAACCACATCTAAGTGATAGCTGGAGTACATACCTATTGAAGCCATTAACATTCCTACCACAAGGGAGATAAATAGCATCTTAGAAAAACTATCGGTTAAAATACGTGCTGTTGAAGCAGGAATAACCAATGCTGCTGCGATCATCGTCACGCCCACTATATTCATAGATGCAATGACGGACAAAGCTAGTAAAATAGAAAATAGCCACTCTATTTGCCTAGTCCTTATACCAAATATTTTTGCTGTTTCACTATCAAATGTTGTAAACAGCAAGGGCTTATACAAAATAAAAATACCTATTAGGGTTAGCAGGAGAACGCTTGAAATAACTCCTAAATCAAATGGTGTTACCCCTAAAATATTACCAAATAGCGCTGCCTCAAAGCTTTGTGTAAACTGGCGCACACGACTAATTAGGGCGACACCTAAAGCAAAAAATGCCGTGGTTACAATTCCTATAGCTGCATCAGACTTTATTTTCTTGCCCTTACTTATCTGGTCAATCAAAACTGCGGCAAGAAAACTTGCTATAGCTGCACTCACATAAAAGTTCAGGCTAATCAAATACCCTAAAACTGCGCCACCAAATGCTGCGTGGGAAAGTCCGTGTCCAATATAACTCATACCGCGCAAGACAATATATACCCCCATCAAACCACATAGTGCACCAACCATTACCGCGGCATAAAAACCATTACGAAAAAACTCGAAGGAAAATGGCTCGAGTACTCCCCCCATCAAACACCTCTCTTACCATGAGTGATCAACACATTACTTCCCTGCCGAATAATCATTAAATTGCCACCATACGTTTGTTCTAAAATGTGTTCGTTAAGCACTTCTTGTGGTTTACCTGAGGCAATAACTGACTTGTTAAAACAAATCACCCAAGGGAGGTGTGCAGCAACAGAATTCAAATCATGAGTAGTAATAATAATACTAATACCCTCAGAGTTGAGGTCACGTAATAAATGCAGAACATCATGTTGAGTTCTCATGTCAACACCAGAGGTTGGTTCGTCTAGCACTAGTAACTTGGGGTTGTTTATTAGGGCTCGAGCAAGAAAAGTACGCTGCTGCTGCCCCCCAGAAATATTCCGTATATGATGCTTCAATATATCCTGTATGCCTAGTTGGCTGGCTAATTTTGCAACCTGCTGTTTCTCATTGCGTGTTGTCCAAGGCACATAGGTGTGGGAGGTATAAAGCCCCATCAAGATGATCTGCTCTACAGTAACCGGAAAACTCCAGTCTATAGTTTCAAGTTGAGGAACAAAGCCAATTGTTCCCGAACGAACTTTTGAAGCTGGTTGACCATCAATTAAAACACGCCCACTGTAAGGCAAATGTACTCCAAGAATTGTATTCAATAAAGTAGTTTTACCTGACCCTGTTGGGCCTATGATTCCAGCAAACTGCCCTTTTAGCACTTCCAAAGATAAGTGTACAAATACAGGATTATTTTCATATCCTGCTGACACATTTTGAAGAGAGACTATAGACTGCATTCAAAGCCCTCAATACCTAACCACTTAGAAGCCCAGATATAGAACTCATTGGCAATAGTAATTTATAAGGTTGCTTTGGAAAAGACATAAACCCATATTTTTCATAAAACTTCTTGGCAGAACCATCTTTTGCATCAACAATAACTGCCATAGATGCTATCTCCGTCTTTATCTCAAAACTACGCCTTAAACCATCCATCAATAAGATTTTCCCTATACCCTTGCCCTGATAATTCTTGTCTACAGCTAATCGTCCTAATAATGCTGCTGGTAACAAAGGATAACGTGGTAGCTTCTTTACTATTTCTTGGGGTAAATCCCCTGCATTAATTCCTGTCGCTGACAATGTATAATAACCTGCTATTGTACCTTCCCTATTAACCATCACAAATGTAGAGGCTACGTTCTTCTTAGCATCTTGGCTAGCCTGACGCTTGAGATAGTTGTTTAAAACACTAACACCACATGAAAAGCTCTCTCGATCATGCTTTTTCTTATCAAGTAAAACAATGGAAGTATTTGGATCATTAAGCACGACTTTCCTGCCAAGATTGGTAATCCTTCATTGCTTGCTTTAATTCTGTATTAGGTTCAGGAGGATTCATAAGCAAGCTTGCAAGGAATTTTCTATCTTCTTGTGTAAGCTTAATAAGCTCTTCCTCTACATTTATCCTTGAAGCCTCTTGCTGTAAAGCAGATGTTGCAAACTCAGACATGCTAGTGCCGATAATATTTGCAGCTCGAGCAAAAAACTCTTTTTGTTCAGGAGTTACCCTAATTTCTATACGCTCTGTTTTCTGTGTAACTAGATGTGCCATTTTTGTCTCCTAAGTAACTACTTTAACTATACGGAAATATACCGTACATGTCAAATGTTTTCCAAACAGACTGAAGGAGCTTGGTCATTTCTAATTCTGGTAGTGCCCTTCATGTAATGATGGAACTTTGTCATGTGAAAATATCTTATGGAAATAAAACAAGAAAACAATTTGCACTGTCCAGACTGTAACTCAGGAAATGTAGTGAAAAATGGTCATATACACAATGGCAAGCAGAATCACCTATGTAAAGATTGTGGCAGGCAGTTCGTTGAGGATCCTCAAAATGTTCCTATCAGCCAAACAACAAAGGATCTAATAGACAAGCTCTTACTAGAAAGGCTATCCCTTGCAGCTATAGCTCGTGTAGCAGGAGTGTCAGAAGCTTGGTTACAAAGATACATCAATGATAAATTTGAAAACATAGGTCAGGAGGTTAATGTCGAGAAAAAGGAAAAAGGACCATTGAAAATAGAATGTGATGAGATATGGTCATATGTAGGAAATAAAGGGAACAAGATGTGGATCTGGCTAGCAATAGACCAGAAAACAGGAGAAACAGTGGGGTTGTATGTGGGTAGTAGAGACAAGGAGGGAGCAAAAGGGTTATGGAAATCATTACCAGCAGTCTATAGGCAATGTGCTGTGTGCTACAGTGATTTCTGGGCATCATATAAAGAGGTAATACCAAGGAAGAGGCATAAGGCAGTGGGTAAGAAGAGTGGGAAAACAAATAGGATAGAGAGATTTAATTGCACCTTAAGGCAGAGGATTAGTCGTTTAGTAAGGAAGATGCTACGTTGATAGGTAGCAATTAATGAGAATATTCGGGATCAAAAGCCTTCTTGTTCTTTAAAACCCCATAAGCAATATGTAAAAGCTTCCTCATAACAGCAGCAATAATAACCATAGTGTGTTTACCCTTAGCCTCAAGGCGTTTCACAAAAGCTTGTATCAAAGGATTCCATCTCATCGCTGTTAGAGCTGGTAAATACAGTGCTGTACGTACTGAAGCTTTCCCTATTTTTGACAACCTTGGTTTGCGTTTTACTGATGAGCCTGACTCATGATGCGATGGGTTTAATCCTGCATCTGCTGCTGCCGCTGAAGCTGATTCGTAATTCCCTAGATCATACATCTCTGCCATTAGTTTGTAGGCTGTCTGAGGCCCAAATCCTTTTATAGATGTTAGCAAGTCATATTGCTTCTTTAATTCGGTTCTTGATTTTATCAAGTCCTTTATTTGCTGTTCCACAGACACTATCTCTTTTGTTAGTGCAGCTATCACTATTTGTAAAGAACTCTTCACATCTTTATCTTTGCAACTTGCTAAACGATTCTTTTGCTGAGTTAGTGTCTTTTTCAATCCTTCAAGATGACGTACTAAAGCCCTTAACTTCCTTTGATCATCACTAGGTGGAACCCATTCATCAGGAGACATTGCTGCACAAAAATCAGCAATAACCTCACTATCTTGTTTATCGGTTTTATTACGTCTTAGTTGGCTACCAGCAAAACCCTTGATACGAGCAGGATTAACAACACTAACATTGTAACCTTTTGAGTGAAGGTATAGAGCAAGGTCTTCCCAATAGACATTAGTAGCTTCCTTGCAAATGTGTAAATCATCTACTTCTACACCATGCTTTCTTAGCCAACCCATTAGTTTTTTGAAGCCTTTTTCTTTGTTCTTAAAAGTGGCATGGTGTTTATTGCCTTCATTATCAATAAGTGTTACATCAATTGTGTCTTTAGAAATATCTATACCAAGTGTCATAGTAGTAAACTCCTAGTTGGGTTAAAAGTAACCTATTCGGACCTACCTTGCACGTGCAAGCTTGATAACTTTCTTATCCTACACAGTCTCAATGAATAGGTTTAGGGAGCTACAGTCTTTATCTTCCTTCCGGCCTCTAAGGGCATGCGTTCTTTTCTGACTTTAGCCTTTGTATTTTAACCTTAATACTTGTTCTTTGTTAAATCTTAGCCAAAACATACTCACGGAACTGCTCATTGAATCCTCACTAAATTTGTCACACAAGACACTTTCTTTTTCAAAGAAGTTAGCTAACCACATTGCAGCTATCTGGTATTTTGTGCATAGTTACAATTCATCATTATATGTATAGGACTACCAGATGAAACAGTAAAGGATATAGCTAATGATTCACTTTGGCAACTTGATAACCCATAAAAGTTTCCTTTCCTGCTAAAACGGTGGAATAATCCCCTGTTAGGTGCTGGATAATCAAGCCAATGTTGATCTGCCTTATAATTTGTGACTCATGTGGATTGTTATAGTTAATGAAGCAGGTCTAGTAAACTCCTGGAATGCCTAAGTGAAAAGAAGTTGTTCAGGAAAACTGGTTTATATTGAATAGATACCCTAGGAGGTAGGTTTTACAATGAAAAAGCACTATTGGTCAATTCTGTGGGTGGCATCGGTGGTTATATCTTTATTGGTAGCTACTGCCTCTAGTTGTGCCCCCGGCGCCTCTAAGAAAACTGATACAGAAACCTATGGTAATCAAGAACATCACTCCCAGTCACAAATGGATAGCACAGAATCTCCAAATGACCAAGTACATGAACTTCAACCACAAGAAGACCTTACCCAGTCCTTAGATGAACTCGAGCAGGAGCTCAAGTTACAAACGGATAGCACAGAAACTTCAGCTGAGCAAGTACAAGAACTTCAACCACAAACAGACAGTACAGTAATGGACGGTACAGAAACAGAAGTTCTAAGCACTCAAACAAGCCAACTTCAGTGTGGAGAAAATCAAACTGTTTCCTTTGCAGATACTAATCTAGCAAGTGCTGTAGCTAAAGCACTCAACAAAGCAGAAGGAACAATAACCTGTCAGGAAATGGAGAGTTTAGAAAGGCTGGTTGCAAATCGTGCTGAGATTACTAACCTTGAGGGAATCCAGTATGCTACTAACCTTAAAGTGCTTAATCTCAGTAATAACAAGGTTGATGATTTAGCTCCTTTAACTAACGTACAAAGCCTTGAAAACCTTAATGTAAATAATAACAATGTAAGTGAGCTTGAACCAATAACTTCACTAGAAAACTTGGAAGTTCTATCTATAAATAACAATCAAATTACCAACCTCTCTGCTATAACCAACTTGCCAAATTTAACTAATGTTTTTGTAGGAGGAAACCCTCTTTCTGAAGTGGCCCTTGCTGATTTAAGGAAAATTTCGAGCCTTAAGGTTATAAGTTTTAATAACTTAGGAATTAATAATATAAATAAGCTGTTAAGCTTTACTCCTAATCCAGAAACAATAACTAGAATTGATTTGGCTAATAATGGCATTACCAACCTCACACCTCTTACTACTTTACCAAAACTTAGAACCCTTAACATACAAAGTAACAAATTTGGACAAAACCAAGCTGCTATCTTTTCCCGAATAACTAGCTTAACCAGCCTTAATGCTAGTGGTGCAGACATAAGTGATATCTCGTTTGTACAAAACCTTGAGAACCTAAGTGTACTAACAATCAATAATAATACAGTTAATAACCTAAGCCCTCTAAGAAACCTTCCCAAACTAAGAGTAGTATCAGCAAACAATAACCAGATAAAGAGTGTAGAGCCTTTGATACCAAACACAAACTTTGGTAGTTTGGAAAACAGTGTTCTAAACCTGAACGGGAATTGCCTAACAGCAGCAGCGGAGGCAGATTTGGCTATTTTAGAGGGAAGGGGAATTCGAGTGAATGTAGCCAACCAGAAAGAGTGCCCATAGGCAAAAACAAAACCCCACACACAAATTTGCTCCCACAGTAAACATTACGAAAAAAATCCTGTAGGGATAGGTCTAGTGCCTACCCTAAAAATCAGTAAAATCCCTAGAGGTTGTTTGAAAAATAGACCCTACTTATAGTTAAGTAGAGTCTATGAAACAGAGAAAGCAGTATACAACAGACTTAAAAGATCAAGAATGGGATGTTCTAGAAGCTTATTTAGAACGATTGCTGCCTACAAATCATAAAGGAAGGCCGTTAGCGTTGGACTTGCGTTTGTTGATTGATGCCATGCGTTATGTGCTTAGAAATGGCTGTACATGGCGAGACTTGCCGGGTGACTTTCCTAAATGGCAAACAGTGTACTATCACTTTGCCAAATGGCGTAAACTAGGAATATGGACTAAGCTGAATAAATACTTGAGAAGGCAGCTCAGAAAGGAGTTAGGTCGTAATGAAGAACCAAGTGCTGGCTGTGCTGATAGCCAGTCAGTTAAGGCAGGTAGCTTGTATGATAATGGATATGATGGTGGTAAGAAGGTTAATGGCTCAAAAAGACACATACTAGTTGATACTTTAGGGCTTCTACTAATTGCTCTAGTTACAGGGGCTAATGTGCCTGAACGAAAGGGTTTATACTTCTACTAGGCAATATTAGGCATCTGTTACCAAGATTACACCACATTTGGCTTGATCAAGGTTATCGAGGTCTGGACTTCGGGAAACGCATGTTGCTATGTTTTGGTGTTGTACTAGAAGTTGTTTCTCCTCCAGCAGGATCTAAAGTTTTGTACTTCAACATAGACGTTGGGTAGTAGAAAGAACCTTTGCTTGGTTAGGTAATTATCGTCGGCTTAGCAAAGACTATGAACATTTAACCTCATCCAGTGAGGCTTTTATCTACATGGCTAGCTGTGATATTATGCTTAAGCAGTTGGCTAATACCAACACTCCTGCTTGGAGGTCTATTTAATTTTTAAACAACCTCTAAATTAGGTGAGTTGAATCACAGTTCGGACAATGAAGGGATATGAATTGTGTTGTCTGGACTATGATCTTTGTGACTATGTTGATAGGCTATGATTTTACAGATATAATATTCCTGTGGCTGCAACGGACAATCCATTAAAAAGGCTATTCAAAAGTTTCCCTAAAGCCTTTGCAGAATGGTTAATAGCAGAACCTGTACAGAGCACAGAGCAAAGTGATATAGAACTGCCTGTTAGTGCCATCAGGTCGGATCAAGTGTTTACAGTGATGCTAGCTAGTAGAGAAGAAATAATATTCCATCTTGAATTTGAGGCAAGCGATGACACAGAAGTCATGAAGTGGCGAATGTTGGATTATATGTCCAGAATAGCTGGAAACCTCAAAAAGCCTATACAAAGTGTGGTTTTGTACCTAAACAACATGGGCAAGGATGATACTGGGGAACACAGAGTAGGAAATGTTAGATGGAATTACAAAGCCATAAGACTTGAAGAAATGGAGGCCAGTGAGTTTCTAAAGAGTGATAGTCCAGCCATGTGGGCATTATCGGCACTAGCAAAGCGTAAAGAGCCAGAGAAAGAGGCATTAGAGGCAGTAGACAAGATAAAGAGAAAAGCTGATAATAAGGATAAGACAAAGGTGCGCCGTAGAACTTTAAAGCTGTATTTCCCTCTAAGAGGGACAAGAAAGGTACGTTGACTTGAGGGCATCCATCTTAATCAAGAACCGAAAGGTGAAGGTGAAAATAGCATGATGGAGAAGCGAGGAGTTACAGAAATTGTGTATGTAACGTCCATGCAAGCCCTGTGTGGCACGGTTAAACTTATAAAAGTTGAACATCATCTGTCAGTGGCAACTATCAGCCTAGTGTCAACACAATCAAAGGCATTACCCTATAAGATCCCATACTTAAGCTTTGTGAGCTATGGGGATGTACCATCTAAGGGACATTGTCGAATAGAGGCAAGCAAGACAGAGAGTGAGGAACCTAAACCACGCTAATAAGTACAGCCTTATAAGGAATGCGGGATCACCTACGGGACGAGAGACCTATGGTGACGGAGTTTCCATAGTAGTCCGAGGTAGGGAAAGCCTACTACATGGCGAAGGGAAACAGGTAAGATACGAACATACAGAAAAGAGGCGGACGAGATGTCCATAGCTAATCGCATGTATGCTCTGCAGGAACGAGGGAAGAAAGGACTCAAGGTAAATGGTCTGTATAAGATGCTGTATAAACTGGAAATATGGAAACAGGCTTACGCCAACATTGGTAGTAACGCTGGAGCCATGACAGAAGGGGCTACAGTGGAAACTGCAAACGGAATGTCAATAAGGAGAATACAAGATATTATCGAGCTCCTGAAGTACGAAAGGTACAAGTGGACACCCTGCCGAAGAGTCCAGATTCCAAAGACAAATGACAAGATGAGACCATTGGGAGTTCCTACATGGAGTGACAAACTTCTACAGGAAGTCCTTAGAATTATCTTAGAAACCTACTATGAGCCAAAATTCAGCAAGAACTCCTACGGGTTTAGACCTAGAAAGGGTTGTCATACAGCCCTAAGAGAGATCAAGAATAAATGGACGGGCACAATATGGTTGATCGAAGGAGATATCTCAAAATGCTTCGAGAAGATCGACCATGGAACACTCATAGAAATACTGCAAAGGGATATCTCAGACGGAAGATTCATAGAGTTAATAAGAAGGATGCTTAAAGCGGGTTACATGGAAAGATGGCACTACCATCCAACATTTAGTGGCACACCCCAAGGTGGGGTAGTCAGTCCACTACTAGCTAACATCTACCTGAACGAAATGGATAAGTATGTCGAGGAATCTATAGCAGCTCTATACAATAGAGGAGTCAAGAGGCGACCTGATCCAAGATACAAATTGTTGACGGATAAGTTGTACCAAGCACGAAAAGAGGGAGACATTGAGGAAATCAAAGAACTCTCGAAGGCAAGGATGCAACTTCCAAGCGGGAAACCAAAAGACGAAGGCTACAGAAGATTAAGATATGTGAGGTATGCTGACGACTTCATCATGGGCTTCATAGGTCCAAAAAGTGAGGCAATAGATATCAAAAATAAGATGGCCGAATACTTAGAGAAAGAACTAAAACTTCAACTATCTGAGGAAAAGACCCTTATTACACATGTTACTAATGGAGCTAAATTCTTAGGTTATAACATCAGGAGACTGGTGAAGAAAAACCGAAGAAAGAGGACTGGGAATGGAGTCATAATTCTCCAAGTCCCTGACTCATACCTCAAACGAATCCGAGAAAAGTACACCAAGAAAGGGAAGCCTTGTCATAGGCCAGAGCTGACCAATATGAGTGACTACGATATAGTGCAAAGATATCAGGTCATTCTACATGGATACTACCAATATTATAAGCACGCATACGATGTAGGCTCAAAAATTGGACATCTCAAGGTGATACTATGTAACTCTATGCTGAGAACCCTAGCTGCCAAATATAAGACCTCTACGGCTAAAGAGGCAGCAAAGAGGAGGAGGGTAGGGAAGAACGGATTCGTATATTACGTTGGAGAAAATAAAACAGGTGATGGAAAGATAAGAACAGCCTCATTTGGTGGTTTTAGCCTTAGGTTTGTAAGAGAGTTCGCTCCAATAAAGGATTACGAGATTAACAGAATAGCAAACTACGGAGGTTACAGAAGTCAATTAATCCAACGTCTGGAATCAGATGTATGTGAGCTATGTGGAAGCTCGGACAGAATCCAAGTTCACCACGTCAGAAAGTTGGATACACCAGCTAAAGACGTGGCAATCAAACTAATGAGAGCAATGAACAGAAAAACCCTAGTAGTATGCCACAATTGCCATGTCACCATACATAACGGAAGTTATAATGGAGAAAGTCTGAAAGGAAGGGTTGTAAACGAAGATGTACAGCCTAGACTTACTGGTAACTGAAGATCTTACTGGAGAGCCGTGTGCTGTGAAAGCTGCAAGCACGGTTCGGAGGGGGACGTTTGGAAAAGGACTCACAAGAGCACCTCGCTGGGCGTCTACCCTACCTTCTAGAATCTTGTTGCAAGATAAGAGGTTAGTAGAGATGATACAGGAACAGTTAGACAAGGAGGACTACTTAATGAATAGTCCTTTTTTGCAGAAGGTTAGAAATGAAGAGCGTTATGAAATAGCGAAAAACTTTAAACAAGTAGGTATAGACGTACAAATAGTACAAATAATAGCTAATGCAACAGGGTTAAGTGTAGAGGAAATTGAGCAGTTATAGATAAGGTTTTAGGAGGGGTTGCAGTGTTTTAATTTGGGCTCGAGCCAAGAGAAACTCCCTCCATCTGTGCTCGAGCCATTTTGAAAGGCTCAAGTTTGGGTTGGGCGCTCGAGTCTCCAACGTCAAGTACAAGAACAATATCAATTGCTCAGGCAAATCCACAGCATTCTCCTTTTTTTTGGTCATCTGAATTTTATGTAGTAAACTTAGCAGTACATGAAAAAAGCCCTGATAACTGGCATAACAGGTCAAGATGGCGCATATCTTGCAGAACTACTTTTAGCAAAAGGTTATGAAGTCCACGGAATAAAACGTCGCAGCTCTTTGTTCAACACACAACGTGTAGATCACATCTATCAAGACCCACACACCAAAAATCAAAATTTCATTTTACACTATGGTGACTTAACAGATTCTTCTAACCTTACTCGCATTGTGCAAGATGTTCAACCGGATGAGATTTATAATCTAGGAGCGCAGTCACATGTATCTGTTAGCTTTGAGTCTCCAGAATACACTGCTGATGTAGATGGTATAGGCGCTCTGCGATTATTGGAAGCAATTCGTTTACTGGGGCTAGAGAAGAAAACTCGCTTTTACCAAGCTTCTACCTCAGAACTATATGGCCTAGTTCAAGAAATTCCTCAGAAGGAGACAACTCCTTTTTATCCTCGCTCTCCTTATGCTGTAGCAAAACTATATGCTTATTGGATTACAGTGAACTATCGTGAAGCTTATGGTATGTATGCTTGTAACGGCATTCTTTTTAATCATGAGAGTCATAGACGTGGTGAAACCTTTGTTACTAGAAAAATCACCCGTGGTCTGTGCAATATAGCCCAAGGACTAGAACCTTGCCTTTATATGGGCAACATGGATTCTTTGCGTGATTGGGGACATGCCCGTGACTATGTAAAAATGCAATGGCTCATGTTACAACAGGATAAACCAGAAGATTTTGTTATTGCTACAGGCAAACAATGTTCTGTGCGAGATTTTATTCGTAAAAGTGCTGCTGAACTAGGTATAACTTTACATTTTGAAGGAGAAGGCGTTGAGGAAAAAGCTATTGTAGAAAAAGTTAAGGGTGACAATGCTCCTGCTGTGAAGGTTGGTGATGTAATTGTATGTGTGGATCCACACTACTTTCGTCCTGCTGAAGTTGATACCTTATTGGGTGATGCAACCAAAGCCAAGCAAAAACTAGGTTGGCAGCCTGAAACAACCTTGGAAGAAATGATTAAGGAAATGGTAGAGTATGATCTCGAAGAAGCGAAGAAACATGCCTTACTAAAACAGCACGGCTATAATGTAAATATCACCAGAGAAAGTTGATTTTTAGATTCTTAGCTTCCTGATAATTTTGTAAACATTCCTTTTGCTAAGCTTATAATATGTCTTATAGTGACTTTAACCTAAAAAAAGTAAAATCTGAATTTGACTTAAAACTAGTAGAAGATCAAGACCTGTTTTCTACAGTTGCAGAGGTAGAAATCAGTGACTTTTTATTAGAGGTACTTAAACAAAATGTACCTATTGCCCTAGCTATTAGCACAGAAAAGGCCAACTCTGAATTAATCATCATCAATATCCTCCTAGAGATTAAAAAACAGTTGCAAGTCAGCTTTTTTTCGGGTATAGATTTTACTGTGGATAAAGAAAGGGGGTTAGGTGGTTTTTGTGATTTTATTATTAGCAGTTCGTCAGAACAGTTGTTTTTAGATGCACCTATTGTGACAGTAGTGGAAGCAAAAAACGAAAAAATTATTAGTGGTTTGGGGCAGTGTGTTGCAGAAATGGTAGCTGCTAAGATTTATAATGCTCAAGAAGGCAGAGAAGTGCCCTGTATGTATGGTGCAGTTACTACAGGACATGCCTGGAAGTTCCTAAAATTAGAGGCAGATACAGCTTATTTAGACATTGAAACCTACTACATTAAAAACCCACAGAAAATTGTTGGTATACTTACTTATATGATTAAACAATTCACTAAATTAGATGTCTAAGCAAAAGACAAATATTACCAACTATTTGGAGCACACTAATGAAACCTAATAAAGATCAAAGAATATTTGTAGCAGGTCACCAAGGAATGGTTGGCTCGGCTATCATCCGACGTTTACAAGCCCTAGGTTATACTAACATCATTACTCGCAATCGAAGTGAACTTGATTTAACTCGTCAAGCCGAGGTTGAAGACTTCTTTCAAACAAATTCAATAGATGCAGTTTATTTAGCAGCAGCTAAGGTTGGAGGCATACATGCTAATAATACCTATCCAGCTGAATTTATCTCAGACAACTTACTTATCCAACGCAATATTATCCACTCTGCACACGAAGCAGGCATACAAAACTTGCTTTTTTTGGGCTCTTCATGTATTTACCCAAAATTTGCTGAGCAGCCAATGAAAGAAGATAGTTTGCTTACTGGAACATTAGAGTCAACCAATGAACCTTACGCTATTGCAAAGATTGCTGGTATTAAGTTGTGTGAGAGCTACGATCGTCAATACGGAAGAAATTACCGTAGTGTAATGCCAACAAACTTATATGGTCCTAGAGATAACTTTCATCCAGAAAATTCCCATGTTATTCCTGCATTGTTAAGACGTTTTCATGAAGCAGTACAGATAAATGCTTCTGAAGTAGTGATTTGGGGGAGTGGAAAACCTAAACGAGAGTTTATGCATGTTGATGACATGGCTTCTGCTTGTGTTTATGTTATGGAATTAGAAGATTCTATTTATCAAGCCCATACTAAGCCAATGCTTTCACACATTAATGTAGGTACAGGAGTTGATTGCACCATTGGTGAACTAGCAGAAACAATTGCTAAGGTAACTAATTTTGAAGGCAAACTAGTTTTTGATGCTAGTAAACCAGATGGCACACCACGTAAGCTTTTAGATGTTTCTAGGTTAAAGTCATTAGGTTGGGAAGCTAAAATTAGTTTAGAAGAGGGGCTAAAAGATGCTTATGAATGGTTTAAGGCAAATCAATCAACATTTCGGGGCTAATTTGTACTTAGTTGGGTTTTGCTAAAAGAAAAAATGGAAGCAGATACAAAGTATGTATGCATAAACTCTTTTCCAAAATCAGGCAATACTTTTACCCGATCTATCCTCAGTTATGCATTATATGGAAGTGGTTTTGATACCATCCCAGATGGACATAGAGAAGACATAAAGGCTTGCCCAATTTTTTATGCACCTGATGGGACAGCATTAAGACTTTATAAATATCATTCCAAATTTCTGAGCAATATGTTTAGGATGGGGGAAATTGAGCACTACGCAGTAATATACATACAGCGCCATCCCTTAGATGTATTCTTGTCATGGTTAAATTATTTACTTCTTGATCCAGAAGATATTGAGAACCCTACATTAAGATCAAAAAACAACTTTATCTTGCCTCGTAAAGGTTTTTCTGATTTGTCAAAAGAGGAATGTATAGAACCTTATTTTAAGGCATTTATTACTTTTGGCACACTTTCACCACAGTTTCAAGTAGCAGGGAGTTGGGTTGAACACTGGAATTACTGGAAGAAAAAGCGAGAGAAATTTCATGTGGTTACAATTCGATATGAAGACTTAGCTAGAAAGCCAAGAAAAAGAAATGTTTTGTCAGGGCTGGCTAAAGCATTTGGTAAAACAAATGATCAGATGAATAAGGCCTTTTATAAAGCCCAAAAAGAAACTAAAAAAGACGGAAAGTTTTTTTGGCAGCAAACGCCTTATAACTTCACCAACTTCCTGTCAGAAGAGCAAGTAAAATATTTTTACACTATTTTTAATGATGTTATGGAAGAGATGGGGTATCCTTTTGAGGGGTGGAGGTAATAAAGTTATCAAATGTTCATTTTTAACCCATTTTTAGTATATCCAAACTTATGATGATTGCATTTCATTTTAACATTCAGAAATTCTTTCCAGTAAGGACTTAACTTTACTATGTTCGCAAATGTTACACAATTATCTTTTCATGCACAGCATTTCTCTTAATTCTATGGTTTACTGACTTTGTTTAAAAATGTTTGAGAACGAGCATATGAATAGTGACAGATAATCATGGAAAACTCAGGGTATCAAAAAGAGGCATCATATCTTGATAAGCAAGTTTAGGAATAGAATAGAGGGCACGTTTGATAATGTAATAGCTATCCGTGCTGATTTGTGAAAACTTTTTCTATTTAAGAAAGGAAGCATAAGGGTATGATTTTTTCAAAAGCTCTTAGTATAGCATGCCCCATCACTTATTAAGTAACAGCTCTATGGATTATGCAAGATAAGTTTACTATTCTTAAAGAAATACTTAAGGCAAAATGTGATCGAGGTTATGTTTATTACCTGCCAAATCGTGGGAATTGGGGTGATGGATTGATCCGATATGGAACTTTGAAACTCCTTAAGGATGCCAATATAGATTACAAAGAATTGAATAGCCTTGAAAAAGATCGACTTTTTCCATTAGTTAAAGGAGGTATTGTTATTTATGGAGGTGGTGGTGCTTGGTGTAAACGATGGAACCATTCGAATGATATAGTCAAAATGCTTACGGAGAAATGCAATGTTATTGTGTTGCCTTCAACGTATGAGTTTACCTATCCAATTCCCAATACCTTCTTCTTCTGCAGGGACATATTTGAAAGTAAGCAAAATATGCCTAACGCTACTTTTTGCCATGACATGGCTTTTTACATCGGAAAGCAGTTTCTCAAAAAAGGGAAGGGGGTTGGAAAAGGCTATTTTTTCAGATATGACAGTGAAAGTGCAAACAGGATTAATGTCCCATCAGATAACAATGACATCAGTCGGAAAGGCAACCACCTGTCCGAAGTGTCTCAATTTTTCGATGAAATAAACAAATTCGCTGTCATTTATACTGATCGTCTACATGTTTCAATAGCTGCATGTCTTCTAGAGAAGGAAGTTCACTTGTATCCTGGTTCATACTTTAAGAACCAAGCTGTATATCTATCTAGTATGAGAGACTATTTTGAAAACGTCTACTTTCATGAGAGGTTTGATTTACCCATACAGCACGAAGTATCCAAGGCTATCACTAGGAAAGACAACTCAACAACCTTCAAGCAGAAGGACTTAAATAAACTTATCAAAAAGACCAAATCTTTAGAATCGAAGAAAAAGTATGAAGAGACCTGTAAAATATGGCAGGAGATTCTTGAATTTCATAAGAGGCAACCTGCCCCTGATTTTGCTAGACAAGCTTACATAGGTTTAGGAAACATTTATCTTGCTGAGAATAAGTTGACTGAGGCTGAAAGTATTGTCAAAGAAGGCCTTAAATCTTTTGCCAATAATCAATGGCTTTTAGTTTTGCATGCCCAGATAGCCCAGAAGGAACAAAGGTATCTAGATGCCATAGATCGTTGGGCAAAGGTTCGTGAAAAGTACCCAAATCACAAGAGGGCGTACATCCAAGCAGGTTATAGTTTGCTTGCACTGGATCAGCTTGAAGAAGCAGGGAATATTTTTAAGCAGGGAGCTGAGAAATTTCCTGATATACCAGAGCCCCTTGTTGGCCTAGCAAAAATACCACAAAAGAAACAACAGTGGTCAGAAGCACTAGAAAGTTGGCAGTTGGTTAATCAACGTTTTCCAGAGTTTATGGCAGGTTACCTTGAAAAGGGTAATGTTCTTTTGGAAATTGGTAAATTGGAGGAAGCAGAATCTGTTTTTAAAATTGCTAGCGAGAAGTGGTCGGATGCTATACAGCCCTTAGAGGGTTTAGCAAAGGTAGCTCAAAAGTCGCAGCAATTTAGCAAAGCAATCAAAATATACCAAGGAATAATACAGCGTTTTCCTAATCATTTGCCAACTAGAGCCAAATTAGGGAATGTGCTGATAGAGCTTTACAAGTTTGAAGAAGCTGAGGAAGTATTTCAAGAGGTTGTGGCTTTGTTTCCTGAGAAGCCTCAAGGGTTTGAGGGTTTAGCAAGGGTGGCCCAAAAACAACAAAAATGGTCAGTAGCTCTGAGAAGATTTCAAGGAGTTATTGATCGTTTCCCTGATAATATGCAATCCTATATTCAAAAAGGTAATGTGTTGATTAGATTGAAAAAATTTGCTGAGGCAGAGAGGATATTTCAAAAGCTATCAAATAAGTTTCCTAACTCTTCCCAACCTTTGGAGGGTTATGCTCGAGTAGCACAAAGTCAGCAATTTTGGCATCAAGCACGAACAAGATGGGAGAAGGTGGTGGAAGCCTTTCCAGATAGTATTACTGCACTAAAAGGATTAATGCAATCCCTTATATTTTTTAATGAATATGAGGGTGCCAAACAACTTTATAATAAAATCTGCCGAGCAAATGAGGATGTGCAATCAGAGTTATTGCTATGTAATTTATATCGGATTCAGTTTGGTTACAAGCGGGCCCTTGAAACAGTTAACTCTATAGCAGAAAAGTACCCTGATAATTTTTATGTGGAGTTAAGAAAAACAGGAGTGCTCCAAAGTGTTCCCACATTGCAAAACTTGGAACAAGCAATACAAATACTAGAAAATTTATCTGTAAAATTTCCAGATAAGCTATACATAAAACCCCAACTCGCAAATGCTTATGTCATGGTGGGTGATTTTGATAAGGCATGCAAGCACATTCTTACTCTAGACAAGCAGTTAAATGATGCCAACGTTTTGCGTCTCCGTTCTTGGTACCACCACTACAAGGGTAATTTCTCCAAATCAAAACAAATTTGGGAAAGGATTATTAAGCGAGAATATTTTCCTGCATTAAATTCTCCAATAAATACAATAAAACCTTTAAACAGCACAAATATAAATATCAAACAAGATGATATTTTACTTTTCTCATGTGTTCGCAATGAAATGTTGAGGCTCCCCTTTTTTATAAATTACTATCGGAGTCTTGGTGTAACCCGTTTTTTCTTTGTAGACAATGACTCTGATGATGGCACCACTGAATTTCTTTTATCTCAAGAAGATGCATATACTTTTTGGACAGAGGATAGTTACTTGGAATCACGTTGCGGCACGAGGTGGCTCAATTATCTTATTGAACAGTATGAAAATAATAATTGGTATGTTAATGTTGATGCAGATGAATTTCTAGTATTTCCTAAAATAGAAGAAGGTAAACTAACCTACTTGCTAGAATACATGGAACGGAAAGGACATGAAGTCTTATTTTCTTTTATGCTAGACATGTGTCCTGAAAATTTGGGAACACAGTTAGACATTAAACCAGGAGATAACTTGATTGAGAAATCGCCTTATTTCCATAACAATTACCACTTGGTTTACGATATCCAGCCTCCTTATAAAGACAGGCGTGGTGGTATATTTTTCGAATTTACTGATTTTGATCTTTGGAGAAAAAAGACACCGATTATAAGGGGAGGAAGAGGGATTAAGTTGCTTGACAGCAGTCATGTAATAACACCAGCTATTGTTTCAGATGTCACAGGAGCACTTTTACACTTTAAATTTATAGGAAACTTCCAAGCAAAGGCCAAAGAGGAAATGGAAAGAAAAGAACATGCTAGCAGTGGTAGGCACTATATTAATTATTGCAATATGCTTGATCGTTTAGGAAAAGATTATAAGTTCACAGAGCATCCTTCTATAGAAAAATATGCCTCAAGCCAACAGCTAGTTGATTTAGATCTTATAGAACAACCAGATGGGTTTTAAATGTGATTTATGAATATTAATGATCTTGACTTCAGCCAAAATACCCAGCAACCCTATAAAGAAAAACCCTTTAGCCACAGAAAACATTAGAACCAGTCTGCTTTTATTAAGTGCTACGCTAGCAACTGATGCCTGAAAAAACTTTATTTCACTTGTTAGATGCTGCAGAGCGAGGTGAGGAGGTGATACTCTAGCGTCATGGAGTGCGCTTCAAAATTGTAGTTGAAGCAAAAAAACCTGCTGAGATTGAGGAAACTGTTGCACTGACCGCTGATCCTGATGTGCTAGAGGGAAACTGGACTTGGGTAAGTGATGAAGAAGGTCAATTGCAATTTCAGGTTCGTGACAGCTCATGATTTGACCTGATACGAATGCAGTGATTTGGCCTTTAACTAACCACCCACGTAGTAAGCCTTTCCAAAGTACAGATAGGCTATACCTTTCTCCTGTTTCCGTCTTAGAACTCCAATTTATTGATTGCGACTTATGCTAAACTACCTATAGACATAGGAAGTGTATATGTCAACAACTATTTTAGAGAACCGAGTAACAAAAACAGAAGGTCGTCTTGATAGGATAGAGCAACTAATTTTACAACAATCTATCAACATTACCGAAATCCAACGGGAAGTTGCTCAGCAATCTGCTAATATTACCAAAAGCCAGCAGGAAACTGCTGAACTTAGGGTTTGAGTAAAAATAGACTTTCAATTTCCTAATTATAAAGCTCCATAGCATATGGAAGCCTGTGTAATTGGAACGTTATTGCTGCTCAGAGACTTAAGGTTGAATTAGCGAAGTCCGATGAAAGAATGAAAAAAGGTTTTGCTGAACTTAAAGGAACTATTACACAGATAGAAAAAGAAAATGCACAAGGTTTTGCTGAACTTAGAGAAAGTCAGAAACGAGACTCTGCTGAGCTTAAAGAAACCATTGCGAAGCTAGAAGAAGAAAATGCACGAGGCTTTGCTGAACTTAGGAAAAGTCACAAAGAATTAAATAAGAAATGGGGAGAACTATCTAGGTGCTTGGGTACCATTGTTGAAGACTTAGTTGCACCTAGCTTAGAAAGAATATTTCTCAAAGTCACTAACCTGCCAAATGGATAGTGAAATACTAATGAATGTTCGAATAAAAAGAAGGCACCCTATAACCAGAGAGATTCGAGAATTTGATGCCATGGTGGAAAGTGAAAAATATTTACTAGTCAATGAAACCAAAAGTAAACTAATACCTGAGGGCATCTCTAAGTTCTTAACTACTTTAAAAGGGTTCTATAATTACCTTCCAGATAAGAATAAAGAGCTAATAATAATAGGAGCAATGTCATCACTACATTTAGATGAAAGCCTTGTTACAGCATTATCAAAACAAGGATTGTTAGTACTTGCCATTGGTGACGATATTACCATCATCAAGAATCATGATGATTTTGAGTGGAAGGCGTTTTAGAATGTAAATTTATAATTTATACTTCAAAAGCATGAAAGTAAACTTGATATGCTAAACATTTAAGTTCATGGTGGTTCATTATGTTGCTGGATACAAACGCTTATGCTTGCTAGTAGTGCTTATATCTTGTGAATAACTCTACTTTATCCATTATACCAACTAATTGTAAAGAGGGGCTTGTTTCCTAAAGGGAGTATCCATACCAAATTGTAAAATAGCACAACTGTTCCTTCTACACTAGACTTCCTCTAATTATTCGCTGTTTTGTCAGAAAAATCATGATTTTCATTCCTTTTTGCCGAGATATTTTTTCTGCATAGTTCTCTTTTTTACTGATTCTCCCTTTGTCTGTTATACTAGAAGCCTTTTATTCTTATCTTATTATAGGCCCACTTACCCTTTCTTGCCTTCTCTACAAAATTTTATACCCCTTCGCTTAAACTGCTTCTAGCACAATATTGCCAACACTGCTTGCCATACCTCTTTCGGCATTTGTATCTCTTCCCCTAATTCACTCACTTTTTCTATCCCTTGTTCCTCCCATATGTATATCCTTATTGCTCCTAACACATCTCCAAAACTTGCTTCTTCTTTCTCTTCCCAAATACTGTACCTTGTTGGCAATTCCTTTGGATACAGCTTTATCCCTATCAACACTATTATGCTGAACATTCCAAACAAGCATGGTGTGCTCCTGTCTATTGCTTTTTCAGACCAGTGCCTTTGTTCCTCAAATCCTAGTTGTGCTCGCATTTCCTCAAACGTGACTTCTATATTCCACCGAGCAACGTAGCTTTCCACTATCTCCTGTACTCCCTTTTCTATATCTGTACTGATTATGCACATCGGGTTTATGCTTCCTTCACTACACCTTACTATTATCCACCTTATCTCCACTGGATCAAACCCACTCCTATGCCATAATGCCCTTCCTGTTGCTATCTCTACCTCTTTCTCTTTTCCTCCATACCACTTTACTAACATCATTCCCCAAACCGTTTTTACATCACTCAACCTTTCTTGCAATGATGCTTGTCTTTTCCCCTTTCTAGCCTTCCTCCCTCTTTTTCCCTTTGGTTGCGCTTTAGGCTTAGCATATAACTGCAGGTCAAAGCGTCCTCTACTTATATGTACTATCTCTAGCTCTTCACATCTTAAACATAGTTTTACTGCTGTAAAAGCCCCATCTCCTATTAGATACATCTCTTGTCTTGGATTCCAACGCCTTATTATTCCTATCAGTATGCACGTTAGCTCTACACAGCTCTGGTGTTTTACTCCTAATTTCTCGCATGTCTTTTTTGATGGTGCTGGTACTGTCATGAACGGTAAACTCCAACGCCTCTTCGACCATGGTACTGGTACTAGTATTTGTATTGACAACCACCTTATTCCTTGTGCTTTTGTTACTCTACTTCCTGATGAGTGTGTAGGATCACGGTGCCATCCTTTTTTACCTATCTTCTTTCCCTTACGACGTTCTAAGGTATCGTCTACTACCAGCATTAAAGGCATACTGGGTGTCAAGCAGGTGACCACTATTAGGCCCAATAAGATTCTGCTTAAGCTCAAACATGACCATACTGCTCTATTCATCACTCGGTAATATTTCCCATAACCCTTATCCTGATCTTCCCTCATTACCCTCAGTGCTGCACTTATAGTGCCTTTATTACTTAAGATCACTCCACATACAAGTACTAGGACATTGCCAAAAGTTGGTACTGTTAATGTTTCAGAAAATGCTGCCAATAATTGTACAATTACACTTGGTATTGTCATGTAGGCATTTAACCTTTCTTTATAGGTCTTTGCCTACTACTTTTTTCTTAATTTTGGCTAAAGTCGAGGAATAAGGGAGTATAATTTAATTTATTAGTGGCAGGTTGGGTTGTTGCATTAGGTTTTTAATGAGTTGGAATTATGAAAACAACATTCTGATTTATGGTGAGTATTGGTCTAACACCAGCAATACAGAAGAACATGCTTTGAACAGGATGAAGAACTTATTCCCCAATCATCCAGCTATTACCTATATAGCGTTCCCTTGGTCACAGCTAATAAAGGCTTTTAAAGATTCTAACTCCCTAGCAGAAGACTTAGTTAGCTCTTTAAAAAACGGTTTTGAATTCCCAAAAAGTAGTATAATAACTGTTTGTCAAGATGTTAATTGCCTTTCAATAATAGATTATTTTAAACTGCTAGGAATTTCAGATGTTTTTTGGAGTCACGCAACAAAAGATAAATCTATAGTTTCTGGCCTTAAGACTCATCCCTTTCCTTTATATTCTAATCGTTGTGCAAACTACAGCTTAAATTTCGACTTTGTTTACCAAAGTCATGCTTTGAGAAAGAAATACATCTTTTCATTTGTTGGCTCAGATAAGTTTGAAGGACTTAATTGGATTTATAAGCTGGCTGGGGTTGAAGGCGCATTTATAGCTAAACAAAGCGAGAACTATTGTAATGTTCTGCAGAACAGCCTCTTTAGCTTATGTCCTACCTTTTTTGGTGCAAATAATATTCATATTTGGGAATCCTTGTCTGTTGGTGCGATTCCTGTAATAATTTCAGATGATTTACGTCTGCCGGGCAATGAAGCACTCTGGGAAAGTAGCTGTGTTTTTATTCCTATGGAAAAAGAAAAAATTCTTAATTTGCCTAATACCTTAAAACAACTTAGAGATAATGAAAATCATATTTTTGCAATGCAAGACGGTTGTAGACAACTTTGGCGCCTTTATGGAAATGATGCTTTTATAAGCCCTATAATTGATTGGGCTCAAGAAACTATAGCTATTTATGAAAGCTCAAAATGAACTTAAAGGTTGCCCTTGTTGGATCTAGGAGCAATAGAGCCCCCTTAGCGTATAAACCTTACAGGAAACTATTTGAAAAATTCTTTGATTATGTATCACCCTCAGAAGCAGATATTCTAGTTTTCGCAATAAGCTTTGAGATAAAAGAGTTCTTTACCACTAATCCTGATCAATTATCACGTTTAACAGAGCATTCTGTCTGGCTTATTTCTGAGGAACCGCTTTGGGATACAGTATGGAACTATGAAAACCACACAAAAGAATTTTATAATTTAGTAATTAATGGAACTACACTTCAAGTTAATCACATTTCCCACTTTGTAAACTCTCCCTATAAAGACCTGAATTTCCCCTATTTCCTTACAACAGAAGATAGTTTTTTTAAATATTACCTGATTTTTTTTAATAGTCGCCTCAAAGTAAAACAATTACCTTGCTATAAAAAGCTTGGTATTGGATTGCTCGAGTTCATGAATAACCATAGTAGACCTGAAATTATTAATAGCCACGGGGATTTAATTGGCTTAGGTGGATACAGGGTAAGACTAGCGCAATATTTGAGGTATCAGGGAATATTTCATGTGGCAGGTCAAGGTTGGACAAGTAAAAGGTATTTCCCACAGCTTAGAAGGCAACAGGTTGTAGACTTTCATTTGCAGAAATTGACAGCGCTCGAGTCACAATTTGGATTTATGTTAGCTTTAGAAAATACTTTACAAAAAAATTATGTTTCAGAGAAAATATTCGATGCTTTTGCAGTTGGCAGTATACCTATTTACTATGCAAACAGTGATCATGATGTATTTAAATACTTTAATAAAGGCACATTTTTTAATATGGTTGAACAAGGAAGTTTTGAGTGCTTGGCAAATACAATTGCAACACTTGATGAAAAAACACAGCTAGACATGCTATATGATGGGGTAATGGCTTGTAAATCCCTATTTAAAGACTTTACACTTGTTACAGAAACTAGGAAAAAGGTTGTTAACTCAATAGTTAGTTGCATAACAGAAGTTATTGAATTGCCTTGATAGAATTAACAGTGCTACTCTTCCTGATTTAGGACTGCTAGGAAATCAAATCTTGCTCCTGACAGCTTTGGGTAAATGCCTACTGCCATACTATTGCAATAATCTGAAAGTAAAAACCATCTGAAGGTTTTGTGATGTCAAAATTAAAAGACGAAAACTTGCTAGGCCTTATTGAGAGTTCTGGCCTTTTTGATAAGCAGTGGTATTTGTCAAAATATCTTGATGTGGCTAAGTTAAATATCGATCCTGTAGAACACTATATTCTTTATGGTGCTGCTTTAGGTCGTAACCCAAGTTCTAATTTCAATACTATTGCTTATATGCAACGCTATCCAGATGTGAAAAAGTCTGGAATCAATCCTCTTATTCACTACATAAAACATGGCCAAAAACAGGGACATATTACAACTCCTTTGAACCCTACTGCTCGAGCAGCTTATAATAATTTGAGCCAATATTTAAAAGTTTCTTTGCTTTCTCCATTAACTAAGGCTCCTTTTGCAGAAAAAGATAAAAGGAACTTTGCTTTCATGGATAATGTGTCTAGATGGTTAAGAACCAAGGGTACTGAAGCTAACAGATTATCACTGGTGTCAGTTATAATGCCAGTGCATAATAGAGAGAACCTAATCAGTCAAGCTATCACCTCTGTGCTTTCACAAAGCTATGGAAAATTTGAACTTATTGTTATTGATGACTTTAGTAATGATGGGACAACTGAAGTCGTGCACTCTTTTACTGATAAGAGAATGCTCTTAATTGAAAACTACCGGAAGGTGGGTGTCTCAGCAGCAAGAAATCAAGGATTGGAGGCAGCAAAAGGTGATCTAATTGCATATTTAGATTCAGATAATACTTGGTTAGAACACTTCTTACAATGCATGGTTGGAGCATTTCAAATGTTGCCAGATGCAGATGCTGCCTACTGTGGACAATACCTTTATAGAGGCAATAACTCTCAGCCATCCGCTGTACGCTTTGGTTGCTATAACCCTTCGCTACTAACCAATCGTAATTACATTGACCTAAATTGCTTTGTTCATACAAAAAAGATTATAGATGTTGTAGGAAGATTTGATGAAACAATGAAACGCCTTGTAGATTGGGATCTGATTTGGCGTATTTCTCAATCTGGAAAGATATATTCCATACCTGTTTTGGAGTCAAGTTATTTCTTTGATGCAGCCCAAGAAACAATTACAAAAACAGAAAATGTTGGACTAGCTGTTAAGGCACTTAGGATTAAAATGGCAACCTTTCAACAAAAAAGTAATCCAGAAGATTTACTGAGCAAGAAAGTCGCAATTATTATACCTAGCTATGAAGCCGTGAAATGTCTGAAAGCATGTATTGACAGCTTACAAGACTATATTATTCACCCTCTAACTGAGATTATTCTAGTTGATAATGCTTCTAGTACAGAAACAGTAGATTACCTCAAAGAACTAGAAATAAAGGGGATAAAAGTAATATACAATGCCTATAACTATGGTTTTTCCTATGCAGTAAATCAGGGTGTGATTGCTTCTACGACAGATAGTGATATCTTATTACTTAACAATGATGCTGTACTTACAAGAGGTGCTTTGGAAAAGCTTCAGGCAGTAGCTTATGGTCACGACTCAATTGCCATCAGTGTACCCCAACAAGTTCTTGAGAAAGGTAGTCCTACTATAAACACTCATGTACCCTATGCAGATAGTACCAAACCTTGCGATGTTACTCTTTCAGCACACCATGACAATGTTGAGTCTTTACCACTATTTCATAATGGAGAATTAGTAGAGTTAAACTTTGCACCATTTTTTTGTGCATACATTAAGCGTGGTGTATGGGAAAAGTGTGGAGGGCTAGATGCAGAGAAAGGTAGACACTACCGTTCTGATCGCATTATGTGTGAATATATTAGGCATATTCTGGGTATGAAGATCATTTATACTCCTAAGGCAGTAGTTCACTACTCTTTGTAAGCATCAATGAAGGTTTTAGAAACAAAAACAAAAGATTGCCCTGATAATGAATTAATTTTCCCCAAGAATCAATGGAGCAAGGAGGTTGCACAAGACCTGTCTTTCAAGAAGCCTTTGTGGGATTTTTAAAGTGGTTGTAACTTTGATTTTGTAAAGATTGTGCGAGCCCTCACAAACGAGGATCAAGTAGACAACAAAGTAGTTTAGTAAAATTTGATTGTTTGGCGAAGATGTTTTGCTGGAGGTTTTTATAACCTAGCTTTTTGAATTCCTGCTAAGAATAGGTGTTTGATAATCAAGCTAATGTTGACCTGCCTTATAATTTGCGACTCATGTGAATTGTTATAGTAAATGGGAGGTTTAGTAGGCTACAGGAACACTAATTGAAGAGAAGTTGTTCAGGAAAACTTGGTTACACTTAATAGATACCTAGGAGGTAGGTTTTACAATGAAAAAGCATTATTTGTCAATTTTGTGGGTGGCATCAATGGTTATATCTTTATTGGTGGTTACTGCATCTAGTTGTGCCTCCGGTGCCTCTAAGAAAACAGACACAGAAACATATGGTAATGAATAAAATCCTGACATTGATTTTTATAGTATTTGTACTTTTTAGTCAACTTGGTCAACAAGCTTTTGCTGCTACTCCCCTTTGTAAACGCTCTAGTGGGATTATTGCTATCCCTGATCCTAGCCTAACCCAAGCTATAAAAGATGCCCTGAAGATAAAAACAGGTCCTTATGCTCCTCTATCTTGTCAAGAGATCTTTAAGCTTAAAAGGCTAAGTGCTAACAAGTTAGGAATCAGCAGCCTTGAAGGGTTAGAGAATGCTGCTAACTTAGTAAGCTTGAGCTTAAATGGCAATCAAATCAGTGACCTTGAACCCTTAGCAGACCTTTCAAAGCTCAAAACCCTTAATCTACGTAACAATAAGATTTCATCAGTTGCCCCCCTTGCCTCCATTACTAGCTTAGTAAGCCTGAGTTTAGATAGCAATCAAATTAGCGATATCGGGCCTCTAGCAAACCTTGGGAACTTAGCAACTCTTGGCTTAGCCAATAACGAAATTTCATCAATTACCCCCCTTGCTTCCAACAGGAATTTAAATGTCTTAAGTTTAGGTAAAAACCAAATTGGTGATATTGAGCCTTTAGTAAATCTTTCAAACCTAAGAACTCTCAATCTAGATAATAGTAATATCTCATCGATTGCCTTTCTTGCTTTTAATACCAATTTAGAGACCTTAAACTTAAAAAATAATTACATTAGCGATATTGGACCTTTAGCCAACCTTTCAAAATTACAGACTCTCAATCTAGATACTAATGAGGTTTCATCACTTGCTCCCCTTGCTTTTAATACTAAATTAAAAACATTGCGCTTAAATAATAATAAGGTTAGTGATCTCGAGCCTCTAGCAAACCTTTCAAACCTAAAAACTCTCTATTTAGCCAATAATAAGGTTTCATCAATAACCCCTCTTGCTTTTCATAACCACTTAGAAGTTCTGAGCTTGGATAGAAATCAAGTTAGTGACCTTGAGCCTTTGATCAACCTTTCAAAACTAAATACTCTTGACTTAGATAATAATCAAGTTTCATCCATAGCCCCCCTTACTTTTACTACAAATTTAGAAGCATTGCACTTAAGTAACAATCAAATTAGTGACCTCGAGCCTCTAAAAAATCTTTCAAAGCTAAAAAACCTCAATTTAGTCAATAATACCATTTCATCAATAACCCCCCTTGCGTTTAATAGCCATCTAGAAGTTTTAAATTTAGACACAAATCAAGTTAGTGATCTTGAGCCCTTAGTCAACCTTTCAAAGCTAAAGACCCTTAAATTAAACAACAATCAAGTTTCATCAATAGCTCCTCTTGCTTTTGCTACTAGTCTAGAAACGCTATACCTAAGCAACAATCAAATTGGCGATTTAAATCCACTAGCAGACCTTTCAGGCCTAAGGACTCTTCATCTAGCTAATAACGGGATTTCATCAGTAGCTCCTAATGTTTTTCCTACCAATATAGAAATTCTAAACCTAAGTGGTAATCAAATTAGTGAGCTTGGATCAATAAATCTTTCAAATCTAAAAGACCTCAATCTAAATAGTAACGAGATTTTATCAATTACTGCTCTTGCTTTTGCTACCAATCTAGAAATCTTGAATTTAAACAAAAATCAAATTAGTGACCTTGGGCCTTTAATAAACCTTTCAAAACTAAAAACTCTTAATCTAGTCAATAACAAGGTTTCATCACTTACTCCCCTTGCTTTTGCTACTAGCCTAGAAATTTTAAACCTAAGCGGCAATCAAGTTAGTAGCATTGAACCTTTAATAGACCTTTCAAACCTCAAAGTTCTTAACCTGAATAAAAATCAAGTTTCATCAGTTACCCCTCTTAGTTTTATTTTTGACAGTGACCTTACCACTCTTATTATAAATAGTAATCAAATAACTAACATTGGCTCCCTTACCCTATTATCTAACCTTAGTGAACTTCAAATTAGCAATAATCCTATTGCTAAGGAAGAGCTAAGGCAACTAAGCCAAATGCCTAACCTAACTAAGTTAACCTTAGATCAATTGGGTATAAATGATGCCAGTGAAATAATTAGTTATATAGCTGACCCTCAACAAATTACCAAGCTGAGCCTAGCAAGGAATTATATTAAAGACTTAGCCCCTGTTGCTGAACTAACAAGTCTGCAGGAGCTAAACATTTTGGGTAACAAAATTGGAAATTTGCAGCCTTTATTTGACCTTCAGGAGTTAACTAGTTTAAACATCAGCAGTAATAACTTCACTGATCTTTCACAGTTACAACATTTGCAAACTTTAGGGTCTCTTTGGCTTAGCAAAAATCAACTTACTGATATTAGTACTCTTGCAGTATTACCAAACCTACAAAGTCTGCAGCTTGATGGTAACGACATAACAGACCTTAGTCCTTTACTAGCAAATGCAAACTTTGGCTCAAAGAGCAGAAGTGTACTAAACTTGAGAAACAATTGCCTAACCCAAGAAGACACCAGTAATCTAGAAGAGCTTTCTAACCGTGGTATCAGGGTTATTTCTGAGCCACAAAAGCAGTGCTCGTAGCATATATAATGGACATTATTCTGACTGATTTTATTTTCCCTTTCCTTCTTTCTCAGCCCAGCTTAAAGTTGGGCTTTTTTAATTTACTACCCTTTATCAGGCTGTTAGGTTGTTTGGTAGGTGGAACAGAAAAAATGCAAGTGGGTCCTAGACTCCTTGATTTTGCTGTCAGTAGATGCTAAAGCAAAGTAAGTATGATTGGTTATTATCTATTACCACTAGCAGTTGGCTTGCTATCTTTCTTTACTATAAGGTTCTTGCTTAACAAAAGAATTTCACAAGCTTTGCTTGATATTCCTAATAAGCGCTCCTCACATATCAAGCCAAAGCCAAAGATAGGAGGAATAGCAATTATGGTAGGGGTGTTACTAGGAAGCATTTGGCTTTACACAACGGTCCCTTGGTTAATTATTTTTATGGCAATGGCTTTAGCTGTTTTGTCACTCATAGATGACAAACAAGGTTTGCCAGTGCTCTACCGTTTGTTGGCCCACTGGATTGCAGCTGTCCTAGTAGTTCTAAATGAACCTACTTTTAATAACTGGATAATTAGCCTGATAGCAATTGTTTTTGTTGTGTGGATGACCAACCTATACAACTTTATGGATGGTTTAGATGGTTTGGCTGGTGGCATGGCTTGCTTTGGCTTTGGGGTTTATGCTCTGACAACTTTAGGTAACAGCATGGCTTTCTCACTCCTGAACTTAAATATAGTGGCTGCTACTTTTGCATTTCTTATCTTTAATTTTCCGCCGGCAAAAGTCTTTATGGGGGACACAGGCGCTGTTCCTTTGGGTTTTCTAGCAGCTACATTTGGCTTACATGGATATAGTCATCATCTTTGGCCTTTGTGGTTTCCCATTATAGTATTTAGCCCTTTTATAGCTGATGCTACAGTGACAATGCTTAAACGCCTTTTTCGAAAAGAGAAAATTTGGGCAGCACATAAAGAGCACTATTATCAGAGGCTAGCACAAAAGGGTTGGGGGCATTTATATACTGCACTCTTTCTCTACACCCTGATGCTAGTAAGTTGTATATTAGCTGTGGCATTGCTGCGTCAAGGTTTTGTGCTGCAGCTAGTAGGTGCGTTTGCTTGGATGCTTATGCTAACAGTAATTATGTACTATTTTGATACCACTATAAGTGAATAAGGTTTTCATCTAATGGTAGGAGAAATAAGAATATTCTAAGTAAAGTACCACATATCGTTATATGATCATTGAATAAAAGCAGGCAAGCTCAAGCTTTTGACTAAAAGCTATGCAGTTGAGAGAAAATACCCATATGAATTTACCACATAAGTGGCATTATCTTTGTTAAACTTAAAATTAATGCAAGATCTTGATCAAACTTTAGCTACTTTAGTAGAAAATATCGACGGAGCACTCGTGGCGGCAGTAGGTGGTATGGACGGTCTAATTATTGACCAATACCCTCAACAAGAACAAGATTTATCGGGTATTACTGCTGAGCAAACAAATATACTGACTACTGCTAAGAACATTTATGGACAAGGGCTTAAGGGGGGTGACTTACAAGAATTTATCATCACTGCTAAAAACTTAATTGCTTATACACGGCTTCTAAATAGCGAGCTTTTTTGTCTGATTGTTATGAATCCCTCAGGAAATATTGGTAAAGTTCGTCTTTATAGCGAGCAAGCTCGAGCGCGCATCTTAGAGGCTCTGACATGAGCTTAACAAGAGTCCTACGTCCTTTACTGACCTTTGATGGTCTCATAGCCGTTATGGTTGTAACTCGTGATGGCTTACCTGTTGAGGCCATAGGTCATAACCTAGAAGGTAATAAGCTTGCTGCTGAAATAACTACTATTGCAGAGGCGGGTCGTAATTGCTTTACTAACTTACAAATGGGGCAAGTAAAATACATAAGAATTTCTCTAGACCAGCATGAGGTTAGTATCTTTAGTCTTGAGCTTCATTATTTGGTGGTTATTTATAGGCCAAATATAGACTTCGCTTTGGTAGAAGAAATAGTGGAAAATAATAGAACTAAAATATATCAAGAACTAGGAGGCCAATCTTGAATTTGCTAGATTTACTAAACCAGACAAAGCAAATTAAAGGGGTTACTAGTGCAGCAGTGGTAAATGATGAAGGCTTCATTGTTGAAGGGGTTGCTAGCAGTGAAATGGACCTAGGGTTTGTAGGTGGTTTGATAGCTAGTGGTTTAGCTTCTAGCCAAGTAATGGCTAATCTAATGGGTGAGGGGGAAATTTTGCAAACTATGATAGAATATGAAAGTGGTCCAGTACTCTTGACTCCTCTACAAAAAGAAACTGTGGAATCTGAAGGTGGCTATGTAGCTGTGATAACCCTTGATTCAACTAGCAGCTTAGGTAGGGCACGTTTTCAGTTGCGCAAGCTTCTACCACAAATTGCTGAGGTGGTTACGAAAATTTAAGGCCAATGCAGGCATTTTTTAGGCTAAGTCGTTGCCCTATTTGCAAAAGTAAAGCTAGTGGTGCTTTTGGATGCTGCGAGGTTTGTGCTAAAATACTTTTTGAGCCATTTGTTTCAGGAGATGCACTAGTGCTAGGGAGGTATAGGGGTAAGCTCGAGCAAGCAATACGTGCTTTTAAGTACCATCAAGTTACTCGTCTAGCTGAGGTATTTGGGCAAGGCCTTGCTCAAGAGCTTCAAGCACGTAGCTGGCAAGTAGATAGCATAACTGCCGTACCGTTACACTGGAAAAAGCGTCTCATAAGAGGTTATAATCAATCAGCACTTGTGAGCAAAGTGCTAGCAAAGATACTAAATAAACCTTATGAAACACTACTTACTAGAACAAGAGCTACTAAACAGCAAGCAAAACTTCCTAAAGAACAGCGTCTTAGCAATGTTGCAGGGGCATTCAGCGCCAAGTGTGTCAGGGGTAAACGTGTTTTCTTAATTGACGATGTTATTACTACAGGCACAACCATTGGTGTTTGTAGAGAGGTGCTTTTAAAGTCTGGGGCAAAGCAAGTGTACCTTTTGGCAATGGCTAAGGCATAAACGTTTAGAGAATATTTGAAAATGGATAGTGCCCTTATAGGGCTTTTTGTATACTATACTAAAAACTCCAGAAAAATGAGTTACTAAAATGAGCATAATAAAAAAGATCAATTTGCGTAAACTGCTTGAGTACATCAAAAGAATCCGCTTATCAAACCAGTTTGAGCAACAACTTGAGTTTGTACGCAAAACAGGTGCTTTTGATGAGCAGTATTATCTAAAGCATAATAAAGACGCAATTCCTGAAGGAGAGGAGCCACTTCACCACTTTATGCGTGTAGGATGGAAAGAAGGACGAAATCCAAATGCGAGTTTCGATTTTGCCTACTACAGGGAGCATTATGAGGATTTAAGCCTACTTAATGAGAATTTATTTCTTCACTACTTACATTTTGGTAAGTCTGAAGGGCGGCTTGCCAAAGGTTTTTTTGAGAGAAATACTGATTCCCTTTCCCCCATTATCAAAGGGAATATCGATTCTTTATCTGAAGGTGTTTTGAAAGGCTGGGCTTTTAATTATGCAAATCCAGAAGCTTCCCTTGAGTTGTACATTCTTGATGAACAAGGTAGAAAAGTAGGCTATGGTTATGCTGACATTCTACGAGAAGACCTAAAAAAAGAGGGTATGGGTTCAGGGAAGCATGGCTTTGATATAAACATAGATCATTATCTCTTTGACGGTGAAGAGCATAGCTTGAGTTTGCAAGCTGTTGATGGAGAGCAGATTGTCAACACAAATTCATTTACTTTCTCTCACAAAATAAATGTGGTAGCCACTATTAAAGGCTTGAAAGGGTATAGCGTTTTTGGAATTGTTGAAACTTCTGAAACTCTCAATCAAAATCCTGTCATTCAAATTTTTGTTGATGGAAACTTTGTAGCGACAGGAGATACTAACTATGTCGAAACGCAATATCATTTTGAGGTACAGTTACCTAGTAAATATTTTGATGGTTACCCACACATCATCCAAGCATCAATAAAGGGCTCGCCTACAAAACATAGCTATTATTTAGATATATTATCTTATAATCAAACATCTTGGGATTACCTGCAAAGAAGTTATCAGCATAAAAACTATGCAGCCTTGTCACGCACTGCAGGGTACCGCTATGAATCACTTCGCTTTCACCAAAAGCATTCACACTCTCTTCCAGAGCACCTTCATAATGCTGGTATAGCACATGAAATAGTAGTTGAGGGCCATCGTGACCGCATGAAATATACTAAACTAACTTTACCAACTTTTGAGAACCCTAAAGTTTCTATTATTATACCTGCTTACAAGAACTTTCCCACTACTTACCATTGCATCGCCTCAATCATTCTAGCTTTTAATGAAGCTCATTACGAGGTTATTGTCATTGATGATAACTCAGGAAATGAAACCGAACAGCTTTATAAATATTTGGAAAATGTGCAGCTCATAACCAATGATACTAACTTAGGTTTCTTGAGAAGTTGCAATAAGGCAGCAGGAAAAGCCAAAGGTGATTATCTAGTTTTCCTTAACAATGATACTGAAGTTACCACAGGCTGGATAGACGAACTTTTAGAAACGTTCTTTAGCCGACCAAAGGTTGGGCTAGTAGGCTCTAAGCTTATTTACCCAGATGGTACTTTACAAGAAGCCGGCGGCATTGTCTGGCAAAATGGTCAACCTTGGAACATTGGCAAGGGGGAAAATGCTAATCACCCACAATACAATTATACAAGAGAAGTTGACTATGTTTCTGGGGCATCTATTATGATACTCAAAACTCTTTGGGATGAATTGGGAGGTTTTAGTGAAGAGTTTGCACCTGCCTATTACGAAGATACAGATTTAGCATTTAAAATTCGCGAGGCAGGTTACAAAACGCTTTATTGTCCTTTTTCAGAAGTTATTCACTTTGAAGGTATGAGTAGTGGTCGTGATGTTAAATCAGGGGTGAAGCGTTTCCAGAAGATTAATGCTCCCAAATTCCGAAAAAAATGGTTTGAAGCTTACCAATTTAATGGTATAGCTAATAAAAAGAATGTGCATTTAAATATGGATAGAAAT
Source organism: Trueperaceae bacterium (assembly GCA_965224855.1). Taxonomy (GTDB): domain Bacteria; phylum Deinococcota; class Deinococci; order Deinococcales; family Trueperaceae; genus CBDCVN01. Next base: position 484,415 of record CBDDAI010000002.1, on the reverse strand, counting down.
GTACATTATCGGTACCGAGCTTTAGTTATAGACTATACAACTCCCATGCCCGATCATGATGCTGGAGCTTATGCTGCTGTTCAGGAAATGAAGCTTTTGATTTCCCTAGGTTGTAAGTTAACTTTTGCCCCGGAAAATTTGGCTCATTTGGGTAAGTATACTGAAGACCTGCAGCGCTTAGGTATTGAGTGTGTATATTCTCCACATTACATTTCTATAGAGCAAGTTTTCCAAGAATTGGGGCAGGAGTTTGATTTAGTTTACATCACCCGTTTTGATGTGGCGAAAAAATATATATCACTAACTCGCAATTACACTCGAGCAAAAATCCTCTTCAACAATGCTGATTTGCACTTTCTAAGAGAGCTTCGCTCTGCACTAGCTCAAAATGAAACAGACCTCTCGGGTCCTCTAAGTACTCGCGATCAAGAGTTAGGGATTATGCGTGAAGTTGATGCCATACTTTCTTACAATGAGGCTGAGCATGCTGTGATCGAATCTCACAATTTAAGAAATGATAATATTTTTCGCTGCCCTTGGATTCTTACTCCACACCCACCTAAAAGTAGCTTTAGTGAGCGAGAAGGTCTTGCATTTCTTGGTGGTTTTAGACACTTACCCAACTTAGAAGCAATGAAGTACTTTGCTGAGTCCATTATGCCAGAGCTTAGTGAGGTTTTACCTGAAGTAACTCTTTATATTTACGGTAGCAACACTCCAGATGAACTTCACGCTTTGGAAAGCGAAAATATTGTTGTGAAAGGATTTGCTGAAAGTCTAGAAGATGTTTTTGAAGGTTGTCGCGTTTTTGTAACGCCACTTTTGTCAGGGGCAGGTATAAAAGGTAAGGTTTTGGATGCTATTTCTTATGGGGTACCTTCAGTGTTATCTCCCGTTGCTGCAGAGGCAACGGGAATTAGTCATGGCACACACGCTCTTATTGCAGAAGATACTCAAGATTGGGTTAAATATATTCAGGAGCTGTACTATGAAGAGAAGTTATGGAATAAGGTTTCACAAAATGCCCTTAAGCTAGCTCAAGAAAGGTATTCTTTTAGTAAAGGAAGAGCACAAATGCAAAAGGCTCTAGAATTCTTAGAGATCTATACCCTAACTATGGAGAATCCTTAGTACTACTGATGGAATCTAGGAAAGTAATTTTACATTACCACCTTTTCAAAAATGCTGGTACCTCCATAGATTACATGTTAAAGGATTCTTTTGGAGAAGCGTGGAAGTCCTATGATTTGCCTAGTAGTCCTAATAGCCTAATAACCGCGGAGGAAATGAAAGAGCTGATTTTAAATGAGCCCAGTATTATAGCTTGGTCGTCTCATCAAGTAGTGCCACCCTTACCCAAAATTCAAGGTGTTGAGGTGTATCCTATTGTGTTTATTAGGCATCCTATTGATAGAGCAAGGTCTGCCTATCTTTTTGAATGGCAGAAGCAAAAGGATTTAAATAAGCCACCTGTGGGCACTTTTGCTGAGTACATAGCACATAAGTTTAAAGCACCAAGGCGTAATGCCATAGAGAATTTCCAAACTTTACGTTTGTCCCATCCTTTTTCCAAGCGTTTGCGAGAGTATGGTGAGGGAACAGATCAAGAATATATAGAAGGTGCGAAGAAATTTTTGTCCTCCCTGCCTTTTTTTGGTATTGTGGAAAGATATGATCAATCCATAAAAAAACTAAATAATTGGCTTTCTCCTCACTTTCCAGAACTTAAAGCAAATGTTTACCAGAAAAATGTTTTGCAGGATAAAACACTTCCTCTCAAACAAAGGATATCTGCAATTAAAGAAGAGTTAGGCGTAGAAGCATTTAGGGAGTTGCGTGAGAGAAATTCGTTGGACCTCGAGCTGTATTCCTTTTCTGCTAAGCACATATAGGGTGCCAGAAGGGTTTTCTCAAATTGAAAACTCCCTTCTTGGCTTTTTAAGTATTAAGTATAATTTGATTATGTTAAAGATAAGGAATTAGAAAACTCAAAATGATTGAGAATGTTTCTGATTTAGAAAATGATGTTGCAAAATATACTAACCATTTCATCACTTCTGAGGTGATGTACAAGACCGATCAGATTCTGGATCAAATGAAAGAAAGAAATCTTCAAAAATCTGAGCATTTGCTACACAAGCAACTTATACAAAATATTATCCAGAAGAAGCCGTTTTCTTTCATAAGACTTGGTGATGGTGAAGGAAACATCCTGTTCTGGGGGAAATATAGAAATGAATATCCAGAACTAGCTAGATTTTGTTTAAGACGGATTTGGAATCTTATGTTTGGTGCAGTTAAATTACCTGATGAGAGTATTTTAGAAATGATATACACAAAAATGTCTAATGCAGCGCTCGAGGCAGACTATTTGGGCATTCACACTCATCAGCAAGTTGAGAAAATGCTTAGTCAACTTTCTAGTAAAGATACAGAAAAAGATTTCCGAGGGGGTATAGGTGTTTTAAATACTTGGGATTGGTTTAGTGTTTTGGATTCAAAACAACAAAAATCAGGAAGAACTCTCGTAAAATGGCACGTGAATAGAATTATGCTTGATAAATATGATGAACTCATTAACTATGCTGAGGATGTCTCTTTGATTACCTGCTATCAAGAGCTTCTTCCTCGTTTACATACTTATTATAATATCCAAGAAGGAAAATCTTATCTTATTCCACCACAAGCTTTGAACATTAAAGCTACTCCAGAAAAATCCCACTTTCCAGAAGTTTTTCACCAGATTGAAAAAGAATTAAGAGAAAGTGATTTGAAAAATAAGTTGTTTTTTGTAGGTGCTGGTTTATTGGGTAAACTATACTGTAATACTATAAGAAAATCAGGAGGAATGGCTATAGATGTTGGTAGTGTGATGGATGTTTGGATGGGCCTTGGGGTACGTGGATATCAAAATTCTGATTTTATAAATAAATATAAGCTTCCTGACTCAACTTAGCTAAAAGTAGAGGAAAGTAGAGGAGTAGTTTGAATGAAGGAAAAGAATAAAGAGGGAGGCAGCTCATTTATAGGAAAGTTAATGCCTGGAGGGAAAAACCCCCAGGAGTCAGATAAGTCAAGTCCTAAGCAAAAGGTACTTAGCCCAAGGGAAGAAATAAATTCTATCTACGAGCAGTTTCAAAATAAGGGGAATATTGTTGATGCTGAATTAACAAAATTGCGTGATATAGAAAAGAAGCTACTTAATGATACCAACATAGAAACTCCAAACTCTACATGGGATACCATAATCCGCCTATATGACCTTAGTAAAAACTATAATGACATACTTCGTTTAGGTACGGAAGTTATAAAAGGAAATTTAGGTAATCATGAAGCTGCTTTGCGATCTCTACGGGTAATTGGTGAACTCAAGGGTTCTTCTGAAGCATACCGACTCATTTCTGAATTATCTAAGGAAAAACTTTCACAATTACGAGTTCAAGAATTGCTATCTAAATTTGAATATGACCTTGGTAAATATCATGACGCCCTAAATAGAGCACAATCTTTGCTGAAGCAGCAAAATGATCTTTTGATTGCTCGAGGGATCCTAGTTGCTTCATTAGTTGAAGTTGGGAATTTTGACGAGGCTTGCCATGTAGTCATGGATGCACCAGCAGAATCAATGAACTTTCCTTGGGCTATTATGAAATTACTAAGTGTTCTTAGTACCCAAGAAAAGTATATTGACAACATTATAGCTATTTCCGAAAAATTTCTTGATAGTAGAAATAATGATCAGGAGGAGTGGAAAATAAAGATCCTACATGCCATAAAAGGTCTAGATCAATAGTTTTCGTTTTCGTTGACATGAGAAAATTTCCTTTATTTACCTTCAAAACCGTACACTTCTAATCCTTTGTAGAAAACGAATCATGTACCTGAGGGAATTATAGATATTCAAAAAAGAGCCCAATTTCTCTATAATTTCTAACTTTGATCTTGGTTGTTGACTCAACACTCTACTTTTTTGCAAAACTCGTTCTTCAATCATGCATAAAGTGAGAAAAAGCCTCTACTATGAGTCTTTTATTAATCTCAACTCCTGAATATAGCCATAAGACTACCTAGCACTGCTTTTATGAGAAGCTCTCAAACTACTTTTTGAAGGTTACTCTGATTTTATATCCATGCACTTTCCTCCCAGAATTCTGGCGACTCTAATAATCCCTCTGGTATAGGTATTGCACACTCTAGTAGATATTCTAAGTATTTCCTCCCTAGCTGAAATAGACTCAATACCTTTCTGTCTTTTCTCCTAAATTGTCCTTCCTTTCCTTCTTTTTTTGCTATAGCTCCTAAATATACTATCCAGATGTATGCGAAGCACGCTACCAACAAAAGCTTTTCTAGTCTTTTTGGATCTTTTATCCGTGTCTTGTGTATGTTAAATCCTCTTGATTTTTCATCTGAAAAAAATGTCTCGATTAAACTCCTCTTTCTGTACGACTCACATGCCTCTTTTGCTAACTCTACATTCGTTACCAAATATATTGGCTCTTTGTACTCTTCTTCCCACCACGCTATTATTTGTACTGGTCCATACTTCGCTTTCGTATACTTTACCCTTTCTACATTTACTTGCTCTCCTTCTTGTGCTATATCTTCTGGTTTGAATGGTTCTTTCTCTTCTTCTTCATAACAATTGATGTTCTTTGCCGCTCTTAGTACATATTCCCACTTGTACTCTTCACATTTCTTTTGGAATTCTACTCCATCAAACTCACCGTCACCTACTACTACCACGTCTAATTCCTTCTCTAAATCTTCCTCTATTTCTTGCAATAATTCATACAACTCCTCTAGCAAAACTACATGTTCTGCTTCACTAAAGCTTCCTTTGTTCCCTTCTCTTACTTTCCAAATTACTGGTAGTGCCCTTCCTTTATATATTATACTTATCATCAATACTGCACAGTGTTTACCTAAACTACTTGCATCTATTGTGAATATTAACGTTGTTCCGCTCAGACCTGCTAGTATTTCCTTGATGTAGGGAAAATACATGGTTTCTTTATTGACTTTTTTATTCCTCAACCAACGATTAAATCGCTTTGTTCGGCTTTCCGTTTTACTATCCTTATGTTTCGTGCTTTTGTCTGCCATTTCATCCAACGCTATTTTTCCTGCTCTAACTAATCCTGTTATCATCAAGGCAAAAACTATTAAGCGCCTGGCTGCTTGACCTGCTATGTTTTTTGATCCAAATTTCTTGAGTGTGGCAAATATTCTGTTGTATGATGTTTGAGAATATGACATGTCCTACACCAACCACATTTCAAGTAATTTTGCAATACCCTTGAGGCTTAGTGTAGGGCCTTTTTGTTTCGATCTGATTTGCCCTAGGCTGACTTATGCCCTTGCCCTTCAGTATTTTCTTGATTCAGAAAAGTGTACGGTTTTGAATATTTACCCTATAAACAAGCTTATAATGGTAAATTTTTTACAATAAGGTCACTAACAGGCATCATAGGAAAACTACCACGCAACCCTCCTAGGGTAAAAACCTCTTTGATAAGCATCTCTTGCCATTCTAGTGCATCAATATTTGCAAAAGAAGAATTGGGACCAACTTGGCTACGGTGAGCACGAATGGCCCTCATTTTAACCTGCAGGTAATCGCTTACGTCAATTACCGCAGCAAAAGAGTTTTCAGCTAGACCGTATATGTGGGGCTCGAGCTCACTCAAAGGGGAATTCTCACGTATTCTTTGTAAGGCCTGTAAATTTTGAGTTGGCATTATACTATAAAAAAGGTACTTAGGTGGAGACTTTGTTACCCCCCCAACTGACCAAAAAGCAGCTGTAGCTGCATGGTTTATCTTAATATGATCAATGTGTCCATAAATACCATGTGGATCAAAACTAATTATAATATCCGGCTTAATTCTAACAAGATGCTTTAAAAGCACTTTTTCAATTTCAAGTTCGCTGACGTTCAATAGTGCTTTAGGGTTACTTTGGGAGGGCTCGAGTCGACCAGAGTCATGATAGCCGAGAAATATAGGAGGCTCAATACCTAAAATTATACAGCAATCTTTTAGTTCCTGTTCACGCAAAGCAGATATATTGGTATCAGCCTTAATTTCTGGGTCAGTGATTTTACCTCTTTCTCCTTTAGTAGCACAAATTAGCTTAACTGTATGACCTTCTTTTGCATAGCGGGCTAAGGTTCCGCCTATACTGAAAGCCTCATCATCAGGATGAGCATATATTGCCAAAATAGTTGCCATATTTTATTTTATGCCAATCCCTTACTAAAAGTCATTTTTATAAAGTTTCCTTAAGCACTCACCTCAGAATGCCTTCCGGCACTCTCATTTTGTATATTTTGATGTATAGCATTTTCCTATTTAACCTGACCCATTACTGAGTTCTCAATTTGTGGTACAGTGTTAGTAGCTTCTCATAAAATCATGTCACTAAATCACAAACAGTAAAAACAGTTCTCAGTAGTGATCTAGCTAAAGATGAGAACATGCTTACGGGGAGTGTGACCTCCACATGATGTTAAATCTTTGATATAGAATGTGGAATGCCAAATCGATTTATATTGTTCCAAAACCGTTTCCAACGACCAGTTGTTATAACTAAAGCACGAATACTTAATACCAAACTTGCTCCTCGCTCCTTCCATCTCATTCCTGATTCGCACAAACGCTCTTTCACCAGGGTCTTACATGCTGCCTCTGTTACTCCTGAACCAATTGGATTCTTTTGTTCAACGTGTTTAGCATAATTCATTCGTTCCATATGGTTGCTAAAATATGTTATTGCTGACTCCAAGTCCTCTTTTACCTTTTTAGACAATTTCTCTTCCCTTAAGGGTTTCATTTCTTCAAGTATTTTCTGTGCTGATCCTTCTTCATTTTTCAACTCGTGACATTTTTGCTCGTTCCATATTTGCCTTTTTGCTTTGCTCCTAGGGTATACTGCACTAGCCACTTTGCCTAAATAGCCTGTTGCATGATAGAAATCTAGAATCTGTATTTCTGTATGTTTCTCCAGAAATATTCAATTGTCCTTTGCTCCATCTGCTACTCCTATATATTTGGCTTGTGGGTAAACACCTTTCACTAAAGCTATTTCTCTTTCCATTCGTTTACAAAAGTTGCTCTTCCCATATTCTGGACTTGAACCTACATAAATCGTATGCTGTCTTTCTCCTTGATTATCGTACAGAGAAATTGTTCCTACCATTGCTTGTCTGTACCCTTCCTCACACATTAACATGCATGTGCCGTCCACACTTATTGCTATCTTACTAACGGAACTCTCTTCTGGTACTTTATATTCCCAAATATCTTCCTTTTCCTCTGCTATTTCCCCTACAGACTCACTTATACGCTGTAAGTATGATCTAGACGCTTTTCGTCCATGATTCTCTTCTAAATCTTCTTTTACCTTTGGTGAAGACATATTTGCAAATTTATGGCTCACCATTTTTGCAAACTTTGGTGTTGCGTATGCTAATGAATTCGACTACTCAAACCAACTGAAAGCGACTATCTGTGCTAATTGAAGTCGACCATCTGTGCTAATCGAAGTCGACTATCTCTGCTAATCGAGAGCGACAGTCCAAAAAAAGTAAAACAAACACTTCAGAGCGAAGCGATGCAAGTAGAATAATTATGACTCAAAAGATGACTTAGAAGTCAAGTTATTTTTGGTTTTCCGAAGGCTTTCACCACTTAGCTCAACACGATAAGAATTGTGAATGACACGATCTAAAATAGCATCAGCTAAAGTAGGATCAGCAAGGTTGTCATACCAAAGATCAACAGGTAACTGACTAGCAATAAGAGTAGAACCTCTTTCATAGCGATCATCAAGCAACTCAAGCAGAATACGTCGCTGCTCATCATTAGGAGTATCTAATCCCCAATCATCAAGAATGAGTAAATTAACTTTGACAAGCTTAGCAAGAGTTTTCAGGTAACGACCATCACCTTTAGTGATGAGTAATTCCTGTAACAAACGAGATGATTGAGCATAGTGAACAGTAAGGTTATTTCGACAAGCTTGATGAGCTAAAGCAGAAGCAATATAAGTTTTACCAACACCAGTAGGACCAGTAATAATCAAATTATTGTGCTCTTTTATCCACTCACATAGATCACGCATAAGCAAAGCATCCAAATTCCTTGGATGCTGGTGATTAATGTTTTCAAGAGTGGCTTCTTGTCTGAGCTTAGCGTTCTTAAGGAGTCGATTGAATCGCTTATTATCTCGATTAAGCATTTCCCTATCAACTAATAAAGCTAAACGCTGCTCAAAGTCTAATTCTTTAGCATTCTTGAGTTCTAATTGTTCCTGTAGGGCAAGAACCATACCATCAAGCTTCATTATACGGAGTTTGTCTAGGGTAGGATTAATTAGCATGATTTAACCTCCTCTAAGGATGAAGGATTACCTTGTTGGTAGTAGTTAGCCCCTCGAACGTTTTGGTGGTGTGACCAAGTTGCTGATGACTTATTGTCTTTGCTTGTTTCATCAGGTAAAGGTTCTTTATCAAGATTCTTTTTCAGTATTGATTCAATAGATTTGTAGCTATAGGATCTTAGAAAACAAGCTCGCCTACATGCGGCTTCTAAACGCTGGTTACTGTAAGTTTTACCTAATCGCATAATCCCCAAACACGAACGGTATCCTTGTTCAATATGATCTCTACTATTTAGAATGTGCTCGACAACTTTGACTGTGTTTTCACCAGCTGTTTGTGCCCAGCTAATCAACCTTTCAGCTGACCACTCACCTTGCTTTTGATGGGGCTTAGGCATATGTTCTTTAATAGTTGTATGTCTACCTTTATGCCTTGGTGTTTTAGGTGCTAGTTGGTGTGAGGCAATGCGCTTGGATTTAAAGAAAACTTCTAGAGTATTGTCAGTGATGCGAATATCTACCTTCTGCCTTACATAATTGTGAGGAACACTGTAATAGTGTCCTTGAACCTCTATGTGGTAATCAATATTTACTTTGGCTTTCTTCCACTCTGATAAAACATAAGGCTCTGCTGGTAAAGGATGCAGTACATCTTTCTCTATCTCTTCAAAAACACTTTGCCTACTACCTGCTAACTTTTGAAAAGGCCTGTTGTTCAACTTTTCCAAGAGTTCCCCGATTGCTTTATTTGCTTCCCCTAGACTAAAGAAGGTTCGGTTACGTAAGGGAGCTAGGATACTTCGTTCCACTATCTGTACTCCTACTTCAACTTTTGCCTTATCTTTAGGTTTCCTTACCCTTGCTGGTATGATAGCTACACCATAATGCTCAGCAAAATCAGCATAGGACACATTTAGTTCTGGTTCATAGTAGTTTGCACTTTTTACTCCTGATTTTAGGTTATCTGGAACTATTACTTCTGGTACTCCTCCAAAGAACTCTAGTGCTCTTCGATGTGAACCTAGCCAGTTTTTTACCTCCTGATTCCATGTCGCTTCTGTATAGGTGTAATTACTTGCACCCAAGGTTGCTACAAATATTTGTGCTTCTTTGATTTCTCCTGTTGCTTTATCAGTTATTCCTATGGTCATCCCTGCATAATCTACAAACAGCTTTTCTCCTACTTTATGGTTTTGACGCATACTCAAGTTCTTTTCGTTACGCCATTGCCTATACTTCAAGGTATAACTGCTATAGCTATACCCATCAGGATTCTCAAGTCTGTATTCTTGCCATAGCAGTTGTAAGGTTACACCTTTTCGTTTTAGTTCTTGATGAACCTTATTCCAATCAGGTACACCTTCTTTGCTATCTTCATCACAAGCAGGTGGATATAGCATCTTATCCAATTGCTCATCATCTAAATCTTTAGGCAAGGGCCATGAAAGTCCTGCTACCTTTGCTCTTCCTATATAGCCATTGATGGTACTTCTACTAATCTGGCAACTTTTGGCTATTTGATAGTCACTTAATCCTAAGTTCCACTTTAGCCGCAATACTTCTCGAATTTTCCTCATGGAAATTCTCTTTCCTGGCATATTCAATCTCCTTAGATCAAATATGCCATCGTAAATTCTTGTATCGCTTTGCTGTGGCTGTTTTGTTACTTGGTTTGGGTATGTCGACTTCGATTAGCACAGGGGGTCGACTTCGATTAAAATACGCAGTTGGCACACAAGAGGCACACAAAAAGAAATTTGATGTAACAAGTTTTTAGTTTATTACAGCAAATTTGCTTGTCTCTGACAGAATTTTAAGTGGTGGGCCCTGTAGGACTTGAACCTACGACCAATCGATTATGAGTCGACTGCTCTAACCAACTGAGCTAAGGGCCCAGAAAAACTATAGAAGATATTCTAACAACCTAAACTTAATGTTGCAAGAAATGTACTAATTTATGATTTGGGCTCACTAGAGCTCTTGTAAAATTTCGGCTCTATAATTAATTGGCAGCGGTACAGCTTTCCTTAGCAAGCCTGGACCAAGGCGCTTTTGTAAAATAAGGATAAGGTCCGCAAAAACTCCGCTAGCCGTAGGCATTGCTCCTGCCCCTGCTCCCGTAATTAAAATGTCGCCGATAGCATCGCCTTTAAAATGTAGGGCATTGCGGTTGTTAGCAGCAGTGGCTAGTATATGATCTTTGGGCAAGAGAACTGGACGTACTTTCATTTGCCACTTTGTTTCTTTAGGATAAACACTAGCTACTAATCGAACATAACTCCCTTTCTGTAAAGCATCTTGCACTACTTGAGGTGTCAGGCTGGTAATGCCCTTGGTATTAGCTTTAATGACTTCCCAAGAAGCGTTAGGATCAAACCCTAAGTGTGCAAGTATAGCAAGTTTGTGGGCAGCATCAAAACCGCCTACATCTAAACTAGGATCAGCCTCAGCATAACCTAACTCTTGGGCCTCTTTTAAAGCTAAACTATAATCCTTACCTTTTTCAAGCTGGCTTATAATGTAATTACAAGTGCCATTTAAAATGGCGTGCATTTCCAAAGGCAATGACCCTTTCAAAGAACCAGTAAGTGGTTCAATAGCAGGTGTGCCCGCCATTACAGAAGCTTCAAAATAAACCTTACCCTGCTCTATAAAAGGTTTAAATTCCTCCCAGCGTTCTGCTAGCACAGCTTTATTGGCAGTGATTACACGCTTATCAGCTTTTAAGGCTTCTAAAAGTAAGTCTCCTGCCAGATTGGTTCCACCCATAAGCTCTACTAAAATGTCTGCTTTTGCAAGTACTTCCTTAGGATCGTTAGTAAGCGAATCCTCCTCAAAAACTTGGTGACGTGGCTTATTTAAATCACGCACTAAAACTTTATGAATAGTTGTCTCATTGCTAATATTTGCTTTGACCAGCTCAGCAAAAGCTGTCCCTACTGTGCCAGCCCCTAAAAGTCCTATGTGTTTCATAGTTTACACAATACCATAGAAATATTAGGCAGCTTTTTCTAAATGCTCACTAACCTGTCTTTTTAAACGTCTTAGAATGCCTTCCATACCTCGTAAGCGCAAGGGGGAGATGATTTCTCCAAGTTGTAAGTCATAGTAAAAATCACTAGGAACCTTTAATATCTCCTGACCACTAAGACCATTTAAACCCTCATAAAGAATACCTGCAAAGCCACGTGTGGTAGGGGCTTCCGGAGGGGAATCAAAATATAGAGTTACTTTACCGTCTGAAAACTCAGTAGCCAAGAAGAAGGGAGTTTGACACTCATGTACTTGCTCGAGCAAATCACTACCCTCTAAGTGTGGTGGCAAAGGAGGAACTTTTTGAGAGTACTCTAGAAGCAACTGCAAGCGTAGTTGCCTAGGGGCTTTCTTAAAGTTGGTGACAATATTTTCAAGGGGGGTTGGTACACTCATTAACTTATTATGAATTTTATCAAAATTAAAGTATATCTTAGCCTTAGGGCTTGAGCAAAAATAAGTTTTCAATTTGGTCTAATTGTATAGTTCCATTCACCATGAAAAGTTTCTTTATGTAGGTTGAGCTGAGCAAATTCTTCATCAGTAACTTTGATGCCCTTTTGATAGGTGTTTTTATCAAGTCTAGCTTTGATTGTTAATCCTGTTTCTGTTTTAGTGTTGCTGATTAGGTTGACAACTGTTGCATGATCTATCAGAGGTTTACCTCGCCAATTTTGTGAAATAAAGCAGAACATTCTGTGTTCTATCTTGTTCCATTTGCTTGTTCCTGGTGGAAAATGTGAAACATGGATTTCTTTGCCTATTTCATTTGCAAAACCCTGTAATTCTTTCTTCCATAAACGACTTCTACTACTATTACTGCCACCACCATCAGCATTTATATAAATAGAAGTTGAGTTTTTGTAATGATGTTGTCCCATTTCTTGCCACCAACTGCGTATACTATTAACTGCAAATTCTGCAGTATCCTTACTGATTCCAACACTTACCCAGCCTTTGTTTTTGTCCAGATCATAAATACCATAAGGTGCCACTTTCCCTTTTTCCTTATCTAGAAAATCATACACATTAACTTCAGGTGATTGACCTTTTTTATGATATTCCCGACCAGGATTCTTGAAATTCCCAATCAGTTCTTTTTTCTTTGTATCTACTGAAATTACTGGTTGGTGATTCTTTTGAAAGCACTTAACTTTTTCATTGATAAAAGAAAATTGATCATTCCTGTCTGGATGATTCCCTCCTTCTATTGTTTTTCTATTGCCTTGGAGAGAATATCCTATTGTTGTAAGCAAGTTACATACACTCCGCTGAGATATATCATAACCCTTTTCCTTCAATGCTTCACAAAGATGGCGAGTGCTTTTACTGGTCCATCTAAGGGGTTTCTCAGGATCACCAAAGGTTGTGTCTTCTACTAAACTTTCCAAATCTTTTTCTAGGTCAGGATACTTCTCAAGCAAGCTTTTGCGACCACCTCCGACTTTACGCATATGTTGTAGTTCATTCTCGCATGAGCTAGATATATCAAGCAAACCCCTCCGAATCGTTGGATATGACAATCCTGTCGCACGATGGACAATTGTTTTTCCTCCATACCCAAGACGCTGTGCTTGTAGTGCAGCCCACTTGCGACGTCCTCGCTCATGTAAATCAACTGAAAGAATTTGGTATTCCCTTTGTAAACGGTTCTCAATATCTGAATCTGATAAGCTTTCCTTCATGCAAACCAGTATAGAAAAATCTATGCGATTGAAAAGTTATTCTTGCTCACCTCCTTAGCAAAAGTCACAAAAACTTAGGAATAAGTATTTGTAACCTCTTTATGTTCGAAAATCCTGTCTCTACCGCCTTCTTTTGCTTTGTATAGCAACTTATCTGCCTCTAGTATTATTTCCTCAAAACTCATTCCCGTAGAATAAAGAGCTAGACCGCCACTTATTGTAACTGGGGTGTTTTCCTTTACTGATTTACGAACTCTCTCAGCTATTTTTTTTGCATAGCCCAAATCAGTGCTAGGTAACACTATGAGAAACTCTTCTCCTCCATACCTCACAGCAAGATCTCCCTCTCGAATCACGCTTTGAATAATTTTTGATATATAAGATAATAATTGGTCTCCTGCATTATGCCCATTTGTGTCATTATATTTTTTAAAGAAGTCAACATCGAAAAGTATAATGCTCAGCAATGCATTATTCCTTTCCAATTGTGGCAGCAGCTTTTCCATAAATAAATAGAGTCTTCGCCTGTTCCAAAGCCCTGTCAGAGAATCTTTTAAAGATAGCTTTTCATTTTCTATCTTTAACTTTATGTTGTTTATAATTGTTTCATTTAGAACTTTAGTAAGCCTAATCATAAAAATGTAGTAAGCGCTACACATAAGACCTATAATCATGAAGGATTCTTCATTTAGGGAAAATAACTTTATTGTAAGTGGCACCATCGTTATTGTTAAATAGGTTCTTATAGATAAAAGTGAGGTAGTGTAGATGGTATTGGCTGCTGAAATCATTCCCACATGAACTAGTGTAATAAAAATCAAGCCATTGAGAAGATCACTCTCAAAGGGAAAAAGTATGGAAGCAGCCCAGATTACTCCAGACAACGAGTATCCAGCATAGAAAAACCACTCCCAAACCTGAACATTACTAGGATCTATTTGTTGGTTCTTTAGCTTTATATTAAATAATATGACCAAAAGCCATCTGGCAATGCCAATAGTACTAATCAAAGCTATCCATAACAGCAATAAGGAGTTTGGGCTTACTTTGTCCCAGAAAAAGAGCAATGAAAGAAGACTATTAACTAGAACCCCTATGAGACCATAAAGTCCATTTCTATATAAGAGCCTTATTCTTTCAAAGTTTAGTAGTTCTAAAGTTCCCGAATTAAGCCTATTCATGGAGAGTGCTCTAAATCCCCTTTTTATTACTCATGTTCTATTATTGTCATCACAGTTATTGATTCTATAGCATAACATCAATTTTGAGCACATGGTGCGTCACCATCACTATGGGCAAACTGCAATACCCTATATCCCCTCCGCGTCTGCATTGGGGAATACTTGCAAATTCAAATTATAAGGCATTTTTCTAAGTAAAACAACTTAATAGTAAAGTCATAAAAAGCTATGTTATGCCATATTTTCGTATACTAGTAAACAACACTTGATTATGAATATAAAATGTTGCTAATGGTAAACGTATAGGGGTTGAAAATTTTCAACCCCTAACTAAATGTTACAATTCTAAGGACAAAGACTCTTATGGGCATCTATGCTATGATATTAAATCAAACAAACCTGTATCTTCTAGGTACTTATCAAACTGGTCAAAGTCCATTTGCTGCTTTTGATCACTTAAAGCTACCGCAGGATTAGGATGTACTTCTACCATTATACCATCTGCCCCTGCTGCTAAGGCAGCTTTAGTTAGGGGAGTAAGTAAGTCACGACGTCCTCCACTATGGGTGGCATCTACCATAACTGGTAAGTGGGTCTCTATTTTTGCAAGAGCAACTGCGGAGATATCCAAAGTATTACGAGTATATGTTTCGTAGGTGCGTATACCACGCTCACACAAAATAACATTATGGTTTCCTTCGCTCATAACATACTCTGCACTCATTACCCATTCTTCAATAAGAGAGCTTAAGCCACGTTTTAAAAGGACTGGTTTTTGGGTTTTACCTACAGCCTTAAGTAGTGTAAAGTTTTGTGAATTGCGTGCACCTATTTGTAAAACATCAACATAATCCAAGCATAAAGCCAGATCCCTAGCATCCATAATTTCAGCAACAAATTTAAGCCCATATTTGTCACAAGCTGCCCTTGCCCATTTTAGAGCAGGCTCACCTAAACCTTGAAAAGAGTAAGGATTACTGCGAGGTTTAAAAGCTCCCCCACGAAAAAGTTTTATACCTTTATTAGCTACATACTCAGCTGTCACCTCTACTTGTTCTTGAGATTCAATGGCGCAAGGACCCGCTATGAGTGCTGGTGGATACCCTTCACCTATAATTAATTCTCCTATTCTTACAACAGTATTTTCCTTATTTTCTTTAGAAGTTAGAAATTTAGGTTTTTCTGCCTTCTTACCCACTTCCATGCTAGCTTGAAAAATGTTTTTGAAAAGGCTTTTGAGAACAGTATCATCAAAAGGACCTTCATTAGCAGTTGTCAAGGCCTCGAGCATCTCCAATTCACGTTTAGGATCGTACTGGGTTAATCCTGTACTAGACTGAATAGTACCTATTTGCTCAGCAATTTTACCCCGCTTAGAAAGCAGTTTTAGAATGTCTAAGTTTAGGGTGTCAATTTCTTGGCGCAGCTCGCTAATGCGGCTTTCCGACATAATTTTGATTTCCTTTCTTTAAATCCTATCAGCGAGATAAAGTATATTTTGTTTTAATTTTAAAGTGCTATGGAGGCAAAGTATTACTAAATTTTACGAAGGGAACTTTTAATTACTAAATCGAAAATATAGAAATAACATTAATTTTGTGCCTTCCACTAAATTTGTGATACCTTTTAAGGTACACATGCTCATCGCTGATGGGCACATGCCTCTGCGCTAAGCTTACTACAAAAGTACTCGTTTCGTAAAGTATCTGTAGTCAAGTTAATCAGCCTCATTCCGAAATTTAGAAAGAGGAGATATTTACCGCCTTGCGGTGTGATTCGTGGTAACCCATAGTATGAAAAGAGTATTTGTTTTGGACAAAAAACAAATGCCAATTTAATGCCTTAGTTAAGGATGGTTTATATGTATGTTGAGAATTTGTGGTTGCTTTGTGTAACACTTTTTACCCTTGGTGCAATTGTTGGTTATGTTATGTTTAGAGTAAAGGCTTGGCTCGAGCGAAATAAATACCCTACCCTACCCAAAAATCTTGACACAAAAGATGAAGATAACCCAGAGATAGCTAGTCTCAAACCACTACTTCAGAAACAAGAAGCAGAGTTTAAAAAGTACTATAGAACGGTCGTAGCTCACTATACAAAGACAATTAAACTGTTAGATCAATTTGATAGTGATTACAAAACCCTATCGCGTCATTTCCAAAGCAATGTTTTTAAGATAGTTGATAAACATGACTTTTACAAAGCTTTAGAAGAAAGTGATGTAAACGTTAGTGACCTCTCTCTTAAGCAAACAAGCAAACTAATGCCACTTAGGCAAAGGGTAAATCAAGTAAGCTCTGCATTAAAACAACAGCTAAAGTCTACCTTAAATTTCTTATCTACAAGTCAAAGAGAACAAGAAGTAACTACTCTAAATGGGGCAAGTAAAAGTGCCAGAGTCCCAAGTAGTCAAAAGGATCAAAATGTGCCAGAGCAGGTGAATCTAAGTAGCTCAGCTTCCTTTCAAGAAACCCCTAGCAGCACAAACCAAAAACCAGTAAATAAAGAACCTGTTAGAGAAGTCATTCAAGGTGAGGATTCTTCGCAAACTCTTACTAACAAAAATGCAAAAGATACCAACACCTTAGAACACAAAAATCAAGATCCTATTAAGCGTGAAGTACTTTTTACGCATGGACATAAGGCCCGAAGTTCAGGCGTTGCAATGCGTGATGTTAGCATTGGCTTGCCAACTAATAAAGAAGACTAAACTAATTACCTTGCATATTCTACAGCGCGTGATTCTCTAACTACTGTTACTTGTACTTGTCCTGGGTACTCCACATCTTGCTCTATACGATTAGCAACATCTCTTGCTAGTACGGCTGCTGAAGCATCATTGATTTGTTCAGGCTCAACAATAATTCTGAGTTCGCGACCTGCTTGAATGGCATAGGCATTGTTAACACCCGGAAAACTTGTGGCAATAGCCTCAATGTTTTCAAGGCGACGTAAATAATTTTCTAAACTTTCCCTACGAGCACCCGGACGGGCCGCACTAATTGCATCAGCAGCAGCTACGATAATAGGATATAAAGTTTTTGCTAGTTCTACATTATGATGGTTGGCAATAGCATCAATTACTTCATCAGACTCTCCAAAGCGCCTAGCAAGTCCAGCTCCTATTTCAGTGTGTGTGCCTTCAATCTCACGGTCTATAGATTTACCAATATCATGTAAAAGTCCTGTTCGGCGTGCCAGTCCTTCATCTAACCCTACTTCAGCAGCAATTATGCCCGTTAGGTGTGCCACCTGCACAGAGTGCTTTAGCACATTTTGGCCATAACTAGTTCGAAAGTGCATACGACCAATAAGCTGTAGTAATCCAGGTTTAATGCCCATCACATTAGCTTCCATTGCAGCTTCTTCACCACGCTCATGTATATAAGTTTGCATATCTTGCTGTGCCTTTTGCACTAATTCTTCAATGCGAGCAGGGTGAATGCGCCCATCGACAACAAGTTCTAACAAAGCCATCTTAGCAATCTCACGACGGATAGGGTTAAAAGATGACAAAAGAACTGCTTCAGGTGTATCATCAATTATTAAATCAACACCTGTTAGTGCCTCAAATGTGCGTATGTTGCGTCCTTCACGACCAATAATTCGCCCCTTCATAGCATCATTAGGAATAGGTACTACTGAAACACTGATAGCAGCTGAGACCTCGCTGGCTGAGCGCTGAATGGCCTGACTTATGATGTTAGTAGCTTTACGTTTGGCTTCTGCATCAGCTTTCTCAAGCTGAACACGGATTCGCACAGCTTTCTCGCGTTCGAGCTCTTCATCTAATTTAGTCAAGATAATCTCAGTCGCTTGCTCTTTGTTCATCTGAGCAATTTCATACATTTGTGTTTCTATATCATCTTGCTGTTTGCCTAAAGTATCTTCCCATGCTGCTAAAGTTTTATTGTGCTCATTCAGCTCCCTTTCCATTTCATCAAGTTTACTAGCTCTGATATCTTGCTTTTCCCCACGGCGATTTAGACGTTCTTCTGCTGCCTCGAGACGTTCACGATCATGCTTTATTTCTTCCCTAGCATCACGTTGCCCTCGGCGCTCACGCTCTATACTTTCACGCTTTTGTTTAACCTCGTCAGCAAAACGTTGGTGCTCACGCTCCACCTCTTGCCTAAAAAGATTACGAGTACGCTCACTCTCTTGCTCAAATCTTTCGTGAGCATGCTGTATCTGCACCCGCCCCGTTTCCTCAGCTTCTTGTAAAAGTTTTTTAGCCTCTTCTTTAGCTTGACTGCGCAGATTACCAGCTTCATTTCTTGCTTCCTCGAGCACCTCTTTGTCGAGATTTTGCCTGCGCTGGTAACCAAAAAAGAACCCTGCTCCACCGCCCACTATCAAACTAAGCAGGATCGTAATAATTTCCATAACTTCCTTCCAAATTATCTTTTCAGTTAGAAAAGTAAATATATTCTAATAATTCGCTACCTAAACTTTGAGTATGCAAAATCCAAATGCCAAATCAATTTAAGTATCTAAATCACCGCCTAAGCACCACTTACAATTAATTTAGTAGAGCTATACCCAGAAGTTAGTTTTTAAGTTTATATAGTGCCAAACTTTAAGGCAAAATCTATTAAAGCTTCATGACAAATGAACTTTACATCCTTAATCACTTTGGGCTTATGGCAAAACCTGTTTTAATCAACTTCTAAAGTTAGTACTCTATATCTCAAAAAATTGTGTGAAACTCAGATAGTGAAATCATCTCTCAAAATCAGAACAATTCAAACTAGCTTTCTTCAACTTTAAAAATCTATCAGTCATCTAAAAAATCCTTAACAAGTCAAATAATTTCCTAATGAACCTCTATTAAATTCATTTACTAAATCTTTAAGAGGTATCTTCATAGTTTTTTAATAGGAGCACTAAATTAGCTCCAAAAACTCCTTTATGGCTTTTCTAAATTTAACATCATGCGATGCATGAACATTTCAGTTAAGCTAGGAAAGGCAAAGCCCAAGGTTGCAAAAACCTTATTAGCTATACCTATAATTAGTATACGATGTTTTTTGTTAACAGAGCACAAAGTAGCTTGCGCAACCTTTTCAGGAGGCATGCGATGATGCTCGCGACTATTATCAGGACTGTATTTTCTAGCATGGGGAGTACGAGTAGGACCCGGATAAACAGTTAACACCTGAATACCTTTAGAAACTAGTGCTACACGGAGGCTACGAGCATAGGAAGCCAAACCACTCTTGCTTGCAGCATAAGCTACTGCACTAGGATAACTAACAAAGTGAGATAGTGAAGAGATAAAAACCAGAGAACTACCACTAGCTACCTTCTTTTCTTGCAGTAACTTTTTAGTTAGTAGCATAGGAGCAAGTAAGTTTATGTCTAATACTTTGATTTGTGCAGATACACCAACCTCTTCAAAGCATCCTACAGCACTTATACCTGCACAGTGAATAAAAACACTAATTTTAGGTAAGTTAGCCACAACATGATCTATGTTAGTTTTATCACTTAAATCAGCAATTACAAATTCGCATTTACTTTTACTCTTAAGCTCAGCTAATGCTAGTTTTGAGCCCTCAACATCATTGTCAACACCAATAACTTTATAGCCTTCATCAGCAAAGCTAAACATAAGTGCTTTGCCAATGCCACTAGCAGCGCCTGTGATAGCGCATA
Source organism: Trueperaceae bacterium (assembly GCA_965224855.1). Classification (GTDB taxonomy): domain Bacteria; phylum Deinococcota; class Deinococci; order Deinococcales; family Trueperaceae; genus CBDCVN01. The sequence continues at coordinate 464,476 of CBDDAI010000002.1, read as the reverse complement.
TCTTGCCTACCATCCCCTAGAGGCCAAAAGCTGCTCCTGAGGCAAGTCATCAATATTAATTCCTACCATTGCCTCACCAAGATTACGAGAAATATCAGCTAAAATTTGAGGATTATTGTAATGAGTTACAGCTTTTACAATTGACTCAGCACGTTTAGCAGGATTACCTGATTTGAATATACCTGAACCTACAAAAACGCCGTCTACCCCTAGTTGCATCATTAAAGCCGCATCTGCAGGAGTGGCAACACCGCCAGCTGCAAAATTTACTACTGGTAATTTGCCGTTTTCATTTAAATAAAGGAGTATTTCGTAAGGTGCTTGCAGGTCTCGAGCCATAGCCATCAGCTCATCTTGTGAGGTTGCTTCTACCTTTTTTATGTCACCTAGAATCTGCCTTGCATGTCGCACTGCTTCAACTACATTACCGGTACCTGCTTCTCCTTTGGTCCGAATCATAGCAGCACCTTCACCAATACGCCTAAGTGCCTCACCCAGATTACGAGCGCCACAAACAAAAGGTATTTTAAAACTATGCTTATCAATATGAAAGTTCTCATCAGCAGGCGTTAATACTTCAGACTCATCAATAAAGTCAACACCTAGGGCCTCTAGAATTTGTGCTTCTACAAAATGACCTATTCTAACTTTAGCCATAACAGGGATAGAAACAGCATTAATAATGCCCTCAATCAAATCAGGGTCACTCATACGTGCCACCCCACCTTGAGTACGAATATCAGCAGGTACACGCTCTAATGCCATTACCGCTGTAGCACCAGCAGCTTCAGCTATTTGGGCTTGTTCTGGTGTAACCACATCCATGACGACACCCCCTTTAAACATCTCAGCAAAACCAGTTTTTATGCGCAGGGTGCTTGTAATATTGCTTTGACTTACATTACTTGTTTCATCATTTATTATTTTATTTATATCTTTAGGCATATTAAAACCTCACCTTAAGATTATACTAATTAAGACTTTGGGTTTTTTTGCACAACCCCTCCAAAAGGTGCATTTGAGAGCTAATTTGTTTCAGGCATGAGATTTTCAGAAGTAAGATAGCGGTATATAGAAGCTTTTGACAAGCCATAGTCTTTCATAAGAACTTTGATAAGCACGCCCTGCTTCCGTCTTTCTTGTAATTCTTTCACTTGTTGTAAGGTAAGCTTCTTCCGTCTTCCGAAGAGAATACCTTGTTCCTTGGCTTTCTTAATGCCATCCATCTGACGTTCAGCACGTATCTCAGTTTCAAATTGAGCAATTGCTCCAAGCATATTAAAAAGTAACCTACCTGTGGCATCGCTGGTGCTGATATTCTGATCAATCACATGCAGATCGACTTCTTTACGTTCTAGTTCAACGGCGATCTGACACAAATGAAGTGTGGATCGAGCAAGTCTATCAAGACGTGTAATGACAAGTGTATCACCTTCACGCACGTACTCAAGGCAAGTTTCTAGCTTTGGGCGTTTGCTTGATGCACCACTACTTTTCTTTTCCTGAAAGACCTTGTTGCAATGCTTTAACTTATCGATCTGGACATCAAGGCTTTGTCCAACTGAACTGACTCTTGCGTAACCAATGAGTGCCATATTTATCTCCTTACGTCTCAAATAGTTTTAGACAAATTAATATTTGCCTTTTAAGACATAAAAAGAGACAGGTCAAACAGTACGTCTTACAAACTATAGTTTTTGATACCCATTACAGCAGGATTTCTAATGTGGACTAATAGCAATTATGGACAAACAAGAAAAACGACTGAAGGTTCTGAGTAATGAGGAAATATCAAACCTTTATGATCGACCTAACTTTGATAGAGAAGAACAAATGGAGTACTTTGCTTTATCTCCACAGGAACAACTGATTTTTGAATCCTTGAGCTCTAATAAGTCACGTGCTTATTTTATTCTGCAATTAGGCTATTTCAAAGCAAAGCAACAATTCTATATTTTTAGCCTTGAGGATGTTAGGAATGATGCACAACATGTGCGAAGGAGGTATTTTCCCGATTTCGTTTTAAGTGACCTAGACGTAAATAAGAGAACCAGATTGAAACAACAACAAGCTGTGCTCGAGCTTTGTAATTACCGTATGTGCTCGAGCACAGCAAAAGAATATTTAGAAGCGAAGGCACGTCAGGTAGCAAAGATTAGCAGTAAGCCTGCCTACATTTTCCGTGAGTTGCTTGATTATTTAGTGCAACAAAGGATTGTGCTACCTGCTTACAGCACAATGCAGAAAATTGTTGGTCAAGCCCTTGTATATGAGCAAAACCGCTTAACTACCGTGCTTGAGTCAAAACTTAAGCCTGCTGATGTAAGTGCCTTAGAGCAACTGTTTAACAACGAAGATGGAGTTTATAAAATAACGCAGCTAAGGCGTCAACCAAAAAACTTTAGTGTTAGCGAACTCCGCAAAGAAGTGCAAAAGGGGGAAGAGTTACGACCTCTTTATCAAATTGTAAAGAATTTGCTTCCCGAATTGGCTATTTCTAATGAGGGTATTATCTATTATGCATCATTAATTAACCACTACTCGGTATTTAGGTTGCAACGTTTATCTAAATGGGTAAGGTACTTGTATTTACTATGTTTTGCTTATCATCGCTACCAAAAGCTGAATGATAACCTCATCATTAGTTTTCTACATAATGTGAAACAATTTGAAGGTTTGGCTAAAGAAGCTGCAAAAGAACGAGTTTACGAATATCGATCTGAGAGCAACAAAAATTTACCTAAAGCAGCACAAATATTGAAATTGTTTACAAGTGGAATTATCCCTCTTGAAATGCCTTTTCAACAAGTTCAAGCTAAGGCATTTGAGATTTTGAAACAAAAGAAGATTGATCAAGTTGCCAAGTACATAGTCAATGAGGCAGCTTTTGATGAAACTGCGTTTGAGTGGGAATTCATAGAAAGCAAAGCAAGCACATTCAAGGTGAGTTTACGTCCTTCATTCAAAGTACTAAATCTCGTCCCTCTCTCACAATATAACTATATAACTGATGCTGTAGATTTCCTAAAGACTGCTTTAGTGAAGGAGAAAGCATTAAGTCAATATAAGTCTGTAGAAATACCCACACAGCACATTCCTAAAAATGCTGATGTGTATCTTTATAAAGATATTAGGGATAAACAACGCCCTATTCCAGATCGCTATGAATTCTTCACTTACCAACAGCTCAAGAGGAAGTTTGAATCAGGTGATCTTTACTGTCCAGATAGCATCCGCTTCCGTAGCCTAGAGGATGACCTTATTGACAAAAAGGTGTGGCAAGAGAAAAAAGAAGCCATACTTGATGAAATTGGCATACCTCTTCTAAAACAACCTATTCAAGAACACCTTAATGACCTCAAATATAAGCTTGAGAAGTGTTTACTGGAAGTTAATCAGCGTACTCGTGATGGCAAAAATCCTCATTTTATTGTTAAGAAAAAGGGTAAACGAGAGTGGTGGTCATTAAAGTATCCCGATAATGATGATAGTGACGATGTGAATCACTCTTTTTACAATCAACTGGGGCATGTGGATGTAAGGCGCATCTTGCACTTTGCAAACGAGCAATGTGGTTTTATGGATGTGTTTGACCACGTGCTTGGGCGTTATACTAAGAGCGAGGTTGATAATCGCACGATCACTGCTTGCATTATTGCTTGGGGTACAAATATGAGCCTAGGTAAAATGGGGGATATTTCAGATGTAGACTTTAATGCCCTGAAAAGTACTTCTGATAACTTCATTCGCCTTGAAACCCTTAAAGCAGCTAATGACAAAATCAGCAATGCTATTGCAGCTTTGCCCGTCTTTGAATCATTTAACCTTGGTGATGTGGTTCATTCAAGCAGTGATGGACAAAAGTTTGAAAGTCAGATTGATACTTTCAATGCCCGTCATTCATCTAAATATTTTGCTTTAGGCAAAGGGGTTGTGGCTTATACTCTTGTTGCTAACGGTATACCTGCAAATGCTCGTATCATTGGTGCACACGAACACGAAAGTTATTACGTGTTTGACATTCTCTATAACAACACTACAGACATTAAACCTGAAATTCACTCCACAGACACGCATGGTACTAATGAGGTTAATTTTGCCCTACTACACATATTTGGTTATCAATTTGCGCCCCGCTACAAGAAACTTAGGGAGAAAATAAAGACTTCCCTCTATGGTTTTCAACACCCAACTAACTACTCAGACTTAATCCTCAAGCCAATCCGCAAACTCAATGAAGATTTGATTATTAATGAGTGGGACAACGCACTGCGTATTTTTGCCTCCCTCGCTCTTAAAACTACTTCACAATACACTATTGTTAAAAAGCTCAGTTCTTATGCACGTGCCAATAGTACAAAACGTGCTATTTGGGAGTATGACAATATTATCAGGAGTCTTTATTTACTTGATTACGTTGATTCTCCATCCCTGCGTCGCAATGTGCAAACTGCTTTAAATCGTGGAGAGAACTATAATAAATTTCGCAAAGCAGTTTCCCTAGCTAGCTTTGGTAGACTTCGTTTTAAAACAGAACATGAGCAAGGGTTGTGGAATGAGTGTAGTCGCCTTATCACTAATGCTATCCTTTACTACAATGTTTCTCTTATTTCCAAATTAATTGACCACAAGAAAAAAATGGGAGACTACCAAGCTGTTCATGCCTTGCAGCAAATATCTCCTATTGCTTGGCAACATATAAACTTCGTAGGACATTATGAATTCACAAAAGGATTTGAGGTTATCGATTTAGATAAACTTGTCCAAAAACTCTTTGCCTGAAACAAATTAGCTCTCAAATGCACCTTTTGGAGGGGTTGTGCAAAAAAACCCATAGACCCGTCTTTTGATGCCATAATATTAAAGTTATAATTCAAATTCTTGAAGCAAGGTAATGGATACAAAAAAAGGTGAAAATTCATCGCAAATATGATTTTTAGCAATGTAAGCATGATTTTTAGCAATATTGTGTTGTAATCTTAATAATATTAATCTTTTCAAAACAATTTACTAATCTTTCACATACAAACAACAACTTAGCAACGATGATAATGATGCTACTAGCCACCTTAGGCTAATTCAACTAAGGTGTGCTAAGAGAGCACTAAAACAGCCTATGCTGAAAAAGGAGCTTGTAATGACTCTTCTATGGGAAAAAGAATTTATAACCGGAGTGATAGATATTGATGAGCAACACAAAAAACTATCTACTTTTGTTGACCGCCTAGAAAAAATAACCAATCAAGCCAAACCAGATATTAGAGAAGCAAGAAGAACTATAATTTTGTTAGGTACGTATGCAAGAGCTCACCTTTCTTATGAAGAGGATTGGGGGATTAGGTATAACTGTCAATTTGATGAACAATATAAAGAGGTAAACACTAAATTTACTATCTTTTACCAAACCTTGAAGAGAACTAGTGACGAAAATGGAATTGATAAAGACTTATTAGAAAGGTTATACATACCTACAAAAAGTTGGCTTATTCACCATATAGACTCAACCAAACATATTATTCGTGAGGCTGCAGGGGCTAGAGCTTCAAAGATTCAGGCTTTGGTTGAACCTGTACCTCAAAGTAAATTTTTAAGTTAAGGGTAATATCAACTTCAGCTATCAAAACGGGTTAGTCCAGTACTAGGTTTGTCACGGCCACGTTTAGCATCAACTTGGGTTGCTTTAATCTTGAAGGCTTGTTGGCTAGTAGCTGATTCAAAACCTGTACGATAATCAATTATATCTTCTTCATAAAGTTTAGCTAAAGAATCATCAAAAAGTACCATGCCGTCAGTACGGGAGTCTTTTATCGCTTCATAAATTTCATTTGTACGCCTTTCATCACGTATTAAGTCCTTAACCCGTAAAGTACCTTTGAGAATCTCCATTGCTGCTATCCGACCTTCACCAGAAGCTCTTGGTAGAAGTCTTTGTGAAACAATGCCAATTAAGGACTCGGCAAAAAGAATACGGGCTGTGTCCCGCTCATGAGGTGGATAAAGATCCAAAATACGATTGACAGTCCGTACAGTATCTATAGTATGTAAAGTGCTAAACACTAAGTGACCTGTTTGCGCTGCTGAAATAGCGGCTTCTACCGTGGCATAATCACGTATCTCACCGATCATAATAACATCAGGGTCTTGGCGCATGGCAGAAATAAGTGCCTCACTAAAGTTATCAGCATCTACACCAATCTCTCTTTGTACAATAGCAGAATTTTTAGAGCGATGAATGTACTCTATAGGGTCCTCAACTGTAATAAGCATCTTGCTATGTACTTTGTTAATCTCATCTATTATTCGAGCTAGCGTGGTAGATTTTCCTGAACCTGTGGGACCTGTTACTAAAACTAGTCCCTTCTCCTTATCACGAAAGTAGTCAATAATATTTTGAGGCAAATTAACTACTTTTAGCTGCTCTTCATCGGAATTAACAACTCTAAGCACAGCACTCACACTACCTCGCTGCCTAAAAAGATTAACCCGAAAACGTGAAAGATTAGGTACACCATAAGCAAAATCAACTTGGTGTTTTTCAGCAAAGATTGCTTTCTGACGCTCCGTGCACATTATGTCAACAAGCGCCTCAGTGACTTTAGGGCTAAGCCTTGTCTCACTTACTGGTGTTAAGCGGCCACTGATACGAGCAAGGGGATAAAGCCCCGCATGAAGATGAACATCTGAAGCTCCCATTGAGACAAATTGAGCTAACATATCATGAAATGTCATTATGTTTTAACTATACTTTATTTAAAGGATTTACCGTAATGGTTTTCTTATCATGCTACTTGCCAAATAAAGCCACTGGTTAAAATAATTAAACAAATCTGCAATGTTACAGAATTATAATCCTAATAGATCACTACCAAAAACTTAACACCAATACTGTTTCCTGTTATTAAAGACTTCTTCATAACATATGTAATTTCCTTTGAGCCTGTACCAAGCAGGCTTTATATTATTATTTGTTGTGATTATGTATGTTTGCCCGTCCATAAGGTAAGCATACACACCCCTCTTTAGTTTTAAGTTTTATGAAACCATCTTCGTTAATGCCTTTTGCTATGCCAAACTTTAGCTCACCTTGAAACTCCACACTAATTTCTTGTCCGTAGAGCACATCAAAGCGAGCAAAAGCTTTGGGGAGGGGCGTGGCTCGAGCTATAAAATCCACCCCATATAACAAACCCTCTAAGACAACATTGTTTACTATTCTAATATTTAAGCCTGCTAGGCTAATTGCTCCTTTAGGAACTTCATTATTTACATTTACTCCAACACCTATTAGTAAATGTCCTTTTAAGTACTCGCACAGAATCCCTGCTACTTTCTTACCTTTATAGTAAAGGTCATTAGGCCACTTAATGCCTAGCTGAATACCATTGTTACCAAAAACACTAGCTAAACCAATAGCCATAGGAAGAGCAACATAAGGTCTTTGTAGCATGAGGCACTCATTATCTTTTATCGCTAAAGTTTGGTAGCTGCCCCCTAAAGAACTTTGCCAATTATGCGTCCTTTGTCCTCTACCTGCAGTTTGTATAGCAGCACGAATAACTGAACCGTGCACCTCTTCACCATTGATTAAGCGTTGGCGCATGAGGTCTTGAGTAGAAGAAACGCTACCAAAACTTTTAATTTTAAGCGAGGGAAACAAAAGAAGCTTAAATGAACATTAAAATTTTTAGTTATTTGCCCTAACATAACTCACTGTACACACGCTAAGTTTTGAGTCTTTATTTCATTAAGTTGCCCCTCATCTATCCCTGTAACATAAATTAATTCGTCTACTGTACGATAAGCTTGAATAGACCTACGGACTGCTATTTCATCAGCCTTTGTCTCGTCTATAAAGGCAATAAGCCTTAATTCATGAGTGCTTGCAGTGTTTAGATTAATGCAATTTGAAGGAGTGCTGCTTTCCGCGAAAAAGGTATTTGAATTACTTGTGCTAGTATTCCCTGTAGTATTTTGTGCACTAGATATAACCATTTGTGCATTACTAAGTACTGGCCGCCCTACTGGAGACTGTAAATTTGGGGTAGAGGTGTCAGACTGGAAAGCAGTTTGTGAATTGACTCTGATACTAATTGACACTTCTTGCCCTGCAACCCTAGGAGCAAATCTAACTACTAGATGGTCGCCATTAAAGGCATAGGTTTTACTTTGACCTTGCCAGTTACTGGTTGGACGCACATTATAATTGAGAATTATGTTGGGTGAGTTTAACACTTCTTCCCAACGAGTTCTAAAAGACTCAAAACTGTCTCCAAAGTGTCCACAGAGCCATTCCATTGAAGAATCAAGTTCAACATCAACACTACAAGCAGAAATATCATTTATACCTACAAGGCTAAGCACATTATTGGCAAAATCATAATGCACTGTATATTTATTCATGGTTTTAGCAAAAGTTCCTGAGGCAAATAATGCTAAAAAGCAAATCAAACCCCTAAAAAAATAACTGTTCACTTAACTTTCTCCTTTAAGCAGAAAAATTTTCCAAGTTTGCTGTGCTATAGACATTTTGCACGTCATCCAAGTCCTCGAGTGCCTCAATAATACGAACTACCTTCTCAGCTTCCTTAGCATCTAACAGGGTTTCATTCTGAGGCACTTTAGTAAGTCGGTTCTCTTCAGGTTCAATACTTCTATTTTGAAACCCCTCAACTACACTATAAAGGTCATTAGGAGCAGTATAAACTGTAAGGTGTCCATCATAGCTTTCTATATCATCAGCACCAAGCTCAATAGCTAATTCTTGTAACTCCTCACTATCACTAGCCAGAACAATAAGACCCTTGCTTTCAAATTGCCATGCAGTACCACCAGACATATTGCCACCATATTTGCTAAAGACATGCCTTACAGAAGCAACGGTCCGATTACGATTGTCTGTTAGGGCTTCAACCACCAAGGCCACCCCTGCAGGACCATATCCTTCGTAAATTACTTCTTCAAAATTGTTGCCCTCGCTGCCTCCAAGCGCCCTTTCAATAGAGCGGTCTATATTATCTTGAGGAACATTATCACTCTTTGCCGCTGCCAGAGCGTTTTTAAGCATAAGGTTAGCACTAGGGTCACCACTGTTACCACTACGCACTGCTGATTGAATAGCGCGAATGTGTTTGGTGATGACTTTACCTCTTGCATTATCATTAACTGCTTTTTTGCGCTTTATTTGCGCCCACTTACTATGACCTGCCATTAGATCCTATCCATAAACAATTAAACCTTGACTCAGTCATTTCCATAACAACTGCTTTTGGGGTTAGGAGTAACCTAAATTTCACTAGCCTTGCAAGCATTCTCTTAAGTTTAACGGATAGACTATATAAGATTCAACTTGCTAACGAGAAGCAGGCTCGAGCACTACTCGAGCACCCCTCACACTTAAAAGCAACCTTACAACTGTGTTATAGCGATTGTTACCTTTATGTAAAGCTACTTCAATAATAGGATCCATTAGATGAGCAGGTACATTCATACTAAGAGTTGTACCATTGAAACGAGACTCTTCTTGAAATATATCATTAACCCACACACCATAATCTACGCTAGGAACTTTATCAAAATACAAGGTTACACGGTGGGCCCTTTCTTGCTTTGCCTGGGTAAAGATATTGTCAATTTGTCCATAGATTTTATGACCACTAGTACCTGCTTGCCACCCATACACATTGGTTGGGTCTAGCCAACCATCATCTTGAAATATAAAATCATCACCATAAGAACGTATCCCAAGGGCGATCTGTAAAGGACTGCTATCATTTAAAATAATAGCCTTATGGTAACTTCCCTTGTCCAATAATTCTGGCTCAGTGTTTTTACTGCCATAAAAAATACTAACCTCACTACGAGCTTTAAGGCTAAATTCAACATTAACCTCATAAATATTTAGTACTTGCCCATCAATAAGACTACTTTGCAACACTAGTGGCTGATACGCTAATGTTTGAGAGACATAGAATAGCCCATTACTACCTTGGGCTACCCCTATGCCCATGTGGGTAAAGCGTGCATGCAGTAAATTTCTGCGGTGGCCGGGGCTATTAAACCATCCTTGTACTGCAAGTTCAGCGATATTGCTGCTATCTTTTAATCTAGCTACATTCTCGCCTAGTTCCTGTGCTGCTGAGCCTGCTTGAATAACCCTTTGTAATAAAGTAGCATTTTCAGTTATTGGAGACTCATGGGATACATAATTAAGCTGAGCCATTTCATGGGCATGCTGCCTTGCGCTTAAAGCTAACTGCTCATCATAGACTAGTGCACTTACACCTGCTTCAATACGCTTGGTATTGCTAAGCTCAAAAATAGCTTGCTCTAGATAGTGTGCGGGGATAGGATTATAGTGAACATATAAACCATTAGCATAAGTCAGCGGTAGGAAAAACAAAGTGATTAAGGATACTCGCATAGCAAAACTTTAGCAAAGTATTATTAAGTTAATGATAAAGCTCAGCAACATAGCTTGTTATACTATCAAGCAATTATGCGCATAGCTACTATTTTTCCCCTTATCCTATTAGCTCTAACACCTACTTTTGCCACAAAAGAAATTGTTGCTCCAAGAGTGCGTGTCCTTTATGAGCATTCTGAAATGGCTGAATACGCTCAACAGGTTGCCTTTGAAGCTGAAAGGGCTCTAGATGTTCTAATACCCCTATTTAATTTTGAGCCACGCACTATCACTTTGGTTTTAGAAGAAAATAATGACTTTTACAATGCTAGGGTACTTTCTCTTCCTCATCTCAAGGTATTGGTGCGTCCTTTATTTCCTACAGAATCTCAGCTAGGGCTAAGGGCTCACAGTGACCTTTATCACTTACTTCTTCATGAACTTACCCATGCTGTTCAAACGACCTACACTTTAAGTGAGCCCTCTGAAGAAATAATAAAAGCTAACAAAAGTGGGTTTCTAAACCCTGGTGGAGTGGCTTCTCTACCACCAGCTTGGTTTTTAGAAGGAATAGCTGTATGGGTAGAATCGAACTTTACAGAGGGTGGTCGTAATGGTGACGCTCTAACAGTAGGCATTCTTGAAACCCTTGCTTTAGATGATAAATTACCTACTTTAACAGAAGTAGGCCTTGCTACATACAGCTCTTGGCCAGGAGGAGATGCCCGTTACCTTTTGGGGGGTGATTTTGTGGAATACCTTATAAATACTTATGGCTTTGAAGCTATTCTAGCTACTCTACAAGCCTATAATCGAGGTGGCCTGATAGGTGGATTTTTAAAAGATTTTTCTAGTGCTTGGCAAGATTCTCAGGGCTCGAGCTTAAATGATGAGTGGCTAACATGGCAAGAAGAGCTGCTGACTAGAGCAGAAGCTAGAAGTCAAAGTACTCATGAAGGAGAAATACTTAAAGGTAGTGGTAGGTTTCGTACCCGTAGCCCTGCAATAAGCCCTGAAGGTAATAGACTAGCGTGGGTATCTTGGCCACATATTGTAGTTGCTGAAATTGATGAGGAAGGAAATCTTAAGCTCGAGGAAGCTAAAAAAGTAATTAGTGAACGCATTCCTAATAAACTTGATTGGCTTGATGAAGATACTCTAGTTTATACTCGATTTATACCAAGTGTAGAAGGTATTTTTTCGGAATTGTTTAGTGTTGAAATTAGTACTGGTAGGGAAAAACAGCTTACTGCTAGCGGTACTAGCGTCCGTTCAGCCACAGCAACACCTGAAGGATGTGTTTTATTAATTCAAGATGTTGTGCCTGAAGGCTCGAGCCTACTGAGCTGGTGTCAAGGTCAACTTACAACTCTTTGGCAGGCTCCTAAAGGGGTTCATATTTTAGGTAGTGCCATAAACTCGGAAAGCCAAATAGCACTGAGCCTTTGGCAAAGGGGCTTTACAGATATTGTCTTATTAAATGCTAGCACTAATGAGCTTAATTACCTTAGTCAAGATGCTGCTCAGGACCTAGACCCTGCTTGGATTTCTGAAACCGCTCTTGTTTTCCGTTCAGATCGTCACATTGACCAAGGAGAGCAAGGGGTTTTTGATCTTTATCAATTTGATTTAAGCACCAATACTTTAACTCGACTAACTCGCAGTTTAGGGGGGGCTTTTCAACCTGAGGTTTCTACCTATGGTATTTGGTATGGCGCAATGACCAGTGGAGGCACTAGTATTGCTCTTTTAAAAGAAAGTTTAGCAGAAGAAGTTAGCTTAGAATTTGCCAATATTCCAGCAGCAATCACAAGCTCGTCATTTCCAACTCGTTCTTATAATCCCTTGCCCAGCCTAGTTCCTTATGCAGTGGTGCCAAGCCACTTTTCTTTTGAAATGAAAGAGCTCAATCTTTCTAGCATTGATTTTTCTGTAGGAGCAACGCTTTTAGCTGGGGACATAACTGAGAGACACCGTTATAGTGTCAATGCAGGTTATAGCAATTTTTACAATGGGCATCTCAGTGGTGCATTTGGCTACGCCAATTATGCCTATACCTTTCACCCTTCTGTTTTAGGAGCATTTAGGGGTCCTAGATTTAGCGTGCAGCTTGGCTTATGGCCTCACAACGCACATCGTAGGGCATACAAGGAAACTGCTTTAGGAGTAAAGAGCAACCTTGAATTCTATGTACCCTTGGACAGGTGGGTGGGCTATGGACGCTTGAGCGCAGGGCTCTTACATCTTGAATCACTTAGAGAATTCAGATTTGATGGCAGGGTAAGCGTTTTGCTGTCACAACAACGTAGTGATAATTGGGGGTATATTACTAGAGGTTTACGCTTTATAGGTCATGGTGTATGGGCTGCAGCACCCGTTAAACCCTCCTATGGTGCTTGGGGGGTGGCTAGCTACTACCAATCCCTAGCACCCGTTAAGCTCCCTGGTACACTCGAGCTTTATGCTCAAGGTGGTTACAGACCCAGTCAACCAATCCCTATACCCATTAATAGCGATTTTAATGGCTTAGCAAGTCTAGGTTACCGCTACATACAACCAGTACAGTGGCGTTATGGTGATGGCCTTTATGCTTTAGAGCGTATTACTTTCACTCCACGTTTACGCTCTTGGCTTGATAATGATGTTCATGTAGGTGCTGACCTTAGTGTTGGTTTGGACACTATAGTTAATTATATGGGGGCTTTGAGCTTTAGTGGTACTTTTGGGTATGCGGAAGGTTTTTGGTATCGTTTAGGAGTGGGGCTATCTTTTTAAAGTTTGAACACAACCAAAAATTTAAGATACCGCCCCTCAGGAAAACTAACAGGTATGGGATGATCTAATGCATGTCCTGCTTCATGAATAATCTGAGCATAAGCATTTGCTTCAAGTGCTGCTTCAGCCAAAATGCTTTTAAAATCAGCAGGGGAGACCTGTGAAGTGCAGCTTGCTGTAGCAAGCAAGCCACCACTACTTACACATTGCAAAGCCATCCTATTTAATTTTTGATAGGCACGCATTGCAGCATATTTGCTCTTTTTTGCTCGAGCTAAAGAAGGTGGGTCCAACACAACTATATCAAAGGTTTTTCCTTGCCTAATATACTCTTCTAGTAGCTTAAAGCAATCTGCAGTTATAACTTCGTGTGCTTTATTATTAAAATTATTTAAAGCAAAATTCTTTTTGGCATCTTCATTCGCTGCCAGGGTGCTATCAACACTAACAATGTGTTTCGCACCACCTCTAGCAGCATACAAAGAAAAAGCCCCTGTATAACTAAACAGATCAAGAACTATTTTACCACCACAGTGTTTTTCTAAAAAAGCATGATTCTCACGCTGATCAAGAAAAAGGCCAGTTTTTTGCCCCTTATAAAGATTAGCAAACATCTTTATGTAATTCTCACTAACAGTGATCTCTGGTGGGGGCAGTTCTCCCCACAAAACCTTAAGTCCCTCATTTGTCTTGCTAAGGATGCCTTTTAACTTTAATTCCTTTTTAAGTGACCAAACCACATCTGGCACTATTGTTTTAACACTCGAGCAATAGGTTTTAAGCACTGCATAGCGTTCATACTTGTCAACTGTGATGCCTGGCAGGAAATCTCCTTCACCATAAATTAGTCGGTAGGTATTGGTACTAGCTGGGATTTTTTTGCGTAGCTCGAGCGCTTGTTTAACTCGCTTATGCACAAAATCACGGTCTGGTACCTGCTTACAACCAAACAGCCTTATAGCTATAGGACTTGTAGCATCATAAAGGCCAATAGTACTAGTTTTGCCTGCCTCAACCTTAAGCCATTCAGAATTTGCAAACCTACACTTAGGCAAGTGATTACGGTAAATCCAAGGGTGATTCGAGGCTAGGATGGGTTTGAATTCTTTGCTAAGTTTTAAAGATTTAAGAGACACCTCCTAAGCCTACACAATTGTGCTGGTCTTTGAAACTTCTTTATCATATAAATCCTTATACTTAGAACAAGTCTTTTTTAACTTTTGATAGAGATGGTATAGGAGCAAATCTTCTCTCCCAGCGCCTTAAGGAACTCGAGCAAAAAGAGCTAATTACTAGAAAAGACTTGCCACCACCGGCTGCCACCCATGTTTATGGTCTAACAGAAAGAGGCAATAGATAAGGAATAGCTCTAAAAAATTTTGTTAAGACCTTGTTAAGGCCTTAGATTCAAAATATATTTCACTTCGGTTCACAATCAATGTAGACCGAAGAATATTTGAAAGGAAGTTTCGAAATGAGATATTCTCTAATTCTATTGGTTACCTTTTTAAGCCTTCTAGCATTTGCTCAAAACAATGAGCCCAGAGGTGATGAGCAAAGACAACCTGCTACTTCTCAAGAAAGTGAGTCTAAGGAAGTTGAGCAGGATAACCAAGTAGGCGCTCTTCTTTGCCTAGGTTTAGTCCCTGACATTGTTGGTAATAATGGGGCTAATGTGCTTGTAGGTAATGCTGGGAACAATGTAATTATGGGCCTTGGTGGTAACGATACCATTGATGGCGGTGGTGGTGATGATGTCATTTGTGCTGGAGACGGTGATGATCGGGTTACAGGCGGAGAAGGTAATGACACCATTCTAGGGCAAGGTGGTCGTGATAGGCTTCGCGGTGATAGCGGGGATGACCGCTTGCATGGAGGTGGTGATGACGACTATCTAGATGGTGGAGCTGGCAATAACATTAACAATGGTGGTGCTCACAATGAAGGTGATACTTGTATTAATCCCAATACAGGTGCAGCTAATGCTATAAATTGTGAGTTTTAACTATACCTTAAGTCGGTAAGAATCGGGATTTATAAAATATTGCTCCAAAGAGCCTTGCAGGTCTTAAAGATCTGCAAGGCTTAAATTAAAATTCCGTTTGCATAGTTTGCCCTAGAGCACAGTGAGCGGTGCAGGATGACATTCTTCACACTTATGAGGCCAGGTCATCTGGCATTGATAAATCCCTGTTAATTAGGTGGTTATCAAATAGCCACATTCATATAATAAAATAGCTTATGGATTTTCGCTTAAAGCTGTTAGGTGTTCCAAAAATAGCTTTAAGGAGTGAGGTTTCTGATCTTCCCCTAGACAAGCCTACTTCGCTGCTTTATTACCTGGCACAAAGAGGTGATTGGGTAAGCCGTAGTGAATTGGCCTTTTTGTATCGCCCAGACTCCCCTGAAAAAGTAGCCCTTAGCAATGTAAGGCTATATATTCACAGGGCAAAAAAATATCCTTGGACTGCTGCGCTTGAAATTGAGAAGCTCCGTATAAGATACCAAATTAAAACTGATGTACAAGACTTTAATAAAGCCATAAAAAAAGAAGATTGGTCCAAAGCTATTGAGCTTTATCATGGTCCTTTTTTGCAAGGAATAAATTTGCATGAGACTGCTGCTTATGAGACTTGGCTCGAGCTAGAAAGACAAGACTTGAGTGGAAAATGGCGTTTGGCTACACTCAAGCAAGCCAATATGCTTAAAGGCAAGCACTATTATGACCTTGCAGAGGAGCTAGTTGAGCCACTTCTAAAAACTAACTTGCTTGATGAAGAAGTTTTACAAAATTACCTGCATATATTGCTTTTAGCAGGAAAGCAAAACCAGGCTTTAGAGGCTTATGAGGTTTTTCAAGAAGAACTAAAGAATGAGCTAGGCATTGAACCATTAGAAGCCACTCGAGCACTGCTAGATAACATTGAGCAAAGCAAATCTATACCCACTCAACAGGTGTTAAAATCCCACCCACACAATCTCCCTACTCAAACCACACGTTTCGTGGGGCGTAAACAGGAACTTAAACAACTTGCTGAATATCTTGCTAACCCTGACTGTCACCTGCTTACACTAGTTGGATTTGGTGGCATCGGTAAAACACGCTTAGCACTGGCTCTAGCTGAGCAGGAGCTAGAATCTTTTCCTGATGGGATTTGGTTTATCCCTTTGGCTGGGCTTAGTTCAGCAGATTTGTTAGCTTCAAGCATTGCTGGGGGTTTAGGCCTTACTCTTTTGGACTCAAGCAATCCCAAAAAACAACTCACTGACTTTCTGCAAGATAAAGAATGTTTGCTGCTGCTAGATAATTTCGAACACTTAATTGAAGGTGTGGGTTTGCTACAAGAATTGCTAGATGGTGCACTAAAGCTAAGAATTCTGGTTACCTCAAGGGTTGTGCTCGAGCTAAAAGGTGAATGGATTTTTGACCTTGATGGGCTTTCTTATCCCCCTGAAGGTACTGAGAGCCCTCTAGAAAAATTTGATGCTGTCAAGTGTTTCATCCAATATGCAAAGCAATTCTCAAAAACGTTTACAGCAAATGAGGATACCTCTGAGGCTATTGCAGTGCTTTGCCGTAAAGTAGAGGGGTTGCCTTTAGCACTCGAGCTAGCTGCCACTTGGATTCGGGGTTTAAGTGTAGCAGAAATGCTGAGCAGACTTGATAAAAGTTTTGATTTGTTATCGAGTAAATTGCATGATTTGCCCCAAAGACATCGCAGCCTGCGCACAGTTTTTGATTACTCTTGGCAATTACTTACTAGGGACGAGCAAAAGGTGCTAGCAAAACTCTCGGTGTTTGAAGGGGGATTTAGCCTTGAAGCTGCCGAAGAAGTTGCCAAGGCACACCTAGCCTTGCTATTTAGTTTAATAAACCGTTCACTTATAAAACGCAATCTAGAAGATCGCTACTCTATGCATGAACTTATTAGGCAATTTGCTGCTCAAAAAGCTAAGGGAGCATCTAAAGTAAAAACTAAAAATTTACACAGCACTTACTATCTTAATTTACTTAGCCGTGTGACACAAGAAGATAAGTCACCACTTACTCTTCTTATGCCAGATTTGAACAACCTTCGCAGTGCTTGGTATTGGGCCACAGAGCATCAAAGCATTGAGATACTTGGTAAAAGCGTGGAATCAATGAGAATTTTTTATGAGGCAAATGGTCGTTTTCACGAGGGCATTGAACTATTCGACAAGGTGATTGAACATATTCCAACAGATCAGCCCCAGCAACAGGCAGTTGTGGGGCATTCTCTTATTGCTCGAGCTTGGCTACAGGGTTGGTTAGGGCTCTTTGAACAAGCCAGTGAAGAGGCAAAGCGTGGCCTAGCATTTGTTGAGCCCTTAAATGAAAACTCTGCTATTATCTTAGGATTACGCACCTTGGGGCATGCTGCCTACCGTTCAGGGAATTTTATCTCAGCTAAGCCTCCTTTAGAAAGGGCGCTCTTGTTGGCTAGAGGGAATAACAATCCTTTAGATACCATGGGAATTCTATCGACATTGGGGCTTGTTTATACTTGGCTGGATAAACTTCCTAAAGCTAAAGCTGTTCTGGAAGAAGCCCTTGACTTAAGCCAGCAGCTTAATAAACATGACATAATTACTGAGAGTTTACTGGCTCTGGGTACATTAGATCACATAAATGATTCTTATCAATCATCTCGAGCACGTTTAGAAGAGGCACTAGAAGTTGCCCAGTTATATGGTCTACAAGGCTACAAACCTCATCTACTTTTTAATCTTGGTGAAGCACTTCGGGGGTTAGCAAAATATGAAGAGGCAAAGGTTTGCTGCAAAGAGGCGCTAGTTCTTGCGGAGCAAACCAAAGACCCAGTTGCCCAAACATGGTCGTGGGTAGTTCAGGGTCGTATAGCCACCGCGGAAGGTAACCTTAAAGGTGCTGAGGAATACTTTTTTAGAGGTTTTAGTGTAGCTTGGCAAACAAATCAGATTAGTGCTGTGTTTATTTCCCTGATCTTCTTGGCTGAACTGCGTTTAAAACAAAGTAGTGCACCTGAGGCAGCTGAGCTTTTGGGTTTGGTACTTCATAATACTCAAACAGTTCCTTTAGTAAAAAAAATAGCCCAGCCTGCTTTGGTTAGTCTTCAGCAGGAACTTGCTTCTGAGCTTTTAGAGGATGCCTTGAAACTCGGTCAGGGGATTTCGCTCGAGGCACTGATGAATGACCTTCTTCAATAACCTACTACCTGAATACACTAATTCCCAAACATTGCCTCTATATTCCTAGCAGCATTAAGAACTCTGACAATCTCTACAAAACCATCCTTAGGTCTATAAAAGGTAATGTAATTCCCTACTGGGAAACTACGCAGTTCAGGAGCCAAATCGGACCTAGCACGGCCTATCATAGGTTGCTCTGCTAGCAACTTGAATTGTTCCTCGAGCAAATCAAGAAATTTATCTGCCTTTGAGAAGCTACTTTGTGAGATATAATTCCAGATCTCAATAAGGTCTATGTCTGCAGCAGGAGACTTTTTATAAGTAGCCATTTAATGAGTATGCTGCTTAGATTTTTCTCTAGCTTTCTTTCTAATATCATCCATAGTTAGTTCAGAATAATTACCAACATCTAAATCAACAAGTCCTTTTCTTATCTCTTCTCTAAGGATTTGAAGCTTAAGCTCCTTCACACGGTCTTTTTCCTCTAAAAGTCTCAAGGCATCCCTGATAACTTCACTAGCAGAGTTATAAAACCCAGCATTCACTTTATTTTTTACATAGTTTTCTAGTTCTGAGGTTAGGTTTACATTCATTAAGTTAGAAGATAAATGAATTATCAAGGATTGTCAAGGATTGTTATTAATGAGAAAAAGAGAGTTTAGAACTTGAGCTAAACACAATCTGGCTTTGAGGTTCGCTTACTTTATGCAAGCACTCCTATATTTGTTTTTAGCTGAAACGTTGGTGAAACGTTAACTTGAAAAGCTAATTCTATGTTACTGCAGCCTGTTTCTACAAAGGGACAAGACATATGGAATTTTTTTCTAAATTAAATTTGGATTATGATATTCGCGCCTGTAACGCCGTATTCTCTAGCATGTAAATGAGGAATAGCTCTAAAAAGATTTTGTTAAGACCTTGTTAAGACCTTAAATTCAAAATATATTTCACTTCGGCTAAAAATCAACCAGCCGAAGAATACTTGAAAGGAAGTTTTAAAATGAGATATTTTCTCACCCTATTAGTTACCCTCTTAAGCCTTCTAGCATTTGCTCAAAATAATGGTAATGAGCAAAGGCAACCCGTTACTACCGAGGAAAGTGAGCCTAGAGAATTTGAAGAAGGTCAGCCTCCCTTAGTGCTTTACGGTGATGGAGAGAAAGGCGTACTTACAGTGACTGCCGTTTCAGGTGCTGAGCGTAAGCTTATAACCTTAGGTCTTCTTACAAACCCCACAGATAAGCCTATTCGTTGGAAACTTGAAGTAAAAGATGGAGATAAAAAGCCGTTTATACAAGTGCCAAGAGGTCCCCAGCACACCACTGTTCAACCAGGTGAAACCAAGCCTATTTCCCTTGGTTTGTTGGCTAGGGAAATACCAGTAGGCAATCACCAAGTGCAAGCACGTATAAGCGTGGAACAAGTTTCTGGAGCAGCGATTACTCTAGATGTAAATGAGCTTTTTGAGCTAATCTTTGATATTCTTGCTGATGAAGAAGAGACTTGCCTTGCCGAAGTTGGGATGGAGAATGTAAAAGTAACAGATGGTCAAGGAATAGGTGAAGGTAAGCTTGAACTCCGTATAACTGGTCATGCTGATACAGACGAAGCTACTTGGCCAAGCAGTGCAGGTAGTGTACAAGTAAAAGAAGGGGATACCATGCCTATAAATATGCCCATAACCACCATCGAAATTCCAGAAGGTGAGACTCGTACTGTTTCAATCCAAGCTGATGTGCTCGAGATAGATACAGGTCTTGCTGGAAGTGATGATTTCGGCACAGCAAGTGGCACTATGGAACTAAGTTGTGACAACCTTCCTCAAAATAAGACATTGACTGTTACAATCAATGGCTCAAATGATGGTGAGGTTAAGGTTAAGTTTGAAGCTGTAAGAGCAGACTGATAGGATTAAGTGTTAGTCAAATCAACTAAAATACAGCATTAATTCTTTAAGGGACGTTATAAATCAACGTCCCTTTAAACACAAAATCTTAAGGAGATAAATTATGCAAGTAAGAAGTCATAAATCACTTTTTAACTATTCCCTAACCCTGCTTATTTTAATAGGCATGATCACCTTGTTTAGTGCTTGTAACACTAACACAAATAACGAACCTACACCAAGAAGTGAAACAGATCTTTTTTCTGGGCCATACTCAGCTGATACTATAATTGAAGAGACAGTTAAGCTAGAAGCAGTTGATATAAGAACATTTAGCTTGCAACAACTAGACAAACTTCCTCCAATTGTTGAATTTAGTGGAGTTCATAAGGGTAAACCCTTTAAGGGCATTGGCATTAGTAATGAATCAGATATCAACCTTTGGGAACAAGCCATTGAATTTAAGATTAGAGGGTTTAGAGTGGAAATTGATGGCATACCTGTGATGCTTGGGCAGGCTGCTGTTAAAGATGTTTCAGAAACAGGGATCAATACTCAAGGGTTACTATCTTCACCTATGGGTGTAGCTCTTATTCCTGCAAATGCCAAATTGTCAAGCAGTTTGGATGTGGGTTCCCTTGTTGAAATTATGGACACTGCTGATTATAAGGCTACACAATTACGGGATATGGAGATTATCTTGAGAATAACCGCTGATGACGATTGGGAAGCACCTGTTCTAGGCATTGTTTCTCCCCGTGATGCCGCCTCTGGTTTACCAACAGGTAAACGGCAAGCTAAAGGTACAGGCAAGCTAGATGTATCTGGACAAGTTATAGAAACACATATTGGCTTTGTTGCTGTTGCAACAGGTAATTGGTTTTGGGATGGGGAAACGAATGAAGAGAACGTCCAGGGCATTATTGCGATCCTTATAGGTTTAGGCTCTTTATGGATTCCAAGGGCTTAGCAAAATCTCCAACAGAGACGGTAATAAGGTGCGACCTCTAGCACGAGTGTTGTGAATGAACTCAAAGAAACCTAAGTACAAAGGTAGATTCTCTTGTGAGATGCCTCTGTGAGGACGTAACCATGATCTAAGCAATGACCAAAAACCTTCAATAGTATTGGTATGCACTTCACAAAATCCGTCTCCATCATCATCTCTAGCAAATTCTCCCTTTGAATGGCAAACACTTTCATGCTTGTAGCCCCATTTTTCTAAACGACTATAAATGCAGTACTCATCGCTATAAATCAAACTTCCCTTCTCTACATATTCCTCTATGACTGGTTTTATAGTCTCTTGCCTTACATTATCCAGCATTTTTACTATCACTTCACCATTTCGCTTGATTATACCTAGCACAGGTGGCTTGTCTGTGGCAGCTGTACCACGACCACGTGCTCCTTTTAGCCTTCGCCTACGCCCTTGTCTTCCTTTGGCCGCTACACTCTTCGGATATCCTTTATGCCCTGCTACAATGTACACTTCGTCTATCTCCACTTTTTCGTTTAGATCGGGTCTTTTTTTTGACGACAACGCCTTCCCTAAGCTGCTTAGTCATGTTTTGCACATCATCTTTGTTCAGTCCAAGCTCCTGAGCAATTTGACGATTGGAAAGATTCAGCCCCATGAAGTACAAGCATAAAATCCAGACAGATAATGGTTGATGATGTCCTTCAAAAACAGTTCCTGTAAGATCATCAAACTTACCACAGCATTTGCCTTGACAGAGATACCTTCTCCTCGCTTTATGTTTGTTATGAAAGCCTTTTCTAATCACTTCATTTGATTTACAATTAGGGCAAGCAACTTTACCACTAGGCCAACGTAACTCTCTAACTTTTTCATAACATGATTCATTGTTTAATAAGTTCTGTAAGTGTAAAACCATTCATGTACATTACCTAATATCTCAGGCCCTTGGAATCCATCAAGAGCCTAGGTTTATTATAGGCTTATGTTACTAGTGTGATTTTTGGGAGATGAAGTATGTCAAAGTCCTACAATCAATTTGAAATCTTTCTACGTTACTGGTTAGCGATGCTAATCGTTTTTTGGGTTCTTGTTTCCTGCACCGGAGGAGATAACAAGAATCCTCCAAATCCTACACCCCCAACTGGAGGACCCTCATTTGTTATTAACAGTCCAAAAGATGGTAGTAGCATTGCTGGAACTGTTTACTTTTCTGCCCAGCCATTTGATGCTAGTGAGGTAGAAAGTGTCAACTTTAAGGCTGAAAACACCGATCTCGGGACTGATACAACAGGAGACGACGGCTTTAAGGTTTTTCTAAACTCTACAGACTTCCCTGAAGGTACATTAACTTTAACTGCAACCTTAAAGGGCAAAAATGGTAAGACCTCTACCCAAAACATTGCTGTTACAAATATACCTTCACCTCCATCACAAGCAACAGTAACCACTGAAGGTGCAGCACTTGGTACAGCTGAAGCCAGTGGTGCGTTGAGTACACTTTCCATTCCGTCAGGTGCAACAGTAGGGAGTAATGTCAGGTTTGAGGCAAGAACAAAAGAAGAGGTAAAAGCTGCTACTGGTGTAGATTATGATGCTCTGGGGGTAACTTTTTTAGGAGCTCAGGAAATCAGTGCTAGTAAGACTCTAGAGACACCTGTTGCAGTTACTTCTGGTGGTTTTGGTCCGATGGTTCAACCAGACCAAGTAGTAGTGAATTACATGATTACTCCTGATGCAGACAATGATGGTGTGGGTGAGCTGATGGTTATTAACACAGCCAGCGTTTCACCAAATGGTGATGTCATTTCTGACCCTGTGCCACCAATTCAGCTTGGTGCAGCCAAAGTCACTACTAGCTCAGGAACAGATACCCTACGCACACTGCAAAATGGAACTATTAGTGGGCCACCTGGAACATTTATTGAGATTGAATCACCCACAGGATTTAATCCCTTGTCCGTACTTGGGAACACTGCCACATTTGAGTCTTTGGTTGATGGCAGAATAGTTGAATTGCCTACGCTGCTCAATGGTCACTTTGAAGATAAAAATGGTGTGCCTACAATTGGTATTTATATTCCCATTTTGCCTGCGGGTTCTGCAACCTTAACTTTGACAAGTGTCAGTTCAAATGAGATATCTTCACCTATTGATATTAACATAGAAACTGCTCCAGACCTTATAAAAGGACCTGCAGTAATCATTGATGAAACTCTTGCTAAAATGGTAGCGGTCCTAGAGACAGAACCAGATGTAAAAGAAGCTGTCGATAATTTGAAAGATATGCGTGCAAGTTTTACAGAACTAAGTAACAGTTCTATGCCTGATGTAGAGAAGGCTTTAAAAGACATTGCTGTTTTCCTTTCAAACTCAAATATAGATGACATTCTTAACAAAATCTCCACAAGTAGTAACTTAAATACGTTGCAATGTTCTATTCCCTTATTACTAAATTATTCTTATTTGGCTCAAGCAGGTTATATGGCAATGGCTTTAGCAACGCTAATGGGAGTAATTGCTCTTGCTCTTACTGGACCTTTGTTTGTCCTTGCTGCTGCCATAACAGGTCTTGCCTTTGGGACTGGCTTTACACTCTTTGCTGGAGGTATAGCTGGTTCAGCTTTGGAGGTTTATCGATGTGTACCCCAACCCCCTCCCGGCTCAACTTGCCTCCCTCCTTATAAATCGACTGATCTTGCACCATTTCTCCCACCATCCACACCTGTTCCGTCTCCGGAGAGCATATTTACCCAACAAACCTCATCATCTGGAATGACTGGTATGGGTTCAGCTTCCCCACAGGGTGGTGATGGGTGTGGGTCAGCAGTAGGAGGAGGCGGAGGCAGTATAGGCAATAGCCTGCAGGCACAGCAAACAGGTATAGACAGCTTTACAGGTGATCTAACAGGAAGGTTTGTTGTCAAAGTCTTTTATGGTAGTGGTAATTCTGTACCATTTACAGGCATAAGTGATTCTAGTGGTTACTTTTACATCCCTCTGATTCCTGCAGATCAACCCTATGAGGCTATTGCTATTGATCAACTTACAGGCGAAACTCGCTCCTTTAAAGGTACTGGTCCACAAGTAGGATTCTCCACCTTTATGTCCTTCGATTTTTTAAATGATGAAGATAGTGGGGTTAACACAATTAGTTACAACACTAATACTGAGAACAGCTTTGGTGATGTGGACCTCTATTTCTTTGAAGGTAAAGTTGGTGATTTAGTAAAAATTTCCATCTTTATTAAGGGAAGTTCTTCAGGAAGCATACGTTATGAAATCGCTGATCCTAGTGGACAAATCCTTACCTCAACTCTATCTTCTGGTGGGAATGCGAATATCTCTCTTCTTGAACCCCAGACAGATGGTTTCCATAGCCTTACTATATACGGCAATGAAGCGAGTGGTGATTATACCTTGGGCCTTGCTGAAATTGAACCTCCTGTTGCGATAAACGCAGGCACATCAATCATGGGTAACATTGAAACATTTGGTGATAGGCAATACTATAAAATTAGTGGTAGTCAAGGTCAGACACTTAATGTATCACTTAGCCACGATGCTGCCTCTACCCTGAATGCAGAGCTTAACATACGCCGTCCAGCTCAACCGGGGCGTAAGTTTTATGAGGGTTCGATTTTTATACGTTTGGTAACAGATGATGCAAAGCGAAGCAGAACTGGTTCACGGGTCCTTAATGAAGATTATGATTTTATTGTTGAGGTGCTTCCGGGCGATATTTTTGCTACTGAATTGAACAAACATCTAGGCTCTTACAATATTGATTTGTCTCTAGATATACCTTGATTTCTATAATAAGGAAAAATATCAAGCTTTGCGTCCAATATTAAATAAGCGTACCTGTCATTTGTGGGCAGCTACAGAAGCTAGAGCACTATTTCCAAGGTTATATAGCTACTGCCGATTAAATGTGCTGATGAGTACTTTACTCGAGGTTGCAATATAGCTGCAAATTAAATTGGTATTTTATTGCCTACTTTAATGGAGGAATGTAATGAAACTTTACCCTAGTACTATTCTTTTTCGCCACACTCTAAGTCTTACAATTGTCTTTTGGACTATTATTTCCTGTACTGGAGGAGGTAGCAAGAATCCCTCAAATCCTACACCCCCAACTGGAGGACCCTCATTTGTTATCGACAGTCCCAAAGATGGTAGTAGTATTGCTGGAACTATCTACTTCTCTGCACAACCATTTGATGTTAGTGAAGTAGCAAGTGTCAACTTCAAAGCAGGTAATACTGATCTTGGAACTGATGCTACTGCAAATGATGGCTTTAAGGCTTTTTTAAACGCTAAAGATTTCCCTAAAGGCGCTTTGGATTTAACAGCAATATTAACAGGTAAAAATGGCAAAACTTCTACTAAAAAAATCACTGTTACAAATGTGCCATCACCCTCATCAAGCGCAAGGACTACTGCTGAGGGGGCAACACTTGGTACGACTGAAGCCAATGGTGCACTAAGCACACTTGTCATTCCAGCAGGTGCTACCGAAGGGGTAAATGTTACCTTTGAAGCAAAAACCAAGGCAGATGTGAAAGCTGCAACAGGTGTAGATTACGATTCACTTGGAGTAACATTTCTAGGAGCCCAAGAAATCACCGCTAGTAAGCCTCTAGATTCAGCTTTGGCAATTACTTCCGGGGGCTTTGGGCCAATGGTGCAGCCAAACCAAGTGGTAGTGAATTATATGATTGCCCCTGATGGTGATGGTGACGGTGTCGGTGAGTTGGTAGTGGTCAATACCGCTAGTGTTACTCCAAATGGAGATATTATCTCTGACCCAGTTCCTGAAATTCAACTAGGTAGTGCCACAGTCACCACTAGTTCAGGAACAAATACCCTACATACACTGCAAGGTGGAACTATTAGTGGGCCACCCGGTACATTTATTGAAATTGAAGCTCCCACAGGCTTTAATTCTTTTTCAGCTTTTGGAAATGTAGCAACCTTTAAATCTTTGGTTGATAACACCACTATCGAAGTACCAGCAATGGTGAATGGTCATTACGAAAAGGAAAATGGTGTACCTACAATAGGTACCTATATTCCTGTTTTACCTGCAGGAGCAGCAACCCTAAGCTTTAGTAATGTAAGCTCAAAAGCAAGTGCAGAACCCTTTACTATTACTGTAGAGACAGCTCCTCCACTTACTGAAAAACCAGAGGCCATTATTGACCAAGCTCTAGCTGACCTTATAACAGCTCTAGAAGATGAGCCGGATTTACAAGATGCCGTTGTTAAGCTAAAGGATGCGCGAAACGCATTTGTTGAGCTTAGTAAAAATCCTACACCAAGTGAAACCCAAACTCTAAATGACATTGCTGTACTGCTCACAAACTCTAACATGGATGATCTAATAAGACAAATCGACACCTTAGGTACCAATAATATAGAAGTATTGCAATGCTCAGGGGGAAAAACGGCTTTTGGAGCTGCTACAACGTTTGCTGGTCTTCTAGCTATGTTTGCAGGAGCTCTATTGCTAGGTTCTAACCCTATTGGTTGGGCATTTGCAGCTGGTGTCGCTATCGTGGGTGGCGGAGGTGTTTTGTCAGGTGTGGGCCTTGGTGTATTGCTCAGTAATGCATTTGATTGCTTTTTCCCTCCTCCCTCTTGTGGTGCGTCAGGAGCTTCGCCCTCACAGAGTGGGGCTACTCCACCACCTGAAGGCCCAGATTTGCAGCAAGTAGGCTCGAGCGGCAACATGACTGGCATGGGATCAGTGGTCCCGCCTGGAGGTGACAGCTGTGGTTCAGCTGCGGGTGGTAGTTCAGCAGACAACAGTAGCTTACAAAGTCAAAGTACAGGTTTGGAAACACTTTACGGTAACTTAGCTGGGCGGTTTATAATCAAAGTCTTTTATGGAGCTGGTAATAGCGTGCCTTTCACAGGTGTTAGTGATTCCGGTGGTTACTTTTACATTCCCTCAATCCCAGCAGGACAACCCTTTGAGGCAATTGCCTTTGATACCCTTACCAATGAATCACGCTCTTTTAAAGGAACGGGTCCAGAGATTGGCAACTCTACTTACATGTTTTTTAATTTCTTTGCAGAAGGAACAGGCGGTGGTGGTAACCTGCTTTCTTATGATAGCAACACCCAAGGTACTCACGATGGTGTAGACATTTATTTGTTTGAAGGTCAAATAGGTGACATTATCAACTTGGCAGTATTTAGTGAGGAGGTAATCTTAGGCCATATTGACTTTGAGCTGAGTGACGCTAATGGTCGTCGGCTCACTAGTGGTCGAACTAGTGGCGGGCACCTTTTTGAGGTAGGTTTCTTTGAGTTAGAAACAACAGGTTTTCACAGTTTTACCTTAGATGGTACAAATGCCAGTGGGAATTATACCTTAGGGCTTGCCAAAATAGATCCACCTGAGGCAATTGACATATCTACACCTCTTGTAAGCGAGATTGAAACACTAGGAGATCGCCAGTACTTTAGTTTTGATGCCGATAAAGATGAGCTACTTAAAGCTACTCTTAGTCACGACAACAGCTCTAATTTCAATGGACAACTCCGTATCCTCAGCCCTGATGATACCCGTACGTTTTATCAGCAACCTCAGATTTTAAGGCTTAGAACTACTGACTCGAGCCGCACTGCAAGCAACCCTCGAGGAAAAGAATTATCTTTATCAGGTAATTATGTGCTCGAGGTAGGTTTGCATGATACTTTCGCGAATACTTTAGCAAAGCACCTGGGCACTTGGCAAGTAGATGTTACCATCGAGACCCCATAAGTATTCACTAGTCGGGGTGACTGAGCTCACCCCTAAACATTATTAAGTTTATTGTCAGGGTCAATTCTCAGATTTCCAAACACTTTTTTGCCCTATCATCAGGTCAAGTCAACTGAAGTAAAGCCTTAAAGCTTGCAGAACTTGCTCTAAATAGCTACTAGGTATGCTGCTTATCAACTCACTTCGAATACGTCCAGCACTAAGTGACCTCACTTGTTCAATCTGAGCCTTGCTATCTTTATCTAACTGTGTAATCTCTGCTGGTAATAAGGTATGGTAATCGTGCAGAAAGTCGATGCTACTACTTAGAGGTACTACAGTCACTACTCCTGTTCCCTTCTTCTCCACCATAAAATTTAACTCGTCTGGACTAACAATTACTGAGGGGCGTTTATGCTTATTAGCTTCTGAGCCTTTGACTGGTTCGTAATCAAACAAGTATATATCACCACGTCTCACGATCTAAGCCGTCTCCTACTGCTCCATCATATAATTCAGTGTCTCCTAATTCGAGCGCTTCATCTATTACCACTCCCCACTGGCGCTTTAATTCTTCATGTCTCAATAACTCCAATGCTAACTCAACAACTGCTGACTTACTTTTAAGTTTATGCCTTTGACAATAGCGTACCACAAAGTCAGACAGTACTGGGTTTATGCTAATGCTCATTCTAGTTTGAGAAACAACCTGATTCATAAGGTCTATAATACTATTTTTTATTACGTTTTTGTAATCTCTTTTCAAAACATAAAACTTCCTTTTAGACCGACATGGTAATAAAATAGCCTATGGATTTTTGCCTAAAGCTGTTAGGTGTTCCAAAAGTAGATCTAAAGAGCGAAATTTCTGACCTGCCTCTAGATAAGCCTACTTCACTTCTTTATTACCTAGCACAAAGAGGTGATTGGGTGAGTCGCAGTGAATTGGCTTTTTTATATCGCCCAGACTCTCCTCAGGAAATAGCTCTCAGTAATATAAGATTATATATTCATCGAGTCAAAAAATACCCTTGGACCAACCCACTTGAAGTTGAGAAGTTTCGTGTAAGATATCAAATTAACACTGATGTACAAGACTTTAATAAAGCCATAGAAACAGAGGATTGGCCCAAGGCAATTGAGCTTTACCGTGGACCTTTTCTACAAGGTATAAATTTGCAAGAGAACTTTGCTTACGAGGCTTGGCTCGAGTTAGAAAGACAGGATTTAAGTGAAAAGTGGCGTTTGGCTACACTAAAGCAAGCTAAGCTGTTTGAAAACAGGCAAGACTACACTCTTGCTAAGAAATTAATTGAGTCTTTCCTAAAAGCTAATTTTCTTGATGAAGAGGCATTACAAAACTATCTAAATATTCTGATTGCAATGGGTAAACACAAACAAGCTTTCGAGGCTTACGAAACTTTTCGAGAAGAACTAAAACATGAACTCGATATTGAACCATTAGAAGCTACTCGAGCACTGCTAGATAACATTGAGCGTAGTAAATCCATACAGCTAGTGTCAAAATCTAACCTACACAATTTACCTGCTCAAACTACACGTTTTGTTGGGCGTAAACAAGAACTCACACAGCTTACCGGATACCTTGCTAATCCCGATTGTCGCTTGCTTACAATAGTTGGTTTTGGTGGCATTGGTAAGACACGCCTAGCACTAGCGCTAGCTGAGCAAGAGTTACAATCTTTTCCTGATGGTGTCTGGCTAACTTCTTTGGTGGGACTTAGTTCAGCAGATTTGTTGGTTTCAAGCATTGCTGGGGGTATAGGCCTTACTCTTTTAGGCTCAAAAGATCCAAAAAAACAGCTTATTGACTTCCTGCAAGATAAAGAGTGCCTTCTTCTGCTAGATAATTTCGAGCATCTAGTCCAAGGGGTACCTTTACTGCAAGAATTGCTTGACAGCACACCAAAATTAAAAATTTTGGTTACCTCAAGGGTTGTACTCGAGCTAAAAGGTGAATGGATTTTTGACCTTGACGGACTTTCTTACCCCCCTCAAAATACTGAGGTCCCTTTAGAAAAATTTGATGCCTTCAAATGTTTTACCCAATACGCAAAGCAGTTCTCAAAAACGTTCACAACAAATGAAGATACCTCTGAAGCTATTGCCGTGCTTTGTCGTAAAGTGGAAGGGTTGCCTTTAGCGCTTGAACTGGCTGCCACTTGGATTCGTGGTTTGAGCATATCAGAAATGCTGAGTAGGCTTGATAAAAGCTTTGACTTGCTATCAAGTAAGTTACATGATTTGCCCCAAAGGCATCGCAGCTTACGCACAGTGTTTGATTACTCTTGGCAATTACTTACTGAGGAAGAGCAAAAAGCACTAACGAAGCTTTCGGTATTTCAAGGGGGTTTTAGCTTAGAGGCTGCTGAAAAAGTTGCCAAAGCACACCTAGCTTTGCTACTTAGCTTGATAAACCGCTCGCTTATAAAACGTGGTCAAGAAAATCGTTATTCTATCCATGAACTTATTAGGCAATTTGCTGCAGAGGAAAGCGAGGAAAAAGTTAGGGTACAAACAAGAGATTTACATAGTGCTTACTACCTTAATCGGCTTAATAGCTTAGTAAAAGAAGATAAATCACCGCCTACCCTTCTTATGCCAGATTTGGATAATCTCCGTAGTGCTTGGCACTCGGCTGCAGAGCAACAAAATATAGAAATACTTAGTAAAAGCGTGGAACCAATGAGGATTTTTTATGAGGCAAATGGTCAATTTCATGAGGGTATTGAACTGTTCGGCAAGGTGCTAGAACATGTGCCAACAGATCAACCTCAGCAACAATCATTGGTGGGGCATGTTCTTATTTCTCGAGCTTGTTTACAAAATTGGCTAGGACTTTATGAACAAGCTAGTGAAGAGACAAAACGTGGACTAGGACTTGTTGAGCCATTGGGTGAAAGCACTATCCTTATTTTAGGGCTACATACGCTAGGGCACATCGCCTTTCGTACAGGTAAGTTTGCTTCAGGTAAGCCCCATTTGGAAAGGGCCCTCTTGCTAGCGAGAAAGAATAATAATCCTTTAGATATCATGAAAATTCTAGCAACATTGGGGCTTGTTTATACTTGGCTAGACCAATTTCCTGAGGCTAATGCAGTTTTAGAAGAGGCTTTTAACTTAAGCCAGCAACTTAATAAGCATAATGTCGTTTTTGAAAGTCTAATAGCCTTGGCTATTTTAGATATTATGAGTGATTCTTATGAATCAGCTTGTGAACGTTTAGAAAAGGGATTAGAAATTACTCATTTACAAGGTTTCCAAACCTATCAAAGTCATTTACTTTATAATCTTGGTAGAGCACTTGCTGGTCTAGGAAAATATGAGGAGGCAAAAACTTGTTGCAAGCAGGCACTAGCTATTGGAAAACAAACTAAAGACCCACTTGCCCAGATGTGGCCATGTATGTTTCAAGGCCGTATCGCGACTGCTGAAGGAAACTTTAAGGGTGCTGAGGAACACTTTGCTCGAGGTTTTAATATAGCTTGGCAAGCAAATCAAATTGATTTTTTATTACCTTCTATAACCTACCTAGCAGAATTGCGTTTGGAGCAAAACAGAACTTCTGAGGCAGCCGAGCTTTTAGGTTTAGCTCTTCAGAGCGCTTCAGAAATTCCCTTAGTGAAAAGGTGGATTCAACCTGCTTTGAGTAAACTTCAGCAGGATCTTGATCCTGATGTTTTAGAAGATGCCTTGAAGCGTGGACAAACTCTTTCGCTTGAGGCAGTGATAAATGACCTTCTTAAATCACTGCCTAAACATTCCCCTATTTCTAGCTGAAACGTTGGTGAAACGCTGATCTGAAAGAATAGTGCCATAAGCACTGTAGCCTTTTTACAAAGGCGCAGAATTACTCAAAACAAAGCAGAACTTTTAGGAGGAATGTTTAATGAAGCTTTGCCCTAGCACTATTCTTTTTCGCCATACTCTAAGTCTTACAATTGTTTTTTGGACTATTATTTCTTGCACTGGAGGAGGAGGTAACAAGAATCCTTCAAATCCAAATCCTACACCTCCAACTGGGGGACCCTCATTTGTTATCAATAGTCCAAAAGATGGTAGTAGTATTGCTGGAACTGTTTACTTCTCTGCACAGCCATTTGATGCTAGTGAGGTAGAAAGTGTCAACTTTAAGGCAGATACCACTGACCTTGGCACTGATACCACTGCAAGTGATGGCTTTAAGGCTTTTCTAAACTCCAAAGACTTTCCTGCAGGTACATTGACTTTAACTGCAACTTTAAAGGGGAAAAACGGTAAAACCTCTACTCAGAACATTTCTGTCACAAATATACCTTCTCCCCCATCACAAGCAACAGTTACTGCTGAAGGTGCAGCACTTGGTACCACTGAAGCTAGTGGGGCACTGAGCACACTTACTATTCCTTCAGGTGCAGCAGTGGGGAATAACGTCAAGTTTGAAGCAAGAACAAAAGAAGAGGTAAAAGCTGCTACTGGTGTAGATTATGATGCTCTGGGGGTAACTTTTTTAGGAGCTCAGGAAATCAGTACTAGTCAGCCTCTAGAGTCACCTGTTGCAGTTACTTCTGGTGGTTTTGGTCCGATGGTTCAGCCAAATCAAATTGTAGTGAATTATATGATTGCTCCAGATGCAGATGATGATGGTGTGGGTGAACTGATGGTTGCTAACACAGCTAGTGTTACTCCAAGTGGAGACATTATATCTGACCCTATCCCTGAGATTCAGCTTGGTGCAACTACAGTTACAACTAGCTCTGAAACAAAGACCCTACATACACTGCAAAATGGTACTATTAGTGGTCCACCCGGTACATTTATTGAAATTGAGGCAACAGGTTTTAATTCACTCTCACTTTTTGGCAATGTAGCACTATTCAAATCATTGGTAGATGAAACTGAGATGGAACTGCCAGCAGTGGTTAACAACCATTATGAAGAGGAGAATGCTATTCCGACTATTGGTTTTTACATCCCTCCATTGCCTGTAGGTGCTGCCACTGTAACTTTACAAAATGTCAGTACAAACGAAATGACTCAACCCATTACCATTACAATCAAAACACCTCCTGCACTTAGTGAGTCACCTGCTGTTATCATTGACCAAACGCTAGCCGATATGATAAAGGCTCTCTCTAATGAACCAGAATGGGTAGAGGGAATTAGTAATTTGTCAGAGGCTCGAAGAATTTTTGCTGAACTGAGTGACAATCCTACAGCTGAGGAAGAACAAATTTTACGCAGTGTAGCAAGCTTTATTACCAACTCAAACATAAAGAATCTTCTAAGCCAAATTGAGGCTGGTAGCTCGAGCAATCTGAGCATTCAACAAGCGTGTGCCACTCATAGATTCCTCTATTGGGGTAGTGTAGCTGCACTTGGTGTCTATGGTTCAACCGTAGGCTTTGTAACGCTTATCCTTTTTGCTGCTGTTGGTGGTTCTACTGCTGTCCTTCTTGGTCCAGTATCACTTCTTCTTACAGCTATGGGTAGCTTTATGGCTGGTGTTGGTACGGCTGGTTTGCACCTTACCCTTCAAGAGTGTGCTTCCACTCGCACTTGTCTTCCTCCCTACACACCAGAGACACTGCCACCGGGTGGGTTATCACCTGCAGGCCTACACACCCAACAAGCATCATCATCTAGCATGACTGGTATGGGCTCCATCTTTCCACCGGGTGGTGACGGCTGCGGATCAGCGGTAGGTGGTGGAGAAAACACAAGTAGTAATAGTTTACAAACACAACAAACAGGTCTAGATGATCTTACAGGTGACTTGGCGGGAAGATTTGTCGTTAAGGTATTCTTTTCTGGTGGAAACTCTGTGCCGTTTACTGGCATTAGTGATTCAAGCGGCTACTTCTATATTCCTACAATTCCTGAAAACCAACCTTTCCAAGCTATTGCTATAGATAGACTTACAGGTAAGACACGTATCTTTGAAGGTACTGGGCCAGAGGTAGGTCGCTCTGTGTTTATGTACTTTGACTTTCTTAATGGAGAGGATAGCGGAGTCCCCACAATTAGCTACAACAGCAACACCCAAGGGGACTACGGCGATGTGGATCTCTATCTATTTGAAGGTAAAGTAGGTGACCTTATCAAACTTGCTATTTTTAATGAGGAAAGTCATGTAGAAAAAATAGATTACAATCTCGTTGATCCCAAGGGGCAAACTTTTGGAGGCGCTCTGTTTTCTGGTGGGCACTTGCAGGATACTATTTTCTATGAACTCGAGCTTGATGGCCTTTATAGCATTAGCATAGATGGTAGCAAGGTTAGTGGCAATTACACCTTGGGTCTTTTTGAGCTTGGTTCGCCAAAGCCAATTGCTTCTGGTGAAACAGTCTCGGGTAGCCTTGATACATTAGGAGAACGACACTATTACAGTATCTTTGGTGTTGCAGATAACAAGCTTGAATTTACAATTAGTCATGAACAAAGCTCTGATTTGTTTGCAGAATTTACAGTTCGCGAATTAAAAAGTGGCTTTGAATTCTATAATGCACCTCGCCGTAGTAGAATAAAGACAGGTGTAAAAAATAGATCCAGATCGTTTACCTATAAGTTGCCAGAAACTGGTGAGTATATCCTCGAGGTGCTTTTAGGTGATCAGTTCGCCACTGACATAAATAGACACTTGGGTTCCTATCAGATCAAAGTGGAGCTGAAACCTTAATTGGCCAAAACGATGTGGATCACATAAGGATAGAGTAGTGGTTTTGGAACTGAACATAAGAGTAGTATCGGGCACTAACGTCCGATACCCCTTCTAGGGGTTAACAAAACAAGCCACCACCAAAAGTGGTGGTTTTATGACTATCAAGGTGAGAATTAAAAGTAAATGATTGTGCTTTATTTCGATAAACTCCAATCATTGTTCTTAATTAATACATAAACTTTTGGTAGTGCCCTTCATGTAATGATGGAACTTTGTCATGTGAAAATATCTTATGGAAATAAAACAAGAAAACAATTTGCACTGTCCAGACTGTAACTCAGGAAATGTAGTGAAAAATGGTCATATACACAATGGCAAGCAGAATCACCTATGTAAAGATTGTGGCAGGCAGTTCGTTGAGGATCCTCAAAATGTTCCTATCAGCCAAACAACAAAGGATCTAATAGACAAGCTCTTACTAGAAAGGCTATCCCTTGCAGCTATAGCTCGTGTAGCAGGAGTGTCAGAAGCTTGGTTACAAAGATACATCAATGATAAATTTGAAAACATAGGTCAGGAGGTTAATGTCGAGAAAAAGGAAAAAGGACCATTGAAAATAGAATGTGATGAGATATGGTCATATGTAGGAAATAAAGGGAACAAGATGTGGATCTGGCTAGCAATAGACCAGAAAACAGGAGAAACAGTGGGGTTGTATGTGGGTAGTAGAGACAAGGAGGGAGCAAAAGGGTTATGGAAATCATTACCAGCAGTCTATAGGCAATGTGCTGTGTGCTACAGTGATTTCTGGGCATCATATAAAGAGGTAATACCAAGGAAGAGGCATAAGGCAGTGGGTAAGAAGAGTGGGAAAACAAATAGGATAGAGAGATTTAATTGCACCTTAAGGCAGAGGATTAGTCGTTTAGTAAGGAAGACACTTTCTTTTTCAAAGAAGTTAGCTAACCACATTGCAGCTATCTGGTATTTTGTGCATAGTTACAACTCATCATTACATGTATAGGACTACCAGGGGTTTTTGTAGAAACGGTGCAAAATCCAACGCTAAGGCAAGAGCTTGGTTCGCATGTCTCGTTATTCCGGCACTTTTACAATTTGAATAAGATTTCCACACGTATCATCAAAAACAGCAGTGGCTACATTTCCCATTTCGGTAGGTTCTTGCGTGAAGTGCACACCTAGCGATTGGAGTCGTTCATATTCAGCTTGCAGGTCTTTGACCGCAAATGAAGCGGCTGCAATACCATCTTCCACAAGCGCTTGTTTATAGGGTCTTACCGCGGGATGATCACTAGGCTCGAGGAATAGCTCTGTGCCATCAGGATCTTCAGCAGAGACAACTGTCAACCAACTAAATTCGCCTACAGGAATGTCATTCTTTTTGACAAAACCAAGCACTTCCGTATAAAACTTGAGAGCTTTTTGTTGATCATCAACATGGATACTGGTGATATAAATTTTCATGGCTAATGTCCTTTCATTTTGGCACAGGCCAACGTTCTGAAATTTCTTTTAAGGGTGTGAGATCGAGATAGTGGTATTTGTATCTCCCTTTCCGTTTTGTACTCACAAAGCCAACTGACTCGAGCACATCTAAATGTTGAGAAATTGCTTGCCTTGACAACCCTAATCCATGTTTCATCTGTAAACGACCACAGAGTTCAAAGAGAGTTTGACCATCTTTATCAAGAAGTCCATCGAGGATTTTTCGCCGTGCTGGTGCAGCAATTGCCTCATACACATCACTCACAAACACATAATAAGCAAGTTATGACTTGCATGTCAAATACTAGATGAAACCATGACTTCGTTTGTATCGAAAAAGGTTCAAAAAAACGACCGTTTTCTTTACCACTAAAACTAACTTTAGAGTAACAGAAACAGAAAGTTACGGTTATGGTCAAAAACTCTATCTCGAAACCGTAACTTTTGGTTCAAATGCCCCCACTGATCCATATTACATCAAAATATACAAAATGAGAGTGCCGGAAGGCATTCTGAGGTGAGTGCTTAAGGAAACTTTATAAAAATGACTTTTAGTAAGGGATTGGCATAAAATAAAATATGGCAACTATTTTGGCAATATATGCTCATCCTGATGATGAGGCTTTCAGTATAGGCGGAACCTTAGCCCGCTATGCAAAAGAAGGTCATACAGTTAAGCTAATTTGTGCTACTAAAGGAGAAAGAGGTAAAATCACTGACCCAGAAATTAAGGCTGATACCAATATATCTGCTTTGCGTGAACAGGAACTAAAAGATTGCTGTATAATTTTAGGTATTGAGCCTCCTATATTTCTCGGCTATCATGACTCTGGTCGACTCGAGCCCTCCCAAAGTAACCCTAAAGCACTATTGAACGTCAGCGAACTTGAAATTGAAAAAGTGCTTTTAAAGCATCTTGTTAGAATTAAGCCGGATATTATAATTAGTTTTGATCCACATGGTATTTATGGACACATTGATCATATTAAGATAAACCATGCAGCTACAGCTGCTTTTTGGTCAGTTGGGGGGGTAACAAAGTCTCCACCTAAGTACCTTTTTTATAGTATAATGCCAACTCAAAATTTACAGGCCTTACAAAGAATACGTGAGAATTCCCCTTTGAGTGAGCTCGAGCCCCACATATACGGTCTAGCTGAAAACTCTTTTGCTGCGGTAATTGACGTAAGCGATTACCTGCAGGTTAAAATGAGGGCCATTCGTGCTCACCGTAGCCAAGTTGGTCCCAATTCTTCTTTTGCAAATATTGATGCACTAGAATGGCAAGAGATGCTTATCAAAGAGGTTTTTACCCTAGGAGGGTTGCGTGGTAGTTTTCCTATGATGCCTGTTAGTGACCTTATTGTAAAAAATCTACCATTGTAAGCTTGTTTATAGGGTAAGTGAAGGAAATTCCTTGTCATAAACAAGTACCTATCCATCTTCTGCATTACCTATCTAGCATATTGCTTGTCCTTTTGCATATTCGTGTACTCTGTCACATAGTTTCTTTGATGAAATTCTCGTGGCTGACGATTAAACTGGCTTAGCGTCCAAAATTTCCCGAATCCCCGACTTTACCCCTTAAGTAATCTAATGGGTTTTGAGGCTTATCATCAATTCTAATTTCAAAATGAAGGTGTGAACCTGTTGCTATACCAGTAGCACCTACTTTTGCAATTATGTCCCCTTGCATAATTTGTTCTCCCTCAGAAACCATAAGCTTTGAAGCATGAGCATAATAGTAGTGGTAGGGTAGTTTCTCAACCACAACCAAATAACCGTAACCAGCACGCCAGCCACTGAAAATTACTTTTCCTGAACTTGCTGCTTTAATTGGGTCACCTGTATCCCCATCAATATCAATGCCTGTATGTACATTATAACTTCTACCGCTAACCACTAGGTGCCTGTAACCAAAGCGAGAAGTAATAGGGCCATCTAGAGGCCAAATTAGCCTTGAGGTTAACTCCTCTGGTTTACTTTCTATTTCTAGGTTGGATATATCTTCACTTCCAGCAGATACAGAAGGTGTAGATGTAGAAACCGAAGGAGTAACTTGTGGTTCAGGCTTTGGGCGCACTGCTTGTGGGAGAGTTGAGCCAGGGGTAACGCGCAAGATCTGTCCTTGGTTTACACCATAACTATTCAAACGATTATCTGCTACGATAGCCTCAACAGAAGTGGCGTGATGTTTTGCCAACTCCCATAGAGTGTCCCCACGCCCAACAGTTATATAGCGGACTTCACTTGCACCTTGATCAAGGTGCGAACCTGACTGATTTGTAATATAGCGCTCAGGTATAATAAGCTCTTGCCCCACAGGTAAAATATCTTCAAGGTTAATATTGTTAGCACTAGCCAATTCTTTTATATCAACATCATATTTTCTAGCAATAGTAGCTAAGGTATCCCCCTTAATAGTAGTTATTCTTAAAGACTCGAGCTCTTCTTCTCTTCCAACAAGTTTTAGCTCTTGTCCAACATGAATAGTTGTACCTTCTAAATTGTTAAGTGCAATCAAACGCTCCTGAGGTATACCAAATTTTAACGCAATTCTATAAAGGGCATCACCTTGCTGAACAAAATAAGTCTGAGGAGTAACATCAGTTAAGGGTGTGGGTAAAGCATCACTAGGTAACACTAAAACCTGTCCAGTGCTAATAAAAGGAGTTGCTAGACCGTTAGCTCGCATTAGTGCTTGTGGTGTAGTGCCATAACGTGCAGCTAAATCGTTTAAGGTATCACCAATTCTCACAACAATGGTATGCGGTTCTTCTGGTGGTGGTGGTGGTGCGCTAATGTAGATTATGTCACCCACACTTAAATGTGCAGAAGAGAGCTTATTAAAAGCCATGAGATCTTGTATGCTTATACTAAAATTTCTAGCAATATGAGTTAAAGTATCACCAGGTTGTACGATGACATACTCACGTCCACTTTGTAGCCCTTCTGTTAATCTTTCTTCAAAAGTATTGACTGTCTTTCCTGCCTCAGAGAATTCCTCGTTCTTGATATCGAAAGCTTGATTTTTAGTTTTTTGTGGGGTAGCCTCACCGTTGATCAGAGCTTGACCAACATAAGGTATTTGAAGAGTATCATTTACTCTAATATTTGTATTAGTTAAATTATTAGCCTCCAATAAGGCTTCCACACTTACGCCATACTTTGAAGCAATATCAGTTAAAGTGTCCCCCGAATTTACTACTACCTCTTCATAGGAGAATATGTATAATTTATCACCTACAAAAACATTGGTATTTTCTAGATAGTTGAGTTTAACGATATTTTCAACAGTGGTATCATATTGTTTTGCTAGTTTAATAAGTGTATCTCCAGGCTGAACAGTAATTTGCTGAGCCAAAGACCATGTGGCAGGAGAAACTAAACAGAGAGCTAAAATGACCAACTGTTTCCCAGCTTCTATGTTGCAGGACTGTAAAATTCTATTAATTTTGATCACAAAAACTACCTTCTTAACGACTTATGTTGGTTGTGTATTAAAAAAGGTTTTATTGAATAAAACCGGTTACTTCCTCGAGCTTTACTAAACAAAAATCTTAATTCTAGTAATTGAGAAAATAAACCTGTTAACTTCAAGGAGCATTTTAACAATACTTATACTACTTTGGTCAAGGCTCAAATTTTAATTGTTGTTAGGGCTTTTAGTGTTTTACAATAGCACTTATAGCCTGCCCTATAGGTAGCTTACAAAAATGAGATTAATATTATGCTCTTTCACTTTTCTCAAGATAGGGCTTGTTGGATTTTTCAAAAATACCAATTATGTTAACTATAGTAGGAATTGATCCAGGCAAAAATGTAGGGGTGGCTTTGGTTAGTACACAAGGTAAGCTTATTAGAGGAAGCATTATAAATTTAGCAGAATGCGCTGATTTTATTTTCCCTGAAGACGCCATATTAGCTTTGGGAAACGGTACTGGCAGCAAAAGTATTCAAACAATTCTTCAAAAACGTAATT
This sequence comes from Trueperaceae bacterium, assembly GCA_965224855.1. Taxonomy (GTDB): domain Bacteria; phylum Deinococcota; class Deinococci; order Deinococcales; family Trueperaceae; genus CBDCVN01. The sequence goes on along the minus strand of CBDDAI010000002.1, from coordinate 424,342 downwards.
TGGAACCTATCCTTATTGATGAAACAAATACAACACTAGAAGCACGCCAGCTTTATTTTAATGACCATCCACCTAAGGGACTATACCGTCTTCTGCCCGAAGGTTTACGTCCGCCGCCCAGATGCTTAGATGATTATGCAGCTTATGCTATTGCCCTACGTTATTTAGAGCAGCATTTTTACTAAAGAAACGCTTAAAAAGCCTTGGAGGTGTTGAAACCTCCAAGGCCTGTACTGACTTATTGCCCTAGACTTGACTTAGGGAGCTTGCAAAAATATAACTAAACCAGTTTTATTTTGTCCTACTCCTAGTTGTACTGTAGCACTACCTATTAATTTGTTATCTGCAGATGCTTCTACTTTGTAGGTGTCACCTTTCAAGCCATTTAGAATAAACTCATCAGAAGTACCTTGCAAGTTTAGCCTAACTGTATCATTGGCACTATCATTTGTAGCCAAGCCGTTTGCGTTCACTATAGCATTGTCACTTGGCCCGGGCATACTAAGGGCTCTGTCTGCTCGTAAAATACCAGCGCCATATCTATCACCATTTATAGTGCTATCGGTATAGGCAGTACTTTTAAGACGGGTTTTTACTTGATCAGCACTAAAACTAGGATTTTGTGCCCAAACTAAAGCAGCTACACCAGCCACAATAGGGGTTGCTTGTGAGGTTCCAAATTTTAAACCGTGGTTGTTACTGGGCATAGTACTTAGCACTGCTTCAGAGGTGGTACCAGCAGGGCAATTCGCTCCAGGGACAACTTGAGAAATATCGTAGTCGCCACCAAAAGCAACTATATCAAGCTTGCCACTTTCAAAGTGAGAGAAACAAGAAGGTTCAAATTTGCTGTTAATTGAACCTACACTCATTACTTGGTCATAGCGAGCAGGATAGAGTAGGGTGTTTTGTCCAAAATTACCAGCAGCAGCAATAATTAATACACCTTCATTAGCAACCGCTTGTATAGCATTTGCTAATGTTTGACTATTCTGGTCTGTTCCTAAGCTCATGTTTATGATATCTGCAGGATTATTATTAGTAACATCACCAATACCAGCAGCCCAACGCAAAGCCCTAGCCAGAGCATTTACAGTAGTAAAGCTACTATTATGAAAAACCTTTCCGACTACTATGCGCTTACCACCTTTGTGTACTACACCTGCTACTCCTTGATTGTTATTACCTACTGCTGCAATTATACCTGTAACGTGTGTACCATGATCATCACCTATAAAGTCAGGTGTAGGATCATTATCTTCTGTACAAACGTTATTTGGTCGGCTACCACAGAAATCACGACCGGGATAAAAAATATTTTGTAAATCAGGATGGCTAGTGTCAACACCTGAATCAAGCACGGCAATTACTTTATTAGTAGTACTTTGGGCTTCCCAAGCAACTGGTAAACCTGCTATGGGCAAGTGTACTTGTTGGCGCAACTTAGCGTCGTTAGGTAAAGACTGCTGGTAAATTATATAATTTGGTTCAGCATACTCTACATCAAGATCATTATTAAGGGTCTTTAATAAAGCATCAATGCGATCTTTATCAGTGACCACAAGTTCAGGCAAGCTTTGACTGCCAACTTGTAAAGTCTGCAGGTTAAAGGTATCTTTCACTTTCTTAGCTCGAGCCTCATAACGCTCCTCCGCTGCCTGAGTGGAAAGCCCTTCTAGATCATCTGTACGGTACTTAACCAGCAGTTGTCCCTCAACAAAAAGAGCTTGCTTTTGATCTTGAGTGCGTGGTGTAATTTGCAAAGCGTTAACACCGGCACCAGCAGTGGATAAGATAGGCACACTAAAATCAGCCAAACGATTTTCTGTTTTTAAGGTGCCTCGTATGCTAGCATTTCCAGAATCACTAGCTACTATATTTAAGCTTAAAGTAACACTGTCTGTTTTGCCATTACCATTGCCTGTGATACGAATAGCATATTGACCGGGTACAGCGTTTTGACCCACAGAAACATTTATAGTTGACTCACTATTGTGGCTAGTTGGTGAAAAGCTTACATTTACGCCACTAGGTTTGTTGCTAGCACTAAAGTTTACATTACTGTTAAAACCTCCTATAGCATTAACTATGACTTTACTAGTAGCACTTGAACCAGTATTAACACTTAAGCTAGTTGGATTAAGTGTTAAGCTAAAGCTATCTGGAACAGAGTTACCTTGAACTGTTAAAGGAATATCAACAGTTTTAACAATGTTTCCATCCGTCCCACTAATCTTAATAACATGATTGCCTGCTGGTGCACCTGGACCCACAGCAATGGTTAGTGCACTATAGTTATCTGAGCTACTTAATGTTTTGGGGCTAAAATTGGTTACCTGCACGTTATTGGGAGCTGACATTACCTCTAAAGTAACAGGGTTATTAAATCCACCTCTGCGGTTTATAAAGACAGGGGCACCACGTATAGTGACGTTATCAGGCACTGGGGGAATGGCGTAGTTGGCAGTATCGTAACTAAGATCAAAATCGCCTTGTTCTTGACCTCCGCCCAGCTGTGCTGATACAGCAAAACACTGTTTGCCCACTTTGTAATCTACACACAAGACGCTTTTGTAAAATCCTGGTTGCGTTGTTTCTGAAGGTTTAAGTGTTAAGGTAATTGGTGTAGACTCTCCACCTCGAGTAGTGGCATTTCTAGGATTAATGTTTAACCACTCATTAATAGCAGCACCATCTCGAGTATTTTGTTCAGTGGTAATTGTCCAACTCAATGCTGAGGTAGGGGGACCACTATTACTAATAGAGAAAGTAGCACTACCACTTTGAGTTAGAGATAGGGGTGTAATAGGTACAAAACCTTCTCCCTCTTCAGCAAGGCGAATAGTACTACTTACTTTAAAGTCTTCTTTCTCACCATTATTATAGTTAATTACAAGTGTAGCACTATACTCTCCGGGATTAAGTTCGTCATTTAAACTTAAAGTTACTTCATCTGAAGAGCCACCAGAAACATTGCCGATCACAGGGTTCACACTGAACCAAGGATCAACATTTCCACCATCAAAAGTAACGTCTTTTAACTCTATATTCCAATCAAAGTTTGTCAGAGGATTACCATTATTACTTATGTTAAAGGTAGATTGCCCTTCTAGTTCAATATTTTCAGAATGAACATCAGGGTCGGGATAACGCACTTCAACATTAACATTGAATCCAAAGTTCTTACCTATCTCATCAAAAATAACGGTGAGTATAGAATGGTAAGTACCCTCTGGTAAGCCATCCCTAAGTTCTAAGTTGACAATACTTACAGGCTGTAAACTCACATCTGAAGTAGATTGACCTTCTGCAACCCCTTGTGCTGGTGTAAGATCAAACCAATTACCTGCTGATGGATTATTGCTATTATCTTGTACTTCGATTCTCCAGCTTAAGTCTTGGCCCGTTGGGTTTAATATCTCAAGGCTTGCAGCATTAACACGGACTTGAACTTCAGGAGTGCTCGAGCCCACTTTAGCTGTAACTGTAAAACTCTTACTTCCGCCTGTATAGTCAATAGTAATCTTCGCACTATAATCGCCAGCAGCTAAACCACTTTTTAATGTGAGGCTAATTGTTTTAGTTTGACCACCAGCCAAATTACCTCTTGATTCATTCAAATCAAACCATTGTGCTATAGGTTGACCATCACTAACTTCAATGTCCCAAGCCATACTTGAATCACTAGGGCCATCATTACGTATCTCAAAACTTGTTTGACTGTTAGCAAAACTAATATTTGCTGAGGGTACAATAGGAACAGGATCTTTGCCACTACCACCTTTGTTAGAACAGGAAATAAGCCACAGCAAAGATAAAGCTAGAAGAATAAAGATAATTTTTCTCATGGCTTTAAGTATATTTGCCACATTTTAGTAGTTAGTGTGAGTATGAGTAAAGTTTTGTACAGCTATTCTTATAGTTTTATTACAAGTCTCTCATAAGTCTCAGGCGTTGGGAGAAGCGCTCTCCTTCCGACCATAACTGCAAAAACCCCCGTGCGAAGTGATTGAGGGCTCGAGTCCTCCTTATCTTCATGTTTGCTAATTTTTTTCTCATTAAGAAGAATTGTTTCATCAAACACTCATGAGATAAACTAGCATCTTTCAAAAAACCATTTTAAAAATTGGAGATACCTTCATATCTTTAACACTAGTTTTTCATTCAGACTTCACTTGATCTCAATACAATTACTTTGGCTAGCCAAAAGGTATTTGTAGGGTAGAGCTGCTCGTACTATTAAGGAATTGTAAGACTACTTTAGTCTTACATAATTTAGCGTTGACCACTTGTGATGAAAAGGAGAAAATTTATGAATGGTCTAATTAATTTCTTATTTGGTGTCACACTGATTTTTACTACTTTTGGGCAATTTGCACTAGCTGTGGGTGAAAGTGACTTAACTGCTTTGGTTGAAAGTGGTGATATAATCAACTGTGCACAAAGTTTTGTAGGTGCTTATGGTACTCTTGGAAGTATTGGTGATGGAGAAAAAGCTCAAGTCACTGCTTATTACAACGAAGACTTCACAGAAAGCTATATGGCTAATCAAGGTGGCGTGGCTCCAAATGTTGTTGATGCATTAATGAATCTTGAGGAACAGGGTTATTATCTTCAGTATTATTACCTTGCAAATAATCCTGAGGGTTTAGGAGCTAAAGAGCTGCTCGATGATGCTGGAGATGGTTCTCCTTGGTCAGCAGTACATTCCCAATGCCATCCGGTGCTTCGCACGGAATTAGAAACCCGTAGTATATATGATGTTTTTATCATTAATCCAAGCGGTGACATTGTTTATACTGTGTTTAAAGAAACAGATATTGCTACAAATTTAGTTAATGGTAGTTTTGCTGATAGTGGTTTGGGTGCTGTGTTCCAAGCAGCTACTGATTTACCTGCAGGTGAAATAGTAGTTAGTGCAGTAGAACCCTATTGGCCATCCTATAATGCAGATGCTCAGTTCATAGGTGCTCCAATTTATGATGGTAATGACCTCTTAGGTGTTATTGCTTTACAGGTTACACCTGAGCAAATTGCTAGCGGTAATACTTTAGCACCTACTGGATACTAACATTTACTTTATCCTTCCTTCAGAATTCTAAAGTCTCATTTCTAGAGCAAGAACATCAGCTTAATAAGTTTTTCTGATGTTTGCAGCTATGTAGTCAGTAGTTAGTAGCTGATATAGTTAAAGACTTACTGGCTACTGATTTTCTACTAAACCGGGCTGTGTAAAGCTAAACTCCTAAGATGCATTCAGGGGTAAAAACTGTAGAATCCATAGCAGAACAATTATGGTGATGGTATATGAGCTGACTCTAACTGCACCCTTATTGTAGGAGGGTTGAGTACATTCACACCTATTGGTAACACCCAATTTAATTCTAAATCATGCTCACCAGGACCAAGCCCTATTAGATCTGCACTTGCCTGTACTTTTGTAAGGCTATTAAGCTGCTGATTTGTTCCTATAAGCATAGTTGTATTGTTACTAAGGGTGCTAGTTTGAACCTTCAGGTTCCTAGCCTCCAAAAAATTAACCATGACAGGCACTTCCTTGCTGTGCAGAACTGGTATCCTACGCACAGTTAAGGTAGCCTCTGCAGGTCTTAAACTAACTTCAGGCAGGGTCTGCCCATTTACATCAGCAGCATATAATTGCACTTTAACGTTACCCCTTACTGAGGTAGTTAAAGCTATAGCAGCTACAGCTTGCTCTATAAGGTCAGCACGTCCTAAAGCAGCAACATCTTGTGGAAAGACTTCAGCACTTAAGAGTAAATCCAAATTAGGTTCACCAAAAGACAAAAAGCTCACCTTCACAGGTAAAGAGGCTTTGGCTAAAGGTTCTACACTACCAATAATTTCTTTGGGGGTAACTTTTAGTAAACTGACACCTAATGGCACAGCAACATGAATATCTTTTTTAAATTTTCCTTTAACATCATGCAAATCAAGTACAGCACTAATCTCTTCATCTTTAAGCCTTTCTATACGCTGACTCTTACCTGAAACAACTACCTCAACACTATCTGGCACACCTGTGACAACTTGTGAACTACTTGACGAAGGTGAAAGTGTCACAGTAAGGCTACGTTGACTGATAGTGTTTTGAGCACTATTTACAAATGACCACAAAAGTACTGCTAAAAACAGGGCCACTAGCTTGGCTACCCAGTTCCTTAACAAACGTTGCCACCACAATCTAAGATAGGTATTGAAATACTTGATGTAACGTCTCATAATTGATATACTTCACGTAGAGCTTTTAGGACTTCAGTAGGTGCAATATCACTTTTAATTTGACCATTTTTAGCAAGGCTTACGGTTCCTCTTTCTTCACTAACAACTATAGCTAAAGCATCACTTTTTTCAGAGACGCCTAATGCAGCCCTGTGACGCGTCCCGTGTGAGATGGGTATACCTTTAACTTTATTGCTTACTGGGAAAATAGCCCCAGCGTAGGTGATAATATCATTTTTGATAATTACTGCTCCATCATGTAAAGGACCCTTGGAGTCAAAAATAGTTTGCAGTAGCGCTGAACTCACTGGCGAATTAAGTTTAGAGCCTACCCTACCATACTCCTCTAGGGGTACTCGTTTTTCGATAGCTATGATAGCACCGCGATTCTGGCTGGCCAAATCACGGATTGTTGACATGATTTCTTGTACAGGATCACCGACAGCCACGTACGCTAAAGAACCCTGCCCAAAGCGCTCGAGCATATTCCTGAGCTCGGGCTGAAAAAGAATTACTATAGCGATAAAAGCTGCACCTACAAACTTGTTAAAAAGCCAAGCACTTGCTGGCAATCCTAGCTGTGCTGCAAGAAACCAACCACCTCCTAAAAGAGCAATTCCTCTTAATAAATTCCATGCTCTACTACCAACAAGCCACTTATAGACATGGTAAAGTAGCACTGCTATAAGTAAGATATCAATAATATCTAAAAAGCTAACTTCAAAATGCAAACCTAAGTGACCATTCTTTTGGTAGGGCACCAAAATTCCCATTTCACATAAAAATCATCTTAAGTTTTATGGGCATTTAACATCTCGACCTGGCCTTTGCCGTGATGACTAAATTCCTATTTTAGCATTGTTTTTGAGTAGGCCCTTTCACTTTAAAGACTGCACAGATATCTTAGCCTGAGAACTAAGGTATTTTCTAGCTTAACACACTTGGATACAAAATCATGTAAATTATCGAGTTAAAAGATTAAGAATACAGCAATGTGGATTCTATGCCAATTGACAGTTAAATTCTCCTGCTGTACACTACAGCTTAGTGCATGAAATTATTGAAAAAACTATAAACCATGAACATCTTACTACCATACTTAATAACCTAGCGCTAAGTTATGAGTTTCCTAAGCCTGACCTATGTGTTGTACAGCTTGATGAGAGCACTAATATGCTAATAATTTCCTACGGAGCAGACTCAGAGGAAAAGGGTGAAGCTTCAAGTATAAAGCTTCGAGCTGCCTGGGGAGCCAAGAACTTAACCACTAAGGCTATTAATGCCTTTAACAGAAAATTTCGCTTTGCTAAGGCCTACCTTGATCATGAGAGTGATCCTGTCTTAGAAAGTGATTTGTTAGTGGAAGGCTCGAGCTTAGTTTGCATTCAAAATATTATTAAGAAGTTTGTTGAAAAGGTAAACACTTTTGAGACCTTTATGGCTTTGGCTGAAGATTTTGACATAAATATGAGTTAAAATTACTTTTCTCACACCTCTATGACAAAAAACGATAAACTGAACGCATGCGTGCTATCGCTGTAATTTTACTTCTAATCTCTGCAGGCTTTATTGTTTTATGGCAGCTCGACGTCATTAACTTGCAGCCCAGACCTCAACCTCGTCAGAGCCGTGCTTCGCAAGGGCTTCTTGAAGCCATACAAAATAGTGACTTAGTAGCTTTGAGAGAAAGCATTGACTCTGGAGGCAGTATTTCTGCTCAGGGCCAAGATGGCCTAACACCACTAATGCATGCAGCTATAAGCAACCAAGACCCTACATTAATCATTGAATTAATTACCTTAGGTGCTGATCTTGATGCTCAAGATAACTCAGGAACTACAGCACTAATGCATGCAGCGCGTGACAATCGCAATCCTGAAATTTTGCTTACATTACTTAATGCTAGCGCTAATCCTACCATTACTGATAATGAGGGTAGAACTGTATACGAATACGCTAGTGAAAATAGCATATTGAGGCGCTCGAGGCTTTATCAGCGCTTCGAAGGATTAGTTTCTAATCCCTTTGACTCACGTTGGCCAAGTGGTTACGCAGTACCAATAGAAGGTGCTAGGTTTACCTCAAGGAAAAATCACCTTCCCAATCAGCCACGTCCTTATCGTAATGGTGTTCATCAAGGCTTTGATTTTTTTAGTAGAGTAATAACAATACCTATAGATTATGGTACACCTGTAAGAGCTGTAGCAAGTGGGCAAGTTGTCAAGGCAGATCATGGTTATGTGGAAGTGACCAAAGAAGAGTATGACGCTATTATTTCAGATGCTAGGTCACAACTAACTACTCCTGAAAGATCCTTGGACAAGTTAAGAGGTAGACAAATCTGGATTGAACATGTAGGGGGATACGTATCGCGCTATGCTCATTTACAAGGTATTCCTACTAGTGTACAAGAAGGGGGCTTTGTAAGCCTAGGGCAAGTTATAGGCTATATAGGTAACTCAGGAACGATTGAGGCCGCTCAAAATACCCAAGATGAGCCACACCTTCACTTTGAAATTTGGGATTCTGAAGGCTACATGGGAGAAGACCTTGAAGTCCAGCAAATTTACGGTCTTGTGGCCCAGGTTTTTGGCCAAGGTGTCCTACCACTTGAATATATTGACTAACTTAGGCAGAGTTTTAAAGCCCTAAACATTATTCCAACAGGTGCTGCTTGGCCCACCCAGCTAGAAAATGCTTCAGCCCCTTGATAAACAAGCATAGGTAAGCCGTTTTGTGTCTCTAAACCTGCTTTTTTGGCGTCTTTTAGTAAGAGAGTTTTACTAGGCTTGTAAATTATATCACAAACTAACCCCTTTAAAGGTAAGGTGTTTTTAGGTAAAGGAGACTCCTTAGGGTCTACACCAAGTTTTTCCATACCTACAGAGGTGGTGTTTATTAGTAGAGTTGTTTGTTGTACAGCTTGATTAAGCTGATCTTTACTAACTATTTGTATTTCCCCCAAATGACAGAAATCATTAGCTAAATCATCAGCTTTACTTAGGGTTCTATTATAGATGCTTACTTGTCTTACTTGTGCTGTTAATAGTGCGTAGAGAATAGCTCGAGCTGCTCCCCCTGCTCCAAGCATTATTATTTTATGCCCTTTAGGGTCAAAGTTAGCATCTTCTTTCAACGCCCTCAAAAATCCTGTGGCATCAGTATTATGGCCTGTTAAAATGCCATTATTGTTGATGATGGTGTTTACTGCTCCTACATTCTTAGCTTCCTCAGTTAGATTGTCTAGTAAGGGTATTACCGCTAGTTTATGAGGAATAGTTACGTTAGCACCATAAACATCTTCAGAGCGCAGATTCTCAATCGTCTTTGCTAGCTTATGAGGAGGCACTTCTATAGCTTCATAATGTGCATTTAGGGCTAAGTACTTAAAGGCAGCGTTGTGCATCACAGGACTTAGTGAATGTCCAGCAGGATAAGCAAGTACATAAGCTTTTTTTATAGCTTTAGGCATAAATTTCCAACAATTCAATTATATTCAGTAGTCCGCAATCGTGATAAAGGATTCTCAATAAGATGCTTATAGTTAAGATTAATAACAATAGTAAACTCGTTCTATACGCAAATTTGACAAATAAGCAAAATCTATTTGAGGGCAATTTTTCAGTTTTTTCTTCATTTTGCGGAGTACTGATATTAGTTGCTCGAACATTTTGAAAAAGGTGCTTGTTCTCCACAACTTTTATACCTAGCTGTTCTTTAACATCTTTTAGTGAAAACGTGCTGTAACTCATTGCTAATGCTACCAGATTTCTTTGCTAAAAAAAGATAGTTAATAAATATATGTAATGAGTACCAAATATGACGTCTGAAATGTAGCACAGACAAATGGCTTGGGCAAACGCATTCATATTCCTCTGTATTCCCATTAGTGGTCAGTTTTACTGGCTAACATAATAAAATCCTTACTGATCACTAGCTTCTGACTATTAGATGGCAGGGATATTTTTCTAAGAAATTAGAGAATGCTTGTTATAAACAACTTGCTAACGATTTTCTTTTCATACAACATATCAGAAACACCTCGCAACCTTTGTCTGATAGTGCTATAACACCGTTCCGATAGGCTAATGTCAATAAGCACTAAGTAAAGCTAGCTTTGCTTAGATTGAAAGGTAAATAATGATAGTTCAACAAATAACCAAAGAAACTCTTAAAAGTTCAGAAAAAAAAAGCCAAGAAATGCTCGAGTCAAATTATGAGGCCATTCGCAGCAGATTACTGGTTAAACATGACTTGCATTTAGCCTCTTTACAAGCTTTTAAAGGTAAAGCTGGATTTAAACGTGGCTTCCTCTACTTAAATGAAGCCTCTCAAGCCGATCCAAGTATTGTACATAATCCTCTTTATCAAGCACTTTATTGGGAATTCTCTGCCTATGGAGGCAAAGATTCAGCAGAAGTTATTGAAGGAGCACTCACAGTAGCAAGGACTCAAGATAGCTTAAGCTGCTACCACGCTGCTCGAGCTCTTTTTGCAGCAGGATCATTCGAGGCCGTATTAACAGTGCTTAACAGTGTAAAAATAACAGGCTTTTCTCAGCCACTAAAATCACGTTATTACTTGCTGCTAGGGAAAACCCATCAGTCTCTAGGACAATTTACAAAAGCAGTGAGAGCCTTTGAGCAAGTGGTGGAACTTAGCCAAGGCCTAGAACGGCAGAAAATATTTCTGGAGATAGCAAGCTGTTGGTTTGAAGTAAATCAAGTCCTTAATTCTTTAGGTGCTCTGGCCAGTATTGAGTTTCAAACCTTAAGTAAACCTGAACAGGCTCGCTTCCATTTTATAAAAGGGCAATTGGCTTTGAAGCAAGGCGATGCTGAAACTGCCTTTAATGAACTTCTAGCAGCACAAAGTTTAGAAGATTATTGTTCAGACACTTTAAAATTATATCTGTCCTTAGCACAGAGCTGTATACTTATTGGTAAGGCTAAACAAGGATTCATTTATTTTGAAAAAGCTCTTAAAGAGGCTGGGGAAGTTAGCAGTTTTGTTGAACATGAGTACGCTTTTGCACTCATGTCTGAAGGGAATTATCTAGAGGCTAAGGCGTTGCTCGAAAACATTTTGAGAGATAGTTCTTACAATATGCACCCTCAAGTACTCTCCGACTTAGCGGAAGTGAACTACCATCTAGGATTTCTAACCGAGGCTGAAAATTATGCCAAAGAAGCTATGGAACAAGGTGAAGGATTAAACTCTTGTTTCTTACTTGGTCAGATCGCCCGTAATTACTACCAGCATAATGAAGCTATAACTTATTTTGAAAAAGCTTTGAGTGAAACTAAACAAGGTGATAAAAACTGGCTTTTAGCCCACACTATGATTGCCGATACCCTTGCCCAGCAAGGCTTTAATGAGCCAAGGCGAATTGTTTTACATGCCAAGAAAGCCCTAGAACTTGTGCCAGAGCATGAAACTTGGCACAGTATTTTACAAGGCTACTTGGGAAAAGCAACAGACATGCTTAGGGGATACGCTCGAGTTCTCAACTAAGTTCCCTAAGTTCCATTGTACCACTTGTCAAACTATTGCCATCAGCTCTAGCAAGACCTGTGTCTATCTCGATCAACTCAGCTTTTATTTCCATAGTGCGAGTTTCACCTTCTGGAATTTCGATTGTGGTTATTGGCATGTTTATAGGCATGGTATTTCCCTAATAACTGGGCAACTTTTTGGCCTAACACAAGGTTTAGTTTGACCCTTGTAGTCGTCAAATGGTAGAATGTTACTTGCCAAAATAGTTTGGTTATAAGTTCAATATATAGTTTTTTGATTTTTATGGTAAGGAAATAAGCTTTGAGCAACTACACAGCTGAACAAATTAAAGTTTTGGAAGGCCTAGACGCTGTACGCAAACGCCCTGCTATGTATGTACAGGGTGGCACGGGAATTGATGGTTACCACCAACTCTTAACTGAAATTATTGATAATGCTATTGATGAGTGCTTAGCAGGCTATGCCGATACTGTTGAAGTAACTTTACACTCTAATGGCTCAGCTTCAGTGATGGATAATGGTCGTGGCGTACCTGTAGACATAATGAAAAAGGAAGGGAGACCTGCTGTTGAAGTTATTTACACCGTACTTCATTCTGGAGGTAAATTTGACAGTAATGCTTACAAGGTTTCAGGGGGATTACATGGGGTAGGTGCCTCGGTCGTTAATGCACTTTCTGAGTCACTAGAAGTTGAGGTGAAGCGTGAGGGCAAAATTTACAAAATTGCTTTTAACAGAGGTGATCTTTCTACCCCACTACAAATAACTGGTAGTTATGAATCTGAAGCTGGTTCGGGCACTAAAGTGACTTTTCTGCCTGATCACAGCATCTTCACAGAAATTCAAGCCTTTGATTTTAGTCGCATTCGTAAGCGAATAAAAGAGCTTTCTTACCTGACAGGTGGGGTGAAAATAATTTTTAGAGACTTACGAGGGGAACCAAAACACGAAGTTTTCCAAGAAAGAGGGGGTGTAGCAGCATTTGCGCAGAATCTAGTTAAGGGTGAGAAATGTCTTTACGATAAACCTTTGCTCCTTAAAGACATAAGTGAGGACATAGAAGTAGAAGTGGGGTTGCAACATACCAGTAGCTATGGACAGACTATTCTTTGTTATGCCAATATGATAACCAATCGTGATGGGGGTACACCCTTAACTGGTTTTAAAACTGCCTATACTAGAACGCTTAATAACTATGCTAAGTCTAAAGGATTAATTAAAAAAGGTGAACCTAACCCTACAGGCGATGACTTTTTAGAAGGTATTTATTGTGTCATTTCTGTTAAGCTCGGAGAACCACAATTTGAATCGCAAGCAAAAGTCAAGCTTCTTAACCCTGAAGCCCAAAGTGCTACCCATGCTGTTGTATATGAAAAGTTTAATGAGATCTTAGAAGAAAATCCTAAGATTGGCAAAGCCATAATTGAAAAAGCAGTAAATGCTGCTAAAGCTCGAGAAGCAGCTAGAAAAGCTCGAGAACTTGTGCGCCGCTCTAACCCATTAGAAAATGATGATTTGCCTGGTAAATTAGCTGATTGCCAATCAGAAGATCCAAGTGTTAGTGAACTTTATATAGTAGAAGGTATCTCTGCAGGTGGGTGCTTCTCAGGTGATACCAAAGTTTTGCTGGCTGACAGGCGTGCTTTAAGTTTTAAAGAGCTAGTTAAAGAGCAAGATAAAGGCAAGTCCCATCTTGGTTACACTATTGATAAAAATGGTGCTATGAGCATGGGGCAATTACTAAATGCTCGTGTGACTAAAACTAATGTAAAGGTAATAAAGATTATTTTGGATAATGGTGAATTGATAACTGCTACTCCAGATCATCTTTTTATGCTAGTTAATGGTGAGTACAAGCCTGCCTCTGAACTTACTATCAGTGATTCCCTTATGCCTACTCCCTTTTTCTATAAAGAAGACACTCAAAGTTTATGGCTTTGGAACACTGATTCTGCAGCTTGGCAAGAGCAGAATGAAGTAAAAATCCCTATAGGAGGTAACGTAGAAAATTACTTGAGTCGGAAGGGAAATATTAAAAAGCCTGGAGATGACTACGCTCGTCATATAGTTAAAATTGAAGACTCCGAGCAGCAAATGGATGTTTATGATGTTGAAGTTGCTAATACTCACAACTTTGCTTTAGCTAGTGGTGTTTTTGTTCACAATAGTGCTAAAGGTGGCCGTGAACGTCGCTTTCAAGCCATTTTACCTTTGCGAGGCAAGGTTTTAAATGTTGAAAAAGCAGGTATTGCTAAAATTTTAAAGAATGCCGAAATTCGCTCCATGATAGCAGCTATTGGAGCAGGCATTGAAGGTACTGGTGAAGATGAGCACTTTGACCTAGAATCTGTTAGATACCATCGCGTTATTATTATGGCTGATGCTGATGTTGATGGTAGCCATATTCGTACCTTGCTATTAACTTTCTTTTATCGTTACATGCGACCACTAATTGAAGCAGGTTATCTTTATATAGCCCAACCTCCACTATATGGTGTCACCTTTGGTAGAGAAAAAAATATGACTTATATATATAGTGATGTTAACTTAAAAGAAATTTTAGATGAAAATAAGGGCCGTAAAGCTAATATCCAACGTTATAAAGGTTTAGGTGAAATGAATGCTGATGAGTTATGGGACACTACTATGAACCCTGAAACAAGAATTTTGAAAAAAGTTACTATCGAAGATGCTTTTGAAGTTAGTGAAACCTTTGAAATGCTTATGGGTAGTGAAGTCCCACCTAGGCGAGCTTTTATTGAGCAAAATGCCCACTTAGCACAGCTAGATGTTTGATTATGTCAGAGACATCAGAGCTACTTAAGCAGGCACGTAAAGTAATAAACAAGCATCCTAAGGAAGCTTTAGCACTAGCTTTAGAAGCTGAAGAACAAGCCTATAAAACTCATGACGATAAAGGGTTAGCTTGGAGTATTCTCACTCAGGGCATGTGCCATCTGGAAGAGGGTAATTTTTCTCGGGCACAAAAATGCCTACAGGAATCTCTAGACTACTCTCACAAAGCTCAAGATAAAGGCTTACAGGCTGCAGCTTCTTTGCAAATGGCTCGCTTTTGCCATATGCAGGGTGATTACAAGGCTATAAGTTTGAATGCTTATGAGGCCCTAGCAGCAGCTCGAGATATAAATGACGATGATTCTGTTGGTGCAGCTTTAAATCTTTTAGGGAGTAGTTTTGACTATTTTGGCATGTATGAAAAGGCTTTGGAGTACTACTTTCAGGCTATAGATATTTATGAAAGTTTAGAAAATAAAGAAGTCTATGTTGTTTTAATCAATGTAAGCAACATTTACTGGCAGTTAGGGCAGGAAATGCAATCTCCCAAACACTATACCTTAGCTCTAGAAAATCTAGAGAAGGCTTTAGATGGTGTTAAGGAGTATGGTAGTAAAAGACAAGAGGGCCTATGCCTTTCTAACTTAGGGAATGTTTATAAAGATTTAGGGAATTATCAAAAAGCACTTGGCTATCTTCAGAAGGCTGAAGATGTTTTAAAAGAATCTAATCAATTAGCAGCTTTACCCTTAATTTATAAAACTTGGGGCGATACTTACACCCTCACTGGAAGTTTAAGAGAGGGTCTTGATTACTATAGACGTGCTCTTAGCTTACTTGACAATTATCCTAATGCTAAGGAAAAGTCTGAGGTGTTTTTAGGAATGGGGGCAAATTACATTAAACAAGAAAATTACTCTCTTGCCTTGTCAGTTCTTACTCAAGCCCTAGAGTTTGCACAATCCCAAGGTGCTAAGCCAGACATCTCTGATATTCATTTACACTTAAATTATGCTTATGAAGGTTTAGGTGACTTTGTTAAGGCTTTAGAGCAACACAAGGAATATCATCGTCTTAAGGCTGAGCTCTCTCAGGAGAGGGCAAGACAGCGCCTTGAAGGCCTAATGGCACAGTTTGAGGTTGAGCGCCTAAAAAAAGAAAAAGAGATAGCTTATATCAAGCAAGTTGAAATGGCAGCGCTTAATAAAAGGCTCGAGCAAAAAAACCTTGAGCTTCAAAAACTTAATAAGAGGCTCGAGCAACTCAGCATTCGCGATGGCCTAACAAAAGTCTTTAACCGTCGCTATCTTGACGATTATCTTGTAAAAGAGTGGCAACGTTCACAGCGCTATCAGAGCCCTCTTAGTCTAATGATGGGTGATATTGACAGCTTTAAGCAAATCAATGACAATTTTTCACATACTGTTGGGGATGAAGTATTGAAAATCCTTGGTAGGCTTCTTAAGAGCAGTACTCGCGATAGTGATGTGGTAGCGCGCTATGGCGGTGAGGAGTTTGTAATAGTTTTTCCTGAAACAGAGCTTGACAAGGCTGTGCAAGCAGCAGAAAAACTACGCCTAGCAATAGAAGTTTATCCTTGGTCAGAAGTAAGAGAAAATCTTGAGGTTACTATAAGCGCAGGAGTTGCCATCACCAATGACGTTAAGCATTATAGGGATTTACTCGAGCAAGCTGATGAAAAACTTTATGAAGCGAAGTATAGTGGCAAAAATCGTGTTTGTTACTAAATCCTGAATCTTAGCTGATGTTAGGTTTATGCAATTTAACAGGCTTACCCTGCTTACGTAAACGCAGGTTTAGCATTTCAACAAAGATACTAAAGCCCATAGAAAAGTAAATGTAGCCTTTGGGTATGTGAAAGTGCAAGCCTTCAGCCACTAAAGACATCCCTATAAGCAGTAGAAAACTAAGTGCCAACATTTTCACCGTTGGGTGATTTTCTACAAAATGACTTACAGGGTTTACCGCTATTAGCATAATTCCTACAGCAATCATAACTGCTAGAATCATGACCATCAAGTCTTTGGCCATACCCACAGCAGTAATAACGGAATCAACTGAAAATACAACGTCAAGCAGCATTATCTGTACAATGACTCCTGAAAATGATACGACTTTACGTTTAGAGGAAGTCTTTTCCTGACCTTCCAATTTTTCATGTATTTCATAAGTAGCTTTGTAGAGCAGAAATAGGCCTCCGAGCATAAAAATAAGATCGCGACCTGAAATCCCTCTTCCAAAGATTTCTATAAAAGGCTCGGTAAGGCGTATAATCCAAACTATAGAAAAAAGCAATACTATACGCATAAGCATTGCTAATACTAGCCCTATTTGACGAGCTCGAGCCTGCTGTGCTCGAGGGAGTTTGCCTGAAAGAATAGAAATAAAGATAATATTATCTATCCCTAAAACAATTTCAAGAATGGTGAGAGCAACAAGAGCAACCCAAGCATTTGGATCATATATCCACACTAGCCATTCCATTAGTATTTATACCTAACCTTATGCAAGATAAAATAAAATATAATCAACACCGCTTTAACAATATTACCACTAGTCAAAATTTGATATCATCTAAGCAGGAGTGTAAAAGTAGCTAGTAGCCAGAAGTCAGTAGCCAGCATATTAAGCCCTACTGACTACTAGCTACTGGATTCTAGCTACCCTCTAATGTGCACTCAATTTGCAATCTGCAGAATCTAGCCAAATAGTTACTGGACCATCATTAAGTAAACTAATTTGCATACTAGTCCCAAATTTTCCTGAAGAAACTTTAAAACCTAATTTGCTAAGCTCTGCTTGAAAATGCTGATACAAAGAATTTGCTAATTCAGGAGGGGCAGCGTCCATATAGTTTGGGCGATTACCTTTACGAGTACTTGCATAAAGGGTAAACTGGCTGACTACTAAAATATCCCCATCAACATCTTTAATGCTTAGGTTCATCTTGCCAGCAGTGTCATTAAAGATGCGTAATTTACTTATTTTATTTGCTAAAAATTCAGCTTCTACCTTACTGTCTTTGTGGGTTATGCCTAGAAAAACCAGTAACCCTTTATCTATAGCACCAACAATTTTGCTACTAACCTTTACTTCTGCCCATAATACCCTTTGTAAGAGTGCTCGCATTAGGTTATTCTACTTCAACTTATAGTGAGTTATTATTAATATATTCAGGATTCAGGGTCAGACCACTACTCTATAATTCCATTCTTTGTTTTTCCCGTCCGAGCCTTTGCTTATCTAAATCCTCTTGCTGACCAACAGTTACTGGGCACAATTTTTAATCTGTAAAGTGGGTTTTTTTGCACAACCCCTCCAAAAGGTGCATTTGAGAGCTAATTTGTTTCAGGCAAAGAGTTTTTGGACAAGTTTATCTAAATCGATAACCTCAAATCCTTTTGTGAATTCATAATGTCCTACGAAGTTTATATGTTGCCAAGCAATAGGAGATATTTGCTGCAAGGCATGAACAGCTTGGTAGTCTCCCATTTTTTTCTTGTGGTCAATTAATTTGGAAATAAGAGAAACATTGTAGTAAAGGATAGCATTAGTGATAAGGCGACTACACTCATTCCACAACCCTTGCTCATGTTCTGTTTTAAAACGAAGTCTACCAAAGCTAGCTAGGGAAACTGCTTTGCGAAATTTATTATAGTTCTCTCCACGATTTAAAGCAGTTTGCACATTGCGACGCAGGGATGGAGAATCAACGTAATCAAGTAAATAAAGACTCCTGATAATATTGTCATACTCCCAAATAGCACGTTTTGTACTATTGGCACGTGCATAAGAACTGAGCTTTTTAACAATAGTGTATTGTGAAGTAGTTTTAAGAGCGAGGGAGGCAAAAATACGCAGTGCGTTGTCCCACTCATTAATAATCAAATCTTCATTGAGTTTGCGGATTGGCTTGAGGATTAAGTCTGAGTAGTTAGTTGGGTGTTGAAAACCATAGAGGGAAGTCTTTATTTTCTCCCTAAGTTTCTTGTAGCGGGGCGCAAATTGATAACCAAATATGTGTAGTAGGGCAAAATTAACCTCATTAGTACCATGCGTGTCTGTGGAGTGAATTTCAGGTTTAATGTCTGTAGTGTTGTTATAGAGAATGTCAAACACGTAATAACTTTCGTGTTCGTGTGCACCAATGATACGAGCATTTGCAGGTATACCGTTAGCAACAAGAGTATAAGCCACAACCCCTTTGCCTAAAGCAAAATATTTAGATGAATGACGGGCATTGAAAGTATCAATCTGACTTTCAAACTTTTGTCCATCACTGCTTGAATGAACCACATCACCAAGGTTAAATGATTCAAAGACGGGCAAAGCTGCAATAGCATTGCTGATTTTGTCATTAGCTGCTTTAAGGGTTTCAAGGCGAATGAAGTTATCAGAAGTACTTTTCAGGGCATTAAAGTCTACATCTGAAATATCCCCCATTTTACCTAGGCTCATATTTGTACCCCAAGCAATAATGCAAGCAGTGATCGTGCGATTATCAACCTCGCTCTTAGTATAACGCCCAAGCACGTGGTCAAACACATCCATAAAACCACATTGCTCGTTTGCAAAGTGCAAGATGCGCCTTACATCCACATGCCCCAGTTGATTGTAAAAAGAGTGATTCACATCGTCACTATCATCATTATCGGGATACTTTAATGACCACCACTCTCGTTTACCCTTTTTCTTAACAATAAAATGAGGATTTTTGCCATCACGAGTACGCTGATTAACTTCCAGTAAACACTTCTCAAGCTTATATTTGAGGTCATTAAGGTGTTCTTGAATAGGTTGTTTTAGAAGAGGTATGCCAATTTCATCAAGTATGGCTTCTTTTTTCTCTTGCCACACCTTTTTGTCAATAAGGTCATCCTCTAGGCTACGGAAGCGGATGCTATCTGGACAGTAAAGATCACCTGATTCAAACTTCCTCTTGAGCTGTTGGTAAGTGAAGAATTCATAGCGATCTGGAATAGGGCGTTGTTTATCCCTAATATCTTTATAAAGATACACATCAGCATTTTTAGGAATGTGCTGTGTGGGTATTTCTACAGACTTATATTGACTTAATGCTTTCTCCTTCACTAAAGCAGTCTTTAGGAAATCTACAGCATCAGTTATATAGTTATATTGTGAGAGAGGGACGAGATTTAGTACTTTGAATGAAGGACGTAAACTCACCTTGAATGTGCTTGCTTTGCTTTCTATGAATTCCCACTCAAACGCAGTTTCATCAAAAGCTGCCTCATTGACTATGTACTTGGCAACTTGATCAATCTTCTTTTGTTTCAAAATCTCAAATGCCTTAGCTTGAACTTGTTGAAAAGGCATTTCAAGAGGGATAATTCCACTTGTAAACAATTTCAATATTTGTGCTGCTTTAGGTAAATTTTTGTTGCTCTCAGATCGATATTCGTAAACTCGTTCTTTTGCAGCTTCTTTAGCCAAACCTTCAAATTGTTTCACATTATGTAGAAAACTAATGATGAGGTTATCATTCAGCTTTTGGTAGCGATGATAAGCAAAACATAGTAAATACAAGTACCTTACCCATTTAGATAAACGTTGCAACCTAAATACCGAGTAGTGGTTAATTAATGATGCATAATAGATAATACCCTCATTAGAAATAGCCAATTCGGGAAGCAAATTCTTTACAATTTGATAAAGAGGTCGTAACTCTTCCCCCTTTTGCACTTCTTTGCGGAGTTCGCTAACACTAAAGTTTTTTGGTTGACGCCTTAGCTGCGTTATTTTATAAACTCCATCTTCGTTGTTAAACAGTTGCTCTAAGGCACTTACATCAGCAGGCTTAAGTTTTGACTCAAGCACGGTAGTTAAGCGGTTTTGCTCATATACAAGGGCTTGACCAACAATTTTCTGCATTGTGCTGTAAGCAGGTAGCACAATCCTTTGTT
The DNA here is from genome assembly GCA_965224855.1 of Trueperaceae bacterium. Lineage (GTDB taxonomy): Bacteria > Deinococcota > Deinococci > Deinococcales > Trueperaceae > CBDCVN01. The sequence goes on along the minus strand of CBDDAI010000002.1, from coordinate 403,841 downwards.
GCACTAAATAATCAAGCAACTCACGGAAAATGTAGGCAGGCTTACTGCTAATCTTTGCTACCTGACGTGCCTTCGCTTCTAAATATTCTTTTGCTGTGCTCGAGCACATACGGTAATTACAAAGCTCGAGCACAGCTTGTTGTTGTTTCAATCTGGTTCTCTTATTTACGTCTAGGTCACTTAAAACGAAATCGGGAAAATACCTCCTTCGCACATGTTGTGCATCATTCCTAACATCCTCAAGGCTAAAAATATAGAATTGTTGCTTTGCTTTGAAATAGCCTAATTGCAGAATAAAATAAGCACGTGACTTATTAGAGCTCAAGGATTCAAAAATCAGTTGTTCCTGTGGAGATAAAGCAAAGTACTCCATTTGTTCTTCTCTATCAAAGTTAGGTCGATCATAAAGGTTTGATATTTCCTCATTACTCAGAACCTTCAGTCGTTTTTCTTGTTTGTCCATAATTGCTATTAGTCCACATTAGAAATCCTGCTGTAATGGGTATCAAAAACTATAGTTTGTAAGACGTACTGTTTGACCTGTCTCTTTTTATGTCTTAAAAGGCAAATATTAATTTGTCTAAAACTATTTGAGACGTAAGGAGATAAATATGGCACTCATTGGTTACGCAAGAGTCAGTTCAGTTGGACAAAGCCTTGATGTCCAGATCGATAAGTTAAAGCATTGCAACAAGGTCTTTCAGGAAAAGAAAAGTAGTGGTGCATCAAGCAAACGCCCAAAGCTAGAAACTTGCCTTGAGTACGTGCGTGAAGGTGATACACTTGTCATTACACGTCTTGATAGACTTGCTCGATCCACACTTCATTTGTGTCAGATCGCCGTTGAACTAGAACGTAAAGAAGTCGATCTGCATGTGATTGATCAGAATATCAGCACCAGCGATGCCACAGGTAGGTTACTTTTTAATATGCTTGGAGCAATTGCTCAATTTGAAACTGAGATACGTGCTGAACGTCAGATGGATGGCATTAAGAAAGCCAAGGAACAAGGTATTCTCTTCGGAAGACGGAAGAAGCTTACCTTACAACAAGTGAAAGAATTACAAGAAAGACGGAAGCAGGGCGTGCTTATCAAAGTTCTTATGAAAGACTATGGCTTGTCAAAAGCTTCTATATACCGCTATCTTACTTCTGAAAATCTCATGCCTGAAACAAATTAGCTCTCAAATGCACCTTTTGGAGGGGTTGTGCAAAAAAACCCTCTATGGCTTTCTACAATAGCTTTAAAGTTTTTTAGAATCTCTATACCTACAGTTTGACTTTTTTCAGGGTGAAATTGAGTGGCATGTATGTGTCCTTGTGACACTACACTTTTAAAATTAGTATTGCCATACGTTGTTTTTGCACCTGCAATATTTTCATCATCAAAATCTACATAATAAGAGTTAGCAAAGTAAGCAAAAGAACCATAGGGAATATTTGCTAATAGCGGAGGTTTGCCATAGCTATAAAATTGGTTCCAACCCATTTGAGGAATGCTTACACTTTTATCTTTAAAACGCTTAACCTCACCTGCTAAAATGCCCAAACCTTTCACATCAGGGGCTTCCTCAGATGTTTTCATGAGTAACTGCAGACCCACACAAATTCCTAGAAATTGTTTCTTTGCCTCAATATGTGCCCTTACGACAGGCTCAAAGCCTGAAGCTAGAAACGCTTTCATGACCTGTCCAAAATGGCCTTGACCAGGCAAGACTAAGGCGTCAGTTTGTTTAACTAAGCTTGGTTGGGATGAGACTAAGACCTCAAAACCTGCTTTAACGAGCGCTTTGTGTACACTATGTAAATTGCCTGCTCCGTAATCTATAAGTAATACCTTCATAGGTATAAAGGTAACCTCCATTTAAGGTGGTGTCCCTCAACTCCCTTGATGAGATATAATCAATAAAACTATACCAAATATCCTCAAGTAGGAACAATAGTTTCAACTAAAAAGGATACAATAGTATAGTGAAACACCCACAAAAAGTATAATTATCGCCTTAAAACTAGAAAACGATCCCTGTTTACCAGATCTTTTTCTATATATCTACCTTGCCAATCACTGGCTTCATTAAAGGCAGCTTGGATGTTGCGAGAGTCTAGTTCCAAGATCATTACACAACCCTGCTCTAAAAGTTCATAGGCTTGTGCTAAGAGTTTTCTGTATAGTGCTAAGCCATCTTTGCCTGCAAAAAGGGCTCGAGCTGGCTCAGCCCTAACCTCGGGGGCCACTCTGAGTGTATCAGCTGTGGGCAAATAGGGTAAGTTTGCAACTATCAGGTCAACCTGCAAAACATGTTTACTTATTCCTGCTAACAAATTAGACAAATAAAAGTCCGCCTTTAAATTCAGGTTTTTAGCATTGAGCCTAGCTATTTCAAGAGATTTAGAGTCAATGTCTACACCTAGTACATTGGCACTAGGATATTCATGCTTTATAGCCAAGGCAATTGCCCCACTACCAGTGCCTACATCAATTACTTTTGGTTCAGGGATATCTTTAATGGCTTCTAGTGCTAAGGCAACTAAATTCTCAGTTTCAGGACGAGGTATTAGCACTGCTGGAGTCACTTTTAATGTTAAGCCATAAAAGTAAGCTCTTTCTAAAACATACTGTAAGGGTTCACCTTGCTGACGGCGTTCTAACCATTCCTTTAAAGTGCATTCCTCTGACTTACTTAGTAAATTGTTGTTAAGGATAAGTTCGCTATTAGTTATCCCCAGCAATTCACTTAGTAGTATATGAGCCTCTGCATTCACACTATCAACTTCAGTCTTTTCTAGTACTGCTTTGGTATAGGCTAAAGCCTCAATAATGGTCAAATTAGCTAACTTCTAGCGAAATAAGCACTGCAACCATATCCAAAAGTTGGCAGGTCTTTTACATTTATCTGGGTTTACTATTACCAATACATTTTTGAAGTCACTACCTATATCATTACTAGCAGTTAGTTTGTAGGTTCTAGTAACAGCTGGTGAGACCACAGTGCTAGCACCTGTTACCTCACCTACCCCTTGGTTAATACTCAAAGCTATTAGTTCTGTTCCTGTTACTTGCCAAGTTAGTGTAGTCGATTCACCTTCAGTTATGGTGCTAGGGGTAGCGGTAAAACTCTCTATGGTAGGTAGAACACCAAGAAGAGCAAGCTCTGCATTGTAAATTACTAAGGCAAAGTCTTGATCAGTAATGTCATTATTATTTGGTACACCATCCCCCGGAATGTTGCTAGCAGTAACTTTGACTGTAAAACTTCCGCTAGTACCGGCAGGCAGCCAAACACTTTCAACATTGTTACGGGAATCTTTGCTGCCACCAGATTTAGAGATGTCTTTAGCAAAAACATTGCCTAGATAAGTTACTGGCTCACCACTATTATTCAGAGTAACTCTTAGGTCAAGATCATTAACCCAAGCATTACCTATAGTAGACCCCGGTGCATCTGTCCAAGCTAGGGTAACCCTAAAGGGTTGATCACTTTTGGCTATAACACCTTCAATAATGTGGCTTTCGCCAACTCCAGCAAAAATTTCTGTTTGATCAATAAGAATGCGTGGCACATCATCCAACGCCCGTTCTAGGTTAAGCCTTCCCATACCTTGATTGTTAGAGGGTAAGTCATTATTGGCACTAACACCTGTCATATAAGTTGTTGAGTTCATTAAATAGGCTTTGGTCATAGCTGGAGAAGGTGCTATCTTACCTTTATTTAAAAACCACTGCCGCATGAGGGCAGCTGCACCAGATAAAGCTGGTGTGGCATGGCTAGTTCCAGATGACCAAGCATAAAGTCTTTGCCCGGCAGGAAAAAACTTATCGCACACACTATTGCCTTGATAGTTGGGGTCTTGCGAGGCTGCTCCTTGAATGTGAGTGCCCGGTCCCATAATATGAGGGCCGTAACGATTATCGACATTGGGGCCCCGACTAGAAAAATTAATAATGTCTCGAGCATCATTAGCTCCAGAGCTTGCTATGCCACAACCATCAGTACCTGCCTGATAAAAGTTTTCACTAGCGCCAACCACCAAAGTATTTTTGGCAGTAGCACCCCTATCACCTAAAGTTTCAGCTCTAGGTCCTCTATTGCCAGCTGCCCATACTATCACCATCTCCTGATTTCCAGGCTCTCCCCCATCACTAGCATTAGCTGGTCTAGCATCACGAACTAATGCATCGTACTCTTGAGAGACAGCATCGTAACGGCCAGTCCCTACGGTACTTCCCCAGCTGTTACTACTTATGACTGCTCCTTTACTGTAAGCAGCATTAGTGAGTTCAGTGTGGTTTGGGAAAGTAAAGGAGGGGCTGAATATGCGTGAACTGCCAAGCTTTACAAAAGGTGCTATCCCCAAACCATAGTGGTAGCCATCACTATCTTGGAAAGCATTGCCACTTTCATTATTGAAGCCACCAACTATAGCATGATCTATAGTGCCATGACCGCCAGTATCCACATTGCTGCTTGCTGACACATCAATAGTTACACCACTTACTTGCTGCACATAGGCTACTCGACTATTACCTTCTGAATCCAAAAAGTCAGAGTGTAAGTCAGTTGCTGCGGTACTGCCACGGTCAAGTCCACTATCAGTCACATTTACTACAAAATCAAATGTTTTATTAAACCCCAAACCCTGTAGCCAAGTTAAGTAGCCTGGTCCGGTTGGCTCACTGCCTGCAGAGTTAAGCTGATTAGCTAGAATTTGCCCCTGCCGCTCACCGAATAACTCAGGCTCAATCCACAATTCAATATTTATGACGTCTGGCAAGGCTGCAATACCTTCTAGTTTGTCTTGTGGGATAACAACACGCAAATTTTTATAGGGACCTACTACCCATACATCTTGTAGGATTTCCTGAGCTTCCTGCTTTACGTTATTAATGGAATCCTCAACAGCAGGATGATCGACAAATTGAACAGTTACTTTAATACCCAAGCTTGAAGAAGCAGGGGCTTCAGATGCTGAGGTTTCAATATTAGGATCAATCCTATCAGCAGTTTGATAAGGTCCAAACCATTGTAGATAAGGTTGGCTGTCATATAGTGACTGTAAACCTTCTAGTGCAGCACTATCTACCCAGACTAAGTAGGCATTGCTAGGAATATAAGAAAGGATTCTTGCCTTGCCTTGACTAGTAATTTGCTCGAGCCACTCATCTTTAACAGGAGCAGCAAACTGGATAAGGTATAGTTGGTTCTCTGCCGCAGGTGCCGCAGTTAATGTTTCTAGAGCAGGGCTTATTTCCTCGGTGGTATCTATGGCTCGAGTTCTCAAAAATATCTTATTCATGTCATCTGTAGCAGGAGTATCTGGACTTAAGCTAGCCAACTCATTACCTTCTGGATTATCTATAATAAACACTTGGAAATCTAGATAGTCAAAAACCTCTTTCAGGTCGAGTGATTCAATCGCTGCTAAAGCAGCAACATCCTCTTTATAAATGACTACCTTTTGGGTATTCAAGTATTTGATTTCATCGGATTGCCCCTTTGTAAACGTGAAAATAGCAAATAGAAAAAATAATGCTAAAGTTAGCAAAGCAATAATAAGTAAAGAATTTCTAGAACCTAGAATTATACCTTGAAAATTCATTATTTCCTCCTTTAAGGGTTTTGAAGTCCAAATGTACACTAAAATTATGAAGGAGATGTGTGTACACGGTATACCATCGGTATAAAATTGGACATTGCTATTAGACTCACTAAGGCATGTGAAAGGGAGATAGAGAGATGAGGAGCAGGGTGTAAATTCCTTGGAACAAGGAGTTAAACTAATTAGGAGGACCATTCTATGTGGAACTGAAACCTTAGCTGATTTTCTAATGTTAATTGATGACTTATCAACAAGTTTTGAATGATAATCTTAGGCTGATGATTAAGCTAACTTGGATAACCCCAGATGCTGAAAAGATGATGGCCTATTGTGCCAGAGTCTCAGCGCCAAAAGAAAGACAAGAAAGTGGTGACTTGAAACTGCTGTCGTACTGCATGAGAGAAAAACATTGGTCAGTATTCGAGATGGCTAATACTTGTCTAGAAATAACTACTACCAGGGCTATATCGAGACAGCTGCTGAGACATAGGAGTTTCAATTTTCAAGAACTATCACAAAGATACCAGAACATTGCTACTTTAGAAAGTATGTTCTCTGATGTACAGGCTAGAAGGCAAGATAAGAAAAATAGACAAAATAGCATTGATGATTTGCAGATAAGTGACAGAGAGTGGTTTCAAGAAAAGCTAAAACAGCTCAATACCCTGCAAAAAGACATTTACCAAGAGGCTTTGCAAAGGGGAATAGCTAAGGAATCAGCAAGATTTTTTCTTGGAGAGAATGCTATAAGTAAGCTGTATGTGAATGGTACAGTTAGGAGCTGGCTACATTATTTACAGGTGAGAGCTTTTGGTAAAGGAGTGCAAAAAGAGCACAGGGAGTTAGCAAATGGTGTCTACAAAATTCTGCAAGCAGAGTTACCCACGGTGATTTCTGCTGCTGATAAACATTTATTTGAGTTAAAAGATAACAACTAGTGGGTGTTGGGAAATTAGTAGGGAGGTTGTTCACAAGGGTCTTAGATTACGGTAATCTAGTTTGATGAAACAATATGACTACAAGATTGATAAAGATGGAAATCCCTACTTAGAAACTGATTTACCGGGGTTGATGCTCACACGCTTACCTTTACTCAACAAAAGTACAGCCTTTAGCTTTGAAGAACGTCAAGCCTTTGGGCTTACTGGACTTTTCCCCCCCCACATTTCGAAACTCGAACAGCAAGTAGAAAGAGCTTATAGTAACTTTAGGCGCTTTCAAAATGACCTAGATAAACACATTTTTCTACGTGTGCTGCAAGATCGTAATGAAGTACTCTTTTATGCACTGTTAGAAGAGCACCTTGAAGAAGTTATGCCCATTATCTATACACCCACAGTGGCTCAAGCAGTAGAGCAGTTTAGTCAGATTTATCGCTTTCCTAGAGGTTTGGTAGTAAGTACAGGTAACATTGACCATATCGATGATTTGCTTAGACACACTCCTTACCCCTACATTAAGCTCATTGTAGCCACTGACTCAGAAGGGATTCTAGGTATTGGTGACCAAGGCTTTGGAGGGATGGCTATTTGTATAGGTAAGCTTTCTATTTATACTGCTGCTGCTGGTGTTGATCCAGCCTTGACCCTACCCGTAGAATTAGATGTGGGCACTAACCGTCAGGATCTCTTAGATGATCCTCTTTATCTTGGTATGCGCCACGAACGCTTAACCGGTACTGAGTATGATGATTTTATCCACCGTTTTGTAACTGCCCTTAAGAAACAGTTTCCTAATGTACTTTTGCAATGGGAGGATTTTAGTAAACAAAAGTCTTTTGATGTTTTAGAACGCTACCAGAAAACTCTACCCTCCTTTAATGATGATATACAGGGCACTGGGGCAGTGGTTCTTGCTGGACTTTTAGCAGCAGCACGTAAAAACCATAGATCCCTAAAAGAGGAAATTTTTCTTATTCATGGTGCTGGTGCTGCTGGTGTGGGAGTGGCCTCACAAATTGCGATTGGCTTACAGCGTGAGGGATTAAGCTCATCAGAAGCTAAAGCTCGTATATTTGTTCTGGATTCTAAAGGGCTTTTGTTAGCTGGGAGGGAAGGGCTCGAGCCCTACAAAAAGACTCTTGCTCAGGACTCCGCTAGAATGGCTAACTGGCAGTTCACTGGCAATATTCCTAACCTAATAGACACCATTAAGAACGCTAAAGTAACCACATTAATAGGGCTTTCTGGCCAGCGCGGGGCCTTTAACCAAGAGGTAGTGCGAGTATTAGATGCTAACACTCCTTATCCTGTAGTTTTTGCCCTTTCAAACCCTACTGCTAACTGTGAAGCTGTGCCTGCTGATGTTTATGCTTGGACAAAAGGACGAGCTACCGTAGCGACTGGTAGTCCCTTTGATGATGTAGATTTCCAAGGCCTTAGGCACCCTGTAGGTCAGGGGAATAACGCCTTTATTTTCCCCGGTTTGGGTTTGGGAATAATGCTTAGTGGTGCTAGAGAAGTGACTGAGGAAATGCTCAGTGAATCAGCAGTAGCTTTAGCTAATTATGTTGATGCTGGGCGCTTGGATCGAGGAGCTGTATACCCAGAAATTGGGAAGTTACGTAGTGTCAGCAAGCACGTGGCCATTGCAGTAGTTAAGTATGCAGTTAGTGCAGGTTTGGCTCGAGTTGAGGTACCTGCAGAAATAGAGAATTTTGTTGAGAGTCGTATGTGGAAACCTGTTTACCTGCCAATTCGCAAATCTCAAGAGTGAGTATGGGAACAACTTTCCGTGCAGCAGTATCGAGTTGTGCCATGTCCCTTATGGGCTTGCTTGAAGGGACATGACAAACCTTATTTAATTGTTTGAAGATGCTGTCTTAAATCACTGCTCAGGCCAGCTTGTCAAGGTGAACTTCAGTGCGCGTAAATCATACCTTGATCTTCTTGGCCAAAGACCGTTTCAAAAGGCACACCAATGAGCAACGTATCTGTTCCAGCTCCCAGAGCGAGACCAAAACGTTCATCGTCGGCACGTGTGGCCGCGGTGAGTTTATCGACCTGTAGCCAGTTTGTGTTTGAATCCATTGCAAACAGATAAGCAGCACCTGCACGTATAGGCTGTGCATCACCCACATCAATCCCATGTGGATTCCTGATATCCGTTTCGTGGGCACTAATGACAAGTTGCGGGGTTGGTTGAGACGTTGTGGTGTCAGTGTAGCAGCAGGCAATTGTGTGACCAAAGAGTTGGGCAGGTTCGCTGTCATCTGAAACCAACTTTTGGGTCTGCTGCCAGCTGCCATCAGTTTGACGTTCAAAGCGGTAGACCGCACCTTGATTATAGTCACTGCCAATATCTGCTTGGGGTGCGCCAACAAAAACAGTATTCGCATCAAACCATACCACTGAGGTGCCAAAGTAGTCCCTAGTAGAGCCATCACTGGCTAAGAGTTTCGTTTGTTGCCAGCTGCCATCAGTTTGGCGCTCAAAAACGTAGGCTGCACCTTGACTTGAATTGCCATTAATTTTGGCAAAGGGTGCCCCCACTAAAAAGGCATCTTCAAAGAGGGCAACCGATGAACCAAAATAGGTGGAAGTGCTAGGGTCAAAGGCGGTTAGTTGTTCGGTTTCTTGCCAGAGACCACTAGCTCCACGTTCAAAGAGATATACGGCACCTGCTCTCGAGTGACCATTGACACGTTTGCCTGTGGCACCTACAATTAACCAATTGGTTTCCCCCTCTCCATCAAGTGCTCGTACATCTAGAGCGCGACCAAATTGGTCTCCTGCATCGTGGTCAGTGGGAATGATCCGCCTTGTCTCTTGCCAATTGCTGCCTGAACGCTCAAAAAGGTAGACTGCACCTGAATCGCGCTTGCCACTAGTGTCTCGCCTTGGTGATCCAACTAGGGCAAAAGCATCATCCCAGTCGAAAGTATCGTCAAAGTCAAAGGCATCGTCCCAATCAGAAGCATCGTCCCAATCAAGAGCAACAGCTCTGCCAAAGTCTTGATCCTCGTCTGGGTCTGAGGGCTCGAGCTTCACAACTTCTGACCAGTAGCCTTGGTTTTGCTCGAGCACATAAACTGCACCCACGTCAGGCACACCGTTTACAGGGGCATTCTTGGCAGCTACAACCGCCGTATCCGGGTCACTAGGAGACACTGCGATACTGCGACCAAACTGAAAGTCAGTGCCACCATCGCCGTTTGTGATTACCTGATACTGCTCGACAGGTGCTGAACCTGTAGCAACACCACAGCCGGGCTTCCATAGATAATGCCTGCTTGGTAATACCGAGATTGTTTCGTTAACTGTGTTAGAGAAACCCAAAGCATCAGTGGTACTGAAATCAAGGGTATAACTTGTAAAGGGCAAAGATATATTGAAGAGAAAGGCATCATCCCAGTCAAAGGCATCATCCCAATCACCACTGCCACCCGTGACGGGATCGTTAGACTGTTGCAGAAGGTCATAGGTTTGTGTCTCTAAAATGGTTGCGCCTTGGCGAAGCTTCGCTTCGTAGTCGTAGTCATACCAGTTGCTTGCCTCAAGGCAGTGCTCTAGGCTTATTTCTATGGTAGCTGTGCCTGTGCCCTGGGTTTGCAAGCCAAAGCCAACGCTTTCAGTTGGAGCCTTGGGGCTTTGCTGACAGGCAGCGAGTAAGAGTAGCACTATGAGGAGTGCACTTAGTTTTGTATATACTTTTTTTGTCATTTTGTTTCCTTTCATTTGTTATTAATTGGATTGTGGGGTTTAGACCCCTAGGGACTACATTTACAACCTCGTCAAGGTTTAAACCTCTAGATCGGTTTTACTAGAATTTAACGGCTAGCAGCAAGCACAAGACCAAAGAGATCATCTGCTTCGCTAACTTGACCTGCATCATCTTGTGTCAAAATCAGATTGTTAGTGGCAGTAAGGCCATAGCCTTGAATACCATAGAGAACGTTGATTGCACCACCGAAATTTAAATTTATATCCTCAGATGGCACGCCAATAGCTATATCATCAACACCATCACCATTAAAATCAGCACTCACCAAAGCTCTGCCAAATTCATCATAGAGCTCTGCATCATCTACAATCCCTGGACTATCCTGTGTCCATTGTTCACTTCCAATTGAGATGAGTCGGTTTGTAGATCCACGAATAATAGTTACTGAACCTACATCTTCTTTGGTGTCTGTATCTCCAGAGGGTGCACCAATGGCAAGGTCATCGTAACCATCAGCATCAAAGTCACCTGCTGTAAGAGCAAGTCCGAAGCCATCATTTTTGCCTGCATCGCCAGGAATACCTACCACGTTCTTGTGCCAAAATTGATTATACTGCACAGTTAGACCAACACCTTGGGCACCGTAGAAAACGTGCACCGCCCCTGCATCTTTTTCCCCACTAACATCCTGACCTAGAACATGTACCACAAGATCATCGACGTCATCATTGTTAAAGTCTCCTGTGGTGAGTGTAGTTCCAAATTCTTCATTTTCGGCAGCAGTGCTGATGACACTAGGAATATCCTGATGTAATTCTTGGCTAGTTGTAGCATCAAGCCCACCAATGTCACCATAGATGATAATGACTTCGCCTGCATGACGAACACTAGGGCTGCCTAAAGTTGTTGAAACATCTCTGTTTGGTACACCAATAGCAAGATCATCATAGCCATTACCATCAAAGTCGCCAGTGGTAAGTGCAGTACCTAATCGGTCATAATGCCCTGGTATACCTAGCAAATTGTCACTCATAGAAAAAAGCTGATCATCAAACACACCATGGGCTTTCAAGCCATCAATCGAACCATAGATTATGTGAACAGCACCTGCAGATTCTGCCCCAATATCCTCCCCATAAGCACCAATGGCAAGGTCATCATAATTATCACCATTGAAGTCACCAACGGCTAGAGCACCTCCAAAATAATCGTATTCTTCTCTCACATCCTTAACACTATTATCTCCTTGGAACCACATTTGGTGATTCGTAAGGGTCAGGCCATTAGTACTTGTACCGTAAAGGACGTGAACCATGCCTGTGTTATTTAGACCTTGTACGTCTTCACCTTGTACGCCAATTGCCACATCTATATTGCTGTCTCCGTCAAAATCTCCCGTTGCTACTGCATTACCAAGCGAGTCACCTGTTTCTGCAGCCCCTGGCAGGGCACCACTTTGAGACCAGCTCTGACCACTGGAGAATCCTGTGGCTGTGCCGTGTAGAAAATTCACCATACCTGCGTTACTACTAAGAAAAAGGTCTTCGTCAAGTACGCCAACAATCAAATCAGCAAATTGATCACCATTGGTCAAGGTTTCTAATCCTGTGCCTTCTTTTTCTTCACTTGTAATAGGGGTTTTGGCCTGATTACAAGCTGCCAAAAATAAGACGGTAAATATACCTACTAAGATTAGTAGGGGTAAAACTTTGAACTTACTTTTCATAAAAAAATCTCCTTAAAAATTTGAGAAAAACTAACAAGATGGTTTTGAATCATTTTGTTAACTTGTTTCTCACAAGTACACCGCGCGATGCTGATTAGTAGGATGTCAGAAGCACAACTAACAAACCTCTAAATAGAACTAACAACCCCTAATAACAATCCACAAAGACTATTCCTAGGTGATATGATTCGACGTGTTTGAACTACAGTGAGAAAGGGCTCGAGTTCGCTCGAGCCCTTAAGTCTCTACGTTTTATTCAAGCAAGTTTTTTAAAGGCTTAAAACGTTTCCATCAAATCTGGATCGACATCCTCATCTAACCAATTAACAGCCTCATAAACATCACCCCGACCAGAACCAGATGCTGTATCGCGCAAGAAGGTCACAAGATCAGCACGACCATCTCCATTAAAATCACCCACTTGGCATATTTCTTGATTGATACAGAACCAATCATGCATTTTGAAGGGGGGGCGGAAGTAAGATCGTGCAGGGTCAGAAAAGCCTATGTAAACATCACCTCGAGCTGTACCTGAGCGTGATTCACGTACAAATTCAATTAGGTCATCTGCGCCATCATCGTTGACATCGGCAAGGTGACACACAGACCCACGGCGGCAAACAAAGTCAGCCCACTTTTCCCAGCCACCCATGCTGGTACCTTGTGAACGCTTGACCCACACATCATTGAGGTAGGTGCTGAATGTATCATGATAATAAGAAATAAAGTCATCCTTGCCATCCCCATCGACATCACCAATATCACAGGTCATATTGGTGCGATAACAAAATGAGGAACCTGTACTTATCTTGGTGGCAGGTCCAAAACTACTGCCATTAGAGTAGGCCACCCAAACTTCACCATTCGTTTTCACAAAAGCAATAATGTCGTCTCGACCGTCCCCGTTAATGTCCCCAATATGGCAGTCTTGCGAAAGGATGCAGAAATGATCATGCCACTTTTCCCAACCACCTACACTCGAGCCATTGGAGCGCTTGATCCAAACATCACGATGATACGCACCTGATGCCCATGTCTCGCGGTAAAAAGAAATCAAATCGTCCTTACCATCACCATCTACATCACCTACATCACACGTCATGCCCGCAAGATAGCAAAAGTGTCCATCGAGCAGCTGACCGTTGTGAAAACCACTGTTGCCAGCGCCACTCGAGTAAGCCACATAAACATCACCAACACCGCTACCCGACACGGTTTCTTTTAAGAAGGTCACAAGGTCATCTTTCCTATCACCATTGATATCACCAACGACACATTTTTCTTGTCGAATGCAAAACCAATCAAGCTGTTTGAAGGTTTTAAAACCATATAGACGATTGACAGCAGCAATATCACCATCGCTCAAAGCAGTGCGTTGGCCAATAGTATTGCCATTGGCATTGATGGTACTTCCAATACAATTACCTGAGGTATTTAGTATACAAAAGGCAAAGGCTCCATAGTGCATGATTGAACCAAAGTCGTAAGGTCCAACTTCCTCGTGGCTATCATTATTGATGCTGCCTGAGCAACGTCCGAGTGAGGCGTTTACTGTCTCCCCCGGCCTACAAAAGTTAGAGAGCCGATTCGATTGAATGTTAGCCCAATTAATAGTTACATTTGCGTTTCGGTCAGGACGGGATTGTTCGTGCCATAAACCAACCGCATGACCAATTTCGTGAATAAGTGCTCCCACAGAGCAACTACCATTTGTATTAAGTTTGATTTCCTGCTCGCCTCCTTGTCGGCCAATTGCAGAAGAGCAAGCCCCTTGTGAGTCACCTCGCACAAACTTAATGTAGTCATTGTGGAGGGAAAGCTTAGGAATAAAATTGATAGGTGTATTTTGCTGCCAATGAACAATGGCTGAGTTAATGTTATTTACACCTGTATTTGTGACATCTGAGGCAATCTCATAAGGTACAGTGCCGTTTGGCCACAGAGAACCAAAATCCTCAACAGTAATACTCTGCCCTGTTAAATTTTGGCTTTTTTGGATGAGCTTACCATCTGCGTCAACCTTGCCAAGGATGATGTCTCCTTGGAAAATGGCTTCATTATTTATAACTTCATAGGTTACGAGTTGCGGACCACTGTAAAAGGGCAACTGCACAATGTCCTCATGGATATTGCCTAGCGCAGGTGTATCAGGTTGTTCAGTGCTTTCAGGATTGTCCGTTCCACTAATGGGGGTTTTGGCCTGATTACAAGCTGACAAAAATAAGACTGTAAATGTGCCTACTAAAATTAGTAGGAATAAAACTTTGAACTTACTTTTCATAAAAATCTCCTTAAGAATTTGAGAAAAACTAACAATATGGTTTTGAATCATTTTGTTAACTTGTTTCTCACAAGTGCATCGTGCGATGCTGATTATTAGGATGTCAGAAGCGCAACTAACAAACCTCTAAAATAGAACTAAAAATTCCTAAAAACCCCTAACAACTCCTAACAAAAATCCACAAAGACCTACCCCTAGGTGGTTGGTAAATTTGATAAACTATTTTCATGCTCTTCTGTTACGGGCAAGCCTGTTAGCTCGAGCCCCACTCAACTTGTAAGTTAAGGGTGTTCCCAAAAGGTTACCAATAGGGAATCATTCTTAACACTAAACAAGCAGCACAGCATAGCAGCGCTTAGAAGCTGCTCAAAATTATCAAGCAAGATAAACATATCTTCTTCTCAAAGATAGTCAAGTAGCTGCCCTTTGTATCAAAGCATTTAATGAAAAAGTAAGTGGCAACAAATAGCCACCTGCTTAGGCAAACTTAGTAGGTTTTAAGTGTCAACGTTTCAGCGAAGGACGTAAACCTGCCCTTCATCCACATTGCCATCTACATCCTCATAAGGTGCACTGACAAGTAAGGTATTCACCCCTGCTGCGGCAGCAAGGCCAAAACGGTCATAATCAGCACCGTGATCAAGCGTAAGTTTGCTTACCTGTGCCCACTGGTTGTTTGAATCTGCCTCAAAGCGGTAAACGGCTCCTTTGTGCCATTGACCACTGATTGTACCATCACCATAGGCCCCAACTACAAGCTATTCTTTGGGAGGTGAGGCAGTCATATCACTATAACAGCAAGCAAGTGACCAACCAAAGAGTCTCTGCGCCTCAGCATTTTGCGGAACAATCTTCTGTGTCTGCTGCCAGCTTTGCCCCTGCTTCTCAAAGCGGTAAACGGCCTCTGCATTGACATTCGCACCTACATTGGCTTGCGGGGCACCTACTAGGATGGTGTCGTTATCGATCCAGCTCAGGGCTTTGCCAAACATATCATTGGCAGCACTGTCATTGGCAACGAGCTTGGCACTTTGCTGCCAGTTGCCAAAGCTAAGGTCATAATCAAAAATGTATATTGCCCCTTGCCGTTTTGCACCATTCACGGTTGCAGCACTGGCAGGGCTCGAGTCCTATCTAGGCTAAAATGATTGCTGTATCAGTAAAGTGAGGAGGTGAAGAGGCAAGGCAAGGTATAGGGTGGAGCCTTTACCTCACCTTATGACGATTGTTTGTGGGCTTTTAGAGGTTTATCGAATATTCACCATCTTTAGTAGAGCAGGTCAAACCAATTTTATCCACCAAGCTACCACCTTTACCGCGTAACCCTTTCATAGCAGGGTACTCTGGCGGACAAAAGTAATAACGAATACTACCACTGTTCCCACCATATTGAGGCGACCAACCACCTGACCAGTTGCTTATGTCACCATTGGTACAATAGAATTGGAAAGAATCTACAAGCCCGCCTGTGCGAAGCTTTACACCGTGGACGTACTCACCATAACCACAGTAATGATAGTTGTAACTGCCACCACTTCCCCCAAATTTCACAGTTGGTGAGCCAGCAGTGTAAGTTCCATAAGGAAAGGTTCGACAGCGAATTTCTAAAGCGTCAATCTTCGAGCCTGAACGTACTCTAATGCCACCAACGATTTTGTCACTAGAACACTCTGAAGTAGCTAAAGAACCACCATTGCCACCATACATATCTAGGTAATCGTTGCTGTTACAGTTGGAGAAAGTACGGCAGTAATTATACTTGATCCCTCTAAGATCATCAGCAGTGAGATCCACTACGGCATTGTCATCACACATAACAGACTGTGTGTACTGCCCTGCCTGACAGGTCCATATACCTTCAATATAGGCGTCTCCAAGGCCAAACGCGTGACCAAATTCGTGCAGATACCTCATATAGCTATCATTGCGATTTGCGTGCATAACAATCTCTTTGGCTCCGGCATTGTAGGAAGCCCGTCCGTTCTCATCAGGGAACCTGACGGTTAAGTCTACAGAGTTTGAGCTGTTTGTCACGTCATAGATGAGAATGCTGTTTGTGATCAATCCCCCACCATACATACTACGGAGGGGATTTAGCCAAGCCCTAATTGCATTACGAATATGCTCCTTAAACTTATTCTTTTGAGTGTTGGTGAATCTTCCTGGATCTTCATAATCTACCCCAATCCTAAGGCTAGTGTCCCTAATATGGGACATGAGTATACCTGTCGTGGTGGTGAATTGAGGCTGTAAGCCCTCGTCCTCGTCTTGGGCTGCAAGCTCCTGCTCTGCTGTTGCTAAGGCTTCTTCCAAACTCATTTCGACCGCAACAGGGCTGCCTGTGCGCATCTCAATTGCTTCTCTCGATTCGCCTGTTGGTATCGTCTCTTCTGGTATTTCAGTGGAACTACAGGCTGCTAATAGAATGCTGAGCAGTAATGCGCCCAACAAATAGATGATTGACTTATTCATTTTTTCTCCTTAAACTTATCTTTTGTTGACATCGACTGTTTGAGAAACAGCTGTCTTGAATTTTGTTTTCTTGTTTTTTCATATTTTTAACTCCTTCATTATCTTTGTTTTTAATTTCCTACTAGAGGGGCAGCAAAGTGCTACCCCTCTAGCTGGTCTAGACTCAGTCAGAATAGACTGCATCTGGATTTGTATTATCGTTCACATCGGCGTTATGAGGGTCTACATACAAGTTATCACTCGATGTTGGCAATGGTAATATAGGTGCCAAATATTCTTCCTCTTCAGCATCCTCTTGACGAGACTCATCTTCTAGATCGATGATTGTGAATCTTGTGATATGGGTATCGATATACTGTGCTGACACTGTGCTAGGCACTAGGAAAAAAATTCCCAGAAGAATAGGGTTTATAAGGTGTTTTTTAAGCTTCATTATTTTCCTTAAATATGTGTATTTATGAATCATTTTTTATATCTCCTTAGGGCAAATCACCTTCATCGAAGATGGTGTTGCTGGTGCCGTCTTGTAACCCGATGATGTTATCGGTGATGATGTTAGCCTCAGTGCTATCCTCATTAACCATTGGTTCATCTGCACTTAGCTCAGCATCTTGTTCCGTGGCCATGATGCCCTGTGCTTGCATTTCATTGTCCGACAACGGGACAGCCTCACGTCTGGTGATGTGGGTGTCAATATACTGTGCCAAAGCTAGCCCAAAGGCTATGACACAAAGGGTCATGAGAACAGCTCTTATAATGTGTTTCTGTTGTTTATATTTCATTTTTATTCTCCTTAAGTTTAAATAGCTCTATTGAAGTAACGCGTGGACATTACCTTGATTAAGACCTTGGCTACCTGGGGCATTAGGTGCACCCACTAATAGCTGAGGCGATACGTAAGCCAAGGAATTACCAAATTGGGTTCCGGGCAGCGAGTTAATAAGGACTGTGCCCGAAGGCAAAAGCGTCCCATTTGATGCCATCTTATAGCGGAAAACGTGACTTGCAACACCCGTGATGCCGGGTGCACCCACAAACAGCTTGGTGCCACTGCCATCAAGAGCAAGTGCACTCCCGAAGCGTCTAGCTGTGCCAGGCGCTGGATTCAAGGGTGGTTGTGACTGATTCCAGATAGTACCCGTGGGACCTTGACGCTTAAAGATATACACTGTACCATCCTTTTGGCCCAGATTAGGTCCAGGTGCACCAATAGCTACAAACTTAGCTTTATGATCAGCTGAAATAGCGCTGCCAAAAAAGTCATCTGCGGCACCCGTTGGTACATGAATTTTTTGCACATGATTCCAACCAGTTGGACTCTCAACAAAGGCGTGAACAATTCCTTGATGACTGTTGGTACCCACAGTATTGTCAGGGGCACCAACAAAAATGACATCTTCACTTAAAGCAACGGCTTTGCCAAAACCCTCTGAATTTTTATATGTCAGTGGGTTTGGTGTCTGAAGCCACTGATTGTTGCTAAATTCATAAACAAAGACGGTTTCTTTGCCACTTGCGGCCACCAATAAGCGTGATGTTGTTCCTGTGGTGTTTAAGGCGAGGTCGCTACCAAAGAAGTCGCCTACAGCACCATTATTATCCATCAGTGTATCAACATGTTGCCAGTTGCCTGGTGCGGCCATTTGGTAGACAAAAACAGCACCTTGAGCATTGTTCAAACCTGTTGCCGAAACAAAAGCATAGCCGTTATTCAGTGCAGCAGTTGAGGGGGTAATGGCAACTTGATCCCCAAAATGCTCACCAGCTTGTTGAGGTGATGGTGGCAGCAAGTCATCCTCGAATATCCAGGGGGCTGTTGGAGAGGTCTTACGGTAGATAGTGGCACTACCCACAGGATTTGTCGGTAAACCTGTTCTTGGTGCGCCCACAATGGCAAGGTTAGCACTTGGGTCAGCAATATCGACGCTGTGACCAAACAGTGCACCAGGACCGCCATTGACATTATCTACCAGTACTTGTGTAGGGGGTAACGCCAAACTATCTAGTGTTGCTTCATCTTGGATTTGTGATTGCTGCCCACAAGCTGACAAAAACAAGACTGTAAATGTGTCTACTAAAATTAGTAGGAATAAAACTTTGAACTTACTTTTCATAAAAAATCTCCTTAAAAAATTTGAGAAAAACTAACAAGATGGGTTTGAAGCATTTTGTTAACTTGTTTCTCGCAAGTGCATCATTACGATGCTGATTAGTAGGATGTCAGAAGCAAAACTAAAAGACCTCTAAAATAGAACTAAAAATTACTAAAAACCCCTAACAACAATCCACAAAGACCTATTCCTAAGTGCTTAATAAATTTGATAGACTATTTTCATGCTTTTGTGCACTTTGGGTAAACTCGAGCTTAAAGAAACAACCTTTAGTCGCCCTAAGCCTTTGCTTTTACTGTGCTACTTAGCCCTTGAAGGTCCTCAAGAAAGGCGTCATATAGCTGAGCTTTTTTGGCCAGAAGCTTCTGACCATATGAAAAGCTTAGGCGTAACTTTGGCTCAATTAAGACGTGAAGTACCTGAAGCAATTGAAGCTAGTCCTATGCAACTATGTTCCCTTGTTGATACTGATGTTAAGTCTCTAATGACTGCTATTGCGCAAGAAGATGTCGAAGGTATCTGTAGGCTTTATAAGGGAGCCTTTTTAGAGGGATTTTACCTTAACAATTGGAGTGCTGAGCTAGAAGAGTGGGTGTATACTAAACGTGAGCATTTAGCCCAGTTAACTCGTCAAGCTATTTTGAAGTTTGCAGACAAAAAAGCAAGTGAGGGTGAATACAGCATTGCTGTTAAACATGCAGAGCTGGCCTATAACCTTGCTGGAGCACCTCATTTAGAAATACAAGATTTGGAACTTTGCTATAATTTGCTTTCAGCAAGTAGTAGCCCAGAACTTCACAAGATCAAAAAAGAACTTCAAGAATATGGTATTACTCCTGCTGCTCCTCAAGAAATTAAGCCAGCAATTAGCAAAGAGCAAAAAAGACCTAAAAATAATTTGCCTCCTTTATCTCCTTTATTTATGGGTCGCAAAAAGGAATTAGTAGAAATACAAGACTTACTACAAAAAGATTGTCGACTTTTGACTGTGGTTGGTACTGGAGGGGTAGGAAAAACTTCTTTGGCTTTACGAGTGGCTAAGCATTTGCTGGATAAGGAATACTTTAAAGATGGATTATACTTTGTTTCTTTAGAGGCCATTAATGATCCTGACTTAGTGGCCTCGAGCATAGCTCAAAGTTTAGATGTGGCTGAAAATCCTACTAGGCCTGTTACTGATAGTATTAGATCTTTTTTAAAAGATAAGCAAATTTTACTAGTACTTGATAACTTTGAGCATGTTACAGTAGCTTCCTCGATACTCAGCGAACTTTTACAAAGTTGCCATAATATAAAACTACTAGTAACTAGTCGTGTCCCATTGCATCTAAGTTTAGAACAAGAATATCCCCTTGAACCTCTAAGCTTGCCTGATTTACACAATTTGCCTGCTGTTAATGATTTATTAAATTATCTTGCTATTGCTTTATTTGTTGAAAACGCTAAAAACATTAAGCCTAGTTTTTTTCTTAATGAAGAAAATGCTAGAGCAGTTGCTGAAATATGTTGTTCTTTAGATGGTTTACCTTTAGGTATTTACTTAGCATCTGCACGAATCAAAATGTTGAGTCCTAAAGCACTGCTAAAACGCTTAGATAGTCGGCTTGAGATTCTTAAAAACAAAACTAAAGATATCCCTAGTCGCCATCAGACACTGCAGGCAGCTATTGACTGGAGCTATAGCCTTTTAGCAGAAACTGAGCAAGTACTTTTTAGAAGGTTGGCTATTTTTGTAGGAGGGTTTAGCTTAGAAGCGGCTGAATCTGTTTGTCAAGGATTAGAGGTTCTAGATGGTTTAGCAGGATTGATTGATAAGAGTCTAATACGCTCTGAGGAGCAAAATTCTAGTGAGATGCGTTTTTTTATGCTAGAGACTATACGCGAATATGCTCTAGGTTGCTTAAAACAATCAGGAGAATTTGGAAACTTACAAAAAGCTTATGCTAGTTATTACCTCTCTCTAGTTGAGCAAGCAGAGCCAGAACTTACTGGGGCTAAGCAAACCGAATGGTTTACTAGGTTGGCTGCAGAACATGATAATATCCGTGCAGTGATTTCTTGGATAGAAACTACAGGCGAAGTTGATTTAGGCTTAAAGCTAGCTAATTCTGTTTGGCGTTTTTGGATGGTGCGTGGTCACATGCGTGAAGGCTGTTTGCGCTTAGAAGGCTTACTAAATCATCCTAAAGCCCAAGTCAAAACAATAAATCGAGCTAAAGCTTTAAATGGTTTAGGTACTTTAATGTTTTCTATAGGTAACTTTGACAAAGCAAGACCTGTTCTTGAAAAAAGCTTAAGTATTACTCGAGGATTTGATAATAAACTAGTTTTAGTCAATATTCTAAATAATTTGAGTTGGGTTAGTTTTCACTGTGGCGATATTGCCAAAGGGCAAGAACTTTCTGAAGAAGCCTTAGAGAAAAGCAAAAACTTAAACAACAAACGAGGTGTGGCACTGTCTTTAAATAATTTGGCTTGGTTAGCTCTTTTCAAAGGAGAACCACTTAAAGCTAGACCATTTTTTCAAGAGAGCCTAAAAATGAGGCAAGAAGTTAATGACAAGCGTGGAATAGCTTTCGCTTTTGCTAACTTGGCTTGGGCAGAAAACACTTTAGGTAACTACAATAAAGGTACACAGTTACTTTTAGAGGCCTTTAGTATACTCAAGCATATAGAAAGTGGGCCAGTCACTGGTTGGGCTAAATATTTGCAGGGCAGAAGCTTTTTTGAACAAGGCAACCTAGTAAAGGCTATTGAATACGCCCAAGAAAGTTTGGAACTATTTCATGAGTCTAGTAACCAAGAAGTTCCAGCTTTAGCAGCAACATTATTAGCTGATATAAGATGTGAGCAGGGGGATTTAACGTCTGCTGAAACCTGCCTTAATGAGGCTAAAGATTATTGGCGAATTATAGATGGCTACAAGTGGGGTATAGCCCATACACATTTAGTCCAAGGTAAACTAGCCTATATTCAGAAAGATTACAGTCTGGCCTTAGAATTTATAAGTAGCAGTCTAAACTTACGTGAAGAGATTGATGACAAACTGGGTTTAGCTCAATGCTATGAAGCTTTAGCATATCTAAAAATTGCTACAGAAGAGCCTGAATTAGCTGCTGAAATGCTAGCAAAAACTGAGAGTTTGCGCAGAGAGATTGCTGCACCTTTGCCTCCTATAGCCAAAGAAGCTTATCAAGCAATATTACAAAAGTTAAACAATTGATTTGTGGGCTTGAGCAGCTCTTCCAAAATTTTACACGTTTGTCCCCAGATGGAAACTCACCAGTATTTACGCATGTGCGCTTACTAGCTATTCTGAGCAATTACTTACTATTTTACAACCATCACCAAATAAACTTTCAATCATATTGGAAATATTTTCTTCCAGTGCATCTTGAGCAACTGGCTCGAGGAATTCAGCCAGAGAAGGAATTCCAAGGTCAAACTTAGCAGTAAACTCAATAGTACATCCCTTATCAGCTCGAGCCACTTTCCATGAACCCGAAAATTCTTCAAAGTCCCCTTCTACCTGAGAGAACTCAATACCTAACTGCTCTTTAGAAAAGTGATCTTTCTCAACCCATTTAAGGAGCCCATCTCGAAACTCAACTTCCCATGAAGAAACACAGCTCGAGCCAGAATCTTCAAGCAGCTCAACCTTGTGTACTGACGACATGTACTTTGGGTACGAGCAAAAGTCAGCTAGCAAGCTATAAGCTTCCTCAGGGTTACGGGGGACCTTTGCTTGGATGTTGACAGTGCGCATAATGTGCCTCCTAAGAATTACTATAGCGCTTGCTTACAGCAGAGAGGCTTGCTTCAATTGCCTCTAAAAGTTGCTTTATATTATCATCAGTTAGAGTTGCTGGTGGCGTAAGTCGGACAACCTTGTGAGCGTTAAGGGAGTGGGATACCAAAACTTTTCTGCTCATTAGCTCGAGTATAAAATCAGCTGCATAGTGCTCTTTCTGAAACTCGATGCCAATAAGTAACCCTGCTCCCCTCACATCACTTACTACTGGGAAATTAGTTAACTCCTGAATCTCTGATAGTAAATGCTGGCCAATATTCTTAGCCTTGCTAATAACCCCGTCTTCAATCATTTTGATAGTTACCATAACTGCTACACACGCAAGTGGGTTCCCAGCAAAGGTTGAAGTATGCAGCAAAGGCTCCTTATTAAAAGGGGCAAAGGCAGCTTTTGTGGCAATTAGTGCACTCACAGGTAATATTCCACCGCCAAGAGATTTTCCGGCCAGTAAAATATCAGGTCTCGTTGACTCAACTTGACACCTCCACCACTCCCCTGTACGCCCAAGTCCTGTTGATATTTCATCAACTATTAAGAATGCCTCGTACTTGTGACAAGCGTCACTAACAGCTTTTAAATAACCTAATGGTGGAATAATCACTCCTGCCTCAGATTGCAAGGGTTCTAGGATTACAGCAGCATCACCTTGTGTTTTTGATAAGGTTGTATTAAGGGCATCAATATTTCCAAAAGGAACGAAATTGACATTTTCAAGTAGAGAATAGAAGGGCTTGCGGTAACTCTCTCGCCCACTTACACTCAATGCTCCAATGCTCTTGCCATGATAACCGCCTTCCATAGATATCCACCTATGTTTCCTATTTGCTTTTGCCAATTTCAGGGCAGCTTCAACTACTTCTGAGCCAGAATTGCCAAACCAAACATATTCAAGGCCTAAAGGAGCAATTCTGGCAAGGTCTCTGGCTGCATTAGCAAGCTGTGGGTTTATCAGAGTTCTTGATGACATGGGATTTAGGAACAACTGTTGTTGAATAGCTCTAGCTACTGGCAAAGGCCTATGGCCTAGCAAAAACACACAATATCCTGCACAATCTAGGTAGCGGTTTCCGGCCTCATCAATTATAAAATTAGGTTCTGAATCTACCTCTATAGCACTGTTCATTAGCTCAAAAAGTCGAGCCATCCCCAAATTTACGTGGTTACGGTAGTTAGCAATGACTTCAGAGCGGTTAAAAGCTTGAGAATTCATACACTAGTGTGTTTCCCATTACTTCTGCCATTATAACTCTGAATTCGCTTTAGTGCCCACCTTTCCATGTTGCGAAATAGTACTGTTTCTATACTTTCCCTAGGCAGTAAATTAAACTCAGTTTCCAAATAGGTTTCTGATGAGGGAAAGTGTTCGACTTGATTCATATATCTAGCTAATTTAATATTTGCTCTGAACTGACGTTGCATAGAGCTTGGTAATTTATCTAAAAACACTGGAATAAAAAGGCGTTGTAAGGTCTCGTAGGGAACTATCTTAGGAATATCTCCAGTAAACCCATAACTCTCACCTACACAAGTGGCAATGGAAACAATAGCTTCAATGGTCAAAGCATGTTTCCCGCAAGTAATCCACAGCTCTTCAGCAGGTTTTGGATGATGTACTGCTCCCCAAATAGCATCAGTCACCCAATCTTGAGCTACAAAATCTATAAACATGTTTGGGTCAGCAGGAATCACAGGCAGCGAGCGATCAACTGCTGTACCCACTACATGATGAAACCCTTGATATGTTGCAATCTGGCCAGTTTTAGAATTGCCGATAATAATAGACGGGCGAATAATTATATAACTCGAGCCAAGTTCCTTAACTATACTCTCAGCCTTACGCTTTGATTCCTCATACAAAGAAGAAGGTTCAACATTCGATGCTTTATGGTGAATAAAGGCTGTACTAACATAAATCAGGCGAGCACCTGTTATTTTAGCGAGTTTAACAACTTCTTTAGTCCCCTCGATGTTTGTTTCAAAAATCTTGTGGTCCCTAACGCCAAAATGAGTAATTGCTGCACTATGAATAATAACGTCTACATTATCTGCAACCATAGCATATTCTGGCATTTTCATTCCCAATAGGGGTTTTCTAATGTCACCTTGAACTTGCTGCACATTGGGGTGGGAAATCGTTGAGTTATGACATAGGGCTATAATTTCTTCATTTTGTCTAGAATCCAAAAGTGCTTGACCTAATAACCCCGAACCACCAGTTAAGAAGACTTTTTGTTTTTTTCTTTCCATAAAAATTAACTTCCCAACAAAGCCTTGAGTTGGTGTTAATGACTAAACGACATTATAATGAGAAAAAAATTAGACACGGGACTAACAAGTTTTTGAGGTCTTGTAAGACTAATTTTCTACCCTTGACAAGAAAATCTTTGTAGAACATATCACACTGGATGATTTGATGCAGTGTTTTATGTCGTAGTTTTGAGTGGCAACTCAGGAATAAAAAAGGTAGTAAGCCATGCAGTTCCTACTAAAAAAATGGTGTAAAAGTAAATGCGAGTAATGGCACTTGCAAAAGCTTCCCTAAGTAAACCTTCAGTGGGTGCCGCCAAGGCAAGGGTAAGCACAGTACCCATAATAGCAACGCCAATAGTACCACCAATTTGCCTTGCAAACTGGCTAGCACTAGTAGCCTGACCTAGCTTGTGTACATCAACAGCATTTTGGATAGCTATAGTGTAAAGTGGGAAAGAAGGTCCTAAGCCAAGCCCACAAACAACCATGTAAAGTGTGGCAGAGCCGTAGCTAATGTTTGGGCTCATGCTCGAGAGCAAATAAGCCCCTACCAGCAAAATTATGTTGCCAGTAAGCATAAACATGCGGTAACGCCCCAACCATGAAATAAGCTGTCCTCCAAGAATGGCACCAAAAACCGTTCCTATTGAAAGCGGAATCAGGCTGATTCCTGCTTTAGTAGCAGAAACACCAATAACATTAACCATGAACAGTGGTAGAAAAATCAGCATATTTAAGAAAGAGGCCCCTAAGAAGAAAAGAGCTATGTTGCCTATACTAAAAACTTTATTCTTAAACAAGCTTAAGTCTAAAACAGGGTTAGGGCTTTTGGAAGATTGTGCTACAAAAAGAACTAGGTTGACTATAGAGATGGCAAAAAGTAAAAGGGTGGTTGTAGAATTCCAAGGGTAGTCATTTTTGTCGAGCTGTAAGGCTAATACTAATGGTAGAAGGCCTGCTGACAATAATACAGCTGAGAGATAATCCAGTCTTTGCTTGTTTTCTGCAGGCTTAAATTTGGGCATTTTAATAGCTATGAACCACAGAGCTATTGTTCCAAAGGGTAAGTTAACGTAGAAGATCCATCGCCAACCTTCTATACCTGAAATGAGATTACTACCGTAGTCGGTGAGAAAACCCCCTATTAAAGGGCCAAAGATACTAGCTATGCCGAAAGTGGCTCCTACAAAGCCTTGATACTTACCTCTGACACTTGGCGGGTACAGGTTCGCTATAATTATAAAGGTCAAAGCAAAAAGCCCTGCCCCACCCAAACCTTGAATGGCTCTAAAGAAAATTAACTGGTTCATACCATCACCAAGCACAGGCAAAGAACCAAACTTACCAGCCAAGCCACACAAAAATGATCCTAGTAAAAATAGGCTTACTGCAAACAATTCTATATTCTTACGGCTTACCATATCGGCAAGTTTGCCGTAGATAGGCACCATTACTGTTGAAGCCAGCAAGTAAGCGGTGGCTACCCAAGCATAGCGAGTTAATCCACCTAGGTCTTCTACTATTTTAGGTAGTGCAGTTGCAACAATAGTTTGGTCTAAAGCTCCTAAGAAAAGTGCTAATAAAATACCAGTAAGAACGTAGGCTTTATCTTTATTTTTAAGGCTCATGGCAGACTACACAACAGTTTAATGAAGATGAGTTGATACATAGATAAAACACCATACCACACAACTATTTTCAAATAAGACAACAATCACTATGAGAAAGGAATGATTTGGTTAGCTACTATCATAAATGTGTACAAAGGGATTCACATTAGGGTTTGGTTTTGCAAGCAACTTGTGTTAGTATAAAGCAAATGCTCTGTAAGCTTGTGACTGGCAAAACTTTTAATAAAGACCCCATCAATACTTTTATTTGATTATCCAGCAAGTTGGTTTAAAACCAATCCACCAAGAGCAAGCAAAGCTTATTTAAAAAGATCTTCAAAGGAGAAGTTCCTATGGCAAAAGATGGCCCTCGCATCAAAATTAAGCTTGAAAGTACTGAGAATACAGGCTATTTTTACACTACTACTAAAAATCGCCGTAATTCTACAGGAAAACTAGAGTTAAAAAAGTATGATCCTGTTGCTCGCAAGCATGTTATTTTTAAGGAGACTAAAGTTTAACTTTATAAGCCAAAATAAGGGAGGGAATATATATCATAACTAAAGTCATAATATTGATTGCTATGTTAAAATTGATTAGGGAGTTAGGGTTTGTTTAAACTTGCTTAAGCTCACCTAAAATAATTTAAGGAAAAGTTATGTCTATAACTAAAGAGAAAAAAACTGAAATTATAGTTGAATATGGTAAAGCAGAGAATGATACTGGTTCTACGGAGGTTCAAGTAGCTTTACTAACTGAACGCATTAATAACTTGAGCCAACACTTACAAAAAAACAAAAAAGACTTTCACAGCCTGCGTGGTTTGCTAAAAATGGTTGGACATCGTAAGCGTCTTTTAAGATATCTAGAGAAAATCAACTATGAGGGTTATAAAACCCTTATCGGCCAGCTAGGTTTGCGTCGTTAAACAGACTATTAAGCCCCTGTGGGCTAAATCTATACATAAAAAGATATATAGAGTTGAAAGTGTTGGTTATAGGGCTTACGTAGCCTTACTTTTAACTCCACATTTTTAAGACGGAAGATGGTTGTAATTTATAGTGTGCAGTATAAGGTGTCTTGAGGAGATTTTGTGAATACACCAGAAGTTAAGCATTACAGCACTTTATTAGGTGGACGTGAGCTTATCATTGAAACTGGCAAATATGCCAAACAAGTTTCAGGCAGTGTTACTGTAAGATATGGTGACAATCTTTTGCTTGTTACAGTACAAATGAGTGAAAGTGCTACCCCCAATGATTTCTTACCACTTTCTGTAGACTATGAAGAAAGGCATTATGCTATTGGTAAAATTCCCGGCACGTTTATGCGCCGTGAGAGTAGGCCGGGCATACAGGCTATTTTAAATGCTCGCATAATAGATAGACAGATTAGACCACTTTTTCCTAAGAACTTGCGACATGAGATACAAGTCATTGTTACTGTCTTAAGTATAGACAAAGTTAGCGATCCTGCTCCTATAGCGGCTATCGGGGCCTCAGCTGCCTTAGCTATTAGTGATGTACCCTGGGAAGGACCTACAGCCTGCGTTAATGTAGGCTACATTAATGGTGAGTATGTTATTAACCCTAGTTATGAAATCCAAGAAAATTCACGTTTGGAACTTACTATAGCTGCCTTGCAAGATGCTGTGCTTATGGTTGAAGCAGGATCAGATGAGTTAGACGAAGATACTATAATTGGGGCTATAGATTTTGCCCATAGTGAAATGCAAGGGGTCATTAACCTAATCGAGCAAATGAGAGCAGAAGTTGGTAGGGAAAAAACTAGCCCTGAAATTGCAGCAGAAATTAGCTCGGAATATATCCAAACAATATATCAAGAACTTCTAGAATCAGGTTTACGCGAAACTCTTTTAACCCAAGGGAAACATGAACACAAGCAGGCTAGTAAAAAACTTTACGATATGCTCATTGAAAAACACATTCCGGATACAGAAGCAGAAGGGGTCACTGAGCAGATTGAAAATCTAGAAGAGGCCTTTAAAAAAGCTGAGCAAATTGAGCTTAGGCGCATGATCTTATCAGAAGATTTACGTTGTGACATGCGTAAACCCAGTGATATTCGTCCTATCTGGATTGAGGCAGGTGTAATACCTAAAGCCCATGGCTCGGCAGTATTTACTCGAGGTGAGACTCAAGTTTTGAGTGTGACAACTCTAGGAACTGGGCGAGACAATATGCTTATTGATGACCTAGGCATTGATGTAACTGAAGAGTTTATGTTGCACTACAATTTTCCTCCATTTTCAACAGGGGAAGTAAAGCGTTTGCGTGGGGTTTCACGTCGCGAGCTTGGTCATGGTAACTTAGCTAAACGGGCTTTAGAACGAATGATGCCCCCTCAAGAAAAATTCCCTTATGTCATTCGAGTAGTAGCTGAAACTTTAGAATCAAATGGCTCGAGTTCCATGGCAACAGTATGTAGTAGTAGCCTAAGTCTTATGGATGCAGGTGTACCTATGCATAAAGCTGCTGCCGGAATTGCTATGGGTTTAGTCAAAGAAGGAGAAAATTATAGAATCCTAAGCGATATACTGGGAACAGAAGACGCTTTAGGCGATATGGATTTTAAGGTCACTGGCACTAAAGAGGGCATAACTGCCTTGCAAATGGATATCAAAATTAAAGGCATTACCTCAGAAATTATGTTAGCTGCACTAGCCCAAGCTCGCCAAGGTCGCCTACATATTTTAGAATTAATGAATCAAGTACTAAAAGAACCTCGCCCTGATATTTCCCCTTATGCACCTAGAGTCCTGCAGCTTCAAATACCCTATGACAAAATTGGAGCAGTAATTGGACCAGGTGGTAAACAAATCCGCGAATTAGAAGCTTTAGGAGCAAAAATTGATATTGCTGATGATGGTTTAATAAAAATTTACAGTGAAGATGCCAAGATAGCTGAAGAAATAAAGTATCAAATAGAAATGCTTACTACCTCAATACAAGTTGGAGTAATTTATGAAGGTACAGTGGTTAAGATCACTGATTTTGGTGCTTTTATTAGTGTACTACCAGGTATAGATGGGCTCTTACATATTTCACAAATAGCACCTGAGCGAGTTAATCGTGTACAAGACTACTTGCAATTAGGTGACAAGCTAAGGGTTAAGGTTAAAGCTGTTGATGAGCGTACTGGCAAGCCTGACTTGATACGTCCTGAATTAGAAGGGTTGATTGCTCCTCGCTCTTCCCGCTCTGGTGGACGCAGTAAACATAAGGGTGGTAAGCGCTAACTGCTCTCCTTCCTAGCAGTCATATTAAAGGAAGGCTACCTTGGCATGTTTGAAAGGTGTCAGTAGTACCAAAGGAGTTTTATGGCCCAGAAAAAGAAGCCCTCGAGCAATGCTAGTGTCAAGAGTAACAATGCTAGCACCAAGAGTAAAAGGAAAGGTAAGCAACTAAAAATCATTCCTATTGGTGGTATGGGGGAAATTGGCAAGAATATGTTTGCTTTTGAATATGACCAAGAAATACTGCTTATTGATGGTGGCCTTGCTTTCCCTAGTGCTGATATGCTAGGGGTAGATATCTTGGTACCCAAAATTGATTGGGTAGTTGAAAATTCTCAGCGAATAGTAGGTTGGATTCTAACCCATGGACACGAGGATCATATAGGTGGTCTTCCCTACATGCTTAAGCTTTTACCCAAGGTTCCCATGTATGGTGCAAAGCTCACTTTAGGGCTTTTGAGGGGTAAATTCGAGGAATTCAAGTTAAGTGAAAGCGATGTAGATTTACAAGAAGTTTCACCAGATGATCGCATAAAGGTTAGTAAGTACTTTACAGTAGATTTTTTTAGAATGACTCATTCTATCCCTGATAATTCAGGGCTTATCATCCACACACCAATAGGCAGAGTTGTTCACAGTGGTGACTTTAAACTTGACTATAAACCTGCTGATGAGAAAACTAGTCACCTACACAAGCTAGCCCAGGCTGGTCAAGATGGGGTTTTAGTGTTGATTTCTGACTCAACCAATGCTGAGCGTACTGGCTATACTCTTAGTGAGGGTAATGTCAAAGAAGCTATCGATGATATTGTGGCTAATGCCAGAGGACGTGTAGTAGTTACTACTTTTAGTTCACACATACATCGGGTTCAAAACGTTATACGCATTGCTGAAAAACATAATAGGCATGTAGTGATCGAGGGACGCTCTATGGTTAAAACTATTGGTATAGCTAGTCAATTAGGCTATCTAGAAATCAATACTCCACTTGTTGATATTGACAATATGGGTAACTTAGATGATGACAAAGTACTTTTTTTGTGCACGGGTTCACAAGGGCAACCCATGGCTGTTATGTCTCGCCTAGCTTCTGGGTTACATAGTAAAATTACTCTAAAGTCTGGTGATACTGTTGTTCTTTCTTCAAATCCTATTCCAGGTAATGAAGAGGCTGTAGGCAGGGTAATTAATCAACTTTATGCTAAGGGTGTTAATACTTATTATCCCCCTAACTACCGCGTTCATGCTTCAGGTCATGCTAGCCAAGAAGAACTCAAGCTTATTTTAGACTTAACTCGTCCTAAATATTTTTTGCCTTGGCATGGTGAAGTTAGGCACCAAGTAAACCATGCCAAAATTTCTCAAGCCATGTCTAACCCTCCTAAAGAAACCATCATCGCTGAAAATGGAGATGTTTTAAGCTTTACTCGAGACAGCTTTGAGAAATCAGAAAGCATTGATGTGGGTGTTATTTATCTAGATAATGTTACAGAAGTAAGCGAGCCTATGATTCGTGATCGGCAAGCACTATCTAATGAGGGAGTAGTAGTAATTATGGCAGTGGTCAGTCGTCAACCTGTGGTTGAAGTTATTAGCCGTGGAGTTACTGACAGCCCTAAAGAGTTTCATAAAGAGATTGAGCGCCTCACTTTGGAAAACTTAAAAAAAGGTGTTAAGGAAAAGCGTCGCTTGAGTGATATTCGTGATGAGATATTTTACCCCGTACGCAGATATGTGCGTAAAGCCACAGGGCAAAACCCCATTATTGTCCCCACTTTAATTGAAGGCTAAGTTTATTCGTTAACTTCGTCTAAAAACTCCTTTAGTTTTTCTAAATCAACAGCAATAGGAGCGCGACGACGACGAACAGCACCATACTCTAAAAGTCTGGCAAGGCAATGGCTCACAGTTTCTCTGGTAGCCCCAATCATTTTAGCTAGGTCTTGCTGGGTTAAATTTAAGTCTATTATAGTACCCTTTTCTCCCTCAACACCAAATTCATTAGCCAATCTCAGTAGCAGGTTAGCCAAGCGTCCGGGAGCATCAAAGGCACCAAGCTCAGCAAACCAAGCTTGGGACTGCCACAGCTTAGTTGACATAACCTGAATAAACTTCATAGCTATGCTAGTATGTTGCGACAAAAGCCTTTGAAAATCATTTTCAGGCAGCACTATCAGGGTGGTATCCATAACCGCTTCCGCTTGGTTAGGGCGGCGCTCACTAGGTAAAAGTAAAAGCTCTCCAAAAACATCATACTGACCCAAAAGTGCTAAGATCATTTCCTTGCCATTAGGAAAGTACATAGAGATTTTTACCATGCCATCACGAATAAAATAAAGCGCATCAGCAGGATCTTCCATATAGTAGATAATGTCTCCTGATTTAAAACGCTTATAGGGAGTTATTCGTGAAAGTTGCTCGAGCTCTTCCTCTGAAAGGTCCTCAAAGAGTTGAGTATTCTTCAAGTGCCAAACTAAACTAGGATATTCTTGAGTTGTCATCCTACCAGTTTAACCTATAAATAAGCTAAAAGTGTAATTTTTTATTATCTAGACTAGCCATCTAATACTTAAATATTAAGGCTTTTAGAATCTACCCCTCTTCACGAAGGTGATAACTAGGCAACTTATAAGATTGATTTTAATAAGTTAAGACTCAGTATAGTTTCACTTTAGAGGGTGTTGCATACTGTCAAAATTTATAGTTGTTGGCCCCAAATAGCTCAGATCATCCAAGGTCTTGAAAACAAGGATTTATGGATGGACATTTACATCAGCATGCTGCCTTACTAAAGTGCGTGATGCAGTGCATCATAACTGGGGAAATAATCAGATCTTACAATCATATTTAGCGGCAAGGCTTTCATCAAACTGTTCAAATGCATGTGCCATAATGGACCTCTCAAAACCCAGATTGGAAAATATATACTGAACCACTCTCATCTTTACCCTGATTGTCACTGTCAGGAGCACCGATAAGGGCCAGTTCATTACTGAGTGAGACAGCAGAACCAAACAAATCAAAAGCTGCACCGTCATTAGCGATGAGCTTATTGAACTGACTCCAATTGTTGTTGCTCGCATCATGCTGAAACAGGTAAGCTGAACCGCTCCCATTGCCAAAATCGTCTTCTTCGGGAGTACCGATCAATGCTTTTTCATTGGCTAGTGCGACGGAATAACCGAACTGGTTACCCAATGTAGGATCAGCAGCGGTCAATTTGGCAGTCTGGCTCCAGTTATTAGTACCTGCTGTGCGCTCAAAAACATAGGCTGATCCACCAACATTATTTGAATCGTCATCGAATGGTGCGCCAATAAGCGCTCGATCACCAACAAGTGCTACTGCAAAACCAAATCTATCAAGCTCATCACCGTCATTAGCAGTTAGTTTGGCAACTTGGTCCCAGTTGCCATCACTTGAATTACGCTGAAACACATAAGCAGCACCATTATTGTTAATGTCTTGGTGACTATGCTCGTTGGCACCAACTATAATAGTCTCACCAGAAATTGTCACTGAACTGCCAAATATGTCATTGGCTTCACCGTCATTGGCAGTCAGCTTGGCAACTTTACTCCAAAGACCATTATTTGGATCGAGCTCGAACACATAGGCTGACCCACTTTGATTACCAAGGTCATCATCCTCTGGTGCACCAACCACTGCACGGGTACCCGAAATTGCTACTGTTTGGCCAAAAAAATCTCTGAATGCACTATCTTCAGCAGTTAGTTTAGCAGCCTGACTCCAAGCATTGGCAGCATTTGGAGTTCTTTCAAATACATAAGCTGCACCACGATCCTTGCCTGCTTCGTCTTCAAACTGTGCACCGACAATCAGCCAGTCTCCATCAATTGCTACTGCCTTGCCAAATTCATCACCTGCAAAGTCAGTATTATCAGGAATTAGTTTAATTACTTGACTCCAATCATTGCTGCCAGATACACGTTCAAACACATAGGCTGCTCCGCTGTTGGCAAGTAGAGAATCATTTTGCCAAGCACCAACAACCACAGTTGTACCAGAAAGCGCTAATGAGTAACCGAAGTTATCATCTGGTTCACTATCACTGACAGTAAGTTTAGCAGTTTGTGCAAATGCTGAACCTAACAACGTAATTAGCACTAGAAAAGCAAAGCTTAGGAACATTAATGCTTTTCTGCGTAAAACATCTTGCTTGGTGACTGTATAGTTCATGTGGTACATGATTTCCTCCTACTTTTGAGTACAATCTCAGATGAATGGATTTAAGGTTGTACACATTACTTAATACATTTTACTATACTTTTCCTTAATGAGCAGGGATGTAAAAGTTTTTGTGAAAACCTTGGGATAGTCAGTGCCTATAAGTAGCTAGTAGCCAGAAGTCAGTAGCCAGCATAGATAAATCCCTACTGACTACTAGCTACTGGATTCTAGCTACCCTGTTTAACTAAAGCAGAAGTTCACAAGTATTTATGCATAGGCACTTAGAAGAACTCCCTCAAATCCTATCACAGGATAGGCACTTGTGCCTGAAAATTTCTTAGACCCTTGAGTAAAGTTAAAAGGCTACCCAAACCTTAAAATTTAAGTTATATTAAGGTTATGAATGACCTTATAGGCATGGTGCTTGGCACCCAAGATGCCACGCCACTAAATTTCTGGGTTGCTGTGTCTGCAGGTGTCAAAGTACAGTTAGATGATATTCTTTATATTGAAGTCAAGGACCCTGCTAATGCAGGAACCGTAGTTAGGTTCTATGGCATAGTTGACGAGGTGCGTCGCCGTTTTGAAGGGGTGCAATTTGATGGTGACACCGAGCTAGTAGCTAATGGACTTATGCCTGCTAATGTAACTTACAACGCTCATGTTATTGTTACTCGAG
This sequence comes from Trueperaceae bacterium, assembly GCA_965224855.1. Classification (GTDB taxonomy): domain Bacteria; phylum Deinococcota; class Deinococci; order Deinococcales; family Trueperaceae; genus CBDCVN01. The sequence continues at coordinate 369,194 of CBDDAI010000002.1, read as the reverse complement.
TAGAACCAGAAGATTTCATACCACCTGCTCCTGGTGACAAAGTATTTATGGCTAGTGGCGAGGCTTTGGAAAAAGCTCTTTACTTAGACAATATGGAGGCTCCCTTACCCGCAGGAGTATTAAGGAATGGTGAGGCAGGCTATATAAACTTTGATTTTATTAATGGTAGCAAAGGAGCCCATATTAATATTTCTGGTATTTCAGGAATTGCTACCAAAACTAGCTACGCTTTATTTTTGCTTTATAGCATTTTTTATGCCAAAAACCGCCACAAAAGTAATATTTCCTTGCTAGACGATAAAGCCACTGTAACCAAAGCCATTATTTTTAACGTCAAGGGTGAGGATTTACTCTTTTTGGACAAGCAAAACAAGCGTTTTTACGATATGGAAAAAAAGTGGACCCAAAAGCGCAACTTTAATAAAAACCGTTATCAGATTTGTAATTTACCAATACATGAATTTGACAGTGTAGGTTTACACGCCCCTGCTCAAGCAGGTAGGCACCTCTTGCCTGATGTAAGCACACGTGAAGGTGTTCCGCCTTACTTATGGACACTACTAGATTTTGCAGAGCAGCGGATGTTACCTTTTGTATTAGCAGATGGTAATACCATAAGCAACCTAGGTTTTTTGATGGCCCATGTGGAAGAAAGGCTAGTCAAATTAGCCAAAGCACAGAAACAAAAAGGACCTTATCTTGAAATTGAAGAGGTTTTACAAAGTTATATTCCCCCTTCTCAGCGTGGGGAAAACATTGACAGCCTTTCAGCAATAGATGAGGATGAAGGCACAGACTTTGAAGCATTACTATCTACTACTGGCAAGCCAAAGCTTAAGACTTTTGATGACCTAGTTGATTATATAGACCACAAACTACTAGGTAAAGACACTGATGATGAAGATGGCAGGGGTGGGGGGGATAAAGCATGGACAGCTAATCAAAGTAAAGCCACTCGTGAGGCGTTTATAAGACGCTTAAGGGGAGCGGCGAAACACGTGCGCCATTTAATAAGGGGGGACTTACCCAAAAGTGCTTTTACTCGAGCGAAACTAGCCATATTAGACAGTGAAGAGCAAATTCATGTAGTAGATATAAATAAGCTTGCTCCCTTGGCACAAATGTTTGTGGTAGGGGTGCTCTTAAAGCAAGTTTTCAGTGAACAGGAACGCAGAAGCGGGCGTGGACAAGTTTTTATAGTGCTTGATGAGTTAAATAAATATGCACCTGCTGAAGGCGACAGCCCTATAAAAGAAGTGCTACTGGATATAGCTGAACGTGGGCGCAGTATGGGCATTATTTTAATAGGAGCACAGCAAACAGCTAGCGAGGTTGAGCGCCGCATCGTAGGTAATGCTGCTATACGGGTTGTTGGACGCTTAGACGCTGCAGAAGCTGAGCGTAGTGAATATCGCTTTATGCCTGCTAGTTTTCGTTCAAGAGCCACTATTCTGGCCCCGGGCACCATGATAATCCATCAACCAGATGTTCCTAGCCCTATGATGTTAAACTTTCCCTTTCCTGCTTGGGCTACACGTAAAAGCGAAGCAGATGATAGTGAAGAAATTAGCGATGAAGCTCTGCAGGCAGAGTTCGATTTTGTAAGTTGAGTATCAAAAAACCAACTGAAAGTTGTCTGGGGCATATTTCCCTTAGCAGGAAATAAATCCAAACTCTGTTTTTGAGACTAGCAAGTGTATTTGTCTGCCTGCATTTTTCATGTTCTGTCATTAGTTTTTGAAATCTACGGTTGATCGGAAATGCATCGCCCTAATATTTAGGGTATTTTGGTTGCGATACATGTCAAGAAAGGCATTTTTAAAATCAGTTGTATTAAGTAATTAAAATCTAAAATGAAAAATCACCAAATTTTGAGTATGTCCTATAGGGACTTAAATTAATTACCGATCACCCGTATCTTGAAATAGCTAAATGGCTATACTATTACAGCGCAATGTCATTAATTTGTAGAAACTTTGCCCGATGAATACAGTGTTTTCTTTAAATGATTTTTTGCAACCGTATGGTGTAAAAGGCCTTTTCAAACAATGTTGCGCTGTAATAATACTCTTTCATGATAAAATACCTTAGTTAGGAGTGAATATGTTTAAGCTTTTCAGTTTTATCCTTGCTGTAATCCTAAGTTTGTCTTGCCTAGGTCAAGCACAGAATCCACCTGCCTTTGCTGGCCACTGGACGGCCAGTGGTGATGGTACAGTACTTACCTTCCAACTCGAGTCCAATGGCAGAGCCTTAATGTCTATTGTCACTGATGGTCAAGAAGAATCCTACGGTGCTAATTGGCGAGTAAGCAACGACCAGCTACTTATAGACTTTGATGATGGTAGCAAACTTGCCTATACAGCAAGCGTCTCTGATGATGAGCTTAGCCTTACAGATAACAATGGTGATATTACTGTTTTAACTAGGATTACTAACTTTATTAATGGTACAGGAGACGACTTATTTGTAGGGCAGTACCTAGGTCAGGATATTGCTTTAGAGTTAGAGCTTGAAGGTGGAGTTTACAAGGGTATCTTAACTTTTAAAGGACAGGCTTATCCTGTAGAGGCTAGATTTGAGGCCAAAAAGCTTATTGGCACCTTTACCGCTAATGGAAGCCCCTTTGACTTTGAAGCTGTGCTAATAGATGATGACCTTAAGTTAACTACTGGTGATGCAAATTATGAACTTAAAAGGTTAGCTACCAATCCATTAGAGTCTTTAGGAGAGCCCATAAACACTCTTCCTCAAACAGAGGATATAGCTAATAGGGATGTAAACATTGCTGGTTTAGTGGGTAAGTGGGTTTACAATTCTACAGACGAATTTAGTGGGCATACTGAAACTGAGGAAATATACTTTTTACCTGATGGTCGCTATTTTCTTAACTATAGCACCAAAAACGTACAATTTACGGATATTGAGCCAACAACCCATCATGAAGAAGGCCTTTTTAATGTTAGTGACAACACTATAAATTTTACTCCTTGGTGTGATAGTGCTAGGGGCTTTCAATTTACTCACTCTGGAAACAAGATGACCATTAGTGGGCAGAATGTATCAGGTGAAAGTTTTAATTCTGTATACGAACTCGAGCCCGGCTCAGAAACTAGTGTTATTGAAGAAGCTCGTCAAGTTGATGCTGAACGTGCTAAAAACAATCAACCTTATTCTGCTCGTGCTCCTACAGGGTCTGTACAAGTAGGTCAACGTTTTACTGAGGTTGGGGTACCTGTTGATCCTAATGCCGATTATGGCTTTGCAAACGCTACAGTGTTTAGCGATGGAGAGCTTTATACCTACATTTCTTCTTGGTACTATGCCTTTGATATTTTTGGACAGTTCCAAACCATAAACTCTGCTGATATTGTCTTTGGTAATAAGCAAAATACTATAAACTTTTCAAGAGGAACATACAGGGATACAGCTCAGTGGCACTTCTTCCCTAATGGAAGGCTTTATTCAAAAACAGAAATTTACGCTACAGCCACGTCTTTAGATCCTCTCATCCCCAACACCACTGACTTCTGGGCACGCTATAAGATTGAAGGTGACACCCTACTTATAGAAGAGGACCAAGGAGGAATTTCTACTTTTTATCTGTTAGATGGTAGGCGTGTCATGAGTTCTGGTCAAGGCGTCTGCTACCAAGAAGTCGAATGGGCTACTGAATCTTTAGAACAGCAAACTGAAGAATTAGGAAATTAAGCTGTTGAGTATGGTTACTAGAAACCTTCTATTACTAGAGCCAATTCAACCTTGCCTAACACAATGAAATCGCCACGCTTTAATGAACGGAAGTTTAGCACTTTTAAAGGTTTATCATTAATAGTAGTATTTAGGCCTAGATTCTGTAACTTTAAACCCTGATTAGAAAAAACTAGCACAGCATGTTTTCCAGCAACACTATCATCTAGAATTACTACATCATTATTCTGCGCTTTGCCTATAGAGACTCTATTCTTCTTGGGAATTGGGTAATCTTGGTCATTGCCTCTAAGTATCCAAGACATATCCTTAGCTTTTGATTCCTCGTGTCCTCGTAGCCTAAAAATAAACTCGGTGCCACCAAAGTGTAATCTATCACCTGAAGTCAGGGCAGCTTGTTCTTGTACAATACCATTTATCTTTATCCCAGCACCGCTACCTACAGCTGACCAAAACCAGTTGCCTTTTTCAGACTCAAATTGACCTGCTACTTTAGGTAAGTCTTTTTCTTGGAAAAGGCTTATATCATTTCTGTTAGCACGCCCTACGGTAACAACTGGTTTAGCCAAGATATATTGCTTTCCTTCATAAGTACCTGTAGTAGTACCTAAAAGCCAAGCATCTTTAAAGATTTCTTGAGTAAACATAATCATAAGCCCAATAGCAAAGCCTAGTACTGCAAAACCGTATAGACGCAGGAGAAGAGGGGAACTTTCTGGATTAGTGAGTAGAGAGTCAAAAAGTACGCCACCTAGGAAACCACCTATCACTCCTCCTAGTATTCCTCTTAGGGTTTTTAGCCTCGAGCGGTCAGACAAACCCAACATTCCTCCAATAGCCCCTCCTAATATGGTCCAGCCTGCAGACCTCGAGCCTCCTGTAAAATTATTAAAAGACTCACCTAGAAAGCCACCAAATGCTCCCAAAAGCATAGCCCCAATGGGTATCCAAGGTATTCCCTGCCACCAACGGCTACCTAAACTTAGGGTGTTCTCAGCAACTAATAAGAACGTACTTAGGGAGAGTGCTATTAAGGCACTTAATATTAAAGCATCCTTAAAAATGTCTTTTTCACTAGTAGAGGTAGTACCAAAAATACCTTCAACTTTGACGCTCTCTTCAATAATTTCCTGTGCCTCTTGAAAGGCTGCTAGGAAGTTCCCTTCCTCTGCTTCTAAAGTTTGTTCAGGATTGCCTGTTAGTTGCTCGAGCAAGTTGAGATTACTGTAGCCAGTAGCAATAGCAATTATATTTATATCGACATTGCGAGCATTTTCAGCGGCGGCAATTGTTACTGGACGGTCAGGGGGCCTAGGTTGACCATCTGTAAAAAGAAGAATATGAAGCTTATCATCTGTTGACTCTTGTAAAAGACCAACGGCATCTTCTAATGCCTGTGACATTATAGTATCTCCACCAGCCTCTAAGCTGGATATGGCATTAATGAGTGCATCTTGGTCATTGGTAAAAGGCTGGCGTATGGTGGTCTCTTTATTAAAGTCAATGAGTGCAATTTGATTTAACTCAAGGTTCTCTTCCTCTACAAAGTTTATAGCTGCATCTTTAACCTCAGCTAAGGGTTCACCTCTCATACTACTTGAAGTATCTAAGAGCATAACAATAGCAGCAGTAGGTGGGGGTGGCGGTGGGGGTGGTTCTTCTTCTGGTGTTAGAAAAAATTGCCCTGCTGTAGCTCCCACAACACATGCAGCAGCTCCTACAATGCCAAATAAACCTAACTTAGGAGTTAGACTAAGGATTTGTTGTAATATAAACATTTTTACTTCCTAATAGTTAGTAGTTGGATGATTATAACTGGAATTGGGATGTTTTTGGTGTTTTATGCTCGAGGCTGTTTACGAAGTTCCCCTGAAGAAATATCCAAGCGGAAGTTGTCTGCAGGCAACTCTAGAAATAGATCCTTAAGGTTTTCTGGCACTTTGATATCCTTGAGACTAACGAACTGTCCTTTTACTAATCTTCCTGCCACCATAAAGCAACAACCCGCTTGGTGCAAAATATCAAAGCTAGCAAGCATTTGCTTTTCCCTATCTTGGTAAAAGCGGGTCTCTAATAGCCTAATGGCAGTATCAGCACCTACGATAAAAGTGCTTTTGGAAAAGATCGTAGTTTTGTCACTAAAAAGTGGTGCTTGGGTAAGGTAGAGATTGGCTTTGCCTAGAAACTGGCGAGCACGCTTTGAGGTTTCAGCTAAATCAATAGTTGCTTTTTCAGCATTGATGATGGGCAGCTCAAAATCAACTAGTTTTCCTAGCTGCTTTTGTGCAGCTTTGGCCAACTCCAAATGCCCCTTGTGCAAGGGATTAAAAGAGCCTGAGAGTATCGCTATATTTTCTACTTGATTAACTCGTGTTAATCCACCACTGATACTAACTTTTAAATGACTATTTTTCCCCTGAGCGAAGTTCTTTAGTGTTTCAGAATGTTCTAAGTGGGTTTTAACTTTTTCTGTGGGCATTAGAGATAGGCTAGGTGGTTCTAAAGCACAGTATTCTGTTAGAGCTTTAAGTACTAATGAGCTAACTAATTCTTCCTCAGCAGCTCTGTCTCGAGCCCCTCTTTCTAAGATAAGCTCATAAGATACTACCCCCAAGTTATCAGAGATAGCTACATGGCAACTGTGCTGGCCTCGTTTCTGCTTATCGGTGGCTATACTGGCCGTGCAAGCTAAACCAAGCAAGGGTCTGTTATTTAAGTTTTCTAGCTTGGCAAGCTCACAGGCTCTACTAAATGCTTTTTGAGCCAAAACTGTGGCAACTTCGCTTGAGGAAAATTTTTCAGGAGTAAGGTTTAAGACACTTATAAGGGAAGCTCTTGCATAGCGGTCACTGGCTTCAAGTACAGTTTGTGAGGAACCTGCTAAGCTATGCAGCCATGTTAAAAATAGTGCTCCTGCACCACTAAACTCATAAACTAGCCTATGGGGTAATTTGTGAATTTCTGCAATATTTTTTAGAGTTCGTACTGTAAACATATAAGCTTAATTTATAATACACTAAGATTTATGGCACTAGCTGAGGAGAAAAACCTGCTAACTTCAGAAGAGTACTTGGCTTACGAGCGTCAGGCCCAAGCTAAGAGTGAGTACTTTGCTGGTGAAGTTTTTGCTATGGCTGGTGCCAGTGAAGCACATAATTTAATTACCCTTAATATAGCAGCAGAGCTAAGGCAGCAACTGAAGCAGAAACCCTGCCGAGTTTACAGCAATGATATGCGGGTTTTGGTTAGTCATCTAGGGCTTTATGCCTACCCAGATGTGGTGGTCACTTGTGGTGAGAGGCATTTTAGTGACGAGCACAAAGACACACTTATAAACCCTACTTTTATAGTAGAAGTTTTATCACCTTCCACTGCTGATTATGACAGAGGTGGTAAGTTTGCTGTTTATCGTAATTTACCATCTTTGCAAACTTATATGCTTGTTGCACAAGACCACTGCCATGTTGAGGTCTTTGAGCGGCAAGTTAATGATAGTTGGTTGCTGACAGAGTTTAAGGATGTAGAAACCATACTCTCTTTACCCAGTCTAGGTGTTCAGCTTAGTTTAGCAGAGGTTTATTCTAGATTAGAATTAGAAATATAGAGTCCGACAAAGGTTTTTCTTAAGCTCTATACACTAAGCTCCCCTACTAATTTCTCTAAGGCTTTCTCACAAGTTAGGAAGAAGCGATAGTTATTGAGCCAGTCTTGACCCCTAGATTCTTTTAGCTCATTTACAGTGCTACCCTCACTATTAGCAACACTCTCTAAATTCTTGGTAAATTCTTTTTCACCTAAGGTAATGTTTAGTTCTCTAACAAGTGCTTCTAAAACTAGATCTTTCTTGGCTTGCTGAATACCTTCTACTTCAAGCTGGGCTTCAAAATCTTTATACTTATGCTCACTTTTCAAGTTATTAAGGTGTTCTTCTAAATTTTTTCCTTCCTTAGCTAATTTATGAGCAAGTTCATCTAGTAAAAGTTCCTTGTGGTGTTCAATAAGCATCTTCGGAATCTTTGTCTGGGTTCCAGTTGCGAGTTTTTCCAATAGCTCATCTTTTTGAGCCTGAAGGCCCTTTTCGTTAAGCTGTGTTCGTAGGTTTTTGAGAAGACTCTTTTTTGCTTTGACCCAAGAGTCAAACCCTAAAATCTTAGCAAAGTCCTCATTCACTTTGGGTAGTATGCAGGTTTTTATCTCCTTAATGGTTACTTGGGGACTAGAAAAAGGTAATCCATCAAACAAGTTAGAAGTTTTGTTTAATGCTTCTAAAAAGTCAGGCGTAGGGGAAAAATTGAAAGTTTCACCGATCTTCTTACCCTCCAATTGTTGAGCGATTTCAGGCTGTGTAGTATGTAAATCTATTAGTAAAAGGCCCTCCTCAGAGTCGTCTAGCCATTGTAGGTAAACTATGTCTGGTGTTTGGGCTGATTGGCCATTTGCAGGTATATAAAGAGCATTCTGCATCCGTAAATCTTCAATTTTTTGGCTAAACATTTCATCAGTTACTTGCTCAATTTTTGTTTCTATGACAATATCTTCAAGCTTAGGAAGTTTTACTACTGGGTAAAGCTCAATATTTATAGTAAAGGTATAATTTTGCCCTTCTAAAGGTTTCATCCCTTGAAACTCAGCATTAATGGGAACAAGTTGATGCTTAGCTAGTGCTTTTGGATAGTAATAGTTGACTAAAGCACTACCAACATCTTCTTGTAAAACTTTCTGGCCACCAATTGCTTTGAGCACTGCTTGTTTAGGAGCCCTTCTAAATCTGTAACCCGGAACATTGATTTGCTTAGCCAAATTTTGATATAGGGCATTAAAAGTTTTGTTTACTATCTCAGAAGGTATTGTTATTTTGATTGTGGCTCGAGTGTCTTCTTGTTTAACTATTTGGCTAGTAAATTCTTCTTTCATTATGAGCTACAGCATACTCTATAAAGACGGTTCAGGGACATATCCAAGAATAAGGGAGGGTGATTTAGTAGGAGGCTCATTGAAAGAAAAGGCTTGCTCTAAAAGCTTTTTAGCTTGCTCAAACCCCTTGTTGCGGTAGTAGACTGTTACAAGTGCTGCTTCTTTAGAAACAAAATCGCCAATTTTAGCATGAAGCAAGACACCAACACCAAGGTCAATCTTTTGCTCTTTTTGGTAGCGGCCACCACCTAGAACCTTAACAGCATTACCAATTTTTAGAGCGTCTACAACAGTAATATAACCTTTCTGAGGTGCTTTCATAGTGTATTCATTAGGGGCTAGCTCGAGCCTACCCAAAGCCTTAACATCCCCACCTTGCATAGCAATCCAGTGCTCGAAAACCTCATATGCCCTGCCATTATCTAAGAGTTTAGCAATGTCTTTTCTAGGTTTTATGATGCCTGCGGTTTTTAGAAGCTGTTCAGCAAGTGTAAGGCATAATTCGCGCAGGTCAGGTATATTTTTATCCTGTAAGCAATTTATAGCTTCTTGTACCTCTAAGGCATTGCCAACAGCAAAGCCCAAGGGGGTTTCCATGCTGCTAAGTACTGCCATTACATTACGCCCTCTACTGCTACCTATTTTTACCATTAACTGGGCAAGCTCTTTGGCATTGGCTATAGTCTTCATAAAAGCCCCCTTACCAACCTTGACGTCTAAAATTATAGACTCAGCACCACTAGCTAGCTTTTTACTCATAATGCTGCTAGCGATTAAAGGTAAAGAGTCTACCGTAGCAGTTGTGTCTCTAAGGGCGTATAATTTGCCATCAGCGGGTGCTAAGTTTTTAGATTGGGCACTTATTACTAGGTTGATAGCTCGAGCCTGCTCAATAAATTCTTTATCACTTAAAGCGGTTCTGAAATAGGGAATACTCTCTAGCTTGTCGACAGTACCCCCAGTATGACCTAAGCCACGACCACTCATCTTTGCTACTGTTGCTCCACAACTAACTAATAAGGGAGCCAGCACAAGGCTAGTCTTGTCACCAACCCCACCTGTAGAATGCTTATCTACAGTACAAGGTAGGCTTGACAAATCCAACATATCTCCTGAAGCTGCCATAACCTCAGTTAAGTTCACAGTTTCTTCAACAGTCATACCTTGTAAGCACACTGCCATTAGCCAAGCTGAAACTTGATAACTGGGTATATTACCAGCAAGATAGCTATTAATGAAACTTTCTAACTCAACCTTACTATGAGCCTGAGTTTGTTTCTTAGCTATTATAAAATTTATGACGTCTTGCAACAAAACTCCTAGCCAAATTCATACTCATCTGCTGTCTCACCTTCTTCATCTGTTCCTCCAAGCTCGTCCTCATCTTCTAAAATAGGCACAGGAGAAGATGGGGTTTCTTCGTCTTTACTTCCAGTGAAGAAAATTCCCAGTATAATCACTACAAGGATAACTATACCTAAGATCAAGAACCAGTTCATGCTAACACATCCTTATACCTTAAACTTTACAACACTGGTTAGTTTTTTAGAAAGCGATCATACACCCATTCTTGGAACTTGGCCAGATTATGAAAACCCACACGTCTTTGCTTAAGTGGACTATTCTATACTTTAATTAAGAAATGTATACTTAAGGAGTTCAATGAAACACACATTAATAATAACTGGTTTTTGTTTTGTACTTTTTCTTAGTGCTTGTGCCCCCAGAGCAGAGTTAAGTACTGAGATTAAACCCACACTCTTATCAATTACTGTACCACAAACTACTGATGGAGCTTTAGTATTGCAAGGACGTTATTTTGGTGATGGTCAAAGAGGAGCAGGAGTAGATAGCTACGTAGTATTAGGTGCCGACATAGATGGCAGGGGTGGTGTTCGTGTGGCCCCTGATGTGTGGTCACCTTCTAAAATAATCATTAATAAGGTGCCCTTAGAAGCAGGGTATGGCTATGCCTATGTAGTGGTAAATGGTGCAACTAGTAACGCTTTACCCGCTAACTTGTATTAAACACTCAGACATAAATATCCATAAACGGAAAGATACTAAGTTTCTCCAAGAAACTTAGTATCTGGACAACCCTTAGCGAAGATATGATGTTTACAAAAATGCTCGATTCTAACCCATTTTGAGTATATATAAACCTTTTCCTGTATTAGTATGAAACTGCAAGCAGTTAAAGGTACTTTTGATATTCTACCCACAGAGCAATCCAAGTGGCGCTTTGTCTTTGATGTTGCTGAAAGGGTTTTAACCAGAGCTGGTGTACAAGAAATAACCCCACCAATCTTTGAATATAGTGAGGTATTTACAAAATCTGTTGGCGAGTCCTCTGACCTTGTGGTGCAACACGAAATGTATAGTTTTGTAGATGCTGGTAACAGAACGTTAACACTGAGACCTGAATTTACTGCTGGGGTCATAAGGTCTTTTATTGAAAATGGTTTGTACACTAAGCGCTCCCCTATAAAAATATACTCTAAAGGGCCTATCTTTCGTGCCGAAAAGCCCCAGCGAGGTAGATTTAGGCAGTTCAACCAAGTTAATTGTGAATTTCTTGGGTTGGGTACACCTCTTATAGATGCAGAGGCCATAGCTTTGCTCTATGAGGTTTTAAAAGCATGTGGCATTAAAAATATGGTAGTGAAACTTGGTTCTTTAGGAGACCCTGAAGATAGGGTTCGCTACAATCAATACTTATATGATGAACTTAAAACTATAAAAGATAAATTGAGCGAAGCTAGTCAAAAACGCTTACAACTTAACCCTATGCGAGTTTTAGATAGCAAAGAAAAAGCTGATCAAGCAGTAATCAAGGATTTAAAACGTCCTTTAGAATTTCTAAACGAAGAGGCTAAAGCCCATTTTGAAGGAGTGAAAAGCTATCTAGCTACTTGGGAAATCCCTTTCTTAGTAGATGATAGCATTGTGCGTGGTATTGACTATTACTGCCGTAGTGCCTTTGAGATTCACCATAACGCTATCGGAACACAGTCAGCCTTGTGTGGTGGTGGACGCTATGATGGTTTGGTAGAAAGTATGGGAGGACCTAAGGTGCCAGGTGTAGGTTGGGCTTTTGGGGTTGAAAGGGTTATAGATGCCTTACAAGAAGAGCAAGTTACCTTTCCTGAGCCTAATTGTCCTTTGCTTTTTTTAGTGCCTCTGGATGAAGAAGCCATAATGGAGATCACTAAGCTAGCCTTGCAGTTACGCAACAACTTCCATGTAGAATATGCTTATGCAAAACGTAACCCTACTAAAGGACTGAAAGAGGCTAATCGCTCTGGAGCAACTTTTGCTGCTTTGCGTGGTAGCTACGAGCGCGAGAAGAAGGTTTATCAATTTAAGCACCTAGAGAGTGGGGATATACAGGAAGTACCTGAAAACGATATATATAGTTTTTTGAAGCTTATTTAATACGACAACGCAAAGTTATAGCAGAATTACCAAAATTATTGCTCCCCTCGTTCCGAAACTCTGTTTCGGAATGCATGCCCAAACGCTCTGCGTTATTTCTTTCCTAAGATTTCTAACATACTTCCAAGGTAGAAAATAGAAGTGGAACTGGGATTATGGTTGTGATTAAATATGGTGGCAGCGTAATGATAGATGAAGACTTAAGATTACAAATGGCTCAAAACATTGCCAGACTTGCTAAAGAAGGGCAAAAACCTATAGTTATTCACGGTGGAGGGCCTTTCATTAAGAAAGCTTTGGAAAAACAAGGAATTGTCAGTGAGTTTGTTCAGGGTTTACGCAAGACAACACTAGAAAGTATATCTATCATTGAGCAAGTTTTAACACAGCTTAATAAAATATTATCCCAAGATATTGGCAAGGCCATAGGCTTAACAGGTAGAGACAATAGCTTACTGTTAGCAAAACAGAGAGAGGGGCTGGGGTTTGTAGGAGATGTAACTAAAGTCAACACTGGATTTATTAAGAGTTTATTGGAGCTAAAACTAACGCCGGTAATTGCTTGTTTAGCTGCTACTGAAACAGGTAGAGGTATTCTAAATGTTAATGGTGATAGTGTAGCTGGTGCAGTAGCTGGTGCACTAACTGCGCCAGTAATTTTTTTAAGTGATGTAAGTGGAATATTAGATCACCCTGAAGATAGCACTAGTCTCATTGACAAAATTTCGGCCAAAAATATAGACGCTCGCATTAAACAGGGAAAAATAGTAGGTGGCATGATCCCTAAAGTTGAGGCTGCTGTTAACGCTCTCAAAAAGGGGGCTAGCTTTGCAATAATTACTGATGGTCGAAAATCTGAGAATTTATTGCTAGCTTTGCAAAATAAATCAGGTACACGGATCACTCTAGGTGTATAAGAATTTTCTTCGCCCTTTACTTTTTTCTTTTGATCCTGAATATATTCATAATCTTACTATAAGAACGTTAGCTTGGTCAGCCCAGCATAGTAGGATACTCAAATCCATAAGCGCAAAGTGCCAGCTTCATGATCCTAGATTAGAAATAAGGTGTCTTGAACTAAGCTTCCCTAACCCTATAGGTCTAGCAGCAGGGCTTGATAAAAATGCTCGAGCAATCCCTGCATGGCAAGCTCTTGGCTTTGGAGCTATTGAGGTTGGCAGTATTACAGCTCATCCACAAAAGGGTAATCCTAAACCACGCTTGTTCCGCTTGAAAAAAGATAAAGCCCTTATTAACCGTTTTGGTTTTAACAATGAAGGTGCTGAAACTATTGCTCATCGACTAAGAACACAAAAGCTTCAAACGCTAGTACCCTTAGGAATTAATTTGGGCAAATCTAAAGTTACCCCTTTAGAGGAGGCTAGTAAGGATTACTTAGATTCCCTCAAACAACTTTTTGATTATGGTGACTATTTTGTAGTTAATGTTAGTTCACCAAATACTGAAAGCTTGCACAAATTGCAGCACAAGGAATATCTAGCAGAGTTGCTTAGTACTCTTAGCAATTTTGTAGCTAGCCTTAAGCCTTTGCTACTTAAAATATCGCCAGACCTTTCTTGGTCAGAGTTTGATGATATAATAGAACTTTGTACTACTTATAATATTTCTGGGCTTATTCTTACCAACACAACAACAAGTAGAGTAGGTTTAAAAACCTTAACCAATAAAACAGGTGGCTTATCAGGGGCACCACTTAAAAATCTCTCAGTTGAGTTTTTGCGCTATGCCTACAAGAATTCAGGCTCAAAGCTAAAACTGATCTCTGTAGGAGGAATTTTTACTGCAGAAGATGTTTATGAGCGCTTGAAAGCAGGAGCTTCGTTAGTACAGGTTTATACAGGGTTCATTTATGAAGGACCTTTTATGCTACATAAGATCAATACAAGATTGCTAGAGCTTTTATCTAAAGACAAAATAACAAGACTAGAAGATATTATTGGTCAAAAAAGTTAGATATTGTGCTCTTGAAAACTGTGGTGTAGTTGCCTATTTTACTGATTAGGTAGCATTCTCTATGTAGCAATAGAACTTAAAGCATTACTCTTTGGAACATACTGTTAAGTATATGCTATGCTATGCAAACAAATTCCTTGGTTAGAGGAGGTAAAAATTGACAACAGCTACTTTAGAAAAACGAGTTACTAAAACTGAGAACAATCTAGAAAAGCTAGAGGATTTAGTTTTCAAATTAGGCATTAGCATAGATGAGTCTAATAAGAGGATAGAACAAGGGTTTGCTGAACTCAGAAAGTCACAAGATGAATCTAATAAGAGGATGGAACAAGGATTTGCTAAACTTAGGAAAGAACTTAGTGAAGGTCAGGCTGAGTTTAGAGAAAGCCAAAAGGAGCTTAGGGAAAGCCAAAAAGAATTAAATAGGCAATTAGGAGGCTTATCAAGGCGCTTGGGTACTGTAGTTGAAGATTTGGTAGCTCCTAGCCTTGGTAGGATCTTTCTTGAAGTCACTCATTTGCCCAAAGACAGTGAATTAATCATTAATGTACGCATTAAGAAGAAACATGCAATTACTAAGGAAAGCCAAGAGTTTGATGCCCTAGTAGAATTAGAAAAAGATGGTGATTATATACTTGTCAATGAAACAAAGAGTAATCTTACACCTGAAGACATTACTGACTTTTTGCAAACTCTAGAAGAATTTCGTCATTATATTCCTGAGTACAAAGATCAAAAGATTACTATCATAGGGGCAATGTCATCTCCACATTTAGATCAAAGTTTAATCACAGCTTTATCAAGGCGAGGTTTACTAGCACTTTCTATTGGTGATACCATTACTACACTTAGAAATCCTGATGATTTCGTGTGGAAAGCATTTTGAGTGACGGGACGCTACCAAACCTTGATATTGAAGATAAAAATACCTCACTATAAGAAGTGAGGTAGGACAAAAGTAGTTTTATGTTTACAAATTATCTGCCATACCGCCTCGAGCCCAAAGTACGAGTGCTCTCTGCAGATGCTTCCTCAGCTTCTGAAGCCTCGAGTACTACTCCAAGCTGTTCTAAAAAGTCTAGCTGGTCATAATCTTTGATTTCCTTGACTATCTTATTCCCCTCAAGTTCATAGGCACTAATACCCTGCAGTTCAACTGTTTGCCAAGTTGGTGCAACTCCCAAGATTTCACCATCGTGAGTGCCTGCTAAAGTCCATTCAACTTCCACATCATCTTTGACACTTACCTTATTGATAGTAAAGTTCAAGTCAGAGAAAGCTCCTGCATAGGTGCTATGCAATGATTTTATAGCTTCTATACCTTCAAAAACACCATCAGGTGAAATTAAAACTGCTTGAGAGGCCAGTACCTCATCAGCTACTGCAACGTTACTCCTATCCCAAAACTCAATTATGTACTGTCTTACTATAGCTTCATGGGAAGCAGGATTTTGGGCAAAGCCAAATGAAGTGATAGCTGCAGAAAGTATTAATGTAATTATAAATAATTTATTCATGAGTGTAACTCCTTTTCTGGGTAGTGTTTTCATCTCAAGGCTTGGTTGGATTTGCTTTGAGAATAAGTAATTTCTAAAAGGTCTTTTTAGTCTTTGAAACATCTTAGTAACTTTGAATCCTTTCCTTAAATTCAGTGATTTGTAATGAAGGTGCCGTAAAGGCATAAACCATTCCTTTATCCACTTTGCCATTAACATCTGCAGAATGCGCTCCTACAAAAATAGTCTCGCCACTAATTGCCACAGAATTACCAAAGTTATCCCCTTTAGCACCATCTTCAATCGTTAGTTTAGTAAGCTGCTCCCAGCCCTCAAATCTCTCTTCAAAAATGTAGGTAGAGCCCTGAAAAAATCCACTTGGGCCAATATTGTCAAGGTATGCCCCTACCACAAGCTTATTGTTACTTATATCCACTGAGCTACCAAAATGATCTCCCCCTTCACCATCTTGTGCCACCAACTTAGCAACCTGTTCCCACTTATTATCCCAACCCCATCCACTATCTTTTAACTTGAAAATGTAAACAGCACCCTGAGATACTTGATTACCATAGTTATAGCCCTCTGCCCCTACAACTATAGTATTGCCATTTATAGCTACAGCACTACCAAAGCTAGAATTTACCTTTTCGTCTTCAGCAGTGAGAGTAGCAATATGAGTCCAATTATTTCCCTGCTCCTTATATACATATACAGCTCCTAAAGCGTCTTTGCCATCAACCCCATAAAGCTTATCGGCTACTGCAGCAATGCTACCGTCAATAGCCACAGCACTGCCAAAACTATCAAATGTTTTGTTGGTACCTGCCTGCAGTTTGGTAGTTTGTTGCCAAGTACCTGCTTTTTTAGTGAAAATATAGGCAGCTCCTTGTGCCTCCCCATCATCTTTAGTATTCATGCCCTGTGCACCAACTATGATGGTATTACCACTCAATGCCACAGAACTCCCAAAAAGATCACCGGTTTGGCCATCATCAGGGGTAAGTTCAGCTATTTGTTGCCAAGTACTCCCCTCTTCAAAAACGTAAGCAATGCCTTGTGCAGCACTATCATTAACATCACTCCATTGCAATCCCACAACAGCAACGTTATTATCTATGGCTGCTGCTATGCTTGACTCATCAAAAAAATTACTATTATCTAGGAAAAGTTCAGCAACTTGTTCCCAAAGGTTATTCTCTTTCTGAAAGATGTAAAGGCAGCTTTGATCTTTACCATCAAGATGTGCTCCTACAATAGCTTTGTTAGCACTTATATCTACCACCGAGCCGAAAGAAACTGCTGAGGCATAACTGCCTTCAAGCCTGTGCAAAATTGAGTACTGATTATTCTGGGTATAGGATAAAGTTCCTAAAAGTAAGTAACCTAAGCAAGTAACAACCCTTATCATATTTGACCTCCTAATTGAAATGCCCGCTGGGCTTTTCTAGCCTTTAAAATTCCTTAGTAATGAATGTGTTAAACAATGTATTGCAAATTAGCAGCTTGGTTAGAGTTAGTAAGGATAAACTGTTCTGTGCTTGCTCGTATCCTCCAAAACTCATTCTCTTCAACTGTACCCTTATGTCTTTAGACATTAAACCTTTTCCTTTCTAAACCTTTATAAGAAAGCATTGCCTTCTTTATCCCGTAGGGTTGGCCCCATCCTTGAAAGTAAACCTTAAAACCTCAAACCTTATAAGCATTATCCTCTTTATCCCGCAGGGTTAGCCCCGTCCTTGAAAGTAAATCTTAAAACCTCAAACCTTATAAGCATTATCCTCTTTATCCCGAAAGTACTATCCTCCTCTTCTTAAAAGTTAAACCTTCTTTATAAGCATCGCCCCTTTTATCCCGAGCATTAACCTTTTACCTTGAGCCTTATGACCTTATGCATTGCCTTCTTTGTACCCAAGCATTGCAAATTCCCTTAAATCCTTTATAGCCCGTACGATGCTATGTAATAAAGCTTAAGGGACAGTGTTTAACGCACGTTTAACACATTTTAACAAGGGTTTTTGTTATCTCACATCTAATTGAACATTAGTGCTAATCCATAATGTTTTCCAAACACAAACGGGTTTTTTGAACCAGAATAAGGGCAAGCACACAGATTTCTTCCTAGGGTCCGATAAAAATCAACCCTGTAGGGGGTAGCCCCATGTGCCTACCCTTTTGCGTGTTTCCCTATATTTCCCCTGATGGAAGTACCAAAGCTTTTAATAGGTTATAATTAATAACGATGCGCCTTATGACCTTGGGAGAGGTCCACTTGGAAGGTCATGACTTTTCAAGACCTAAACCACTTTTATTGCTTGCTTATTTGGCTGTTGAAGGCCCTCAGGACCGTCATGCCTTAGCTAATTTATTTTGGAAAGGCGACTCTAAAGATAAAGCAGCCATGCGAAAGAAGTTAGTTAGCCTTTCTGTGCTATTAAACAAGTTCAAAAAAGAAGGTATTAAAGGGGTTGTTCCTGAAAAAGCTGGTGTTAATCCTCTACCTATTCTAATAGGCTGTGATGCTCTAAATTTCCTAAAAGCTTTAGAAGCTAGTGAACTAGAAAAAGCAATAGAACTTTATAAAGCCCCTTTTTTACACAATCTAAACAAATCATGGGACAACTTGGACTTACCCTCTGAACTTTGTGACTGGGTTATTCTTAAGCAAGAGTTTTTCGCCAATAAAGCTAGAGAAGCTATGATTAAACTGGCTGAACAGGCCTTGGTCAAAAATAACCTAAACGATACACGACGCTTTGCAGAACGTGCCCAAGATTTGGCTGGGGCTTCTGAAGCAGAGCCAGAACTTTTGTCGAAACTACAAAGCTTATTAGCAGTGAGTCATGGCGATGCTTCTGTGGTATTTCGCCAGAGCAAAGAAATTTTAGAAGAGCTTTCTTCTGTAGCACTAAAGGTCTTTTTAATCCTATCCTTGCAAAATTCGCCCCACTTTGGCATAGCACGTGCTGCTTTAAGGATTTCTGCCAGTGAACTTGAAGCAGCTAGGGAAGAGTTAATACTAGCTGGTCTTATTGACGTGAATATGCAGCTTAAAGCCAAAGATCTAGCCCAAGACTGGCTCACTAAACGCCCAGCAGAGCATACCAGACTTTTGCTAAAGCTAGGAAAAGCAACTCCTGCAGAACAAGCTTTTCCCATTTATTATCAAGTGTTTAAAAGGACTCAGAGTTTTGGTGGCATTGGCGATATGCCTACAGCAAGGCAAGCTTTTGCTATGCAAGCAAAAGCTTTGATAGACAAAACACAGTTTGCAGAAGCTGCTGAGCTTCTAACTGATATGCGCATAGTGGAAAGGGCTTTAGGGATAGAGCCAGATCCAAATCTATATTTTCTAGAAGCCTATGCTTTAGAGCGCAAAGGGCTCTATAAACAAGCTATAGATCTTTTACAAACAATGGATGAAAGTTTGTACACTCCAGATGTAGTTGCTCTAATGTCCGTGCTCTTTTGGCGTTGTGGGAAAAGAGAAGAAGCCGAGAAAGCTGCCGAGGTTGCTAGCGAAAGTGGGTTGGAGTGGTTGTGGGCTAAGGCTACGGCTATGAATACTTTGGGCTATATTGCAAATGCTAAAGAAGACTTTTTAGAGGGTGCGTCTTGTTTTAAAAAAGCTGCTAGCCTTTACAAGGCAAAAGAGGATAAGCAGCGCTGGGTGGGTGCTTTAAATAACTATGCTATATCACTGGATAAGTTGGCGGAGAAAAGTGATGATGCTGTTTCTGTGGAGAGGTGGAGTAATGATGCTGAACAAGCTTATCAAGCAGCCCTAGAAGCTCTTGATGAATTAGGAGATAATCCTTTGCTAAGTACTCGTATTTTGCTTAATCTTGGTTTGCTGTGGGAGCGCCGCCAAAACTGGAGTAAGGCTGAAAGTTATTATCTTCAAGCCAGTAAATTTGCTCAAGAAGTTAATGTACATGATATGACTGCTCGCATTCAGTTGAATTTAGGATTCGTTTATTCTAAGCAAAAGCGCGTTAAAGAAGCCATACATTGCTTCAATAAGGCTATAGATGTTGCCCATAAAGCAGGGGAATTTTTGGTTCAAGGACAAGCAATGATGCACCTTGCTGACATGAATAATGATGTTGACACTATGGAGGTTGCCCTTGATTTAATACAGCAAAGTGGCAATATTGATCGTTTGAAACAACTTCAAAAATACTATGAAGGACTATTGAAGCATAAACTAGGTCAAGCCTTAACAACAACAAATAACACTCGATATGTACAGATGCTGCTAGAAAAGTTGGAGAGGCTATATAAAATACAGAAAAGAACCAACCTTTTGATCAAAGTCAAAGATGCGCTAAAAAACATCGAAAATTCTGCAAACCTTGACTCACTAAGACTGGATGACCTTTTTGATACTTGATAAAGTAGTGTGTTCATTCCTCTGATTTCGTCAAACGCTTTTCTAGCATTGAGAGGCAAGCAGAAAAACGCTTAAGAATTTTAGATGTTGCTGAAGAATTAGACGAGCTAAAAAAGCTTCCCGGTAACCGCTTAGAAAGTCTAATTGGTGATAGAGAAGGACAATACAGCATACATATCAATGACCAATACCGCATTTGTTTTAGCTGGCATAGCGAACCCTACAACGTTGAAATTGTGGATTACCACTAGGAAGGGACAGACTAATGAATAAATTTGGAGATCCCATACATGTTGGAGAAATTCTTAGTGATGAATTAGAAGAGATTGGACTCAACGGAGCACAACTTGCTGAAAAGATCAAAGTACCTGCCAACAGGATCTATGAAATCCTAAATGGTAATCGCAACATCACTGCTGATACAGCTCTAAGACTTGGTAAGTTCTTTGGTACAGGTCCTAAGTTCTAGCTAAGACTTCAAAATGCCTATGAGCTAGATATTGCAAAACTTAAAGCAGAAGAAAGCATCCAAGAAATTATTCCCTATAAAGCAGATAATGTCATAACTACTCGAGCTTAAGCAGCAATATTACTCAATTAGCACTAGGCTGGATTTCGCAAGGGCAAATCCCCCTAAATCCCCCTTGTTAAGGGGGACTTCCTTATTCCCCCCTTAGTAAGGGGGGCTAGGGGGGATTTGCCAAAATAAGGACACCTAGTGTTTACCAATCACAGAAAAGATCAGCACAAATCTAAGTTTATGCTATTGTAACTTTATGGGCCGACACCTTCCCTACAATCGTGCCTTGGTTGAACGTGCGCGTGAGCTTCGTAAAAACTTGACACCTGCAGAAAGTAAATTATGGAATAAGTACTTACGTCATTTGCCTACTCGAGTTCTCCGTCAAAGGCCAATTGGTAATTTTATAGTGGATTTTTACATTGCTGCAAGCAAATTAGTAATTGAAGTAGATGGGGAAACACATTTTACGCTTGAGGGTAAAGCTCGAGATAAAGAAAGGACTCAAGTATTAGAAAGTCATGGTTTGCGAGTAATAAGGTTTAGTAATGTAGAGGTGCATGAAAAATTTGAAGGAGTTTGCCAAAAGATTAGTTGTGCTTTGTAATGCGGTTATGTGCTTATCTAGCACTAGGCTGGATTTCGCGAAGACAAATCCCCCTAAATCCCCCTTGTTAAGGGGGACTTCTTATCTCCCCCCCCTTAATAAGGGGGGCTAGGGGGGATTTACCAAAGAGAGAACCTCCCATTTTCACTATAGAGAAAGGGTTAAAACCAACAACCTCTGAGTAAAAAACAGTAAAAAATCAGAATCGCTTGATCTTTGGTGATGGTTTATTATATATTGCTCATAATATAGAGCTGACTCTAATAATCTTTAGAGGATGGTGCTAGAAACCTGAAATGCTATAGCAAATTTACTTTTTACCTATGTCATCCCTTTTAATATTAATAGGGCAAACTCTATATGGATTAATTAGCAAGGTTTAAGTTTTGTTATGTTTGGGTAATTACATAGCACTCAAATTGCTAAAATAAGCTTTAGCTTGCTTAAAGAAAGGATGTTATATGAAAGCAGCAGTTACTTTTTTAGGAACCCTTGCTGTAATAGCACTTTTGGCAGCTGGTGTCTATTTCATTTGGGATGGTGGAGGAAAGCTTGAAAGCATAGATAAAAGGATTCAAGCATTAGAGGTCAATGTTGATGAGATAAATAAAGGCATTGCAGAGATAGATGTAAGAGTCAAAGAGATTGAAAGAATTTTACAAGATGATTCAGGAACAGGGGATGATAAAGGTGGGGATTTAGAAGCAGAGGAAGTTGCTTACAATCAACGTGTAAGGATTGAGGATGAAAGTTTGCAAGTTAGGACTATAAGCAAAGTTTCTTTTACACCTAATAGTTCTTCTACAAACCAAGATCAAAAACAAAGTGTGGATTTTGTACGTGAGCAGAACCAAAGCGACTCTTCTAGCTTTATACATGTAAACCCTAAAGGGGAAATACACTATGACTCTCATGAAGAGCCACAGGAACTACAACTGAGCGACCTTCCTGACGGTGGCATTGTTTTTACTTTTCCCCACTTTCCAGCCTCCTTTGAGCCTCTTATACTTGAATTATCAGCCGATAAGTATGAACGAGATTCTGTTATCGTAGAATTTTTTGATGAAAATGATAAATCTATTGCTAGTAGAGAATACATACCC
Source organism: Trueperaceae bacterium (assembly GCA_965224855.1). GTDB lineage: Bacteria > Deinococcota > Deinococci > Deinococcales > Trueperaceae > CBDCVN01. Next base: position 347,041 of record CBDDAI010000002.1, on the reverse strand, counting down.
TATGGGAGTGTTGTTACTGGCGAAATAAATATTTCTATTAAAAATGAGAACAAAAGTCAGCAGAATTGTGAACAATCCATAAAAGATGTACTCTCTGAGGGAGGATATGAGGAGATAAGTATAAACTCTACAACCTATAAAGAAACCGAAAAGGGTAATGAACCAGACGCATCTGAAGAAACTCAAAACGACTATGAGTTAGGAGCATATAAGGATAGTAGCATTAATTGCCTTGTGAGTCTCTTTATAGAAGAAGAACATGATACTGAAGAGGTAATAAAGTTTTTAAGGGATGTTAAAGTTAGAGATGAAGAAGCTCTTGTTAACAGAAATATTATTCTAAATGCCAATAATGGTGATAATGGTTATGACCCCACCTGCGACCAAACAAAAAACTGGCTTAAACCATTTAGCAACAATTACGCTAGATCATCAGAAAGCGATGTTGCAACTCACCTTGCTTCGCTCATTACCCCTTCAGAAAGTCCATCTCGAACACTAGACCCAGTTACAGTAGTTCTTATTGGAGGGGGTGTAGGAAAAAATCCTGAAGAATTTGAAGGTGAAGAAGATGTAAAAAATGAAACTTGGCTCTCTCCCCATGCACGCAACTTCATTAGTGAAGACCATGATCCTAATAATAATAACGATCACCTAAATGTAGATATTAACGACATTTATGATGAGTTTGAATGCCCAGACCCAGATTCCACACTTGATTCTGAGGAGTTGATTTGGGTTGGCCATGATACCCATATTGCCCAAATTATTCAAGATGTAGCTAAAGAAGGACAGATTCTGCAAAGAATAGCTGAAGAGCCACAAATTCAGATCTTACCCCTTAAGGTTTGTGATCATAGGGGTAGCTGTGCTACAAACAATATCATAGATGCCCTTAATTACCTAAACGATTTGCAGACAAAGGGGCAGATTAGTGGCAAAGTAATTGTAAACATAAGTTTAGGTGGTCCCCTACCCGATGAAACCTTACATAGCAAAATCCAAGAAGGTAGCCCAAGTTGTGCTAGTTGTCCTAAGTTTTTAGTATTAGCCTCTGCAGGCAATAAACCCGATATTCCTGAGCACTATCCTGCTGACTATGCTTTTAATCCTGCTGGTAAAGCCAAAATTTCAGCAGATAAAGGGGAGTATGCCTACACATCTTTGTCCAACTTACTTTCTGTAAGAGCTACAGGACGTAAAGGCCCTAAAAATAGTTGGCAAAACGCTAATGAAATCAATAGAGAAAAAGCTAATTTACAAGCTCCGGGAGTAAACCTTTGTCCAGCAACTCATGATGTTGATGAGTGCGACTTTAATAACAGGTCTATTTCACATGGAGGCTTGATTGGCACTTCCTTTGCTGCTGCATCAGCTACAGGTTTAGCGACACATCATGCACAGAGCCTGCCTCTTGTCTCTACCTCCGGCGGGGATAATGTTTACGACAAATTGCTTTTAGAGATTCCTAAGCAAAATTAGTGGATAGGCAAATTTTTCGAACAAATAGGTTCTTACGGTGTAATATGCATTAATTGAATCAAATGGTAATGGGTATTTGGCTGATAACCAAAACCAAACACCCCACAAACCGTGCGTAGAGACGCGATTAATCGCGTCTCTACACGCAACAAAAAACCAAAAAACAATCCTCACGGAATAAAAAACGACCACGAACAATTCCCACAAATAAAATCGCACGAATCACGGTTCAGGCACAAGGGATGTATCGCACAGAAACAGCATGGCTTATTTACGCTGGTAGGGGCGTATTGCAATACGCCCCTACACGGTGATATGACACACCTGTACTTTTCGATTTGTTAAAGGATGTGTTGTATGGAAATGGGGGATTTATCAAGGTAAGTCCCCCATGTGCTCCCTATAGATTATGGATTTAAAAGATAAGAAAGCAACCGAATAGGGATCTGATTTAGTGGCGTATCTTCAGCATAAAGCGCAGCCAACCCTGTAGCTACAGGAGCAGCAAAGGAAGTACCTGTTAATCCCCCATAAGGAGAGGCATCAGAAGGTACAGGGCATTCCTCCAAGTCAACATTGCTATAGCTTTCAGGACAAAGGTTAACTCCAGGTGCTTTTAGGGTGTGTTTTCTATTAAAGGGGGCAAGTTCCCAACCGTTGTTATTCTGACCTGTAGCAGCTACTGATAGCACATTGTCTAGTTCAAAGGCATAGTCAGCAGGGTAGTGTTCGGGAATGTCAGGGTGGTTGCCGGCAGAGGCTAATACTAAAAATTCATTAGTGCTTTGTGCAAGTATTTTAAACATAGTTTCATCTGGTAAAGGACCACCTAAACTTAGATTTACAATAACCTTGTTACTAGCGTTCCCTTGCTTTTCCAATTTTGCTAGATATAAAAGGGCCTGGCTAATTTTATCTGAAGGACAAGAGCTATTACTTATATCATCAGGATCATCACCACTTCCACAAACTTTAAGTGGCATAATAGCAGCCTCAGGCGCAAGATCATGAACAACTTGAGCAATATGGGTATCGTGTCCTATAAATTCATATTCCCCAGATTCATTAGCACATCGAAAATTATCATTTGTATCACTAGAATCTTTGCCAATGAAGTTATATCCAGCAACAACCTTATTTTTAGCACTATCAGAAAGGTATTTTGTACTTACGCCTCCCCCAATAAGCACTACAGTAACTCCTTTACCTTCTAAGCTAGTCTGATTACTAGTTTTTTGCAAAAGTGTATCCTGATATATTCTGTTGTAATTTTTGCTAGCAGGCTTAAGCCATTTTGCTATTTGGTCACAGGTAGGATCATAACCGTTAGAACCATTATTCAAACCTAAACGTACATTTCTACTAGCAATAGTAGTTATTGATTTATTGCTGGTTTCTAGTGTCCTTTTGTTTAAAAGTCTAAGGATCTGTGTAACATTATTGCTTTCCACACGTAGATTTGCAAAGCATACTCCCTCAGTGTAGGCTAAGCTCTTAATAATCACACCATCATCCAGCGAACTCAAGGCGACATCTTCACACTCTTGTTCACTGTTAACTCCCTCAAATAATGTATTTACCTCGCTGGTGACAACGCTACCATAAGGAGCATATATTTGACTAGTGATAGGCTTATTCTCTGCATCTGCAAATGTTACAGTTATAGGACCTCGCTCATAGGACTCTTCTGTTAATTCAAGTATCAAAGGTGAAAAAGCAGCAGGGAAATGAGGAAAAGTAAAAGCAAGATTATTACCTTGCTGTTCAAGGTTCAATCTGCTAAGAGCCTCACCATCAAAGTCCACACTATGACCACCAACCTCAAAAGAAACTTTGGTTATTGTGGGTGAGTTTATAGGAATCTTAATGCTTACACGTTGGTTGTAAGCAACCTCTGTGGGAGTCGTTTTTTGGTTGCTGTCAGAACAACCTATAAAAACAACTAAACAGGAAAAACACACTAACAATTTCCAATACATATCTACCTCCATAATAGACATTGTTCTTTTCCTTATTTGAACCTTTTTGAAAAAGAATTGAAGGGATATAAATCCATAACAACTCTAACAATTTTGATGGTTGCTTTTGTTAGAAAATCCACAATCCGTCTTATTTCCATGCGAAAGGCTACTTTATATGAACAGCAATATTTCCAGCAGCTTTACTAATTGGGATAGATTACAAAAAATGAATGATGAAGATATTGACACCTCCGAAGTTCCTGAAGCGACTCCAGAAGAATTTGCACGTGCTGTAATCAAATATGGTTCTAGAGCACCCTCTAAAAAAGAGCAAATAAATATACATCTTGACAAGGATGTACTGGAATGGTTTCGTTCGCAGGACAAGGGCTATCAAAGTGAAATCAATGCTTTGCTACGTACCTATATGCACGCACAGCAAAAAATAAATAATACACTATGATGTGGCACATCTGTATTTCTCGATTTGTTAAAGGATGTGTGATGTGCTGCATGGAAACGACTTGTTCTTATATTTGCTGTCTGGCACTGTGAAATCATAGTCATCAACATAATCACAAAGATCATAGTTCAGACATCACAATTCATTTCCCTTCGTTGTTTGAACTATGATTCACCTGATTTAGGGATTTCACCGATTTTTTGGTTTGTTCCTAATATTTATTGTCTCTGTAAAATCAGATCCTACAAATAGAATTGCACGAATCACAGTTCAGAAAGGATGTGTGATGTGTTGCATGGAAACAGTGGGGGCTAGATGGACTTTTACTGATCAACTTAACTCCCATATTATACAATGTCATATGCGCTTTGAATGGGATGAAGCCAAACGTTATAGTATTTCTTATTGGCAAAAGTTTTTTATAAGATATATTTGGAGGAAATATTATGGCTTTTGTAACAGTTGAAAAGATTATTAACGCTCCTCAAGAAATTGTTTTTGCTAAAGCAGCAAACTTTGAAAATGCTGCTGAAGTGGTCTCTGATATTATGAAAGTAGAAATGTTAACTGAGGGAACTATAGGTAAAGGGACAAGATTTAAGGAAACAAGGGTATTTTGGGGTCGAGAAGCTACAGAGGTGATGGAAGTTGTAGCCTTTGAACCCAGCAGCAGTTATCAACTACAAGCTAATTCGCATGGCGCTCGTTACCTAACAACTTTTAACTTCGTAGCTGAAGGTGACGCAACTAAAGTGAATATGCTTTTTGAAGCAACACCTTTAAGCTTCTTTGCAAAGGTTATGAGTATTTTTTCAAAGGCAATGATGAATTCTGTACGTAAAGCGGTGGAAAAAGATTTAGATGATCTAAAAAAAGCTTGCGAGGATAATGGCTAACCAAAAGCATTGATCCAGAATTCGAGGGTACAGCAGCTTGATGCTATCAGACTGCTACCTAAACCCACTCACTAGAAAACTTAGGAAATTATTTAATGAAAAGAACTTACTATTGTGGGCAATTATCAAGTGCCCACGTGGGTGAAACAGTTACTTTGCAAGGCTGGGTGAATCGCCGCCGTGATTTAGGTGGTCTTATTTTTATAGATTTGCGTGATCGTGAAGGCATGGTTCAAATTGCTTGTGAGCCAGATAACCCTGAAGTGTTTAAAACAGCTGAACAAGTACGCAGTGAGTATATTTTAGAGGTTGAAGGCAAAGTAAATTTACGCCCAGAAAACCAGCGCACTAATAAACTGGCAACTGGCGACATTGAAATTATAGTTAGTTCACTAACCATTTTATCTGAGGCTAAAACGGCACCTTTTTTAGTTGATGGGAGCATTGATGTTAGTGAAGTTAATGAAGAATTGCGTCTAAAACACAGGTACCTTGATTTACGCCGCCCTGAAGCTGCTATGTCACTTATGATGAGGCATAAAGTATGTAAGGCTATTTGGGATTACCTTGACGCTCAAGGTTTTGTACAAATTGAGACCCCAATGCTGACACTTTCTACTCCAGAGGGGGCTCGAGACTATGTAGTACCCTCACGTTTAAATACTGGGGAATTCTATGCCTTGCCACAATCCCCTCAACTTTTCAAGCAAATGCTAATGATGTCAGGCTTTGATAAATATTTTCAAATTGCCCGTTGCTTTCGAGATGAAGACCTGCGTGCTGACCGTCAACCTGATTTTACTCAGCTTGATATAGAAATGTCTTTTGTAAACCAAGACAACATCATTAGCTTAAATGAAGGTTTAATGCAGCATGTTGTTAATGTAGCTACAGAGCAAAACATTTCAGCGCCTTTTCCTCGACTTTCTTATTTAGAAGCAATGAATACTTATGGCTCAGATAAACCTGATGTGCGTTTTAATTTGAAGATTTTAGATATTAGTGATGTTTTTGCTCATACAGAGTTTAGAGGTTTTGCCAGTGTCCTTGCTAATAAAGGGAGTATCAAAGCACTACATATACCTGCTAATAAATCTCAAGCCCTAACACGAAAAACTCTTGACAAACTTGAAAGTCATGCTAAGCTTTATGGTGCTAAGGGTATGGCATGGCTTAAGCGTACTGATGAAGGGTTTAGTGGACCTATCGCCAAATTCTTAAGTAAAGATGAGGTAAACAAATTATTTGAACTTACCGTTGCTCAAGGAGACATCCTGCTCATAATTGCTGATACTTGGAAAAATACTTGTGAATCTTTAGGAGCAGTGCGTTTAAAACTAGGAAATGACCTACAACTTATTAACCAAAACATTTTGTCTTTTGTTTGGGTGGTTGATTTTCCCTTGCTCGAGCAAGACCCAGAAACCAAAGCGTTTACTTACATGCACCATCCTTTTACCCGTCCTCGAGACGAGGATTTGCCCTATCTTGACACTGATCCTAGTCAGGCTCGAGCTTGGGCTTATGATTTAGTACTAAATGGTAATGAAATAGGTGGCGGTTCATTGCGCATCCATAATTTAGCTGTCCAAGAAAAGATGTTTAAAACCCTTGGTTTTAGCAAGGCAGAAGCCAACAAGCGTTTTGGTTTTTTCCTAGAAGCACTTAGCTATGGTGCACCACCACACGGTGGCATTGCTTGGGGATTAGATAGGTTGCTTATGCTGCTTTCAGGCTCGAGTAGCATTCGTGATGTAATAGCCTTTCCCAAAAATCAACGTGGGGCTGACCCTTTAACTAATGCACCTGCTAAGCTTACTGATGAGCAACTTCAAGAGCTTAAGCTTAAAGTTGTTGAGTAAAAAATGTTGCCAATAGTATTTCTTGATTTGGATGGTACTTTGGTGGGCTCGAGTGGTCAAGTAAGTGAACCTGTTTGGCAAGCAGTAGAAAAAGCCAAAGAAGCAGGTATAAAACTAATTGTTTGTACAGGGCGTCCCTGTGAAGGTACTGCTAAAAAAATCGCTACACGCTTAGATGAAAATAGTCCACATATTTTTCAAAATGGTGCTCTTACTTGTTTTCCAAGTGGAAAGCTTGTTAAGGTTTTTTCCTTAAAAGAGGCTACTGTTAAGAGCATAGTTGATTATGCCAGAGAACATAACATAACCCTAGAGGTTTATACACCCAATGAATCGTTTATCGAGCGCAAGACACCTCTTAGTGAAGCCCATGCTAAAGCAATAGGAATAGTACCTATAGTACGTGACTTGACCGAAGTTGCCGAATTTGAACCAGTGGTAAGAGTTCAATGGGTAGTTTCTTTTGAGGAAGCTGACAAGGTTTTAGGCCTTGAACTAGAAGGGCTTCAGGCTGGCAAAGCTACCTCACCTGCCATGCCAAATACTTATTTTATCAGCTTGACTCAAGCAGGAGTATCTAAGGGTAGTGCAGCAGCAGCAGTAGCCAAGTCATTTGATATAGAACTCAGTGAGGCTATGGCTGTTGGAGATAGCTTGGGAGACAAATCTATGCTTGAGATTGTTGGACATCCCATAATTATGGGTAGTGCTGTACCGGAACTAAGAGCTATGTATGCTAGTGTGGGTGATGTAGAAGAAAATGGAGTGATTGAGGCCTTAGCAAAAGCTCTATAATCAAGATCTGCTTCTATAATCATTACTTTGCATAAACAAAATCCAGTATTCTTTACTTTTACAATTCTTTTTGCTAGATAAAACGCGATAGGTAGTTAGAATAACGTATGCCCGTTTATGTCAAGTTATTAGGTTCACCTATTATTCATTATGAAGATAATGAACTCGAGCCCCCAACCACAAAACAACATGCTCTACTTTATTACTTAATTACTAAAAGAGATTGGGTAAGTCGTGAAGCGCTAGCAAGCCTTTTGTGGGAGCTTAATGATAAAAAATCCTATGGTAACTTACGAGTAATGTTAGCAAAGCTCAAAAAAAACTCTAATTTTAGTTGGGCAAGCTCTCTAGAAATTGAAAATAAACGACTGAAAATACTTTTAGCCAATGATGTAAGCGACTTTCGCCAAGCTATTAAGGAAAAACAATGGACTAAGGCACAGGAATTGTACCGAGGCTCGTTTTTAGAAGGAGTGAACATTCGCAAGGCTCCACAATTTGAACAGTGGCTGGAGCTCGAACGTGAAAACCTTTATAGTCAGTGGCGTGAAGCTACTATTACCCAAGCCAATCTCTGGGAAGAAGAAGGGCGTTTTGATGATGCTAGTGCGCTAATGCAAGCACTAATAAATGAAGATTCTGGTTCTTACTATAATGAAATTGAAGAAACACTATTACAATTACTGCGCTGTGCAAACAAAAGTGGTGAATATGAACAAGCTTTAAGGTGCTATAGAAATACCAACAAGCGCTTTGAGCAAGAGAATTTACAACTCAGTGTAGCTGTTCAAGAGCTTGCAGAAGAACTCGAGCAAAAACACCAGCAACAAATTCTTTCAGCTGAAGAAACTCCTAAATACACTATTCCTATACAAGCCAATACTTTTATTGGGCGTGATATGGAGCTAAGGGAGATAGCAAACTCATTAGGCCAAGCTGATTGTCGCTTGCTCACCCTAAAAGGCTTAGGTGGCATTGGCAAAACTCGTTTGGCAATGCAAGTTACTGAAAGTCAGAAAGAAAATTTTAGTGACGGCGTCCATTTCATTCCTCTAGCTTCTTTACAATCTGCTAGCAACCTTGCTGCTACCATACTAAATACTCTCAAAATACCCCTAATCGCAGGACAAGTTCCTGAAGCTGGTTTACAGAAAAATTTAAAAGATAAGGAAGTGCTGCTAACCCTAGACAATTTTGAGCACCTTCTTGAAGGAGCACCTTTACTGGGAAGGCTTTTAGAACAAGCTCCCAAGCTTAAGTTGTTAGTAACTTCTCGTGAACCACTCAATATAACTTGGGAACACACACTTGAGATCTTTGGTATGCGCTACCCTGAAAAGGTTAGTGAAAAGGGGTTTGCAGAGTATGATGCTGTACGTCTGTTTGCTCGCACTGCCCAACAAGTAGACCACTTCCAGCTAAAAACTGATTATTATCCTGCTATTCTAGAAATTTGCCATGTTATAGAGGGAATGCCACTTGGTTTAGAGCTGGCTGCAAGCTGGGTACAAGCTTTTTCCTGTCAGCAAATTGCTGAGTTGCTTACCAAGGACCTTGGCATAGTAGAAAGTACCCTCAAGGATATTCCTGAGAGGCATCGTAGCTTAGATAATGTTTTTGAGCATTCTTGGCGTTTGCTTAATGAGTTGGAGCAAAGCGTCTTAAGCAAGCTAGCCATTTTTAGAGGAGGCTTTGATAAAGATGCTGCTAAAGCTATTACCACTGCCCCTTACATAGTTCTCTTACAACTAAAACAAAAATCTCTTGTGCGTAAGGAAAAAGAAGAGTATTTTGATATGCACGAGGTTATTCGGCAAGGAGCAGAGAAAAAACTTAAGGAAAATGATAGCGAATATCAAAAAGTGCGTACTGCACACAGTCACTACTATCTGAATCTTTTTACCAACAGTAGTGAAGCTATTAAAGCTAACGAGCCTGAAATAATAAAATTAATAGAAGTTAACTTAGATAATATTCGTGAGGCATGGGAATGGGCAGTTGATAAATTGGATGCTGAAACTCTAGAAACTAACCTAAGACTTTTAAACTTTTTCCATATGAATCAAGGACGATTTCAGGAGGCCCTCAATCTTTACAACTATGCAGAAGAACACTTTCGTAAACACAATACTAAGCACCTATTTTTTCCCCGATTACTTCATCAAAAATCTGGGTGCTTATATCAGTTAGGTGATATGCAGCAAGCCATGACTTATAATAAAGAGGGTGTAGAGTTTTCAAAAATGCTCAAAGATACTTGGGGAATAATTGCCTCGTTGCACAACCTTGGGGATATGGAAAGAAACGGGGGGAATATTGCTCAGGCACGTACAGCGTGGCAAGAAGCCTTAGAATTAGCTGAAGCAAATGGTGAATTTCAGGAAGTGCTAAATCTTTTGTCCAATTTAGCTATTCTAGAAGAGCAAGAAGGGAATCATAAGCAAGCAGAAGCTCATCATCGCTATATCCTAAGTACTGTACAGAAAACAGGCTTGACCGCAAAGTATCTTTTTTACTTAAACAATTTAGCTAATTTTTTGTTAAATACCGGGCAATTTGCTGAAGCCGAAACACTATCACAAGAAGGGGTACAACTTGCTAAAACAAGCAACCAAAGTGCCCGCCTACCTTACTTTTTACTTAAAGTTGCTAGAGTAGCTGGCTCTCGTGATAAAAATTATGATAAGGCATGGAATTTAGCACAGCAAGCACTTGTTTTAGCTCAAGAGCAGCAAAATTCCTCCTACTGTGCAAAAATCTATAATTTTCTAGGGGATGTTGCTCTTGCTACTAAAAGACTTCCACAAGGTTTTGAGTATTTAGAAAAAGGGCTGAAACTTGCCCAAGCCGCGCAAAGTGTGTCAATAATTCATGAAATACTTGTCAGCATAGCTAAATTTTATAATTTGCAAGCAGAAACAGAAAAAGCCATTAATCTTTTGGAGTTGCTGTTACAGCAATCATCACTTGTAAAAACTACTGAAAAAAGTGCTAATGAGTTGCTTAAGAGCATAAAAGAGCAGCAGGCTTCAAGCCAACTTGCTGCTGAACAAGAGGTGAAAATAGCCAGCTTAGAGGAGTTTATAGCTAAGCTTTAAGCGACCGCAAAACCAGTATGTTGGCGAACTTCTGGTGGTTTGAAGCCCAACACCTACACTAGGGTATAAAAAAATCCCCTCAAAAGTACGATGCTACCTACCTTTGAAGGAATGTTGTCTAAACTGTTAATAGTATTTTTACCCTTAGGGACCCGATCCAGTGGTGCCTTCCCCATCCACACCATTAAGCATAACTTCTTCAAGAATATCAAAGGCCTCGGCAAGTTCAGCTTTTATAGTTTCATATTCTTTAGAGTGGCAAAACTTGTTTCTTTGTGCCTCATCTGAAAATATATAAGTAAACACAATAACATTGTCACTTCTCTGGTAAAAACGAGCGCCAGCAAGGTGATTACGTATTTGCTTTTCAGCCCAAGCTTTAACGTTGTCATACCATACTAGGTCATAGTATTTGGCATTTACCTGCCTATAATCAATAGGAACTGCTTTGGCTGCAAGAGTTAATGACATTACAAAGTCAGCCTCATAATCTTTTGAATAACCTTCTTGTGAAGATACTGGTTGAGCCATAATCTAGATTCACCTTTCTTAAAAAAATTTAACAATGCTCATGTTAACACAAGAAAATTATTTTGATGCTACTTTGGAATGACCTAAATTAATTAATCCATCATAAAAGTAATGTCAAAGCAATAACCTTTTAACTGTTAGGATTTTTGATTGCTGATGGGCACACGCCTCTGCGCTAAACTTACTACAACAATACTCACTTCATAAAGTATGACTAACGGTATAGCAACTAAGAAAAAGTTAAAGGGATCACCTGTAGGAGTAATTAGTGCAGCTAAGATAGCATTACCAATAAGGGCATAAAGACGGTAGCGCTTCAAAGAAGCAGCGTAAAGCACCCCTAACCTAGCCAACAGGAAACTAAGGATAGGCATCTCAAAGAGCATGCCAAAAACAGTCATATAGAGGAGAACTGTTGAGAAATAGTTGCCGATAGAGATAAATAACTCTACTTGGGTACCTAAAAACCCTAGTAAAATGGGTAGAGCAAAAGGTAAAACTACATATCGTGCAAATATCGCTCCTAAAACAAAGGATATCGTTGTTCCTATCACAAAGGGAATAGCCCAGCGCTTCTCTTGGGAATATAAGCCAGGCTCTATAAATTTCCATATTTGCCAGCCTATTATAGGTGCAGATAAGACAAACCCAGTAAAAGCAGCAATTTGCATAGAAGCTAGGAAAGGCTCGAGTACTCGAAAAGCTCCCAAAGGAGTACCCTTTGGTAAAGGGGCTTGCAACCAAGCTAAAAGTTGCTCTATGAAAATAAAGGCAACTATTGTTCCTAGTACCCAAGCTATTAAGCAAATAAAAAGACGAGTACGCAGCTCCTCGAGGTGCTCCATTAAGGTCACAGAACACCTCGAGTACTATACATAAAGGGCATGCAAACGGCCAATGTTAGGCATTTCTATAATGTCTCCGTCTATGAGCTCGAGGCGATCATGCTCGTTAAAAATGCCCAGGTCAATCATCTCACGAAACTCCTGTGAGGAAATTTTGTGACGTGTTAGCAAAGTGCTCAAGAATTACCTTAAGTTAAGTGCTTTAAGCTGACTTTGTTTCCTTAGCTGTTTTTTGCTCTTCTTCTTTTAAATCTGCTGCTATATCCTCTTTCACATCACGTATACCCTTACGAAACTCACGGACTGATTGACCAATACTCTTAGCTAGCTCTGGTAAACGTCTCGGACCAAAAAATAACAATACTAGCAAAAGAATAATAATTATTTCCCATATACCAAAGGGACCAACTCTCATAATTAAACCTCCTACATAAGATGTGCATTTCTAATCTTTAGTTGTTTTTCTAAAACAGGTTTATAGTTAAAACAACTAACCTAAAGCTTACTGTTGTTTTTTATAGATGTCTATATAGGTTCTTGATGGGTACAAAAACTATTTATAGGTGAGTTTGAACGAGGAATGTTGAAACCCATTTGTGCTTCAGAATCTAGAGTTGCAAATTGATGCACTTGAGAAGGCAAAGTGCAAAAAGATTTTTCAAGATAAGATTTCTGGATTAAAAAGTGAGCGTCTTGGACTTACAAAGGCACTCGAGCACCTTTGTGAGGGGAACGTTTTTGTTATTTGGAAATTGGATCGGCTAGAACGTAGTGTTAGCAGCAAGAAAGCATGGTCATAAGCGAAAGATGACCAAGAGCAAGCTCGAATCAGCAAAGAAATTACTTGATGATGGGGTGCCTGCGAAAGAAGTAGCTGAAAACTTGGGTGTGTCAGTTCCAACTCTCTATCGGTGACTTCCTGCGGGGAATTGACGACCTATCGAGAAGGCTTAGCGTCCAAAATTTCTACAATCCCCAACTTTACCCTTAAAATATTAGTATTCAGCAAGGTAACGACTTAATTCCCAATCGTGAACAGTTATACGGTATTCATCAAATTCTTGATTTTTGGCTTCTATAAAATGTCTGAAAATATGATCACCAAGTGCTTCTTGCATAACTTTATTTTTTTGTAGTTCTTCTACAGACTCACGTAGGGTTGGAGGGAGTTCCTTAATCTTGTGCTTGCGCCGGTCACGAATACTCATCTCAAAAATATTTCTTTGGATAGGTGGGGGTGGGGTGAGTTGATTTCCTATGCCATCAAGACCAGCTGCAAGCATAGCTGTAAGAGCAAGGTAGGGGCTGCAACTTGGGTCAGGCATGCGAAGTTCAGCTCTTGTGCCTACACCCCGACGAGCAGGTATGCGAATCATAGCACTACGATTAGAGGCTGACCAAGCTATATTAGTAGGTGCCTCATAACCGGGAGTAAGCCTTTTATAGGAATTTACTAGGGGATTGGTAATTGCCACTAAGCCATTAGCATTGTTCAAGAGCCCCGCAATGAAGTTTAAGGCAACATTGGAAAGTTGATGATCTGCTTTAGGATCGTAAAAAGCGTTTTGGCCATCTTTAAAGATAGAAAGGTGAACATGCATTCCAGAGCCATTAATATTTGCAAGGGGCTTGGGCATGAAAGTAGCATGTAAATTATGTTGCAAAGCTACGCGTTTGACAATAAGTTTAAAAGTAGCAATATTATCAGCGGTTTTTAGAGCATCTTCATATTTAAAGTCAATTTCATGTTGTCCCGTAGCTACTTCGTGGTGGGCAGCTTCAATTTCAAACCCTACCTCTACTAAGGCATTTACCATATCACGACGGGCTTCTTCACCTAAATCTACAGGAGCAAGATCAAAATAGCCAGCAGCATCATGAGTTTGGGTGGTTGGGGCACCACTTTCATTTCGCTGAAAGAGAAAGAATTCTGGTTCAGGACCTGCGTATAGATTATCAAAGCCAAGGTTTTGTAAGCGCTCTACTTGGCGCTTTAGGGCTTGACGGGGGTCACCGGGGAATGGGGTTCCATCGGGATAATGAACATCGCAAATTAGCCGAGCTACTTTGCCCCTACCACTACTTTCTATGCTAGGGGGGAAGATTATAAAAGTGTCAAAGTCTGGTTTCAGCAGCATATCTGATTCTTCAATACGAGTAAAACCATCTATTGAAGAACCATCAAACATTATTTCTCCCTCTAAAGCTTTATCAAATTGTGAAGTGGGCACCTCAACATTTTTGTTCATACCCATAATATCTGTAAACATAAGCCTTAGAAACTTTACCTTTTCACTTTCAAGTAACTTCTTAACCTCAATATTTGTATAGCTCATATACTCCTCAAATTTATGTATGAAAATTATTTTTTTAGTATTTTATAATTTTATAGGTTCTTATAGCTTAATAACTATAACATATTTGCGAAAGCTATTATTATTTGAGGGTTAAGATATAAAATTACGGTGGGCATGCTTAAAAAGAAAGCCCACGTGCTTTAGCCGTGGGATTAATTTTTAAGAATTTTCTGAAAGAAAATTTGTCTTGGTTAAGACTTGTTTTGATTTTTAATATATTTCCGAATAGTGTATTCATTTATTCTCCCCACGCTATCAATATAATAGGAGCGTGTCCACAAAGTAGGTAACCTAGATTTTAATTTGGGAAATTCTTGTCTTAAAACCCTACTAGATAGCCCTTTTATTTGCCCTACGATATAATGTGGAGCTAGGGTAGGTTTCGCTTTAACAAATAAGTGTACATGGTCTGGCATAATCGTTTTCTCTACAACCTCAATTTCTAATTCATTGGCTTTTTGATCTATCAGCTCACTAAGCCTTCCCTCAATCTCACCTACTAATACAGGCCTTCTATATTTAGGACACCAAATAATGTGATAACTAAGGTTATACACGCAGGAGCTTGAAGTTTTCCATCTATCCATGTTTGACATTATACAACTGGCTGTTGTATAATACAATAGTGATACTGACTTATAAGGTTAAGCACCATACAGACTTGACAGATGAGCTAAGAAAAGCTTTGTTGATAGCTAAGTATGCTATTAATAATCGGGATAAGCTATCTACAAAGTATATTGCTCATATAGGTTTAAAGTCTGCAATAGCTAACCAAATCTTAAGAAAGTATGGAAGGAACAAAAAAATTAAGAGGGTTAGTAGGGTTAAATTAACGGTTCCATCACAATCTATCGAAGTTAATGATTCTGAGCTAAATATTGTACCGTTGAAACTCAAAGTGGTTTTAGATAAGGCTTTTCAAAAAATTAATCAAATAGAGCTTGATGAGCAATATGCTTATATTTCAGCCACAGTTAAGGAGAATCAGCCTATAGCCACTTCTAAACATGTCGGAGTTGATTTAAATGCAACTGGACATTGTGTTGTATTGGCAGTTAAGGAAACGGGAAAAGTTTATAAGTTTGGGAAAGAAGCATATCATATTCATGAAAAGTACAAATGCATTAGGAGGTTATTTCAAGCTAAAGGGAAATTCTATATTTTAAAAAGGATTAAAAATAGAGAATTTAGAGTTGTTAAAGATCTAAATCACAAAATTGCTAAAAAGATCGTCGATATAGCTCTCGAAAATCAAGCTTCTATACAATTGGAGGACTTGAAGGGTATTAGGCAAACTAAGAAAAAAAGAAAAAGCTTCAACCACACCTTGAACTCTTGGAGTTTCTATCAAATGAAAACATTCATAGAATATAAAGCTCAATTAGCAGGTGTGCCAGTGAACTATATTGAACCAGCCTATACAAGTAAATGTTGCTCAAGGTGTGGTCAGATAGGTCAGAGAAGTGGTAAGAATTTTAAGTGTCCATGTGGATACGTTGAACATGCTGATGTTAATGCAGCTTTTAATATAGCGTTAGTGTCAAATAGCATAGTTCGATTGCAAGCAGAAAGAGATGTTTGCAAAGGGAATACTGATACCCCTAAAAGGCTCTGTTCTTAAAGCTAGGATAACCTTAGAACCTCACGTTTTTTTCTCAAAGAGAAAAAAATTTTGAGCGTAGGCTCTAAAACTTTAGTCGTGGGAGTATATCAGCTGAAATTAAGGGACTTTATATTGGCTAATTTTCAAGACGTGCCTAAATAAATTGTTGTAAGTGTGCAAAAAACTAAGCATATGGTGATAAAGATGGTGTTTCTATGCCTGTCGGCATAAAATTTGTTGACACTTTGCAAGTATTAAAGATATAGTTGGGATATCAGTTTTGGGGTTGAGTTCCTAGCACAAATAATTATTTTAGACTTCTAAAAACTGGTAGGAATGTGTAGAGAATCAAAAATCAAGTGTGTAGGCATACTTTGTTCCCTAAGACACATAATTTACTTGTAGTTTGAAGAGGGCATTAATTATACCTGGAGGATATTTTATGTTTAAAGACACTCATGATCTTATGTCTTTTATTGGTAGAGAAGGCATCGCTTTTATAGATGTGCGCTTTACTGATTTGTTTGGGCGCTGGCAACATTTTAGCATGCCTGTAGAGGCTTTTAAAGAAGATGCCTTTAATGAAGGTCTAGGGTTTGATGGCTCTTCAATTACAGGCTTTCAGGCCATCGAAGCTTCCGATATGCTGTTAATGCCAGATCCTGAAAGTGCTTTTGTTGACCCTTTTACTGAGCATAAGACTTTAGTGATAATTTGTGATGTTAAAGACCCTATAACAGGAGAGTGGTACGCTAAGGATCCTCGTTTGGTAGCAGTGCGTGCTGAAGAGTACTTGCAATCAACTGGCATTGCTGACACATGCTATGTGGGGCCCGAAGCTGAGTTTTTCATTTTTGATGGAGTACAGTTTAATACCGATCCTTATAGCTACGGTTTTAGACTTAACGCTGTTGATGCTCATAATAACCCTCAAGAGTTTGGTGATGGCTACTGGGTGCGTGAGAAAGGTGGTTACTTCCCCTGTGCACCAAGTGATAAGTATCAGGACTTGCGCAGTGAAATGGTTGTGAAGCTCGAGCAATGTAACATCTCAGTAGAAGTGCAGCATCATGAAGTTGCTACTGCCGGTCAAGGTGAAATAGACCTTCACTTTGACACTCTTAAAAAGATGGCAGATAAAATTATTAAATATAAATACATTATACGGCAAACGGCTGCTCAGGCAGGTAAAACAGTTACCTTTATGCCCAAACCTATTTTTGGTGACAATGGTTCAGGTATGCACACTCATCAATCGCTTTGGAAAGATGGTCAAGCGACATTTTTTGATGAGAATGGCTATGCAGGCCTATCTAAATCAGCACTGCAATATGTATCAGGCCTCTTAGCCCATGGCCCTGCCATTTCTGCTTTTACTAACCCTACTGTAAATAGCTACCGCCGTTTGGTACCTGGCTATGAAGCTCCTATAAACCTTATACTCTCAGCGCGTAACCGTAGTGCGGTGGTGAGAGTACCTATGTACTCGAGTGGTCCTAAGTCTAAGCGTGTAGAATATCGTGCTCCTGACCCTTCTGCTAATCCTTATCTTGCCTTTTCAGCTATGATGATGGCTGGTCTAGATGGTATTAAGAAAGGTATGGAGGATCCTATGTCCACTGATAAAAACTTGTACTCTCTCACTGAAGAAGAGGCTGCTAAGATTAAGACTTTGCCTACAAGCTTAGAGGAGGCTTTGGATGCACTCGAGGCAGATCATGATTTCTTGCTTGAAGGTGGCGTTTTTAATAAAGACCTTTTAGAAAGCTACCTTGAAGTTAAGCGTGAAGAAGTTCAGGAAGTTAATTTGCGAACCACCCCGAGTGAGTATAGTCTTTACTTTGACCTTTAAAGCAGTAATATGGGTAGGTATCAAACACTTGCCTTACTGATTTTTGCTGTTAAGGTTGGAGACGGTTGTGAGTTCCATGGTGACGACCGGTGGAGGTATCTCATTAGAGAACCCGTGAAGCAGGAATACTACACCAAGATTATCATGTTTGGGTAGGTCTGTAGGAATGAAAAGTTGAGTTTTTTACTCAAGGCTTTTTCTCAAAGTTTTCGACTCTTGCTCGAATGTGCCCACTGGTCCTACTTGTGTAGAACTTGTCAAATCAAAAAAAGTAGGATCAGAACAAAAAGGACATATGTGAATAGCACCAGATAATATACCACTAGGAGTTATCCGATGATAGCCAACCTGTGATGCAACAGTATTTCCACAATAACTACAAACGAATTTTTTAGAATTTACAGTCGTTACATTTTTCCAGTTTATAATCATAATTAGCCTCCTACAAAGTGGTTTGTTGAATCAAAACTTACTTATGAATTTTGATTGTGCTCCGCTAATCAGCAAAACATACGCCCTGTACCTAATCTAGGCAAAATATATCCCTTACTCAAGCTAGGTGCTAAGAAGGATATGATATTTGATATTAGGGTCAGAAGGAGAGGTAACTCTCCCTCTATTATTTTAGATACTTGTTTCTGCTAAGAGGGTTTTACTTTTACTTTACTCTGTAGCACTTAACCGTTTAAGATTGTCCTCAGGTGAAGTCGCTTCTGAAGGCAGAATATATTTGAATGCACCAACATTCATTGCTGCCAATAACATAAACCAAGTTACAACAACAAAGGGGAATGTATATACCGGGAACCCTAGATGATAAGTCAATGCAAAATCTAGAGCCACCGTTACCCAAACAGTAACGAAAGCACCACCAAAAATTCCGTAAAGCCCAGCATTTGAGTCAAAACGAAGGAATAAACTAAGTGCTAGTGCTGTCAAGATAGGATTATAGGTATGTAATCCCATCTGAATGCTCCACTCACTTAGACCAAACATCATAGCTACGGGAATAGAAAGCAATGCTGCAAGGAAGCCCATAAGCGCAGCAATTCTACTGTTAATTAGAATTCCCAATAAAATGATATATCCCCCTATGGCGCTATCTTGCAAAAAGATCTCGCTAAATCCTTTGCCAAGGCCAATATAAAGAGTTTTCAAAGAGTATTCAGACGCCTCAGCTGCTGCCGGGGCGCTAGCCTCTAATGCTTCAGTGGCTCTAGTAGCATCAATTCCATTAGGATGATCAACTGAACCTATAAAAATCCAAGCACAAAGTATAAATGGCATAGTCAAGGCAGCAAGGTTCCATGGAGAAAGAAACTTACCCAGTGCCATGAAAACTAGCGATGAAAGAGCTGAAGCTAAAATTAAAAGTACCCAATACTCCCAACTAGGCAGTGCTAAGGGTAACTCTGCCTCTTTTGCAAGGTTGAGCTTGAGGTCAAAGGCTGCCCCTACTAACACAGCATTAAAACCTAATAAACCAGCGTTTATAAGGCCCTTATCAACTTTTAGCAAGATCGCAGTTAAGGTACCCACAATCACACCAACTACTGCCGCAATCCCAGCAGAGATAGAGGCAACAAAAATGCCAATTAGAATGACCAATCCAGAAAGTGCATTGCCCTGAAAAACTACTTGCCCCACTCCACGAAGCAAAATGTTGAAGGGCTCGAGCACAGGCTTTATTTTTTCTAAGAGATCTGACATGATCTAATCCTTACTATTGTGTATCGTTATTAATCCTGCTCCTGGCAGGAATAAAATCTCACCACTTTAAGGCTAATAAGCACATAGACATAAATATTTGTGGGTCTTTGTTGGAGTTAAGCTAGTAGCTAGAATCCAATAGCTAGTAGTCAGTAGGGATTAACTATGCTGGCTACTGACTCCTGGCTACTAGCTACTTATAGACATTAGTTACTCCAGAAGTTCTCACAGAAACTTTTACATCCTTTCTTACACTAGCTTTCTCCAAAGTGGTGCAAACGCGGTTCTGAACTAAATTCTTCATCTCCATGATGGCTATGGTGATGTCCACCCCCATATGCACCAGATTCTGGTTGATAGGGAGCGGTAACATCATTCACAGTTAATCCAAGGCGAACGAGCATGTCACGTAGCACATAATCAGGCGGTAAGCGCAGCCAATTGTCTCCCACCTCGAGACGCACATGACGATTCCCAAGATGATAGGCAGCTCGAGCCAAAGCTTTAGGATTATCAGTGCGCACTTCCATTAATGGTTCTGGCTTCGCTCTTACGATAATTGCCTCACCATTAGATGTGCCCAAGCGTTCACCATTTAATAAAGGTGTTCCTCGTTCCACCATGAAGGCTGCCTCGCGCCCATCAGGCAAAGCAAAACGCAAACGGCCACGCTCACGTTCCTCAAAAGTAAAGGCCACTTCTAGCTTGGCAGGAGCGTCTGCTGGTAAACGCCTATTAAAATGCAACATAAGTAACTGCTAGAAAAGGAAATATCTTTGAGCCAAAGCTAATTCCTCTGATGGCTCATACCACAATACTTCTCCATTCAAACGTACTTGATAGTTCTGTGGATCAACTTCTAGTTGTGGAGTCAAGGTATTGTGGATCATATCTTTTTTGCCTAAGCTACGAATATTTTTAACGGCAACAAGTGGTTTTTGCAAACCTAATCTTTCACCAATACCATCATTAAAAGCTGCTTGCGAAACAAAACTTACCGAAGATGCTAAACAGCTCTTGCCAAAACTACCAAACATGGGGCGATAATGTGTTGGTTGGGGTGTAGGAATAGAGGCATTTGGATCTCCCATAGGTGCAGTAACTATCACACCACTTTTGAGAACCAAACTGGGCTTCACACCAAAGAACTGGGGCTTCCACAACACCAAATCGGCTAATTTACCCACCTCAATCGAGCCTACTTCATGGGAAATACCGTGGGCAATGGCTGGATTGATAGTGTATTTGGCAACGTAACGCTTAGCGCGGAAATTATCATTTCTATCATTATCCTCAGACAAGCTGCCACGAACTCTCTTCATGGCATTAGCACCTTGCCAGCAGCGAATTATGACCTCACCTTGACGGCCCATAGCTTGAGAGTCAGAGCCATGCATACTAATAGCACCCATATCATGCAAAATGTCTTCTGCAGCAATGGTTTCCCTACGTATCCTACTTTCTGCAAAAGCTACATCTTCAGCAATCGAGGGATCCAAGTGATGGCAGACCATTAGCATATCCAAGTGCTCATCAGCAGTATTTTTAGTAAAGGGGATGGTTGGATTAGTGGAGCTAGGCAACACATTATGTTGACCACAAACAGTAATAATGTCTGGAGCGTGTCCACCACCAGCACCTTCAGTATGGTAAGTGTGAATAGTGCGACCTTTAAAGGCAGCAATGGTGTCCTGTACGTAGCCAGATTCGTTAAGGGTATCTGTGTGAATGGTGACCTGTACATCAAGGCGATCTGCAACACTTAAACAATTATCAATTGCAGCTGGGGTAGTGCCCCAGTCCTCATGTAGCTTAAGGCCAATTGCACCGCCTAGTATTTGTTCCTCAAGGGATTTGGGTAGACTCGAATTACCCTTACCAGAAAAGCCAAAGTTAATAGGGAAAGCTTCTGCAGCCTGAAGCATCCGACCAATATTCCAAGCACCGGGAGAACAGGTGGTTGCATTTGTCCCAGTAGCAGGACCAGTACCACCACCAATCAAGGTAGTTACGCCTGAGGTAATAGCTTCATCAGCAAGTTGTGGACAAATAAAATGAACGTGGGTATCAAGTCCACCTGCGGTCAGAATCGATCCTTCCCCAGCAATAGCTTCAGTGGCAGCACCTATATTGATATTTACTCCGGGTTGAATGTCACGATTACCTGCTTTACCAATAGCAACAATCCGACCATTTTTAATACCAACATCTGCTTTAATGATGCCCCAATGATCAAGAATCAAAGCGTTAGTAATGACAGTATCCACAACATCGTCTGCAGGAAGCTGGCTTTGACCCATTCCATCACGAATAACTTTACCACCACCGAACTTGACCTCTTCCCCATAAATTGTATAATCCTTTTCAACTTCAATCCACAGGTCGGTATCTGCTAATCGAACACGGTCACCTACAGTAGGACCGTAAATATCTGCATAATTTTGACGGGAAATTTTCATAGTTCACCCATAATTTTTCCATTAAAACCATAGACGTGGCGGCGTCCTGCCAACTCCACTAACTCTATTGAACGCTTTTGTCCGGGTTCAAACCGAACAGCGTTGCCTGCTGGGATATTTAAACGCATACCGCGTGCTTGATCGCGGTCAAAAGACAAGGAACTATTTGTCTCAAAAAAATGGTAATGAGATCCTACTTGACAGGGACGGTCCCCTGTATTTGTTACCTCTAGTTTTACCGTGCGGCGACCAACATTAAGCTCAATGTCACCACTGGCAACCTCAACTTCTCCAGGTATCACTATACAAACTCCTTTCTAACAATTAGAACATCCTTAGGAAAATATTGAGTTCTGGTAATATACTCAACATTCTATGCTGTATAATTTTGAACAGCACGTAAATTTACGTAGTCTTACTTAACTACACTTGAACTTTTTAAGCTGTACATAATGCTTACAACTCTTTGAACTAAAATCCTTTGCAATCCTTTGTGTAAGCCTAGGTACAAATAACACTACTGACTACTTTTATAAACTAAGTACTATATAATCATTAAGTAATGGGGTGATGTACAGTAACCAGTTTGGTGCCATCTGGGAAGGTCGCTTCCACCTGAACTTCCGGCACCATTTCTGGTACACCTTCCATAACATCATTTCTAGTAAGCAAAGTCGTACCATAGGTCATCAAATCAGCTACACTATCACCATCACGTGCTTTTTCAAGCAAAGCAGCAGAAATATAGGCTACTGCTTCTGGGTAGTTTAATTTTTGACCACGTTCACGACGGCGCTCAGCAACAAGACCAGCTGTAAAAATTAGCAATTTGTCCTTTTCACGTGGGGTAAGCTCCATAAAAATCTCCTTCTGATTTAGGTATTCCAAATACGTGGGAAAGATACAGGGCGTCCAGTTAGAGCAGGACGCATTTCATGCCACAAAGCAATAAACCAATTACGTGCTGCCTCAGCTTCCATACCTAAGAAGCGAGCAACAACAAGTCCTGGCAATTGAGTTAAGCCTCCTTTCCCCTCTTCAATTGAGAGGGAACGGCAAGCAGCTAATTGCTCACCATTAAGTTCTCCGCTTACAAGGAAAGTACCAGCAACAGCATAATTATCAAAACCTACCGGTGATTTAAGTAGCTGGCTACCACCCTGAAGCTGCGTGCGCTCACTCCAAAGTAGCCTATCATTATATTTCAACTTAAGCCTTTGCCTTACATATCCACTATCGAAGAATTTACCACTTCCGGGCAGGCCAAGAACGACTATATCCCAAGTGATAACATTGGCTCCTTTCGCTAAATTTATAGTGGTATCAAGTTCGGCATTACAACTAGGGTAGAAAATTGTTTCTTGAGGTAACCATTCTATAGTGCCACCAGCATCTGCGGTCAGAGTAAGATTTTGGTAGGCTGGCCGATCTGAGGTATACCATTTTGCTGCACCCGGACTAGTTATTTGTGCCCAAGCATCAGGACCACAGTGTACCTGAATATCTAATTTATCACCTCCTGCAATCCCTCCCGGGGGATGTAGAATAATATGCTGACAAACTTCTGGCCCTTCAGGATAAAAGTGTTTTTGAAGATGTAGAGGCCCACTGCGACGGCGTAATACAGGCGTACTACGCTCTCCTATTTTTTGGTACTCAAGTTCAAGTTTTGCATGCCAAGACAAAGGCAACAACTCAGCTGATGAAGGTTGTAATTGTTGACTATTTGTCTGCTGCATATGAATACATCTTCCTGATAACCTATATTGAAAAACCATTTCATAGCCTTAACTTTTGATTGTAAAGACTATATTTAGAAAAGTTACAGACATTCAATTAGCAGCAATTGCTAATTAAGTGCCTACTGAGCACCACCACAACCCGTGCTTTTATTAATAGGGTGTCTTAATACTGCAATCTTTACTACAAGATTGTGCTTATAGATTCTTACTAAAAGGGATGCCTGTTGAGTGTTCTACTTCTAACCGAAAATACTCTTACTTGACTTAACCAGTAGTATACAGAACTAATTACTTTCCTCAAAAAACTTAGAACTTAAAAACTATGATATAATTATTATATCCTGTTAATTTTAATCACACGTAGTAGGTAATTGTCAAGTAGCTGTTAGCAAAAAACAATGTGCTGGACACTTGTATCACCTGTCACAGATTATTGGTCTTTATCAAAAATGAGGCGGTAAATTATGCACTTTGTAAAGTTGAGGTTGACCAATTGTAAAACCCCTCATGTACACTAGCCTATTTCAGAGCTAAAACTATTGTTATAATCTTACTTGTACTTTGTAAAGTTTAAGCTGCTCAATTATAAAATTTCCTAGGTACAGATAAGCAGATAAGTATGAATGCTTGTAAATTTTCATTTGAGTTAAACATAGTAGCTAGAATCCAGTAGCTAGTAGTCAGTAGGTCTTAACTATGCTGACTACTAGCTACCTGTAGGCACTAACCTTGGATTGCTCACCAAATTGTACGCTACTGCCTATGCTTTCATTAAACCTTGACGCTCAATGAAACCGATAATTTTGTCTAGGCCTTCACCACTTTTTAGATTGCTGAAAATGAATGGTCGCTCTCCGCGCATTTTACGTGCGTCGCTTTCCATTACCTCGAGTGACGCACCCACTAAAGGTGCTAAATCAATTTTGTTAATCACCAATAAATCAGATTTACATATCCCCGGACCACCCTTACGGGGAATTTTTTCTCCTGCTGCAACATCTATAACATAAATTGTTAAGTCTGATAGTTCAGGACTGAATGTAGCAGCCAGATTATCACCACCTGACTCTACAAAAATCATATCTAAATTTAAGAAACGTTGATTTAATTGAGCTACTGCTTCTAGGTTAATTGATGCGTCTTCTCGGATGGCAGTATGCGGACAACCACCAGTTTCCACACCAATGATTCGCTCTGAGGCAAGTGCGCT
The DNA here is from genome assembly GCA_965224855.1 of Trueperaceae bacterium. Taxonomy (GTDB): domain Bacteria; phylum Deinococcota; class Deinococci; order Deinococcales; family Trueperaceae; genus CBDCVN01. Next base: position 322,172 of record CBDDAI010000002.1, on the reverse strand, counting down.
ATGGTTCACTAAAAATTGAGCATCCTCTTTTGTATAGATGTCATTAGTAATCACTGATAAGTTATAACGTTCACGTAGTGCATTGCATAATGACAATGTTAGTGCTGTCTTTCCAGATCCAACTGGGCCCCCTATACCCACACGTAAGGGTTGTTTATCCATGTTATTCTCCTAAGATCGAAATAAACGACTATATTGGGTTTCATGAACCATTGAAGCAATGGTAAGTCCAAATGTGCCATTGGCAATATCTTTGTCAGGGCAAGCTAGTGCTGACTCGAGTGACTTATCAAGTTCAGGTAATAACCTACTTAACAAGCGCTGTGCTGCTTGCTGGCCCATAGGCAAAGCCTTCATCAAAACTACTAGTTGGTTTTCTAACCAGCCCCAAAGCCAAGCAATCAAGGCATCTCTAGGGGTTATTTTCCACATTCGAGCTGTTAACGCCCATGCTAGTGGCAGATTTGACTCTTCAGATAAGGTGAGTTGACTGCGAGTTACTTCATCTATTTCCGGTAAATTATCTACTAATTGTACTAATGAATATCCCATTTGTTGGCTTTCCATTAGCAATTCATGGGTTTCACGTGTTGCTCTATACTCTTCTGCCCAGTTAAGTAACTGTTCCCACTCACCCTTAAAGGCTGCCTCTAGCATACGAACCAATAATGGTGCCTCAAAACATGCTATATTCAGTGCTAATTGGTCTGCTAGCCAAGTGTAAGCACTATCAGAATCATTAACAGTACCTTGTTCAATGGCACTTTCTAAACCCTGCGAGTAAGTGTAGGCTCCAATAGGCAACTGTGAACTTGCTAAACGTAGCAATGCCCAAATACTATTCACTTAATTCCTCCAAATTGGTACAGGTGCTACTTTAAAATAAAACTCTTCTCTAACATGATTTTGTAGTGTAATTTTCCTTAGGATTTTGCTAAGCAAAAACAAAAGGAGCAAAGGATTCTCTTGTGAAAATAATTCACAAGTAGGATGTTCTTGGGCATTATAAAACAAATATTTTATTCAAGGGCAAGCCTCAGATCTTTTTACACCATTAGTTACTGCCTAAACTATAATCAGAGTGATTTTTGGGTTTGCTGGGGTGGGTTATTTGAGTTTATAACCGGGATAAGCAGGATGTTCAGGGTTAAAACGTAGCTGCTTGTTTTTGCAATCAATTATTAAATCCATTTTTTCAAAGACCTCACGGCTAATTAGAGGAAGAACAGCCCCAGTGTCTACCGGAGCATCAACCTTTAGCTGCCTTTCAGGAAATTTAGGGTTACTGTTGAAGTCCTAAGTTTCGTATATAGATGTCCATAGAAGTTTTTTCCGCGGAACCTTGGAGGTTTTCAAAACCTCCAAGGTTTGGGTGAACCCAAGATTTTTCTGGCTAACTATACTAAAAAATAAGAGGTTAATATAAAGTTACTATGTTGAAGGTCATCTTTTGTGTTGCACTGCTCCTAAACCAAGTAGCTATTGCTGCTAAGTTAAAAGTTGTTACTTCAGTGGCGCCAATAACAAATATGGTTGCTAATGTGGGCGGGGATAAAATTGAAATAGAAGGTATAGTACCAGAAGGGGTAAACTCACATACCTTTGAGCCTGCGCCATCAGATGCACGCCTTCTAGCAGCTGCAGATCTAATTATCATGAATGGTCTGCGCTTAGAGTTGCCCACTATCAAGCTTGCTAATGAAGTAAAGAAAAATAGCACTCCTATTATACAGCTTGGTGACTTAACATTGACCCGCGATGAATGGAAGTTTGACTTTAGTTTCCCTGAAGACACAGGAACCCCAAATCCACATTTGTGGCCTAACATTGCTTACTCTATGCGCTACGTTGAACTTATTCGTGATGCTTTGGTAGAATTAGATGCAGAAAACAAAGAAGCTTATTTTGCCAATGCTGAGTTGTATTTAATGAGATTAGATAAACTTGACAAAGCAATCTTTGAATGTGTTGCTTCTATTCCAGAAAATAACCGCAAGTTAGTGACCTATCACGATTCCTATGCTTATTTTGCGCCTCGCTATGGCATGAAAGTAATAGGTGCAATTCAGCCATCTGATTTTTCTGAACCAAGCCCAAAAGAAGTGGCTCGCATTATTGAACAGTTACGTAATGAAGGTGTGACAGCAGTTTTCGGCTCAGAAGTGTTTCCTTCAAAAGTGTTAAAACAAATTGCTAAGGAAGCTGGTGCAGAATACATAGATGAACTGGCTGACGATAGTTTACCGGGTGAGGTTGGTGAGCAAAGTCATACCTTTATTGGTATGATGGTAAACAACATGAAAGTCATGACTGAAGCATTGGGGGGGGACTCTTCATGTATAGATGAAATTGATGCTTCTGACTTAATTTTGCCAAACAGCGAGTTCTTAAAAGAGTTTGGTCAAGACACTATCGTCACTTTAAGCTATAATAAAGAAAAAAATTCCCTCCTTAAAAAATAGCTCTTTTACGGTTAAGGTTAGTAGGGAAGATTCTTCTCCCTATTTGGATTTCTTCATTTGGTAGTAGAAACTATACTTTTTGCTATATATGCCGAGTTTCAGTGCTATTTTCATCACGTCCGCCTATTTTTATTTTTGGTGTGTGGGTCTTGATAGATGTGATCTACACGTTGTGTGTTGAACAAGGAGCTGCGACGTTTTATTCCGTGGACTTCATAATCTTTTGCTAAAAGTAGTTCTGCAAGATATGCACCATCTTGACCTGTTATGCCAGTTATCAGGGCTTTTTTCATGTACTGCTAAGTTTATTACATAAAATTCAGATGACCAAAAAAAAGGAGGATGCTGTGGATTTGCCTGAGCAATTGATATTGTTCTTGTACTTGACATTGGAAACTAGGGGATGCTAAAGCTACCATGAAGCGTGTGCTAAGATACAAGGACTTGGTTGTAATACTTGCTAAGGAGCCTCAAAAATGTCAACAGCAAGCTTAACATTAGAAAAATCCACGTCCCCTAAATACCTAGACAACGAACCTTATAGAGGTTGGGTAGAAGATGGCGTATGTTACCCTAGTAGTGATGGAGAGCCTGTGGCTGAAAACAGCATTCACTTTTATTGGATTACCTACATAAATCAAAGTCTTGAAACAGTTTTTGCTGATAGAGATGATGTTTTCATAGCCAGTGATTTACTTTGGTATCCTGTTAAGGGTGACCCTAGAAAAAGAGTAGCCCCTGATGCTTTAATCGTTTTTGGTCAACCTAATAGCTACAAAACTGCCTATTTGCAATGGCGCAATGATAATATACCACCACAAGTTGTTTTTGAGGTGTTGTCACCAGGAAACACTGATAAGGAAATGATTAGCAAGCTTAAGTTTTATGAAGAATATGGAGTAAAGGAGTATTATCTGTATACCCCTGATTACACAGAGCTTACAGATATTAAAGAGTACCAAAAAAGGAAGCTTAGCAAGCCTAGGCTAGATGTGTGGCAATTTATAGAAGGAAGTCGTGTACACAGGTCCGATGTAACTAACTGGCAAAGTCCTTTGCTAGGTATGTCATTTACTGTTGATGAGAAAGGTCTTCTTATTTTTGACAAGGAAGGTAAGGTTATACGGGATTATTCTACTATTTTAGCAAGGGCAAATATTGCTGAGGAACAAATCAAAGTTGTTAAAGAGAAAGTAGTATCTGCTGAAGAGCGAGCCGAGATTGCTGAAGAAAGAGCAGGAGTTGCAGAAAGTGAGCTACAACGTTTAAAAGAACGCTTGCGGAAGATGGGTATTGCAGATGGGTAGATGGTTTTGTTGATTTCAAGTATGTAGAGCACCTATTCCATCTACACTAGCAATGTATTCTGGAGATTCAAAGCTTACTGACACATGTGATTGTGCTCCTAGATTATAAATCTCATCCGGTTGAACATCTTGCACAATGCGAGTAAGGTTAGAGGAATCTGTTAAGTCACCATAGTGCAGAATGAAATTTTGATTCTTGGTGTGTGGATCTTGGTAGATGTGATCTACAGGTTGTGTGTTGAATAAAGAGCTACGACGTTTTATACCGTGGACTTCGTAACCTTTTGCTAAAAGTAGTTCTGCTAGATATGCATCATCTTGTCCTGTTATTCCAGTTATCAGGGCTTTTTTCATGTATTCAGTACCCAATGCTCTTTAATGATTTCTTATGGACAGCTTCAAAATCACTAATTTGTTTATTTGAAAAAAATTCAAATCTTGTCCCAGAAGCACTTTTCCAAAAAAAACCTTTGTTTTGGGAGTATTTGGTTTTTTCATCAACGGCAGATGTATCAAGTATACTATGATCAAATCTCACTCCTAAGACCTCTGATAAGGCTGAAACTGCTACCTCAGCGGTGTTTTCAATTAAATCCTCATATTTAATTGAAACAGCTTTGGAATTTTCCAGCGCTGAAATAACATGCTTAAAGTAATTAGATTTTTTCCCAAGCATGCCTGGGAAGAAATTTTCACCTAAATTCGTTTTAAATATTGACAGGTAGTGAGCCATCTCTCTGTCTGAGAATATGTCTTCACATTTTTTTGCTACGCCACCAATAAATATTTCATGGCGTCTTTTTTCATTCAATTTTCCTTTAGAGTGCTGTAAATATAAATGATTAAGCGTTGATAATAAAACATCAAGAGGATGTCTATATATATATATTATACGATCAGGATTAATTACTTTATGATCAACAATGTGGCTTTTGTAAAAAGAAACCTGGTCACTTACGTTAGGTATAGAAATCCTTTTTCTTTTATTTATAACTTCACTCCTTTTTTGATGGATATCCATTGGTAATTCAATATTCTTAGCACTGTATTCAATAAGGAATTGATTTATAAGGTAACGAAACCAAGTATTACCTGATTTCGGGTAGGAACTTATTTCAATAGTTTTCATTGGTAGTCCTATACATGTAATGATGAATTGTAACTATGCACAAAATACCAGATAGCTGCAATGTGGTTAGCTAACTTCTTTGAAAAAGAAAGTGTCTTCCTTACTAAACGACTAATCCTCTGCCTTAAGGTGCAATTAAATCTCTCTATCCTATTTGTTTTCCCACTCTTCTTACCCACTGCCTTATGCCTCTTCCTTGGTATTACCTCTTTATATCATGCCCAGAAATCACTGTGGCACACAGCACATTGCCTATAGACTGCTGGTAATGATTTCCATAACCCTTTTGCTCCCTCCTTGTCTCTACTACCCACATACAACCCCACTGTTTCTCCTGTTTTCTGGTCTATTGCTAGCCAGATCCACATCTTGTTCCCTTTATTTCCTACATATAACCATATCTCATCACATTCTATTTTCAATGGTCCTTTTTCCTTTTTCTCGATATTAACTTCCTGCTCTATGTTTTCAAATTTATCATTGATGTATCTTTGTAACCAAGCTTCTGACACTCCTGCTACACGAGCTATAGCTGCAAGGGATAGCCTTTCTAGTAAGAGCTTGTCTATTAGATCCTTTGTTGTTTGGCTGATAGGAACATTTTGAGGATCCTCAACAGAACGAAGTTGGGCGAAGCCAATTGTCTACCACAATCTTTACATAGGTGACTCTGCTTGCCATTATGGATATGACCATTTTTCACTACATTTCCTGAGTTACAGTCTGGACAGTGCAAATTGTTTTCTTGTTTTATTTCCATAAGATATTTTGACATGACAAGTTTCATCATTACATGAAGGGCACTACCCAATATTCCAAGCACTTGGAATCCATCGAGGGCCACAACTAAATGGAAAGCATACCCTTAATTGAGCGTTGTCTTGCATATTCATAAAGTCTATTATCTTCTAAATTTATAGAGTAAATTAGTTTTTTGAGCTCTATCAAATTATTTTGACTTAAGTTACTATTTTTATTTTTTGTTGTATTTAAAGTTGCCATATCAGGTAATGGTCTACCTACAATCTTTGAAATTACAAAAATAAAGTAGTCTATGTGTTCCATGGTTGTAATAATAGAGTAGTTATTTTCTAGTATGTTGATTGCTGCATCACTAGTTGGCTTTGAGTGTTCTAAACCAACTAGCATTTTTGTCATGTGATTTGATATTTCAACGTTATTGTCTTCTAGCATGCAGTTTGCTAGTTGTATAGGATTCATTTCAGATAAGTCTGGATATTTTTTACGGAGGTAATGTCTGGGTCGGCTCTGAACGTGTCTGTAAAAAGATAGATAGCGTTCATAGGGTTCTCTTACTGTAATAGAATACACTCTATTTTTATTCATGCTTTGGTGATGAATGATTGGGTTTTTTTGGAATCCTTGATGACCCCCTGCACCTACTGCGAGCTTTAACTGCTTCTTTAACTCATCACTTATGTTACCTGTATTTTGATTTGGCTCAACATAAACATATTTCCCTTCGAGAATTTCGTTAAGCATTTTGTGTATAGAGGTCCCTCCACACTTTGGAATATGGGTAAAAATAAAAATATGGGAGTCTGGATTGAATGAGCCGTATTCTTTTAATAAAACTGTGTTATTTTTCATGTCTAGACTTTCAAATTGAAGGTGAGTAAGTAGCACAGGGGTAGAAACAATGGTAATCTAGTATATATATGATGAGGGTAGTCCTATACATGTAATGATGAGTTGTAATTATGCACAAAATACCAGATAGCTGCAATGTGGTTAGCTAATTTCTTTGAAAAAGAAAGTGTCTTCCTTACCAAACGACTAACCCTCTGCCTTAAGGTGCAATTAAACCTTTCTATTCTATTTGTCTTCCCACTCTTCTTACCCACTCCCTTATGCCTCTTGCTTGGTATTACCTCTTTATATGATGCCCAGAAATCACTGTGGCACACAGCACATTGCCTATAGACTGCTGGTAATGATTTCCATAACCCTTTTGCTACCTCCTTGTCTCTACTATCCAAATACAACCCCACTGTTTCTCCTGTTTTCTGGTCTATTGCTAGCCAGATCCACATCTTGTTCCCTTTATTTCCTACATATAACCATATCTCATCACATTCCATTTTCAATGGTACTTTTTCCTTTTTCTCGACATTAACCTCCTGACCTATGTTTTCAAATTTCTCATTGACACTCAGATTGAAGACATACCTTTGCAACCAAGACTCTGACACTCCTGCTACACGAGCTATAGCTGCAAGGGATAGCCTTTCTAGCAAAAGCTTGTCTACTAGATCCTTTGTTGTTTGGCTGATAGGAACGTTTTGAGGATCCTCAACGAAACGAAGTTGGGCGAAAGCCAATTGTCTACCACAATCTTTACATAGGTGACTCTGCTTGCCATTATGGATATGACCATTTTTCACTACATTTTCTGAGTGACAGTTTGGACAGTGCAAATTGTTTTTTTGCTTTATTTCCATAGGATATTTTGACATGACAAGTTTCATCATTACATGAAGGGCACTACCTTTAAATCCAGTAGTTGACGAACTTTTACTTGAGAACTTAAAGGTAAATACTCTAAAAATTCTTCAGGTAAGTACTTTCTTCGCATTATATGAACTACAGTAAACAAATACATTTCCTTATGGTAAAATTCAAAAAGCTTTGAATACATTCTAGTAGCTTTCTCATATTCACCATTCCTAAACATCTTATTTGCAACAATTAGTGAGCACTTTTCATCTTTGTTTACAATTTCTATGAGAAGGTCAACCAAATGATTCTCTGTAGATGCTCTATTATAAAAACTAATGAAAGAGTTACAATTATTCACATAGTATTGATAATTACTTATGACCTTCTTTACAGCCAAAGCCATTGCTTCTGCATCACCATCATTGAATGTCTCACCACAATTAAATCTATCCACAACTTCTCCAAGCCACGTTTCTTTAGTAGCTACTACAGGCTTTTTACAAAGAAGTGCTTCAAGTAATTGCCCAGAGGTCCTGTTGTAAAATCTATCTCTTCTATAGGGTAGGATAATTATTGATGACCTATTGATATGTTGATCATACTCTTCTTGAGTCAGTACACCATCAATGACTTGAATATCCTCAGAAAGTAGTGAATTTTTAATCAGCAGTAATTCATCCATTTCCCTCTGGTTTGCTACATAGAAACGGGTCACAAACTTCCATGAATTATCATGAGAAAAATTTTTAAGCTCTTTAGCAAACAAAGGAAGTAAATCAAACCCCTTTGACTTTTGAGCATTCCCAGGAAAGTAAATAGTTTTATTATGCTTTAAACTTTTACTTTTAACCTTACTACAAGACTGATTTAGGGCAAATGTAGGTATTAAAAGAAGCCTAACGCTTAGCTTATGGTACACAAATTCTTTAATTTTCTCTGAGTCAGTTGTTACTAATATATGTGGATTTTTAACAAGCTGATCTATTGAAGATAAATTATCTAATAGTGGCTTGATGTTTGAACTCTTAATTTGGATTACAGCAGGGAAGTAGATACAGGATAGATTAAATGTGACATTAAGGTCACCTAGAAATCCCAAATCAATTGTTTTAGCAAAGTAAGATGTATTCCAGTGGGCAAGCATGTAGAAATACACTAGCCCTGATAACTTAAACTCTTTCATTGTTTGTGAAATTATCTTAAAGGAGGATTTTACATCCTTATCAACATCATCCTCGATATTTTCCAATTTTTCATATGAACGAAATGGAAGAATTGGATGAAGCCAACTTGTCTTATTAAGAGGAGGTTCTACATTTACATTAGCCAAGGAAAAAAACACAGCTTTCCTTTGGGAAAAAGATTTTCGAAGCTTATTGTCGTAGTGGAAATAGTGGCCGAATTCAGATTTGAGATCAGGATTTAAACTAAACACTACAAAATCATGCTGATTCTTGTCTACATGTGACAAGTCCCTTACAAGTTTCCCTACAAGGTAGAGATCTTTAATCTCAATATTGACTTGCTCATTGTTTTCATAGAGTTTTGTTATCTCTATTTGTAATTTTCCATGAGTATACTTTTTTGTAAAAGAACCATATAAATCAACTTTATGCCATTCATTCGGCACAATTTCTATATCTTCAGTAAATGCCTCATATGGGGAATTGCTATGTCGAGCCAAGCTAAAACGAAGTGTGCATTTCTTTGTTAGCTTTATTAAGCATCCTGCAGTCAAATTTCTGTTGAGCGAAGTTGGTTCAAATTTAAATACAAAGGCTAAATATGAAAGTGATTGTTGGGTAGCCAATTCAGGGTTCCACTCCCATACATTAAAATTCACTTTAGAAAAATCTTTTGTTGATATATGTTGATTATATTCTGTTCCACAAACAAATTTAAAACAATTTTTGAGAAATGTAGGTATTTTGTCATTGTTTGCACTTTCTAAGAACTGTCTTCCATGAAGTATATATGCATCAGGGTAGTTAACTCTAAGTTTATATCGATTACTGCACTTTAGAAACTTGAAGTCAATAGGAGAAGTGTAATCCTGGATAAAACTTGTATATTTGAAATAGTGATATACACCTTTCCACTCTTGAATTAGATCATCATCTGCCTTTCTAGAAAAGACATCTCTAAAGTAGTCCCACACTATTACATCAAAGGATAATGACTTATGTTGCTTACTCCTTTCTTTATAATACTCTTTAATTTTGCTTACAAAGTCTCTAAAGTTTTTATTTCCAGAGTTATAAAGCGCACAACCATTAGTATGCAAAAAACTAATCGGCTTCGCAAAACCACGATAGTAGCTACCCTTTATCCAAAAATCCTCCTGCACAGCTAGCTCCTTCATTTTCTCTAGCCAGCCTGATCGAATCACACGGCAATCTGTTTCCAACAATAGAAAGCTTGAGTAATTAAGGCTGTATTCACTAAAGATCTTATAGAAAAGGTGGTTTGGACCATCAACATATCCAAACTTCCCAATTTTGCCAGTCTTAGACTTATTATAAACATCTTCTTTGTCAGAAAGGTTAGCAAACAACACCTTAAAACTTGAAAATGATTGGTTTAAGGCTATCTTCTTTTTAAAAATAGATGTCAGCTGCTTTGTAAAGCTTTCATTATAGCATCTATTAAAAACTACACATAGATCAACACTTGGCTTTTTGGGATAACAAATATAAGGTGATGCTTCGGGTGTACTCCAATCTTCAAGTTGATATAAAACATCATTGAACTCCTTCTCAGTAGCTGATATAAACACAGCATCCAATCTATTCTTACCCGATTGCATCAAAGATAATGACTTATAAGAAAACAAATTGTTTTCGTATAGTAGCGTGTTTTTAGTTGCAGTATATAAGCTTATGTAAGGAGCATTTTTCTTAAAGTCTTCTTTTAGTGCTTCAAAAGATTGAAGATGTAAGTTACCCATATGAACTGTTGGATTAGGTATATTGTACTTGTCCCCCTTTTGCTGATAAAAATCAAAGAAGTAATTAGGGTTTTTTATTGGGGTACTTTGTATTTCGAGCATTAGGTCACTCTTTTTTTGTGCTTCAGGTAACACTTCAACGTATTTAAGGTCAATGCCGCACAAATAAAATTCTTCAAAACCCAAAAAAGCACCAAATCTAATTGAGTAAGAACCAGTCGTTATTTTTCCTGGAGCAACAGATCTGAAATAGAAAAAATCAAACTTAGGTAACGCATATTTTTCAACGATACTTGTATGTGCAGTTCCTTGTAAAAAGGAACTCAAAAAATAAACATTTTTCTGCTTGGATAATTCTGGAAAGCTTTTTAGAATGTTACTATGAAGAAAGAATATTCTACACTTCTCTGTAAGAATTAACTGCTTAATTTTTTCTTGATGAGTTACAACCACTACATCATCTAGGCAGGCATAGATTGTGGGATACCAATCTATAGACTCCCAGTACCTATACGCTGCATTCATACCTAAGGAAGGTTGTATCCCTATATCTTTTAGATCAATTTCCTTTAGCGAAGGGCCATTACCTAAAATTATCAACTTTTTCATAAGACCTTACCTTACTTCATTACAAGTCCATTACAAAGATTCTACCGTGTACCCATTTCTCTCTCATAATCTAATTACAATTATTTGGGTAGTGCCCTTCATGTAATGAAGAGCAAAGGCCTAACTATAAGGTCAAACTCAAGAAGGTACTCAAGACCAAAAAAAGAAAGAGATAATAAATTAATCTGTCTAGGAAAGTTATAGTAACTCAGTTTCACAAAAACCTCTTGATTCTTGTAATTTTCTAGTTGATTCCGAATCATTACTTGTTTTTCTGACATAATTTCTGAGCCTAAATCATCCTTACATGTATAGGACTACCAGGTAATTTACATAGTCTCTCATTTTCCCTCTTCGCAAAAACTTTCCCTCACCCCATTGTTGCTTATTTTCAAAGCGAGTTGATTCTAATGCAAAATTAGCTTTTTGTCTTCTTACACTAGCATCCACAAAGCCTATATACTGCAAAAGTAAATCAACTTGATTTAAAAAGTCTTTATGTAAAGCTTCATAAGAAGTTAAAAAACACAATGAATCCTCACCATCATGCCAAAATTGATGGTATTTAATATAATCAACAATAATTTTTTTTGCTTTGCCTGTCTGAAAATATACCTCTAAACCACCATCAAATTTTCCAAGCCGAACATCATGGTAATATCGAGAAACACAAACATCACGCAGATCTCTAACAATATTAAGAACTCTTACATTTTCATCCCTAGCAATTAATTTGTACTTTGGATGACTGCTCCAGTGCTGTTTACAAAAATAATCATCTTTTTTATAAAAATCTAAGGAAAGAATGTTATTTGTATAATAATCCTTTAATGAAGGGTTCTTCCATTTTTCATTTTGATATTGTGAGGGAATTTTTTTGTGAGTAGATAGTGATTGGACTATCTTCGTAATCCAAGTGCTACCTGATTTTGGAGCACCATTACAAACTACAAGCATAACTTAATGCTATACCTTTCAGGCAAGAACTTATATGGAGATTCAAAGGATAGGATCATATAACCTGCCTCTAACACCCCCATCTAACCCAAGGATTGTTCCTGTTAGAAAAGGCTTTACCTTATCTGCCAACCATACAGCACAGGATGCTACTTCTTCTGGCAAACCAATTCTACCTGCTGGATGTGCTGAGTGCAGTTCTTCTAATAATTCTTCCTTACCTGCAAAGCTTGCCTCGAGCATCTGAGTCTGAATAGCAGCAGGTTCAATAGCATTAACTCTTATTCTACCTCCTAGGTCTACTGCTAGGGCTCGAGTCAACCCAGAAAGCGCCGACTTACTAGTAGCATAAGCCACAAAATCCTTCTTAGTTAGGTGTGCATGGATGCTACTAATATTAATCACACTACCATTATTCTTCTCCAATTCTGCTAATAAAGCTTGTATCCAAAAAAATGGGGCCAGCAAATTTACATTAAGTGTTTCATGCCACATACTTCGATTTAATTTATCTGTACTATTTAAAATTTGTACAGCAGCATTGTTAACCAAAACATCTAAGCCTCGACCACCTAGAATTTGACGTATAGTCGAAAAAACTTCTTCTGCATAGCTCTCATCTAACACAGTTTCTTGCAAATCTACTTGCAAAAAGTGATCTACATTTAAATCTTCTTTCTGTGAGCTTCTACTAGTAGCAATAACTTCATATCCTTCAGCAATAAAAGCTTTTACTAAAGCCTGTCCAATACCACCACATGCTCCTGTAATTAATGCAAAAGGTTTATTCTTAGACATTTAAAAATCCAAATAGATTCTCTATTGCTCTATTACTTGCACGCATTACTGCATCTTTAGTATTAGAACTATTATGGGAGCCAAAAATACATTGAGGCATGGTACGCAGTTTAGAGTCTGCTGGCAAAGGCTCAACTTCAAAAACATCTAAGGCTGCGGCTTGTACTTTCTGACTTAATAATGCTTCTATTAAGGCTTCCTCATCAATAAGTGGTCCTCTGGCAACATTAATAACATAAACACCAAACTTTACTCTATCAAAAATTTCTGCATTTAACATATGGTAGGTTTTAGAGTTTAGAGCACAAGTAAAAATAAGGAAATCCATGCCCTCTACACCATTGGGCCAGTTCGCACGTGTTACACCTTCAATACCTGCATCATCTTGAACATTGGGATCATAAGCAGTCACCTGCATTTCACAAGCTACTAAACGTTTTGCAACATTACGACCTATATCACCAAAACCAATAAGCCCTACTTTTTTATTAGCTAAGCTTATGCCTGCTGGCTTTGGCCAAACTTCTACATTTGCTTTTATGCTGTGATCAATAAAAAAAAGTTGCCTTGCTAAGCCTATAGTATAAGCAACTGCAACGTCTGCCACTTCAGCACCAAACATATTGGGTGTATTTGTGATGGGAATACCCAAGTCTTTACAAGCCTCAAAATCAACATTGTCAACACCTATCCCCCACTTGACAGCAGCTTTTAAATGACCAGCTTTGCCTGCTTCAAATACTTCAGGTGTTGCTGGGTCATCACCAATAATCCAACCATCGTGTTCAGGAACAAGCCTTTTTAATTCTTCAACAGTAAGGGTTTGAGTTACTTTAGGTGTTGTAATACCAATGCCCTTCTCTGCAAAAATTGGGCGGAAATCATCAATCATTCCTAGCATTGGTGGACAGGTAATTAATATCTTCATGCCACTTGCTCTATTTCCCCTTTTTCCATTAAATAGCGTGCTGCCACTAAAGCAAAATCCCAGTCAGCAGGCTCGTCAATATCAATTGACTCAAAAGGTGGACTCTCATACATTATAGGATGTTTGCCAATTCGGGCATTTGTTTGCATAAAGCTTTCTTTGGTGAAAATATATAGATTAGAATTTTCTTCATACCACGGTTCTAGTTTCTGTGTTGGAATCAAGTTATTTGGATCATGATTAACAGGGCTAACATCTTTATGATAAAACCTCGTTTGAACTTTATTGACAGTGAATAAAGAGTCCGCTTGGTTTTTTGAGTTAGCCTTTGTGAAAGCTTCTCGTGCACCTGAAACTGTATTGGCACTCATTAAAGGGTTGGTAGTATGTGTCATTAAGTAAATGTCAGCTGCAACATTCTCTACATCATCAGCAATAACTCTATTCATACTTACTAAATCACCACATATTTCAGCTTTACGATCTCGTATCATAATACGTTCTGAATCTACTAAACCATTCTTAGCTAGTATGCTACGAGCATCAGTATTTATTATAATCTTATCAATTAATTCAATTTCAAGAAGCGTATCAAGTATCCATTGAAATAAAGGTTTCCCATTGAAATCACGAAAATTTTTACCTTTCACACGCTGGCTATTTGCTTTCATGGGTAAAAGTGCAACTAAGTGGTATTTCACTAAAACTCACTTCCTCAATCAACGAGGGTAAAAATACTTTTCCTTTTGCATATGCGACAACTTCCTATGCTCATGGTTTCCTTTATAGGAACCTCGATATTGCCAAAATCTATATAAAACTATCCTACTAAACTCCTTATGTAAAACACCATCTTGTAAGGCACTACGCCAATCTCTAGAAACACTTGTTATAATATATCGAACAATATCACGACCACGCAAATGAACTTCAGGCATAATTTTTTGCAAAGCTATTGCTTCCCTTTCAAAACGCCTTTTAACTTGAGACCAGTTTTCCTGATGATAATGGTATACACATGCTTCTGCTATATAAGCAACTTTTCCTCCGTCTGAGACCAACCTTTTCGCTAGTTCCATATCTTCAAGTCCTGTAAGCTCCTCGTCAAAACGGTACTTTTCCCAAACCTTTTTTAAAACAGCAGAGTTTGCATTGTTACAGTAAAAATCTTCTTGAGGGATTTTGCTATCATCAGGGTAATACTTAGCAAATATTCTTTTTTCGCTATAGAAACTATTCTGACCACCAACCTGCTTTCCATAAGTGTAATCAGCTTTGCCAGAACTTAATGGCCAGCACAATTGCTCTAACCAATTATCATCAGTTGGAACACAATGACCACTTATCATAACAATAATATCACCTCGGGCAGCTTCACATCCTAAATTAAGTGAGTGACCAAAAGAAAACTTTTGCCGAGTAATATGTAGAACTTTACATGAATAGCGCTCAGCAATTTCCAGAGTGGCATCAGTTGACCCAGAATCAACCACTATAACCTCAGATTGTACTTTTTGCGCCTTTTGATTTACTATGCTTCTCAACAAATCTTCTAAATATTGTGACTCATTAAGTGTACGAATAACAATACTAGCTAGCACTAACTATGCTCCTAGAGCCATAAGTAGATATTGAGAAGTTACAGCAAATACCAAACACACAACTAAGAAGTGAAAATGCTCAGTATAATTTACTTTTTCGAAGATATTGCAAGCACCTTCCACTGTTGCATCTAGTATTTGCCTTCCAGCACGTTCATACTCAAACCTTGCAAGTTTATAAAACCTTTCAGATTTTGGTAGATCAGGATTATCCCATCGCTGTCCAAACCCAAAATACTCTTTTGAGAAATGGTTTGGGTCAGGCCCTTTTAAAATAGAAGTTTGATTTGCTTCACCTGAATAACTATATTTATGATCCATACCAATTATAATTACTTCCTGGAAGCCTAAGTAAAAGGCAATTTGTAAAGCTACATATGTAACAGTTCCCCCTTCACGAACCCCTAAAGCAATGTCATGACAGAATGAAGCAGGAGGTTGCATTGTATTTATTATATATGTAAGAGAATCCTCTTCAAACAAATCAGGACATCTATTACTCAAAAACTTTACACTGGTTAACTTTTTTATCTCATTTGCCGATTGCCTAATCAACTTTTCATTTACCGCCACGTAGTATCTAGGATAAAAGTTAAACTTTTTGAACCCTAGAAAGATCTTATTAAGTCCTATAACTATTTCCTGTTTTAAAAAACTTAAATTCATTACATTTAAAGAGGGACCATTTGCTACTATAACAACCCTCTGACCCAAATGACGGTCTTTTAGAAAGCCAAATCTACTTTTTTGTTTAAATGTCATCCTTAAATTTGATTGCAAAGATTTTGCCACACTAATACACTTCAGCAAAAGTGCATAAAATTATCACTAGGAACTTTTTAATATAGCCCTTGCAGGTGCAGCTTCTATCCCCTGAAGTTTAATTGGCAAACAGTATAATTCATAGAAACCTTGAGTAACTTCAGCTAAATTGACTCCTTCGAGAATCACTACATCTGACTTTAGCAGTATCAAGTGGGTTTCTGGTCCATCAGAAAAACCTTGAACTGAAAGATAATCTATACCCACTAAAACTATTCCTCTGTCAATAATCCAATGAGCGGCGTCAGGAGTTAGAGCAACAAAATCTTTTTGAAAACCTTGCACTCCTTTACGCCAAAACTCTGAATTACGGGTGCGCAGCAATAAACGCTTTGTATCAGAAGGTAAAGATGTTTTCTCCAAAATATCTTGAGTAATCGTCTCAACATTTGGTATATCAATCACATAAGCTGGGCCTATCAAAACACTTGGTGATATTAAATCTACACTCCTGCCATCTTTAATATGGTGCAAAGGTGCATCAATATGTGTTCCTGTATGGACACTAAAAGATATGGAAGTATCATTTACCTGATCTCCTTTGTCTATATCAAGGTTACGCCGCAACTCTATGTTAGGGCTATTAGGCCAAATAGGAAGAGTTGAATTTACAGGTAGTGATATATCAATATACTTAAACTTATCCACAAAGAAACTAATCAAATTCTAGAAGTCAAATTATCTTTCACAGTCATATTTTGCTTGATTTATTACTTATCTTCCATTTTGTTTTGGCTCAAGTATAAAAGCTCCAATTCTTCTTGCACTTGGTGCAACTGTAAAAGCAACAGCTCATTTTCCTGTTTCGCTTCTAGTAGCTCATTTTCTACTTTTTGAAACTTTTCAGCAAGTTCATTGCCCTGCAAATGATTTGTAGTGGACTTCCCTTGTTCAAGAGGGCAAGCTTCTAACTCCTTCCTTTGCTCTTCAAGCATTCCTGTTAGCGTAGCAAGCTCCCTAAAACGATCTTCTATATTCCGCTTATGCGTCTGAATATCTGCTTTTAATGTACTGTTCTCTTCAAACAACTTTTCTTTCTCATTCTTAAGTTGCTGCAAATCACTTTTGACAGCAGCAAACCTCTCTTTCTTTATAGAGACAAACTTTTCCTTTTGTTCTTTACTTTCAGAAATCTCTACAGCTTTTCTCCAACTATTTATTGCTTCTTCATATTGATAAGTATCCATAAAGCAATGAGCTTGACCATCATACAGCCAAGGATTATTAGGGATTTTAACTAAGGCTTTGCTGAGAATTTGCATAGATCGTTCATATAATCCTAACTCACGGCCTACACCAGCTGCCTGAAGAACTAGCTCCTCTGATGTTTCAGCACTATTTTCTGCAAGCCACTCCCACACAATTAACGCAAATTTTTTCTTGTCATTTTCTAAGTACCAATCAGCCAAACCAACCATCTGATTTTTATGGCTCTGAACATTAAGTGCAACTTGCTCTAGATGACCAAGGTGCTCTTGTAATTTAGACTCTGCATCATTTGTAACATATCGTACCAGATTCCTTAGCTCACTACTAATTTCATCACTTTTTCTTTCTCTCAGCTCCTTAACGGTGCCTTCAATCTGCTGGGCTAAAGAAGAATTACTCTTTGAGGCCAAGGTAATGGCCTTCTCCCATGCTGCTAGGGCTAAGTCAAATTTATTCAAAGCCCAATAGCAATGTGCTTTATGGTCGTACAGCCAAGGATATTCCCCAGACTCTTTTTCTGCAGCTTCTAGTAACTCTTCAGCAGTATGGCTTGGAGTGCTTTGTTGAGATTTACTTTTAAGAGTCTTACGTAATTGCTCTAAAAATAGCTTTGAATCAGCTTTAGTGTTAGCAGAAAGTCCATCATTTTCTTTGTTACTGGCACCTAAACTACTCTGACTCTTTCCAAGGTCAGCACTACTTCGGGCAACTTCACTATCAAGGTGACTAGGGGTTTTCTGTTTAGAAAACTTACTTTCAAGGGTCTTACGTAATTGTCCTAAAAATGGCCTTGAATCAGCGTTAGCAGATAGTTCGTCACTTTCTTTGTTACTGGCATCTGAACTATCCTGATTCTCTTTGAGATCAACACCCTTTTGAACATCAACTTCAGGTTTCTGATCTTTACGGCATTTCAGGTAATGATACAAAGGATTAATTCTAGATTTTGCAACATCAGGATGGGCTTTTAAGTAATCTGCAGTAGAAAACTTGACACTTGGATCACGCAACAATAAATGCCCTACCTCAAAGTAGTGTTCTGCAGGGTCAGCATCAGCCAAGGTAAAATCTGCATATGTTTCAACATACCACTTGGCATCAAACAATTCAGACTTGCGGATCATTTCAATAGCAACTTTTTGATCATCCATCGTTTTCCTTATTATTTATAGCGCAAAGTTGTAATAAAACCACTACCCTCGAATAGCTTTACAAGACTAGAGGCGTCCAAGGTAGGAATTCCAAGTAGAACTTGGGAACTAATTAGTAGTGAATATTGTGCTGTAACATTATAGATATTCATACAAATCTTCACTCAATTATGGCAAGCTCATCTGCATCAAATAAGCCACTATTTTGAATAAGTTCGATACCTTAATCTGAATCAATTGTAAGTGCTTATGCATAAATACTTGTGAATTTCAAACAGGGTAGCTAGAATCCAGTAGCTACTAGTCAGTAGGGCTTAACTATGCTGGCTACTGGCTACTAGCTACTTATAGTCACTGACTATCCCAAGGTTTTCACAAAAACTTTTACATCCCTGCTTATCTTTAAAGTCTTTCAATTTCTTCAACACTCAGTCCTGTTAGTTTTGTTATAACTTCTACCCTGCTATCATAAATATGTACAAATGTGTTCACAAATAATTTGATTCCCGCCCTGACTCTCCAACGAGTAGTCATGTCTGGCAAGGCGTTAATTTCCCAGTAGCCTCTGGGTATTTTTCTTCAAGTAAGTTCCTAAGGTTGTTTGCAGCATTTATGTCTCGATCATGAGCTTCTCCACACTCTGGACAATCCCAGCTACGAGTGGATAGTTTCAGCTCTTCTAATATGTATCCACACTCTGAACAAGTTTTGCTTGATGGATACCATCTATCTGCTATCACAACCTTTGTCTTGTATCTGTCTGCTTTGTATTCTATTTGCCTACGAATCTCAAACATTCCTATGTCTGAAACTGCTTTGGCTAAATTTCTATTCTTTTGCATTCCTGATACATTTAAATCCTCCAGCACTACAGCTTGGTTCTCGCTGACTATTTTAGTGCTTAATTTGTGCTGAAAGTCTTTTCGTATATTCGCTACTCTTGCATGTGTTTTTGCTATGGTGGCATATTGCCTCCTTTGCCTATTGCTAACATTTTCTCGACCTACTTTCTTTTGAGCTTCCTTTTTCCTTGAAGCCTTCCTTTGTCTAAGTTTTAGTCTCTTTTGGTACTTTCCTAAGGGCTTTGGTGCCTCAAATCTTTCTCCATTTGAAAGTATTGCTGCCTCTTTAATTCCTAGGTCTATTCCTATAATATCTTCTGATTTCCTGTTCTTATAGTATTGTTCCTCTGGAACATCTATATTGAGACTTAAGAACCACTTTGTTCCTTGTTTTGAAACCACTCCAGATATTATCTTTCCTTTGAATCTTACTTCTTCTGTCATTGATACTAGACCTAGCAATGGTATACGCACTTTGTTCTCTATTATTCCAAATTTATCATTGCTTAGATAGAAACTTTGTTTGTCTTTTACGCTCTTAAATTTTGGTGCAAATGCCATTTGGGAATGTTTGATACCTTTTGATTCAAGGTGTTTCTTATCCTTTTTGTTCCAAACGGCCGTTTTCCCCTTCTTTACCTCTGTCCAAAACCTTTGCCATGCCTTTTGTAAGTCACTAAATGGTTGTTGATTTGCATCTTTTGGTGATTCATATATCCATGGGAATTGCTCTTTCTTAATTGCATTAAATTCTTTTTTTAGAGTTATCAGGCTAGGGTTTTTTCCTGTTTCTTTTCTTACTTTGTTGCATTTTTCCAAACCCCAATTGTAAGTGAATCTACTTACCCCACAAGCTTTGTTAAAGAATTCTTCTTGTTCTTTTGTAGGCTTTAGTTCAATCTTGTGAGCTAGATTATTCATTTTCCTCTTTGGGTTTTGTTTGTTTCAAACTCTCTGCCAACTTCTTTTTATAATTCCTTAAATCATATAGGCGACTTGAAAAACAATGCACAATAGTCATTAGGTCTTGTATCATTTCTTGTTCAGGAGACAAGCTTTCTTGATTTAATACCATAAGCTCACAACCATTGTTTTTACAGTAACGCTCAAACCATTCGTATCCAAATCTTGCTAGACGGTCTTTATGAGCTATGACTAATACCTTGACTTCTCGCCTACCTACAGAATCCATTATCCCAAGGAACTTCCGTCTTTTCATATTCATGCCACCACCTATTTCTTCTATATATTCAACGTCTGTAAAACCTTTGGCAGCACAAAAAGTTTCTAGTATCTGTCTCTGATTTTTAAGGTCGGGTCTCTGTGAAGGGCTTGATACTCGACAATACACCACAATTCTAGTAGGTACATTTGATTCTATACCTTGCATTGCTGTTATCTGAGATTCTAGATACAAACGACGATTCGTTTCAGTTCTACCTACAGGAACCAATTTGCCTTGACGATCCCACCTCTGTAATGTTTTAGTTGTGACTCCTAAACGTTTTGAGGCTTCTTGTGCCGTAATTGTGTTCCCTTTAAGCATATTGCACACAATTATACACATTAGGTGTTATCTAGTCAATACTCCTGCATCTCTAACTATTCAACCACAAATATTTATTTAGGGCTTAGGTGCTCTACCTTCCTTCTGACCAAACTCAATATAGTGTATTAGTGGGTTTACACCATTATCAAAAACATCAGGATTCGTTTTCAAATACCAATCACCATCAAAATCCTGACTGGGATTGCATCCTTCAAAGGCTCCAATAAGTATATAATGCTCGTAAGGACTTAAACCATTGGTAAGGTGCTTGGCATATTGAGAGGCATACCACTTTTCATCAAATAAATTACTTTTTCTTAAATATTTGAGCTGCTTCTTTAAGTTTGACCCTTGTAATAAACTTAAAAGGCTTTGGGCACGTCTTTCTTGATCACGAGAATAACTAGACACTTCTTCTAACTCTTTCTTTTGTTCCTTGAACACTTTGGTTAATGCAGCAAGCTCCCCAAGTCTATTCTCTACATTCTGCTTATGTGCTTTAACCTCTGATTTTAAAGCACTGTTTTCTTTAAGTAGCTTCTCCTTTTCATTATTAAGTTGCTTAACTTTATTTTCAAGCTGTCCTTTTTCATTATTAGCCTGCTTTAGTTTGCTCTCAAGCTGTCCTTTTTGCTTAAAGGTTTCTTCAAGTGATTTCTCAACGCTTTGAATTTGATCCTTGAGATTTACTGCTTGTGAATTTAATGGTCCAAGTAATTTTTTTGTTTCAGCACTCACAATACCAACTCCTCCAAAGTACCGTAGTGTGTTTCAACTTCAGCTAGTGAACAATGACTAAAAACCCTAACTAGTAACTCACCTCATGCTCATTCCCCATAAGCTTCTCTAGCCACAATATCACATGGCATTCTTATGAACTAATTTCCTCAAAGATTATTGTGCAAATCAACTTTCAAAGTAGGCATAAAACAGGCAACATATTACTCTGGTGCACTATATTACAAAAATTTGGGGACATCATCACCTACTTTTATAGTTAAGCAAAAAAATCTTGAGTAGTCAAACCTCGCCCTACTTCCTTTTCTTCATCCGCCCCAAACGCTTTGGCAAATCTCTGTGGCTTTCTGTGCTGCAGCACTACCCTCGCCACCCTGACATGCAGTATGGGTACTTAATAGAGCTTAAGTACATACCTAGAAAGGAATTTAGTGATGCTAAATTGCGGGCAGTGATTGTTGAGGCGCAAACACAGCTTAAGAAGTACACCACTACTATAGACCCAACTAGAATTGTAGTTTAAACTATAAAATTATGAACATACTAAAAAACATTCAAAAAAGTCTTGCTATATTTTTAGGGGGGGCTGCCGCAGGCACTCTTATAACCTTGATTAATAGATGGTACGCGCTAATTCTTTTACTGCTAGTAGCAGCTTTACTCCTTGGTTGGCCACTTTTGCGTTCTCGAACAAGAAAAGCTAAGGAGAGCTAAATAAAAAGTAGTTGAATGAGGTTTTTTGGTCAACTGATAAACGCAGTCTTACTTTTCTAGGAGCTACCAGCGTTGGGGTTGGTGCAATCGTTGGTGGAGGCATTCTTGCTTTAGCAGGGGTAGCTTTTGTTAATGCTGGACCAAGTGCCATATTGGCCTTTGCTTTAAATGGGTTAATTGCTTTACTTACTGCTTTGAGTTTTGCAGAGGTTTCTGCTGCTTATCCTAGATCTGGGGGGGCTTATGCCTTTGCAAAACGAGTTTTGAATGTCCATGCTGCTTTTATAGTTGGTTGGATAGTATGGTTTGCATCTATTGTGGCTGGCATGCTCTATGCTTTAGGTTTTGCTATCTATGCTGTTATTGCGCTTGATCAGATCTGGAGTGCTTTCTTAGGCTTGTCTCCTAATTGGCTTACTAGTGTTATGACGCAACGCTTGTTAGCAGTAGCTGCTTGTGCTCTTTATAGTTTTAACCTTATAAGTAAAAAAAGTGATGGGGGAAACTTTGCCACCTATGGCAAGGTATTAGTGTTTGTTTTGCTTATTTTAGGTGGAGTATGGGCACTTGGCAAAGCTCCTTTGAACGAGGTCACTTCGGGATTAACTCCATTTATGCCAAATGGTTGGTTGGGGATATTTCAGGCTATGGGTTTTACTTTTATTGCCTTGCAGGGCTTTGACCTAATTGCAGCAGTGGCAGGAGAGGTTAAACACCCTAGTCGCAATATACCCAGATCAATGTTGCTTTCTTTGGCTATAGCACTAGTTATTTATCTTCCCTTTCTCTTTATTATTACAACTGTTGGTTTAGCACCGGGAGAATCTATAGTTGAGCTAAGTACCGCTCAATCAGAAGCCTTGATAGCTATTACGGCACAAAGATACCTTGGCACAACTGGTTACTGGTTAGTAATAATCGCTGCTTTATTATCTATGCTCTCAGCACTGCAAGCTAACTTATTTGCAGCCTCGAGGATCGCCTCTACTATGGCCGTAGACAAAACCCTGCCCAGTACCATGGGAGTCTTGAGTAAAAATGGTTTGCCAGTAACAGCTACTGTAGTTAGCAGCCTCACACTAATGGTTATCTTGCTAGTTATTCCTAATTTGGCAGCAGCAGGTGCAGCTGCTAGCTTGATTTTTCTGATAAGCTTCGCGCTAGTCCATGGCATTAGCATATTGGCAAGGTTGCGGACTAAAGCCGAGTCATTACCCTTTACCTTACCTTGGTTCCCTTTAATTCCTATAGTTGGTGGGGTGGCTTGTGTAATCTTGGCAATATTTCAAGGGATAGTAGTACCTTCAGCAGGGGGTATTACATTGCTGTGGCTAGTTTTGGGTTTAGGTGTTTATACTACTCTATTTGCACGTGGTGCCCTAACAGCAGATGCCACAGCTGAGGCACTTGACCCTACTCTGGTCCAATTACGTGGACGTAGTCCCTTAGTGCTTGTTCCTATTGCCAACCCTGATAATGCCACTGCATTAGTTAGTATTGCCCACACCCTCACACCTCCAATAGTAGGACGAGTCTCGCTACTTTCAGTTGTTACTTTAGAGAAAAAAGTGCAGCAACCAGAAATGGCTGCTTTAATTAATAAAACCCAGCTTGCGCTTTCTGAAGCATTGCTTTCCTCTATTGCCCTAGAGCTTTATCCTGAAGCATTAATGACCATTTCAGTTAATCCTTGGCTCGAGATAACTAGGGTCGCCAAAGCCCATCGTTGTGAAAACCTGCTAATAGGCCTTAGCCACCTTAGTGATGAAGTAGCAGAAGGGAATCTAAGTAATTTGCTTAATAAGGTTGATTGTGATGTAACTCTATTACGTGCTCCTACAGGTTGGTCATTAACTAATAACTGTAAGGTACTTGTTCCTGTAGCAGGTGGTAGCCATCATGATGCACTAAGAGCAAGGTTGCTAACCAGCCTTAGGCGTAATTTAGTGTCTGAAATCACCTTTTTGCGGGTACTTCCTGAAGATATAACTGATGCTTCTTATAGGCGAGCGAAAAGGGCGCTCGAGCGCTTTGCAGGAGAAGAAGTCTGGGGAATTTTGAATGCTCGAGTAATTAAGAGTAACAATCCTGTAAACGAGATTCTTGCTAGTGCCATTAGCAGTGATTTAGTAATTTTAGGTTCACAGCGCACTGGAGGTGTTCATGCTGGTATTGGCAGTTTTGTTAAACAAGTAGTACAAAAAGCTAAGTGTGCTGTGCTAGTTATCAATCGCTGTAGCTAGTGTTTATCTGTAACTTATTTTAGGGTTTAGTAATATATAAGATATATCAGCTAAAGTGTTTAGAAATACAATAAAGCTAGCATAAATGAAAATCTGCCCTTGCAGGAGGGGAAAATCCCTAGTATCGATTGCGGTTAGCAGCAAACGCCCCATACCCGGTAGGGTAAAAACTTCTTCTACAATAATCGTGCCAATTAGTAGCTCAGCAAAACCTAGACTAATAATAGTAATAATGGTGGGAAGTGCAATGCGTAAAGCATGTTTGAACACTAAAAGTTTTCTAGTTAACCCCTTAGCTTTTCCTGTAAGAATATAATCTTGCTTTAGTACCTCCAAGATAGAAGCTCGAGTCATCCGCAAAATAATAGCTGCTTGTCCAAGGCCAAGTGTTAAAATAGGTAAAAGTAAGCTTCTAAGTGTTTGCAAGGGTTTAAGTTCTCTCCAAGGTACAAACTCTGTTGCTGGTAACCAGTCTAGTTTTACGCTAAAAAACAGAATAAGCAGTAGGCCTAGCCAAAAAGAAGGTACAGCTGCACCTATTTGTGATAGGCTACTAATTAATGTGTCAAGATAAGTACCTTGCTTTAAAGCCGCTAGAACCCCTAAGGGTAAGGCAATTAAACAGGCAACTAGTATGCCTCCAAAAGCTAAAGGAAGAGAAACTCCTAAATGTTGTGAGACTAGTTTTGTTACGGGTTTTTTATAGTGTATAGATTCACCTAAGTTGCCTTTTAGCGTTGCTGAAAACCAGTTAAGAAATAGTGCTATTGGTTGTAAGTCTAAATGAAGTTTTTGGCGCAACTCAGCCAAAGCTTCAGGTTGGGCATTGGTACCTAAAATAACCTCTGCGGGGTCACCAGGTACTGCTAAGATAGCTAGAGAAACTAATAAAGCAGCAAGAAAAACTGTAATAAAGGCAGTAGTTAAACGATAAAAAACATAAAACATGGCCTTTTTAATCCATCGTGTTCATTCTCGTGTTTTCTCACAGCACGTTTGCCTAATCTTCTTTAGAATATGGAATTAATATTAGTGCTGCTCTTACCTAAGTTCCTAAAGACACCTTTAAAAAAGTAAGTTAAAAGCAGCACCAAAATATGTAAAATGTATAACAATGAATAGAAATTTATTTATGGGTGTTTTTATCATAATCACACTTCTTTTTGTTGGATCAGCCCCAGCACAAGGAGAAAACTTAGAATTGCAAAAAGGCTTGGCTTCTTGGTACTCACCCTCTCTTGTTGGTGCTAGAACTGCTAGTGGTGAGCCTTATGTTCCTACTAAGCTTACAGCTGCTCACCGTACCTTGCCTTTTGGTACCTACGTGAGCGTAACTAACTTACATAATAACAAGAGTGTAGTGGTGCGTATTAATGATCGCGGTCCCTTCATTCAAGGTCGAGTCATTGACCTTTCACAAACGGCTGCCAATCAAATAGGTATGACAAGGCAAGGCATAGCACAGGTAAAAGTTGACCTTTACCCTAACCAAAGTGTTTTAGCAAGCCAAACAAGGACAACTATTAATTCACAGCCACAAACGTTCCCTAGTGATCCATTAGTCCTATTAGGATTAGCCAGAGAACTCAGCACGCAGTTTTATTATTTTAGTTGGCAAATCACAAGGTAGAAAAGCATTTTCTGCAAAGTATAATTAATCAAAGTTTTTGAGTGGGGTTTCAACTGGTTACAATGAAAAGAGTAGTCGTTTTTGGTAACTCTGATTCTGGCAAATCAACTATGGCTCGAGCCCTAACTAAAAAGTATAAGCTCAGCCATTTGGATTTAGATACAATCGCATGGTATTCTGGACAAGTAGGTGTAAGAAGGGACAGGAATTTTATTCCAGATTGCCTGTATTACCTTAATGTTAAAGATTAAATCGAAGAAGTAGTATATTCAAAACCACATATTCAAACCAAGCATATAGATTTGGAGGTCTCATGGAGCAGGAAATTCACCGTGGCCTTGTCGGTATAAATATTGACAGCTCACAGATTTGTAGTATTGATGGCGAAAAGGGTGAACTTATATATCGTGGCTATGATATTAGAGAACTCGCTGGTAAAGCAAGTTTTGAGGAAGTCACTTACTTACTATGGAATGGTGAGTTGCCTAATGCTGAACAACTTAAAACTTTTCAAAAAGGATTAAAGCCTCATTTTGCAATTGATAAAGAAATTATTGATGCCTTGAAAAGCATGCCTAAAACGGTGCATCCAATGCATGCTATTCGCACAGCAGTTTCTTTACTTTCAACCTTTGACCCTGATGCAGAGGGTACAAGTGTAGAAGATGTGCGTAAGATGGGTTTTAAGCTCTTAGCTAAGTTTCCGACCATTGTTGCTGCTTTTGCTCGCTTACGTAAGGGTTTAGAACCTATACAACCCAACCCTGACTTGAATATTCCTAGTAACTTTCTATATATGCGTAGTGGTGAGAGACCTAGCGAGGCTGCTATAAAAGTAATGGATGTAGCACTAGTATTACATGCAGAGCATGGCTCAAATGCTAGTGCTTTTACTGCTCGAGCAGCAGCATCTTCTTTAACAGATGTCTATAGTGCTGTTACAGCTGCAATTGCTAGCTTGAAAGGGCCACTCCATGGTGGTGCTAATACAGCAGTTATGAGGGCTTTAGAAGGAGTTGGTAGTGTTGAAGGTATAAAAGCATATGTGCTTGAAATACTTTCACAAAAGGGTGGTCGGGTAATGGGGTTTGGGCATAGGGTCTATCGTGTTACCGACCCTAGAGCAAATATTTTGCGTGAGGTAGCTCGTAAACTTGCTGAGGAGTCAGGTGAGAGTAAATGGTTTGATATGAGCCTTGAAATGGAAAGGGTAATGGATAGCGAAATGACTAAACGGGGTAAACAAATTAAGCCTAATGTAGACTTTTTTAGTGCTAGCGTTTATCGTATGCTTGGTTTTCCACTAGAGATGTATACACCTATTTTTGCTGTTGCTCGAGTTACTGGTTGGATAGCTCATTTAATAGAGCAGTACAGCAATAATCGCATAATGCGCCCAAGGCTTGTATATGAAGGGCCTAAAGGCAAAATCTTTCAACCTATAACAGAGCGTAATTAATTTAGGAGAGTTTATGGCTAGACCAAGAAAAGAAACTACTGTCACAGGTAAAACCACTGAAAAATCTAGTAAGACTAAGACTACTACCAAAAAACCAGTGGCAAAGAAAGACACTAAGAAAAAAGTCACGAAGAAAAAAATTACCAAAAGAACTAGTAAGCCTAAGGCTGATGAAAAAAGTAAGGACACTTCCAACGAAACTAAAAGTAAAGCCAAAAATAAAACAGAGGTAGACTTTGCATCAAACAGTGAAATAAAAAGTTGGGAAGAGTCCTCTTATATTGTAAAGCTTGTTGAGAATGGCCAAAGCCAAGGTGTTTTAGACACTGAGGAAATTAGCCAAGCTCTAAATCAAGCCAATGAAAGTTTGCCTGAAGGTCTGCTGAAAGGTAACTTTGAAGACCTAATGAAGCTTTTAGAGGTAAAAGGCATAGAAATTGCTGATCTTGCTGAAGATGAGATTATTGTAGAAGAAGAACTAGAAAGTTTTGATGACCTATCTGGACTTGCAAGGGAACATAGTGAAGTTGATCATGAAGAGATAGAAGCACGTGCTGAATTAATGGCCAGCTCAAAACTTTCCACTAATGATCCTGTTCGGCAATACTTACATGAGATTGGCAGAGTTAACCTACTAACTCTCGAAGAAGAAATCTCGCTTGCTCGTCGTATTGAAGAGGGCGAGGCTGCTAAGGTTAGCTTGGATGAGGAGGACAGTGACCTTTCTAACCGTGAGGAAAGAGCCCTTAAACGCATTGTCGAAGATGGTGAGATGGCAAGACAGCACCTAATTGAGGCAAACTTACGTTTGGTTGTTTCTATAGCCAAGAAATATACAGGACGGGGTTTGAGTTTCTTAGACCTAATTCAAGAAGGTAATCAAGGACTTATTCGTGCAGTAGAAAAGTTTGAGTATCGACGCCGATATAAGTTTTCTACCTATGCTACGTGGTGGATTCGCCAAGCCATAAATCGAGCTATTGCTGACCAAGCCCGTACTATTCGTATACCTGTGCATATGGTGGAAACCATTAATAAGCTAACTCGAGCAGCTAGACAGCTTCAACAAGAACTTTCAAGAGAGCCTAGCTACGAAGAAATTGCTGAACAGATGGGCCCGGGTTGGTCAGCAGATAAGGTTGAGGAAGTGTTTAAGGTGTCTCAAGAACCTGTATCACTCGAGACACCTATAGGAGACGAAAAAGACTCTTTTTATGGGGATTTTATTCCTGATGAGAATGTAGAGTCACCTGTAGATCAAGCCAGTCGCACTTTGCTTTCTGAACAACTAGAAGAAGCTCTTGATAAGCTAACTGAACGGGAAGCCATAGTTCTAAAACTTCGTAAAGGACTTGTTGATGGGCGTGAGCATACCCTAGAAGAGGTAGGGGCTCATTTTGGGGTTACTCGCGAACGCATCCGTCAAATTGAAAATAAAGCCTTGAGAAAACTCAAATACCATGAAAGCCGCACACGTAAGTTACGTGATTTCTTAGAGTGAATCAGCAAGCATGTCAAAGGTAATCACTAATTTCATAAGTGGTCATCTTGAATTAAGCGAGAAAGAGTTTGAGGAACATTACAAACCTGCTATTGATTAGGCACTCAAACAAGGGGATTAGCTTTCCACTTCTCTGTAAACCCTTGTTTTGTGATAGGGCTCGAGCCCAGACGCAAAAAATGTTTTTCTCATCTTTGGTGAATTTTCAATCACATGTACTAGTGATGCCTATTCAAAATGCTTAAAGCATATTGATTCAAACTAACACCTTCTTCGCTAGCTCTTTGGGTCAAATCACGGTGAAGGCTTTTAGGTATTCGCAAAATGAACTTACCACTGTAAGACCTATTGGCAGTTGGTTCAGGAATAAGATCATCATCTTTAAAGGCATCAATAATCCAAGCCTCTCTAGCATCTTCTATCATTGCTAAAGCTTCTTCGCTAGTTTCACCTTGGGATACTTTCCCCCAGTCTTACCTTCTAACAGCAAGCAACTTTGTGTAAGCTCCCATAACGCTTTAGCATCATATTCATCACAAACTCGAGCCGCTTGCCTTTTCTTTCTTAGATTAGATTAGAAGACTGCACAAAATCTCGAGCTTGTTCAAGGGCTTTAGTGACCTTGGGCTTGGCCGTTTGCATAGACTCTACTATAAGAGTCTTTATCTGAACTTAGCTGTATAATACCAATTCTAATAAAGTACCTCTTTTATTTGTATCAAAAATAGTAAGCAAACAATGTGTGTGAAACAAATCCATTTTGATTTTTCGTGGGTACTTTTGTGGAATTGATATAATTCCCCTCCTAGGAAAGCACTTCCTGTCCAAATTGCTTACAGAACGACTACTTCAATTTGACAATTATTAAGGTATCTACTTATACTTTAAGGCAAAGCACTTATTTTTTAAGGCTTAAATCTTAAGGTATATAAGGTGATAACAGTGAACAAACCCTCTAAAATGCAAAATAAGGTTTATGAATATCTTTGCCAAAAATTTGCCAAAGAGCAAGAGATGCCTAATTTATCAGATGTAGCACGTTACTTTGGCATTACTTTTGTAACCCTTAAGCAACACTTAAAAGCACTTGATAAAAAAGGGTATCTTTCCTATGAAAGCCGTGGTAGAGGTCGCTCACCACAAGTAAGACTCACAAGGCTGGGCGTTCCTCTTTTAGGGAACATAACAGCAGGCTCTCTAGAAGAAAGGTTTGAATCTCCTGAGGGGTATCTTGCCTTGCAGGGTTATACAGGGGTGGATACATTTGCCTTGCAAATTGAAGGTAATTCTATGGCAGACCTAATCCAAGATGGTGACATTGTTGTCTTCAAAGCTAACCAACCTAAACGTTCTGGTCAAATTTGTGCAGTAAGAGTTGGTGGGGAAACTACTTTGAAGTATCTCGAATGGCAAAGAAAAAGTGACCCCACAATAACTTTAAGACCACATAATCCCGAATACCCAATTCAAAAAGTTTCCAGCCAAGAATTAGCAGTGGATGGCACTTATCAAGGGCTTTTAAGAGGAGAGCTTACAAAGCTGCTCTACACAGCAGAGTTATAACTCAAGCATAGCTTTTACTTCTAAGCCAAATCATCATGGCTTCTGCAGTAGCTAGGTTAGTGGCTAGTGGAACTTTATGCACATCGCAAGCACGCATTAGCGCAGAAACATCTGGCTCGTGTGGTTGGGCAGTTAGGGGGTCACGAAAGAAGATTACTGCCAGAACCTTATCTTCTGCAATGCGAGCCCCAACTTGTAAATCGCCTCCTAAAGGTCCCGATTTTAAGCATTCAATTTGTAAGTTAGCTTTTTCTTGAAGAATCTTACCCGTACTATTTGTAGCAATAATTGGGAAGTTTTTTAAAATATCAATATGGTCTTTGGCAAAAATGGCTAAATCTAATTTTTTGTTATCATGGGCTATAAGTGCAACAACTTTCATAATAAATAGTCTAGCGTGTTTTCCTAAGTTTGTTAATTCATAAATTTAGAAAGTACTCCATTTACAAAGTTTCCAGATTCTTCACCACCATACTTCTTAGCGAGTCGAATTGCCATTTCAATAGTAACTTTATTAGGAACTTCTGTTTCAAAAAGCATTTCACTAAGAGCAAGGCGTAAAATATTAAGGTCTGTTTGTGCCATTTGGTTAAAACTCCAACCTTTAATAGCTTTTTGTAATTGTCTATCTACTTCATGACGATGTTTGTGAAAAGCAAATAGGCTATTCTCAGCAAAATTCAAAGTTTCTGGAGTAATTGAGGAGTTATACTTTGCTTGATTACCTTCGTGGTTTTCTTTGGCATTGCCTTGCTTAGTTAACTCACACCTCTTGTCAAACCAAACTTCTTCTAGAGGTATTTTTCCCTGCTCGGACTGAAAAAGTGCTTGAAAGGCAAGCTCCCTAGCTTTTCCTCTAGCCATATACAAAACTTTTCAAAATAATTAAAACACTTTCCTTAACAAATCATTATCTTCACTATACTAGACATGCCCAGCATATATCAAACGGTAGTCCTATACATGTAATGGTGAGTTGTAATTATGCACAGAATACCAGATAGCTGCAAAGTGGTGTAAATAACACAAGATATAATAACTATTGCATATCTTAACTCTGTCATAAATCTTTGATGGAATAGCCTTAAAATTTCTTTGGGTAGAGGATCCTACCTGATTATCTTGTTGGTTAGAGACTGCTAGTTAATCAATAGCTGTTAGAAACTTTGAGTTATGTGGCAACCCTCTTCTTTTTCTGCTCCGCTCTTTGCAAGTGCTGCTATTGCCACTGTATTAACATTTTTTCTGTGGCAACGCCGTGAGGCAACAGGAGCTAAAGAATTAGCCTTTACTGCCTTAGCATCAGGGTTTTGGGCCTTTGCCTATGGCCTCGAGCTACTAAGTTCAGAACTGCCCTATATTCTCTTTTGGGCTAAAGTTTCCTATTTAGGCATAGCTACAGTGCCCGTTGGTTGGTTTCTCTTTTGTCTAAACTTTAGTGGAGTATTAAATAAGTTTCGTAGTAAATACCTAGCACTTTTTATAATACCTCTTATAACTATCGTTTTGGTTTTCAGTAATGAACAACATAAGCTTGTCTGGTCAAATGTAAGCCTAGGTGCTTACAAGACTCTTGAGAATAGTTACGCTTTATGGTTTTGGATTAACATTTCCTATTGTTATATTTTACTTGGTACAGGTACGTTTATTCTACTATCTAGGCTCTTTCGTACTCCTGAAAAATATCGTGGTCAGCTTGGAGCTTTACTCATAGGAGTAGCCTTGCCCATAATTGGCAACATAACTTATTTAACTGGTATCTTTCGCATAGTAGACTTATCACCCTTTGGCCTTATACTTAGTTCCCTCACAGTTTCTTGGGGCATGTTTCGTTATCGTCTTTTGAACCTCATACCTGTTGCACGTAGTCTAGCTGTTGAACAAATGAATGAAGGAGTTATTGTAATAGACCATAAGCAAGACTTACTTGACATTAACAATGCTGCTGCCAACATGCTCTTTGTAGAAGCAACAAACATAATTGGCACTCAACTTAAGGAGGTTTCTAAAGTACTAGCTGAAGCTAATGAAAGCTCTGGCCAATTTCAAAGAGTTAGCATCAATGAACGGATAATTGAGCTTAAATCATCACCTTTAAGACGAGGCGGGTATACTCGAGGGCAAATTTTAGTGCTATTTGATATAACCAAGCAAGCTGAAATTGAAGAAAATTTAAAACAAGCCAAAGAAGCCGCAGAGCTTGCTAAAAGTGCACAAAATAATTTCCTTAGTAATATGAGGCATGAGTTGAATACCCCACTAACGGCTGTAATTGGTTTTAGTGAGCTTTTACATAGTGAAGTTTCTGGTTCTCTAAGTGATACACAAAAACAATATCTAGGTGAGGTTTTGGAGCAAAGTAATCACTTAAAGGAAATGATAGAAAGAGTGCTTGATTACGCTAGCTTAGAAAATGGTGCAGCTAGACTTGAAATTAGCTCATTTGAGTTAAAAAATTTTCTGGAAAGTAATGTTAATAAAATAGTACAACCACTTTTTGATAGAAACAACAATTTTAATATGAGGATAGATGGGCCCCTAGGGAAAATAAGTAGTGATAAAGGCAAAATCCGGAAGGTTTTATATCAGCTGTTAGAAAATGCTAACAAGTTCACCGAAAATGGTGAGATCATCCTTACTGCTAAACGCTTAGATAATAAGTTCATAATTAGTATCAGTGATACTGGCATAGGTATGGCTAAGAAACACTTAGATCATATATTTACCTCTTTTATGCAACTTGATAACTCCCAAACACGTCTTTATAGGGGTAATGGTTTAGGATTAGCACTTTGTAAGCGTTACACTCAAGCTATAAATGGTAATATTACTGTTGAAAGTGAGTTAGGTAAAGGATCGATCTTTAGCTTACATTTACCTTTAACAATTGAAGAAAAAGCTACAAAACAAGATTAGTGGGTTATATTGGTAGGGAAAATGCTATATATTAAAAACTTGTAAGAAATTTTCAAGAAGCTTATGTCTTGCTCCTCATCTCCCTATCTCTCTTTCAAATCTTATAGCAATTCTATGGAAGTGTCCGTTTTTATACTGTTTGCAACATGTACTAGGAATGTGGAATTTGCTTTCTCTTGGAGTAAAGTTTAATGGAAAACATAATATGATCCTTCCCTTCACCTCTATGCATGGCAATGCTAAAGATTTATGCTCTGCTGGACCTGCAGTTGAATTCATACAACCTCATGGCTACATTCCACTTTCGACTGTACCAAGTAATACAGGTATGGCCCTAGGGGGAATTGGCAATGCCTTTACCGTGACTCCCGCAGGCACAACGCCAACCATTAGTTTTCTACCGGGCTTACATGTAACAGGAAAAAAGAGTGACATTCGCTTACAAAACTTCTTTTTTGCTGAAGCAAGCATACCTGATGTTGATGACCTATATTTTGAAGATTTCTCTAAATTTCAAAGAATTAATGAGTTTTTTCCTTTACTTGATAAAGATTATCAGCCTCTTATAGCAAATGAGGTGAGTGAGGCTGAGGCTTTGGCCATTTTGCAGGTGGAGGCTCGAGCGGGCTCAATATATCATTACAACAAAGATAATTTTCGTCATTGGCACACAGAATTCACTGCCCTAACAAAGTCTTTGGTAAAAGAAAAACCTAATGATGCTCAGACACAAATTAGGATACTACTAGAATTTTATGATGGTGCTCTAGCGCGCCCCAGTAGACATACAGGATCATTAGTTGGTGATATTGAGGAAACTAGCATAGCAGAACAATCCACCTATCCTGCAGAGTATATACAGTACAGTGCACTATACCCAAGGGCAGAGTTTAGCTATAGGGGTGAGCAAAATATTCAAATCAAGCGCATTCAAACTAGCCCCATTGTTAGAGGTGATGTGAAACTGTGTTCTTTACCTGTGAGCTGGAACACTTTTGAATTACATAATCCTACTGAGGAGACTAAAGAGGTTATCCTTTTACAAACACAGCAAAATATGATGGGTTTTAGTGTAGTCAAGATGCGTCCGGGAGTGCAAGACGCTGGTTTTAACTTGGTAAAAAGCTGCTTTAGCCCGCAAGCCAAAAGCTTTACACAAGAACTTCCTAATGATGAAAGCCTGCTGGGAATAACCCTTTCAGATAAAGCAAATGTGGCTGATTTTAAAGGTGAAATGTGCATAGCAGTGGTTTATAATAGCAATGACCTCGCATTTAATGTCAGTATCAAACCCTCTTACTACTCTGCTCAAGAAGATAGCATTGTCAAAACTGCTTTAACAACGGGTCGCTTAAATTATCTCTATGATTCAGGTGTTTATTCAGGTCGTGAGCTAATTAATTCTGCCATTTGTGCAGCTATTCAACTAGAACCAGGGGAAACAAAGTCTATAACTTTTGCCTTAACCATTGATATTGCTGATATAAAGTTGCAGAATTGGGTAACCAATAAGTACTATGCTGTACATTTTCCTGAAAAACGCAATCGTGCCAAGGAAATAACTACTTTCGCTATGAAGAATAGGCTTAAGATAGAAACAAAGATCAATAATGAGCAAAAGGCTTTCCTAGACCATTTTACCAACCGCTTTGAGAACCCTAAAGAGCAAGAAAAATTTGCTACAATGGCACTAAATACTTTGTCTTTCCTTGCTGATGCCACCGTTTGGGATACAAAAAACAAGTTCTTAGTGCGTGAATGTGCTGACTATCCTTTTTTTAATTCCCTTGATGTTTATTTTTACGGCTCATTTGCACTGCTGTACTTATTGCCTGAATTAGATGGCCACACTATGAAATACTTTGCTGATGCTGTGTTAGCAGAAGACCTCAGGTTGCGTCGCTACTGGGAGTATGTTAGTAGGCCATTTGCAGTTTTGCCAGCAAATAGTAAATATGAAGGGTTTAGGGCTGTGCGTGGTGCTGTAGTCCACGATTTGGGCAGCCCCTTTGATATCAAGCCAGATGCTTATAATTGGCACAATGTAAAAGAGTGGAAAGATCTAGCCCCTAAATTTGTCTTAATGGTTTATAGACACTACAAATATACTGGCAATAAAGATGTACTAGCCTACTGCTGGCAAGCTGTTAGTGAGTCCATAGCTTATTTAGAAAATATGATTCATGAGGGTGAGTATATCCCACTTACCAACGGCACAGATGACACCTTTGATAACTTATCTTCATATGGTATTTCGGTTTATAGTGCTAGCTTATGGATTGCTGGTTTAAGAGCAGCTACAGAGATAGCCAAGTTACTAGGCCACTTAGAGAAGCAAAAGCATTACACTGCACTAGCTGAACTAGCTAGCCAAGACTTTGACTCTGCCCTTTGGGATGAACAAGAAGGTTACTATCACTTTTTTGCTACCCCTATTTCTGCTAAACACATAAACACTAATAATGTAAAAGAATCAAGTAGGGGGTTTGCCAAGCTAGGTTTAGAGATGGATGGAAATAAATTTGCTGACCTACAAACACTTAATAAGTACCTTAATGATAGAAATTTGCCTAGTTTAGAAAACCTTCAGCAGGAATTAGCTGCAATTAAAAATACTGGCGTAGATATTAGTCCAAAAACAGCACTTGGCATCCGTAGACTAAAAAAGTATTTGCTGGTTATGGTAGCACCTACTTATTTCAGTAAAGATTACCAAAGAATAGTTAACTTAGATTCTGATGACAGCTTTGGTGATTCTTTACTAGCAGACACATATCTCCAACTCCTTAGCCTAGAACCTGTAAGCTCAATGAAGAAGCGCCAGAAAATCTTAACTAAGGTTTTTAGTACTAACTTTAAAATCAACAGTCCTAAGCTTGGTATAGCCAATATGACTAATCGTGAGGGTGCACCATTAGAGGCCTTTCAAGCTCAAGATGTTTGGGTAGGTGTACAGTTTAGTGTAGCAACTGCTTTATGGCAAGCAGGGAAAAAGGGTGAATTTCAAGAGTTGTTAGGCACTGTTTATGATAGCTTGTACAATTTGTCAAAAATCCCTTTTGCTGCTCCTGAGGGTTTTAACTGTAGTCGAACTATTAGTAGTGAAGAATTAGCAAAAGCATTGGGCCTTTCTTTAGGTGAAGCTAGTGATTGTCTAGCAGAACTTATGAAAGTTGATGGATTTTTACTAGCAGATAGGCGTGTTGCCCCATCTTTTCCTAGTAGGTTTAATGAATTTGATCAAAGGTTAGCAAGTACAACACTGGCAACACTTGGTGGAGAATCAAAGGTTAGGCTGTATGAGTTTATTCAGGCAGCAGGATTAAAGTACACTGCTGGGCGGTATTTTCGTCCAGAGATGGTTTTTGCTATTTATTTTAGTTAGGGCTTTGATTGAAGGTCGGAATGTTTGGGATTTATTTTACAATATACTCCTTGCTTGTGAAATTTTTGTCGAGACGTAGAT
The DNA here is from genome assembly GCA_965224855.1 of Trueperaceae bacterium. GTDB lineage: Bacteria > Deinococcota > Deinococci > Deinococcales > Trueperaceae > CBDCVN01. The sequence goes on along the minus strand of CBDDAI010000002.1, from coordinate 285,171 downwards.
CAAAAAACCTTCTTCCCACACACAAAGGTTGCCACAGGCCAACCACTCAACGCTTGACCTTCCCAAGCACTAAATTTTGCCTTGCTTTTAAAATATTTCGCCCTTACAGTTCGCTCCGCTTCAAGATCGAGTACTACAACATCAGCAGGCTTTCCTCTTTCCAAGCTAGGGACCCCCCAATTCATCACTCCAGCAGGCTTGCTTTGAAAAAGTTCTAGCAGTTTCTCTAAGCTAATGAATTGACCATTTACTACCAACTTGGTATACAACAAAGGAAAGGCTAACTCTATACCTGCTATACCAAAAGGAGCACTAAGCATATCTTGCTCTTTCTCAGTCTTAGTATGTGGAGCATGATCAGTACCTATGTTGTCTATCACACCACGTATCATCGCCTCTATAAGGTACTGTCTATCCTCTTCAGTGCGTAGGGGTGGCGCAACTTTATAAAGAGGGTCAAAACTTTTCAAAGCCTCTTCTGTAAGGGTTAAATGATGGGGGGTAACCTCAACTGTTACATTTGCACCTTGATCCTTAAACCACTCCACAACCTGCATTCCTCTTTTGCTAGTCACATGTGCTATTTGCACTCTGGCTCCTGTAAGTAAAGCAATCTCGCAATCACGATAAATCATTGCTGCCTCAGCAGACACAGGGTTTCCTGGTAAGCCTAACATCTGACTTACTTTACCTTCATTCATAACCCCATTAGCTCTTAGACTAAGCTCCTCTGAGTGGGTTTGAACAACTAAATCCAACTCGCAGGCATACTCACAGGCCCGCCTCATAAGGTGAGAATCTGCTACGGGAATGCCATCATCAGTAATCATAACTGCTCCTGCTGCTTTCAGTGCTGCAAAATCAGTTAACGTCTTACCTCGTAAACCCTGACTTAAAGTAGCAGCAGGTTTAAGTCGTGCTTGGCCAATGCTCTCAGCTTTATTTATAAGCTCTGCTACTACCTTAGGATCATCTATAGGAGGATTAGTGTTGGCCATACTAACAACTGTGCCAAAGCCTCCAGCTGCTGCTGCTGTTAGACCGCTCAATAAATCTTCTTTAATCTCTTGACCGGGCTCACGTAAGTGAGCATGAAGATCTATAAAAGCAGGAGTCAGTAGTTTACCTGTAGCATCAAAACTTTCATCTACCTCTCCCTCTAAATTAATGCCTTCAATAAGGCCATCCTTGAAGTATATATCACCATTTGTTTCACCATAGCAATCTAGAAGCCTGCTGTTCTTTATTACTGTTCTTGCCATAATATAGATTTTATATTTATAGTGAGGGCATTCACAATATTTCCTGCTTGTGAAAATTTTATTGAGAACAACTACTAAAATAAATAAGTAATGCCCCCTCCCATAAAACTCAAGAAAGGGCATTAAAGCAAAGACCTTATAAAAATCCGCAGGTAAAAGCCTTAATTGCTTAGCCTCTCCTGAAAAACGTACTTCTTGACGCATCTTAATTGCTGAACGTAGTTTCTCAATTCGTAGCTTTCTAGCTGCAACATCAAACTTTGCCTTTTCCCTCAACGCAAAAGATTCATTAGATACCAAATTTTTTAAACGTGGGAAATCCAAGTTTCTCTTTTATGAGCCAATAACACCTTCACTACATGCCTTTTCTCTAGTCACTAATTCTAATACATTAGTCTTAGGTATTCCAAAATGCTTAGACAGTTTAGTTAAAAGCTCTAAGGCTTCGGCGCTAAGCGTGAAATTGGTTTTGCTCTTAACTGCCATACCGCTACTATACTATCTATAGGTGGTATTGCAAAACATAAGGGATTTTTTTAATGGCTGGGGTACAGGGGCTCGAACCCCGACTTACGGAACCAAAATCCGCTGTCCTACCTATTAGACGATACCCCATTAATTTGATTATAAGCACTTAATAAATAAGCGCAAGGGGCATTGTAAACACTTTATGGTTGATATGTCAAGCAGAAAAATTTTTATATGACTTGATTTTACTCTCAACTAGCTATAGAGTATATAAGCTGCTCCGGGGAGTGGCGCAGTCTGGTAGCGCACCTGGTTTGGGACCAGGGGGCCGTTGGTTCGAATCCAGCCTCCCCGACCACAACTTTGCGGGAGTAACTCAGTTGGTAGAGTGACAGCCTTCCAAGCTGTATGTCGCGGGTTCGACCCCCGTCTCCCGCTCCAAATAATGAGTTGCTTTGCGCCAGTAGCTCAGTTGGATAGAGCAACCGCCTTCTAAGCGGTGGGTCGAGGGTTCGAATCCTTCCTGGCGCGCCAAAGTTATTTAGTAAAATCTTCTATTATTGTGATTGATGTATAGGTTTGTTTCAACAATATCACGGCTATTTTCAGGATAAGGTTCAATTTCGGTCACTATACTTTGTGTCCACACATCTACACCATAGGTATCTTTGTAGATGGTTCTCCTAATGTCTGTAGGATTTGGAGTAAAGGAAGCGCGTACACGATGCAAACCTGTAGGAGGAGCAGCACTAAACTCTACTCGCATTTCAGGCGTTGGTATTATAGTAGTTCTGCTTGCTCTTATATAGATATTACGACTTAAGACATAGACTCTACCGTCAGGGTCAATGGCTGTGAGGGCTATATAACCACTTTGATTTGTACGAATTCGGAACCTTATCCTATCACCTGTGGCATAGTTACTATTATTACCCCGGTCAGGTTCAAAAACAGTGATGACTTCACCTATTTTCAAGCCATATCGATTCGAAGGCCAGTAAACGTCACAAGCACTTAAGATAATGACAAGGCTTATAAAACTGATTTGTAATAGAAGCTTTTTCATAATATAAAACCTCCAAAATAGCTGGCTTTGAGTTTGGTAGTAAAGATTTTTCCAGCCAGTTGTAAGCAAGTCTAACTTTCCTAGAGTGAAAATGCTTAGAGGATGTTAATGAAACCTTGGGTGTGTTAATGAATATGCTATATAATTCTAAGATAAGAAAAGGGTGTACTGCACTATTATGGTAAAATTTTTCTCTAACATTAAAGCAACGTGTTTTATTTTTAACAAAATGTCTTATGATAAGTAATCGTCGTGCATCTTATGATTATGAGCTTTTAGAGAGTTTTGAGGCAGGTATTGTGCTTACAGGTAGTGAAATAAAGTCTCTAAGGCAAGGTGGTGGTACTATTAGTGAGGCCTTTGGCCGAGTAAAAAATAATGAACTTTGGCTCGAGGGTATGCATATACCCAAGTACCAGCAAGCCAGCTACAATAACCACGAACCTTTGCGCAGACGTAAGCTACTGCTACATAAGCAACAAATAAAGGATATTCGTAAGAGTATGGAGCGTAAGGGTTTAACACTTATACCTACTAAACTTTATTTCAAAGGCGGTTGGGCAAAGATAACTATTGCCCTAGCCAGAGGAAAGAAAAAATATGATAAACGTCAAACAGAAGCAAAGCGTGAAGCTAAAAAAGAAATGGAAAGGGGCTTTAAGTGAAAAGTTTTAAACTCTTCTTAGTGTGTGTTTTAATCATGCTCTTCATTGCTAAAGGGCAAACCCAGCAAAGTTTAATCCTTAATGGCTATTTGGTTGAAGGCCTAAATACTAACCTAATTGCTGATACTCCCTATATTCCTGCTGGTTTGTACGCTAATGTTTTAGGAGCACACTTTAGTTATAGTGAACAGACACACTTAGCTAACTTAGAGATTGCTGGTAAGCTACTGAGCATTCAAGTTTATGAAAGTGCGGCCCAAGCTGCAGAAAATACCAACTCTTTAAGCCTAAATAATGAACCTCTTTTTAGTACTGGGGGAATTTTAAGTAGTGGTATGGTTTATTTGCCAGTCCGCCCCATTGCCCTTGCCTTGGGTAGTAGCGTAGATTATTTTGCTCAAACAAAAAGTGTTGTGGTTGCCTCGGCTCGAGCTAAACTCACTATTGAAAGACAGGGCAGTGCAGGGAGTCAATTTGAGCGCTTTATTATAAAACTTTCAGAAACTGTGCCTGTTGAGGAAATAAAGAATACTGCTTTGGGTGTGGCACGCTACCGTTTTGATCGAACGGACGTAGTAAGTGAACAGCGTTTTATAGGGGATTACTTTGAGGAACTGGTGATAAGACCTTCAGCAGGTCAGGTGGAAATCCTTATTAACTTAAGAAGTGGTAGTGATGTGGACATGTACACTGTGCCCAGCAATGGACAAGGCTTTAGTGTGATTATTGATATTTTGCCTGCAGAAGTTAAGGCACAAAGACAAGAAACTCTGCAACCACAGTCACAGGCAGCTACACCTCTTGGAAAAGCCACTCAAATTGTGATTGATCCCGGTCATGGTGGGACAGATGGTGGCTTTTACTTTAATACTAATGCTCATGAAAGTGTTCTAACTTTGAGTTTAGCTCAACACCTCAGAAACTCTTTAAATTCAAGAGGCTATAACAGTGTACTGACACGTGAAGGTGATTTTAATGTACCTCTAGAAACACGTAATAATGCTGGCATTGGTGCTGCACTTTTTATATCTCTTCATGCTGAAAATTTGCCAAGAGGGCAGTTTAATCTTTATTATCTAGGAGATGCTGAAAAATTGGAAAGCTTAAATCTTGCTCTTCGTCAAAATGCTGAAACAGAAGTAAGTAGTTCTCAAACTGACAGTTTAAGAAGACGTATTTTGCTGCAACTAGTTCCAAATGTTGAACTGGGCAAACGATTAGCTAGGAACTTTGAAAAAGCTTTTATAGACCGCGGTGGCTATCGTCTTGCTCAGCTTGAATCCTTACCACTTTTTGTCCTGTCAGGAGCTGCGGGAAGAGGGCTTTTGTTAGAATTTAGCCATCAAGACCTCCTAGTGCCTGAATCACTTGCTGAGACCTTAGCTGATACTCTTATTTCCCTAACAAAACAACCCTAAATGTTACCTTTTGTAAATCTACCCAATCTAGTAACCTTGCTATTTTTCTTTTTAAGCGTAGTGAGCTTTTCTCACAACTTACTTAAACAAAATGCCTCCTTTGAAAGTGCTCTCATAAACTCACAAGAAAACTTTGAGATTAATCAGAACACGAAGTCTGAGCGTGTAGAACTAGTGATTTTTAACCCTAACTCACAAGGGCCTTTTAATCTTAGCTTTATTAGAAACATTGAGATTGTAAATTTGCAATTGCCGGAAAGTGATAATCGCCGTTTTGAAGTTATACTAGCAGCTTTGCGTAAAGCGATGGGTGCCAGCCAAGCGTGTAAAGACTTAGCAGACTGCAGTATAAAAACTTTATGGCCTCAATCACTCCTTGTACCTCAGGTATTTGTTACCAGCTTTGTAAATGATGAACCTATAGCTATTCTTAACTTTGGTCTTGACCATCCAGTAGAGGTTTCCGTAGGACAAGAGCAAGCCTTACTAAATTCTATTAATGAAACTTTAAATCGTAATAGCTTTAACAATCTACTCACCAATATTCATATTCTTGTTAATGGTAAGATTAGCCCTACTTTTTTAGGACATGTGGCATTGGTGCCTGTACTAGACTAAAGCCTAGTACACTGCTTTTAAGGAAATGCTTTCTTCACCCCTTAGTCTAAAGCGTTTGAGTTTTTCACAAGTGCTATTGGCACTAGCAATAATGGTAGTTATTGTCTTAATAGTTCTATTTGTTGCTCAAGCCCGTAAAAATACAGGGTCTTTTCATCTTTCCTTGAAAGAGATTACTTTGATAGCAGAAATAAGTAGTTTGCAAAGGCAAGCTAGCAACTTACAAGTTGCCATAGAGCAGTACTATAGAGAGCCTAAGGATAGCAAGCTGACATTGCTGATTAAGCAGCATAAGGCTATACTTGCAACACTTTCAAACTTTACTGAAAAGATTAGTCCTAGTAATTATTCACGTAGTTTAGCTAAGAATGTTAAAGACTATACTAGTATTATAGAAAAAGTACTGATTTTTAGTGTGCTCGAGCAGGATGACCTGATGGTATTGTTGGATAAGCTTGAACTTATTCAACAAGATACTGCCTACTTAAGGAACAGTAGAGAGGTTTTACTAAAAGATACTTTGGGTCCAACCTTAAGAACTTTCAGTTGGTTACAACCGTTAATTATAAGCCTCTTTCTAATACTTGGCTTGTTAATTATGATTTTTCTCAACTCTTTATACCAAACTGCTCAGCGAAAGCTTCATAAACAGCATCAAAGCTTAGAAGCAGGTCAAGCAAAGTATAATCGCTTGTTAAATCAAGCCTCAGATTCTATTTTTTATATTGGCAAAGCAGGAAGTTTTATTGATGCCAACTTACAAGCCTGTGTAAGCCTTGGGTATACTCACGAGGAACTACTGGAGCTTTCTATATTTGATGTTAGCAAGAATCTTAATTTAAAGGACTTCTTGCTTATAAATCAAAAGTTAGAAGTGGGGCAATCGTTGACCAAAGAGGGTATGCATAAGTGTAAAGATGGCAAGTCCTTTCCAGTTGAGGTTAAGATTAGTAAGCTTGACTCTGGTGAATTTTTAGCAATTGCTCGAGACATTAGAGAACGCAAAGCAGTTGAAAAGCAGTTACATGAAAGCAAGGCTCAGTTACAAGCTATTATGGATAATGCTCCTAATAGTATTTTCCTACGAGATTTACAAGGGCACTACCTGATGATTAATGAATATGCATTAAGTAGTTTAGGACTTTCTCACGAGGAAGTAATTGGTAAGACACCTTTGGATCTATACTCAAAGGATTTTGCTGAGCGCATTCTTTCCGCTGATCAAGAAATTATTGAAAGGTGTGAGGTAGCTGCCCCTTTCGAATTTGTTGCTCCTTTTAATAACAGAAGATATCTTGCTAATAAATTTCCTATTTTTGATAATAAGGGAAAAGTTAAGGCTATTGCTACCATAGCTACTGATATTTCTGAGCGTAAACGTGCTGAAGAGGCCTTAAGGACTTCGCAGGCAGAGTTGCAAGCTATTATTTTTGCAATGCCTGATCTAGTGCTAGTTTTTGATAGAGAAGGGTGTTATTTAAGAGTAATAAGCAGTAAACAGAATAGATTTTATGATACAGCTATAAAGCGTGTAGGTAAAAGCATATACGAATTTGCTAATAAAGAGACAGCTGATGGTATGGTGAGAGCTATAGAGGAAAGCCTAGATAAAGATAGGATAGTTTCCCATGAGTATGTAGTTGCGATGGAGGGGCAAAATGTTTGGTTTAGTGCTAACATATCACCACTAACCAGTAAAAGTGTTATTTTTGTAACTAGGAGTATTACTACTTATAAAATAGCTGAAACTGCTATTGCTGAAAGCGAGGCTCGTTATAGGACACTAGTTGAAAATGCTCCTGAATCTATACTTGTGCTTGACACAAAAACTTATAAAATAATAGATGTTAATGAAAATACAGAGCGTTTTTTTGGCTATAAGCGTAAAGAACTACTAAAATTTACCCTAGCTGATATTTCTGCAACAAAAAATAATGAGGTTAACTTTGAGAAGATAGCTCAAGCTATCACTGAAGGTAGATCTACTTTAGAATGGGTTTTTCATACCTCTAAGAAAGAAGAAGTCCTTTGTGAGCTGCGGTTAAGCGATATGCCTTCTTCTACTCATAGTTTAGTGCGCTGTAGTGTGGTTGATATTCGTGAGCGTAAGCAGCAAGAAAAAGCTTTAAGGATTTACGCTCACTATGCTGAGCTTGCTACCAATATCTCCTCGAGGTTTATTAATCTTTCAGCTGGGGAATTAGATGGTGGTATACAACAGGCTTTGGCAGAAGTGGGTCAGCATACTGGTGTTGAGTACACTCTGTTATTTTTATTTAATCATGATAATACTTTTAGGTGTGTTCACGAGTGGAGTAAAGAAGGTTTTCTTTCACTACAAGTACAGGACAATATTTCTCCTCTAGCAATTCAGCGCATTTTAGAAGGTAAAGTCGTGAGTGTTTCAAATGTCTCTAAGCTAAGGGACAAGTATGGCGACGATAAGCAACTTTGGCAAGAACAGGGTTTAAAATCCTTTTTAGCCTTGCCCTTTTCTTCTGATAAGGGTGTTACTGGTTTTCTAGGATTTGCAACAGTTAAAAAGCGTAGTTGGTCAACACGAGAGATATCGGCTCTAAAAACTGTAGGTGCTATTTTTGCTAGTACTATTGAAAGACAGCAAGCTGAGTATGAATTAGAGGAATATCGTGAACACCTTGAGGAATTAGTAGAAAAGCGAACTGATGAACTTTTACAAGCTTTAGAAAACTTGAAAGGTGCTCAGCATGAACTAATCCAATCAGAAAAAATGGCAGCTCTTGGGCAACTAGTAGCAGGGATAGCCCATGAGGTCAATACACCTTTAGGAGCTATTCGTGCTTCGGTAGGGAATATCACTCAGGCTTTTGAGGAAACCATACAAACTTTGCCTAATTTGCTTATGACTCTTAATGAAGTTGAGACACAACTTTTCTTTGATTTAGTTAATATAGCTTTAAAGATAAATGGACAGCTAACTTCACGAGAAGAGCGGAAATTAAGAAAGCAGTTATCTTATGACTTACAAAAAGAAAGTATAGAGAATTCAGAAGACCTTGCGGATAGGCTTGTTGCTATGGGCATTACTGATATAGCAAAACTTGGTCCTTACATGCCTTTAATAAAAAGTGACTTTAATCAAACTATTTTGCAAACAGCTTTCAACCTAACTAGTCAAAAACGCTATAACGAAACCATTAATATTGCTACAGAAAAAGCTTCTAAGGTGGCATTTGCTCTGAAACGTTACACTCACCATGACTACAGTGGCCAAAAAACTCTAGCTAATATTTGTGAGGGTGTAGACATGGTTTTAACCCTTTACAATAACCAGATAAAGCATGGTGTTGAAGTTATAAAGCACTATCAAGATGTGCCATCTTTACTATGTTACCCTGATGAGTTAAATCAAGTTTGGACAAACCTTATTCACAATGCTCTGCAAGCTATGGATTACAAGGGTAAGCTCGAGCTAGGCATAAATCAAGAAGGTAATTATATTGTTGTTAGTGTCAGTGATGATGGTAAAGGCGTACCTGAGGAAATTAAACCCCGTATTTTTGAACCCTTTTTTACCAATAAGCCTATAGGAGAGGGTAGTGGCTTAGGTTTAAATATAGTTAAAAAGATAATTGAAAAACACGATGGTGAGATAAGTGTTACCAGCAAACCCAAAGACACTACTTTTCTAGTAAAGTTACCAATCTAAACCTCATCATCATCAAGACTAGACATCGCTTCACGAAGCCCCTCTATATCCATTTTTGCGTAGATACTGCTAGTGTTAACATCATTATGTCCTAGAACTTGGGCCACACGGTATAGATCTCTGGTTTTGCGGTAAAGCCGTGTGCCAGCAGTGTGCCTTAAAATATGCGCTCCTTGATAACGTTGGGAAACTCCAACTTCTTTATAAAGTTTTTCTAATTGCAATCTTACAGTATTAGGGTGCATGGCCTTACCTTGACGGGCTTTCTTAACTTTTTTGCCAATATTTATTAACACTGATTCTTCAGCTGGACTTACATGCTTAAGGCGCTCTTTGAGCCAATCACTAAGCGCCTTATGGGTAGCATTGGTCATAGGTATGGTACGAGACTTACCACCTTTGGCATTTTTAATAAAAATTATTCCTGAGTTCAGATCTACATCTTCTAAACTTAAAGAAACTAACTCACCTATGCGTAACCCTTGGTCACCCATAAGCCTAAGCATTACATGAAGGCGAAGGTTTCTAGGGTCTGTATCCTGTACATATTGAATTAAACGCTTATATTCTTTTATAGGTAAAGCAGGCCGCCGCTCATGGCGAGGGCGAGGGTCACTGGGGCTGTGTACCCCCTGCGCTGGCGATTTCACTAGAGCCCCTGCCCATATCAAGGCCTTGTAAAATGTGCGTATGCCTGAGAGGTAGGCTGCTACACTGCCCGCAGCAAGCTCTTTTGGTTGCGAACCTTCAAGATGCCCTCCCTTTTGCTGCAAAATAGCTATGTAGCGTTCAATATCATCACGAGTAGCTCTAAGCAAGGCTATTTGGGGAGACACCTCATCTTTAGGCCAGCAATGTTGTACCCAATCACGTAGGGCAATTGTATAGTAGGCAAGTGTGTTTTCTGAAGTTTGTACACCTTTTCGTCCCCTATAAGCTACGTAGGTAGTTAGCAAGCTTAAAAGTTTTCCTACATCGCGTTCGTGGCAGGCTTTTACTGCCTCGAGCTTTCGCCTTGAGGGGTCATGCCAAGTGGTAGCTAGAACAATGCTGCTAGCCATAGTGAAGTATATTGGCGACGGTATGGGGATGAGCACTTTTATTAAGACTGTTTTGAAGTGAGGAAGCGAGATGAGGAGATGGGGAGATGAGGAGATGGCTGGATCTTCTAACAAAATGTCTAGATCCAAAATGTGAATAGTATGGTGGAGAATTGTATTTCAAGCCTTGTTTGCTCCAACATAATTACTAAGTACATTGGGCACATTCACCGTGCCGTCTTCATTTTGATTGTTTTCTAGTATTGTTGCTATAACTCGTACCATACCAAAAGCACTACCATTTAAAGTATGAACTAATTCAGGTTTGCCCTTTCCCTGTTTGCCTCCTTCTCTAAAGCGGGTCTGCAAGCGTCTAGCCTGAAAATCTGTGATGTTACTACAACTTGAAACCTCTAACCAGCGCTTTTGTCCAGCACTCCACACCTCAAGATCATACTTTTTAGCTTGGGTGAAACCCATGTCACCACTACACATGAGCAAGCGACGATATGGCAGATTGAGTTCTTCTAGTAAACTCTCTGAGGTTTCTGTCATTTGCTCGAGCACTTCATAACTCTGCTGGGGATGCACAAACTGCACCATCTCTACTTTATCAAATTGATGCACTCGATTAACCCCTCTAACATGAGATCCATAGCTGCCTGCTTCACGGCGAAAACAAGGGCTATAGGTGGTATACTTTAAGGGAAGGTTATTAGAGTCTAGTATTTCATCACGGTGCATACCTGTTAGGATTAATTCTGAGGTAGGAATTAAATAAAACCCATCAACAAGGCCATACATTTGCCCCTCTTTATCAGGTAGTTGTCCTGTGGCAGTGGCGCTTTCTGTATTTGCTAGCAGTGGCCCACTATGCTCCAAATAACCAATGCTTACAAGTTTATCTAGACAATATTGTATAAGTGATCTTAGTAGCTTAGCACCAAAGCCTTTAAAAATAGGAAAGCCAGCTCCTGTTGTCTTTACTCCAGCCTCAAAGTCAACCCAACCCCTAGCACTAACTAACTCCCAATGGGGTTTAGGTTCAAAGTCAAAATTAGGTTTTTGGCCCCATTCCTTTACTATGACATTATCATGCTCGCTTTCTCCATAAGGCACACTTTCATGAGGAACATTGGGGATTTCGAGCATTAAGTTGTGCAATTTGGCTTCTAAGCTACGACTTTTCTCTTCTAAGCGTTTAACCTCATTACTGAGATTACCCATTTCGCGAATTAGCTCTTCAGCAGATTGCCCCTTGCGCTTTAATTGGCCGATCTGCTTGCTTTTGATGTTGCGCTCAGCTTGTTTTTGCTCGAGGTCACCACGTAAAAGCCTAAGTTCTTCATCCGTTAAAAGCAATTCATCTACTCTCTTAATATTTTCCCCTAGTTGCTTATCTCTCATGGCTTTGCGAATAGTATTAGGTTGCTTGCGTATGAAGCTTAAGTCCAACATAATATTTGATTTTACCTAATTGCTTGATTGAGGGAATAGCAGTATATAATAAAGCCTATGGAGCTTGACACTTTTGCTACACCAAGTAAAGATCCTGATACTAATAGAGATATACAGCAAATTCTAACTTTACGTGAGCATGTCAATAAACTTAGTGAACAGCTTGGGCATGATATTCCCAAAATAGATTTATTGGAATATGAAGATGCTTATCAACTAGTCATTGATTTGCCTGGTGTCTCACAGAGTAATCTGGAAATAGCAGTTCAAGGTAAGAATGTAACCATTGCAGGAATTCGTGAGTCTTTTGAGTCTGAAGATAAAAACATAAAAATGCTTAAGCAGGAACGCAACACTGGCATAGTACAGCGCACTATAACTTTGCCAAAAGAAGTTGTGCGTGAACATGCAACAGCGCACTTACGTGAAGGACTCTTAGTGCTTCGTATGCCAAAGACAAAGTAAGGTTTTCAAAAATAGATTTTTTAGGTAAGATGAAAATTGCTAAGTAAATCAATGTATATTAATTTTAAGAATTCTTGAGAAATTAAATTGATTTTAAGTGAAACCCCTATACAGATTGGTGTGAAATAATGATTGGAAATTTTGATTTTGTTATGAGTATTGGTGGAGCAGCAGGCCAAGGCATTGCTACACCAGGTAACATTCTAGCCCGTACATTTGTGCGTCGTGGCTTGCATTTTTATGCTTACAATGCCTACCAGTCTATCATTCGTGGCGGACACATTTTTCTTACTGTGCGTAGTAGTGATGAGCCAGTGCATAGCCATGGTGATAAGATTGACCTTTTGGTGTGCTTAAATCAAGACACTATGAATAGACACTTGGAGCATATGGGTTCAGGCACAAGAATTGTTTACAATAGTAATACTATAACACCTGCTTCAGCCAATGAAGGTGCTGTGCTTTGTCCCATGCCAGTAGCTGAACTTACTGATAATAACAAAAATAAGCTAGTACAAAATACGGTTTCTTTAGGAGTTATTGCTTCCTTATTAGGCTTTGATTTCAAAGTTTTGGAAGATGCTCTAGTGTTACAGTTTAAGCGCAAAGGACAAGCCGTTATTGATGAAAACGTTGGTGTTGCTCGAGCAGGTTATAACTTTGCTAAGGAAAACTTTGAGCCTTTTCCCTTTGAAGTTCCTAATGGTCCCAAACCAATGGCAGTCTGGACAGGCAATGAAGCTTTAGCAATGGGTGGTGCAGCAGCAGGGATTAAATTTTACTGTGCCTATCCAATGAGTCCTTCTACAGGAGTGCTCCACTGGATGGCAAAAAATGCTAGAGAACTAGATATAATGGTGCGACAAGCTGAAAGTGAAATTGCTGTGGCAAACATGACTATTGGAGCTGCTTTTACTGGAACTAGGTCCATGTGTGCTACTTCTGGCGGTGGCTTTGCATTAATGACTGAAGCTATTGGTATGGCCGCTATAATGGAAGTGCCTTGTGTTTTTATTACTGTACAACGTGCCGGGCCTTCTACTGGTGTGCCCACTAAAACAGAGCAGGGTGACCTTTGGCAAGCCCTAGGAGCTAGTCAAGGTGATTTTGAACGCTTTATAGTTGCACCGAAAGATGCCTTGGATGCCTTTAACACCCTACCAGAACTATTCAATCTAACTGATAAAGCCCAATGTCCAGCTATTGTAATTTCTGATCTGCTTATTTCTGAAGGAACTTTTAGTGTTGATCCAGATAGTGTGAACATGCGACCTCAAATTGAGCGAGGTGAGCTTATCACTGAACCTAAAGTTAGCACTAATGGTGGTTTAGCAGATCCAGGCACTCGTGAGGGAAGTGGCTACAAAAGGTTTTTAGATACTGAAACTGGTATTTCTCCAAGAGCTATTCCGGGCTTAGCAGGCTATGCACATATTGCAGCTAGTGACGAACATGATGAGGATGGAGTACTAATAAGTGATGAATTCACTAATCCTCACAAACGCCGCAAGATGGTGGAAAAACGCGCCCGCAAATTTGCTCATGTGACCAAAGAGATTACTCCCCCAGAGCTTGAGGGCCCTGAAGATGCAGATGTAACTTTAGTAGGGTGGGGATCAACTTATGGGGTTATCAAAGAAGCTGTGGAGCAACTTAAAGATCAAGGCGTGATTGTCAACCAGCTAGCTATAAAATGGATTTTGCCTTTTCATGGCAAAGAGGTCTCTGACATGCTTTCTAAAGCCAAGCAAGTTATTGTAGTAGAAAATAATTACTCAGGGCAATTTGCTCGCTATATGAGAAGTGAAACTGGTATTAAAGCTGATGGTCACATACGCAAATATGATGGAGAACCCTTTATGCCTCATCACATTGTTGATGGTGTAAAAGAGCAGCTAGCTGGTAAAACAGATCTCTTTGTTCCTTATCAAGAATATGTGGTCTAGGTATAACTAGGCAACAAGGGGCACATCCTAATGTTTGTCGATCAAAAACTTTTCAATGCAGCAAAAGAATTGGCAGTTACTTTGGAAGAAGGCTTTAGAAGCAAGGGCTTTTGCTTATGCTCCTTACTCTAATTATGAAGTTGGGGCAGCATTATTTAGTAAAAAGGGTAATATCTATAGTGGATGTAACATTGAAAATGTTGCTTACACGCCTAGTATTTGTGCTGAGCGTACAGCCATATTCAAGGCTGTCTCTGAAGGTGAGCAGGAGTTTGAGGCTATAGCGGTAGTAACACAAGATGGCGCTACTCCTTGTGGTGTGTGTAGGCAAGTTATGTGCGAGTTTGGGCTCGAGCTAACAATAATTATTGGTAACACTAGAGAAATTATAAAAACTTACAGCCTAGAAGAGCTTTTACCCAATAGCTTCACAATAAAGAGTACCTAGTTCTCCAAAATAAACCTTGGAGTTTTTCAAAACTCCAAGGTTCTCAATCCCTTCTACACTATTTGTAAGCTAGGGTTTTATTTCTAGGGTCATTTCCAAGGAGCTCCCTACGGGTTTGTTCTAAAGACATAGTTTCAGCATAAAGTGCTGCTATTCCTGCAGCTACCGGGGCAGCAAATGATGTGCCACTTATGCCCATTGGATCAGTGGAGTTACAGCGAAAACCTAAGTTTGCAACACTCTCAGGACACAAACTGACTCCAGGTGCCTCTAAATTCCTTTCCGCGAACTCATCTCTATTAAAAGGGGCAAGCTCCCAATTGCTCGAGCCTATGGGTAAGCCTGTAGCAGCAATAGCTATAACATTACCAACATCACCTACTACAGAAAAAGGCCTAGCAGCTGATGGGGTGGTGGGATCTACGCGTTTAGCATGATCAGAGGGGAAGTGACTATCCACAGGTGGGCGATTACCTGCAGAAGCCATTAAAAGAAGTCTATTAGCAAAATTGTCATCTATTTTTAGTAACTGTAATAAGGTTCTATCCTCTAAAAGGCCTCCTAAGCTTACATTTGCAATTGTCTCTTGATTCCCACTATTCCACAAATAGAATATAGCTAAACTAAGGCTTCCTGAAGGGCAAAATTTAGCTCTGCAAATTTTTAAAGGCATTATCTCAGCATCAGGAGCTATATCATGGATAATTTGTGCTATGTGTGAGTCATGTCCTAAAATATCGGGATTGCCATCACCATCTAGGTCGCAGCTATATTCATCATTAGTTACATTAGAGCCATCAAGAAAATTATGTCCTACCCTGAGTTGGATTTGGGCATTTGTAGACAAAACACTTCCATCTATACCTCCACCAATAACAGCAATGGTGACACCCTTACCTGTAATTCCTTTGCTATGTGCTTGATCTGCATTTGTAGTACTCAAAAGTGTAGCTGTATCTATACTTTCATAATTGCTAGCAATAGGATCGAGCCACCTTTGAATATCCCTACAAGTAGGATCGTAAGAGTTACCACTTTGATCTGGGTAGAAAACAACATTCCTATCAACTTCTAAAACACGCTCACTTTGTTGCAGGCGTTGTAAAGCTTCTTTAGTACCCTGCTTTCCAATATCTAAAACAGCAAAGCATAGGCCTCTGATTTCTTGAGTATAAGAAATATTAGTATAAGCTATAGCTTCAGCAGAGAATCCTTCAAAAGATTCAATTATATGGTTACAGTCTTCTAAGTTGCTTGCACCTTTAATAAGTAAAGTCACTTGTCCAGTCATTACTACACCAAATGGTTGATAAGTGCGTTCAATAGTTTCATTATCAATGGTTATTAGCTTGATTATTATACTTTGCTGTCCATTATCATCTAAATCATTAGGGGGTTCAGGAATATCAAGAATTACGCCGTTATTTTGTTGCCAAAATTCTACATTTTCATCGTTAATTAATACTTCCTGTATTTTGCTAGAAACCCGTGAAGGCATGGTGACAAGGATGCGTTCACCATAGGCAACTACTTCTTCTAAGGAATTTACATTTTCCACTAAATCCCTAGGTGGCTCATTTAATTCACCACCTGGCTCATCTGATCTATCTGATATGTCTAGACTATCTAATTCACTGGGAACATCTGGTTTGCTTGATTCATCTGAATTGTCTGGTATGTTTGGGTCGTTTGGTTTATTAGGGTCATTTGGTCTATCGGGTAGATTAGGCCTGTCGGGTCTGTCAGGATTATGTGGTCCATCAGGTTTGTCTGGGCCATTTGGCCTATCAGGATCACATGGTTTGTTGGGTCTGTTAGGATCGCATGGTCTATCAGGTCTATCTGGGTCATTTGGCTTATCGGGTCTGTCTGGTCTATCAGGATTACATGGTTTGTTGGGTCTATCAGGATTACATGGCCTGTCTGGTCTGTCAGGATTATGTGGTTCATCAGGTCTATCTGGGCCATTTGGCCTATCAGGATCACATGGTCTATTGGGTCTGTTAGGATCGCATGGTCTATCAGGTCTATCTGGGTCATTTGGCTTATCGGGTCTGTCTGGTCTATCAGGATCACATGGTTTGTTGGGTCTATCAGGATTACATGGCCTGTCAGGTCTGTCTGGGCCATTTGGCCTATCAGGATTATTTGGTTTATCAGGCCTGTCTGGGTCGTTTGGTTGATTAGGCCTATCGGATGGTCCGTCAGGTCTGTCTCGGGCACGTGGTTTATCTGGATCATTTGGTCCATCTGACTTGTTCAGCTCGCTTAATTCATTTAGTCCATACGATTCATATAGCCCGTCTGGTCCATCACTTTCTGGCTGGCTAGCAATAGAATTCAATGCTATAAAACAACAAAAAAAAGTTACTATTAATTTCCAATACATAATTTATCCTCCAAGGCATACCTTGAGTGTATGCTGTAGTCAGCTTAAAAGTAAACTCTTAACAAGGCCTTAACATGCAGCCTAAATTTCTTTACAGCTTTGGAAATCTCAAGGGTTGCTGAATGAGAAAACTTTTAGGCCATTTATTACAAATAATGTTCCCACTAAGGTTTGCTATAGATGATAGTATTGCGCAATTAAGGACAGCTTTCAAGAGTTAAGAGTTTTGTTAGTATTATTATTTCTATTATTATAAACTATGCTAGAAAGTATTAACTATAATGCCTTGTTTAGATTAGTGAGTGAGAAGTTAAAATGGCAAAAATTGCGGTAATTGATGATTACTTTGCGACAATTAGGTTACTCACAAATATTCTTGAGAGCAAAGGTCATGCTGTGTTTTCATATTGTGATACTTTTAGGATAGAAGAAAAGCTCGCTAATTATCAACCTGACATAGTTTTGCTTGATATAAATATGCCAGATCGTAGTGGTTTTGAGGTCCTATCTTCACTCAAGAACAATGAAGAGGTTAAAGATACACCTGTTATTTTAATAAGTGTTAACAATGAACCAAACAACCTTAAAAGGGGATTGAAGCAAGGTGCAGTTGATTACATTATTAAGCCCTTTTCAATGGGGCGTGTTATCTCAGCAGTTTCCCTTCACTTGCCTAAAACCTAGACTGGCTTTACTTAGTTTAATTTTGCAACAATGTTTTGAGCTTGAGCAGTTTCATCTAATAAAGACATAAGCATGGCTTTATTTTGACTAATGTCTACAAGATTTGCTAGTGCACCAAGAGCATCCTGAACTTTCCCTATTTGCATAGGCCTATCTTGTTTTTGGTACAGTTTTTCCAGCTCTGTTAAGAGTAACTGGGCTTCTCTGGTGCTATTATCTATTAAAGCCTGCTCAAGAGCATATTTAAGCATTTTTTCGAAAACTTTTTGAAATGTGTAAAGCTCGTCTTTATTGCCACTTTTCTCTATTAGCTCGAGCGCAACTTCCATAGAATCGAGACTAGTATTCATGTTTGCTAAGTTGCCCATTGCCAAGCCTTGAATCAAAAATTCACCAGCTTTGTGCCCTATACTTATAGCTTGATTAAAGCAGATTTTAGCCTCATCATTACGTTCTTGCTGAAAGTATATATAACCTAGACTAAGTTGAAGCCTTGCAGCAACTTCATGAACACCAATTGCTTGGGCTACCTCGCTAGCTTTGAGATAATAACTTTCAGCCTGCTTTAGGTCTTGACGTCGTTCCCAGAGTATACCAAGGTTAAGCAAAATACGCGCTCTTAAAAGGGGATTATCTTCTATTTCATCAAGTGCTTCTAGTGCACTTTGGTAGGCTTGCTCTGTATCCTCTCGCAGTTTTTCTAAAGTAGAATCATTCCCTTTATCTTCTTCATTCATTGCTAGTTTATCTAAAGCAATGGCATAATTATTTAGTGCACCTACCCAACGGTTGCCATCGTTTATAGCTTGATAAAAGCTCGCTGCTTTCTTAAAGTGAGAAGGTGCCTCTAGAAAGTTCTCTTCTGCATGGGCTAAATAGCCTAAAGTATTCATAGCTGTTGCTTTCGCCCACAGCCAATCTAGACCACTTTGACTAGCAATTTCTGCAGCTTGTTTGGCTTGCTGACTCTTGCCACAACGCCAAAAAAGCGTAGATTTTAGAGCAATAATATTGGGATTATAAAACTCTTCAGTCAAACCTTCTAAAAGATCCATAGCTTCTTTATAGTTTCCCATGCGCTCTAAAGCATAAGCCTCTAAGAAACGTACTTCTGGTCCAGGGTCTAACGCTAAAATATTCTCTACGGTGCGAATTTGGGTTAATAGCTCTTGAGCATTTGCAAACTCTAGTTTCTCTATTAACTCTTTTGCTTTAAGAGTATATGCTTGCCTTGCCCTAGGTAAATCCCCAACACCACCAAAGCCTTGGGTTTTTTCATAAATGCGCTGGTAAAGCCAGAAAGACTTTTCAGCAGGGGTTACCCTTGCCAGCTTCAAAAGCAATGAGACACGCTCTTTTGGGTGTTTGTTAAACCAGTCATTGGCTAAGACCTTGGCCTTTAGTTGGGTGTTAGCGTCAATTAAGCCAGCTAGGATTAGCTCTTCTCTGATAGAAGACATTTCTCCAAGTGGTAATTTTAAGGCTGTGCGTACTATAGTAAGATTTGGTTCTTGTTGTAAAGATAGGGCCAAGAAAGCCTGTAGGGACTCCTCAGAAAGCTCTGCTAGGTACTCTTCAGTTTTATCGGTAGTTTCAGAAGTATCCCCACGACTAACTTCTAGTAAATTTCGAAGCTTTGCTAAAACCTCTGGTGTAGGTTCAGATGTGGCAGTTAGTTTTTGAGCATGTTCAGCCCAGTAGCGAACATTAGCAAGGTTATTTTGTTCTAGAGCTAATGAGGCTAGTTTGATCATGGTTGCTCGAGCTTTATCAGCAAAGTACTCTTGTTTCTCAGTAACCCAGTCGAGCAACTGAGGGCTCAAATCTAAGCTTTCAAGTGATTTGCCTAAATCATGCAGAAAGGGGGCTTTGTAAAGTCTTAGAGCTTGCTCTAACTTACTACTATCTAAATTTGCTAAAAAATCTAATGCATCACAGCTAACTAGTGTGGGTAAAGGGTTGATCCCTGACTTGTCAGGAATAGCAGCACCTACACCACCTTTTTTTAATTGAGAAAGCACTACAGAAAGCTTGCCCAACTTTTTTTGTACTGCTTGTTTATCTTCATTTCTACCTGCCCAAAACAAATCAACTAACTTGCGGCGTTCCTGAGGCCCCTCGACTGCTAAGTAAGCTAGTAATAAAAGTGGCTTGGGTCTTGAAAATTCATAGCCTTCAATATAGACCTTGCCAAAGGTCACGAGTTGCACCTTCTAATGCTATCACAATAGTAACTTCTTTAAACATAACTAGGTAGCTTTGTGTATGGTAACTACAAAAAAGGCACCTTAACTACAAGGATTAACTTGTTAAGGGAAATTATTCAATAAAGTCAAGTGCCATTTTTTTAGTGTGCCAACTCAACCAAAGTCTCTGATGATTGGTGCTGGGCAGATGCTTTATGGGACTTGCTATTAACTCTTCCATGGCTGCACAGTAATAGGATAAGACTTAACCCAATTTGGCCACCCTTTAGCATCCACTACAACTTCCAAAGCCCAAAAAAGCTTGTTGTCTGTAGCCATAAAAGTATAGGCAGCATCTTCTGGAATATTGATAGCTGCCTTGCTTTCAACCTTTTCACCTACCTTGAACCGACTATTTTCAAGCTGAATTTCTTGTTTTTCAGAAAGTTTATGTGTATGAGTAGTTTTATTAGTACCACTACCACTAATTACTTGCTCTTTGCCTTTTAAAGTATAGCTTATGTGTTTAAGATCAATAGCGGTTTTAGGAGTGAAGGTAACTTGGCAACTTAACACTTCACCAGGTACAAAATCATTTTCAGCTAATACAACTCTCACCTCACCTAACTTGTTAAGTGCCAAAGAATTTCTTAAGCTTTTATATACAAAAAAGATGCCTAAAGCAATAAAAGGTAACCCAAGAAGTTTGGGGAAAAGGGGTGCATCTGCAAGAAATGTTATAACAACCCACAAAAGACCAAAAGCTAGAAACCCAAACGAGAGGATTGTGCTACAACCACTTGTCATCTTATTTTCAGAACCATTATTAGGGCTGTAGTTAGGGCCTAAACTTATCTCTTTGCCTATAGTAGGTAAGAGTAAAAACTCTTCTTCTTGCTTGGGGTCAAAAGGGCCTCTTGCATCTACTCGAGCCCTCAAGTACCAATCTACGTTAAGGTAATGTCCTCTGTAAGTGAGTGGACCATTAGGAGCAGGGAAATTAAAGGGGAAACTGTATTCTTTACCCTCATCAAGTTCATCACCACTTACATGATGGGTAACCTCGCTTGGCTTACCTTTAGCAGTATTGCCACGCCCATGCGTGCGCCATTGCCACATTATATGTACCCCATGGCATACAGTAGCTTTGCTAGCTGTTATGCTCACATTGCCACTTACATCTTCACCTACTGTAAAAATGCGATCACTCTTATCAAAGTTAATGTTAATATCACACCTTGACACAACCTATTTCCTCCAAATCTTGAAAAACTTCATAAAGATAACCTTCAATACTACGAATATTATCATCAAAACGCTCAATTAGAGTTTTTATAGCATTACTATCCAGATAAGGTATAGCCCCCTTAGAGCGTCGGGCATGCTCGAGCCTAAGAGTAACTATTTCAGTTAACTTTTCCTCACCTAGACCTTCTAACACTATACTCTCATACCTAAGCCCTGCTTTTGCAAATTCCTCACTGTGGTCTAGATGTGTAGCTAACACAAAAGTAGTTTTCCTTTGCCAAATCCTCATTCGCTCTTCTGGTTTGAATCTTTGAGTCTCATCTAAAAAAAGTAAAGGAGATTTCATTACTTCGGGTTTAGGACCATTTTCAGGATAGTAAAGATAAGGTGAGCTTGGAAAGTATTTTCGCAAGGCTAGAAGATGTGTTGTTTTACCTCGACCTTTTTTGCCTAAAAATTGTAAAGCAAAGCAAGAACTATGTAATTTTTTAGCAAAGGATTTGACCTTAAGGACAGCCAAGTCTGGCTTTTCTTCTTGAGTGAGTTCTTTGAAGGGATTAAAACGTAAATTTAGATGTTCAAAGGGAAGAGTAATCATTTTGAGTAACCTCAGAATTATTGTAATCTTAAACTATGGATAGGCTTAATTTAGAAGAACTTTTGATAAACTTTGCTTCAAACATTATAAACACCTCTAAACAACTACCCAACAGTACTGAAGGTCAGTACATTGCTAGGCAAATCTTACGCAGTGGCATGTCCCCAGCTGCTCTTTATGCTGAAGCACAAAGTTACGCTAAGGGCAGTGATAGTGCCTTGCGAAACCTAACGGTTGCTTTGAAAGCTCTTAATGTTACTAAAACATGGTTAAAAATTATAGAGCGTAGTGAGTTATTATCTCCAGAGATTATAAAGGCTCTTTTGGTTGAGTGCAATGAGCTTTATCAGTTCCTTAAAAATACTTTAAATAGAAGTATGACTAGTTCTGAAGAGCATATATTATCCTTTTTTGGTGAAGTTTTTGAAGATAAAGGGGAAAACGCTCCACTATCTTAACCATATGGTTGAATTGCTAAAGAGCAACGCCCCACTTGCTGTCATTGGTGCGGGGGCTTGGGGGACTATGCTAGCTATTTTACTCACTCACAATGGTAATCGGGTTGGATTGTGGGCAAGGCGTGAAGATTTTGCTAAGCGTCTTTTAGAGGAAAGAGAAAATAAACGTTACCTTGCTGGAGTACCTTTACCTGACAATTTGGAAATAAGTAGCAACTTAAATGACCTAATGCAAAATCGTATAGCTGCTTTTATTGCTGTGCCTAGTAAGGGTTTGCGTAATGTCATGGCTTACCTCCCTAAAGTATCAGCACTTATCTGTGCTAGCAAAGGTCTAGAGGTAGGTACCTTGAAACGCTTCTCTGAAGTTTTAGCTGAATACCAGCCAAAAGCATTGCTAGCTGCACTTTCAGGGCCTAATCTAGCCTTTGAAATTGCTCGAGGGTTACCAGCAGCAGCCACAGTAGCCTCAGAAAGTGAGAGTTTTGCCAAGGCCGTACAACACTGGCTTCATCAAGCCAATTTTCGTGTTTATAGCAGTAACGATCTTATAGGAGTTGAGCTTGGTGGTGCCCTAAAAAATATCATAGCTTTAGCAGCAGGAATGTGTGATGGCCTGAAAATGGGTGACAATGCTAAGGCTGCTATTATTACTCGAGGATTAGCAGAAATGATTAAGTTTGCTAGACACTTAGGTGCAAAGAGTGAAACTCTCTTTGGCTTAGCAGGGTTAGGTGATATGATTGCTACTTGTAATAGCCTAAATTCACGCAACCATAAAGCAGGAGAAATGTTTGCCAAGGGTGTAAGCCTAGCAGAAGTGGAGGCTAGTAAAATGACCACTGAGGGTTTGTCAACTACAGAAGCAGTGGTTAGCTACGCTCGAGCCAAAGGACTAGAACTTCCCATAGCTTTTGAGGTTTACAAGGTTATTTTTGAAAGTAAAGCTCCTAAGCAAGCTATAGAGCATTTAATGCAACGAGAACTAAAGGCTGAATGGGCTTAATAGGGTTAAAAATAAGCCAGAAGTCAGAGTTGGGGAGGGTGTGTACTACTGACTCCTGACCTTATGAATTGTGCTCTTAAAACTTGAGTTTACCATGAGGAAATCAGGTCAAACTGTTGTATAGTGGACACTATGATTTCAACACACTGCTTTTTCAAAAACAGCAGTCGTTTAGGATTTTTAGTATTACAGCACAACATTAGTGCATAAATCCTAATTGATTAATCAAACTCCGAGTTTGGCAAAATTTCGTCCAAAAGGGCTTGCTTAAGGCAAGAACTAGAAGTGACATTTGAGTTGTTGGTAGGCTTTAGAGCTGGTGGAATGTAAGTGTTGATACTACTTTGCATCATAGGCAGTTTAGGATTGTTACTTACTAACTCTTTAAAGCGAGCTCTGGCAAAGTCATGTAGTGCATGACTTCCTTTCTGTACGATCGAATAAATAGCTTGTTGATCACAGTCAACTTTTTTAAGGCTTATTAAAAACTGGTCGCTCTTAATATTAGTAAAAACTTGACTATCAGCAAGTGTATTTTCTAGGTCTTTATTTTGAGCCAATAAATCACTACTAATACTTGTAGCTAATAGTGGTACTTTGAGTTTAAGGATACTAGCAAGTTGTTTTTGTCCTTGAGCTGTTTGTAAGGTTTGTTCCTTAGTGCGTCTATTTTCTTCATTAAAAATAATACTCAAAAGACTAATATAGAAAATTGAGACTATAATAACTGGTCCCCACTTAAGCATTTGCGCAAATGGAAGTGTAGAAGCTACGCTTTGATTAGTTCTATGCTGGTACAAAGATGGATTATGGATGTAACTAGTGAATACTTTGCGTTTTCTACAGGCGTTTAGGCTTAACTGCTTAGCAAAGTGAGTTCTTACTATTTTGTGCCAAAGTTTTGCCTTGCTTTTCTGACTAGATTCACTTTCTATTCGAAAGTTTCTTGGAATATTTATAGAACTCTTTTTAGAATACTCAATAACAGTAACCTTTACTCCCTCATTACGAAAGATATCAGCTATCCTCTCTGCTTTATTTAGCCTATTAACTTTAGCTATTTTCCCAATAACCTTGGCTAGAGCCCTCTCGATTTCTTGGGGTTTTACATTAAGCGCAGGGGAAAGATTTTTGGCAATTAGAGCTATTTTTTCTGTTGCTACTGGTGATGTTAACTTTATAAAGTACATAACCTTTCATCTTTCTTTAGTGCACCAAATAAATTTTAAATCTTTAAGGACTACTTAAGCAAGTTTTATGATATAAACACTCATTTCTTAGACAAAGCGTAGTTAGGAGCATCTTTAGTAATAGTAACGTCATGCGGATGAGACTCTCTTAGGCTAGCACTAGTAACCCTAGTGAACTGTCCCTCTTGTTTAAGAGTAGCAATATTGGGAGCACCACAATAACCCATAGCACTCTTTAGGCCACCGATCATTTGCTCGATTACCTCATCGACTGTACCTTTGTATGCCACTATGCCCTCAACACCTTCCGGCACTAGTTTGGACTTATTGCTCTGAAAATACCTATCTCCACTACCTTCTTGCATTGCTCCTAAGCTGCCCATGCCACGGTACACCTTATAACGTCTACCATCTCGCAACACAGCTTCACCAGGTGCTTCTTCTGTACCTGCTAACATAGAACCAACCATAACAGTATCAGCTCCAGCTGCTATGGCTTTGGCTAGGTCACCAGTATGCTTTATACCGCCATCTGCTATTAAAGGTACCCCATTTGCTAGGGCTACTTTAGCTGCTGCCATTATGGCACTTAGCTGTGGCATTCCTACACCTGTTACTACCCTTGTAGTGCAAATGCTACCGGGACCAACGCCAACTTTCACTGCATCTGCTCCTCTTTCTATTAGGGCCTCAGCACCTCCTTTAGTAGCAACATTACCTGCTAATACTTCAACGCTGTAGCTTTTCTTAAGATATATAAGTGCCTCTAGGATTCTTTGAGAGTGTCCATGGGCACTGTCTAGTACTAAAGCATCAACACCTGCTTGTACCAACGAGCTAGCCCGCTGTTCAAGGTCTTCTGAAATGCCTACTGCTGCTGCCACCCTTAAGCGTCCAAGCTGATCTTTAGCAGCTTGTGGATACTTCATAGTCTTTTTAATATCTTTGATAGTTATTAGCCCTTTTAAAAGGTAATCCCTATCTACTACCAGTAATTTTTCTACTTTGTGCTGCTGCAAGATATTTTTAGCTTCTACTAGAGTAGTACCCACTGGCACAGTTATCAAATTTTCTTTAGTCATCAACTCAGAGACTTGCTTGCTATGATCTAACTCAAAGCGCATATCACGGTTGGTAAGTATGCCTAGCAAGAGTCCATCAGGTGCTACAACAGGTACTCCGCTAATCTTGTATTCCCCCATGAGCTTTTCAGCTTCAGCCAAAGGCGCTTCAGGTGGCAAGGTGATAGGGTCAATAATCATACCAGCTTCACTACGCTTAACCTTACGCACCATTTCTGCTTGTAATTCTACGCTTAAACGCTTGTGAAGAACACCTATACCACCTTGCTGAGCAATAGCAATAGCCATAGCAGCTTCAGTGACAGTGTCCATAGCCGCTGAAACTAAAGGAATATTTAACTGAATATTACGGCTAAAGTTGGTTTTGGTATGTACTTCACTAGGAATAACTTCAGAGTGGCGAGGTATTAGCAATACATCATCAAAAGTTAAGGTTTCACCGCATAATTTGGAGGTTTTGTTGGGGAGGAATTCCATTAGAGTAGTATAATGGACTATCTTTCTATAAATGCTATAGTACCACATTGTGAAGCGTTACAGGCTCATAGAAGGCATAATCATCCGCCGTAGGGCTATGACTAATGGCGATGTAATAATAACACTCCTAAGTCCTAGTAACAAATTCCAAGGTATAGCTGTTAAGGGTAAACTTTTAGGTGGCAATATTGGCAAGCTTAGCCTTTTTCATGATGTTAAATTGCAGTATTATCAAAAGACTGAAGAAAGCCTTATGCTCATTACTCAAGTGCAGCTAAATGGTGCTTTGCCTAAACTAGTTAAACCAGAAATTTACCCCTATGCACATGTTTTGGCTGAACTTACTGATAAACTTACTGCAGGTGTACATTCTAGCAAAACCTATGAGTATTTGACTAGCAGTTTTCGGGGTTTAGCTCAGGACAATGACCCTGAAAAAATAGCTCTTGTTTTTAGCTGGAAACTCTTGGGACAAGCAGGACTAGCTCCCCGTTTAACTAACTGTACCTATTGTGGTAAGAAGCTAAGCAATAAAGACTTCTATAGCACCTTTGATGTAAGCTCTGGTGGCCTAAGCTGTCAGGAATGTGAAAGGGGTGTAAAGCTATCTTTGCAAACTACTAATGAGCTCATTGCTTTACATCAAAAAACAGTAAGGCAAGTACTAAAACTTAGTTTTGCTGACAGAGGTAAACATTGGTTGCTGCTTAAGCGCTACATTACTTATCATGTAGGAGAAGTGCAAAGTATACTTTCGATGGCATAAAAATGGACTTTTCCATTGGAATTGCTATGGAATTTGCAAGGGAGATAGGGAGATGAGGAGCAGGGCATAAGTTGTTTAAGATGTTCATTTCTTGCCCGTTTTTAAATATAGATGGTGTTCACTAGTAAACCTCCTTTTGCACTCCACTTATTAGTGGCAATCAAGATCATTGACAACAGGTTTATTTGGCCTCTATACTTTATTTTGTGGAATTGCTTATAGCAACCTTAGTTTACTTGCTTCTGGAAAAGGGATTTGAGGTTGCTGTATAGCTAGCTTTATCTTGGCTTATTAAATGCAACCCTCAGTTTTGAAACTGAGGGTTTTTGTGTTATGGAGAACGTCCAATGTTTTTAGAAGATATTTCAAACTTACCCATCCAAATCAAAGCTATTGAACAGGACACCAAAGCCCTTGGTTTTGAAATGGCTTCAGATTATCTTACTGGCAGTCTCCTGCGTACACTGGTAGCCTCAAAATCTGCTGGAAGGTTCTTGGAAATAGGTACCGGCACAGGCTTGGCTACTGCATGGATGCTTTCTGGTATGGATGAAAAATCTACTTTGCTAACAGTAGATAAGAATCCTGTAGTAACAGCTATAGCAGAAAAGCACTTAGGCAATGATTCAAGACTAGATATTCGTACCCAAGATGGTTTAGCACTGTTAAAAGAGGTGCAAAGTAAACACTTTGATCTTATTTTTGCAGATACTTGGCCGGGGAAACTGAACAAGCCTGAATTAGCACTTAATTTGCTAAAGGTAGGTAGTTTTTATGTTGTTGATGACATGAATAATCTTAATAGTCCACCTAGGGCTGTAGCAGGTATTAGTCAGGAAGTTTTAGAACAAATCCCTAAACAGATGCAGATTTTAATGGAAGTTTTGGAAGCTCGAGCAGACCTAATCACCACAAAATTATCTTGGTCAACAGGTATAATAATTTCTACTAAGATAAAATAATTGTATGGAGGTAACACAATGACCCTTGAAAAAATTACCCAGGTAAAGGGGTATGGAGCTTATATTCCCGGAGATGATATAGATACTGACCGCATCATTCCTGCTAGATTTCTTAAATGTGTCACTTTTGATGATTTAGCTGAAGGTTTATTTGCAGATGTACGCTTCGACCAAGACGGCCATAAATTAAATCATCCTTTAAATGACCCGCGCTTTTCAGAGGCCAGCATAATGCTGGTTAACCGTAATTTTGGTAGTGGCTCATCACGTGAACATGCTCCACAATCTATATATAGAGCAGGTTTTAGGGCTATTATTGGAGAGAGCTTTGCTGAGATTTTCTTTGGGAATGCCACTACTTTAGGAATGCCTTGTGTGGAGGCTAATAAGGAGCATATTACAGAGATGGCTGCTATGATAGAAGCCAATCCAAGGACACAAGTCATAGTTGATGTTGAAAGCAGTGTTGTCACAGTAGGTGATAAAACCTATAAAGTAAACATCAAAAGTACTGCACGCGATGCACTTATTAACGGTCGCTGGGATCCTTTGCAAGAACTCTTGGCAGGAGATAGTGCTATTAGTGAAACTGTGGCAAGACTGCCTTATCTTTAAAGATTTTGACGAAACCACACTACTGCACCATAAATATTTCCTTTCTAATTCCAGAGCAGCTCTAATAAGAATGTCTATTTTTATTCTATTGCAAGTATAGTTCTGTACGGGTTAAATTTTTAGATTGACATATTTGAGCAAGTAAGTTATCATTTACCCCACCCCCGTAGGGGGTGGAAAAGAGATAAAATAATATGACTTTAACTGTTACAGGTATGACTTGTGGGCACTGTAAAATAGCAGTTCAAAAAGCCTTAGAAGCTGTTGAAGGGGTAACTGCTGTTAATGTTGACCTTAATAAGGGTTCAGCTCAGGTAGAGGGTACAGCACAGGTTAATCAGCTTATTGCTGCTATTGAAGAAAAAGGCTACAACGCCAAAGTGTCCTGATGGCTAGTTCAAAAGAAACGCAAACAGATGAATGTTTACACCTTGACAGTGCCACACGCAAAGATGCCTCACTCAGGTTAAAAAGTGCCAAGGGCCATCTTGAAGGTATTTTACGAATGCTTGAAAATCCTGATATTTACTGTGTAGATGTGCTCAAACAAATCAAAGCAGTACAAGGTGCCTTAAGCAAAGTTAATGAAGTAGTTTTAAAAGCCCATATACGGGACCATGTTGCTACAGCTTCTGCAAGAGGAGATACCGAAGCAATTGTTGAAGAATTGATGAATGCGCTCAAATACCGTGCCTGATTGGAGATTTTTGTGGAACATCTAAGTATAAGTATTCGTGGCATGACCTGTGCAAATTGCTCTGCTCGAGTAGAGCGCACCCTAAATAAACTAGCTGGTGTCAAAGCTAGCGTCAACCTTGCCTCCGAAAAGGCAAACATTGATTTTGAGGTAGACAAAACTTCACTTGCAGACATAATCACCACCATAGAAAAAGCTGGCTACACCCTGGTAATTGAAGAAATGAGTTTTGGGATAAGCGGCATGACTTGTGCCAATTGTTCTGCTCGCATTGAACGCCAATTAAACAAACTTGATGGAGTGCTAGAGGCCAATGTAAACCTAGCCACCGAGCAAGCCAAGGTACGTTTCTTGCCTGATATGTTGGGCTTTGCTGACTTTAAAAGTAGTGTTCGTGACACTGGCTATGACGTTGTGGAAAAAATTAAGGGGCAGAGTGATGCTGAAAGTGAAGCTCGAGCACAAGAACTATTTGTCTTACGCAGACATTTAATAATAGCTGCTGCGGCCACTATCCCACTGCTTATTCTGACTATGCTGCCTATGTTGGTACCTGCTCTTAAACACGGGCTCGAGCAAATAACCTCCAGCCAAAACCTTCACTATATTGCTTTTCTACTAGCCAGCATTGTTCAGTTTATTCCCGGCAGGCGTTTTTATAAGCCCGGTTGGGCTAGTTTGCTCCAAGGGTCACCTGATATGAATACCTTGGTTATGTTGGGCTCGAGTGCGGCCTACTTTTATTCTGTTATAGCCACCTTTACTCCCCAAATTTTGCCAGAAGGTACTGTCCACGTTTATTTTGAGGCCTCTGCCGCGATTATCACCCTTATCTTAATGGGCAAATATTTAGAAGCCATTGCTAAAGGGCGTACTAGTGAAGCTATCAAAAAACTTATGAGCTTGCAGGCAAAAACAGCCAAGGTTATTCGTGATGGTGAAGAGCAAGAAATTCCCATAGAAGAAGTTATACCCGGAGATACTGTGCTGGTACGTCCGGGTGAAAAAATTCCGGTTGACGGCACTGTTACAGAAGGTAATTCTTTTGTCGATGAGGCTATGATTACCGGTGAACCTATCCCGGTTAAAAAAGGTCTTGGTGATGAAGTGGTAGGGGGCACCATTAATAAATCAGGCAGTTTTCGCTTCAGGGCCAGTAAAGTTGGTGCAGATACTGTCTTAGCCCAAATTATCAAAATGGTGGAGGATGCCCAAGGCTCTAAAGTGCCAATTCAAGCCCTTGCGGATAAGGTGGTACGAATTTTCGTGCCCATTGTGATGGTTATTGCTGCTGTTACTTTTATTATGTGGATGATTTTCGGCCCCCAGCCGGCCCTTAGTTTTGCACTAGTAAATACCGTTGCTGTCCTTATTATTGCCTGTCCTTGTGCCATGGGGCTGGCAACGCCCACTTCTATCATGGTAGGCACTGGCAAGGCTGCTGAAATGGGCATATTGTTTCGTAGGGGTGAGGCACTGCAAAGTTTGCAGGAAGTTAAGGTAGTTGCCCTGGATAAAACCGGCACCCTTACTAAGGGCAAACCCGAACTAACTGATTTTGAAGTTACTAGAGATTTTGATGCTGACGAAGTCTTACAGCTAGTAGCCAGCGCTGAAGCCTTATCAGAACACCCTATTGCTGAAGCCATTGTGAAAGCCGCTGACCATAAAGGATTAACCAAAGGTAAAGTAGAGAATTTTGAGGCCCTGGCAGGTCTTGGTGTTAGTGCAGTGGTTGAGGGAAAAACTGTGCAAGTTGGGGCAGACCGTTATATGAATAGTTTAGAAATTGCTTTAGATGACTTTGAGCTAAGCTCGAGGGCTCTTACTAAAGATGCTAAGTCTCCGCTATTTGTGGCTGTCGATGGCAAGCTTGCTGCATTAATTGCCGTTTCAGACCCCCTTAAGGAAAGTAGTGCTGAGGCCATTAACAAGTTACATGACCTTGGCCTTAAAGTTGCCATGCTCACAGGTGATAATTCTCGTACTGTAAAAGCTATTGCTGACCAGCTAGGCATTGATGAAACTCGAGCAGAAATATTGCCAGATGGCAAGGTTGCCGCCATTGAAACTCTTCGAACTGATGATCGTCAGGTTGCTTTTGTAGGTGACGGCATTAATGATGCCCCTGCCCTAGCTCATGCTGATGTAGGGCTAGCCATTGGTACGGGCACAGACATTGCTATAGAGAGTGCTGATGTAATCCTTATGTCTGGGGACTTACGTAGTATTGTAAATGCCCTAGCTTTGTCTAAGGCAACTTTAAATAACATCAAGCAAAACCTTTTCTGGGCGTTTATTTATAATATTATTCTTATTCCAGTAGCAGCGGGCGCACTTTATTCCACCTTTGGCATTTTGCTGAACCCTATCTTTGCAGCAGCAGCAATGGGCTTCTCGTCTATTTTTGTACTTAGCAATGCCTTAAGACTGCGCTCCTTTAAAGCCAGGTTAGGAACCTCGAGCCCAGAGCCTGAACCTACCCTAAAATTACTAGGGGCTTCTTAATACCCTGGTAGGATTAGCAAGGCTACTAAATTATGTCACATAACCACAACCACCATACACCCAAAAACTTTGGTAGGGCCTTTGCCATAGGTATTGGTCTAAACGCAATTTATATAGTTCTAGAGGCTGCTTATGGTTTCTTAAATAACTCTCTAGCTCTTTTGACAAATGCAGGGCACAACCTTAGTTATGTTAATTTAGTTATCCACACTGCGTTCTGCATATGTAATGTAACTGGGTCGCCTTGGTGTTTCAACGATAAACAATTGGCTTTCCTTAGATGCAGCTATAGTAACTGATTCTATAGTTTGGATAATAATATAGTCATCTTTACTTGCTTGTTGCCCATTAAAAGAAACTGCTCCATCTATCACATATATGGAATAGACCTTGCTTAGGTCAAGCTCGAGCTTTTGCTCCACATTTGATAAAAAAGTAAGTTTTTTAATACCCAGCCCTTGTGTTTCTGACGGAATAGAGCCATCATTTCCAACATACACCATTGTTTTAATACCATTAGCACTTGCCTCAGTAAATGAGTTGGCTTGATAGTTTTGATAAAAAGCTCCGTGCTCTGAATATCTTCTGAAATCTGGGTCAAACCAAATTTGTAGAGTTCTAGAACCTTTTACATAGCGCCCGGTGTGTTGCACCCCATGACCAGTTTTAATTAATTGAACCCCGCCTGCTCGTAGGGGCGTCCATTTTTCTGTGCTGGTATCGCTTTCCTTTAAAATCAAGGTCCCTTCAAGAATGAAATTCATGACTTCAAATCCTTCATGGAGGTGCAAATCAAATTTTTGGTCTTCTTTTGCTTCGATGTTAGACCAAGCAAACAAATTGGAGTAGGACTTGGTTTTGCCATAGGCGGGAAAAGATATAGGCCTATTTTCGTAAACTGTACCGCCAAGCAATATATTCCTAACTTGTTGTTCTTTGGGGATTATTTGAATATTTGGGTGTCCTGCTTCACTCGAGGTCTTTAAATTATTGGTTGATGACCCCTCTGACAAGCTTTGATGGTAAGATGGAATTCGAGCTGAATTTTCTTTTTCATAAGCTATTCTTGCTGCTTCTTCAGAAAATGAAGGGCCAATACTGGATGGGGGATTTATACTCCCTTGGCTAGACCACAAAGAAGGTTTAGAACGCAAAGCAAAGTCATTACTATTGCCAGTAGTGCCAGTGATTGAGGAAGTGGGCTCGAGCAAAAATAAAGCCACAATAAAACTCCTTTTGATTTCCTCATTGGTATCACTTAGTAAGTCTGCAAATGCCTTCATAAGAGGTTGTTTTTGAATCTCTTCCCAAAAAGGATCTTGATTAATCCATCTGGTATTCTCAGCACTGTTAGTTTGTAGTTTGCTTACATTTAGAGGCTCGAGCACAGACCGAACATGTGATTTATAATCCTCTGATAGTGGGTTATCTGCAATTAACCAAGCTAGCTGAATATTTTGGGGCAAATAGGCTACCTTTGCATACTCTTCTACCCAAGCCTCTGCTACTTCTGGTGGTGCGCCCATTCTTTGGAGCATAGCAAACAGTGTAAGTTCTACTGCTATAGGCTTACGATAGACCTTAGCAGTGAGCCCAACTATTTCAATCCCATACTGATAGCTTAGTCTGTCAGGATAGGAAACTTTTTGAAATACATCTCCAATGCTGTCATTATGGCCAATTAAAGATTGCTTATAGAGGTATTCATCTTCAACAAACCCTTGAGGTACCCCATCATGACTAATAGTTATAGGATGGGCAAACCCCATTATACCTATGCCACTAGGCATTGCACTTCCTGCTTGCAAGATAGGTGTGCTAGGCATCATAAAGCGCCCCTCGGCTTCAGGAAGTAAACCTACTTTATTAGCAGGATCAAGCCATGTGCCCCATATTTCTAACCCTTCAAGTAAATATAATAATGAGATTTCTAGGGTTGTTTGTTCTTTGGTATAGATGCGCTCGAGTGAGCCAGCATGAGCAGGTATACTCCCACCAGCAAACTTACCTTTTGAATTGACCGTACTCAAAATAAATATGACAAAATAACTTACTATCAATACTTTGAAAAAATACTTTCTATCTAAAAAGGTCTTCATGAAATAATTACTCCCAAACTTTTTATTAACTATCTAGTGTGCCAAACACACGTTATTGGCATTTGTTTACTACTAATTATTAACTTACTATGAGACATGTGCAGTAAACTATGATAACTAAATCCTTTTGGTAGTGCTAGAGAGGTTTGTTTCATAGGACTTTCATAGTTTTTGAGCTACAAGTAATGACATGCTTTACAGGACAATCAAGATAGCTAATATAGTCATCAATAGCTTCATATATACAAGATGAAGTTTGGAAAATTAGGTATGCCTTTGGCAAATTCTGAAGTTTTGGAAGATTGGGAAAGGTTTGTTGCACAGTGCTATCTTAGAATCATTAAGGGTTTATTGCAAGCAAATTAATATCACTTAGCATTAGAGTTGTTTGGACATAGTAGGATCTGCTAAAATAGCAGTCGGTATGGCAATATTCAAAACCAACAATGACAGACAAGTAACAACATTGACAGGCGTATTCATTACATATATAGAACTACTAGCTATTATTTATGAACTTTGTACCTCCTAAGGGAACTAATTATATTTTGCCAACAGCTTACAGATCTCGTTCTAAGCTGATAGACATTCTCAAAAATCTTTATGAAAGTTGGGGATATGAGGAAGTAGATGTACCAGTGCTCGAGCACTATCAACCAAAGCACCCTGCTGCCAATAAATCATTCAAGCTGAGTGACCGTGACAGTGGTGTGCTTAGCTTAAGAGCTGATTTTACCCCTGCTATTGCAAACCTAGTGAGGCTTCACCATCCCAACACTAGTCAGTCTCTACGCTTTCAATACAGTGGTAAATTGTGGCAAGCTATTGCCCCAGACATGATGCGTACCCGAGAGTTTACTCAAGTAGGGGTAGAGCTTATTGGTATTAGTAATGCTCGAGCTGATGCAGAGTTAATACATTTAGCAAGAGAATCACTAAGCAGTATTGGCTTAGTGCCGCGCATTGAAATTGGTAACCCTGGCCTTGTAAAAGCTCTTTTTGATGTGGCCGATATACCTCTAAAAGATCATGAATTATTTGCCCAGATCATTGACCGTAAAGACTTGGGGACTCTATTAGAGAAGCTCGAGCCTCTTAATACCTCTTCACAAGTTAAGCAAGCCCTTATTAAGCTTATTGATTTATACGGGGGTATCGATATTTTAAAAGAAGCTCAAGAACTAGCTATATGGCCAGAAACTAAGCAAGCTATAGAACACTTGGTCACTGTTATAGAGCAATTTGAGCATAGAGGTGAGCTTTTAATTAATCTTGGTATGGCTCGACGCCTCAGCTATTACACAGGAGTAACCTTTAGAGCCTATACCCCTAATTTTGGCCAGCCACTTTTAGGCGGTGGCCGTTATGATGGGGACATGTTACCTTATGCTGCCGGTTTTGCTATAGGTTTAGAGCGTGTGATGAAGGCTTTGCCAAAAGAAGAATTGGGAAATGTACCCTTGGTACTTGCTAGTGATGATATAACAGCACAAATTTTAAGAGATCAAGGTTACAAGGTAATAAGAGCATTAGATCAAGATGAAACAAGCATGTGCACTTATGCTAGTCAGCAAGGCATTCCTTATGTGCTAACAAAACAAGGCCTTAAATCATTAGTTGAAAATCCACCTGACTTAGTGCGCCTTAAGACTTTGCTTGGGGTGGTAAATGAGTAAGCTTACTATTGCTTTACCTAAAGGGAGGGTAATGACTAAGAGTTTGGAGATACTTAGGGCAGCAGGCTTAGATTTCCAGCTGAGCAACAATAAGCGTACCCTGAGTCACAAAACTGCTGATGGATTGATAATGGAAATGCGTAACGCTGATGTGCCTATCTATGTTGAGCTTGGGGTAGCAGATATTGGTATAGTAGGCAAAGATGTTTTGCGTGAGAGCAATTGTAATGTTTATGAGCCTGTAGATTTAGGCTTTGCTAAGTGCCGTATGTCACTTATACGCTCTGCAGGAGATTCAGTGCCTATAGAGCGTATAGCTAGCAAATATCCAAACATTACTCTAGCTTACTTGCATAAAAAAGGACTGGGTATAGAGATAGTTAAGCTTGCTGGTAATGTAGAGCTTGCTTGCTTAACAGGTTTAGCAAATGCTGTAGTTGACATTGTTGAAACAGGTAGTACTTTACGAGCTAATAATTTAGTAGAAGTTGAGGTTCTTTTTTGCTCTTCAGCTCGTTTAATAGTTAACCGTGCTGCCCTGAAGACAAAGTCTGCACAAATTCGTCCCTTGATTGATGTTTTAAGAAGTTTAGTTAAGATTAACCAGAAATCATTTATGATTAAGTAATGCCAATAAGGAACCTTCAGCTGGACCTTATAGACGCTATACTGTTTGAGAAGCAATTAAAACTAAACCAGAATAACTTCTGGAAAGGTTGGGCAGAAATTCATAATTGATTATAAGTAAGGAGCTATTGCTGAGATAATACGCTCTCTTGTAAAAGGTTTAGTAATGTAATCAGCTGCACCTAACTTTAATCCCCATTGAACATCAGTAGGCTCTTGTTTGGAGCTGATAAAAATAATAGGTATGTCTTTGGTCTCATCTTTTTTTCTGAGAGAGCGCAAAACATCATAACCACTGCGTTGTGGCATTACTATATCAAGAAGAATTAGATCAGGTAGGAAATCAGATACTTTATCTTCTATGCAATCAGCCTTAGTACATGGCCACACAGAGTGACCTTCATCTTCTAGTATATCTGACAGTAAACCAAGTGCACTAGCAGAGTCATCAACTATCAATATCTTTGCCATAAGTCAAATCTCTTTCAATTCGTTATAATTAGCTTCTTCTAACACAGCTTATAATAAAGGTAACAATAGTGACAAAACACTGAATTACTGTATGCTATCGTTGGTCGCGGTTAATTACAGTTAGCATATCTATGAACATTTCACCTGCTACGTTTGACAATCTTTCCTTTGCCAAGGAGCAAAAGGAAGCGGCAAAAGAAGCTTTAGCTGCTGCTATAATAAGCTCTGAGATTGAGCACGCTACTCTTGTTCGTGATTTAGAGCAAGCAGAAAGGTTATTGCATTTGTCTGAAGTAGAGTTTAATCATTCTAAGAAGGTATTAGAAGAAACTCAAATTCGTCAAGAGGTAGGTTTAAGTATTCCTTTAGAGACACAAGAAGCAGCTGTAGAACTTACTGAAGATAGTCTTGACTTGCAATCTGCTAGACAAGAAAAGTTGAGCTCATAACTTGCTTTTTACAAATTTTATGCTATTTCCCCTTTGGAGGTATTGAAGTAATGAATACATTTGTTTTTTTGATTATTTTATTAATTGTATCTTTTTCTGAAGCGCTTAGTTTTGAGGAAGCTTTAGTTTATGCCTCGCAGCGGCCCGATGTTATAAACGCTAGAATAGAACTTCAGGATGCTGAGTCTAACTTTCACCGCGTTAGCATTGATCCTTTAGCGGTTAGACCTGATAAGTTGGCAGCTAAGCAGAGGCTCGAGTTAGCCAGAGCAGATCTTACTGAGAAAAATTATGCGGCTGCTAAAGAAATAGCCCAAGCTTATACTGATGTGCTTAATGCTAGGGACCAGGTAAGCTTAGCCCAAAAAGCAATGGCACTAAGCCAACAATCTTTACGTGTTGCTGAAATTCGAGTGGCAAATGGCAGTATTCCACGTTTAGATTTAGAAGATGCCCAAGTAGACTTAAGTGATTCTCAAAAAGATTTACAAGCGGCTCAAGGTGGCTTGGTAGTAGCTGAAAAAAACTTAAAAGGTATTTTAGGTGGTGGAGCAGACATTAGTGTGCTTAGTCCTATAGCAGATAACTATCTAATATTACCTACTTTAGAACAGGCTCTAGCAGCCTATGCAGGCCACCCTGATCTTTTGGAGGCAAGGCATGGTTTAGAGTCAGCTGAAATGCAGGTCGATATTCTTGATCCTTCTTATACTCCTCGCTCACAAATTGATGACGCTAGAAGTCAGCTTGACAATGCTCGAGAAAGTGTTCAAGAAGCTCAAAGAGGTTATGATGTGCAAGTACGTAATTTCCATACCTTAGCAGATAATGCTCGTTCTGCTTATGACGTGGCTCGCTCCGATCTGGTTAATGAAACGGAGCGTTTGAGCACTCAGCGTCAGCGCTTAGATGGTGGCATAATTTCTGAAATAGACTTTTCCCAATCAGAACTAAATTTTCAAGGTGCTCAGAATGAGCTTAACAAGGCTCGTCATGATTACTTAATTGCCTTGCTTGATTTACAAGAGGGGGCCATGTTGAGTATAACAGGAGCTGCGGCAGCAGACGTATCGTTGGAATCGCAGCAAACTACTTCTGAACAATGAAAATTCTCGGAGCTGTTGGTGACCCTCCATCTCCCATGCTCCCACACTCCCATACAACTAAAATCAAGTTAAGGAACAAAAATTATGTCAAAACTAAGGATTAAAGAAGCACCCTACTGGCTACTTTCCTTGTTAGTTCTACTATTTGCCTATGCCCAAGATGGAATTCCTAATGACATACGCGACTTTGAAGGTGAAGCTACTCGCCGTGTTCGTGCTATAAAAGCAGAAAAAGGTGTTCTTTCTACTACTCGCAATACTTCTGTAACTATTGAACCGGCTCAAGAGAGCATAGTAGGAGTGGGCTCGGCTGGTTTTGTAGCCGATATACTTTACCGTGAAGGTGCTAGGATAGAGAAAGATACAGTAGTAGTACAAATTGATGATAAGGATCTAAAGCTGGCTTTTGAGGATGCTCGTATAGCTCTTGAAAGTGCTCGTATTGACTTGCAGTCTGCTGAGCGCTCGAGCCAAGAAACACAAGGTCAAGCCAACACCCAAACACGCCTTACTCAAACTAACTTGCAACTAGCGCAAAATGAGTATACGGAAGGACAAACGCTTTATGAAGCTGGGGGCATATCTGCTAATGAATTATCTAGACTTAAAGCAGCTTTAGAAGATGCAGAACTGAACCACCAACAAGCTCAAGATAATGCGGCTCAAGCTAGCAGGGTAGGCAGTGAAGATCTTGCGCTTTTGCGTTTAAAAGTACAGTCAGCACAAAACAGCCTAGCTCAAGCACAAAAGGATTTAGATGATGCACAAGTTGTGGCTCCTTTTACTGGTGAAATTGCTGAGATGTTTGTTGAACAAGGTGAATATTTAGGGGTAGGGGACAGAGTTTTTCGTTTAGTAGGTAGCGAAGATCAGCTTGCTAAATTTAGCGTTCCTCCAGAAGATGCTGATTATTTAGTAGCGCAAGGGCTTATTTGGATTGATTACGAAGACCTTGACTACGGAGCCCAAATTCAACGGTTTAATACAATTCCCGGGGCCTCACGCTTAGTAGAAATAACTGCTCAACTTTATAAATCAAAGGAACGTATACCCACAGGGACTATAACCTTATTGAAGTACAATCTGGTTTTAGGTGAAGGAATAAGCTTACCCGTTGGCGCTGTACAAACCAGTGAAGGTCAAGATTTTGTCTTTGTGGTAGAAGATGACATAGCTAAGCAGCGTGTAGTGACTACTATTGCTGAGGCTGCTGGCGAGGTAATTGTTGAAGGCATAGAAGAAGGTACTCTGATAGTTTATCCTGTTCCTTCTGATCTAGCTGATGAAACCCCTCTTGAAATTGTTGCGATAGGTATACCTGAGTGAAAGGTTTAATTAAGTTTTTTATTCGCCGCTATGTTTTTGCTATAGCTGTTTTTGGCGCTCTAGTTATTTTTGGAATAATAGGAGCCTTCGGTTTAGGTCTTGATTTATTTCCTGAAATAGATATTCCCATAGTTTCAGTAACTACGGCATTGCCCGGTGGTAGCCCGGAACAAATGGCCCAAGATGTCTCTAAAATTCTTGAAGACGAGATAGCCACCCTAGCAGGGCTTTCTACTTTAACTTCTACCAACGTTGAAGGTGCTAGCATAATAGTAGCAGAGTTTGAATTTGGTGTTGACCTTGACCAAGCTGCCAACGACATTAATCAAAAAGTAAGTGCTGTTGCTGCCGATTTACCAGAAGATGCCCTTGCTTCATCTGTTGAAAAAGTAGATATAGGGGGCACTTCTATGTTAAACATAGCTATCTCTGCCCCCGGTGAAGATCTTTTTAAGGTACAAGAGTATGCTGACGATGAAATAAAGCCGCTGATTCAAGCTATTAAAGGTGTTGCCAAAGTATCTATCGCAGGTGAAATAGAGCGTGAAATACATGTTCTTTTAGACCCTGCGCTTTTGCAAGTTTACAACTTATCTCCTAGCCAAATTGCTAGTACCGTAGGTAGTGCTGCTACAGATGTTTCAGCAGGCTCTTTAGATTTTGATGTTAACCGAATTCTAATAGCTGGTCGTAATCAGCCTACATCTATAGGAGAAGTTGAAGAGATAGTTATTGATGATGAGCGTGGCTTAAGGGTTAGTGATGTAGGAGTAGTAAGAGACACTTCGGCTGAGTCAGAGTCTTTTGTAAGACTTAATGGTGACCCGGTAGCGCTTCTAGAAGTGCAAAAGCTAACTGGTAGTAACACGGTGGCTGTAGCTGCTCAAGTAAGAGAAAAACTCAAAGGCATTGAACTTCCTGATGGCTATGAGATGAAAGTAGTAGGTGACACCACTAAATATATTAGAGGCACTGCACTAGGAGCGGTCCAAGCCATCATAGTTGCTATCCTTGCTGTAGGCTTGGTGGTATTTCTGTTTGTGGGACGCTTAGGATCAGTCTTCTCAGTGGTAGTTGCAATTCCTATCACTCTAACAGGCACTATAGTAGTGCTTTTGCTTTTTGGCTTTACCTTTAATATGATGACCCTGCTTGCTATTACTGTAGCAGTAGGTATGGTGGTAGACGACTCTATAGTTATCGCAGAAAATACGGAGACTAAACGTGAACAGGGCCTAGATAAAGTAGCAGCAGCTACAGAAGGGGCTGGTGAAGTGAGTGTAGCAGTGCTAGCTTCAGCATTAGCTTTGTTATCTGTGTTTATACCAATTTCTTTGTTGCCGGGCATTGTAGGTCAATTTTTTGCTGCTTTTGGTATTTCTATGGCAGGTACTGTTGTTTTCTCTTATTTTGAAGCCATGTTCTTTTTACCTGTTCGCTCAGCCTATTTACCAAATCCATATCCTCCTTCTTGGAAAGACTTTATCTTTTCATTTATAAGAATTTGGCGTGATACAAAATGGGGCATTTCTTTGCTAAAGCGTTTTTTATTTTGGATAATTTTCCTAATTGTAGGTTTTGTCTTGTATCGTAGGTTAGGTTTAATTGGTTTGGCATTTTTGCCAGCATTACCTTTGGTTGCTATTATGCTACGTTATTTACTACGTATAGTTTTGTCATTTATCGGTGCCATTGCTTATACCTGCTATAGGATAGTTGATGCTAGTGTCAAACTATTAAGGCGAGGCTATGTTAACAGTCTAAAAGTGGCTTTAAGAGTACCTATTTTAGTACTTATTTTAGCAGTACTTGCTTTTGCTAGTATTTTTCTAGCCGAGGTAAGTTTCACTTTTACTCCCAATTCAGACGAAAGCATGTTAAATGCTAGTGTGGAATTGCCTGTAGGTATTAATATGGAAACTACTAACTATGCTTCACAGCTCTATGAACAAGCTATTTTAGAGTTTCCTGAAGTGTCCTTAGTGCAAACCACAGTAGGAGTTGGTTCAGAAGGTAATGCTCAACCTGAAAGAGCAGAATTTTTATTAGAGCTTACTCCCAAAGCTGGACGTGCAATAACGGCCTATGACCTAGCTTTCGAGATAGAAAAGGAATTACGTAGATTAACCTCTGAGTTTCCTTTTGTAAAAATAAATGTTGAGGCGTCAGATTCTTCTGGTACAAGCAGCAGTGACTTCAATCAGCAAATTCGTAGTAATGATTTAACACTTTTTCGTGAGCGAGAGTTAGCTATACGTTCTCATTTAGATAAAACTTCTTATTTTCGCAGCGTGACAACTGAAGCTAGTGACCCCATAGAAGAACAAGCCTTTCTTATTAGCCAAGGTAGACTTACTGGAACTGGTTTGAGTGTTAGCGATATCTTTAA
The DNA here is from genome assembly GCA_965224855.1 of Trueperaceae bacterium. Taxonomy (GTDB): domain Bacteria; phylum Deinococcota; class Deinococci; order Deinococcales; family Trueperaceae; genus CBDCVN01. The sequence continues at coordinate 243,620 of CBDDAI010000002.1, read as the reverse complement.
TACTATCCGCATCTATAATGTAGGTCTTGAAGATGGTGAGATGCTTGATGAGGGGGAAAAAATTCCTATTGTTACTAAGATCAATCCCCTTTTTATTCAAGACGAACAAGCATTTCTTAGCTTGCCTGTATATGCACCTAGTTTGCAGAGCAGCTTACCGCTAAGCCAATTAGGTAATTTTGATTCACGTAGATCTTCTGCCACTATAAGGCGTGCTAGTCAGTCCTATGCTAATACTTTCGAGGGTACTTTTGGAGGAGAGTTTGATAGTCAAACAGTGACACAAAACATCAAAGAAGAGTTAACAAATCAAGGTCTTTTAGATGAAAAATTAACGATGGGTCCCCCCGGAGGGTTTGACCCTGAGGCTGATCTAGCTGCTTCTGCTCCTATTGCTTTTGGCGTAGCACTATTTTTGGTTTATATAGTTATTGCTGTTCAGTTTAACTCTTTTCGCTTTCCATTTTATCTTATGCTCACTGTTCCACTAGCTTTAGTGGGTGCTTTGTGGTTACTTGATATTTTGAACATTCCTTTAGATGTTTTTGGCGTTTTAGGAATTATTATGCTTATTGCCTTGGTGGTTAAAAATGCCATCTTGCTTTTAGAGGTAGTGGTCACGATGATGGAAACGGGTAAGATGAGCTTAAAAGAAGCACTTCTAAAGGCTGGGGGCTCGAGGCTAAGACCCATAATCATGACAGCCCTAACGGTAGTAGTTATCAGTATACCTTTATTGATTAGTAATGGTGATGGTGCAGAACTGCAAAAGGCTCTAGGCGCAGTTATATTAGGTGGAGTAGTTTTTTCGACCTTATTAACTCTTTATGTAGTTCCTGCTGCTTTTTATCTATTTGAACGCCGAAGCTATAGCCGTCCTAAAAATGATTGATCAATTCTAGATGTTACCAACATGGTTGAGAGCTTGTTCATCGAGAAGAACAGAGCTTAAACAAGTTAATAGGAGATGTTATTCTGCATTACTACGCATCTTTTATAACTACGGAGGTTTCCTGAAGACTTTTGTCTGAGCTTATTCTATGTACAATCATCAATTTTTGCCAAATCTTTCGCGACAAACCAGAAGTAAGCATCTCAATCTCATTTACAGAATTAAGCACTACTCCATCATCAAACTCTGTAACATATAAAGCTGCTAGCTTGCTAGTAAGCGAAAGCATTTCGCTGCAATAGTCTAAATAACGCCCTAATTGATAGGCATTCATTCCATATTCTGGCGAAGAGGGTGTAGCTTGGACTCTAGTCAAAACATGTTCTGGGTCTTTAGTAAGTTGATGCATATCAATGACATGAGCAATCGAACGCAACTCATGCAAAGCTTGTAAGGCCCTTCCACGTTTTATACGTCTTTCAAAAGTTATTAAGAAAAAAATGCCTATACCTATTAAAACAACATCATTGATGCCTGCCTCTAAAAGTTGGATGGCATCAAAAATACTAAAGTCAGTGGTTTTGGTTTCAAAGGTGGCAAATGAAATTACTATGGTAGCTATTATTATAGCAATAAGCAGTACGTTGGCGACGCGCACCCACATTATAGGTTTGTTGATTGCCTCAGCTCGAGCTTTAGCCTGATGAGCCACTTCCAATAACTCTTTTGACACACTGTATAAACCAGCATGGGGAAAGCGCTCATAAACTCTTCTAGAAAGCCTTTCCACAGTTCCTATTATCTTTTGACCATCAAGTGCTTTGTAATGCAAAGTTTAGCTCCTTACCATCTGAAGTTTACTCCAAAACCTGCGCCTTGTTCCTGTGTTGAGAAATCAAAATTTGTCTGAAAGCTGATATTAGGGGTAAATTGGTAATCAATTGATAAACCCACTTTAGCTTGAAGGTTATTAAAACTATCATCTTCAAAATTAATTTCACTGCGTAAATTAGCAAAGATATCTGCTAAATTGTAGCGCAATTCAAAGGTGTTACTTAAAGCAAAATTGGGGTCATTGTATCGCCCTAAGCTGTAGCTAGCAAATAGGTTATCATCTAAGTAACCACCAAGGCTTACTGAAAACCCAAAAGGATTATTATTACTAGCAATCTGAGGATTTAATAGCGTGCTTATAGCAGTAGTATGGATTTCTACAGAGGGCACTCCCAAAGTTTCACTAATGGCTTTTTGCAGCTCAGAAACTAGTAACAAGTCAACGGCTGTGTCTAGAGCACTGTAACCTACTGCTGGGCCTAGACCTTGTTCTGATACTATGTCTTCTTCAAAAGAAAATCTACCAAAGGCTATTAAGCTAGCTAGCTCATCTTTACTTAAGTTGCGTACTCGACCATCAAAATTAACCAAGGCATTACTACTTAGCTCTAGGCTATCAGAGGCTAGTTTGAATTGGTAAACCTCTTCTAAAGGTGAGTATTCCCATGCCCCTTCAATATCAATAAAAACATCAAAGTAATATTGATTTTTAGGAGATAAAAACTCAACATCATGCCCTAACCGTGCTTTATCGTAGTGTGAATGGGCTTTAGCAGTTAGTGTAGGAAAAACACCGCGTGAAGGCTTAAAATCAGCCTTGCCCTCCAAAAGGGTAAAGTCTTGATTTGAATAGCGCAATTTACCTTGTAGAAGATTGATTTCACCTTGTAAGGTTGGCTCAGCAACACTGCCAGCTAAAATTAAATTTAGTGCAAGCTCAGCAGTCCCAAAATTTTCGTTAAACCGCAAGTCCCTTGGTGCTACTAGCTGAATATTATTAAACTTAATATGGTTATAGTAATCTGGTGTAATTTCCTGAGGTATTCTAGGGCGTGGTACTAAAGTAGCTGCCTGAGCAAAGAGTTCACCTGAGAAAATGTAATCTTGTGCTTGTTTACTGAGTTGCAAATTAACATTTGTTTGGCTCTGGCCTACAAAGAACCTTTCAGCTTTTAAGGCTAAATTTTCGCCTGTTAAGTTAAGGGCCAAAGGATGGAGCCTACCTGCTAGTTGGAAGGTTTCACCTAGTTGGCCACTCGAGCTAAGCCACCAGCCTGCTTCATCATGATAAATACGCCCAGCTAACTCCTCTACTGAGCCAATAACAGGGGCGTCAAAATTACCAACGAAATTAAAAGCAATACTGTTTGAGCTAGGGTTTAGTAAGTTTAGCTGCCCTTGGCTAGTTACTGCTAGTTTTCCGCTTAGGGGTGAAAGACTTTCTAAACTAGCACTGCCTGTTAATTGTGAGCCTGATAGATTAAGGGTAGCCTCGCTAAGGCGGTACTCACCACCTAAAAAGTCAACTGCTAATTGAGGAACACTTAAAACAACATGAGGTTCGCTAGGCTTACCTACTGATTTTACAGCTAGAGAACCTTTAGCAGTAATATCTACTCCTGTAAAAACTGGCAAGAGTTGTAAGAAGGGGCTAAAATCAGCTTCTTCAGCACGAATCTCAAGATTTAATTTTTCGGCACTTACTTGCCCACTAGCACGCCAATTGCCAACATCAGCTAGAGTTTCTAAGTTTATATTGCGAAATCTAGCCTGTTCTATATGCAGGCTTCCTGCTTGGAACCGAGCATTGATATTACCTATGCTCTGCAAGTTACTCAAAGTACTTTCTTCCAGTATTATCTGTTCACTAGCAAAGATAATTTCGCTTTGTCGTAAAGACTTGAAGGGAACAACAAAACGTGCTCCTCCTGTTAGTTGGGCTGTAAGGTTGCTTTGTCCAAAAACTGCTTCTAAGAGACTTTCAAAAGGGAAATATTCAAAGTTCACTCGTCCTACTAGCTCCTGTTGAGCAGGTTGGTAGCTTAGCTCAGCCGTGCTGCTCGAGCCCAAATTTAGCAAAGCATTAATGTGGGATGGGTCACCACTTAAGCTGACTTGTAAAGGCAAGACCTGCTCAAAAATATTAGCTTGGCTAGCTACTTGCCCTGTTATAGAGTTGTCATCGAGATGGACGCTACCTAATAAAAGAGCATCGACATGAGGCAAGTGCTTACTGAGCCAAGGAATACCAGCAAGAGAAAAGTTATTTAAGTCTAGTTGAACACTAAGTTCATTACCAGCTGTGGGTAAGAGCTGGCTAAGCTTGGGTGACAATTTTGCCCAGCCCAGCTCACCACTCAAAGCTGCACGACCCTCAAAGAAACCAAGCTCCCCAGTACCTTGCAACCCCTTTGAGGTCACTTCTAGCTGGCTGTTTGAAACAATAACAGGAGAATCCAAAGAGAATAAAGGTATATTGCTAAGCTCTATTTGTCCATAAAGTCCTGTAGATTTCTGGTAGGCTAAGTTAGCAATAGCATTTCCAACAGTACTTCCAGAAGCAAGTTGTAAGTTAGCAATCAAATGACCACTATAGTCAGCTAAATTAAATTGGCCTTGAGCCTTAACTAGGTCATTTTCACTATTTAAGCTAAACACCCTATTATTTACAGTAATGCTAAAGGGCAAAGTGTTTAAGGGTAGATAAGCTATCTGATTTTGTTTGGGAATAAGTTTTCCACTAATAGAACCACTCACACCACTTGCCCACTGCAGGTTACCAGAAAGAGAAACATCTGCATAGGGGGTAGTGCCTAATCCTGTAATGCTGGCTCCATGTTGTTCTAAATTTATGCTGGCAACATCACTGGCTAGCACTAATCCTTTTTGAGCTAACGTCCTTAGTTCAGAAAGCTGTTGGGGCAAATACCCTGTTAGAGGCATGCCGATAACTTCAGTATCAAACTTAAGCCAGCTTTCATTGTGGGCACTTATAGTAAGAGGTAAACCATAAACTGTGGTTGATAGCTCTCCCCTACTGCTGAAAGTATCATTGTGCAAACTAACCTGCAATTTCTCACTATCTTGGCCTATTTCTACTTTAAGAGGCCAAAAATCCCCATAAACTTCAATCGGGGCTTCTAGCCAAGGAGAATTAAGGTATTGACTACCTTTTAAGTTCCCTTCGCTAAAACTAATAGGGCCACTAAAGCTATGCTCTTGCCCTAAAAGCTTAACAGCACCTTTGGTATTGGTGTTAATGTCATTAGGAATATGTCCTGTAAAGGTACTTTCTAAAGAAACTTGCCAGCTTTGAGAGGCTCGGCTGAGATTATTAGTATGGATGACGCCACTTACTATTTCTAAACCTGCTAGCTGCATAGTTCCGTTAAGTTGCCCCCTATATCGAGGGCTAAAATCAGCAATATCTATAGCAAAGCTCAAATCACTGATCAAATCATTACTGTTTCCCTTTACCGCAAAGAATTCCCCAGAGTACACTGCTGTCATGGCTTGATAGTTTTCTAAAGGCTGGTAAGTAACTTTACCTTGTAAATAACTATTGGCACTTCTAAGGGTCAAGTCACTCAAGTGCAAGCTAGGAGTACTTTGCCAAGCTTGCTGAGCATTGATATGTCCCTTGCCCCACACCTCACTTATCTTTAAGCCCTGCCACTCTTTAGGTATTAAGGGTGTTAAGTTTAAATTATTAATCTCACCCTGCAATTGCCAGCCTGTACGACTAAAGCCGCCGTTTAAATTTAGAGCCTCACTAGCAAGTGTAAACTCTCCGCCTTGTAGGTTTGTTTGTAAGTTACCACTAGCTGCAACCATACCCTTAAGGTAAATATCTCCTACTAAATTTAAATCTGCAATATTTACAAGTTTTAGGGGTAAAACAGCTAAGTCACCTTCTAACCAAGCATATCCTTTGGGGATATCTTGGTTAATATTTTCAAAAGGAATATCTAGGCTAGCCTTACCACTTAATTGAGGTATCAACCCTTTAGTACCACTCAGACTTAATTCTGCTATAGAAAAGTTCTGATAACTAATATTACCTAGACCCATAAGCTCTCCATTGCCTGTGATAGCAAGCTCCAAAGCCAGTGTTTCCAAATCAGTACCAAGCTCTGCTGTTCCTTGATAGCCACTGGCCTCATCCCAAACAAGGTCACTAGTAATGTCAAGAGAGTCTAGGCTCATACTGCCAGTAAGCCTAGCTTGCTTGAGCATTAGGTCTTCAAGATAAGCTTGTAATTGCATTTCTTGTTGCAAAGCAACGATAGCAAAAGAGTTTGCTTCCCTATTAATAGTTAGTGTTGTTACCTCTGGTAATAAAGAATGGTGAAGATTTCCTGTTAGCAGCGTTTGTGGGAAAAGGTTGCCATTAAGATTAAGGCTTGACTCTAGTCCCTTAGCCTCAAGAGCAGCAACTTGTATATTGCCTGCTTGAAAGTGTCCGTAAGCACTAGCATCATTAAAACCAAAAAGTGTTTGCCCTTTGAAAATGCTTTGCCAGCTGTAACCATATTCTTGCTTATTAGCCGTTCCTGTAAATTGAGCTTGGTCTAAACTTACGTTCCATGTGAAAGCTTCTCTAGTACCTTCTAGTGAAAGTATCAAAGGTTGATTTTTATAAGTGGCTCGAGCCACCAAACTACCAGGCTCGAGCTTAACAGCAATAACTCCAAGATCACTTAAGAAGTTAGTACTAGTACTTTCTGCTAGGCTCAAATTAAACTCCTGCCAAGAGTTACCCTGAGCACTTAAAGGTATCTCTCCTAAACTTCCTTGCAAATCAAAGCTTTGGTTACTAACCTTAAGATTAGCACTAAAATTCTGTCCCCAAGCTTGGCCCTGAGCATTGGCTGCTATATTAATGTCTAGGCAGCCTATCAGTGCTTGAAAATTTGCAGTGCAATTACTTTGTAAAGATAAAAGTGTAACCTGACCCGACGCTAACCCTGAAATTTCTAGTGGTAGAAAGTTTTGCAAATAAGCCAAATCAAAATTGCTTAGGTAAGCACTTAAAGTTAGGTCCCTCCTACTATCTAGATTTAAACTCTGAGTACTAAGAGTAATTGCCTCATCACCAAACCATAAAACACCATTTGCCTCATAAATATTTTGCAAAGAGCCATTAGCTTCTAGTCGCAGTGGTATGGAAGTCTCATTGTGGTTAACGGTAGTAGTGGCATAGCCTTGCCAGTCTTGTCCCTTTAAATCCACTTCACCTTGCCAGTGGGCATTCAAGGAGGTAAAGGTACTACTGTTTAATGTAAAGTTGCTGCGAACACCACCTTTATCAATCCTTAGAGTGTGGGCATTAAAAATGTTCCCTAAAACACTACCAGTAAGTTGAGGGTTAGTGAGCTCACCTTGAAGTTTGCCAGTCAAATAATGAGTTTCTCCCTTTACTAAAAAAGGTAAGCTGATTTCCCCTCCCCAATTGCCACCAGCAAAGCTAACGTTGGTTGTTTCATTATAAATCTGCACTAAAAGACCATTTTGCCAAGAGGCATTGACTTGGGCCGTCTGGGCAGGTAAGTAGGTGCCCGATGAGTTAAACTCCTTACTAACTAAGCTGCCTTGAAAGTGGGGTTTGGTCAATCCTAATATGTCACCAGAAAGTTCTAATTGACTGTTTTTGGCACTTAGCCTAAGCCCGAACTCAGGCATAATCTGCCCAGCAATACTAGTCTCAAAACCATTAAGCTCAGGATTAGCACTAAGCAAAAGGGAACTCCCTTCCCCCCAAAGTTGCCATAATGTATTAAAACCTGATATCTCTGTAGAAGCACTGGCTGAACCCTGCCATAATTGTGTTTTCTGATTATAGCCCAAATCACCACTAATAGTAATTAAAGCACCCTGCAAAGCTTCTGCTACTAAATGTTCATGTAAGGCAAAATTATTGGCACTAGCTTGCAAATATCCTGAATGAAATTCATAAGTTGCCACTAACCCATCACCACTTAAATTAAGTAAGGTTTCATTACCTTGGCCCGTTAAACTTAGAGTGTTACTGCCAAAAGTACCCTCAATTTCGTAGCCTAGGCTTAAGGGTTGAAGTTGTGCCGTTAAAGTAATAGCATCATTTAATCTTAAGGGTAAATCAATAGCTTCTATATAGGTGCTTATAGGTAAGTTGCCAGATAGGTTTATATTATCTAGTGAACCACTTAAGCTTAGCGATGTACCATCTAGCAATAAAGAACCTAAAAAACTGCCCTTAGGCAAGTCACTTCCTGCATAAATTTCAGTATCTAGTGCTAAAGCTATATTTTGATTAAAGTCTTGCCAGTTAGCAGCTTGCTTAATATGCCCTGTAAGTTCCCAAGAATCTTGCCAAGACAAGCGCAATTGTGAATTTCCTATAGTAACATCAGCGTAGCGATTTTTAATACTACTGCTAACTAGGTAAGTTTGAGGAGGCAACACCAAGCCCCTAAATCTAGAATTTGTAGCCTTGAGCAAGTCAATAAGGCCATTACCATTGAGCTCTAGATCATCATAGTTGCCTTGTAAGTTTAGCCTAGCTACATCACCTAAATAAAGATAGCTATCAACACTAGGAAAAACTTTTCCCTCTAAGCGAATGTCTCGGCGTAAAAACCGCCCTTTTAATTCCGCCAGTACGTTTTCACCTTCTCCAATAAGGTTACCACTTACATTTAGCCCCCAAGCCTTACCAGAAAATAATGCTTGACCAGCAAAGTTAGCCTTGCCGTTTAGGGTGGTGACTTGCATTTCACCTTGCAGATCCCCACTAATATTTGTTGCTATACCTATAAGTGGCAGAATTTTTTCTGGGGCAATACTACCAGCAAAGTGCCAAGGCCAGCTTCCCAAATCATTTAGTAAACCACTACCTTGTACATTTAAGGTGTCATTTACCTTAGCCTTAAAGTGAAGTTGCTCTTCCTTAAGTTGCAAGTCAACATTAGCACTATTTTGAGTGGTCTGACCGGTGAGCACGGCACTTTTAGCATCTAAATTAACAGTGCCATTAAAATAAGCGTTATCATGCAGTTTCACAGCAGCTATTGTAAAGCCATTTTGCAGATTCAGCTCTGTGCTAGCTGCATAAAAGTCACCTTGCAAACTTATAAGGGCATGCTCTGCTTTGCCTTCAATATCAAAACTCAGCATTTCTTGCCAATCTGGTAAAGAGGTTTGTAAATCACCCTCGAGCTTTAAGTCTTTACCAGAAAAAAATGCAGGAAAGCCTTGTAACTGAGCCTGCAAGTCCATTCCAGTTAACTCAAAGGTAAGGTTGTTGGCAGTACCTTGAAAGTTTATAGGCTGGTCTTGTAGCCAGCTAAACTTTGCTTTAGGGCTAGCAAATTGCAATGTTGAAAGTGCTAATCCGTTACTATCAATGTCTGCGGTAGTACTCCAAAGCTCAGCGAGTTTAAGCACTCCTTCTGCTTGTACTTCTCCTACAAAAGGGTCATTGAAAGCTACCGGAGTAAGCTGGTAGTTAAGCTCACCTAGCTGCTGACTAAAGTTCAGATTTCCCCTAGTACTCAAGTTGCCAAAAGTGGTCTCTATATCAGTAAAGTCTTGGAAATTTTTTAGAGTGGTAGAACCTTCACCAATCATTCCTATATCCATTACTTCGGTAAGGAAGCTGAGTGACAGAGGTCTATCAGTAGCGAATGCTAACTCGAGGGGCAAATCATAATAAGGCCCACTTGCATTCACATTAGTAGTTATTGCCTCATTAAGATAAGGAATATAAAAATCTATAATATCTAACTCTGCTTCAAGGTCTTCACCAACCAAAGTGCCTGTAGCAGCTGCAGTAGCTCCTAGATTATCTGCTCCATTAGCATTAAGAGCCCAAAGGTTTTCCTTAGGGGTAGCAGTAAGTCCTATTTCTATAACTCGTCCTAAGGTATTACCTGTTAAACCAGCTAGAACTTCACCAGAAAGTTTTCCATGGCTCTGCTGCAATTTCATATCTGCGATAGTTACAATGTCAGCATCCCACCAACGTAAGTCTTTAGCATCTCCCGTTATGACAAGTGCATCTTCTTTAGTTTCTACAGCCAGATTCATGTTACCATTGGCTACATCACCTGCTAAATAGACATTGACACCTTTGTGAGTGTGATAATTAATATCAACAGCTAGGTTATCAAGAGATTTCCCTAATAATGTTCCTTTACCTAAAGCTTCACCTTGTAAATCAATATAATTCCAACCTGATAGATTTAGAGCTACCTCTGCTTGGCCTCGAGCGTTTAAAAAACTTTGTGCAAAAGGCAGCCACTTTTGCTTATTTAACCAATGAACAGCTTCGGCAAGTTGTCCAGTTCCGACAACCTCTCCTTGCCACTGTTCCTCGCTAAAGTCAGCATGATAGTTCCCAACCACTTCTGCTCCCAAAGCTTGCCCCTTTAGATTAGCTGAAAGTAAAAAGTCATTGTAATTAACCTTGCCCTGTACTTTAGTAATGGCAATACCAACTATGGAAGTACTCACTTCTTCAAACTGTACTTCAGCACTAATGCCTTCAGGTTTCAACCACAATGTCCCAGCAGCTTGCCCTGATTCTATATCTGGGTACCAGTGTCTAACAAGGCGTAAATCTGTATCCCAAAAATTAACCTCTCCTAAAAGTGGGTCTAAGCTAGCAAGGTTTGCTCCAAAATAGCTTTGCCCTTCAGAAGTTGTCAATCTTGCACGAATCTTAGCCTCTTCTCCTAAAATCTCAACTTCTGAAAGATTAAATTCTGGAAGCTCATAGGGTACATTGTTAACACTTACTTTCAAACCATCAATATCAAGCTTTTTCAAAACAGGTTTAATACCCTCATTGCTAGCATCGCCTCTTTGGTCGTTAAGTATCTCAGTAAGGCTGAAGTCACCTTGTACTCCTTTTAGGGTCAAAGATAGTGGTAATTTTCTCTTAAGTAAAGCAGGCAAGAAGTAACTAACATCAAGCTGTTCTAAAACAAGGTTAATCCCCTTACCTCCTAGTAATACCTCTTCAAGGTGAAGACCTAGCCAAGGGTTACCTTTACTCTCTTGAAAATCCAGACTATAGCCTGATTTTGCTAGTATATTTTGAGCCTTATTTAATACCCAAGCCCTGCCAAAAGAGCTTTGGGGTAATAAGTAAAGTGATAGTAATAAAGAGAATGAAATAGTAAGTATTAAGATACGCTTCTTCACAATATGCTTCTAATTATATGAAGACAAGTGATACTTTTATGTAGCTAATCATGCAGACTTTTCATGAAGCCACCACGATAAAGGAAGCATTATGCAAACATATTCTCATTTTTTACTAACAGCAGCCCTACACCAACCTTTGATGCGCCATAAAAGCAAAAGATTACCACCCTTGAGGGCTCGAGCCTTAATGCTGGGTTCCATCATGCCTGATATACCACTTACTTTAATGGCCATTGGTTGCGGCATTTATGATCTTCTACTTGGCGTGGATTACACTGCAGGTGAAGTTATCTTCATACAAGGTACTCTTAATAAACTCTTTGGGGATTGGTTTTTTACTAATCCTCTAGTAATTGTGCCACATAACTTATTTCAAAGCCCAATCTTGATCACTGCCTACATCTTGCTAGGCTACTGGCTATGGAAACGTAAGCAAGCTTTTGGTAGCTGGTTGTTTTGGTTTGCTGGTGCTTGTATGTTACATGCTCTTACGGATATACCTTTACATAATGATGATGGACCTTTGTTGCTTTTTCCTTTTAACTGGTCTGCACGATTTATAAGCCCAATCAGCTACTGGGATGATGAACACTATGGGCATGAGTTTTTTATTTTTGAGCATAGTCTTGATATAGTGCTCATTGTACTGCTTTTAGCTGTCTATACCCCAAAAATTTGGCGTAGACTTCAAAGGTAAGGTAAGGGCTTGAGCAAAAATAAGTTTTCAATTTGGTCTAATTGTATAGTTCCATTCACCATGAAAAGTTTCTTTATGTAGGTTGAGCTGAGCAAATTCTTCATCAGTAACTTTGATGCCCTTTTGATAGGTGTTTTTATCAAGTCTAGCTTTGATTGTTAATCCTGTTTCTGTTTTAGTGTTGCTGATTAGGTTGACAACTGTTGCATGATCTATCAGAGGTTTACCTCGCCAATTTTGTGAAATAAAGCAGAACATTCTGTGTTCTATCTTGTTCCATTTGCTTGTTCCTGGTGGAAAATGTGAAACATGGATTTCTTTGCCTATTTCATTTGCAAAACCCTGTAATTCTTTCTTCCATAAACGACTTCTACTACTATTACTGCCACCACCATCAGCATTTATATAAATAGAAGTTGAGTTTTTGTAATGATGTTGTCCCATTTCTTGCCACCAACTGCGTATACTATTAACTGCAAATTCTGCAGTATCCTTACTGATTCCAACACTTACCCAGCCTTTGTTTTTGTCCAGATCATAAATACCATAAGGTGCCACTTTCCCTTTTTCCTTATCTAGAAAATCATACACATTAACTTCAGGTGATTGACCTTTTTTATGATATTCCCGACCAGGATTCTTGAAATTCCCAATCAGTTCTTTTTTCTTTGTATCTACTGAAATTACTGGTTGGTGATTCTTTTGAAAGCACTTAACTTTTTCATTGATAAAAGAAAATTGATCATTCCTGTCTGGATGATTCCCTCCTTCTATTGTTTTTCTATTGCCTTGGAGAGAATATCCTATTGTTGTAAGCAAGTTACATACACTCCGCTGAGATATATCATAACCCTTTTCCTTCAATGCTTCACAAAGATGGCGAGTGCTTTTACTGGTCCATCTAAGGGGTTTCTCAGGATCACCAAAGGTTGTGTCTTCTACTAAACTTTCCAAATCTTTTTCTAGGTCAGGATACTTCTCAAGCAAGCTTTTGCGACCACCTCCGACTTTACGCATATGTTGTAGTTCATTCTCGCATGAGCTAGATATATCAAGCAAACCCCTCCGAATCGTTGGATATGACAATCCTGTCGCACGATGGACAATTGTTTTTCCTCCATACCCAAGACGCTGTGCTTGTAGTGCAGCCCACTTGCGACGTCCTCGCTCATGTAAATCAACTGAAAGAATTTGGTATTCCCTTTGTAAACGGTTCTCAATATCTGAATCTGATAAGCTTTCCTTCATGCAAACCAGTATAGAAAAATCTATGCGATTGAAAAGTTATTCTTGCTCACCTCCTAAAGATCAAGATCATAAAGACTGGTGAGTTTCTGTTTGAGTTAAACACAGTAGCTAGAATCCAGTAGCTAGTAGTCAGTAGGGATTAACCATGCTTGCTACTGACTTCTGGCTACTAGCTACTTATAGGCACTGACTATCCCAAAGTTTTCACAAAAACTTTTACATCCCTGCTTTCAAAACCGTACACTTTTCTGAATCAAGAAAATACTGAAGGGCAAGGGCATAAGTCAGCCTAGGGCAAATCAGATCGAAACAAAAAGGCCCTACACTAAGCCTCAAGGGTATTGCAAAATTACTTGAAATGTGGTTGGTGTAGGACATGTCATATTCTCAAACATCATACAACAGAATATTTGCCACACTCAAGAAATTTGGATCAAAAAACATAGCAGGTCAAGCAGCCAGGCGCTTAATAGTTTTTGCCTTGATGATAACAGGATTAGTTAGAGCAGGAAAAATAGCGTTGGATGAAATGGCAGACAAAAGCACGAAACATAAGGATAGTAAAACGGAAAGCCGAACAAAGCGATTTAATCGTTGGTTGAGGAATAAAAAAGTCAATAAAGAAACCATGTATTTTCCCTACATCAAGGAAATACTAGCAGGTCTGAGCGGAACAACGTTAATATTCACAATAGATGCAAGTAGTTTAGGTAAACACTGTGCAGTATTGATGATAAGTATAATATATAAAGGAAGGGCACTACCAGTAATTTGGAAAGTAAGAGAAGGGAACAAAGGAAGCTTTAGTGAAGCAGAACATGTAGTTTTGCTAGAGGAGTTGTATGAATTATTGCAAGAAATAGAGGAAGATTTAGAGAAGGAATTAGACGTGGTAGTAGTAGGTGACGGTGAGTTTGATGGAGTAGAATTCCAAAAGAAATGTGAAGAGTACAAGTGGGAATATGTACTAAGAGCGGCAAAGAACATCAATTGTTATGAAGAAGAAGAGAAAGAACCATTCAAACCAGAAGATATAGCACAAGAAGGAGAGCAAGTAAATGTAGAAAGGGTAAAGTATACGAAAGCGAAGTATGGACCAGTACAAATAATAGCGTGGTGGGAAGAAGAGTACAAAGAGCCAATATATTTGGTAACGAATGTAGAGTTAGCAAAAGAGGCATGTGAGTCGTACAGAAAGAGGAGTTTAATCGAGACATTTTTTTCAGATGAAAAATCAAGAGGATTTAACATACACAAGACACGGATAAAAGATCCAAAAAGACTAGAAAAGCTTTTGTTGGTAGCGTGCTTCGCATACATCTGGATAGTATATTTAGGAGCTATAGCAAAAAAAGAAGGAAAGGAAGGACAATTTAGGAGAAAAGACAGAAAGGTATTGAGTCTATTTCAGCTAGGGAGGAAATACTTAGAATATCTACTAGAGTGTGCAATACCTATACCAGAGGGATTATTAGAGTCGCCAGAATTCTGGGAGGAAAGTGCATGGATATAAAATCAGAGTAACCTTCAAAAAGTAGTTTGAGAGCTTCTCATAAAAGCAGTGCTAGGTAGTCTTATGGCTATATTCAGGAGTTGAGATTAATAAAAGACTCATAGTAGAGGCTTTTTCTCACTTTATGCATGATTGAAGAACGAGTTTTGCAAAAAAGTAGAGTGTTGAGTCAACAACCAAGATCAAAGTTAGAAATTATAGAGAAATTGGGCTCTTTTTTGAATATCTATAATTCCCTCAGGTACATGATTCGTTTTCTACAAAGGATTAGAAGTGTACGGTTTTGAATCCCTGCTTAGAACCCATGAAATATTTTGTCTCCTGGTATACATCATTACTGAATAATGTATAAATATGTCATTGCGAAATCATGTTACCCTGGCTCTGCTGCTAACTGGATTAGCATCAGCGTTATTGGTAGCTGGCTTAACTCGCTATATAGTTGCTTTGGCTGTACCACAAGTCAACGGTCACTTTGATAATATAGACCTTGCTTACATAAAAGCTTTGCAGACAGCTTTACTTTATGGCCTTGGTGGGGCCTCACTACTAGCATTAGGACTAGGGCTTCTCTTTGGCCACCGTTTAAGCTTGCCCTTACGCAGGCTTACACTAGCAGTACAGGCTATTACCGCAGATAATTTAGAGCAGAAGTTTTCTGTTTATGATGGGGATGAGATTGGACGATTGGGTACTGCATTTAACCAAATGAGCCAAAACCTGGCAAAAGCCTATAGTGACCTTGAGCAAAAGGTAAATGAGTTACAAGATGCACATCATCTACTTCAGTTGCAAGCTAAGAAGCTCAAAGAAATAAGCATTCGTGATGACCTTACAAAACTTTACAATCGCCGCTACTTCAATGAGTATATTGAACAAACCTTTTCCAATGCCAAACGTTATGGATTCTCCTTAAGTATTATGATTGGTGATGTTGATAATTTCAAGAAAATTAATGATACCTTCTCACATGTTATTGGAGATGAGGTACTCAGGTGTATAGGACAACTTTTACAAAATCACACTCGCAGTGGGGATATAGTAGCGCGCTATGGTGGCGAGGAATTTGTAATTGCCTTTCCTGAAACACCTATTGAAAGCGCTCAGCTAGCTTGTGAGAAAATCCGTCTTGCTATAGAAGTTTATCCATGGCATGAGATTAACCCAGATCTTAAAGTCACTATGAGTATAGGACTTGCAGCTGATCTTAGTTTGCTCGAGCACAAGAAACTTCTTACACTTGCCGATGAAGCACTTTATCAAGCTAAATATAGCGGGAAGAATCAGGTTTGCACTTGTAAAAATACAGTGCCCTCAAAGTAGTGCTATTTGTTTAAATATTTTAGAGAAATCAATCTTTATCCCTTCTATATTCCATTATGTCTTCATGGACAATTTTATCCCCACTCATCTGTAGTAACAAAGACGGTTCTCCCATAAGGTTCAATTATTCACTTCGGTTAGTAAAGGAGTAACTGCCTTGCTATCCTCCTCACCTGTGCGAATACGATAAACTTTCTCAACGGGAATAACAAAAATTTTACCATCTCCAACTTCCCCTGTCCTAGCAGCTTCCATCAGTGCCTCTACAGTTTTATCAACAAAATCATCAGAAACACCAATATCAAGTTTTACCTTCTCGCTCAGTTCCATTTTCACAGTCATACCCCTATATGTTTCCACCTTTTCAGCTTCTCCACCATGACCTTGTACCTTGGAGACAGTAATACCATGAATCTCATTGTTAAAAAGGCTAGTTAATGCATCACCAAGTTTTTCTTTACGAATAATTGCACTAATTAATTTCACGAGTTACTCCCTGAAGGTTTAGCAGCAAAGGCCTTAGCTGTTTTGCTAGTGTGTACAGAAATAAGTATAGCGCCTTCTCCATCAGTATAAGCTTCTTCTCCATGCATCGCTACATCTAGACCTTGGGCCTCGAGTACTCCTTTGGTACGCAAAGGGAAGAAGATGCGTACTGCCCCAGCAATTATGAGTGTACCCAGACCACTATAGACAATAGCAATACTAATTGCTATTGCTTGGGTGATGAACTGGCCTAAGCTAGCATCGACATCTCCACCCCAATTACTACTAATAAACAATCCTGTCAAAAGTGCTCCAGTAATACCTCCTAAACCATGTGCTCCAAAAACATCTAGTGAATCATCTAATCTACTGCGTGCCCGCCAAATAATAAAGAAATAACAAGGAAAAGCAGCAATAATGCCAATAACTATAGCTGAGATAGGCGAAACAAACCCAGCAGCTGGCGTAATGGCTACAAGACCCACTACAATAGCAGTAGCTAAACCTATAGCAGTAGCTTTACCTATACGCAAATAATCCAAGATTGACCATGCTATAATGGTTGCTGCAGGAGCTAACAAAGTATTAGTCATGGCTAGTGCAGCAATGCCATTAGCAGAATAAGCACTACCACCATTGAAGCCAAACCAACCAAACCATAATATACCAGCCCCTAAAAGGGTAAAGGGTACCTGATGAGGTAGCATAGCCTTAGAACCAAAGTCTTTACGTTTACCTAAAAGTAGTGCTAAAACTAGTGCTGAAATTGCTGCATTGATGTGGACTACTGTGCCACCTGCAAAATCAAAGGCTTTATTACCAAGAATGTTTTCAAATAGGCCCCCACCCCAAACCCATTTGGCCATAGGAGCGTAAATAACCACGCTCCAAATAGCAATGAAAAACATATAGGCACTAAAACGCATTCTTTCTACTATTGCACCAGAAATTAGTGCAGCAGTAATAATGGCAAAGGTGCCTTGAAAAGCAAAATCTAAAATTTTAGGAATACCATCACCAGTAATTCCAACACCTTTCAGCAAAAAATACTGAAGGCCTCCAAAGAATTTGTTGCCATCAGAATACGCAAGACTGTAACCAATGATTGTCCAAGTAATAGCAACTATACCAAGAGCAATAAAGCTCATCATCATAGTGTTTAGTACATTTTTGCGACGTACCAGACCACCATAGAAAAAAGCAAGTCCCACAACCATAAAAAATACAAGACTAGTTGACACTAGGAGCCAAGCTGTGTCAGCACTGTTTATACTTGTTTCTTCTTGAGCAAAAGATATACCTAAGAAAAATAGTAACATTATAATTTTATTTAACATGTTTTTCCTTCAAATTTGCATATCTCAATCTTTTCTTTGCACAATATGCAGGTTTTATAGCTATTTACTTTAAATTATTTCCTTAAAAATCTCAAATGTTAACATAAATCTTAACATTAAGCACTAAAATAACCTTCTTTATCTTGATGGCTTTAAGTACCTGTGCATAAATACTGGTGAATTTCTCCTTGAGTTAAACATAGTAGCTAGAATCCAGTAGCTAGTAGTCAGTAGGGCTTTTATCTATGCTGGCTACTGACTTCTGGCTACTTATAGGCACTAAACTATCCCAAAGTTTTCACAAAAACTTTTACACTCCTGCCTAAAGCTGGCTAAGTATCGACTTTACTCCCTCGATGAGTCCTTGTGATTCTTCCCAGCGTCTCTTTTGCTCTGCAATTACATCAGCAGGAGCGTTTTTGACAAAATTCTCATTGGCTAGCTTTTTCTCTGCTACCTGTTGTTGCTTCTCTAGGTCCTTAAGGCGTTTTTCTTGTTTTGCCTTGTACTCAGCTACATCTATTATGCCCTCGAGCCCCAAAAGAATCTCTAAGTCAGGTATTACCTGCAAAAGCGAAGTACCTTTGAGTTCCTCCACTAATTCAGCCTTAGCTAAACTGCTGAAAATTTCAGCATTGCTCTTAATAACTTTTGCAGCCTCACCCTTAATCTGAGTAGGAATGGTCTTTGAGTGTGGAATGTTAGCTTCATTACGTAAGTTGCGTACAGCTGTTATGGCATCTTGTAAATGCTTAAAGTCGCTATCAGCATTTTTATCTAGTAAACCTTCTGCAAATTCAGGGTAATTGGCATAACCAACATCACTAACATCACTCTCAGGCACTAGCACTTGGTAAAGCTCAGCGGTAATGAAAGGAATCATGGGGTGCAACAGTTTAATGATGTCAACAAGTACTTTTTTAAGTATGTAACGGCTACGAGCGTTACCCTCTTTTAATTGTAGTTTAATAGCTTCTAGATACCAATCGCAAAATTCACTCCATACAAAATCATAAGCAGCTCTGCTAGCAGAACCTAAATCATAAGTTTCTAAGTAGCCTGTTATTGCTTTAGTAGCGTGTTGTAATTGGCTTAGAATCCAGCGATCAGCTAAAGTTTCTGGTTTCCCTTTGTCTAAATCCCCAGCTAGGTTGAGCATCGCAAAGCGAGTAGCATTCCAAAGTTTGTTGTTAAAGTTACGCCCCATCTCTACTCGGCGACTATCCCAGCGGATGTCTTGCCCCCCAGTACTAACATAGGTCATGGCAAACCTAAGTGAGTCAGCGCCGTAATGGTCAATAACTTCTAAAGGGTCAATGCCATTACCTTTAGATTTACTCATTTTTTGACCATGCTCATCTAGCACTAAACCATGTAAGAACACCTGCTTAAAAGGAGCTTGTTGGGTGAACTCATAACCTGCCATTTGCATTCTAGCCACCCAAAAAAAGAGGATATCGTAGCCAGTAACTAAAACACTAGTAGGATAAAATTTTTTATAGAAAGGATCTTCAGTATCAGGCCAACCAAGAGTGCTAAAAGGCCACAAGTTAGAACTAAACCAAGTGTCAAATACATCGGGGTCTTGGGTTAGCTCGAGCCCACTATACTTAGGATCATCTGGGCAGTCTGTAAAAGGATCATCTGAATCAGGTACGTAAATGTTGTTTTCGCTATCATACCAAGCAGGGATCTGATGACCCCACCACAGTTGACGGGAAACATTCCAGTGGCGCAAGTTTTCTAGCCAATCTCTGTTTACTTTTTGATAGCGTGAAGGAATAACTTCCATTTCACCATCATCTAAGGCCCTAAGAATGCGCTTAGCAATATCATCAGTGTTTACAAACCACTGCTCAGAAAGTATGGGCTCCACGGGCTCTTTAGTCCGCTGAGAGAGACCAAGGGCAATAGTGTGTTCTTTAACCTCTATCAGTAAACCCTCTGCCTCCAAAGCCTCTACTATAGGTTTACGAGCAGCAAAGCGATCTAAACCTCTAAATTTTTTTGGCACTAGCTCACTAGTTAATTTAGCCTCTAAATCAATCACACTAGGCTTATCAAGATTATGCCTTTGGCCAATCTCAAAATCCAAGGGATCATGTGCAGGGGTAATTTTAAGTGCCCCTGTACCAAAATCCACTTCTACAGAGCTATCGGTAATTATAGGAATGTAGTAATCTGTTAAGGGTATGCGAGCCTCTTTACCTACCAACTCTTTGTAGCGTTCATCTTCTGGGTGTACAGCTACAGCTTGATCAGCAAAAATGGTTTCAGGGCGCACAGTAGCAATGCGAATATCACCACTGCCATCTTTAAGCTTATAGGAAAGAGTATATAGTTTACCCGGGCGTTCCTCACGGTTAACCTCTAGATCGGAAAGGGTAGTTTGACTAACAGGATCCCAATTAACAATACGTTTGCCCTTATAGACTTTACCTTCGTGGTAAAGTCTAACAAACTGATAACGTACTGCCTTAGATAAACCTTCATCCATAGTAAAGCGAGTACGTGACCAATCAGCGGAAATACCTAAGCGTTGCAACTGGCCTAGAATAATACCACCGTACTTTTCCTTCCACGTCCACACATGCTCCAAAAACTTTTCTCGACCCAAATCATAGCGACTTAAACCCTCTCTAGCCTTTAAGTCCCTTTCTACCTGTACCTGAGTGGTTATACCAGCATGGTCAGTCCCCGGCTGATAAAGGACTTCATAACCTTGCATACGTTTAAAGCGAATAAGGGTATCGATAATGGTGTTATCAAAAGCATGCCCTAGATGCAAGTTACCGTTTACGTTAGGTGGTGGAATCACTATACAAAAAGGAGGCTTCTCTGAATTAGCATCTGCCTCATAAGGATTTTCAGCCCAATTTTCAACCCACTTTTGCTCGACTGCAAAGGGGTTGTACTGTTTGGCCAGTGATTTCACCTTCAAGCCCCCTCTGGAATTGCCCTTATCAACAAACCAATGTTTTTAGCCCTTACTGTAGCCTGTAAAAAGGGAAACCCTTTAATTTTAATCACTTCTTCGCTATCATCTTTCCCCTTACCTTTACCTGACTTTTTCCCCTCACCTTTTTTATTAGTTGCCTCTCTTTTAGTTTCTTCACCAGTTTCACTACCACTTTCCCCATCAGTTAACTCCTTGTCACCTTCTTCTTTAGTTCCTTTTTCCTCTTCACTTCCCTCTTCTGTTTTTTCAGGATCACCTTGAAACCTGTATGACCACGAGCCTATACTAAGTACCCCTTCTTCAATTTTTAAAGGGCCACGGACAGTTTTTTTACCTCGATAAGGCTTCTTTTTAGTTAAGTATTGTTTAATAGTAGCTAATTCCTCTTCACTAAAGTACTCTTTTTGTTTTTCTAGCAACTTCTCATCATCAATATAGTAATTTATGTATGCAGAACATTCTTTATTAACTAAGCTATGCAAAGGGCTATCTTCATTGGTAAACTCACGCTCTATTTCATCAGCATAGCTAGTCTCTTCGATAGTGACCCACAAGGCATCTTCACCGTTATCTAAAAAGGCCGTTCGTAGTAAACCACTTGATTCAGCCTTAGCTTCTTTGGGACCATTCATAATTTGGTCTATGAGCTTTACTCGCTGCTTTTTACTAAAGTTTATGGGCGCAGCTTCATCTTTAGGGGGAATATAAAATTGATTTGCTGCAAAATCTGAATGCTTAAAAAAAGTTTTAGTTGCCAACAGTGCATCATCAAAACTTCTGTGCAAACTATGTAGAGCACTAAAATTAAACCTCCAGTTAGGGTGACCCACTATTTTTACAATAAAATCATCTTCGTTAGGCTTTGGTTGCTCGTTTTTAGTTTTCTTGTTATAAAACCAGCTTGCTTTTAAGATAAAGCCTTCTTGTTGCTGCCAAGTTTCAGGGTTAGTGTTTTCTTTACTCATACTTCCTCCATAATTTTGCACTGTAACATTAGTTCACTTTGAAAAAAGGTCTCCTGCTTAATACTTATTGAGTATAACAAAGGAATAGCACACTAGCAAGAGGTTAAGGAGGTTTTATAGTTTATTTAAAGCTCTTCAATTTCTTCAAAGCTTAGTCCTGTTGCTTCTGATGGTGTTGGGGCAAGACTTGGTTAAGAAAATCAATCAAAAGTACCTTGTTAGGCTCTGTACCAAAGAGCTTTTTAAAGCCAAAGTCAGTAAGTGGGTGTAAGTAACGTTCTGCCATAGTGAACTCCTACTTACCTATTATACTTATGGTGATATAAAAAACGTAGTACTATAGAAAACACTTATGTGTCTTGCTTTCATTGTAAAAGGTACTTTTCAGAATGAAATAGAGGTTAGTCTACTTTGGGAAGCTGGTTGCCAAGGCATAGAAGAACATCAAGGAAAGTTAATAGCCTATTTTGCAAAGCCAGTAAACTTGCCCCTTAAAGGTACTTGGCAAGAGGTTGAGGAAACTAACTGGTTGGAAGACTACTATAAGAATTTAGAACCTATATTCTTAAAGCGTTTGATAATTGCTCCTACCCACTGTATAGTCAGGTCCAATAAAGAGCAGGGAATTCTATGGCTTGACCCGGGCATGGCTTTTGGCAGTGGTCACCATGAAACTACACAACTTGCTTTAGAAACTCTAGAAGCCTTGGATTTACAAGGCAAGCAGGTACTTGATGTTGGTTCAGGTTCAGGTATTCTAGCCATAGCAGCTGATTTGCTTGGTGCTAAAGGAGCATTAGGCATTGATAATGATCCTCAAACTATACCTATTGCTAAAGCTAATGCCAAGCAAAATAGTTCAAAGGCAAGGTTTACACTAGGTAAGCTTGATAGCAGGGTAATAGATAACAGTGTAGATGTACTGGTAGCCAATTTATTTGCCGAACTTCATGTTGAGCTTGCCTCTGAGTATCAGCGTGTTCTTAAGGATAACGGGGTACTTATAGCCACTGGAATCCTTACTGAGCTTGCTCCAATGGTTCATAAAGCTATAGCAAAGCACCTTAAAGCTTTAGAAATTAAGACTGCTAACGAATGGAAACTGATTCAGGCTCGAGCTTAAGAAATCACTCTGGAATTTCAGCTTGATTAGGATCGCTTTTAGCTCTATAAGTACTAAGAGCCACACCTAGAATAAAAAAAACCATTGCTAATCCATCAATTCTTACAAAGGCATTATTACGAATACTACTTCCTACTTTGGGTAACCAATTAGAAATCACATTAAAGAAATTACTGATGCTACTGGCATTAATATTTACAAAACCTAAGCTAATAAGTAGTATTGTTACTAAGACTGTAATACCTAGCCACAAAGCAATGCGTGCAACAAAGCGATTTAAAAGTACCCCTACAAGCCATCCTATTAAAAACCAGAAAGCCCAAAATGGAACTGTTTGTAGCAGTTTGGGTAAAATTGACTCAGAAGAAGTTAGTATATAACTTGTATTTTCAGGGTTCAAAGTTACCCCTTTTTTAAGCCTAAAATGAGCATAGGTAAGAAAGCGGTTGCAAAAGGTACATTGAAAGTGAGTACAGAAACCAACCTGCGCCAGCTCTGACTTAAAGATTCAGTTGTTAATGAAGGATTAATCACCTCTTGAATTCTAAGCCAATCAACTCTTATATAACCATAATAGGCTGCTATTTGTATCAAAAGGAAGGAAATTCCAAAAATAATAAGTATGACTTTACTTACTTTTTTTAGAGCAAAGCCAACAGCAAAACCTGCTAGTGCGCCAAAAGTCAGTTGCCCTAGGTACGGGGCAAAATAGTTAAGGTCAAATATATGCAAACCCTCATTCATATTTACTAATTCTAGCATTAAATTACTGTGCTCTCCTGCACTCGTTATTAGTAAACAATGGTGTTATACTTAAGCTTATGTTAGAACCGTCACTTGATTTATACGGTGAGACCTACAACAAAGTTGAAGGATGTTTAGACGAACTTTTGTCTAAGAGCCATGCTCGCTACGCAATGATTATAGACCTAAAGGGTTTTGTACTTATACATAAAAGAGCACTTTGGGCACCTAAGCCACCTTCTCTGGACTCGCTAGCAACACTAGTTGCTTCAAACTATTCAGCTAATACCGCTATTGCCAAGCTTTTAGGAGAGTCAGGCTTTAAGGAAATGGTTCAGCAAGGTGAAGAGGTAGGAACATACTTAGAAGAGCTCGAGGACAAAGCACTATTGGTTACTATTTTCGATAAGTCTGCTGCACTAGGACGTGTGAAGCTTTTTACTAAAAAAACGGTTGAAGATATTCGTGCAGCTATTGAGTCTAGCACTGAAGAAGTGCCAAAAGTAAGCTTTGATGATAGTTGGAGTGAATCAGCTGATTCACTATTAGATGGGCTATTTGGGAATAAACAATGAGTACAATTAATTTTTCTGCACGTGAAATCAATTTTAAGATAGTTTATTATGGTCCGGGCCTTTCAGGTAAAACCACTAACCTCAAAATGATTTATGAGAATGTTCCGGGTGAGTCCAAAGGAGATATGGTAAGCCTTGCTACCGAAGACGAACGCACTCTCTTCTTTGACTTTTTACCACTTGATTTAGGTGATGTTAATGGTTTTAAAACCCGTTTTCACCTTTACACAGTTCCCGGACAAGTTTTCTATAACTCGAGTCGCAAACTAATCTTACGTGGTGTAGATGGCGTAGTTTTTGTTGCAGATTCTGCTCCTAACCGCTTACGTGCTAACGCAGAGTCTTTGCGTAACCTGCGAGAGAACCTCAAAGAGTATAACCTTTCACTTGAAGAGATTCCTTATGTTATTCAAGTAAACAAGCGTGATTTACCAGATGCTTTACCTATGGATATGATCACTCAAGTGCTTGCCCCAGAAGGTAGTATTCAAGCTTTTGAAGCAGTAGCTTCTAAATTTGAAGGAGTGGTTGAGCCTTTAAGAGCAGTATCAAAGATAGTGTTAGAGAAACTGGCTCAAACGACATAGTTTAGTATCTAGCACTATGAGCCGCTATGAAGCCTTGCTCATTAGAGCTGCTTTAGTCTATTTGCTTCTAACAGGTTTTTTAGGGGTGCTTTTTTATTTTTCACCTAGATTTGTAGCTTATTTTCGAGTTACTCATGTTCATCTTGGAGTTCTAGGGTTTTTACTATCGATGGTTATGGGGATTGGTTATTGGATGATGCCAAGACCAGGTGGTTTGCGCCAAGAAAGACTGGAAGCTTTAACCTTCTATTTGCTAAATGGAGGATTGGTGCTAAGATTGATTTTTGAGC
Source organism: Trueperaceae bacterium (assembly GCA_965224855.1). Lineage (GTDB taxonomy): Bacteria > Deinococcota > Deinococci > Deinococcales > Trueperaceae > CBDCVN01. Next base: position 218,858 of record CBDDAI010000002.1, on the reverse strand, counting down.
CCTTGTGGTACTACAATACCTATTGGCTTTTTAGGCAACTTACCATATTAAGTGGGCTCTTGGTATTTGCTGCTATATTAAGCTTTGCTTATGCCATGAACAGTCGTGTTGTTACAGCAGAGGTGGTACAGCGTAAACGCTTAGAAAAACAAAATAAAGCAAATTAAATGCTTCTGGAAACTCTATCACAGCTCAATTACCGTAACCTCCAGGCACCCAAAATAGAATTTAGTGAGGGCATTAATGCTATTGTGGGAAACAATGCTTCAGGTAAATCTAACATCCTAGAGGCAGTTTACCTGACATGTACAGGTAGTCTACCTAGTGCTAAAATTGCCCAAGCCATAAACTGGGAGAAAACCCAAGCTTTTGTTAGTTCACAGCTTAGACACCAAGATGGTATCAGTAAAATTGAAATTGGTTTAAATGCTGGTCGCAAGACTATACGTGTAGATGGGCAAAGTATACAAGCCGTAGAGCTTGCAAGAAGTGTTGCAGCAGTGCTTATTGCCCCTGCAGATAGTGAGCTTGTTTATGGCTCTCCTGCTATAAGGCGACGTTATATTGATAGTTTACTCTCTAAACTGTCTTTACGCTACGCTATACTTTTACGTGAGTATTATCGGGTGCTCGAGCAGCGCAATGCTATATTAAAAAACTACCCCAATAACCCTACCTTAGAAGTATGGTCAGAAAAGTTCATAAATTTGGGTAATGAGATTATGAGTTTAAGACAAAGAGTGCTTAAGCGTATAGCTGATGTAGTGAAAACTAGTTATCAAGAAATCTCAAGGGGGGATAAGACTCTTGAACCCACTTTACAAAGTGGAAATAAGCAACCTGATCTAGAGGCAGCTTTACTTGAAAAAACTAATGAAGAAAGGGTTAGGAAAGTTACGGTAGTAGGTCCTCATCGTGACGATTTACTGCTAAAGCTAGCTGGCTATAGCATACAGAGTTTTGGCTCCCGTGGTGAAGCTCGCACTACCGCATTATCCTTACGTATAGCAGAATACCAACTTTTGACCGAGAAACACAATGAGCCCCCCATACTTCTTATTGATGATTTTAGTGCTGAGCTTGATTTAAGTAGACGTAATTACCTTTTAAATCTTGCTGCCAGTACTCCTCAAACCTTAGTGAGTGGTACTGAAGCACCACCTAAGTTTGACAAATTGTTTCACATTCTAGATGGTAAGTTAAGCTGATTTATTTCATTTGTCATCACAATTCATAATAAAAATGGGTAAGAAATGAACATCTTATCTTACTTCAAAGAAATTTATGCCCTGCTCCTAATCTCCCTACCTCCCTTTCAAATTTAGCAATTCCAATGAAAAAGTTCATTTTTATACTGTCGAAAGTATATAAGTACTAAGTAAGCTATCAGAAATGATATTTGCCTCCTATACCAATACTAAAGCCACTTGTTAACGGGTCACTAAAATAAACATCAGAACGAGCTTCACCAAAAATACTAATTTGAGGTATGATTTGGTAATCTGCACCAGCTATCGCACCAAGACCTACGTTAAGGGTATCGTCACCAATTATAGTACGAATTCCTCCCCCTACATAAAAGTCTATAGGTTGATTAGGAACTAAGGCAAGGTTATAAATTCCATTAACGCCTAAACCAATAACAGTAGTTTTAGAATTTAGAATAAAGTTGCCATCAACTCGAACATCTAGGTTATCCATAACTAGGTTTTTAAAACCTATATGAAGAGTTGTGGGAAAACTAGCATTGCTAGTAAGGCCAAAGGCCGATACAGTAGCAACACCAAATGAAAGACCAGCATAGATATCTGGCTGTGCATTGGTAAGGCTAAAAGTGCTAAATACTACAAAAAGGCTGATGATAAGAAAATTTTTCATTAAATTGATTCTCCAACTATGAATTTTTAGAAGTATAACTTGTGCCTTTCATTAATCAAAGGTTTTAAATATTATTGGCAATACTCGTAAAAGCCTTAAGGATAAGAATTTAGTTATTATTTGGGTTCTAGTGTGAATTTTCCTACATGAGCAAGATCCTCATATAGTGTGCCAGAAAAATTCTTTCTCAAACCAAAAATCTCTCCTGGCTCCCTTTCTCAAAGGATAAAACAAATCCCCCTTTGAAAAGGAGGATTTAGGGGGATTTCTCTCACTGAACCGCACCTCTTGTAACTTTGCACCTTCTTAGCTGTTTAAAGTATTTTAACTAGCATGTTATTGTTTTAACATGATTCACCCCATCCACCAAAAGTATGCCAAACTTCTAGTAGAGTACTGCACAAGTATAAAAGAGAATGAGAAAGTTGCTTTGAATGTAGCTATACCTGCTTTGCCTATGGCTCGAGCCCTATATTGCGAGGTACTAAATATAGGAGCATACCCTTTCTTACGTTTAGGTTATCCTGAGCTCGAGCGCGACTTTTTAGACCTAGCTAAGGATATTCATTTGGATAGTGAGCCAACCTTTGAACTCAACGAAATTAAGCAGTTAGATGCGTGGATTCGTGTTGCTGCTCCTAGTAATAATAAACTTTTACAAAACGCTGATAAGGAAAAGCTTAGTCGCTATATGAAGCGCATGCGCCCCGTACAGCAAATTCGTTTGGAAAATACTAAGTGGTGCGGAACCCTCTATCCTACAGAAGCAGGCGCACAAGATGCAGGCATGAGTTTAGATGAGTATGAGCATTTTGTCTACAACGCCATGTTTCTATTTGACAAGGACCCTATTGCCAAATGGCAAGAAATAGAAGGTTTCCAAACAGAACTTATAGAGCGCTTAAAAGATGTTGACAAGATCCGCATAGTTGCTGAAGGTACGGACCTAACTCTAAGTGTAAAGGGTCGAAAATGGATTAATAGTCCGGGTAGAAAGAATATGCCCTCAGGAGAAGTTTTTACAGGTCCTATAGAGGATAGTGTTAATGGGATAATTACCTACACGATTCCTAGTAGCGTACATGGGGTAGAGGTAGAAAATGTGTGCTTGAAATTTAAAAATGGCCAAGTAGTTGAGTCCAAGGCGGAAAAAGGAGATGACCTCCTGCAAGCACAGCTCAATACTGATGAAGGCTCAAGATTTCTAGGGGAGATAGGAATTGGCACCAACTATAATATTCAAAAACCTACTAAAAGTATCCTATATGATGAAAAGATTGGTGGCACAGTACATCTAGCTATAGGACAATCCTACGCTGAGTCAGGTGGTGTTAACGAGTCTGCTATACATTGGGATATGATTTGTGATTTAAGGCAAGGGGGAATTGTATATATAGATGGGGAAATACTGCAAGAAAATGGGGAATTTAAACTCTAAGTGGATATACCAGCATAAAAAAAGCCTGCTTGCTTACTAGAGGTTAACTAGGTATGCTTATGTATATGCCAGAAAGTACCATCAAAGTAGTGCTCATTACTAATGCAGGTCAGGGATTTGGTCGTACACTTGCTCTATCCTATGGCGATGCTAAATATGATGTGGTTTGTGCTGATAAAGATGTAGATTTGGCTTCTAAAACAGCAGCAGAAATTGAGGAGCTTGGTGGTCAAGCTATTCCTATCCAAGCAAACTCTAGCACTGGCGGTGAGGTACGTAAGGCTTTTGATAAAGTTTTTGAGATCTTTGGTTGCCTTTCAGGCGTAGTACATGTAGTTACTCTTGAGCATCAAAGCCGTTTTATTGATGTTAGTGATAGTGAGTTTGCTGAGCTGGTTGATGAAAGCTTTAAAAGCACATTTCTTATTCTAAAAACAGCAGCAAAGTTCCTAAGAGATGCTTGGGTAGTGCTAGTTTCTCCCCCCTTAACTGCTGATGAGCCACATATGATTGCCGTGCGTGGTGCGATTACACGCCTGGCAGATGGCTTTAATGCAAAATACAAGCACATTAGAGTTAATGCAGTAGTACCCTCACGCAATGCCTCTGATCCTATTCATGATGCACCTCTGGTAGAAAATGTACGCTACTTGGGCTCGAGCTCTAATGGCTTAAAAGGACATCGTTTTTATGTTGAGCTTCCTCCTCCTCCAAAAGTTGTTGAAGCACTTTTGCCTGAGGTAAAGGCTGCCCTAGACGAAAATGTAAGGCAAGATGATCTCGAAGCTGATTTACTGATAAAAGATGAACGTCCAGAGGACGAAATTGATGATGAGTGCCTTGATGATTGTGATGAGGAAGCAACTTATCTTGAAAAGTTTTACGACTTAAACTTGATTGAGGATGTGCAGCCTTACAATACTATTAATAAAGAATAATAATACTTTAATGATAAATTTTAGGAAGTAGGCAAGAAAATATGTTGAAACATGTACTAGCTTGGGGATTGGTGGCTCTTTTAAATTTCACCTTTGCACAAAAACTGACTACTCTTCTCCCAGAAAAACCTATTTTTGCTTTAGGCATTTCTGATTTGGAAATGTTGCGTAAAGAAGTTATTGATTTTACAGATGCTTTTGAGGAGCTAGAAATAGGGCAGGCTTTAATATCACTGGTTTCTCCTCAAAGTAGTGAAAATACCTATAGAGATATAGCTGATCTGTGGTTACTAATTTGTGATGAGGTATGGCTAACTTGGGTAAATGTACCTTCTCAGACCTTACCAGTGCTAGTTACTTTAGCTAGAATACAGCCTGACTATGTTCAAGATTTTGCTGATTTGCTAGCAAATCCTGAAGCTGAAACTAAACAAATAGGTGATTATAGCTATAGCTTGGTAGCTTTTGAACAGGGCAGTAATATTTTTCAGGCCATAACTTATGCTTTAGTAGATGAAATCCTTATCTTAAGTAGTGATGAGTCTACCTTGCAAGAGGTGCTAGATAATTTAGATAATGAAACTAAGGTAGGCTTTGCTGCTAGTGAAGGCTATCAGCAAACTTTAGGGTATTTAAAACTTGGTCAGTTTTACAATTACTTAGATTATGGGGAGCTTGCTACTGTGCTAGGTCCTCTAATACAAAACCTAGGTTTTAATCAGCTTACCTTAAGGCTTACATCAACTATCTCAACTTTGGGTATAAGTGCTGGAGTAAGTCGTATAACTGAAGATGGTATGGTAACTGAAAGTATTCAACTACCCAATGCCAAAGGTGGTGACAAAAACTTATATCGCCTTTTAACTCAAGCACAGCCTGCTAGTGATGACACATTAGCCTTTGTCCCACCTACTGCCTTTGCCTTTAGCAGTGGGCACAACAATCTAGCAGCTTGGTGGCTCTACCTTGATGAACTTGTTAAAGATACTAAAATTTTAGGTGGTGGACTAGATGATTTACTATTAGCCTTTTTTGGTTTAGATGTGCAAAACACCTTTCTGAATTGGGTAGGTACCAATGTAACTACCATAACAACTAATGTAGCTAAGACCAGTGAACCAGGTGTTTCTAGCGAAAATTTGTTAGGGGAAACTGTTTACATTATTGAAACAAGTGATGAAGTAGCTATAGGACAGGGTTTAGAGCAGCTTTTTACTGTTTTAAGTGAGGGCATTGCTGCTTTTGCTGATCCTCAAGGAGGTACAGGGAATGCTAGTAGTGAAGAAGTAGATATAATAAGCACTAAGGTGAGTACTTTTGATATTACAGGAGGTTTAAGTTTAAGCTATGCTGTGACTGAAGGATATGTACTTATTGCTACCTCCCTAGCAGCAATGCAATCCGTGCTGGAGACCCAAAATAGTGAAAGTACCCTTGCCACTACTGAAGTTTATAAGCACTTGGCTTCTCTTGCCCCTAAAGATGCCAGTGGTTTTCGTTTGAGCAACATGAGTGCTAGTATGGAAAGTGCTGCTATGCAACTTAGCAAGCAGCTAGAGCTTTTTGCTGGATTAGGTGGAGCAGCAAATTTAGACTTTGATAGAGTGGAGCAAGCTAGTGCTGCTGTAAAAAGTTATCTTAGTCTTATTGCTTCCTGCTTGGGATATAACGTGGCCTACACACAAATTTCGCCTGATGGAGCAATTTACAACTATGGAGAAACACAAGTTTCTTGGCAGTGTAACCAAGAGAACTAAACTTGCTTTTTTGGGGCTCGAGCAAACCCTAAAACTTAAAACTAGTCCTAATTTTTAGTCAGGTTGTTGAGCTGTTCTTTAAACCCTTCTATGCTCGTTACAGGTAATTGACAAATGTTATCCTCACAAACATAAACAGTAGATTTGCCTGATAACTTATCTCTTTGCTGCAAAAAGGGTATTTGCTTTACTAAATCATCCTCGGCACCAGTTGATAATGCCTTTACAGCATAGGGTAAGAAATGCTTATTCAGCTCTGTAAAAAGTTCCTTGCTCTCCCCTACTAAAGCAATTTCTTGTGATGGTTTAAATAGCTGATCCAAAACACAAAGTAAAGTACCAAAACCATGTGGCTGTTCTTTCATGGCTTCAGACATAGCTTTTAAACTTCCTGCTGCTAAGCTTTCCCAATTAGAGTTACCTGTATAGCGCGATAAAATAAGTAAAAGCTCAGCTGCTGCACCATTGTCACTAGGCTGTGATGAGTCAAAATAATCTTTAGGGCGAACTAGAAGCTTTTCGCCGTCATCTGGGGTAGAGAAAAAGCCACTTCCTTTACTGTCAGCAAAGTGTTTAGTAATAACTTCCGCCTTTTTAAAAGCGAGTAAAAGCCATTTACTATCAAATGTTGCTTGATAAAGGGAAATTAGTGCTAGACCGTAGTAGGCGTAGTCCTCGAGCATCCCCTCAACCTTAGCTACACCAGCTTTATAACTGTGCTTAAGACGCCCATTAGCAAGCATCTTCTCATGAATAAGCTCAGCATTTTTTATAGCTGTATCAATGTAATCTTGCCTAGCTAATATACGACCTGCCTCAGCAAAGCCTGCTAGCATAAGGCTATTCCAAGAACATAAGATTTTGTCATCTAAGCCCGGCCTCACGCGTTTTTTTCGGGCAGCAAAAAGAACCTCCTTAATTTGAGCTATCTTCTGCTGTAATTCCGTGGTGGATAAGCCAAAACGCTCAGCTATCCTTTCATCAGTATGTTTAAGGTTTAAAATATTGTGTCCCTCAAAGTTGCCCATACTGCTTATATCAAAGTAAGCCTTGGCTAGTTTGGCATCCTCTCCTAAAAGCTCATCAATTTCCTGTTCATCCCAAACATAAAATTTACCCTCGACCCCTTCACTGTCAGCATCTAGAGCACTATAAAAACCCCCTTCTTCACTTAACATTTCTCGTTTTACCCACTCAAGGGTTTCTTCTATAATCTTTTTATATAAAGGTTTTTTAGTCATTAAGTAAGCCTCAGCATAAAGCTTGACTAGCTGGGCATTGTCAAAAAGCATTTTCTCAAAGTGAGGTACTAACCAAGCTTCATCTACACTATAGCGAGCAAAGCCGCCACCAAGCTGGTCATAGATGCCACCTCGAGCCATTTTATCTAAGGTAAAAAAGGCCATTTCCCTAAGATTTTTATCTTCCTGACGTAAAAGTAACTTAAGGATACTATGAGGTGGGAATTTAGGCTCATGTCCAAAACCACCATGTTTAACATCAAAGGCCTTGGCTAAATTTTCTAAGGCTTGTTTAACTATTGGAGAGCTAAGCTCAGTGGCACTATTACCAATACTTTCTAGGTTGTTTAAGTAGCCAGTAACTTTTTCCGCCGATTCATAGACCTCTTCGCGTCTTTCTCGCCAAGTTTGTGTTAAACCTAGCAGAATACTTTTAAAGCTAGGGCGGCCATACCCGTCTTTAGGGGGGAAATAAGTGCCACTGAAAAAAGGTTTACCTTCAGGTGTCATTACTACTGTCATAGGCCACCCTCCAGCACCAGTCATGGCCTGCACTGCACTCATGTAAATAGTATCTATGTCTGGACGTTCCTCACGGTCAACCTTGATATTTACAAAGCCACGGTTCATCATATCTGCAGTTTCATCATCTTCAAAAGATTCATGAGCCATTACATGACACCAATGACAAGAGGAATAACCTACTGATAAGAGGATTGGCTTATCTTCTGCTCGAGCCAAATCAAAAGCTTCCTTACCCCAAGGGTACCAATCTACAGGGTTATAAGCATGTTGCAAAAGATAAGGACTAGTTTCAGAGATGAGGCGATTGGGTTGAGATTGTTGGCTGTTTTCCATATAGTTTTATTTTAAATGGAATTCAAGTGATCTATAAACATCTTGCGCCTAAAGTCTTAGCTGTAAAACGTTTCAGGCATCGCCAAGGAAATCCCAGAAAACGAACAAGAAACATGAGTGCGACTATAACGTATGGGGTGTAGACTTTTTGTTGCTTGAGCATCCGCCTATCAAAGTATTCATCCATATAGTGGGTGGTGCTTGCTGGGACGAGCTTGATTTTTAGCCATGTAGTGAAAGACCGAATGTTGGCTAGTGATGGCATGATGCCCATCTCTTTTGCTAAAACATCACAATAGGGGAACTGTTCCACAGGGTAAACGTTATCTGTATCAATTGAGCTGTACTCCCTGCACAGTGAATGCCAAGCTTCAGCCTGTTTTGCTTGCAGATCAGTCGGAAGGCTGTATTTTCCATAGAGCACACCAATAGCATAGCGTGCTTGCATTTCACTGATTGATGGAATGTTGCCTATAACGGGTCTTGCGAAACCGATCAAAAACAGCTTGTTCCTATTTATATGAACGCAGCCATGGTAAAAATCTTTTAAGTGGATTGTGCCACAGGACAAGTCTGATAATCGGGAGTGATAGCCAGTAGACGGCACCAGCACATCAGGCAAAATACGTTGCGTCGTTGCCTTATCAAAGTCGAAGTACTCATTCCAGTGTTCATCTGTTGGCGGGCCGATGATCGCCAGACGCTTCTCTGCCACAGCATCTAGAAAATCATCACCTTTATTGTGGAAGACATTAAAAAGCCCACCTTTAGCTCGAGCTTTAAGTTTAAGATCCCATTTTCTTCTCAGTGCCTGCTCCTGATTATCAGGGTTATGATTGACCTGTTGGTGTGGAAACAATTTGGCTAGGAGTTGATTAAAATGGATTCGGAAGGTCACAAAGTGTTCACCCACCCAATTGCGCATTCTTTTATCAAAAGAAAGCAAAAGCCTATTACGTAAAAAATCTGAAGGCACACCTCGTATCGGGTGGTATCGTGGGCTGACCCGAACACCAGAACGCAGGGAGAGAAAAACCGTATTGTTGTGCTCTGGTTTTGCTAGGTGATTGGCTGTATCGGTGGCAGACTCTCCCCCGCCAACCACAACAACTGTTGCGTTACGGATCATTTCAGGATTCTCGGCAACAGGAACATGAGTAGACTCAAGTGGTTTTTTTTTGTTAACAAGTCCGGTACATAGAAACACGGCATCAAACGTCTGGATACTTTCTTTCCCATTTTCTGAGAGCAGGAGCTTCCAACTACCCTCAACTTGCTCAAGTCGCTGTAATGCGACGCCAAAGCGAATGTGCTCCTTAAGGTTGAAGTGTTCTGCAAATAGTTCTAAATAATTGCCAAACTCAGCACCACTATAAAACTCTGTAAAGTTCTGTTCAGGTGCTACTGCTAGTTGCCATTTGCGGAAACAGGAAAACTGGGTGGTGTACTTGGTTGAAGTGGAAACGAAATCTGCTCGCTGATCCCCCCAACAACCACGAACAGAGTTGCTTTTCTCAAAACAGACCACATCTGAGGTGGGGTAAACATCAAACAGGTATTTTAGCGTGACCAGTCCACTGCTGCCCGCCCCTACAACAGCAATATTCATGCAACCACCGTAAGGCTCATAAGAACGTAGTTGAATTGACCTGATTCAGGCACAAAGAGCAGTATACGATCGCCTGTTGCCACCGGCTGGGTTTTTAAGTATTCATCGAGCATGATATAAATACTCGCTGCACCAGTATTACCTGCCGTTCGGAGGTTCGTCCAGTAGCGCACACTTTGCTTTGAAGAAAGCTTGGCAATAACCTTCTTAACAGAAGACTCAAAATAATGTGAGGACATATGGGGTAGCACCACAGTATAATTATCAAGCTCTTCTCCATTTGCACTAAGTGCTTCTTTAATCACTCGTTTTGATAGTGGCACCATGTACTTTGACAGAATATTGACATCTTGGCTCAGCACAAGCGGCGGTTTGCTGGGCAGTTGCATACAGAGTGGTGCTTCATTGGCAAATGAACGTGAATAGGTCCAATCCACCTTTAATGAGAGACCTTGTTGGTTTGGTTGTTGCTCGAGTAAAAAGGCACCTGCACCATCGGATAACATAAAACGAAGGAAGGTTGACATAAACCACTTGGATGTTTTGAGGTTCTTAAAAATAGCCCGAAGGTCATAAGTGGGTCGAAAAGCTTTTGATTTAAGAGCTACCGAAGGCTGTTCAACACCAACGCAAATTGCCACATTGGCATCTCCTGATCTTACAGCACGACTGGCATTAACAAAGGCTTGTGCTCCTGAAGAGCAAATACCCGAGTTAGAGTTGATTTCTAGCGAATGAGACATAATATCTTGTTTGCTCAACTCGTCGTGTAAAAGCGAAGAAAAGCCCGGTGCAAGAAGTGGTGCGTGGGTTGAACCAGCGGACAAATAGTCTACAGCAGGTGTATCTCTATTGTGAGGTAAGCAATCTTTGACTGCCTCAGCCGCAAGCTCATAGGTAGAATGTGTTGCATTCTGTTTTTTGTCTAAGGCGTAATATCTGTTGCGGATGCCATTAACAGCAAGAATCTTTTGCTTAACTCGAGCTTCTCCTATCAGTTTTCCTAAATACTGGGCAATGCTTTTATTGTCTACAGGATCACCGGGCAAGTAAGAGCCTGTGTTGGTGATATAACAATTGGTCATCCTAGTCTCATTTTTATTCTCAGGTGCACCTGATAGCATGCTCTATGCTATTCCATAACCTGTTAATGGGCGTTTGTAGGCAGGGTGCAATCCCAAAACAATGTCCTCTTTAGGGATGCCTGATTCGACTAATTCTTGAGCAAGGTCAGCCTCGGTCATGTTGCGCTGAATCCAGATTTTGCCATTTTTGATGTCAAGATGAATAAAGCAATTATAAACTCGTTTTAGTTCTTTCCAACCAACATCTAACAGTTGATAGTGATCTCTTTCGGAGTCAAGTACCAACTGGCACTCAATGCTTGAATCGGTATTACTTGACTCCTCACAATCTGCATGGGCAGTTAGCAATTGGCGAATCACTTGGCGATATTTCTCTATTCTTTCCACAGGATAATAACCTCCTGAATAGGGTTATAAACAATCGTAATTACCCATTTTTCCTTAAGAAGTGCTTGCTTGGCAGCATTGTGAAATAGATCTTTAGCCACTGTATTGGTATATATTACCTTTTTTATTGCCACTAATGGTGTTTTGGCCAATGGAAGGATTAAGTGAATCATTTAGACGCATGTAATTTGGCTCAAATGCCCAATTAATGTGATTCCTGTATCAATTAAACCTATCACAATAATCTCCTAATTGATTTGGAACAGGTTCTAACAACCTGTTAGGGTGTTCCTGGGTTTTTTCTTAATAATTCGTAGGCAAACTCGTCAAAAGCAATATGGTGATACAGGTATTGATTGGGATCAGATAAAAATGGGCTGTTGTTGTAGTGGCTGCGGTTGCTGCTTGACTGTAAATAAAAATCAAGATCAATCATTGCCTCCTGGTCCTCAGCACAAATATTCTTTAAGCACCAGAGCAGAAGGGAGTCAGAATCGAAGGAATTAAGTGCACGAACCAAGGTGTGGATGTCACCAAATAGGGTTATGGTAACAACAATAAAGATGACTACATTAGTACATCCAAAGACCTGTAAGGAATGCTTGCGATTCTGTTCCAGCACCTTGTTGCCAAACTGCTCAATGTCCTCGGGTTGGCTACTTCTGTAAAACTCGAGGTTTTCTAAAAAAGCATCTTTATCAAAACGCTCCATGACTTCATAGGAGAGATCATCATGACAGATGGTGAGGCCATGCGCAACGACATCTTGAATCGAATTGACACTAAAATCTCCATCAATGCCCTTGAGTTTCTCACCTGTTCCATCTCTTCGCTCAGGGGTTCCAGAAAGTATGTAGCGATAGAGCAGTGGCTCAATCTGTACATGGCGAATAAGCAAGCTGAGCGCGTCATAAGCAGCAAGATGCTTTATGCCAAAGGCGATAACACCATCGATGAGTTTTTTTTCAAAACCCCAAACCTTGCGGTGAAACAGAAATTTTAAAGGAACAAGTACAACACGAAGAAAGAAGTACAGGACTATGAGTACTGGCCTTAGAAAAATGTAGTCTAAGCGTGTTTTTTCATTAGTAAATATTTCATTAACGTAGTCAGTGAGGTAAGGGAAGCTTTGCATTTTAAATCGGCACTAGCGTTTCTATAATTGGCTCGAGCTTGGTGGTATTGAGCATTTCGAGTGTATTATACACAACTCATTAACTTTTGCAATCTGGTGGTGTTGCTAGTATACTTCCAAAATGGCTCCTTGCTACCTAGCAAAGGATGTCTAAGGAGATAACAAATGTTGCAATGGCTAAAGAATTTATTTCGGTCACCACAGCCGGCTGGGCCAGCACAAACAATTAGAGAATTTTCGCCACTTGACGCTACCATCACTAAGGAAATCTTGGTCCCAGATAGTGATGGATGGTCAGCAGATGTTAAGGAAACACATACCATTAGATTGTTCGAAATCGACAATCCCCAAGTCGAAAACTGTATGTTGACTTACCGAGCTGCTCTAAAATCTGATAATATTCAGGAAAGAAGTTATCTTGAGATGTGGTGTCGAATGCCTGGACGAGGTGAATTTTTCTCGAAAGGGTTTCACAATGCCCTAAAAGGAACTAGCGATTGGAGTTCCTATGAAGTTCCATTTTATCTAAAGCGAAATCAAAAACCTGATCAAATTAAACTTAATTTAACAATTGAAGGTAGTGGGAAGGTTTGGATCAAGAATATAGAACTCTTGTATACACCACTACAGTAAACACTTGCATCTGCAATTAACAATAGATCCTCAATAATTTTAGAGAGCAAGGTTTCTTGCCACAAAACAAATTGTTCAAGTGCAGTTTGACTTGCCTTCAAAACGTGGTATTCTTTTAAAGGTTAATTATGAGAGGCATGCAAAGTAAGTTTGTAAAGGTATTATACCAATACAATGAGTGAAAGTTAGGAAAAGATCAATTTTAGTCATAGGAGTCTTAAGTTAAAATATAAATTATGTCTATGTCAGCCTCTTTAGTTCTTGCTGTGGATGATGATCTTGGTATTTTGAAACTGGTGGAGTTAGCACTAAATTCTGCTAATTTTGAAGTGCTTGGGTTTGACAATGGCTTTGATGCTCTTGATACGCTTAAGTCTGGTTTGCACCCAGATGTTATTGTTTCTGATGTATCTATGCCTGTAATGGATGGCTTTAGTTTTTATGAGAAAGTACGTGAGGTTCAAGAACTTCGTTCGGTACCATTTCTATTCTTAACTGCTCTAGGTGAGCGCGAAAATATTCGCTATGGCATGTCCATAGGTGCTGATGACTATGTTACTAAACCTTTTAAAAGTGAGGAATTGGTACAAGCAGTTAGGGTACGCTTACAGCGTGTAGAAGAATTACGCCGTCCTTTAGAAGGTTCCATTAAAGTTAAAGGCTTAGGACACCCCTTAGTTGAAAAAAATGAAAAAAGGCTTGATTGGGACTCTTTGAAAGCTTTGGAGTTACTTTTTTATCTGCTTGAGCACAGTAACGGAGTAAGCACCTTTGAGGTTGCCGAGGCCCTTTGGCCTGGAAAAACAGAATCAAAAGCCAGCAGCAGTTTCCACACTACACTTTACCGTTTGCGTAAAGTAATGGGAGGCGAAATTGTTGAATCGGCTAATCGCCGTTACTACTTGCATAGTAAATTTGACATTCAATATGACGTTGATTTGTATCGTAAAGCTAGTGTTAAAGCTCGTGAAGAGGGGCAGTTAAAAGATTATGTTGAAGCTGCTAACCTTTATCATGGAAATTTCCTTACAGGCTTTGATTCTGCATGGGTGGATGATATACGCTTAAATCTTCATGCTGAACACCTTACTTTGCTTTTAGCCACAGCAGAAAAGGCTGAAGAGGCTGGTAATCTTGAGACTGCCGGACATTTTTACCAAATTATGACTGAACATGAACCCTACAGCAAAAGTGCTTGGGTAGGTTTAGCAAAGGTTTGGGAAGCTCGAGGCGAAAAGGCCAAGGCCACAGAAACAAGAAAACGCTATGAGCAAATTATGGAAGAGCTTTAGGTATGTACACCATCGACCTAACTGGTAAAAAAGGGTTAATTATTGGTGTTGCTAACCAGCGCTCCATTGGTTGGGCTATTACTCAGCCTTTAATTAAAGCTGGTGCTCAACTTGCTTTCAGCTACCAAACTGAGCGACTATTAGAAACGTTACAAAAGCTCACCACAGAACTGGAAAATCCATTATTAGTAAAATGTGATTTTAGTATTGATAGTGATATCACTACACTGTTTAGTGAAGTAGAAAAGAATTTTGGTAAGCTTGACTTTCTTGTTCACTCAATAGCTTTTGCTCCCTCAGAAACTTTCGAAAAGCCTTTTTTTAAAACTAGTCGTGAAGCTTGGCAAAAGGCTATGGATGTTTCTGCTTACTCGCTGGTAGCAGCTGCAAGGGGAGCGCAACCTTTAATGACTGAGGGCGGCAGCATCCTGACTATGAGCTATCTTGCTGCTGAGCGAGTAGTACCTCACTACAACATGATGGGTGTGGCTAAAGCTGCTCTTGAGTGTAGCGTTCGTTTTTTAGCCTATGATCTTGGTCCTCAGGGTGTACGAGTAAATGCCATTAGTGCTGGACCTTTGCGTACTATAGCAGCTCGCAGCATAGCAGGCTTTGCTGACATGTATGCCAAAAGTGGTCAACTCTCTATGCTCAAACGGAATATAACCCAAGAAGAGGTAGCTGGTCTTGCACTTAGTTTAATTAGCGACAATCTAGGTAGTGGTATTACAGGGGAAACTATCTATGTTGATGCTGGTTATCATGCTATGGGATTATTTCCTGAGTAATAATTATGATGCTTTAGGTTAAACTACAAACCTATGAGCGAATCAATCACCATTAATAATGACAGCCAAAAACAACCTACACAAGTAGTTACAGTAGGAAATACCCATTATACTATTCTAGGTACAGCACACGTCTCAAAAGCTAGCACCCAGGAAGTTAAACGCCTTATAAATACTAATCAATTTGATGCTGTAGCAGTAGAATTAGACAAAAGTCGTTATAGCAATCTTACAAATCCTGATGGTTTTGCCAATATGGATTTATTTAAAGTCGTTCGCGAGGGTAAAGCAGGCATGGTAGCAGCTAGCTTAGCACTTGGCTCTTTTCAACAAAGAATTGCTGAGCAGTTTGGTATAGAGCCTGGAGCAGAAATGCGAGCAGCCATTGATCTTGCCAAAGAAAAAGAACTTCCTATTCTGCTAATTGATCGCGAAATTGGCATTACCCTGCGCCGAGTTTATGCTAATGTTCCATGGTGGCAACGTCTCAATATTTTTAGTGGGCTTTTTTTGAGTGTTTTTAGTCGTGAAAAGATAAAAGAAGAAGATATAGAGCAGCTCAAAGAAGGTGACATGCTAGAAGCCACTTTCAAAGAGTTTGCTGAGGAGTCAGCTCATATTTTTACGCCCCTAATTGAAGAGCGTGATGAATATATGGCCTTGCGCCTTCTGCAAGAAAATCAGCACCGTAATAATGCTCTTAAAAATATTTTAGTAGTAATAGGGGCAGGGCATTTAAAAGGCATTTTGAACAACTTAGAAAGTGCTAATGACGATAATGTCAGTAAGGTCTTGGGTGAGCTCGAGCACCTCCCTAAAAAACGCTCTTACTGGAAGCTCTTGCCATGGTTAATTACTGCTGTAATCATAGTAGGTTTTGTCATAGGCTTTAGCCGAGATAGTGAACTTGGCTGGGTCCTAGTACGTAAATGGGTTTTTATAAATGGCACTTTAGCAGCACTTGGTGCTTTGCTAGCAGCAGCGCATCCCTTAACCATAATTGGTTCTTTCTTTGCTGCTCCGCTAACATCAATAAATCCTCTTATAGGGGCAGGCTATGTAGGAGCAGGCTTAGAGCTTTGGCTAAGGAAACCCACAGTGGGTGACTTTAAGAGCTTAAGGCAAGATGTTGCTAAGTGGAGTGGTTGGTGGGGAAATCGAGTTTCTAGAACACTGCTAGTTTTTATGCTTGTTACATTAGGTTCAGCTATAGGTACTTACCTAGGTGGTTTTTGGATTTTTAAAAGCTTGTCTGGTTGAGCAGGACACGATCCAACCTACTCAAATGTGGCAAAGACAGTGCACATAGCACTTTTTGACCCACCCCTGTACCTTTTGTACTCACTATTGCTATGAACATAGAGCTTTCTTTAAGCGATGAGCTAAGCCAAATTCTAGCAGCCATAAAACTAGCAGAAGGGGAACCTCTTTTCGTTGGCGGGTTTGTGCGAGATGCCCTCATAGGGCATGTACACAAAGATTTTGATATTGAAGTTTATGGTTTAACTACTGACAAACTTGTGCAGACACTGCAACCTTTTGGTCGGGCTGACCAAGTGGGTGTGTCCTTTGGTGTTATTAAATTACGAACTCCAGAAAATGAGTATGACTTTAGCTTACCTCGTCGTGAAAATAAGCAAGGACAGGGCCATAAAGGTTTTATTATTGAACCTGACCCTACTATGACAGCAAAAGAAGCTGCCTCGAGGCGAGATTATACGATTAATGCTATGGCCTTAACTTTAAAAGGGGAATTATTGGATTATTTTGGTGGGCTTGATGATTGGAAAGCAAAGCGTCTTAAGCACACCAGTGAAAAGTTTGCTGAGGACCCCTTGCGAGTGCTCAGGGGGCTTCAATTTGCAGGGCGCTTTGAGCTAACTTTAGATGCTAGCACTGCAAAGCTAGCTAAAACTCTCAAGGCTGAATATAAAGCACTCTCAAAAGAGCGTATCTGGAACGAGTGGCAAAAATGGGCAGAAAAATCTGTTACTCCAAGTTATGGGCTTAAGCTTCTAAAGCAAACCGAGTGGCTAGAGTTCTATCCTGAATTAAGTGCTCTCATTGGCCTTCCCCAAGAACCCAAGTGGCATCCTGAAGGCGATGTTTGGGCGCACACAAAATGTGTTGTAGATGAAGCTGCTAAAATTGCCAGCCGTGAGAGGCTTGCTGCACGAGAGAAGACGCTTTTAATCTTTGCTACTCTCTGTCACGATCTAGGAAAAGCAGTAACAACTATTCGTAAAAAGGGACGCTGGGTATCCCCAGGACACGCTAGTGAAGGTACTAGTTTAAGTGAAGAGTTTTTAAAACGTATTCATACACCACAACACCTTATTCAGCACATTAAACCTCTGGTTAAAGAGCATATGTCACACTTAAATCAACTAAGCCCTAGAGCTATTCGTCGTCTTGCTTTAAGGCTCGAGCCCAGCAATATTGACATGCTAGCTTTACTGATAGAAGCCGATGCCTCAGGTCGCCCTCCTCTAGCAAAAGGTTTACCTAGCAGTGCAAAGCATATGCTTGAGCTAGCCAAAGAATTAAAGCTCGAGCAAAGCAGTCCCAAACCCCTTCTGCAAGGTCGGCATCTTATTAATTTAGCTCAGGAAAACAAGCTACCTGAAATCTATTTGCAAGGCGGCCCTCACTTTTCTAAGTTGCTTGAGCAAGTTTTCCAAGCCCAGCTTGACGGTGAAATAGCTGATCTAGAGAGTGCTAAGCAGAGGGCAATAAAGCTTACAACTGTCTTGGGAAGTTAGTAATCAAGAACATCACACAAACACTGATGGGGAAACATGGAATCTTTCCGCTAAAGCTTGAATATGCTTAACCGTAAGCTCTTTTTTCCCGTCAATGATTTCCGAAATGATTGTGGCCGTGCCTATTTCTGAAAGGTCTGATGGCTTAAGCTGATGCTCTTCCATTAAAAATTGAAGTATCTCAACACCACTACACTCAGGTACAGGGTGATATTTTTCCTCATAAGTATGCACAACTGCACCTAATGTATCAAGAAGCTCATAAAGAGGATGCTGTTCATTGGTGCCAACTTCATCAATCAGAGTGTTCAGGCGCTCAATTGCAAGGTTATATTCGTTTTCATTACGAATTGAGAAAAGGGGGCTTACAACATTCCAGTGAGTTTTAATTTCCTCTGTGATTACGTTCATTTTTTCCACTCCTCTTTATCATACTCCACATGAGTCAATACATGGCGAACATAGGCTTTTCTACGATTGAAATGGATTGAAACAATCAGACGGTACTTATTACCATCAACATTGAACACAATAAAGTTTCCTACACTGTCTGCACTCGGAAATGTAGCACGCAATTCAGCAAAGTTACCAAAATCCTGTTTGTTCATGATTTTGAACCAACGCACAAGGGAATCTTTACTATCAGGATATTTTTCCCAGAACTTGCGTAGTGCCTTTCTACTGATGATGTGCATACTCTAACAACCTTACAACAAAATTGTATTACCCAAAACATTAGGCACTTATCAAGTAAAATTAGTACATGCCTCTTGAAGTCAAATCCTCTTTTACTCCCAAAGGTGATCAACCCCAAGCAATTGAAGCTATTTTTCAAGGCCTAAATGATGGCTTGCGTTTTCAAACCCTTTTAGGTGCAACAGGTACAGGTAAAACCTATGTAATGTCAAAAATTATTGAAGCTGCTAATAGACCTGCTTTGATCTTGGCTCCCAATAAAGTTTTGACTGCCCAACTAGCAGCAGAATTCAGGGAACTTTTCCCAGATGCAGCAGTAGAATTTTTTATTTCTTATTATGATTATTATCAACCTGAAGCTTATGTGCCAGCTCGAGACCTTTTTATAGAAAAAGACGCTTCTATAAACATGGAACTTGAAAGGTTGCGCCACTCTGCTACACGCAACCTGCTAACTCGTAAAGACGTCATTGTGGTGGCCTCAGTGAGTGCTATTTATGGCCTTGGGTCTCCCGAAAATTATAAGCAGCTTAATTTAATCTTACAGAAAGGGCAGACCATAAATCGTGATGATATCCTTGCACAGCTAGTGATACAGCAATACGAACGCAACGACGTTGAGATTGCTGCTGGACGCTTTCGGGTTAAAGGAGACACTATAGAAATATGGCCTGCCTACGATGAAAATCCCTTAAGAGTCGAAATGTGGGGAGATGAGATTGAGCAACTTGCTGTGGTTGACCATATTACTGGTGATCGGTTGCTCGAGCTAAATTCGACAACCGTCTTTCCTGCTAAACACTATGTTACGACCTTTGACCAGCTTAAACCTGCTCTTCAACTTATAGAACAAGATTTAAAAGAACGTCTTAAGTACTTTGAAAAACTCAATAAACACCTCGAGCATCAACGTTTAAAAGAACGCACTTTGTATGACCTTGAAATGCTTAGAACCCTTGGTTACTGTGGGGGGGTTGAAAATTATTCACGCTATCTAGATGGTCGTCAAGTCGGAGAGGAGCCTTATACTCTACTTGATTACTTTTCTGAAGACTTTATTACTTTCTTAGATGAGTCCCATGTGATGCTACCACAAATAAGGGGTATGTATAATGGTGATAGATCACGCAAGCAAACCTTGGTTGATTATGGTTTTCGCTTGCCTGCTGCACTTGACAATCGCCCTTTAAAACAAGAAGAGTTTATGGCAAAAGTAGGCCAAGTCATCTATGTGTCTGCTACTCCTGGTGCTACTGAAAGAGAAATGAGTGATAACATTGTGGAACTAGTCATCCGCCCTACTGGTTTAGCTGACCCTAAAGTTACTGTCAAACCTAGCCTTGGACAGATTGATGATTTAGTTTTTGCTATTAGAGAACGTGCTAAAAATAAGCAGCGTGTTTTAGTTACTACCCTCACTAAAAAGATGTCTGAAGATTTAACCGAGTACTTTGCTGAAAAGGCTCTTCGTGTACGTTATATGCACAGTGGCATTGATGCAGTTGAGCGCCAAGTTATAATTCGTGACTTAAGGTTGGGGCATTTCGATGTGTTAGTAGGCATTAATCTCTTGCGCGAAGGTTTAGACTTACCTGAAGTTTCCCTTGTGGCTATTTTAGATGCTGATAAAACAGGCTTTTTGAGAAGTGAACGCAGTCTTATTCAAACAATTGGACGTGCAGCTCGCAATGTTAATGGCGAAGTATTTTTATATGCTGATACTATTAGCCAAGCCATGCAAGCTGCTATTGATGAGACCAATCGCCGTCGTGAAAAGCAATTAGCCTACAACAAGGCTAATGACATAACTCCAGAAAGTGTACAAAAACGTATTCATGACGTTATTCGTGGTGATGAGGATAGTACAGAAACAGAAAAATTGGCACCTTGGGAATATGAGATTGCTCGAGATGATCTAAAGCAAGAAATAATCCAGCTCGAGGCTGAGATGTGGCAGGCTAGTGAGGCTTTAGAGTTTGAAAAAGCTTCTACTATTCGTGATCGCATTCGGGAACTTGAAGCAAAATTGGTAAGTTAAAGAACCAACATTAAGTTTATAAAGTTATTTTCAGCTCGAGTAAAGTAAACCAACAGTTAATGCATTGTGCATATCTGTTGACAAAAACCTTGCTCTAAGCCCAGAAATTCGCTATTCTAGAGCATGACCATTTTGAAAGGATCTTAATGTGGCAACTGAGTTTAAACTCCCTGAAGTTGGTGAAGGTATCGAATCGGGAATGGTTGTAGGTTTGCTGGTGTCTGTAGGGGATAAAGTGGGAATAGATACACCACTTTTAGAACTTGAAACTGACAAAGCAGTAGTCGAAATACCTTCTAACCTAGCAGGAGTAATTGCTGATATTTATATTAAAGAAGGCTCTCAAGCAAAAATAGGCCAAGTAGTTATGGCTATTGATGCTAGTGAGCTAGCAGAAGAATCTGCCAAGCCAACTCCTAGTAAACCTATAAAAGCAGAACTTAAAAACACTGCTCCACCAGCTCCTACTCTTGATGTGAGTTCTGCTAGTTCTCGAGCAGAAAAACAAACTACTATTCCTGCTGCTCCTTCAGTAAGGCGTATGGCAAGGGAAGCAGGCTTAGACTTAAATCAGGTGAATGGTTCAGGTATCTTAGGACGCATTTCTGCTGCTGATGTTCAACTTGTCACTCAAGGCAGCACTACAGGTGGCATTGTTTCTAAAGAAGTTATTAAATTACCCGATTTTGGCAAGTGGGGTAAGATCAGCGTTCAATCTATGAGTGGCATTCGTAAAGCCACAGCCAAGCAAATGCAGCTGGCATGGAGCGAGATTCCGCATGTTACACATTTTGATAAGTGTGACATTACAGAACTTGAAAAACTTCGCAAGGCCTATGCCAAACGTGTAGAACAAGCAGGCGGCGGCAAACTAACACCTACAGCCATAATTGCCAAAGTGGTGGCCAGTGCTTTAAGCTTAGAAAACTTTAGTGATTTCAATGCTAGTATTGATATTAATAAACAAGAAGTCATCTACAAAGACTATGTTCACTTAGGTATTGCGGTGGATACTCCACGTGGCTTGGTTGTGCCCAAAATACGTGATGCGAACAAGAAAAGTATCATTGAGCTATCTAAAGATTTGAACGAGCTTGCTAGTAAGGCTCGAGCAGGCAAAACCAGTTTAGAAGAGATGCAAGGTGGCACTTTTACTATTACAAATTTAGGAGGCATTGGTGGGTATGGCTTTACACCTATAATTAACCATCCTGAAGTGGCTATTCTAGGTGTTTCACGTGCAACGTGGGAACCTAAACTGCAAGACGATCAAGAGTTTGCCCCAAGGCTTATGATGCCCTTATCACTTTCTTATGATCATAGACTTATTGACGGTGCAGCAGCTGCTAGATTTACACGTTGGATTTGTGAGGCGCTCGAGCAAGCTTTTGTGATTTTGTTAGGCACCTAAATTAAAATTATAAAATTTGCTTCTGGCCTTCTCGTGTTACTATACAGTAGCCTTCCTTAATCTTTCGCCACTAGGTTTTATGAGAGTCTTCCCTCATAAATATTTTGGAACCTTTGCCTTCTTTGTGAGCAAACCTATTGTTACCTGCTACCCGAGCCTTGAAGTCCAAAATTTTTCAATAAACCTTCTAAGGAAACAAAAGTGTTCCTCTACTCTGAAAACTCATTACAGTAAGCACTTCCTGAATCAATAACAACCCCTGTATCAGATACGAATTCCCAGTCATAGCTTTGAGAATGCAGTGTGAGCTTTAGAGCACCATGGTTATCGCTGTCTCTAAACTCACTATAGCGCTCAGGGCTATTCATGCTTCTGGTACTTTTGCCACCTGTACCCACAACAAATTGCACAATCCCTCTTGATGTATCTAACTCTCCATTAGGCTTCAGTGGTGCAAAACGCTCATAATTGTGGTCATGTCCTGATAGAAATAGCTCTGCATCATAGTCATATAGTGCTTCCCATAGATCTTCAATAGATGAGTTATTCCCATGATTTCCAGAACTGAAACGTGGGTGGTGAGCATATGCTAGAACACAATTTGCTGAAGTGTTTGCTAGATCATTCCTTAGCCATTGCTCCTGCAGACCTCCAGTACTGCAACCGCCTTCTATCCTTCCACAGTTTGTATTAAGAGCTATGAGATGCCAATTACCTTTATCATAGCTATAATAACCTTTATCAGGATCACCTGCTCTACTACCAAAATAATTAAAGTAACCCTCTGCGTCATGAGTCAGGTACTCATGGTTACCAACAGCAGGATAAGCTATGTTATTGAATCTGCCCCAGCTAGGACCATAAGACTCTTCAAACTTCCAAAACTCTGCATCTTCATACTGAAGATCTCCTAACGGCAAAACAGCTACAGGATTCATAGTTTCTATCAATTCTGCTACAGCTTTCATGTGGCAACTACTATCAGTACCCTCGCCATTATTGAATTTAGAAGAGTCTGGATCACAGGCAATATCTCCTGCAGCAGCTATAGTGACAGATGTTGAAGGAGGAGGAGGGTCACTTGTATCAGATCCTCCATCAGAGTCAGAGGTATATTCTATCCTAAGTAAGGGTGCACCTGTGGGCTCACCGTCATAGGATTCAGCTGTACGCTCACCAGTCCCAGAAATGATTAATACTAAGGCATTACCACTTGCCCAACCAGGACGATTTACAATTTCTTGTATGACAGAAGAAAGGTTAGGGGTTTTTTGAGCATTACCTACTTCACCTTTATTATTCCAGTCTGGTGGTGCCCAAGTAACTAAAGCTGTACTAGTAGGCCTAGAAGAAATATTAAAGCTAGTCGATTTAAACTCTAAAGCATTATCAGTGGCCTGTGAATGAATCGTAAGGCTAGTGCTTCCAGAATTTATTTCATCCGTTTTGAACTGGACATAGGCATTACTAATTATTGCACCCTGTGGAATAGCTAATTCGGTAAAACGTAGACCTACAAGTTGATTGCCACCAGCATCAAAGACTAGTTCTAAGTCACTGCTTGAGCGACTTACATTACCTGATACTCGTTCTTCAGCATCGTCGCTACCATTCACAATTCGACGCTCAATTGTAGTGCTGACAACTGTTACTATAATAGTTGACTGGTCAGTACCACCATTACTATCAGTTGCTGTGAGGGTTGCATTATAACTACCTGCACTTGTGTAAGTATGGGACTGGCTATTGGTTGAAAGGCAATCAGTAATGTTGTAATCAGCCGTGCCATCGCCATCCACATCCAAACTGCAACTTACAGAATCACCATCTATATCAGATACTGACCAAGAAAAAGTCATTGTTTGATTGGACAAAACAGGATTGGGATCAACTGTGAAGCTATCAATGTTTGGAGGATTATTCGCACCGCCTGTTTGATAAGATACATGTAGTAAGGGTGCACCGGCTGCATCACCTTCATAAGACTCTGCAGTGCGCTCACCTGTACCAGTAATAATTAGTGCTAAAACATTACCACTTGTCCAGCCAGGTCGGTTGATAACTTCCTGAATAACTGAGGCAAGGTCAGGAGTTTTTTGGTCAGCACCTGCTAGGCCTTTTATGTTCCAGCTTGGCGGTGACCAAATGACTGATGATGTTGTTTTAGGCCTAGATGAAATATTCAAACTTGTTGATTTAAACTCTGAGGCATTATCGGTGGCTTGTGCATGAATTACAAGGTTAGTATTTTCAGAATTTATTTCATCAGCTTTGAATTGAACATAAGCATTGGTAATTGTAGCCCCTGAAGGGATGTTTACTCCTACAAAGCGTAAACCTACAAGTTGATCTCCACCAGCATCAAAAACCAACTCTAAGTCACTGCTAGAACGACTCACACTACCTGATATCCGCTCCTCGGCGTCATCACTACCGTTTGAAATTCTTACTTCAATGGTTTCTTCTCCAACAGGAGGGGGAGATAGTTCGAAAGCATAAGCAGATCCTGAGCCTGAAGCTTTATCGTCATCTTTGTAAGCACTAACCAAAGCAGTATTACCGCTAGTTGCTACTGATAAACCAAACATGTCTCCTTGTTCACCATCACTAGCTGTGAGTTTGGTTTGCTCTGACCATATACCACTAGCTCGAGTAAAAGAATAAGCAGCACGTGCACTGGAATTGTCATTTTCATTAGCAGCTCCTACCAATGCAAAGTCACCACTGATTGATACTGAAGTACCAAACATGTCATTACTTTGAGCATCACTCGCTATAAGCTTAGCTTCTTGTGTCCAGTTACCATTTGAGTGAGTATAAACATAGGCAGAACCAGCAGAACCTACGTTTGGCACAAAGTTTTCTTTTGCTCCAATGAGGGCGGTATCATTGCTAATTGCTACTGACCAACCAAACCTATCACCTGATGAGGCATCAGTGGGAATGATTTTAGCTTGCTCTGTCCAAATGCTGTTAGAACGAGCGAAAGTATAGGCAGCACCACTAACGGTCCCACTAGAAGGATAATCAAGAATAGCTCCAACTATAGCACTGTCACCATCAATTGCTACTGACCAACCAAATTGCTTTTCTTCTCCCGGGTCACTACCTATGAGTTTAGCTTGTTCATTCCAGTTACTGCCTGAACGAGTAAAAATATAGGCAGCACCACTAAAAGGTCCAGCATGAAAATCTTCACTAGCTCCAACTATAACAGTATCGCCACTTATTGCTACATCATTGCCAAACCCATCACTATCACTAACAGTAAGTTTGTCTTGCTCTATCCAAGTACTGCCAGAACGGGTAAAGATATAAGCTGCACCAGCATTAGTGCCTTCATCATCATCATTTGGAGCGCTTATTATAACAGTATTGTTATCTATAGACACTGAAGATCCAAATCTGTCACCAGCCCCACCATCACTAGCTGTAAGTTTGGCTTGTTCTACCCAAGTATTACCAGAACGAATAAAGATGTAAGCTGCACCAGCATTAGTGCCTTTATCGTCCTCTAAAAAAGCTCCAACGATGGCTATGTCACCACTAATAGCTACAGATCGAGCGAACAAATCATTTTGCTCTCCATCATTAGCTGTAAGTTTTTGCTCCAGTACTTGGCTATTTAGTGAATTAGTATTAGTATTATGCCTTAGTACTACTTGAGGTCGAGTTTGATTGCAAGCAAGCAATGCTAATAGTAAGGATAAACTTATAAAACAAAACCATTTATTTAGGGTAGAGTAGGACATTAATAATGCCTCCTATTTAGGCTCTTTTGCCTCAAAGGTTGTAAGGGGTTCTTGGGTTTTCCTACACCTTTGTGAACTATTTAACTATACTACTTTACCTTTTTTAAAATCAAACTACGCTGGTTAACTAACCTAATAATCTTGAAAGAATTGTGCGTAGAAGGTGCGTCACTATTTAAGCTAGATAGCCTTTATCACTCTTTCTTTGCCTTTTACCCTTTCCTCTTCTGCCTTTCCATATATGCCTCACTTTTTCGTAATCAATTCTTGCTTTAGTCACAGTAACCTTGGCTCTAAATAAGTACCTCTCTAGTATTTCTTATCTAATTTCTCATTATCTTTATAAGTCTATAAGGGAGTGCCCTTCATGTAATGATGGAACTTTATCATGTCAAAATATCTTATGGAAATCAATTTAAAGCAACTTTTGTGGACTTTGGTAGTAATAGATTTGACTAACGAGTTAGGAAAAGTCCTCCGGCACTACTTTCTGCTCACTCGAGCAACCCCTCTAAATTCTCCAACGATCTGAGATATCTAAAGAACTATTTTTCTATGTCAAACTCTTGTGTATATGTGTCCCAAGCTAGCTCTACTTGGGACAAGCTAAGCAAATTATTCTACAGTCACAGACTTTGCTAAATTACGAGGCTTGTCTACATCGAGGCCTAAGCGATCCGCTGTTTCATAGGCCAGGAATTGCAGGGGTACTACATTTACTAATGGCGAAATAAGCTCGTGTGTTTTAGGCACATAAATGACATGATCAGCATGTCTAGCTATTTCTTTGTCACCATAACTGGCTAAAGCAATAACAATACCATCTCGAGCTTTGACCTCTTGTATATTAGAAATAGTTTTCTCATAAAGCTTAGAAGCAGTAGTTACTGCTACTACAGGCATTCTATCGTCTATCAGGGCAATTGGTCCATGTTTCATTTCTCCTGTTGCATAGGCTTCAGCATGAATGTAACTAATTTCTTTAAGTTTGAGAGCTCCCTCTAAAGCAGTTGGATAGTTTATACCACGACCTAAGAATAAGTAATCACTATGGACCTTAAAAGTATCTGCTATTTCTGCTGCTTGCTCACGAGCTTTTAGTGCTTCTTCAATAAGACTAGGAGTATGCCTAAGCTCTGCTATAAGGTTTTTAGAATCTTCATCACTAAGGGTATTTCTAACACGACCTAACCAAATAGCTAATAGCTCAAAGGCTACTAACATGGCCATGTAAGCCTTTGTACTGGCTACACCAATTTCTGGACCAGCATGAATATAGATAACATCATCTACTTCCCTAGTAATTGATGAGCCTTTAGCATTGATGATGGCTAAGCTTTTAGCACCTAAGCGTTTGGCTTCACGAAGGGCTTCTAGGGTGTCTATAGTTTCTCCTGATTGTGATACCACAATGCAAAGTGTATTCTCATCCAAAACAGGTTCACGGTAGCGGAACTCACTAGCCACTTCTACCTCTACTGGTATGCGTGCTAACTGCTCGAGCAAATACTCACCAACCATTCCAGCATAACTAGCAGTACCTGCAGCAGCAATGACTATACGATTAATGCTGTTAGGATCAAGGTTAATGTCAAGCTGCACATCCATACCATTACCTGCTAGTCGTCCTCCTAAAGTTTGTTGGACAACTTGAGGTTGCTCGAGCATCTCTTTGAGCATGTAGTGTTTATGACCACCTTTTTCAGCAGCCTCAGCACTCCAATGTACTTCCTCTACCTCACGATCTAATACACTACCAGTAAAGTCGCTTACTGTAATAGCATCTTTACTAATAAGAGCCATATCACCATCATGTAAAAAGATGACATTATGAGTATAGGGTAGGAGTGCTGGCACATCACTAGCTACAAAATTTTCGCCTTCACCAACTCCTAAAACCATAGGGCTGGTGTTCCGTGCTACTACAATGAGTTCATGATCTTTGTGTGACACTACTAAAGCATAAGCTCCTACTACTGCTTGCAGCGCCCTTTGCACAGCATCAACCAAGTCACCTTGGTAATGTTCTTCTATTAGGTGAACCAAAACTTCAGTGTCGGTTTCAGAGACAAAGATATGTCCTTGTGCCATTAGTTTTTCTTTGAGCTCGAGGTAGTTTTCAATAATTCCATTATGGATAACTGCTAGTTTGCCATCTTCTGACAGGTGAGGATGGGCATTCATGTCATTGGGTTTGCCATGAGTGGCCCAGCGTGTGTGTCCTAACCCCAGATTACCTTGCAGAGGGGTGGTTTTAAGAGCCTCTTGTAAAATCTGTAACTTACCTGCTTTTTTAACAACATCTAAAGTAGGGTCGCCGGTAACTACAATACCAGCAGAATCATAGCCTCGGTACTCGAGCCTAGCCAAACCATCTAAAATTACCTCAGCTGCCTGACGATGACCAACATAACCAACAATACCGCACATTTATTTGTCTCACTTTCTTTATCTCAAATAGGTTAGTAATAGTACAAAGTCATTAGTACTACACTATATAAACGCTAACCTTGCTAGAGGTTTTCACAAAAACCTTAACTAGCAACTACTAGTCAGAAGCTTTCTTTATGTTATTAGCACCTGACTATTTACTTTTTTACTGATATTTAGGGTGGTTATCCCTATTTAGCCCGTTACAGCTCGAGCAAGGGGGTGAACCTTGGGAGGGGCCCGCAGACTTAAGTTCGCGTTTTCAGCACAGCTTGTGCTTATCTCTGACACTCTTAGTATTAACAGCTCAGAGCCCTCCGCCTCGTGGCCAAGATTTCTTTGGACTTGCGCTTCCCTCGAGGTGTTTTTTGTTGACCTTATCACTCCTTAAACTAAAGCTTACCTTAGTAACTTACACTTTAAATTTAGTAAGCATTTGATTATTTTTAATGTTAAAGTATAACCACATCCATAATCAATGGTTAAAGTGATTTCACATTCATGAAGTGTGGAATAATTAAGAATGTACACCCAGAGAAAAAATCCTAATAGCTTAAAATTGTAGTATGAATAAGTTTATTTGTTGGTCTGATACACCTATGAGCGTATTATAATTATAACCAATTAGAAGAAAGGACTGAAACTGACTGAGCAGTAAACAAACTGTCCTACCCATAGGGCAACCTGTCTAAAAAATCACTTTATAGACAGTTATGTCTATAAAAATAGATTAAACGATTTAAAAGACAAGATTTTAGGCTTAAATTTGGGGTCTACAAACTTATAAATTTGTGGACAATAGCAAATAGTGACTTGATTTAAGGTAATCCCATAGCGTCAGTAGGTATTGATTATTAGTGTGGAACAAGTGAGGTAAACCTTATTATCACAATAATTTCTGAAGTATTGTTGTTAACTGCTCTTTATTCTTTTGTAGATATTTTTGATAAAAAACCTTTATTGACCTTGTTAACAATTGCAAATAGTTTTTGATCAAGGGCTCTTCCTTGGCTAGTCAAATAAATGCGGTAGCTTCGTCTTGACCGTTCATCCCTGCGACGCTGTACAAGTTGTTTTTCTTCAAGTGCATCTATGCTCTGTGTTATTGAGTAACCAAGCCTTGCCGTTTTTCTACCAATCTCTGGCAGAAAAGTTGGTGGACAATCATAGTAAGATCGACCGTAACTCTTCGTACTGAAGATCGACACACCTCAAGTAAGAATCTTTCTTTGTAGGTTAATGTGAAAATGATTAAGAAAAATCACAAAATCTTTTTACTGTACATATTTTGAAAACTCTAAAATGAGTAAGTATTTTCGTAAGTTCTCTACATATAGTTAATGTTTCACACTATTAATGATAATTATTAGAAGGTTTTTAATAATTTGTAGGAGTGTAAATGAATATAAGATGGAATTTAAGTATATTTTTACTGATTGTTGGCACACTTTTACTAGTTGCTTGTGGTAACTCAACAAATAGTCTACCTAAACTTAATCAACCTGATGAAAATGTAAGTGATCCAATTTCCCTAGAATCTTTCAATGCCTCAGAAACAAAAATAACTACAGATAGTTTATTTGCAAAATCAATTGCTATAGATGGGAATACTGCCATTGTAGGGGGTAAGTATGAAAATGGCTCAGGGTTTGCTCACATCTTCATTCGCTCTAGTGCAGGATGGGATCAACAAGCCAAACTAGTTTTTTATGATTCAGTAGAAAATGATAAGCATTGCTGCTCAGTTGCTATAAGCGGAGATAATGCTCTTATCTCTTCTGGAACACAGAGTTATGTTTTTACTCGTTCTGGTACAACGTGGGTGCAACAAGCTAAACTTACTGGTGCACGTGGCGACATAGATGGCAACACTGTTGTAACAGACTCTGGTTATATTTTTACCCGCTCTGGTACAACATGGAGCCAACAAACTCAACTCACTATTGGTGATGATGTAACTATTCAAGGACCAGTTGCTATAAGTGGGAATACTGTAATTATTGGTAACCCTCAGGAAAACTATCATCCTGAAGAGACTGCTTTTGAAGGAGCTGCTTATATATTCACTCGCTCTGGTACAAATTGGACCCAGCAAGCTAAGTTAACTTCCCGTGAGCTTGATGGCTTGGGTTCCAATGTTGCCATAAGTGAAGATGAAAAAACTGTTGTTGTGGCTGGTGGATATGAAAGTGCTTTTGGTCATGCTTACATTTTTACCCGCTTTAATACAAGTTGGGATCAGGGAAGCAAAATTACAGCAAGTGGTGTTTCCTCTGATGGTGATGGGACTGGTTTTGCTGATTCAGTATCTATAAGTGGAGATACTGTTGTATTGGGTGCAAGATATGAAGATGTACATGGAGAAAATCAAGATACTGGTGTTGCTTATGTTTTTACTCGTTCAGGCACAAATTGGATTGAACAAACTAAACTTATTGCCAGTGATGCTACAAGACGTGGTCGTTTTGGTCATTCTGTGGCCATAAGTGAAAATACTACTATCGTTGCTGGTGGTACTTTGGATTCCGTATATGCTTATGAGTTCCCTTCTGAAAATACCTCTGAAATTTCTACTGTTTATGTAAGCTCTAACTCAAGCGGCAACACAGGAAACATAGATTTTAAAGATGAAGATATACTAGTCTTTGACATAAACGCAGAAACTTGGTCACTTTATTTTGATGGTTCTGACGTAGGTCTTGCCCCATCTGAT
Organism: Trueperaceae bacterium; assembly: GCA_965224855.1. Taxonomy (GTDB): domain Bacteria; phylum Deinococcota; class Deinococci; order Deinococcales; family Trueperaceae; genus CBDCVN01. The sequence goes on along the minus strand of CBDDAI010000002.1, from coordinate 188,017 downwards.
CTAAATGCTTTTCACCTACAACCTGATGGCAGCATACTACTAAGCTTGGAGCAAAGCAGCTTTGTTATACCCAACTTTGGGACTGTGAGGGCATCGGACATTGTTAGATTTATCCCCACTAGTTTAGGAGAAACCACTCAAGGTAGCTTCGAATGGTATTTTGATGGTTCAGATGTAGGCTTGGGAAGTGCTGAAGGTATAGATGCTATTGCCTTTACCCCAGAAGGCGATTTATTACTCAGCTTTGTCATTAACTGTAATGTACCGGGTTTTAATATTGCTGACGAAGATCTAATGGCCTTTAGTGCTGATAGTCTAGGCCTTAACACAGCAGGAACATGGAGTCTTTATTTTAATGGTTCACGTGCACGTTTAAATGACAGCTTAGAAAACGTCTATGGTGTTTGGCTCGACCCTGACAATGGTGATTTTTACCTAACTACCAAAGGTAGTTTTTCAGTATCAGGTCTTAGAGGTGATGCAGACGACATTTCTATTTTTACCCCCATCACTCTTGGTAGTAATACTGGTGGCAGCTTTAGTACCTTTTGGAATGGTGATCAGCATAATTTTGTAAATGAAGGCATGGATGGCTTGTTTTTAGAATAAATACTGGTAGTGCCCTTCATATAATGATGAGACTTTGTCATGGGAAAATATCTTATGGAAATAAAACAAGAAAACAATTTGCACTGTCCAAACTGTAACTCAGAAAATGTAGTGAAAAATGGTCATATTCTAGCTGGTAGTGGTTTAGTAAAGAGGTGTATTTGTTAGACGCAAATGATTTGAAAGGAAATTTTAAATGAAAAAGTTTTTAATGTTTTTAAGCTTTATTATTTGTGTGTTTCTGGTAGCTTGTCAAAGCGGTAGTAAGCCCAGTGCTCCTCTAAGTATAGAAGAGGAAGAGCCTAGTATTTCCGGTACTGTTCTAGGCAAACTTGATGAGGGCTTTATAAATTTACGTAGTCAACTTAAAGATCTACCTAAAGACCCTATTAAAGTTGCTCATTATAATGTAATGTTCCTCTTCCCAGAATACTGGCCAGATACAATTTTTGAACTTCTTGGGCATATGCCAGATAATTCTACCCGCGCAGAACTGATCGGTAAAGCATTAGCATGTCAAGATATTGTTTCTCTTAATGAGGTATCTAATAATGATCGTCGCCAAGACATTTTTAATGCTATGAACGCCCATGCTAGCAATTGTAGTTCTGACAACGATCGACCACGTTTGGTAACAGACATCCATGGTAATAAAACGTTTTTTGACTTTACTGACGGACCAGATAATTCACAAGTTAGCCCAATTATAGATGATGAAATTGCAATTGCAAGCCGATTTCCCATTATAGAAGTTCATACAACAGTATATACAGAAAGCTCAGGAATAGATTCATTTGCAGATAAGGGTGTGCTTCATGCTCGAGTATGGCGCGGTTCAGGAAATCCAGCACAAGATGCTATGGATGTTTTTACTACTCACCTTCAAAATGAAGATGAAGCTGTAAGATCAGCACAACTTGATCAACTTGCCAACTTTATTAACACCTATAACGATCCCAATACTCCTGCTATTATTATGGGAGACTTTAATATCAACGAGAGTGATGCCCAATATCAGGAAATGATCAATAAACTGAATGCAGTTTTCCCAAATAGTGCCATCGACGATGTTGGCGTAGCTGCCGGAAATACAAACCCTGGCGGAGGCCGGCGAATTGATTACATACTTACACCTGCCTCAGATAATCTTATACCCGTTGAGGCATCTGTAAATTACTTTAAAGGACAGTTTTTTCACCCTGATGTTCCAGACGACTGGAAAGATGGAAGACTTTCAGATCATGCTGCTATCTTGAGTGAAATGGAGTGGCAACAACAACCAAGGCTATCTTGGTTACCTCCTAATCCCAGCACTAGTTTACCTAGAACATTTCATACTAAAGTAAGTAGATTACAAGAAATAACTAAAGATGTTCCTGAAATAGTACCTATTGCTCCTCTACCTGTAGTCATTCCACTTCCAATTCCTGTTGTTATTCTTGTACCGCTTTGGGCAGGTTGTGATGGTCTTACTGATCACTTTGGTACTTTATGGACCACTGCCCCAAGTGGTGTAGATATAAGTGGTTTTGATGAAGATCATGTTTTTGAAGGTGATGACATAACACCTTCTAATTGGGCAACTAACATAAAATTAGACCCTAATGTCACTGGAGCTAAAAGCATTATTTTCAGTTTGTTTGATGACGATGATTTTGCCTGTGGCGGCTTTAATGACCAGCAAGACATTAACCCTTTTGAAGGGGCAAAAGATATTATCATGTCTGTGAATAATAACATTGTTACCCACAATTCAACAGGAACAGTACTTGCAAGTGTAGGTGAACCTGTGTTTTTAGTGGGAACAGATAGTGAAGATAGGGCAAAGGCAACACTTGTTGTTGAAATGCTTTACTCAGAAACGGATGATTCTGATGGAGATGGTCTTATTGACGCTGAGGAAGCACACACATATTATACAGATCCTACCAAAGCCGATACCGACGAGGACGGTCTCACTGATGGTGAAGAGATTAATACCTATGGCACAGACCCTCTAAAAGGCGACACCGATGGAGATAATCTTAGTGATGGTGACGAGGTTAAGGTTTATGGTACTGATCCATTAGACAGTGACACCGATAATGATGACCTTACTGATGGTGAAGAGGTTAAGGTTTATGGTACTGATCCACTTAATCCTGACACCGATGGTGATGATCTAAAAGATGGTGAGGAAGTTAAGGTTTGTGGTACTGACCCACTTGATCCTGACACTGATGATGATGACCTCACTGACGGTGAAGAGAAAAACTATCAACCTACAAATCCAAATTATAAGCCCGGTCCACTCGACCCACTTGATCCTGACAGTGATGATGATGGCCTTAAAGATGGTGAAGAGGTCAAGGTTTATGGCACTGATCCACTAAATCCTGATACAGATGATGACGAGCTAACTGATGGATTAGAAATTAAAACTGGTATGGATCCTTTAAACCCAGATACTGATGGTGACGGTATCCCTGATGGCGAGGACATTGATTTTATTGTGAATACTATAAATTCGTTACCTGTTAGTGTCTTTAAAGCCCCTGGTCATCACACTGCGCTCCTAGCGCAACTTAGCACTGTAGAGAAACATAGAGCAAAAAACAGAATACGTCAAGCAGTACATCAACTTGAGTCGCTTCAAAAGCACATTGATGGTTGCGGTATAGCAGCAGATCAAAATGATTTTATCATTGATTGTGAGAGTCAGATACTAGTCCGCGAATTAACTGATTTACTCATTCATAACCTAACTAATTAGATTTAAAGTACGTTTTTTGTTATTTTATGGGGGAATAAATCTAACTACAAATTCTGATAGGTAAGATTTCCTAAGAAAAAACGCATGCTGTAGGAAACGACCTATCAGAAACTTAGGAAGTAAAGTACAAACGAAGGGTTGGAGTTTATACGAACAAAGGCAAGAGGGTGATTGGTGTTTATTGCGTTAAAGGGTGAACCCTATCTGGCAGTAGAAAATATCTACAAAAATAACCTGTTAGTAAGGCTTTCCAATACCCAAATCACAACACACCCTAGTTGTCAGTGTTTTAAGATTTTGCTTGCATATATGGCTTATAAGATAAAATGATCAACATTGATTGTCGTGATGAAAAAGAAAGAATTAAAGAAAATAGTATGGATAGGTTCATAAAATCACGACTAAAAACTGCTAAGGAGGATGTAGAAAATGATAAAGGAAAGAGATGATACTACTATTACATATGGCAGTGGAAATGCTTTTGCTGACTTGGGGTTTGAAAATCCTGAGGAAGAGCTTTTAAAAGCAAGGATTGCTTCACTTCTTAGTCACACAAATCTCTAATTACAAAAGTAAGCTTACCTTTTATATGAATTGTGTTAAGTGGCTATTTTGACGTTCAATAACGTACAGTATAGAAAGTGATTTCCCTGCCGGCCATAACATCACACCCCACCCTTTGCAGGAGTGTATCCAGAAATAAAAAGAGAGTATCCACTATTCCAGCAAAGGCTTCGCTTTAGCTTGAAAGCTTTGAGCACAACATTAGATAGGAGAAAGAACAAGATGTACCTAGAGAAAAGACCTACATTTGTAACAGTGATAGGCTGGGCATGGATTATTATTGGTAGTCTCATGTGCCTATCAGCAACTATGGCATTTTTTATCCCTTTTATAGTTGTTGATACTGCGCAAGGTGGATCAGGAATACCCTTAATTTTAAAAATTTTACCTATACTAGCTATTGTTCAAATCAGTGTTGCAGTACTTGGCATTGTTTCAGGAGCCAATTTTCTCAAATTGAAGTCATGGTCTCGCAACGTATTAGAAGTCCTTACTTGGCTTCTCCTAATCTTCATTATAGGATTTGGCATTTTTTGGATTTACAATTGGTTTTCAGTTATATCAGGACCTAATCAGCGAGGGCTTAACCTTATACCTATTTTTATGAGCATAGCTATAATCGGAATCTATGGTTTCCCTTTGGGAATTATGCTTAAATACCTTAGAGGAAAGGAAGTTCATAATGCAATAATTGGCCTAGTCAAAAAAGAGTCTGAAACTGGTGGCTAGGTTATCAGTTCTTAGAAGTGATCTGCCTGCTCCTCACCCCATCTTTCTAAACCATGGTTATAAATCCGCCGTAAATCAGCCTTCGCATCTTTCGTAAGCTTATAACTTCCCATCACGCCGTAACTCATCCTTGAATTCGGCCAAGATTTCCTCACGAGTCTGGGTAACTAAACTGTAATATCAAACGAGCTGAGAATTAAGTAATTAAAAGCTGTAAGAATTGGCTTTGAAAAAACATAACCACCACTCCATAAATCGTATGACCAACTATGTAAGAAAGAACTAGTCCTACATGATCTCTATACAAATCCAAAGGGTGAAAGTCTAAGAAGATAAAACTAGTGATTAGAGACACAAACATGCCCTGACCAAATCCCATTGCTAGACCTAAAAGCGGATAAATAAGGTTAATCTCTACAGGCCAGCTTTTTAAGATGCGGTAGTCAGGCACTTGCAGGGGGCCAACTTCAAACATGAGCACAAATGCACCATAAAAAACAGCTAATAAAAGCCCTCCCATAGTTAAAATAATGCCACCTATAACACGTGAACGACCATCTACTTTACGTGTCAGCATAGAACCAATAGCACCTAAAGTATCATAGTAAACCCCACCCCATAAAAGGGGAAGGTACAAAAACATGACCATAACTGCTGTGGCAATAGCACCTGCAACAATGGAAGATAATACTAAAGCTAAAAACATAATGTTACCTCCTAAGGTCTCACAGCAGGGATTGGAACTTGGTGGCCAAAAAGATCAATTAAAGTGGGTAAGTAAGCAACTAATACAAGGAAAATTGCTAACCCCATCCAAATCCACAAAGTATCTAGCATTTTTAAAGTGCCCTCACTACGCATTTCTCGTGCACTAACAAAAGGAACACTAGGTATTTGCTCTTCAGTCAGGAGCTTTTTCTTGAAGAGAGTGGCAAAAAGCACTATAAAATAACAAATAATTGCTAGTAAAAGAATAGCTCCGCTTATGCCGGTAATTAGCATAGGTAAGGCAGCATCAGCATAAAGGCCTTCTAAGTTTGGGGCTAGGTTTGAAATGTGTGCTCTACGTGGTATGGAAAGAAGTCCTTGCCAGTGCATACCAACTGCAAAGGTCATCATGCCTATGAACCACAGCCAGCTAGCTACTAGCGCTAAAGCATTAGAAAAAAGTGGTTTACGAGTTAAGTGGGGTATAAGCCAGAAAGTGATGCCCATAAAAGTAAGCGTGGTAGCAGTACCTACTGTTATATGGAAGTGGCCGGGAATCCAAGCAGTGTTGTGAACGAGCAGGTCTAGGTTAAAGCTAGCGTTGATTATGCCACCTGCACCACCAAAAATAAAGCTAATCATGGCTAAGACTTGAGCAGTAAATGAGGCGTTGCCCCAAGGTAATTTGGCTATCCAGCCTAGAGCACCTTTGCCTCCTCGAGCTTTCCCCCCAATCTCCAATGAAGCTGCTACAGTAAAGGCAGTAAGCAAACTAGGGATACCTACAAACAATGTAAGCATAGAATGAATCATTTTCCAAGCAGCAGGGATACTAGGATCAGTAAATTGGTGATGAAACCCTACTGGAGTGGAGAAGAGTAAAAACATGATAAAAGCAAGGCGTGTTAGTGAATCTGAAGCCAGTTCACCACCTGCTTGTTTAGGTACTAGCGCATACCAAGAAATATAAGCGGGTAAGAGCCAAAAGTAAACAATAGGATGGGCAGTAAACCAAAAGAGTGTACGCGAGAGTAAGGGATCAACGCCATCAATTAAACCAAAAGACCAAGGTATAAGGAAAAATACTACCTCAGTAACTATGCCTACAGTTGCTAGAGTCCACATCAAATAAGTGGCTACACACATATAAGTAACAATAGGCGTAACTTTACCGAGATTTTGCCTCCGCCACTTAAAGCGCAAGCGCATAACTTCAAAACCGGGCATTAGTGAAGCCACTACAATAAGCGCAGCTCCCACATAAAAACTCCAATGCCCTTGTAAAGGAGGGTAAAAAGTGTAGAGAACATTTGAAGTGTTACTCAAAATGCCAAAAGCTGCTATTAGCAAACCAAGAGACATAATCCAATAAGAAGCCCAAGCATAGATCATATTGGGGCGTAGGTTTAGTTCTTGAGCAGGTAAATAATACATAAGTCCATTAATAACAAAAGAGGTAAAAACAATGGCGTTGAGTACACCATGAAGAGTTAAACCTTGATAATAAGATTTAATAAGAGGTTTTAAAAAGCCATATAGGTCAATGCCTGCATAATTGAAGGCTTGAAAGGGGCCAAGCAGGCTACCCAACAGTAGTGCCATAAAACCTGTCACTATGAAGAAAAGTGCTAGTTTCTTTTCAGAAGTTGCAGCTGTCACTATAAATCTCCTTATTCAAAGCCTAGATCTTGTCTTAATGAATGTACGTCTTGAGCACTCAAGCTTCCAGTACGTTCTGCAAGCACTTCATCACCAGTGTAGGGTTCAAAGTCAGCATCAGATAGCAATTCTGGATTATCCCATGACTCTAAGATGTAGTTGAGCACTGCTGCTACCTCGGCATCACTAAGTTGTGGCCAAGCAGGCATAGCGCCATTGTAAGGCTTACCCAAAACTTTAACTGGTCCTTGCAAACCATAGAGTACTACTTTAATCAGATAATTGCGATCTGCAAGGTAAAGCTGTGCTGCATGATCATTAAGAGGTGGAAAAGCACTAGCAAGACCTTCACCGTTAGCTTGATGACAAGCAGAACAGTTATTGAGGTAAACTTTTTCTCCATCAACTTTTACCTGTTCTTCTTCTTTTTCTTCAGCATCTTCTTCTGAGTCTGGAGCAACCTCTTCAGCTTTACTATAATATTCTTTTTCTGAAACAACCAATAGTTTACCCACCATGTTCTGATGTGCTAAGCCACAGTACTCATTACAAGTGATGCGATACTGACCTTCTTTGTCAAAAGTATACTTTAGGTAAGAGACTTCGCCGGGGATAAGTTCAACATTGATGTTGGTGTTTTGGATCTGGTAACCATGAAGCACATCTCTACTGGTCATAAAAAATGTGACTTCGGCACCTACTGGCAAACGCAACTCATTAGGTTGAAAGGAAAACATTTGAGCTACCACAGTAACTTGAAATTTATTAGCAGAAAGCTCTAGGACACCCGGATTAGCAAAGCTACCCGAGCCTAGCAATTGTTCCGGGGAAGTGCGACCACTGCCTTGGGCAATATGTGCGCCCTCGATTGCTAGAGAGTAGGCAATAAAAATTATGAACAGCAGAGATATCAAGCCCGACGCCGCTAGCCAACGGCGCTCCCATTTAGTCATAGCATCATGTTGTCTATCAGTCATATTTAACTCCTAGAAACATAAAGTGCAAATACACCGAACCACCCTGCTAAAATAATGAGTGCTAGGATGATTGTGATAATGACAGCCCCAACTGGGCGCTCGGATTGCTTGTTTGTTTCTTGGTCTACTTTTTTATCACTCATAACGAAACCTCATTTCAAATTTTTTGCTTAAACTGTAACTATCAGTGTCAGATGAGCTTGCTGGGACTTTAAAACTTTTGTGGATTTGCTTTCTCAACATAATAAGATTTAAAGGCAGAAGATAAAAACAATACCATGACCCAAGTCAAGCTTTTGATTTCTATGAATTTTCACACAAATTATCTAGAACTTCTTGGTGTTTGTAAATGGGCTAAGTTGTTCCAGAAGCTTACTCAGAAGAGTCACTACTTATTCACCCCTCTCTGCTCTAATTAATTAAGATGTGTATAAATATTATTCTAATTGGGTAACAATGCATTTCTGGAGGCTAATGTGGACTCAGTCTCGAGAGGTGATCTGTAGAGGAATCTTCTCTAAGGCCATGAAAGGTGATTTTTTGATTTTCTGTAGGTAAAGTAATGTCTATGGTGTCATAACTAAACTTGGGCTCAAAACCTTTAGGAACCATTCTGCTGTACCTAAGTCTTTGCTCAGAAAGACTCTCTGTCTTGGGCAGCAACACCTCGAGTTCTTGCTGCTCAGGAAAAAACTGTATGGTTCGCCCAATAGCGTCTGCGATACTTGTACTAATAGAATCTTCCCACTCTTCTGCTGTATCTAAACCCTCGAGGTTATAGATGGGTGCTAGGGTACTCACCTGCAAACCTTCCATAGAATTTTGCTCTACATCAAATAAGGCATTTAGAGGCAATGCTGAAGGGGGTTTATCTTCAGGACGAAAAATGACAATAGGCTGATTAAATTTTTGGGCTGTTGCTAGTTGTACTTGCTCATTTGCTTGGGCAAGTTCCCAACCACTTTCTTCTATCACAATTAAGCACTTTGGAGAGTAAGCTAAATCTAAACCTGTCGCAGAGATCACTCGAATTGATTCACAGTCAAGACTTCTGTTTTGTAAAGACCTTTGAATTGAAACTCGAGTCTCTCTTGGCCTTGTAGCTGCGGAAACTAGAGTGTGAATTTGAGGTTTTTCGTCAGCATGTGTTTGTAGGTATTCGAATTCATTAGTAGGAATAAAGAAGTACCCCTCACGAGATTGCATTAAAAACACTTCAACACCCCAATAATTACGCTGGGATAATAACTCCTCATTAGAAGGTAGGTTTTCCCAAACAACCATAGAAGAAGTTTTAATTTCTGGGTCTGAGTTTTGTTTTTTCTCAAATTCAACGAACCTACTGCTAGATTGCATGAATAGTCTATCTTGCTTTAAAGAAGGCCAGCTAAAGATTCCTTGCGCTACTTTACTAGCATCGTCTAACCAAGAACCTTGTGACGTTCTAGAAATTGGAGGGGAATTTCTGAGTAGCTTGTTTCTATGCTGTGCATTACCCTTTGCTCTAAGCACTATATTCTCAACAGTATAATCTTGTTGATCTTTCAATATTCCTTCAATTTGGTGTAAAGGTCCAGCTATATAAAGACCATTGTTAATACTAATTACAGCATAAGGAGAAGGAGCAGTTCTATGATGATTATTCGCATATTGCATAATGACATCATTGTCAATTTGCTCAGCAGTCCATAAAAAGCTTTTGCCAGAAAAGTATACAGAAAAACCTTTATTATCCACTACTTGGCGATCCTTTAATTCTAAACCTGTAAAAATCTTAAGCACAGGTTGATCTTGAGGAAGATGATTATTGATTATTGTATTTACAATAGCTGTATAGTTTGATTCCTGATCTTGTGGTTTTCTGGGTGCAAACTGCGGTAAAGCTGTTACTGCCATAATAAAATAAGGAGTACCTTGATCATTAGGGTTGAGTAGATTTCTTTGTGACCAAGGGATTACTTGCTTGCCCCGACTAGGCATCCAATATTGAATCAAATTTTTTCTTTGCTTAATTGCTTGGGCTACCAAAACACTTTGGTCTGGATCTGTAAGGAGCTCCGCTTCAGAAGATACAGAAAGATCATTCTTGCTAGTAGTTGTTGGAGTGTTCGACCAAAAAAACGGTTTGGGGCGAAGTCTTGCGTTTCCATTATTATTTTGGTCGTTATTGGTTTCTTTGGCTGCTGAAACACCAAGAGGAGTAGGTTCTAAGAAGAAAAGAGAAACTATAAAGCTGCGTTTAATTTCCTCACTGGCATTACCTAGTAAATCAACAAAGACATTAAAAAGGGGTTGTTTTTGTACCTCTGCCCAAAAGGGGTCTTGATCAATCCACTCAGCACTTGGTTCTGCTGGTAAAGAGAGGTTTTCATTAGAAGGATTCTGAGCTAATAGTGGACCTAGGTCAAATGCTTCCAATGTGTCTGTTATATGCCCCTGATAATCTTTTGCCAGTGGGTTTCCTGCCATCAACCACGACAATTGAATACTTTGTGGGAAGTGGGCTATTTCAGCGTACTCTGCCACCCAAATTTCAGCCATCTCTGGTGGGGCACCTAGTTTTTGCAACATAGCAAAGAGTGTTAGCTCTATTTCAATGGGCTTACGATAGACTCGAGCCATGCGCCCATTAACTTCTACTCCATATTGATAATTCAGCCTATCCAGATAGGATGCTTGCTCAAATACATCTTCAATATGGTCATTGTAACCGACTAAAGTTATTTCGTAAAGATGCTGGTCTTCACTAAATCCTTCTGGCAAACCATTTCTACTAATAGTGATTGGCTGTGCAAAGCCTACTACCCCTATGCCTCCAGGAACTACCCCTGTTTGCAAGATTGGGGTGCTCGAGACCATAAAACGCCCTTCGGCTTCAGGTAGTAGGCCGATTTCGTTGGATGGCTCGAGCCAAGAGCCCCAATTTTCTAGGCCTGTTAACAAGTAGAGTAAAGTAGTTTCAAGAACATCATGCTTTTTAGAAGAATATGAAACCTCGGAAGCTTGGGCTACTCTAGTTTCTTCCAGCAGACTTTGAGTCTGTTTGACCTGCTCGATACTATTTCCCAAGGCTATTACATCTGCCTGAATTTGGTTTATGTAATGATTTTGAGCTTCTATCCAGTTATCAATCTCACTAGGAGGAGCATCTGTGAAGCCACCAGAATCTAGCTGGTTTGAAAGGGCATCCAGCCAACCACTAGCTGTTAAGCTTTCAAGCCTTTCAATCTCTTGCAAAGTCTCATTCAGCTCGTTTTCTTGTTCTGCCTCTTTAGAAGACAAGAGATAGCTTGTGAGCCACTGTTCATAACTAGTAATCTCTAAAGAAAGTTGGTCCAACAACTGCTTAGATAACAAAAGTTCTTCATGAAAAGTGGTAAGGACATCATCTGTTTTCTCAGTCTGAGATGAAGCTATACTTAGGATAATTATTACAAACCAAGGCAAAATTAATAATTTAGAAGTAAATTTCAACATTAGTGAGTTATCTTAAGTTGCCTCTCTATACTCTAAATGGGCTTTTTACCCAAGCCATAGGGATTTTTGTTATTTTTAAAGAAGTTTGGAAAAACTTGCTGAGAAAGGCTATACTATTCGATGTCATTATAAACATCTAATTAATGCGTCCTCCAATAATAATCAAAATAGTGCTGTTCTCTAAAGCCTCTACAGAATGCAAAACATCAGATGCAAAAACAACTGAATTATTTTGTGGGAGTTCATAGGTTTTACCATCAGAGGTAGAGAATGAAAGTTTTCCCTTCAAAACAATTGCGGTTGCAGAGCTTGGGGCAGTATGTTGCTTTAAATTATGGCCTTGCTTGAGCGCTGTTAATACTATAGTTAGGTTATCAGCTCGAGCAATTGTTATTGCTGCCCTGCCCTCAGTTTCCAAAGAAGGTTCTGCTTGCAGCGACTTCGAGAGCTCACTAAAATCAAAAGCTTTGGTCGCAGAGGAAGCAATTTCAAAAGGTATGTAGGGATGGTTTAATTTTTCAGGCATTAATTTCTCCTAACTTATTCTGTTTTTAGGTTATTATTGCACAGCAATTTTAGCTGTCATATATGGATGAGGCAAGCAGTAATAATCAAATTCACCTACCTCAGTAAAAGTGTGGCTAAAACTTTCACCGGGATTAAGAAGAATAGGAGGCCCCTCAGCTTCTTTTGAAGAATCAAAAATACGTTTAGTTGGATCACCACCGGGTAATCCTTCAGTAACTGCATGAAGTGTTACATCTTCATTCACCCAAGTTACAGTTGTGCCTGCTTTAACTTTCACTAAGGAATATTCAAAAGCAAAATCCTTAATTGCAACTGTAACATCACCTTCAAAAACTTCTGTAGGTGCATTGTTTGCAGATGCTTCAGAACTAGGCTCACCCCCAATTTTAGAAGGTTTAGCTTCCTTACCTGCATAAACTGAGAGGGGAGAATCAGTTACCTTTTTCTCTTCGCCACCTGTAATTATTGTGAACATACCTCCGGGATAAACACCATCATTGGTTACATTAGGAACAATATGATCATGGAAGGGAAAATCCCCATCACGACCTTTTACCAAAAGATCAAAGCGCTCTCCAGGCATGATTGGTAAAGTGTCACCTTGGTAAGGTTGGGATAGATCAGAACCATCTTTGGCAATAACCAAAAAGCTTGTGCCATGTATATGCAATGAGTGAGGAGCATAACCTACATTAGTAATGCGTAAAAGCCCCAACTCATTCTCAGGTATTTCATATTTACTAGTTAGAGGTGCAGACTTACCATTTATTAGAAAATATCCAGCATTAGGCTCATGTTTAGCGGCTAGTGGGTCTTGGTTGGCATCCCACTCATCTAAAGTAAGGTTGTATTCACGATCCCAGATTATTTGCGATTTATCTTTTGGCTCAATAACCAAAGGACCATACATACCCATATCAAGGTGCTTATAGGTCTGTACATGACAGTGATAGGCATGTGTACCAGCAGTGCTAGCCACAAACTCGTAGGTATACTCTTCGCCGGGTAAAATTTGGTGAGAAGTGGTTTTGACACCATCCATCTGCTGAGCTAAAGAAACAATACCATGAGGGTGAATAGTATGAGGTTGTGTGTGGGTATTACGAAGAGTAATTCGCACAAGATCACCTTCGGTCACACGAATTTCAGGACCAGGCACACTTGCTTCTTCGCCGGGAAAACCAAAAGCCCATTGTGGAACTATTACACCAGGAGCAATCTCGGTTTCAATATCATGCACCTCGAGTACAAACTCTTTAACCTCACCTGTGGAGTTTTCTAGTGGAATAGTGCCACCTACATAACCATCAGTGAATTTACTAATAAGCTCTTCACGACTCACGCCTGATTGCCTAGAACCTAAATTACTATCAATTGTATTGTTTTCCTTGGTAACTTGCCCTACATTAGCAGGAGATTTTAAAGGTATATTGCCATAATCATCTGGTTCAACAATTTTCCAACCCAACTCACTGAATCTTTGAGCTACATCAGGAGTAACGCAGGAAGTTGTATCACTACTATCATTCGTAATTAATACTAGTCCCTCCTGGCAAGAAGTTGGAACACTTTGAGCTAAGGTGGGAAAAGTAATGAAGAGTAATGTGGTAATGAAGGCAAAAAACATAAACATATTTAATCTCTTTCTCGCCAGTTTAATTGCTAGAGGTGACTTTGCTACATATTCAACTGTAGACTTGATTTTCTAAACATAACTTAGAATTCAAAGTCACAAATCCACTATTACTCCATGCCAAAAATCACACCATGACCTAGGTCATAGCTTATTCTTCAGACACCTCCACAAAGTCATTAAGGACTACTTGGTTTAGCTCAATTACTTTTCGATCTTTTATTTTAATGGCTTCAGCACTTTGTAAATGCTTTAAGTTGCGACTCACTAATTCAGGTACAGTACCTAGTTGGGCAGCAATATTTGAGTTACTCTCAAGTGTAAAAGGTAAATTACTGTTGGCCTGTTTCTTTAGGTAGTCTGCAAGCCGGTGTATGACTGTTCGAAAGGACAAATTTTCAACTAATTGCACTAATGTTCTTAGCCTGCGCCCAAACAAATGTATGAAATGAAGCGTAATACTAGGTTTTGTGGTTAGAAGATGCTCTAAACGAGATTGCTCAATAAAGAGTGCTTCAGTAGCTTCCATAGCTTCAGCATTTGCAGGATATCTTCCTCCATCAAAGGATGGTAATTCTGCTACTGTTTGGAAAGGTTTTTCTACTGTAAGAATTAACTCTCTTCCTGATTTGGGTGAGATAACAAAAATCTTTACTTTACCTGAAGTTACAATATGCAAACCTTCAGACAAGCCTTGGGCAAGAAATAAACTTTTGCCTTTGCTAAAGCTTTTTGGCTTAGCAACTTCTACAAAACTTTTTATATCTTCTGTTTGGAGATTTCTAAACAGAGGGCATTGAGAAAGTATCTTCAGCTTTTTTGAATACATAATGACAGTATAATTCAGCTGTATTGAAGAAGTGCTGAGCTTGAAAATGTGCAACAATCTATTGGCTGAACATATTAAGCATTGTCCTCATATCTAGCACTGTGCCTGAATGTATGATTATGCCCTTTCCTTCTACTGCCTTTTCAAGCTCTATGATGCCAGCACAAAGCTCGAGTAAACACCTAGGCCCCACCTCAATCACCAAATTTGCCTCCTTAGCGAAGCCAAAAGCTATTTCCAGCTCCCCTTTCTGAGCAGCAACACAAAACACTTCTCCCTCAGCATGAACTTCGCAAGTTAAACTTATACCCTTAGCAGCACTAGCATTAAAAAACACCCCTTCTAAGGCAGCCATGGTTGATACAACGCTAAGTTTACAGTCTTCTGCAAAAGGAAATTTGAGGTACGGCAACCCCCAAAGAGCAAGTTCTTGTAGAATGCTTTTTAATCCTTTGCCCCTTTCAGTTAGACCATAAACATGGGTAGCAGCAGGTGGTGGCAAGTTTTTTCTAGTAATTAGCTCTTTTTGCTCAAGTTCTTTTAGGCGATTAGAAAGCAGATTTGCCCCTATACCATGTAGCGCTCTCAGCAAGTCACTAAAGCGTCTTTCTCCATAGAGAAGCTCTCTAATAATTAAGAGTGTCCAGCGCTCACCAATAATATCAAGAGTATAGGCAATAGGGCAAAGTTGTTTGTAGTTGCGCTTCATGGATTTTCAAGTATAAAACCAAAAGCAAGAAAAATTCAAATTTATTTGAACTTGCTAAAATAAATATATTGACAAGTTAATAAACATATAGTAAATTTTGAGGGTGTTTTGCACAAAACTATTTTTTAGTGAGGAGATTTAATGTGATTTGGGAATACTGTGCAATCAATGATCATTTGGACAAGAAAAAGAAGTTCTTAAAGTTTTTTGCTGAAGGTAAGCCTAGTGAAATTGAGGATGTTCACCAAACTATGGTTAAGCTCGGAAAAGAAGGTTGGGAACTTGTAACACTAACTCAAATTAGTGAACCTAATGCTCGAGTTTATTACTTCAAACGACCTGTTTCTTAGGTTGACTATTTGAAGTTAATAAATGTTATAGTAAGACACCTTAAAATTTAAGGTAACTAGATTAAGGAGAAAGAATATGCCTAAGCGTACAGAATATGCAGAAGGAACACCTTCGTGGGTTGATTTATCCTGTAAGGATGTAGAGGCTGCTAAGACCTTTTATTCAAGTTTATTTGGCTGGAGTTATGAAGAAATCCCTGACCAAGATCCGCCCTACACTGAAATAATGAAAGGTGAAGGACATGTAGGAGGTATGATGAAGCAACCTTCAGAGCAAGAAAAAATGCCTGCTTGGTGGAATGTTTATGCTGCTGTAGACGATGTTGATGCCACCACAGAAAAAGCTAAGGCTGCTGGTGCACAAGTCCTTATGGCTCCCATGGATGTTATGGATGCAGGACGTATGTCTTTTATTGTGGATCCTTTTGGGGCATCTTTAGGTTTGTGGCAATCTAAAAAGAATCCTGGTGCCACAGTTGTCAATGAACCTGGTGCTTTTACTTGGGCAGAAGTTTTTGCGCCTAATACTGACAAGGTTGTTACTTTTTATAATGAGGTGCTTGGTTTAGAAAAAGAAGTGCTCGATATGGGTGATGAACCCTATACTGCCTTCAAAGCAGGCGACAGAACTGTTGCAGGCACCATGCCACCACCAATGGAAGAAGTACCTTCACACTGGCACGTCTATTTTGGTACCGATGATTGCGCTAAAACTATGGAGGATGTTAAAGCTGCTGGCGGCACGATAAAAGCAGGTCCTATAGATACGCCTGTTGGTCAGATGGCAGTTATACAAGACCCTCAAGGTGCAGTGTTCTCGGTAATTCAACTTAAAGAATGGCCTGCAGAATAGTATAATGCAGGTATCAGGAAAAACAGTCTTGATCACAGGAGGAGGTTCAGGAATTGGCCTCTATATTGGCAAAGAATTCGTCAAGGACGGTGCTAAGGTTATAGCTTGTGGTCGTACTATGGCTAAGTTGGAAGAAGCTAGGGCTGAAAACCCTAGCTTAGAAATTGCTGAGTGTGATGTCACAGATGAAGCGCAGATAAAAGCATTACTTGAACACTGTGATAGTAAGTTTGGCGGGCTTGATATTTTAATCAACAATGCTGGTATATTCCAAGTTTTTAATATAATTGACAATAACTTTCCTTTAGAGCATCAGCTTAATGAAGTTGACATTGATTTTAATGGGGCTGTTCGGATGGTACATTACTTTTTGCCTGGCTTACTAAAAAAGCCTGAAGCAGCTATTGTAAATGTTTCTTCGGGCGTAGCCTTTGTTCCTTTGAGTATGTCTCCTGTGTATAGTGCGGCCAAGGCTGCTATGCATGCTTGGACTCGAGCTTTGAGACATCAGTTAGCCAAGACAAACGTCAAGGTATTTGAACTCATGCCTCCTGTAATTGATACAGAAATGGTTAGTGATTTAAAGGATTTTCCCAAAATGCCACCTCAAAAATTAGCAAGTTCTTTCCTTAAGAGTTTTAAAGCTGACAAGCTCGAAACAACGCCCGGACAAAGCGCACAGTTAAAAATGATGAGCCGCCTTGCTCCGAATTTTATTTTTAATATGATTAATAAATAGTGTTCACGACTGTTTATTTCACGGTTACTGTTCCAACTCTCCACAAATTATAACTACAGATCGATTGTTCCTGACTTTTTATAACGGCCAATTTGAATGTTAGAATCTGGCTTATTACGCATCACAACTGAAGAAGGAGTTATTGTTGGCACAGGTTTTTTGGTTTCTAAGGCTCATGTACTAACCTGTGCGCATGTAGTATGTGCTGCTCTAGGAATAGACACTACTGCTAAAGCTCGTCCTAACAAAACAATAAAGCTTAATTTTCCTTTTTTCCCCAGTAATCCCAAGCACAGTGCAAAGGTAGAAGCTTGGTATCCTGCCAAGAAACAGGTAACTTTTGGTGAATTAGAAGACATAGCACTGCTGCATTTAGAATCAGACCCTTATGGAGAGAATTTCTTTCCTAAAAGCGCAAAGCCACTTAAGCTTACTTCTAGCGAAAACAATGTAGCTAGTAATCTAAAAGTTTGTGGTTTTCCAAGAGGCTTCGATTACGGGGATACAATTGAGATCAAGCTACTAAGCACAAAAGCTCAGGGTTGGGTAAAAATCGATTCTGTCTCCCCAAATAAGAGTATAGTCAATGGGTTTAGTGGTGCACCAGTGTGGAGCGAAAATTCACGTGAAGTGCTTGGCATGGTGGTAGCCAGCAGGGCTACAGAACATGATAAGGTGAAGAATCGCAGCTCCTATATGATTCCTGCAAGTTTATTGCACAAAGTTAGTAAGATTGGTGAACTTGCAGTTAGTTAAGTAAAACCCATCATCAAAGTAATACACATAGAAAGGAAATGATATGACTCGCACAATTGTTAAAAGAACTATAAATGCACCTATTGAGACAGTATTTAAAACTGTAGCAGACATAAATAATTTCTCACAGGCGGTTCCACATATTGTAAAGGTTGAAATACTATCTGATATTAAATCAGGAGTTGGTGCTCGATTTCGTGAAACACGCCTTATGAGAGGTAAAGAAGTTACTGAGGAATTCGAGGTAACAGAGTATACTGAGAATGACAGCATTAGAATCGTAACTGATAGTCATGGAACTGTGTGGGACACTTTATTTACTGTTGAGCCCAAAGAAGGACAAGCAGAATTAACAATGATAATGGATGCCAAAGCATATAAATTATTCCCAAGATTAATAAACCCTTTGGTAAAGGGGATTGTAAAAAAGGCAATTGCAAAGGATATGGATGCAGTAAAGGCATTTTGCGAAAATTGATTAAAATTTTATTAACAATATTGCTGTGCAGAAATGGAACTGTCTCTATTGTAGGGAAATCAAAAGAGGAAGAAAAATGGGAAAACCAATTTACTTAAAAGTTGAAAAAACACTTAACCAACCTTTGGAGAAAGTATGGGAAGTAGTTGCATTAGAATTTGGGAATGTTTCAAATTACAATCCTGAAATTAAAACTTCTCGATTTGACTCAGATAAAAAATCAGGAGTAGGAACTCAGAGACATTGTGATTTTCCTAAGAAGGGATTCATTAAAGAAGAAATAATTGATTGGAAGGATAAAGAATCATTTGAATTGAAATTCATAGAGTCATCAGTCCCTCTAGCTATTCTTCGCAGCAAGTTTTCTTTCAAAGAAGATAAGGAAAATACTAAATTAATTCAGGAACTCTGGTACAGAATGAAATCACCAATGGGATGGTTAAGTGGCCTGATGAAAGGAAAAATGAAGAAAACTCTAGAAAACGGATTAAATGGACTTGAAAAGTATTTGGACACATGACATACAATCTTAAGGAGAAGTTTTATGCAAAAAGTTGTTTCTAGAGAAGAATGGCTTGTTGCTCGTAAAGAACATTTAGTCAAAGAAAAAGAGTTTACTCGCTTGCGCGACCAGCTCAGTCAAAAGAGACGTGAGCTTCCTTGGGTAAAGGTTGATAAAGAGTATGTCTTTAATGGACCCAATGGTAAAGAAACCTTAGCAGAGCTCTTTGAGGGCAGGGATCAGTTGCTAGTTTACCACTTCATGTTCGATCCCAGTTGGGAAGAGGGTTGTAAAAGCTGTTCCTTTTGGGCTGATAATTTCAATGACATAATTGTGCATCTAAACCACCGTGATGTGAGCATGATTGCTATTTCCAGAGCCCCACTTGAAAAACTGGATTCATATAAAGATCGTATGGGCTGGGATTTTAAGTGGGTTTCTTCATTAGATTCAGATTTTAATTACGATTACGAAGTGTCCTTTTCCCAAGAAGACTTAGAGGCCAGAAAAACTAATTATAATTATAGAGAGAATAAGTCCAAGTCAACTGAACTTCCCGGGATAAGTGTGTTTTACAAAGATGAAAATGAAGATGTGTTTCATACATACTCTTGTTATGCTCGAGGGCTAGATATGCTAAATGGAGCCTACCACTACCTTGACCTAGTTCCTAAAGGGCGTGATGAGAGTGAGTTGCCTTACACTATGGCATGGCTGCGTCGTCATGATCAGTATGCAAGTTGAGCAATACTGCAGAAGTTTTATTAGAATTTCTAGCATAATTACCTCTTGGTTATAGTCATTTTCCATAAGTATCATTACCTTACCAATGAGCAACAAGCATCTAAAAACACTAACAGCTATATTTACAACGCCTGTACCAAAAACTTTAGATTGGGCACGTATTGAAGCGTTGTTCATTGCAGCAGGTGCAGAAGTAATAGAAGGCCGAGGTTCTCGAGTTAGATTTGTTCTTAATGGTGTTGTGGGTACTTTTCATCGTCCACATCCCGCTAAGGAGGCTAAGCCCTACCAAATTATTGATGCTCGAGCTTTCTTAGAGCAAGCAGGAGTGAAACCATGAACATAATGACCTACAAAGATTATACAGCTCATATCATTTACAGTGATGAAGACCAATGCTTAGTAGGCCACGTTGCAAATATTAGTGATGTAGTAGGTTTCCATGGGGATTCAGTTAGTGAACTCCGCTCTGCTTTCGAAGAAGCGGTGGATGACTATTTGGAAACGTGCAAAAAGATTAATAAAGCCCCCCAAAAACCTTATTCTGGCGAGTTAATCTTGCGAGTTCCGCCAGAAGTTCATGTTGCTGTTGCCACAGCTGCCGAAAAAAGTGGCAAAAGCATTAGCCAGTGGATTTCAGAAGTATTGAGTGAAGTTGCTCATAGGAAGATCTGATTTTTACAGAAGGCAGAGCACTTGGGTATTGCGTTTTTAGGCAGAACCTAGGAACGAGTTATCATCTGAATAATTACTGCAGGTAGAAAGTTTTTAACACTTTATAAGTTAGGACCGTTATAATTATGCAAATAGATTTGTTTTTACCACTCAGTCTAGTTTTAGGGCTGATTTCTTATAGTTTAATAGCTAGCTGGTATGTTATGCCAGCTTTAAAGTCTTTACCTCGAGCACAAGCACTAAAACCTTTATTGCTCTTTCACACTTTCAGGTACATTGGTTTAGCATTTCTTGTACCAGGTGTTGCAGCAGAAACTTTAGACCCAAGTTTTGCAAATCCTGCTGCCTATGGTGATTTGCTAGCAGCAGTGCTTGCTTTAATAGCACTAGTAGCATTACATTTTAAATGGGTAATAGCAATACCACTAGTTTGGATCTTCAACATTGAAGGTTTTCTGGACTTAATTAACGCTTTGTTTCAAGGCCTTCGCTCTGATGCTCAATTAGGAGCAGCTTACTTTATACCAGCAGTTATAGTTCCTGCCTTACTAGTAACTCACTTCATGATTTTTAAATTGCTGTTACAGAAAGACTATAGTAAAACTTCATGAAAAAGGGATTGCAATGGATACTAGCGAATTGATGTTTCAAAGAGGTTTACCTGAAGATTACAGGCCCAGTGCTGCATTTTTATACAATGAAGCATTCGGTCAAAAATTCGCAGTAGCTGTGCGATCTGATAAGGAACGTATTTCCCTTCTGGAAAACTGCTTGGTACCAGAATATGCAATTATTGCTCTAAGTAATAATAAACTCATAGGCATTACAGGTTTTCATACGCCAAAAGGTTCATTGACAGGGGGAATCACATACAGTGATTTAGTTTCACAACTAGGGATTTTTAAAGGTAATTGGGCAGCATTGATATTCAGCCTTTATGAAAGGAAGCTAGCACCCGGAGAATTGCTAATGGATGGTATAGCTGTTCATAGTGAATTTAGAGGTAAAGGTGTTGGTAGTAAACTATTTGATGAAATTGTCAAGTATGCACGTGAAAACAAATACGATAAGATTCGATTAGATGTAATTAACACAAACCCAAGAGCAAAGCAGTTATATGAACGGAAAGGTTTTGAGGCTATCAAGACCCAAAATTTTCCGTATTTACGAAAAGTCCTAGGTTTTAGCAGTTCCACAACAATGGTACTAAATGTTGCGTATGCAATCTAGCAAATTGCTTAAGTTGAGCATTTGTGGTGATTCTTGATGAATGATACTGATGTGAAACACAGCTTATGAATATGACTATCAGAAAAATTGAGATTGAAGATGCAAAAGGTTTTTGGTCTGCCCTTGCTAGTGTGGCAAAAGAAAAGAAGTATATCTTAACTGTTGAACCACCACCTTTTGAAGAAACTCGAGAATTTATCCAAAGCAATATTGAAAATAATTATGCTCAATACGTTGCTGTATGTGATGGGCAAATTGTTGGTTGGGCAGATATTATTCCTGTAGACCATTTAACTATGACGCATGTTGGGAGTCTTGGTATGGGCATAATTGCTGAATATAGAGGTCAAGGGATTGGTGATAAGCTTTTAACAAGCATTATTCAACATACTTGGGAAAGTGGTTTGAAACGTTTAGAGCTAGAGGTTGTTTAAATATTCTAAGTAGAATTGTGTCTAAGACTTAGAAAAGAGTATTTTTCATGACTCGCCACAATTTTAGTGTGGGATAGGATTTATAACTATTTTCCAAACATCCTCTAGAAGTTTTTGCAGACAATCAAGCAGCTATAAATCTCTATAAAAAACATGGTTATGTTCAAGAAGGTGTTAAACGTTATGCAAGAGTAATTGACGGACAATATCAAGACATAGTAGTTATGGCGCAGTATCGTGTTTAATAAGCTACTGCTTTGTAATTTTTATGAAAGGAAATAGGTTTAGTCGTATGAATTTAGCCTTTGATATTCCTAAAACTATTTATCCTTTCGAGCATCATTTTCTTGACTTGGATAAAGGTATTAATATTCATTATGTCGATGAAGGCCAAGGACCACTCCTGTTAATGCTTCATGGTAATCCCACTTGGTCTTTGCTTTACCGCAAGATGATTTTGGGGTTACGGGATAATTTTCGCTGTATTGCACCTGATTATCCGGGCTTTGGTTTGTCAACGGCCCCAAAAGGTTATGGGTTTACTCCTAGAGAGCATAGCGAGGTGCTCGAGCAGTTTGTAGACACTCTAAAGCTTCAAGATTTCACCCTTATTATGCAAGATTGGGGTGGTCCAATAGGTTTAGGCTTGGCAGGTAGACACCCAGAACTTGTGAAAGGACTTGTTATAGGTAACACGTGGGCGTGGCCTTTAGTTGGAAATAAACGTTTTGAAATGTTTAGTGCGTTAATGGGTGGTCCCATTGGTCACACTATAGCTTACCTTTTTAACGGTGTAGTGCGCTTTTTCTTGAAAGAAGGCTTGGTTAATAAGCTTGACCCTGAAGTGTACAAACTCTATCTTGCTCCCTTTAAAAATAGGAATAACCGCAAGCAAACCGCTATCTTTCCGCACCAGCTCATAAAGGCTGCTGATTATCTAAGTGAGGTTGAAGCTGGTTTAAGTAAGCTAAACAACATCCCAGTACTTTTCCCTTGGGGGCAAAAAGACTTTGCTTTTAGAGATGCTGAACTTAGACGCTTTCAAGAATATTTTCCTAACCACGAGATGTTACTTTTAGAGGCTAGTCACTTCTGGCAAGAAGATGCCCCTGAAAAGGTATGTGACGCTATAAAGAAATGGGATGTTTATGTATGAACCAGATGTCTTCCTTTGCTAGACACCTGGTATAACTATAGTTATACTTGAAATATGAAAACAGCTATTTCAATACCAGACAATGTTTTTAGATCTGCTGAAGAACTTGCTCATAGTTTGAACATATCTCGTAGTGAACTTTATGTGCGTGCATTACGAGACTATCTTGAAGCACATTGTCAAGAACAGCTTACTGAAGCAATTAATTTAGCAATAGAGGATATTGGGGAAACTGCTCTTGATCCCACAATTATGCGTATGCAAATTAATTCCTTACCTAGGGAAGAATGGTAATTAAAAGGAATGAAATTTGGTGGGTAGAGCTTCCTGAGCCACTTGCGTCTGAACCCGGTTATAGGCGTCCTGTAGTTGTGATGCAAGCTGATACTTACAACCTTAGCAAGATTAGAACAGTTATTGTTGTGCTCATTACTTCTAATTTACATCAAGCCAAAATGCCTGGTAACATTTTTTTGGCTAAAGAACAATCAGGTTTAGCCAAAGATTCTGTCATCAATGTGACACAAATTATAACTACAGATCGCTCATTCTTGACAAAGCGTATAAGTCAACTTCCTTTAGACATAATTCAACAAGTTGAGTTCGGTATATTCCAAGTACTAGCTTTAACTAGAGGTTAGACACTAACAAGGTTAGATATTTCTGTAGCTTTGCTTATTACAATGTGAACCTTCTAGTTTCTAGTAAAATTTAGTGCTGCTAAAGATTATGATTTTACTTCTAGAGAGCATTGTGAGGTGCTCGAGCACTTCTTTATTTTTCAGCATGAAAACATCATTATCCCATTTGCCCAAAGAGAAAAAAGACGAATTGAAAAGCATAGTCAAAACACTACTTGAATACAAAGAAGTAGAGATGATAATTCTCTTTGGCAGCTATGCAACAGGTAACTATGTCCATTCTGATAGGTATGAAGAGGATGGGATTATTTATGAGTACCAATCAGATTATGACTTGTTGATTATTCTAAGTAAAAATAGATACGCTGATAACTTTTCATTTGTTTATGGCATTACCAAAAAGCTAAATAAATTACGGTTGCTCACTCCTATTAGTCCAATATACGAAGGAGTAGAATTTGTCAACCAACAACTATCTGAAGGTAATTACTTTTTTAATGATATCAAAACTGAAGGTATTTTGCTGTATACATCCAAGAGAAAGCAATTAGCTCGAAAAAGAAAATTGAGTATTGAAGAAATAAAGCAACAAGCACAAGACTATTTTGATGAGTGGTTTGAAAGTGCCAATGGGTTCTTTAGACAGTTTAAATATGCTTTTAAAGATAAGGATCATAAAATAGCAGCTTTTCAACTTCACCAAGCAACAGAGCGTTATTATCATACCTTAACTCTAGTTTTTACAGGCTATAAACACAAAACACATAATTTGGAAGAATTAGGAAAAATAGCTTCTACGCTGAACTTGGAATACAAAAAAATATTTCCTCAACAAACAGCAAAAGAAAAGCACCATTTTAGTTTGTTGCAAACAGCATACATCGATTCTCGATACAAAAAAGGCTATACAATTAATAAAGAGGAGCTTGAATATCTTTCAGCACGAGTGATCAAACTCAAGAACTTGACCGAAAAGGTCTGTCAGGAAAAGGTCGAAAGTTTTACGAAGTAGAAATGAGAGTATAATAACTTGATACACTGTGTAACTCTGTTTTGGTGCATACCAAATCAGTTATCATTCTGTTGAAAATCTGGAGTAGACTTATGATATGTCCAATTTATACATTGATATATTTAGTGTCCCTGAACTTGGTACCGTTAGGGGGTAAATTTGGTAATACTTGTCAAAAGATACCCCTATCATGCATTATGAAAATAGCTGAACCAAATACATTTCAATGGAGAAGCGGTTATGCAATATCCTATAATTGTGAAAACAACAGCTGATAATCACTATGAAGCAGAACCGATGGGAATACCAGAACTTCGAACCGTTGCCCCAACAGAGGCAGCTGCATTAGAAAAAGTAGCACAAGTTCTAGAAAAATGGTTTACATCGGCAAAAGTGGTGCAAGTTGAAGTTCGGGCTGATGATAATCTAAACCCTTGGCTTCAAGCATTTGGACGATCAGCTGACGACCCTGATTTTGATAACTTCATAGAGGAAATCACTCATGGAAGACTTGGGAATACTTTATAGTGATTCAGCGGATATTGGATACGGATCATGTTAGTTTGCTTGAAAGAGGGCATAAACCTATTAAAGCACGATTAGCATCATTTCCACCTGATACATTGGCTGTGAGTGTAATTACTGTGGAAGAGATGATACGTGGACGTTTAGCAGTACTGGCGAAGCGTTCAGAAAGTGAGCGTCGTGTCCATGCTTATAAAAAGTTTATGGAGACAGTATTGTTTTTCAGTACAGTTCCTGTCATTCCATTTGATTTAGGTTGTGAGCGCACATTCCAAGAACTGCGGAGCCAGAAAATTCGAGTAGGGACTCAAGACTTACAGATTGCTGCTACTGCCCTTGTCCATGATGTAATTCTTGTTACACGGAATAGGCAAGACTTTGAACGTATCCCTAAGCTTGTACTGGAGGATTGGTCGGGTTTTTGACAAATCCAAGCACACTACCTAATAAAGGCTTCAACAAACTTCGATTTGCCTGTTTCTCAAGATAAAGTTTGCATCACTGGAGTCTACGATGAACGCTCTGTTAATGAGGCTTTGCAATTACTTATTACGCTTGCAAAAACCAAGTGTCACAACCCATTTCTGAAGAGTTGCATCATTAGAGGTAAACTTTGACTTACGTTAATGAATTACTGAAAGGAATACTGTCTAAGTTTGTGGAACTAGAAAGTTAAAGAATGATAAAAAACCACTTTTTCTTTTTTGCTGGTATCCTAGCCATAATGGCCGCCATTGGTCACGCCTATGTTGGTCATCAATCTACATTAGCTGAGTTAGAACCTAGCATCATAAAACATTCAGTT
Organism: Trueperaceae bacterium; assembly: GCA_965224855.1. Classification (GTDB taxonomy): domain Bacteria; phylum Deinococcota; class Deinococci; order Deinococcales; family Trueperaceae; genus CBDCVN01. The sequence goes on along the minus strand of CBDDAI010000002.1, from coordinate 161,943 downwards.
TTTTTGTTTCTCCATCAAACAACTTGGTTTATGTTGGCATCTGCAATAATCCTTATTGGAGGTGCATTTTTTGCTCAACCAAAGAAAATTAGCCTAGTTGCTGTTTTCATTGCAACAGTGTTCACAGGGAATTTCCTCTTTTTTGTCATATCAAGTTTTGTGCTAGAGCAAGAAGCGTTAGCTAATTTATTGCCTCAGGTAACCTTTTTGGTGCTATATGTAGGACTAATTGTTGTTGGAGTAATAAAAGCAAGGTCAGGAGAACAACATGGCTGAATTCAGAGGTTTTTCCCAAAAGGCACTTACTTTTCTAGGAGATTTAAAAGATAATAATGAGCGTAGCTGGTTCAATGAACGAAAGGAGTTATACAAAGAGGAAATAGTTGCACCTGCTATTGCTTTTATAGAAGAATTGGGTGGCCGTTTGCAAAGCATCTCCCCACAAATAAACTATGACGTACGCACTAATGGTAGTGGCTCGTTAATGCGCATCTACAGAGATGTGCGTTTCTCTAAAGATAAAAAGCCTTACAAAACAAATGTGGGCATAATCTTTTGGCAAGGTTCAGGCAAAAAAACCGAGTGCCCCGGCTACTATTTTCACATGACAGCAGATGAGGCATGGATTGGTGGTGGCCTGCATATTTTTCCTAAGCATTTATTAGAACCTTATCGTGAGGCGGTGGCAGATACTAAAAAAGCTAATGCTTTACGTCAAGCTTTAAGTGATGTTGAGGAGGTTAGGTTAAAGCTATCAAGTGAAAGTTATAAAAGGATTCCTCGAGGTTATGACAACGACCATCCACAAGCAGACCTTCTAAAGTACAAAGGTCTTTATACAACAAAAAGCATTCCAAGAAACAAACTCTATTCACCTAGTCTTATAGAAACATGTTTTGAAATATGTCAGCAAGCTGCTCCTTTACAACAGTGGTTCGCAAAAAATCTTTCTTAGGAGGAAAGTATGAACAAGATTATTTATTGGATTACAACTGGTTTATTGTCTGCTCTAATGCTAATGTCTGCAGGCATGTATATTTTTAATCATGAATTTGTAAGTGAAACATTTTCCAGATTGGGATATCCTACTTACTTAATTTATCCATTAGCAACCGCTAAGGTTTTAGGTATTCTTGCTATCTTAACTAGGAAATCCAAATTTTTAAGAGAGTTGGCTTATGCAGGGTTCTTTTTTAATTTTATACTTGCCATATCAGCACATCTTTATGTAAATGATGGTGAATTTATCTCAGCAACAGTAGCACTAGTATTATTGATTTGCTCTTATGTCTTTGGTAAAAAAGTATTTGGAAAAGAATGAACTATTCAGAATTTAATACAAGTTCTTTGGTTCTAACTTAAGGAGTATTAATTATGAGAAAACCATTTTGTATGATTGTTTGGCTAATTTCTATAGCTATTCTAGCACCAACATGGTCTCAGGATGAAAGCAACTCAGTCTCACCTTCTCCAGAAGGGGCAGAAGCTTACTTCATCATTCTTAAGAATGGTGACAAAGTTAAAAGTCCCGTAACTGTGCACTTTGGTTTGAATGGTATGGGTGTAGCACCAGCTGGTGTCGAGCGTGATAATACTGGACATCATCACTTGCTCATAGATGACCCTGAAATAGATTTGGGACTTCCTTTACCCAGCACAGATCAGATTAAGCACTTTGGTGGTGGGCAAACAGAGGTCGTGTTAGAGCTCGAGCCCGGACTTCACACCTTACAAATCCTGCTCGGTAATCATGCCCATATTCCTCATGACCCACCAGTGATGTCTGAAAAGATCACTATAGTAATATATTAAATCCTATTTTTGTTAATACAACCTGTTAAACAGGTAAATTATCTAAAAAATGAATCTGAAGTATTTCTAGTCTATTTCTTTATCTAAGTTGGGATGCTATTAGAAAGTATCAACGGAATAATTCTGGCACACAATTTGCCAAGAAGGTTGAACAACCAAATTAATTAAATAATTAAGGAGATGATATGAAAATTTTAGCAAGAATATTACCTGGAATCTTAGGATTATTATTTCTAGCAGTTGGATTGGTATTTATGATCAATCCGAGTGGGGAAGCAGTACTAGCTCGACTTTCACTAACTCCTGAGGGCATTGTAGGACTGGCTACAATCAGATCAGTTATTGGTGGCACATTTGTGACTATGGGTATACTACTTGCCAGTGCAGCACTTAAGGGGCATGCCAAACCAGTGCTAATCGTTGGAATATTTTTAACTGTTGCTTTAATTGGCAGAATTTTTGGTTTAGTACTTGATGGTTCTAATATTGAGGTGCTCAGACCAGTTATAATAGAAATAGTACTTATTGCAATCTGTGCGTTTTCTTATGTAACTCTGAAAAAAAGCTAAGGCACTACTGCCTTTAGTAGTTGTCCTGCTAAAGATAGTACCTATTGAAGTTCTTGCTGACTATTACAGAGTTAGGAATGATTGGGTATTGGATATTTGCAACCATAGTACTATTCAATGTCATCAACATTTCTCCTGAGCTGATGTACTCTGATTATAAAAATCCAGTAATGGTTGCTTGGAATTGGTCTTTTTTGCCTATTGATCTACTTTTTGCATTTACAGTAGCTTTCCCGATTTATTCGCCATAGCATTAACGCCGATACTTAGCTTGTTGATAACGTAATAACATGAAAATTATCCCTAAACAACTTGCCTCGTTCCGAAATGCCCCTATCTCATCAGACCTTTGCCTAAAATCTCGAAAAAATCGCTCTAAATGATTTGTGGTACGTATGTGTTTCCACATCTCTTCTGGTTCATCATAGTACTCTAACGTTTTTTCTTTCCCCCTAAGAAAGTTCTTCACTGCCTTTGGTTCCTTATCCTTCCACTCCTCTTCAAATTCCTCTAGTTTTTTCTCCGCCTCTTCCTTTGTTTCTGCTTCATACACCTCATACGCATCTTCTATGATTTCACTTTTCCTTTTTGCCTTTGCTTCTTCTTCTGTTAGTTCCTTGCCCTCTTCATCTTCTTTCTTCAAATTGTTGTATTCTAAGTTCTGCTCTATGTTTCTAACCTTGTGTGCTATACATCTTTGTTGTCTTCCCTCTGGTAAGTATTCTTCTATTACTTTTGCTAAGCCATTTGCCCCATCACTGCTTACTATTCTTACTTTACTGGCATCTAATCCCCTTTCTATCATGTTTTTGAACATCTCCTCCCATGTCTCTTCACTTTCCCCTTCTGCTACTTCATAATGTATTATTTCTCTCGTACCATCTTCCCATACTGCCATTGCTACTAGCACTACCCTTCTTTCTACCTGCTGACATTTCCTTTCACTCCCTGCTTCATCTATCTTTGTTTCTCCCGTAGGATACATTATATCTACCCATACCCCATCTACTACTATGTATGCAGGTGTTTTCTCTATTCTAGCTTGTCTATGAATCTCCATCTGTTCTTGGGCCTTTAAACTCACTCTGTTTATGGCATTCAGGGATAGTGCTTCTCCTAGCAACAAACACATCATTATTTGTATGTCTGGTAACGATAATCCTAGAAAATACATTTGACTAGTCAACACAAACAAGCTTGCTAAGCTACGTTGGTGGCGAGTCAGTATGTTCCATGAACGATCTTGATTGCCACTTCTTAGCTTTGGTACCTTCAAATCTTCTATTCTGCCATGTTCAGTATCTAATTCTCGTGTGTAATGACCACTACGTCTAGGACGTTCCCCTTTAGGAAGGTTTTCTAGATGTTCATCTAGCTCTTCTTCTAGTGCTTCTTCTATAGTTGTTTGTACTACTTGTTTAATTTCTGTTTCTAAAGTCTCTTTTAACTTTTCATTTAGAGTCTCATCAAAGCATTCTTGCTCTATTCTGATAACTTGTTCTTTTTTTCTGCTACAGTCATTATGGGAAACACTCCATCTATAAAAAGTTTTTGCACAATAAAACTTGTGTTTCCCTATTCTAACCCTTTTGTTCTTATGGCGAATAATTAAGGAAAGCTACCATTTACAGGCCTTGCGGCAAGATATGTACCAATGAGTGGTTGCAGGCAGAAAACTTTGAGTATCATATCCCTCACATTAATGTTTTGTGCTGGAGTAATGGCTATATCGTTTTGGGTTATCCGGTTGACTTTCGACCCATTTTGGTGGAGTGTAAATTTATGGCTTATGATTTTGTCGATAACAGGATTAATGCGTTTGTTACTTGTAAAGGATTTAGAATTTTGAGTGCGCTTGTGCATATGAGAAAGGTAGCAGAAAACTATGCGTTATAAAATACTTGGCAAAACAGGATTATATGTATCAGAGCTTTGTCTTGGTACTATGACCTTTGGGGGAAAGGGTTTCTGGGAAGTTATTGGTCAGCAAGGTCAGAGTGTTGTTAATGATCTAGTGGCACGTTCACTTGAGTCAGGCATCAATTTTATAGACACTGCCAATGTTTACTCTGAGGGGGAATCTGAAAAACTGTTAGGTGAAGCAATTAAAGGTAAGCGAGATAATATTATCCTAGCAACGAAAGTTCGTGGCAGGATGGGACCGGGCCTTAATGAAATAGGGCTTTCACGAGTGCATATTACCAAAGCAATTGAGGCTAGCTTAAAAAGATTACAAACTGATTATATTGATTTGTACCAGATTCACGGTTTTGATGAGTTAACTCCCTTTGAAGAAACTCTTGCTACCCTTGATGATTTGGTAAAACAGGGAATGGTACGTTATATCGGTGCTTCTAACTTAGCAGCATGGCAACTTATGAAAGCACTTGGTCTTTCAGAGAATAAAGGCTGGGCACGCTTTGAGTCACTACAAGCTTATTATACTATTGCTGGACGTGACCTCGAGCGTGAGCTTGTTCCTTTACTCAATGATCAACAGCTAGGACTAATGGTGTGGAGTCCTTTGGCAGGTGGCTTGCTCAGTGGAAAGTTTAGCCGTGATGGTCAAGAAGTTGCTGGAACTAGGCGAGCTAGTTTTGATTTTCCACCTATAAACAAAGAAAGGGCTTTTGATGCAGTTGATGTAATGCGTGAGATTGCAACAAGTTATAATGCTTCTGTTGCTAATATTGCTCTAGCTTGGTTACTACATCAAAAAGTAGTAACTAGTGTCATAATTGGTGCAAAAACAATGGAGCAGCTCGAGGACAACTTAAAAGCACCTAGTATTAAACTCAGTGAAGACGAGCTAAAGCGACTTGATGAAGTTAGTGCTTTGCCACCAGAATATCCCGGTTGGATGCTCGAGTTTCAAGGAGGTGGTAGAACAATTAGTAAATCCACTATCGAAGTTGACATAGAATCAGAAGAGTAGAGGTGAAATTATGTAGAAAGGAAACTAGGAATCTTAGTTAGTCGGACCCAAGTTTAATGAACCTGAAAGGAAATAAAAATGAAACTTAAATTGGCAAGTATTATATTAGCTATATTTCTTAGTACCAATGGCGTCCTAGCTCAAAACGAACCTGTCGTTCAAGAACTAGCTGATGGTGTGTATAGCATTTTTGTGGGATTTTACACCAGCCTTGTCGTGACTTCAAATAACTATACACTCATTACTGACCCTGCTAATCCTGCTAGGGCAAACTGTTTCCTATGTTCGTTGTCCTGACGGAATACTTATTGAGATTTGCTCTCCGATAACCAAATGGCGTAAAACTTGATGCTCACACAGGACTTTAAAGACTTTTTGGCTCTTTTGCATAAATATGATGTGCCTTACTTAATTGTTGGTGGTATTGCTGTTTCTATACACAGCTATCCACGTTACACCAAGGATTTAGATTTGTGGCTCGAGATAAACAAAAAAATGCTGAGGCTATGATGCTTGTCCTAGAAGAGTTTGGCTTTGGTTCGCTAGGCCTTAGTCCTCAGGATTTTCTTGAAGCCGGCATGATAATTCAGTTAGGGCATGAACCTAACCGAATTGATTTATTAACAGATTTACCCGGTGTGAGTTTTGCTGAGGCTTATCTCAAACGTGTTAATATTGAAGTTGATGGTTTATTGCTCACTTTAATAGATAAAGAAAGTTTGATACAAAATAAAAAGACTGTTGGTAGAATTAGAGCTCTAAGTGATATAGAGCAGTTAGAGTCAGAATAATGCAGTTAACGGTACATAAATATAAACTTGGAGAAGAACCAAACCCTATTGAAGAGTGGAGTGACCGTACGCCAGCTGAACGCTTCTTAGAAGTCGAGCGCTTACGACGCTCATGGACAAGTCTTTTTGGTAATCCAGATGAGCCAATAGCAAAAGTAATATTCAAGCATAAAATGGTTTCTTCTATACCTAAAAAGGCAAAATTATGAGAGATGAAGAAGTTACAGAGGAATTCGCTAGTGCCCCTATAGGCATTAGTTACTCCTGAATTTTTCAAAACAACTTTTAACACCTGTTCAAACCTGAAAGGAAATAAAAATGAAACTTAAATTAGTAAGTATTATATTAGCTATATTTCTTGTAAATAGCACCCTAGCTCAAGATAACCTTAGCCCCTTAGGAAAGGCTTTTGTAGGTGTAGGTGGTCACCAAGCGCTGGGAACTTTAGATTCGTTTAAAATAGAAGCGTCAGGAACACGTTGGATGGAAGGCGAAGGGCTTACACCTTACGATCCTGTTATGGAAATCAATAATTTTACAGCCAATCTAAACTATGATCTTACACAAGATCGCTTGCGTTTGGACTATGAAAATACTATTAGGGCTTTTGGGTTCAGTGTGCCACAAGTGTACAGCGATATCATAGTTGGCACATCTGGTTACATTGCAGGAACAGACAATTTATTTGGTGCCCCCGAGCGCCCTATGAGTTCTGAACGCTGGGCAGCTTTGCTCAAACAACAACGCCTATTAAATCCTCATCTTATTCTACTAGATGCTTTAGATGATCCTTCTATTGTTTCTGCTGGTGGTGTGCAACTACTCGATGGTTCTATACACCACTTACTAGTAGTAGAAGACGAAATACACCCTATTACACTCTATGTAAATGCTGCTACCGGTCAACTTGCCAAAGCTACCACCTTAGAAAATCACTATTTGCATCGTGATGTGCCATTGGAGGCTTTTTATTTAGATTGGCAAATGACAGAGGGTGGTATATTTTTCCCTAGAGAGGTATACCTAGCTTTAAACGAGCATATTATACATGAAGAGAAACGAAGCTCTGTTCAGGTAAATCTAGATTTAGATGATGAGTTTTTTAGCTTTCCTGAAACTGATGGCTCTATGTACAGCGAGGACTTTGCTCTGCGTGGCAAAATAAGCTCCCAGTTTTATTTAGGTTTTGAAGCACTTGGCATACCCCAAGGTGGAAGTGATAACTCTACTGTAAATGCTGAGGTGCTAGCACCGGGTGTTTATCATCTAACTGGTGGTAGCCATCATTCTATGGTTGTTGAGCAAGAAAATGGCTTGGTAGTAGTAGAAGCGCCTCTTTATGAGGCTCGTAGCAAAGCTATACTTGATTGGATTGCCAGTGAGTTTCCAGATAAATCTATTAGCTATGTAATTGCTAGCCATTCTCACGAAGATCATTCTGGTGGACTTAGAACATTTGTAGCTAGGGGTATTCCAGTAATAATAAGTGAGATAAGTGTAGATTTTATAGCAGAGGTATTCAAAGCCCCTTCTACTGTGTTGCCTGATGAACTCGAGCAGAACCCTCAAGAAGCAAATATTGAATCTGTACCCCTAAATGCTCCTTATACCCTTTCAGACACTGCCCATCCCATAAACATTTATCATATGGAAAATCCTCACGCAAATGACCTCGTAATGGTACATTTGCCCAATGAAGAGATGCTCTTTGTGGTTGACATATACAGCCCTGGCTTACCCTTTCAATTTTTCCCCTCTGGAGCAAGCAGCGTTTATAACGCTATAGAATCTCAAAGCATTAGCGTAGCAACTATAGTTGGTGGTCATGCTGGTGTGGGTACTTTTGAAGAGCTCGAGGGCTTTGTCAACCAGTAAATATAATGAAGTTTGGCTACACAATTGTTTACGTGCCTAATGTAGAAGAGTCCATTTCTTTTTTTGAAAAAGCATTTGGTTTCTCGAGGCGTTTTATGCATGAGTCAGGTACCTATGGTGAATTAAATACTGGTGAAACTACTCTAGCTTTTGCATCACATGAACTTGGCGCAACGAATTTACCTGCCGGCTATATTAAAACCAGTGGTTCATCAAAACCTCTTGGCATAGAAATTGCCTTTGTAACTAATGATGTTTCTAAAGCTCATAATCAAGCTCTAAATGCTGGTGCTGTAGAACTAAAAGCCCCTGAGTCAAAACCTTGGGGGCAAACAGTTTCTTATGTTCACTGCCCTGATGGAACACTCGTCGAAATTTGCTCTCCGGTAAGTGATATAGAGCAATTAGCATCGACATAATAATGCAGGTAACTATACCCAAGTATAAACTTGGTGAAGAACCAAACTCTATTGAAGAGTGGCGTGACCGCACACTAGCTGAGTGGTAAGTCTTAAAATCAGTATAAAGATCTGAACGCAACGTGTTTCTATAGAGCTAGCCAATCAGTGCCAAAAATCTTGTTGATTTTGCTATAACTCGAGCACCTCCAAAAGCCAAACCAAGCAGTGAGCAGAAAAAAGAGCTATCAGAATTTTATTGTTAACCAATTTTGTTAATAATCTTTTAATGCTTCTACTATGCCTTTTAAAGTCTGCTCATTGGCTATGCCTGGACTTGGCATTAATGTTCCGGCAATAAAGCTATTTGGATCTTTTAAATACTCAAATAGTTCATCCCCATTCCAATAAACTTTAGATTGGTTTAAAGCCTCTGAGTAATCATCGAAATTACCTGACCCAGCCTTCCGACCGTAAACTCCTCTTAGGCTAGGAGCAGCACTGCTAGCATGGTTACTATGACATTCAAGGCACCTTGTAAATGCTGCCTCTATTTCAGTATCCTCTTGATCTGAAACTTCTTTTGTGACCCCTGCTATTCGTTCAGCTTCTTTCTCAATAGCCTCAGTAGAGGGTCTTAAAATTAGTATACTGGCATTGTTTTCATTGCCATCTGCAAGTATTGCTATAGTTTTGTTACCTGCAGAATGTGCATAACGTAATCTACTACCTAGTTCTATAGGCTCTGCAAAAACAATTCTTTCATTATGATTTCTTATACGATATAAAGTTTTTCCTTTTAAAGAAGTAATAAGAAGATCTTGGTCCCATAAATCAAGAAAATCGCGAACTACCTCTATATTTGAAATACCTATAGAAGGAGTCCATGCATATATGGGTTTTTCATACCCATCATGTCGGCCTTGTGCTGTGGAAAAAGGCCATTCAAATTTACCGTAATTAGTACCATTAGTTACATAAGGCCAGCCATAATTAAGACCCGCTTTTATTAGATTAAGCTCATCACCCCCTTCTGGGCCATGTTCTACAGACCAAATATGCCCAAAGTCATCAACGGTAATGCCCTGATGATTTCTATGCCCTATACTTAAAAGTTCAGTAGTACCATCTTCAACTTTTACCTTAAAGGTTTTACCATAGTGGTTATCCAAAGATTGGGGGTACATAGGATCAGTGTTACGGCCATCAAAATCATAATCACCAACAGTAATAACTATTTCCTCTGAATTTAAGGCGTAAATTCCTCCTCCTGCCTGATTGCCAGCATAAGTAGTTCCTTTAAGCTGCTTAGGAGGAAAGCAAGGCAAAGTTTCAAAAAAGACAGTCCATTCAACGTTTTGAGAGTCAAGTTCGCTTAACTCCTTAGTCACCTTTGTTTTAGCAAGCCTAGAGGTAAAACACTCGTCCTGATTATTCCAGTAGCTATACGATACTAGTAGAAAAAGGTCCCCGTTGTTATCTACCCAGAACGCAATGTCATTATACCTATGCAAGATCACTTGAATTTCTTTTTCAAAGCTTTCTGCAAAGGTAGTAAGCTCATCTTTACCATTATCTGGCAAAATTACTGGCAATCCCTTCAATTGCATACTAGCCATGTCAAGCTTAAAGAGCTTACCAGTATCACCTGAAAGGATAAGAAGATTACGCCCACATGAGTCAAGACCACCACCATGAACTGGTACAAGTAAGGGGATAAAATATCGGTCAAGATCAAGTAGAGCAGTTGTCAAAGTTGTTTTGTCTTTGGCTTTTATTATAGAATCAATGTCTACCTCTAGTTGCCAAGCTCCACAATGATTTTGTACTGTTGTACGCCAAGCAACTTTCTCAGGCGTAGGTGTTGGTGCATCTTCTCGGGGTGGGGGTGTATTCTGTTGGGCTGTAGCCTCCTGAGTTGCAGGTATGTTTTCCTGAGCGTTAGGTTCCTGAGTTATGGGTGTATTTTCTTGGATTGTAGCCTCCTGAGTTACAGGTGTGTTTTCCTGAGTTGTAGGCGGATCTTCTTGGATTCTAGGGATGATGTGCAATGATATAAATACAACTATTACTATAGAAAGAATATTTATATAAGTTGCTACTAGAAAAATTTGCTTCATAGAGCAAAAATATAGCATTTTCACCCTATTAAGTTATTCTATTGAAAACTACAATCAGAGTTTACAGTTTTAAAGCTTAAAAAGTAACTTTATCATAAAGGTCACTTAGAGGTAATTCAAAGATCAGTGAGTCAAGCCTGATTATTTTGTCGGCACCTAGGTAATTGTCTTTTAGCAACCACTTTCCCTTAGAGTCTTTCAAATCACAGCCCTAGATAGGAGCAAACTCACAAAGTATATCAGTAGCTTACCTCCTAGCACCGCTAGTAAAAACCTGATACTATCTAAAATCAAAGGAGTCAAAAATGATTAAACGTAAATCACAAGCTAAGTGGAATGGTAATTTAACTGAAGGTTCAGGCAATATCAAACTTGGCAGTGGGGCTTATGAAGGGCAATATTCCTTTAGTTCTCGCTTTGAAAGTGGCACAGGCACTAATCCTGAAGAACTCATTGCAGCTGCACATGCAGGTTGTTTTTCAATGGCATTTGCTAACATTTTAGCTGGAGCAGGTTATACTCCTAATTCTGTTGCTTCAGAAGCTGAAGTTCAGCTCGAGCAAGTAGACGGCAATTTTGTAATCACCCAGATTACATTACACTCAGAAGCAGATGTTCCTAATATAGATGATGCCACCTTTCAAAAGCATGCAAATGAAGCTAAAGTAGGTTGCCCCGTATCCAAGGCACTGGCTGCTACCAAAATTAATCTTAATGCCAAATTAATTTAAGTCAACACAATATAACTTTTAACTAGATCACTACCAGAGGTAGTGGTTTCCATCAATGATAATTAAAGTCTTAAATAGTGAGAAATTTGCCTCTATCATGAATAGCTACAGACTTTTTAGCAGTAAATGATATTGAGGTAAAGGATATTTTAGATCAGGATGTACCTATAATTGGGGGCATTTGAGAAACAACTGATAACTAACTGATAGCCTACTGATAGCTGGTCTTTATATTTCTTCTTAGCTTGTGAGCAAATAGCAAATCCATACAAGCCTAAGGAATAAAATGATGAAAGACCTAAATATATTTTCTAAAAGTTTAGAATCAGTTCAAAACTTAACAGTAAGGCATTTTATATGGTTAGTATTTCTTATTATTAGCATAATTTTTACTGCTTGTAGTACACAAGCAACACCCAATCCTAATCCCAATCCTAACCCTAATCCAGAAAATAAAGCTACAATTAACGCCTATGCTAATGCCTTGCCCACATGGGAAACACCAAGGGTACAAAATGTAGATACACGTGACCTAAAAGAAGGAGTTGTTGTAGAAGACAATACCACTTATGATTGTACTGTTGAAACAAAACAGCTAGATCCCAATAAGACAACCTATAAAGACATCATGCTAGCTGGGCTAGCAACCGATGTGCTCTATCCAGGTTCCTTACTGCAAGGTGATGAAATTGAGAAAGGACTATTAAGAGCTGTACGTTTGGCCCGTTCCCCCATAACCATAACAACAGATTTGAATATAGATAACCCAAGCATAACCGTAGACAATCCTACTACTGCAACGATGCGCAAGGCTGTCTCAGAACTTATACGTCGTGCCGATACGCGTCTAGGTGAGATTGATGTTGTGCCCGGCAATGTTTTTTTTAACCGTGTGGAAGCTCACTCCTATGAGCAATCGCTCAACGAAGTAGGTATATCAGCAGGTTATGACGATAAATTATCAACTAAAATAGACGCTTCATTTAACTTTGGTAGTGAACGTAAAGCTAGCAGTCACACCATTATGGTGAATTTTGTTGAACCCCTTTTTAAGATTTCCTATAGTGAAGATAGTATAGGTACACCTGCAGACCTTTTTGCTAGTAGTGTAACAAAAGCAGACCTCGAGCAAGAAGAATCCCAAGGACGTATGGGAGCAAATAACCTACCTGTATATGTTAAAACCGTAACCTACGGTCGCATACTTATGTACTCACTCACCAGTACCGAAATAGAAAACTTTGAACGCTTGTCTGCTGCTGTGAGTGCATCTTATGGTGCTTTTAGTGGTGGCGCAGATTATACCGACGAAGATAAAAGTATACTCAACAATAGTCAAGAAACTCTTATTTCATTTGGAGGTTCACAAGAAGCATCCAAAGCGGCTATTTTAGACTTAAATAAGTTCTTCGTACCTATTGAAGCTACCCAAGCTGTACCTATTTCTTATGAAATACGCGACCTTAAAGGCAATGTTGCAAGTGTTGGTGACATAACCGAGTACAAAGTGCAAAAGTGTAACCCTAGAGCTGCTACACCTATAGGGGAAAGAATTCAAGTAACCTTAAAGGAGTTTAAGATTAATGGCACATGTGGAGATGGCCAAGTAGAGGTTTATGGCAACTTTAATATAGACGGTGGTGAGGTTTGGCGCATTTCTGAGGGCAATGCTCAGGGTAAAAATTCAGGAACTTTTGTGAGCATAAATAGATCGAGTACCAAAGATCTTTACTATGCAAATAATGATGGTATTAGCATCTCAGGTGCTCTTTTTGATGACGATTGGCCAAGTGCTGACGATAAAGTAGGTACTTGGAAATTTACTGTAACTGAGCGTTCAGGTAAAGGTGATCACAGTAGTAGAAGCAATCCTGATTGTAGCTCAACCCTTTATTACAATGTCAAGCGTGTGAGCTATCTTTATTAGGACAATAATGAAATTTAAATAGAGCCAGAATTTTGATCCCTACACTATTTCAGGAGTTGAAAGAATGCTCAACTGCTGCCGAAGCAAACATAACTATTAAGGAAAAGACCTTTTTGAACCTTAATTAACCCTCTAAATATAAAAAGGGAAACAAAATCTAATCTATATGTTTCCAGACAGAGCCTAGCATAGAAATGTTAGGCTCTTGTCTTTTCTAAAGGAGACACAAAATTCATTAGAACTAGGTCACTACCAAAGGTAGTGGATTCCACCAGATTATATGAAGTCGTGGATTATGCCACCAAAAGGTGGCAAGTGTACGGTTTTGAATAGTAAATGAGAGTATATGAGGTTTAAATTCTTAATATGAGGATAAAAAGTGTTATTTTGCTTTTGCTTTTGGTGATTCTAACTGCTACTTTTGCTCAAAGAAGAAGTGCCCCAATACCAGTACCAATATTTATTCAAACTGGTGATGAACTTTTTGAAATAAAGGGTGCACCTCAGCTTGAAGATGGATATTCAGTTGGTTACGCATGTAAAAGACTTGCTTTGTTTGGAGCAGATTTAAGGACATGGGATTGTGAACTGATGGCAATTAATATTAGTGAATTCTCAGTGGGTGATTTGGATGCAACTTTTAAAACAGAAATGGAATCGCAATATTCATTAAGAAATAGACAAAGGGGGTTTTGGAATCAGTATGGCAAATATGCTTACCTCATTCTAATAGGTAGTGTGTTGGCTAATAGATTTGGTATAAGTATAAATTTAAATCCAGCTAAAGATAAAACTCCATATTCAACGGGGGATAAAGATTGGAGAAGAATTGGAAGAGAGGATAGGTATTGAAAAGAGGGGTGCCTGCTGCTACCTTTTTTCTTAATTTTGGTTAAAATAAGATTTAATGATTAGATTCTTTTGGCCAAACATTGTTTTTATCTTTCTTCTACTCAATAGTTTTACGTTCATTTTTATTGGTGGTGTGTATGCTGATTCTGATCCTATACAGGAGCGCTGGCCAGAGCCACTCGGTGTCAACACTATTCCACCCGGTACAGAAAATCTTATTGGAAATGTAGATTCTACCTCCAATCAGAACATAGGAACCTTTGAAGTATTAAGTGTCGATCATGCCCAAGGAAACATTGGCAAGTATTTCAATTTTAATATTATAGAGGTAGATGGAATTCTTGAAAATCCAGATTGGGATGGTATAAACATTCAAATAAGAAATAATGAGACTGGTCAGGTATCCAAGGCAATATTATGGCGTGCTAGCAATGGGGGTTCAGTAGGTGATGGACATGGGCGCTGGGATGACGGAACTGCTGCTCCATGGCAATGGAGAGTGGGCGATAGTATAACAATCCTTGCAAAAGGAGTTTTTGATGTAAAGAGCGTTGATCATGCTCAAGGAAATGTTGGTAAATATTTTAATTTTAGTGTTGATGAAGTAGATGCTGTCTTTGGACATACAGAATGGGATAGCATAATTGTTCGAATAAGAAATAATCGAACTGGCAAAATTTCAAAAGCAATACTATGGCGTACTAGCAATGGTGGTTCAGTAGGTAATGGGCACGGACGCTGGGATGATGGAACTGCTGCTCCCGGGCAATGGATGGTAGGTGATAAGGTAACAATTTTTCCTTAAAGTCTTTTGTTCTAATCACAGTTCAGACAACTGACTGATAACGGACTGATAACTAGCTTTTATACTTTTCCTTAGCTTGTGAGCGAAAAGCAAATTCATACAAGCTTAAGGAATGAAATAATGAAAAACTTGTTGTTCGTATATAGCACAAATTCAGGGTTAAATTTTAATGTTAAGCCCTTTGTATTGTTGATTATTACTGTTATAAGTACACTATTTGTTGGTGTAAAGGCTCAAAATTTAGGAACCTTTGAAGTATTGAGTGTTGATCATGCTTCAGGAGACCTTGGTAAGTATTTTAATTTTAGCATTGTTGAAGTGGATGAAATTATAGGAAACACAGATTGGGACGGCATAAATGTTCAAATAAGGAATGATGAAACTGGTCAGGTAGCAAAGGCAATACTATGGCGCAGTAGCAATGGTGGCTCAGTAGGCGATGGACATGGGCGTTGGGATGATGGAACTGCTAACCCATGGCAATGGAGAGTGGGCGATAATTTAACTATTCTTGGAAGAGGAGTTTTTGATGTAAAGAGTGTTGACCATGCTTCAGGAGACCTTGGTAAGTATTTTAATTGGCTCTTTATGGATTCCAAGGGCTTAGCAAAATCTCCAACAGAGACGGTAATAAGGTGCGACCTCTAGCACGAGTGTTGTGAATGAACTCAAAGAAACCTAAGTACAAAGGTAGATTCTCTTGTGAGATGCCTCTGTGAGGACGTAACCATGATCTAAGCAATGACCAAAAACCTTCAATAGTATTGGTATGCACTTCACAAAATCCGTCTCCATCATCATCTCTAGCAAATTCTCCCTTTGAATGGCAAACACTTTCATGCTTGTAGCCCCATTTTTCTAAACGACTATAAATGCAGTACTCATCGCTATAAATCAAACTTCCCTTCTCTACATATTCCTCTATGACTGGTTTTATAGTCTCTTGCCTTACATTATCCAGCATTTTTACTATCACTTCACCATTTCGCTTGATTATACCTAGCACAGGTGGCTTGTCTGTGGCAGCTGTACCACGACCACGTGCTCCTTTTAGCCTTCGCCTACGCCCTTGTCTTCCTTTGGCCGCTACACTCTTCGGATATCCTTTATGCCCTGCTACAATGTACACTTCGTCTATCTCCACTTTTTCGTTTAGATCGGGTCTTTTTTTTGACGACAACGCCTTCCCTAAGCTGCTTAGTCATGTTTTGCACATCATCTTTGTTCAGTCCAAGCTCCTGAGCAATTTGACGATTGGAAAGATTCAGCCCCATGAAGTACAAGCATAAAATCCAGACAGATAATGGTTGATGATGTCCTTCAAAAACAGTTCCTGTAAGATCATCAAACTTACCACAGCATTTGCCTTGACAGAGATACCTTCTCCTCGCTTTATGTTTGTTATGAAAGCCTTTTCTAATCACTTCATTTGATTTACAATCAGGGCAAGCAACTTTACCACTAGGCCAACGTAACTCTCTAACTTTTTCATAACATGATTCATTGTTTAATAAGTTCTGTAAGTGTAAAACCATTCATGTACATTACCTAATATCTCAGGCCCTTGGAATCCATCAAGAGCCTTTTAATTTTAGTGTTGATGAAGTAGATGGAGTCTTTGGAAACACAAAATGGGATGGCATAGTTGTTCAAGTAAGAAATGATCGAACTGGAAAAGTTTCAAAAGCAGTATTATGGCGTACTAGCAACGGGGGTTCAGTAGGTAATGGGCATGGACGTTGGGATGATGGAACTGCTGCTTCGGGACAATGGATGGTGGGTGACAGAGTAACAATTTTCCGTTAAAAGCTTTTGCCATAGAGTTGTTTACCTTATGAAAATTTAAAGGCTCGAGCAAAAGCTCGAGCCTTAGTCATTAATATATTTCAAATAACTTACCCCTAGGAACGTGCCTAGTAACTTACCTGTGGAAGATTGAGCTATAGTTACCCAGAAAAATCTTTTCCTTTTTATCTAAAAGTGGAAGAAGGCAAAAAAAAGTACTAACAATAGTTCCTTTTTAGGCAATGGAACACCTATCGCCCAGTGTTATCTTATTTTGTAAATCAACTAGAAACTTATACCTCTACTTTATCCATTATACCAACTAATTGTAAAGAGGGGCTTGTTTCCTAAAGGGAGTATCCATACCAAATTGTAAAATAGCACAACTGTTCCTTCTACACTAGACTTCCTCTAATTATTCGCTGTTTTGTCAGAAAAATCATGATTTTCATTCCTTTTTGCCGAGATATTTTTTCTGCATAGTTCTCTTTTTTACTGATTCTCCCTTTGTCTGTTATACTAGAAGCCTTTTATTCTTATCTTATTATAGGCCCACTTACCCTTTCTTGCCTTCTCTACAAAATTTTATACCCCTTCGCTTAAACTGCTTCTAGCACAATATTGCCAACACTGCTTGCCATACCTCTTTCGGCATTTGTATCTCTTCCCCTAATTCACTCACTTTTTCTATCCCTTGTTCCTCCCATATGTATATCCTTATTGCTCCTAACACATCTCCAAAACTTGCTTCTTCTTTCTCTTCCCAAATACTGTACCTTGTTGGCAATTCCTTTGGATACAGCTTTATCCCTATCAACACTATTATGCTGAACATTCCAAACAAGCATGGTGTGCTCCTGTCTATTGCTTTTTCAGACCAGTGCCTTTGTTCCTCAAATCCTAGTTGTGCTCGCATTTCCTCAAACGTGACTTCTATATTCCACCGAGCAACGTAGCTTTCCACTATCTCCTGTACTCCCTTTTCTATATCTGTACTGATTATGCACATCGGGTTTATGCTTCCTTCACTACACCTTACTATTATCCACCTTATCTCCACTGGATCAAACCCACTCCTATGCCATAATGCCCTTCCTGTTGCTATCTCTACCTCTTTCTCTTTTCCTCGATACCACTTTACTAACATCATTCCCCAAACCGTTTTTACATCACTCAACCTTTCTTGCAATGATGCTTGTCTTTTCCCCTTTCTAGCCTTCCTCCCTCTTTTTCCCTTTGGTTGCGCTTTAGGCTTAGCATATAACTGCAGGTCAAAGCGTCCTCTACTTATATGTACTATCTCTAGCTCTTCACATCTTAAACATAGTTTTACTGCTGTAAAAGCCCCATCTCCTATTAGATACATCTCTTGTCTTGGATTCCAACGCCTTATTATTCCTATCAGTATGCACGTTAGCTCTACACAGCTCTGGTGTTTTACTCCTAATTTCTCGCATGTCTTTTTTGATGGTGCTGGTACTGTCATGAACGGTAAACTCCAACGCCTCTTCGACCATGGTACTGGTACTAGTATTTGTATTGACAACCACCTTATTCCTTGTGCTTTTGTTACTCTACTTCCTGATGAGTGTGTAGGATCACGGTGCCATCCTTTTTTACCTATCTTCTTTCCCTTACGACGTTCTAAGGTATCGTCTACTACCAGCATTAAAGGCATACTGGGTGTCAAGCAGGTGACCACTATTAGGCCCAATAAGATTCTGCTTAAGCTCAAACATGACCATACTGCTCTATTCATCACTCGGTAATATTTCCCATAACCCTTATCCTGATCTTCCCTCATTACCCTCAGTGCTGCACTTATAGTGCCTTTATTACTTAAGATCACTCCACATACAAGTACTAGGACATTGCCAAAAGTTGGTACTGTTAATGTTTCAGAAAATGCTGCCAATAATTGTACAATTACACTTGGTATTGTCATGTAGGCATTTAACCTTTCTTTATAGGTCTTTGCCTACTACTTTTTTCTTAATTTTGGCTAAAGTCGAGTTATACCAAACTTGCTTACTTTCCCCGCTAAACTCTATCTCAAATCATTAATTCCTTTGGTATTGGTGTTTCATAAAACTCAAATGCCTCCCTCAATTTTTTTGTCTCTTTCTTCATTAATCCTTTTATTTCTTCCGTTTTCACTGGTATTTCCTGTAGCATAACTTCTAAGTGCTTCTTTAAGTCTAGCTTTGTTCCCCAACTTTTATTGTGTATATACTCTTCCTTCAAATATTTCCATAACCGTTCTATTGGATTGAAGTCTGGTGAGTATCCTGGTAGAAACTCTAATCTCAACCATTTTGAATTCTCTTCTGCCCACTCCTTTAGCCACTTTGCCTTGTGAAACGGTGCATTATCACATATCAATATTATTTTTGCTTCCCTCATTTTCCTTCTCATATGGCAGATAAACCTTCTGAACCTTTGTGCGTTCACCTTAAATCCTGTTAGTACTCCATGAAATTCTCCTGTTCCTACCTCCAGTGCTCCTATTAAATTCATCCGTCCACGCTTTCCATAATTCTTTATCTCTACCTTTTCTCCCACTGGCCCCCATGTACTTGCTAACGTTCCTTGTACTTGGAATCCAACCTCATCTTGGTAAAATATCCGCCACCCTTCTTTTATCTTGTCTTCATACAGTTTTGGAAGTGATTCTTGTATCCATTTGCGCCTCTTCTCTTCATTTCTTCTAGGCTCTTTATGGATTCCAAGGGCTTAGCAAAATCTCCAACAGAGACGGTAATAAGGTGCGACCTCTAGCACGAGTGTTGTGAATGAACTCAAAGAAACCTAAGTACAAAGGTAGATTCTCTTGTGAGATGCCTCTGTGAGGACGTAACCATGATCTAAGCAATGACCAAAAACCTTCAATAGTATTGGTATGCACTTCACAAAATCCGTCTCCATCATCATCTCTAGCAAATTCTCTCTTTGAATGGCAAACACTTTCATGCTTGTAGCCCCATTTTTCTAAACGACTATAAATGCAGTACTCATCGCTATAAATCAAACTTCCCTTCTCTACATATTCCTCTATGACTGGTTTTATAGTCTCTTGCCTTACATTATCCAGCATTTTTACTATCACTTCACCATTTCGCTTGATTATACCTAGCACAGGTGGCTTGTCTGTGGCAGCTGTACCACGACCACGTGCTCCTTTTAGCCTTCGCCTACGCCCTTGTCTTCCTTTGGCCGCTACACTCTTCGGATATCCTTTATGCCCTGCTACAATGTACACTTCGTCTATCTCCACTTTTTCGTTTAGATCGGGTCTTTTTTTTGACGACAACGCCTTCCCTAAGCTGCTTAGTCATGTTTTGCACATCATCTTTGTTCAGTCCAAGCTCCTGAGCAATTTGACGATTGGAAAGATTCAGCCCCATGAAGTACAAGCATAAAATCCAGACAGATAATGGTTGATGATGTCCTTCAAAAACAGTTCCTGTAAGATCATCAAACTTACCACAGCATTTGCCTTGACAGAGATACCTTCTCCTCGCTTTATGTTTGTTATGAAAGCCTTTTCTAATCACTTCATTTGATTTACAATTAGGGCAAGCAACTTTACCACTAGGCCAACGTAACTCTCTAACTTTTTCATAACATGATTCATTGTTTAATAAGTTCTGTAAGTGTAAAACCATTCATGTACATTACCTAATATCTCAGGCCCTTGGAATCCATCAAGAGCCTTCTTCTATACAGTAAGTGTACTGCTTTGTGAAAGCTTAACCCCTGTTGTCTTAGAAGTTCAGGCAAATACTTTACAGAAAAATATACTCCAAAAATACTGTGGATCAGTGTGAAGATCTTTCTTGCAACCCATACCTGCTGATTATTCTCTGTTATGAGTTTCTTGATTAACTCTAGTTGCTTTTTAGATAATTTTGGAGGTCTACCAGTTCTTTCCTTATCCTTCAATCCAAAGGAGTTCTCAAACTTTTTTCGCCAATTTCTTATGGTTTTTACTGTAACACTGAATATTTCTGCTACAAGTTCTATATCTTTCCCTGAGTACAAAGCTATTAGGGCCTGAGTCCGTAGTAAGGCATTTGCCTTGTTTTCCTTTTTATAGCGATGACGTAGTATCTTAAGTTTTTCTAGTTTTTGTTTGTTATCATTATTTGCCATGATTAATCTCCTTTGGTTTATTATTGGGATTATCATGGCACAATTTATCCCATTCTAGGGAAAGAATTTATCTGGACATCTATAGGTATTTGCAAGAATTTCTTTTGCCTCCTTGTATTCAGGAATACTGTCAGTGTCTATTATAGGAGTGATGCGTTCCAAAAGTTCTGTGAGTAGGGAGTGTATATCTTCTTTTCTATTACAGGTTTGCCAATATTCGGTTAGGGATAAAGCAGCTTGTAGCTCGAGCATAGGAGCCTCTTGTTTTTTAGCCACATTTATAGCTTCCTTAAAATAATACTCAACCTCAGCATCAGCAGCTTCTGTCCCCAGCTCCTGCAACAACTGACCTTTCATAAGGTTAAGTTGAGACAAATAGAAAAGTTCATCTCTTTTTTTACTATGAGCAAAGGATTTCTCGAGTGTATCTAAAGCTTCATCATATTTGCCCATTAACCATAAGCCTTCTGCTAACATTGCAAGTGTATATGTACCTATAGTAAGACCTTCCATCATACCATTAATGCCTTGCTTTATCTCAGCTATACCAATTTCAACGTCACCCAGCTTAGCAAGTGCCCAACCATGATTAACAAGTCCCCATGTTGTCCAAGTGGCATAGCCATAATCACTTGCTAGCTGTAAGAGTTCTTCAGCCATAGATTTTACTTGGTCAACATTATGCATAAACTTTTGTATGACAAGTTTGGGACCTAGGAAAAAGCCTCGACTTGTTGCATGTTTTAAATTGGGCATAGGTTCTGTGGCAATTAGGGCTTCAGCCTCATTGACTCTGCCCTTATACCAAAGTGTGAAAGCAAGAATTGATGGGGTTAATACACGTTGATCATAAGAATAGTAATTGATCATTCTTTCGTGACTCGCTTGGTCAAAGTGAATATTGCCAAGGGCTGAATAGCCTATCTTTAAGGCTTTGCCATTCTCACCAAGCCAAAATGATACCATCATAAGCAAGGTTTCTGCTTGCGCAAGGTGTGCAGGGTCTTCTTGTTGACGAGCAATTGCTGCAAATTCCTTAGCCCACTCCAGAGCAGTTTTATGAGATAAATTATCATTAGCAAAAGCAGAGTGGAATAAACCTGAATAGATAGGCATGAGCTGGGGATTTGGTCCAATTTGCCTACACAATTCTAGAGCCCGCTCTAAAGCAATCTGCACCCTTTCAGACGCAAGACTCTCAACAGGCAAGAGAGACATTCCAAAGCCAGCTTGAAAGGCTAATTCTGTAGGTACAAGTTCTGGCGCGCTAGGTATTTGGTTGATAATAGCTAGTCCACGCTCATAGCTGACGATGGCTTCTTGGCTAGAGCCTAATGCTTGCGCTTGTTGTCCTGCTAATAGCAAATACTCAAGAGTCTTTTCTATATTACCAGCTTGCTCAAAATGCCATGCTAGTTGTGGGGCTATGCTTTTAGCCTTTTCACCATACATAGCCTCTAGGGCAAAAGCAATGTCTTCATGTAGGTAAGTACGTTCATTTTCAGGTAAGTTGTCATAAACATATTGTTGGAAAAGGTTATGACGAAAACGGTAATGAGAAAGTCTTTGCTTTCCAAGGCGTTCTAGTCTTTCTGTTTTGACAAGTTGGTGTTTTTTATCGATTTCACCATTAAAAGTACGAACAACATCAAGTTCATCTTGCTTTTGTACCTGTGCAACAGCTTCACCAATAAAAGCCTCACCCTGTACACTAGCAACTGTAAGCAATGCACGTTGCTCACTAGGTAGGCGACCAATTCTAACCTCTATAACTCCCTCTACCTTAGCTGGTAAAGTTTGCCAATTTATATTATTGTCGGCAAACCATTTACCATCATGCTGATAGAGATCACCTCTATCTTTCATAGTGCTAAGTAGCTCAGCAGTAAATAGAGCGTGTCCCTGTGTACATCTAAAAAAAACTTCCCGAAAACTATTGTTCAATTCGTTCGGCTCACTATCCAAATAGGCGTTTACAAACTCACGTTCGTCTTCTACCTTTTGCTCATCTAAGTTAATTGAGATATCACCATAGAGACGATGTAATTCTCGGCCAATTTCTAGCATAGGGTGCAACTCATTTGCTAGTACATCGCTTAATCTGTAGCTACCTATAATTAAAATACGGCCTCGTGTTACATGTCTACTTAAGTATTTGAAAAGTGCAGCTGAGGAAGCATCTATCCAGTGAACATCTTCTAAAATAAGTAAAATTGGTTTAACTGTGGCAATAGCTTGTAAAGCGTTAGCATATAAAAAGATAATTCTAGTTTGCTCGAGCATTCCCAAAGGTTTTTCACTGGCTAAAGCTGCAACCTCTTCAAACCAAGGTTCTTTTTCTAGACCTGCTATAGCAAGCCTTTCCAATAAGGATTTACCAAGCGAGAAGTGTCTGATAAGATCAGGTGCATGTTTTGCTATTTGTGGAACAGTTTCTCCCATGGCATTCCACAAACGTTGTGCATGGGCTACACTAATTAGTCCTCCCTGCCACTTAGTTTCTACATCTCCTAGAAGCAACAGTAAGATATGCCTAAAGGGTAGGTAGGGGTCACCCGTTCCTGATTGCTGGTCACAGTAACCTATTAGCACCAGTAGATCAGAGTGGGTCTTTTGCACTTCGCTAGCAAATTTTTGGAGTAGGTGTGATTTACCTTGACCTGCACTGCCTAATATTAGCTTAACTTGCCCTTCTTTTTCATAAACATCATTTAGTGCTTCTTGCAAGCAGATTAATTCTTTTTTTCTTCCTACAAATAATGTCTGTTCTACAGTTTCTAATTTTTCCTGTAAGAATGCAGGAGGAGTAAGACCTCTAAATGGTTTGTTATCTAGATTTTCAACTTGTGGAAGTTGACTAAGCTGCCCTAGCTGCCCTGATTTAATTTGAATAACTAATTCCTCTATGGCTGTATTTGGCTCTATTCCCAAAGCCTCTGCTAATACTTCTTTACACTTTTCATACTGCTGTAAAGCTGCTGTACGATTTCCTTGCATACCATACAGATAAATTAGTTGGTAATGGGCTTCTTCTCGCCAATGGTCTAGCTCGAGCATACGCTGTGCATAAGATAAAGCACGATCGTAATCTTTTTCTTTACTAGTAGCCTCAATTAACTTGCTAAAAGCTTCAAAAGCAAGTTGTTGGAAGTGTTTTTGCTGATTTAAGTGCCAAGCATCAAATTCTGGGGTATTTTTGAGTTCTAAACCTGTTAGGAAATCCCCTCTATAAGAATTTATGGCTGTATCTAATCTCTTTACATCAAGAGGCTCACTAGCTAAAGCTTTTTCTAACTCTAGAGCATCTACCAAAATAGGTTTTTCCCAATCAAGAGCGACTGTTTGCCTTGTGGATTGTAGGTAGCCTCGTAGGGTTTTTTTTAGTTCTGGCAAACCTGAACGTAAGTTCGCTCGAGCAGACTCATCAGGTAAATTACTCCAGAACAGTAATATCAATTTGGAGCGCTGTACTACTCTTTGCTCTATAGCCAGATAAGCTAGCAAAGCCAAAATCTTTTTAGGCAGTTTTAGTAAACCCCCATCTCCAAAGTTCACCTCTGGGTTACCTAGTAGACTAATGTTTAGTAGAGTCCCATCTGCTTTTTTTCCCACAGCTTAATTCTAGCAAATTTCAGTCTAGAACTCAATTCATTGTTCCTGAGTCAATTAACGTCAGTTTGACTATTTGCCTCAACTTAATGGTCAAGATGTATTTGAGAAGTGCTCTAGAAAATTTGCGTTTTTTTTGCGTTTTTTCTGGCGGTAAGCTAGCGTTCACTCTTTAAACTAGACAATCAGAATGCAGCTATTAGCTAGTAATAACTGCGCTGTAATATTATGTTACACATTACATAATTCAATTATCACTACATGTACATGTCCACCACAGGTTTTTATGAAGAAACAACTCTAATATGATAATGGAGGTTTTTAATGAATAGATTGGTTTTAGTTTTATTACTGCTTGTGTTTCCCATAGCATCTTTTGCAGGTGATGGAACTGTTTCTTTTAATGTTACTGTAGCTAATGACTGTACAGTACAAGTGGTTGATGTCGATGGTGGGCTGGTGCAAGTTGACGCACTTACTATTAGTAGTGTTCATAGTGATGATGCAGATGATGCATTGGTCTTGCTAAATTGCCCGTTGGCTTCAACTGTCTCTATTTCAGCACCCAGTGAAACTTCTGGAACACTTACTGCTGATGTGTCCTTCTGCAGCTTTGCTAACGCAACTGAAACTATAATTGGTGACACTTTTAATCCTCGGCCAGTTACTGCAGGTTTTTCTGATACTGTGTGGATAAGAATGTGGTGGGGCAATACTACTACAATTCCAGATGGCTCATACACGTTTACTTGTACAATCACAGCAACCCCTTCCTAAAGTCTTTTTTGTTGCAGGAATGGTTTGTAACAACAATAGTAACATTCCAATTAGTTCATACACAATTGATTGCATACTTACAACAATCCTACTGTAAGTCTTTCTATTGTCTAGATACACCGGTTTTTATAAGGAAATAATTCTAAATATAATGGAGGTTTTTAATGAATAGATTAATTTTAGTTTTGTTGCTGTTTATATTTTCTATAGCAGCTTTTGCGGCTGATGAAACCATTTCTTTCTCTGCTAATGTAAGTACTGGTTGTACACTATCTTCGCCTACTAATGGTATTTTAGCTCTAGATACTGGGCAAACTCTTCTCAGTAATCATCCCTCAGGACAGTCTGGAGCAGTCCTTCTAGAATGCCCAACTAGTGCACACATTTCTATTTCAACTCCCAGTGTTTTTTCTTCAAATCCCACAAACCCTTCTGATCCCGGACTTACTGACGCTGGTAATTCTAATTGTTCTTTTGCGGGCACTTTTGATGGCAACCTAATTGGTGGTGATAGTAATAACGATACTACCACTCTGGGAAGTGTATCAGTTCCTCTTTCAATAAACGTGTTTTGGAACAACAGTGGTAATATTTCAGATGGCTCATATGTAATTAATTGTACAATCACAGCACTTCCACTGTGAGTATTTCTGTTGTCTAGATGCACAGATTTTTACAAGGAAATAATTCTAAATATAATGGAGGTTTTTTAATGAATAGGTTAATTTTAGTCTTGTTGTCGTTTATATTTTCTATAGCAGCTTTTGCAGCTGATGAAAGTGTTTCTTTTAGTGGTACTATAACTAACGACTGTACAATACAAGTAGTTGATGCCAATGGTGGTTTGGTGCTAATTAACTTATCTACTCTCAGTAGTGATCCTGCTGATGGTGCATCGGTTTCACTAAGCTGCCCTTTGGCCTCAACCATCTCTATTTCAGCACCCAATGTAGTTGAAGGAACACTTACTGATTCTGGTTCTTCCTCTTGTTCCTTTTTTGGTACAGATCCAAATGTAACTGGCACTACTGGTGGCTCTACATCAGTTGCTGCAGGGTTTTCTGATACTATTAATATAGAAATGCTTTGGCGTAACACTGTTATAATTCCAGATGACACATACAGGATTGATTGCACAATCACAGCAACCCCTTCATAATATCAAGTCTATGTCCATATTGGATCAGTAGGAGTATTTAAAGTGCTAAAAAATATTTTGCAAATGTTTGTTCTTACTGCCATAACATTAATTTTTACTTCAGGCATCGCACAAATAAGTATTGCGCCTTTTGTAAATTTTGTAGAAATTGATAAAGGTCAAGCCCAAGCAGTGCTTACCATTGGTAATCCTAGTGAAGAGGCTTTTCGTGTTCGTCTAGTAGCTATACCATTTACATATTCTGACAATGGTCTTGTCTCATTGCCTTCAGGAGTAAAGAGTGACCTAAATCCCTATTTACAAATTGCACCTCAAGAGCTTGTAATTCCTGCCAATCAAAAGCGGCGTGTGCGCATGGTCGCACATATTCCACCTAGTGTTTTATTAGGGGAGCACAGGGTAGTACTTTTTGCTGAAAAATTAACTCCAAATTTGTCTACGGGTAATTCTGTAGGGCCTTCAGTTGGTATTAAAACTCGTGTTGGGTCTACCTTATTTGTGCAATCTCCAGATGCAGCTCCCAATATTAGTGCATCAGGCGCAAAAGTTGATGTTGGGCAACTACAAATGTTGTTAACCAATAGCGGTGATGCATCTGCTCAAGTAGTAGCTAAGTGGCAATTAAAACCCCTAAACAGTAATGATGTTGTTGTAGAAGGTGAGACTGGACGCATCACTATCGTTGCAGCAACTGAGCGTTATATTCGCCTGATCAATGACTTGTCAATTGATGCTGGTCAATATGTTATCAGTGGTACATTAGTGCTCTATCAAAATCCTAATGTGCTTGGTAACTTTACGTTTGAGACAACCTTAGATATAACTGAACCCTAATCTAGGGCATTTACATTTGAGTTTTTGCTGTTTGGGAAATATGTCTTGTAGCTTTACCCTTCCCTAACAGCTTATTTTTTGATGAAAAGTCAATAAAATCTAATAAAAGAGTCTAGGATGTTTAGGGTAACTTTTCTATCATTGACTATCTTGTGGAATATCTTTATATTGGGTTTTTCTCGAGTAGAAGAAAACCCTAGCAATAAGGATTTTGGGATTTTCCCTGTTGGAATCACTCTCAATAAACGGGAAGTCGCTCCTGTTGCCTTAGTTTATGGTTATGAAGATGGAACTAACGCTATTAATTTTGATGATTGGCTTTTACCTTTTGAGGTGGTAAAAAAGGTCTTAGGTCTAAATTTAAGTCCCCTGAACAATAATGGTGGTAATAATAATATAGAGGGTATAGAGAATGAAACAACCATTGTCAAAATTGAATCCTCTTTTATAGTAACTCAATTGGATTTGGATGAATTAATTCAAAATTCTGAACTAGGGTTAACTATAAGTATGTCCAAGTTAAAGGATTTACTGGGCATAAACATATTTTTTGATATGCAAAGCTACGCTGTAGTTTTAGAGATCCCTAGAATTACAAACAGCACAAAAAACTTCTCGCTGGAAGACTTGCCTGTAGTTATTAATGGATTACCTATTTTTGAACCTGAAATCATAACTTTTACCAATATTGAGCAAAAATTTGAAATGCAAGTCTCTGGGGATAACTCAATCTTTAGGGTGGAAACAAAGGCAGTAGGTTCTCTTTTAGGCGGTGCTTGGTATACTAGATTAAGCAACAATGACCTTTTAGACTCTTTAGCTTGGCAACTTCAGGAGTTGCAATATACTCATTTAACCAAAAATTTTGATATTAGCCTAGGTTCACAAAACACTTTCTGGCAAGACGGTTTATTCTGGGGGGGAAGTGCTGTTTTAAGATTTGACTTTACTCCAAACTCACTTTTGTATACAGCTTCCAAAAGAAGGCAAGGCTCTACTTTTAAGCGTACAATAGAGGGAACAGCAAAATCCGGAACACTTGTACGTTTAGTGAACCCAAGAATTAGTAGAGAAGTTATTGCAGAAACTTTGGTAGATTCTACAGGGATTTTTCGCTTTGAGGATGTCCCTAGCAATTACTTTAGTCGTTATGAACTACTTCTCTACCCCAAAGGGAAGCTTTCTCAAGAACCCATTAGCCGCGATGTCCTCTTAGCAAACCTTCCTGATCAACTCCCACAACACGCTTCCTTACTAACCTTTGCTCTTGGTGCAAAGCACAACCTTGTTGACAATAATGTTTTAGGCACATTTACAGATCTAGTAGCTGGAATATCTTATCGGCAAGGTATTAATGAGAATCTAACTCTTGGAGTTGGTGCAGTATATGCCCAAGGTTTGCGAGGATTAGGAGAAGTTTTTTATCGACCTAACAATATCCCTTTACAATTTAGTGCTACTGTATTAAGTCCTGTACTATCAAATAAAATTTCTAATGATACCGATACAGATATAAAGTGGGATTTAAACTCTAGTTTTCGCTATGAGCCATTTGATAACTTAGTTTTGCAAGGAAGAGCTAGTGAAAATTTTACAAGCTTGCGCCTAGACTATAAGTTTCTCAGAGGTCTTTATTTTGGTGGAGGCATGGATAGTAAGGATGACCTTTTCATTTCTGGACGATATGCAAGCAAACTAAGTGATTGGTACTTATTTAGTAATGTCAATCTTACACAGAACCTAAAGTTGCGTTGGAACTTCTCTTTAAACCAACAACTCTGGGATATTAGCCTAAAACAAAGAGGTAATGAAACTAGTGTACATACAGAATTTCGCTATGACATCCCCAAAAAATCCCTTTTTGGAGAGGGTCACTCTTTACACCTTTTCTATAATCTTGATTATCACAATGGTTTTGACCAGCTAAGTCATAGTATGCAGCCCACTTGGAAATATAGATCGCCTAAAAAAAACTTATTTGGCGAACGTTTATGGGAAGCTGAATTAGATTATGTTATTGACTTCGATGATGATTCAAACAACCAATTAAGTGCTACGTTCAGAACTGGAATTGTACCTGGTATATTTTTCGAAGCAGGCTACAGAGGAAACTTTGATTTTGCTAATGATAGTTATACTCTATCCCTTACGGGTAATTTTGATTTGCAGAAACCATTGCGTGCCTCTAAACGTTACTCGAGCCGTATAGGTGCAAATGGAGGAATGCTAATCCGTCCTTTTTTTGATGAAAATAATAATAATTTGCTTGATAGAGGAGAAGAAATTTACACTGAAAATTTTGATTTACTGCTAGTAGTTAATAACATACCCCTTACTCCTAATAGAGCAGTGATTACTGAAACATATGCCTTGCTTAACTTACCCCCAAATACCTACAGATTAGACCTTGACCCAGCTGGTTATCCTATAGGCTGGTATCCTGAGAATGTAGCTTATGCAGTAACTGTAAAACCCTCAGCTTATACAACTGTTGAAATTCCCTTACAAAGAGTCTATACGTTGACAGGATTTGTTATAGATAGTTTAGGTAATCCTATTAAGGGAGCTTCAGTCAAAGCATTATCAGAATCAGGTGATAGCTATCTTTCCATAACAAATACAGCAGGTGTGTATTATCTTGAAGGATTATCTAGGGGTAACTATACACTGTTAGTTGATGACAATAAGGCTTTCTCAAAGAAATTAATTATTGACGAATATAGTGAAGGGGTTCAAGAATTAAACTTGACTGCTACTCAATAGAAAGTCCCATACTAAAGATGTCAACTATTTACACTGGTTACCAAAAAACAGCAGTAGTACTCCTCTATGACAAACTTTCTTGAGCAAAAAGCAGTTGTGGATGGGGCCTCTGTAAGGCTCGAGCAAAAGCTCGAGCCTTAGTCATTAATACACTTCAAATAACTTACTTTGAAAGTAAACTAACACTAAGGAAAAACCCAAAATGAAAAAGTCACTCTTTCTACTAATTACTAGCTTAGCTTTGCTAAGTTTAATTGCCTGCAAGAACCCCTCTATTAATACCTACATAAACAAGTTACCAACTTGGCAGGCACCTATAACTCAATCAATAGACACACGTAATCCTGAAGATTTGCAGGGTTCTTTTGAATTAGACAGTCAAAAATATAATTGCGCTACTACCGAAAAGAGCATTAGCAAGAACTATGAAAACATAATTCACGCAGGCATTAACTCTGACATACTTTATCCAGGTGCTTTGCTGCAAGGTAAGGGCATAGCTACTGGGGTTTTTGATTCTGTTCGTTTAGAACGCTCACCTATTACCCTAACAGTTAATCTAAATATTGAAAATCCTAGCATCCAAATTGATAATCCTACCACCGCTACAATGCGTAATGCTGTTTCTGAGCTTATCAGACGTGCCGATACTAGACTAGGTGAAATCGATGTAGTACCGGGTAAAGTTTCTTATGAACGCGAAGAAGCCCATACCTTTGAACAGGCTCTTACTAGCATTGGGATCTCAGCAGGTTATAAGGATGCTTTTGCTGCTATTGATGCTGACTTTAACTTTGGTGCGGGTCGTAAGGTAAACAGTCACACTATTGTAGTTAGATTTTTCCAGCCTATGTTTACAATTTCTTTTGATGAAGCCTCCCTGCGCACACCTGAAGACTTTTTTGCTGAAGCAGTAACTAAAAAGGATCTTAAAATTGAAGTTTCCTACAAACGGATTGGTAAAGATAATCTACCGGTATACGTAAAGTCTGTCACCTATGGGCGCATGCTCTTTTATACTCTAACTAGTGAAGAAGTAAGTAAATACCAAGAGCTAGAATCAGCAGTTAGTGCTGTTTATGGAGCGTTTAGCGGTGGAGCTAATATTACAGATAAACAACTCTCTACCTTAACAAACAGCCATACTAGACTTTTGGCTTTTGGTGGTTCACAAAGCACTGCACTAGAAGCCATAGCCGACCTAGGCAAATTCTTTGTACCTGCTGAAGCCACCACTGCTGTGCCTATTGCTTATGTGGTGAAAAATCTTGATGGTAGCATAGCCACCATTAGTGACACCACTACTTTTTACGTGCAGTCTTGTACACCTGTAGCTACTCCTACACCTGACAAGCAAATTATTGTCAGTTTAGGTGATGTTAATGGTAAAGTTGGCTTTTCAATTTGCAACCCTGACATTCCAGCAAACTGCCATAACATAGTACATGTTTATACTGAAAAGTCTAAAGATATAGTCTTAAACAGTTATTCAGACTTTTTTGTGAATAATCAAGTACGTTTTCACATAAAACTTTGGAACCCTGGGTGCTGGGGTTGGGGACTATCTTTACAGGTGCAAACTGATGGTGTTTTCCAAAATGTTACTAGTAGCAGCAACAGAAGATCACTAACAGGAGGGTCAGGATTGTATTGTGACCGTATTACTGAAGTTGATTGGCAGTATCTTGCTAATAAGAAGACAGGTAAGATTACTAAATTAAAATAAGTCTTCATGAGTGTCTATGCATAAATACTTGTGAGTTTCTGCTCGAGTTAAACAGGGTAGCTAGAATCCAGTAGCTAGTAGTCAGTAGGACTTTATCTATGCTGGATACTATCTGCTTATAGGCACTGACTATCCCAGGGTTTTCACAAAAAATTTTACACTTAATACTCTGCTACTTGAATATCTGTTTTACCAAAATCATTACCCTTAAACAAAAGTGGTAACTTTTTCTCCTTTGCTAAGGCATAGGAAAAACAATCACCATAGTTAAGCCCAGCAGGGTGTATACCCTTTCCAAACTGTTTGTAGGCTT
This sequence comes from Trueperaceae bacterium, assembly GCA_965224855.1. GTDB lineage: Bacteria > Deinococcota > Deinococci > Deinococcales > Trueperaceae > CBDCVN01. The sequence continues at coordinate 130,010 of CBDDAI010000002.1, read as the reverse complement.
TACGAGCAATATTAGCCTGCTTATCTGTAACAGACTCTATTTTTAAACCTAGTTTGTACAATAAAAGGTCTAAATCCCTTGCACCTTCATCGCCATGTCTAGCTTGTAAAATAATACCTGCTTCCAACAAACTAGCTGCTGAGAACAAACAGGAGGTTTCTTTAATGATTGCTCTGGTTATGCTCTCAGCATCATTTTCCTGAAACAGAATGGCAATAATGGCAGAAGTGTCTATAGCTACCATTAGGAAGGTAGTCCACTAGCATCATAGCCAAGCACTTCATCAGCAGAACGATTATCAAGTACAGGAAGGGAAGCACAATGTTTCCCTATTGCCAACACCTCTTCTACTAAATCTTCTATATCATCTCCTTCATGCTTGATTCGCTCAAGTCTTTCACGCAAAGAAGATATAACAGCTTGAGTGATTGTTTCTCCTGTTTCACCCGCAACTACTCTAGCTAGATGATCAGCTTCAGGGTCTTTAATACTTAAGGGCATAGTTATACCTATCTATAAATCTTTCTACCTAGGATGATAACATCCAAGAATTTATTAGTCAATAAATTGGGGATTTGCCCTCTTGAAAATCATCATAATCAAATTAATCACAATTCGGATAACCACGCTGGGTGAGGGACGCAGAGCGTCCTAGGTAGGCATTCCCAAACAGAGCTTGGAACGAGTTGAAGTGATCAAAATATTAAGAAAAGATTGTTGACATCTCTGCTAGAATTGGTGCCAGATAAGAGGTTGATGAATGTGATAGAAGTATATTTAGCAAAAGACGACTTGTTGCTCAAAACACCTGATTTACAAAAAATCAGAGATGAGGAGCGTGAAGAAGAACGTCGCATAATTGCAAAAAATATGAAACAAGTAGGTATAGAAGTACAATTAATAGCTAGCACAACAGGACTAAATATTGAGGAAATTAAGAAGTTATAGGGGTTAAAATTTTGAATCCTTCCCAAACAAATCTCCTTTCCAATGCCCTTTTAAGCTCAAATCCAATCTTTTCTCTCCAAAGCTGAATTTAGAACGAGTTGGGGGTGGGTTAATCACAGTTCAGACAATTATGCTGGGTAAGGGATGCAGAGCGTCCTAGGTAGGCATTCCCAAGCTGAGTTTGGGAACGAGTTAGGAAACAATTGCCATAATGCAGTACTGGTTAAGCGACCATTAAAGCTGTGTAAGGAGTTTTTCATACGCTTCATGAGGTCCAATCCAAAACCAGATAATTTCATTGTCTTCAAGAATACCAACTGCACGATGACTCAAATTAACTCTAGCAGAATAAATAGGTAGTTTGCTGTGCACATTTTTGAAATGGAGACTACGGTGTTGAGGATTTTCACGGAAAAGATGATAGGAAGCTCGAGCTTGTTTCTGTACAGTTCTATCAAGTTTCTTATAAGCCTTCCAAAACTTCTTTGTTGTTCTGGAAATCATTAATCGTCACATTCAAGTAGTTGTGTTTTTCCTGCTTTATGCTCTGCTAATGCTTCTTCAGCAAGCTCTGCTAGTAAGTCCTGAGAGTTAGAAAACAGGTTACTCCAACGCTGCTCAGAAGCAATTTCAGCCAATACAATTTCAGCTATAGCATCTTGATCCTGCTCTGGTAATTTTGAGACTTTGGCGAAAGCCTTTTCCAATAATTTAGTCATTAATAGCTCCTACTGAGTTAATCAGCGAAATCACACAAATCAGCTTAATCACAATTCAGACAATTGCGTTGGATAAGGGACGCAGGGCGTCTGGGTATGCATTTCCAAGCCGAGCTTGGGAACGATTTGGGGTAGGTTAAAAATCAGCGAAATCACAAAAATCAAACGAATCACAATTCAGACAACTGTTTTTGAACTTCTTCGCTAGAAACCCCTAGTACTTTTGCTAGCTCTTTTAGGATGTTTTCGTTGTTAGTGGCTTGGTATAAACGTTTTAAAATCTCTACAACGTTACCAAAATTGTGATTATCACCTGTTTCGGCAAAACGTTCTAGTGCTTGCAACAAGTAATTTACTGCTTCTTGAGATTTTTCTTGTTGTTCAGAAATTAGTCCTAACTGAGCATAGGTGCTGGCTTGGCTGTGGCGGTCGTTAAATCCTATGAAAAGCTCGAGCGCCTGCTGTAAATACTGAGTAGCCTCTGCAAACTGGCGCTGACCCTGTGCAACCACACCTAGATTGTGATAGGTGCTGGCTTGGCTGTGGCGGTCGTTAAATTCTACGTAAAGCTCGAGCGCCTGCTGTAAATACTGAGTTGCTTCTTCATACTGACGCTGCTCCTCTGCAACTATACCTAGCTGGTGATAGGTGCTGGCTTGACTATGGCGATCTTCAAGTTCTATTTTAAGCTCGAGTGCTTGTTGGTAATACTGAGTAGCTTCTTTATACTGGTGCTGCTCCTGTGCAACTATACCTAGATTGTGATGTATGAGAGATTGATTGTAATGGTCGTTAAATTTTATGTAAATGTCGAGCGCCTGCCAATAATACTTAATAGCCTCTGAAAATTGTTGTTGTTCCTGTGCAACCATACCTAGATGGTTATAAGTGAGGGCTTGGCCTTTGCTATCCTTAAGTTTTATGTAAATATCGAGTGCATGTTGATAATACTTTATGGCCTCTACAAACTGTCTTTGCCCCTGTGCAACCATGCCTAGTTGATGATAAGTGAGAGCTTGGCTGTCATAATCAGATTTTTTGTAAATGTCTAGTGCCTGCTGGAAATACTGAGTAGCCTCTGAAAAATGTCTCTGCCTCTGTGAAACCACACCTAAGTTGTGGTAGATTCCTCCTTTAAATGTTTCAAGTCCTTCGTATAAGGAAGGTACTTTGTTCATTAAATCAATGGCTTGTCCTAAAGCTTCTTTAGCTTCTGAATGACTTTTTAATTCTGAGAGCAGTTCCCCTATATTGGCTATAAGCATAATAAATTCACGTGCCGTCCTATGAGGCACTTCAGCTACATCTAACTTGCCTAATTTCTGCCTTACAAAATTACCTATCTCTAAATTAAGCCGATGATTGTGTGTGGTTCTAGCCCAAACAGAAATAGCACTGTAAGTATTTAGTATAGAGGCTTGTGTCTCTATGCTAAATACCAATGCCTGCCACAGATTCTCAAACTCAAACTTCGCAAGTATTTGCCCCATTTGCCGTTCTTGTGGTTCTTTGGACTCCATTAAGCTGTGTAAATAACTACCAACACCCTCCATATGCTCCCTAAACGCAGCATTAATACCTTCTAACAACTCCTGCTCTTGCTGTAAACGATTACGCAAAAAGTATGGCAGGGTTGGTTGCAAACTTAGAAAATACTTTGGTAGTGCAGGGTGTGGTGTTAGTAGTCCCCAGTTTTGGGCTTTCTGGATTACAATTGGTAGTTTATCAAAGTCTAGTTCTGTTAAGTTTTGTAGAGAGCTAGAGGAAGGCAATTCACTAAAGACCTTTTTGAGTTGGTTTATGTAATTGTTAAGGTAGGATATACCTACAACTGCCTGAAAGGGAGATAAGCATAGTAGAAGTCTTTGTTCTGCTTCGTTTAGGTTGCCGTGTGAGTATTCTATGCACTTTAGGATACTTTTAGTCTTTTCTTCACTAGTAAAGTCAATGGCTTGATCACCAGTACTCAGAGCAGTTAGCACTTCTTTAGGGGTTTGGTTAGCTAGGCTAGCTAGTACCACTTCTATTGGCAAGGGGTAACCTGCTAGTAGCTTTAGTAGTTGGTTAAAGTCGTCACGGTGTTCTTCTGCTTTTTGGTAGTGTGTTACGTTGTATTTGTTTAGTACTTTATCTGCTAGATCACTGGCTGCTTCAGCATCTAACCCAGGTAGGTTATAAACACTATCTGCAAAGGTTGCTTCTTTTAACCACTCTTCACTAGAACGGGAGCCCAGAAGCACAAAAGCCTTTCCACCTACTAGCTTGGTTAAGAAGCTCTTGAAGTTTTCTTGTTCATCTTCGGGAAGGGTATTTAAGATAGCTAGTTTTTCCCCTTGAATAGATTCTAGGTTATCTAGTATTAATAAGTGCTGATGTGCTCTTAGATATTCCACTAGCATTTCTTCTTGCAATTCAGGTTTTACTAGGTCTTCAAAGGCTCGGTAGTTGAACTTTCGTCTCTGGTCTAATTCTTTGGCTATATCTCTGACTATAGTTTGTGCTCGGTGGGGTTTTTCATCGTAGCCAAAATAAAATACTTCGTCTATAAAGCCAGTTTTTTGCCACCAGTAACCTAAATGGTGTAGTAGTGTAGTTTTCCCTGCTCCACCCATACCGCGAATAAGCAAAATATTATGTTGTAGCAATAACTTTTCTATGCTCAAGATATCTACATCTCTACCCACAAAACCATAGTCTAGTTTTTTAGCTTGGTAGCTGGTAGTTTTGCGTTTTAAGCGTTTGATACGTTCTTCATTAGTTTCTTCTCTTAAATTTATTTCTAGTTCTTGCCTTTGGTAAACTACTGGCAGCATCCAGTCTTCTAACTTTATTTCTTGGTTCATGTAGGCTTTACGGATTTTTACATTGTAAAGCTCTAGCCTTGCTAGGCGCATTGCTTCAGAAAGTTTAGTATTCCCTGTTAGGAATTGGCTATAAAGCTGCTTCATGAATACTTTTGCAGCACTTACTGTTACCGAGTAGCCCATTGCTAGCACCGTATGTACTCCTGCTTGTACCAAGCGGCTACCTAGGCTAGTTTCTGCTGTGCCTACCTGTTTACCAGATTGGCAGGCATTTAGAATTACTATATGGATATTGTGTTTAACTAACTGTTTAGCTAATACTTCGGTTTCTACTAAACCATTATCAACTTCTTTGCCTTTAACACTTGGCTCAAATGATAAAAAAGCTTTTTTATCTTCATATTCTTCTATTTCACCTCTAGCATAGCCATCAAAGAAAATACTATTAAATTTTTGTTCACTTAGTTCCTTATACTCTTCAAAAGATAATAGGCTGCCATGCATATCAAAGTGGACGATCTGGTAATAGTCACTCTCAGTACTTTCTAAATGTCTTACAAAAGCCTCAAAGCTTGCTGGTCGTAAGATGTCGATATTTACTCGTAAGGCAGCGGTATCTAGCATCTCTACTAGAGGGCGACTTATGGTGCGGTAGCCAACATCATATTTTCCATTTGGGCGGGCAGTTACTAGCAATAGGTTAATAGCAGAAGATTCTTTGAAATTAGTCCTTGATGTTTTGGCTTTTTGGGGTTTACGCACTAAAACACTATCCACAGCAAAGGTAAAGTTAGCGCCTTCATCAGGGTCTCTTAGGCATTCCCAATGCAAACCATGGAAGGCTGGGGAACCTATTACTTCTATACGTAGGTTTTTAGCACCTTCTTCAAGAGCCTTTTGATAATCAGAAAAGACATGTCTGGTACCAAAAACTTGCTCAAAGAGTTTTTCGCCGTAGGTTTCTATACTTTTAGCAGTATCATTTGCCAATACTGTGTTTGTGAAAGGAAATGTCAACCACTCCTCAAAGTACCACTCTAAAAGCCTTTCTTGTTTTTCATCAAAAGGGTTTTGGATAATAACATCGTGCTCGCCTTGGTTATCAAAGCTCACCCCAGCTTCAAACACACCATCTTTCTCACCCTTTTCCTCTATAGTGATCAGCATTATTCCTTTTCCTTGGTTACCACTATTAATTTAGTACCATCAGGCTGTTCTATAAGTTGATAGCTTAGTTTAGACTTTTCTTTGGCTACTAACTTTTTAATAAGGTCATAGAGTGCATTGGTCATTACGCCTATAGCCACACCACCAAGAACTGCCAAAGTTGTAGTGGCAGGATCAAGTAGTTCGCCTTTACCCTCCTCTAAATGTGCCTTGGCTACTTTATTATGATCTTCACTACTGTTCCACCGTTTTACAAACTCCTCAGCCTTTAAACCCAGACTGGGATCAAGAGCAATCTTGTAATCCATGAATGAATTATATACTTCAGTGGCATAAGAGCGGTAGGACAACCAATGTAAGAGTTCTAAACAAAAAAATCATAGAAATCACAACAATCACATGAATCACAGTTCAAATAATCGCGTTAGGTAAAGGAATGCAGTAGGGGCGTATTGCATACGCCCTTACCACACATAATGCGCCATACTGTTTCCATGCAAAACCTCCCATTACCCCCATAAATCACCCCACATTATTCCCATGCGAGTAGGCAAAATCACCATAACCAAGCCAATCACAATTCAGATAATCGCGTTGGATAAAGGATGCAGAACATCCAACGCATGCATTCCCAAGCAGAGCTTGGGAACGAGTTGAGCTGGTTAAAGCAGTACTCCCAAACAATATTTTGATAAATTCAACACAAACAACCAATTTATGGGTTATACTTAACTGGTAATCAATTTTTTGATTAGAGATGGCACTCAAAGGAGAATTATTATGTTAACTAGATAACGATACCCGATATAAGTCGCACAAAGCGGGGCGCGCCCCTTGTATCATTCTTTGCCGGAATTCTCAAGTGACACGCCCCAACGTGCGACCAAAGCAAAAAGCTTGGTACAGAGAAATCTTAACAAGCTTTTATGGGTCAAAAAATTAAAAAGAAAGACACAAACGTGTCACAAACGGCGCTTGGCTTTGTCTAGGACAGCCTTTTAGGCACTATTGTCTAATTAATCACAATCAGGTTGTTCTTGGATAGAAATTATTAATACCTGTAGGGGTATGATGCATCACACCCCTACCACACACTTATATCTGAAATGTGATTAGCCTGATTAACTGATGGACTATGATTTGACCATTACAAATGGTATCCTAAAATCCCTCAGAACCCTGTCACAGAACCTACAAGCAACAATCGTAGGGGCTCAAGATTTTGAGCCCTTCCACCACAAACTCCACAACAGGTGTCCTTCACTCACCTTGCCTCTTGATAGATCATGATTTAACCGTTACAGACATGAGCAGGTTTCAAAAATCAGAGAAATCACATCAATCATAACGAATCACAGTTCAGACAAAATAAAAAAGGAAATAACCATGCTAGAAACAGCAAAACAAAAAATAGCCATTGCCAAAGCACAAAAGCTACCCATCCTAGACTTACGCAACTGTGGTTTACTTGAAATACCACCAGAGGTCTTTGAGCTGGAGCACCTTACACACTTGCTTTTAGGGGTTAGGAAATGTGAAGAGAAAGTTTATGATCCTTCTTTAGGTTGGGTAGAAGAAACTTCTTTGTTTCATAACAATTGCATTGCCAATGTTCCTCCTAACATTGCTGCTCTCACGTAGCTTTCCCGATTTATTCGCCATAGCATTAACGCCGATACTTAGCTTGTTGATAACGTAATAACATGAAAATTATCCCTAAACAACTTGCCTCGTTCCGAAATGCCCCTATCTCATCAGACCTTTGCCTAAAATCTCGAAAAAATCGCTCTAAATGATTTGTGGTACGTATGTGTTTCCACATCTCTTCTGGTTCATCATAGTACTCTAACGTTTTTTCTTTCCCCCTAAGAAAGTTCTTCACTGCCTTTGGTTCCTTATCCTTCCACTCCTCTTCAAATTCCTCTAGTTTTTTCTCCGCCTCTTCCTTTGTTTCTGCTTCATACACCTCATACGCATCTTCTATGATTTCACTTTTCCTTTTTGCCTTTGCTTCTTCTTCTGTTAGTTCCTTGCCCTCTTCATCTTCTTTCTTCAAATTGTTGTATTCTAAGTTCTGCTCTATGTTTCTAACCTTGTGTGCTATACATCTTTGTTGTCTTCCCTCTGGTAAGTATTCTTCTATTACTTTTGCTAAGCCATTTGCCCCATCACTGCTTACTATTCTTACTTTACTGGCATCTAATCCCCTTTCTATCATGTTTTTGAACATCTCCTCCCATGTCTCTTCACTTTCCCCTTCTGCTACTTCATAATGTATTATTTCTCTCGTACCATCTTCCCATACTGCCATTGCTACTAGCACTACCCTTCTTTCTACCTGCTGACATTTCCTTTCACTCCCTGCTTCATCTATCTTTGTTTCTCCCGTAGGATACATTATATCTACCCATACCCCATCTACTACTATGTATGCAGGTGTTTTCTCTATTCTAGCTTGTCTATGAATCTCCATCTGTTCTTGGGCCTTTAAACTCACTCTGTTTATGGCATTCAGGGATAGTGCTTCTCCTAGCAACAAACACATCATTATTTGTATGTCTGGTAACGATAATCCTAGAAAATACATTTGACTAGTCAACACAAACAAGCTTGCTAAGCTACGTTGGTGGCGAGTCAGTATGTTCCATGAACGATCTTGATTGCCACTTCTTAGCTTTGGTACCTTCAAATCTTCTATTCTGCCATGTTCAGTATCTAATTCTCGTGTGTAATGACCACTACGTCTAGGACGTTCCCCTTTAGGAAGGTTTTCTAGATGTTCATCTAGCTCTTCTTCTAGTGCTTCTTCTATAGTTGTTTGTACTACTTGTTTAATTTCTGTTTCTAAAGTCTCTTTTAACTTTTCATTTAGAGTCTCATCAAAGCATTCTTGCTCTATTCTGATAACTTGTTCTTTTTTTCTGCTACAGTCATTATGGGAAACACTCCATCTATAAAAAGTTTTTGCACAATAAAACTTGTGTTTCCCTATTCTAACCCTTTTGTTCTTATGGCGAATAATTAAGGAAAGCTACCTCTCACTAATTTGGAGGTTCTGGACCTTAGTTTCAATTGTCTACAACAATTCCCTATTGCTATTTGTGATCTTCCTTTGCTTAACCTTGATCTTAGTTTTAATCGCATTTCTTCTTTACCCAATGAACTAGCAAATCTAGTCTTTCTAGTTTTTCTTAACCTTAGTGCCAATCGCTTCTCTCATTTCCCTGAGGTTATTACTATGCTTACCAACCTTAAATCTCTTAATCTCAGTAACAACCAAATCCCTCATATTCCCAATGCCGACTCCATTTCTCAGCTAGTCAATCTTCATTCTCTTGATCTTAGCAAAAATCAGCTTCGTTATCTTCCTATGTCCATGACTTGTTTAGCCAACCTATCCTTTCTTAACCTTAGTGCTAATAGTTTTGCTAGGCTTCCTCGAGCTGTTACTAGTCTTACCAACCTTAAATCCCTTAATCTCAGCTCCAATCAGCTTTCTTCTTTACATTTGTTTATCTTTCAGTTAACCAAGTTATCTTCTCTTGATCTTAGTAATAACAACTTTTCTTTCTTTCCCATTGCAATACACTTGCCCAGCCTTACTTCTCTCAATCTCAAGAACAATCGACTCTCCTCTTTACCCAGTTCTCTTAGTAAGCTCAGCCTTCGTTTTCTCAATCTTCAGGGCAATTTATTTTCCCACCTCCCTTATGCTATTACAAAGCTTACTAAGCTTACCTCCCTTAATCTTAGTCATAACCGACTTTCTTCTCTTCCTGACTTACCTGCTCTTACTAACCTTACCTCCCTTAATCTTAGTTTTAATGCTTTCGTTTCTTTTCCTGATTTATCTATGCTTACTCAGCTTTCTATTCTTCGGTTTAGTGCCAATGGGTTTTCTTCTCTGCCTGATTCTATTACCCAATTAACTAATCTTTCTCTTCTTGATTTTACTTGCAACAAGCTTTCTTCTCTACCTGATTTATCTGCTCTTACCAAGCTCAATTCTCTTAATCTCAGCTCCAATCACTTTTCTATTTTTCCTGCTTCTTTAGCTAGGTCCCCTTCTCTTACTTGGCTTAATCTTGACCACAACTATCTTTCTCAACTAGATGGTATAGAGCATCTTTGCAATCTTACCTTTCTTAACATCAGTGCAAACAACTTTTCTGTTTTTCCCAAGGCTATTACACAGCTTTCCAAACTTACCATTCTTCTTTTTAGTGACAATCAGCTTGCTGTCTTACCTAGTTATATAAGTAAGTTAGCTAATTTAACTGTTCTGAACCTTAGTAACAACCATCTTTCAAGTACTCCTGACTTAAGCAAGCTAGAAAGTTTACTCGTTCTAGATTTAGATTACAATGAGTTTACCGAGTTTCCTGAGTTGGTATTAGGTAATCTCACTGACCTTTATCTTTGTTACAATAGTCTTACAAAGGTTCCTAATTGTATAGCAAGGCTAACTAAACTTACTACTCTTTATTTAGGTAACAATAAGTTTCAAAACCGTACACTTCTAATCCTTTGTAGAAAACGAATCATGTACCTGAGGGAATTATAGATATTCAAAAAAGAGCCCAATTTCTCTATAATTTCTAACTTTGATCTTGGTTGTTGACTCAACACTCTACTTTTTTGCAAAACTCGTTCTTCAATCATGCATAAAGTGAGAAAAAGCCTCTACTATGAGTCTTTTATTAATCTCAACTCCTGAATATAGCCATAAGACTACCTAGCACTGCTTTTATGAGAAGCTCTCAAACTACTTTTTGAAGGTTACTCTGATTTTATATCCATGCACTTTCCTCCCAGAATTCTGGCGACTCTAATAATCCCTCTGGTATAGGTATTGCACACTCTAGTAGATATTCTAAGTATTTCCTCCCTAGCTGAAATAGACTCAATACCTTTCTGTCTTTTCTCCTAAATTGTCCTTCCTTTCCTTCTTTTTTTGCTATAGCTCCTAAATATACTATCCAGATGTATGCGAAGCACGCTACCAACAAAAGCTTTTCTAGTCTTTTTGGATCTTTTATCCGTGTCTTGTGTATGTTAAATCCTCTTGATTTTTCATCTGAAAAAAATGTCTCGATTAAACTCCTCTTTCTGTACAACTCACATGCCTCTTTTGCTAACTCTACATTCGTTACCAAATATATTGGCTCTTTGTACTCTTCTTCCCACCACGCTATTATTTGTACTGGTCCATACTTCGCTTTCGTATACTTTACCCTTTCTACATTTACTTGCTCTCCTTCTTGTGCTATATCTTCTGGTTTGAATGGTTCTTTCTCTTCTTCTTCATAACAATTGATGTTCTTTGCCGCTCTTAGTACATATTCCCACTTGTACTCTTCACATTTCTTTTGGAATTCTACTCCATCAAACTCACCGTCACCTACTACTACCACGTCTAATTCCTTCTCTAAATCTTCCTCTATTTCTTGCAATAATTCATACAACTCCTCTAGCAAAACTACATGTTCTGCTTCACTAAAGCTTCCTTTGTTCCCTTCTCTTACTTTCCAAATTACTGGTAGTGCCCTTCCTTTATATATTATACTTATCATCAATACTGCACAGTGTTTACCTAAACTACTTGCATCTATTGTGAATATTAACGTTGTTCCGCTCAGACCTGCTAGTATTTCCTTGATGTAGGGAAAATACATGGTTTCTTTATTGACTTTTTTATTCCTCAACCAACGATTAAATCGCTTTGTTCGGCTTTCCGTTTTACTATCCTTATGTTTCGTGCTTTTGTCTGCCATTTCATCCAACGCTATTTTTCCTGCTCTAACTAATCCTGTTATCATCAAGGCAAAAACTATTAAGCGCCTGGCTGCTTGACCTGCTATGTTTTTTGATCCAAATTTCTTGAGTGTGGCAAATATTCTGTTGTATGATGTTTGAGAATATGACATGTCCTACACCAACCACATTTCAAGTAATTTTGCAATACCCTTGAGGCTTAGTGTAGGGCCTTTTTGTTTCGATCTGATTTGCCCTAGGCTGACTTATGCCCTTGCCCTTCAGTATTTTCTTGATTCAGAAAAGTGTACGGTTTTGAAACAATAAGTTGCTAGAGTTACCAAATTCAATAGCAAAGTTAAAGCTTGCCACACTTGACTTAAGTGAGAGTGAGTCTTTATGTTTCTCAGAAGTAATTACTCGGTTAAAAAGTCTTACTAGTCTTTTTTTATAGCATTTTCCTATTTAACCTGACCCACTACTGAGCTTTCGGCTTGTGGCACAGTGTTAGTGACTTCTCATAAAATCATGTCACTAAATCACAAACAGTAAAAACAGTTCTCGATAGTGATCTAGCTAAAGATGAGAACATGCTTTTGCACTTATAAGAAATCAAAGTTGTGAATACTTGAATAAATACTTAGAGTAACATTCTTCCATAGGTGGGTGATTGGAATAACCACAGTGACTGAACCAAGCTTGAGCATCATCAGTAGTGACTGTTTTCAGAGCTTTCTTCACTGAAGAATTTAACCTTTTTTCGTCCCAAGGCTCTAATCTACGCAGGTGTGACTTTACCTTTGACCAACAATGTTCTATTGGATTGAACTCAGGACTATATGGTGGTAAATAGATTAATTTAGCCCCTCTACCCTCTATTAATCCCTTTACTTCCTTTACTATGTGTGCTGGTGAATTATCGATCAACACTATTTGCCCTACTTTCAATACTGGACATAAAACCTCTTCTAGAAATACTGTAAACACTTCTCCTGTTGTACCTCCATCCACACAAAAATCAGCAATTACTCCCTCTAGAGTAATTGCTCCTATCAAATTTGCAATCTTATGTTTCTTGCTTGGTACAGAAGCATATGCCCTCTCCCCACGTTTTGATCGGGCATGCGTTCTGGTCATGTTTAGATACAGGCCTGTTTCGTCAATAAACACTAACCTAGTTGATTTAAGTGCTTTCTGCAAATGTGAAAAGACTTTCCGCTTTACTGCAATGTCTTCTCGATCTTGCTCTCTAGCACGTAAAGTCTTTTTTTATAGGTCCAGTTAATCCTGCTGATCACTCTGTGCATGCTAGTGCTACTAACTTTAATACCAGTCTTTTTCTCAAAAGCTGTGCAGAGTTCAGCTAAGGTTATGTCTGAGTGCCTTTCCAGCAAGGTTTTTATTAGTGAAAGCTGTTTAGTGTTTACAGCAGGCTTGCGACCTCTATTATGTGCTCTAGGCAATAACTCACCTGTTTTTTGATAAAGTTTGAGGTATGCTTTGACTGTAGTTGGGCTAACTAGAAACCGTTTTGCTATATCACTCTGAGAACCTTCACCAGCAAGGTAAGCATCGACAATACGTTTACGTAAAGCTAAAGGGTAAGTTCCCATAAGGAATTAGCATAACGAGGTTTTCCTTAGTGAGACAGTTATGATAGTCAAATACGTCTAGGCAAGAATTTTTCATTAGAGAATCTTCTAATTTTTGAGCAATGCAGCAAGGTTTTTTCAATTCTTTACAGAGGGGCAGTGAGTTTAGATCTGTTTCGAGATATCCTATCTCACACAGGATTTAACAAGAGTCCTAGAACTCTTGAAAAATGAGAATATTTGCATTTTGGGAAATTTAATGAAAACATCAATAAACACCTTATAGGAAAATTGTAAAGGTGATTTCTTCAGGAAGGAAAATAGCTTTAGTTTTTCCTAAAGTTATTCAAATTAGGGGTTTTGCCGATACTTGGGCCAGATAAAAAAGGAAAATGCTATAAGTTGTAGTAATATTGCTAATCTTCCTGACTCTATCGGAGAATTAGTTAATCTTACGACTCTTCATTTGGCAGGAAATAAGTTATCGCAGCTTCCAGAGGGGATAGTAGGGCTTAGCAGTTTAGCTTATATTCACTTGCAGGACAATAATTTCTCAGAATTCCCTGAAGAGATAGTAAGATTAAGGAACCTGACTAAGTTTGATATTAGGTTCAATCCTTTGGTTTGTTTGCCTGCTGAGATTGCTGAGACGGGGAAGTTGAGGGATATAATTTGGAAATCCTAAATTCTTCTCCCAGATCGAAGATCCTCCCTAGTTCCCCTTAATAAGGGATTTAGGAGGATTTAGCTCATGGAACTCAACCTCTTGTAACTTCGCGTGGTGATAAAGCACCTCCCCCAAAACCTCTTCCAAACTCATGTCTTGCCCTTTAGCAAACTCAGATGCTGCTTCGGTTCCTAGTTTTGCTCGAGCCTCTTCTAAGTAAGTTGTTAAATAGCTCTTTTCTAAAGCAGAAATAGGTGCCCCCATTTCTCGGCGAGCAGTATCGGTAGCCCCAGCTAGGCATAGGGCTAGGGCCGCTTGCCCTTGTGAAGCCATTAATGCTGAGTAACCTTCAAGAGCCTGAGTAAGTATATGTTTATCACCCAAATTCTTTAGAATATTTAAAGCTTCTAGGTAAAAATTGTTTGCTGCTAGGTAATCTAGCTGACCCTGTGCTAGACGACCTAATTCCAATAGGGTAATAGCAACACCTGAGGTATCTTTTATTGCTCGCCTTAATTTAAGGCTTTTATCAAAGAACTCTTTAGCTTTTTTGAATTCCTTTTGATGGTGGGCAACACTCCCTAAATCTGTTAGTAGGGTGGCAATGCCCATCTGGTCTTCTAATTCTTCAGCCAGTGCTAGACTCTCTTGGTAAAGCTTTAAAGCTTTAGGGTAATCTCTTTGTGCTTGGGCAACATTACCCAAATTATTTAAACTTGAAGCAATCATCCACTTATTGCCTGAGTGTCGTGATAATGCTAATGACTCTGCCAAGAATTTCTCAGAGGATTGATAATCACTTTGCTTATAACTAAGAAGGCCTAAGTTGCTTAATGTTACTGCTACTTGCCAAGACTCTGCTAGCTTTCTGAAGGTGCTTAGACACTTTTCATAAAGACCTCTTGCTTCTGAGTAGTTTCTCTGTCTGTAAGCTACATTGGCAAGGTTATTTAGTGCCCTAGCCTCAGCTTTTTTGTCCTTTGTTTTTTGACTTAGCTCGAGGCTCTCACCATAAAATTTTTGAGCTTGGGCCAAATTATTTTGATACTCACTAAAGACTCCTGCCCCCCTCAGCACTTTTATTCTTATGGCAATATCAGCTTCCTGAGGCAAGTTTAAAAGCTCGGTTAAAAACTTTTGCCCCTCGATAAAATGCCCGCGCATATACCAAAAACGCCATAGAGCGCCACCTAACTTAAGGCCCATATCTGCTTCTTGCTGAGTTACCGACCAAGAGAGTGCAGCCCTCAAATTGTCTTGCTCAGCCGTGAGTCTTCTTAACCACTTTTCTTGATCTTTGCTAGTTAGTTCAGCTTCAGCCTCCTCAGCTAAAGATAAAAAATATTCACAGTGCCCTTTCCTAAGGTCTGTTTTATAAGCAGTAGCTTCCTCTGCCAGCTTTTGCTCAGAGAATTGCTGTACTCCCATTAAACTTATGAAACGCCCAGAAGGTTCATGCCTCAGTAAAGATTTGTTTACTAGTACTAAAAGGGATTGGATGCTAGTGCCTGCAACTGTCTGAGCAGCATCTTTACTGAAACCGCCCTGAAAAACAGCAAGTCGCTTTAAAGCCTCCTGTTCCTTTTTAGCGAGCATGTTCCAAGAGTACTCAAAGACAGCTCGCAGGCTTCGGTGACGTTCAGGTAAGTCCTTATAGCTGGTTTCCAGTAGATCAAAACTCTTAGTAATTTCTTTGGCTATTTCCTCAGGTGAGAGTAGGCGTAGCCAAGCAGCTGCTAATTCTATCCCTAAGGGTAAACCTTGCAAAAGCTTGCAAATCTGTGCTACATATACTCTGTCCTCTCCAAGGCTAAAGTTGGGTTTGGCCCTCCTAGCTGAGCTTATAAAAAGTCTGATGGCATCATAATCTTCAAGTAAATCATCAACATTCTGAGGATAGTTAAGCCCTGACAACTCATAAAGATACTCACCTTGAAAGTTTAAAGACTCCCTAGAAGTCACTAGAATTTTGCATTTTGGTGATGCCTCGAGTATACCCAAAATAACTTCTGCTCCTGCCATTAAGTGTTCAAAGTTATCTAAGATGAGCAGTAACTCTTTTTGGCTTAAAAACTCTAATAGTTGAACTTTTGGCCCAACCTCATTTGAGAAGTTAAGATTAAGAGCATCAGCTATAGTAGGAATAAGAAGCTCAGATGAACTAAGAGTTGCTAAATTTACAAAACTAGCCCCATCAGCAAAGTTTTGCACTAGGCTTAATGATGTTTGAATGGCCAAACTCGTTTTGCCAATGCCACCTGCTCCCAGCAAAGTTAAGAGCCGTATATTAGGATCTGTCAGCAAATTGGTAAGCTCAGCTATTTCTAGATCTCTGCCTACAAAAGTAGTAAGTTGTGATGGTAGATTTTGTACTGTTTGACTAGTGTTGATCTTTAAGGAAACTTGCTCGCTGAGATCAATTTTTGTGCTCTCTACCTCTGGTGCTAATTCATTATTCTTTATGGCCAAGGCTAGTTGTTTTGTGGGCTCGAGCGGTTCCATATCGAGCTCTTGCTTGAGCTGCTGTTCAAATTCAGCAAAGCTTTTTAAGGCTTGTGGTCTTTGGTTAGCTCGAGCTAAATTTCTCATATAGAGTTGCAACACATTTTCATCAAGAAAATCTCTTTGTAATATTTGCCCTAAAAGCTCGGTAGCACTTTGATGTTGCTGCTTTGCCTCTAAATTACTAACCTGCTTAAGAGCCGCATCTTTCCAAGCTCTATAAAGGGTTTCTCGTTCACTATTGAGCCACTCTTCGTAATCCAGCATATCTCCAGTAGGAACTTTTTCCAGTAGTTCACCACTATAAAGCTCTATCACCCTAGACCAATCTCCATTAGCTAAAGCCTCACGTAACTGCTGCACGTCGTTACTGATAAGCCAGCGCACTCGCATACGCTCTACTTCTAACCCTTGTGCCCATTCTTGTTTTTTACAGTGATAAAGCAGTTGGCTTAAATTATGTCGACCTTTTGTTTCGTGCTCTTCAGGCCAAAAGAGGTTTATAATTTCAGTGCGGTCAACCCAATTTTCATAGCAAGCTAGATAAGCACAAAGCAATAAAGGCTGTTTAGAAGGCAAGTCTAGCCATTTTCCTTCTTTATAAAAGCGAGGTTGTCCTAGCAGTTGCAGTAGGGCTGCCATGATAAGACACTACAACAAATTCTCAGTCAAGCATAGGCATAAATACTTATGAGTTATTGTTGGAATTTGAAGTAGTAGTTAGCAGAGCTTTATCATGCTATAGATGTCCAGATAAATCTTTGCCTTACTTATTGCAAAATCAAACGAGGCTGAGTTCCATAAGGCAAATCCCCCTAAATCCCCCTTATTAAGGGGGACTTCCCATATTCCCCCCTTAATAAGGGGGGCTAGGGGGGATTTTTTACTTAGGAAAAAACTTTTTTGGCTCACTATAACTACTAATACAGCACAACATTGCTTTAAAATGCCCTTTACACCGTTAGCTTGCGAAGAGTCATTCAGGGCAAATACTGTGTTCATTCAGAATTTCCGCAAGTAGGTGACATTTTGATGTAATAATACGCAGATTGGTTAATCCTGACAAAGCAGTTATATCACTGACCTCTGTGCCCTCGAGGACAAGGTCTCGCAAGCTAGTTAATCCTGACAAAGCACTTACATCACTAATCTCTGTATAAGAAAGGTCAAGGCCTTGCAAGCTAGTTAAGCTTGACAAAGCATTTACATCACTAATCTCTGTGCCAGATAGGTTAAGGCCTAGCAAATTATTTAATCCTGACAAAGCACTTACATCACTAACCTTTGTATTATTGAGGAAAAGGTCTTGCAAGCTAGTTAAGCTTGACAAAGCATTTACATCACTAACCTCTGTGCCAGATAGGTCAAGGCCTAGCAAATTAGTTAAGCCTGACAAAGCACTTACATCACTAACCTTTGTATTATTGAGGAAAAGGTCTTGCAAGCTAGTTAAGCTTGACAAAGCACTTACATCACTAATCTCTGTGCGAGTAAAATCAAGAACTTGCAAATTAGTTAAGCCTGACAAAGCACTTACATCACTGACCTTTGTGCCATTGAGGTAAAGGTCTTGCAAATTAGTTAAGCCTGACAAAGCACTTACATCACTAATCTCTGTGTGAGCGAGGTCAAGGTAGTGCAAGTTAGTTACGCCTGACAAAGCACTTATATCACTAACTTCTGTGTGAGAGAGGAAAAGGTCTTGCAAACTAGTTAAGCTTGACAAAGAACTTATATCATTGACCTTTGTGCTATTTAGGTAAAGGTCTTGCAAACTAGTTAAGCTTGACAAAGCACTTACATCACTAATCTCTGTGTAAGAAAGGTTAAACCTCTGCAAATTAATTAGGTCTGATAAAGCACTTACATCACTGATTTTTGTGTCAGATAAGTCAAGGTCTTGCAAGTTAGTTAAACCTGACAAAGCACTTACATCACTGACCTCTGTGTAAGAGGGGTCAAACCTCTGCAAATTAGTTAAGTCTGATAAAGCACTTACATCACTGATTTTTGTGCCAAATAGGTCAAGGTCTTGCAAGCTAGTTAAGCCTGACAAAGCACTTACATCACTAACCTCTGTGCTAGTTAGGTCAAGGTAGTGCAAGTTAGTTAAACCTGACAAAGCACTTACATCACTGACCTCTGTGTAAGATAAGTCAAGGTCTTGCAAGCTAGTTAAGCCTGACAAAGCACTTACATCACTGATCTCTGTGCCAGATAGGTCAAGGTCTTGCAAGCTAGTTAAGTCTGACAAAGGATTTATATCACTGACCTCTGTGTAAGACAGGTCAAGGTCTTGCAAGCTAGTTAAGCCTGACAAAGCACTTACATCACTGACCTCTGTGTAAGATAAGTCAAGGTCTTGCAAGTTAGTTAAATCTGCTAAACTGGTTATGTTGCTTAAACTCAATGAACCACTAATCTCAAGTTTTCTTAAGTTAGCAAACCATTTTGGAGACAAACCAGCAAAAAAACTATCAAGCTCCTCTTGCGACTTTAATTTTATTTTCTCAATTTCTAACAAGCGCCCGACAGTTAGTAGCTCACTTTTTTCCATGTTCAAGTATTTAAAGATGGTTTTTCTTTGAAAAGAATTTTTTAGCTCAACAGCTTGTGTATAGGATAACAGATCAGAGTCTACTTGGGTATTTGCAACTATACTCATTGTCAAGCCAATCACACTCACTACAAGATTAATTGTCCAAGTTAAAAATTTTTTTAAGTTTTTCATTAACAAATAATACTCTTATGGCATATCTTGCAAATACTTAAAAATTAAGGTATTCTTATTAAAGCAAAGTTTTATTTTGCTATTTTTATTTGAAGGGATGAAGATTTTTATGGTAGCTGACAAAGAAAAGCAAAAAGCCATTGATAGTACCATTAAACATATTGAGAAACAGTTTGGTAAAGGCGCTATTATGCGTTTGGGAGAAGAAACTAAATTGCTCGAGCATGGTGCAATTTCTACAGGTTCTTTATCCATAGACTTAGCTCTAGGGGTGGGTGGTGTGCCTCGAGGACGAGTTATAGAAATTTATGGTCCAGAGTCAGGGGGAAAAACCACTCTAGCTTTGCATATTGTGGCTGAGGCCCAAAAAGAAGGTGGAGTTGCTGCTTTTATTGATGCTGAGCATGCACTTGACCCTCAGTATGCTAAAGCTGTAGGGGTTAGTGTGGAGGAACTCCTAGTTTCACAACCTGATACAGGTGAGCAAGCCCTAGATATTGCTGAACTATTAATCAGAAGTAGTGCTGTAGATGTGATAGTTGTTGATTCAGTAGCAGCACTGGTGCCTCGAGCTGAAATAGAAGGAGAGATGGGAGACAGTCACGTTGGCTTGCAAGCAAGGCTAATGAGTCAAGCCTTACGTAAGCTTACCGGTATTCTAGCTAAGAGTCATACCACAGCTGTTTTCATCAACCAAATCCGTGAAAAGATAGGGGTATTTTATGGTAATCCTGAAACTACTCCTGGTGGTAGGGCTTTAAAGTTTTATTCTTCAGTGCGTATAGAAGTGCGCCGCAAATCAGATGTTAAGTCAGGTGCTGATAAAGTTGGTAACCGTACTCGTGTTAAGATAACTAAGAACAAAGTTGCTCCACCCTTTAAAGAGGTAGATGTAGACATTGTGTTTGGCAAAGGGATTGACAAGATGGGTGATTTAGTTGGCATTGCTAGTGATTTGGATATAATCAAAAAGTCAGGCTCTTTTTATAAATATGAAAATAAAACTATGGGACAAGGTAAAGAGAAAGCCTGTGCCTACCTCGAAAGTAATCCTAAGATACTTGAAACCATTCGTAGTAAGGTAATGAGTGAAGTTACAGGAAAGCCCTTTGAGCCAAAGCTAACAAGTGATGAAGAAGAAAAAGAAGAGGCTTGAGTTTGGTAAAGGCAAATGATAATGGCTCGAGTTGATCTCAAAGATGCTATTACTTATGCATTAGGGGGGGACGTGCCTGAAAGTTTTTTAGATCACCTTGTAAAACACAGTCACCTTTGGGATAGTGAATTTATACGCAGGTTGGACGAGTATGCCTATGAGCTCTACCCTGAATTAGCTGTTTGGGAAGTTGAGGTAAATCAAGAAAATAAGTTAATGGAAAGGCGTTTACCACTGCTTTAAAAATCTAATCACTTAGTACCTTCTGCTGTATACCTACTGAAGCATTCATAGCTAAGATAGCTAAGTCCATTGTTATACCATCTTTAGTTAATGATCAATTATCCAACTTTATAAAATCCTATGTTAATTCCATCGGGAGTAGTCAGATTGATTATTGAAAGTGGATCACTCTTATCTATATTTATATTTTCTTCAAGGGTATACTCTGCAAAATTCCCACCTGGCATAAGTATCTTGATAACCTGACTTTCAGGAAAGATAGGATAGATTTTTCTTATGGCTTCAGTGACAAAGAAAGCTACTTCTTCTCTGTTATCAGGGGCACTTAGTGCTTTAGCTGGTTCTGCCAAGAGCTTGTCAGGATATATTGGTACTAGGCTATGGGGAGCAATTCCTCGAGCACGCAAATCATCTAAACGTGCATCAAGTAGCATATGGAAAGGCACTCCGGAAAATCCACCTTTCCCCTCCTCAGAAAAATGTTGAAAAATAACAAGCATGTCATACCATCTAGAAGTGGTTGCAAGCCACTCACTAGGATCTTGCTGTAAAAGCTCTACACAACTTCCAAATACATCAATTTTACATTCCCGATCAAAAGATATTTCGTGGTTAGGAGCTGAAATCACTCGAATTTTAGAGATATGTTCAGGTAATTCAGATAAGGCCTTTTGAAGACGCAATTTAAAATCAGTAAAGCGTGCTGTGGTTTCAGACATCCACACCAAAGTATGCACTTGCACGGGTTGGTCAGTATACTTTTCAAAATATGGAATTTCACGCTGAGCTATAAAAAAATAACGGTCTAGGGTTGGGGCGTGCATAAGCATAATGTTAGTCTGCCACTTTGCTCGTTCTGTTAATAACTCTGCGTTACTAGGCAAATGGTCCCACCATTGAATGTAAGTTTCCGCTGGTGTTTTTTGCAGTTTTGAGCTAGTTTGTGGCATGGCTGCTAAGTCAATGATTTCTGGGTGCTCGTTTTGGCTTTGGCTATCTTCATTTCGTTTAAACACAACTTTTCTAGCGCAAGACCTATCACACACGGTAAGAGAAGAGTTTTGAGGGAAAGTTGAAAAAACATCTCTGGCAGTCTTACCTGCCCAATCTGACAGCCAGTTTTTATTGTCAAGTACATCATTGGAATTCCTACCTACAGAGAAACTAACACCATTTGAAACTAACACTGTATCTACAGTTACATTATTAAGACCTGTTATCTCTTTTATTTTGTGCCATGGTCCACCAAAATAAGCCTGATCACCAACCTTAAGCACAGCATATATTCTGGTAAGTTCTTTTGGAACTTCATTAAGCAGTATTTGGGATTTATCCGCCAATTCCTCTAAGGTTGGTGGACGTGTTCCTTGATATTGAGTGTTTTCAAAACCAGTTTCTCTAGCTAGTAAAGCTAATGTTTGGGTTGCATCAGTGTTGCTTTGTGCAGCTACTCCACTATTTTCAGGGTGGTAATAGTATTTGACCCTAGTATTGTCGAACTGTCTAGTAACTTCAATTATACCCAAAGGTTCTGGTTGCATCTGATCTTCATTTGGAGGAGTTTGGGAATAATATCTGCTAGCTTTACCATCGGGCATAGCTACTTGGAAAAAAGCTTGGTGAGGCAAGAAATTTAAAGCTCTTTGTAAAGCGTCTTGTACGCTTGTTGCAATGATATCTTCTTGTTCAGAATTTGCAGCATCTTCTAAATCTTCTATGCTATAAACTGGAACAATTTGTTGGGATCTAACTGAGGTTAGATCTTGCATGGCTCTTTGTAAATGAATGAGTAAAGTTGAAGACCTTTTACCGTCATCCCACACAAAAATGGAAAGGGGAGAATTCTTGGCTTCAGCATACCTTAACCAGTGCTCAGGATTTTCTGTTAACTCTAAACCACTACGTTTCAGATCAACCACAGGTTCTCCTTGATTGTCAATTTTCAAAGCTAAATCAAGTCCATTGTAAATCGGTTGGGCTTCTTCTGTAACGGAAACAGAGGGAGCAAGTCCACTGTAAGTTGATGGGACTTCCTCTGTGGCTGAAGCAGAAAGAATTCGTACAGAACCAGTTGTTTTTAGGATTGAAAGCGCATTTTTAGCTTGGGTTAGTACTCTAGAAAAATTTTTGGAGTCGGAGGCTAAAACAACAGTATCTATTTGTGCCTCAGGTATAGATTCTATAAATTTACCATCGCTAGAATGTGTAGCAAAGTATCCCCTGTCAGGCACATAAACCAGTACTAAATTACCTTCCCAAGTGTTGCGCAAGGACTGCAATAGCTTGTTACTAGGCCTTTGGGTCCACTGGATGGTTGGGGCTAATAGCATCTCACCAAAGGGACTAAAAGCAGCATGTCTTTGCCCAGAAGCAGATAAGACATTTATAGCATCATAGGGGCTGGTGTTGAGTTCTTTGGCATACTCAACCACGTTTTCAGCAGAAAGTTGTAACCACCCGACATATTCAGAACCCCGCTGACCAAAACCTTGATTGCTTACTCCTTTTACTCGAGTAACCATTAATAACAAGTTCTCTGGATATTCTTGTATTGGTAGTCCAGTATTAAGGCTATGTAAAGATCCCCCATAGTAATTACCTTTATCACTCTTTATAACTGTATAAGGTGTAGCATTCTTTTCATGAAATTTTTGGGCTAGCTCGAGCAAACGCCCCCTATTAAACTCACCAGAAGGGATATAAACATCATCTGCTGAAAGCTTGATGTCCACTGCCCCACCAGCCCTATAGAAAGTAATTTCTTTGTTGTTACTAGGCGTTAAGACCTTTATCTCATCAAAACTATAAGTTGCCTCAAAATCTGTAGGTGCATTACTAGTATAACTAAATTTTTGCCCTCCCGGTAAAGTATTTTTAGGTAATAAAATCTCGAAAGTGCTCTGTTTTGGGAAAAATTGCAAAGTTCGTTTTATAGAGTCAGCAATACTTGTTTGAATAGCAGTTTCCGTTTCCTCTTCATCTAGTTTTTCAAGATCATAAACTGGTACCAGTGTGCCCACTGAAAGTCCCGCTATATCATCTGGGTCTGCATCTACTAAGGCTCTTAGTGGCACAGCTGAAGCAGGTCTATCTAGGAAACGAAAAAGGGTTATAGGTTGGTCTTCCTCTTGTGCGCTGGAAAGTAAAGCCCTAGTACCTGCTTGGGCAAGTTCCTTGCCGCTTTCAGTTATAATGATGGAACACTGCTTTGAATAGGCTAAATCCACCCCCCCAGCAGAAAGCACTCGGATCGAATCACAATTTATGTTTTTAGACTCCAAGATAGAACGGGCCGAAGTATTAATTAGCTTATGGCTTAACTTTGTTTCTGCCGATAGAATCAAACTATGAACTTCAGGGGTCTGGTCGGCATAGTTTTTTAAATGGGCAAACTCATCAACAGTAATAAGAAAATAGCCTTCTTCAACTTGGATTAAAAATACATCAGAGCGCCACTGGGCCCGCTCTTTTAATAAAGCTTCATTAGAGGGAAGAGTTGGCCACTTAACCATGGTAGTAGTTTTTATTTCTGGGGTTAAATCTAGCTTCCTCTTGAAAAGAGCATTTCTATGGGTTGATTGTATAAATAACTCATCTTGCCTTTGAGGCAACCAAGCAAAGGCATCTGCTGAAATCCTAGTAGCATACTGCAACCAATTTTCATCAGATCTAAATAGCGTTGAATCTTGTTTCCCAAATTTCCTTGTATAGCCACCAATTCCTTTTGACCTTAGTACAATTGTCTGGACACTATAATTCTGTTTACCCTGAAGCAGTCTTTTGAGCTGGGCAAGGGAACCAGCTAGATAAGGACCGCTGTCAAGTTGGACAGCAACATAAGGAAACCTTCTATTACTTTCGTAATAACTCATTGCATACTGCCTAATAGTGCTAGAGTCAATGCCATTAGCACTCCAAATGAAATTAGAGTCAGTAAAAGCAAGTTGAGTGCCTTGAGCAGTTACTAACTTACGGTCTTTTTCTTCTGCACCCAAAAAAACTTTGAAAACAGGTTGATTATTGGGCAGGTAGTTATCAACAATCTCACGCACTATAAAAGGATAATTTGAGGTATCATTTTCTAGAGCAGTTGGTTCAAACTGTGGCAGTGCCGTAACCGCCATAATAAAGTAAGGATTACCTTTGTCATAGCTAAGTGAATCTCTATTTTCCCAAGGGATGATTGCGTCACCTTGCCTAGGTGTCCAATAGTGAATCAAATTTGTTCTTTGTTGCAAAGCTCTTTTTACCAAAGGTTCTTGTTCTGGATCTGCTGATCCTACTGGGATTGCTGGTGGTGCTGTGGGGCTATTATTAGGGTTACTATCCTCCCAAAAGAAAGGCTTTGAACGAACATTTACATTTCCTGCTGTATTGCTGCGGACTTTTCCTTGCACAATTGGCAAGTTTGGTTCTAGGAAAAATAAAGAGACAATAAAACTTCTTTGAATTTCTTCGCTAGCACCACTTAATAAATTAGCAAAGGCCTTAAGAAATGGCTGATTTTGCAGCTCTGCCCAAAAAGGGTCTTCATTAATCCATTCAGAATTAGGAGCTTGTGGTGAGATAAATTCCTCTTTGGATACAAATAGGTCTAAATCAAAGGCTGTAAGTAAGTTTTCTGTGTGCAGTTGGTAATCCTTAGCTAGAGGGTTACCTGCTATTAGCCAAGAAAGTTGAATAGTGTGGGGTAAGAAGGCTATTTCAGCATATTCTTCTACCCACAGCTCAGCTACATCAGGTGGTGCGCCCATCTTTTGCAGCGCAGTAGCCAAAGTCAATTCTGTTTCTATAGGCCTGCGATAAATTTGCACACTGCGCCCATTTATTTGCACCCCATATTGATAGATAAGACGGTCATGGTAAGACACTTTCTGAAATACATCTTCAATGCTGTCATCATAATCAATCAGTGATTCAGAGATTTCCTCAGTAAACCCTTCAGGAATGCCATCGTGGCTAATAATAATCGGCCCAGCAAAACCTACTACCCCTATGCCACCGGGTATAGTTGTGCTACCCGCTTGCAGAATAGGTGTGCTCGAGGTCATAAAACGCCCTTCAGCTTCAGGCAAAAGTCCTATTTCATTAGCTGGCTCGAGCCACTGACCCCAAATTTCTAGACCATTTAGTAAGAAAAGTAGGGAGGCCTCGAGCGCATCATCTTCCTTGGTTTTTTCAGGAATGTAGATATGCTCGAGCCTATCTGAAGATAAAGACTCTATATTAACATCAGGCGTAATTTCCTCAGTCTTTAACTCTGCCGTACTGCCAAGGGAAAACCCTATTGCACTATTGGGAGCAGAAATAGGGTAGGCTTGCTTTATCTTTTCAATGTCACGCCCCAAAACTGCTACATCTGCTTGAGTTTTCTCTACATATAACTTTTGAGAAGAAATCCAACTACTAATTTCATTATTAGAAACCTCCGCTGTAATTAACGAACCTAATTGATCTGACAAGGAGTCTAGCCAACCTGTTTTGGTTTGGCGCTCGAGCTTTTCAATTTCTCCCCAAACTTCTTCTAATTGCTGCTTTAAGTCATCCTCTAATACTCCCCCGTTAGTAAGCAAAACCTGAGATTGATAACTCTTAAACCATTGCTCATAAATTTCAACCTCTAAAGAAAGTTGATTGAGCAATTCCTTAGATGATGAAAGCATTGCATTAAAATCAACAACCAAGCCTTCACTGTTTCTAGTTTGTGAGAAGGCAAAACTTAACATGGTGGTTGCTAAGCAAAATGATATTATTTTTGCAGCTATCTTTAGCATTTTTTCTCTACCTTTAATACTAAGTCTCTGAGCAGCAATAACGTTTCAATTACACAGATTTCCATACGCTATAGAGCTTTATAATCAGGCCAAATTGAAAGTCTATTTTTACTCAAACCCTAAGTATATGCTAATGTCATTATTCTGACCCTTATAAAATTTTCAAATATACTAAAAACGGGTAAGAAATAAACATCTTACTTCAAGAAACTTATGCCCTGCTCTTCATCTCCCTATTAAATTCCATAACAATTCCAACGGAAAAGTCCATTCTTATACCGTTGAAAGTATACAACAAGAGAAGCATAATGCTTTTTGGTTCTTTTATAGTGCAACAGGAAACAAAGTTGCGTTTGGGGCGAGTAATTACCAGTGGCATACAGAAAATATGAGTAGAACAATCAATCAGTTATTTCAAAGTTATGGATTGGAGATAATAAACGTGCCCTACATGATGGAAAATTTCGATGGAGATTATGTAGAAGAAAGAATTAGCTTACTAACACCAGAAGAACGCTTAATGAGACTTCCTACTGAAGGAATCCTGAAGCATTTTTCAGTAGAAGAACTTAGAAAATACTTAGAGAAGGAAAAGATCAAGAGTAAAGGTCATATTTATTTACTCGAGCCAAGTTTAGTAAAGTTTGTGTTAAAGTTGTGTCACAAACTATGAAAGAATTTGTCCGTATAATTCTAAGCCCACGTTACGGGGGTTCTGGCAACCTTCTAAAGAAAGTTAGAGAAGCTGGTTTTAAAAACATTACTCAAATCACCCAAACACAGCTCTTTTTTCTAAAATATGCCAACTTACAAAACTACCACATAGAAAAACTTTGTAATGGGGTTTTACAAGACCCCATTACCCAAACAGTAGCTTGGCACTGGTCAGATGCCTTGCCTGATCCCCAGCCATTTAGTGTGGAAGTAAGCTTTTTACCAGGCGTTACAGACAGAATAGCTTTTGAGCTATCACAGGCCGCTAGGCGTTTGGGGTTACCAGAAATTATTGTGGTTACAGGGCGTGGCTATTGGCTTAAGGGTAACTTGAACGAGCAAGAGCTACACAAGTTGGCTAAAGGATTCTTGTGCAATGAAGTTGTTGAACACTATGCCCTAGGCTTCATCACTCCTAGTTTTATTACCGATACACGTCCTACAGAATTAATAGAGCAAATTGACTTAAGGGCTTTAGATGATAATAGCTTAGTAGCTCTTTCACAGGAGCGTCGTTTAGCCCTTAACCTAGCAGAAATGCAGGTTCTGCACGACTTTGCAAGAATTCAAGACCGCCCACTAACAGATGCGGAATTAGAAATGCTAGCTCAAACTTGGTCTGAACACTGCTATCATAAAACTTTTAGAGCAGAAATTGACTTTGCAGAAAAAGATGCTGCTGGCAATACTGTAGGCCAAAAGTGCATTGATGGTTTGCTCAATACTTATATTCGTTCAGCAACTGAAACCTGTCAAAAAGATTGGTTAGTATCCACTTTTGTAGATAATGCTGGCATAGTGGAATTTGATGAAGATTATGTAATGTCTTTTAAAGTCGAAACCCACAATCACCCTTCAGCCTTAGAGCCTTTTGGGGGTGCTAATACTGGGGTGGGAGGTGTTATTCGAGATATTATAGGAGTATCTGCTAAACCAATAGCCCTAACAGATGTACTTTGCTTTGGCCCACAAGACTTCCCTAATGAGTCTCTACCTGAAGGTTCTCTGCATCCAAAGCGTATTCAAGCAGGAGTGGTAGCAGGTATAGGAGATTATGGTAATAAGATGGGGATACCAACAGTTAATGGTGCTGTCCTTTACCACAAGGGCTATGTAGCTAACCCCCTAGTTTATTGTGGTTGTGTAGGTCTAGCACCTAAAAATAGCCATAAAACTAAGCCACAAATAGGAGATAGGTTAGTAGTTCTTGGCGGTAAAACCGGCCGAGACGGCTTAAGAGGAGCTACCTTTTCCTCACTAGATTTAGACAGTGGGACTAGTGAAGCGAGCTTTGCTAGCACAGCCGTACAAATTGGTGATCCTATAGTTGAAAAGGATGTTTTAGAAGTTATTTTAGTCGCTAGAGACTTAGAACTTTACACTGCTATAACTGATTGTGGGGCAGGAGGGTTATCTTCAGCTATAGGTGAGATGGCTAGGCAGTTAGGTGCTAGTGTTGAGCTTAACAAGGTAGGGCTTAAGTATAGCGGCTTGCAACCTTGGGAAATATGGCTTAGTGAAGCACAAGAACGCATGGTGTTAGCTGTCCCAGCAGAAAATTTACCAAAACTAGCAGAGCTTTGTAAAAAGTTTACAGTTTACTGGGATAATGTGGGGGAAATGACTGGTAGTGGTCAGATGCTAGTTACTTATGAGGGTAAGACTGTAGTAGACTTACCAATGCAGCTTTTGCATGAAGGGCATCCAAGGCTTAAATTAAAAGCTTACTGGCAAGCACCCAAACTAAAAACATTGAGTCATGCTTACAATAATCTTGACCTTACTGAGGTATTACAAGCCTTGTTGGTTGACCCTAATGTTGCTAGCAAAGAAGACATTGTTCGTACCTATGATCATGAGGTGCAAGGTGGCACAGTCATCAAACCTTTCACTGGCATTAATAACAGTGGCCCTAGTGATGGTGCTGTCATTAAACCTATTTTCAGTAAAGGTTTGAAAGGTATAGCCATAAGCAATGGTATTAATCCTCTCTATGGTGAAATCAGTCCTTACAAAATGGCTCTGAGTGCTGTGGACGAGGCTATTCGCAATGCCGTAGCAGTAGGGGCAGATCCTAACACAATCGCCCTCTTAGACAATTTTTGTTGGGGTAATCCTAATTTACCAGATAGGCTAGGGGGACTGGTTGAAGCTGCTCGAGGTTGCCATGATGGTGCATTAATGTTCAATGCCCCCTTTATTTCTGGTAAAGACAGTTTAAATAATGAATATGTAGCAGCTAATGGTGAACGTCAAGCTATTCCGGGTACATTGCTTATTTCTGCTATAGGAATAGTTCCTGACATTACCAAGACAGTTACTATGGATGCTAAAGAAGCAGGAAACTATGTTTATATAATAGGACAAACCAAAGATGAACTAGGAGGGTCACTACTGGTTAAGCATTTTGGAGTAGGCAATCACCATGTGCCAAGTGTGAGTAAAGGTGCTCTGCACACGGCCCAGAAATTACATCAAGCTATTAAAGATGGCTTGGTGCGTAGCTGCCACGATATTAGTGAAGGTGGTTTGGCAGTGGCTGCAGCCGAAATGGTCCTAGCTGGTGGTCTAGGCGTAGATCTTGACATTGAGGCTGTGCCGGTTTCAGAAGAAGTAGACCATCCTGCTGTTACTTTATTCAGTGAGAGTAATAGTCGTTGGTTGGTAGAGGTAGAGGCTGGGGTTGCTCGAGCTTTTGAAGCAGTAATGCAAGGCACTACTTATGCTCAAATAGGCACTCTAACAAATGAGCCTGCTTTTAAGTGCGCTAATATTTCTATAAGTATGGATGAGTTGGACAAAGTATAAATTCAAGAGGTCTTGACATTTCGGTATAACTTTTTCATACTTAATTTATGAAGACGGCGATCTCTATTCCTGATAGAACCTTCAAAAGTGCAGAGAATCTTGCCAAACAACTTAGCATGTCACGTAGTGAACTATATGTTAAAGCTCTTGAGCATTACCTCAAACTTTATAGCGATGAAGAACTAACTGAGAATTTTAATAGAGTTTATGAAAATACCAATTCACAGATCAATCCTGACTTGCGCTCTGTTGCAAGAAAGGTTCTTGAGAAAAATAAGTGGTAGAAAAGGGGCAAGTCTACTGGACTGATTTGGGGGAGCCAAGGGGATCAACACCAGGCTTTCGCCGACCCGTTGTTATTGTTCAAAGCAATGCTGCTAACAGAAGTCGTATTCAGACGGTTATTGTTGTAGTGATTACTTCTAATCTAGCTTTGCGTCATGCTTTAGGGAATGTATTTCTGCCTGCTCCTGAATCTGGACTAGAAAAAGACTCTGTGGTAAATGTTTCTCAGCTATTAACCATAGATAAAAATGATTTACTCCAATCTGTTAGCAAGGTGCCTTTTGAAAAAGTGCTTGAGATAGATGCAGGTTTAAGAAGAATTCTTGCTTTGTGATTGGAGAAAAGTGTGCAAAATACCAATAGATCACTTAACCTCACTACCACTAGTAATATCCCTATCAAGAGCTGAAATTGCTAAATTACCATTTTTATCCTCTGCTGCTAAGATCATCCCCTGCGACAAAATACCACGTAACTTTACAGGCTTTAAATTGGCTACAATAATTACCTTTTTTCCTAGCACCTCTTCAGCTGTATACCACTTACGAATACCAGAAACAATAGTGCGCTCTTCTGGTCCTAGCTTCACTGTTAGTACAAGTAGCTTGTCTGCTTTTGGATGATTTTCACACTTAATTACCTCAGCAATACGCAAATCGAGCTTAGCAAAGTCATCAATGCTAATTTCAGGCTTGTGCTCTAAAGCCTCTTCAGAAAAGCTTAAAGCAGCATTTAACTCTGCTAGGTCTACTTTAGGGAATAGTGACGGGCCTTGCACTGTTTTTGTTCCTGTTGGCATTAGACCCCATTTGCCCACATCAGCTAGACTGTAATTACTTTCTAAACCAAGTTGGCCTAGTAGTTCTTTAGTTTTATTAGGCATAAAAGGTGATAAGGTGATAGCAGCACAGCGCAAAGCCTCAGTGCAGTTATAGAGTACAGTGTGTAAGCGTTCAGCTTTAGCTTCGTCTTTAGCCAGTTGCCAAGGCTGGTTGTCGGTTATGTATTTATTGGCTTGTCTTATGGGCTCGAGCACCTTCTCAATAGCTCTATCAAAATGTAGATTATCAAAATGGTTGACCAAAGCTTCAGGCAAACTAGTAAAAGAATCTATTAAGTCTTTGTCAGCATCAGTTTGCTCACCAGCAACAGGCACCACGCCACCACAGTATTTTGCTAGCATGCCCAGAGTGCGTTGCAAAAGATTACCAAGGTCATTAGCTAGGTCAGCATTAATGCGCTGAGCTAATGCCACCTCACTAAAAGTAGCATCTACACCAAAACTCATGTCTCTTAAGAGAAAATACCTAAAAGCATCATTACCATACTTATCTTTTAATGCTAATGGCCTAATAACATTACCCTTAGATTTGCTCATTTTACCTTCATCAGTAAGCCAGTAGCCATGTACATTCAAATGCTTATACAAGGGCAAGCCAGCACTTTTTAGCATGGTAGGCCAAAAGACTCCATGTGGCTTTAAAATATCTTTGGCTATAAAGTGTTGGGTATGTGGCCAGTAATGCTCAGCTAAACCTTTGCTTTTAAGTGCTGAATAGTAGTTGATAAGAGCATCAAACCATACATAAGTAACATGATTTTCATCCCAAGGTAAGGGAATGCCCCAAGGTACACGCTCTTTAGGGCGACTAATGGAAAGGTCACCTAGTGGCTCACGTAGTATTCCCAATACTTCATTACGGTAACGTTCAGGGCGGATGAAATTAGGATTGTCCTCTAAAAACTCTCTAAGCCAAGGGCGATACTTTTCCATGCGGAAAAAATAATTTTCTTCGCTACGGTATTCAGGCGGTATATCATGTTGAGGGCATTTGCCATCAACTAACTCTTTCTCCGTATAATAACGCTCACAACCCACACAATAAAGGCCCGGATACTCGCCTAGAAAAATGTCTCCATTTTTATAAACTAGCTCTAAAACCTCATTTACTACTTTCCTATGACGATCTTCAGTGGTGCGAATAAAATCATCATAACTAATTTCTAAGGTATTCCATGTCTTAAGAAATTTGTCTGCAATCTTATCTGTATAGGCTTGTGGGCTTAAGCCTGCAGCATCAGCAGCTTTTTGAATTTTCTCCCCATGCTCGTCTGTGCCAGTTAGAAAATAGGTATCATCACCTTTTAGACGGTAAAAACGTGCCACTACATCAACTAAAGTAGTAGTGTAAGCATGACCAATGTGGGGTTCAGCATTAACATAAAAGATAGGGGTTGTGGCATAAAAAATATTCTTGCTCACTCTGCTTCCTCCAAAGCAATGCTTTAAACAAATTTAATATCAAACAAAAAAAATAAGGCGCTACTTCTATTGTGCAGCGCCCTACCAATATATAAGCTTTGGACTTATATAGGAGGGTATGTTCTCATCATTTGCGTTAAAGCACTCTTCATTAGGACTAAGTATATACTATTACAGTGTACTCTTGTTAAAGAGCATACCTTACATAGTAAACCTAGGAGTAAGAATGAAAGTCCACCTGATATTGTTTATAGTTGTTTTTGGTCTTTGCTTTGCACAATCAAACAAACTTTTATCTGGCTATGTTGGCTCAGTTAAGAAAGTGCTAAATGGCTCCTTACTACCCAACTCGAAGAAACTTAGTATCTGGCTTCATTAAAATATAGATATACTTTAAATCCATTATGTGGGGAAAGGCTAATGGCAACTTTTCCAGTTACAGGGTCTTTTTCCATTAGTTTAAATTCTACATTTTGTGTTATAAGAGCTAAAAGTAATTGGGATTCTAGTATAGCCAAGTGCTTGCCAAGACAGTGTCTTTGTCCTATTCCAAAAGGTATATAGGCTTCTCTAGGAAAATTTTCTTTATCCAAAAAACGTTCAGGTTGAAACACATCAGGTTCAGACCAGTATCTTCTATAGCGATGAATGTTGTAGATGCTTACTAAGATCCTCGAGCCCTGAGGAATATCATAACCAGCCAACTTAGTGTCCTCTTTAGCTACTCGAGGACAAGAAGGAATAGTAGGATAAAGCCTCAAGCTCTCTTTGATTACAGCCAAGGTGTAAGACAGCTTTTCTAAATCTTCACTACACGGTACACGACCATCTAAAACCTCAGCTAATTCTTGTTTTAGAATAGCAAGCTTTTCAGGGTGTTTAATGAGACAATACCAACTCCAAGTAAGTGCAGCAGCAGTGGTTTCATGGCCTGCTGAAAATATTGTCAGAATTTCATCACGGAGTTGTTTATCGCTCATTGCCTCGTCAGTATCTGCGTCCCTAGCAGCTAGTAACATATCAAGCAAGTCACCATTGCCTGGAGTATTCAGACGACGCTCTTCAATGTAATCATAAACCTTAGTGTCAAGCCTTGCCAGTTCCTGACGCACCTCACTAGCCCTTGCTGTTGCCAAACTTAAGGGCACAATTATAGGATTTTCAGGTAGGGGCTTGCTAAACATCAGATCATAAATAATGTCCAAAGTAGCAGTTAGCATCTCTTGATAAAGATCAATTACCTGTCCATCCCTTGCTTGCCAATTTTCAAGCAACCTCTCCCCTGCCCCAAGTATTTTGTTTGCCATCTTTAAAACGGACTTATGGCTAAATAGTGGCTGAAGTAATTTGCGTTGGCTAAGCCAAGAAGAGTGATTTGTGTTGGTAAGTAAACCTTGGCCTAGTATGGGCTGTAGGCTCGAGTGCTTACCATAGCCACCAAGTTTAACGAAGAGTTCCTTTTTATGAATCAAGATTTCCTCAGCTAGTTCTGGACTACTAGCTAGCATCGTATTTTTACCCAAAGGTATATGTACCAAATCACCATAGTGATTGTGAGCATAGGTTATTATTTTTAGAAAATCTTTGCCCAAAGGAGTCATTTCATCTTTAGGTACTAAGGGAGGTAACTTCATGAGTGGTCTTGTCTTATAGCTCTTTTTGCTGTAGCATATCATGTCATTAGCACTTGTGGTTACAAGTTGTTAATGTTTGCTCGAGGCGATGTAGCTCAGCAGGTAAGAGCGCACGACTCATAATCGTGAGGTCGAGAGTTCAAGTCTCTCCATCGCTACCAGAAAGAAGTCCATTAGAGACAAGATAAAGAAGTTAAGCAATTAAACTTAGCTTCTTTTTTTGACGAATATACAACCACAATACAACCACAAAGTTTAATTGACTGCATTTATAGGTGGAAGATAATCAAGAATTGACACTTCTTCTTCCTCTTGATGCTCTCTGAAAATGTGACCATAAGTATCAACAGTAAATGAAGGATTTGTATGACCTAATCGCTCTGCCACTTCCACAGATGACTTTCCAATCTGAATTAGCATAGAAGCATGTAAATGCCTAAGATCATGAAGTCTTATTTTAGGAAACAGCTCACCACTATCAAGTCTTTTAAGGTCTGTATCATTTCCTGTAGCAATTAGTTCTTCACGCCATTTATCACGAGTGATTTTTTGTAGGTTATACCATTCACGCCCAAGGTTACGTGGGTTCATAGGAGTACCAACACTAGAGGGAAATACTAAGCCATTATCTTGCCATGTTGAGCAATTAACTATCTCAATATCTTGCTTTGTTTTATGGTCTTCCAAAACTGAAGTTACATCCTTTGCAAGCTTAATAGTGCGTTCCCCCTTTCTAGTTTTTGAAGTAACAACACGTAAGCGGTTATCAGTGACATGCGACCATTCAAGAGCTAGCAATTCACCACGCCTTAACCCTGTATCCATTGCTAAGTAAAATAGAGTATAAAGTCTATGTGTTCGTGCTGTATCTAAAAATCGCATAGCTTCTGAAGGTGTCCAAATGGTTACAGGCTTTTTCTCTACTTTTAAGGGAGTAATGGCTTCAGCAGGGTTCTTAGGTAGAATTTGCCACCTAACAGCTTGTTTAAAAGCTCCATGTAGTTGTACTCTTATAAGTTCTGCTGTACGTTTACCAACATTATTAGCAATGTCACTACATAGATTTTGAAGGTGCATAGGAGAAAGCTTGGCTAGTTTTAGCCTACCAATCTTTGGAAGTATGTGCAATTCTGCTTGCTTACGGTAAATTTCGATTGTTCTAGGTTTCACACTTTGAGCTTTTTCAGTGTGCCAACGTTCAAGAAGCTGCTCAACAGTTAACTCAGAATCTACATAAGTGCCCATGGCTAACTGCCTTTTGACTTCTTCAAGCTTTTCTCTTACTTCTGCTTGAGTCTTACCATAAATGGTTTTACGCTTACGTTTACCTTCAGCATCATAGCCAATTGAAAGAACACCACGCCATCTTTCATAAGTACTACCGTTTGCTCTAGTCTTTGTCTCTTTGATTATAGAACCTTCACCATCTGCTCGAGTTCTAGTTTTACGTCGCTTAGGCATCGTTAGGATTCCATTCTAGCAAGTCACAAATGGATAAATCTTGCCCTGTAAGGTCTCTCAAAGTTCTAATAGCAACATCTAAAGTATTAGTGTTTAGGTTATGCGTTTGACCATTAACTAGGCGGTACACAGTTCTTTTAGCTAATCCTGATGCTTTCCAAAATTGATAAGGTGTTATGCCCTTCTTTTCTAAGTGTTCTTTAATTTTCCACTGAATAGGCATGTTTGCCATATTATATCACCTTATAGGTATAGTAGCACAATTAACGCCTAGATGTAATCTGTGCTACTATAAAACCTAGAGCAGGAAATCAGCAGGCGTATAGATTTAGGGTTTTCTAGAGCTAACCCTCTTTCGACATCGTTCACTACATGTTTTTACATCTGTTCTTCTACCTGTTGCATCAAAGTATTGATTGCATCCTTTACAAAAACGCCAGTCTTTTTCTAATTCAATACTATTAAAAAATTGCCACCAAATGAACCCAAGTAGATTTTTAGCTTCGACAATGGGCCAAGCATTCGTTCCTCCTTCAAGATTATAAGCGAGCCTAACTTCTGAGAGTGTTTTTAGCTTTGAATCTATTTGTTGGAAAGCCCAATTTCTTAGAGCTTTTTCTACATCAGAGTTCACTTTCTCTGCTTTTATGATGAAACTAGATCGCCAAACATCACCTAGCGATAATTTTTCAAGATCCTGTTTTGAGATAGGGGTTTCCTGATTGTCTTTCTTGTACATACAGTATAACTGTTTCCAAAGTTTCTCAGCACGGACCTTATTCTGAGCAATTAAATCTTCCTCAATTAAATGATCTTTTCCAATTAAAATTACTCCTTTTTCTTTAGCAACCCTATAGTATTTATCTCTAAGGTGGTATTTATTTGGATTAGTTAAAGTATCCCAAACGCCCTTTACTAAGGAAAGTAATTCTATTTCCTTACACCATTGCTCAAAGGGTTCACAGTACTCTTCACTGTCCGCAACATTTTTTATTTGATGTGGATTTTGAAATAGGAATCCTTTCTCATTTACAAATCTATACATTGAGTCATTAGTAACATCTAAGCTTGCAATATCTTGAAAGAGGTGCCCATCTAACTTCAACGAATCTCTTTTAATACGCTTTTGGCTCTTTGCAAATAAACAATCATCCATCCAAGTATATCCATCTGGACAAATTTCTAGGGGGAAGCTATTTATAGGGATCAAATCACACCTCACCTCACAGATAATTCTAACTTACCTTCATTTTGTCTAACTTACCATAATTCTTATGAAAAAAATAGAAAGGATTAGTTATAACACCATAGAAGCGGCTCAAGCCATCGGCGTAAGCAAGCCCACTCTTTTACAAATGCTAAAAGATGGAGTTATCAAACATACACGGTACAGAAGGAGAGTTTTTATAAGTCGTGCATCATTAGATGAGTTTTTGGATTGTGAAAAAAAAATAATTATAAGGAGTAGTTATGATCAGCAACTATAGTAAAACAAGCTTGGAGGACATCCTCGAGTCTCGAAACCGAGAGGAAATGTCTTCCAAGCTTGTAGCAAAACCACATATACAGAGAAAGGATTATGCTATTGATTATAGTTTAACAAAAATAAATGTGCCCCTACTAAGGGGCTTAACAAAAGTAAATACAATTTTCAGGAAGTAAGGGAAATACTTATGTCTAGTGTAGCACAGAATTTAAGAGTTTCTCAACTGTTAGGAAGGTCAATTTATGAGCAATGCCCCTGATTTTGAAGGGCTAGAACAGTTTTTGATTGATAATCATAGTGGTAAACGTAAGGGCAAAGAAATAGAGCTACTTTGTCCTTTTCACGATGATAACACACCTAGCGCTAGTTACAGCACCGAACTGAAGGCTTTGAATTGCTTTGCTTGTAACTATAGTTGTGGATACGTTGATTTGGCTAAAAAAATCGGCTTTGACCTCTATGGGCAATCGAAAAAGAGTAATTCAAGTAAAAAGACATCCAGTAAGAAAGGATCAAATAGTAAGGGTAAATCTAAGGTTGTTACAGCTTATGACTACCACGATGAAAACGGTGAAACTTTATTTCATGTAGAAAGAACTGAGGACAAAAAGTTTTTTCAAAGATTAGCAGGGCAAAGGGAATATGGATTGGATGGTAAGGTTTTTGATGTAATTTATAAACTGCCTCAGGTTTTAGAAGCTATAAGCAAGGGTGAGCAGGTCTTTATTGTTGAAGGTGAGAAGGATGTTCACACTTTAGAGGAATTAGGTCTTGTTGCTACTTGTAATCCTATGGGTGCTGGTAAATGGAATGTGGAAGCAGCAAAGAAAGGTAAGGATTATAGCAAATGGCTAAAAGGTGCTCACCTAGTCCTTATTCCTGATAACGATGATGCTGGCAGGGATCATGTAATCAAGATTTCTGAGACACTAAAGGAAATAAAAAGTCTTAAAGTGCTTATACTACCAGACTTACAAGAGAAGGGGGATGTGACAGATTGGCTCGAGCAATTGAAGAGTTAAAGAAACTTGTCAATGATGCCCCACAGTGGACACCAGATAGTGAGTTAAGCCCTGAGGAATTTGTACTCAGTGAGCTTGGCCTGAGAGAAGAGCCTTGGGAAGACCCTAAAGAGTTGCCAGATGTAAAGCCTCCAGTTGAACCACTTGATCCTAAGCTTGTACCTGAATCATTTAGACCTTGGTTAGAAGACATCTCTGAACGTGGTTCGATTCCACTTGAAATGCCTACTGTTGCTGTACTTGTAGCAGCAGGTTCAGCTGTGGGGCGTCGAATGGGTATTTATCCTAAA
Source organism: Trueperaceae bacterium (assembly GCA_965224855.1). Classification (GTDB taxonomy): domain Bacteria; phylum Deinococcota; class Deinococci; order Deinococcales; family Trueperaceae; genus CBDCVN01. The sequence continues at coordinate 91,990 of CBDDAI010000002.1, read as the reverse complement.
CGTAAAGATAATTGGTTAGTTGTTCCAAATATGTGGGGTGGGGTGGTAGGCCGTCCGGGGATGCTTAAAAGCGCCATAATCTCAGAAGCCACAAAACCCTTGCTTAGAATTGAAATTGAGGCATGGGAGGCTTTTGAAAAGAGTAAGGAGGAGGCTGATTCACAAACTGGGATGTTGGAGCTTGAACTCAGTGGTTTAAAGAATCAGTTGAAGGGGATTCTAAAAAGTAAAGATCCCCCAGAGGGTATGATTGAAAGCTTAAAAGCTAAAATTCTTGAAAAAGAAGCAGAGTTGAAGAGGCTCAATGACCTAAAACCTAACCGTTATATCACTCAGGACTCCACAGTTGAAAAATTTGGAGAGTTACTTAGAGACAATCCAAATGGAATGTTGTTATTAAGAGATGAATTAGCAGGCTGGCTTAAAACCTTAGACAAAGGAGGTCGTGAAGGAGATCGTGAGTTTTTCCTTGAGGCTTGGAATGGTACTGATGGCTATACCTTTGATCGTATAGCTAGGGGTACAGTACGCATAAAAGCAGTGTGTTTAAGTCTTTTTGGTGGTATTCAACCCGGTAAACTTAATAAGTACATAGCAGAAGCTCTTTCAAATGGTGATGGGGCAGATGGATTATTACAACGCCTTCAACTGTTAGTATGGCCTAAAGGACTACCCCCTTGGAGAAATGTAGATCGTCCTCCCCATAGTGAAGCAAAGAAAAAGGTTTATGAGATCTTTGAAAATCTTACTAAGCTCGAGCCTAGTAGTTTTGGCCTAACTCCTGAAGAAGGAAAAATACCAGCCCTACGCTTTACTAATGATGCTCAAGAGTTATTTGATGAATGGAGAGATCAGCTAGAAGTGCGCTTACGCAGCAAGGAACTCGCTGGTTCACCAGCTTTTGAATCTCATCTCAGTAAATATCGCTCACTTATGCCCTCGCTAGCTCTAATTTTCCACCTAATAGATTTTGCTGATTATCGCACTGATTCCTCAGAAATAAGTTTAGCAGCTGCTCAAAAGGCAGCTGCATGGTGTGACTACCTAGAACATCATGCAAAACGTATTTATGCAGATGAGTTAAGCAAAGCTTTTCTTGGAGCTCGAGCTCTACTTGAGAAGATTGAAGATGGTTACATTCAAGATAATTGCACTGTTAGGGATATATACCGCTGTGGCTGGGCAAGATTAAAAGATAAAGAAACTGTCATGGAGGGATTGGAAATACTTGCAGCACATAATTATTTGCGTCTAGAGGACAGGGGCATAAAAGGTCGCAGTTCATTTGCTGTTAGATTACATCCTGATTTTAGGGAAGAAGGTGAGAAATGACTTTTTCTAGTGATTGGTTAACTTGGACTCCTAAAGATCAGGGTACCAGTAAAAATTTAAGTGAAAAAGATGCAAAGTTTTCCAAAACTTCTGAAAAGTCAACTGACATCACTGACAATAAAGCTGAAGAAGATGACTTGATGTCAGTGATGTCAGTAGGTAATGAAGGCATATCTGAAAAATATACTAAAGAAAATAGTGGATTTTTTTCTCAAACGTCTAAAAGCTCAACTGACATCACTGACAATAAGATTAAAGAAGAGAGCTTGATGTCAGTAAGTGATAAGGGCATATCCGCAAAAAAAGTAGAAGTAAATCATGCTAGTTTTTCAGATGTGCCTAAAAGTTCAACTGACACCACTGACAATAAGGCTAAGAATGGTAGAAACTTTTCAGGTATTCCTAAAAAGTCGACTGACCTCACTAACAATAAGGCTGAAGATAGTAACTTTACTAATAATTACATTCCTAGACTACCCTGGCAACTAGAGAATCTTATAGGAGCAGCTACCTGTGGTGATTTGGGCATTACGCATCGTGATATTCCTAATGTAACTAGCTATGTACTGTCTTGGGCAGCTAGCTATTTACTAGGTGATCATGAGGCTATAGAGGGTAGGTTATGGGAAATCTATGACCTTCGGCAGAAAAAGATAAATAAAGAGTTGCAAAGAGAATGGAAGGGGAAAAGATGAATGCTATCTCCTTAACAGAGCCACCTACTAAAAGGATAGAGCAAAGGAAAGCAATGTCCTATAGCTGCTTATCTTGCAGCAATAGCATTATCCTTTACCTATCTATATCAGAAGTGATCTGTGAGAGGTGTTCTAGAAGAATGCATTTAGTCAACAAGAAAGAGGATAAATGAAATGCAGCATGGAAAGCCGAGAAGGCTTAATTGGTCAAAAAAGCTGGCAAGTTCAATTGTTAATCAGCTAGAGCTTGAAAAACTATGTCTGTCACAGAAGCTAGCAAAGTATCCAGAAAAAACTTTTGGGGTAAGCACTATATTAGAGCTTACTAATAATCAAATTGCTGATAGTACACAATTCATTGATTGGATAGTGCTTTTAAGTAAGGAGTTAAATTTTGAGCAACTACCAAATATTCAATAGCACTAACGAAGACCGAGAGTGGCAGGCCGTAAGGCACCTTCAGCGTGGTGATATATTCGTCACCTACGATACTTCAAGACTTTGGTGCTCTAAGTGCCAAGGTCACTTCAACCACCTCGAGCAATTAACTAGCTCAGAGGCTGAAATTTTAGATTTGATTGGAGAGAAATATAATGACTGATTTGTCTTTAGAGATATATTACTGTATTGGTTGCTGCACAGGTTTACTTTTAGATTATCCAAATACTGTTCCCACAGATGCTACTGAAGAAGAGCTTGCTGAAAGGGTATTCCTCTTGCAAGACTTAATAGGTGATATGGCAAAATATGCCTATCAACTTTCAGATAACAAAGCAAACCCTAGGTTATACAGTTACTTTGAGACCCTATCTAGACAGGTTACATACCTAAATAAAGCTATGGAGAATGCTTCACCAGATGTTGAGGTTGCCCTTATTGCTTTTGCTCATTTCTCTCGTGCTCACTTCAAAAATTTTTGTCAGAAAAAGCTAGGCATGAGAAACTATGATGGGGTGGAGCTAGAGCCCTTCCTAGAAACCATCACTAATGTTACTGATGGTGGTATTCAAGGCTGTGCTCTTGCTTTAAGCCATTTAAGCACTCAATCCTTTGTTTTTTGGGAAGAATCTGGAGAGAGGTTTAATTTTAGGAAAGTAAAGCAAGAATGGGAGGAAAGAATCAGATTTCTAAAGTTGCAAACGAAGGAATTATTTCTAGAGGAGAGTATTAATGCTTAATCAAGAAAAACCACAGCTGGACTTTGGTAAGTACCTCAAGGTCATCCTAATTACCCACGACCAGCAAGCAAGCTTTGCTTTACTAGTGAAAACAACGCCACAGCAAAGAGCTAGAAGGGCAGTATTAATCAGAAGTTTGTTAAGGCAAGTAGGAATGCTTGCCTTGAATATTGCCCCTGATAATCAGCCCCTAGTAGCTCAGTTTGGTGAAACCTTAATGCAGGTACATAGTATGTTAGCTCAAGCTATCAATAGACCTGAGATTTCATCTGATATGGCTATTAAGGGTTTAGCTACTTATATATCTTTGCTAAACCAAGAATTTGCAGAATATATGGGCTTTGATCTTGTGAATGAAGATGGAGAAAGGGCGTATAGAAAGGGTAGAGTTGAAAATATAGATAAAGTTGATTCTGGAAAAGTAATGGCTTTGCAAATGCTGGACAACTTACTTGCTGAGGTTGTTTGTTGTGCTGAGTTTGATTACCAAGAGATGCTCGAGGTGTGGTTAGAGAAACCTGATATTCTAGTAAACTGTGCTTATATCAAGGATGAGGCTGGCAATCTTGAGCCCTATCCAAAGGTAGGTGTATTGTTTGATGCTTAATGGGTAACTGAAGCTGTGTAGTTCCAGTATGGACTTCTTCTAGAGAGAATTTACCTTCACTTGTTGAAATCCATTTGTGCTTCAGAATCTAGAAGTCAAAGCGCCTGGCTGCGGTCAGGCGCTAAAAGGGTGTAAAAGGGGGCAATGCTAGATGCAATTACATGCTACCACTAAGATTAAGCGTTGTCTAGAGCATCATTAATTACAGCTGCTCAATTTCATCAGCACTTAGATTTGTTAACTCCATTATTAACTCCACTGATAACCCTTTCTCTTTCATACCTTTAGCTATCTCATAGGAACGTTCATCACGTCCTTCATCACGCTCTTCAGCCCTAATCTTTTGCAAGAAAGGACTATTCATCAAATAGTCTTCTTTTTCTAATTGCTCTTGTATCATCTCTACTAACCTCTCATCATGTAACAAAATCAGAAACAGCTCCAAGAGCTTTGTCTTGTCCTTATTATCTGCATTTTTCTTGATCTTGTCTACTGCTTCAAATGCCTCTTTCTCTGGTTCCTTACGCTTTGCTAATGCTGATAATGCCCACATAGCTGGACTGCTACTTCTTAGAAACTCCCTAGCCTCTATTTCTTCAACTCTTATTACCTTGTAGCTCCATCTAATGCTACCTAGCCTATGTTCACCTGTGTCATCCCTACCCTTTTTATTCAGGTATAAGACAGCACTACGCACAGGCTGTTTGGTGCTCTCAGCTATTCTTGATAGGTAGCTTAACATCCTCCACTTCATTACCTCTGTATCATCCCCTGCTTCAAACTCTACATGGAACGGCACTTCTTCACCACTAGCCAATGTTACTGTGAATATCTGATCTGTTCTTAAGGCACCAACAGGTAATTCTATGTCACTTTGCCTAATGCTTTGTATGGGTTCTGCTATTAGCCATTCTGTAAAGTCCTTTAGGAAGCTTTTAAAGAGCCTCTTTAAGGGGTTGTCTGTTGCAGCCACAGGGTATTATAGCATCTTTGGGTTTATTTCAATTTGCTTATTTTTTTATGGTACAGCACTATTCACTATTCGTCAAGACTATGCACGAGTGTAAAGTGACAAGCTGATTTATTACATAAATCTTTCAATTTATTCTAACGTAAAATAAAGATTTTTCTAACTATAATAATATATACTGTAGCGATAATGTTAATCACCTTAACAGACAACTATACAAATTCCCTTTTCAACTGGAGATCACCTCATGTCTACTAAGAATATACTAGTAGTTGAAGATGAGCCACTCGTAGAATACGTTATTCAGCAAGGTTTCAGGAAAGAAATTAAAGCAGATAAATACCACTTTACATTCGCTTCTAATGGTGCTGAAGCATTAGAAGAGCTTCTATTTGGACACACTTTCAACATAGTTTTGACTGATCTTAAAATGCCCAAAATGGATGGCTTTACATTTTTAGATAAGCTAAAGAAAATTAACCCAGAAACCAAAGCAGTTGTCATTTCAGCCTATGAAAGTCCAGAAAACACTGAGAAAGCTGTAAATCTTGGAGTACGTAACTTCTTAGCGAAACCCATCTACTTACAAGACTTAAACAGGCTGCTTGAAATCCAACTGTATGGTGAAGTCTTAGAATACGGACCTGTACCAAGGAATGACTTTGAGGCTATTGAAAGATTTAGAAACCACCCAAGGGGACTACCAATAGAAAAAGCAATAGAACTCTATTATTCTCAGAAGAAAAAAGGGTTCTCAATAGAGGAAGCGTTCACAAAAACTTTGGATTTGCTTGCCGAACAGCAACAACATCTTAGTAAAAACTGACAGGGACTCCTTATCACGATGAACACGGGTGTCACTTTGCGAGATAAAGAGCACCGCACTAATTCACTACCCCAAACCTAAGGGAACCCACCCTTTTAAGCTGCTCTAAATAAGCCTTAAACGCCTCCACATTCTGATCAGGAACTTCAAAACTATAAATTCTCTGTCCATCTTTGATAATTGTCTTTACATTCTCTCTTTGCTCTAAACCCTCTAATCTACATTCCTCCTTCATTATCACCTTACTGGGGGTGTACTTAGGGTTTGGGTTTACTGTTTGTTCTCTTGCAAAATACATGGCCACCTCATAATACATTGCCTACAAGATTAGATTTAGATGTTGAAAGTTAGTCTATTTTGGTACAACTTGCCCACGAATCTCACCAGAAGGATTATCTTCAGTGTGTACATCTATATGCCAGTCACCACTTCTCAGATCATCAATGTGATCTCTAGCAGCACTAAACTTCCCCCTTAGCCGAGCACTTTTTCCAGTAACAACATTACTAATGTCAATATCTATAAGGAATACAGTACTACGGGAGGCTCTTCCCACTGCCCCTTTATGTAAATGAGCAGCTGTGATTTTGCTACTTAAGTCATTAACATTCCCACTAATAATGACATCGCAAACACAAATAGGTGAAGTTATAATACCCCCTCCCGTCTTCTTAGTGTTTAGCGCCACTGAAACCTCCCCAAAGGCATCTGTATCTACTGCTGGAACTACTTGACTACCTTCCAAGGTGGCTTGGTATTTTTCTAAATTACTTGAACAAGCCACCAAGGCTAAAGTACAAACCACTAAACCAATTAAAACCTTTTTCATCTGCAACTACCTTTCTGTAATGTACCAAGCATAGGATAAGGTTTCACAAACTACCGACGCAGGCTAAATTTCACAAAGATTTAACTTTGGGTTGCTCGAGTAACCCAAACAAAATCACCTTAACAAACTCTAAGTCTTAATTAACTTATCTACTACCAATGAACAACATTACCTGCATCAAATACCTGACCTGTATGAGCTTGCCGATAATTAATGAAGACATTCTCAATTGGGAGATTAGTATATTTTGCAACACTTGAAGCTACTACTCTCAACATTTTTTCTATCGTTTCACCTGAATTAAAATCAGGTGCTAGTAAATCTACAAGAACCGAGTGTGAGTTTACAGGTTGATGCTGAGCTACCTTACCTCCAACAGCATAATGTCCTGAAGGGAGAAACTCCCATGTTGCTGTCACATGTTCAAGACTAATGCCAGTTTCCTTCACAAAATCCTTTGTTAATTCTTCTAGTACAATATCAATGTCAAATGGCTTTTCAAAGGGTAAAGATTTTATTTGGATGAAAGGCATAAATCATTCCTTTTGTCTAACTTACTAAGCTCAGGGGCGCTCACTTCTGTGTACATCCCATTTAACTGAGCTATAGACTTGATTTGGCCACTCGTGTGAGCATTCCGTTGAAGCGAGAGTTAGGTCAAACGCTCTATAAGGACTTTCTAGAGTCATTCGCTATATTATATTTACTTTAACTTCTTAGATTCAATTAGATTAATGATTTATTTCCCATCTTGTTCTAGCAAATAGTGAGGTTGTCTTAACAGGGTGGAAAGAGAATGTACACCTAACCAGTGTTCCTGTTCTTGAGTAAGTGTTTTTCCTGCGGAAGTGATCTCTAGTGAAAGAGGCCAATTGAATTTATAGTGAAGTTGGTTAGGGTAATTTTCTACCTCCTCTTTCCAATCCCTATATTCAATAGCACTTTCCTCTTCATACAATGACAAAGGTAAACCAGAGAGAATAAACTCAATCCCTTTATCTAAAACACGAAAAATATATAGTCTTTTACTGTAATTTTTCTGTATAAGGTCTTTCATGTTATTAGTAGAAGTGTATGATCCGTTAGAAACAACGTAACTATAGGTATTTAGGTCAAGCTTCTGCCAATTCAAAAGATGTTGTCTAAAATCCTGCCGAGAAAACTTGTTTGCACTTATAACAGTGTATTCCAAAGGTAAATCAACTACCTGCTTATCCCTATTAATTCGCAAAAAATCATGCTGTATACTTACAGAACCACTTGAAGTACCTCCACCTCCACCACATATTAATACTGAAGTATTAGCAGGAGGCTCCTCAATCTTTCTAAATACCTCACTAGTTTCATATCGAGCACATGAAAAACGACAAGAGACACATACATTGTCACCTAGAGAGTCTTGAAATTCCAATATCTCTTTTGATTCAATACTTCTTGGTAAGTTTTGCCCAAAGGTTAAAAGTCCTAAACAAAGACCAATTGGATAAAGAAGCATTTTAACTTTAAAGTGCATAGGGTAGCCTAACTAGTATTAGGTTTGATACAGAAAGGGTTTTCACAATACCGCTGCCAGTGTTGCACATCTTGGGAGGGTACGAATGACAGAACATTCGGTTAAGTCTTATTCCTTTCTCTTTCGAGAACCTTGTGGCTTAACAGCCGTACACTTGACTTCTCGTCGCACGAGCGAGGGTTAGATGAACTTTCTCCTCCAACGAAATACAGATTACAACTAAGCCTGACACCTTATATCATTGAAATCCCTACTAAATTGATGGGTAGTCCTATACACGTAAGGATATGCTGTGCGTTATCTCTGATAGAGTCATTTCCTTATCCTTACATTTAGGGCACTACCTACCTATCACCTACAACTGTATAAACTAGCTGGATTAGTCTGTTGATCTCTTATCCAATCCCTGATTGCTACATAATAAACAGGCGTACTCGTACCATCACCTATAATACCGACCTCGGTCATCTTTCTTAAAAGTTCAATAGTTTGTTGCACTTGGTCATGTAACTGGCGAAAATTAACTAAATGTAATGATGGATCTATAAGTTCATCAAGAAGTACTATGTAACTCCTTACGTGAACCATGAATTGCAATACGTTATTAGCAGGAACTACATCCTGTTTTCTCCTTATATGCTTATACAGATCATTTTCTGATGTGTAATTCCCAAAACTTCTTATTTGACAGCCAGTGCTAAATGGTGAGGCAGCATTGGATATTCTTGGACAAATTTGATCCCACTCAATCACTCGATCATCAACAGAAGGATCACGAAGCTTTTTGACCCAACAAAGATAACGGTGCTTCCGAGGATCTGTGCTTGTGCTGATCATAACTTCCAAGTTAGTAAGAGCTGTATAAAAGCGGGAGTTCATTGACGGTAGAAGAGGTCTTTTTGGGAAGCTCAACGGCCCTATTTCTATTTCTTCAGGTTTGGCCGTACTCAAATCAATCGGTGCTCTCTCAGCACGGGCAGTAAGTATGGCAAGCATTTCTTTTCGCGTTGCAGTTGCTAGCTCACCATGAAACAGTTGAGATAGCTCATCTTGCGTTGAGTTTTCACCAAGTTGTTCACGGAATTTGTTGGCGAACTCTGGCGGAACACTTTTAAATAGCTCCCGCAGTCGTAGTCTACGTTCATACAGACCTGGATCGTCTGATTTTTTGAAACGAAGGAGTAGATTTGCACGTATTTCACTAATTATTGTTTGAAACTCGTTATCATTGGATGATTTAATATGTGAGATACCAGCTTTCGTTTTGCCACTCATAGCATAGCTAGAACCACCTAGTCCTAGAGTTGTTACGGTGTGTTGATATTGTGCAAAGACCTCAATTGCTGAAACAATTGGTACCCCTAAAGAAGCACTTAATTCTCCAGTAACGCCAAGAAATTGACCATTTGGTTTGAACAGGAAGTGCACACCTATACCTGGTCCCTCGGATAAATCTAATGTTCCACCCATTGCCATAGCATTGCCTGAAAAATCTTGAGCATTTCCATGAATAATGGTTAGCTGAATACTAGCAGATACACTATCGATTATCCCTTCTATAGTAGCTCCAGACCCATAAAATCCTATCTTGTACCTTGGAGCAAAGAGTATACCAACTCCCAAGCTGGAACCTAAAGCTGCGCCTGCAGCTACTGCCGGTCCTATTCCTACTGTAACCTTAAACCTGTCACATAATTCCAAAATTGCTGCTAATGATGCTCCTGCTGCCATGAATATTGGTTGAGATCCCAATACAGCCATTAACGCTTTTGCTTTCCATCCATCAAAAACTATACCACCCGGTAAATGAATACTCATACCCTCAAAGGCTCTTACTGGAATAGAAAAATTAACTACTCGTCCTTGTGGATCATATTGAAGTAAAAAAGCACGTATTTCTGCTTCATCTACACCGCTAGCTACCAATTGTTGAATAACTTGCTGCAGGTGTGATGAACTTGATGTGCTTGTCAAAGCCATTGGGTGCCTGCTCAGTGTTGAGGCGTTTGTCTGGCTTAAACGTGCATCACTTTGCCAATGGATTTTTTGAATACGTAATGGAACTGGAGGATTTCGAGAAGCCTCTTTTTCAAATTTAGGCATGAAATCAGAAAATTTTTCTTGGTATTGTCTTCCACCAGCAGGATCAATGATGTGTAAATGAGTACCTTCTGGAGTACCGTCACCCTGTATTCCCGTAATGACCCTAGCATGTATAGACCATCCTGCATTGGGGTTTTCATCAGTTGTAATCCATATTGGTCCATAATTGCGCAACAAAGAATCTATATCGTCAATAGGAAAGCTTGCAGGTGGTTGACCTATCAACCCTGCTTCAACAATAAATTGCTCTTTTTCTTTAGAGGAAATGCCAGTATTAGCCTTATACATATCTACCCACCGTTGTCCTACCCGAGAAAGCGCCTCCTCTATTGACAAAGAGCTGTCAGTACGCCAAGATTCCAGCATAGTGAAAACAGTTGCCCAACAAGCCATGCTACTTGGTTGTGCTAAAACAGGAACTAAACCCGGTACAGTGTAATTAACTGGTGCAGTCAAAGCACGTGCGCGTCTTACCCTAGACTTTTTCATGGCTAATGATGTTGGCTGTTTTCTTACTAGTTTTCGCCTACTTTTTCTATTTGCTGATTTTTCTAATTCAAGAAAACGATTCATTATAACAAAACCCTTTCTGCAAGAGATATAATTATTTCTGTTTATACACTGCTATTTTCACAGTACCTGTAGCGTGCACTCTTAATATTTTTTCATCAAACTGATCATAACTAAGAATGACCTCTCCCTGATCTGGTTGATTTATATAAACTTGACTATCAATACCAGTAAGCACCCAACTTTCTGTATCATTTGTTATTAACAAGGGCCCACGTTCATTAAGCATGGTAATCCACTCAGAACGTTCTTCAGGGTATGACTCCAAAATTTCTAACTGCCACTCACCTAAAGTTGTTGATTCTGTTTGATCTAGCAAATGTAAATAGGGCTGCCAAGGTCCCTGACCACTTTCCAATTCGGTAGTTTGCCATTTTTGTTTCCAAGCAAGTACCATTGCTGCCGATGCAGCTAAGTCACTTACTGAATCAGACTTACGGATTATTGGCACATCGTGCTTAATACCTGTTGATTGAGCTGACCTCAAATTTTCAATATCAGATAGAATTGCTTCCTTCTGTATATTTCTACGTTGTTTTCCTACCCTAGTCGTTTTATTTGCTTCCCCATTTTGAGCTGAAAGCGTATTAGATTCACCAGCGTTGCCTCTTTCTTCAGATATTTGGGCAAGGTCTGCCATTATATCAAAACTATCAAGGCCAAGATCTTCAGCAATCTTTTGTTGTGTACTGGCCTCTGTCTTATCTAGGTCTAAATCAAAAGCGTCAAACCTTTTCCCTACATCAATCTTACCCACATTAAAGGTATTTGCATATTTTCGGGATTCGCCAATACGATCAAAAATGTCGTGCCCTAATTGTTGAGGCTGATTGTTAGTATTAGTCTCTTGATTACTATCTTCAGATGAAGTTGGTGGTGAAGATGATTTAGGAGACTTTTCTACTATTTCTTGTAACTGTTTATTAAACTCATCTATTTCTTCTGTATAAGTATTTGGCAACCTGCTTTTCAGGTTGCTCTGTCTCATACGAGATACCTCTTGCAGATCACCATCAACTTCCTCTGGATGAAGATCTTCTTCAACTTCTTTGGGCAAAGTCTCCTGATTAGGAATCTTTGTAGGCACAAGTGGCTCTTTATCAGACTCAGTAATTGTTGAATTGTCCATAGAATCAGATTCAACTTCAGGTATTATCTGATGATTTGGAGGTTGGGGATAGGGATGCAACAAACCATCCTCTGAAAAAGATTCCACCTCATAGGAATTGTCAAAGTTACCATAACTCAAAGGGCTGCTCCAAAGAGGCCTTGTAATTGATGTTTTCTCAACCACTGTAGGCATAATTGCCTCATCATAGTACTTACTTTTCAAGCAAGTCCTTTTAGCTTGGTTAGGCATTACTTCTTGAGCAATTACTTTTAAACGTGAGTTATACCCTTTTACCACCGGGATTTGTCCTAAAGGTTTGGAGTAGTTGGCCCTATTTCGTTTTAGCTTTTGCCCTAGGAATTTTCTATTTGTTGTTTTTTCGTCCATAGCAAGTAATGAATTGCGGTGTAATCTGGCCACTTAGTTACCTCCTACAGCCAAACTCATGCTTAACACTGCATAAGGGTCTAAAGCAATAGTTAAAGCATTCTCTCCATTACGAACTCGAGAGCTTGGAAAAGTAATCAATAAATGTTGGTCACTTGCACTTTCTATACCAACTTTGCCATCATTAAGTAAGCCATAGGGGTATTTATCTTTGTATTGATCATTTGCCAAGTTCTGACCATGAATATGAAAATTAATTTGATCACCACTTTTAGCTGAACTGATGCGCTTAACAACTGGTGAACGGGACTTTCTGCGTTTACGACGAATTAGATTAGCTAAATTAGAGTAATCAACAGGCTTATTAGCTTTTTCACTAACAGCTTTTTCAACATCAACATTACGTTCTTCTAAAGCTTCTAGATCACGTGCTGAAGTAACACCTATTTTTTTGAAGGATTCCTTTGTATCTTTATCTAACCCCTCAATATTATCAATGTGTATATCATCTTTATCAATTGGTTGTTTGGTAGTTTCTCTAATTTGTTTATCGGTAATTGAACCTAACTGGAACGATATTTTTGAAGCACCCTCTTGACCGGGTTTTGCATTTGAAAATTTAATGCCTCCCTTATTGTACTGTGGAAAGACAAATAAATCCATATTGATGTCCCTTACAGTATAGGTGAGCTTACGATTCATTCCTTTCAATGAAAGAGTGTCCTGTGCCTTATCAAGTTCAAGGATTAGTGAATCCAAGAAATTCTCGAGTCGCCACACATCTTGACTAGCCATTATCTTGATCAACCTCTATGTGTAACCTCAATTGATGAAAAACAGGCATGATAGTTGTTTCAGTAAACTGTGTTGGAGTAGAGCCTAACACCTGCATTTTTTTATTATGTTGATTTTGCTCTAAATCTAATTCTACAGGAAGACTAACATCCAACGATTCTACAAACATAAGCTGATTATCAGAAACAATAGGTTCAAAATACTCAGCAAATCCCCCGATTAATTCACTCAATGGTGGCAATTTCTCATCTTGAAGAGGCATTATCACCAACTTTCTCAACCTGTATAACTTCTACAGGGAATAACCCTACTTTTTCATCAAATATTATTTTCATGCCCTGAAATTGATCATAGAATTGCGATTGATCATTTTCCATTATCTCAATAGGTTCTACGTTGTCTTCTATCATGATTTCACTCCAACAAAGTGCACTTGCACTGGCATTGGCACTTTTACCATATGCTCAGTTAATGAAGTAACTTGACCATTTGCATCAACACTACCTATACGCTTTAGCACAACTTGTTGTAGTTTTATAACTGGGTAAACCCAGAATTGAGCCCGCTCATGAGCTCGACCACGAAATTTAGCATGGTACATAGCCGCAGTATTAAACCGCTGCACAAAATCTGGGTTTGATAAGGCAGCCAGTTCTTCTTGTGATAGTGGTGGAGCTGTAGGCGCAATTTGACTAAGTAAACGATTTAGAGCTACTGGAGAAAGCTCCATACCTGTTTTCAATTGACCAATTCGTTTAGTCTCTTGCTCTTTTAGCTTCAGCTTCGTTTCTAAACGGACATTCTCCATATTATCTGGTTTTAATATGTAGTAATACTTAGCCCTCAATTCATATCGTTTGAAATCCTCAGAGAATCGCCCCTCCCAAACTTTATGCCAGTACTCACGAAATTGGTTGAAATTTACCAACTCAAGCAATTGGTTAGACTCCTCAACTCGGTCAAAGATAAACAGCTCTGACAAAGTTATTAACTGCTGAATACTTGTGCCACGTTTTTCTCCTTTGTTGTTCTTCCAAATCAGGTGTATATTTATGTAATAGGAATCATTTGGTTTTAAATGGCTTAATTCTGCTTGAGTTATAGTAGGTACTGTTGTTAGGGCACCATTTTCTACAGAGTTCACCATTACCTTTTTACGCAGGACAGTATTTAGAGTCTCTCTTTCTTTGACGCAAATAATTATCTTCCCTTGTTTAATCGCACGGGGAGTATTGACAATTAAAGGAAATGCCAAATCACGACCAGCTTGATAAAGTAACTTACTTTGACCATGTGCTGTAAGTGCTGGGGCAGTTGAGAATTGTAGTCGTACTGATGATACCCGTTTGTAATTAGGCTCAGGGCTTTTTGCTAAACTTAAGCTTAAGTTAGCCAATAAGCTGTCCAGTGCCGGGTCATCAACACCTGGATTAAGATTTTCCAAATGCTGATCTTGCTGCTTTTGTATATCGAGCCCTATCTTTGCAAAGTCCTTAATGCCATTTATAATAGTTTGGGTATGCCGATTTGGTGCGTCTATCACTGTTTGTAAGGTTTGTGGATTCAATACTTGCTGTAGAAGTGGCATTAATGCTGGTAAAGCTCCAGCAAGGGCAGCTATTGGTATTGCTTGAGCTTCAACCATAGGTGACTCTAACTTGCGTGCTAATGATTGTGTGGTTGATGTTTGAGTATGTGTACTTCCTTGAACAAGTCTGCTAATTTGCTGTAGAAGATTAGCAAGGTTTTCTGTATTTTGCTCGTTACCAAGATCATTCAGTACAGCTTGTGTTGTACGAGTAGTTCGATGATTTTGCCCAAGCAAATTCCCAATTAATCCACTAGCTAAAGGAACAAGCTGTGGTAACACTTGTGGCAAAAGTGATGTCAAAGTATTTAAAAACATAGCATTACTGTATTTTATTTCTTGGTAGTCAAATGGTTTTACTAACATTGGCCTAGCTTTTTTCATGGCAAAATCTCCTAAAGGCAAGCTATATAACTCATTCATATTGGCTAATGACTCAAATCTTGGTATTTCAACAATGTCAGATATAGCAGGTCCATTCAGTTGGCGGTCTCGAAAGCTCTGAATTTGAATGAAGCGTATATCTCTATCAAACTTAGATTTGTCAACTTCTAAATTGACTCGTCCTAAACTATGCTCTGGTATTGGTCCAATAAGGTTAGAAATAAAACTTGGATTTGCCAGTAATTTAATACCTTGTTGACGTACATGTTCATTATTACCTATAGCATAGCGATAGTAACGATTACTCCCTATATTTATTTGGAACTGATGTTTACCTTTGTGCGAATCAATGTGCTTTAATAAGGCCAATGCCATAAGTTAGCTAGCAGGTTGTGCTGCACCTTTTTCTGCTTCAGCGCGATCAGTTTCTGTTACTGGACCATACATCTTAGCAAAATTATCTAACTTGAAATAGTCCGACTTAAACGTTATGTCTACACTTCCAGCTAGTTTAGCAGCCAAGTCAGTACTTGCTTGACTTTTGGCTGAAGACACACTAATCTGTGTTTTACGTCTACTAGTGGTTTTTCCTCCTCTCGGCCCACCAAAAATTGAGCCAATTATTCCTCCACTGAATGATCCGGAAGTACTTCTTGATAGCGAATCTTTCAATGCAGCCTTATCAGCTTTGTTAATGCGTTCACCTGCTTTTATGTCGAAAAGCACAGAGGCTTTTACAACACCTTTTTCAACTACTAAACGAGTTACACCCATCAAAATTGTCTCACGCAGTAAGGCCCTGTGCTCCTTTGCCATTTGAATTTTGGCATCCATAATTCGAGCTTTTACTTCATTATCGCCAATATCAACAGGTTCACCCTCAGAGTTAGTCAGTACGGGAGCTGGATTACCATCTTGATCTTGTTCAGAATCACTAAAATCAATATTGAATTCATCACTATTGTTTTCTGCTAAATAGGCAAAAGCAGCAGCATTGTCTATGCTTCGGATAAACTTTGCTAGATCTTGAGTAGCTGATTTTAAAAGTTTTTGAAAGGCTTCCATCTGCTCTAAAGTCACTTTTAGATTGGCATCAAAAACTGCTTTAAGTAAATCAGCAACGAAGCCGGGGAAGTCCACTTCATCAACAAATTCACCAGCTAGCTCGCCAGCTTGTTCTATACGTTGATTTTGATGTCTGTCATCATCAATTAGGTCGCTGGCTTTTTTTGCATTTTCCCCAACAAAAGCTCGCACAGTAGCATTCTGGGGATTGTTTATAGTATTGAGTTGAGAGCTTAGTTGATTGACTTGCTGCTTATAAAGGTCAGTATACATAGCCTTTTGATCAGCTAGACTTAGTGACAAGAAGCTAGGTGAAGCTGCTAGAGCGTTTCGTACATTCGAACGTGCTTGATCTTTAATTCCTTGATTTGTCATACTATAAATTCCTTTAGGGATAGGGATATACTATTAACAAAACTAGAAGTCATCATCAAAATCACTTTCAAAATCATCATCAAAATCACTCTCAAAATCATCATCATTAGATTTCAAGGTTGGTGATTCACTAATTACTGCTTGGTTCAGTATATAAGACTCAGCAGCATCTAAGAAATTGCGGAACTCCTCATGAGTAGTTGTAGCATCATCATAGTTTGCTATCCATTGAAAAACTTTATTGCCAGCAATTGCCAAAGTGCGCTGTGCACCAATGTTTAAAGATGATCCGTATTCAGATTTTGATAGCTGCTCAATAACTGTCCACAAGCTTTTTCTTCGACTGCCACCAAAATGGGCAATAATCTCGGGATCACGAAGTATGCTAAGTCCCTCTTGCAACTGAGCATACATTTCGCGCACTTGCATATGTGCCATGCCTGTACAATACTCAGTAAGATTATACTGCAGCTCTTTGGTTGCTTGACCTATACGAGAGCGTGAAACTGATGAGGACTCAGCAATACCATCTTCTAACCTTTCAACTTTATCTATATAGGTTGCTACCTCTTCCATAAGATTACGCCATAGGAAAGGAAATTGCTCATTGGCCACCATACGGTCTAGCAGTTGTGCATTACCTTTGTTGAGCACACGCTTGTACAACATTGCCCGCTCTTCTTCAGTGCTCCGCTCGTCACGCAATTTCCAGTAGCGGTAAAGTTTAGATGCAGCTGTACCATCAGCTACATCAATCATGCCACTTGACCAATTAAGCACCAAAGAATCACTTAACCTAAATATGCCCAAACCTTCACCCAACTCGTAAACATAATCAATAGCACCAGCAGCAAGTATATTATCCTTAATAATACCTTGCTCTTCAAAATCGTCAAAAGTATCAACTTGAAAATTCCAAGCTCCTGCTTGATTACCACCTTTTACACGTGCACCATCAAGGGGATCATTTTTTGCGTTGGCTGCGGTAATAGCATGCTGATATGCTAAAGCAAAAACCTCATCATAGTTACCCGAATTAAATTTGTCAATATCTAATCCCTGAACATTGACACCTAGATCCACAAGATAGTTCACCATAGACTTCTTAATCTCATCAGTGAACTTTTCTGTGGAAAATTCGCCCTTATCTGCATAAAGATTAACCATTGCTGGCAAATCGCCGAGGGAAGAAGTCTTTTCGATTAAGCCTTTAGTAAGATTTTCTAATTTGTTGTATGGATTTGAGGTAAATGGCATCATCATTTTTTCCTTTGGAGTACTATAACTCTGCCTTAATTTGGGCTTTAACTTGTTCAATAATACAAATATCAGTGGGTTCGTTCAACTGATTTCGCTGTAACGTGAGTTTGAAAACACTATCTGTAAATCTACTAACTGGTCCTTCTGGCTCTTCTAGTTTGCTCATAATCTTCCTTGCTAATCCATAAGTATCATCTACAATTTTTTCTAGATCAGGATCTTTATGGGAATCTAATAAACTAATAGTAGTATGAGCAAATCCAGTTGCCCAAATTTTCTTCCTTAAGGGAGAAGTTCTGCGTTGGCTAATGTACTTTGTTACCTCCTTAATTTCACTAGTGATACCTTTGTTAATTATGAGGTTTACCAGTTTGACACGGGAATTACTGTATTCTGGATCATCACTTAATTTCTTGAGAGCTTTCTCAACAATAGGCTCACTTGGCTGGTAAGGTGCACGAATATCAATAGCCTCTGACATAAAATCTTGTTTGGGCAACAAGCTTCTTTTTACTTGTGAACGTGCTTCCTCAACTTCATCCTCAATTTTATCATCTGGATACTGCTGAATTCTCTCTAGAATAACATCACAATCACTATCAGTTTTTGTTCCTGAACCTTCAAGTCGCTCTAACCTTGTTTTAACCTCATTTAAAGTTGCAGTATTATCTTGTACCTTTTGAACCAGCTCTTCTAATGAGCCAAACCGTTTAAGGAACGAATCTAATCTTTCCTTAATTCCTATTAAATCAGCAGTATTAGTTTCAATTTGCTTTAAAGCATCTTCAAAACTATCATTCTTACTTGGATGAGTCATTAATAACTCCCTTCATTTTTCATGGTCTTTGTTTTTCACTATAATTTAGCCTCCAATAATTGGAATGCATCCCAAAGGTTAAGTCTACCGAAACCAGCCTTGTGATGCTTAAAGCCTTTACTTACCTTATCACTAGTATGCTTAAGCAGATACTTAACTTGATGATCCATTAAATCCTTGCCCTTTTGAATAGCATAGGATTTTAGTAACCCAATGCCACCTGACACGAAGGGAGCAGCATGGGAAGTACCTGAGGAAAAAGCATATTCACCATTTAGAAAAGTACTATAGATACCTTCTCCAGGTGCAACTATTGAAACCTGTCGACCATATGTTGAGAAAGCAGCAACAGGTGCATCACGACCTACAGCACCAACTGCTATAACAGAATCATATGCTCCCGGATAGTAGAGTTTCTCTTGACCATCATTACCAGAAGCAGCTACCAAGGTAACTCCCTTTCTAGTAGCATAATCAATAATTTCCCTATGAGGCAAACCACCTCCTTCATGAATAACTCCTAAGCTCATATTAATAATATTTGCTCCTTTATCAACAGCATATTTAATACCAGCATCTATATTGGGAATAACTCCAGCACCGACTCGTTTTTCTCCTTGTTGCATAGCTGCTAACACACGCACTGGCAGTATTTTACACCTTGGTGATACGCCCTTGGGCATACCTAATCCCTTTGCTGCAATAATACCTGCTATATGTGTTCCATGTCCTACTGCATCACTAGGGTCAGAATCTATACCCAGATAATCACCTATAAAGTCCTCAGCTCCATCTATTATATTAACAAAATCCATACCTGGTAGCATTGCATGATCAAGTTCCCTATGAGTAGTTTCTATGCCAGTATCAAGAACAGCAATGATAACTTTACTAGAACCTTGGGTGTAATTATGTGCTTCGGGAAGATAAATTGCTTTACGCGATTGATCATCAGTCCGTTTTGACAAACTGTATGTACGAGGTAATTCCATACGCCCCACCTGAATAGGCTGAACGTCAATTACTTCTGGTATTAATCTTATCTGTTGTATAAGCTGTTCAGGAATTCTAGTATTCTCACATAAAATAAGTCGATAAACTCTGTTGAGAGAAGTAGAAATCTCTTCTTGATTCCAGTTTTTATTTTGGGGTTCAAATTCTTGAGTTGATATGTAGGGCAAGTTATACTGTTGCATCAAAGCGTCAACTGAAGGTATAAAACGCACGTTTTGAGAAGCCTTCAACCTTTGTTTTAGCATATTTTGCCACCCCAGCAATCTACGTGCAGGATTTCTTAGTTTTATCCTTATATGAGGTTTCATAGGAGTTAAGATAATATTTCTAGAAGGGTTCGTCTAACAGAGCAAAGCTAAGGTGTATACTTCAGACTAAAGTCTCCAGCAACTCACTTAAAAATAAGTGACATAAATACACAACCACTCTAGTGCAGCCATCTTTTTCATGCAGAAGGAAATAACAGCCTAAATCCCTTACTGTTTAATGTTGATAACTATACCTGTTCAATTACACACACCTTTCTTGTAATGCACCACCTTTATCATAACCTCTCAAAAATTACTAAACAAGTTTAAATTTTAAGGTGTATCTATAATTTGGGTCTTAGAGTTGCAAGAATATTTTTTCAAAATACTCAGACTTCTATGTTGTGCCTACAAGTGGACATTCTGGACATATTGGGCAAAATAGGTCATTTAGCAATGAGGAACAGGATCAAAAATTTGTCCACTTCTGAAAATAGAGTGGGCAAATCTGGAAAAAAAGTGGGCAAAAAATTTAAGTAAAAAAATCTTGTCCACTTTTTTGAAAATTTTGCCCAGTAGAAAAATGAAAGTGGACAAAAACCGACAAGCCAGAGATAGGCTTAAGGGTGTCTTTTGACCAGTTTGTCCACTTTGTCCAGTTTTTTACACATACACTCTATAAGAATTGAAGCTAAATTTTATTTTTAGAAGCTAAGATGACTTCAAAAAACTAAAGCAGGATATCAAACTATTGATTCCTCTTGAGACTGACGTGGTTCTGGAGAGTCAGGCTTAATTAACTTTTCTATCAGAATGTTCAGCTTATTAAGCTTTTCTAGTTTTTCAAGCTTCTCAAGTTTATCAAGCTTTATTTTCTCTAGCTTCTCTAATTGGTCTAGCCTTTGTATTATCTGCTCGAGCTTCCCAAGCCTATCAACTTTTGCTTTTTCTATACCCTTTAGCTCATCCATTCTCTGTATTATTTGGTCTAGCTTATTTAACTTATCTAAGTGATCTAGTTTTGCTGCTACATCATTTAACGGGTCTAACTTATTGAGCTTATCCAAATGGTCTAATTTTGTTGCTAATCCATTTACTGCAGCAACTAACTTATCTATTCCTAACATGTTCACCTCATCCTATTTCACAAAATCACTTTAAGAATAACTGGCAAAAGAGCATTTAGTAAGCTAATCTTTCACCTTATCTAATTAGCTTTAAAGAAGTTCCAATTTCTGACAAGAATATTTTTTAGGTTTGTAATTCTTATAGACCTACCCTCTTATTCTAGAAACTGGGGCAACCGGGGCAGTAGACATTAAGCCTGTCAGAGAAGGTCTAAAGTATCCTAGTATCTTGGGGCATAGCTGGGGCACATGCCCAAAAACTGGGGCATCAGATAACTAAAACTAAAAAGTGCCCCAAGATTTAGAGCAAATGCCCCAATAGTGCCCCAACACTTGAGGTAGTTTTAGATCTTCTAGGAGGGGGAAATCATCCTGTGCCCCGATTGCCCCGATTTTACAAGCAATAGATATGCCTAATAAATGGAAAAGTTAGTTTATTTTGGATTTTAATTATTTCCCATGCCATTTTTACACTAATCTACCAATGCTCTCTTTACCTCACTAACTTTATTGTTTGGGATAGGCAGAACCGTCATGTCTAGTTGCTCTAGTAGCTTTTCCCAAACAGCAGGCATTTTCCCACTGTGTCCATTTAATATCTTACTAAGGTATTGCCTAGAAATACCCATATTTTCAGCTAATTCAGCCTGATTAATATCTTCGTTTAAAACTATAAACGACTTTATCTCCCTGCGAAAACTATCAGTCATACGTTTCATAGTAATAAATTAGCATATACAATGCCATTATGTCAACTAATAAGGATTAATTTTAACTAAATCTTGACAAATATTCCTATATCTGTTAACATGCAAATATCAAAGGAACCTCACTTACCACAGCAAGTTCCTCTGAAATCTCTACTAAAGGAGACTGTCATGAATTCTAGCACAGTATCCCCTATACCCCCTATAGCTACACCAGAAGTACCACAGGAATTGGAATGGCTACTAGACCCTAAACCCAAACGCTACCACGTACTAGCCACAGCATGGCTAACTGAGACTAACGGTGAAGAAGTACCATGCACCCTAAACTACGGTGAATTCGACACCATCAAGGAAGCCCAAGCACAGATCAAAGACCTACAAGCAGCTGATGAAGTACACCCCTACTTCGGTAATAATGAAGTTCACTACAGCATAAAAGATATCTACCCTCCTCAAGATGAAGATATTAAAGAAATGTTCCCAGAATGGAATTTCTTAGATAGTGTCCCTGAACAAAATAGATTACCTGCTGAAACCTTAATTGCTAGCACAGAATTAGCTAGATAAAGTAAGCAACAAACCCAGAACTAGAACTACCTCTATAAGTTGAGTCTTGTCTTACAAGACTCGAGCTCCTTGACAATTAAATAACCACACACCACCTAGGTGAGAGCTTAGCTGCTAAGACGGTAATCAATGGTGGTGTCTGTGGTAATTAATGATTATTGCTCAAGTAATCTTAGTTTATCTTGAGCAATAAAGATTAGCTTAATCGTATAAAACCTACTATAATAACAGCTAAGGAAAGTACTTCTCTTAAACAGAAGTACTAAAGTACGTAAATAACATGTCACAAAAAGTATTTGTTGAAATGATCAATTCAGAAGCCTCTAAAACAACCAATTCAGGAACCACTAAAATAACTAGTTCCACTAGAAGAATTAATCCATTCAGAAAGGAAAATAATGTTAACTAAAACCCTTTTAGAAATGGGGGGAGTATAAATGGCAAATCCTAATCCAGATGCCACAAAAGCTAGAATGGGTAAGAAAGCAAAAAATAGACCTAAAGCAGGAACAGTAGAGGAACTAACTCAAGTACTGTGGACTGCAATATCTACAATTGAAACTCACATAATTAAAACAGCAACTAATGATGAAGTTGATACAGCAGAGCTTTGTAAACTAACTCATGCTCTATCACAATCAGCATCAACATATCTTAAAGCTATAGAAGTTGGTGAGTTAGAAGCACGTGTAGAAGCTTTGGAACAAACTAAGAATATAGTTAGGGATAGAAAAGCAGCCTAGAAGTATAGAAATGAAGCTAGAAAGTAGGGTCAAAAAACTAGAGAAGGAAATCTCTCCTCAACTAGATAACCTACCTAAACGCCTTGGATACCTAAAGCACCTGTCTGCTGAAGAACTAGCAGAAGAGATGAAGAACTTAACCTGTCAGGACTTGCTAGTTATTGCAACTCTTAGTAAAGGAACTCGATGAATAAACTCCATAGGAATAAACAAAACCAAATGGAGTACATAAAAACGAATGGAGAATATTAAATATGACCTATAGAGAACAAACATTCACCCTACAAGTAATGAGCGGTGAACTTAGAGTAGATAGCTCTGCTATTGCTGAAGAACTAAAAGTTGAACCTGAAAAACTATGTCAATACATCCTTGGAAAACAAGATGAATTTCTCAAGCATGGAGTGATCACATTACAAACAGCACTAACAAATATTGGACGACCTAGACAATATATACTGCTGAACAAAGGTCAATGTAATTACCTCTGTACAACTCTGGCAAAGTATAAAGGTGTAAAAGCTCTACAAAACAAACTAGATAGAGAGTTTCATACAGAGGAAACATTCAAGTCTTTAGATGAGACCTATACACCCATTAATCTAAACGAACTAAGAGAACAAGGACTAATTGGTAGAAAAAGCAAAGGTTGGTATTCTATATCTGATCTTAATACCCTACCCAAAGTTGTTAGTAGAAAGATATTAGAATTGAAAAGTGAAGATAATACTTTATGGGTTAAGTTTGATAAGAACCCTACTGCTAGAGATATCAAGGAATATTTCCAGATGAGAGATGATCCTATCTTTAGAAACCTGCTACTTAACAATGCTCCATCAGTACAAGGTTATAAGTGTCAACCTTCCTCAAATTAGTGGGTTAGTTTTCTTTCCTATCTGCTTTAACGAATTTGACTGCTTGAGTTAGTATCTAGACAAAAAGTTCTGATGGGTAAAGTTACTTGGAGTGTGACACAAGATTATCTTTCTCTACCCATCAGAGTTCATTTGTTACCATTTAAGTACCTTTACTCAAATTCTGCTACAATAGAATTAGCATCACCATCAATCACACACACAAAGTTCTTTCTGAGCATAACTCCAAATGAGTTAGGAGCGTCAACGTAGTTTCTATAGGTGAAAGTATTACCTTCCTTTACAGGTGAGGTATAATCACCACTAAAGACACCAGGGAACTTTGCAGAGGCAGGGGAAAGTAGTTGTTCTTTTATTTGATCATGACATAGGTCTACTGCTAAGGTGTCGAATATCGTATCACCATTAGGTAGAATGATTTCTCCTTTTTCTTCTGCTTCCTGTCGCCTCTTTTCTTCCTCTCTTAGTCTCTTTGCCTCTTCTCTCTTTCTATTCTCTTCTTCTTGTTTTGCTACTTGATCCTGTTTGTACTTTTGGTACTCTTCAGGGTTGTCTATTCCTAATGCCCTAGCCTCACTATATATTGAGTAATTAGGGAAACCTGCTTCTTTAGCTTCTTTTTCTAAAGCAAGGATATAATTGACTATTCCATTTATGATTAGCACAAACATCAGTAGGAAAATGGCTCCTAGGATCCCCTTTGTTTTTACTTTGAAGTTAGGGTTCTTGATGAGGACATATAGTCCTATTGGGAAGAACATGATTAGCAAGGTAATTACCCCTGCTTTGCTTTCGTACCATAGCTTTTTTTCTTGATCCACCATCTTTTCACCTCGTTCAATTCATTAATTTAGGTAAATATTGTTAGCAAATGCCTTCTAGCTTTGTAAGATTGTTGCTTTTATGTTCTAGTCTTACTGTAAAGCTACCAATGCTTTTGCTAATTGTTTTATTTGTGAAAGAGAAAAACCTGTTAGACTTTACCTTGTCTGAGGGTTTTTGACTTTCGGATCGCACTTCTGTAGTGTGACGTTTGTGAAGTTTACCAAGACAGATCAAACGTCACACTGTTGAGTGCGTAATTCGGTACAGGCTTATAGCCGTTCAGTTTTCGCCATATAATCTCCTAGGGATAAACCCAAATATTAACTGAGGTAAGCTTAGCATATAATCCAAGTGGTTTTGTTGAATTTATTAAAGCGTTGTCTGTAATTATACTGCAGGTTTCTATAGGGTGGTAAAAAAATAAATACAACCACAATACAACCACGGAACACCTTTAACCATATTTTACCAAAATTTAGAATAATTTTACTTTAAGATCCGCCTCTAGCATGCAAATTTTTACCACAATTTACTTTAATTTATCTTGATTTTTCCCACCCACAGCTCATAATCGTGAGGTCGAGAGTTCAAGTCTCTCCATCGCTACCAGAAGAAGTATCATCAGGAACAGTGTAATTTAAGAGAGTTTCAAATTGAAATTCTCTTTTATTTTTGGAAATTACAGCTAAGTTACAGCTATGAGATTTTATTGAGCCTTTTTGAAAGTTAAGCATTTAAAAGATCAGACATGCCCACTGCGGAATCTTTACGCTTTTCAGCAAACATGTGAGAATAAACATCTAGGGTAAAACTAGGATTTGTATGCCCTACACGATCAGCTATGGCTCGAGGATCAAAACCTTTAGATACTAACAAGGAAACATGTAAGTGTCTTAGGTCATGAAAACGTATATTGCTAACGCCTGCTTGCTTGATAAGCTGTTTAAAAGCCCTCTCAAAATTCCGAGGGTGAATGGGTGTACCTGCTTGTGATGTAAAGGCTCTTGATGGATTCCAAGGGCCTGAGATATTAGGTAATGTACATGAATGGTTTTACACTTACAGAACTTATTAAACAATGAATCATGTTATGAAAAAGTTAGAGAGTTACGTTGGCCTAGTGGTAAAGTTGCTTGCCCTAATTGTAAATCAAATGAAGTGATTAGAAAAGGCTTTCATAACAAACATAAAGCGAGGAGAAGGTATCTCTGTCAAGGCAAATGCTGTGGTAAGTTTGATGATCTTACAGGAACTGTTTTTGAAGGACATCATCAACCATTATCTGTCTGGATTTTATGCTTGTACTTCATGGGGCTGAATCTTTCCAATCGTCAAATTGCTCAGGAGCTTGGACTGAACAAAGATGATGTGCAAAACATGGCTAAGCAGCTTAGGGAAGGCGTTGTCGTCAAAAAAAAGACCCGATCTAAACGAAAAAGTGGAGATAGACGAAGTGTACATTGTAGCAGGGCATAAAGGATATCCGAAGAGTGTAGCGGCCAAAGGAAGACAAGGGCGTAGGCGAAGGCTAAAAGGAGCACGTGGTCGTGGTACAGCTGCCACAGACAAGCCACCTGTGCTAGGTATAATCAAGCGAAATGGTGAAGTGATAGTAAAAATGCTGGATAATGTAAGGCAAGAGACTATAAAACCAGTCATAGAGGAATATGTAGAGAAGGGAAGTTTGGTTTATAGCGATGAGTACTGCATTTATAGTCGTTTAGAAAAATGGGGCTACAAGCATGAAAGTGTTTGCCATTCAAAGGGAGAATTTGCTAGAGATGATGATGGAGACGGATTTTGTGAAGTGCATACCAATACTATTGAAGGTTTTTGGTCATTGCTTAGATCATGGTTACGTCCTCACAGAGGCATCTCACAAGAGAATCTACCTTTGTACTTAGGTTTCTTTGAGTTCATTCACAACACTCGTGCTAGAGGTCGCACCTTATTACCGTCTCTGTTGGAGATTTTGCTAAGCCCTTGGAATCCATAAAGAGCCAAAAAGAAAAACCAAAAAAAAGAAAAACAGAAAAGCCAAAGCACTTTTTTTAGAAATACAAAAGCCAAAAGCAAAACCAACGAGCTAGCTGTCAAGGGAGTAAATAAAAATAAGTAAAAGGAAAATCCACCAAGCTGTGGCAACTACCCTTGACAGTGGCCCCCTAGTGCTAAAATGAGGAATCTGTTGATTTTCCCCTTTTTAAATTTCCGCACCCCATTATCAAGAAAATGGCTTCTGTGAGCTAAATTAGTGCTTTTATGTTCAGTTACTTCTTGTTAATTCTGAGGGTTTATTTTTGTTGGGCTCGAGGTTAGTGAGTTTATACAACAATAAATCATGTTGGTGGCATAGTTATTTTATTTTTAGATGCGTTGATAGGCTATGTGGCTATTATTGGAAATTTTGAGCATAATACAATCATAATGATAATGGGAGGATAGTTATCTTCTTGACTTTTTAGCTTTCTGAAGTCGTTTTGATTTTTGTCCATAAAAATTTCTATATGCTATACTAACCAACGTGGGTTTTTACCCCAATTAAGGAAGTGGACCATGTGTCACACTAATACACCCTTTGCTGAGTATTACAAAGTAAAAATTTGTATGCTCTCCTCCTTTATTTTTTTCCTGCTCTCTTTAAACTCTGTTTTTGGGCAGCATGATCTTCCCCCGCTAGCTGTAGAACTTAGTGTTGGTTGGGATGCTACCAATATAACTGCTTACCCTTTCAATGATGCTATTCCAGTTAGTGCCCAATTAAACCGTAACAGCTACGTTTATTTCTTTACGGTGCAACCTAATGGTCAAATAGATCTTGACTATCCCTCACCTTTTCTTGAGAGTGTTAAGGAAAATATTATCTGGGGTGGTGAAGGACAAATCTTTTTACGATTTGTTGATTCAGGCAATAACGATGGTTTAATGAGGTTCTTTCTTGTAACTAGCCTTGAACCACTTACTAGAAGTGATGTTAGCCAATTTACTACAGTTGAATCATTTCAAACAGCTAGCCTTAGTACACCTTGGCATGTTATTACTGGCAATCAAGCACAAATTAGTAATGGTGCTATAATTACTCAGGCTAGTAAAGAAGCCAGTTCTTTGTGGCCTTTTTACCTTTACATACTGCAAAATTAAATATTCAATAAACTATATTTAAGTAGAAGAAAATTCAATTTGAGGGGTAAGTATAAATCTGCTTGATATTTCTCTTCAATAAGAGTAGCAGCGGGATTCGGGTAGATTTATACAGTAGCAAGATTATCTATTGTTCTGAGGGGGATAGGAATGAAAGTTGTGTTTCATCTCCAAAAAAGAGGTCCAGCAGGGGTAGAGCGCTCTTAGTATATCAAGCAACTGTACTGTTGGACTTCAAACTCTAAAGATTAAGGATAGAAAAAATAACACCTTATGCATAAGATACTTACTTTTAGAAAATCAATTTTGTTCTGGGTTTTTATGTCTATTTTGAGTATAGCTCCTTCAAAAACTGACAATACAAAGGATTCACTTACAGCCTTTGAGGAAGGTGATGTTCTTGAGGCTACTTTACTTTACTTGCTAGCAGGGTTAGAGGTTTGGGGTGCTTGGCTCGAGCCCACTAACGATGTAGGTTTACTACCTGAAGCTGAAGGACGCTTTATGGTCTCGAGCACTCCAATCTTACAAACAGGAACGATTCCCGGAGGTATAGGTGTAGTAGGCTTTGCACAGCCAATTACTATTAGCCACAATGGTGTACCTAGTGGATTTAGTGAGAGTGAATTCTATAAATCATCTTTAGTTAACTACGATGACTATATTGAAGATGTATTCGAGCAGGAGTCTTACCTTGATAGGTTGAATTATCAATATGGCATTGAAATAACTGGTCGCAGGGGTCATATTTATCGTAAGCCCATTGAAATAGAGCTAACACTTGCTAGCATGTTGCAAAAAATGGGAGCACCTCCAGATGTTGTAGAAATTTGGGTGGAAGAGTATTCGAAAATAGCTAATCTACCACAAACTATTCAGTTATCTTGGTTAATTGCTGGTAATCCACTAGCCAAAGATTACAAGTTGCACATAGAAAATGTACTGGAAGCATTTGATTTAAATACGTTACTAGCACAAGGCACTGTTGGTCAAGACTTCCCTTCATCCCCAGCCTCAAATACTCAATGGGTTAACCAAGATCCATTTTGGGAAGAGGTGCAGAAACAACCATTAATTAATGCTTTTACCAATCTATTAAGTGATACCAGCGAAGAGATTCAGCGTAGTTTTATAATCTCTCTTTTCTTTTTAGAGCCTGTGCCTCTTGGGGTTGGAGCAGTTGGGAAAGTTAATGATGGCCAAACCAATAACAATATGG
Organism: Trueperaceae bacterium; assembly: GCA_965224855.1. Classification (GTDB taxonomy): domain Bacteria; phylum Deinococcota; class Deinococci; order Deinococcales; family Trueperaceae; genus CBDCVN01. The sequence goes on along the minus strand of CBDDAI010000002.1, from coordinate 63,116 downwards.
GTGCAAAGCTTCGCTTAAAGCCATTGTTCTGGTTAGATAGTGCTGCAACCACTAGTAGTGGTAATTCTATACCACCTATAACAGACCCTATTAGAGACGCTGACCGAGGTTTAGTAACAGAAGCCCTAAGGCGAGAAACAAATCTAATTAGGTATTGGTCACATGAACAAGGCTATAAGATAATTCCTTGGTCAGAGATAAATCTACTTGACCCTAATGATAAGGATACTCCTTATTTTATTATGGCAGTAACAGCACTACCCCAGCTTGGGCCTAGTAAACAACTAAATCATAAATCAAACTATGAAACAATTGTTAAAAGTATAGTTAATAATCATCTTCCTCAAAATCAACCTGTTTTTAAAGTATTTGTAGGTTCTGAAACAAATGATCGCAAAATAGTTGATGCTAAAGGTTTATTAATCGGCCTTGCCGGAAATTCTTTCTTATGGAGTGCTAAAGAGTTAGATAATGATGCTTTTTTGCATCATGCAGTCAAGCACCATGAAACTAGAAATACTCCTTATGTAGTTGCTCGTATAGATAACGGCCCTTACATATCTGGTTCTTTATCCCAAATTAGAGAGTTTTTTGTAGGAAGATCAGATTATATAGTCGAGACGGTAATAGTAAAGTTGCAAGATACTCATACAGGAAACACAAACACTGCTTTAGTTTCTAGCAATACTGGGATTAGTTGGTTAAACAATGCTAACAATGTCGCCCAAGATATTTTTAATTGGTCTCTGCCAAAACAAGATGGGTTTTTGATCCAGTCTACTAGTCGAGCTGTTCAATTTGAAGTAGGTCATAACTCGAGCTTAGAAATTAAAGCTTCTTCTATGGTTACTTGGAAAACTCTTCCTTCCAATGAAGAACTATTAGAACAACGTGAGCAGCAGAGAGTTCACTCATTTTTAGTTCAGGTTCAGCAAGGATACTTCTTGATTCCTGTGGATGAACTCGAGTATTTGCAACAGCATGTTGATGTTGAGCAAAGCTCTGTTGAAAATTTGCAGGTAAGCACCTTAGTACCAGTTTATAGGCTTGAAGGTTTAGGTACTGCTGAAAGGGAAGGTGCTATTAGTGTAAGTATTACTGATGTTCTTCAGAGAATCTTGCAATTTTTCCCTAAACAGAGGGAATTTGAGATTCTGATGTCTGATGGGCAACGTGTTAAGTATTCTACTACCCCTCCACACAATTTTCGCACAAGGCATGATTACGACACAATTAATGTGAGAGTATTTATAGAGGGGCAAACAATCACATTTTACGCATCTGGGGGAAGGTGATGTTAAGAGATGTAACTACATGCTTTATATATAAATTGATTCTTAGAGGGTTAATTTTGTTCTGGGTCTTTATGTCTATTTTGGGCATAGCTTTTTCACAAGTTGACAATACAAATGATTTACTTACTGCTTTTCGTGAAGAGATTTTGTCATCTAAGCAGTCACTAGATGAGCTTGCTTTAGAGATTGATGCTTTCAAACAGCGGTTCAAAAACTATCAGTCTCAGCTTTTATCTGAGAGCGCTGAAGATGAAGAGCTAAATGATGCCATAAGTAAGCAGCTAAATGAAATCTGGCAGGAAATTGAAAGGCTCGAGCTCAAAACCCCTACAAGCTGGCTTGATATCCTCTTAAACCAATTAGATACTAATGCCTTTGCAGATGCACCTCCTGATGAGATTGAAGGCTGGATAAATAGTCAAAGTCAGTACATAAACATAAACCAGATCCACGCAGACGTACTAAGCTTAGAAAACAAAATTGGGCAAATACAAAAAGCTGATACCTTAACAGAAGAAAATGCCCAAACTACGGAAAACTTAGAAATCCTTGAGATTCCATACCCTACAGAGAAAGATGATGTCCTCGAGGCTACTTTGCTCTACTTGCTAGCAGGGCTAGAGGTTTGGGGTGCTTGGCTCGAGCCCACCAATCAAATGGGGTTACTACCTGAGGCTGAAGGACGTTTTATGGTCTCGAGCACTCCAATCTTACAAACAGGAGTGGTTCCCGGAGGTATAGGTGTAGTAGGTTTTGCACAGCCAATTACTATTAGCAGAAGTGGCGTACCTGAAGGGTTTAGCGAAAACAACCTCATCTATGAAGCCCCTCTGGCTGGCTATGATAATTATGTTGAAGATGTATTTGAGCGAGTATCCTATCTTGATAGATTGAATTATCAATATGGAGTAGAAGTTACTGGTCGTGTTGCTCGAGTTTACAGTAAAAACATTGAAATAGAGCTAACACTTACTAACATGTTAAGGAAAATGGGAGCGCCTCCAGAAGTTGCTGAAATTTGGGTAGCAGAGTACGCTGAAGTTGCCCATTTGCCACAAAGTATTCAATTATCATGGCTGATTGCTGGTAATCCACTAGCTGAAGATTATCAAGTGTATGTAGGGAATGCATTAGCAATATTTGATTTGAATGTCTTATTGGAACAAGATTTTTCTGGAAATTTTTCTTTGCCACAAAACCCCAGCACAAGGTGGGTTAGCCAAGACCCTTTTTGGACAGAAGTGCAAAAACAACCTTTTCTAAGTGCTTTTGCAGACTTATTGAGTAGTTCTAGTGAAGAAATCAGGCGTAGCTTTATAGTTTCTCTTTTCTTTTTAGAGTCTACTCCCCTTGGAACTAAAGCCAGCAAAAGCAGTGATAGTGATGTAAATATAAGTCTCCGCTCAAAACCATTTTTCTGGTCAGACACCGATATAACCCCTACTAGTACAACTCCTAATTCTAATGATCTAGTATCTTCTGCTGCAGCAACCATTGTAGATCCAGACCAAAGTTTAGTGGCAGAAGCTATGCAGCAAAAAAAGAATCTAATTAAATACTGGATACCCGGACAAGGCTACCAAATAATTCCTTGGTCACAGAGAAACCTACTTAATCCTAATGATAAAGGTACTCCTTATTTCATTATGGCGGTAACGGCACTACCACAATTTTCGCCAAAAAAAGAATCGCGACACAAATCAAACTATGAAACGATTGTAAGTAACGTAGCTAATGATCATCTTCCCAAAAGCCAACCTGTTTTAAAGGTGTTTACAGGTCCAGCAGGAGAGGACCGTAAAATAATTAATAAGTTAAGTTCACCAATATACTTTGCTGGCAGTGCCTTCTTATGGACTGCAGAGAGGTTTGATAATGATACTATTATTAAGCACGCAACCAGTCACCATAAAGCTATAGCTTCTCCTTATGCTGTAGTTAGCATTGACAATGGTCCTTATATAGCTGGTGGTTTGTCTCAAATTAAAAAATTATTTAAAAATAGACAAGACTATACGCTTCAGACTGTTGTGCTTAAGGCAAAAGGTATTATGAATTATAGAGGCAAGTCTGCTAGAAATTCCCCGCCCATTTCTAGAGAATTACAAAACACTTGGTTAAATTATGCTGGTAAGGTAGCCCAAGATATCTTTAGCTCATCTTTTTCAAGGCAAGACAGGGTTTTTATCCAGTCCAGTCATAGATTTGTTGAGTTTGAAAGAAGTCATGCTGACCCAGAAATTAAAATCTCTTCTATGATTGCTTGGAACGACCTCCCTTCCAATGCAGAATTATTAAATAGGCGTAATGAGTGGAAAACTGATCTATTTTTAATGAGAGCTCGACAAGGATATTTCCTACTTCGCACTAATGAGATAGAATACTTGCAAAAACATGCCGATGAAGAATCTCAAGTACATACTTTACTTATAACAAGCTCAGCACAAAAGTATGCTCCATCTTCAATTCAAACAATTTTGCAAAACAAAAATCTTGATTGTGAATCAGTTCGAGTGCTCTCTGAAACTAATATAGAATTAGCTTACTCTCCACAATGCTCACTGGTAGTAACAGAAAGTGGTTGGGAACTCGCTCGAGCAAATGACCAAACTCTGCTTGCAACTGCATTAAACGGTGATCAACCTATTGCTGTCTTCCGTCCTGAAGATAAGCCATCTTCAGCATTGTCTTTAAGTCTTTTAGTTGATGCCAAGCAAAGCTCTCTTGAAAATCTACAAATAAGCACTCTAGTACCAGTTTATGACCTTGTAGATTTAGATACTGAAGAAAAGGAATCTACTATTAGTCTAGGCATTGCTGACGCTATTGGTAGAAGCTTGCAGTTTTTCCCTGAGCAAAAGGAATTTGAGGTGTTAATGCCAGAAGGGGCAGCTATACTAGAAAGACGGGTTAAATACACCAGTATCCGCCCAAGAAATCCTGCTACAAAGTATGACTACGATCAAGTTAATGTAGCAGTACCTGCAGAAAATGAGTCAATTACATTTTATAGCCTTAGGGAAGATACAACTAGTACTTTATCTGAAAGTTCTGCACAAGAGCTCGAGCTACCTCGAAATGAAATAATGACTTCTTCTGGTCAGTGGAATAAAGAACATATAATGGAGTTAGCTCAAAGTTTTCACCAAACACATTCCTCACCTTACCTTATTGTGCAGTCTAGCAAAGGTAAGTTCTATGGAGGCTCTATAAGTAAACTCAAAAGTGCTTTTTTTAAGTCAAAAGAAACTTCTGAAAGACTAGGGGTAATAGTTACTAAGTTGACAGGGACAAATATTGGGTCATTCTCTTTCAAAACCGTACACTTCTAATCCTTTGTAGAAAACGAATCATGTACCTGAGGGAATTATAGATATTCAAAAAAGAGCCCAATTTCTCTATAATTTCTAACTTTGATCTTGGTTGTTGACTCAACACTCTACTTTTTTGCAAAACTCGTTCTTCAATCATGCATAAAGTGAGAAAAAGCCTCTACTATGAGTCTTTTATTAATCTCAACTCCTGAATATAGCCATAAGACTACCTAGCACTGCTTTTATGAGAAGCTCTCAAACTACTTTTTGAAGGTTACTCTGATTTTATATCCATGCACTTTCCTCCCAGAATTCTGGCGACTCTAATAATCCCTCTGGTATAGGTATTGCACACTCTAGTAGATATTCTAAGTATTTCCTCCCTAGCTGAAATAGACTCAATACCTTTCTGTCTTTTCTCCTAAATTGTCCTTCCTTTCCTTCTTTTTTTGCTATAGCTCCTAAATATACTATCCAGATGTATGCGAAGCACGCTACCAACAAAAGCTTTTCTAGTCTTTTTGGATCTTTTATCCGTGTCTTGTGTATGTTAAATCCTCTTGATTTTTCATCTGAAAAAAATGTCTCGATTAAACTCCTCTTTCTGTACGACTCACATGCCTCTTTTGCTAACTCTACATTCGTTACCAAATATATTGGCTCTTTGTACTCTTCTTCCCACCACGCTATTATTTGTACTGGTCCATACTTCGCTTTCGTATACTTTACCCTTTCTACATTTACTTGCTCTCCTTCTTGTGCTATATCTTCTGGTTTGAATGGTTCTTTCTCTTCTTCTGTAGCTTTCCTTAATTATTCGCCATAAGAACAAAAGGGTTAGAATAGGGAAACACAAGTTTTATTGTGCAAAAACTTTTTATAGATGGAGTGTTTCCCATAATGACTGTAGCAGAAAAAAAGAACAAGTTATCAGAATAGAGCAAGAATGCTTTGATGAGACTCTAAATGAAAAGTTAAAAGAGACTTTAGAAACAGAAATTAAACAAGTAGTACAAACAACTATAGAAGAAGCACTAGAAGAAGAGCTAGATGAACATCTAGAAAACCTTCCTAAAGGGGAACGTCCTAGACGTAGTGGTCATTACACACGAGAATTAGATACTGAACATGGCAGAATAGAAGATTTGAAGGTACCAAAGCTAAGAAGTGGCAATCAAGATCGTTCATGGAACATACTGACTCGCCACCAACGTAGCTTAGCAAGCTTGTTTGTGTTGACTAGTCAAATGTATTTTCTAGGATTATCGTTACCAGACATACAAATAATGATGTGTTTGTTGCTAGGAGAAGCACTATCCCTGAATGCCATAAACAGAGTGAGTTTAAAGGCCCAAGAACAGATGGAGATTCATAGACAAGCTAGAATAGAGAAAACACCTGCATACATAGTAGTAGATGGGGTATGGGTAGATATAATGTATCCTACGGGAGAAACAAAGATAGATGAAGCAGGGAGTGAAAGGAAATGTCAGCAGGTAGAAAGAAGGGTAGTGCTAGTAGCAATGGCAGTATGGGAAGATGGTACGAGAGAAATAATACATTATGAAGTAGCAGAAGGGGAAAGTGAAGAGACATGGGAGGAGATGTTCAAAAACATGATAGAAAGGGGATTAGATGCCAGTAAAGTAAGAATAGTAAGCAGTGATGGGGCAAATGGCTTAGCAAAAGTAATAGAAGAATACTTACCAGAGGGAAGACAACAAAGATGTATAGCACACAAGGTTAGAAACATAGAGCAGAACTTAGAATACAACAATTTGAAGAAAGAAGATGAAGAGGGCAAGGAACTAACAGAAGAAGAAGCAAAGGCAAAAAGGAAAAGTGAAATCATAGAAGATGCGTATGAGGTGTATGAAGCAGAAACAAAGGAAGAGGCGGAGAAAAAACTAGAGGAATTTGAAGAGGAGTGGAAGGATAAGGAACCAAAGGCAGTGAAGAACTTTCTTAGGGGGAAAGAAAAAACGTTAGAGTACTATGATGAACCAGAAGAGATGTGGAAACACATACGTACCACAAATCATTTAGAGCGATTTTTTCGAGATTTTAGGCAAAGGTCTGATGAGATAGGGGCATTTCGGAACGAGGCAAGTTGTTTAGGGATAATTTTCATGTTATTACGTTATCAACAAGCTAAGTATCGGCGTTAATGCTATGGCGAATAAATCGGGAAAGCTACTTCTTCTTCATAACAATTGATGTTCTTTGCCGCTCTTAGTACATATTCCCACTTGTACTCTTCACATTTCTTTTGGAATTCTACTCCATCAAACTCACCGTCACCTACTACTACCACGTCTAATTCCTTCTCTAAATCTTCCTCTATTTCTTGCAATAATTCATACAACTCCTCTAGCAAAACTACATGTTCTGCTTCACTAAAGCTTCCTTTGTTCCCTTCTCTTACTTTCCAAATTACTGGTAGTGCCCTTCCTTTATATATTATACTTATCATCAATACTGCACAGTGTTTACCTAAACTACTTGCATCTATTGTGAATATTAACGTTGTTCCGCTCAGACCTGCTAGTATTTCCTTGATGTAGGGAAAATACATGGTTTCTTTATTGACTTTTTTATTCCTCAACCAACGATTAAATCGCTTTGTTCGGCTTTCCGTTTTACTATCCTTATGTTTCGTGCTTTTGTCTGCCATTTCATCCAACGCTATTTTTCCTGCTCTAACTAATCCTGTTATCATCAAGGCAAAAACTATTAAGCGCCTGGCTGCTTGACCTGCTATGTTTTTTGATCCAAATTTCTTGAGTGTGGCAAATATTCTGTTGTATGATGTTTGAGAATATGACATGTCCTACACCAACCACATTTCAAGTAATTTTGCAATACCCTTGAGGCTTAGTGTAGGGCCTTTTTGTTTCGATCTGATTTGCCCTAGGCTGACTTATGCCCTTGCCCTTCAGTATTTTCTTGATTCAGAAAAGTGTACGGTTTTGAATCATTCTCTTATCAAAGTCATGAGAACTTAGGTTGGTTAAGTGCTAGTTCTTTGATAGTACTCGAGCAATCTAAATCCCTAGAAATTGATCCTAGTAACACAGTAACAGTGTGGTCTGCTACAGGTAAGAGAAAAGCTATTTTCACCGCTGATGGTACATTACAGATAGAGCAAATTGTACAATGGCAAACTCGCCCAGATAATCAAACCCTCAAATCCTTACGTCAAACTTGGCAAGGTAACATGGTTTTGGTATATATACCTGACCAAGGTTATTTCTTAGCACAACCCAATGAGGTAAAATACTTGCTAGGTTTGATTCCTCTACAAATTGATAGTCTCATACTGTCTTTTGAAATGGAGAAAAACTTTGCAGATATAATATCTCGGACAAAAGCAGTGCTCGAAGGGCTACCTACAAGAGGTTCAGTCCGTGTCCTTTCTTCCTTTGCAAGTCCTAATTTAAAAGAGATTCCTTTTTATAATGGGACTGATTTAGCTTTTTACTTTGAGCATCAGAAAGGATTGCAACTTGACCTAGAACGTAGTGGCTTGGAACTAGCTAGGCAAAGTCCCGAGCAGTGGCTTAGCTATGCAGAAGCTAAAAATTCACCTATAGCTATTTTCCAAAGGTCAGATGGTAATAAGTCACTAGCATTGTTTAGGCACATTGTAAAAGGAACGCAACAAGCTATAGTGGGAACAGAGCCTAAATTGATTGTTCCTGCTTATACATTCGAAGATTTAGATGAATCTATACTAGATCAAAGTGAGATTGAAGAATCTATTTTTATTACCTTAAAAGAAACCTTGCGACAAGCATCGGCTATTTGGCCCAATCAAACCTCTTTTCAAATAGTTATGCCTCATGAGAAAGAACCTAGACTTTATAGTCAAGATGTTCCTGCTCGAGTACAATCTGATTCTTTAGGCATGATTGAGACAACAAGGCAGTTGGACAATACAAAAATCAAGTATTACTATAGACCCAACTAATTTAATTAAAAGTCTGACATTAAAAAACAGCACTTATAGGCTCTAATAAAAATGATGGAAAGTTCTGATTTAAAGGGCAAGCAGGATTTATAGAAATAATCACTTGATAACTAAAGTGGTAATTGGGATGTGACGTTATGGTCGGTAAAGCAATCAACTCATCCTCCCAACAACAAAATTTTTAGAGTGGTAAGGTATCTGAGGAGGTCTACATTTATGGGACTTTTAACATCAATTGGTTTTGCCATTGTTATTGCGGGGCTGGCTTTACTAGCACAAGGTATTCTAGGGCAAAAAAGAAGATTAGGAGGCTTAGGGATTTTTCTTACCGTTATCGGTATTTCCATAGCTATACTCTCAAAAGCCTTTATTATTATTGGAGCAGGTCAAGTAGGGGTAGTTTTTAACATCTTTTCAGGAGTACAAGATAAAGAACGTGATGAAGGTTTGCAAATAATTTTGCCTGTTTTCCAACAGATAGAGCAATTCAGTGCTCGAGAACAAGAATTAACCTTTACTTCACAGCAAAATGATGATATTGATGCGTTGTCACAAGAGGGTTTATCTATAGGCATTGACACTACCATTCGCTACAAAATTATTCGCAATGAAGCATCAACCATTTATCAAACTCTTGGCAAAGATGGAGATTATCAACATATACTAATTCGTCCCCAAGTACGTTCTATTATTCGAAATGCCGTAGCCAAGTATAAAGCTGTTGATATTATTAGTACAAAAAGGACTGATCTGGAGTTAGATATTACTGTAGCCTTAGAGGAGTCTTTGGGGAAAGGTAACATCACTTTAATAGAGGTGCTTCTGCGTGACGTACGCATTCCGAGATCGATTAGTGAAGCTATTGAAGAAAAACAAACAGCAGAGCAACAAGTAGCAATTGAAGAAAATCGTAAATTACAGGCTGATATTTCTGCTAGACGTGCTAAAACCGTAGCAGAGGGTGAACGTGATGCAGCTATAGCTAAGGCTCAAGGTGAGGCCGAAGCTTTAAGTTTACGTGGTAAAGCCATTCGTGAAAATCCTGAAATTATTCAGCTTGAAATTGCTCAAAAGCTTGCTCCTTCTATTCGAACAATTATGTTGCCTTCGGAAGGTAACTTCTTGCTTGATGTTGGTGGTCTTATGAGGCAACCAGCTAAAGGCTTGAGTAATAAACCTTCTAATAATCCATCTAACAGTCAGTAGTGCTTCATTCCTATCCCATCCATTACAGACAGGCTTTTGCTTTTTCCATTCTTACCTATCTACAGTCCCATAGGCTTGCTTTACAATTCGCTTTCCCAGAAGGAGGATTAATTATGGGCTTACCGTGTTCCACGCTACCCTTATAAAGGTAAAGGTGCAGCTGGTAGTAGGTTTTTGATAATTTCAAAGATAATTTTAAGGGCTCGCTTCCTAGTTTCCGTTGTACCAAACATGACAAGATTTTTGTTATGGTAAACAAAGAAGTCATATTTATTGTTTCGTTTGTGTATAGAAAAATTCATGGTTCACCTGATCTTTCTAAAAGACTTGAATAATTTTCAAGAGTGTGCCTAAAGAAATCTTAACAACACAAAACAATTAGCAATAATTGGATGTAGGGTGGCATTTAAATCATACGAAAAAAGCTAAAATCTTTTGTTCACGCTTTAGGCTCGAGCACCTCAGAACATGGAAAAGTAAATCGGGTAGCAAACCAACTTTTTCAGATATACTGTTAAGTGATTCAGTCATTGATAGTTATCTCTAATTGTAAATTCTCTGCGTTTGGGTAATTGAATTATTTATATCAAGCCCCCAACGCTCAACAATTTTCCCCTTGGCAATGCGGTACATATCCACGCCTGAAAGAGTAACTTGGTTATCGTCAAGATCATTTCCTGAAAGACTATTTTGCTTAACTCTTATAGTAATATTGTATTTAATAGCAACAATATCACCTTCAGAAACAAGCTTATCTAAAGAGAATTTATACTTTGGGAAGCTTTTTCTAAAATGCTGAAAACCAAGCTCCCAACTCTTAAGATCTTTTGTAACACCTAACCAAGAGTTGTGATCCACAAAGTCTTCAGAAAGATGTTTGTCTATACTAGCAATGTTTCTAGCTTTCCAAACATCTTTAATAAACTCACCAGCTCTCAATTTGTGTTGTGTTTTTAATAAGCCTATGTGGAAACTTGATTCTTTGGAATCATTGTTTTGCTTATTAAGCTTACGCTTGGTATTACTCATAAAACCTCTTTATTAGCCTAAAAATAAAGTCTAAGACTAGAGTCCTGTATTTTGCTTTTTAGAGTGTTGAAAAAGCGTTGAATTTTAGAGGTTACTAGGAATTAATTAACGAGTTTTTCTACTACCTTGCTTCTTGCCTGAGCAAGACTCTTGCTAAATTCTGGATAAAGATCGAGCTTTCCAAAAGCATAGCGTCTAATTGTTTCAACAATTTGATAATTTTTGGGTGGAGAGCGTTTAATCAATGAGGCTTCTACTAAACCAGTGAGCGTAGTAAAGTTTCCCCCTACTGTTTCCAGCGCTTCATCTCGCGTAAACTTTCCTCTTAATATTGAAAGGCCACAAAGAACTCTTTGTTCTTCTGGCTTAAGTCGAGACCAAGCTTGTTCGAAAATTAGCTTTAAGCTTTTATTCTTCATATCTTTACTGTATGCTTGATGCAAAAAATCAAAATCGTGTTCTAGTTCATTTGCTATATCTTGACAGCTCAGGCTGCGTAACCTTGCTGCTGCAAGTTCTATAGCTAAAGGAAGCCCATCTAGTATTTGGCAAATTCTAAATACATCATCTCTATTACTGTGATTCAATGCAAAACTGTGGTTGGCTCGCTTAGCTGCATAACAAAAAAGCTTGATAGCATCAATATTCTCATAGGTACTTTCCAAGTTAATCTTTTCAGGAAGAGGAAAACTAGAGACTTCGAAAAGATATTCCTCATTAATATTTAGGGGTTGCCTTGAAGTAATAAGTAGTTTTAATTTCTTAGCCTTATTTAAAAGAACTCTGACTGGTTCTAGGTCATCATCTAGTAAGTGTTCAAAATTATCTAAAATTATTAAAAGATTTTTATCTGATATCCTGTTTAGGAGTTGTTCTTCTATACTACTTGTTTTATCTAGCTCTAGAGATAAAGCTTTAGCAATAGCAAAATAAATAGCATAAGTTCCAGTAACAGCAACAAGAGAAACCCACCAAACTCCTGATGAGAAGTGATCAGTTTCTAAAACCTGCTTAGCAACTTCACGTGCCAGCCTTGTCTTACCTACCCCACCTAAGCCTATTACAGTAAGTAAACGACATTCTGCTAAAGATAAGCGATTGATAATAATAGAAAGCTCTTTCTCACGCCCAAAGAAGGGGAGCATTGTGACAGGTATGTTATGCGCTATCTCTTGGTTATTTACTGGAACAAGTTGTGCAGGTTTATCAATGCTGGTATCAATAATAGGCTGAACACTAACAAGGCTTTCTCTTAGCTTCTGTGCTAATAGTTGTGCTTCTTCACTGGGCTTGAAATTAAATTCTTTAGCTAGCATGTGCTCGAGTTCTTGATAAATACTCAAGCCGCCGATACGATCATTAAGAATAACTGCATAGCGAATTGCTGCTAGATAAACATCTTCATTCAAACGATCAAGCTTGATAATATCTTTGCTATATTTGAGAGCCTTAGCAAATTGATTTGTATCATCAGATCTCTTTACCAAAACTTCAAGTGTTTCTGTAATAGAGTTTTGCAGGTTTTCTCTTTCTTCTTCAAGCCAAGATTCAAAAACCTCAGAGTCTTTAAGGTAAAACCCCTCAAGCAAATTACCTTTATATAGATCAATAAGCCTAGTGGTATTACCTTGTTTTAGGGCTCCATTTAATTCCCATAGATCAACATTAATTTCAGCAGCATTAATTATAAGTGCTTGTGACTCGCTCAGAACAATATTGTCACCCAAGAAACGATGAATCCGTGCAATTTCACTCCGCAAGTTTCGTCTTGCTTTTTCAGTATCTGATTCAGGCCAAAGTAAGTTATCTAAAGTGTCACGCTGAACAGCAGATCTTTGCACTGCCAAGTAAGCAATAAGTGCCAGAGATTTTCTTGTACCTAAAGTAACAACCTTTCCATCTCGCAAAACATGTGGCGATCCCAACAATTTGAGAGATAGAGGTTTTTCTCTATCAGCCATTAGTTTTAAGCATCACAAATTTTACATGAACAATCAAGGTTACTTGAATGTTGTACTTTTCTAAAATCTGAACGAAGGTTCCCACTTAAAAAGATTTTAAACTAATTTAATAACAACCTTCACATTCAACACTTATTCAACACCTATATTTATAAACTGTTTCTAGCAGTTTTACATTTCCCACAAGTTAATTGCAAATCAATTTTAACTGCTAGGAGTTAGTTATGAATCAATACTTTATTTTTCGCATGGTCACCTTATCCACACTTTTTCCCAGTTTGGGTAGTGTGTTTACTTGAAACTCATACTACATAATGATTAAATCTCCTACTTCTCACAAAAACTTATATAAATTTCTAACCTTAATTTACCTGAGAAGAGGAACTAATGATTAATTTTGGTAGAGAAATATGTGGTAATTTAGCAGAATCTGGTGCTGCAGAGTGGTTAGTCACCAATGGTATAGGGGGATACGCTTCAGGTACCATTTCAGGGCAACTTAGACGTCGTTATCATGGTTTACTTATAGCAGCACTTAAACCTCCTTTAGAACGAAAGTTGTTGTTAAGTAAAATAGATGAAACCGTAAAGTATGATCAAAAGTGTTATCCTCTATACACCAATCACTGGATAGGAGGGGTAGGAGAGCCTTATGGCTTCCAGAATCTGGAGCACTTTCGTCTTGAAGGTACTACACCTGTATGGACCTTTGCCTTTGCTGATGCCATTTTAGAAAAGCGATTATGGCTACAAGCTGGGCAAAATACAGCCTATATACGTTATGATTTTCTTCGTGGCAGTTTGCCCTTGATGTTCTCGAGCAAATTACTAATAAATTACCGTGACCATAATAATAACACTCATGCAGATGATTGGTGTATGGATATTCAAGCTATTGATAATGGACTTAAAGTAAAAGCTTTTGAAGATGCTACCCCTTTTTATCTCCTCTCTGATAATGCCAAATTAACCACACGCCATACGTGGTATAGAAACTTTTATCTTAGCCTTGAAGGCTGTCGTGGATTTGATGCTATGGATGATCATCTCTATGGAGGAGAACTCGAGCAAATACTAAAACCGGGACAATCTTTGACAATGGTAGCTACCACAGAATCTTTGCTAGATCTTGACCTTGACGGTGTATCAGCATATCAAAAGAAACAGGCTTATGAAGAGGAGCTGCTTTGTCGTAGTCAACATATTACCCCTAGCTGGATGAAGCAATTAATACTTTCAGCTGATCAATTTATAGTGCACGATAACCCTTTAGTGGAAAAAGAGGCTTATTCTATCATAACAGGGTACCCTTGGCTTGGTGATAGAAACCAAAGTTCGATCATGAGTTTACCGGGGCTTACTTTGGCTACAGGACGTTTTGAAGAAGCTGCTAGTATTCTCAGGGCATTTGGGCACTCTCTTAATAAAGGTAAACAAGAACAAAATATTTCTCCTATAAGTAATTACAATCATACTCCTGAAGCTATACTTTATTACATAGAGGCTTTACGTGCTTATTTGGAAAGTACAGGTAACCAAACCCTAATAGCAGAGCTTTTTTCTACTGCTGAAAACATAATCCAAGATTATAACTATAACAGCCAAAACCATGTTCGTTTAGACCCTCAAGATAACCTTTTATATATAGAAAAAACTAGTGAGAAAAAGGGATTACGCATAGGCAAACCTGTAGATCTCAATGCTTTATGGTTTAATGCTGTGCTCAGCATAGCACATTTTGCCTCTGAATTAGGTAAACCAGCTGTTATTTATCTCGAGCTAGCAGACAAGATACAAAAAAGCTTCAGACGTTTTTGGCAAGAGGATAAAGGCTTCTGCTTTGATATTTTGGATGGCCCGGAGGGGCACGATATGAGGTTACGTCCCTATCAGCTCCTAGCTGTTTCACTAAACTATAGTCCTTTACAAAAAGATCAGCAAAAGTCCATTGTAGATATTTGTGCTCAAAAACTACTTACCTCTTACGGTCTGCGTAGTTTAGCTAGTGACGAATTTAATTATATAGGGCGTTATGAAGGTTATCAGCAAAAGCGTGCTGCTGCCTATCATGAGGGTGCTGTCTGGAGTTGGCTCATTGGTCCTTTTATAAGTGCTCACTATCTAGTTTACAAAGATGCAGAACTTGCACGCTCTTTCTTAGCCCCTTTCGAGGACCATCTTTATAATCAGGGTCTAGGCACAATTGGCGAAATTTTTGATGGAGATGCCCCTTTTAATCCTCGTGGTGCTATAGCTCGAGCTTCAGGAGTAGCAGAAGTTTTGAGGGCTTGGCAAGCCACAAATAGTATGTTTTTATCCGTTACGAAACCTCCTGAAAAGAGTTTGCCTTATGTGGAATTAATTTTAGATGTACCTGATGATAATGTTCAGTTTCTTAACAAGGGGAAATATAATCATATCTCACAAGTAGCTTACCAAAGATAAAACACTAATAAGGTTGCTAAAATTAAGTTTCCAATTGTTGTGATAATTCACTCTCTTCTAGAGAGAGTACTAGAGTGCAAGCGCACTAATAATAAGGAGAAAAACATGCGTTTATTGCTTACTTTTGCTTTAACAATAATGATTTTGAATAGTTTTCCCATTACCTCTCAAGGTATACATAATTTTTGTGATCAAGGTTTAGTAAAAATTGCCCAGATAAATGAGAATGATCGGCTTCTTACATCTTGTGTTACGCCAAATGTAGCTGAAGTTTTCAGTGAGTTAGGCTGGTACGTTACCCCAAAAGGTTCAAATGCTTTTCATATTATAGCCGAAGGAACAAGTATAGAAGAAACGGTTAAAGATGCTAATGAGGAAATAGATGATGTTCTTGAAGAAGCAAAAGAGACTGTAACTGAAGGATCTACATCACCAGAACCTGCTCAACTCATAGAAGATTTCAGCGGTGGATTGGGAAGTATCTCCATTGTTTGGAAAGCTGACAATAAGGCATTCTCAAGTAGTTCTCAGATCCCTTTAGAGTTTTTGGAGAATACTAATTCTAATAGACTTAAAAATATGAATATGGCCTATGGTGAGTTACTTAAGGAGCTAGGAGTTGAAAATGATCCTAATCTAGTAAACAACAAAGTTGAGTTTCTAAACTACTTAAGTTCTTCAGGTTGGAAGCTTGTGCCTTCTGAAAAAATATCAAATCGGGATGTAACATTGTACCAATTCGAGAAAGTGATTATAAAATAAACTTATCTAGCGTATAAAAATACTTTACCTTTTACAAGAAATGAACAAGATCCCCACTTAGTAGTAATTTTTTGACCTTCAACACTTTATTGTAATTGGATCTATAAAATCCCAAATGCAAGATAGCTTTTAGCTTTCAACACTTATTCAACACCCATACTTATACACTGCCTATAGTTTTGTAGCTTTTTCCCAATAAAGCTGTAAATCGACTTTGGATTGTTCCTGATTAAGATTCTGAGTGTTGTATAAGCAACTTAGAAATTTCAAATTATTCGTAACTTGTCATGACTTTAACCCTTATTTAGTAAGGCTTAGCACCTCAATTTCCTTATAAGAGAACAATTCTTTTATTTTTAGAAGTTAGTTATTAAAATCCTTTTCTTACATTAGAGTTGTTCGGAAATAGAGAGGTGTGCTAAAATAGCAGCCACCATGGTAACTTTTAACACAAGAAACGACAGGCAAGTAAGAGCTCTAACAGGCTTGCCAGAAGAAAAGATAGATGAGTTAGAATCAACCTTTGAACAAGCCTACAAAGAGCAAAGTCAGAAAGATTATGAAGAACAACAAGCTAATGGAGAAAGAGAACGCTCTCTAGGTGGAGGAAGAAAAAGTAAGCTTTCTTCAGCTAAACATAAACTTGAATTTATCCTCTACTATCTCAAAAGCTATCCTACTCTTGATGAATTAGCAGAAAAGTTTGATATGTCTCGTTCTAGTGCACATTACTGGGTACACAAACTACTACCAATTCTCTCAGCAGCGTTAGCAAAATTAGGGATGTTGCCTAAACGAGAATTCAGTACACCTGAAGAATTAAAAGAAGCACTTGAAGAAGCAAAGAAAATATTGATTGACGCTACAGAGAGGAAACATAGAAGGCCTAGTAAAGATGAAACCCAAAAGGAGCTCTATAGTGGAAAGAAAAAGCAACACACAGTAAAAAACACAGTAATAGCAACAGGAGAAAGGGTAATTATCTATGTAGGGAGGACATTTGCTGGGCGAAGACATGATTATGGGATGTTCAAAGAAGAATTCCCACCTGAGCAGGAGTGGCTAAAAGGTGAAGGAGAAAGAGCGAAGCTAGATTCAGGATATCAAGGTATCAACAAGGATTATGGAATAAAAGCAGGGATACCACACAAGAAACCTAGGAAGAGTAAAAAGAATCCTGACCCACAGTTAACAGAAGCAGAAAAAGAGAGGAACAAAGTACTAAGTAAAGCAAGAATATATGTTGAGCATGCTATAGGAGGTATGAAACGTTTTAATATATTAGTACATGCCTTTCGGAACCGCAAAGTGGGGTTTAGAGATAGCGTTATTGCTGTTTGTGGTGGGCTTTGGAATTTCTTGATTATGTGAGTCATTTATTTCCGAACAACTCTATTTTAGTTGGCAAATCAATTCAAATTTTTAGGAGTTAATTATGAATCCCAAAGTACTTCTTTTTCGTGTGGTTACTTTGTTAGCACTTCTTACCATTTTTGGTAATGCCTTTGCCCAAAACCACTGCCAGTCAGCCAAATATATTCGAGCTACAATTGTTCGTAGTGGAGAGACCATATGCGCTTTAGAATCAACAGTTCGTTCTTGGGAAAGCAAGGGAATTGCTATAAGAACCTCAGTCGTATCCTCCCAAGCAGAAGACACTGCTAAGTGTGATAGGAATCATGTAAGAGTAAGGCTAACTGGTGGTTCACCAACCTTTTGTGTAACTGAAAGTATAGCTAAAAGATGGATTCAAGAAAAACTTGCTTTTGAGGTAGGCGAGGACGAAGAATTAAGTATAATAAGTGTACCACAACTATTTCCAGAACATTTATGTACGGAAGATAAAGTCAAAGTAAGTGTCTCTGATGGTGAAATAGCTATATGTACCTTACAAGAGATAGCTAAAAAATGGTTGGACGAGGGTTTTGCTACCGAAATAATTGAGTAACTTGACTTTACTTATAAAAATTAAGGAGATAAAAAATTATGAAAAAAACACTTAAAGTATTCCTAAATGATGTAGATTATAATGTCACAACATTTGGTGCAAAGGTACTAATTATTACCACTAGCTCTTTCACTTTGTTAGGAAACTATGTTTACAGAGTGGGAAAAGGGATTTTAGATAATATTACACGATTTCAAACTTTTCGTCCTGCTCTGGCTGAATTAACTCATGAAGACAGTAAGGGAATGGCATGTCAAAAAGAATAATTTCAGTTAATTGTGGGAAAGCACGTGTGTAACCCAGAAATGAACACCGCTAGGCATAACAAATTTTCACAATCTGTAAATTTTCTAGCCGAAGTATTTATTTTTATAGACTCTTAGAAAGGAAATAAAACTATGAAGAAACTTTCAATTATAGCGTTTTTACTTCTAGGTATAGGTTTAATTTATGCAGCATCTTCATCAGATGAAGGCGTGGACTTGATACCTAAAGGTTCAGAAGCGTGTATAAACATTAATACTGCTACTTTCAATGAGCTTCAAGGTATAGCTCACGTAGGAATTGATGAAGCTATTAATATATTAAGATTTAGGCGATCACTAAACTTTCGCTTCATTGAAGATCTTACTTATATTGCGGGCATAAATGTTAATGAATTAGGAGAAATAAAAACCGAAGGTTTAGCTTGTGTACCTTTTTCTTCTAGCAACTTCCTCTGGTAGTCCTTTATTATCAACAAGGAATGTCAGAGCGCAATATATAAGTGGTGCAAGAATAGTGCTACGGTTAGCTTGGAGAAAATAAAACATGGATAACAAATTAGAACGTATTACCCTCAACAAGGCAATGCAGCAACAATATACACCATCACAAAGTCAATATTCTAATCTAGCAAATGCTCTAAATGGGATTGCCAAGGTTTATGGAGCAGGCGATATTGCTATTTCTTCTATAGAAAATGCACTTTCTCACGCTTATATGTGTGGGTTCACTACAGGAAAAGAACAGGAAAACAAAGAACTAATGGCTGAACTTGAAAAACCTATGGTGTGAGGAGAAAAACATGCAAAAACTCCTTTTTCAAATGCCCCCGCTGATCCAAGAAGGCATGAAGAGAGTGGCGTTACTGCATGAGTTGTACAATTGCTCAACTCAAGGTCTACAAAATACATAATGTGATAGATTAAATCTTAGTAAATGTCCAAATTTCTTGTTTAATGCGTTAAGTATTTGGTCACTATTTTATTTTGGGACAACAAATGCTTCTACGAGTTCTAGGAACTTATCTCTATCTAAGCCTAACAAAGCTCTTGCCTGTCGATCATTATCTAAGTTAATCGTCATATTACCATTGTAGCACAAAACTTTCTTTAAATAGGAACGAGTCTATTTCTGACTTCCCTTTACCCGACGTGTACTCTAGTTATAAGGAGAATTTATTATCAGCGCTTCAATTATTGTTGTAATAGCAGGTTTATTTGTATTATTTTTTATAATAATTCCTTACCTAGTACCTGTGGGCTTGTGGATTTCTGCTATTGCCTCGGGTGTGAGAGTTTCTTTAACTGGCCTTATTGGTATGCGGCTTAGGCGTATTGCTCCTAAGAGGGTTATTGAACCTATGATTAAGGCCCATAAAGCAAATATTAAAGTTTCACAAAACCAGCTCGAGGCCCACTATCTAGCTGGAGGCAATATTGACCGCCTAATTGATGCCTTAATAGCTGCTGACAAAGCACAAATCGCTTTGCCTTTTGATAGAGCTACCGCTATTGATTTAGCAGGTCGTCGGGTACTTGAGGCAGTGCAGACTTCAGTTAATCCTAAAGTCATTGCTATTCCAAAGGTAACAGCCGTAGCAAAAGATGGTATACAACTTATTTGCACAGCTCTTGTAACAGTGCGTTCAAATCTAGAGCGTTTAATTGGTGGTGCTGGCGAAGAAACTATCATTGCTCGTGTAGGTGAAGGTGTAATTAGCTCTATTGGTTTTGCGGAAAACCATAAAGAGGTGCTAGAAAACCCTGATACAATTTCTAAAACAGTATTAGCCAAAGGTCTTGATTCAGGTACTGCTTACGAAATACTTTCTATTGATATTGCAGATATTGATATAGGTAAGAATATAGGCGCTATTTTGTCAACTGACCAAGCCGAGGCTGATAAAAAAGTGGCTCAAGCTAAAGCAGAAGAGCGTCGGGCAATGGCAGCAGCACAAGAGCAAGAATACAGAGCTAAGGTTGAGGAAATGCGTGCCAAGGTGGTTGCATCAGAAGCTAAAGTACCTCTGGCTATAGCAGAGGCCTTTAAAGAAGGCAACTTGGGTATTCGTGATCGCTTATGAATGAGAGCTAGGATAGCAAAGTTTGTTTCTGGCGAATTTGTGCGATGTGAAGGTCGTTTAAGTCATGGTTTTTTGAGTACCTTAACTTCATGAAAAACACGCTTTACCTTACATTGTTGTGCAAACTGGTCAAAATAAGTTATATGGAGGGTAGCAGCGAGATTCGTATGTAATTGTAAACTGGTTTTAATCGTTATCTACAAAGGTTGATATGAAATTATTTTTAGTGGTGTTGTTGTTAGTTATTATTCTTTTAAGTTTAATTTCGTTATATCAAATATTTTTTAAGCCTGATCCTGAGTAAAAGGGGAATTTCAGACTATACTAAGCTCTTCAGCAACTATTTGAAATTTCAATCTAGCCAAAATTTCCTACACTTTTCAGAACAATCTACTACACGTCAGATAATATATAGCTTATAACTCGCTCAGCATTTTTATATAATATTTTGTCAACATCACTTGCTGAGTAGTCTTGATCATATAGATATTTTACTAAAGCAGTTAAATGAGTCACAGTATTGAGATTAGGAATTAATGGTGGATCAGTAAGCCCGCCTAAATCTGAGCCAATAGCTACATAATCAATACCAAAGTTTTGGACTACATAGTCAATATGTTTGAACACATCTTCAATTACGATTTCATTAGGTACATTGGTTAGAAATTGTGTCACAAATGTAATCCCAATTAAGCCACCACTTTCAGCAATCCTGTTAAGTTGATCATCATTATAATTACGATCTTCAGGACAAAGTGCTGATACGTTACCATGACTTACCATAATTGGCCCATCTACAACCTTAGTCATATCCCAAAAGGTTTCCTTATTAGCATGAGCAAAATCCACTATAACTCCCCTCTCCTGACACCAGCCAACAACTTTCTTACCTAAGTTAGTTAAACCACCTGATTCTCTAGTACCACCTCCTAGCTGGTTAGTTAGGTTCCAAACGATTCCAAACGATCGTAAACCCTTCTCGTACCATCTTTCTAAGAGGGCCCAACTATCCTTTGTATCTGAAAATACATTCATCCCTTCTACACTTAAAATAAGCCCTCGCTGATTTGGTAAGGTAAGTACTTCAATTATATCTCGTTGGGTTTTTATTATCCTCCAAGCATTATTCCCATCAATATATCGCAAGTATTCCTCTAGGTAGTCTTCCATTAGAGCTGGCGATTCGGTGGCAAAGTAATTTGCACCTTTTGGAACAATGAAGTTAGTTACGAAAACAATTTTGGCAATGCTTTGTTCAATCAGGGCAAAGCTTGTTTGCTCTGATCCCATAGGATATCGCTCTGGCTGTTTTATATGCAGCATAAGATCTTGGTGTAAATCAATAACTTTTTCCATAAGGTATTTGTTTAAATAGGGAGTAAATCACCATCTTACTAGGATCATAGTCAATTTAGTGTATGATTAGTTGAAGTGGAGTGCATTTTGCACATTTAATCAGCTACTGCTGTGTTGTGCGGATCACAAAATCGACTTAGTGGAGACTACTCGTTGACATTCGGCCAAATCATGGCTGACACGATCTTGTCGCCTCTTCTGAGCCCATCTCGAGGAGCCATTATGTCCACAATTACTCTCGGCGTATCGCCGAGTGCATTTAAATCATCTTTTTTGTCAAAAACTAACTTCGATGCTAACACCAATCATGACAGGGCGTTATTCACACAACGACAATCTCTCTGTAACCAAAGTGGTATCGCAACTGCAATCGTTTATTGCGAAGCGAACTTTGGTGAGATTGATGGCAAGACTGCCAACGGACTTGTTCGTCATTCACAAATGTACAAGATCGTCTCAGTTATTGACAGCAAAAAAGCTGGTAGCGATGCTGGTGTTGTGCTCGGCGAGGAGCCGAACGGCATTCCCATTTATGGTGATCTTGCTGATGCCCTGACACAAGCTGCAGATATGCCTAACTACTTTATCTTTGGGATGGCACCAGCTAGCGGCATGTTATCACCACACGAGCGGGGACTTGTACTCGAGGTCATAAATCTGGGGATAAATGTGGTGAGTGGTCTGCATGAATTCTTGAGCGATGACCCGGAGTTTGTTGCTGCTAGCACTGCTAAAAACGTGAAAATTATTGATATTCGAAAGCCCCGTGCCAACAAGGATCTGCGGATGTTCAGCGGTGATATAGCCAAGGTCACATGCCCACGTATAGCTGTGCTAGGCACTGATTGTGCCATAGGCAAACGGACTACCGCCACCATTTTGACTAGAGCACTCAATAATTATGGCCTAAAAGCTGTGATGGTAGGCACTGGTCAGACAGGCTTGATTCAAGGTGCTCGCTACGGTGTTGCGCTCGATGCCATTCCATCACAGTTCTGTTCAGGCGAGATGGAAGCAGCTATCGTCGAGGCATTCGAAGGTGAAGATCCAGACGTGATCATCATTGAAGGCCAAGGGGCACTAAGCCACCCAGCCTTCTCAACTTCAACTTTTATTCTCCGTGGCAGCCTCCCTGATGGAGTCGTGTTGCAGCACGCACCGAGACGGAACCATCGCTGCGACTTTGAAGAGATGGCTATGCCAACGCCTATCAGTGAAATCAATCTCATCGAGATGTTTGCCAACACTAAGGTCATTGGTTTGACAATCAACCATGAGAACATGACTGATGATGAGGTAAACACAGCCATTGAACATTACGAACTTGAACTTGGTATTCCCACCACCAATGCATTAACCCATTCCCCAAAACGGTTGGTGGAAATGATTCTAGCAGCATTTCCAAAACTTGAACAGAAGTTACTTGTTAATGTGTAATGACTGCACCACGGTTGGAAATTGACCTTAAAAAAATTCGCTGTAACGCACATAAGATGGTTGAATTGCTAGCTGATCGTGGCATCTCAGTCACTGGTGTTACAAAGGCAACCCTAGGTTCACCACAAATAGCTGGTGCCTTGCTTCAGGCAGGCGTGCATGCAATTGGAGATTCTCGCATTGAGAATATTGAAGCGATGCGACGTGCTCGAGTACCAGCAACAATGACACTTATTCGTTCTCCGATGCTCAGTCAGATAGATCGGGTTGTTGAGCACGCTGACATAAGTTTCAACACTGAACTTGATATTATTAGCAAACTATCGTACGCTGCTGGCACCCAGAGGTTGATCCATGGGGTGGTACTTATGGTAGAGCTTGGTGACCTACGTGAAGGCATTTTACCCCATAACCTTGAGGATACAGTAAGAGAAACGTTGAGCTTTCAGCACATTGTTCTTAAAGGGATAGGAGCCAATCTAGCCTGTCGTAGTGGTGTGTCTCCAGACTCCAAGAACATGACTGAGTTATCTGAACTGGCTTGCTCGATCGAAGCTACGTTCGGCTTGCACCTAGATATCATCTCCGGGGGAAATTCAGCCAATCTTGATTGGGCCCTCAACTGCACTGACACTGGGCGGATCAATGATTTGCGCTTGGGAGAATCGATCCTACTTGGTCGAGAACCCCTCAATCGTCTGCCAATCAACGGTTTGCACACGGACGCCTTCGCAATTGTAGCTGAAGTGATAGAGTCAAAGATCAAGCCATCTTTGCCATGGGGTAAGATTGCGCAGTCAGCATTTTGCAAGAAACCACCCATCACAGATACAGATAGTGGCCACATCTTGCAAGCTATTCTTGCAATCGGACACCAAGACACTGATCCATCTGGCCTCCAGTCGCCGCCCGGCATTAAGATCCTTGGGTCAAGCAGCGACCACCTCATTGTAAATACTGCCAATCATAATTCACCTGTTGGTACCGAAATCACATTCCAACCCAACTACAGTGCGCTTGTCCGCTCAATGACTTCACCTTTTGTTGCCAAGGTTGTTAAGGCAGTACCATTGTCCTAGAAGTGATTATTCTCTCATGTCAAACTCTTGTTATTACTGATTTTTGTAATCAAAAATTAGCTTTAAGAGATTACTGCACTCTGCTTTGCCTTCAATGCCTCTCGAAAAGTTACTAAACGTCGCTTTTCTTCGTCCCACAACGATAGCAAGACTGTTTTTAAACTGCTAAGCAAGGTAAGCTGCACAACACGTTGAAATATAGGGTTCTCTTTATGGCATTTCTGCAAGTTGTAATTAGGAATGCGTGGGCTCAAGTGGTGAATATGGTGAAAGCCTATATTACCTGTAAACCATTGCAATAAACGTGGCAACTTGTAATAAGAGCTGCCGTGCATGGCTGCTAAAGTATAATCCCACTGTGGTGTATGTTCCCAATAAGTACGCTCAAACTGATGTTGCACATAGAATAACCAAGTGCCAGCACTAGCAGCAATTATGATTATTGGCAAGCAGATCATAAGCACAGTACTAAAGCCAAAGAGTGCAGTGGCAGCAGCTAACCAACCAACAATTGCTAAATTGGTCCACCAAACTGAAGCTTTCTCGTTAGCAGGCCAGTTTTTCTTTGCTCCCAACGGAAAGCGCTGCACAACAACAAAATTAATTGTAGGTGCAATAACAAAAAGGAAAAAGGGGTTGCGAAAGACCTTGTAAACAATTCGCTTCCACCAAGGTGCTTGTAAATACTCAGTAACAGTCATGGTCCACACATCGCCGAGGCCACGTTCCTCAAGTTCCGCATGATGTGCATGGTGAATAGCATGGGTCTTGCGCCAGAACTTATAGGGAACCAAAGTAAAAAGGCTACCTAGGGTACCAATTACATCATTAGCACGTCTTGATTTGAAGAACGAGCCGTGGCCGCAGTCGTGCTGGATAATAAACATGCGTACCAAAAAACCTGCTGCTAACACTGCTAACAACAAGGTCAACCAGTAACCTACACTTAAGCTTAGGTACATCAAGCCTACAGTTAAAAACAAACCACCAAAGGAATTTACTACTTGGTAAATACTTTTACGGAGGTTTGGCTGTTGGTATTTACGTACCAAGCCTTGCCAACCTGAATAATCATAGTTTGGGTCTTTATCTTTTTTACTCATTTTAAATTTTCTCCTAAAAAATTTACTGGCACTATATTTATAAGCTAAAAATCAAACTAGGCAACTACGCCAATGGGTATTTTGCACTACAGTTTTAGCGTGCTGTTTGCTAAGAGGGGTTTTTTGTGGCAGCTTGTGCCATAAAGGACTCCTTTTTGGTCCTAGTGTGAACCTATGTTTTTAATTAGACAAGTATGCTAAATTCTTGTGCTCATAGGCTCACTTTTTGTGCTGCCTTGCCTCTATGACTAAAAATAGAATCATGCCATGAATCGAATATGAAATATGCAAAGTTTTGTGTGCTGCTAGGTTAATTGTAAAATTCATTTTGGGTTCACAAAGTGGCCCTACCGTGATAACAGTTTGGAATAGAGAAATCATGCAGTTATTAATTGTTGAAGATGAAAAATCCCTTGCAGACACCTTGCATGACAGCCTTACAGCACATGGATTCAAACCTATTTGTGCTTACTCTGCTGATGAAGCTTGGGAAACTCTTTGGCAACATCCCTTTGACCTTATAATCCTAGATGTCATGTTGCCAGAGGGTGAAGAAGCAGGTTTTCGTTTGGCAGAACAAATACGTGATGCTGGTTTTCGTCAACCCATCCTCTTTTTAACGGCCCGTGAAACCCTACCTGATCGGGTACGGGGTTTGGAATTTGGTGATGATTATCTTGCTAAACCTTTTGAACTTGCTGAACTTGTTGCTCGGCTCAAGGCACTATATCGCCGTGGTGAGATACGCCCCCGTCAAATCACCTCAGGGGAAGTGACTTTACTACCTGAAGAGCGACAAGTTCACCGTCAAGAAGACCTCATCCGACTTACTGCTAAAGAGTATGAAGTGCTCGAGCTACTGATGCTCAACCCCGGCAGAGTCTTTAGTCGTGAGGACATGCTAGAGCGTATTTGGGGGCTCGAGTACAAGGCAAACTCAAATCTTGTCGATGTATATATAAAAAACTTGCGGGCCAAACTAGGTGAGGGACTAATCGAAACGGTGCGGGGAATGGGCTACCGTTTTCCGGGTTAAGAAAGGACATAATCAGTAGTCCGCAATTGCGATAAAGGATTCTCAATAAGATGCCTATAGCTAAGATTATTAGTGATAATAAACTCTTTCTACACACAAATTTGATAAGTGATAAAAGTCTATTTAAGGTCAATTTTTCGTTTTTTCTCCATTTTGCGGAGTACTGATAATGAATCTACGTTTCGAGCTTGCATTGATTGCCTCACTCCTAACCTTCTTGGGTTTGGCTCTAGGCTTAGGCCTTACCTATTGGCTGCTCCTTAGTTTAAGACTAAATGAACTTGATGCTGAAAGTCGACTCCTTGCCGAGGTAATTCTTGAAACTGCAATGTCTCGATCAAATCATCAGGTGCGAATTCCCTCAACCATAGAAAATTATCTTACAGACGAACGTGGCGTCAACTCAGCCCAAGTTTATTTAGAAGGGCAACTTTTGTGGGAGGGAGGTATCGTTAGTGCCCCAAGACCCCTTGATCCTGAAGGCTTGTTAGGAGAAAAAAGTGAGGGGCGTAGCGTCTCGAGCTGGCGTGTATTTACCCTCCCCGAACTTGAAGAGGGGCTAGTTATACAAGTGGGTCGTCCTCTACTAAGTACTTGGGAGGTTCTGCAACCTTACAATAGGATTGCGATTCCTTTGACAGTTTTCCTAACTTTGCTAGTAGGTGCTTTAGCTTGGCCAACTATAGGAGTTGCTTTAAGGCCATTGCGTAAATTAACTGAAGCAGCAAGTCAGTTTGAAAATGCTGCTGATGTACCTGAAATATCTGGTTCAGGTGAACCTGCTCAACTTGCACGCAGCTTTGCAGAATTACTTACACGTCTTAGGGCTGAGCGTAAGCGTGAGCAGCAGTTCCTAGCCTATGCTGCTCATGAACTTCGCACTCCCCTTTCTGCCTTACGAGCTGGGCTCGAGGCTGCACGTTCTAAGAAAGTCCCTGCCGATTCCAACATGCTTGATCGACTTTACCGTGAATCTTTACGGCTAGAAACACTTGCACAAAACCTTCTGGCGCTCTCTCGAGCTGAAGCAGGTGAGTTACGTGCAGCAGCTATTGACCTAAGTGACATAGCTGCTACTGCTTATGACCGTTTCCAACCTCTAGCGTTAGCCAAAGGTCTAGAGCTCTACCTCGACAACAACCCTGCAGCCGCTTGGGGTGATGCACGACTTATCGAGCAAGCGCTTAATAATCTTCTTGCTAATGCCTTGAGATGCACGGCTCATGGTACTGTGACTATTCGGAGTGGACAAATAGATGATCAGGCTTTTTTGCAAGTTAATGATACTGGTCCGGGGCTTCCCGACCCAATTCCTGAAGGCTTGGGTTTAAGGGTTGTAAGAGCTGTTGCTAAGGCTCACACTGGTAAGCTCGAGCTTTCTAGCAAGGCAGGTACATGTGCTACATTATGGTTGGGCGTAAAGAAGTAAACAGGAATTACTAAAAATTAAAAAGTACAGCTATCTTTACAGCTAAGAGGATAAAACAAGATAAAATGAAACGGCATGAAATAAAAAGTAATAGTCCAAAACCCCTGATCTAAGACTATTATTGGCATGAAATAAAATTTGATAAAACCACATAAAACGTACTCTCTACACCTCATAATCGTGAGGTCGAGAGTTCAAGTCTCTCCATCGCTACCATAAGAAAAGCTGTGAGAAACAGTGTAAAATAGAAGCAAAGCTTAGTTAAAAACTTTCGCTTTTTTACTTTCATGTGCCGTTTGTGTGCGGTGATATCCCTCAGGTATGGCAATCAATGTAGGGATTCTAGAAAGTGCCACAAGTAATAGTTACTTAACCTACAAATTCGGTGTTTACTTAAAGGTCTTAAAATAAAATAAGGCTCACTACTAAAGCTACTCACTAAGTTCTTAGGGAGTAATCCTTTAAGGATTACATCTTTAATCTAAAATGTAATTAGATGTAATTCTTAATGTAATTAACAACCATCTATATTAGCAATCATCTTTCTACACATGATTTTCATCAACAATTTTGATGTAACAATCGTTTCAAAGGTAGGAATGTTTCTTGAAAAGTTTTTGCTAATAAGCACTCAAGCTAACCAACTAATTAAGTTTATTTCGTATACTAGATTTAAGATGGAGCATCAAAAATCGGCTGAATTGAGTACACAGCAGGCTGCAAATACCCTTAAGCATCCATTTTTCACTCAGCTTCTTGAAAAATATGAATTCCCTCATCGTAAATTTGGAACGCACAAACATGTATATCTAAATGAGGAAATAAATTTATTTGAGTTGGGACAAAGCTATCCTGCTTGGACACCCCATAATGCTTTTAGTGCAGCTGATACACTGCTTAATGCTTTACAAGAGGATAAAACTATTAACTAATGCCTAACAGCAAGTGGTATTCCTATGTAGAAACTGGTGCGCCATCAGGTATTGCTAGCAGTTTGCCCTATCTGCCTATAGCCTTGCAGCATTACAATAATACTATATCTGTACAAGGTTTGTTAGATACGGGCTCCACAATTAATGTGTTGCTATACAGCATTGTTACACAATTAGGAGCAGTGTGGAAACAACAAACAACATCTGTACAACTAACATGAAATAGAAATGCAAATTACTGAAAACTAAGAAGCTTAGATTGTGGCTAAGCTCCCTATTATCCTATTATGATTGCTCATTAATTTGATAAAATACTGTTGGAAAGTTTAAGTTGATGGCCCAGTGGTTAAGAACTTTTCAATAAAGTAAAATATGAGTTTTGTATACTTCTGCAAATAAAGATTTGTGGATTTTGTCTTGGAGATTTATTGTGAACAGTGAATATAGTGCAGGCATAACAGCTTTAGGGGCCTATGCTCCTGCAAGGATTATGGAAAATGCTGAATTTGAGGAGTTTTTAGATACTAGTGATGAGTGGATTGTTTCTCGTACTGGTATTAAACGTAGACATGTTGCTACGGATTGTGAATTTACCTCAAATATGGCCATTAAAGGTATTGAAGATCTAGTGTTACGGCACGGTGAGGGGGTGCTCGAGGGAATAGACATGGTAATTGTAGCTACTAATACTCCTGACGCTCTTTTTCCTTCTACAGCTGCCTTAGTGCAGAACCACTTTAACCTTAAAGCAGGTGCTTTTGACCTTCTTGCTGCTTGTCCTGGTTGGATGTATGCTCTCTCTGTAGCACAGGCTTATGTTGAATCTAATCAACTTAGTAAGATATTAGTGATTGGTTCGGAAGTGCTTACTAAACTTATGGATTGGCAAGACCGCTCAACAGCAGTACTTTTTGGTGATGGTGCTGGTGTGGCTATTGTCGAGAAGGTTTCTAAACCTTATGGTTTAAAGTCAATGATTCTGGGTGCTGATGGTTCTGGGGGGAAATTATTGACCATTGGTGCCGTGGCAAAGTGCTTGCCAGATGGCAACCCTTTAGGTGAAAAACTTTATATGAATGGACGTGAAGTCTTTAAGTTTGCTGTTAGGGTTATGAATACTGCTACTATTGAAGCTGTTGAAAAAGCAGGTTTAACCCCTGATGACATTTCACTTTTTGTACCACATCAAGCCAACTTGCGGATCATAAATGCAGCACGGGAACGTCTAGGTTTGCCTGAAGAGCGTGTGGTAGTTACAGTAGATGAGTATGGCAATAACTCCACAGCTAGTATACCGCTAGCCTTGCGGCATGCCCTCGATTCTGGGCGTATTAAGGATGGCGATCATTTACTACTAGTTTCCTTTGGGGCAGGACTTACTTGGTCTGCTAGTGTTATTACTTGGGGTGGCACATGGCATTAGAACAGGTAGCTGCCCTTTTTCCTGGGCAAGGCTCCCAAACTATTGGCATGGCAAGGGATTTTTATGAAAAGAGTCCTGTTGCTAAGGCTGTCTTAGACGAAGCTGAACAGGCTATACCGGGACTTTTAGAAGTTATGTGGCAGGGTCCTGAAGAGGTTTTAAAGCTAACTATTAATCAACAACCTGCCCTTGTAGCTGCTGGAGCTGCTGCTTTTGCTGCCTATAATGAAACAAGTCATTCAAAACCAAGCTATGTTGCTGGGCACAGCTTAGGTGAATTTACTGCCCATGTTGCTGCAGGCTCACTTACAGTGACTCAAGCTGTAAAGTTAGTACGTAAGCGTGGACAATATATGCAAGAAGCAGTTCCTGAAGGCAAAGGTGCCATGGCAGCAGTGATGAAGGTAAATAAAGATCTAGTAATAAAGGTTTGCAATGAGATAGAAGGGATAGTTGAAGTAGCTAATTATAATAGTGAGGTTCAAACAGTTATTTCTGGTGCTGCTGATGCCGTTAATGAAGCTGGTGAACATTTAAAAGAGTTTGGAGCAAAAGTCTTACCTTTAACGGTTTCTGCTCCTTTTCATTGTTCTCTTATGCAAGAAGCTGCTAATAAATTAGCACAGGACCTGGCCCAAACAGAATTTAAGACCATAAATATTCCTATAGTGGCTAATGTTAGTGCTGATCTGGTAAATAAGGTAGCAGATATACCTAGTCTTTTAGCAACCCAAGTAACTAAGAGTGTACGCTGGACGGAGTCGATGCAGATGCTGGGCAATTTAGGTATTAAAAATTTTGTAGAGCTTGGCTCTGGCAAAGTTTTAACCGGTTTAGTAAAGCGTATCCTTAAGGGAGTGTCTGCTAAAGCTGTTTATGATATGAGCACATTAAATGCACTCGCTGGTGAGGAGTAAATTAGTGAAGACTGTTTTGGTTTCAGGCTCGAGCCGTGGCTTAGGTAAAGCTATGGCTCTAGAATTTGCAAAAAGAGATTGCCAAGTTGCTGTGCACTACAGCAGTTCTGCTGATTTAGCAGAAAAAGTGGTTCAAGAAATTGTTGGTTCTGGCGGTAAAGCTCACTTATTCCAAGCTAATATTGCCAATACTGAGGCCTGCTCTGAACTTATAAAAAAAGTCCAGAGCGACCTTGGTGTCATAGATATTTTAGTAAATAATGCTGGCATTACTAAAGATGGTTTAGCTATACGTATGAAAAGTGAAGATTGGCAAGAGGTTATTAATACTAACCTTTCAAGTGCTTTTCACCTTAGTAAAACTGCTTTAAGAGGCATGGTTTCTAAAAAGTGGGGGAGAATTATTAACATTACCTCAGTAGTAGGTTTAATAGGTAACGTAGGCCAGGCAAATTATGTGAGCGCCAAAGCAGGTCTAATAGGTTTGACTAAGGCCTTAGCTAGAGAATATGCTAGCAAAGGTATTACTGTGAATGCAGTTGCCCCCGGTTTTATAGAATCTGACATGACTGCTAATTTGCAGGCAGATTTGAAAGATAGTTACTTGGAGCGCATTCCCATCAAGCGTTTTGGTCAGCCTGAGGAAGTGGCTAAAGTAGTGGCCTTTTTAGCTAGTAATGATGCTGCTTATATCAATGGTCAAACCTTAGCAGTTGATGGCGGCATGAGCATGTAATTAGTGCTGGAAAACTGTGTTGCAAACAATACTGCAAATACCTTGGCACAAACCTAGCTATGTGATTGTGTTACAATTTTCCATCTTTGGCAAATGCATTGCCAAAATGTTTATTATTCTTTAGGAGTGTTATGTTAAAATGGATACTTTAACTAGAATTAAAGAAGTAGCAGCAGATAAACTTGATGTAGAAGTTGAAGATATTAGTCTAGAGAAATCTTTTGTTGATGACTTAGGGGCTGACTCCCTTGATATTGTTGAGTTAATTATGGGTTTGGAAGATGAGTTTGGTCTAGAAATTAGTGATGATGAAGCTGAAAAGATTGCTACAGTTGGGGACGCTGTCAAGTTTATAGACTCAAAATAGTTATGAGGCGAGTTGTTGTTACTGGCATAGGACCAGTCACTAGTATAGGTATAGGAGCTGAAGCTTTTTTAAAGGCTCAAAGAGAAGCTAAAAACGGCATTCGTACCATTAAGAGTTTTGACTCTAAGGCTGAAGGTTTAAATGTTCATATAGCTGGTGAAGTTGATATTGATATAGAACCATACATAGACCGTAAAGAAGCTAAGCGTCTTGATAGATATGTACACTTTGCTCTTATAGGTGCAGAACTTGCTATACAGGATGCGGGCTTGACTGCTGCAGAAATTGCAGGTGAGAATACAGGCGTATGTATAGGTAGTGGCGTTGGTGGTATTCAAACATGGGAAGTGCAATCTAAAATACGTTTTGAGCGTAGTGTGTCACGAGTCAGTCCTTTCTTCATTCCTATGCTTATTGCTAATATGGCAAGTGGTCATGTAGCTATGCGTTTTGGTCTTTTGGGACCTAATAGTACTGTGGTTACGGCTTGTGCTACAGGTTCTGGTGCTATAGGCGATGCTTTTAGGATTATTCAAAGAGATGAAGCTCAGATTATGCTAACAGGAGGTAGTGAAGCACCAATAAGTCCTATGGGCGTTGGTGGTTTTGCTATAATGAAAGCCCTTTCTACTCGCAACGATAGCCCTGAGACTGCAAGCCGCCCCTTTACAGTTTCACGTGATGGGTTTATTGCAGGTGAGGGTGCTGGCATTCTAGTTTTAGAGGAGTTCGAACACGCGAAAAGGCGAGGAGCTCGCATATATGCTGAAGTAGTTGGTTATGCTACAAGCGCTGATGCATACCACATAACAGCTCCTGCCCCCGGAGGTGTAGGAGCTGTGCGTTGTGTAAATTGGGCACTAAAGTCTGCTGGCATCAGCACTGAAGAAGTTGGTTACATTAATGGACACGGTACTAGCACGCCTGCTAATGACCTAAATGAAACTTTGGCTTATAAGACCGTATTTGGCAGTAAGGAAACTGTGCCACCTATTTCAAGCACTAAATCAATGATAGGTCATTTACTGGGTGCAGCAGGTGGTGTCGAGGCTATTGCTACCGTACAGGCTGTCCATTCTGGTGTAATACCACCCACCCGTAACTATATTGACCCTGATCCTGAGCTTGATCTTGATTATATCCCTAATGAACCTAGAGAATCTCAAGTAGAGTACGCACTCTCAACGAATTTTGCCTTTGGCGGGCAGAATGCTGCGCTTATATTTAAACGCTACTCATAACTTTGTTTAAGTTATGCAAACAATCATGTTAGCAATAGGTTGATTTCTTGCGAAAAGATGTGCGGGTCATGAAAAAACTCATTTTTCTAGTTTGTCTAACCCTTGGTAGCACTTGTTTAGCAGAAACGCCACCAGCTGAGTGGCCTGAAAATGATTGGTATAAATTTTTTGAAGCGAGTGTGTTGGGCTGAATATGGTACAGGCTCTGACAGCTCAGGTTTAGATAATGTCAGTTTAAGTTATTAAGGTCGGTTAGGCTTATAATTTTCATGACAAAAGTAGATTAATTAGATTTCAGGAAATCTGAGTGTTATTGATGATCTAGTAGCAAACTTAATGGTAGGTAATTTACTATGATTTGGCTTTTTATTATAGTTATCGGGCTTGGTTGTTTAGTAGCTTATGATCTTACCCAAAAGAAGCATGCTATTTTAAGAAACTTTCCAATAATCGGACACTTTCGTTATTGGCTCGAGGCCATAGGCCCTGAACTTAGGCAATACATAGTAACTAGTAATGATGATGAACGACCCTTTAGCCGTGACCAACGTCGCTGGATTTACTCGAGTGCAAAAAAACAAAATAACTACTTTGGTTTTGGAACCGATAATGATCTAGAACTAGCCCCTAACTATTTAATTATTAAACACTCTCCTTTCCCATTAAGAACCAATCATAATGAAGATGTACCCTGCGCCAAAGTGTTGGGTGCATACCACCAACGTAAAAAAGCCTTCCGTCCTTCTTCTATAGTTAATGTTTCAGGTATGAGTTTTGGCTCTCTTTCTGGCCCTGCTATAGAAGCTCTCAACAAAGGTTGTAAATTGGCAAGTGCCTTACACAATACTGGCGAAGGTGGTATATCAAGTTATCATCAACATGGTGGGGAACTTATTTGGCAACTTGGTACTGCTTACTTTGGTTCTCGTAATGGTGATGGTACTTTTAATTTAGAGCGTTTCTTAGAAATAGTAGAGGCCAATCCAGTTCGCGCTATAGAAATTAAACTTAGCCAAGGAGCCAAACCTGGGCTGGGAGGCATGTTGCCAGCTAGTAAAGTAAATGCTGAAATTGCTGAAGCTCGAGGTATACCTTTGGGCAAAGCTTGCCATAGCCCTTCTGCCCACTCAGCTTTTCATGATATAGATAGCTTACTAGATTTTGTAGAGCTACTGGCCCAAAAAACAGGCTTACCAGTGGGTGTGAAATCTGCAATAGGTGATATAGGTTTCTGGCAAGAGCTTGCCAAGCAGATGGCTGAAACAGGCAGAGGAGTGGATTTTATTGGTATTGATGGTGGAGAGGGCGGAACAGGAGCAGCTCCTTTAGCCTTCAGTGATCATGTTTCGTTGCCCTTTAAACTGGCCTTTTCTAGAGTATACAAAGAGTTTGTTAAGGTTGACTTCCATCAAAAAGTGGTTTTTATTGGCTCTGGTAGGCTTGGCTTCCCAGAAGTAGCCTTTTTTGCCTTTGCCTTAGGTTGTGACCTTATACACGTAGGACGTGAGGCTATGCTTGCCATAGGTTGCATACAAGCTCAAAAATGTCACTCCAATCACTGTCCAACAGGGGTTGCCACTCAAAATAAATGGTTAATACATGGCCTTGATCCCACTAACAAGGCCGTTCGTCTAGCAAATTATCTTACTACTTTTCGTAAGGAGATCTTACAGCTAAGCAATGCTTGTGGCTTGCAGCATCCTGCTTTTATTACCAGTGAGCATTTAGAAATTCTTAATGATAGTTTCATTCCTACTACTATTAGCAAGCTTTTTGGGTACGAAAGCTATTGGAGTTTGCCCTCACAAGATGACCAGAGCACTATTGGCAAGGTAATGGATTCAATGCTACAAGCCTAAATTGCCTTGCTAAATTATATTCACACAACATTCACAAAGCCTGCACCCGTCCTTCACAACCTAAATCTTAATCTATAACTGCTATTTGAGCATTGATATAAAATTTCAGGTGCTCAAAGAAAGGACATAACTAATGGTTTATGCATACTCTCATGCAGCAGGTTTCGGTCTGGGTTTTCTTAACTTCCTTGGTAGTATACTTTTTTTCATATTTATCTTTTTTGTTATTAAGGCAATAATTTACCATTTTGCAAGTCACAAAGCAGGCCATAGAGGTTGGAACTGTAAGAACGCTGAAGATGAAGCAGTAGCTGTTGCTCAAGAACGCTTTGCCAAAGGTGAAGTGACAAGTGAGGAGTTTAATGTACTTAAGCAAGGTTTAGGAAATGTAAGTAGTGAAAGTATTGCTAGTTCAGGCTGGGGATTTGGCAGGCACAATAAAGCCCTTGGCATTGCTCGTATGAGGTTTGCTAAAGGAGAAATAAGTTTAGAAGAATTTGAGACTATCAAGAGAGTTCTTTGAGGCACTTTGGTGACAGCACCAGTTGTCCTAGCTGTGTTCCTCATTTATAAATAGAATTAAACTCCCAATTTGATGCCCGTTCCTAGGTTTTACCTAGGAATGTCATCTGTAAGTATACTAAAAACGGGTAAGGAATGAGCATCTTACTTCAAGAAATCTATGCCCTGCTCCTTATCTTCCTATCTCCCTTTCAAATTCCATAGCAATTCCAATTCCAATGGAAATGTCCATTTTTATACCGCCGAAAATACTTGGGCTGCTTTCTCAAGGTAAGTAAGATTGTATCGTTGAGAAAATTGTTTTAGGTGTGAAAGGTTTAGTAATATAGGCAACTGCTCCTTGTCTTAGTCCCCATCTAATATCATCGGCTCCATCTTTAGAACTCATTAAAATAACTGGAATCCCTTTAGTAGCTTTGGTTCTTTTGAGGGAACGTAAAACTTCATAGCCATTACGTGGCATTAAAACATCCAAAAGAATTATATCAGGCAAAAAATCAATTAGCTTTTCCTCTACATTGTCCGCTTTTGCACAGGGCCAGACAGAATGATCTTGATCTTCAAGGATTTCTGTTAATAAATCAAGAATAACTACAGAGTCATCAATCACTGCTATTTTAGCCATAACTCTATAATTCTAAAATAATTTTGTCATCTTATTCTTAATATTTCAAGCAGTGAATAAAAACACAGGTAAAATATTTCGGCCTCTAACCCCTAAGGCTTTCTGGGGATATTATTTTTTGAAATTACCCCCTACTAACACAAAATCATATTGATTGCGCACTTCCCCCACAAAAGGTGAAAACCAAATTTCGGTATGAAGTGTTTCTAGCACTTTATCTTCTTCCCCTAACTTGCGACTTTCTAAATTAATAACATACACCTCAAATTCACCAACATTAAGACGAACAAGTCGCTTATCTACAACTGTATAAACATATTCAGTGGTAAAACTTGTTTTGTTTTTATTAGGTGGGGCATCAGTAAAATGTATTTCTGCTTTGCTGCTACCTCGCCAAGAAACACCTACTCTTAAGTTACCTTGGGCAGGTAGCTCTTTAATAGGAGGGTCTAAGCTAAGCACATAGCCAGGACCTTCTTCTCTAGATACAAACACGCCATCAGCTAGATATTTCTTGTAAGAGCTGACATCAAGGCCGCGTCCTGATATATTAGTTACTATATATCTTTCACCGTCTATCACCTTAGGACCTTGGACACGCATAATAGCCCGCTGTGAGTTTAGGTCTCCACCATCGGGCAAATATTCCCAAGTGAGACCTGTTTGGTGAGGATAGAAGCTCGAGGATTGATTTAATTCTTCTATGGTAACTTTAGGCCCATTATCTGTAGCAGGCAGGCAAGAACTTAAGAGCAAGCCTAATAACATCAAGAAACTCAAAGGATTTTTTATGTTCTTTAAACTTTTCACCAAATAAAGATTAGTTTGATAGCTTCTGTTAAAAGCAGTTTTTCCCATCAAGTTTATTTATACCAAGTAGCCATGAAATATTTAGTAAAAACTGAAACAGTCTTGAAATAAAGGAGCAATAACCTCATTTTAGCAAACACAGACTTACATCCCGATTTTCAGGACGTTCTCCTTAGAATATTTTTAGTTGATAATTCTCTTCACAACCAAAATGGTAGGAGTCATCCAGATCCTTATCTAAAATTAAGGTGCTGAACTTACTTGCTAAAGCAGAAGGACAAAGCAAGTCAGGATTATCCTTATAACTTTGCAGGTACTCAGCATTAAACACAGGTTTACCCACTAAAGAAATTTAATCAAAACTCAGCTCCCTTGCTGTAACCTCATAGATAAACCTATTCGCTTGCGCTCAACATCTACTAGTAAAACTTTTACTTGTACTTTTTGTTGTAAGCTTACTACCTCACTGGGGTGCTTAATGTAATGATTAGCAAGTTGGCTAATATGCACTAGTCCATCTTGATGCACACCTACATCTACAAAAGCTCCAAAATCTGTGATATTGGTAATTATACCAGGTAAAATCATGCCTTCATGTAAATCCTCGAGCACACTTACATTTTCTGAAAAACTAAACTGTTCAAAAGTCTTTCTAGGGTCTCTTCCAGGTTTCTCAAGCTCTTGCATTATGTCTACTAAGGTTGGCATTCCTACTTTAGTGTTAATATAAGTTTTAAGCTCTATGCCTTTTCTTAAGGTTTCATCTTGCATAAGCTCTGTAACTTTTACCTTTAAATCAACAGCCATTTTCTCTACTACCTTATAGCTTTCTGGGTGTACACTACTGGCATCAAGAGGGTTTTCTGCATCACTAATGCGAAGAAAACCAGCTGCCTGTTCAAAAGCTTTAGCTCCAAGCCTAGGAACCTCCGTGTAGTGTGTCCTTGCTTTAAAAGGACCTTTTTGGCTGCGATAATCTATAATGTTTTGTGCCAAAGCTGGCCCAAGCCCAGACACATATGTTAAAAGCTGTTTGCTAGCAGTGTTAATGTCTACACCAACAGCATTTACACAACTTATAACAGTATCGTCTAAGCTTTTTTTAAGTTTACCTTGATCAACATCATGCTGATATTGACCAACCCCTATAGACTTTGGATCAATTTTTACAAGCTCTGCCAAAGGGTCCATAAGGCGACGACCAATAGAAATTGCTCCTCGAACAGTTATGTCATGGTTTGGAAATTCTGCTCGAGCCACCTCAGAAGCAGAGTAAATAGACGCACCACTTTCATTGACTACTACAACTTCTACAGGTAAATTTAAAGATTTTACAAACTGCTCTGTCTCACGGCTAGCAGTGCCATTGCCAATTGCAATGACTTCAGCTTTATGTTCTTTAATTATTTCCTCAATAGCAGCTTGCGCTTCAACCTTTTGCTTTTGAGAAAGGTGCGGAAAGATAGCTAAATGCTCTAATAGCTGACCCTGCTCATCAAGGCAAACCACTTTACAGCCTGTTCTGAACCCGGGATCTACTGCTAATACTCTCTTTTTACCTAAAGGTGCTGCTAAGAGTAATTGGCGTAAGTTATCAGTAAACACTTTAATGGCCTCAAGATCTGCCTTTTCTTTACTGATTTTACGCACTTCAGTTTCCATTGAAGGTGCCAAAAGGCGTTTGTAGCTATCATGTAAAGCTAACTTTACTTGTTCGGTGCTGGCGCTACTTCCTTTTATAAAATATTTTTCTAGACGGTAAAGAGCCACTTCTTCTTCAGGTCTAATAGAGGCAGAAAGTATCCCTTCTTTTTCAGCCCTTAGTATGGCCAACAAGCAATGTGAAGACATTTTACTTACTAATTCTTGCCAAACAAAGTAGTCTTTATACTTATTACCTTCTTTCTCTTTACCTTTTATTACTTTGGTAACAAGTATGCCTCTGCGTACGAAAAGTTCTCGCGTTTCTGCTCGAGCTTCTTTATCTTCGTTAATTTGTTCAGCAATTATGTCTCGCGCCCCTTGCAGTGCTGTGTCCACATCAGGTATACTTTTAGTTTCAGCTATATACTTTTGAGCTTCTGCCTCAGGAGCAAACTGTGCTCTTTGTTCCATCAGTAATTTGGCTAAAGGCTCTAAACCCCGTTCTCGTGCTATAGCAGCTCTTGTACGACGTTTGGGTTTATAGGGGAGGTATAAGTCCTCGAGTTCTGCCAGTGTACTAGCTGCAGCAAGACTGTTTTGTAAATCAGCAGTAAGCAAATCACGCTCTTTAAGAGATTTCATAATGCTTTCACGGCGCTGCTCTAATTGCTGAAGTTGCTCTGCCCTGTCACGGATAGCTGTTAATTGCACTTCATCCAGGCTACCAGTAGCTTCTTTACGATAGCGAGCAATAAAAGGAATGGTAGCACCCTCAAATAGCAAAGAAAGGCTAGCAGCAACTTGTTCAGGGGTGATCCTAAGTTCCTTAGCAATTGTTTTTTGAAAGGAAAAATGCATATTACGTTATATAGTTAGCAGGACTTTACTATGTCATCTACTAACTACTAAATTCTAACTTCCTACAAGCATTAATTACTCCAAAAACATTCACAAAAACTTTTATTCCCTGTTTAGGGTGGGTAGGCTCAAAAAGAAACCCCACGCGATTCATTCGTGGGATGAATTTTTGAGGATTTTTTGTAGAAAAATCAGCTCTTTTAGATAACCCTTGACTTTATCTAAAAATGGAATTAGAGTATTGCTATGCGTAAAGCATTTAAGTATAGGATTTACCCAACTAACAAACAAAAAAAGGCGTTACTAAAAAGCCTTAATGCTTGCCGTTGGGTGTACAATAACGTGCTTGAATGTAGAAAAACAGCATATGAAGAAAGGCAAGAAACTATCTCTTATTTTGAGTCTAAAAGGCTTATCCCTTTATGGAAAAAAGAGCATGAGTTTTTAAAGAATGCCCACTCTCAATGTTTGCAAAATGCTTGCGAGCGTGTAGAACTTGCATTTCAAGCTTTCTTCAGGCGTGTGAAACAAGGTGTAAATGGCAAGGAGGTAGGATACCCAAACTTTAAAGGGTTCTATTACTACAACAGCTTTACTTACACTCAAAGTGGTTTTAAGCTTCGTAACGATAATACTCTTTATCTTGCCAAAATAGGTGATGTAAAGATAAATCTGCATCGCCCTATAGAAGGCAAGATTAAAACCGTCAACGTGAGTCGTGATAAACGTGGTAACTGGTATGTGTCTTTTTCTTGTGAAGTGGAGCTTGAAACATTTGAACCTATTGA
Organism: Trueperaceae bacterium; assembly: GCA_965224855.1. Lineage (GTDB taxonomy): Bacteria > Deinococcota > Deinococci > Deinococcales > Trueperaceae > CBDCVN01. The sequence goes on along the minus strand of CBDDAI010000002.1, from coordinate 22,677 downwards.
TAAGGTTGTAGGTGTTGATCTAGGGTTGAAAACTTTTGCTACTTTAAGTGATGGTAAAACTATAGAGCGAAAAAGGTTTTTAAAGACTGATGAAAAGGCAAAGAAAAAGACTCAAAGGCTACTTTGTAAAGCACTCAAAGGGGGTGCTGAAAGAAACAAGCATCGTAGGGCTTTGAATCACATCAATACTAGGATAGCTAATAGGCGTAAAGATTTCGCCCATAAAGAAGCTAGGAAACTAGTAGATAATTACCAAGTTATTGTTTTTGAAGACTTGAATATAAAAGGAATGCAAGATGGCAATTATAAAGCCATGAATAGAAGCATTTCTGATGTAGCTTGGAGTCAGTTTGTAGAACTAACTGAGCAAAAAGCTAAAATGGCAGGGCGTACAGTTGTAAAAGTAAATCCTAAGAACACAACACAAATGTGTTCCTCTTGCGGCGAAATAGTACGTAAGGGTTTGGAGCAACGTGTACATAACTGTCCCCATTGCGGTTTATCCCTTGATAGAGACTTAAACGCAGCTAAGAATATTCTCGCCCGAGGGCTTATGGGCGTGGGAACGAATACAACCTAGTTGCATTCGTAGATTAATCCTAGAAGCCCCTGCTTTTATCCCTAGGGATAAAAGTTTGAGCTTAAGCTCAAATCTTTAGGCAGGGGAGAAGTCACCATAACATACAAGACCAAAGCAGTCCTAAATAATAAGTGCTAAGATATTTTAAGTGGCAAGTAAGTATGTAGTAATGATAGATTAAGGTTAGAAAATATGAGTAATGATGAAAATGTTAGACAACTAACCAGCGAACAAATACAAGCTGAGTACTCTGATGGGCAACGTAACTTTGAAGGAGTCGACCTGAGTTATGTAGACCTTTCTCGATGCGACCTAAGAGAGGCTAACTTTGCTAAAGCTAAGCTTTATAAAACAAAACTTTTTGAAACTAACTTGGAAGGGGCTAATTTAAATGAAGCAAATTTAGAAGGAGTATTTTTAGCTGAAACAAACCTTTCCAAAGCCATTATAAGGCGTGCTAATTTTAATGATTGCAGAATGGAAAGCGTGGAATGGGAAGATGCTGATTTTAAGTTTTCTAAATTTGAGAAAGCTCAGTTTATGGGGGCGAAACTTACTAGTTGTCAATTTAGTAGTGCTCTTTTAATAAACGTAGACTTTTCTAAAGCACTGCTCGAGCACTGCCGAGCTTATGGCACATTTTTTAAAGAATGTAAGTTTGTCTCTACTTATTTAACTAGTTGTAAACTAAAAAACGCTAGCTTTCCAAGTGCTGATTTTTCTAGGGCTATAATAGAAAAGTCAGGCTTTGAAGAAGCTAAGCTGGTAGATGCTATTTTTAGTAAAGCTAATCTAAAACAAGTTCGCTTTGATGAAGCAATATTAGCCTCGGTTGACTTTACAGAGGCTGAACTTTCTAAGGTACTTCTTAAGCGGGCTGACCTCAAGCTGTCTAGTTTTGTAGCTGCCAAATTGCAAGGAAGCTACTTTGCATATGCTGATCTTCAAGGGGCTAACTTAAGTAATGCTGACTTAACAGAAGCTAACTTTAAGGCTGCTAGCTTGGCTCGAGCTGACCTAAGTTACACCAAACTAAATGGTGCCAATTTCAACAGCGCAGAATTCACTCCAGCAGACGTAACTAGCTCTGAAGTAGATAAATCCACAACTTTTTATGCCACAAAAACTGTAGGGCTTGACTTTGCTGGTAATTGGGCATTGAAGCAAAGAGTTTCTGAATGTGCTCATGAAATAACAATCCGACACTTTCGTAAAAGCCATCCGGTATTAGGGTTTTTTTGGTGGCTTTTTTTAGGCTGTGGCCAAAGGAATTATCTACTAGTTGTATGGGCTTTGCTATTTATCTTAGTTTTTGCTAGCCTAATGGCAATTTCACCCCAGTCTTTTGATTTTGGTCAGCAAAACCCTGGTTTTATTGATCACTTACGCAACAGCTTTGGAGTATTCATAACTTTGGATTTTGTACTAGACAAAGGAAAAGATAACTTTGGTTACTATGTTATGTTAGTAGAGATGTTACTAAGCTATTTAATGCTTGGTTTTCTTGCTAGCCTTTTTGCCAATATTTTCCCAAGGCCTGATGCTTAAAACCCTTGGCAATCTCTAAAATCTAGTTTTGCTTGATAATTAATCCTTTTTATATATAAAATAAGCAAGCCACGTGATTGTAAAGAGTATATTGCATTGCAAGAATCACAATCTTTTGAAAAATCACTTTCAAGAGAGCTGGCGTGTATAGGTAAAAATCTTAGGAACCCCATTTTAGGTTAGGCAATTTATTTATGGGGATCAGTTATGAGAAACATATGGACTATGTAAAACCACTCGAGCTTGTATCATCTGCAGTAGAAGCAGCTACCAAGAAAGCTAATTTAGCAATACAAGACTTGCTAATTAGAGGATTTCTATCAGGGGTATTTTTAGGTTACGCTACCTCACTAGCAATGCTAGTTTCAGCACAGGGCTTGCCCCCAATTGCAGGGGCAATAATATTTCCCGTTGGCTTTGTAATGCTAGTGCTTTTGGGTTTGGAGTTAGCTACTGGCAGTTTTGCACTTTTGCCCCAAGGTTTACTGGCAGGCAAAGTAAAACTAACTGGACTTTTATATAATTGGGGCTGGGTATATTTAGGAAATTTAATAGGTTGTACTTTCTATGCTTTGCTATTTTATATAGCTATTACTAATTTTGGTACTGCTGAAGGCGGTGCTATAGGAGAGCAAGTACGTTCAGTAGCAGAGAAAAAGACCTTAGTGTATAAAGAGCTTGGCTATGCTACTGGTTGGGGTACAGCAGTTATCAAAGCTATATTAGCTAATTGGATGGTAACAGTAGGAACTATGTTGGCTTTTGTATCTAAAGCTACCATTGGCAAAGTGGTTGCTATGTGGCTACCTATTATGGTCTTTTTTGCTCATGGTTATGAGCACTCTATAGTTAATATGTTTGCTATTCCTGCAGGTATGATTTTTGGCGCGCCCATATCAATGAGTGATTGGTGGTTGTGGAATCAAATCCCAGTCACTATAGGTAATATTATTAGTGGTGCTATTTTTACAGGAGTATTACTTTACCTTACTTATAAGCCTGAAAAGTAGTGTAGGGCTGAAACCCGTAATACTTAGGACGAGAATCCAATCTAACATGAAGCCAAGATACCCCTCCACCTGCAGTACTTAACCAAATTGGCTCATTGCTGAGTTGTTTTTCTACAGTTTGTCCAACTACTTGCCATAAGGCATGGCTTTGTAGCTTAGGAGCTTCTCTAATAAATGCTGCTAGGTGGCCGTATGCAGAGGGTGGTCCTTGTGGTACTGGTATTACAAGGAAAGCGTCCTTGCCAAGATTTGAAAAGGTAGTTATGCCATCGCTTGCAGTATCAAAATGACTAGCAAAAGCCTTTTCATCAGGCGGTCTCGCTAAGCTAGGACTATCTAGGAGTACAAACTCAAATACACGATTTACTGTAGTTGTTGTTATAGGAGGTGTTTCCCAACGATAGGCTGAGAATGGTGCTTTTGCCAGAATTGCAATGAAAAAGGAGCGAAAGTCTTCGCTGCTCTGCCACAAATTTAGAACCTCATCATAACGAAGTGGTTGCTTATTTTTAGAGATAAAAACTTTATGAATGTAACCATTATTTAGAATATCAACTTGTGACTCAAGCACATCTTACCTAACCAACTCTGAATTATCAGAAAAAATTTCCCAATAGCATAATCTACCTCTCAATGTGTATCCAAGAAACATTTAAGCTGTTATTTACAACTTGAGAAGTGAATTGACCTAATTATATACATTTTAGAAGGATTATTAAAACTCTCTACTAAGACAAGGTTTTCAAGAATAGGCAATGCCAGCCTCAAGTGTTTTGGTGGTGCTCGAGCACTACCAAAACAACTAGCTAATACTCAAAATCGTTCTTAAGAGCGATTTTTTTATGCCAAGAAAAGATCAGCTTTTTAGATAAAACTGTAACAAGCATGAAACAAACAGGAACTAACCTTACTTTAGTAAGCATCAATAATGCTTATCAGCTTAGGTAGACCAAACTAATAATACCTAAGCAAGAAAGGAATAGGTTATGGAAACCATAAAGATATGGCAACAGGATTTTAATAAGTACTTAGTAGCTTCTTTACTAATTTTTGGCATTTTAATTTTAAGTTCATGCAGTCAGCAACAAGGCCCAGCACCCGAAGCAAGAACAAATTTTGATTTTGACAAGGTGTCTATAGCAGATGTAATAGCTGGTGAACTAACTAAAAACGATAAAATCTATAAAAGTAGCTATGCAGACTATTACAATCTAGACCTTAAGTATGTTAAGGAAGGTACTGAAGTAATCCTGCTACTTGAAAGTGAGGATTTCTTGCCCCACTTGTACCTACTTGATGCAAAAACAGGAAAAGTAATTGCTGAGAGCGGACAAGAGAAAAGAAGGCTAGTTAAAACTCAGTCGGTAGGAAGAGCCACTTCATTAAACTTTAAATTTAATGCTAATGCTCGCTACCAGTTGATAACAACTAGTCTGACCAAAGCTATAGGTCGCTATCAGTTTGTCTTGTGCACAGGTTGGGTAAGGAATAATCATGACAGTGGCTTTGGATCTTTGCGTTCAGCAGTAGCTAATGCTTGGGGAATAGGAGCTATATGCTTTGATAATAGGGTATTCTATGATGATGCATCTAAAGCAAGTAAAACTATTACTCTAGAGTCTGAAATTGTTATAGATAAAAAAGTGTATATCCATGGTCCTGGTGTAGATGCAGCAATAGTCAGTGGTGGCAACTCTACTAGAATATTTAAAGTGCCCGCCAACAACAGAGTTACTATAGAAAATCTCACTATTACCAAAGGTCAGGCCAATAGTGGTGAAGGTGGAGCAATTTGGAATCAGGGTAGTTTAGCTATGAAAGATAGTGTGATTTCAGAAAGTAATGCGGCTACAGGTGGGGGAATTTACAATGTTGGCAGCAATGATGCTCGAGGTGATTTGGTTTTAGAAAACACTGTAGTTAAGAACAATATAGCTGCTAATGGTGGTGGCCTCCATAATGATTTTGCTTCTCTAACTTTAAAAGCAAGCAGTGTAGTTGTAAACAATACAGCCACAAGTGGTGGAGGGATTTATAATGGTTCTCTTAGTGAACTTACTATGCAAGACAGAGGCAGCGTTACAGGTAATACTGCTGACTTTGGTGGTGGCCTTTTTAATGATGGGACCCTTACTCTAAAGGATTACAGCAGTATTGTTAGTAATGTAGCAAATACTTGGGGTGGAGGTGTTTATAACAACGCTGGGACACTTACTATGCAAAACCTTGGGATTATATCAGGCAACAGAGCAGCTGATGGAGGCGGCATTTACAATAGCTTTGGCCTTCCTCTAAATGGAGTCAACTTAGGAGTAAATGTTATAGGCAACCAACCTAACAATTTAGCCCCTTAGTAATTCATCGTTTGTAGGTGTTATAAATTTATTAAGCCCAACAAAACTAATTGATTGGTTCAAAATTTAGAATTAAAGTTACAAACCTTAAGTCTGTTGTTGAAAAGAGATACTAAGTTTCTTGAAGAAACTTAGTATCTGGTAAAGTATCTCTAGCACGAGTGGTTTCTCAACCAAGCAAAAAGGCAGAATCAGCAACAAAAGTCATTCTTTTCTTTAATGAAGAGGCTGATTTTTATACTTGCCAACGCTGGTTTCTATCTGTAACTAGAGCATCTTGTAGGACTTTAATCATATCAAGAGCTTTACCTGTGCCTTCTACTACACAGTCCACAGCATTTTCGGCTACAGCAACAGGTATACCAGTAGTTTGCCTTAAAAACTCATCAAGATGCCTTAAAAGTGAACCTCCACCTGTCATAATGATGCCACGGTCAATAATATCAGCTATAAGCTCAGGTGGGGAGTCTTCTAAAACATGGCGCACACCGTCAGCAATTTTTTGCACAGGCTCTTTTAATGCTTCAATAGTATCTTCGGTAGTCACAGTGATAGCTTTAGGTAAGCCATTGGTTAAATCACGTCCACGTACTTCTATTTGTCGCGAATCATCAGGTTGTTTGATTAGCACTGCACCTACTTTTACTTTTATCTCTTCAGCAGTGCGCTCTCCAATTAGTAAGTTTTCCTTCTGACGGACGTAACGAACAATAGACTCATCAAATTCGTTACCAGCTATCCGCAGAGACTCAGAAACTACAATTCCACCTAAACTAATAATAGCAATGTCAGAAGTGCCTCCACCAACATCCACAATCATTGATCCTGTAGGCTCAGCTATATTAATACCTACGCCGATTGCTGCAGCCAGGGGTTCTTCTATTAGGAAGGCTTTGCCTGCACCAACTTCACGGGTGGCTTGCAGCACAGCACGGCGCTCAACTTCAGTGACCCCAGAGGGTACACAAACCATAATATGTGGCTTAAAGAATCGTCCCATACCTGTTACTACTTTGCGCACAAAAGCTTTGAGCATTTTTTCAGTTAGATTGTAATCGGCAATAACTCCATCACGCATAGGACGAACAGCTGCAATAGTACCAGGGGTGCGTCCAAGCATGTGATAAGCTGCATTCCCTACAGCCTTAACTTCACCTGTCTGACGACTCATTGCTATAACTGAAGGTTCACACAGCATAATGCCCTTACCTTTAACATAAATAAGAACAGTAGCAGTTCCTAAATCAACACCTATTTCTTGTTGCCAAGGTTTCAACACAGCTTCATTTGCTACCTTTGTCATACACACACAAGCGTGCAAATGTACTCAAAAGTTCTCACTTCATGTGGAATTGCTGCAGGGCAGTTTTACATCCCATCCATGAGCATTTAACGTCTCGACGTAGCCACTACCGCGACGACTAGGGTTGATTTTAACAGATTAACACTATAGTTGTAAAGACAATCTGATATGTGTAAATTGAACATCTTGATTCATTAATGTGCACTTATCCAATGTCTAGATAATAACTTCTGCTAAGCCAAATCATTTCATTGATATATGTTAAGTCTAAAAGCCCAAATAATAATGAGCACAATATCATGGTAACTTATGAAACATCTGAGCAGACAGGAATTGCTACATGGGATTATGTTTTACAAGGTTGGTCTAGTGAGAGAGGATATATCTTTAGCTAAAAACCTTTCTACATTGCTAGTTCCCATTGGCTTAGAAAATAGGTACCCCTGAACATGACCACAACCTAAAGCTACAAGGTTATTGAGCTGTGCTTTAGTTTCTACACCCTCTGCAACTACTCTAATCCCTAGATTCTTGGCCATAAGAATAATAGTTTTTACTAGCTCATTACTCTCATAGTTTTCAGTAATTTTTTTTATGAAGGAGCGATCAATTTTTAAAGCATCAACAGGGAAACTTTGTAAATAACTAAGTGAAGAGTAACCTGTTCCAAAATCATCAATATGAAGCTGAATTCCTCTTCGCCTGAGGGCTTCTATAGTTTCTCTAACAATTTTGGAGTGGCTTATGAGAATACTTTCAGTGATCTCGAGCCGAAGACAGCAAGGATCAAAGCCTGTTTCATTAATAATCTCATCAACATACTCTACAAAGCCATACTGTGTAAATTGACGACTCGATACGTTTACATTAAGCTGCAAGGGTAATTTTATAGGGTGTTTTCTTTGCCAAACTCTCATTTGTTGACAGGCCTTATGAAGTACCCAACGGTCAATCTCAATAATCAGATTGGTCTCTTCTGCTAGACCAATAAAGTCCATAGGTAAAACAATGCCATGTTCAGTATGATGCCAGCGGATCAAAGCCTCGAAACCAGCAAGTTCTTGAGTTTTTGCTTTCATTATAGGCTGGTAAAAAACCTCAAACTCTTTTTTTTCTAAAGCTCCACGTAGTTCGTTTTCAAGCGTCATTTTTGCAATAGCACGTTCGCGCATGCTCTCGTCAAACACTTCATAGCGTGATCTACCTAGCTCTTTAGCACAATACATAGCAATATCTGCATCACGCAATATATCTTCAGGATTTAGATAATCTCCTTTATAAATAACTATACCTATGCTAGCTGAGGTTTTTATTTTGTGCTCACCCAACTCAACAGGATGTGCAAACATTTTTTGAATACGATTGGTAATATCAATAACTTCCTTAAGACCGCAAATATTTTCTAAAAGTATAGTGAACTCATCACCACCTAAACGAGCTACAAGGTCATAAGGTCTTATACAGGCAGATAAACGTTTGCTAATAGCGACAAGTAAGTTGTCCCCTGCAGGATGTCCCAGACTATCATTAATTAGTTTAAAGCGATCGAAATCTAAGAAAAGCACTGCAAAACTTTTACTTGGTTCATCTTTGTAGCAAACAATAGCATGCGCAAGCTGTTCCATAAAAAGCTTTCGATTAGGAATGCCTGTAAGTGAATCGTGTGAGCTATCATGGGCAAGCTGCTTATTAGCCTTTTCCAGCTTGGCTTTAGCATGCTCTAGCTCAAGAGTACGCTCTTTTACTCGTTTTTCTAGACCATTTCTTGCCTCATATAAGGCTCTTTCCATATTTTTCTGTTGAGTTATATCGTAAGTAAAAACATAAACTCCTACAACCTTATCGTCTTTGTATTCTGGGAAAGTAGCAACATCTAAATAAGTAATTGGAGAGGACTTAGTTTTAATAGTACGCACTTCAAGCCGACCCTTTTCCCCTGCCAAAACATTTTCAAAAGCGTGTTTAGCTAGATTACGGTCATGAGGATGTATAAAAGACAAGAAGCTTTTTTTTTGCCAATCTAAGTTGCCTATAGTTTGCCTTAGAATAGGGTTAAGGTATTTAAAAGTTCCATCTGGTGCAAGCTGACAAATACCATCTAGAGAGTTTTCTATGACAGTCCTAAATTTTGCTTCGCTGGCGTGTAACTTTTTTATGGCTAAAGAGCACTCGAGCAAATACTTATCTTTATCTGCTTTTTGATAAGCTAAGCTAGAATAATTTAAAAAATTTTGCCAAGCCTCTTTGCTAGGCACGGTTGAAGCATTTAAGCCAAGCTTCTTAAGTTGACGTTTTAAAGTAGTATGCAGGTTTTTATCTTGTTCGGCATTCATAAATAACAGTTATTATTATGTGATTTTAGACTCACACATTAACTAATCCTTAACAAACAAACTAAATTTAAGAAAAAGGTTATTACATAAACATTACATCCATTTTTTCCATTTTTTAAAGCACTAAAATCAATCTAAGGTACTTATTCCTAAGGTACTTATTCCTAATAGGATGGGATTTGCAATGCCTACAGTACTACTAAACTCAATGCTTAGGATAGTCTGATTAACTTTAGGATTATCCCAAAGCAGTAAATCAGCTGAAACATCTAAACCATTGCGTGTTTTCCCTTTCCAAACCTTGTTCAGGCTTATTGAGTTCACCCCACCTTCTGTCCAAGCACTAATATTTTGCCCATACAGTAGAGGAACAGTGCTTATACTGCCATCAGCAAAATTTATGGTGTAAGCACCAACTTCGTCGCCTATATCGGCAGCAGCCCAGCCAGTAGTATGTAAAAAACCTAGGGAACTTGCTTTTAAATTGAGGGGTATGATGGCCTTTTCAGGGTCAGCGCTAACGCGGCGATGTGAGCCTCTTAATGAGATTGCTCTGTTAAGCAAAAACTTGAAGCCCTCTACACGTTTTTCCTCGAGCAAGGCTGACATATCATAATTTTCTCCTCTACCTAACCAGCCCTTTGACACCTCCTCACTTTGTAGGGCATCAATACTGCGGTTGGCATAAGGGTTTAAATCAATTAGTGTACCTGAACGTTGAGGTGTTAAAGTTTGTGAAAACCAGGCATCACGAAAATACTTTGGGGCGTTTTCTAGAGGTAAAGCATTAGCATTCCAAAAAGCATTGGCAGCACTCAGATAAGCGTAAGCTTGATTGTATTGGCCTGAAAGTAAGCTACTATTACCAAAATAACCTGTCCAACGTGTTTGGATCATACCACTAGCTTGTTTTTGTTTTGCAAATTGGGCATAACTAGTAATGTTATCAGGCTTAAACCATGTTGCTCCTAGAGCCTGAAATCCCTCTGCTTGCAAATGCTCTAGGCTCGAGTAAACTGTAGCAGGTTCATAATTCCAACTGGCCACCATAATATCTTTAGGGAACTCACTTAAAATAGGAATAATCTCATTTGAAAGTAGTACATCATGCCACATCATTACCCTAATATTTTGTCCAGCAAGATACTTATAAAACTTTAAAGTATCATTTAAAAAGAGTTTAGGAAAACCAACTTGTCTCCCAGCTTCATTACCAGGAAAAGGAATGACATTACGCACTTCATCATGACCTATATGCAATACTTCAGGCTCAAAAATTTCTATAATTTCATCAATTATTGGCAAAAGTAACTCATAAACATTTGGATTTAGAGGGTCATAAGCAAATGGTTCAGCCACTGCAGGATCAGCTAGCAAGTCACTGTGCTGATTATTAACAAACATCCACTGTACATGCCCAAGGGTTTCTAGCAATGGAATAGGATTAAGCAAATAAAGCTTACTTAGCTCTACTAAATATTTTGCTGATTCCTTTGAAGCGCTGCTAGGCAAATGTAATTCTGGAGCGCTATCCCAACGGATATAGTTGCTCATTACCAAAACAGCATTAAATTTGTGCTCTGCTAGCAAGGGCAATAATCGGGAGTTAAGTTCATCTGAGTTGCTATCCAAATAGACCATTGCCACTCTTAAAGGAAAATTGGGATAATCACGAACTGTCATGGCTTGAAGTTCAGGTCCTCTCCGAAGCAATTGGCGTAAACTTTGCAAGCCATAAAATGCCCCCCTCTCATCACTACCAACAATAGTTATGTCTTTATCGATATGCAAAACATACCCCTCAGGTTCAGTTACAGGCTCAATGCCCAAGTCAGCCAAAAACGAACTATACTTTTGGTTTAACAAACTTACATTAATAGCGGCAGATAAACTGGAATTGCTTTTTACATCAAGTTCAATTTGCCACTTTTGAGCTAGCTCTTCTTGAAGGGCGTTTGCTAGATTTTCTAGAGCTTGGGTGGGTTGCTGAAGATTAAGCACTGTATTTTTACCTACAGTGTAACTTCCTGACAATAAGCTCATCTCTTGGGGTTCAGGAACAATACTTACAATTTCTACTGGTGGCAAGTAAACATCAGCCACAGGTGTGCTAGCCTTTGCTAGGGTGACTACGCTTAATACAAAAACTATAAAGAAGTTGAGGGATGTCATAGTATTTGTACCTTACAGGTAAATTATTAATTTAAAAATACCTCGTGAATTTTTCTTATACCGTTTGGAATCACCTTCTAAGCCACTAACTATGTGGATTTGCCCTTTCTAGAACAACAACTTTACGCTCTCTTAACGCCCTTTTAACTAAGCTAGGCAGATGGAATTAAGGGGCTAAATTTCTCCTACATTCCATTTTCAAAGAAAGAGAGGATTAAAATGTATAAAACTTTTTTGATTTTAATAGTATTAGTAAGTGGCTTGTTATTAATAAGCTGCTCGTCAGACAGTAGTGGTATTAACCCTACACCTCGTGGTAGAGATTCTTTTGAGGTTAATCTTTCTGAAAAGACTATCACTATTATGCAGGGTGAAGAAGGCCAGATTAATGCTACTGTTAACACTAGCCAAAATTTAGCAGGAGTTAACTTTAGCCTCAAAGGACAAGGCGCTGATGTCGAACTAAGCTTTGCAGAAGGTAAAGTAGGCTATGATCTTAACTTCAAAGTTGGTGAGGAGGCCCCACTTGGTACTCAAGTTCTTCAAGTTGTAGCAACTTTAGGAAGAAACTCTGCACAAGCAGAACTTAGCTTAGTAGTAAGTAATCAATTCGAAGCTGGAGCAGCCGTAGACTTTTTTTCTAGTCGTGGAAACAATGTTTCCAAAGAGGTTTCTGGCAAGTTTGTAGCTAGAACTATAGGTAGAGGTATTCTTTCAAAGGATGGACCTGAAGATGAGTTTGACTCTTTTGAATCTGACGAAAATGATGGTGTTAGAGTTCCTAAGGAAAATGAAAATATTCTCCCAGAAACAGTTAAGCTCATAGCTTTTGAAGTAGGAAGTCAAAGTGAGTTTGAAGTTGAGCTAAATGCCTCCTTTATGAGTGAGGTACATAAATTTCAAGTTGAGCGTGGAAAGACTAGAAGTTCACTTCCTATTAGAGAAATTAAAGAACCTTTAGAAATTAAAGATCCCACATTACCAATAAGAGATCCCGTACAAGATGTTAGGGACATCAAATTACAACCACAAAAGATTCTTGGCGTTGACACACGTAAAAGACTAACATCAACAACCTTTTATCCTTGGCGCACAATTGCACAGTTTGACTATGGTGATCACAACTCTAACTGCTCTGGTACCTTTATAGGAAGACGTCTTATCATAACTGCTGCTCATTGCATTAATGCAAGAGGAACTAACACATACTACGCTCCTAAAATCACTCCCGGACGTAATGGTATAAATGGTCTCCCCTATGGGTCAGTACAAACAGGTGCTGGTACTCTCTACTACACACCTAGCCAGTGGCGTAATAGTATTGAGTGTAAAAGCGGCCTAACCAGTTGTAGACGCTGGGACTGGGGTGTCATTATACTTCCTGCAAATTACAATAACAAAACAGGTTGGATGGGCTACTGGTATATGAATGGTAGTTCACTTAGTCAAAAGAGTATCTACAATCGTGGCTACCCTGCCTGTGGCAATAGTCACTCACCTGCTAATTGTGTGATTGCTGGCTTTTATGGTGATACCAAAACATGCTCAATTCTTAGCTACTTACACCTAGGTAGCGATGGCTGGAACGACTTTATTCTGCATAACTGTGACACCAGTGGTGGTCACAGTGGTAGTCCCTTGTACATGTACGTTGTGGTCTCACCGGGTAACACAGATCCTGTTGTGACAGCTGTTCATGGCTATGGCTATACCACGTCCAATGGCGCACGTCGCTTAGGACCAAGTGAGACAAATGTAATAAGCATTTTACGCAATTGGTTCCCTTAAACCTTAAGTAAACTTTAAAAGTAACAAGAGCAGGTGGCTAACTTAATCCACCTGCTTTTTTTGCTATGGGCCACGTAGTAGAAAAATAGCTAAAATAAATGTTAATCTCCTAAATATGGCAATAGAACATACCTACGCAATGATTAAGCCAGATGGTGTAAAGCGCTGTCTTACAGGTGAAATTATCTCTCGTATAGAGGCCAAAGGTTTCAAAATAGTTGGTTTAAAGCTTATGCAAGTTAGTCGTGAGACAGCCGAGATACATTATGGTGAACATAAAGGCAAACCATTTTTTGAAGGTCTGGTGAGCTTCATTACCAGTGGTCCTGTAGTAGCAATGGTTATAGAGGGTGAAAATGCCATTGCTCAATGGCGTAAAATGATGGGTGCAACCAACCCTGCTGACGCCGAGCTTGGTACCATACGTGGTGATTTTGCTACTACTATAGATGAAAACATCGTTCATGGTTCAGATGCTCTTGCTACAGCTGAGCGAGAGATTGACATTTTCTTTAAATTAGAAAAGTCTAATTTATAGTTAGGCTCATGAGTTCTCAGCTAGTTTTTTATTCCATTAGGAATGAATAGTCAAAAAATGAAAGGATATACCAGAATGAAAAGAAATATAGTTAAGTTTATTTTTGCTGTAATTGCGATTATCATTGTACCATCCACAGCTCAAGACTTTGCCCCAGTACCAGAAACAGCCTATGATTCAAGTATAGATCTATCCAATGGTTACCATGTTGCAGAAATTAGTAATGATCTTTATTGGGTCACCGAGGGTATATACCAAATGATGTTTCTCGTTACAGGTGAAGGCGTTATTGCTGTCGATGCACCACCAAGTATTGGTGAGAATATTTTAAATGCTATTGCCAGCGTGACCAGTGAACCAATTACGCATGTCATCTACAGTCATACGCACATAGACCACATTGGCGCTGCTGGGCTTTATCCTGAGAATGCAACTATCATTGCTCATGAAGATACAGCTGCCCATTTAGAGACCAAAGCTGATCCTAATCGACCTATTCCAACTGTCACATTTAGTGAGTCTTTATCTCTAAAAGTTGGCATACAAACATTAGAACTAAGTTATCAAGGAGTAAATCATGAACCAGGTAACATTTTCATTTATGCGCCTGATCAAAAGGTACTTATGTTTGTTGATGTTGTATTTCCCGGCTGGACGCCTTTTCCAGATCTAGCACTTGCTGAAGATGTTGATGGCTTTATTGCAGCTCACGACCAAATTCTAGACTTTGATTTTGAAGTCTATATTGGTGGACATCTAACTCGCTTAGGAACACGCGAGGATGTTGAAATCCAGAAAGAATATATTCTAGATATTGTTCAGGCTGCAGGTGCTGCCAACGCTGCTATGGACTTTGGTGCAGCTTTTGGTGAGGCAGAAGCTCGAGGGGGTTCAGGCAACACTTGGGCATTTGTAAAAATACTCTTTGACTCTGTGGCTCAGCAATGTGCAGATGAGGTTACGGCAAAGTGGCAAGATCGCTTGGGTGGAGTAGATATTTTTACTTTTGATCACTGTTGGAAAATTTCTGAACACCAGCGAATTGACTAACTAGGTTGCTAGTTTTGTAGGCAGAATGGTGATTTACCCTGCTTATAGACTAATCACTATTCCAAATCACTTTTGCTGACAGGTCTGTCGTTCCAGTCATCCAGCAACACCTTTCTACCTTACTCCGTTTTTTCTTGATGACCTGAGACTAGACGGAAGCCAAAGTGGCGGCCCGCAGGGACGAGCCAGTCGCGCCGGGCAGAACGGCAGTCCCTCGCGACGCTGATCCACGAGCCGCCACGCAACACGCGGAAGGAGCCTGTATTACAACCACGGGGATCAACAACTAGTTCATTACCTATTTCATATTCTCCATACCAGTCTTCACACCACTCCCATAGATTCCCATGCATTTCATATAACCCCCACTTATTACAAGGCAGTGAATGGACTGCTACAGTTTTTCGTCGGTATTCACTCTTTTTACTATTACTATAGGGATTAGTACCGTTGAAATTGACTTGCTCTGAATCAATTGTTTCTCCAAAAGAAAAAGGCTTTTCGCTTCCTGCTCTACAGCAATATTCCCATTCTGCTTCTGTTGGTAAACGAAAATATAAAGTACGACCCTCACCTAATTTATTTATTGCCTCAACAAATTCTTGTGCATCTTCCCAAGAAACTGAATCAACGGGTAAATCATCACCTTTGAAATCACTTGGGTTATTTCCCATTACTGCTTGCCACAAAGCTTGTGTACAAGCTGTTTCTGCCATCCAGAATCCTTTGGATATGCGTACTCTATGACGAGTTTCGTCCTCTAAGCGTTCTTTTTCATTTTCAGGTGAACCCATCCAGAACTCCCCCGGATGTATCCAACGAAAACTGTGCTCTATACCTTTATAGACTAGCGATATCCAAGCGCCGTGTTCATCTTCTCCCCAATAACTTGCCCAGAATGGAGGTGTGATTCTTTGTGTCATGTTTTGTCCTTATTCGTTTTTACCATCCCTGTTGCGATTTCTGTTATTGCGGATTGCGATAGGATGAATTGGCGCGTGTAGAGACGCAAGATTTTGCGTCTCTACAAGTGTTGCATCATCCTTAACAGGCTCATCAGCTAAGTCAGGTTCATAAAAAATGCCATAAACATGGCTAGACATCGTTACAAATCCCCAAATATACAATGCTGTTCACAATTTTACTCATGAAACATAGAATTTATCTCCTTGCCACCTCAGAGGGTTATTTATAATGTATTCTGAAATGGTTCGGTGGGACTGTTCATTCCGTATAATGTGATCGTGAAACCTAGGTTGCCAAGCGAAAACAATTTTTTTAGTTTTAGCATATTTTGTAAATCCGATTTTGTATCCACGAATTATGGAAGCTAGATTTCTTGATTGTGGACCGAATTTGTTTTGGTGTTTCTGATGTGGTGGTTGTGATTGCGACGATGTTAATTGAGGATGGGTTGTTGCGTGTAGAGACGCAAGATTTTGCGTCTCTACGGGTGTTGAATTACCCTTGGTGGATTTGTCTGACAAGTTCGGTTTGTTAATAATTACAATGCCGTGAACATGATTAGGCATAACCACAAACTCTCCTAAATACACAAAGGGAAAATGCTTGGGTATTTCATACCAGCACTGATTGGCAACCTCACCAATTTCAGACAGAGCCATTTTGCCTGCTTTACAATCACCAAAAAAATATTCTCCTTCTTTTGTGCAAATGGTAATAAAATAGGCTGCATTCGAAGCGTAATCCCAATTTTGTAGACGACTTGATGGGATACGGTATTTATTTCGAAATTGATTAGTCATTATTCTTAAGCCGTTTGTTCAAATTTACTTGTCGTTTGTTATTACCAAATCAATACATCCAAATGTATTTGTCATTATTTATTTTCCTACCATAACATTCAAATCGGTCTGTCATTCGTTAGTGCGTGTAGAGACGCAAGATTTTGCGTCTCTACGGGGGCAGGAGTTCTGTGATAACAAAATAGGCTGCACCCCAACTATAGTCCCAGTTTTGCAAATGATTTGAGGTGGTAGGGAATTTATTTGGGAATTGATCATTGATTTTACCTTACAGAATGGATCTAGATGTATTTGTTGTTCTTTATTTCTGTACCATTTACCCAAAGGTATTTGTTGTTTGTGATTTCTTATCATAGCGTTCAAATCCGTCTGTCATTCGTTAGTGCGTGTAGAGACGCAAGATTTTGCGTCTCTACGGGGGCAGGAGTTCTGTGATAACAAAATAGGCTGCACCCCAACTATAGTCCCAGTTTTGCAAATGATTTGAGGTGGTAGGGAATTTATTTGGGAATTGATCATTGATTTTACCTTACAGAATGGATCTAGATGTATTTGTTGTTCTTTATTTCTGTACCATTTACCCAAAGGTATTTGTTGTTTGTGATTTCTTATCATAGCGTTCAAATCCGTCTGTCATTCGTTAGTGCGTGTAGAGACGCAAGATTTTGCGTCTCTACGGGGGCAGGAGTTCTGTGATAACAAAATAGGCTGCACCCCAACTATAGTCCCAGTTTTGCGAATGATTTGAGGTGGTAGGGAATTTATTTGGGAATTGATCATTGATTTTACCTTACAGAATGGGTCTAGATGTATTTGTTGTTCTTTATTTCTGTACCATTTACCCAAAGGTATTTGTTGTTTGTGATTTCTTATCATAGCGTTCAAATCTGTCTGTCATTCGTTAGTGCGTGTAGAGACGCAAGATTTTGCGTCTCTACCACCGGGGTGTTGCTGCTATGACCTCCACTCTGTTACGGTCAACCAGCAACACCTACTTAGCTTTGCTCTGGCTTGTTCCTTTACTCTGTTTTTTCTTGATGACCTGAGACTAGGCGGAAGCCATAGCGCTCGTCGCCGTAAGCAGGATCGAGCCATTCGCGGCAAGCCGAACGGCAGTGCCACACAAGGCCGATCCACGAGCCGCCCCGCAACACACGGTCGGTGCCTGTATCAGGACCACGGGGGTCAACAGTTATTTCACCCTTAGTTTTATACTTTCCGTACCAATCTTCACACCACTCATATACATTGCCATGCATTTGAAAAAGGCCCCAACTATTCTGGAATAGATCATTTACTGGCACTGTTCTTTTAAGGTTCCTACCAAAATTCATTAATTTAGAATCAGCTTCCTTTCCATAGGCAAATGGTGTATCAGTTCCTGCTCTGCATGCATATTCCCACTCTGCTTCTGTTGGTAAGCGAAGCTGTAAACCTTGAACTAAACTATTTAATTTCTCCATAAAGCTTTTAGCATCGTCCCAAGAAACCTGCTCTACTGGTAAATCGTCACTCTTGAAATGGCTTGGGTTTTCTCCCATCACAGCCTTCCACAAAGCCTGTGTACAAGTTGTGTCTGCAAGCCAGAATCCTTTAGTTAAACGTACTTTATGTAGGTCTTCACTATCGTCTTCACGATCTTCTTCACCTTCAGGTGAGCCCATCCAAAATTCACCAGGTTCTATCCAGCGAAAGCGTTGGGTTATGTTCCTTACTACCAGGTCAGCATAGAGACCACAAGCATCAGTACCCACATCATCTGCCCAAACTGGTTTAGGCAACTTGCCTAACTCACCTACTCTTAGTGGGTTTTCTGGATACCAGAAGGCCCTACACTTGATTTCCTCAGAGTTTCCCTTTTGCCTTTTTATACTCGGGTAGCGATAATATCTGCTCCCTTTTGGCACTGTCAAGATAGATGTTCCGTTAGAATTACTAGATATAGCTTCAGCTTCTTCAGGTTTGACCTTTTTCTCAAAATGACAAGCAAGTTTCTCTTTGTCGGAAGAGTGGAATTCAAGGACTAATTCTCTTAAATCTTCTTTGTCAAACCTATATGGTAATTGCTTATCTAACCAGATTAAGTGTTCTTCAGATTTATTATTCTTATAGTGGATTTTTGCAAAGAATACCTTTTCCTTACAGGAAATACTGGTAACAAGATTTCCCTTTTGTAACAAAGTATCTTGCGTTTTATCTGTACCATGATCACCTGTCAAAAGCAGGTGATCAGGAAATTCTAAGAGCCTAAGCTTGTCTACGGGACTATCAAGTTCTGGCTTTGCTTGCATCATGTAGGAGAAGATATCTTCATCCAACCAAGGTTCAAGCGGCTTGTTAGTGTCTTTACCCTGTAACCTTAGCTTTGCTGTCATAACCGTGGCATAGTTACTTTTTTCCTCTTGGTGCTTATACTCGTTTAAAAATAACGATTCCAGCGCATGGCGTTCTAGCTGCTGCTTAACAAAAAGATTGCGTGCTGCATTTGGGTCTTTATTTAAGCGTCTAGCTAGATTTCTATGCTCTACTACACAATACTTGCTAAGCTCATCACTAAAGCCACACGCTACATCAAACAAACTCAGCTCATAAATAAAGTCTTCTTTTGAATGACTATAGTAATCATAGTCAACAAAGGCTTTTCTAATACCTTTTTTTTCAGAAGGTTCTAGCTTTTCTCTCAAAAGTTTGAGGTAATCTGCTTGCCTCTCTTGCTTGATATAAATCCAAGTTGAACCAGAACTTACATCTGGATGTGTCCATGCTAACACCTCTGCTGCTACAGAACATTTCTCTGCACCAAACACGTCCCTAACAGCCCTTAGAAGAGCAAGGCCAACATTAGGAGCGGTAGCTAGAGCAGTTAACAAAGTTTCCTTAGCTATTTCTTGATCTTTCTCTATAGCCTTTTGTCGTTTTTCTAAATCTGGCTCATACTTTGTGGTAATAGCCCCTCCAGATTCCATACAAATACAATCAAAGGCTGTGGTGACTCGAGCGTCAAGATAATGAGCTGGCACAGGCAGTATTGCTATGGGTTGGCAACTATAGGCATGAGCTATCTTGGCAAAGGTTAGCCACTGATTAAGTACATCATCATTTGGTAAGTAAAGACCAAGATCACTTATAACAATAACAGCTCTAGTCCCTTGCAAGTAGCTTAAAGCGCGCTCTTCTCTATGTGCCCTTAAAAGGTCAGTTAGGCTATCTTGGTACTTCGTCAACTTCTTTTGTTTTAAATAGTGCTCCCCAAATAAAAGCTTTATTTTTTCAGATAATTCTGTAAAGTCATGAAACACTGGTCTTAAGTGTTGAGATGTATAGTCTGTTACCAAGCGAATATTAGAAGCTTGGCTTTTTTTAAACCTCCTTGGCAAGGTACGCAAGAGTTTGATTTGAGATATTTTCTTGATAACTAGCTTTATATCTATTTGATTACGTTTCTTATGAGCAATTAGTGCCTCTTGCAAACGTTCTTTTAGTCCTTGCCAGTCAAACAGCAAGCGACTTTTCTTAGGCTGTGTCTTATTTTTCAACTCTTCAGGGATTTCGTGCTCTTCTGGTTCATCTAGCCAAGCTATTTCTTTCTTCACCTTTTCTACTTTATCTTGCTCTACTGGTTGCTCTTCTATGCTTTCCAGCACAAAGTAACTAAAATCTACATTAGAAGTGGCTATTTCAGGTAGTGGTTCTTTTTTCTGCTCTTCTTTAGCTAAAAATCCCAAATCAAGTTTTGGTAGCTTTAACTCTATCTTTTCCGACAGTTTTTCATAGCCAAAGAACTCAGCGTAGTCCTTTAGCTCTTGTTGTTTACTATCTATATCTAGGAAAAGCCTTAGTAGATCTGCTCGGCTGACTTGTGCCATAGGGTATTAGCCCTCTTCTCTATCTTTTCTTAGGTCATCGTGTTTTTGGAAGAAAAATCCACTCACTTTCTCTAAAAGACTAATTTGTTCATCCTCAGTTTTAGCATTTTCCACTAGTACATTAAGTACGTCTAGAAACTCTGCCTGACCGGGAAGAGATACACGTAGATTTTCAGCTTTCATACGGTCTTGCCAAAGTTGTCCAGCTGCCTTTTCCAAAACTCGATGTGAAATGGTGCTCTTTCCTTTACTATCTTGGTGATGTTGTTTACCACGACGGCACAGCAGTTCAACAAAACCCTTCTCATTTTTAGGTAGTGAGAGCTTTAGTACTGCACAGCGCCTTAGGAAGGCTGGTGGCAAGTGTCTTTCATTATTAGAAGTTATTACTACTAGTGCGCAAGAAGAAGTATTATTATCTGCACCAACTGTTTTTCCTAATGGATCCACTCTAAACGAGCCATTTCCTAGGGCCTCGAGCAAGCCATTGGCTAAGTCAGCGTCAGCCTTATCAATTTCGTCTAGTAAAAGTACTGAAGACTTGCCTTCCGAGGTATTAGCATCTTCAGATGCATATACCGGGTAGCCATGTTCAGCCAGCTTAGCCTCTTCACAATGCTTGGCTGCATCTTGCCAATCAAAAGCCCACCACATAGGACCCGGAACTATGAACTGTTCTAAATTAAGTTTTTTATTTAGCTCATCAAGAGAGCATTTCCCATGCATTACACTAAGTAATTGCGCTTCACCAAGCCTCCTAACGGCATCATAACGAAAGTACAAATCTTCTAACTCTGTCTGTGAGTCAATTACCTTAGAAATGAAGCGGCTTTTCAGGATGTGAGCAGCTGCTCGAGCAAGCTGGCTTTTGCCTGTTCCGGGTTCACCTTTGATCAGTAAAGGGCGTTTAGCTGCTCTTGCCGCGTCTATAGCTAATAGGCTTTCTTTATCAAAGACGTGGAAGCTGTGTGGCCATGTCCCTATTTTTGGTAGTTCGTAGACTTTTGTTGTATCTATCTTATCAGCTAGTTTTTCAAATGTTGTTTTCACTGTTACTATCATTTTTCCTTTGTTAGGATTGGAAGCTGTTTTCAATCTCTTCATAAAAGCCCTTAATTGCGGAAGCAAGGTATTCCTCGACCACGAGGGCACTTTCTCCACGTTCGGGATCAAAAGCTACAGCAGCTAAACTTGCCTCAGGAACCATTTCGCATAACATCTTTGCTACACTGGCAAAAACGTCTTTAATGTCTTGAGGTACTTGGAAGGTAATATAAGGGTCAAGCACTTTTCGCTTTCTCTTACTATTTATTTCTCCTGTTAAGTGTCTCTTTTCTTTTTCAGTTAACTCTCTATATTCTATAATTTGCTGATGTGGGCATACAAAATTCCACAGATCAAGCAAGGCTTTTTCAGCTATATCTTTAGGGTCTTCTCGATTTGGCCTATCTATATTCAGGTCTATACCTGTTTCAACACTGGACTCTCCCTGAACTGTATAAAAATCACTGTGATCTACTAAAACAACTCCCCTTTTTGACTCAGCAGCCATAAAAATCTCTACTCCTAATTTTGTAGAAACAGGAACATAGAAAATTTTTAGTGACCCATCCATCCTATGAGAAGACACGTCATATTGATCAGCTAAGGCAATGTGTAATATCCAACCTAATCAAGAATAAAACAGCTTTTCCATTCCTTTGTTAGTCATGCTGTCATCTTTTTGTAGTTCAGAATAAAGCTCACCAGTGGAAGGTGTAAATTCCCTAATAGCTAGGGCAAAAAGTCCATTCAAAGTCTCATCAACACTTTGGCTATTTTCTCCTTGATGTAGATCAACGATAAACTTCGCAATATCTTCAGCGCTATCTTCTTGCCCCTCAAACTCTTTGGGGAGATCCTCTACTTTTATAATGCTCTTAGCAAGGGCTCTTAATAATAATTTTGCATGTGGAAACTCTAGAAGTTTCTGAATTTCTGTGCTGACTAGCCCAAAGCATTTTTCTTTTACTGCCTCTCTTTCAGCTTGTTTTATCTCTTTTGCTACTCTTTCTTCAACTTGTTTTACCTCTTCGAGACTTCTTTCTCTAAGCCTTGTATAGAACAAAGCTAATTCAAGAAGCTTATTCCATTCTTGATCTGTAAGTTTTAGTCCTTCACGTAATAATCTGAATTTTTCATATGAGGTCGTACTTTTACCTCTTACGAACCTATTGAAAGTGTCAGACCTTTCTATGCCCATCTTCCTACCTGTTGCTATCTGAGTCAGCCCTCTATTTGTGTGTAGTTCCTCTAGATACTCTTGAAATTCATCTGGGGAATCGTAATCCTCTTTTACTTTGTTTGACAACATTTAAATCTCCTTGAAC